>NZ_CP116939.1:0-2904220 GCF_050219315.1 Megasphaera sueciensis
CTGCTTTTGTTCTGCAATACTATTTCTATTGACTTTTTGACTTTTTGTTGTATGATAGATATGTGAGATTAGCACTCAGGCAAATGGAGTGCTAAATATAATATAAAGGAGTAGATTTACATGGCGAAAGAAACGTTTGAATTTCAAGCAGAAACACAGCAATTATTGGATCTTATGGTCCATTCTATTTATACGAACCACGAAATATTTCTTCGTGAACTTATTTCCAATGCATCAGATGCCATTGATAAACTGCATTTTGAGTCTTTGACAAATAATGAGTTATTAGAAGGGGATGCAAATTTTGAAATTCATTTAGTGCCGGATGAACAGAATCATACCTTGACAATTTCTGATAATGGAATTGGTATGAATCGTAAGGAAGTTATTGAGGATATTGGAACTATCGCTAAATCCGGGACAAAAGCTTTTTTGGCTAAGTTGAAGGAAGCACGTGAATCGGATACGGAAATTACAGATAAAGAAATGATCGGCCAATTTGGCGTCGGATTTTATTCTGCTTTTATGGTAGCTGATAACGTAACCATCATTACTCGGAAAGCAGGAGAAACAGAAGCTGTGCGCTGGGAATCGGCTGGCGATGGAAAATACAGCATTGAAGCTTGTGAAAAAGAAAAACACGGAACGACGATTATACTGACATTATCACAAGGATTTTATGGTGAAAAATCGGAAGAAAATTATACGGATCGCTATAAATTGCAGGAGCTTGTTAAAAAGTATTCTGACTATATCCGGTACCCTGTAAAAATGAATTTCGTTATTGAAGAAACGCCTAAAGATGCAGATGGAAAACCTATCGAAGGGGCTGAAAAAACTAAGCGCAATGAGGAACGGACGCTGAATTCCATGCAGCCTTTGTGGACTCGCAACAAATCTGATATCAAGAAGGAAGAGTATACGGATTTCTTCAAACATCAATTTTTTGAATGGGAAGATCCTATGGAAATTTTCCATACAAAGGTTGAAGGTACGGTAGAGTATACTGCATTGCTATATATTCCGGCTCATGCACCGTTTAATCTTTATTATAGTGATTATGAACCGGGAATCCAGCTTTATTCACGGCACGTATTTATTATGGATAAATGCAAGGATCTTCTGCCGGATTATCTGCGTTTTGTCAAAGGGCTTGTTGATTCTCCGGATCTATCATTAAATATTTCACGTGAGTTGCTGCAGCAAAGCCGGGAATTGAAACTTATCGGCAGAAATTTGGAAAAAAATATTCTTAAGACATTGGAACGGACATTGCAAAAAGATCGTGAAAAATACGAAAAATTCTGGGCTGAGTATGGAAAGTCTTTAAAAATTGGCATTTACAACAGCCTAGTTTCCGGAGAAAATAAAGTGGATCAATTGAAAGATTTACTTTTATTCACCTCGTCTAAAGATGGAAAACTTTGTACGATCAAAGAATATTGTGATCGTATGCCTGAAAACCAGAAAAAAATATATTATGCTTCTGGTAAGGACAAGGAAACTATTGACCAGATGCCACAGATGGAATTGCTTCGGGATAAAGGTATTGAAGTATTGTACATGCTTGATCCGGTAGATGAATTTGCATTGGAAGGCATTCGTGAGTATGCAGGAAAACAATTCCACTCGATCAGCCGCGGTGATCTTGATTTGGATGATGTGGAATCACAGGAAGCAAAGAAGGAAACGGAAACACTGTCTAAGACCAATGAAGATCTTATTAAAGATATAAAGGAAGCTTTGGGAGATAAGGTTTCTGATGTCAAACTTACAAATCGTTTGAAATCCGGAGCAGTCTGCCTTGTTGCTGATGAAGCGGGTCCCAGTATTGCGATGGAACAAGCTTTTGCCGGTGCCAACAATCCAATGCTCAAGGCAAAACGTATTTTGGAAATTAATCCGCATCATGATTTGTTTGCCCGCTTGCAGAATTTACATACGGGCGGCAAAGATTCTGCAGATTTCAAAGAGTATTGTACGATGCTTTATGATCAGGCTTTGCTTATCGAGGGTATTTTGCCGGATGATCTTATTGCTTTTGCCAACAAAGTAGCACAATTAATGGCTAAATAGATTATAAAAATTAATGTAGCGACGAAAACGCGATATGTAAGAAAAGAAAAAGGATGCATTTCTTTTATATAAAGAGGACCTCTCTGTTATTTTTGGTAGAGTATTTTATTTGCCGGAGATAACAGAGGGGTTTTTTCACATATATTTTTGCTGTTTTTTTCATACTGTACATATGTTCGGACCTATGCTATACTAAACGTACTACAAATAATAGTTATTATTTACTGGATGCGGGGGGCCGTATGGATATTCAGAATCATCGTAATAAAGATTATAATACAACGACACCGTTCCGCGTTGTTGCCCCGTATGAGCCCATGGGGGATCAACCGGAAGCGATTGAATCTTTGGTAAAGGGAATTACAGGCGGGCAATGGGCTCAAGTTCTTCTTGGTGCTACTGGAACAGGTAAGACTTTTACGATGGCCAAGGTCATCGAAGCGGTGCAGAAACCGACACTTGTGATTGCCCATAATAAGACTTTGGCAGCGCAGTTGTGCAGTGAGTTTAAAGCTTTTTTTCCGGATAACGAAGTGGCGTATTTTGTCAGTTACTATGATTATTATCAACCGGAAGCTTATATTGCTACAACGGATACATACATAGAAAAAGATGCATCTATCAATGATGAAATTGATAAGCTTCGCCACTCGGCAACGATGAGTTTGTTTGAACGGCGGGATGTTATTATTGTAGCATCTGTATCGTGCATTTATGGATTAGGTGATCCGGAAGATTATAGTGAACTTGTTTTATCTCTTCGGCTGGGACAGACAAAATCACAGTCGGATATCTTGCACAAACTTGTTGATATACAATATACGCGAAATGACTTGGAACTGCAGCGCGGTACATTTCGGGTGCATGGGGATACAATAGAAATATTTCCGGCAGCCTTTGATGACAAAGTTGTTCGGGTGGAAATGTTCGGCGATGAAATCGATCGGTTGACAGAGGTCGACTTACTTACCGGAGAAGTTATAAACGAACGCAGTCATGTGGCAATTTATCCGGCTAGTCATTATGTTACGACTCATGAAAAAATGGCACGTGCCTTGGAAACGATTGATCAGGAACTGCAGCTTCGATTGAAGGAACTGCGGTCGGAGGATAAACTTTTAGAAGCACAGCGACTGGAACAAAGAACCAATTATGATATGGAAATGATGCAGGAAATGGGATATTGTTCGGGAATCGAAAATTATTCCCGACATTTGTCCGGTCGGGAAGCTGGGCAGGCTCCGTACACATTGCTTGACTATTTTCCTGATGATTTTCTTATCATGGTAGATGAATCACATGTTACACTGCCTCAATTGCGGGCGATGTATGCCGGAGACCGGTCTCGCAAGCAGGCTCTTATTGAGTACGGATTTCGCCTGCCGTCCGCTTTGGATAACCGACCGTTGCAGTTTGAAGAATTCGTAGAGCGCATTAATCAAATTATTTATGTCAGTGCAACTCCCGGAGAATACGAAATGGGAGTACAAACGAATTTGGCACAGCAAATCATCCGTCCTACGGGACTTCTTGATCCGCAGGTAGAAGTGCGGCCTATACAGGGGCAGATAGACGATCTGCTTAGTGAAATACGTATGCGTACGGCTGTGCATGAACGTGTTCTTGTAACTACTTTGACAAAGAAAATGGCAGAGGATTTGACGGATTATCTTAAGGAAATGGGCATACTTGTTAGATATCTTCATTCTGATGTTGCTACTATCGAACGGACGGAAATCATCCGGGACCTCAGGGCGGGAGTATTTGACGTACTTGTCGGTATTAATCTTCTTCGTGAAGGTCTTGACATGCCGGAAGTATCTTTAGTTGCAATTCTCGACGCGGATAAGGAAGGGTTCCTGCGATCTGATACCTCATTGATTCAGACTATGGGACGAGCTGCTCGTAATGTCCATGGAACGGTCATCATGTATGCAGATACGATTACCGGTTCTATGAGCAGGGCTATTGATGAGACGCAGCGGCGACGCAAAGTTCAAGATGAGTATAATAAAAAGAATCATGTTACTCCGGTGTCGATTAAAAAAGATGTGGTTGATTTGATTGAATTGACAAAAGTAGCTGAGAATAGCAAAGCCTATAAGGGAAATGAAAAACCGCTGACGACAGCGGCACTATTCAAGGTTATTTCTACAATAACGCAGCAGATGAAAAAAGCTTCTAAAAATTTGGAATTTGAAAAGGCGGCAGAATTACGGGATCGGTTGGGAATTCTGCGCCGACAGCTAGCCGGACTACAGCATGATGATACAATTCCGAAGGAATTTCAGACAGAAGATATGCCATCTGCCCGGTATCAACGTAAAATACGGCGGCCGGACAGGAGCCGAAAATCAATGCTTACTTCTGAAGAAAAAGCAAAAAACAGAAGGAACAGTAAATTAAAAAAATAGAGGAAAAAATATGAGTGATGCATATATTACGATTAAAGGCGCGAGACAGCATAATCTTAAGAACATTAGTGTAAAAATACCTCGCGATAAACTTGTTGTTTTTACGGGACTTTCCGGTTCGGGAAAATCATCTCTGGCTTTTGATACTATCTATGCCGAAGGGCAGAGACGGTATGTGGAATCTTTGTCGGCATATGCCCGGCAATTTTTGGGACAGATGGATAAACCGGATGTAGACTATATTGAAGGGTTATCGCCGGCTATTTCTATTGATCAGAAGACCACGAGCCGGAATCCCAGGTCTACGGTGGGGACGGTAACTGAAATATATGATTACCTGCGTTTGCTGTATGCCCGGGCGGGAGAAGCGTTTTGTCCCCAATGCGGAAAACCTATCCGTCAGCAGTCTGTCGAACAGATGACCGATGCTATTATGACGTTGGGTGAAGGCGAAAAAATTATGGTTATGGCCCCGGTTGTTGAGGGACGCAAGGGGACGCATCAGAAGGTGTTGGCTTCTTTGGTAAAAGAAGGATATGTGCGTGTCCGTGTAGATGGCAGTGTATATCTTTTATCCGATGATATTCCCGTAGATAAAAATAAAAAGCATACGATTGAAGTTATTGTTGATCGACTGGTTATCAAGGCGGATGTTGTTTCCCGCCTGACAGATTCTCTGGAAACAGCGTGTAAATTGAGTTCTGGTATTGTTCATATACTTCGCGTTGTAAATAATGAAATACTTACCTATAGTCAACACTTTGCCTGCCCAGACTGTCATATCAGCCTGCCGGAAATCGAACCGCATTTGTTTTCCTTCAATAGTCCGTTTGGAGCTTGTCCTGCTTGTACTGGTATCGGCAGTACGATGGAGGTAGATGAAAAATTAGTCATTCCCGATAAAAATATTCCTTTTGCCGATGGCGGTGTGGCCGCACTCAGCAGTAATCCTAACTCTTGGTTTTTGCGCCAATTGGGGGGCCTTCTTCATCCTAAAGGATATACATTGGATAATTGCTTCAATGACCTGCCGAACGATCTGCAGAAATCCCTTTTATACGGTTCGGAGGATTTATGCACGTTTGAATATGAAAATATGCATGGTGAAATAAAAACATTTACCACACAGTTTGAAGGAGTGGTTCCGATGATACGAAGGCGTCATCGTGAAGCATCTTCCGACATGATGAGAGATCAGTTTGAACAATTTATGACGGTAAAGCCTTGCACGACTTGTCATGGAGCTCGCTTGCGTCCGGAAGCGCTGGCTATTAAAATTGGCGGTCTTAATATTCATGAACTCACGGAATATACCGTAGCGGATATGATTCGTTTTTTTAATGAAGTACAGCTGAATAACAAGCAGCAGCTGATAGCCCGGCAGATAGTAAAGGAAATCAAAGCCCGGTTAGAATTTCTTCGGACTGTAGGATTGGAATATCTTACGCTTTCTCGTACGGCGGGTACTCTTTCCGGCGGAGAAGCACAGCGTATCCGTTTGGCAACTCAAATCGGTTCGGGTCTTGTCGGGGTGTTGTATATTTTAGATGAACCATCGATCGGACTTCATCAGCGTGATAATGATAAACTTCTTGATGCACTGCGAAATCTCCGTGATTTAGGAAATACGCTGATTGTTGTTGAGCATGACGAAGATACCATGCGTATGGCGGATTATATTCTTGATATTGGACCGGAGGCCGGAGAAAAAGGCGGACGCATTGTAGCTCAGGGAACAGCGGAAGATATTATGGCGTGTCCAGAGTCACTTACCGGTCAATATCTCAAAGGAACAAAGTTTATTCCGCTGCCGGAAAAACGTCGTGCTGGCAACGGTAATTTTATTGACGTTATAGGTGCGGCAGAACATAATTTAAAAAATATAAACGTGTCTTTTCCCGTAGGTACCTTGACTGTTGTTACCGGAGTATCCGGTTCGGGAAAATCAACATTAGTAAACGAAATATTGTATAAAGGGATGGCAGAAGCTGTTTATGGTACTCCGCACAGACCGGGAGCATTCAAAGCAATTAAAGGAACTGAATATATTGACAAAATTATTAATATTGACCAATCTCCTATCGGGAGAACTCCGCGATCCAACCCAGCTACTTATACAGGCGTGTTTGATTTTATTCGCCAATTATACAGTCAGACGGCAGAAGCTAAAATCCGCGGTTACAAATCCGGACGATTCAGTTTCAATGTTAAAGGCGGCCGTTGTGAAGCCTGCCGCGGAGATGGTATTATCCGAATTGAAATGAATTTTTTGCCGGATGTATATGTACCCTGTGAAGTGTGTCATGGTGCGCGATATAACAGAGAGACGCTGGAGGTAAAGTATAAAGGAAAAAATATTTCGCAAGTTCTTGATATGACGATTGATGAAAGTGTGGATTTTTTTGCTAATATTCCTCGGATTGGAAGAAAACTTCAAACGTTGCAAGATGTGGGCCTGGGATATATACGACTGGGGCAACCGGCGACCACTTTGTCGGGTGGGGAAGCGCAGCGGGTCAAACTAGCAACCGAATTGTCTAAACGCAGTACCGGACGGACCTTATATATTCTCGATGAACCGACAACCGGTCTTCACACGGCAGATATACATAAACTGATGGAAGTGCTGCAGCTTCTGGTTGATGGCGGCGATACGGTTGTTGTAATCGAACATAATCTGGACGTTATCAAGGTGGCTGATTATATTATTGATCTGGGGCCTGAAGGTGGTTACGGCGGTGGTACTGTCGTTGCTACGGGGACACCGGAAGATATTTGCAAAGTAAAGGAATCTTATACGGGACAATTTCTTAAGCCTGTCTTGGAACGAACCGGAAAGTTAATGGCGAAAGGAAGATAAACATGGCTGTCAGTGAAGCTGTACTGGAAAAAATTAATACACTTACGACCTCTCCCGGTGTTTATTTATGGAAGGATGTGTCAGGGCGCATCATTTATGTCGGGAAAGCCGTTAATTTGCGCAACCGTGTTAAAAGTTATGTTCGTAACGATTCTAATAGAGCGGTTAAGGTCGCTGCTATGATGAATCATGCTGTTGATTTGGAAACCATTGTGGTGGCATCGGAAATGGAAGCTTTGATTTTAGAAAATACGCTGATCAAAGAACATCATCCCCGGTACAATATCATGCTGCGTGATGATAAGACATATCCGTACATCAAGGTTACGCTGCAGGAAGAATATCCCCGAATCTGCATGACACGCCGTATTCTCCGTGATGGAGCACGTTATTTGGGACCCTTTGCGGATGCCGGGGCAGTACATCGTGTGCTTAAACTGATGCAGACTGTTTTTTGTCTCAGAACCTGCCGGTCTATGAAAGTGAACCGGCCTTGCCTGCAATACCATTTGGGGCATTGCAAAGCGCCTTGCGTTCATTATATTACAAAAAAAGATTATGCCCTTTTAGTGCAGCGGGCAGTAGATGTATTGGAAGGTCGTGATACAAGCATGCCGCGTGATTTGCAAGCACAGATGGAAACGGCAGCACAAAAAATGGAATTTGAAAAAGCCGCTGTTTTCAGAGATCAGCTAGAGGCATTGAAAATCCTTCAATCCCAGCAGAATGTTGTTATCCACAGCGGCGATATGGATGTAATCGGCTTTGCTAATGAGGCTGGGCAAATATGTGTGCAGATATATACTGTCCGTGGTGGAAAGCTTCTGGGAAGAGAAACTTTCAGTTTAGAAAATGGTGGTGATGAACGACGAGAATCATTGACCGCGGCGGTATTGGATCAGTATTATGTGGGGCAATCCTTTATTCCCGGCGAAATTATAGTCGGTGCTATTGAAGATAAGAATAATTTTGAACGGCGGTTAAGTGAACAGAAGGGACAAACCGTGTCTATCCTTGTGCCGCAAAGAGGAACAAAACGACAATTATTGAACATGGCGGAAGAAAATGCCAAACTTCTTGTAGAACAACGCCGGCTTCAGTGGCAGCATGATAGAGATAAAACCAGCGGTGCTGTAGAAGCCTTGGCACGAGTGCTCGATTTGCCTTGTCTGCCGGAACGTATGGAGTGTTTTGACATTTCACATACACAAGGGGCTGAAACCGTTGCTTCCATGGTTGTCTTTGAAAATGGACGGCCGGCCAAAAAAGAATATCGGCGTTTTAAACTGAAAACCGTACAAGGAAAACCCGATGATTTTGCTTCTATGGCGGAAATCATGCACCGACGTTATGGAGAAAAGACATGGCCGCTGCCTGATCTTATTGTGATCGATGGGGGAAAAGGACAACTTCATGCCGCCTTGCCGGTTATTCGCGAAGCGGGTGCCGAAGCCACTGTCATTAGTTTGGCTAAACGGATTGAAGAAGTATTTGTTGAAGGTCGTAATGACTCCATTGTTCTTGATCATCATACCCCCGAATTACAACTGCTGCAGTCTATTCGGGATGAAGCACACCGTTTTGCCATTACCTATCATCGGAACTTACGGGGAAAGCGCAATCTTGTTTCTATTTTGGACCATATTGAAGGCATTGGACCGAAACGTCGCAAAGCTTTGTGGCAGTCGTTTAAAACATTGAACGATATGAAACAGGCATCGGTTCAAGAATTAGCGTCTGTGCCGGGAATGACAAAAGAGGCTGCTGAAAATGTATATTATTTTTTTCGATTGGGGACTGACGAAAAACGTAAAATTGTAAAGTCTTGAAAGTAAAAATATTTTTATTATAGTTATTCATAAAAGAGAATGAAAGATATGTATATTAATAGATTGAATATTTCGTAAAAATCAGGAAATGCAGGTTCTATGATTTAAGAATATTGCCAAAATAGATTGTTCATGATATGATATAAATCAAAGTTCATATAATTAATCAAACTGGATCTAATCATTTGAAATGGGGGATTTCATAGATAAAGCTTGGTTATATATTGATCTTTTCCATGTACTATAGAATTCTTGAGGGGGGATTGCTTATGGTGAAAATGGAAGAAAAAGTATGTTTTACGGATACATCGGTTAAGACATGGAACCGCTTATTCGTGGCTCTGTATGTTTTAACTATTTTAGAAGAGTCGCCGACATATGGCAATCATATTCGTGAACGCATGAAGGAAATGACTAAAGATTTGTACAAACCGAATCCTAACGCGCTCTACCCGGTATTGCGAACGTTGGAAGACGGCGGATATATTTCTGGAAAATGGGATAATCCTGATACGAGAGGCAAGCGTTTTTATACGATTACCACACGTGGTGTAGGTCTGATTCCAGAACTGCGTGAACGGATTCAGGATCGTGTGCAGTATTTGCAGGATTTGGTTACAGCGGTAAAGTCTAATTTTGATTTGCCTTAATAATCTCATTTAATTGGGATTTATTAATATTGATTTTAGGAGGTAATATACGATGGACAAATACGAATGCAGTATCTGTGGTTACATTTATGAAGAAGAAAAAGGTGATGCCGATGCCGGTATTGCTGCAGGTACAAAATTTGCCGATTTACCGGAAGATTGGGTATGTCCGACTTGTGGTGCCGGTAAAAGTGAATTTGTTAAAATGGACTAATTTTAACAATCAATGATGTAAAAAATCTTCTTCCGTGATATACTTCAAGGAAGAAGATTTTTTGCGTGTACAGCAAGGAATAAGGGTCTGTTGTTGTCATGAGCATTTAAGGAGGTAGTATAGATGGAGAAGAAAGAAGTAATGGAAAATGCACGAAAGAAAATGAAGGGCTGTCATGTTTGCCCTGAATGCAATGGGTTAGCCTGTCGCGGGCAGATTCCTGGATTCGGTGGTTTGCGTACCGGTCGTTCCTTCATGCGTAATGTAGAATCACTAAAGGAGTATGGACTTATCATGCGCAGTATGGCGGGAATCGAAGAGCCTGACACACGTACGGAGATTTTTGGTCACACTCTTTCTCTGCCTGTATTGGTGGCACCCGTAGGTGGAATTGTTTTGAATGCTAAGGTGGAGGGCGATCCGCAGAAAGTAGAAGAAGAGTACTGTGATGCAGTTACACAAGGCGCTATCGATGCTGGAACGATTGCTTTTACCGGCGATAGCGGTGCAGCGTATATGTATGCTTCTGGAATTCGTGCTTGTAAAGCACATCCGGGCTTGGTTATTCCTACCATTAAACCACGTGATGATGAAGCAATTATAGAAAAAGCCAAATTGGCGGAAGAAGCCGGAGCACCGGCTGTTGCCAGTGATATTGATGCAGCAACGTTAATTAATATGCGTATTTTTGGTCAGCCTGTGGGACCTAAGAGTGTTGCCAGTATCAAAAAAATAGCCGATTCTGTTGCGATTCCGTTTATTGTAAAGGGCGTTATGTCTAAGGAAGAAGCACTTGCCTGTGTAGAGGCAGGAGCAAAGGGAATCGTGGTCAGCAATCATGGCGGACGCATTTTGGATGGTATGGCGGGTACAGCCGATGTATTGCCGGAAATAGCGTCTGCTGTTAAGGGAAAACTTACCATTTTTGTCGATGGCGGCATTCGCAGTGGGGAAGATGTTTTGAAAATGCTAGCGCTTGGAGCTGATGCTTGTCTTATCGGACGCCCCGCAGCATGGGGAGCTATTGGCGGCGGAGCTGAAGGTGTTAAAATCATGCTGGATGGGTTTAAACGGGAATTGAGTGATGCTATGATGATTACCGGAACTGCTTCTGCAAAAAATGTGAGAAAAAATATTTTGATGAAATTATCTAGATAAACGGTTTGCGTTAAGGTACAACCGGTTATTTAATGTGTAAAAGGGGCTGTAACAATATAGTTCTGTAAAAAATGGAACCCAGAGAAATCTGGGTTCCATTTTTTACAATATATAGTAAAAGGGGTCCCGAAGAGACCTCTTCGCAGTATAATTGAAGTATGTTAAAACATCAATTATACTGTACAAATTATACCCGGTTTTATAATGCAAGAAAGATTCTTCGTTTCTGATAGATACGCCAAAAGAAAAGGACCGTGTTTTATATTATTCTTTGGGTGCACCAATCGGATCATAGTCTGCGGTTTTTTCTGTCAAGGCTGCATCTATTGCCGAAGGAGAAGGCATAAAGCCGGGACGGAGCATAGAATAAATTACTTGTATATAGGAGGGCATGATTTCATCCATTAGAAAATAGCGCTTGCGGAATAAGTTACGTTTTTGCGATTTTATTTCATTATAAGTACGGCGTTTTTCTTTGATAGGCATACGGAAAAAATTCTTTTCGTAGGGGTCTGCAGTGGCGCCTTCATCTAACCAAAAATCATTAAAAAAGGTTTTCTTAGAGCGATTTCCCCGAATAATATGACTGTTTGTATAAAACCCTTCGTCGGTAATAACGTAAAAATCTTCAATTCCTAATGTTTGAATAAAGATACGCATAAAGTACAAAATCATATTTTTGGGACGGTACCCAAAAAGTTTTTTTGTTAGGATTTTTGTTATTTTCAGACCGTGCGGTGTTCCCTGCAGTGTACCGACATATAAGGAGATATGACCTTCTGTATTATAATCAAAACGGAAATTGAATTGATATACTTTTTTTTCTTCATAGCGGAGCATCATGGTCAGAAAGCCTTCCTTACGCTGGCCGGTGAGAAATTGCAGATGCAGATCTAAGGGGAAGTTTTCATCTTCGGATTTCCAGAGAGTAATTCCTTTTCCAAAATATAAGTCCTGCAGTGTTTCGTCAGAAAATAAAGTTTGTGCGATATTAAAATGATGAATTACCGCGGTTAAACGGTCACGCATAGAAGAGTTCTTAAATAAAAAAACACGAGTCATGACTTCTTGAAAGTCTCTTTCTTTTTCAATAAAATCAGTGAGGGGAGGGTAATTGTCAAAAAAAGTGTAAAATTCCTCCATCATGTTTCGATGTGCGGCACTATGGATAAAAAAAGCGAAGGCTCTTTTGTTTTCAGAAAAATTTCTGGGGTGATATATATGTCTTGACATACGCCAAAAATGGGAAAAGCTGTGCATGAACAATCCTCCTTTTAAGTGTCTATGTTAAATTAATATTATAGTATTAAAAAAATGAATATGTCAATAAGAAAATAAATAGTTGAAAAAAGTCAAAAAGACGAATATAATAAAGATAGTTTAAAAGTCAAAAGGTTAAAACATAAAAAGTTGGTGAGATACGATGAGTAATTTAGCAGATAAAATTGAGCAGCTGATTCTTCATAAATTATTGCAAGACCAAGAAGAAATTATCATATTGAAACGCAATGAATTGGCGGAGGAACTTGATTGTGCTCCTTCACAAATAAGCTATGTTTTGAGTACCCGGTTTTCCTATGATCGGGGATTTATTGTAGAATCACGTCGTGGTTCAGGTGGTTTTGTGCGTATTGTACGCAAAACTACTAAGCCAGTTGAGCGTACACCGGCGGTTATGAAGGAACGTTTGCCGGTTCCCAGTATTTCTTTGTCAGATTTGGATTCGTTACTATATCGATTGATTCGGCAGCAGACTATTACCAATAGAGAAGCCGTCTTACTGCATCATACCTTTGAAGCACTTTATGCGGAGGTTGATGAACGGCAGCGATATGCGGTCATTCATCGCATTTTAAAACATCTGGAGCTGCAGTAGATTCCGTAAAGGAGGATGAATAGTATGTTGTGTGATTGCTGTAAAAAGAGGGAAGCCGTTGTTCATGTTACAAAAATTATAAATGGACGACGTACAGATATACATTTATGCAGTGTGTGTGCCCAAAAAGAAGAAAATTTAAAAGGGCACAGTGATTTTAATATTATTGATAATGATTTTTTCCGTAAAATGGCGTACCCTGATTATTCTGATCATTCTGCAGAAGAACCGAGATGTGCCAGTTGCGGCATGACGTATAGCGAATTCAACCGATTGGGGAAATTCGGTTGTCCAGATTGTTATGAAGTATTTAAAGAGGAAATAACACCGCTGATGCGGCGCATTCACGGACATACGAAGCATGTTGGCAAGGTCCCCAATCGCGGAACCGGTGTATTTCGGACGGTAAATCAAATTAAACGACTGCGTCAGCATTTGCAAAAATTAGTGCGTGAAGAAAAGTATGAAGAGGCTGTTACGGTGCGCGATGAAATCCATGCGCTGGAACGCAAAATTTCTCATATTGATGAACAAAAGGAGGAATGATTATGCTGAAGGATTTACTTTCTGCACCTCTTGCACCTTGGCAGGATGGTTCCGGTACCATGTCTGATATTGTGTTGGACAGCCGCATGCGTCTTTCCCGTAATTTGAAAAAATATATTTTCCCCGATAGAGCGTCTGATATAGAGCTAGCAGCCGTTTTTTCGGAAGGAGAAAAGAGCATGCCCCGGCTTAATGTTTTGGGCCGCGGTGTTTATGAATTTGTGTCATTAGCCGAATTAGCGTCTTTAGAAAGGGAATTGCTCGTAGAAAAACATTTTTCTTCCGCAGCTCACATATCACAGCCGGTAAATCGTGGACTGCTGTTACGGCAGGATGGTGCTGTTTCGGTAATGGTAAATGAAACGGATCATTTTTGTATTCATGCATCTGCTGCTGGGTTCAATTTGAAAAGAGTTTGGGAAGATGCATCTCAAGTAGATGATTCATTGGAGAGTTCACTTAATTTTGCTTTTCGCGATGACTTTGGTTATTTAACGGCCAGTCCTGCACAAGCCGGTACAGGTCTTATTGCGGCAGTGACACTTCATATACCGGCATTGGTTATGATGAAGCGTGTCAACCGTATTGTCCAGGGAATTACAAAGTTAGGATTTGTTGTTTGTGGAATTTATGGGGATCGGGGGGAAACCATCGGAAATGTATTTCAAATTACAAATCAAGTCACCCTGGGAATTTCGGAAACAGACATACTGGATCAATTGGAAAAAATTATTATACAGGTAGTACAAGAAGAAAAAAATTGTAGAAATTTATTATGGACACATAATAAAAATGAAATGCAGGATAGATTGCGCAGGACCTATGGTGTACTGTCCCAAGCCTGGCTTATGAGTCAGCAGGAAGCTATTGGACTGGCTAGCGATTTGCGGCTGGCCATTGATATGGGAATTGTACATGAACGTCCTTTGGTGTATGAATCCTTACTGGCTTCCGTGGAACCGGCGTTTTTGCAGTATACGGCCGGCGGTGAAAAACTGGGAGAAGAAGATTTAAGTATAAGACGGGCGAGCGTAATGCGTGAAACTTTAGCCGCTTATGCGATATAATTTACAGTATTTATTGGGAGGGAAGTGATCTCTATGTATAATAGATTTACTAACGGAGCTAAAAATGTTTTGCGCTATGCGCAGGAAGTAGCACGTAAGTTTCGCCATGATTATGTAGGAACAGAGCATATACTATTGGGACTGATTTTGGAAAAAGATGGTATTGCTGGTCAGGTTCTGGCTCAATTGGGAATGACTCCGGAAAATGTAACACGTACGATGGAACAGCTTGTAGGGATTGGAATAACGGAGCCTACCGCACTTGGACTTACCCCACGGACAAAACGTGCGTTGGAACTTGCTGTATCGGAGGCAAATCGTCTCGGAGTTAATTATATTGGTACGGAACATCTGCTTCTTGGACTTTTGCGGGAAGGAACTGGAATGGCTATGCAGATTTTTGAAAGCATGGATGTAGAACCGGATGTTATTGTGAAAAAGATGACTGAGTTTATGGGAAATATTCGGTCTGATGCAAATGAAGAAGATGAAAATGGAAATTATGGCAATGAAGATATTTTTTCTTATGGGCGCGATTTAAATGATATGGCACGGCAAGGCAAAATAGATCCCGTTGTCGGTAGGGAAAAAGAAATTAACCGGGTTATTCAGATTCTCAGTCGGCGCACTAAAAATAATCCCGTCCTTATTGGTGCTCCTGGAGTTGGTAAAACGGCAATTGCCGAGGGTCTGGCACAACGTATTATTAATGGTAATGTTCCCGATATTTTGAAGGATAAGCGTATTTTTTCTCTAGATATGGCCAGCCTTGTTGCAGGAACAAAATACCGCGGTGAGTTTGAAGAACGGATAAAAAAAGTTATTGAAACGATTGAAAATGATACTTCTTTAATTCTGTTTATTGACGAATTACATCAACTGATCGGAGCCGGCGCAGTAGAAGGAACGATGGATGCGGCGAATATCTTGAAGCCGGCTTTAGCCCGCGGTGAACTGCAATGTATAGGTGCTACGACTTTGGATGAATATAAAAAGCATATTGAAAAAGATGCTGCTTTAGCCCGCAGATTTCAACCGGTTCTTATAGGTGAACCGACAGAGGATGATGCTACTGCCATTTTATTTGGTCTGCGTGACCGGTATGAAGCATTTCATAAAGCTCGCATTACGGATGATGCAGTTCGTGCGGCAGTCAAACTTTCGAATCGGTATATTTCTGATCGCTTTCTCCCTGATAAAGCAATCGATGTAATGGATGAAGCTGCTTCTAAAGTTCGAATGAAGGTATATTCACCGTCTCCGGATATTAAAAAGATGGAAAAGAAATTAGCTGATATTGTTAAAGAAAAAGAAGCAGCTCTGGCTGGAGAAGATTTTGAAAAATGTGCGGCACTGCGGGATGAAGGTAAAAAACTTTCTGATGAAATTACCAATCTTCAAAAGGAAAGAAAACATCAGGATGATGCTAAACTAGTTGTCACAGAAGAAGATATTGCCGATGTTGTTTCCAATTGGACGGGTATTCCTGTACGACAATTAACGGAAACGGAATCGCATAGACTGCTTCATTTGGAGGAAGAGCTTCATAAGAGTGTCATTAGCCAAAACGAAGCGGTCGAAGCAGTAGCTAAAGCTGTACGTCGTGCCCGCGCCGGTTTGAAAGATGTAAAGCGGCCGATTGGCTCATTCTTGTTTTTAGGACCCAGCGGGGTAGGCAAGACGGAATTGGCCCGTACGCTGGCAAGACAACTTTTTGGAAGCGATGAAGCGATGATTCGCATAGATATGAGTGAGTATATGGAAAAATACAATGTATCCCGTCTCGTCGGAGCGCCTCCGGGGTATGTTGGATATGATGAAGGCGGTCAGCTTACCGATGCGGTTCGTGAAAAACCGTACAGTGTGATTTTGTTTGATGAAGTGGAAAAAGCACATGGCGACTTTTTTAACTTGCTTTTACAAGTACTAGATGACGGAAGATTGACTGATTCTAAGGGTCGTACGGTAGATTTTCGCAATACAGTTATTATCATGACTAGTAATTTAGGAGCCTCTTATTTAAAAAAGAGTGAGCCGGTCATGGGATTTACTACATCAACAAATGAAGAAAAAGATAGAGAAATGGCATTTGCGGAGGCAAAAAAAGAAATTTTGGCCGATGTGAAGAAGTTTTTCCGTCCGGAATTTTTGAATCGTATTGATGAAATACTTGTTTTCAAACCCCTGACAACGGATGATTTACATCGTATTGTTGCGATTTTGCTGCAGGATTTAACTGCACGATTGCAGGAAAAGGGCGTTCAATTAGCATGGAGTAAAGGGGCTGATGAAGTCATTGTTAAGGAAGGTACGGATTTCTCCTATGGGGCACGTCCATTAAAGCGGGCTATTCAGAAAATGGTGGAGGATCCTATCGCTGAATTGCTTTTAGGTGGTAAATTGCAGCAGGGAAATACGGTCCACGTAAAAAGTGATGATAAAAAAGAACTGGTTTTTACAACCGAGTAGGGAGACTCATACATGGCTAAAATCAAAACGAGGTATGTTTGCTCTAGTTGTGGCAGCGTGACCAGCCGCTGGATGGGGAAATGTCCGCAATGCGGGGAATGGAATACGATGCAGGAGGAACAAATCGTTCCGGAAACCAGCCATAGCGAAATTATGCGGCGGCATGCAGAGGGACCGGCTAAACCGGAATCTTTGCGGGATATTGCCATGGAAACGATGACTCGCCAAGAAACCGGGATTGGCGAACTGGACAGGGTATTGGGCGGTGGTATTGTACCGGGAGCACTTATCCTTTTAAGTGGGGATCCCGGTATCGGCAAATCCACATTAGTGCTGCAGATTGCTGCAGCTGTCTGCCATGGACATGGGATGGTTCTGTACGGTTCGGGTGAAGAATCGACAGGTCAAATTAAAATGCGGGCGCAGCGTTTGGGAATAGATGAAGCAGGTCTTATGCTAATGGCGGAAACGTCGATACAGGATATTCTGGCGGAAGCCGAACGCATGAAACCTGGCTTGTTAGTAGTAGATTCGATTCAGACGATGTATAGTCGTGAGATTGAAGGGCCTCCGGGAAGTATGGGACAGATCCGCGAAGGTACAATCCGTCTCATGTCTTTTGCTAAGACCAGCTGCATTCCGGTGTTTGTTATTGGACATGTTACGAAAGATGGTACGATTGCCGGACCGCGGATGATGGAGCATATGGTAGATGTGGTTCTTTATTTTGAAGGAGAACGAAACTATCGTTTTCGTATTTTACGAAGTATTAAAAATCGTTTTGGTTCGACCAATGAATCAGGGCTATTTACGATGACAGAGCAAGGACTTTGCGAGCTTACCAATCCATCTCAAATGCTTCTTGCTGAACGAGTGGGAAAACAAGCTGGTTCAGCGGTAGCAGCCGTGATGGATGGGATGCGCCCGCTTTTAGGAGAAGTACAGGCTTTGACGACGCGTTCGGTCTTTCCTGTACCGCGTCGGACTGCTGTGGGTATGGATTATAATCGTTTGATTATTTTACTGGCCGTTTTGGAAAAACGTGTAGGTTTATCGATTGGAACCCAAGATGTATACATTAATATTGTCGGCGGCTTGCGCATGATGGAAACAGCAGCAGATTTACCGATAATTTTGGCAGTCATATCCAGCTTTAAAGATATTGCTATTGATCCGTGTACCGTTATTATGGGGGAAGTGGGATTGACCGGTGATGTGCGCCGTGTCCCCCATGCGGCACGAAGAATTAAAGAAGCGGCTAAAATGGGATTTACTTCTTTTATACTTCCAAAAGGAAATATGGAGGATATTAAAGCCGCAGACTATCCGGATTGCCGTATTACAGGTGTTATGACACTAAAGGAAGCAATTCATGCGGCGTTTATCGGACATTAAAAATTTCTTAAAGGCAGAAAAATTATATTTTTTTGTTTTGAATATGGTATACTGTAAGTAAGATTTTGCTGTATTTAAAATTTTTTAAACGGATGTGTTGTATATGAAATTAGATATAAACTATTCTATAAAAAAAATACTTACCGGAAGCGTAATGATTACCTTTCTTTTAAGCGGGAGTGCTGTAGGGGGGTATGGTGTTTTGCATGAAAATGGAGAAGGAATCATTCGTCTTGATTGTACGAATGGCACGTGTACGCTGCCCGATCAATCCGATAAACAACGACAGCAGTCAGCAGATTAACACGTAATATGTTTTCCTGGCTGCTTGGAACGGATGATATGGATGAAATTTGTGATTAACGGCGGTTAAAATAGTATATAGGGAAACGGTTTTTTTATATGCCTGTTGAGAGGCGGGACCGTTTTCCTGTTTTTTTTCTTAAAATATTTTGATTGAAAACTACTGCATCATTGTGAGTTTTATGGTATAGTTAAATGATACAGTGAAGGGAGGTGGAACTGTGGCTAAAAAAGAAATAAAAGAAATAAAAGAAAAAAAAGCGGCTGGAAAATTTATGGAAGAGAATGATTTGAATAAGCCGGACCGAAATATGGCTGATAAAATTATGTGCGGTGTCATTATACTTGTATTCGCCGTGAGTTTTGTTATGATCAGCGACCAAATAATGACAACTCCTTTTTTTAGCATGGAAATTGCAGAACGTTTTACAAAAAATGGCATTGTGGGAACGACAGTTTTAACCGTTTTGGGATTTTTGATTGGAGCCATTCTAGGGGTTATTGTAGGATATTTAATTTCTCCTGTTATTATCAATCTTATTTGGAAGTCTATCCATCGTATTGAATTTTCATTAAGTGGTTTTTCTAGTCAGGATTTATTGGTCGGAACGCTGGGCTTGCTTTTTGGACTCATTATAGCTAACTTAATTGGACTGGCGTTTGTCCGCTTGCCTATTATCGGGGCATATGGTCCCATTGTATTTAGTATTATTTTTGGTTATGCCGGCATGAGCATTGCTATGCGCAAAAAGACGGAAATAGCTAATCTTATCGGCTTACTGCGTTTTAGTAAACAGCCTAAAGAACATATAAAAAAGAATAAAGAGGAAGAATTTGTTGGCAAACTACTGGATACGAGTTCGATTATTGATGGCCGCATTGCAGAAATATGTAGTACCGGATTCCTGGAAGGGCCGCTTCTTGTTCCTGTTTTTGTATTGGAGGAATTACAACATATTGCTGATTCGTCTGATTTGTTAAAACGGAATAAGGGCCGCCGAGGATTAGATATATTAAAGCAAATGCAGGAAGATAATTATGTAGAAGTAAGAATTATTCACGATGATTTTGAAGATATGCCTCCTGCAGTAGATTCGAAGCTTGTTCGATTAGGTCGTAAAATTCATGCTAAAGTTGTGACGAATGATTATAATTTGAATAAAGTAGCGGCACTGCAAGGTGTAGTCGTGTTAAATATCAATGATTTGGCAAATGCTTTAAAGCCTGCCCGTATACCGGGAGAGCAGATGAATGTTCTTATTGTTAAAGCAGGTAAGGAAAATAACCAGGGTATTGCATATCTTGACGACGGGACTATGATTGTGGTAGAAGATGGTGAAAAATTTATCGGTCAGAATATGCCTGTTACCGTTACATCGGTACTGCAGACTTCGGCAGGACGTATGATTTTCGTCAAAATAGCAGACGAGTAGGTGAGTATGTGAAGGTAAGTGTTATTGTTGTGGCAGCAGGAGCCGGACTCCGTTTTGGTTATATACGGAATAAGCTGTTCTACCCGCTCTGTGGTCGTCCGGTGCTGGCGCATACACTGGGCCATGTTTTTGCAGCAAAATCTGTAGATGAAGTTATTTTGGTTACATCGATAGAGGATCGCGCAGCTATACAAAAAATGGTGTCTCTTTTTCATCCTTCCGTTCCTGTCCGCTATGCAGATGGCGGTGCAGAACGACAGGAATCGGTGTATCATGGACTGCTGGCTTGCAGTGCCTCTACCGATATAGTTATGGTTCATGATGGAGCCAGACCGTGGGCAGGGCCGGATTGGTTCGACAAGGGACTGGCTGCTATGAAAAATGCGAAAGCAGCAGTATATGCAATATCTGTAAAGGATACGATCAAAGAAAAAAACGACGAAACTTCAGCGGCGGCTAAGCTGCATACTTTGGAGCGCAGCCGTCTTATTGCTGTGCAAACACCGCAAATATTCCATCATTCAACACTGCTGGCTGCCTATGAATATGCAAGGGAAAATCATCTGTCAGCTACTGACGATGCTTCTTTTGTGGAAGCACTTGGGGAGCCTATAGTTATTTTATCCGGCGATGAACGGAATCGAAAAGTGACTACAAAGGAGGATATACCCGTCTTGGAATTTTATATGAGAGGAGCTTCTGTTCCTCATGTTGGCTGTGGGTATGATGTTCATCCTTTAGTAGAAGGTCGTAAATTGGTCCTTGGGGGAGTAACGATTCCTTTTGAAAAAGGATTGGATGGACATTCTGATGCAGATGTACTCACGCATGCTGTGATGGATGCATTGTTGGGAGCGGCAGGACTTAAAGATATTGGAACTTATTTTCCTGATTCTTCGCAGGAGTTTAAAGATATTTCCAGTTTGATTTTATTGGAAAGAGTATGGCATATTTTGCAAAATAAAGGTTGCCGCATCGTGAATATTGATGTAATTTTATTAGCACAGCGGCCTAAAATAAGAAAATATATAGATAAAATGGCCGTGAATATTGCCGCGGCATTACATATACCTGCATCGGTTGTGGCAGTTAAAGCGACAACAACGGAACATTTGGGTTTCATCGGCAGGGAAGAAGGTATGGCAGCGCAGGCATCTGCTATGATTGTCGTGCCGGAGAATGAATAGTATGGGAGGAATTTTAATGTCTAAAGAAGTACGGGTTCGTTTTGCTCCGAGTCCTACCGGTCCGTTTCATATTGGCGGAGCCCGGTCGGCATTGTTTAATTATCTTGTAGCTAAACATACGAATGGCAAATTTGTATTGCGTATTGAAGATACGGATCAGAAACGATCTACACGTGAATCGGAAGAAAATATTAAAGCATCGCTGCAATGGTTAGGCATTAATTGGGATGAAGGAATTGATGTAGGCGGTTTATATGGACCGTATCGTCAAATGGAGCGTTTAGATTTATATCAAAAGTATACCGATCAACTGATTGCCGAAGGAAAGGCTTATTATTGTTTTTGTACGCCGGAGGAGTTAGAAGTAGAACGCCAGGCACAGATGGATAAAGGTGAAACACCGGTATACAGCGGGAAATGTCGCGATTTGCCAAAAGAAACGATTGAACAGTATCTCCGGGAAGGACGGCCGCATGTTGTTCGGATCGTTACGCCTAAAAACGAAATTTTAGCTGTGGATGATCTCGTTCGCGGACATGTAGAGTTTGATTCGAATATTGTTGGTGATTATGTTATTGTCAAGTCCGATGGGATTCCTGTTTATAACTATTGTGTTGTTTTAGACGATGCGCTGATGCATATTACGCATGTCATACGTGCAGAAGAACATTTGTCAAATACACCACGGCAATTGGTCTTATATCATGCTTTGGGTTTTCCAGTTCCGCAGTTTGCTCATGTATCACTTATCCTTGGCAAGGATAAGAAAAAAATGAGCAAACGTCATGGTGCAACATCTGTAGAACAATATAAAAATATGGGATATCTACCGGAAGCTTTGTTTAATTTTTTGGGGCTTTTGGGGTGGACGCCGGATAGTGATCAGGAAATATTCAGCAAAGAAGAGTTGATTGAACAATTTTCCTTGGATCGAGTTGCCAAAAATCCAGCTGTATTTGATATTGAAAAGCTAAATTGGATTAATTTTCATTATATGAAACAGTTAAATGAAGATCAACTTTATGCGATTTGCCTGCCTCATTTACAGGCAGCGGGATATGTGGCAGAAAAACCGGACATGGAAGAATCCGCTTGGTTAAAACAAATGATTTGGGCGCTTCGTGAGCATGTCCAATATGGAGCACAAATTGTAGAACCGGCAAAAGTATTTTTTACAGAAGACTACATGCCGGAAAATGAAGAAACAGCGGCTGTTCTGCAAGAAGAGACAGCTCCGGCAGTTCTTGAAATGTTCCGGCAGGAATTGTTGTCACTTCCCGCAGTGACGCCGGACACGGTACAACCTTTATTTAAAAAAATTCAAAAAGGGTTAAAAATAAAAGGAAAATTTGTATATATGCCTATTCGGGTAGCGGTTACAGGTGTTATGCATGGCCCTGATCTTAATGTTATTGTGGCACTTATGGGCCGGGATAAGGTATTGGAACGCTTGGGAAGGACACTGCAATGAAAAGTGCGGAGCAACTATTGGTAGCTTTTGATTATTGCTTGCTAAATTGGGGACTGAGCTTAGCTGCTGCTGGGATTTCGACAGCACCGGAACAAGAATAAAAACATTATGTGTTTTTTGCGGATAAAAAAGAGAGGCCATTTTCCCTGCCTAGTGGGCGTGTAGATAAGAAATTGCAGGATATGATACAAGAGACACAGGGAAGTTTCCATCAATATGCTTATCATGATCGGAAGACGGGGACTTTTTGTTGCTGTGGCTGGAGGACCGGAGACTCACCGCTCTGGCAGGACAAAAAAATGCTGTCTTTGATGAAATCATACTGACTGTTCAAATAAAAAAGATGAAGGGTAAGTAATTTTTATAGAGATCCTTATCAAGTTATTACTATGTAATAACTTGATAAGGATTTTTTTGTTATCTGGACAAAATGGACATATAGTCATGTCAAGCCTATGAAATATGGAATTAGTTGGTATTAATTGTGAAAAAAATCACTGTAAAGATGTCTAGTGTTTGTGTCTATAGTTCCATTTTTTAATAGGTATAATAAAATCATAAATAATACAAGTATGCATACTAAATACAAAATAAGGAGATGAGGACATGTTTTTAAATGAAGAACAAAAAGCTATTCAGAAGGTAGCCGGTGATATTACAAAAAAAATAATTGCTCCTATGGCAAAACAATATGATGAGACGGAAGAATTTCCTTGGGAAAATATAAAACAGTTAGGAAAGTTAGGTTTCATGGGAATGTCAGTTCCTGAAAAATATGATGGAGCTGATATGGATATGGTATCGAGTACTGCGGTTCTGGAAGAACTTGCCAAAGGTTGCGCTTCGACAGCCACTATTGTGGCTGTTCATAATTCAGCGGGAATATTGCCTATTCTTATGTTTGGAACAGACGCACAAAAAGAAAAATATATTCCTTCTTTAGCTGCGGGAAGCTCCATTGGAGCGTTTGCTTTGACGGAGGCGGGGGCAGGTTCTGATGCGGCTAAAGTGATAACGACGGCAGCACAGGATGGAAACGAGTATGTTATACATGGCAGTAAATGCTTTATTAGCAATGGCGGAGTTGCGGATACGTTTGTTGTATTTGCTACGAAGGATCGGGCTAAAGGGGTTAAAGGACTGGCAGCTTTTATTATAGAAAAGGGAACTACCGGTTTTTCCATTGGTAAACATGAACCTAAAATGGGTATCCGCGCTTCTTCGACAACAGAGCTTATTTTTGATAAATGCAGAATTCCTTTAGAAAATCAATTAGGCAAAGATGGGGAAGGTTTTAAGATTGCTATGATGACACTAGATGTTGCACGGATTGGAATTGCGGCATTGGCAACGGGAATTGCTGCAGGAGCTTATGAAGAGGCTAGAAATTATGCTAAGGTGAGAGAACAGTTTGGTAAACCCATTTGTGCGAATCAATCTATTGGATTTATGTTGGCAGATATGGCAATTCAAATTGAAGCAGCTAGACAACTGACCTATCATGCAGCCGAATTGAAGGATGCAAATGTGAAATTTGGAACAGAAGCGGCAATGGCAAAAACATTTGCTTCTGATATGGCGGTACAAGTAGCTTTAGATGCTATACAAATTATGGGCGGATATGGCTATTCTAGAGAATATCCTGTTGAAAGAATGATGCGTGATGCTAAAATCACACAAATTTATGAAGGGACGAATCAGATTCAACGAGTTGTTATCAGCCGTGAAATATTGAAATAATATATTGAATATATTTTATAAAGGGAGTGTCTGCTATGTTTCATCCGTTAAAAGGAGTAAAAGTAATAGATTTAACCTATTTTGTGGCAGGACCGGGTGCTGCAAAAATTTTGGCTGACTGGGGGGCTGACGTTATTAAAGTAGAACCGCCGTTTGGAGATCCAATCCGAAGTTCGGGAACCTCGTTAAAAGCGCCTATTGATGAGGATTGTAATCCCTTATATGATACATATAATGCAAATAAAAGGGGGTTGTCCCTTAACTTGAAAACAAAAGAAGGTCAATCCATATTGGATACATTATTGGAAACGGCCGATGTATTTGTATCAAGCTATAGAACAGGAGCATTAAAACGGTTAGGCCTTGATTATGAAACCATAAATAAAAAATATCCGCATATTATTTGGGCACAGTTGAATGGATATGGCGATTTTGGACCGGCCAAAGACAATCCGGGGTTTGATGTAGTGGCTTTTTGGGCGAGGTCCGGTGCTATGATGGATTTTGCGGAAAAAGATACTTCACCCATTAATGCTCCTTATGGATTTGGAGATGCTACGACTTCTTGTTCCTTGGCAGGAGGAATTGCAGCAGCGCTATTCAATAAGGCGCAGACGGGAAAAGGCTGTAAGATTATGGTATCGTTATTTGCCCAAGCAATTTGGAACAGCAGTGCGCTGGTCGTAGCAACTCAATATGGTGATGAATATCCTAAAACAAGGAAAAATCCCATGTCCCCGGTGATGGATAGTTTTAAATGTGCCGATGGCAATTGGATATATATCAGCATATTGGAACATGAGAGATACTATAATACTTTGATGAAGGACATTGCAGGGCGTCCGGATTTGGTTGACGATCCCAGATTCTATAAATTTGCTGATGCGAAAAAGAATGCACCGGAATTAGTAGAAATCATTGGACAAGCTTTTGCCGGACATACAAGGGAAGAAATGGAAGAACGTTTGAAGAAAGCAGATATTGCATATGATTGTATTCGGCATGTAAAGGATACCTTAACAGATCCGCAAGCACTGGAGAACGAGTATATCGTGCCCGTTATGAATTTTGATGGGACAAAGACGAAACAAGCTATGACACCTGTGCGGTTTTGTTTATTGGAACCGTTGTCAGCAGATGATATTAAACCGACGGTAAATTGTCCGGCACCGAAAATTGGTCAAGACAGTGTAGACATATTAAAAGAATACGGCTATACAGAGGAAGCAATTGAACAGTACCTTGACAAGAAAATTATAACAAGAAATAAATAATATTACATGAGGTGGTTTATATGAAATTTAATAACATAATATATAAAACAGAAGAAGGTATTGCTACTATAATAATCAATCGTCCGAAAGCTTTGAATGCGTTGAATCCCGAGACCGTGGAAGAATTAAATACATGTATCGGATTTATTGAAAAGTCGAAAGATATACAGGTTGTTATTATTACGGGCAGCGGCAATACGTCTTTCGTAGCAGGTGCAGATATTGTTTCTATGTCGAAGATGACGCCTATGGACGGGCGTTTATTCGGAAAAATGGCACAAGATACTTTCACGCGTATAGAAAATCTTCCACAGCCAGTTATTGCATCTGTTAACGGATATGCTTTAGGCGGTGGGTGTGAACTTGCCTGTGCTTGCGATTTTCGGTATGCTTCAGATACTGCAAAATTTGGTCAGCCCGAAGTTGGTTTGGGAGTTACTCCTGGGTTTGGCGGGACGCAGCGTTTACCGAGAATAATAGGTCGCGGACAGGGGAAAGAGATGATTTTTACAGCGAAAATCATTGATGCACAAAAAGCACTTGCTATAGGATTGGTAAATGAAGTTTTTTCGCAAGAGTGTTTGATGGAAGAAGTTATGAAAACAGCTAGACTGATTGCATCTAAAGGATCTATTGCAGTCCAGCTTTCAAAAACGGCAATTAATCGTGGATTAAATTGTGATATTGTAACAGGAATTGCTTATGAAGATGAAGTGTTTGCGATTTGTTTCGCAACTGCGGATCAAAAAGAAGGAATGGGTGCATTTGTTGAAAAAAGAGAACCCAAATTTATAGGACAATAAACAACTTTTAAATGAACAAAAAGCTGTGAATTACATAACATGAAACAAACTAATTCACAGCTTTTTCGCAATAAAAGAAATGAGGAGGTAGTGTATTGTGGATGTTATTATGATCATCGTTAGTTTATGCTTGTTGGTAACGATTGCATATCGCGGTTTTTCCGTTATTTTATTTGCTCCAGCATGTGCTTTAGTTGCCGCTAGTATGGCTGATTACCATGTATTGCCGGCGTATACCGAATTGTTTATGGGAAAGTCTGTTGTATTTGTTAAATCATTTTTTCCCATATTCCTACTGGGAGCTGTCTTCGGAAAGGTCATGGAAGTAACCGGTATGGCAAGAAGCATAGCAGAAGAAGTTATTCACAAACTTGGAAAAGATAAAGCTATTTTATCGGTAATGGCGGTTTGCATCATTTTGGCGTATGGAGGAGTCAGTGTATATGTCGCTGTATTTGCTATCTATCCGTTTGCAGCTGCCGTATTTAAGGAAGCAGAAATACCTAAACGATTAATACCGGCAGTATTGACGGCGGGACTTTTAACCATGGTCATGGATTCAGCGCCAGGAACGCCTCAATTGCAAAATATTATTCCTACGGTTTATTTAGGAACGACTATTTATGCTGCACCTAAATTAGGAACTATTTGCGGTGTTATAACGTTAGTTATTTGCTATGTATATTTGAATTGGAGAAGGAAAGTTGCAGTCAAGAAAGGGGAAGGATATGGAAATCATACGTTGAATGAAGCAGCGATTGATCCGGATCAATCGACGCCGCCTTGGTATCTGTCTGTTTTACCGCTTATTGCTGTTCTGGCGGTCAGCTTCTATCTTTCGTTTGTTTTCACTTGGGATGAAACATTAGTGGTCCCCTTTCAAAAAGCAGGGTTGCCGCTTACTGCCAAAACTGTAAAAAGTGTTATTTCTATTTGGTCATTAATTATAGGTTTATTAATTGCTATTATTATGTCTTGTTCGTTGGGATATCGATTCATGCCAAAGTCAGTTAGTTTGAAAGCGGCATTAAATGCTGGTGCCATTGGATCCTTGCTGGCTATTATGAATACAGCATCTGAAGTAGGGTATGGCAGTGTTATTTCTTCTTTGCCGGGGTTTACAGAAATTGCTAATTCTTTATACAGTATAGGGGAAGGCATGCCGTTATTAAATGCAGCTATTATGGTTAATGTTTTGGCAGCTATTACGGGGTCTGCGACAGGCGGACTGGGAATTGCTCTTGAAATATTCAGTACCCATTGGTTACAAGCCGTTACCGCAGCAGGTATTCCTCCGGAAGTACTGCATCGCGTTGCTTCCATGGCTGCCGGAGGAATGGACACACTGCCTCATAATGGTGCGATTATTACTACGCTAGCCATTTGCGGGTTAACCCATAGAGAATCATATATGGATATCTTCGGTATTACGTTATTGAAATTTGCAATGGCATTTTTTGCTGTTTTTTTGTATATGGTTACAGGAATTGTGTAATATTTTAAAATGACAGTTTGTTTAAATACAAGGGCGGGGCAGATTCATTTCTGTTTTGCCCTTTTTGTATGATGCAAGACTATAATAAAATTGCTATTTAGTGATATAATGAACACATTGAAATGATAGGACGGGGTTGATGTGATCAAGGCGTTTGACCAATACATAAAAGAAGGTGATATATAATGGAAATAAAGAAATATGCAGAGTCTTTAAAAAAAATATTAGATTTTGCACATGTCCGATATAATGTGTTATCTCAAGCAATAGAATATGATTTATCTTATGTAAGTAAATGGACGACTGGAGCGCGTCTGCCGGCAGCTAAAAATGTAGATTGCATCAATCAGAAAATTGCTGATTTTCTTGCTCCGATCATACTTAAACAAAAGCAGCGCAAAGAATTTTCAAGGGTATTTTTGCATTCTGATGAATGGGGAGAAGAAGATTTATCCTTTACGATTTATCAATATTTAGGGAATGCATACCGCACTTCTTTGAAAGAGAAGAAAAATTGCAGTAATACAGTCAACGTTGAACATTCAGACCTTTCCATAGGAATGTCAGAATGTCAGACTTTAATACAGCATATAGTAAAATCAAAGCTGGAAGATTTGACGGAACCGGCAAATATTGTTATTACCGGCGATTTTTTAAATTTAGTTAAAAATCATTTTTGGCAAATATTTTATGATGTAAAAATGAAAGAATTTCCTTGTAATATTCATGTTGCGTTAAATGTAAATGAACTGCAGAACAATTCTATTAATGCGACGGGAAGCATATTTCAATGTTTAAATGATTTTTTAGATTTTGATTTTACTATTTATGAAAAATCCTCAAAACTATATGATAATATCATTGCTATAGAAAATAAAGCGGTTATTTTGTATTATATTAATGCGGAAGGTTATATTGATATGAGCATAGCTGTTTATGATTCACATCAGGTAAAAGATATTTATAATAAGTGCAAGTCTTTTATTATGACGCAGCCCGTTGTACTGCAGCCGAAAAATACGCTGGGGATGGATCGGTTTGGGTTTAGGGATACATTTTATGCATCTGATAAGTTTTTTTTCTTTTGTGCCAATGGATTCGAATTTCTTTTGCCAAATGAAGTTTTTCAGTCTTTATTAAAAGCTGCGAAAACGGGTAATCTTGAACCGGCAACGGAGGAATGGGTACAACGAGTTCATGCGATATGGGAAACAGTTGTCAATCGCGTATCTTTACGTTTTATGCTTCCTACAAATTCTATTATTCGTTATTTAGAAACGGGGTATATTCATTTAACCGATTTTTCTTATCAATTGACAACGGAAGAACGGCGATTGCATATGAAACATATTTTGGATGAGATGAAATCTAATCCGGCTATTGTTTTTGGCGTGCTGCTTCCGACAACAGAAAAATACAGTGGGACTAATTTTACGAATTTGTCTTTTAATACAAATTATTCTACCGGATTTTTGAAGAAAAATGTGCATTGTATCCATGAAGATACATTACCTATATATTTGGTGAATAGCGTGATCCTTTTACGCTGTTTGCAGAATTTTTTTGATAGTCAGACACAGTCGAAACATTACAAGGAATACTCCGTCGAGCAATTAGCAGAATTATATGAAAAATATCATTTTTTAATGGAGTTTTTATTTAAAGAATAAGATTAGTAAGTATAATTAAAATGTAGTTTTCTTGTCAAATTCCGTTTATTCTTATAAAATAGAAATTATAATGGTTTTTATTTATAATCGTATAAAAGAAGTAGAGGTATCGTGTAATGAGCCGTAAACCTAAAAAGCGAAATGATTTAAAACGAAATAAAGGTAAGAAAAAGACTTGGAAACAGTCTTTAGTCGGATTGGATAGAATGACTATCCTTTTTTTCAGTATGGGATTTGTTGCTCTTTGTTATTCATATTATCAAGTATTCCAAGAATGGAATTTATCCATTTTTGGATTTAATGTGATCGTAACCATTGTTTGGCTGGCTGTGTTTGTACGCAGTGTGAAACGGGGAGGATTTTATTAATTATTTGATGAGAAGAATTGATAAGTAGAGAGGAGTTATGCATGAGTTCCGTTGATCTTCTGCTGCATCAACTTGAAATTTTTGCTGTTTTAATTTTTGTTGGCATTATCGGTATAAAAACCAATGCGTTAGATGAAAAGTATTTAGGCAATTTATCAAAACTGATTATGCGGCTTATTTTGCCAATCATGATTTTTACAAAAGTTATAAATGGAGCAACGCGGGAAGATATGTTATCTTGCGGTGGCGAAGTCATCGTAACGACCTTGGTCATGTACGGGATCCTTTTTGTATCAGGCGGGGTGTTGACTCGCCTGTTTTCTCTCAAAGGCAATTATGGACGGGTTTTCTGGGCGGCGACTATGTTTGGTAATGTTGGCTTTATTGGCATACCCCTGCTTTTGGGGGTACTGCCGGAACGTGGCATGTTATATATGGCGCTGTTTAGTATTATTGATCAGATTATGTTATGGAGCATCGGATTTTATTTGACGCTGCCTAAAGAAAAGGTTGCCTATAATTCGGTAAGGGAAAATATGAAAAGTCTTTTGAATCCGGCAATGCTGGCAATCTTTTTGGCGATACTATGTACTTATATGGAGTGGAAATTACCCTTACCGATTAATCAAGCGCTTACCTCCGTGGGAGATGCAACGACGCCGCTGTCATTAATTTATATTGGCGGAAGTTTTTGCTTATATGATGTGAAGCGGTTTATTACAAAAATCGAGTATTATGCTATTGTGATTGTTAAGATGATTGCCATTCCCGTGGTACTGTATTATATATTGGCATACTTTCATATTTCAAAAGAGATTGCCGTGTTTATAACAATTCTTACGGGGATGCCCAGTATGGCAGCGGTTGCTATGTTTGCTCGTGTGAATCAATCGGATGAAGAGTGTGCGCTAGGCGCAATTATGATTACAACGGTGTCTTGTTTGGTGACGTTACCACTGGTAGCGTATTTGACTAATTTTTAATGCTTGACAGGAATGAATTATTTCGATATGATATATGATACACGTAGAATAATTTTATTAAATATGATGACCAAAATTATCTGCAAACGAGCACTTACAGAGAAGTCGGGCCTTGGCTGAAAACCTGATTAGATTGCGGAGTTGCGGAGTTGCCTTTGCGAGTAGACCGGGTGAAGTCAGTAAGCCGGTTCGGTGGCACCCGTTATGTGCGATTAAGATTGCAGCCGAAGCTGCAATAAAACAGAGTGGAACCACGGGCCACCGTCTCTGTCAGGGATGGTGGTCTTTTTGCGTTATCATGCTAAGGAGGAATAGTAGATGAGAGAAATTAAAGTTTATAATGACCTCACAAAACAAAAAGAAGTATTTATTCCCGTTACCCCGGGTCAGATAAAAATGTATGTTTGCGGTATAACACCCTATAATCACACACATATCGGGAATGCCCGCCCTTTTGTTACATGGGACGTTATTCGTCGCTACTTGCAGCATATTGGCTACGAAGTAGAATTAATTCAAAATTTTACGGACGTTGATGATAAAATTATCAATGCTTCTAATGGGGAAAATGTTTCCTGGGATACTATTGCTAATCGCTATATTGCTTCTTATTTTGAAGTGATGGATGCTTTACATGTTCGCCGTGCCGATATGTATCCTCGTGTTTCGACGCACATTCCGGATATCATCCATATGGTAGAAGTTCTAGTGAAAAAAGGATTTGCTTATGTATTGGACCATGATGTGTACTACAGTGTGGAAAGTTTTCCGGGATATGGCAAGCTGAGTGGACGTTCGCTTGATGACATGATGGCCGGTGCCCGAATTGAAGTGGATGATCGCAAACATAACCCTATGGATTTTGCACTTTGGAAGGGGGCAAAGCCGGGAGAACCTTCTTGGGAGAGCCCTTGGGGTCCGGGACGGCCTGGATGGCATATCGAATGCTCAACCATGAGCAATAAATATCTGGGAGATACGTTTGATTTCCATGGTGGCGGCAGTGATCTTATATTTCCGCATCATGAAAATGAAATTGCACAGTCTGAAGCGTATACAGGCAAGGCCCCTATGGTTAAATATTGGCTGCATAATGGATTTATTACTATTAATCAAGAAAAAATGAGTAAATCTCTTAATAACTTTTTTCTTGTTAAAGACATTTTGGCACTATATAGTCCGGATGCTTTGCGCTTTTTCCTTATTTCCACACATTATCGCAGTCCGCTTGATTTTAGTGATGAACGGCTCGAAGAAACAACCCGCAGTTTAGAACGGTTAGGTACAGGGATTGATAATGTTATGTTTCTTTTAGATCAGCCGGGAGGTGCTGGTTCAGACGAATCCAAGCAGCTTTTGTGTGATGCGCAGAAAGTGGAAGAAGATTTTGAAGAAGCAATGAGCGATGATTTCAATACTGCACTGGCCAGTGCAGCTATGTTCGAATTGGCTAAGAAAATCAATATTTATAAAGACGCCGTTGTTAATGCGGGTGTTCCTGTCGATCCTTCGGTTATGGCCGAGGTAAAACGAATTTTCCATACAATGACAGATATTTTGGGAATTTTGGAAGAACGCTGGGAAAAAATAAAGACCGATGCGAATTCTAAAGATTATGATAATCTTATGGAAGTTATTTTGAAAATACGGCAGGAATGCCGGGATCAGAAGCAATATGCTATTGCCGATATGATTCGCGAAGAATTAACTAAATTAGGCATTGCGATTGAAGATTCACCGCAGGGAGCGCGTTGGAAGAAGTGAAATTTAAACAAATACAAGCCCTAAAACATAAAGCATATATAGCGTTTGCAGCAGGAACTATATTAGCTGTTCCTCAACAAGATATTACTATGATGGATCCTATTTCTCTGGCTTTCGTAGGAGATGCGTATTATGCTCTCCATATGCGGCATCGTTTAGTAGATACGGGGATCCCGAATGTACAAGTATTACATTTGCTGGCAGCCGAGTTTGTTTCTGCCAAAGCGCAGGCGTATGTATACCGCAAGCTTAAGGAAACACTTGACGAAATAGAAAAAGCTATTTGCCATCGCGCACGCAATGCATACTCACAGGTGCCTAAAAGTGCCACGGTTGCTGAATATCATGACAGCACGGCTTTAGAAGCTCTGGTAGGCTACTTAGTGTTATCGGGGCAGCAAAAAAGATTAGACGATATTATGTTGCAAATTTATGCATATACGAAGGAATATTGTCGGATTGTGCATGGAATAAAGGAGTAAAAAGTGAATGACGAAGGCATGATTATTGGCCGCAATAGTGTAACAGAGGCGTTGAAGGCAGGACGATCCATAACAAAAATATATGTGGCGGCAGGCAATGAATCGACCTCTTTACAACATATTAAGGAAATGGCCAGAGACAAAAAAATAGTAGTGGAAAATGTTCCTGTTAAGGTTCTTAATCAATTAGTTCCGGGGAATCGTCATCAAGGAGTGGTTGCTTTTGCCGCTGCCGTTAATTTTGCCGATTTGACGGATGTTTTGGCAGCTGTGTCAGAAAAGGGAAAATTACCTTTTCTTATACTTACAGACGGAGTAGAAGATGTCCATAATTTAGGTGCTATTATACGTACGGCTGAGTGTGCTGGTGTTAATGCTGTACTTATACCAAAACGGCATAGTGCACCAATTAATGAGACAGTGGGAAAAACGTCAGCAGGGGCAATTGAATATATACCTATTGTACAGATTGGTAATATTGTACAAACCTTACAATATTTAAAAAAACGCGGCTTTTGGGTTATTGGGGCAGATATGATGGGAAAAACTGATTATTTTCACAGCTCTTTGACCGAACCGGTCGTACTTGTTATTGGCAGTGAAGGTAAAGGAATATCCCGGCTGGTCAAAGAAACTTGTGATGTTCTCGTGCAGATTCCCATGTTTGGCCAGATAAACTCTCTCAATGCTTCTGTTGCAGCTGCGCTTCTTATGTATGAAGTGGTACGGCAGCGACAGGAGATGAGGTAATGCAACCATTACTGATTATAGATGGATATAATGTCATATTTTCATGGAAATCGCTGAAAGGACTCGCTGAAAAATCCTTGGAACATGCCCGTGAACGTTTGATCAATATTGCAGCCGATTATGGCAAAGCTAAGGGATTTAAAGTGGTTCTGGTATTTGATGCTATGTATACGGAAGAAAGCGTTAAAAGCCAAACAGTTGGGACTGATTGCCTCGTTTTATTTACGGATAAAGAAGAGACGGCCGATAGCCGTATCGAAAAAATGGTTTATGAGCATCGCAGCGAACGGCGGCCTATTTATGTGGCTACGTCTGATGGACCGGAACAAAATCAGATATTGGGAGCAGGAGCCTTTAGGATACCGGCACGAGAACTGGAAGAAGATGTGGCTCTGGTAAAAAAAGAACATTATCATTATGATAGTCATAATGTATTAACCGGAGTACGCAATGAAATGCGCGGTCATGTAAAAGACGATGTTCTCGAAAAGTTAGAGCGAATTCGCCGAAAAAAATAATATCTGTCATATATCAGATAGGTGGAGAGTGATGAGGCAATGCATATAAATACAGATACAGAACAACAAAATATAAACAACAGATTTAGTGATATGACAGATGAAGAAATTGTTTGCTGCGCACAGCAAGAACAAGATCCAGAAGCTGTGGATTATATTGTTAACAAATATCGTAATTTTGTTAAGGCTAAGGCTCGGACCTATTTTCTAATAGGAGCGGATAAGGAGGATATCATACAGGAAGGCATGATCGGGCTATATAAGGCTACTCGTGATTTCCGCGGCGATAAGTTATCTTCATTCCGGGCGTTTGCCGAATTATGTGTGACACGGCAGATTATTACAGCTATTAAAACGGCAACACGGCAAAAGCATATTCCTCTTAACTCGTATGTATCCCTTAATAAACCTATTTATGCGGAGGAATCAGATCGCACGCTAATGGATGTGATTGCCGGAATTAAAATAACGGATCCGGAGGAACTGGTTATCAGCAAAGAAGAATTTGCTGACATTGAGTTGAAAATGAATGAAATCCTCAGTGATTTAGAGTGGCAGGTTCTCAATGCATATTTAGATGGTAAGTCGTATAATGAAATGTCCCGGGATTTGCACCGCCATGTTAAATCTATTGACAATGCGCTGCAGCGGGTTAAGCGTAAATTGGAACGATATTTGGAATCTCGTAATGATGAAAATAAAACGGGACAGCCTATTGATAGAAATGAAAAATGAGTGTACAATAATATCGTTAAGTGTGATTGTGTGTGAGGAGGATTAGCGTGATTACCGTATTAGAAATTTTAGTAGTCATCTTGTCATTGGTTCTGATTGGAGTTGTCGTTGCTCAAAAGAGTAAAACTCAGGGAATGGGAGCAGGATTCGGCGGCGGAGCGGAAGATTTGTTCGGAAGCAGAGCTCGTGGTATGGATGCTTTTTTATCAAAAATGACCATCATATTATCAATCTTATTTGCTGTCTTAACATTGATTTTGGGCAGATTGATGAATACGTATTGATGGCTAACAACCTGCGGCAATTGCCGCAGGCTTTTTTTATAAACAGTTAGAGCTGTATGCGGATTGTTTTTTTATTGAGTATGAGGTATATATGAATTTAGACCGTATTCATGATATAATACAAATATGTATAGATAAGTCGCCTGTAGGCGCAACAGTGGAAGATTGTGCGGAAATATTACACGTGACTGGTTCAGAACTTTCTGTTTTATTTGAGACCTTTGATCAAATGATAAGGAGTGGAGTGCTCATGAGAGTTGAAGAAGGTCGTTATTTACCCAATAAAGGACAAACGCAAGTTACGGGTATTTATAAAGGATATACAAGTTCGTTTGGCTTTGTTATTAGTGAAGATTTACAAGATGATGTGTATGTGGCAGAACAGAATCGTTATACGGCGATGAACAATGACAAGGTTATTGTTCGCGTTATTCAAAGCGGCAATGGCAGACATAAGCAAGAAGGAGAGGTTGTAACTATTGTAGAACGGGCTAATAAGAATATCGTGGGCACGTATGATAGACAAAAAAACTTTGGGTTTGTAACTCCTGATGATGAACGAATCCGAGAAGACATATTTATACCTCTTGACAAAACCAAAGATGCCCGCAGCGGAGCTCGTGTTCTTGTGACGATAACATCATGGCCGGAAAAAAACAGAAAAGCGGAAGGCGAAATTACAGAAATATTAGGATATACGGGTGATAAAGATCTAGATGTCAAGGTTATTATGGCTAAACATGGTCTGCCTTTTGTTTTTCCTAAAAAAGTTCAGGAAGAAACGGAAAATATTAATCAGTTAGTTGCTATGGAAGAAGGGCGATTTGATTATAGAGGTCGGCAGCTTATTACCATAGATGGGGAAGATGCAAAAGACCTAGATGATGCTATTGATGTTGTCCGATTGGCTAATGGGAACTTTAGGCTTGGTGTATATATTGCCGATGTCAGTTACTATGTAAAACCGGGAACAGCTATTGATGAAGAAGCCTATGCCCGTGGTACGAGTGTCTATCTTGTGGATCGTGTCATTCCTATGTTGCCCGCCGTTCTTTCTAATGGTATTTGCAGCCTTAATGCAGGCAAAGATAGATATGCCATGACGTGTGTTATGGAAATAGATAAGAACGGAAAAGTTATTCATGCTGATATAGGACCGGCTGTTATTCAAGTAAAACGCCGTTGCAATTATACGGAGGTACGGAAGGCACTAGCAGAAGGTATTGTTCCTGATGATTTATGTTCGTTTATGCCAATGCTCCGAAATTTACGGGATTTATCGCAAATACTTAAAGATATGAGGATTCGCCGCGGGGCCATTGATTTTGATTTTCCAGAATATAAAATTATATTAGATACAGAAGGAAAACCACTGCGTTTGGAAAAACGAGAACGATCTATAGCGGAACAAATGGTAGAAGAAAGCATGCTTATTGCCAATGAAACAGTAGCAGTGTATTTGAGAAATAGTGAAAATCCTTCTGTCTATCGTATCCATGCCGTTCCTGAACAGGAACGGATAGAAACGTTACGGACGGTTCTTGCCAGTTTTAATTTGCCTATACCGCAAACGGATGCTATCGTTCCCCGTGATTTTCAAAAATTACTTGACGCGGCAAAAGGAACAGAGGCAGAATTAGTGGTACAAACGATTACCTTGCGGTCTATGCAGCAAGCCTGCTATTCCACGGCTAATTGCGGACATTTTGGCTTAGCATCAGAATGCTATACTCATTTTACTTCACCGATACGCCGATATCCGGATTTAATGGTACATCGATTGATTCGGAAATTCCAGGAACGAGGGAAATTAACACAAAAAGAAGCGGAACAATCTCTGTCTTATCATACCATAGCGGCGAACCAGGCTAGCACAAGAGAACGAGTAGCAGTAGAAGCAGAACGAGAAACAGATGATTTGAAAAAGGCGGAATATATGGTGCCGTTTATTGGAGAGCCATTTGATGCCCATGTAAGTGGAATTACTCCTTTTGGATTATTTATCAGTTTAGAAAACGGAATTGAGGGTTTAATTCACATTTCATTCCTGACAGATGATACATATGAATTTAATGAAGCAACCTATACGATGGTGGGGCAGCAGAGTGGGAAAATATATCATTTAGGTGATCCTATCCGGGTGACATTGGCACAAGTCAATGTGGAAAAATGTGAAATTGATTTTGTTCCGGGTACGATTGAATCTTTGGCAGATTTACAACAAATGATGATGAATCGTACGAGAAGCCGGCAAAAGCGCAATGGCAGTTATGCAGATAGCAAACGAAATTGGATGCCGGCGTCAAAGAAGAGCCGTAAAGGCAAGAATACAGTGAAAAAGAAAAAAATAAAAAAGAATAAAAAAATAAAGAATAAGAAAGATGGTAAAAAGAAAAGATAAGGTCAGGTGACTATTGTGGCGAAAACCATAGGACAAAAATATATAACTGATAATCGAAAGGCTCGTCACGATTATTTTATTCATGATACATATGAAGCAGGGATTGCATTAACGGGAACAGAAGTAAAATCACTGCGTCAAGGAAAAGTAAATTTAAAAGATAGTTTTTGTCGTATTGAAAATGGGGAAGTATTGCTTGTTGGCATGCATATTAGTCCATACGAGCAAGGAAACCGCTTTAATCATGAACCGCTGCGGACACGTAAACTTCTTCTTCATAAATATGAGATTATGAAGCTATTGGGCATAACAAAGGAAAAAGGATATACTCTTATTCCTCTTAACCTTTATTTTAAAAAGGGAAAAGTTAAGGTGACAGTAGGGCTGGCAACGGGAAAAAAGCTGTATGATAAACGGCAAGCCTTGGCAGAAAAAGAGGCTAAACGCGACATCGAACGTAAATTGAAGGAACGGAATTACTGATATTGCCAGCTTGCATGGTGTGTAAAAAACGTGTAAATTATATGGTTATATGAAGCTTTTATATTGAATTCCTGATAGGGACCTCGTATGATGTAATAGTACATTTGTATATTTTATCAGATCTAAGGAGGGAGTCATTTATGAGTAAAATTAAATTGACAGACAAAGAGATAGAACGATTATCTTACCTGGCAGTGGAAAAAGCGGACAGTATAACCGAAGTTGAAAACGTTTGTAAAGATGTATTGGTGAAATACATGCAGGCTCGCAAATATTTTTCAAAAATCAATGGGGAAAAGGTTGTCGTATTATGCAAGAATAAAGAAGAATACGATACGGAAGAATAAAGAAATGCTATAGGGAAATTATGACAGGTTTTTTGGCAGCGGCACATGGAGAACAGTTTTCGGCAATTATTTGGTTAAGGATACTATTGCATGAAGGTGTATCTTTATGTGCCGTTTTACGGTATATATGATGGGAAAATAGGTTGGTTACTCATAAGAAAAAGTATAAAATAGTTATGAATATTTCTATTCTTGGTATTACCGGAATAGAAATATTGAAATAGTATTGAGGGAATGGTGGTTTTTATGAAAAAATGCAAGATGGCAGTAAAAAGAGGTGGATACAACTATGATTGATACGTATTTGATGATGGCCGTTGTTGTCTTAGCTTTGTTTTTTGATTTTATTAATGGATTTCATGATACGGCTAATGCCATTGCGACTTGTGTATCAACGCGGGCTATCCGTCCGGGAATTGCTATCCTAGGTACTGCTGTATTGAATTTTGTTGGTGCTATGATTTCTACGGGAGTTGCTAAAACTATTGGCGGAGATATTGTTATATCGGCTAATTTGATTAACGAGGTTATTATTATTGCCGGACTGATAGGAGCTATTATTTGGAATCTTGTTACATGGTGGTTTGGCATGCCTTCCAGTTCATCACATGCATTAATAGGCGGTCTTATTGGGGCAGTCTGTTTTTCCGTTGGTATATCGGCGTTAAACGGAATAGGAATACTTAAAATTATTTTATCGTTAATCCTTTCACCTGTAATTGCAATTATCGTTGGGTATCTTATCATGCATCTAGTGTTCCATGTATGTAAAGGCTTTAAGCCTGCCAAAGTTAATTTATCTGCTAATCGTTTACAGGTAATGTCAGCAGCGCTTATGGCATTTTCTCATGGTTCCAATGATGCGCAAAAATCTATGGGGATTATTACGTTAGCGTTGTTATCCGGAGGATTTATCGGTACATTAGAAGTTCCTATGGTGGTCAAACTACTGTGCGCAGCAGCTATGGCGGCAGGTACCAGTGTAGGCGGCTGGAAAATTATTCGGACAGTAGGCGGTAAAATTTTTAAGATGTATCCAATTCATGGGTTTGCGGCAGACTTGAATTCAGCATTTGTTATCCTTGTAGCTACACTGCTGCATCTTCCTGTATCGACTACCCATGTTGTATCAGGCTCGATTATGGGCGTTGGTGCGGCAGAACGGGTAAAAGCGGTACACTGGAATGTTGCCAGGCAAATGGTGTTTGCATGGGTATTAACTATTCCCTGCACAGCTCTTATGGGTGCTGTTGCATACTATTTTATCAGTCACGTTTTTACAAACTTTTTGTCCAATTTACTATAGGATCGAAATATTTCATTTTACCATAAGATAGTCACATCCAATACGTGTGGCTTTTTCTTTTTTTTGCTCTTTTTGTATAACGAAATTTACGTTATAATAAAAGATAGTGTGAATAAAATGATAACGCTTGTGATTTTTATGATAGGAGGATAATCATGAAGTGTAAAAACTGTGATAGAGAAGCCGTATATGATGACGGTTTGTGTGAAAGCTGTCATCGGGCAGCTGTAGAAAATGAACGGGTTCAAGTTCTTTCGAGAGAAGAGAAAAATAGTTTTCGTGGTAAAACGATTGATGCAGATGGCTCAGTTCATGATTCGGCTGAAGATAACCAAACTATTTTCGGTACGTTTTTTCGATCTCAAGCAAAACAAGAAGAAAATCAAAATCCACATGTGCATATCTATTCAACAAATAGACTTCCACTGCGTATAAAGTTTGCTATTGGTTTTATTTTATTATGTATTGTAGCTGTGATTTTTGCTGCTTTGAGTTTGCTTGTATACGCGGCCCCCTTTATTATCGGCTGTGCCGTTATTTATTTTGGTTACAGCATTATCAAATCTTTAATGCATTAACTGTAGTAAAAATCGACGATTGACGGAGATGTTTATATGAAAGAAAAATTAGCCATTATTGACGGTAGCAGCCTGTTGTATCGGGCATTTTATGCTATGCCGCTATTAACCGATAGCCAGGGACGATATACGAATGCCGTATATGGTTTTTTAAATATGCTGTTAAAGCTATATGAAGAATTAAATCCGCAGTATGTAGCCGTTGCATTTGACAAAGATAAGCATACGTTTCGAAATGATATCTATGATGGCTATAAAGCTACGCGCAAACCGGCGCCCGATGAATTAAGCCCACAATTTTCCCTTATTAGGGAAGTATTGTCCTGTTTGGGAATCTCCGTACTGGAATTGCAGGGATATGAAGGTGATGATATCATCGGTACAATAGCCAAGAATATGGAAAAGAAAAATGTAGAAGTGGCTGTTGTCACAGGAGACCGTGATGCGCTGCAATTAGTTGATCAGGATATTACTGTTCATTTGACAAAAAAAGGAATTACGACTATGCTGGCCGTGACGCCGGAAGTAATGAAAACTGAATATGGCTTTACGGCACTGCAGGTTATTGATATGAAAGCACTTATGGGCGATTCGGCCGATAATATACCGGGAGTTCCAGGAGTTGGCGAAAAGACTGCATTGAAACTTATTACGGCATATGGAACATTAGAAGGTGTGTATGCCCATTTAGAAGAAATATCCGGGAAAAAATTAAAAGAAAAACTTCTTGACGGCAGAGATAAAGCTTTTTTGTCTAAGGAACTTGCAACAATACAGTGCAATGTGCCTATTGAATATACCATTGATATGTTTTCACCGCAGCCGCGGATGGAGGAAGTGGCTGCTTTATTTCGCAGCTTGGGATTTAAAAATTTGCTGAACCGTTTTTCTGCATTTGACCGGTTTGCCGCAGTAAATACAAATACATCGTTGGATAAACCAAAATTGCAACTATTGACGGTACAGGAATTACCGCCCGAAAAAATTAAAAATCAGATCATTGCCGTGGAAGCCTTGTATACAAATGATCTTCCTGTACCACACATGACGGCTTTGGCTGTGGCTGTGCCGGAAGGGGTGCTTATGGTTCCCCACGATAAGGAAGAAGCGTATTTGAAGGTACTTCCAAACGCTTTGCTGGTGGTCACTTCTGATGGGAAAAGGCTGACTAAAGCTACGTCTGCTTATGTAATGACCGAGGAAGGAGCTTTGTTTGATTACAGCAGTACCAATGTAAAAGTAGAACAATTCCCTCTGGCAGATTTAACACTGGCCGCGTATTTGCTTGATCCGACACGCACGACTTATGGATTATCGTATTTGTCGGAACGATTTGGCGTGTCGTTTGATGAAGATATGACGGATGATGCGCATAAAGCTGCCAGTGCTGCACAATTTGCACTGCAAGTCTGGTCGCAGGTACAGGAATCTTTGAAAAATACTGGCCTTCTTCCCTTGTATGATACAATAGAAATTCCGTTGATTCATACGCTGGCAATCATGGAAATGAATGGGTTTACTGTGGATGTACAAAAACTGGGTGCTATGGAACAGGAATTATCATTGGCTGCGGATCGCTTGGAAGAAGCCATTTATGATGATGTAGGTGAAGTGTTTAATATCAATTCCACAAAACAACTTGGTGTTGTTTTATTTGAAAGGATGGGTCTGCCTGTAGTTAAGAAAACCAAAACAGGGTATTCTACCGATTCTGAAGTGTTAGAAGAATTAAAGGACAAACATGTTGTTATTCCTAAAATCTTACAATTTCGGGCTTTGAAAAAGCTGATTTCTACATATCTGGAAGGGTTGGAACCACTTATTTTACCAGCTACAGGACGAATTTATACTTCTTTCAATCAAATGGTAACGGCAACGGGACGTCTTAGCAGCTCGGATCCTAACTTGCAGAATATCCCTATCCGTACAGAACAGGGACGTCGTATCCGTTCACTTTTTATACCAGGAAAAGGGTATACATATATTATGTCGGCTGATTATTCGCAAATAGAACTGCGGCTGTTAGCCCATCTTTCTCAAGATCCTACAATGATAGACGGTTTTCTTAAAAAACAAGATATTCATCAACGCACAGCTTCAGAGGTATTTGGTATACCTCTTGAACAAGTTACAGCGGAACAGAGATCTCATGCCAAAGCCGTTAATTTTGGTATTATTTATGGGATCAGTGATTTTGGATTGGCCCGTAATATCAATGTTTTACGTAGTCAGGCTAGAGAGTATATACAAGCATATTTTAATCGGTATGATCACGTGCGCGGATATATGGATAGTCTGATTGAAACTGCTCGCAAGACAGGTATGGCTAAGACCATGTTTGGACGCATACGCATGCTTCCGGAAATCAACAGCAAAAATTTTAACCGGAGGTCTTTTGCTGAGCGGACTGCCATGAACACACCGATTCAGGGAAGTGCTGCCGATATTATAAAAATGGCCATGAATTCGGTTCAGAAAGAGCTGGAACAGCGTAGATTGAAATCTTGTCTTTTAGTACAAGTTCATGATGAATTAGTGTTGGAAGTACCTGAAGAAGAACGGGAAGAAGTAGCGAAAATATTAAAAGATAAAATGGAACATGTCGTGGTTCTTTCTGTACCATTGACAGTAGACATCAATTATGGAATAAATTGGGAAGAAGCAAAGTAGGAGGATGAAATGCCGGAACTGCCGGAAGTAGAAACGGTGCGACGATATTTGCAAAATCATCTGCCCGGAAAATCAATACAGAAAATAGAGATTTTTTTACCGAGACTTATTAAAAATGCAACGCCGCAGCAATTTGCTGCAGCACTTGAAAACAAAAAAATAAAAAGTGTGGAACGGCGGGGAAAATATCTATTTCTGCATATGGATGGACCACAATCTCTGCTGATTCATCTTCGCATGACTGGGCGTCTTACATATGAAGAGGAAAATTCTTCTGTACTGCCGCGTTTCAGCCGCATTATTTTTCAATTGACACAAGGACGGATGCTATATGGTGATGTACGGACATTGGGCTGTTTGTGGTTGATTCCTTCTGTTGGTTTGACGGGTGTCAAAGGCTGTGACACATTGGGACCGGACGGAACAAGCCCCAATTTTACTGCGGCGTATTTAAGGCAAAAGCTGAAAAATAATACGCGGACGATTAAAAGTTTTTTACTAGATCAAACAAACGTCGCCGGATTGGGCAATATTTATGTTGATGAAGCCTTATTTGCAGCTCAGATAATCCCCCTGCGCCGTTGTAATCGTATTGGTAACAAAACGACTGTACGATTACATGATGCTATCGTCCGTGTTTTAGAAGAAGGAATCATGTACGGTGGAACGACAATTCGCGACTTTATCAACGGAAGTGGAAAAGAAGGGAAAAATCAGCATAATCTTTGTGTTTATGGCAGAGAGGGACGTCCGTGCCCTGTTTGTGGAACGGAAATTGTATATATAAAAGTAGCCGGAAGGGGAACCCATTATTGCCCGCAGTGCCAGAAGTAGGAGGAATAATGTATATTATAGGCGTATCTGGTGGTATTGCTTCAGGAAAAAGTACAGTTATCAATATATTGAGAAATTATGGTGCATATATTATTGATTGTGATGAATTGGCTAAAGCTGTCGTAACCCCAAATTCTTTCGGATTACAAGCGGTGGCATCGATTTTTGGTCCGCAGGCTGTTTTGTCTGATGGTACGATGAATCGGGCATATATAGGGAGTATAGTTTTTAATGATGTAGAACAAAAAAAAAGGTTGGAGTCTATTTTACATCCGTTAATTCATGAAAAAATCGATATAGAAATAAAAAGATTGCAAAAAAATAAAAAAGCAAAGATAGTTTTCCTTGACATGCCGCTTCTTTTTGAGTTAAAATACTATCTGTACGTTGATGAGGTATGGTTGGTATATGTAGATCCGGTAACACAGTTACAACGCTTGATGGACCGGAATAATTATACTGCAGATGAAGCATCGGCGCGCATCCATGCTCAACTTCCTATAGATGAAAAAAAGTCATTGGCTCAAGTTATCATCGACAACACGGGTTCACTGGAATATACAGAGGAACAAGTGCGGATACAATGGAATTTACTGTTATCCAGGGGTAACCTTGGGGGAGGGAATGTTGAGGCAGAAACGGAATAATAAACGAACAATTGTCGTAGCGATACTGCTAGTTTGTTTCTCCTGCGGGTATTTTTACACATGGAAAGATGCGTTGATGAGAGAAATAGCATATCCTTTGCAATATGATTATATGGTTCGGTATTATTCCTATGAAAATCATGTACAACCTGCTTTAGTGGCGGCGGTTATTCTGGCAGAAAGCAAGTTCAAGGAAGATGCCTCTTCTAAGCGGGGAGCTAACGGTTTGATGCAGATTATGCCAGAAACCGGCATATGGATTGCAGAACAGATGGGAATGAAGAATTTTACCCCCGATAAACTCAGAGATGTACGGACTAATGTTAAAATGGGTACATGGTATTTGGCATATTTGCTGAGGGAATTTGACGGCAATCAAGTATTAGCATTGGCAGCGTATAATGCTGGGCGAGGCCATGTCGACAGTTGGATAAGCAAGTATGGATGGAAAAAAGATTTTTCGGAAATTGAAAAAATACCCTTTTCAGAAACTAGAGAATATGTTAAAGTGGTATTGCAAAATGAAGAGCAGTACAAGAAATTATATGATTTTTAGTTCATTATGCGGTTGTGGCGGAATGGCAGACGCGCTGTCTTCAGGTGGCAGTGATCTTTCGATCGTGTGGGTTCAAGTCCCACCAACCGCACCACTATTTTACTATGGATAATGTATTGACTGAACGTATACGACAATGGAATATAACTTCCGTTCTCCCACTCCGTGTGGGAGATTTTAAATTGACAGAAGAATTTAGAATGATAACGGAAGATGGACACGATAAGGAATTTATTATTTTTTCTTATCAAGATTCCCGCAATGGGTGGTCCGTACGTGCAACTTTCAATCCGGTTTCGGAAGAATATGCGGTACGTACTGATATTTGCATGCTGGAATTTGCTCTTATTGAATTTATTACGGGAGATTTTGATGTATTTACACATATGGTAGAAAAACGTCTTCCTCAGTTGATTCAATGCTATTATGTGAACCGATCGGCTAATTTTACCGTTATTTTTAAAAATAAGGGAATAGCTGCCGTTAATTGGGAGGAACTCCTTCCAAAAGAATATAAAGGCTTTAAGCGGTTAATAGAGCCTTCTCAGGCAGTACGGATTATTAATGGTTCGTACATGATTGTTTCTTATTATCAAAAAGAAACACGAAGTGGTTTATCTGTTATGTATAATATTCTGCGAGATGATTTTTTTGCGGAACAGCGAGTTCATAATTTTCCTAATCTAGTTCATGATTTTGATGGACATGATTTAAAAAAATTGGAAGTTTCTCTTGGTCAACATCTTACGTCTGTTTTAGATGGTATACTAGCAGAGAGCTGAGCTGATTTAAAGGCTTTTCACTGTTGTCAGATGGGTATGATAGTGATATACTAAAAGTAATTAAGTTATTTTTTTGAGAGTGGGTGTAAACCCACTCTCAACTTTTACCCACACTATTTAGAAAGTACAGGGTGACAAAATGAAGCGGGAAGAAATCGAAAAAATTGTAACGGAAGAAGTAGAACGGATTATTGCAGGCACACCATTAGAGTTGGTTGATGTGGAGTATGTGCGCGAAAAGAACTGGTATCTGCGAGTGTTTTTAGATAAAGAAGGCGGAATTGATTTGGAAGACTGCCAGTTTGTTAGTGAAAAACTCAGCAAAATACTTGATATAAAAGATCCTATCATTGATAATTATCTGTTAGAGGTCTCTTCTCCTGGATTGGATCGCATCCTTAAAAAAGATTCGGATTTTATTCGTTATGAAGGGTGCATGGTAGACATTCATTTTTTTAAGGCGCATAAAAATACTAAGCTTCTTGTTGCGGAACTTGGTAAAAAGCAGGATAATGGAACACTTATAGTACGTGTGGACGGAATAGAAGAAATATTGAATACTGAAGAGATTTCTCAAATACGGCTGCATATTGATTTTTAGTTGGAGGTTATTAACGTGAATAAAGAGTTACTAAGTGCCATTGAATATTTGTCTAAAGAAAAAAATGTATCTCCGGATGTTATTTATGATTCGCTGGAAGCTGTCTTAATTACGGCGTATAAAAAGGAACCCGGAGCTAACGGCAATGCTGTTGTTACATTAAATCGCAATACCGGTGATTATCGTATCATGGCACCTAAGACGGTCGTGGAAACTGTGGAAGATAAGGAAAACCAGATTTCATTGCAATTGGCCCGTAATATTGATAATGGATATGATATAGATGATGTTGTCAATGTGGATGTAACACCGAAAAATTTTGGCCGGATTGCTGCTCAAGCAGCTAAACAGGTCATGATCCAGCGCTTGCGCGAAGCAGAACGCAGTATTGTTTATGATGAATTTTCCAATCGTACGGATGATATCATAACCGGTATTATTCAACGCATCGAACAGAAAAACATTTATATTGATTTGGGGAAGGCGGAAGCCGTGCTTCCTGTTTCTGAACAAATTCCGACAGAGACGTATACGGTAGGACAACGAATCAAATGCTATGTTGTAGAAGTTCGTAAAACCACTAAGGGAGCACAGATTCTTTTATCCCGCACCCATCCTGGACTTTTAAAACGATTGTTTGAATTAGAAGTACCTGAAATATATGATGGTGTCGTAGAATTGAAATCGGTTGCCCGTGAACCGGGGCGCCGGTCGAAAATTGCTGTTTATTCCCGTGATGAGAACGTTGATTCTGTAGGTGCTTGTGTAGGCCAAAAAGGGATGCGCGTGCAGAATATTGTAACGGAATTGCAAAATGAAAAAATAGATATTGTAAAATGGGACGAAGACCCCGCGGTTTATATTGCGAATGCACTGAGTCCGGCACAAGTTATTTCTGTGACAGTAGATGAAAATGATAAATCTTCCAGTGTTGTTGTTCCCGACTATCAGCTATCCCTGGCTATCGGAAAGGCCGGGCAGAATGCCCGGTTGGCAGCAAAACTGACTAATTGGAAAATAGATATCAAAAGTGAGACGCAGGCAGGGCAGTTAGCATCTGCAAATAATGAAACAGGAACTAAAGATGTAATTGATGATTTGGATATAATGGGAGAAGCTGTGGTTCCAGCAGAATTGGCTGAAGAAAATATGAAATCATAGGAGAAGAGCCATGAAGAAAAAAAAGGTACCTTTGCGCATTTGTGTAGGCTGTCAGGAACCGAAAAATAAAAAAGAAATGATTCGTATTGTTCTTACACCGGAAGGCAATGTGGAAATTGACAAGACAGGGAAAAAATCTGGTCGTGGTGCATATATCTGCGCAGCAAGTGAATGTTTGGAAAAAGCGTATAAGGAACATCGCTTGGAACGTTCTCTTAAGACAAAGGTCTCTGATGAAATTTATGAAACGTTGAAACAGGAATTATTATGACACAAAAAGAACAGATTTTAAGTTTTTTAGGGTTAGCATATCGATCTCGCAGATTAGTTTGTGGAGATTTTGCTGCACAAAAGTATTTAAAACATCATACAGTTCCTCTTTTGTTTTTGGCATCGGACGGTGGTTCAGATAATGTTAAAAAATATCGGTATTTGTCGGAACAAAAGAAAATAACTGTTGTTGATATATTTACGAAAGAACAATTGGGCAGATCAATAGGAAAGGAAAGGCATGTAGTTGTCCTTTTAACTGATGCGGGATTTGCCGAGGCCATAGATAAAGTGTTAAAAACGATGGAGTAACATAAGGGGGTAACTAGATGACGAAACGAGTATTTGAAGTAGCACGGGAATTAGGTGTAGAAACCAAAACCGTCATCAAAACACTGCAGGATAATAATATTAAGGTTGGTAACTTCAGCGGTGTTGATGATCATGCAAAAGCCATATTGAAGAGGACTTTTGCACCTAAAAAGCAGGAACAAAGGGAAACGGTACGGGCGGCAGTTCCAAAACATACTAAAAACACATATAATAATGCGGCTCAACAGACTACTAATAAAGGAAACGTACCGCGGCGGGAAGGAAACGATCAAGGCGAACGGCAGCATTCCAGCCATTCTTCGCATTTAGAAACAACCGTTAAAAGCGGTATACAACAGAAAAAGTCCAGAATATCTACCGGATCGACACGGGATCATGACAACCGGGATAATAAAAAGAAATTCTCTAATTCGCAAAATCAACAGCACCGCGATGGAAAATTTACCAATTCAGGTGGTCAGCGTCAGAACAGTCAGGGTACTCAAAAAAATGACAATAGAGGAAAGCAGCACCCCGATACTCGTAACGGGCAGACTACGAACAGTCAAAACAGTCAGCACCGGGAAGGCAACAGCCAACCTTCCAGACAACAAGGCAATGGTCAGGCCGCTAAGCAGGGAAGTAATAAACGCACAAAATATTTTGCCCGCCCTCAGCAAAATAACGATGCACACAATAATCACCACGATAAAAACAATAAACATACCCAGGCAACAGGCCATGACAATAAAAAAAATACATCAAACTCCAAAAACATCAATAGACCCCATACATTGTTATCCAACGTTTTAAATAAAAACAAAAATAAGAATAAAGGCCATAGAAGCATACAGCATGGCCAGCGCGAAGGGTTTACTATGAACGCAGAAACAATGAAAAAAAAGAAATATCCCACCACTCTTGAAATAGGTGACAGCATTACTGTTAAAGATTTTGCGGAAAAGCTGGATCGTGAAGTCGGTGAGGTTATTAAAAAACTTTTGTTAGGCGGCATTATGGCAACAATCAATCAAGAAATTGATTATGACACGGCAAGCCTTATTGCTGATGAATTTAATGTTTCCGTAACGAAAGCGGCACCGCCTGAAGATCCTACGGAAATCGAGGAAATTATTGATCCGCCCGAGTCATTGAAGCTTCGTCCTCCTGTTGTTACTATTATGGGGCATGTCGATCATGGTAAGACCAGTCTTCTCGATGCCATCCGCCAAACCAATGTAACCAGCCATGAAGCCGGGGGCATTACACAGCATATCGGCGCATATCAGGTTCGTTATAATGGCAAAAAAATTGTATTTATGGATACGCCGGGGCATGAAGCGTTTACCGCTATGCGTGCTCGTGGGGCGCAGGTTACAGACATTGCTGTTCTTGTTGTTGCAGCGGATGATGGCGTTATGCCGCAGACGATTGAATCTATTAATCATGCTAAGTCGGCGGGTGTCCCTGTTATTGTAGCTATCAATAAAATTGATAAGGAAGGGGCCAATCCTTCGCAGGTTATGCAGCAATTAACGGAATATGGTCTAGTTGGAGAAGAGTGGGGCGGGGATACTATCATGGTACCCGTTTCTGCACATAAAAAAATAGGTTTGGATGAACTGCTGGAAAATATTCTTGTTCTTGCTGAAGTATTGGATTTAAAAGCAAATCCCAATCGACCAGCACAAGGTGTTGTTATTGAAGCTAAACTTGATAAAGGCCGCGGTTCTATGGCGTCAGTCCTCATTCAAAAGGGAACACTTCATGTGGGGGATACGGTTATCGTTGGTACGTGTTACGGGAATGTCCGCGCCATGACCAATGAACGGGGAGAACGCATGAAGAAGGCGGAACCATCTATACCTGTTGAGATTCTCGGCCTCAATGATGTTCCTGAAGCAGGGGATATCTTAAACGTAGTCGATGAAAAAACGGCACGCTCTGTAGCGGAAAAACGTATGGAAAAGAAACGTACATCTGAACTGCATCAGCATCAGAAGGTTACGCTGGATGATTTATTTAATCAGATACAGCAGGGAGAATTAAAAGAACTTTCCCTTATTGTTAAAGGGGACGTGCAAGGATCGGTGGAAGCTCTAAGCCAATCATTAGAAGGCATTAAGAGTGAAGAAGTACGGATTACGATTGTCCATGCCGGTGTAGGAGCTATTACTGAATCGGATGTTATGCTGGCTTCGGCTTCCAATGCTCTCATTATAGGGTTTAATGTTCGACCGGATGCGGCGGCGCGTAAGATGGCTGAACATGAGCATGTAGATTTGCGTACCTATCGGGTTATTTATGATGCCATTAATGATGTAGAAGCGGCTATGAAAGGGATGCTCGAAAAGAAAATGGAAGAAAAGGTGCTGGGACGTGCTCAAGTAAGAAAAGTTATTACCACACCGAAGGTCATTGTTGCTGGTTCTTACGTAACGGAAGGTAAAATGTCCAGCAGTGCAAAAATACGTTTGATTCGCAATGGAATCGTGGTTCATGAAGGGGAGGTAGATTCTCTTCGCCGTTTCAAGGACGATGTTAAAGAAGTTCAGGAAGGCTATGAATGTGGTATAACGCTCGAAGGGTATCGCGATGTTAAAGAAGGCGATGAAATGGAAGCGTATATTATGGTTGAAGTTGAGACGGAATAAAGTGAGGAAAAGCAATTATGGGAGAAATGCGAGTACGAAAAATCCAAGAGTTTATCAAGCAAGAAGTCTCTAATATACTCCTTAAGGAATTAAAGGATCCGCGGATAGGGTTCGTTACTGTTACAGATGCCAAAATTACGGGGGATTTACGGGAAGCTACGGTTTATGTAAGTTTGTTTGGTGATGAAAAGCAGAAAAAAGATACGTTAACGGCTTTAAAAAGTGCGAATGGATATATTCGTTCCGAAGTAGGAAAGCGGTTAAAAATCCGTTATTCGCCAGAAATTCAATTTAAAGAAGATCAATCTTTGGATTATGGCATAAAAATCGATAAAATTTTGAAAGATATAGAAAAGAAGGATTGACGGACTATATGGAAATCTCATCTGAAGGAATTAAATCTCTTCTGGAGCACTATGATAATGTTATGCTAACGGCACATGTCAATCCAGATGGAGATGCGATTGGATCATTAGTTGCTTTGCGTGAATGGCTGGCACTTTTGGGGAAAAAAGTCATTATTGCTATTGATGATACTATAGAAGATAAGTTTCTCTTTTTGCAAGGTGTGGATCAAATCGTTAAACCGGAAACTGTTGTAACCGATGATTCATGGTTGACCGTTATTCTTGATGCTACCGCAGTGGAAAGGATTGGTTCTGCTGCGCAATGTATCAAGGGAAATGTATTGAATATCGATCATCATATTTCCAATGAGCATTTTGCTGATTATGAATATATTCGGGCTGATTTTGCTGCAACAGGAGAAATATTAACAGATTTATTTCAGCGCTGGGATGTTTTGATTACGGATTCTATGGCAAATGCTTTATATTTAGCGATTGCTACAGATTGTGGTTTCTTTAAATTCAGCAATACAACAGGACATACACTCCGGATGGCAGCGGATCTTTTGGATGCCGGGGCAAAGCCTAATCATATTTCAGAACATTTAGAAGAACGCTCATTGGTTAAATTGCGTGCTATTTCTGAAGTATTGAAACATATTGAATTATTTGCGAATAATCGTATTTCCGGGATTACTTTCGATACAGAATTGTTAAAGTTTACAGGTGAACATACGGGTGGATATATTGATTATGCCCGCTCAGTTAAGGGAACAGAAGTAGCCTTTACGATTAAATATATCAAAGATAAAGAGTCTCGGGTCAGTTTACGTTCGAAAAGTGTGGATGTAAATTCCATTGCAGCGGTATTTGGCGGTGGTGGGCATATACGGGCTGCCGGCTGCACGATTAATATGAATTTATTGGATGCGAAAAAGCATCTTGTGAAGGAACTCTTGAAGGCTCTATGAAAAATGGAATTTTAAATGTATTAAAACCTACAGGAATGTCCAGCCATGATATTATTGGCCAAATCCGCCGTATCTATTCTATGAAAAAAGTTGGACATGCGGGGACTCTCGATCCGTTGGCAGCAGGCGTTTTGCCTGTGTATTTAGGACAGGCGACGCGGCTTATCGAATATGGTGGCAACGAGATCAAAACATATCATGCGGAGTTTCTATTTGGCTTAGCAACAGATACGGAAGATATTACAGGAACTGTTGTTGCCCAAGGGATAATTCCAGATATGGATGCGGCTATGTTAAATACCTGGTTGCAGGAACGGTTTGTCGGGGATATGGAACAAAGGCCGTCGCAGTATTCTGCGGTCAATATTAATGGTGTTAAAGCGTATAAACTGGCCCGGCAGCATCAGCAGTTTACATTGCCAAACAGACGGGTCACTATTTTTGAGATTCGTCTGTTGCAATATCATCGTGGCCGGGGACTTATATCTGTTACTTGTTCTAAAGGTACATACATGCGTTCCTTGGTTCGTGATATAGGTGAATCGCTGGGAACGTGTGCCGTCATGTCCTATTTAGTCAGGATTAAAGCGGGACTGTTTGATATTGATGATGCGGTAACATTGGAAACTTTGGAAAAGGATCCTGTACGGTATATATTACCTAGTGATATGGGAATACAACAGATGACACGGATTAATTTACCATTGGAAGAATGTCAATTTCTTCTGCAAGGGCGGGCAGTGTCTTTTGCCGGACGAAATTTTGAAGAGGGTGTGCCTTTGCGCATATATGGTCCTGGGGAGATATTAGTGGGCATTGGCTGTTTTAATAAAGAGCATCATATTATACGACCCCATAAAATGTTTACGGGAGTATTGTGAGGTAACTGTACATGCAAGTGTTTCATTCATTTGAAGAAGTCGCAGGTTGTCCCAATGCTGTTATTGCGTTAGGTACGTTTGACGGGATACATTTGGGACATCAAAAAGTTATGCAGGAAGCCATAAAGAAGGCGAAGAGTATAGGGGGAACGGCTGTTGTTGTTACTTTTTCAGCCCACCCGTTTTCTGTGCTTTGTCCGCAGCGAGAACCTGTACGCCTGGCGACGGTAGACCAAAAAATCCGCTATATTTCAGATTTAGGTATAGATGCGTTGATACTATTGCCAATGAATCGTGCATTGATTAGTGAAACACATATTGATTTTACTAACCGATTGTTAAAATACTTAAAGCCACGTGGCGTTGTAGTAGGAGATAACTTTACATATGGTGCGAAAGCTGCTGGAAATACGGCAACTCTTAAGGCGGCTTTAATGCAGCAGAATATACCCGTTTACGTACTTCCTCTGTTGGAAACACCCGGGCGGACAGCTCCCGTCAGCAGTACCGTTATACGGAAAGCTGTTCAGCTGGGCCATATGGAAATGGCGGCGGCACTGCTGGGAAGAGCATATGAATTAGAAGGTATGGTTGTGGAAGGCGATAAGAGAGGAACTACTATTGGATTCCCTACGGCTAATATGTTAATCCCTTTACAAATGGCTATACCACCGGATGGAGTATATGTCACAGAGATGAAGGCTGGGGAGTGTTGGCTGCCAGCTATGACGAATATTGGAGCTAATCCGACTTTTACTAATCAATATAGACGGATCGAAACGCATATTTTGGATTGGCAGGGGCAATTATATGGAGAGAAAGTACGTGTTCGTTTTTATAAGCGGCTTCGAAAAGAAGTAAAATTTATCAATGCAGAAGATTTGATTCATCAAATGGAATCAGATAGAAGACAGACGCTATCTTACTTTTCAAGAATGGGAAATTGCAAAGCCTGATTATGTGTGTTATAATTGTTCCACTGGGAAGGATTTACTTATCTGCACGTAGTGCTTAGAAGGAGTGGTAAGAATGGTAAAATTTTCAGATTTTGCGCAGACGCTACAGTCGTCAGACATCGCAGCCTTATTAAAATTAACGGAACAGCCGGAAGTAATTTCTTTTGCTGGCGGGCTTCCTGCCCCGGAATTGTTTCCTATTGAAGAAATGAAAAAGGTCGATGTAGCAATACTGGAAAAAGAGGGCCGTCAGGCCGTACAGTACGGCACTACCGAAGGTTATGTTCCCTTACGCGAAGAAATCGCTAAAAGAATGAAACAAGCCTTTTTCGTAGACTGCAAAGCTGAAGATATTGTTGTAACGACAGGTTCTCAGCAGGGATTGTTTATCTTATCTCAGATTTTGGTCAATAAGGATGATACTGTTCTAATGGAAAGTCCCTCTTATATGGGGGCTATCATGGCATTTGATCCGGTTTGTCCGAAATACACAGAAGTACCTACTGATGACAAAGGGATAATTCCAGAAGAATTGGAAAAAATTCTTGCATCTGACGCCAAGGTAAAAATGATTTATGTTATTCCTGATTTTCAAAATCCAACGGGTATTACTTGGCCGATGGAACGCAGAAAGGCTTTTATGGACATCATCAATAAATATGATGTAGTTGTTGTAGAAGATGATCCTTATGGTGAACTGCGGTATGACGGAGAAAAATTACCGTCGCTGAAATCAATGGATACACAAGGAAAAGTTGTATTTCTCGGTTCATTCTCCAAAATTTTTATGCCAGGTCTGCGATTAGGCTGGACTGTTGCAAACCCGGAAATCATTGATAAATTTGTTAAGTTTAAGCAAGCTGTTGATCTAGGAACTTCCACGTTTGGTCAGCGTCAGGCTGCCTATTTTATTAAAATGTTTGATTTAGATGCACATGTGACGGAAATTAAGGCCCTTTATGCAAAACGCCGTACTTTGATGTATGAATCCATGCAAAAATACTTCCCCAAAGGAATCACTTTTACCTATCCTGAAGGTGGTTTATTCACGTGGGTAACTTTGCCAGCATATATGGATGCTAAAGAAATGATGCCTAAGGTAATTGCAAAGCAAGTTGCGTATGTACCTGGCGGTATTTTTTATCCTAACGGCGGCAATGCGAACCATTTCCGTTTGAACTATTCCAATATGCCGGAAGATCGTATTGTCGAAGGTATCCGACGGTTAGGAGAAGTGTTAAAGGCAGAATTGAAATAATTACGTTGATGGTGGAAAAAGGACATGCTTATAGGCATGTCCTTTCTTTGTGAAAGGGAGGAACATTCTTGCAGCCTATTAATATATTAAAAAAATATTTTGGTTACACAACCTTTCGACCGGGGCAAGAAGAGATTATCAATGCACTGCTTTCTGGCCGTGATTGTTTGGCGATTATGCCGACAGGAGCAGGAAAATCAATTTGTTTTCAAATACCGGGACTCCTATTAGACGGAATAACGATAGTTATTTCTCCGCTTATTTCACTTATGAAGGACCAGGTAGATTCTTTAGTTAATCAACAAATACCGGCGGCCTATATTAACAGCCAATGTACTTTTCCGGAAATGAAAGAAAAATTTTCATTGATTCGCAGTGGTAAAATAAAATTGGTATATGTGTCTCCAGAACGATTGGAAAATGAATTTTTTATGTCGTTTATGAGAGCTATGAACATATCATTGGTTGTTATTGATGAGGCTCACTGTGTTTCCCAATGGGGACATGATTTTCGTACGAGTTATTGCCATATTAAAGATTGGCTGGAATCATTGCAGCCTCGACCGGTTGTCGGAGCTTTCACGGCAACGGCGACGGAGAAAGTAAAAACAGATATGATGAGTTTGCTGGGGCTGCAGGAAGAAAAAATATTTATTGGTGGCTTTGATCGGCCCAATTTATATTTCAATGTTGTGAAAGATGTTGATAAAACATTTTTTGTTTTAGACTATTTGACTAAGCATGAAAGCGATAGCGGCATTATTTATGCGGCAACACGTAAAGAAGTGGATCGTTTATATACAGATCTTCATAAGCATCACATCAAGGTAGGCCGTTATCATGCCGGAATGAGCGATGAAACACGGCGTACTATGCAGGAAAGATTTACTTATGATGAAATACGAGTGATGGTAGCAACGAATGCATTTGGAATGGGAATTGATAAGAGCAACGTCCGCTTTGTCATTCACTATCAGATGCCTAAAAATTTAGAAAGTTATTATCAAGAAGCTGGAAGAGCCGGTCGGGACGGTGCTCCCGGAGAATGTATTTTATTGTTTAGCCGGCAGGATATTATGGTACAACGGTATTTGATAAAAATGTCCTGTCATGATATGCAGCAAAAACTGAAGGAAGAACATATGTTGCGGTGCATGATTGATTACTGCGAATGTCATACTTGTCTGCGTCGATATATTTTGGAATATTTTGGTGAACATTCTCAATGGGAGAAATGTGGTCATTGCGGAAATTGCGATAGAAAAGTAGTAGAGGAAGATAGGACACTCCCGGCGAAAAGTGTATTCATATGTGTGGATGAACTTAAAGGACGATTTGGAATGACCATGATATGCGATATTTTGAAAGGGAGTGCCAATGCAAAAGTCAAACGGTATGGATTTGATCATACCGTATCATATGGGATGTTAAGCCGATTTTCTCTTAATGAAATACGTGATTTTGTGCGACAATGTATTGAAGATCGGTATTTAGAACAGACTGAAGGACAATATCCTATTATTTCTCTTACTGCTGCCGGACAAAATGTGTTGGCTGGTACAGCTAAAGTACTGCAGAAAGTCGCGGTTCCTTCTTCAGCGGAGACATTAGAAACTAAAAAGAAGGATGAACATGGCGAAGAAAGCATACTGATAGATGAAAAAAAATTGCGGCCTGTATTTGAACAACTTCGCAATTTGCGATATAATCTTGCAAAAGAGGAACATATTCCACCTTTTGTTATTTTTACAGATGCTACGTTATGGGAAATGGCGCGCACCTTGCCCGCTACGCTGCAAGAAATGGAACGCATAAAAGGAGTGGGAACTTTTAAATTGCATAAATATGGCAAACAGTTTTTAATGACGATAGAAAAGCTTAAAAATATACAGAGGTGATTCTTGTGAGTAAAGCAGATGTGAAGTATTTGAACGTTGTTGAAAAAATAATTAAAGAAGGGTATTATTCTAATAACCGAACGGGTATTCCTACCTATAAACTGCCTCATCAAATCATGCAGTTTGATCTAAACGAAGAATTCCCTATTTTGACAACCAAATTTGTTGCTTTTAAAACTGCCGTTAAAGAGCTTCTTTGGATATGGCAGCTTCAAAGCAATGATGTCAGAGAGTTACAAAAAATGGGATGTCACGTTTGGGACGAGTGGATGCGTCCTGATGGTACGATTGGCAAAGCGTACGGGTATCAAATTCGTAAATTTAAGCAAGTAGACAAATTATTAGATATGTTGAAATCTGATAGTCAGAATCGACGTATGATTGTTTCTTTATGGAATATCGAAGATCTTCCTGATATGAGTCTGCAGCCGTGCGCTTTTCAGACATTATGGGATGTTACCGGTGATCGATTAAATTGTATGCTTATCCAACGCAGCGGTGACATGGGATTAGGTGTTCCGTTTAATATGGCGCAATATGCGGTGCTTGTCCATTTAATTGCCCAATCGGTGGGATTGAAGCCAGGATTGTTTACCCATGTTATCAATAATGCACATGTGTATGAAAATCACATAGACGTACTCAAACAGCAGTTAAATCGTCGTGATAAAGCGTTGCCGGCACCGAAACTTCTTATTAATTCTAACATTCACGATTTTTACAAGTTTACAATAGATGATATTGCGCTGGATAATTATCAGCACTTAGGAAAATTATCCATGGAGGTAGCTGTATAATGATTCATCTTATTGCCGCGGTAGATAAGAATCAGGGGATTGGAATCAATGGGCATCTCCTTTGTCATATTTCGGAGGATTTAAAACGATTTAAAGCACTTACCAGTGGGCATACCATTATTATGGGACGTAAAACCTTTGAGAGTTTACCTGGTATTTTGCCTCAGCGCCATCATATTATCGTGACAAGACAGAATCAGTATGAAAAGAATAATTCTCGTATTACCGTGTATCATTCAATAGAAGATGTAGTGGCGGCATTGCTGCCGGATAAGGACTATTTCGTTATTGGCGGAGCATCTATGTATGAGTCTTTTATGCCGTTTGCATATAGCCAGTATATTACAGAGATAAATGCGGTATTTACGGCAGATACTTTTTTCCCGAAATTTGTAAGAAAAGATTGGTATATTGCAGAATTACAAGAGTTTGCGGCAGATGAACATAATAAATATGCATATCGTTTTGCACGTTATGTGAGAAGAGGAATGTACCATTTAAATGAAATGACAAGTAATTTATAAATATTGAATTTGGTTGACATTAGTTAGTTAATATGATAATATAAGCCTATAGCTACTCGATAGCTGGATTTGTTTTTTTTAGGAGGAATTTGTAATGCACGGTAAAGTAAAATGGTTTAGCGCAGAAAAAGGTTATGGTTTCATTGAAAGAGAAGACGGCGGCGACGTATTTGTACATTTTTCCGCTATACAGGAAGATGGCTTCAAATCCTTGGCAGAAGGTCAGGAAGTTGACTTTGACATCGTTGATGGCGCTCGTGGACCGCAGGCAGCTAACGTAACAAAGGCATAAGCTGTTTGGGTTGATCAATATTGACCTTTTAACCGGCAATCGTAGATTGCCGGTTTTTCTTTTAATTGCATTGTCTACTTCAAAAGTATAATTTGTGATAAATATTCAATATATATGTAAATTTTTACAAAAAAATATGCATAAAAACTTGAAAATAATGCAGATATATGATATGATACAAGAGTGATTTTCATTTGATGTATGTATTTAATATATGGAGGGAACTATGAAACACTTGAATAGCTTTGCAGATTACACGGTAGATGAAATTAAGGGAATTTTATTGCTAGCTGAGAAAATCAAGAAAAATCAGGATGCTTATGCACATATACTTGATGGAAAAAAATTATATACATTATTTGAAAAGACATCAAATCGTACATATCTATCTTTTGTAATCGGTATGGAGGAATTGGGTGGCAAAGCGTATAATCAATTGTGGAAAGACAGCAATTTTACAATTGGAGATCTTATGAGTGAAATTAAATATGTAGGCCGCAATGTAGACTGCATTATGGGTCGTTTTAAAAAGGCGGCAATGACACGTTGTTTTATGCGCTATTCTACAGTACCTGTTATTAATGGCTGCGATAATACTTTTCATCCGACGCAGGCATTGGCGGATATGCTGACTCTTTATGAAAAAACAGGTCATTTTGATGTGAAAGTTCTCTACATCGGGGCTAAAAATAATAGCTATAATTCTCTTTGCGAAATTGTTGTGAAAATGGGAGGAGATATGTATGGATTAACCCCATTTAGCCAAGCTATGGATGTAGACGATGATTTTTATGCAGCTTTAAAAAGGACGGGTCATTATCATGAACTTCCGGTTGATATCAATAAAAGTAAATTAAAACAGGTTATGGTAGATATGGATGCGGTATATACAGATACATGGGTGGATATGGAATTTTTTACAAATCCTGCCTATACGGAAAAGAAAAATATGATTGTCCATTTGATGGAACCTTATCAAATTAATAAAGAATTAATGGAAGGTAGTTCTGCCATGGTCATGCACGATATGCCGATGCATCCGGGATATGAAATTTCTCAGGAAATTATAGATATGCATTTGGACACCATTCTTGATGAAGCAGAAAACCGCAGACATGCGGAAAAAGGACTTCTTGTATATTTAATTACGGGAAGACTTGATTGGTAAAGAATAGGAAAACTTTATTTCATATTACATAATTACACCTCCTAATGCTATATATTTTTGTGACATTGGGAGGTGTATCCTGTTGACAAAAGAAGATAAATTGTGTACAATAATTATGAAATTAAGTTGCACACAATTTAATTTTACATTAGTTTTTAATGATGTCATTCTTAAGAAAAGGAGGATGATATATGGGACGTTATGATATAGGTATTATTGGAACCGGTCCTGCCGGACTTTCGGCGGCACTTACTGCTAAGATACGCAATAAAAAAATACTGCTTTTAGGAAGAAAAAATTTAAGTGAAAAGGTGGAAAAAGCACATATTGTTCAAAATTACTTAGGCCTTCCTAATTACAGCGGTGTTGATATGGTGAAGGTTTTTCAACAGCAGCTGAGCATAATGAATATTGCTGTTACAGAAGATAAGGCGACAGTCATATACAATATGGGAGAATATTTTGAAATACAAACAGCAGCGGGTGCTATGTATGAAACGACGAGCATTATATTGGCTGCCGGTACGACAGTAACGCACTTTTTTGCAGGAGAAAAATTGTTTTTGGGGCGGGGAGTAAGTTATTGTGCTACGTGTGATGCTCCATTATACAAAGGTAAGGTTGTTGCAATTATTGCAGACAGTGCGGCTGAAGAAAGTGAAGTAGATTTTATGGCTGAAATAGCGGCCAAAGTATATTATATCCCCTTGTATCAGGGGGATATCCATGTATCCTCTTCCGTTACAGTTGTTCATGAAATACCTGTGAGTATTGCTGGTACATCTAAAGTTTCTCAGCTTCAAACTGAGGATGCTGTGTATGAGGTCGATGGAGTATTTATTTTACGTGAAAGTGTCGCACCTGATCAATTGGTTCCAGGATTAACAACGGAGAGCGGTTATGTTGCTGTAAATCGTCAAATGGAGACAGTTATGAAAGGCTGTTTTGCATGCGGCGATATTACGGGACGCCCTTATCAATATAGTAAAGCAGCTGGTGAGGGGAATGTGGCTGCTCTTTCGGCTGTATCTTATGTAGATCGAAATCGGCACAAGTAGATAATTATTTTAGGAGGTAATTATGATGATTAAAAAAATTTCTCAAAATGAATTTAATGAAGTACTTAATAGCAAAGCGGCGGTAGTCGATTTTTCAGCGACTTGGTGTGGACATTGTAAAAGGCTGGCTCCTGTGTTAGAAGAAGTTGCCGAAGATATGAAAGGAAACGTAAGCTTTTTCAATGTGGATGTAGATGAAGCACCTGCCTTAGCAGCACAATTAGAAATTCAAAGTGTACCAGCGTTGTTTGTTTTTAAAGAAGGGAAATCCGTTGGAAAGCAAGTTGGATTTGCTCCTAAAGAACAACTTCTACAATTTATCAAAGAAAAATTGGATTGAAGGCAACGCATGTGACACAGCATGAAGAACAACAAACTTTACAAACATATGAGCAATTGAAACTTTGCAATCAACTTTGTTTTCCTTTATATGCAGCATCTAAGGAAGTTGTTAAACACTATAGGCCCTATCTGAAAAAATTAGACTTGACATATACACAATATATTACCATGATGGTTTTATGGGAAAAACGAGAAATCAATATTAAAGAATTGGGAGATTGCTTGTATTTGGATTCGGGAACCTTGACGCCGTTGCTTAAAAAGTTAGAATCAAAAGGATATTTAAAGCGATCTCGTCTCCCTGCGGATGAGCGAAATGTTATGGTAACCTTGACACAAACTGGAAGCGATTTGCGCCAGGAGGCGAGAGATATTCCAGGAAAAATGGGTACTTGTGTCAAACTTTCGCAGGATGAAATACAAGAGCTTCGCAACCTCTTGCATAAACTTTTGGAAACATTGTAGTTTATAACAGCATAGTAAGAAAAATGTGTAAGAGAAAACCAGTACCAAGAATGAAATAAAATCATTTTTAGTACTGGTTTTGTATTTTTTATATTCAACAAGTCAATGTTTTTACTGTTCTTCTTAGTTTAGTCGGTATGTTTTGATAAATCAACTTCTTTTAAAGGAATTAATTGGGTGTGATGTTTTAATTTATGCCAAATGAAAACAGCTAGAAATACAGGAATTCCGATGTAAGCTACGCTGGCACCATACCAGTCGATAGAAGGACCTATGAAAGCTGAATAATTTTGGCCGGCAGTGACAATAATGCACAAGATAAGAGCCAGAATAGGTCCAAAGGGGAAAAGAGAAGCTTTATAAGGTAATACGCTTAAATCCTTTCCTTGTGCTTTAAATGCTCGGCGGAAGCGATAATGGCAAATAGCGATACCGATCCAAGTAATGAAACCGGCCATGCCGCTGATATTGACCAGCCAGTTGTAGGCAGTGCCTTCGCCGATCAGAGAGGTGAGAAATGCAGCAAATCCAAAGATGACGGTAGCAAAAAGTGCATTTGTCGGGACACCTCGTTTATTCAGCGTAAGAAAACATTTGGGAGCTTGTCCTGTTTCGGCCATAGCATATAACATACGTGTAGATACATATAGGCCGGAATTGCCGGCAGAAAGGACTGCGGTTAATATAACTGCATTCATGATAGAAGCTGCGGCAGCAAATCCAAATCGTTGGAAAACAAGGGTGAAAGGACTGATGGATATATTTTCTATTTCTGTGTTTAGCAGATTGGGATCTGTATAAGGAATAAGGAAACCTATAACGGTAAAAGCTCCTAAATAGAAAATAAGAATACGCCAAAATATAGAATGAACGGCACGAGGAACGTTTTTTTCGGGATCTTCGCTTTCTCCTGCGGCAATACCAATCATTTCTGTTCCCTGAAAGGAAAAACCGGCAACCATAAAAATTCCCAACATGGAAGTGACACCACCGACAAATGGGGCATCGCCGATAGTCCAATTCATAAAACCCGGTGATGGGGTAGGCCCGAATCCTAAGATAAGCAATGTTCCTACAACAAGAAAGACAAGAACCGTAAGTACCTTTATACCAGCGAAAATAAATTCACTTTCACCATATGAGCGGGTAGATAAATAATTCAGAATAAATAAGATCGCCAAAAACATTCCACTCCAAACGGCGGCCGGTACATCAGGAAACCAATATTTCATGATAAGTGCACCGGCTACCAATTCGGCGGCAACCGTAATAGCCCAGTTAAACCAATAATTCCAGCCTAAAGCAAATCCCAGAGACCTATCTACATAACGATTCGCATAGGTTTCAAAAGACCCGCTGACTGGTAAATAGGAAGCCATTTCGCCTAAGCTGGTCATAAGGAAGTACACCATAACGCCGATAAAAATATAGGCTACTAACGCACCACCAGGGCCGGCTTTACTGACTGTTTCCCCGCCGGCAACAAAAAGTCCGGTCCCAATAGCGCCGCCGATAGCAATCATATTCATGTGCCGCGCTTTGAGACTCCGACGTAAGCCTTGCTTTTCTTCGTTCATATCAAACCACAACCTTTTGTTAATGTTAAGAACACGATAGTCTTACTCGTATATTATAACGAAATTATGAAATGATTACAATGAACAATAATGTATTTATCTTGTACCATATTAAATACGAGTCTCTTAAATTGAAAAATGCATGGAAGTGCCGTATAATGAGATTATGTTTATAGTAATGAGGTGAAAATGATGTCTGCATTGTTATATTTGGGACTTTGTATATTAGTAGGATACTATGCCAGCCACCGTGGACGCAGCGCTGTTGCTTGGTTTATTATTGCGTTGCTTATCAGTCCTATTATTTCTGCTATTATTTTAGCAATTATGCGTGATTTGACGGTAGATCAGGCAATACGACGCACCAGTATGGAAAAGGATCGCATGAAAGAACGTATTACTGTATCTGAGACGGCGATGAATGCCCGTATGAATCACATGGAACAGCGTATGGACCGATTGGACGGCGGAACTGCGGTCATGAATCCTGGGGAAGAAAAAACATTGCTCAACAGTTCGAATGATTGGAAATATTGTCGGCAATGTGGGGCTAAAATAGATGTTTCTGCATCATATTGCCCTAATTGTGGGACAAAACTGCCAAAAAATTGATATGGCTGAATGTCCGTATTGCTATAATGATGTTTATTTTGATGCGGGAAATTGTCCGTATTACTATCGGGGGTTAAGTTAAGAGGAGGAATCCTGTATTGAATATAAGAAGAAGAATATGTGAATATTACGGTAAATATCGAGTGACTGTATCCGGAGATATATCGATTGCATCGGTAAATCCGACGGTTTTATATGAACTTGTTGGTGAACAACGCCGGGATGTGGAGAAAATGATAGATACACTGCAGGAACAATATCCATTTTTAAAAGTGGAAATTAAAAATGGAATCAATGAAGCAGAAATTAATTTCTTTGCATTTGGCAGTGCATTGTCAGACAAAGCTTTTTTAGATCATCTGCAAGAATGGCTGATCCAAACTGCCAGAATATTGACCTCTGATATCAAAACTGTTGTGACAATTAATTTTAATGGTATTTTTTTCAGGAATAGAGTAGAAGAGCATTTCCGCTTTCTTAATAAAGGAATGGAAATTCAATATCGAATAACTGAAAAAAAGAATAGAACGAGGTATGATTATGTCTCTCGTTCTTCATATACTCGTATATTAGGAACGGTGGTGCTTATTGCCGCATTAGTTTGGTTTATATACAATAATGTTGCTGTGCAGCCGCCTCAGGCGGGTAAATTAGTGTGATGCAGGAGGATTGCTATGGAATTGGAGGAGTGTCGCGAACAAATCGACGTCATTGATAAAAAATTGACGCAGTTATTGGAGCAGCGTATGGCTATCGTAGCACGTGTGGCGGAATATAAAGAACTACATCATATGGATGTATATGATCCTAAGCGGGAAATTGCCGTGCTGGATAAAATTGCAATACGTATAAAAAATGAAAAGTTGATACCCCATATTAAGCAGATATATACTTGTATTATGAATGAGAGCAAAAAGTATGAACGGAAGCGAATGGAACGGTGATATGATGGAGAATGAGGAAATAATAAGAGGAAGTGTGGAATCCATTATATTTCAGGCACCGGATTCCGATTTTCTTATTTTTCGGATACGCATAGATGAAAATGATTCCAATCTCACTATTATGGGAAAAGGACTTAAACCGCTGGTTGGAGAGCGGTTGGAAATCAAAGGACACTATGTGGTGCATAAAAGATACGGCCGTCAATTTTCTGCATCTTTTTGGCAACGCATGGTACCTGATACGGAAGAAGGCATTATACGTTTTTTGTCTTCCCGCACCGTAAATGGAATAGGTCCGGCATTGGCACAGCGCATTGTTGACGTCTTTGGAAAAGAGACGATTCGCATCATTGAACAAGAACCGCAGAAATTACTTCAAATAGAAGGAATCGGCAATAAAAAATTAGCGATGCTTACAGACTCTTTTTATGAGGAGAAGAAAGTAAATGAATTGGCTCTTGCATTGGAAACACATGGTATATCCGGGCGTTTTGCCGGGCGGTTATTGCAAGTATATGGTGAAGAAGCGAACTATGTTCTGATTCATGAACCATATCGCATGGTTCGTGAAGTGGATGGCATTGGATTTAAAACGGCAGATCAGATTGCCTTGGCTTTCGGAATGAATCCATTGTCAGAGGAGCGGCTGGCAGCAGGCCTTATTTATGTTTTATACGATATGACCCAAAGTGGACATGTATGCGTGCCGGATAATGAACTGGTCCATCGAGCCGCTGCAATTTTGAGGGCTGAGGAAGTAGTGCTGCGGGAAATACTTAATAATTCAATTCAAATGGGACAACTCATTACGTCCTATTATGGCGGCGTTACATATGTCTATACAGAGGAAGCGTATACAGAAGAAGTAGAAGCAGCCCGTCATATTATAGAGATGACGGAAATGGCACCCTTACAGACAACATCCCATGTGGCATTATTTTTAGAGCGTTGGCAGCAGGATTGTAAATTTAAGCTGGCAGATGAGCAAATACAGGCAGTCGAGCAATCTTTAGAAACAGGAATTATGGTTATTACAGGCGGTCCGGGAACTGGAAAAACAACTATCATACAGACTATCATTCGATTAGCTGAACAGGAAGGATTGCGGATTATGTTATGTGCACCCACGGGAAGAGCGGCTAAGCGGCTTACGGAGACGACGAATCGGGAGGCCTTGACAATTCATCGTTTGCTCGGGCCTGGCGGATATGTTGGAACGAAGCAGATATTTGATCATAATGAAGCCAATCCACTCCCGGCAGATTTAGTTATTGTTGATGAGGTGTCTATGCTTGATTTGGAACTGATGTATCACTTGATGAATGCCTTGCGTCCTGAATGCCGCTGTATACTTGTTGGGGATGCAGATCAGCTGCCTTCCGTTGGAGCGGGAGCGATATTGCATGACATTATACGGTCTGAAGTGGTTCCTGTTGTGCGATTACAGACGGTTTTTCGTCAAAAAGATGGCGGTCGTATTGTGACGAACGCTCATTTAATTAATCGTGGACGGCTGCCTGTAGTAGATATAGGCGGAGAATTTCAGTTTTTGGAAATTGCTGATGAAAAATCGGGTGCTGTTTTGATTAGTAAGCTTTATGCACAAGAAATCAAGCAAACGGGGGATAAGTTTTCCGTGCAAGTTTTATCTCCCATGTATCGGCAGGAGTGCGGAGTGGATCATTTAAACCAATTGATCCAAGAACAAACGAACGGGGCAGCTCCGGAAAAGCAAGAATATAAAAACGGAAGCATTTTTTTTCGTGTAGGAGATAAAGTGATGCAGAAAAAAAATGATTATGATAAAGGTGTCTTTAATGGTGACATAGGGGAAATATATGCTATTCAGCAAGATATGATCCACGTGCGTTATCCCGAACAGGATGTAAAATACGAAGGACGGGAAGTAGAGGAAATTACATTGGCCTATGCGGTGACGGTCCATAAAAGTCAAGGCAGCGAATATCATACCGTTATAATGGCACTGGTAAATAGTCATGCTATTATGCTGCAGCGTAATTTGTTCTATACGGCCGTGACGCGGGCCAAACGAAAAGTTATTCTAGTCGGTACTAAAAAGGCCTTGCGGCTGGCTGTGGAAAATGTGCGCACAAGTCGTAGGTTCACTTTGCTGGCACAGCGTTTGCGAGAGGAAGAGTTATGTTAAAACGTATGGGCTGTGTTCTCCTTGATTTAGTATATCCGCCTCGATGTCCTGGATGTGGCTGTTCTGTGGAGGTGCATGGAAACTGGTGTCCTCCTTGTTTCGCCAAAATCTGGCAGCCGCGCATGATCAGCGGCAGTCATAAAGCGGGAAAATTGGATGGATGCTATGCGTTAACCTCTTACAGTGGGGATATGAAAAAAATATTGCGTGCCTTGAAATACAGTCGCGCTTTAAAATATGAAAAAGGTTGTCAGTATATATTGGATGCATTTCCCTGGCAGGATAGGTTTGCTAGAATAGATGCTGTCGTTCCGGTGCCTTTATCGACACGGCGTATGTATAAAAGAGGGTATAATCAGACTGAAGTTATTTTTCGTCCCTGGGTGGAACGGTATGGATGTTGGAAAGACTTGCTTGAACGGGTTCGTTCTACAGAGGCGCAATGGCATCTTACTAAGCAGCAGCGAGAAAAGAATTTAAAAAGAGCCTTTGAAATAAACAAAGACTCTTTTTGTATTACGGGGACACACTTACTGTTAGTTGACGTAATGACGTTGGGATTGATACAAAACAACAAAAAGTGTGCATAGCAAAAGAACGCATCAGATATGGCGAGTTTGTGAACTGGCTCAATGAGCTGATTCTTTTTTTATGCCCGCAATACAGTGAATGGAATAAATTTTAATTTGTATTTTGAACTGAAAATGAATACGGAATTAACGATAGCGAATAAATCGTTAAAAAGATAAAACAAAATGGATTACATACTATTGAATATAACGTATAGTTTTTTTAACAGAAAGATCCAGTTTTATAAGCCGTGACTACACAAATTAACCCATATTGAATTTTTAAATATTATAAAATACATATAAAACATATATGAAAGTTGATAATAAAATGAAAAAATGGTATGATGTCTTTAGAAATTTTATGTAGATTCAGAACGGGGTGTGATTATGGAACAAAGTGTTGTGGATAATTGGATTGGACTGGATGAAGCTGCACATTATCTTGGAGTAAAAAAAGAAACAGTACGAACTTGGATTAAAAAAACTGATATTCCGGCGCATAAAATTGGCAAACTTTGGAAATTCAAACGAAGCGAACTTGATTTGTGGGTTAGGAGCGGGAAAAGTGCTATCTAAGTATGTGCTTAATCATATCAGTAGCAGAAATACGAATAAAGTATATAGGAGGAATTGAATGGATGCTGCGAGTGTGATGAAATTGCGTATTTTCAGCAATCAGTATTATGAGTTTATAAACAAATTTGTAAAATCAGATTTTGAGAATAGTAAAATGCTTGGGAAATTTTATACGGACTTGTCTATCGCAAAGCGCCTGATAACAGATTTGTTGTCCCAATATGAATTTCCTATCGGAAGTAATCGAATTCGAATAATTGATCCATTTTGTGGGGATGGAAGATTAATAAAATTACTACTCTTGAAAATAGCAGATATAGATGTTTTTAAAACGGTTTCACTCGAAATTGTATTGTGGGATATTGATCAAGTTGCGGTAGAAAAAGCTGGAAACGAGATTAAAAATATTATTAAGGAAACATCACTGGATGCAATTGTGAATACAGAAAATGTAGATGCCTATGTTTTGTACGCTTCGGAAGAGAAAAAATTTGATATTTGTATTACGAATCCACCATGGTGTTTGTTGAAGCCACAAAAAATATTTCATGACAGATGCACACTACAAGAAATCAATGAGTACAAAAAGTCAGTAGCATTATATGATACTTATATTAAATCAGAGTTTCCACTTTCGCAACCAACAAGGAAATTCGGAAAATGGGGTACAAATCTTGGGAGAACAGGCGCGGAAGTATTATTGAGATTGATGGCACCTAAGGGTATTTGCGGATTGGTTTCTCCGGCATCTTTGTTCAATGATCAGGTATCGGTTACACTAAGAAAGTGGATTTTTGATGAGCATCGCATATATTCAATATCATATTATCCGGCAGAATTGAAACTATATGGTCCCGCGGATGTTTCAAGTGTAACTGCAGTAATAGGAACGGGAAAAACAGATACATTTTTTACGACTAAGATTTTTGGTCTTGAACATAATTATGAAACGAAAATACTTGATAAAGATGAATTTGAATATGTGAAAAGGAATCAATATACTTTGCCACTCGAAACTGGATTTGGTATGTTCAATATTTTGCGGCATTTAGAAAAATTACCAACAGTACTTGATTTTTGTACAGAAAACGATTTTACTTTTGTTCGAGAACTTGACGAAACAAGAGTCACTGAAAAGTTAAGTGGTTATGGTAAAATAGGATTTGCTAAGGGGTATATGGTAGATAGGTACCAATTTCAAGCTGATGGACTATTTCTAAATGAAGAAAAGGTAGTTCCGCCCAATACAATAAAAGGTTGGAAAATTGTATGGAGAGATGTTTCACGTAATTCACAAAAAAGACGAATGAAAGCAACTATTCTGCCACCTGGTCATATTGTTGGAAATTCACTTGGTGCGATTTGCAACATGGATGAAAGAAAAAACGGGTTGTTGAAAATCCTTCTGGCAGTTATGAATTCAATGGTTTTTGAATTTCAAGCAAGAAGTCATTTGGTTAGCAATCATGTGTCAGCCGGAGTTATTAAACAATTGCATGTTCCTTATTTGACAAAAGAAAAAAAACTTCAGAAATTAGTTGATAATCGGATGATAGGGAAAAATGTAGAATGGGAAATTGAGGTATATGTTGCTAAACTATATGCACTTACTGAAAAACAGTTTTTTGCTATAGTAAGTCGATTTGATTTTTCAAACAATGAAATAATTGAACTCAAGACAATAGCAAAACAGTATTATTAAGGAGTGAAACATGATTTATAATCATTATGCTGCTAAACTAAGTAATTTGGATATGCAAGTTGTAAAGTGTGTGCCACAAGGAGGAAACTGGAAAGACATTCCAGAAAGTGTGCCATCTCAAAGACTTGTTCAAATTAGAGAAAGTTATAAAGCAGGAAAAGGTAGCAGATCGACATATTATGGAAGGTTACGACCCAATATGCCAGCATATACAATTAATACATATTTTAATCGTCCAGGAAATGGCTGTAATATACATTATGAACAAGATCGAACATTATCTCAAAGAGAAGCTGCAAGATTACAAACATTTCCTGATTCGTTTGAATTTAGGGGATCAAGTAGTGCCATAAATAATCAGATTGGTAATGCTGTGCCTGTCCTGTTGGCATATCAAATTGCAAAAGCAATTCCTTTTAAAGGTCAATTCGTCGATTTGTTTTGTGGTGCTGGGGGACTTGCATTAGGCTTTATTTGGGCTGGTTGGAATCCTATTATTGCAAACGATATTGATAAATACGCAGTGGAAACCCATAAAATAAATATGGGAAAGAACGTAATTTGTGGAGATATTAATTCTGAAACAGTGTTTAATACAATAATAAATGTCGCATTAAAAGCAAAAAATGCGCATCCAGAATTACCTTTATTTGTCCTTGGTGGGCCACCTTGTCAGGGGTTTTCTACTGCAAATACTAGGCGTGGCGCTAGTGATATGCGAAATTGGTTGTTTAAATCTTATGTCAAAATTGTGAAAAACATTCAACCAGATGGTTTTGTTTTTGAAAATGTAAAGGGCATAATAAATCTTGATGGTGGGCGATTTTTTGAAATGATTCGGACAGACTTGGAAACTTGTGTAGATAAGATTAAAATCAACAAGATTAATGCCGCCGATTTTGGAATTCCTCAACGAAGAGAAAGGGTAATAATCTTGGGGGGAAACAATGTTCTTGTTGATGAGTTTAATTTGGTACCCAAAACAGCTGTTTATAAGAATGGGCAGGTAGGACTCTTGCCGCCGGTAATTGGTGTTAAGGATGCAATTGGAGATTTACCTCCAATTGCACATGCTGAGGATGGAAGCACAAAGGAGTATCTTCACCCTGCCGCCACATCGTTTCAAAAATTTATACGTGGAGAGATTTCGCCAGAAGAATATTTAGACAGCTATATTTAAAATAAAGACAGTTGTTTATTGATTGGTGATTTTATTTGTTTCATCAATTTCTCTTGCGTAGCGCGGATCATCCCATTTTGATGAGAGTTCTTTTGCAATGAGTACCATAATCTGTTTTAACAGCTCTTTGACTTGCAAGTAAACAGAATATGAAGCGATGGAAGTATAGTTGATTTGAGTAAGAAAACTATCGATCGCAGTTTCAGCGGTTTCTTCTAATAACGCAGAAATCAACTGTCTATTCCAAGCCTTTTGGATTGGATTAACTCTGTTTAACAATATCAAAGCCTCATTCTTTAAAGCTTCAATTTTAGTATTTGTATACATATATCCGTTTCGATTCTCTTTTTTGGAATAATCACTCAAAGCTGAAAATGCTACTCGTATTTTTCTGGTTTTTTGAATATTGACATATTTTAAGGTGCTTGACTTTTGTAAGAAATCCACGGTGACAATTTGTTTTTTTATTTTTATGCTTTCAGGTATTATACTATATTCAAAATCTGCATATTGGAGATTAAGAAGCGTGAGTAAGAACAGATATTCCCCGTTCTCCATAAAGTCATGTAGCAACATTAGCGCAATATTACGATTGTCTCGCATCATACGACTTAATCTTAGCGCCGATTCTTTATCATTTACTTTAAATTTGCAGTTATTCCAAATAGGTTCCGCATACCATGTTGTAACAGTGATGCCAGTTTTTTCTATAGATATGAGATGTTGAATATCGGAATAATACATACGGTTGTTTTTGGCGCTGTTACATGGGGTGCATAATAATTGAAATTCTGGCCTATGGCAAAAACCCAAAGAAATAGGTCCAATATGATCTGCGCTACACGGACGAGGATGCTTTTGACCATTACCATTATTTGCGCAATACTGTTGTTTCATTTCAATGTTTGAGTTGATGAATCCCATCAGTTTATTGGCGGTTATCCAGTTTCCGTCGCTCCAATTTTCAAACGCACGTCTATCTGTAGAATAAGAAGCAAGGTTTTCCTTTGATCGACCTTTATCTGCTTTACGTCTACAACAACGATTATATGTGTGGAAACCATCCAAACGGTCTGGTGGATTAGACATCGTTCCCGGGCCTAACATACTTGGCTCTTTTGGAATATACTCATTTTCAATCCATGAAGTCCATGAGATCAAATTGTTCGGGAGTACCGGAACTTGTTTAACTTGGACACATTTTAACAAATTTGGTAATGAAGCATAGGCTTTTTCACCATAGGTATCAACAAATGATGAAATAAAATCAATAATATGTGTAATTTCATTCATTGTAACAGAGCCGTCATAAAAAGGTAATTTCTGGACACGTTTTATAAAGTTTGCAGAAAGGTAGCAATAGCGAATATCCATTACTCGCCCACATACTTTACAAGGATGTAACTTAGTAGGGTGAATTCGTTTTGCAACCTTACTAATCCATTTATCTTCATCAGTACTAATTCCAACTTCAGCGGCTTTTTTTATCCACCACTGATACCTTTTATCATGAGAAAACTGAAATTCTCCAGAACTTCTATTTGATGGAGCCTCCCATTGGATAGAGCCATCACTATATCTTAGGTCGGGCATACCGTTATAAGCAGGATTATTGACAATCTCTTCTTCATATTGTAAAAAAGCATCGTTTGCCTCTAAATTTGTTTTCTTATTCCCTTTTGTAGCCAAGTTTTTAATCCCCTTTACTTAAATAGGTGAAATTCGTTTTTAGTTAGACCAAGATCTAATGCTTGGTACATGTATCTGGATGCAATAGATGAGTATGGTTCCCATTTTTTACAGCGTTTTTTAACATTAACCGAACTGAACTCAGATATTTTATACAACCACTGATATGATTGTAAGAATGCAACATCTTCAAATGGAAGAATATTAGCACGATTAAGAACAAAAATTAGATACATTTTTGCTGTCCAATTACCAATCCCTTTCAATGTTGTAAGTTCCTTTATGACTTGCAAGTCAGATAAATTGTTTAGATTTTCAAGCACTAGAGAACCATCTATTATTATATTTGCTATATTTTTGATATAGCAAACCTTGGAACTTGATGTCCCGGTATTTCTAATATCATTATTTCTTAGGACGCTAATAGCGGACGGTGTGATAACTCCGTTACATAATTGTTCGAGTCGATCATAAATTTTCTGTCCAGCTTTTATTGATAGCATCTGTTCAATAATTTCATGTATTAAAAATGCAAATCCATCTTCATATGGTATATAGGTAATATTTCCTACCATTGAAATTACTTTTGCTAATCGTTTATCTTTTCGACATAGGTACTGAACAGATTTTGTGTTCTTGCCAAGGGTAATAATGTTTGACACCTAGTACCTCCATCACTCTTTGATTATTTCCATAATATCTTCTAATTTGCAGTCTAGATACTTACATATTTTCAAAAGAACATCTGTTGTTACATTTTGTCCCTTGCCAAGCTTTGCAATGGTATTGGAGCTGATTTTGCATTCCTTTCGCAGAATTTCGCGGGTCATGTGCCTATTAAGTAAAATGTGCCATAATTTTTCATAGCTAATATACATGTTTCTTCTCCTATTATTTCATTAAATTACGTTTCAATTGATTGTTCATCCTCCGAGTTATAAACATCGTTTAGAAATCCATATCGTCCGGATTCCTTATTTCTGGAAAATTCAATAACATGGATTTGTTTTTTATCATCATCTTTAGGAATAAATGGCATACGTTTCTTCTGTTCAATGATAATAACCTGTCGTTCGCAAGCATGATTAATGAGATATTGGATAAAATTCATCTTGATCGTATTTTGTTGTTCTATATACTCAGCTTCAGATAGTTGTGTTAAAGGTGAATCAGCTGCGAAAAAACCGGGTGCCTTGCCTTCAGATTCAATTAGATAGCCACTCATTGCAAGGGCGGTAATAGTGTTCAAAATTCCACAAAAACCGCCTCCCATAGAAGATGCCTTTTTTAAGCCACAGATCTCAATATCAAAATTTGTCATATTAAGTCTTGCAGTTGTAGCGCCACCGACTTTGGAAGCACTCAATATTTCTATGAGTTTTTTTTCAAAGCCATTCACAATATCATAGCTATAATAACTGGAAATATTGTATTTAGGATTTTCTGGTATTTCTTCTGTTTCTTTTTCAAAAAGTTCACTTTTATATTGTATTTCGTTTTGATTAACTACTTCAAGTTCACCAGTAAACCTCATTAATTGTAAATGATTTTCGAGATGTTTTTTGAATGTTAATAATTGTGGACGAAGTTGTTCGGTTATAAGGGTATCAATTTGTCCCTTTTGCAGTTCAAGATTTTTAATATTATCAATGGTTGCTTGTTTTTGTTTATCAATATCTCGCTGAGCTTTTGTAAGTTCGGTAAGATGGTCTTTGATTTTATCAAGTTCAGCAGATGATGCAATAATGTACTGTGGATTTGGTGTTGACTTCATTTCACTATTACAGAAGGGGCAGTGTTTTGTTGAGGATAATGTAGATAAGCTTATTTTTCCATCAACAATAAACCCAAGTCGTTTTATATCGGATTGATACTGCCTTCGTAATACAGAAAAATTATGTATCACAGTATTACATTCAGACAATTTGCTGTTTTGAGCATATATTTGTGACATGAGGTTTTTACTTTCGCTTGCAGCATCGTCCAGCTTTTCTTGTATGCTATTGATTTCTTTATGAATTTTTTCTATTGCTTCTTGAGAATTTGAAGTTTCGGTATTAGAAATGATTTCTTCTAATTCTTCACGTCGTTTAGTTAAACGATCAATCTTATCACGAATATAATATGCTAATGCTTGATTTTTGGCCTTGCTTATTTCCGGATTTTCAACTTTTTCAAGATTATCTGCATCTTGACCAGTTAGTAAATATAGTAATGCTGCCGGTGATGCGGTTTTACTATAACCGCCAGGTGCCATAAGAGAAGAAGATTCCCTTGCAATGTCTGGTTGCCGCATAAAAAATAAATGTAATATACTTCTCCATGTTAAAGATTGCGTATTACCAGCCTGACTGGATAAAATTTTATGTGGTTCATCAATCCCAAGTAGGTGAAGAAAAATAGAGCTGATATTTTTCTTTGCTGCGTTGCTTGTACTATAAACACCGTGTTCTATGGTAGAATCTGAACCACTAACGGCAATCTTTGTATCACCGATTTTCCGTTCAAGAATAACTATTCCTGAAGCTGTTTTTAAATAAAGTGTTATTTTTTCATATCCATTATTGTTGTCAACTATTTTTGATGGGCGATCTGATTTTGGCGTAAACCCGAACACATAGTCGATACAATCCATTATTAAGCTTTTTCCAGTGTTTGATGGCCCAACAATAAAATTTAGTCCAGGTTTAAAATTTATAAGAGAATTAGAATGGCCTGTGCCAGATACAACTATTTTATCAATATAGAATCTATTCATTTTTGTCCTCCTGCAAAGAGCAGATGGTATGCTTGTTAATATCATTCAGCATGGCTGCGTCATTTGATATGTCATATCTTTTACAAACTGACCTAACAGCAATGCGATATTCATTTGAATATGAATCAGTTAAGTCGTGACATACCTTTCTTCCCGTTGTCGTAATCTTATACGTGAAACCATTTTTATTTGCAAAAAATGCAATTGTACCATTAAGGACAAGAATCTTTAGCGCGGATGTAACAAGATTTTTCCTGGCAGGGTATTCACTAAAACGATAATTACCATATCCGTGTAGATTTTCATCCAGGAGATTAAAGTCAGCGGCATATACAGCAATAAAATCAATAGCACATATTATTTGCAAATCACATTCAATATTCTTTATTTCATTCAGCATAAGAAGGATGCGGAGTGACATTTCAAATGGGGAACCAAGTACAGCTTTTTTATTCATTTTTCTTTTTTACCCACTTAAGTCTGCCATCGTTAACCAATTGATGGCAGACTCCTTTCTTAATTTTTCCACTGATCCAATATGGTGATTCACTGAGTACATAGCTTTTAACGGTTACATTCACTGCTTGTTCCATAACGGCAAGCATACGTTCGTATCCATTTGAATGTGTGCGTTTTGCCGTATCCTTTACGCCATCATATGTTTCCTCTTTTAGTACATCAAACTGATTTGCAAGGCCGCCGTTCCCTAATTCCATTACGCCACGATGAATAGATTCTGCAGCATAAAAATCAATACGCCTATCAGCAAGATCTTCTTTATATTCAGGATAAATGGATAAATCAGATTTTGTAAAATTGTTTTTGCCTTCAGCATCTCCATAAGCACAATATAGTTCATTTATATAATCATGTTCTTCAGGAGTCGCTTCCTTTGGCACCGGTACTTTAACCGGTTGAGGGAGCGACTTTATTTTTTTGTTAATTTCATCTATGAGTGCAAAATCATATTCAGAATTTGTAGAGTTACCAGATGAAGCACCACTGCCTTGTATTATTTCCAAAAGTATTGTTTCCAGAAGTGTTGAACACGCCTTTGCTATATAACACTTGTCATGTGCTATTTGGCAATCATTCAGCCACTTATCAACAGCTTCATAAGAATCGGATTCGCCCATCCGATCATCAATCCAATCAGAAAATTTGTCCATATCTCGATGGTGATAAATGTACTTGGCATCTTTTATTTGAATATTACGAATTCCTTTTATGTATCGATACCGAGTGTCTTCTTCCCTCTGGAGAATTTTGCAAGCATCCATTGTAGCATCTTGGATAAAATTACCAATCAGTGCAGTGAAAAAAGCTGGTTCACGCATTCCATTAGAACAATATGGGTAAAGGCCTTGAGCATAGTCAGAAAATTTCAAAACACGGCACCTCCTGTAATAAACATGTATACGTTTGTTGCCTAGTCCGAAAGCGTCCGGAATCGTCCAGTCAGTCCGATTTTTAAAGTTACTAATTTGTTACAATTTAATTGACCCAATAGATACCGGGTCTGTTCCAGAAGTTTATACATTTTATTATATCAAAAATCTTTGCGAAGTAAAAGAATTTCTGTAGAAAGGAGATAAAACTCTGACAAAAAAATAAGCAAAAAATATTTTGTTAGAAATGGTGGATAGTAAAAAATTAGAAGAAACAGCCTATCCACATCCAGAAATATGTTAGACACAAATAATATCTCATAGCCTGAGATGCGCATTAAGGCGGCGGGATACATAGGACGTTTGAACACAGCTTGACTGTGGACAAACCGATGATGTACCTACCGTACCTTGTCATGCCATTTTAGGTGAAGGAGTCGGTGGGCATAAATCCATCGACTCCTTTTTGTATCCCGACCGCTTATCCAGGCGGAAAGGACACAAAATGAAAAAGAACGAAAATATACAGACAAGCAGTGAAAACAGGCAGTATTACATCCCAATGGAGGTAACACCGGAAACCGTCAGGGATTTCGGTATTGATCCGGCGGATGTAGTTTGGACGAAAATCGGGAATAAACCGAAGAAAGTTATTATGGTTCCAGCAACCAAAGAACAATATTATGAATATATGCGTCCGCTTTGGAGAGCAGATAAACGGAAGCAGAGGCAGGAGCCGATGGCATCACTGGATAAAATGTACGGGGAAACCGAATATGAAGTTGCTGATACTTCCGATCTTGAAGCGGATGTTATGAAGAAAATGCTGATTGACGAACTACACAAGGTGCTGGACGGGTTGGAAGAACTTGACCGCACGATTATGGATATGTATGGCACCGGTCATAGCGAAGCCGAAATCGGACGGGTCACCGGTATGAGTCAGAAAGGTGTTAACAAGCGCAAACACCGGATTTTACTGAAGATAAAGACCCAAATGAGTAATTTTAAATAAGGAGCAAATCTCCGCCTGTTCTACCACAGCAGCATGTGATAGAACAGGCTTTTATATTTTTTAGCAATTATGGTTCTTAAAATATCGGCAGACGTCCTTTTACTTACAGAGGGGCAGGAAAACCACTCGGAAAGGACGGTGTCAAATATGACAATCCGATGCAGATCAGGCACAAAAGCAAATGGCCGTCAGGAACTCGACCGTGAGTTATCTGATGTGCTTATTGCAATTAGTGTGGTGTCACGGCGAATCGCTGACAGGTTTTTGACAGCCAGCGCAACTGAAAAAATGAAGAGGGAAGGAGACAATCCCAATGGGAAAAGAACACGAATTATCCATGCTCATTGATGAGCTAAAAAAATGTGGTGAAACATTGGTCGGTATTTCGGGGGAACTGGCTAGTTTTTTCAGCGGCGCGGATGCAGAAAAGCCGCCTGCAAAAAAGGCTGTTGCTAAGAAAAAAGAAGTCGGGGAGCCTAAAGCCGGAGTACAGAAAGAAAAGGAACTCACGCTTGAAGATGTCAGGGCTGTTTGTGCGGATAAGGCCCGCAAAGGCTATACCGCACAGGTAAAGGCAATCATTAATCAGCATGGTGTGGGAAGGCTGTCCGATGTAAACCCGGTAGAATACAAGACCTTGCTTGCTGAAGTGGAGGTACTTGGCAATGCCGGATAAACACGCAGTCTTATCAGCCTCATCCAGCCACAGATGGTTACAATGCCCACCATCAGCATTGCTGTGTGCCAAAGTTGGCGATGTCACAAGTGAGTTTGCAATACAGGGAACGGATGCCCATAGTCTTTGTGAGTATAAACTGAAAACCGTACTGGGGCAGAAGCCAGCAGATCCCACGGAAAATCTTACGTACTTCAATGAGGAAATGGCAGACTGCGCGGATATGTATGTCCAGTATGTAATGGAGCAGCTTGCGGCGGTACAGAAAACATGTAAAGACCCGTTGGTGCTGGTTGAACAACGACTGGATTTCTCCCGATGGGTGCCGCATGGTTTCGGTACCGGCGACTGTGTCATTGTGGCAGATGGGGTACTTTCGGTTATTGATATGAAGTTTGGGGTAGGAATTTTAGTGGAAGCGGAGCGGAATCCGCAACTGATGTGTTATGCACTCGGTGCTTTGGATTTGTTTGACGGTATCTATGATATCGAACAGGTATCCATGACCATCTTCCAGCCGCGTCGCGAAAACATTAGCACCGATACCATTTCAAAGAAAGAGTTGCTCTCCTGGGCAGACAATACACTGAAGCCGACGGCACAGCTTGCGGCTAAAGGCGAAGGTGAGTTTAAGGCCGGAGAACATTGCCGGTTCTGCAAGGTGAAAGCTATCTGCCGGAAGCGGGCAGAATATAACCTGGAACTGGCCCGGTATGATTTTACCATGCCATCCACGCTGGAAGATGAGGAAATAGAAGCTATTCTCTCCAAAGCTGACATGTTGGTATCATGGGCCAGCGATGTAAAGGAATATGCGTTGCAGCAGGCGGTCAGCGGCAAGGAATGGCATGACTGGAAAATTGTCGAGGGGCGTTCCAACCGGAGATATGTGAATGAACATGCGGTGGCAGAAACTGTTGAAAAAGCTGGATTTGATCCGTATGAGCACAAGGTGCTGGGTATTACGGCGATGACCAAACTGCTCGGCAAAACAAAATTTGAAGACATGCTCTCGGGTTTCATTGAAAAGCCACAGGGCAAGCCAACCTTGGTACCGATGTCGGATAAACGTCCGGCTATACATACGGCAGCTAACGATTTTAAGGAGGACAACTAATATGGCAAAGAAATATGTGAATTTGACAAAAGTGATTACCGGTATCAACACGCGTTGGTCGTATGCCAATGTATGGGATCCAAAATCAATCAATGGCGGCACACCGAAATATAGTGTGAGCCTTATCATTCCGAAAGACGATACCGTAACCGTTAACAAGATTAAGGCAGCTATCCAGGCAGCGTATGAGGAAGGAGAATCCAAGCTGAAAGGCAACGGCAAGACCGTGCCAGCACTTTCTGTTCTAAAGACACCGCTTCGTGACGGGGATATGGAACGGCCTGATGATGCAACCTATGCCAATAGCTACTTCATCAATGCCAACAGTGCATCCGCCCCTGGCATTGTAGATGCAGGGTGTCAGCCTATTATCGAACGCAGTGAAGTGTACAGTGGCGTGTATGGTCGTGCTTCCATCAATTTCTATGCATTCAATTCTAATGGCAATAAGGGTATCGCCTGCGGCTTGAATAACCTGCAGAAGATTAAGGACGGAGAACCGTTAGGCGGGAAAAGCCGTGCCGAGGACGATTTTGCAACCGATGCTGATGATGATTTTCTAGCATAAGGAGGAAAACGGAATATGACAACAGTACAAAGCATGATGCTTGCGGTGTGTTTCGGTGCGGTGCTGGGAGCTCTCATTGCAGATGTGGTGCTTCTTGTCCAAAACGCTATTGAAAATCGTAAGGAAAAGAAACGTAAACGTGGAGAAAACGAGTCTGCTGACAAGGCAGCGTAATCAATGAACGGCAGGCGGTGGAGATAATACTTCGCCGCCTTGCTTGTATAAAGGATGATGACAATATGGGAAATATAACAACACTTTCCATTGATATTGAAACATACAGTGATGTGAATTTGCAGAAGTGTGGGGTCTATAAATATGCTCAATCCCCTAATTTTGAAGTTCTGCTGTTTGGTGTATCGGTAAACGGTGGCGACATCATGGTATATGATCTGGCGCAGGGCGATACAGTGCCGATGGAGATTATTACGGCACTGACGGATAACACCGTAACTAAGTGGGCATTTAATGCATCATTCGAGAGGGTCTGCCTGTCAGTTTGGCTGAAACGGAACTATCCGATGCAATTTCACAGTTATAGCGTTAGCGAAGATACGGTCGGTGATTATATGGATTCGGCAGCATGGAAATGCTCCATGATATGGGCGGCCTATATGGGACTGCCCTTATCCCTTGCCGGGACAGGAGCGGTGCTGGGATTGGATGAACAGAAATTAAAGGAAGGGAAAGATCTCATTCGCTATTTTTGTATCCCCTGCAAGGCGACCAAAGTCAACGGCGGCAGAACACGGAATCTGCCAGAGCATGATATCAACAAGTGGAACTTGTTCAAATTCTATAACAAACGTGATGTGGAAGTGGAAATGTCGATACAGGATCGGCTGAAAAATTATCCTGTACCGGATTTTGTATGGGACGAATACCACCTCGACCAGGAAATCAATGACCGGGGGATTGCCCTTGATATGAAGGTGGTCACAAATGCGATTGCATTTGATGCAAAATCCAAGGCCGTACTGGTAGAAAAAATGCAGAAACTGACCAACCTTGATAATCCAAACTCCGTGGTTCAGATGAAGCAATGGTTGGCAGATCACGGGATGGCAATGGACAGCCTTGGGAAAAAGGAAGTGGCACAGGCTGTGAAAACAGCTCCACAGGCAATTGCCGATGTGTTAATTCTTCGTCAGCAGCTTGCCAAGTCCTCCGTCAAAAAGTATCAGGCAATGCAGCATGCTGCCTGCGAGGACGGCAGGGCCAGAGGAATGTTTCAGTTCTACGGCGCTAATCGCACAGGTCGATGGTGCTTGACCGGTGACCACGAAGTACTCACCGATAAAGGTTGGGAGCGTCTGGACAGATGGAATGGCGGGATAATAGCTTGCTGGAATCCACAAGGAGAAGCAGTATCATTTCAGAAAGCGAAACAACTCATGTTTCCATATAAAGGTGACATCTACTTATATGAAGATAAACGCATATCGCAAATTAGTACACCTGATCATAGAATGTATGTAAAAAAGCGATATGGAGATGAATGGACAATGGATACCGTGGAGAATATGGCTGGATATCGTCCATCAATTCCATTTACAGGCTATCGCCAAATCAACTCTGGTTTAGAACATAATAAGCTGCGAGTTATGGTAATGGTGCAAGCAGATGGTCATTATTGTGATGACGGAACCATTAAACTTGGTTTTACTAAAAGCAGAAAAGCTGAACGATGTAAGGCTTTACTCAGGGCAGCCAATATTCAGTATTCATATAAAGTGTATAGTAATAACCCAAAGCCAAGACTGCAATTCAATATTTTAGCAAGAAATGTTCCATTATGGCTCAGACAATTCAGAGAAAAAACTTTTGGAACGTGGTTATTTGACGAAAGTGCGGATGTATTCTTTGATGAACTTGTATATTGGGATGGATGCAGATCGGCGAAAAACAGCATTCAATATGTGACCTGTAATAAACAAAATGCAGATATTGTTCAAGCATTTGCACATATTTCGGGAAGAACTGCTTCTGTAAAAACCAAAGTGCGTTCAGACAAGCACCCGAATTGGAGTGATGCGTATTATGTTGATATTTGGCTTACACCTATTAATTGTCACGAAATTAGGACAAAGCCGATAATCACTGACTTTGAGGGTTACGTTTATTGTGCCGAAACCCCGACAGGATATTTTTTAGTAAGAAGAAACGGACGTGTATGGGTGACAGGCAATTCAGGACGTCTGATTCAACTTCAAAATTTGCCCCAGAATCATATGCCGGATTTGGAACAGGCCCGCAGCCTGGTACAGTGTGGCGATTATGATGCCATGGAACTGTTATATGATGATATTCCGGATACGCTGTCACAGCTTATCCGCACGGCTTTTGTGCCGAGAGACGGCATGAAATTCGTGGTGGCAGACTTTTCGGCTATTGAAGCAAGGGTGCTGTCCTTTCTGGCAGGTGAAAAATGGAAATCAAAAGCATTTGAGGAAGGCGAAGATATTTATTGCTCGACTGCAAGTAAGATGTTTGGTGTGCCTGTAGAAAAGCACGGTGTGAACGGGCATCTCAGGCAAAAAGGAAAGATAGCGGAATTGGCCTGTATTGCAGAAGGAGAACTCGTTCTGACAAATCAAGGTCTTGTGCCGATTGAGGATGTCACAAAAAACCAATTGCTATGGGATGGAGAAAATTGGGTACAGCATGATGGTGTTATCTATAAGGGAGAAAGAGAGGTTATTGAGTACGATGGACTTAGAGCAACAGCAGACCACTTTGTATGGGTCGAAGGGAAATCGCAGCCCGTACAGTTTGGAATCGCCGCCACCTGCGGCGCACATCTCCTACAAACCGGGAATGGTAGGCAGACAATTCGGCTGGGTGAAAATAATATCGGCGGAAAAACGATGGAACAAGGCGATGAATCATTGCTATGTGTTAACGGAATGCCAAGGCTGCCACTCTACACAATGGCAAGAATTGGAAAACCTAAGAAGTGGAAGGTCAAAAGGGTGTCAACAATGTTCACAGAAACGGAAAATTCCTTTGTGGTTGGATCGCCGATTGACAGCAGCGAAACAACGCTGCGAAAATCCATCGGACAGAGGATTTCACAATTATGGCGCGAGAGGAATACGTTTCAATTTTGTAAGTGTAACAGAAGCAGGTCTGTATATGATAAAGAATTTTGGACTCCCGGGGCGAGAAATGGAGATAGACCGAATCGATACGAACAGCCACTATCAACCGGGGAATCTGAGGTTTGCGACACATCAAGAAAATTGTATAAATCAACGGAGAACGGTATTGACAAAATTCGAGCAGCAATATTGGCCATATGCAAGAAGTGTAGTCACAAGAAAGCTTACTCAGGGGATGAGTCGGGACGAGATTATTGCGTCAGCAGAACTTGCAGTGTTCGAAAAGAGAAAGAACTGGCATCTAATACGCGCACGACTCGACTTTATGACATACGAAATGCCGGACAGCATCATCGTTTTACCGTATCGGGGAAACTCGTCCACAACTGTGGATACGGGGGTTCGACAGGCGCTTTAAAAGCAATGGGGGCACTCGATATGGGCCTTGCGGAGGAAGAACTTCAGCCGTTGGTGGATTCATGGCGGGCAGCCAATCCGAATATCGTACAGTTTTGGTGGGACGTGGACAGGTGTGTTAAAAATACGGTCCAGCGGCATATGTCGACTGAAACACATGGTATTCGTTTTGTCTATCAGAGTGGGATGCTGTTTATCCAGTTGCCAAGCGGCAGACATCTGTCCTATGTGAAGCCGCGCATGGGAGAAAACCGTTTCGGCGGCGAAGCCGTTACCTACGAGGGGGTTGGCGGCACAAAAAAATGGGAACGGATTGAAAGCTACGGCCCCAAGTTCGTGGAAAACATTGTCCAGGCAATCAGCCGGGATATTCTTGCCTATGCCATGCGCACGTTATCCCACTATTTTATCTGCGGTCATGTCCATGATGAACTGATCATGGAGTGCAGCATGGATGTATCCCTTGATTGCATCTGTGAGCAAATGGGCAGAACGCCGCCATGGATCAGCGGACTTCTCCTTCGTGCAGACGGATACGAATGCAGCTTCTACAAAAAAGATTAAACATATGGTTCTTAAAAAATAGGGTTTTGTCCTTTTACTAGCAGAGGGCAAAGCCCTACTTTTAGGAAAGGCGGTATTTTTATGAAGGAGTGTATTGCAACAGCGACAGGTGGCAGGAACCAAAGATTGAAGGACGAGGTTCCTGATTTTCGTGATTTCATTTCACGCATTTGTCCACAATATGACGAACTGGGTGAGTTTCATGAATCATTGGCTGATGCCGGACTTGTTACGTCGAAAGATGAGGATGGGAAAGTGTGGATTGAATCTGTGGAATATGGCTTATTTAGGCCGGAATTTCTGATTGCTTTCATGCGAATGCAAAAGCATTTAACCAATTAGGAGGAGCGATACGTATGTTTTATGTAAAGGAACAACTGAATGATACGGTAGGGATTTCCATTGAAATCAATGATGAGAATGTATTCTGCCGCTGCCCGCATTGCGGCTCAGAAGTACAGGTTGACCTGGCGGAGGTATTTGCCGATGGCAAGGTTGATCTTTTCGGTACATCGGTGTTGTGTGACAGCTGCGGCAAAAAGCTGGCGGGAGGTAAACAGTGTGGGTGTGAGCAGACGTAACAGTGAAGGATATCCAGATCCGACTACCTACGGAGCCTTATCCCATATCGAGCAGGAAGTGAAGGAGGCAAGAGCATACCGGCCCATGATCTATGTATGCTCCCCGTTTTCAGGGGACGTGTCCGGGAACATTGCCAATGCAAGACGGTACAGTCGCTTTGCTGTGGAGCAGGGGTATATCCCTATCGCTCCACATTTGCTGTTTCCGCAGTTCCTTGATGATACCGACATAACGGAACGTGAACTGGGACTGCACTTTGGCAATGTACTGATGAGCCATTGCAGTGAGGTGTGGGTGTTTGGAGACATCATATCGGCGGGAATGGATGCGGAAATCAGGAGAGCCAAAAGAAAGAATTACAAACTGCGTTACTTTGGCAGTGATTTAAAGGAGACGGTCCGATGAAGTTCACTTTATATACGGCAAATTGTACGGGCAATGCCAGAAACAGCATCTACCCGAATCAGGCTGACATTGCAAATGAAGAAGACTTTAAGGCTGCCATCTGCCGCGATCATGTCAGTGCGGAATATAAAAATTTCCATCGCTCCAATGCTGATTATATTGCCGGGAACGTGGATGTCATGGACTGTGACAACGATCACTCGGATCATCCCAAAGACTGGATATATCCTGACATGTATCCAAACATTTTCCCGGATGTTTCTTTTGTCGTTGTTCCCAGCCGCCATGACGGAAAGGTAAAAGGAAAAAAGTCAGCCAGACCGCGGCATCATGTCTATTTTCCTCATCAACCCACTGTAAGTGCGGAAGATTGTTCGAACTTAAAAAAACGTATATATGCGGCGGCACCCTTCTTTGATAAGGGGGCGACAGATGCGGCACGGTTTATGTATGGCTGTCAGCCGGTGGATGTGATATGGCATGAAGGAAGTAAGACTATAGATGAATTTTTAGACGAGAAATCTTTATGCGATTTTGATAAGGAAACTATTACAGAAGGTTCCCGTAATAAAAGCATGAGTTGGTTTGCGGGAAAAGTTGTCAAGCGGTATGGCTGCACAGAGGAAGCACGTCGTATTTTCATCGAGAAATCAAAAAGGTGTACGCCGCCGTTAGCGCGGGAAGAACTGGATAGCATATGGGACAGTGCCTTGAAATTTGGCAGGGATTTGGCAAAGCAGGATGGGTATATTGCACCGGAGGAGTACAACAAAGAACCGGAGTGGGAGATGCCCATTCCTTTTGATGAGTACCATCTGCCGCCTTTCCCGTTGGATGCCCTGCCAAAGGCGGTCGGTGATTATGTGGCGGCACTCTCGGAAAGCACACAGACACCGGTTGATATGGCGGCTACCGCAGCCATTGCAATCCTGTCCGTATGCATGCAGGGGAAATTCAAAATCAGGGCAAAGCCGGACTGGATAGAACCTGTCAATATTTTTGTGCTGAATGTCATGAATCCGTCCGAGCGTAAATCTGCGGTCGAAAATGCCATGATACGGCCATTGAATGTATATGAGTCAGAGCGGAATGTGCAGAATGCAGCGGCAATCGAAGCCAGCAAAATGCAGAAACGGATACTGGAACGCAGGCAGAAAGTGCTGGAGGATCAGGCATCCAAGGGAAAAGCGGATGCACAAGCAGTCCGAAGAATGGCAGAGGAGATTGCCGGATATAAGGAAATGAAGCCGATGAAGCTGTATGTGGATGATATTACCACAGAAAAGCTGACGTCTGTATTGGCGGATAATAACGGACGGGCGGCAATTCTATCCACGGAAGGTGGGATATTTGATACTCTCGCGGGAGCGTATTCCAAAACCGTCAATATTGACGTTATGCTGAAAGGCTACTCCGGGGACAGCATCCGGGTGGACCGTATCGGCAGGAACAGTGAAAGCATCATGAACCCGGCACTGACGGTGCTGCTTATGGTACAACCAAGCGTCCTTTCCGGCCTGATGCAGAACGGCGTCTTCCGGGGGCGGGGACTGACAGCACGGTTTTTATACTGTATCCCGGCATCCTTTGTAGGGAAACGAAAATACCGTTCAGCATCTGTTCCTGATGAGGTGTACCGGGAATATGAGCAGTGCATCCGGAATCTGCTGGAGGATGAATGTGAAAGAGGGGAAGAAATCATCACCTTATCGCAGGAGGCAGATGCGCTGATAGAAGCCTTTGCCGAAAGGCTGGAGCCTGAGTTAAACAGAACCTACGCAGACATTGTGGACTGGGCAGGAAAGCTGGTAGGCAACATTCAGCGTATCGCAGCCCTGTTGTGCCGGGCATCCACATACAGGAACCATGACTTTTTAGTTGTTCCGGATCCACTTGTGGTGGACGGGGAAACCATGAGAAACAGCATCCGGATCGGAGAATATTTTATAGAACACGCAAGGGCGGCTTTTATGCTGATGGGTGCTGACCCGGTTATCAGCCAAAGCAAGAAGGTGATGGATGTGGTAACGAAAAATGGGATGACGGAATTTACACGCAGGGACCTTATGAGGCTCTGCCGCAATTTCAAGAAAGCAGAGGATGTGCAGCCGGTCTTAACACAACTGGTGGATTACGGCTATATTGCACCGAAGGAACATAAAAACTATTCGGGAAAAGGAAGGCCTCCTGCACAGACATATCTCGTCAATCCACATATGTATGAGCAGTGACTTTTGTCCTTTTTGTCCTTTCTGTCCCTATACCATATGTAAATATATGGGTATATATGTCCTTATAGTAACAGATACATATAGATACATATTTTTACTTATATTTATATTTATATTTTCATTCGTACACGCTATAGGACAGTGTGACAAAAAGGACAAAAATAGGAAGACTTTCAATGATGACATGGGAGAAAGGTGGGAAGGAGTATGTGAAATGCGGGAAAAAGTAATCGAGCAGAAACTTGCGACAGCCGTAAAAAAGGCAGGCGGTATGGCACTGAAGTTTGTTAGTTCCGGCTTTGATGGAATGCCGGACCGGTTAGTATTATTGCCGGGCGGCAGGATAGCCTTTGTAGAAGTAAAAGCACCGGGAAAGAAGTCACGTCCTCTTCAGCTGGCAAGGCATCGTATGCTGCGGGAGTTGGGATTTCGTGTTTATGTTATTGACAGCGCAGATCAGATTGGAGGGATGCTGGATGCAATACAAGCCTCATGAGTACCAACAATATGCCATTTCTTATATCGAAAGCCATCCCACGGCGGCAGTCCTGTTGGATATGGGTCTTGGCAAAACAAGCATCGCGCTGACGGCGATCCAAAATCTTTTGTTTGATAGCTTTGACGTTCATCGCGTTTTAGTGATATGCCCGTTGCGTGTGGAAGCCGTATGGGCAAATGAAATGCAGCATTGGGATCATCTGCATCGATTGCAATATACCGTGGCAGTGGGTACAGAAGCAGAACGACTGTCGGCACTGAAAGCACAGGCGGATATTTATGTCATCAACCGTGAGAATGTGCAGTGGCTGATTGAGAAAAGCGGGATCCCCTTTGATTTTGACATGGTGGTTGTGGATGAACTTTCATCATTCAAGAATTACCAGTCCAAGCGGTTCAAAGCACTGATGAAAGCAAGACCGAAGGTAAAAAGAATGGTGGGTCTGACAGGGACCCCTTCTTCAAACGGTTTGATGGATTTATTTGCCGAGTTCAAGTTGCTGGATATGGGGAAGCGGCTTGGCAGATTCATCGGACAGTACCGCAGCACTTACTTTACACCGGACAAGCGGAATGGGCAGGTCGTTTTCAGCTACAGACCACTGCCGGGAGCCGAGGACCAAATATACCGGAAAATATCGGACATTTCTATTTCCATGAAATCCACGGACCACCTGCTTATGCCGGAACTCATCAGCAGCCAGTATGAAGTGCAATTATCTGATGCGGAACGTAAACGGTATGAAGAACTGAAGAAGGATCTGGTACTGCAGCTGCCGGACGGTGATGTCACAGCCGCCAATGCGGCATCCCTCACGATGAAGCTTTCCCAGATGGCAAACGGTGCGATCTATTCTGATGACGGGACGGTGCTTCCTATTCATGACCGGAAGCTGGATGCATTGGAAGATATCATCGAAAGCGCCAACGGCAAGCCGGTTCTGGTGGCCTATTGGTTTAAGCACGATTTAGTACGGATCCGGCAGCGGTTTACCGTGAGGGCAATCAATACCTCGCAGGATATAGCGGACTGGAACGCCGGTGCGATTCCCATTGCAGTTATTCATCCGGCATCCGCCGGTCATGGACTGAACCTGCAGCAGGGCGGCTCCACGCTTGTCTGGTTCGGATTGACATGGAGTCTGGAGTTGTACCAGCAGACGAATGCCAGACTCTGGCGACAGGGACAGACATCTAGAACCGTGGTCATTCAGCATATCATCACGAAAGGGACCATCGACGGACGCATCCTGAAGGCCCTGAAAGAAAAAAACAAGACCCAGGCTGCACTGATTGATGCAGTCCGGGCCAGCTTGCGAGGAGGCAGCCTATGAGTGTTATCTGGAAGTACCTGAACAAACGAAGCGGTGCCATTGATGCCATCAGGGATTACGACAGCATGACGTTCATCATCGACAACACCAGCGAGGATATCAAGCAGGCATATGCTGCCATGACCAGCCTGCATCCGTCCGGCTCCGATGGGATGCCGCACTCCTGCAATCCGCATGTCGCAGAAGATCATATCATCTCCGGCATGGCAGACATCGACATCCTGAAGGAACGTTATCGGCAGGCTGTGGAATACATGACGTGGTTCCGTCCTGCATGGGAGAAGCTAAGTAGCGATGAGCAGTATGTACTGGAAACCTTCTATGCTGACGAGGATGCACAGACGAGCGCCGTCTATGCCATAGCTGATCATTTCCACATCGAGCGATCATCCGCCTATAAGAGGAAGAATCGTGCATTGGCTAAGTTTGCCATTCTTTTGTTTGGAAAGACATGATGTCCAAAATCGCGGACGCATTTATTCATTTGACGTGTTATACTAATAGCATGAAAGTATGAGAGAAGCCTTCGAGGGAGCAATCCTTTGGAGGCTTTTGCTATGTCTGGAGATGAGTGCTTTGCCTTGGAAACCAAAGAAACCGTGCGCCTACCCCGGCTGCAAAGAGCTGACCGTGAATCGGTACTGCGAGCAGCATCAAAAATTAATGGACAAACGTTATGACACGTACGAGCGCAACCCTGTTGTCAAGAAACGATACGGCAGAGCGTGGAAACGCATCCGGGACCGGTACATCGGAAGGCATCCCCTGTGTGAGATGTGTCTGAAGAACCACAAGACCATACCGGCAACGGAGGTACACCATATCCGTCCCCTATCCCGCGGCGGCACCCATGACGAGGATAACCTTATGGCATTATGCAAGCCGTGCCACTCGAAGATAACCGCCAAGATGGACGACCGCTGGCATCATGCCAAAAAGGAATACCACTACGAATGACTACACTCCGCCGGGAGGGGCGGTCCAAATCTCTGGCGCGCCGAAATGCTAGACCGGTGCTGGGGTCACACGCACAAAAACTGCGGTTCAAACAGGGGATTTACCGCATGAGAAAGGAGTTGAACAGCCATGGCCAAGGACGGAACCAATCGCGGCGGCAGACGGATCCGCGCCGGGGACAAGCCGGAGGCGCTGGCCGACAAGATTGCCAAGGGAAAGGCAGCCACCATTATCGATCTGCCGACACCCAACTTAGAAGGGGCGGATTTAAATGATGCCGCAGATCTCACCGGCGAGGACATGCCGAATCCCAGCGATTATTTATCTGCCCGGCAACGGGACGGCAAGCCGCTCGGTGCCGACGACCTGTTTCGCCAGACCTGGAAATGGCTGAAGGACCGCGGCTGCGAACGGCTCGTCAATCCCCGGCTGCTGGAAGCCTATGCCCAGGCATTCGCCCGGTATATCCAGTGCGAGGAAGCCATCAGCACGTATGGATTGCTCGGCAAGCACCCCACAACCGGCGGTGCGATTACCAGTCCGTTTGTGCAGATGAGCCAGTCGTTCCAGAAACAGGCAAACCTGCTCTGGTATGAGATTTTCGATATCGTCAAGCAAAATTGTACGACGACCTTCGTAGGGACTCCGCAGGATACAATGATGGAGCACCTGTTGCAGGCGCGGAAAGGAAAATAACCATGGAATTAATCAAAAAGAATATACAAGACCTCATCCCGGCAGCCTATAATCCGAGAAAGGATTTGCAGCCGGGCGACCCGGAGTACGAAAAGCTGAAACGCTCGCTGGACGAGTTCGGTTACGTCGAGCCGGTCATTTGGAACAAGCGTACCGGCAACGTGGTCGGCGGCCACCAGCGCCTAAAGGTGCTCCAGCAGGAAGGCATCTCGGAAATCGACTGCGTTGTAATCGACATGGACACCGAAAAGGAGAAAGCCTTAAACATCGCGCTCAATAAAATCAGCGGCGACTGGGATACGGATAAATTAGCACTGCTCATTACCGACCTGCAGGGCAGCGATTTTGATGTATCGCTTACCGGGTTTGATCCGGCAGAACTGGACGACCTTTTCAAGGACGATATGAAGGATGGTGTGCATGATGATGATTTTGATGTGGATGCCGAGCTTAAGAAACCGGTATTCTCCAAGGCCGGTGATGTGTGGCAGTTGGGAACGCATCGCCTGCTCTGCGGCGATAGCACCCAGCCGGAAACATACCAGCGATTACTGCAGGGAACACCGGTCAATCTGGTGCTTACTGATCCGCCATATAATGTCAACTACGAAGGCCGGGCCGGAAAAATCAAGAACGACCATCTGCAGAACGACAAGTTCTATGAGTTCCTGCTCGCCGCTTTCACCTGCATGCATACGGTCATGGCAGAGGATGCCAGCATCTATGTATTCCACGCCGACACCGAAGGACTTAACTTCAGGAAAGCCTTCTCGGATGCCGGTTTTTATTTATCCGGCTGCTGCATCTGGAAAAAGCAGTCGCTGGTGCTGGGACGCTCTCCCTACCAATGGCAGCATGAGCCGGTGCTGTACGGCTGGAAGAAGAAAGGAAAGCATGAATGGTACACCGGACGGAAGGAATCCACTATCTGGGAGTTTGATAAGCCGAAAAAGAATACGGACCATCCTACCATGAAGCCAATCCCGCTTTTAGCCTACCCCATCCTGAATTCCAGCATGACCGGCTGCACTGTGCTCGATCCGTTCGGCGGCAGCGGTTCGACGCTGCTGGCCTGTGAGCAAACGAAGCGACGCTGCTACATGGTGGAGCTGGATGAAAAGTTCTGTGATGTCATTGTGAAACGGTATATCGAACAGGTCGGCTCGAGCGAACAGGTAACCGTGACACGGAATGGAAAAACGTATACCTATACTGAAGTGGATGCAACATGATGCGTGTATTTATCAACCCCGGGCATGACCGGGAACGGGACAGCGGTGCAGTAAACCCAAACACCGGACTGCGGGAATGTGATGTGGCGGCAACTATTGGGGAATTAGTGAAGGGATATTTGGAGTCGGCAGGCTGCGAGGTGCAGCTCTTGCAAAGCGATAACCTGGCTGGTGAAACACCGGATCTGCCCTGCGTGGTGGATACGGCAAATACCTGGCCTGCCGATGTATTTGTCAGCCTGCACTGCAATGCCGACAGCGGCTGCGCCCGTGGTACGGAGACGCTTATCTATGCCAACGACAGCGGTTCGTCTCCGCAGCTTGCCTCCTGCATCCAGTCGCAGATTGTACAGAGCCTTGGCACGGTGGACTGCGGCCTAAAGGAACGGCCCAACCTCATCGTGCTGAAGGACACCACGATGACCGCTGTCTTAGTAGAAACAGCTTTTATTGATAACGACGATGATGCCGTGCTGCTCACGAATAACACGGATGATTTCGCCCGGGCGATTGCCCGCGGCATAACAGATTTTGAAGGGAGATGCTAATATGGATATCGAAATGATTAAAAATGAACTCAAGGAACATATTCTGGACTCGGTCCAGGAGGATGCCAAGAACGCCACCATTTCCTGGCTGAATACAACGGTGCTTCCGGCAGCCAAAGAAGTAGCGGATGCCTACACAGCCGCGTTGCAGGAATCTGCTGGCAAGGAAACCGGTTGGAGCAAGTTCCGCGATCAATGCTTCCTGCCGACGCTGATTGATGGCGGCTTGTGGCTGACTGGAAAACTGCTCGGTAAAATGGCGGCAGTACAAGAATAATCTGTACAAATTATGGTACAAACCCCTTGCTATAATTGCCGGTTAGAGTGATATATGTACATGACAAAAACGAAAGGGGTTTACTACTATGAAAATTTTGTACCATGCACAAGGAAAAACACGTAAGGAACTGGCCAATGCCGTCAGCACTATTACCAGAGAAAAGGCGGTCTACCAATTCATGCCAACCTGCGCCTATGCTATCGGCGCTTTCACCGTCGACAAGGACGGAAACCTACTCTACGAAGCAGATACTGATAGCAAGATTGTCCAAACGGTGCTGGCCGGTTTGGAAAAAGCAGGATTTACCGCCGAGGAATCAAATAATCTTACCAAAGAACCTGACGACTTGGTTATTGCTATGCCGCGTTCTTTTTTCACTGATACGGCACTGGAAAATCTGAAGAAGCTGATCCAGGCCAAGAGCAACATTATGTTAAAAGTTTTCCAAATCGATCTGCTGCGGATGCAGGTAACAGAGGATAAAGTGTTATTCCCCTGGTTTACCGGCTGCCCGGATACCGATACGGTCAAAGCCTACACTCATTTCATTACGGCCCTCTGCCATCTGGCAAAGAAACAGAAACGGGTATTGGCAACGGAGCACCCATCCATCAACGAGAAATACGACTTCCGCTGCTTTCTGCTCCGGCTTGGTTTTATCGGTACGGAATACAAGGAAGAACGGAAGTTGCTCCTGCAGCACCTTTCCGGTTCCTCGGCCTTTAAAAACGGCAGAAAGGAACAACACCATGATGAAATATCCGAATAAATTCATGAGAAAATAATATATACCATTACACCCTATACCAAGACTGCCCACTTCGGCGGTCTTTTTTGTTGCTGCCAAGGAGGTGACGCTGTTTGCGAACGCTGAAACGCTATCGATCCACGAAATTCAAGGCTAAGGATTCCAAATACAACAAGACCATGGCGGATTATGCCGTTTCCTTTATCGAATGTCTCTGCCACACCAAGGGCACCTGGGCAGGGAAGCCGTTTGAGTTGATCGACTGGCAGGAACAGATTATCCGTGATGTGTTTGGCATCTTAAAGCCGAACGGCTATCGGCAGTTCAATACCGCCTACATCGAGATTCCTAAAAAGCAGGGCAAGTCAGAACTGGCGGCAGCGGTAGCACTCCTTTTGTGCTGCGGCGACGGGGAACAACGTGCCGAAGTGTATGGCTGTGCCGCCGACCGTCAGCAGGCATCCATTGTCTTTGAAGTAGCGGCAGATATGGTGCGGATGTGTCCGGCCTTATCAAAGCGGGTAAAACTCCTGGCTTCGCAGAAGCGGATCATCTACCTTCCCACGCACAGCTTTTATCAGGTGTTATCCGCCGATGCCTATAGCAAGCATGGCTTTAACGTAAGCGGCGTAATCTTCGATGAGCTGCACACGCAGCCGAACCGGAAGCTGTTTGATGTCATGACCAAAGGCTCCGGCGATGCCCGGACGCAGCCGTTGTATTTCCTGATTACGACAGCCGGAACGGACACCCACTCCATCTGCTATGAAACCCACCAGAAAGCACTGGATATTATCGCAGGCCGGAAGATAGATGCCACCTTCTATCCGGTGATATACGGTGCCAAGGACACCGATGACTGGACGGATGTGAAGGTCTGGAAGAAAGCCAATCCATCGCTTGGGATTACGGTCGGCATGGATAAGGTCAAGGCAGCCTGTGAGTCTGCCAGACAGAATCCTGCCGAGGAGAATGCCTTCCGGCAGCTTCGCCTGAACCAATGGGTCAAGCAGGCGATCCGCTGGATGCCGATGGAAAAATGGGATGCCTGCGCGTTTCCTGTACAGCCGGATGAATTAAAAGGACGCGTCTGCTACGGCGGACTGGACTTATCCTCCACCACGGATATTACAGCCTTCGTACTGGTGTTTCCGCCGCAGGATGAAGCAGACAACTATGTCGTGCTGCCCTACTTCTGGATACCGGAAGAAAACGTGTCGCTGCGTGTCCGGCGAGATCATGTTCCTTATGACGTATGGCAGAAGCAGGGATTCCTGCACACGACGGAAGGAAACGTCGTCCATTACGGCTACATCGAAAAGTTCATCGAAACCATGGGCGAACAGTACAACATCCGCGAGATCGCCTTTGACCGCTGGGGCGCGGTGCAGATGGTGCAAAACCTCGAGGGTATGGGATTTACCGTCGTCCCGTTCGGGCAGGGGTTCAAAGATATGAGTCCTCCCACCAAGGAACTGATGAAGCTGACGCTGGAAAAGAAGATCGCCCACGGCGGCCATCCGGTACTGCGCTGGATGATGGACAATATCTTCATCAAATCCGATCCGGCTGGCAATATCAAGCCGGACAAGGAGAAATCCACCGAAAAGATCGACGGTGTCGTAGCTACGGTTATGGCACTCGATCGTGCCATCCGCTGCGGCAATGACAACAGTGAAAGCGTATATGACCAAAGGGGGTTATTGATTTTATGAGTATATTCCAACGTATATGGGGCAAAAAATCACGTGACAAGCCGAAAAACTACCTGTCTACGGCGTTTACGTTCCTGTTCGGCCCGACCTCCTCCGGAAATGTGGTGACGGAACGGACCGCTATGCAGACAACGGCAGTTTATGCCTGTGTCCGGGTGCTGTCCGAGGCCATTGCCGGACTGCCGCTCAATATGTACCGCTATACACCGGATGGCGGCAAGGAAAAAGCCATCAATCATCCTCTATATAGGTTGCTCCATGATGCACCCAATCCGGAGATGACGAGCTTCATATTTCGGGAAACCCTCATGAGCCATCTTCTCTTATGGGGCAATGCCTATGCACAGATCATCCGGAACGGCACCGGGCAGACGATTGCACTGTACCCGCTGCTGCCCAACAAGATGGATGTCAGCCGGGCCGCGAACGGTCAGCTTATCTACACCTACTCCAAGGACTCGGATGAATTCGGTGCAAATAACCGTTGTCAGCAGATTGTCCTGTCGCAGGACGAGGTGCTGCATGTTCCGGGACTTGGGTTTGACGGACTTATCGGTTACAGTCCGATCGCCATGGCCAAGAATGCCATCGGCATGTCGCTGGCAGCCGAGCAGTACGGCGCGTTATTCTTTGCCAACGGCGCTACACCGGGCGGCATCTTAGAGCATCCGGGCATCGTGAAGGATCCGGTCAAGCTGCGGGAAAGCTGGCATGCCCAATTTTCCGGTACAAACCGGCATAATGTGGCCGTGTTGGAGGAAGGCATGACCTTCCAACAGTTATCCATCCCGCCGGATCAGGCGCAGTTCCTTGAAACGCGGAAATTTCAGATCGACGAAATCGCCCGTATCTTCCGGGTGCCGCCGCATATGGTCGGGGATCTGGAGAAATCCACCTTCTCCAATATCGAACAGCAGTCGCTGGAATTTGTCAAATACACCTTGAATCCCTGGTGCGTCCGCTGGGAACAGGCCATGAATCAGCAGTTGGTGCTGCCGTCGGAGCGCTCGCAGGTCTTTACGAAGTTTAATGTGGACGGCCTGCTGCGCGGTGATTACCAGAGCCGCATGAACGGCTATGCCATCGGCAGGCAGAACGGCTGGCTCTCCGCCAACGACATCCGGGAGCTTGAGGATATGAACCGCATCCCTTCCGAGCAGGGCGGCGATACGTATCTAGTCAACGGCAATATGCTGCCGCTGGACCAGGCAGGAAAATTTTATACCGAAAGCGAGAGAAAAACACCATGAAGAAATTCTGGAACTGGAATACTGATGACGATACAGGGCGCATCCTTACTATTGACGGTACCATTGCCGAGGAAAGCTGGTTTGACGACGACATAACGCCGAAGCTGTTTAAAAACGAGCTGGCATCCGGGCAGGGCAATGTCACCTTGTGGCTGAACTCGCCCGGCGGCGACTGCGTAGCGGCCAGCCAGATCTATGCCATGCTGATGGATTATGCCGGACAGGTCCATGTCAATATCGACGGGATTGCGGCTTCGGCTGCCTCCGTGATTGCCATGGCAGGTACGAGCGTCAATATGGCACCGACTGCACTGATGATGATCCATAATCCGTTCACGATCGCTATGGGCGATACTGATGAAATGGAACGGGCCATCGCTATGCTGTCCGAGGTTAAGGAATCCATTATCAATGCCTATGAGTTAAAGACCGGCCTTTCCCGCACCCAGCTATCCCATCTGATGGATGCCGAGACCTGGATGAATGCAGGAAAAGCAATCGAGCTTGGTTTTGCTGACAGCATTTTGACTGATAGCGATAGTAAACAGATGCATGATGCTGCCGGTATGAGAAGTTACTCTTTTTCCCGGCGGCAGGTCACCAATGCATTATTGAACAAGGCCATCGCCAAGAAATCAAGAATGAAAACAGAATCCCGTATATCCGTAGCGTCGCTGCAGCAGCGGCTGTCGCTCTTAACACATTAAATGGAGGTACCAATATGAGTAAACTATTAGAACTGCAGGAAAAACGCGCTATTATCTGGGAACAGGCCAAGGCCTTCCTGGATGAAAAGCAGGCAGCCGGTGACACGCTTTCCACCGAAGATGCTGCCACCTATGACAAGATGGAAGCCGATGTCATGGCACTGGGCAAGGAAATCGACAGGCTGAAAACGCAGGCTGCCATCGATCTTGAATTACGCAAGCCGACCTCGACCGCTATCGTTAACCAGCCTGCAAAACAGGATGCAACTAAGCATGGCAGGTTCAGCGACGCCTATGCGCCCGCCTTTTGGGACAGCATGCGCGGCAAGTCCCGTCCGGAAATCCGGAACACCTTAAAGGAAGGGGCTGATCCACAGGGCGGCTACCTCGTACCGGACGAATTTGAACGGACGCTGATTCAGATGCTGGCTGAGGAAAATGTGCTGCGCTCCCTGTCCCATGTGATCCAGACTGCCAGCGGCGACCATAAGATTCCGGTCGTTGCCAGCGAAGGAACCGCAGCATGGACGGATGAAGAAGCCGCCTACACGGAAAGCAACACCACCTTCGGCCAGGTGTCCATCGGGGCGCATAAACTGGGTACGCTCGTCAAGGTGTCCGAAGAACTGTTGAACGATTCCGCCTTCGACCTGGAAGGATATATGGCACAGGAGTTTGCCCGCAGGCTGGGCAATGCCGAGGAAGAAGCCTTTCTCACCGGCACCGGAACGGATCGTCCGTCCGGCATCCTTGTCGATGCCGCCGGTGCTTCGGATGGCTCGACTGCTGCATCCGCTACGGCCATTACCTTCGACGATTTGATCGAGTTGTACTATTCGCTCCGTGAACCGTACCGCAAATCAGCTACATTGTTGCTGCATGAAAACACCGTCAAGGCTATCCGGAAATTGAAGGATACGCAGGGCCAGTACATCTGGCAGCCTTCCGTCAGTGCCGATGTGCCGGATAAGATTCTGAACTGCCCGGTTGTCACCAGCCGGTATATGCCGCAGATGGCAGCCGACGCCAAGACGGTGCTGTTCGGTGACTTTTCCTACTACTGGATTGCCGACCGGCAGGGCCGCACCTTTAAGCGTTTGAATGAATTATACGCGGTTACCGGTCAGGTCGGTTTTCTCGGCTCCCAGCGTGTCGATGCCAAGATTGTATTGCCGGAGGCCATCAAGACGCTCAAACAGGCCAGCAAATAACGGAAGGAAGGTGGCAGCATGGCAGTAACACGGGACGAAGCTAAATTATATCTCCGTATTGATAATGATGTGGAGGATGCTTTGATCGACAATTTGATTCAGTCCTCCACGACGACGGTGGAAAATGTACTGCGCCATCCGTTAAGCGACTACTCTACATTGCCGGAGGACATCAAGACGGCCATTCTGTATGGTGTGGCTTATCTGTATGAAAATCGGGATACAGCGGACTTCGATGCCATGATCAAGCTCATGCGGGCCATGCTGTTCTCCTACCGGGATGAGGTGTTCTAATGGATATCGGGGAAATGAAGCAGCGGATTGAGTTTGTAGTGGAGGAGAACGTCTCTGATGGCCAGGGTGGTTACGACACTACCCTGGTCAGCAAGGGCAGTACCTGGGCCAAGGTGACCAATATCCACGGTGGGGAGTATTTCTTCGCTGCCGCCGTGCATCTGGAAAAGGATGTGTCGTTTGTCATCCGGTACCGATCGGACATCACGGAAACATGGTTCATCAAGTTCCGCGGTCAGAAGTACAACATCCAGTTTATCGATAATGTAAAATACGGGGACCAGTATCTTGAAATCAAGGCTACATTGGCGGGGTGATGATTAATGACATGGAATGAAATACGAATCGGGTGCGCGGCAGTCGGTGCCTGGTTGGGATGGTTCATCGGCGGCTTCGACAATCTGTTCTATGCCCTGCTGACGTTTGTCTGCCTGGACTATATTACCGGTGTGCTATGCGCCTGCAGGGAACGGCAGCTATCCAGTGAGATCGGCTTTATAGGCATCTGCCGGAAGGTGCTTCTTTTTGTACTCGTCGGTGTCGCTCATACGTTGGATGCGACGATGCTCGGCTCCGGCAGCGCATTACGGACCGCCACCATCTTGTTCTACCTGTCCAACGAGGGACTTTCCATTGTGGAAAATGCCGCACGGATGGGACTTCCCATACCAGACCGGCTGCAGGAAGCATTGAAGCAGCTGCGAAAATAAAAATATATACCTTGGATCTGCTGGAGTCTCATCACTCTGGCAGGTCCTTTTTTTATGTCTTGGGTTCTTAATTGATATCTATCTGTCCTTTTACTTATAGAGGCAATTACCTCGTAACGATTAGGAGGTGTCCAATATGACGGACGATGAGAAAAGGCAGATTATCGTTTTACGCCGAGACGGTCTGGGATACGGGAAAATAGCACAGCAAACAGGTGTTTCAATGAATACAGTCAAGTCATTCTGCCGACGGAGCAACTTGATAGTTTCTATTGGTGGAAAATCGGTGTGTGAATGCTGCGGCAAGCAGATAGAACAGGCCCCGGGACGAAAGCAGAAACGCTTTTGCTCGGATAGTTGCAGAAACAAGTGGTGGAACGGGCATCTTGACTTGGTGAAGCGAAAGGCAGTCTATACCTTTACCTGTCCGAACTGCGGCAAGGTATTTAAAGCTTACGGAAATAGTCAACGGAAATTTTGCTGCCATGCCTGTTATATTGCGTACCGTTTCGGCGGTGGTCGCCATGGATAAGAAAACCTTTCAAAATGAAGCGGTGTTCCTGATGACATTGCATCTGATGCAGTTGATGCGTGATGAAAAACTTATCACGGAGAGTGAATATCATATAGCAGAGCGCCAGATGATCGAAAAATATCAGCCTTTTTCCAGCTCGTTATACACTTGATAATTGTATCAAACAGAGTGATATATAGTGTTGGAAAGGAGTGAATTCTATGCGAAAGACAATCCTAAAAATCGAGCATCCGATATCACCGTTCAAAAAACGGAAGAAAGTAGCAGCCTATGCCCGTGTTTCCGTGGAATCGGAACGGATGCAGCATTCACTTTCGGCACAGGTCAGCTATTACAGCAGCTTTATCCAGAAAAATCCTGAATGGGAATATGCCGGTGTCTATGCGGACTATGGCATTTCCGGTACGGGAATGGCGAAGCGAGATGCATTCAACAAAATGATCGCTGTTGCAGAAGCAGGGAAAATCGATATTATCCTTACAAAAGCTATCCAGCGGTTTGCCAGAAATACGGTTGACCTTTTGAACACGGTACGACATTTAAAGGATATCGGCGTCGAAGTATGGTTTGAAAAGGAAAACATCCATACCCTGAGCGGCGAAGGTGAGCTGATGCTGACCATCCTTGCATCCTTTGCCCAGGAAGAAAGCCGGTCCATTAGCGAGAATATCAAATGGCGGGTGAAGAAACGGTTTCAACAGGGCATGCCGTCTGCGAAGTTCTTCATCTATGGCTATCGATGGGAAGGGGATAAACTCGTAATTGTTCCTGAGGAAGCAGCTGTTGTAAAGCGAATATACCAAAATTTTCTTGACGGGAAATCACGGGTTGAGACAAGACGAGAGCTTGCGGCGAAGGGCATCAAAACCAGGCATGGTAATAACTGGGGTGATCCCAGCATCAAGCAGGTACTTACCAATATTACCTATACCGGCAATCTTCTGCTCCAGAAAACATATATAGAAGATCCTATTACCAAAAAAGAACGGAAAAACCGTGGCGAGAGGACAAAGTATTTTGTTGAAAATTCTCATGAAGCTATTATTGATAAGAAAACGTTCGATTATGTACAGAAAGAAATGGCGCGCCGGTGTAAATTAGGGCCATTTGCTAACAAATCACTACATACGACGTGTTTTACAGGAAAAATAAAATGCGGCATTTGTGGGAAAAGTTACGTCAGTAGCAAGCGAAAATATAAAGGGCGGCATATCGGGTACTGGGGATGTACATCCCATAAATATAAAGGAAAAAACTGTGGTGCAAAAGGGGCTATCCCACAAATCGTGCTGGAACGGGAGTGCGCGGCTGTCCTTGGCCTGCAGAATTTTGATAAAAATGTATTTCTTGAAAAAGTTGATACCATCACTGTGCCGGAATATCATGTCTTGGTATTTAACATGAAAGATGGTCAGAAAATTATCAGGCACTGGGAATCGACTGCAAACAAGGATCGCTGGACGGAAAAACTCAAGGACAGACAGCGGGTTTGGACGAAGCAGTACCGGATGAGTGGTAAATCAGAACGATATTCTACTTTTACGGATCGCATTTTGTGTGTACGATGCCATGTCTGCTTTAAACGCTGTCTGGATAAACGGAAAAACGGAAGCATCGCTTATTGGCGATGCAAGCTCTCAGGGAAATCCTGCAAGGTTCCGGGTATACGGGAAGAACCATTGAAGCAGATTGCAGCAAAGGTGCTCGGCCTGTCAGTATTTGATGATGCTGCATTCCAAAAACAGATAGATCATATTGAAACTGGAAAAGCTGATGAACTGACTTTTTGTTTTACCGATGGCAGGAGAAAAAGCTGCCGCTGGCCACCGGTTAAAACGGAAAATTGCTGAACACATAAGGGGAAGTGGAAACGATAGTGGAAGCGCGAAGAGTACATACCATTCCGGCAGTCATCAGCCGCTACACGGCAGAACCTATCAATAGCCACCGGAGACGGAGAGTGGCGGGGTATGCCCGTGTATCGACAGACCATGAAGATCAGGTGACGAGCTATGAAGCACAGGTTGATTATTACACCTCGTATATCAAGGGCCGGAATGACTGGGAGTTTGTTGGCATATACACGGATGAAGGAATCTCGGCAACCAATACCCGGCACCGTGACGGATTCAATACGATGGTAAAGGATGCGCTGGATAATAAGATTGACCTTATTATCACAAAATCCGTCAGCCGGTTTGCCAGAAATACGGTGGATAGCCTGACAACTGTGCGAAAACTTAAGGATAAGGGGATTGAGGTTTATTTCGAGAAGGAAAATATCTGGACGCTTGATGCCAAGGGCGAACTGCTCATTACCATCATGTCCTCGCTTGCCCAGGAAGAAAGCCGGAGCATTTCCGAGAACACGACATGGGGACAGCGGAAACGTTTTGCCGACGGTAAGGTCAGCGTACCGTTCAAGCAGTTCCTTGGGTATGACAAAGGGCCGGATGGCAATCTGGTCGTAAACAGGGAACAGGCAAAGACCGTGAAACTGATTTACAGGCTGTATCTTAGCGGATATACCTTTCACTCCATTGCTAGTGATTTGACGGGGCAGGGTATTAAAACTCCGGCAGGATGTAACGTATGGAGTCCAAGCACTGTCAGAAGTATTCTTACGAATGAGAAGTATAAAGGCGATGCGCTTCTCCAAAAACGCTATACAGTAGATTTTCTGACCAAGAAAACAAAGGCAAATCAGGGCGAGGTGCCACAGTACTATGTGGAAAATGATCATGAAGCCATCATCAGTCCGCAGGTATTTGACTTAGTGCAGGAAGGAATAAAGAGACGTGGGCGTGGCGGCAAGCGGCACAGCGGGGTCAGTATTTTTTCGTCGAAGATAAAATGTGGTGACTGCGGCAGCTGGTATGGAGCCAAAGTTTGGCATTCCAACGATAAATACCGCAGGACTATCTACCGCTGCAATGATAAATTCAAGCATCATTGCAAAACGCCGCACCTTACCGAAGAAGATATCAAAGCTGTTTTTGTTAAAGCCGTGAATAAATTGATGGGGAATAAGAATGAAATCATTTCCAATATACAACTAATACGGGAACAACTGTGTGATACGGCAAATCTTGAAAGCGAGCAGGATCGGCTGAATCAGGACCTGATAACACTTACAGATATGACAGAAAATTGTATTGCTGAAAATGCACGGGTTTCCCAAGACCAGATGGAATATCAGGAACGCTACAACAGTCTCGTCAGCCGATATGACCGGACAAAGGAACAATACGAAACGGTTACTGCAAGAATAAAAGACAATCGGTCGCGAAATGAGCAATTGGGAATCTTCATTGATAATCTTAAGGGCCAGAACCTGATAGAAGAATTTGATAAACGGCTGTGGTGCAGCCTGGTCGATTACATTACGGTTTACAGTAAAAATGATATTCGAGTGATATTTAAGGATGGAACGGAAATACGCTTGTAAAAGATGCTGTAATGGCAAAATGGCTTTATAGATTTTCTTGAAAGTTACTTATCTTATGGTAATATTTTAACAGTAAAGTACTAATCTCTTGACAAAAAAACGATAGTAGTCTACACTAATATTAGTCCTATAACGGACTAATATTAGTGTAGAAAGGACATTATTATGGAATGGATTTTTTTGTTTTCTGCAGTTATTTTAGAAATTATAGCAACGACTCTGATGAAAATATCGGATGGTTTTACCAAATTATTACCCACTATAGGAACATTTTCAGGATACATTATGTGCTTTTATTTTTTCTCTTTGGCATTGAAAAAGATAGATATGGGTGTGGCATATGCTATATGGGGAGCAACCGGAATTACAGTAATAGCAATAATCGGAATTGTATTTTTTCATGAGGCAGTTACCGTACTTAAAGTAGTATCTATATTTTTCATAGTGGTAGGCGTTATAGGAGTAAATTTGAGCCGAATGGGGTATTGATGTATTAAGATGTAAAGTGAGGTCGAATAAAATATGGATAATAAAGAGAAAATTATTGAACAGATAGATAGCTACTATGATTCATGGTTTAAAATGAATAGTATATATCATGACTGGGCGAAAAGACATAGCATAGACGATACTATGTTATTCGTTTTATACGTAATAAAAAATTCAGTACCATACTGCACACAAAATCAAATATGCAATAAATTGTTTTTACCCAAACAAACAGTTTCTCAAATATTGTCCAAATTGGAGAAACAAGGATATATCGAAAAAGAAATAAAGGCTGAAGATCGTAGAAATAAGATTATTACATTTACTGAAAAGGGAAATTGTTTTGCAATACCTATTCTTGAAAAATTAAAATTAGCAGAAATTGAGGCGTTTAGTGGAATTTCATATACGCATCGTGTTAATATAATTGAGAACTTGGCAGTATTGACTCACGCATTAAGTAAAAAATTTAAATAAGTATTTCGTTATATTTATGCACATAAAGTACAATAGAAAATGGCATGTACCCTATTTTGCACACGGGGGCGTGCAAAATCCGGATTATTGTTGTATTATATTAATTACATGGTAGGGGTGGGAAAAGAAAACATAAAACGAAATTAAAATAAATTTTTGATATTAAAAATGAGAAATTTAAAATCGGAGTTCTATCATTCCATGGGAACATATCGACGAAAGCTGTTTTTTGATAGTTTAGACAGTGAATTGGATAATGGGTTCATGAGTGTGTGAGTTGGATATAATAGCTGAAAAATGTTTTGTGTTGTCAAAATATTATATAGGAGAGCGCTTATATGACAAAAAAAATTAAAATAACATTTCATCATATAGGAAAGCCTGTTTCGTTAGAAAGTATAAAAGATAATAAAGATACTAAATATAGTCCTTTATTCGATATGTATTCATTAGATATGCAAAATGACTTATCTATTCCAATTGAATTACATGCATTTGGAAAACATTCTCCATTAGATAGTCGAGTTCAGACAGAAACTCACGTTGCTTTTAAAGTCAGCGATATTATATCTGTATTACAAGATAAAGAAATTGTTATGCCTCTTTACCAACCATTTTTTGGTTACCGCTGTGCAATGGTAATAATCAATAATCAATTGATTGAATTAATTGAAACATCATTATCTGAAAGAGAAATTTGGGGAGATGGAGTATTTAAGGATAGTATTCTTTACCCGATAAAAAATAACTAAAATATGGGTACAATCTGTCGAAGATTGTTTACTATAGATATACTGGATACCAGACGGCGGAGTATATGAAAAATCAACTGGAAAAAGTTTTATCGGCGGGCAAACCTGCCATTTACGAAATGTACTGGTTGGGAAAATGCGGCCCCCTTTAATTGTCTTAAACAAACGCCGAGAACTGATGGCACAGGTATCAAGAAGGGGTTCGAGAGGTTGAAAAATAAACGCAGCACAGCTGTGGGTAAGGAGCGAACATGTTATGCCAAATCGAACAGGAACCTATGTTGCATTTGATGGATTAGGTCAAACCGACCCCACGAAATCAGACTTCAGATACTATGCAACTCTCCAAGCATGGAATGGAAACGACAATATTGAATTTAAATTAACTAACAGCCACGAAAAGACAGCTGCCGTGCGCGACACAAGCTTACGGGCAACACTCTATTCTCGCATTCAAGAAAGGTTTCGTGGTTCCAAGAATATGCTTGTCATTCTCACGACGGATACCCGCAAAACAGGCAGTGTCCTTTCCTATGAAATCGAGCAAGCTATCGATACATACGAGATCCCTCTTATTATCGCATACCCTGGATACTCGGCAATCTGTAATGTAGATGCGCTCAGTGGCATGTGGCCAAAGGCACTTTCGGACCGTATTAATAATAAAGATGTGGAAGCGATTCATATTGCTTTTGCTAAAAATCCCATCATAAATGCTATTTCTCGCTTTTATGTAAATGGCGAGCATCTGTCTAATGGAAAGAACTATTACAACCGCCAATCATATGTTGACTGGGGGCTTGTTGAATGAAAGTATCGCCCTTTGATAAGAGAGTGCTAAACAAATTCTACGCTTTTCTTAGCGCGATAAGCGTAATCACATCGATTGTATTTCTGTTTGTCGGCATAGATGATAAGAACAAGCTAGTCGCGGGTGTGGTGGCTTTTGGTGCGATCGTCCTCGTTTACATCGGAATCTTATATTACGTAAATGTACGACGGAGCATTCAGCTTAAGATAAATACTTCTGAAGTCGAGGTGTATTTTGGCGACATCTTTGAGGATACGGCAGAACTCAAAGCTATCTCTTTTAACGAGTATTTTGATACACAGGTAGACAATAAAGTCATTTCAAAGACCTCTTTGCACGGACAGTTTATCGAAAAGTTTTACAGTGGCCGGGTGGATATCCTAGACGGCATCATTGCTTCAGATGAACATTTGCCAGTGATGATCGCAGGCGAAAACTCTACGCGACCGGCGGGCAAAAAAACTAAGTACAAGCTTGGAGCCGTCTGCATGGCAGAAGAATATCTGCTGATTGCACTATCGCGCTTTGATGTGAACAACAAGGCTTTCCTTGAGATATCTGACTACATTAGCTGCCTGCTTACATTTTGGAATGAGGTAGACAGAGTATATGCTGGAAGAATTCTAGCACTACCAGTATTAGGCTCTGGGATTACCCGTTTTAGGGATTACGAAAACGTATCCGACCAAGAGTTGCTAGAGCTTATCATCTGGACATTCAAATTAAGCAGAATCAAATTTACATATCCGTCCAAGGTCAAGATTGTTGTCTGGGAGAAAAAGAGTGAAAAGATAAACCTGCAAAAACTGAAAGATCTTGAGACATGAGATACTTCTCATACTTGATGTGGCATCAAACATTATTAGAACAATCTATATGAATTGAAGGGAGAAGAATTATGGCTAATAGAACAAGAACTTATATCGCGGCAGACTGGGATGGCGACAAAAACGCTATCGATCAGATGCACACATGGAATGATAGCAATAAATGGAGCTTGTCTTTTACAGACGCACACGATCTAACTCAAGCACGGGATTCTAGCCTCAATTGTAGTATTAAGGAGTCTCTTGCGGCAAGGATGGATGCTTCCAAGACATTCGTTCTAATCGTTGGGAACGGCACAAGGAGCCGTAAGGCTGGCGAATGTACATATTGCGAACATTACGACAATGGCAAGTGTAAAAAGGGCCACACCATTAGCAATGACAGTTTCCTTGAATACGAATGTAAAAAGGCAGTTAGGGATCGCAATGACATTAAACTTGTTGTTCTTTATAATGCCGCAACTGTTGACAAGAGAAAATGCCCAGACGCTATTAAGAATTATGGTACGCATACTGTGATGCAAAAAATGAAAGATGGCAAGCATTATTGGGATTATGAGTCTGTCAAAACTGCTATGGGTCAATAATAACGACTATGGCACACTAGAATTTCAACTTTGAACACGGTAACATTTTATCCCACTCTGTTCTCACCAAAACATCCAAGTCACCATCGTTGGTACGGTAATAGATATGACGAAAGCCTTGAAAACGCTGACATTTAAGCTGTTTTCAAGGTTTTTTGCATTTGGAGAAAAATTGTGTTTTTAGTGGGAATTTGGATTGAATTCAGGTAAAAAGTAGCAATGGTTGTCCTGCTAAATAGAATTTGTCCCTACGATTTGACGAAACTCAGAGTGCCGATAGAGTGTGGGTTTATAAGTGTTTTGGAGAGGAGAAAGTTAGAAAATTAAAATTATATTAGCTATTTTGCACACGGGGGTGTTCAAAATCCAGACCATCGTTGCATTGTATCAATTACGTGGTAGGGTTGGATGATATTTATACAACGGGAGCCACTCTTCAAGAATGTGCATATATATTAAAACAAAAAGGCGCCGCATCGGTGACCGGTTTGGTCATTTCCAGCGGCGCTTTGTAGTCAGCCCAGCGTTTCAATAAATGCTTTTACGATTTCAGGATCGAAAAGGATGCCCGATGCGCTGAATAATTCTCGAACGGCCTGCTGTTTTGTCTTGGCCCAGAATTCGGTAGAAGGATTTATGATAATGTCATAATAATCGGCAACGGCAATAATACGTGCTCCAAAAGGAATATTTGATGCCCGCAGATGTTTTGGATATCCTGAACCATCCCAGCGTTCATGATGATAATGAATGTAAGGAATGATATCTTGGCAGAAAGGGATGTTTTCTAACATATTGCTGCCGGCTGCGGAATGACGCTTGTATTGTGCTCTTTCCCTGGTATTTAAATAGGGAAGCTTGGCCAGTAAGGTATTGGATATAGATAACAAACCAATATCATGAAGCAGCGCGGCGTGCTGAATTGTTTCTATTTCATTGTTGGGCAGTCCCAGTTTAGCGGCAATACTGACGCTATAGTTAGCAACTTGCAGCGAATGGAGATAAAGGCGTTGATTTTTGTATTGCAGCAAGCGAAGAAATTGTGCGGTAACAGTATCAAGAGATTCCCGTTCTTTAGATCCGACTTCGGCAGACTGCATTAATGATAACATAAACATAGAAACAAACCTTTCAATATTATAATAGCTTATTGGATAGTGTCCTTCTGGGAACTTTTCATACGGCGTGCCCGTGTAGACCGTTTAGGATGACGAATAATGGTAAACATTTTACTGCTTGTTCGCTTTATTTTTGCACCTGTGTTTTTTACCCGGCGAATAGTTGTAATTTTCGACTTATGTTTTGGCCGCATGTCGCGGATAGAGCCAAAATCACCGCGGCGTACACTGGTAGCTTTGATACGGTCCGAATGGAGATTGACTTTTAAGGCACTCATAATAGAACTGGCCTTGAGATTAATGTTAAAACTGTATATATCCACGGCAGCGTATAAAAGCTGTGGATAAAAATGGATGCAGATATGTGAATTTTCTGATACGGCTATACAGGTGAGTTCATCATCAACATGATAAAAATTAATACCATCCAGCGGCGCCTCTGCTAACTCAAAAGCCCGTTCTACTAAAGGTTCGAGCTCTTCAGGTTCTTGAAATGTTGTCTTGCAATTGTAAAAATCAATTATTAAATGTGTTCCTAATGTATTTTTCATGATTACCCACCTAACGTTTAGTTACGACTTATTATATAATTTTTTCTGCGCCTTGTAAACGTAAATTGACAAATGTAAATAAGCAAAATTTTGCTGTTATTTAGAAATATAGAAGGAATGTGGAAAAATGATGTTTTTGAGAATAAAAGTAAATATTTTGTATGTAAAAAATTCATAACTTTAAGATATTTATGTTAAAAAATAAAATACCGGCGAGCTTTTTTGCAGCTCCACCGGTTTGAAAAAAATAAAAACTTAAATAAGAGAATGAAAGAATTATTTTATAGTAATTAATTCATAATCACGCGTGCCTAATCCAATTTTTTCAGCATGTTCCAATGTTTCTTTCCAATGCACGTTGGGGTTGCTGTCGAGAAAATGGTCGTGATGATGATGCCAGTTAGGATCAGCAAGATTGTCTCCGAGTTGGCTGTTGGATAAAGGAATTTGTTTTTGACAGGCATCTACGCAAGCTTGATCAATAGCGACAGGATCAAAAGAGGCAAACATTCCGATATTCGGCAGGATAGGGGCATCATTTTCGGCATGACAGTCACAATTTGGCGAAATATCCATGGCCAGACTGATATGAAATGTGGGACGATCTTGACAAACAGCCATAGCATATTCAGCCATTTTACGATCCAATTGATCGGAAGCATCTCGCTGAATCACGGTGATAGCATCAAAAGAGCAGGCACCGATGCAGCGTCCGCAGCCTTTGCACAAATCTTCATGAATATAGGCTTTATTGTTTTCATATGTGATAGCGTTAGAACCACATTCTTTAGCGCAGCGCCTACATCCGCGGCACCGTTTTTCTTTTACCGTGGGTTTTCCCGATGAATGCTGATCCATTTTACCTGCCCGGCTGCCGCATCCCATGCCGATGTTTTTTATAGCACCGCCAAAGCCGGTCATTTCGTGACCTTTGAAGTGGGTCAGACTGATAAATATATCGGCATCCATAATAGCGCGGCCGATATGTGCTTCTTTTATGTACTCCCCGTTTTTAACCGGCACATCAACATCATCGGTACCGCGCAATCCATCGCCAATGATGATCTGACAGCCTGTTGTTATCGGGTTGAAACCATTTAAATTGGCACAATCCATATGTTCCAACGCATGTTTGCGACTGCCTGGATAAAGAGTATTGCAATCTGTAAGGAAAGGGATACCGCCTTGTTCTTTTACTAAATCAGCGACAGCCCTTGCATAATTAGGACGAAGATAAGATAAATTTCCTAATTCACCGAAATGCATTTTAATAGCAACGAATTTTCCATCCATGTCCATTGTTTTGAAATCAGCTTTGATACAGATATTTTGTAATTTTTTTAAAAGATTGGTACCTAAGCCGACACGGAAATCTGTGAAATATACTTTGGATTTTTCCATTTTTTTTCCCTCCTTGTAACTAAATGATACTTTTATAGTGTATCATTTAAAGTGTACTATAAGTCAAGAGAAAATAATATGTATATTCATTATTTGCCAAAAGAGTTCCAGAAAATTTTTCTGGAACTCTTGATTTATAACATATATATAGTTTGTTCATGCTGGGGGACTACGATATTGTTCACTGGACTTCTTCTTCATGTTTACGGAACGGTGTAAAACTGAAATGATTTCCGTCAAAACCAATGGAAACCGTATCTCCTTCGCGAATAGTACCACTGATAATATCTTTGCTCAGAGCTGTTTCGACAGTATGGACAATAAGGCGTCGTAAAGGACGGGCGCCGAACTGAGGATCAAATCCTTGATCGGCAAGTGCCTGCAGCGCATCTTCCGTCCAAGTCAATTCTATTTTAACTTGCCGTTCTAACCGTTCGCTTAAGCGTTTAAGCAAAATAGCGGCGATATTGCGAACTTGATCTTTTTGAAGAGCTTTGAAGACGATAATGTCGTCGATACGGTTCAAAAATTCTGGGCGGAAATAGGTTTTCAGTAATTCACGTACGGCTTTTTCTGCTTCGGTAAAATCTTGTTTTTCCAGGATTTCATGAGAGCCTAGATTGCTGGTCATGATAATGACTGTGTTTTTAAAGTTGACAACTCGGCCTTTCCCATCTGTCAGGCGGCCATCGTCCAGAATTTGCAGGAGTACGTTAAAGATATCCGGATGCGCTTTTTCTATTTCGTCAAGAAGAATAACGCTGTAAGGGTGACGGCGTACAGCTTCCGTAAGCTGGCCGCCTTCATCATAGCCGACATATCCCGGAGGAGCACCGATAAGACGTGATACGGTATGTTTTTCCATATATTCGCTCATATCAATGCGGATGATATTACGTTCATCATCGAAAAGACATTCAGCCAGTGTTTTTGCCAATTCTGTTTTACCTACGCCGGTAGGACCGAGGAATATAAATGAACCAATTGGGCGATTAGGATCCTTGATACCGGCTCGTGCACGGATAATGGCTTCACTGACGACGCGGACGGCTTCGTCCTGACCTACGACACGTGCGTGCAGAATATCCTCTAAGTGGAGAAGCTTTTCTCGTTCTCCCGTCATCATTTTTGTAACAGGAATACCTGTCCATCGACTGACGACTTGGGCAATGTCTTCTTCACCGACTTCTTCCTTTAAAAGCTGCGAATCTTGATGTGTGGTAAGTAATTTTTCTTGTTCTGCCATTTGTTTTTCTAATTCAGGAAGTTTACCGTATTTTAATTCGGAAGCTCTGGTTAAGTCATATTCACGTTCTGCTTTTTCCATTTGGCTTTTTACGGAGTCTATTTCCTTTTTTATAGCTTGTGTACGTAGTATAGATTGTTTTTCTTCTTCCCATTTGGATTTAAGTTTACTTTCTTCTGTTTTTAATTCTGCTTTCTTTTTTATGATTTTTTCTAAACGTTCTTTGGAAGCAGCATCGGTTTCTTTGTTCAAAGACTGTTCTTCTATTTCCAGTTGCATGATCTTATGGCTGATTTCGTCAATGGGTTGTGGCATAGATTCTATTTCTGTACGTAATTTGGCGGCGGCTTCATCGACTAAATCAATAGCTTTGTCAGGTAAGAAACGATCGGAAATGTATCGATCTGACAAAACGGCGGCTGCTACCAAGGCTTTATCCCGGATCCGTACGCCATGATGTACTTCATAGCGTTCTTTCAGACCACGGAGAATTGTGATGGTATCCTCTACAGAAGGTTGACCAACCATAACAGGTTGAAAACGGCGTTCTAAAGCAGCATCTTTTTCAATATATTTTTGATATTCATTCAAGGTGGTAGCCCCGATACAGCGTAATTCGCCCCGGGCCAGCATGGGTTTTAAAATATTGCCGGCATCCATGGAGCCCTCTGATGCACCAGCGCCTACAACGGTATGGATTTCATCAATAAAAAGAAGAATTTGGCCGTCTGATTTTGAGATTTCGTTCAATACGGATTTCAACCGTTCTTCAAACTCTCCACGGTATTTAGCACCGGCTATAAGAGAACCCATATCAAGAGAATAAAGCATTTTGTTTTTTAATGATTCAGGTACATCCCCGGCGATAATGCGGCGAGCTAAACCTTCTACAATAGCTGTTTTTCCTACACCGGGTTCACCGATAAGTACCGGATTGTTTTTTGTGCGGCGTGACAGAATTTCGATAGTACGGCGGATTTCATCATCACGGCCGATAACGGGATCAAGTTTTCCTTTACGTGCTGCTTCTGTAAGATCACGGCCATATTTTTCCAAGGCTTTGTAGTTGTCTTCCGGATTGTCGCTGTTAACATGTTGTTTGCGGTTTGATTTAATAGTGGACATGATTTTGTCTTTATGCAATCCGAATTCTTGGCATAATGATTTTACATTATCATCACTTTCTTCAACAATTCCCAACAAAAGATGTTCTGTGCTGATATATTCATCATGCATGGAAGCCGCTAATTGTTGAGCTTTACCAATAACACGAACCATTTCGGTGGACATTGTCAATTGATTTTGACCTTTAACCGACGGGATTCTTTTCAGTAATTGATCTAATCGTGCCTGCAGCATAGGCAAATCCGTTTTGCATTCTGTGAAAATAGTGGATAAAAGACCCTCCGGTTCTTTTACAAGGCCCATAAGCATATGCGTTGCAGTGATTTCCTGATGATAGTTTAAAGCGGCGATTTGTTGTGCAGCTTGAAATGCTTCGATAACTTTTTGTGTATATTTTTCAGTTCCCATAATAAAACCTCCTTCATTATAGGCAATATAATTGTCTACTGTGATTTCAAGTATCATTATACACGTAAAGGTCAAAAAGTCAATAAGTCAAAAGGTTGATTTTTAATATATTATGAAACAGGCAGTACAATAGGAGAATAATGGTAGTCTGCATGAGAAAAACGTAAAGCTGGATTAGTGAAACAATACTGCTGTATGTCTGTTGCCAATATATCTAAGGCAAGCATAGTAAAGCCGCATGATGTTAACGTGCCGACGGATTGCGTTATTTTATTGATAATAGGGAACGTAGTATTTTTTTTTATTTCATGAATAAATCCCCGGCCGCGAGAATTTAAAGCCAAAAGACGGGCGTATTGAGGACCTTGTTCCTGCCATTGCAGCATAGAATTTTTGGTTATGCCTAATACTGTATAGGCTCCCATGCGACAAAGTCGAGTAAAAGGATAGCGGCGTGTTTTTAGCTCCTCTATTCCTGATTTCCATAGGACCGCTTGTCCCATTATATTTTTCCACCGGTTTTCAATACCGTCGCGAAAAGCTGGCAGCAAGCCTAATTCTTCAGGAGAGCGGCGGCGGCTTTCATATAAAATCAGATCTTGATAGCGGGAGTAATCACAATAGGCTTGGTCAGCCAAAATTTTTTGAAAGCTCTTACGATTTTTTTGGGGGATATACTGTATATAGTCGGTTTTAGGGCGTGTTGTGATGACCGCCTGCCGTAATAGGGATGCACTTGCGTAGGCTGTCAGATCTTGTGCGTTGTGTGACCCTGTTCTTTTTACAGGAAGAAACTGAAGTTTTTTTGCATAACGTTTCAGGGCTTTAACATATTCCAAAGCAAGTAATGTATTGGGATATTGCAGCAGACTTGATTTTTGCGGGAGGGCATCGGCTAATGCTTGTGTTAAAGCCGTGCCATAACTGGTACCTTGCAGTCGGCTTGCGGCTAAGTACGGTTTTATATCAATTGATAAGGCTGTTTCTGCCAGCGCTGTTATATCTGAAGCGGAACCATGTTCTATGCCGCAAGATATAGCAGTACAGCCTAATTGGGAAGCAAGGCGGACGCCGCCGGCAGCAAATTCTTCTGCGCCATTAAGAACAAAAGAACAGGGGAGTTCGAATACACAATCAGCACCGCAGGATACGGCCCAAGCGGCACGCTTCCATTTACTAAACAAAGCCGGTTCTCCCCGCTGAACGAAGGAACCACTCATCAGTACGATAATAATTGTGTTGATGCCATATGTTTTTCGCAGTGTATCGATCATTTTTTTGTGGCCGCTATGAAATGGATTGTATTCGGCGATGATGGCGATGCTATCCAAATGTAAGACCTCCTATTCCTATAATATATTATTCTTTATATATACTATATTACAGCATCTGCGTAAACAAGTAAATTGCGGGAATATAATGATGTATCTTTCTATAAAGAGATTAAGCTTTTAAGCTCTGAAACAGACTGCAGCATAAATTATTAATACGTTTTTATAATTTTTGCAGGTAAATTTATAAAAAGTTAGTTTATTTGCTTTTCTATAAGAAAAAACATGATATAATAGATAATATCTGTTAGAAAGTATGATAGGTGATAGTATGAAATTTTTTAGAATGTGGGCTATGTGCCTTATAATTGTGATGGGGTGTTTGCTGTCCGGCTGCGGCAATACAACTATGCTTGAAGAATACAGTTTCGGCTATACGCAATTGAAGTCGGAACATTCTGAAGTGTTTCTTATGACCCCGTTCCAGCTTGGTAAAGCTAACAGGCAAAATGGTGATGGTGTAATGTATGTAGGAAATGATACCCATATTAATTTGATGGCGATTTCCGAATCAGCAAAAGAATTTACAGTACGAAAACTGGCTGAAACTTCACGTACTATGTTGGAACAAACACCGGATATATCGAATCTGCAAACGAAGGTCAACGAAACGACTGTCAATGGTAAGCCTGCTGTGGAAACGGAGTATACCTATGAAGAACCGCTGCATGGCAAGAATACCAAACTGGACGTACGGAGTCTCTTCTTTGAAGATAACGGCCAAATTTGGCATGTCATGTATATGTACCGTGACGGTGACGCCATGGGTAAAGAAGTGACGGATTACATTTTTGGCAAAATCAAATCTTACTAGACGATGAAAGAAGGTAAATTGCATGATCATATTGGTTTTAAATTGCGGCAGTTCGTCCTTGAAATACCAATTGGTAAACATGGACAAGGAAGAAGTAATGGCAAAGGGTTTGGTGGAACGTATAGGAATGGAAGATGCTGTATTTACGCATAAATGGAATGGACAGAAGAGAGAAGTTACACAATCTATTCCTGACCATAAAGTAGCTGTACGATTGCTTTTGAATGCACTGACTGATAAAGAATGCGGTGTTATAGCTTCCATGGATGCGATTGATGCCATTGGACATCGTGTTGTACACGGTGGTGAAGAATTTGCAGCTTCCACCTTGATCACAGAGGAAGTGATGAAAGCGTTGGAAAGATGCTCTGATATGGCTCCGCTTCATAATCCGCCGAATATTATCGGTATCAATGCCTGCAAAGCTATTATGCCAGATGTTCCTCAGGTAGCCGTATTTGATACGGCCTTTCATCAGACCATGCCGGCTAAGGCTTATATGTATGGCCTTCCTTATGAATTATATAAAGAAAATGGTATTCGTCGATATGGCTTCCATGGAACCAGCCATCGTTATGTAGCTGGACAAGTGGCAAAAGTTATGGGAAAACCGGTGGAAGAACTGCGCATCATTAATTGCCATTTAGGAAATGGATCTTCTCTGGCAGCCATTAAGAATGGCAAATGTGTTGATACGACGATGGGTTTTACCCCTCTTGCGGGTGTGCTGATGGGTACTCGCTGCGGTGACCTGGATCCGGCCATTGTATTGAACGTTATGGACAAAAAAGGATTAAGCACATCGGAAATGGATACACTTATGAATAAGAAGTCCGGCGTACTTGGTATTTCTGGAGTATCCAGTGATTTTCGTGATCTGGGTGCTGCTGCGGCCAAAGGTAATGAACGTGCGCAGCTTGCACTTGATATGTTCCATTATCAAGTACGTAAATTCATTGGAGCCTTTGCGGCCGCCATGGGCGGGGTAGATGTCATTACTTTTACTGCTGGTGTTGGTGAAAATGGTATTGAAAACCGTGCAGCCATTTGTGACGGACTTGAATATTTAGGAGCAAAACTTTGTCCGGAACGTAATAATGTCCGCGGTAAGGATGCTCTTATCAGTACGGACGATTCTACCGTTAAGATGTATGTTATTCCGACCAATGAAGAAATTATGATTGCCCGCGATACAAAAGAAATTGTAGCTGAATAATTTATTTGTTTAATATAGGACACCTGCTTATTCAGCGGGTGTCCTATATTAAGGCTGCGGATAAACTATTGTTTTGGCCGCTTAGTTTTGGAGGAACCACATTGAATATTTTATTCTGGGATATAGATGGAACATTACTTAACACGGGAAAAGCAGGATTATATGCTATAGAAGAAGCCTTTTCCGAACTGCAGGGGAAAAAAGTTATAGTACCGCCGATTGCCGCGGGAGGACGAACGGATAATTATATTTGTCAGCAGCTTTTGTTTAAGGCGACGGGAAAAATGCCTGCTCATACAGAAGTATCTGTTTTTTGCCGTCGGTATGAAAAACTGCTTTTAAAATGGATTTCTAAAACAGATGGACAGGTATTTCCCTTAGTTCGTGAAATACTGCCTTTTTTTGCAGAACGTTCGGATTTTAAACAAGTATTATTAACCGGAAACAGTGAGTATGGTGCTCGGCTGAAGCTTGATGCCTACGAATTATCCTCGTATTTTGATTTTGCGCACTCTGGTTTTGCTTGTGATTTTTATTATCGTGATGACATGGCACGCTATGCATATAAACTGGTGCAGCAAGCTTGGGGTGATGCTATCGAAAACATATTTGTCATTGGTGATACCCCTTATGATATTCAATGTGGCAAAGCCATTTATGCTAAAACAGTGGCGGTAAGTACCGGCCATTATACATCAGCGCAATTAAAACAGCATGCTCCTTGGTGGTTGGTAGAACATTTGCCGCGGCCGGAAGAAATGCTGAAAAAATTCAACAGTTGACGTTCGTATTTTAGATACGGGAAAAACAGAGGCTGCAGTGAAATGAAAAGATTCTTCATTTTACTGCAGCCTCTGTTTACTGGTTGCAACATATACTTGTTAATTTCCTAGTTTCCAAGAATTTTCTAATACACGGAAATTTAAATCATTCCATTGTTTTTGCAAATCCCAAATAGTAGAGTAGGTAGAGTATAGTATACTGTTTTGTTTTTTTTCTGACTGTTCTAAATTAGTAATGCGGATTTCTCTGATTTCTGCAGCCGCTGTCAGTTGATTCATTTGATATTGCAAGGACAAAATCCAAACAAACTGCACTACAATAAGAACTGTCATGGAAAGTAGAATATGTGCCAATATTTTTTCTGTTCCCTGTAAGGAGTGCCAATATTGTTTCATACTCTTTAAGCGGTAGGACCATTTTTTTGTCCATACAAACCAAGTTTTATGAACATATTGTGTTTTGTCTGCTGCACATTGCATGATTCTTTTTGTGTTATCCCCGAATTGCAAAGTTGGCACTACCTTTCCCTGACATATTATAGATTATTGATGATTCGAATTCGATTGCGTACAAAATCCAGCCACAGCTGCGCCGCGTGTGATAAATAGTGACCGCGCTTCCAGATAACGTAAAGGGTATGCATAATTTCCGGTTCTACGAGCGGACGGACAACGACGGATTCTGCTGTGCGGGGGTTTGCATCTTTTGTTGGGCATAAACGACTGGGAAGAAGTGCAACACCCAGATTAGCAACTACTGTCTGGATCATGAGATCCCGCTGGCTTGTTTCAAAAACAATCTTGGGCTGGAATCCGATTTTTTTACAATCTTGAATAATTTCATCATGTAAATTAAAATCATCACGATATAAAACAAGGGATTCATTAGCCAATTTTTTGAGGGATATAGTTTTTTCTTTGCTCAACAGATTGTCACGATGAATAATAACATTCATTGGATCTTGTGTCAGGAAAAATGATTCAAAATCTTTTTCCTTAGGTTGTGTGCAGATAATTCCCAAGTCAATCAAACCTTCCTGAACACTGATTTCAACTTTTTTTGAACCGTGTTCATAGAGGTCAAGCTCGATTTGAGGATATTCTTGCTTGAAAGCCCCGAGAAGATTTGCGAAAATAGGAGCATCTGTAATCGGCGGCAAGCCAATGAGAACTGTACCTTGTTCCAATTTGAACTCATTTTCAAAGTCAGTTTTCAAGTGCTCGAACATAAATACCACACGCTTGGCGTGGGTAAGGAAAATAGTTCCCGCGTCTGTTAACTCGACCGCTTTGGCGTTTCGCATGAAGAGTACGACACTTAATTCTTCTTCCAGGGCCTTAATGGTCCGACTGATGGCAGACTGCGAAATGTGCAGTGTCCTTGCGGCTTTACTGAATGACTTTTTATCGGCAACTTCTACAAAATACTTAAGATGATGAAAATCCATATGGCCACCTCCCTAGGGTAAAACGACACTCAAAAAGTATATGTTTACAAATATTCACATACAAATGTTAAAACTAGCATAAAAGTGCTATTGAATTTAAAATGCCGAAGGAATATAATTTAATTGTAGAAAAAAGTTACAAAGTCATTCGGTTGCCGTGGTCGGAAGGACGTATAAATATTACTTGTGCAAATCAGTAATATTACTATTATATTATTACAGATTTGGAATAATGGCAATACTTTTTTATATGTTTCACGGCTTTCTAGCTAGATAATTGCAGATTTTGGAACGTATACAATATGCATATAACTCATTATGTACCGCTTCCAATCAGGGTGGAAGCGGATAGCGTGCGGTTTTGTGCGGCTTTTTTGTGAATGTATGAATATATTGTATATTGTCGGTATTCGTTAACTTTTTAACTTTGTCTAACAACAAGTTAGGTATTAAACCTATTATTGTTAATATATTTTAACTAAGGAGCGTGTTTTATCTATGACCAAATTCAAAACCATGGATGGTAACGAAGCTGCTGCATGGGTCTCTTATGCATTTACTGAAGTTGCCGCAATTTACCCGATCACTCCGTCTTCGCCTATGGCCGAACATGTTGATGAATGGGCTTCCCAAGGGATGAAGAACCTCTTTGGTAACACTGTCAACGTTGTTGAAATGGAATCTGAAGGCGGTGCTGCCGGTGCATTCCACGGTTCGCTGCAGGCAGGTGCTTTAACTACTACATATACGGCATCTCAGGGTTTTCTGCTCATGATCCCGAATATGTATAAAGTTGCCGGCGAACTTCTTCCGGGTGTATTTCATGTAGCTGCCCGTGCTTTGGCTAACCATGCATTGAGCATTTTTGGCGACCACCAGGACGTTATGTCTGCTCGTGCTACTGGCTGCTGTATGTTGGCTGAATCCAGCGTTCAGGAAGTAATGGATCTGGGCGGTGTTGCTCATCTGGCCGCTTTGAAAGGCTCCTTGCCGTTCATTAACTTCTTTGATGGTTTCCGTACATCTCATGAAATCCAAAAAGTGGAAGTAATGGACTTTGAAAATTTCCGTAAATTAATTGATTGGGATGCCGTTGCGGCTTTCCGTGCCCGTGGTTTGAATCCGGATGCTCCGGAAACTCGCGGTACTGCAGAAAATCCGGACGTATATTTCCAACATTGTGAAGCAAATAATAAACTTTATGATGCTATGCCTGATATCGTTGCAGGATACATGGATAAGATTTCTGAAATCACCGGCCGTACATATAAACCTTTTACGTATGTAGGCGCTGCCGATGCTGAATATGTAGTTGTAGCTATGGGCTCCATGTTTGAAGCAGTGAAGAGCTGTGTAGAATATTTGGCAAGCAAGGGTGAAAAGGTTGGGGCTATCAATGTCCATCTTTTCCGTCCGTTCTCTGCAAAATACTTGTCGGCAGTACTTCCTAAAACTGTCAAGAAAATTGCTGTTATCGACCGGACAAAAGAACCGGGTTCTCTTGGAGAACCTTTATACCTTGATATCAATGGTTTCGTAAAAGAACAGAATCTTGCGATTGACGTAATTGGCGGCCGTGCTGGACTGGGTTCCAAGGATGTTCTTCCGGAAGATATTATGGCTGTTTTTGATAATTTGCAATCTGCTGCTCCGAAAAATGAATTTACACTGGGAATCGTGGATGATCTTACCAATCTTTCTCTGCCTCGTGCTGAAAAAATGCCGCTTGATACAACCGGTCTTACGGCTTGCAAATTCTGGGGCTTTGGTTCCGATGGTACTGTTGGTGCCAATAAATCTGCTATCAAAATTATTGGTGACCATACCGATATGTATGCACAGGCATATTTTGCATATGACTCCAAGAAATCCGGCGGGGTAACGATCTCTCATCTGCGTTTTGGGACGAAACCTATTGAAATGCCGTATTTGATTGATGCAGCTGATTACATTGCCTGCCATCGTCAGTCTTATGTAAAACGCTTTGACTTGCTTCGGGGTATTAAAGATGGCGGTACTTTCATGTTGAACTGCACATGGACTGATGAAGAACTTGATAAAGAACTGCCTGCTCTCATCAAACGTGCTATTGCAAAACATCATGTTAAATTTTACACCTTAAATGGGGATGCTATTGGTCAGAAACTGGGCCTTGGCACTCGTATCAATATGGTTATGCAGGCTGCTTTCTTTGCACTTACGAAGGTTATTCCTGTTGAAGATGCAGTTAAATATTTGAAGGATTCCATTGTTAAGAGCTATGGCAAAAAAGGTCAGAAAGTTGTTGATATGAACAACGGAGCTGTTGACGCCGGTATTACGGAATTCCATCAGGTATCTTATCCGGCTTCATGGGCAGATGCAGTTGATGAAGCAGTTTCGGAAACAAGTACACCGGAATACTTCAAGAAGGTTGCCACACCGATGTTGAATCAGGTTGGTGACGATTTGACAGTAGCGGCATTCGTTGGTCGTGAAGATGGTACTATGCCGAACGGCACTACGAAGTTTGAAAAACCGGGTCCGGCTATGCACGTTCCTTCCTGGGATTTTGAAAAATGTATTGGTTGTTTCAAATGTTCTTTTGTATGTCCTCATGCTGCTATTCGTCCGGTATTGACAACAGCGGAAGAAGCTGCGGCTGCTCCGGCAGGCTTTAAGGTAGCTCCGAAAGCTAAATCCGGCAAGGAATATGGTGTAACTATCGTCGTATCTCAACTCGATTGCCTCGAATGCGGCAGCTGCGTAAACGTTTGCCCGGTTAAGGCTCTTACTATGGTTCAAAATGACGATGCTCAAATCGCTAAGATGGATCAGTGGTACTATGCGATGGATAAAGTCGCTCCGAAGCCTAATCCGCAAAATAAGAAATCGGTTATCGGCAGCCAATTGGAAACTCCGCTGCTTGAATTCTCCGGCGCATGCGCCGGTTGTGGGGAAACACCGTATGTTAAACTTGTTACTCAACTCTTTGGTGATCGCATGATGATTGCTAATGCTACAGGTTGTTCTTCTATTTGGGGCGCATCTGCTCCTATTGCTCCGTATACGACAAACGCAGCTGGCCATGGACCGTCTTGGGCTAACAGCTTGTTTGAAGATGCTGCTGAATTTGGCCTCGGCATGTTCATGGGGGTTGACAAAATCCGTAAAGATATGGCTGCTAAAGTTGATGTTGCCAAAGCAGAAGCCTCTGCTGATCTTCAAGCTGCGCTAGGTGATTGGGCTGCTAATATGTACGAAGGAGAAGGTTCTCGTGAACGTGCTGATAAAGTGGTTGCACTTCTTGAAAAAGAAGCTGCCGGCAATGCGACACTTCAGGAATTCCTTGATAAGAAAAAGTATCTTGTTAAACGTTCTCACTGGATCATCGGTGGGGATGGCTGGTCCTATGATATCGGTTACGGCGGCGTTGACCATGTACTCGCACAAAACCAGGATGTAAATGTTCTTGTACTTGATACAGAAGTTTATTCGAATACAGGCGGACAATCCTCTAAAGCTACACCGTCTTCTGCTATTGCGCAGTTTGCTGCCTCTGGTAAGAAAACAAAGAAAAAGGATCTTGGCATGATGGCAATTTCTTATGGTTATGTATACGTAGCACAAGTTGCTATGGGTGCTGATCAGAATCAGCTCATCAAAGCATTGACGGAAGCGGAAGCTTATAATGGTCCGTCCTTGGTTATCTGCTACGCACCTTGCATTAACCATGGTATTCGCAAAGGCATGAGCAAGAGCCAGGACGAAGAAAAACTCGCAGTTGCATGTGGGTATTGGGATCTTTATCGTTATAACCCGACTCTTAAAGAAGCAGGTAAGAATCCGTTCAGCCTTGATTCTAAGGAACCGGACTACAGTAAATTCCAGGAATTCTTACAAGGTGAAGTTCGGTACGCTTCTTTGGCTAAATCCTTCCCTGATGCAGCACAGGAAATGTATGCTAAAACTGAAGCTGATGCCAAGACTCGTCGCGAATCCTATGTTCGTTTCCAGAAATCTATGGAAGCCTAAGCAGTACGTTAAGATAAGTGCATAATATGCATGTTATGCAAAAAATAAAAGTATTCACTGCAACCAGTGAGTGAATACATTGAATTACTAAGAAGGAATGGGTTCGTTATTTTGTCGAACTCATTCCTTTTACGTTTAGCAGAACACGCGGCAGTTGCCGCGTGTTCTGTTTTATAAAAAAATAGTGAAGGTTCTACCTATGCATTCTCAAATTCATGTTTAGAATAATTCTTTTATTTTGCGTTTTCCATAGCATTTTGACTAGATAGTGAGAATGAAAAGTGGTAAAATAGAAATACGTTATTGATATTGATAGTGATTATTTGTGAGAAATGGTGGTATAATGCGTAAACGTTGGTATGTGTTGGAAAAAGATAATAATTTTATACGGGAACTAACTCAAAAATTGCACATTTCAACTGTTTTGGCGCGTGTCCTTGCTAACCGAAATATAGGTACGGTTGAGGATGCCCGCCATTTTCTTTTTGATACAATGAACGATTTAGCGGACCCTTTTCTTATGAAAGGAATGGATAAAGCGGCAGCACGGATTTCCAAAGCTATTGCCAATAAAGAACATATTGTTGTTTATGGTGATTATGATGTGGATGGTATTACGGCTACCGCGTTATTATGCAGGGTACTTCGGGATTTGGGGGCAAATCCAGCCTATTATATTCCGGCTCGACAAAGTGAAGGATATGGACTGAACGGGCATGCGCTGGAAGAATTGCGGACGAGGCGCACTGATTTGCTAATTACTGTAGATTGTGGAATTTCTTCTTTTCAGGACGTAACTGCATATCAGAAATATATGGATATTATTATAACAGACCATCATGAACCGCCGGAACATATACCACCAGCTTTTGCTGTGCTTAATCCTAAACAAGAGGGATGTACCTATCCTTGTAAAGAGCTTGCCGGAGTCGGTGTAGCTTATACTGTATGTCGGGCTTTGTGGCAGATTTTGCATAAAGAAAAACTGGAAAAATATGCGGAAATTGTGGCTCTGGGAACTATTGCTGATTTGGTTCCCCTTAGAGGAGAAAACCGTATTCTTGTAAAACAAGGACTGCAATATATGAAAGAAGGTTGTAATCTGGGACTGCAGGCATTATTGGATGTGGCATCCATACAAAAAGAAACAATAAATGCCGGACGTGTTGCTTTTACGATAGCACCGCGTCTTAATGCGTCTGGACGTATCAGCCATGCGGATAAAGGAGTACGCCTTTTGTTGGAAACTGACCGTTCGGCAGCTCATGCAGCAGCGAATGAATTAAGTGAGATGAATTGTCAGCGGCAGGAAATTGAACGGAATATAACCGAGCAAGCTTTGGAGCAAATAGAAAAAAACGGGTATGGATCTGATGGAGTATTAGTCGCTGCCGGGAATCATTGGCATGTTGGTGTTATTGGAATAGCCGCTTCACGTCTTGTAGAGCAATACTATCGGCCAGCTTTGGTAATCAGCATAAGCGATGGAATTGGCAAAGGATCCTGCCGCAGTATTGCCGGATTTAATATGTATGAATCACTGCAATATGCAGCAGACTTACTCATTCAATTTGGCGGTCATCCTATGGCGGCTGGGTTTTCTATCAAGGAGGAAAATATAAATGCGTTCCGTAATCGACTGAATGAATATGCGGCGATTCATATGAAGGCTGATGATTATATACCGACAATAGCCGTTGATATGGCACTTCCTTCTGCGTCTATATCATTACAGCTTATTGATGAACTAAGTCTTTTAGAACCTTATGGAATGGGAAACAGCCGACCTTGTTTTTCTCTTATGGATCAAAAATTGACAGAGATACGCCCTATTGGTAAAGATCGACATCATATACGTTTTTCTGTTTTGCAGGATAATGCGGGAAATTCTGCTAAATGTTTAAGCGGCGTGGGGTGGTCTATGGCGTATTTATGTGAAGAAATATTAATGGGGGATATGGTAGATATAGTATTTCAACTGGAAAAAAATACGTTTAATGGAGTGAGTTCTCCGCAGATGATATTGCAGGATATGCGCGGTCAGGCTGATGTGAACTTGCATTTAGATAGAGACGTAATGGTGGATGTTTTTAAGGAGCTACGCCGGCAATTGGATATCCGACATCTGCCGATATGGCAAATTCGACAGAAGATGATAGCTGATTTTCAAGGTATTTTAGATGGACATATAGTTTGTCTTGCCTTGCATGTATTTTTTGAAATAGGTGTTTTACTTACAGAAGATACTGCAGAAGGGCCGGTCTGCTATGTACCGCAGTTTCAACATAAAATGAGTCTTGCAGAATCACCGACTTTTATGAAATATACCCGGGGATAGGGGGCGTCATGATGGAGTTTAAAGATAAACAAGAAGCACTTAATTATTTAATAGAGACGATTCATACCTATCAACCTAATGCGGACTGTGTCGATGTGAAAAAGGCGTTTGAGTTGGCCGATAAAGCGCATGAACAACAACAGCGAGTCAGCGGTGAACCTTATATCACGCATCCCCTGGCAGTGGCACAAATACTGGCAGAATTACAGATTGATACGACGACGATTACGGCGTCTTTACTGCATGATGTGGTAGAAGATACATCCTATACGCTGGAGGATTTAACACAGGAATTTGGTTCTCAAGTGGCTTTTCTGGTTGATGGAGTTACTAAATTAAGCCGTATTGATTACCGGACAAAAGAAGATCAGCAGTTAAACAGTATGCGCAAAATGTTTTTGGCTATGGCAAAAGATGTACGCGTCGTAGTTATTAAATTGGCAGATCGTCTTCATAATATGCGCACACTCAAATACATGCGCAGTGATAAACAAAAGAGAATTGCTCAGGAAACATTGGAAATTTTTGCTCCATTAGCACACCGACTGGGAATTTTTAATATTAAATGGGAATTGGAAGATTTGTCTTTTCGCTATCTTGAACCTGATAAATATTATGATTTAGTCGATCAGATGAAACAAAAACGGCATGTTCGCGAAGAAATCGTTAATGAAGCGATTAATGTCATGCGTAAAGCATTGGAAGAGTCCCATATAAAATTTGAAATTAACGGCAGACCGAAACATTTTTACAGTATATATAAAAAAATGAAAAAAGATAACCGGGATCTTAGTCAAGTTTATGACTTATATGCTGTCCGTATTATTGTAGATACCGTACAAGATTGTTATGGAGTATTGGGAATCGTCCATAGTTTGTGGAAACCGCTGCCATATCGCTTTAAGGATTACATTGCTATGCCTAAACCCAATAATTACCAATCGCTGCACACTACCGTTATTGGAACACGGGGACAGCCCGTAGAAATACAAATCCGCACATGGGAAATGCACCGGGTTGCTGAGTATGGGGTAGCGGCACATTGGCGGTATAAAGAAGGCCATGCAAATGCCGGCAAAAATGAATTCGATGAAAAAATGGGATGGCTGCGCAACTTGCTGGAATGGCAGGATACAAGCAATCCTAAGGAATTCATGAACTCGTTGAAGCTGGATGCGTTTTCTGATGAAGTATTTGTATTTACCCCGCGAGGCGATGTGATCGATATGCCGCAAGGAGCGATTCCTATTGATTTTGCTTATCGTATTCATACCGATGTGGGGCATCGCTGCGTTGGAGCAAAAATTAACAGTAAAATTGTACCATTGAATACGCCGTTAAAAAATGGCGATATCATTGAAATTATAACTTCTAAGAATGGAAAACCCAGTTTAGATTGGCTTAATATTGTAGGGAGTTCAGAAAGCCGTTCAAAAATACGAAGTTGGTTTAAAAAAGAAAATCGTGAAGAAAATATGGCTAAAGGGGCAGAAGCCTTGGAACGGGAGTGTAAACGACTGAATCATGATTGGAAAGTATTGAATAAAGCAGGACGTTTAGCTAGAGTGGCCAAGCAAATGAACGCTGGGTCGGAGGATGATCTGCTGGCGGCTGTAGGATATGGCGGCTTTGCCGTTAATACAGTACTAATTAAGCTGCTCGACTTACATAAAAAAGATAGACAGAAAGAAGAAGAAAAAAATAGTCATACCGCTGTTGTTGAAAAACTTCGTCCGAGAAAGCCATTAAACAAGAGTGGTACGGGAATTCTTGTCAAAGGCGAATCGGGTCTGCTTGTGAGATTGGCTAAATGCTGCAGTCCTGTTCCCGGAGATCCGATTATTGGATTTATCACCCGAGGCAGAGGGGTTTCTGTACATCGTGCCGATTGTCCCAGTATTACAAATAACCAGGAAGATATAGATCGTTTAATTGATGTAGAATGGGACTATGATGGCAAGGAAATGTTTGAAGTTAATATGGAAATCGTAGCATATGACAGAACGGGCGTGATGGCGGATATTATGGCTACATTAGCCGAGATGAAGATATCCATACTCAATGTCAATGCGAAAGTAAACGACACAAAAACTGTTACCGTTCATTTGGGAATCAGCATCAAAGATTTGGCTCAATTTGAATTTATTGCAACAAAGATACGCCGTCTTAAAGATGTGTATACGGTACAGCGATATACGGGAGGTGCTATATGAGAGCTGTTATACAGCGCACGTTGTCGTCTCAGGTTATTTCGGAAGGGATACAAACAGGTAAAGCTGGATTTGGTCTTACTGTTCTTCTTGGCGTGGGGAAGGAAGATGGAGAAGAAGATGTACAATATATGGCAGATAAAATTACAAATCTGCGTGTTTTTGAAGATGACCAGGGAAAAATGAATCGTTCTCTTATGGATGTTGGCGGTGATATGCTGGTAATATCACAGTTTACACTGTATGGGGATGTACGTCACGGAAGGCGACCGGGATTTGATCAAGCGGCTCCGCCCGTAATGGCGGAAGCTTTATATGAAAATTTTGTTGCTGCTGTTCGTCGTTGCGGGATTTCTGTTGGTACGGGTGTGTTTCGTACAGAGATGGTCGTAACTCTTGCCAATCACGGACCTGTTACCATACTGATAGATAGCAAAAAGAAATTTTAGGAGGTATATGTGATGAAAATACTAACAATGCAGCTGGGCCCTATTGAAACAAATTGTTACATTGTTTATGATGAGGATACGAGGGAAGCTATGGTCATAGATCCGGCATGGGACTATGAACGCATAGACAAAGCGCTGACAGATCATGACCTTACTATTAAAAAAATATTTTTGACGCATGGACATGCGGACCATATTGGAGCCTTGCAGGAATTGCGGAATCATAAAAATGTTCCCGTATACGTTAGTAAAAAAGATAGCGGATTAATTCAGAACTCCAAGAATAATCTTTCTATGTTTATGGGCAAAAAAATTGAATGTGCATCACCGGAATATACGGTTTCTGATGGAGATACAATCCGTGTCGGAAGTACAGTTTTTACAGTCTATGAAACACCGGGACATACACCCGGTGGTGTGTGTTTATATGGCGGCGGGGTTGTATTTTCCGGTGATACGTTGTTTCAGTATTCTATTGGTCGTACAGATTTATATGGAGGTTCATATGAACAGCTTATTGCCAGTATCGAAACAAAACTGATGCCTTTGCCTGACGATACGATTGTGCTTCCCGGACATGGCCCTAGTACGACAATTGGTGATGAACGGCATGGCAATCCGTATCTTGAAGGCAGGGGATGAGTTATATGATCAGAGAATCGCAATTTTGGCTGCGTATTGTTGTTGCCGTTTTTGCTGTCTGGATCTTTATTTCTGTACATGCTGTGTACTGGCCTGTCATAGTATCACTTATTATTACTTTTATCCTCATCCCTGTTCGGGATGCAGTATTGAAGGGGGTGCAGCGCCTTACTGGACGGAGAATTCCTGTCGATGCGGCTATTTTGATTTCTTTTGTAGTTCTTATTTTAGCGCTTGTCGGAATTACGAACAGTGTTTTGCATCCGCTGGTGATACAGGTCAACTTATTAGCAGCCAATTTTCAAAATTTGGTGGATAAAACGGCTGCGTTGGTTATGAACTTTGAAAACTCTCAGACGCAGCTGTATATACCGGACCAAGTAAAAGGCATTATTAATGATTTCTTAGTCAAGATTGGCAATTATGGTATAGATGGAGTAACTAACCTTGTTAAGTCAGTATTTGCTATTGCTGGAACGGTAATTGAGTTTTTTGTTGTTCCTATTATAACTTTTTACTTTATGAAGGACGGATCAAAGATGGTGGATTGTTTTGTTCATCTTTATCCTGAGGAATATCGTCTGCAGCTGGATGTATTATTTGATGAAGTAGATCGGGTATTAAGTTCTTATATCCGCGGACAGCTTATTATGAGTTGTATTATATCTTTGTTAACTTTTATAGGAATGTGGATTATGGGGGTCCCTTATCCCATGGTTATTGCTCTATTGGCGGCGGTTACTGAATGGATTCCGATTATTGGACCTATTGTTGGGGCAATCCCGGCAATTTTATTAGGGGCTTTGGTCAGTCCGGCATTAGCCGCCAAGGTTTTGATTTTCTATATCATTATTCAGCAGATTGACAGTCATCTCATAATGCCGCAGGTTATGGGGGCGGTTATTAGTCTTCATCCTGTTGCGATTGTTATTGCTTTGCTTATGGGAGGAACCTTGTTCGGTATTCAAGGAATGATTTTGACTGTACCGATTACGGCAGTTTTACAAATTATTTGTAAGCATTTATGGTTCTATAATACTTATAAAACAAAGGCGATGAATTTTTATGGAAAAAACTAAAGCGGATATTATGAATGTAATGATGAAACGAATGAAAGATAAAATTAAGGATAAAAAATATAAAATGACTTCGCAGCGGCAGGTTATCCTGCGTGCATTTGTGGAAAGCTCGGAAAATCATTTGAGTGCAGAGGATGTATATGAACGTGTGAAAAAAACAGCACCCGATATCGGATTGGCAACTGTATATAGAACATTGGATTTGTTTACGGAAATGGACTTGTTGAAAAAACTCGATTTTGATGAAGGGTGCAGTCGGTATGAGTTAAATGACCGAGAAGAAGATGGACATTTTCATCATCATTTAATTTGTCTGGGATGTGGCAAGGTGCGTGAATGCCGTGATGACTTACTGGAAACATTGGAAACCATTTTGCAAAAACAACTTCACTTTCAAACGGTAGATCACCAGTTAAAGGTTTATGGGTATTGTGAAAATTGCCAAAAAAAGCGGGCAGACGAAGCCCGTAAATCTAAAGCTGCAAATAATGGATGAACAAGGATATCGCTATAAGGGACCGGAAGGATACCATTCCTTTATTGGTCAGGTAATGGCTCATCTTGGTTATGTCGGTGGCTATGAAACGGGAAATATAGGTGCTCATATCCTTCTTTCCGATGAGAATGGCATCATTGATTTGACTTGTGTGTTTATACGGGATGACAAAAAATGGAAATCCCGGGCTTCGATTATACGATGCGGACATACTCGTGAAGATATAAAAAATTGTCTGATACATTGGCATGAGCGCTTTACTGGCAATAAAACGGGGCCATGGGGAACCCTTATGGGAGTACGTCCGACAAAACTGGTACATCATTTTTTTGATAGGGGATTCGGGGATAAAGAGATAATAACGATACTGCAGCAGCAGTATCGTGTAGAAAAGGAGATGGCTGAACGGCTCGTGCATATGTCACGGCTGCAACGTCCCTTTGTAATGGAACCGAGGAATCATGTTGCACTCTATGTAGGAATTCCGTATTGTTCCAGCCATTGTCTGTATTGCTCCTTTCCATCACGGCTTGTTGGAAAGGAAGAAGAGGCTGGTCTGCAAGCATTTTCAAAGGCGTTGGAAACCGATTTGCAGGATTTAAATAAGCTTTGCAGACAATACTCTCTAACTGTGGATACCATTTATATAGGAGGCGGAACCCCTACGTGCCTTCCGATTGCTATTTTAAAGGATATTATCCAATCTGTTGCTGCCAATTTTAGCCCGGTCCAGGAATGGACTGTAGAAGCTGGCCGTCCGGATACGGCAACAAAAGAGAAGCTTGCATTACTGCGGCAATATGGTGTAGACCGCATTAGTGTTAATCCGCAAACGATGCAGCAGCGAATATTGGATGTATTGGGGCGTCATCACCGGGTGGAAGATATTTATACTATGTTCAATAACTGTCGCGATCTGGGATTTTCGGTTATTAATATGGATTTCATTGCGGGTCTGCCTGTTCAAAATGTAAAAGATATGCAGGAAAATATGGAAATAGTTTGCCAACTATGGCCGGAAAATGTTACAATTCATACGTTAGCATTAAAAAAAAGGGCCCCTTTATTTCATCATCCGCTGAGAGATAGGATACCATCTCAGGAGGAAGTGACAAAAATGTTGGAATATTGTGATGCAAGACTTGTTGAAAAAGGATATATACCTTATTATATGTATCGTCAAAAATACATGGCGGCTAGTTTTGCTAATGTCGGCTATGCTTTTTCTGATGCCATCGGAAAATACAATATTCAAATGATGGAAGAAAGACAAACTGTATTGGCAGCAGGTCCCGGCGGAGCAACTAAATTCATTAATTTGCCGGAACACCGCTTAGAAAAATTATACATGCCCAAGGAAGTTAACGCATACATGGCGTCGTTGGAGGAAAAAATGCAGCTGCGCCGCAAATTATGTACATATATATATGGAAGAGAGGATAGATAAAATGGCAATTACGGCACCAAGAGGCACACAGGATTTTTTGCCGGAACAGATGGAAGATTGGCAGCTTCTGGAACAAAAAATTCGTCAAATTTGTTCATATTATGGATTTGGTGAAATTCGTACTCCTATCTTTGAAAATACAGAACTGTTTTTGCGTGGTATAGGGGAAACGACAGATGTTGTAACCAAAGAGATGTATACTTTTGATGATCGGGGCGGGAGATCCATGACGCTGCGTCCGGAAAACACAGCATCTGTTGTACGAGCTTATTTGGAGCATAAGATTTATGCGGAACAGCAGGTTCAGAAGTTTTTCTATATAGGGCCGATGTTTCGGCATGATCGGCCTCAGGCCGGAAGATATCGGCAGTTTCATCAATTTGGGGTAGAAGAAATTGGCTCGCAGGATCCGGCAGTAGATGCAGAAATTATTGCTATGGCATTTCAACTCTTTCGGGAATTAGGATTAAATGATCTTGTATTGCATTTAAATTCTGTAGGGTGTCCTAAATGTCGTCCGATTTATCGCCAGAAACTTCTTGATTTTTTTTCTGATAAAAAAGATATGCTTTGCGAAAATTGTCTGGCACGGCTTGATAAAAATCCTTTGCGTGTGTTGGATTGTAAAGAAGAAGGGTGTAAAAAAGCGGCTGTTGGCGTTCCTGAGATTACCGATAATCTTTGTGATGAATGCAAAGAACATTTTGATGCAGTTCAGAATTATCTTACGAAAATTGGGATTCCTTTTGAGCTGGATACCCGGCTTGTCAGAGGACTCGACTATTATACAAAGACGGCCTTTGAAATTATGTATGCACCGCTGGGTGCGCAGAGTACGGTCTGCGGCGGCGGCCGATACGATGGTCTTGTTGAAGAAATGGGAGGACCCTCCACTCCGGGTATCGGTTTTGCCGTAGGAATGGAACGCTTACTGCTCACCCTGCAGCAGCAGAATCTCTTGCAGCGACCAGAAAAAAAACGTCCGATATATATTGTTGCATTGGGGGATGCGGCGCGTATTGCTGCGTTTGACCTGCAGCAGCAACTGAGGGGACGGCATTTCTATACAGAAATCGATCTTATGGGACGCAGCATGAAAGGACAGATGAAGTACGCTAATAAAATCAGTGCTGCATATACCGTGATTATCGGTGACAATGAATTGCTGCAAGGAGAAGCCCAAGTTCGTAATATGGAAACAAAAGAACAAATCGCTGTTCCATTAGATGGAGTAGCAGCATATATGGAAGCACAGAAGAAAGGATGACAAAGTAATGGATACAATGGAAGGGTTGAGCCGCAGTCATTATTGCGGAGAAGTTACGGAAGCAGAAAAAGGCAAGGAAGTTATATTATGCGGCTGGGTAGAACGTCGTCGTGATCATGGCGGATTAATTTTTATCGATTTGCGTGATCGTACAGGTGTTATCCAGGTTGTTGCATCACCGGATTATGAAGAACAATCATTTAAAAAAGCAGAACAAGTACGAACAGAATATGTACTTGCTATTCGTGGCGAAGTTCGCATGCGTGATGAAGAAACCGTTAATCAAAAGATGCCTACAGGCACAATTGAAGTACGTTGTGATGAAATGCGCATTTTAAATTCTTCTAAGACGCCGCCTTTCTATATTGAAGATAATGTAGATGTAGATGAAAGCATTCGTTTGAAATACCGGTATTTAGATCTTCGCCGTCCGGAAATGCAGAAGAATCTTATTATGCGTCATCGTGTAAAACATGCTATGCGTGAATTTTTAGATAAGAACGGTTTTTTTGAAATCGAAACTCCGGAACTTTGTAAAAGTACACCGGAAGGGGCCCGCGATTATCTTGTACCGAGCCGTGTAAATCCAGGAAAATTTTATGCATTGCCGCAATCTCCTCAGTTATTTAAACAACTCTTGATGATTTCCGGCATGGATCGGTATTTTCAGATTGCCCGCTGTTTCCGTGATGAAGATCTGCGTGCGGATCGCCAACCAGAATTTACACAACTTGACATGGAAATGTCTTTTATGAGTCAAGAACAAATTCTTCAGTTAACAGAACAACTGATGCATTATATTTTTAAAGAAGTACTGGGACATGATATACAATTACCTATTCAGCGTATTACATGGGATTACGCTATGGAATATTATGGTTCCGACAAACCGGATTTACGGTTTGATATGAAATTCACAGATATTACAGAACTTGTCCGAGGTACAGAATTCAAGGTATTCCGCAGTGTTATTGAAAAAGGGGGACAGGTTAAGGCAATCAATGTAAAAGGGTATTCACAAATTCCCCGCCGTGAATTAGACGGACTTGTTGAATATGTCGGACACTATGGGGCGAAGGGATTAGCATGGATTTGCTTTACACCTGATGGAATCAAATCACAGGTCATGAAATTCCTGGGTGAAGATACGATTCAGGCAATTGGCGCAGCCTGTGGATCGGAAACAGGAGATTTGGTTCTCATGATTGCCGATAAACCAGCTGTTGTAGCTGCCGCACTAGGGGAACTTCGTAAAGAAATGGCACGGCGTACTCATCTTATAGATGAAAATAAATTTGCATTCACCTGGGTACTTGATTTCCCGATGTTTGAATATAATGAAGAAGAAAAACGGTATGTTGCCATGCATCATCCGTTTACAGCACCTCGTGATGAAGATTTGGATAAATTGGAAACGGATCCGGGTCATGTATATGCTAAAGCCTATGACCTTGTTCTCAATGGAGTTGAATTGGGTGGCGGCAGTTTGCGTATTTACCAGCAGGATATTCAACAGCGTGTTTTCAAGGCGATTGGCTTGACACCGGAAGATGCAAATGAAAAATTTGGCTTCTTACTCCGGGCATTTGAATACGGAGCTCCGCCGCATGGCGGTCTGGCTTTTGGACTTGATCGTATGATTATGCTTATGTTGAAGAGAAAATCTATTCGTGATGTTATTGCATTTCCGAAAACGCAGAATGCTATTGATCAAATGAGTGAAGCTCCGGGAGAAGTAGCTGTAAAACAATTGCGTGAACTCCATATCCGCATCAATGCAGAAGATAAGAATTTAGTTAAAAAATAACGGAATATATAGTAACCAGAATGTTAGAAATAAAAATGGCCAGTGGAAAAAACACTGAAATTTATAAAAAGGTACCGGCAGCTCGGTACCTTTTTTTGAAAAGTGGTACGCATCCTGTTGCGGAGATAATTCAAATTTCTGGGATTTGTCATGGGGAAAGAACCGAGCGGAAGAAAAACACAGTTATGTATTAACTGAATGAGAATGGGCATTTCAATCAATGTTATTCTGTAATATACAGTAATTATTTCGCTGCAGGGAAGAGATGCTTCTCTGGCAACGTAGTCGTCTTGAAAAGAGAGAATATGTGATGAAAACTATACATTATGTATTAGCAGATCCGAGTGGGAATACAACTGTATTTGTATTAGACTCGGCAGCAGCCGGAGAACGTGCTGTTTTAGCTGCCAAAATCCTCCGTTCTGATTCTATTGAAGCAGAACAAGTAGGTTTTCTTGCAATAAATAAGATAAAGCATGATTTTGATTTGCGTGTAGATATGATGGGGGGCGAATTTTGCGGCAATGCCGCTCGTTCAGCCGCTGCCTATGCAGCTATGGTAGAAGGTGCGGAAAAAGGTGAATATATGATTTCATGTTCCGGCTGTATGGAAATTTTGAAGGCAAGCGTTCATCAACGGGCAGCAGGCGTGTATGATGCTTCTATTGAAATGCCTCTACCGCAGTCTGTAGATGCAGTTATTATTGACATAGACGGAGCTCCCTGCCGATTTTTTCGAGTCGTCCTTCCCGGCATTGTTCATTTTGTTTTTATAGGAAAAGGAGCAGCAGCAGTCAACAGGAATATTTTCTGGCGGGCTGTTAAAACGTATGTATCCGATGAAAACTATGCTGCTTATGGTCTTATTCTTCTTGATCCGACAATATGGAAAATGATTCCTGCCGTTTATGTAAAAGACACCCATACACTATATTGGGAACATAGCTGTGGTTCCGGATCTGCCGCGGCTGCGGCTGCGATAGCCTATATGGGGAATCGAAATATTGCTGTCAAGCTGCAGCAACCTGGCGGAGTAATAGCCGCGGCTGCGGTTGTTGTAAAAGGAGAACTTCAGCGTGTTATGATTGGCGGAGAAGTAAAATTGGAAACAGAAAAAATTATAGAGGTATAACGAATCGGTATAAAACAGGTGGAAATAATTCTTTTATATAAAAGATAAAAAGAATCATTTTTTCTGTTTTGCTGTTGCCTGGGAATGATAGGAGATGTTTGATTGTTTCTATACAGACCTATTGTTTTGTTTTATAATAATAAAATAGTAAGAATATATCATGCAGCTCTAGAAGCTGCTAATTTTATGAACAGGGGTGGATGCATATCATGAGCAAGGTATTAAGCGATATTGAAATTGCACAGCAATCTAATTTGGAACCAATCGTAAAAATTGCCGAAAAATGCGGCCTAAAAGAAGATGATTTGGAACTATATGGAAAATATAAAGCCAAAATTTCTTTTGGTGCTATTAAACGATTATCTGCAAAAGAAGATGGCAAACTAGTTTTGGTGACCGCTATCAATCCAACTCCGGCAGGAGAAGGAAAGTCTATGACAACTATTGGTCTTGGCCAAGCACTAAATAAATTAGGACATAAAACAATGATCGCTCTGCGGGAACCTTCTCTTGGCCCTGTATTTGGTATTAAAGGAGGTGCTGCCGGTGGCGGATACTCCCAGGTGCTTCCTATGGAAGATATTAATTTGCATTTTACAGGTGATATGCATGCCATTACGGCGGCAAATAATTTGCTGGCTGCAGCTATTGATAACCATGTTCATCAAGGAAATTCCCTTAAAATTGATGTGCGCCGTATTATTTGGAAACGTGTGATGGATATGAATGATCGGGCACTGCGAGGCATTGTTGTCGGACTTGGCGGTAAGGTTTGCGGATTTCCCAGAGAAGATCATTTCATGATAACTGTAGCATCCGAAATTATGGCGATTCTCTGCTTAGCACATGATCTTATGGATCTTAAAAAGAGAATGGGAGATATTATTGTAGCCTATAATTTAGAAGGTAAGCCTGTCACAGCCCGTGATCTTCAAGTCGATGGCGCAATGGCAATTTTAATGAAAGATGCAATCAAGCCCAACCTCGTACAAACGACGGAAAATACGCCCGCGTTGGTCCATGGAGGTCCTTTTGCTAATATTGCGCATGGCTGCAATTCTGTTGTGGCTACAAAATTAGCAATGAAAATGGGAGATATTACCGTTACGGAAGCCGGTTTCGGTGCTGATCTGGGGGCGGAAAAATTTTTGGACATAAAATGCCGTTTTGCCGGTATTAAACCGGATGCAGTTGTTATTGTCGCAACTATTCGGGCTTTGAAGATGCATGGCGGTGTTAAGAAAACAGATTTGACGGAAGAAAATCTGGAAGCGTTAAGAAAAGGATTTGCTAATTTGGCTAAGCATGTAGAAAATATGCGTAAATTCGATGTACCTGTTTTGGTCAGTATCAATAAATTTATTACAGATACAAAAGCAGAAATTAGTCTTCTTAAGAAACTTTGTGAAAACTTTGGTGTTGATGTTGCATTAAATGACTGCTGGGCAAAAGGCGGCGAAGGCGGTATTGAAATGGCGGAACATGTACTGGAACTTATGAAAACAGAAAAGACACCGTATAAGCCTATTTATGATGAAAAAGATACTATTCCTCATAAGGTTGAAGCTATTGTCAAGGAAATATATGGGGGAGATGGCGTTATATTTGAAACAGCCGCCCAGAAACAAGTTACAGAATTAGAACACTTAGGTCTTGATAAAATGCCTGTTTGTATTGCTAAAACGCAATATTCTTTATCAGATGATCCAGAACTTCTCGGACGTCCGTCAGGGTTTAAAATAACGATTAAAGATGTCCGGATTTGTTCTGGCGCAGGATTTATTGTTTGTCAAACTAGTAATATTATGACTATGCCTGGTTTGCCGAAGGTACCGGCTGCTAATAGAATGGATATTGATGAAAATGGTGTTATTACGGGGTTGTTCTAAGTGGCAAATGAGAAATTATGTGATATGACGGTAAGAGAGCTGTTAGCCGCTACGGCTTCCCGTGCTCCGGCGCCCGGCGGCGGCGGTATTGCTGCTATGACAGCGGCGGCGGCAGCGGCATTACTGGAAATGGTTGCAAACCTTACTATTGGAAAAAAAGGATATGAACAAGCTGCGGCAGATATGCAGCATATCAAACTGCAGTGTGAACGGATACGGGAATATTGCCTTACTGCGATTGACGCAGATGCAGAGGCGTTTCGTTCTGTTATTGCTGCGCTTCGCTTATCCAAAGACAGGCCGGAACGGCCAGAAAAAATCCAGCAGGCTTTTAAAGAAGCAGCTCAAGTTCCCTATGAGCTGAGTACACAGATATTTATTATTCTTGAACTATCCCAAAATGTTATCCGCAATGGTAATTCATGGGCTCTTACAGATGCAGCTATTTCTGTTTTACAAGCCAGAGCGGCTATGCGCAGTGCTTTTTATAGTGTTAAAGTCAATTTATCATCCATCAAGGACCCACAATTTATAGAAGTGATGGAACAGGCTATGTTGGAGCTTGATAGAAGAGCAGAAGTTATTGAGCAGGAAGTTTTGAACGTTTATGACCATCGGTAACCGAACAAAATCTGATGGGGATAGTTGCCGAAGCTAAATATGATAAGGGTAATATTACAGGAGATCTCATGCATATATTAGGACAAGAAAAACGAACATTTCCTATTGCTGGTAGTATTTTTATTGTAGTTGTTCTGCTTTTGAGTTATTTTTTCTATTATACAAAGACTCCTGCATATTCGATATATATTGTTCAAAAAGCTATAGAACAGCATGATTGGGAAACTTTTGCAGACCATGTTGATACAGACCATGTTTTATCATCTGCTTTTGATGATATATTAGAAGAAAGCAGATCCGATGCCGAAGCAGCCAATATGGCCAAGAACTTAACAGAACCTTTTCTTCAGATATTGAAGCCGGGACTGGTTGATTCTCTGCAGGATTGTCTGCATGATTATATAGAAGCAGGAAATTACGAAACAAATTTGCAGGATATGGACATTCGGCAGCGCCTGAATTTGGAAGATATGAAAAAGGATACGGATTTAAATTTTGTTCGATATAAAAATGTATTATATACAAAAAAAAGTGACAATGGAGATCCTGTTGTTGGTATTGTTGTTACGGATTCTGTGTTGAAACAGTCGTTTGTTTTGGATTTGGCGATGCGGAAAAATCTGGACGGTTCTTGGAAGATTATAAAAATTCTTAATCTTAAAGAATATATTCGAGCTATTAAAAAGGCACGACAGGAAAAACTTCAAGTTTTAAATACAGGTATCCGGCAAAAAATTGATTCGGTAGCTGAGCGGGGATACACAACCGTGAAAATTGTGTCTGATGGGGTATCGGGACAGCGGAAATCCCTGCAAATTCATGCGCAGCTTACTTTGCACGGCAGTAAACCGATTCAGTCTGTTTCCGGTAAAGCGTATGCTAGGACTGCGGATGGACAGCAATTGCAATTTCCTTTTTTGATTGAGCGGGGAACTGTGGAACAACTTCAACAAACGATAGATATTGTATCGGATCTTAATCCGTTCCTTCCTAAAGAACGAGCTTTTACTATGAACGGAGCGGAGATTCATTCTTGGATTATCGTTAACTGTATTAGGTATGCTGATGGTACAGAATTAAAAAACTATGAAGAACTCCCTGATACTATGTAACATACCATATATACGTATGAAATATGGAGATTAGATTTTATATAAGATAAGATATTGTATGAAAAAATCCATGCATGTTTTACATGCATGGATTTTTTCATATGGATATAGTAATATATAATTATGGAGATTATTTTTAATGGAAATACATCAGGGAGAAAATAGTATGCTTAATAAAAAAGGGCAAGGACTGACGGAATATGGAATTATTTTTCTTCTCATCGTGGGAATCGGTTTTTTATCTGTCTTTTATATAAATAATAATGAAAGGGGTATCTATTCCGCGGTGTCATCTAAATTGCGATCTATGGCCGGAAACAACGAAAATTATGATACGGATGAAACAACGATTGTAGCAGGACAAAAGGTTACTTTTACTACATTAACCGTTCAGGGCAAAGATAGGATATATAGAGTTGCCTGGTTTTTAGATGATAAAGGACAGCGAGTTTATTTTCCCTACAGGGATACTAACGGATTACATGATACCTCGGATTTACAAGGTATTCATTGGGGACATGATTATACTGTTGAACATGAAAGCGATGGAGGCATGTCTACTTATTTTCGAAGTACAGATGGAGCATACTATAAGATTACGGATTATAGTAATAGTGAAACGAAAATATCGAAATATGAAGGAATTCCCGATTCTCGTTATATTCGTACTCCGTAACGAAGAATACTGATTTATGCATCAGGATGTATTATATATATTGAATAAAAACAGCCGGGATAAAAATTTTATCTCGACTGTTTTTCTATATGCAATTTTTATAACTGCATTTAGATATCACGTGTCCATAAAGATGCCATCGCGGGTCCGCCGCCTACACATAGAAAAGCACATCCCGTCTTGTAATCTTGGCGCTGCATTTCATATAGCATAGTAACAATGATCCGCAATGCGGAACATCCTACAGGATGTCCTAAGGCGATACCGGAACCATTTACATTTGTACGATTCATGTCTATTTCATAACCGTATTCTTCTTTGAGTTTGCGGCAGATTCCTAAAAATTGAGCGGAAAAATAACAAGTAATAACAATTGATAATTATAGATAATATATTAAAAATAAATAGCAGATAAGAGGTATTAGTCTGCAGTATATATGGAAAATTTATTATTATAGATTTTTGTTATCTATAGGGTGTGTGATATAATATAATGTACCGAAAATATTATTGAAGCATAGAGATTCTAAATAATTTGCTATTTTATTGGGATAAAAAGAGTATGTATATATTTTAGGATGCGATGTAGTATTTACAGTGTATTGAGGAGGGATGTAGCATAAGATATGCAATAATAAATTTGTAAACGTTAAAAATCAAGACTGATATATATGGTGTATTATGCGATGTAAGGGGCAAGTGTTACTATAGAAGGCGTATCATAATATAGTATGAAATGATGAAGGATAATGAAAAAAAAATTGTTTCATGATATAATAAGTAATTGTGTGAAAGACGTAATGGAGGTGTATTATGGCTACAGTTCAAGAAAAGATTGACCTTCTCCATCAGAAAATTGCAAAAATTGAGATGGGTGGAGGGCAAAAACGTATTGATAAGCAACACGAAAATGGTAAGATGACGGCCCGCGAACGTCTCTTTAAGTTATTTGATGACGGAAGTTTTACTGAAATAAGTCAGTTTATTAAACACCGCTGCACGAATTTTAATATGCAGGATAAGAATTTACCCGGTGATGGTGTAGTGACCGGGTATGGCACGGTAAAAGGCCGGCTTGTTTTTGCTTACGCGGAAGATTTTACCGTGGAAGGCGGGTCGTTAGGAGAAATGCATGCCCACAAAATTGTTCAGGTACAGCAGATGGCGATGAAAATGGGGGCACCTATTATCGGTATTAATGATTCAGGCGGAGCACGTATTCAAGAAGGAGTAGATGCTTTGTCGGGGTTTGGCCGTATTTTTATGAGTAATACATCGGCTTCCGGTGTTATTCCTCAAATTTCTGTTATTATGGGACCTTGTGCGGGCGGTGCCGTATATAGCCCCGCTTTGACAGACTTTATTTTTATGGTAAAAAAGACTAGCAATATGTTTATTACGGGACCGGCGGTTATTAAATCGGTAACGGCCGAAGAAGTAACATCAGAAGAATTAGGCGGAGCGATGACTCATAATTCTATTTCTGGAGTAGCTCATTTTATTGCAGAAGATGAAGAAGATTGCATTAATCAAATAAAATATCTTCTTGCATTCCTACCCAGTAATAATATGGAGGAAGCGCCTTTGGTGGAAACCGGAGATGATCCGCAGCGTCAAGATGAGTCGCTTAACTCGATTATACCTGACAGCAGCAATATGCCGTATGATATGCTGGATATTATTAAATCCAGTGTAGATAACGGGGAAATATACCAAGTGCTGGAAAACTATGCGCAAAATATTATTACTTGTTTTGCCCGCTTTGATGGACAATCAGTCGGTATCATTGCCAATCAGCCAAAATGGCTGGCAGGATGCCTTGATATCAATGCATCCGATAAAGCCGCACGATTTATCCGATTCTGTGATGCTTTTAATATTCCTATTGTGACATATGTGGATGTTCCGGGATTTTTACCGGGTACGACACAGGAATATGGAGGGATTATCCGCCATGGTGCTAAAATGCTCTATGCGTATTGTGAAGCAACAGTACCTAAGGTCACGGTCATTGTTCGTAAAGCTTATGGTGGTGCTTACATTGCGATGTGCTGCCGGGAGCTTGGAGCGGATATGGTGTTTGCATGGCCTACTGCTGAAATTGCGGTTATGGGACCTGATGGAGCGGCAAATATTATTTTTAAAAATGATCCGGAAAAAGAACAGAAAAAGCAGGAATATATCGAAGAATTTTCTACGCCTTATAAAGCTGCTGAACATGGTTATGTCGATTGTGTTATTGAACCGAAGGCAACCCGTCCGCGCATCATAGATGCCTTGGCGATGCTGGCCAGCAAAAGAGAAGAACGGCCGGCTAAGAAACATGGCAATATGCCGTTATAAGGAGGAGTGACGTATATGATAGAATTGACGTCTTTAACGTCACTGGCATTTTTGAGTAAGGTTCTTGTTATCTGGGCGGTAGTTATTTTGGCATTTGTTATTGTTGTTGTACGGCATATAAAAAAGATTACAATCGATATAGCTGTACTCCAGCAAGAAAATGAAAACTTGCGGGTTCGTCTGGAAAAAATGGAAAAAAATGAAGAAGCAAAACCTGAAGTTTCAAAAAAAATGGTGAATGTACCGAAAAACTCAAGTATACTGCAGGAGTCATCTGCTTTTAACGTAAAACCGATTACTGTACATAATGAAACAGCGGCGTTGCCCCCCGAAATCGTTGCCGCTATTACCGCTGCTATTACCGCATGCGGGTATCCGCCGTCGGCGATTCGTTCCATTAAACCGGAACGTCAGCGGACCAGCAATTGGATTATGGCTGCACGTATGATTGGCATGAGATAATATACGACAAATTCTTTCAGGAGGATATAGCATGAAAAAGTTTAAAGTAACTGTAAATGGACAAGCATATGAAGTTGAAGTTGAAGAAATAGGTGCACCGGCAAAAACGGTTTCTTCCGTTCCGGCAGTCAACACACAACCGGCTCCGGCTGCGGCTGTAAAGGAAGCCCCCAAACCTGTAGAAGTAAAACCGGTTCCGGCTGCTGTGACAGCCGTGCATGCTACGGCAGCCTCGCTTCCCAAGGGACCTGTCCCTGAACATGCTGTAACTGTGAAAGCACCGATGCCGGGTAAAATTTCTTTTGTGAAGGCGGCTATCGGACAAGGTGTAAGCCGCGGTGATGTTCTGGTCGTTTTAGAAGCAATGAAGATGCAAAATGATATCACCGCATCTTCTGATGGAACTGTTATTGACGTACGTGTAAAAGTAGGCGATAATGTCAAGACCGGCGATGTATTAGCGGTTATTTCATAAGAAATCAGAAAAAGACAAGGAGAGGATAGTATGAAAATCTCAACTCGCGGTCGCTATGCGTTGCGCTTAATGTTGGACTTGGCAATTCATCAAAATGATCACCAATTTGTAACTATCAAAAGCATAGCTGAACGGCAGCAGTTGTCAGAAAAATATTTGGAACAAATTGTAACTAAATTAGGACGAGCAGGTTTAGTTATCAGTGCGAGAGGACCGCAAGGCGGTTATAAGATGTCACGCGATCCTGGTGATTATACGGTAGGAGAAATACTTCGTATTATGGAAGGCGGTTTAGCCCCAATTTCTGAAAGCCATAGCAATTTACCATATTGTTCGACTGAAGAAGTATGGAAACGTCTTGCAGAAGCTATTGATGGTGTTGTAGATGGTATTACATTAGCTGATTTGGCTAAATGGCAGGAAGATGCCGAAGATTGATTGTAGCTCATCACCGCTGCAAAAATCAGACCTGTTATGGGAAACTGTTATACTATATTAACTGATAAAGGCGGATGAGGTGAAAGAGTAATCAAAAAAAGAAGAACAAGGCTTATAAGAAAATTTTCTTGTGGACCCTGTTCTTCTTTTTTGTTATTTGAATGTATTATTTACAGAATTCAGCTTTTTTCCTATCTGCCTTGTCTAAAAAGGGTTTCGTTTCAATTATGAAACGTTCATGTATACTATTTCCGACAGGACCCGCTTCATCGTAAGCTTCGATTTGAAAAGTTAATTTTTTGCGGTCCTGTTCTGTAAGAGTGGCTTTGGCATGTACGGTCATGCCGATAGGAGTTGCCGATACATGCTTCACGTTCATAGAAATACCAACGGTCCCAAAGCCTTCCGGCAGTTGATTTCCAATAGCTAATACAGCTGCATTTTCCATGAGTCCCACTAATGCCGGAGTGGCATATACCGGAGCTGTGCCGCTGGCATATTTTATAGCTGTATTGTTTTCTGTTACTAATTCTTTGTTTTCCCCAGAAGATTGGGGCTTTAAATTAAAATCCATATTGTACCTCCCAAGTAAATTAAAATCATCTTGCCATATATATAATTCGATTTTTATAATATATTTCCTCTTTTTGACAGTCTATAATAAATATTATAAAATGTTTTTATATGTGGGGAATGTAAAACAAAGGAAGTGTTGAAGTTGAAAATAAAAACGTGCCTGATTATTACATTGACAGTGATGGCCATGGTACCCACCGCAATGGCGGAAAAAGACAGGGGAAATCAGATGGTACTTCCTGACTGGGGGATTATTACGGTTCCGGATAATATCTATATGGATGCCGGTAAACAACCTGTAGTTACAGCACAAAAATACAACAATGATATGGACAGAATGTTGGAGGCTATTTATCCAGCAGCACCCAGGACATATCAATTAATAAAAAAAGAGGGAGCTTCTTTTTATTATGGGTATTTGTTGCAATATACATTGGGTTCTTGGGACTTCAAACAACTTGTGAATGGTAAAACGGTAAAATTTAACCGGCCCGATTATTTACAAGAGCAGGGAGCCGCAGATATATCTACGTACGCGGCACATGTTAACAATCGCTTGCGGACCTCTCTGCCATCCGGGTTTAATCTTATTCAGCCAATTCAACTGGTAAAGGTTTCAGGAAACACTTTCTATGAAGGAATAATTGGTCGGACTATGGTTATCAATGCAGCAGCTTTTCAAGAAATGATGCACATTATTGCATGGCAGCGTGGCGGAGTAGTAGAAATTGCGATTGTCATGGGGAATGCTGATGACGAGGAAAGTTTAATACGTCCGGTCATGGCAATGCTGGAAGATGTTAAAGTAATAAAACAGACAGAAAGGATAGATATATAAGATGATTCGATTTGAATGCGATTATTTAGAAGGAGCACCCGTCCAGGTGATAGAAGCAATTGCAAAAGCAAATATGGAACAAAATGCCGGATATGGTGAAGATGCTCATTGTGAACATGCCAAAGAATTAATTCGTCAAGTTTGTGACGCACCGGAAGCAAAGGTTGCCTTTTTGGTTGGCGGAACGCAGACAAATTTGACTGTTATTGCTTCTGCATTAAAAAATTATCAAGGTGTTATTGCTCCGCAGACAGCCCATATCAATAATCATGAAACAGGCGCTATTGAAGCGACAGGGCATAAGGTTATGTCCATACCGACAGATACAGGGAAAATAACAGGGAAACAGGTTCGCGATGTCTGTCGGCAATATTGGAATGATACACATGCTCTTCATATTGTACAACCAGGAATGGTATATATTTCACAGACTACGGAAATAGGTACCTTGTACAGCCGCCGTGAAATTGAAGAGATTTATGCCGTTTGCCGGGAATACCATATACTGCTGTTTATTGATGGTGCACGGATTGGATATGGTATAGAAAGTCTGGGAAGTGATTTAAAACTTCACGATTTTCCAAAACTTTGTGATGTTTTTACCATTGGCGGGACAAAACAAGGTGCTTTATTTGGTGAAGCCGTTGTCATACTCGACAAAATATTGAAACAGGAATTTTCATATCATGTTAAACAACGGGGAGGATTACTGGCCAAAGGATGGCTTTTGGGCGTTCAATTTGAAACATTGTTCACTGATGGATTATATATAAAATTGGCGAAACATGCAGCTGATTTAGCTGTTACACTGCATCAAGGATTTGCATCTTCCGGTTTTTCTTTTTATGTTGATCATCTGACAAATCAGCAGCTTCCTATTTTGACGCGGGAACAGGCAGAAAAACTGGGAAAAAATTATTCTTTCGATTATTTTGCAAGTTTGGACGATGGTAGATTAGCTTGCCGTTTTTGTACATCTTGGGCAACTCGGGAAGAAAATGTAGAAGCTTTGTTGGCCGATATAAAGAAAATATAACATAAAAAACGTTCGGAATAGTATTCTGAACGTTTTTTATGAACATCAGTTTTGAAGAAAACAGAAATTTAATTTCGTTTTACTGTAGTTCTTTCATGAGTGCTTCCAGATGATGCGTGAGTTTCATGTTTTCATCATAATCAATGGGGCAGTCTATAATAACTGGTTTATTTTGATTAAATGCTTGTTTTAAGGTGGGGAGTAATTCTTCTGTCCTTGTAATCCGATAACCAATGGCACCCATGCTTTCAGCTAATTTTACAAAATCGGGATTGGTAAAGTCTACATAGCAATGATGTCCGAATTGGTCGTCCTGTTTCCACTTAATAAGACCATAGCTGGCATCATTGAAAATGAGTGTGACGAAATTGACGCCTAACCGATGTGCCGTTTCAAATTCTTGACAGTTCATTAAAAAGCCGGCGTCACCGGCAATTGCAAGTACTTTTCGATCGGGATGGACAAGTTTTGCCGCAATAGCACCGGGAACGGCGATACCCATTGTAGCAAATCCATTGGAAATAATACAGGTGTTAGGTTTATAACAGTTATAATGACGGGCAATCCAAACTTTGTGAGCCCCTACATCGGATATTACAATATCGTCCTTGCCCATAACTTTGCGAGCGTCAATCAGAGCCCTTTGCGGTTTGACAGGGAAAGATATATCATCAGCATATTGTTCGTGTTCTTCGACCATTTTTTTACGAATATCTAGTGCTGAAGTTGGCTCTTGAAGACGGGAAGCTTTTTTCATGATGCGGAATAACGTGTTGGGAATATCGCCGACGACTTCGACTTCTGGTTGATAATGTTTATTAATATCGGCTGGCATCATATCAATATGGATAATATCGGCTTGTTTGGTATTCCATTTCGCCGGATTATATTCAATAATATCATAGCCAACAGCAATAACCAAACTGGCTTCTTCTAATACCTTGCTTTGATAATCAGACATCGGGATTCCAACAGTCCATAAAGAATATTTATTATCAAAGGGAATAGCACCCTTTGCCATCATAGTATTAATAACTGGCAGCTTAAGTTTTTCGGAAAATTTGGTCAGCATTTCAGCCGCATGGCCGCGAATGACACCGCTGCCTGCTAAAATTACCGGTTTTTTGGCATGGGAAATGATTTTTGCGGCAGCTTCGATTTGTTCATCCATTGCTGTTTCCGGGGTAATCACTTTATGGAGAAGGGGCTTTTCTGCATCATCGACGGGCATTTTGCTAATATTGATAGGCAGGTCAATGAAAGTTGCGCCAGGTTTTTCTCGTTCAGCATATTTAAAAGCCAGACGAGTGATTTCAGATACTGTGTCGGGACGGACAACGGTGTAAGCCCGACGGGTAATAGGTTCGAACATAGCCCGTAAATCAAGATACTGGTGAGCTGTAATATGCATCTTATCGGTACCCACTTGCCCGGAAATAGCTACGAGCGGTGCACCGTCACAATCGGCATCAGCAACTCCTGTAATGAGATTTGTAGCGCCGGGTCCAAGTGTAGCCAAACATACGCCTGCCTTACCAGTCAAACGACCATATACATCGGCCATAAAAGCGGCACCTTGTTCGTGACGTACTGTTATGAACTCAATGTTAGATTTTTCGATAGCATTCATAACCGGAAGATTTTCTTCTCCCGGGATGCCAAAAATATAATGTACTTCTTCTTCTTCCAAGCATTCAACCAATAAATCGGCTGTATTTCGTTGCTGTCTTGCTTCTGCCATTTTATAAGCTCCTTTTTGTAGAGGTCAAACATAATTAAGAAATAAATTTTCCTACTAATAATATCATAGAATATGAAAAGGAAATTGGCAATTTCATAATGTGGTATTTAATCATTTTTTAATGTTGTGATATTTGTTGAATACAAAATGCAATATAGAAAAACACGCATAAAATAAGGAGATTTATGAATTATAGGGGATAGCATATTACATAAAATATTTTCATAATATGATAATTGTATTTTTTATATGAAAATTAGATGTTTTTTTCAGAAGGACAAAATGAGTAGTTGTACTGAAAATGAATGGGGGTTATTTGATGAATGTATTGATTAGCGCTTGTTTATTGGGGCAGTATTGCCGTTATGACGGTACTATAAAAAATTATACGGTTGTCCGGACGCTGCTGCAGTCCCGGCATATTCACTTGATTCCTATTTGTCCGGAACAATCCGGTGGATTGGCGACGCCACGGGAACCGGCAGAGTGCAGTAATGGAAGAGTTATAACGCAATCGGGAATTGATGTGACAGCGGCTTATCATAAAGGAGCGGCAGAAGCTGTAAAGATGGCACGCTTGTTCCATTGCAGCTATGCTGTTCTTAAAGAAAAAAGCCCAACATGCGGAAGTGGTAATATCTACGATGGAAGCTTCAGCCATACTATTGTGAGTGGTGATGGGATAGCGGTGCAATATCTAAAGAAAGCGGGAATATCAGTTATCGGAGAATCGGAAATGGTACGCATTGAGAAATTAATATCCATAAGTAAATAATGATTTTTTGAAAAGTCGATAACAGTTGATTTTGTTTCTCCTCTTTGTTACAATAAAACAGTACAGCAAGGGAGGGTTTTGTATTGAGTTCATTTTTTCATGAAGTATATGAATGGTGTTATTCCATCATTATCGCGTTGGCTATTGCGCTGATTATCCATATTTTCTTTTTTCAGCCTACAAGGGTTTCGGGGGAATCTATGGTACCGACGCTGCATAACGGAGAATATCTTATTGTTTCTAAATTTAGTCACATTATGAATGAAGTGCCAGGTTATGGAGATATTGTAATTATCGACAGTCGTGTTCATTATCCCCGCACGTGGAAGGATGACGTAGCGGAACCGATGAATAATTACATGGCATTTTTTAATTCTAAACTCCAGACTAAAAATATTTGGGTTAAACGCGTTATTGGCAGACCGGGCGATAAATTAGCATTTCATGATGGACATGTTTGGCGTAATGGTGAAGAACTGCAGGAATCCTATATCGATGAACCTATGACATATTCGCAAAAGGGAGAAATTACTGTCCCTGAGGGATATGTGTTCTGCATGGGGGATAATCGTAATCATAGCAGTGACAGTCGCTTTATCGGACCCGTTCCCGTTGACCATGTACTCGGACATGTGATTTGGTAACATGTGTTTTGGTTTTATAAAAGGACTTGCAATGCAGTAGTTTGTAAGCTATAATAAATAAGCAATAGCATAAGGACAGTTCGTAATCCATCCTGTCGTTAAATAAAACTAGGAAAGTGTAAACGATTTAGGATGGGTATGGAATATGTACCCATCCTTTTTTTGTGTGAATATACGTAAAGGAGGTGTTGGCCAATGTATAATTTTCTTTCTGATACAAAACGTATGACTATTTCTGCGATGGTTATTACTGTATATATTGTTTTACTCTATATGACACAGAGTATTTCTTTTGGAGCTTATCAGATACGTATTGCAACTGCACTATATGCTTTGGCTTATATTTATCCTTTCTTAGTTGTTCCGCTGGGGATTGCGAACCTTTTGTCCAACTTTTTTTTTGGTGGATTGGGAATTATTGATATGTTGGGAGGCTGTGCAGTAGGAATCATAACAACTTGGATGATTACACAAATTAATTTTCGTAATCTGAATATATGGTTTATTGCTTTACCAATCTGGATTGTTCCATCTTTGTGTGTCAGTGTTTGGTTATCTTATTTGCTGCAGATTCCTTATAGTGTGCTGGCTGGCAGCTTGATGGTCGGCCAGCTGCCGCCGGCTATTGTAGGAGTAGTGATGGTACATGCACTGCAGCGGGTTTATATGCCGGGGAGGCAGAGTCTATGAGTAGAACGAATAGCGAGTTGCAAGGGGTAACCCAATTGGGCAGCAATCATACGTCATATCATTTTGACTATGATCCTTCTTTGTTGGAAACCTTTGCAAACAAGCATAATGACAGAGATTATTTTGTGAAATTCAATTGTCCCGAATTTACGAGTCTTTGCCCTAAAACCGGACAACCTGATTATGCGGCGATTTATATTTGCTATGTTCCGCAAAAACTGATGGTCGAAAGTAAATCTTTGAAACTTTATTTGTTTAGTTTTCGCAATCACGGTGACTTTCATGAAGATTGTGTAAATATCATCATGGACGATTTGATTATGCTTATGGATCCGAAATATATTGAGGTATGGGGAAAATTCTTGCCGCGTGGCGGTATTTCTATTGATCCATATTGTAATTATGGCAAGGAAGGGACTCCGTGGAAACAAGTTGCATGGCAGCGCTTGACGCAGCATGATGTATATCCGGAAAAAGTAGATAATCGATAAAAATACAAGCTGTCAAATAGTAAACCCCTCTCCGGTCGGAGAGGGGTTTACTATTTGACAGCTTGATGATTGATAGGATTACCTTTTGTGAGACCCTTTCATTGCTTCTGTTTCCTGAACCTTTTTTAACACGTTGTTTGCCATATGGGCGCGGCCTTTAATAACATTGTTGCCGGTTTTAATCGATTCGGGATAGAAATTGCTTTTATAAGAACGCTTTGCTGTTTTAGAAATCATTTCCTTAAGCTGAATTGTCTGATCATCTACATTATAGACATAAGTACAGTTGTCCGTAACACCATCCGCTTTTTCTATTGTCTTAAAGGTGAGAATTGTCATTCCCTTTTCTGTAGTAATTTTAGCTGAATCCATATCAATGGCGATATGTTGATTATATTGCCATATATTGTTGGCAGCCCAGGCAGGAGCAGATAATGCTAAAGACAGGCCTAACGCAATCATTAACTTTTTCACTAGTAATACACCGCCTTTTTTCATAATATATATTATTATAGCATGAAATCATAAGAAGATACAGATATAAAATAGTAAAATCACTTGCCTTTAATGCAGATATACATCCATTTTGGCAGATGCAATTTAGGCAGTAGTGCCGAAAATCCAACGGAACATAATGTAACGATGCAGTATATAATGATAATATGCAGTGAACGCAGATATATATGCAAGTGTGCAGCCAGTCCGGTCAATAAAGACAAAAATACGGGATGGACCAGATAGATAGGATACGAATAATTTCCGAGCATGTTGAATAAACGGTGTACGTTTTGCGGTACGGGGCGGCATTCCCACCAATATAATAAAAACAGCAGAGTGGATACTGTATAAAGCATACCGGTAGGACTGAGCTGATGGACAGTATACACAGCAGATAGGGCATCGTAATGGAGATATTTCATGACACCATAAAAACTTATCAATATTCCTGCAGTAGAAATGATTTGCAATATATTGACAAAAAGTCCATGCTGAAATAGCCATTTTTTTATATCATCAAAATGTTCGGCTGTATAACCGCCAAACATAAAAATAAAAAGATAATGAAGAATAACGTAATTCAAACGATAATTAAAAGCATCCTGCCATAAAGGGGAAGAAAAGTGAAAATCCCAAATGTAGCTTGAATAAAAATTGAATACGACATTGGCAATAAATAATAAAGGGAACCAAAACCACGGCTTGTGATTCATAAAACGCAGCATAGGACGCCATACAGGCATTAAAATATAAAACCAAAGCAGGATAACCAGAAAATATATATGATACATTGCCAGACCATACCATAGCGTCTTCACCACATTTGCCGGTTCAAAAATGGTGAAAGTATGGCTTAAAACAGATGAATACAACATATAGAAAAAAGACCATGTCACATAAGGAATCAGTACAGTTTTCATGCGTCGGCGCACATAGGTAGTATATGAAAAAGGTTTACATAACGGTTCGCTGTAAAACATACCGAATGCGGATAAAAAGAAAAATGCCGGTACAGAAAAACGGGAAAGGATTTCCAATACAGCGACGAGTCCTAAATTTGGCGTCGGATTCGTAAGTGCGATCGAACCAATGTGAATGCCGATAACTCCCAGCATGCATATACCTCGCATATAATTGATAGAATTAATAAATCGTTTTGACATATGACACCTCTGCGGATACAATAATATATAGTGATTCCAGTTTATAAACTGGTGACTTTTCTATTATAACAAATTTTAGCTGATTATGCAGAGGCGATTTAAAATATGGAATACAATCAAACACGAACGATTACCAGGACGGCACTGCTTTTGGCAAGTACACTCATTTTGCAGAGCTTGCGCCTTGTCCTGCCGCTGCCTCCGCAGACAAGTATGTTTCTCATTGGGTCTTTGGTCAATTTATGTTTTGTTTTAGCTGTTTTGAAGATTGGTTGGAAATCAGGTCTGCTGATAGCGTTAGTAACACCTGTATTTGCTTATGTGGAAGGAATGCTGCCTTTTTTGCCTTTTGTTTTTCCTGTGGCTGCTGGCAATTGCACATATATTGGAGCCTGTTTTATTTTGAAACGCTGGGACATTCTCGGCCTATGTGTAGCCGCTTGTATTAAAGCAGCTGCTATGTATCTATCTTTTTATTTTCTTTTTAGTTTAGTTGCTTTCCCTGAAATGGTACGTCATATGATTTTATTGGTTATGAGCTGGCCTCAAAGTATAACGGCCATTTTCGGAGGGATAGCGGCTTATGTCATTTCTAAACGTATATAACGTGTTTAATGGTAGTATAGGAGGTTTTACATATGAGTATTTTTTATTATATCCCCGCTGCTTTAGGAATACTGTTCATTGGAGTCGGCATATACAATGGCTGGAAATTACGCTGTTTGATTCGGCATTGCAGTCAACCTGTCAAAGGTACAGTCAAGGGGTTTGATGTCAAAACTCTTAAAAGCGGAGATATGTATTTTCCTGTTTTAGCCTATAAGGTGAAGGATAATATGTATCGTTCACGTTATGAAATAGGGGATTCGGAATGGAATTTTGAAGCGGGAGATATTGTGGATATGCGTTATAATCCCCATCAGCCCGAGCAAATTTATCTGGACCATAATCAATCCCTATTTCGTCAATACGCATCTCCTTTTTTTATTATTATCGGTGGACTCCTTTTTATGGTGGCATACTATAAATGGATGTGAAAATATGTGGTAATAAAGTAAATAGCCGGTAGCTTCTATAAGCTTTTTCTTAGCCAGCAGCAGCACTGGCTACTGTTTTTTCTCTGTGGTATAATTGGATAATAATTTGAAATATATAATTTCTGTAAAGGAGCAGTTATGACAGAACATAAGGTAAATCCAAAGGCTGTTGCGGCTATGACAACGTTTTTGGAAGTGTTGGGAGTGGATTTAAAAAAACTTGGCATGGAAAAAACTCCGTATCGTGTAGCGGAGGCTTATGCAGAATTTTTCTCTGGATTACAAGAAAATCCTGATTCCCAATGGGGAGAATTGATACAAACCGCTTCTAATGGGTTGGTGGCTGTGCGGAATTTGCGGTTTTATTCTATTTGTGAACATCATCTGCTCCCTTTTTTTGGAACAGTACAGATAGCATATTATCCTCATAACGGACAAATTGCCGGGTTTGGTCATTTTGCTGATGTTGTTAGCGTGCTTACTCGACGCCCTCAGCTTCAAGAACGATTCACGGCTCAGCTTTGTGATTCTATTGATGCAGGGGTGCATACCGAAGGAACGTTGGTCATTGTTAAGGCAATACACTTATGTTTGACTATGCGTAATAGTACTGCTTTGGATTCGGATATTGTGACAGCAGCTTCCAGCGGCTGTCTTAAAAAAGGGACAGAGCCATATATGGAAGCTTGGAAATTATTAACAAGGAAGGATACCGATGAGTAATCAAATACGGAATTATCACTGGCAGGATGGGAAAAAATTGGAAGTGGGAAAAAGAACATTGATCATGGGAATCTTAAACATTACTCCTGATTCTTTCTCTGATGGGGGAAAATGGGATCATATAGAACGAGCGCTGCAGCATATGGAGAACATGGTTGATGAAGGAGCGGATATCATCGATATCGGTGCTGAATCAACCCGGCCAGGATTCATCCCGATTTCCGCCGAAGAAGAGATAAAACGGTTGGCACAGATACTGCCGGAAATTACAGCGCGCTGTCCAGTGCCTGTATCTGTTGATACGTATAAGGCGAAGACTGCAGCGTATGCGGTGAGTGCAGGAGCACACATAATAAATGATATATGGGGACTCCAGTATGAACAGGAACCAGGAAAAATGGCTCACGTTGCGGCAACTTGTGATATTCCCGTTGTAGTTATGCATAATCAAAACGGAACAGTTTATCATAATATGATAGAAGACATAAGGAATTTTTTCACCCGTTCTGTAGAAATTGCTAAGCATGCCGGCATGCGGAAAGAAAATATTATTATGGATCCGGGAATCGGATTTGGTAAAACCGCAGAACAGAATATCTATCTTCTCCGCCATCTACGGCAATTAACAACATTGCCGTATCCTATGCTATTGGGAACATCTCGCAAGGGGTTTATCGGCCAAGTGCTTGATTTGCCTGTAACCGAACGGATGGAAGGTACGGGAGCCACTTGTGTAGCGGGTATTTTAGCTGGATGTGATATCATGCGCGTTCATGATGTAAAACCTATAGTCCGGATGTGTAAAATGGCGGATGTACTAAAAGATTGTTGATTAGTACATGCATGGGGCAGCAGATAATTTACAAAAGTCGAAAAGGGCATGTTATTGACGTATGATTACCTATGTTGGTAAAAAAGGACAAAGAATGGGAATGGATAAAATTATATTAAAAGGAATGCACTTTTACGGATATCATGGTTATTTTCCCGAAGAACAGTGTACAGGTCAGTCTTTTATCATTGATATAACAATGACGAAAGACCTTACCAAAGCGGGATATACAGATGCATTAACTGATACGGTAGATTATGGTGCGGTGTATGGCTGTATAAAAAAAATAGTGGAAGGAAAGCCGTGCAAGCTTATTGAAAAAGTAGCGTATATCATTGCTGATACTATACTGGATGAGTTTTCTCCTAGTCGAGTTCAAGTGATCGTACATAAACCCCAGGCACCGCTGGACGGTCCTTTTGACGACGTTGCTGTCGTGATTGAAAGGAGTAAAAGCTGTGACTGAGTATTATATCGGAATAGGTTCTAATATGGGAAATCGTGAATACATGCTTCGCAAGGCTGTCGAAACATTACGAAAATGCGATGGAATTGTGATAAAGTCGCTTTCTTCCATATATGAGACACCGCCATGGGGGAAAATAAACCAAGCATCATTCTTAAATGCAGCGCTTAAAATCGAATCGGAATTAGATCCGGAAGATACGCTGCGAACCTGTTTGGCCGTAGAAATTGCCTTAGGACGGGTACGGCATGAAAAATGGGGGGCTCGTACAATAGATTTGGATTTACTTTGCAGTCCGGCTATTGAAATGGAAACCGTTCTGCTTACATTGCCGCATCCTTATATGACACAGCGAGCTTTTGTCCTTGTCCCTTTACATGAAATTGCACCGGGACTTATGGTGAAGGGTCGGACTATTGAAGCGTGGATGAGTGAACTTAATGATGTAGATACTATTAAATTTTTAGCACCTATGGAACTACAGGAGGATACATAAATGGAAAAAATACTGGTTGCCGATGATGAACAATTGATGCGTCAGCTAGTCGTTGATTTTCTTAAACCAGAAGGATATGAAATTATTCAAGCGGCTGATGGCAAACAAGCACTGGAATTATATACCGAACATCATCCGGATTTAGTTCTTCTTGATGTTATGATGCCGGGATATGATGGCTGGACCGTATGCAGAGAGATTCGGCGTGAATCCTCTATTCCTATTATGATGATCACAGCAAAAGGAGAAGAAATAGATCAGTTGTTTGCTTATGATTTAGGTGTGGATGAATATATTACAAAACCCTTCAGTCCTAAAATCCTTATTGCTAAAATCAAAGCTGTATTGCGGCGAGGGCAACAGGAACAGCAGCATCAGGCAGCAGAAGGGGTTTCTATTGACCAAGATGCACATCAAGTCGTTTTAGATGGAGAAGTTTTAGATTTGAGCCCTACAGAATATAAACTTTTAAACTATCTTATGAGCAATGCAGGAAAAGCCTTAAGCCGCCGGCAGATATTAAATAAAGTGTGGGATTATGATTACTATGGAGATCTGCGAACAGTCGATACGCATATCAATCGCCTGCGCATTAAACTTGGCAATAAAGGCAAACTCATTCAAACCGTCCGTGGCTACGGATACCGCTACGAACAAAAATTATGAAACTGTCTATTCGCAAAAAAGTATGTCTGGCATTAGTGGCCTTTTCCTTGTTTTGTGCTATTACGCTGGCTCTCATTATCGTGATCGGATTTAATCCTTTTTATTATCAATTCAAAAAGAATGGCATGATTTCTGTAGGACAAGATGTTAAAACTGTCTATGAACAAAACGGCAGCGATGGATTTGATGACATTGATCAAATCAGTCAAGAAATCGGGGCTGATATATTTATTATTGACCATGGAAAGCTGGCTTATTCATCGCGTCCGGATCGCCGTGTCATGATGCCGCCGATGCATGAACGAAAAGAGATTGGCGAAATAACCGATGGCAGAGCAGAAAAAGAAATGCACATGCAGCCGCCGCGTCATGTCCGGGAAATAATGGAACTGCTGCAAGGACATGAACCTAACTTGAATGGGAGCAAAGAAATCCAATTCTACGAAACGCAGAATCATATTAAGCTATTGGACTTGATATACCGAGTACAAGATCATACCTATCTTATTATCAGCCAGCCGATAGCACCTATTGAAGAAAGTGTGCAGATTGCTAAGCAATTTGTTGTTATTTGCGGTATTTTATGGCTTATTGTTGCTGTTTTAGGAGCTTTTTTCTTCTCCCGGGAATTGACGCGTCCTCTTCTAAAATTAAAGAAACTGGCACAAGGTATGACGGCTTTGGACTTTTCTCATAAATGGGATGGCAAGGGGGATGATGAAATAGGTCAGCTGGGCAATAGTCTGAATGCCTTATCAGATCAACTTGATACTGCACTGAGCGACTTGAAAGAAACGAACAAGGAACTGCAAAAACAATTAGATAAAGCAAATGAAGTTGAACATATGCGCAAACAGTTTATTTCCGCTGTGTCTCACGAACTCAAAACCCCTTTGGCAATTATTCAAGGATATGCGGAAGGACTGGATGATCTTGCTTTTGATGATGATACCAGGAACAGGTATTGCCGCGTTATTCGGAGCGAAACTGAAAAAATGGATCGACTGGTCATGGATCTGCTTAATCTATCGCGGCTGGAAACCGGTTCTTTCCGTATAGAAAAAACAGATTTTGATTTTACAGCATTGGCGGAAGAGACAAAGGAACGTTTTGCTGGTACTATTGCCGAAAAGAAAATCCATATGCAGTGGGATTTACCGGAAGAAATACTGGTCAATGGAGATCCTGAACGGATTGATCAAATTCTCAACAACTATATTTCGAATGCCATCGATTACACGGAGTCGGGTAAAACTATCCGTATTAGTACTGAAGAAAATCAAGATACCTATACGGTGTCTGTTTATAATCAGGGAATTCAAATCGCACCGGAAAATCAAGGAAGACTTTGGCAGGCTTTTTTTAAAGTGGATTCCGCACGAACGAGGACGTTTGGCGGACATGGTTTGGGCTTGTCTATTGTGGCTGCATTAGTTAAGCTTCACGAGCAGCATTATGGAATGTACAATGCGGCAGACGGAGTTGTCTTTTGGTTTACCATAGCAAAAGCAAAAACATCTCAGGCAGAGGCAGCTATTGAGCAAGCAGAACGAAGACAGGACTGATATAGTAGTGGTAGGAGACAAGCTGTCATAAAAAAAGCTCCTCGGCTAGAGGCGCTTTTTTTAATTACATTAAAATGATTTTTTTCCTAGTGTGGGATGTGTAGTTTTCTTTAACGATAAGTGTTCTACTAAATACCCCGCTTCATCCAAGGAAATATCCTGACGGTCACCATTGCGTTCAAGAACGCACAGCGGGTGATCTGTACCTACTTCGCCGCCAGGCATATAGATATATTCTTGTGTGTGATGATCCCCGAAAATAATACCGGCAAGGAGATGTTTTTTGGCTATCTGACTCATTCTATGACTCCTTCATTGTTTAACTTTATTTCTAAAAGCTTGCATTCTTGATAATCTGCCGAAACCAGTTGCAGCAATGTTCCGTTATACATTCGCGGAAACATTGTGCGGGGTTTCATGCCGTGTAAATGTCCGAATACGCAAAGCGGTACGTTATATTGTTCTAATAAATCTGTAAAACCACTGGGCTTTACTAAGTCACATACCGGTGGATAATGGAGAAGCAGCAGTTTTGTTTGGCACCCTAACGTATCGGCTTTCTGCAATATTCGTTCAACGCGCAGCAACTCACGCCGATATGGTTTTGCATCTTTTTCTTCCTGGTAATGGAAATCTCCGGGACAAATCCAGCCCCGTGTACCACAAACAGCGATAGTACCATCGTTAACAGCAATACAATCATCTTGGATATATATCATGTTCCCGCTGCCTGAAAGTCTTGTTAATTTACTGACGCTTTCCCACCAATAGTCGTGGTTTCCACGAATGATGATTTTTTTTCCTGGCAGGGTACGCACTTCATCAAGATCACATATCGCCTCGGAGAGATGAGTTGCCCAGGAGATATCTCCGGCCAATAATACCACATCATCTTCGGTAACGCGGCTCTGCCAATCTGTGCGGATGCGGTCCCAATGATTTTCCCAGGCAGGACCGAAGATACTCATCGGTTTTGTTGGCGGATGTCCTGATAAATGTAAATCTCCGATTGCAAATAAACGCATGTCAATCCTTTCTTTGTTTCAGAGCATGATAGAGTTTCTGTATAAAATGCTGCAGATGTTCTTGATTGGGTACCTGCGGAATCATGTAACCCACATACAGTGGGTTGGTAAGAAAACGAGGAACCATCTTAATATAGATACTATCATCTTGTGGAAAATCATAAAAGAAAATATTATAGCTGTCATTATAACTGTAAAAGCAGTGCATAAGAAAGACTGCCGTACGCTGCATATAATTTACTAAATCTGGTAGATACTCGGAATCTTGAAGGTGTAAATTGATTTCATAAAAACCGATAATAGGATGGGAAGAAACAGTGATATCGATGCCGGCTTCCGTAAGAACAGGTAACCCCGTTACATGATACGGCTTGATATCATCGTGATAATCATAGTTTTCAAATCCTACGATTTGACTGTGAGGATGGCTGATGGTACCACCCGACATATATCCATGATTACGATAAAATACAACTGATTTAAAACGGTTCATGTCCTTTACTATCTGCCATTTTTCCAAGCTGAATTGGATTAATTTTATTGCATAATCTAAGGTGTAGTTGGAAAAATCTGCTTTGCATTGATCTGTTTCAATAATCAAAGTTTGCCAGGTGTTTTTTAAGACAGGATATTTATTTTCCAGCCATATCATTGTTCCCTGACGGTCTATAACGTTCGTTAAATGTTCTACGTCACAAAAGGGACAATACTCCATGTCGTGATGTACGTTATCTGGTTTCGTTTTTCCTAAATCTAAATTGTATTCAATAATATGATCCATAGCACATACTCCTTTGCTATCTATTGTAGCATACCCCTTGCTTTTTTTGAATAAGTTAAACCATAATAAAATAACAAGCTTTTTTAGCAAGAAAAATGAATGATGAATGAAAAGATATAATTTTTATGATAACAGAAAGGTTTATTATGAAACAAAAACATTTTGATAATAAAATATGGTATCCGATTCTCCTGAACTGGTTTTCTACACATCGCCGCGCACTTCCTTGGCGTGAAAATCGGACGCCCTACAAGGTATGGGTATCGGAAATCATGCTGCAGCAGACAAAAGTAGAAGCGGTACGGCCCTATTATGATAGCTGGATGGAACGCTTTCCTGATATAAAATCTTTGGCAGCAGCTTCACAAGATGAAGTTTTGCGGCAATGGCAGGGATTGGGATATTATTCCCGGGCGCGTAATCTTCACGAAGCTGTTTGTGAAGTGCAATCTCAATATAAAGGGATTGTTCCTGATAATAAAGCGGATATTCTGAAACTTAAAGGAATAGGTGAATATACGGCAGGAGCTATACTGAGCATTGCATATGGAAAACCGGAGGCGGCTGTAGATGGCAATGTGCTGCGCATCTTTTCCCGTTTATATGATATTGAGGAAAATATTCTTTCTGCAGCGGTAAAAAAGAAAATAACCGGCATGGTTCAAGAACAGCTCCCACCGGATACACCGGGGGATTTTAATGAAGCGTTAATGGACTTGGGTGCGTCTATTTGTATTCCTAAGCATCCGCGTTGTCAAGTTTGTCCGCTCATATCTTTTTGTTTGGCAAAAGCGAAAGGAACGGAAGAACATATCCCCATACGAAGGGGGAAAAAAAATATTCCAATTGAAGAAATTCTCGTAGTCGTCATTGAACAGAATGATTCCTGGCTGCTTCATCGCCGTCCGGATGCTGGGTTATTGGCATCTATGTGGGAATTTCCTAATGTTGAAGGAAAAGGGGAGGAAGGCCGCCGTAAACTTCAAGATGTATTGGCTGACGTAGGCTGCCGGATTGATTTTGAGGACACACCGCAAGGTACACTGCGCCATGTCTTTTCTCATAAAATATGGCACATGACGGTCTTGAAAGGACATCTAGTTTCAGGAAATCTTAATACAAAGGAGGAATGGCAGTGGTTGCCGAAGGATCGCTATACGGAAATACCGTGGGCTGGTCCGCACGGTAAAATTACTGCTTGGCAATAGATGAAGGGTCAATTTTTTATTACATTCATGATAGGTATGTCCTGCATAGCTGTATGTTCTGTCTTGTTGTGGCAGTATATACGTCGGCAAAACAATAAAGCTGGAACTTTATTCGGCGTGACAGCTGTCAGTATGGTGGCTATTGGAGAGCTTTGGCTATATGGTGCGGATTATATTACGATTTCAACATCTTCATGGTTTTCGCCTCTTTTTTATGGTGCCATGGCGTCTTTAAGCTGGTTATTTATGTTTCTTTTGGCGTTTCCCGTGCTGCTGGCGGGAGCTGTAGGTTGCTTTATATACCGTCTGTTTCATACCGACGGACATCCATGTAAAGCATCCAATCGTGTTTCTAAGGGCATGAGCCGCCGTACTTTTCTTAAAGGAATGGCTGCTGCCATTCCTGTTCTTGCTTTGGGGACATCGACGATAGGAATCTTTGATGGAGAACAACATCTTGCTACGACGGTACATAAACTGCGGTATCCTAATTTGCCTAATAGTCTTGCAGGGTATCGCATCGGACAAATATCAGACAGTCATATGGGGCTTTTTTTCAGTCCGCAGCGGCTGCAGGAAGCTATAGAGGTTTTAGTGAAAAAAAAAGTGGACCGTGTAGTTTTAACTGGGGATCTTATTGACGAATTGACCTTATTGCCCCAATGTCAGACCATTTTGCGGGACGCTTGCAGAAAATTTCCCGATGGTATCGATTTTTGTTATGGTAATCATGAATATTATCGTGGTATAGAACGTATCACGGATATGCTGAAAAAAACGGGAGTGCGAATTCTCCGCAACAGTAATTATAAAGCTGCTGAAAATTTTTACATTGCTGGAACAGATTATTCATTTGCTCAGGGAGAGGAAAATTTTGCACGGCAGCGTGAAGAATACGTACAAAAGTCTTTGCAAGGTATTCCGGAAAATTCCTTTGTTGTCATGTTGGCACATCATTCGGCCTTTATTGATGAAGGCTTTCGGCATCATGTAAATTTGACTCTTTGCGGACATACGCATGGCGCTCAATTTGCGCCTATTGGACCATTAGTTCAAATGATAGCGTTTAAATATCTGCGCGGCTTATTTCAGTCAGGTGATGCATGCTATGGATATGTCAACAGGGGAACGGGACACTGGCTGCCATTGCGCATAGCCTGCAGCCGGGAAGTGAGCATATTTGAGCTGAATCGGTAAAAACATTTTTATATAAGCACTGTACATTGTATACAAATTTGTAATACTACTTTGTAAGTTTTTTTGAAATTGCTGTTTTTTCGCCATTTTTATATACTTATGATGACTTTAAATTATACATGAAATTCTTTAAAGTTTTAAGTTTGTTCAAAAAGTGGTATGATAAAAATAGAAAAAATAAACAAGCAGTGTGTATTTCAAATTTTATATGAGGTGATAATAATGGCAACCTATGATCCGTATCAAAATATGCTTAATGTTCTAGACGAAGCGGCGGCTGTACTTAAGCTGCATAAGGATGAATATGCTTTTGTACGGTATCCCGAACGGGAAATGACAGTAAGCCTGCCAATTCGTATGGATGATGGACATATCCAGGTTTTTGAAGGATATCGTGTACAGCATAGTTCCGTTCGCGGTCCGGCTAAGGGGGGGATACGGTATCATCCCTGTTCCAATGTCAATGAAACAAAGGCACTTGCTGGATGGATGACGATTAAATGTGCTGTTGCCGATATTCCTTATGGCGGGGCTAAAGGCGGGATACAAGTCAATCCGCAGCTTTTAAGCAATCGTGAATTGGAACGGCTTACCCGCGAATACATATATCGAATATCCCCGATTATCGGAGAAGATACAGATGTTCCTGCGCCCGATGTAGGTACGAATGCGCAGATCATGGCATGGATAGTGGATGAATATAGTAAACTCAAAGGGAAATATACACCCGGTGTGGTCACAGGCAAGCCCATTGAAATAGGTGGGTCTCTGGGACGGAATGAAGCTACCGGGCGAGGAATTATGTATACCTTGATGAGTTATTTGGAAACGGCAGGTAAGAATCCTTGTGATATTACTATGGCTGCCCAGGGGTTCGGCAATGTGGGCAGCGTGGGTTGTCTGCTTATGAAACGGGCCGGTGTTAAAATTGTGGCAATCGGAGATGTAGGACGCTCTCTGTATAATCCCAATGGAATAGATATTGAAAAGGCCTATGTGTATGCCAATTCACACGGACGTACTTTAAATGGGTATCAAGAAGAAGGCATGAAAGTCATTCCTAAGGAGGATGTATTGCATCTGGATGTGGATGTTCTTTTTATGGCGGCTATGGAAAATCAATTAAATGATAAAACGATGAAGGATGTAAAGGCTAAAATTATTCTTGAAGGTGCTAACGGACCGACAACAACAGAGGCTGATGCCTATTTCTATAAAAAGGGGATAGAAATCCTTCCTGATGTCATGACAAATGCCGGAGGTGTAGTGGGATCCTATTATGAATGGGTACAAAATCGCACAGGATTTTATTGGACAGAAGAGGACTATAATAAAAAACTTCATGACAATATGAAAAAAACATTTCAAACAGTATGGCGGATTAAGGGGAAATATCATGTCCCCGCTCGGCTGGCATGCTATATTATAGCCTTGAATCGAATTGTAAAAGCGCAAAACTATCGTGGCTTTTTGGGATAAACGGATGATATCCAGATATGAAAAACGCCGATTTTATAAATTTTTTATAAGATCGGCGTTTTAATATATAAGAATGATATTGCTGGAATATTATTTCCAAGGATGAGTCTATTTTTTTAAATGTTTTTCTTCAATGAAATCGGAAACCATATCTGCTGCGGTTGCTGTGATTTTAATACATTGTTTTCGATATTCCGGAGTCCCGAAACTGAGTTTGTTTAATGCCCGGCAGCAGGTGGTTCCAAAATGCTTTTTGAAACGATCATGAAATTCATGTGTGTACTGATACATTTCCGGTAAGGGTTTTTCAGCAGGATCCAGACGTCCCACTAAAGATCCGATTACCAGACAAGCACCGCTCAATGCTCCGCAAACACAGCCGGAACGACCTATGCCGCCGCCCATAACCGAAGCCATACGAATGGACTCATCGGGTAAGTGCAGATTCATACTGTCATTACACGCTTTAATAACCGATTCGACGCAATTATTTCCCTGCGTGTGGTATTGTTCAGCCAATTCATATTCTTTCTTCATTTTTATGCCTCCTAAATAGATTTTATGTAATACTGTAAATATTGATAGAAACAGGAAAATATGCCATATTCAAGTAGTTATGGAGTTACTGTTTACCGCCAATCTCATTTTTCATATATTTTTTAAGCGCCTTAGAAATTTCTGCTTGGATTTGATCCATTAATTCATATCGCCTGCGGTGATTTGCTCTTTTTGAAGGTTTCATTTCACTCATTTCCTTGCGATATTCCGCTATCGGGATGTCGTAGAAGCGACTGTCTTGGCAATCCGCAGTGCCTCCGGCTTCTTGCCAAAAACGATCTAAGTCCACCTTAAGCTTGCGATCTAAACGAATATGGTTCATGGCGTAATACCCCTTATTTGTAACAGCGGTTATCTTTTTTGCATTCAGTGTGACAGCCAGACAGCGAAGGCACCATAAAATAAGGTTTTTGGGACGATAACCGAAATATTTTTTTGTTAACTTTTTAATAAAATCAGAGCCGCCGACCATACCTTGCAATGCTCCAATATGAATAGTCAAATCAGTATCGCCGAAGAAAAACATCAATTGATATACCCTGGTTCCGGCATCCCAGCCTGTATGTTTTTCATCTTCACTGTCATATACCAGTTCGATGGACAAGCATCCTTCCTTTTGCTGGCCATCTGTGAAATTTAAATACAATATAAATGGTTTTTCATCTATTTCATCATGCCATAACGGAACTCGTTCACCGTGTACGTAGATTCGTTCCATCAAATCAAATTCAAATAATTGTTCCATCCAGCAGATATGTTGTTGTACGATTTTTGCTCGCTCTAGGCAAGTAGAATTTTTATAAAATATTTTTCGTACGGCCTGATCGATAAGCCATGGACAATGCTCCATAATAAGGGTACGTTTTGGATCAGATAAAAAGAAAGTTAGATGTTGTTCCATGACATGACGATTTATAAAAGCACGTGCCAAAAAAGAATAATACCGTTTATTATCACGCCAATCTTCACATTTATATACATCATGGCCTATTTGCTTTAATAATTGCCAATCCATTTGATCACTCCGCGTCATTAAAATTTTTAAAATAAAATTGGTTCATGTTATTTGTTCCGTCTTACATATTACAGTATCTTTGGCAATAGAGCAAATGAATCGTTTAATTATTTGTATCTTCCGTTAAATTTATTTTCCCCAATTCTGTCGTTAACATATCGCGTGTATATTTATAATTTATGCTGGACAAACTGTTTGTTTCATCATAATGATTACTTTTAATATGGAATACACCGCACATAAGCTCATACATGAGATCATTGGTAAAATACGTGTCAGCGTGATTTTGTAAAACAGCGGAAGTATTGGGATACAGTTTGCAGTATTCGGGTGATAAGTAAAGAAACATGGGAATCCGTAAGCCTTCAAAAGGCGCATAATCAGGGTGACGTTTATGTTTGGGATCTGCACCGTGATCAGAAAAATAGAGCATCGCCTGCAGGTTTAGATTGTCTTTACCATACATGTATACCTGTTCTAAGAACCAATCGGTATAGGCAATGGAATTATCGTATTCTGTGACTGAATTACGTCCCGTTTCGGATGGCCATTTAGTAAAATTTCTGGGATATCTGTTATCGTAACTATCATGACTGCCCATAATGTGAATGACGACAAAATTATTTTTCTTAGGATCAATTCGTTTCAGATAAGGAAGTAAATCACCATCATATCGTTGATGATCGCTGTTTGCTAATTCATCCTCAATCCAAGCGGAATAATCTGCTGTCTTTGCTACTAGTGTGATGGGTGTGTCCGCATTGCTGATGGTACCTTGATTACTGAACCAATAGGTCGTGTAACCAGCTTTTTTAGCAATATCCAGCATCGTAATACATTGGTTGAAGTCTAAATTATTATACTGGTTTTTTTCTGTCAAGGCACGTTCTAATGCAGGGACTGTTTGTCCCCAACTCGTGTAGGCATGCTTAAATAAAATAAAACCAGGCTGAGAAGACATGGTACGTAGCCAAGGTGTTGTATCATGCCGACTGTAGCCGTAGGCGCTGCAATAATCTTTGGAGGCTGATTCTCCAATGACCATGATAATGGTACTTGGTTGTGAAAATTCCGGTGTTGTGGGAGTTACGATGAGGGTATTGAAATTGTTTTTGTGATAGGAGTTAAATTTTTGGGCATTATCAAAATAATCTTGCGCATTGTGAAGGACATCCATAACACCTGTTTCTCTGAAAATTTGACAACTGTAAATCCCCGAAGTCAGTAATATAATAACAGAAATGAAAATCGTCTTTTTTATTGGTTTTACAGTACGGATCTTTACATAGTTGCCCCACATAAATAAAAATAACAAAATGATAAATAGGATTATTATCATAAGTATACCGCTATATCCAGCATTCTGCAGAATATATTCATGAGCTTCTAATGTATTTGTTTGCAGCATAGCCATACAAGCGGCTTCTGTAATGGGACTGTGATAATTAACAAAATAAATTATTTGTATGACAGGCAATACCATAAGCAGTGTATGTAGTATACTAATAATTAAAATTGACATTTTGCGCTGTATGGTGGTAATAGAAAAAGTATTCAGCAGTAAACGCAGGGTGGCTGTAAATACAAATATGTAAGAAGCAAAGGAAATATCAAAATGGTTGTCAATAAAATTTGTGTTTTGGTGGAAGGTGATCCAATAACTTAGAGGATATACTACTGCCCAGGCTAAAAAAACAACAATATGAGGACTGATTTTTTTCCAAGGGATTTTTGATTGCTGCCATAATCCTAATGTGATACCGACAGCTATTGCATTAGGGACATATCGCCGCATTTGCAAAAATAATGTTTTATACGGGAGACCGACACTCATTAATAAGTAAAAACCATACATCAATACATAGCTAATGATAGCAGCTATAATAAATGTAATTAAAAATTTATGTTTTTTCACTGAAAGCACTCCTATTCATATACTGTATTAATTGTAACGTACTTATTAAAGGAAGACAAATAACAATTTTGACATTCGCAATATAACTCGGATTATCTTATATCAGTATATTCACAATATATATATGCGAGGGTGTTGCTAGAGAATTACTGTATCATATGCTATAATCTAAATAAATAATTCAGACCTGTATGTTAATGAAAATTAGGTTATAAGGAGTCTTATTGTGAGTACATTATCCATACTTATTTTAACAAAAAATGAACAGGACAATATCGTTGATGTTATACGGAACGCATTTCAATGTGCTGATGAAGTTATTATAATTGATTCTGGAAGTACGGACAATACAGCGAAGCTTGCTGAAAGAGAAGGGGCATCCGTGTGTTACCGTGCATGGGATGATGATTTTGCGGCACAGCGTAATTTTGGCTTGATACAGACAACGGCGGATTGGGTTTTTTATCTTGATGCCGACGAACGATTAAGTTCTGAACTTATTGATGCAGTTCATAGAGCTGCTGCTCTGAATGATACAACTAAGCAATACAGTATACAGCGGAAATCAGTAGCTTTTGGTACAAAATTCGGACATGGCGTTTTGTATCCTGATTATGTGTCTCGCATGTTTCCGAGAACTGCCGTACATTGGGTTCACAAAATACATGAACATCCTGAATGCAAGTTAATAACAGAAACATTGCCGGGGCATATTGAGCATTATACGTATAAAAACTGGCATCATTGGGAAGGAAAGTTGTGTCAATATACGACAATTTGGGCTGAAGAAGCTTTTAAGAGAGGAAAACGTACATCTCTTTCCAGTATATTTCTTCATAGCTTAGGTGGATTTTTTAAGATGTTTATTGTTCGAGCTGGATTTTTAGACGGTTGGATGGGAACGTATATGTGTTTTAACCATTTTTTTTATACCATGCTAAAGTATTTGAAACTATATGAATTGCAAAGAAAGAGTGATCTATAATGCGTGTAGCAATACTGGAAACAGTAAAAACTAATGGTGGATTTGAGCAGGAATTTGATCGTCTTATTATCAATGAATTAAAACGACAGGGCCATACGCCTATATTATATTTACCAGAAAATAGCAAACTTTCTATTGATTTTGATATTCCCATTGAATATATGAGTGGAGGTGAAATTGTTGACTATGAAGGAGCTGGAAAAATAAAGAAAATATGGTTGTCCATACAGCGTGAAAACAGGAGAGTTAAGTGGTTTGATTCGGCTTACAAAAAGGCTTGTAAAAAGGAAATAGATGCCATAGTATTAACGACAGCTACTTATCGATATCTGCGGTCTCTTCATAGAAGTAAATTGAAAGATAGCCCAATTCCTATTATTTTTATATTTTTGGGAGTTAATCCTCATGAAAAACCTAAATTTATCAGACAAGCACAAAAGTGTTTGAGTTATAGAAATATTAAACTGAAAATTACTACTTTGCGAGACGATTTTAAAGAATCAGCACTTCCTAATGTAGAATTAATAAAACCGCCTGTATTGGTTCCGACAGAAATTAAAGTTAATAATCACTTGATGTACAAAGAACCTATTCGAATTGGTTTTTTTGGACATTATCGCAAAGGGGAGAAAGATATAGAAGGTATCATCAATGCGTTTGTGAAAAGTGGAATGACACATAAGGCCGAACTTATTATACAAGCAGCCCCTACTACGCCAGAGGATGCAACAGACTTAGATCGTATTATGAATGAATACAAAAATAAGGCGGGGATTACTTTTATAAAAGGAAAGCTTTATGGTCAAAAGTGGTATAGTATATTATCGAGTATGGATGTATTGTTTTTGCCTTATAGTGATAAGCGATATTTATATAACTGGAGTGCGGTATATTTTAATGCACTTGGTTTATATAAGTCCGTATTGGTGACTAAATTTTTAAATCCCGAAATTCTTTCTGCATATGATGTAGGTACTGAAGTGGATTTACAGGATTTGAATCATATGTCTGTACAAATACACGATTTTTTAGAACAGTACGAAAAAAAAATACCCATTTATCAGAATAATCTTGATAGAGTAAATAGAGATTTTGGAACTGAAAATTTTCTATATAACATATTAAAATAATGAATGGGGTAAAAAAATGATATACATTAAAATGCATGGGCGGCTGGGAAATCAATTTTTTCAATATGCTTTTGCCAGAACGTTGGCGGAACAGCGCCAAGACCAGATAACTATAGATTTTAGCAATATTGAGGAGGAATCTGCTATTGATCCGTATGGTGGTTGGGAAAACTCCTTGCAGTACTATAATATTTCAAAGGATACTGTAATTGGATCAGTAATGTATACTAAGATGCAACGGTTAGCAGTTCTATTCCGGAAACATGGTTTTCGTATGTATCGGCAGTTTGATAAAGGATCGGATAACGAAGTACGATTTAATGAACAAATAATAGATAAATTGGCAAATTACGGGATACTTATAGCAAATGGGTTTCATGAGTATACTGATCTTCCGCTGGGAGACTTGATTCTTGATGGTTATTTTGAGTGTCCAAAATATTTTGCTGCCTTTGATACTATGATACGAAATGAATTTACTCCAAAATATGCGGTGCAGAATAAAAATAAAGTTTTATATGATAAAATTTGCTGCAGTGAGTCTGTTTGTGTTACGATACGGCGGGGTGATTTTATTTACAAGGCGGGTGTTGCGAAAGCGGCCAATCTATGCACAAAAGAATATTTTTATGCGGGAATTGAGTACATGTATCAGAAAATACGTGAACCACAACTTATTGTGTTTTCTGATGATATTCCATGGGTACAAGAAAATATGAAATTTCCGAAAGGAACGTTATATGAAAATGGGAGTGATCCTGTGTGGGAAAAAATGCAATTGATGTCTGCCTGTAAGCATTTTGTTATTTCTAATAGTACGTTTAGCTGGTGGGCACAGTATTTAAGTACTTATAAAGAAAAAATAGTAGTTGCGCCTGATAAATGGCGGCGTGAGGGATACGATGGACATTCTCTCTATGATGAGAAATGGAAACTAATACCAGTGAAATAAGTAGGTGTATAATTTGAGAGAGTGTGCTGAAAAATATAAACTATATATACAGGTATTACCAGTATTGTTTTTGACAGTAGGGTGTGGGATTAACCAAGGATGGTTCTTTATATTATCATTTCTAAGCCATATTTTAGTATGCAGGCTATATGATTATCCTATATTAGGAAATATGTGGACTAGCTCTTTATATAGAAAATCTTGGCTTTTTATGATGGTTTTTATTGGTACTATGATTTTTTCATATTTTTTTAATCAGGGTGATATCAGTGAAATTGGTCACTATGTCGAACGGATGGCACCATTTTTGTTATTTGGCATTATTGCGAAGGATGATATAAATATACCAAAAATAGTATGGATAGGGTTAATTGTTTCTGTTATTTACATATGTTTTGATACGTTTATGCATCCTCATTATATTGAGGGACGTTTGATGGGAACCTTTGCATGGCCATTGGGACTAACATCTGTATTAATTACGATGCTGCCGTTTTTACTTTTTGGAATTATCATGTATTGGAAAGAAAATTTTGCTTTTTGTTGTATTTCTTTTATTGTATTTGTAGCAGGATGTCATATCATTGCCATGACAGGTACCCGCAGTGCTGTAATTGTTATGGCAGTTGTATTTCTGGGTATGCTGATTCTAATTATTAAAGCGCAATATTGGAAAGTATTGAAATTTGTTATTCCCATACTATTGATAGTTGGGTTTGGTGTAACTTGCTTTTCGTCAAATGTGTTGGAAACGCGTATACACAATCAATTACAGAATGATGGACGAGTATATCTAATGCAAGTTTCTGAACAAATATTTAAAGAACATCCAGTGTTTGGCATTGGTACGAAAAAATGGGGAGAAGTGTATCATAATCGATTTGAATTGCCTGGAAGAGAAAAAAATATCCAATCGCCTCATAATATTTTTCTTCAGTCTGCTAATGAAAATGGTCTTATTGGACTCAGCGGTTTTTTGCTTTTATTGATTTTTCAATGGCATACAATGTTAAAATATGGCGTAATATCTATGGTGGATACGTTGCGGAGATTAAATTGGATTGGTGGGATGCTGCTTTGTTTTTCAGCCATCATTGTTTACGGCTTTTTTGATTATGCGTTTTTTGGTCGATATGTAATGAATCTGTTTTGGTTTTACTGGGGACTAACAGTTTTTATTATTCAAAGAGGAAAACAGGTAAATACGTATGACTAAACTTAGTATAATTGTTCCCATATATAATGCGGGAAAATATTTAGAAGATACCATCACGTCTATTTTGAGACAATCTTATTTTGATTTTGAATTACTCCTTGTAGATGATGGTTCTACAGACGACAGTTTGAAAATTTGTTACAAATTTTCATTACAGGATTCTAGAATTAAAGTAATACATAAAAAAAATGGTGGCGTAAGTTCTGCCAGAAATAGTGGTCTGGTAAAGGCAATTGGAGAATATATTGCCTTTGTAGATGCGGATGATTTAATTGAACCAGATATGTACCAGATTTTAATAAAAGCATTGGAACAAAGTCATACAGATATTGCTATGTGTGGATTCGTTGCAGAAGTTACATATAAACCTTCTGCAACGAATCCTAGTACATTCCCTCTCATTTGCAACCATCCATTAGAATTATTACTAAATGAAAAATTGGGTGCCGGGTGTATATGGAATAAAGTTTTTTGTAAAAATTTGATAAAGTCTGTCCGGTTTGACGAAACAATCGTTTATTCCGAAGATCAGCTTTTTATTACGGAGGTGTTAATGCAGTGTAATTCTATAGTAGTGATTTCTAATAACTTGTATCATTATATGCACCGACAAGATAGCTTATCTTGGCAAGATGGAAATTATGAAATATGGCAAGGAAATTTTCGAGCTCGCAAACAAATCTATCAAATGATTCTCTTTCAGAAATCAGAAGATATTCTTCAAAAATACGCTTTTGAAGAATATGTTAAAGCTATTTTTGCTTGTATTCGATATACAATTAAGTACCGAAAAGAGGCGGAGTATCATCGCATAATGGAGACGTACGGCTTGACAATAAGTAATTATTTGCGTTCTGCGAATTTACCGCTTGGGAAAATATGGGAGTATAAAACATATATAAAATCCTATTGGATGGCGTCTGTATTTCATTACTACCCTAAGCATCTAAAATTATTATAAAATATTAATTTTGTTTTTATTATTCATAAATAATGCACTTATGAAACTTATATATAGAACGGGTGTATATAATATGCTATAATTATGAACAATAAATATGGATAGAAGCGGGGGAAAACGTATGTCTGCCTGCAAATCATGCAGTGAAATAAGAATTTCTATAAAAAATAAATATACGACAATCATATTGCCGCTTGTTTTAACAATAGGAGATTACTGTGCCATCGTATGTGCCGAATCCGTAGCGTTTTACCTGCGGAATTTTTTTATACCGAATGATGGGGTGCTGCATATATCTTGGTTAAGCTGGTATGTCATATGTCCTGTTACCTATATTATTTTTATGCAGGCAAGTGAATTATATACGCGTCGTATGCAGTTTTGGCGTATTATCTCTCATATATTTAATGCTAATGTATATGCAACCGTAACAGTTATCGTGATGATGTATGCAGCACAAATAGCGGGGACTACTTCACGATTGTTTTTAGCTTTTTTATGGTTTTTTGCGTTTTGTTTCGTTATATTGTTTCGTTTTATTATTAAAAAAATATTGGAAAAATTTTGTATATTGCAGGTTCCTGTACTCGTGATGGGAGCCGGTAAGACGGCAGCCTTAGTATTGGAATACTTTCAACATGATACGGGAATGGGACATCATTTTATCGGCTATTTAGAAGATCATATACCGAATCCCAAGGTAACAGCCATGATGCCGCAACTGGGTAAATTCCAGGATGCAGAACAGGTTATCAAGGAGACTGGCGTGCGTCATGTAGTAGTCATTGCCCCCGGACTTAATACGAATGCGGTGCAAGAAATTGTTTACCGCTTGCAGCCGTTGGTAAAATCAATTTCTTTTATACCCGATATGGGAAATATGCCATTAGCTGTATTAAATATGGAAAGCCTCATTGATGGACGTATTGTGGCTTTCAGTGTGCGGAATAACTTGGCTCGCTGGTATAATCGTTGGATCAAACGTATTTTTGATATTGTCTGTACAGTTATAGGGATTCTTTGCCTGATGCCTGTTTTTCTAATTATTGCCATTTGGATATATAGAGACTCACCGGGGCCTGTGATTTTTAAGCATAGACGAGTAGGAAAAAAGGGAAAATCATTTTCCTGTTACAAATTCCGCAGTATGTGTGTGGATGCTGACGAAAAATTACAACGAGTATTAGCTGCTGATCCAAAAGCTCGGGCTGAATGGGAAAGCGAGTTTAAACTGAAAGATGATCCCCGCATTACCCGGAGTGGTGCTTTTCTCCGAAAAACCAGTTTGGATGAACTGCCTCAGTTGTTCAATGTGCTTAAAGGAGATATGAGCCTTGTCGGACCGAGACCTATTATCCGTGAAGAAATACCTCGCTACGGAAAACATATTGACGATTTCTACATGGTTCGTCCCGGTATTACCGGTATGTGGCAAACTAGTGGCAGGAATGATGTTACGTATGATGAACGTGTCCAAATGGATACATGGTACGTCAGGAATTGGAATGTATGGTTTGATATGGTACTCTTATGGAGAACAATTAAGGTTGTAATCTGTAAAAAAGGCGCATATTGATGAGATGAAGATTGTTGAGAATCCACATGATGATGTATATTTTAGTCAAAACAGATTGGAGAAATAAAAGTGGTTCCATATGATTATTTAATTGTTGGCAGTGGGTTATTCGGGTGTGTTTTTGCCCATGAAGCTGCTGAACATAATAAAAAATGTCTAGTTATTGAACGTAGAAATCATTTAGGCGGGAATATTTATTGTGAAAATAAAGGCGGAATAAATATTCATTATTATGGCGGACATATTTTTCATACCAGCAGTAAAAGGGTGTGGCAATATGTTAATAGGTTTGTTGAGTTTAATAATTATATTAATAGTCCTATAGCAAACTATAAGGGTAAACTCTATAATCTTCCATTTAATATGAATACATTTCACGAAATGTGGGGAGTTATTACTCCACAGGAAGCACAAATGAAAATACAGGAACAATGTGCTGCATTTAAAGGGGAACCCAAGAATTTAGAAGAACAGGCAATAAGCTTAGTCGGAAAAGATATATATGAAAAATTAATTAAAGGATATACCGAAAAACAATGGGGCAGGCCATGCAGCGAATTGCCGGCATTTATTATTAAGCGACTGCCTGTACGGTATACATATGATAATAATTATTTTAATGATTTGTATCAGGGCGTTCCCATAGGTGGTTACAATGTTTTGATTAATGCTCTGTTGAAAAATATTGATGTAAGAACGAATACGGACTTTTTTGTTGCTCCTGATGAATTTAAAAATATTGCAAATAAAATAGTATATACGGGGGCGATTGATCAATATTTTGATTATACATTAGGAACATTGGAATATCGCGGACTACGATTTGAGATTGAAAAACATAATACGGACAATTATCAAGGGGGAGCGGTCGTAAATTATACAGATAAAGAAACACCATATACCAGAATTATAGAGCATAAACATTTTGAATTTGGGAAACAACGAGTAACCTATATTACTAAAGAATATCCAAGTACGTGGAAACCTGGAGAAGAAGCGTATTATCCTGTTAATGATGCTAAAAATACAGCATTATATCAAAAATATTCAGCATTAGCACAACAAGAAAACGACGTTATTTTTGGTGGGCGTTTAGCAGAATATAAGTATTACGATATGGATAAGGTTATTCAATCTGCTTTAGATTCGGTGGAAAGGGAATTTTAGAATATGGATATAAAAATTCTTATTGCAATGCATAAACCTTATTGGATACCAAGTGATTCCGTATATATGCCTATTCATGTTGGGAAAAAAGGAAAACAATCGATTGGATTTATGGGTGACGATACAGGGAACAATATTTCTGAAAAGAATCCTAATTATTGTGAATTAACAGGACTATACTGGGCATGGAAAAATTTGCAAGCTGATTATATTGGATTAGTTCATTATCGGCGATATTTTACTTATAAGGACGGTCATAATAATGATGATAAGAAAAAATATGTTCTTCAATACAGTGATTGGCTGAATCTGTTAAGCAAATATGATATAATTGTTCCTTTAAAAAGAAAATATTATATAGAAACCAACTACTCCCATTATGCTCATGCGCACAATAAACTTGATTTAGATATGACAAGGGATATAATAAAAGAATTATATCCAGAATATCAAGATGCTTTTGACCAAGTAATGAAACAAACATCGGCACACATGTTTAATATGTTTGTTATGAAAAAAGATAAGTTTGATACTTATTGTAAATGGCTGTTTTCGATTCTTTTTAAACTGGAAAACAGAATTGAAATTTCTAGCTATAATATTACAGAAGCGAGAGTATTTGGATATATTAGTGAGTTGTTGCTAGATGTATGGATAAATAAAAATAATATTGTATATAAAGAAGTTAATGTTACATTTATGGAAAAACAAAATTGGTTAAAAAAGGGAACAAAATTTTTGTTGCGCAAAGTTGATTATACAAAAAATTAAAAATGTTTATATGTTGGAGGATATATAATGATTGCTACCCCTTTTTTTACCATTATTATGTCTGTTTATAATGTTGAAAAATATTTATATGCAGCGGTACAAAGTATTTTAAAGCAAGACTTTACCAATTTTGAATTGATTTTAGTGGATGATTGTTCAACGGATAGCAGTTACGGCATTTGTCAAAAATTAGCTAAAATAGATAGTAGAATTATAATATTACAAAATAAAATAAATAAAGGTGCAGCTAGTGCACGAAATATAGCACTTCCTTATGTGAAAGGAACGTATGTAACATTCATAGACAGTGATGATTATATTGAGACAGATTTGTTAGGAACAGCCTATGTTCATTTAAATAAGGACAATATAGATTGCTTAAAAATTGGATGTGTAGAGGAATATTTTGATTCTAAAAATAGACATGTATATAGTAAAATTTGCAAAATTGAAAATGGTTTTTTTGATGATTGGGACACTATAAAATGCAAAATGATTGAAATGGAACTTATCCCCTTATTTGGTTATGTTTGGAATGCATTTTACAGAGTGGATATAATACAAAAAGAAAAGATTAAATTTAATGAAAGGTACGCTGTTAACGAAGATTTTATTTTTAATATAATGTATTTTAAAGTAATTAAGAATTTAAAATGTATAGATTATTATGGATATCATTATAATAAAAGGATAAATAATAGCCTTTCCACAAAACGGCAAAATGGTTATTATTCTTTACATATGATGAAAATACATGAATTTATTAATGCTTTTGGAAATATAAATAATATGAATGACACTCTTAAAGAAGATGTGTTTTGGTTATACACACGATTTATATATTCAACACTTCAAAGAAAAATAGATATTAATGAGGCAAATATACAAGATACGATCAATATTATTAAGAGCGATGAGCTGTTTAAAATATATAGATCTATTAAATTTAAGCATTTAAACATTAAAAAAAAGATTATGATTAGTGCATTAAGATCTAATAAAATTAATGTTTTGTTACAATTTATTAAATGTATTGGCATAGTAAAAAGAGAATTTCCAGCTATTTTTGCTATATTGAAAAGATAGAAGGATGATTTGTTTATGAAGAAAACAGTGAATATCTTACAGGTTGGTATGACAGATAATATTGGTGGTATGGAAACTTACCTTATAAATCAATATAGGCAATTGAATAGAAATAAAATAGAATATGACTTTGTAAATATTACGGGAGACCGGCATATGGTATTTGAAGAGGAAATTAAAGATGCTGGTAATCAAGTTTATAAAATTTGTCGTCGTAGCAAAAATCCTTTTAAACATTACTATGATTGGTGGAAACTTTTAAAAAAACAAAGAGGTAAATATGATGCGATTGTTTTAAATGCTTGTCATTTGTATTATGTATTTCCATTAGTTATAGGTCGTATAATGGGAATTAAAATACGTATTATGCATTCACATAATAGTGGCGATGAGTTACAAATAAATGTATTGCGTCAATTTATTGTCTGGCTTAATAGCAAGCTAATGTTTTGGGCTGCTACTGATTGTTGGGCTTGCTCTAATGCGGCGGGTAAATGGATGTTTAGAAACAGAAAGTTTATTATTATTCATAATGCAATTGATACGAGAAAATTTACGTTTAATGAAGTTATCCGTAATAAAAAACGCAAAGAACTGAAAATAGAAGGGAAATTTGTTGTTGGACATGTTGGTAGGTTTACTTATCAAAAAAATCATAAGTTTTTAATTACTGTTTTTTCTGAAGCATGTAAAAAAAATAGTAATATGATTTTATTGTTAGTTGGAGATGCAGTTGGCATAGATAAAGAATACCTTTTACAAACCCATGAGATGGTTAATCAATTGGGACTGCAGGATAAGGTTTTGTTCTTGGGAATGCGTACAGATGTTAATGAATTAATGCAGGCTATGGATTGTTTTTTATTACCGTCACATTTTGAAGGGTTGCCAGTGGTCGGGGTAGAAGCACAAGCGGCAGGATTACCTTGTTTTTTTTCTAATACTATTACACCGGACCTTTCTATTACTAGTTTAGTACATTATTGCAATAATAGTGGACTAACAGAATGGGTGGATTCTATTTTTGAGTATTGTAATTATAAGCGTAACAATATGCAACAACAAATTACTAACAGTGGATATGATATTGCAACAGAGATTTATAAGATAGAACAATTTTATTTAAATAGGTGCAGTCATGGATTATAAAAAACTTTCAGCTTTAATTGATAAACATGCTATCATTTCATTTGATGTTTTTGATACTATGATAAATAGAAATGTTCCACAAGCAATAGATTTATTTAAAATTGTTGGGATAAAATATTTTCAGTTATTTGGTGAAAAAATAGATTTTACTAAAAAAAGGCAATTAGCTGAAAATTTAGCTCGTAAAAATGGGGAATTTTATGAGGTTAATTTAGATGAAATTTATCAGCAGATGGTAACCTTTTATGATAAAAAAATTAGTATGCGTTTAAAGAATTTAGAAATTAAGACAGAAATAGATTTTTCTTGTCCCAATAAACAAATATTCGATATTTTTGAGGAGTGTAAACGAAAAGGGAAATTAATCTTTATTGTATCTGATATGTATTTGCCAAGTACGGTTATTAGCAAGATGCTTTCCCATTGTGGGTATTCAGGGTATAATAAACTTTATGTATCTTGTGAAGCAAGACAAACAAAATGGCAGAATGGATTGCTATACAGAAATATATTAGAAGAAAACCATATAACTGCTTCTCGTGTGTTGCATATTGGCAATGATAAGATTGCTGATTATGTCATGGCTAAAAAACAGGGATTATCAGCGTTTTTAATAAGTGAAAACGACAATTGCAGATATTATGGTGTTACAGGATTATATGGCAGTGAAAAATTACAATATGGATGTATCGAGAAATTTGTTAGTAATAGTTTTATTGGGATTGATAAACCCAATAGTTATAAATTAGGCTTTGAAGTTTTTGGGCCACTTTTATATGGGTATTGTGATTGGTTGCTAAAAAAAGCAAAAGAAAATAATATAAATAAGATTTATTTTTTTTCGAGAGATGGCTATGTTTTAAAAAAAGGGTTTGAATTATTAAATTCGAGTATTAAGACATATTATTTTTATGGGAGTGTAAAATGAAGTGTGTAAGTTACCGGTAACCAATTTACTAACTTACGCACTTCATTTTTTTGTCGAGGTGCGGTACACTATCAGAAAGCAGGTTGAAAGGAATTGAGTACAGCACTGATGAAGAAACGTAGAAACCCGAGTGAGAAAGGCCAGGCAATCGCCAAGCTCATCATGGAACAATACCAGCCGAAGACGCAGGAAGACATGCAGATAGCGCTGAAGGACGTGTTCGGTCCTATCTTCGAAGCTATGCTGCAGGGCGAGATAGATAACCATCTCGGGTATAGCTCCAATGATCATAGCAAGAAGGAAACCTCCAACCGTCGGAATGGCTATACGGAGAAAACCATCCAGACTTCGGTCGGCGAGGTCCCCATCCGCGTCCCACGGGACCGCGAATCTACCTTCGAGCCCCAGGTAGTCCCCAAACGCACCAAGGATGTCACAGGGATCGAGAGCAAGGTACTGGCCATGTATGCACGCGGCATGAGCCAGCGGGATATTGCCAAGACGATTGATGACATCTATGGATTCGAGCTGTCCGCAGAGAGCATCTCGAACATCACAGACCGAGTGATGGACGAAGTCCAGCATTGGCAGACACGTCCTCTGAACCCCTTCTACCCCTTCTTGTTCGTAGACTGCCTGTACGTCTCTGTACGCAAGGATTATGAGACCAAGAACCACGCTGTCTACGTCATCCTCGGCTATGACATCAATGGCTCGAAGGATGTCCTGGGCCTTTGGATGAACGAGACGGAGGGCAAACATAACTGGATGCAGATATTCGATGAGCTGAAGGCCCGTGGCGTTGAAGATGTCGGATTCATCTGCATGGATGGTGTCTCCGGTTTGGAAGAGGGAGCAAAGTCCATCTTCCCCCAGGTGGTCGTGCAGCGCTGCATCGTCCATCTGATCCGCAACTCCATCAAGTACATCCCATCCAAGGATTACAAGGCCTACACGACCCAGCTCAGGAAGGTCTATGGAGCCGTGAACCTGAAGAGTGCTGAGGCCGAATTCGAGCGGTTCAAGCAGGCCTGGAGCCAGTACCCCGGTGCGGTAGAAACATGGAAGCGGAACTGGCAGCATGTCCAGCAACTATTCAACTATGGCAGTGCCGTAAGGAAGGTGATGTATACCACCAATGCGATAGAGAGCGTGAATTCCAGCTTCCGAAAAGTCACCAAGAAGGGCTCGTTCTCCAGCGAGGAATCTGTCTTCAAGGTTCTCTATCTCAGGGTAAAGGAACTCTATGCCAAGTGGGAAGGGCATCATATCCAGAACTGGGCGATGGTCAGAAACCAGTTGGCTATGGATGATAAGCTGCAAGCTCGTATCCTGAAATACGAGAAATTTTAAAGCCAGCAATCACTGGTAACGCATCTTCTTTTATGATACCTAAAAAAACTTACACACTTAACTTGACAAACCCATTTTTATGCATCAAGAAGATCAATTATTACTACACTTTTTAGTTTTGATGATACGCTTGAAAAGATGCTTTCTCATTATAATTCTTGGCCTTACCTGTTTAATATTAAATTTTTGTTTAATAAGTTGGGTTTAGATTTTGTAATGTTTAAAGCATTAGTTTCAAAATACAATATTTCAGATACGGAGCAATTTACTTATGACACTTTATTACAGAACAAAAATATCAGATTGCTTTTTGATGATTTAAAACCATATATTTTTAAAAATTCTGACAGGTCTTTTGACGTATTATTAAAATATCTTTGTCAGGTTGATATGTCCGGTAAAGTCGCAATGGTAGATATTGGTGCTGGGTGTAGCATAGAAATAGCTTTTAGAGAATTTATAGAAAAGGCGAATTTAGATATTAATCTATGGGCATTTAATATGCAAACTTATAAAGAAGAAACAGATAAAAGAAAAAACTATATAGATACAAGTGCTAATAATAGGGAAATATATAGTATATGGCATTTTTGCTATATGTTGCTGGAAGTGTTTTTAAGTGCTCCACATGGAACGGTGTTAGGATATAAGGTAAATAATAATGTTGTGAGTCCGATTTTAGAAAACTATGAGTATGCTGACAGGGATGGAAAAGTAGATGAACCCGTAATGATATCCAATTTACAGCAGGGAGCATTAGATTTTGTTGAGAAATATGATGATCAATTGGCTGGCAATATACTAATATCAAATAACTTGGCACTTAAGAATTTTAAAAAATTTGGTTTGACACCATGCCTTGCTGATCTAACTGAATGGGGTGATTTTAGGTTTGCCAGTGACAGGTTTGAATCTTTAGTTAAATGCAAAGACCTTAAAACATATATTGTTAATCCACATTTATTTATTAATGATTTTAAAAATAGTATGTGGCCTGCGGGTTTTTTGCTGCACTGTTTTAAAAGTAAGAAAATAAATACAGGAATTTATAAGTTATATAAATATTATAAGTCACATTAATTTTAATTTTCACATCGTGATTAAAACTATATTAAATTATAGGGGGATACTATATGATTCGTGAAATTGTTATTAACATAAAAAAAAAATGGTTGATAATTTGTGCTTGTGCTGTTGTATGTTCTTGTTTATTAATGGGTGAAAAATTAGTATTTAACCAATATGTAGTTCAAAGTGGCAATGTGCATTTTGAAACAATTGTAGAAGTAGACAATCATAAAAAAAATAGTGTTCCTTTTTATGAAAATAGAATTAAATATGATAAATTTTTTCAGACCTATGCATTTATGAATAGTTTTATCAGAGATACAGAACAAAAAATAGATTATAATAAATTAAATACAAATTGGAATAAGATGTCACAAGATGAAAAACTTAAATGGATGCAGAAAAAATTAATCGTTAATGATTTTAATGATGGAGTATTTCAAATTGTTTTTTATTTAGATATTACTGATTCTAAAGACATGGATTATATAAAAACAAATGCTGAATTACTTCCAAAGATTATTTTGGGAGAGTTTAGTAAACAAATAAATTTAATTGATGCTAATGATAAATTGAAAATAGTAAATGAAACTCAATTATTTCCTGAAGTACAACCTGTATCAAAAGGGAAAATTGTTGTAAATTATGGTATATTAGGAGGAATATTGGGTATAATAATTGGCATGATCACTGTGACGGTTAATACATTGTGTGTGTTGGGGAAGAAAAAATGAGTTATGCCATTAACGTTAATTATATATATATCCTTTTTGTTATTTTATTATCCATCTCATTGTTCTTGCTTTTACTAAGCAAAGGGGATATGTTTAATGGGAGTGTAAAATGAAGTGTGTAAGTTACCGGTAACCAATTTACTAACTTACGCACTTCATTTTTTTGTCGAGGTGCGGTACACTATCAGAAAGCAGGTTGAAAGGAATTGAGTACAGCACTGATGAAGAAACGTAGAAACCCGAGTGAGAAAGGCCAGGCAATCGCCAAGCTCATCATGGAACAATACCAGCCGAAGACGCAGGAAGACATGCAGATAGCGCTGAAGGACGTGTTCGGTCCTATCTTCGAAGCTATGCTGCAGGGCGAGATAGATAACCATCTCGGGTATAGCTCCAATGATCATAGCAAGAAGGAAACCTCCAACCGTCGGAATGGCTATACGGAGAAAACCATCCAGACTTCGGTCGGCGAGGTCCCCATCCGCGTCCCACGGGACCGCGAATCTACCTTCGAGCCCCAGGTAGTCCCCAAACGCACCAAGGATGTCACAGGGATCGAGAGCAAGGTACTGGCCATGTATGCACGCGGCATGAGCCAGCGGGATATTGCCAAGACGATTGATGACATCTATGGATTCGAGCTGTCCGCAGAGAGCATCTCGAACATCACAGACCGAGTGATGGACGAAGTCCAGCATTGGCAGACACGTCCTCTGAACCCCTTCTACCCCTTCTTGTTCGTAGACTGCCTGTACGTCTCTGTACGCAAGGATTATGAGACCAAGAACCACGCTGTCTACGTCATCCTCGGCTATGACATCAATGGCTCGAAGGATGTCCTGGGCCTTTGGATGAACGAGACGGAGGGCAAACATAACTGGATGCAGATATTCGATGAGCTGAAGGCCCGTGGCGTTGAAGATGTCGGATTCATCTGCATGGATGGTGTCTCCGGTTTGGAAGAGGGAGCAAAGTCCATCTTCCCCCAGGTGGTCGTGCAGCGCTGCATCGTCCATCTGATCCGCAACTCCATCAAGTACATCCCATCCAAGGATTACAAGGCCTACACGACCCAGCTCAGGAAGGTCTATGGAGCCGTGAACCTGAAGAGTGCTGAGGCCGAATTCGAGCGGTTCAAGCAGGCCTGGAGCCAGTACCCCGGTGCGGTAGAAACATGGAAGCGGAACTGGCAGCATGTCCAGCAACTATTCAACTATGGCAGTGCCGTAAGGAAGGTGATGTATACCACCAATGCGATAGAGAGCGTGAATTCCAGCTTCCGAAAAGTCACCAAGAAGGGCTCGTTCTCCAGCGAGGAATCTGTCTTCAAGGTTCTCTATCTCAGGGTAAAGGAACTCTATGCCAAGTGGGAAGGGCATCATATCCAGAACTGGGCGATGGTCAGAAACCAGTTGGCTATGGATGATAAGCTGCAAGCTCGTATCCTGAAATACGAGAAATTTTAAAGCCAGCAATCACTGGTAACGCATCTTCTTTTATGATACCTAAAAAAACTTACACACTTAACTTGACAAACCCTGTTTAATCCTAGTTTCATTATGAGTATTACCATGACTGCAAGTGTTTTTTTTGCTATGATTAATGTGGAGCGTTGGGATCTGCATGTAGAGAGTAAAACTTGTTTTGCAATTATTAGTGGCATTATTGCTTTTGCCATAGGAGGAGTGTGGTGCTCTTATAGATTGAATTCGATAAGAGCACGTATTGAATTCAATAGTGTAAAACATTATTTTCCATATCAAATAAATGGTTATATTTTATTTATTCTTTCTTCAATAATGTTGGTTTTATGTTATTTTAGTTTAAACGAATTATACGAGTTGTCCGTTTTGCTTGGTAATGATGCTGGATATGCTCATATGATTAGTGTGGTGCGGCCGGCTATAGAAGAACATAAAATTGTATTATCAAGATGGATGAATTATCGTCACCTTTTGGCACAGAGTATTACATATTTTTATCTGTATATTATTATATATAATGCCATTTTTACTGGTTTTAAAAGGAACCAATTATTGATGTTGATACCAGTTTGTTTTTATATTCCTTTTATTATATTGACCACAGGGCGCATGGCATTAATGATAATGATAATTTATTGTGTAGTAACAATTGGTGTTTTATACCCTAAAAAATATGGACAGTCTATAAAAGTAAGACTTAAGTTACTTGGAATATTAAGTATGGCAGGTCTTTTTTTTACTATAGTATTTTTACTTTTAGGTTTTTTTACTGGTAAAGTTATTGGAGAAAATCGCACCCCGTTTATTATTTTTTCTCATTATGCGGGATTGTCTATTCCGGCACTAGATGCTTTATTAAATAAATCAATAATTGTAAGTAATTATATAGGAAGTAATACTATGTTGGGAATATATCGTATTGCTAATGGATTAGGAATGCATTTGCCAGAAGTGCAGATTTTTTTACCTTTCACTCAATTTAACCATATAGATACCAATGTTTATACAGCAATGGGACGATATATTTGTGATTTTGGATATATTGGTATGATGATGGTAATGTGGATTTTGGGAGTTCTTTATACAAGTTTATATACTTTAGTGATGTCAAATAAAGTAAGACCATTTTTGATTATTCTTTATGCAACATATTCTTTCCCATTATTTTTATCATCTATTGATGAGCGTTTTTTTTTGGATATACTTGGAACATCTTTAATATATACAATTATTATATCTTTGATTCTTTACCAATTACTATTATCCGAAAATACATTCAATTTATATAAAGGAGTTTGCAAAGCCAGTGGTAATAAAAATAAAACCCCATAAGTTGTCAGAAAATATAGCATCGTTGTTGGGCTTAAAGGGTCTAGAATATATTTTAAATTTTATATTATTACCTTTTTTAGTGCGTGTTTTAGGAGTGGAAAGATTTGGCGCTATTGCATTTATGCAAGGTATTGTTCAATATTTCATCATATTAGTTGATTATGGCTTTAATATGACAGCTCCGAGAGATATAGCTAGAGCGAAGAGTACAAATGAAGTGGCCCAAATTTTTTCAAATGTTATAACATCTAAAATTATAATATGTTTTATTTCTACGATATTATTTTTATCAGGATTAGTTATATTTCAAAGCTATGTCAATATAGATATACTGTTGTTTTTTGCTGTATATACTATGGTAATAGGAAATATTGTATTTCCTATTTGGTTTTTTCAAGGAATCCAACAAATGCGGTATATTACTATTGTTAATATATTAGCGCGTATTATTACAGTGAGCTTAATATTACTTTTTGTACGCAGACCTGAAGATTACTTATTAGCAGCTTTTTTACAGGCATGTACCACAGTATTTGCAGGAGCATTTTCTTTTTATGTTTTATACACGGAGTATCGTTTTGTTTTTTGTCATCCAACCATTTGTAAAATAAAGAAAACATTAATTAATGGATGGCACATATTTTTATCAACAATAGCTATAAACATATATACTGCAACAAATTTAGTTATACTGGGATTAATAACTAATAATACAGTTGTTGGATATTTTAGCGCAGCAAATAAGATTATTGATAGTGTAAAAGGTTTGATGAACACTGTAACTCAGGCTGTTTATCCTCATGTTAGTCAATTATTGTGTAATTCAAGAGAACATGCAATTACTTTTTTGCATAAGTTTTTAAAAATATATTGTGGACTTAATTTATTGGGTTCAGTTTTATTGTTTGCGTTAGCATGGATTATTGTTAGAATATTATTTGGATTAGGGTATGAAGAATCAATGCATATACTACAAATAATGGCATTGCTTCCAGCTGTAATTTCTGTCAGCAATGTTTTTGGGATTCAAACTATGCTTAATTTTGGATGGCAGAAAGAATTTAGTAAAATATTGGTTGGTGCAGCAATTTTCAATTTAATTATAGTTGTACCCTTAGCTATAATATGGCATGGGGAAGGTGTTGCTGTTTCTATGGTTTTAACAGAATTGTTAGTAACGATATGCACATCATATTTTATTTTAAAAGTGAAACACATTAATTTATTGGAGCTATAGTATGGAATATGCTAATAAAACAATTAAAATTATTGTATTATCATTTTTAATTTCTATTCTTATTTGTTTTTTTAATTTCGATTTTAAAAGAAATGAGTTTGAAACCGGTTATTGGATTTACAATCAATTATTATATAATGTTAATCAAAAGAAAACTATATTATATTTTGTTTTTGGGATTTTATTTTCATTTGCATATGGTAAAGTAGCTAAACAAACTACTGAAATTACGATTAAACTTTATATAATAATATTTTCATCATGTATGTCTTTTGTTATATATTTAGGAAAAAGTTATTATTTATTATCATCTTGGGCATTAATGTTTTCGAGTATATATAATTTATTATTTTCTGTGACAGTTATCGCTTTAGGTGGTATTTGTATATTCCAACAAAATAGTGCAGTCTTGCCGACAATTTAGTGCGTATCTTTCCGATAATTAAGTGCACTCATTTTCGATAACAGTGCATGCCCTATATAATGAAAATGGCACACATACGTGTGACTATCATTATTGGAGGTCGATAATCATGTTAAATTATCGAGAAATCATCAGGCTTAAAAGCCTGGGGTACAGCAACTTGCGTGTCGGCAACAGTTGTGGAAGTTCCCGGAATACTATCGCCGAAGTATGGAAATTAGCTCAAGACAAAGAGTTAACATGGCCAATTCCAAATAATCTTACAAATAAGGATCTATCTGCTATTCTCTACCCTGGACGACTCACGTCTCAAGGACGAAAACTCCCTGATTATGAGTATATTTACAAAGAGCTGGCGAAACCAGGAGTTACGCTTTCCCTGTTGTGGTCGGAATACTGTGAGAAATGTCGACATGAAGGAATGATTCCCTATCAGCATTCCCAATTCAGTGACAAGTACCATGCATACGCTGCTTCAAAGAAGGCAACCCTTAGGATAACAAGAAAACCGGGAGAAATCATGGAGGTCGACTGGGTTGGAAATACATTGTCTGTTATTGATGAAACAACAGGAGAAGAAATAAAAGCTTATGTTTTTGTGGCATGCCTACCATGCAGCCTTTACAGTTATGCCGAAGCATTTCCAGACATGAAGTCCAATCACTGGATTGAAGCCCATGTTCATGCTTACTCTTTCTTTGGTGGCGTAACCCGCATTCTTGTACCAGATAATCTCAAAACAGGAGTGATTAAAAACACAAGCACAGAGCTCATTTTAAACCATTCCTACCATGAGATGGCAGAACATTATGGCACCGCCATAATTCCAGCTAGGCCATTCACTCCACGAGATAAAGCTAATGCTGAGCGAACCGTTGGCGTTATTGAAACCTGGATTTTGGCAGCAATTCGCAACAGGAAGTGTTTTTCCTTTACGGAAGTAAATGCCGTAATCCTTGAAAAGCTTACAGAATTCAACAAAAAACCGTTTCAAAAGAAGAAAGGAAGCAGATTCACAGCATTTGAAGAGGAAGAAAAGGACTTCCTCATGCCACTGCCTGCTTCCCCGTATGAGACGGCTATCTGGTCGAAAGCCACCATACAACCCGATTATCTCATACCCGTCGGGAATTGCAAGTATTCTGTGCCATATGAATTTATTGGTAAAAAAATTGAGGTACGAACCACGGAAAAGACAATAGAGATGTTTTTCCATGGACAAAGAATTGCTTCGCATATCCGTAGAGCATACTCCCAAGAACCAATTTATGTACCTGAACATATGCCGGCAAACCACAGGCAGTATCTTGCATACAACAGTGAGAATTTTCTTAAATGGGGTGAAAACATAGGGGATAACGCGCTGCTTGTTATTAAAAACTTTCTATATATGCATAAGATAGAAAGACAGGGCTACAAATCCTGTGTTTCGTTAATGAGACTAGCAGACCGCTATTCTACAAACAGGCTCGAACAAGCATGCGGTACCGCTTTAACATATACCCCAAGTCCCAGCCTTAAAAATATTGCAACAATTCTTAAAAACGGTCTGGACAAAGTTAAGGTAAAGCCCCCGTCCTTACAATCTGATACATCTCACGGCATAACACGCGGTGCAGCATATTTCCGGGGAGGTAAAGAAAAATGTTAAAACAATCCACTGTTGATAAACTACATGATATGCGTTTGTCCGAAATGGCCGCTGTTTTTGAAGAACAATGCAATGATAAATATTTCGACAATCTCTCCTTCGAAGACAGAATCGGGATGATGATTGATCGAGAATGGACTAAACGCCAAAACACGAAGATGAACAAGCTTATTCATACAGCAGCATTTCGTTATCCAGATGCCTGCGTTGAAAATATTGAATACCAGCCTGACAGGAACCTTGATAAAGCACTAATTAATTCGTTTGCTACTTGCCAATACATTCGTGAAAGTCACCATATTATTCTGAAAGGAGCATCTGGAAATGGGAAAACATATATTGCCTGTGCCCTTGGCAATGCTGCCTGCAGAAACTACTTAAAGGTTCGGTATATAAGGTTGCCAGAGCTTCTGGATGAACTGGCAATTGCTCATGGTGAAGGAACATTTGAAAAGCTCATTAAATCTTACCAAAAAGTTGGATTGCTGATCGTAGATGAATTCTTGTTAACACCTTTATCCAGTGATCAGGCAAGAGAATTGCTAGAAATTATTGAAGCAAGAAGCGTTAAGGGATCTGTGATATTCTGCACACAATTTGAACCAGGCGACTGGTACAACAGGATTGGTACAGAAAGTGATGCCACCGTATCTGAAGCCATTATTGACAGGATTGTACACAACAGTTATGAAGTCTTTATTGACGGACAGGTTTCAATGCGCGAACGTCACGGGTTAAAACAATCTGCACAACAAAAAACATTAAGTTATTAAAAGGTTTACGACTGCATAGCTTCCGGGAGCACTGCACTGAATTTTCGGGAGCTATGCACTAAATTTCTAGAAAGGGGTGCACTAAAACTTCGGAAAGATTGCACTTTAGGAATGGAATATTCAGGTATTGCACTAAATTATATTTTCCTGCTAGAATATTTTTGTTTAAATAATTTTAAATTAAAATTTTCATTGTATTATAATTCCAAACAGCATTGGTTAATGTATGCTTTTATATTGTTTTTTTTAATAAACAGTGTGTATCTATCAGCTTTTTACCCAGGAACTGTTACCTATGATGGATGTTTTCAGATAGCAGAGTATTATGGGTACCGAGACTTAAGCAATCATTTACCAGTAATGGCTACTTTAATTGAAGGGACAATTTTTAATATTGGTTCGAAATTTGGGGGACAGAATTTTGGATTGTTTACTTATGTTTTTTTACAGATGTTATTTCAATCGTATGTTTTTGCATATGCAGTTAAAGTGGTTGCATGTATAACTCACAATAAAATATTAACTGTATTTACAATACTATTTTTTGTAGCGAATCCATTGTTTCCTATATGGGGAATATGTTTTGTAAAGGATACAATTTATTACATAGCTTTTTTGTGGATGTTTTTAATTATTATAGAGATTACCGAAAAATGGTATACTGATGAGTGCACAATAGTATTGCAATTATTTTTAGCTACTTTAATAGTTTGTATATTTAGAAATAATGGTTTATATGTTATTTTACCATCATTATTATTTTTGATATTTGCTATCAAAAATAATAAAAAAATAAAACTAATGCTCTTAATTAATTGTATTTTTCTCAGTGTGTTTTTCATAGGATGGTCAAAAATATTAACTATATATAACATACCACAACCGGTTGAGGAAGCATTATCTATACCATTTCAACAAACAGCACGCTTATATTGGGAAAATAAAGAAATTAATGCTAACGATGATATTGTTGTGCAAAATATTTTTCAAGGGAAAAAACTTAAAGATTTATATAATCCGGAATTGGCTGATCCAGTTAAGTTTTCATTTAAGTGGGGAGAGGAAAATAGAAAACTTTGGAAGGAGATTTATTTAAAATACTTTACCAAATATCCGACTGTATATGTAGAAGCTTTTTTAAATCAGAATTATGGTTATTTATATCCTTTAAAAAAAGCTAATGATATTGGTGCTTATGTAATTCCTAAAGATGTTGGAATTTATAGTGATAAGATAGTATTAAATAATACATCACCTTTTAATAGACTTAGAGTTTTTTTGTGTAAAGTTCCTCAATTATATGTTAAATTGCCTGTTTTATGTTTACTATACAATTGTAGCTTTTATATGTGGACTATATTGTTTTTTACTGGTCTATTGCTTGTAGAGAAAAAAGTTAGTTCTTGTATTTTAAGTATGCCATTATTGTTATCCGTAGGGGTTTGTTTCTTATCACCAGTTGATGCTTGCATTAGATATATGTTGCCCATCATTGTTGTATTTCCTGTTTTTGTTTCCTATTTTATTTTTAAATTTAAAGAAACTTGAGTGTTCTTAATAGGGGAAAGATTATGTATAAAATTGCCGTTTTAATTCCTTGTTATAATGAAAGCAAAACAATTGCTAAAGTAATAAAAGATTATAAAAATGCTTTGCCTGAAGCAGATATTTTTGTGTATGATAATAATTCGTCAGATGGTACAGATACAATAGCAAGGCAAGTAGGTGCTATTGTACATTATGAATATAGGCAAGGAAAAGGCAATGTTATTCGTTCTATGTTTCGTGATATAGATGCTGATTGCTATTTAATGATTGATGGGGACGATACGTATCCGTCGGAAAATGCCAAGAAAATGTGTAGCTTAGTATTGCAAGGTAAAGCGGATATGGTGATAGGAGATCGATTATCATCTACATATTTTAAGGAAAATAAACGACCGTTTCATAATTTCGGTAATATTATAGTACGAAAATGTATTAATACATTTTGGCATTCCACAAAACCTGTAGTGGTATAGTGAAGTTGTAACACCTCTGTCTAATAGAGTACAATGAATCTATCAGAGAAAGAGGGATAAACATGAAGCAATATGATGAAGAATTTAAGAAGAAAATAATTCGCCTTCATTTAGAAGAAGGACGGAGCTTAAGAGGGCTAGCCGATGAATATGGTGTATCAAAAGCCGCTATATCAAAATGGACTAAGTTATATCGCGAAGAATGCCAAACAACAGCAAGCAGCCAATCAGAATATGATTATATGAAAGAAAGCCTGAAACTAAGGAAGCAGCTAGAAGAAGTGGAAAAGGAAAATCGTTTCCTAAAAAAAGCGGCGGCATTCTTTGCGAAAGAAATCGAATAAAAAGGTATCAGTTTATCAAAAGATATCACCCAGAGTTTGGTCTCCGGTGGCTCTTGCGGAAATTCAAGTTAAGTCCAAACGCTTATTATAATTTCATCAAAAATAAAAAGAAGCAAAAATACATTGAGAAAACAAAGATTCTGAAGGTCATTAGCAAGTTATATCACGATATGAATGGCGTGATAGGCCATCGCATAATGCGGGTGTTTTTAGCACGAAAAAATATCTATTTAAGTAAAACTACCATTCATAAATATATGAATAAGCAGTTAGGCTTAAAATCCATTGTAAGGCGGAAAAAACCAGGCTATGTAAAAGGGAAAGCGCATAAGATATTTTCTAATCTTTTACATCAAGACTTTACTGCTGAATCAAAGAATAGCAAATGGTGTACCGATTTTACGTACTTATTTTTAACAGATGGCCGCCCGCGTTATAATTGTGCCATCATGGATCTTTATGACCGCAGTGTCGTTGCCAGTATAAATGGAAAAGAACTAACGAGTGATCTTGCTATTCGAACTGTGAAAAAGGCGCTGAATTCTCAAGCGGCGGTTAAACAACCGCTTATCCTTCATAGTGATCAGGGGGCACAATTTAGTTCAAAGGAGTTTGTCTCTTTCTGCAAGTCGGTAAAAATAACCCAAAGCATGAGTAAAGCAGGCTGTCCCTATGATAATGCACCCATGGAAAGATATTACAACACGCTGAAAAATGAAGAGATCAACTTACATTACTACCATTCGGAGAAAGAACTTGACCAAGCTGTCCATGATTTTGCCTATATTTGGTATAACCATGTACGGCCCCATTCTTACAACAACAATATGACTCCATTTGAGGCCAGATTTAGACGTTAAAAAAGTAGACTCAAGTGTTACAAAAATGCTTGACCACTACAACCAATTGTTGATGTAATGACTGGATATCGTGCTTTTAGTCCTATATTTGTTAAGAGCTTCCCCATTCTTTCGCAAGGATTTGAGATTGAAACAGAAATGACGATACATGCACTAGATAAGAATTTATTAATAACAAGTGTTCCTGTTCAGTATAGAGATAGACCAATAGGGAGTGAAAGCAAGTTAAACACCTATAGTGATGGTATTAAAGTTCTACTTACTATTTTTAATTTATATCGCAATTATAAGCCATTGAATTTTTTTGGGACAGCCGCATTTATAATGGCTGTATTAGCTGTTATTTTATTTATACCTGTTTTTATAGAATACTTGGAGATTGGATTGGTCCCTCGTATACCCACGTTGATTATTAGTGTTATTCTTATGTTGGCAGCTTTTTTGTCAAGTGTATGTGGTTTGATTCTAGATACAATAGCTAATAATAGTAGAAAAAATTTTGAAATACAAATGAATATTATTAGGATGATGTTGAAACGATGAAAAGTGAACAGAAATATGAGGTTTTTCGATTTTGCATAGTCGGGGGATTATCATTTTTAGTGGATTATGCTTTATTATTTGTTTGTACAGAGTTGATACATATTTTTTATTGGTATTCATCAGCAATTTCATTTACAGTTTCTGTTATTTTTAATTACTGGCTTTGTATAGTGTTTGTGTTTAAAGGGGCAGAGGCGCGAAATACACGGCAAGCTATACTGTTTATTGCTTCCAGCATAGTAGGACTTGGGATAAATCAATTGTGTATGTGGATGTTTGTCGAATTCATAGGAATTTATTATATGATAGCCAAAATAGTTGCGACAATTATTGTCACTTTTTGGAATTATGTGATGAAACGAAAGGCTGTCCAAGGATAATCCACGTAGTGGATGAATATATTTGTGATGTTGTTGTGCGAATTCAATGTAGTTGAATACCAACATTTACTTTGAGGTGATTGCATGAAAGGAATAGTATTAGCAGGAGGCAGCGGTACACGTTTGTATCCGCTGACCATGGTAACGTCGAAGCAGCTGTTGCCGGTGTATGATAAGCCGATGATTTATTATCCGTTGTCGACATTGATGATGGCGGGGATTCGGGATATTTTGATTATTTCTACGCCGGCGGATCTGCCGAATTTTGAGAGATTATTGGGAAATGGAACCCGGTATGGACTGCATTTATCCTATAAGGTACAGCCTAAGCCGGAAGGACTGGCACAGGCTTTTATTTTAGGCGAGGAGTTTATAGCCGGCGACCGATGTGCGATGATACTGGGGGATAATATCTTTTATGGGGCAGGTCTTCGGGGATATTTAAGGGAAGCGGCTGCCAATGAGCAGGGGGCAACTGTTTTTGGATATTATGTGGACGACCCGAAACGATTCGGGGTAATCGAATTCGATGTAACCGGAAAAGCGGTTTCTATTGAGGAAAAACCGATGCACCCAAAATCGAACTATGCTGTGACGGGACTATATTTTTATGATGCCAAGGTTTGTGAATATGCAAAGAGGGTGACACCGTCAGCACGCGGCGAATTGGAAATCACGGATTTGAATAAGGTATATCTGGATGAAGGAGCACTTCATGTGGTAACTTTAGGACGCGGCTATGCCTGGTTGGATACGGGTACAATCAAAAGTTTGAGTGAAGCAGGAGAGTTTGTAAAGGCAGTGGAAAATCGTGCCGGCATGCAGATTTCCGCTTTGGAAGAGATAGCCTATGAACAGGGCTGGATAGATAAAGAGACATTGGCAAAGAGTGCTGAAAAATATGGAAAGTCTCCCTATGGACAATATTTACAAAACGTGGTAGATGGGAAGATTTTAAAGTAATTGCAAGCGGTTGTGGATAAAAGATTGTACGGTTGTAGAAAAAATGCGGTAATGCGGTTGTGAGTTGTGATTTAAAGAATATGATAAAATAGTATGAGTCGTATATAAGAGTTGGTGAATTGGCTTTACGATATTATCAGGATTTGGTTGTTTGGCAACGTAGTATGGAATTGGTGAAAGAGATATATAGTCTAATTAAATATTTGCCAAAAGAAGAATTGTATGGTTTATCAGATCAAATGCGACGAGCAGCTGTTTCTATTCCTTCGAATATAGCAGAAGGACAGGCACGATATTCGAATAAGGATTTTATTAGATTTTTGTATATTTCTCGAGGATCTATTGCAGAACTAGAAACGCAGCTTCAAATTTGTATGCATTTGGAGTATGTTACAAGCGCTGAAATAGACAAGGCCATGGGATTATGTCACCATGTGAGTAAACTTTTGAACACATTGATTAAAACATTAAAAGAAAATGGCAATTAATGTCCATTTAAAAAACGTACAACTGCTTTTCCTACAACTGTTTTTCTTGCAACCGCTTTTATTACAACTGATTCTATCATAACCCAATTTATTACAACCCAATCCAACAAATTTTATGGAAAGGTGTGGGAGCTACACATGAAACTATTAATCACCGGCGGAGCCGGATTTATCGGGGGGAATTTTGTTCATAGGATGCTACGGCAGCATCCAAAGGATAGTGTTATTTGTCTGGATGCGCTGACCTATGCCGGGAATATGGAAACCTTGGCACCTGTGATGAATAATCCTCATTTTACCTTTATAAAAGGGGATATTGCCGACCGACCATTCGTATACCAGTTATTTGAGGCGGAAAAACCGGATATCCTTGTGAATTTTGCGGCAGAAAGCCATGTGGACCGTTCCATCATCGATCCGGAAATATTCCTGCGTACCAATATGATGGGAACGTCGGTATTGCTGGATGCCTGCCGGATATACGGCATTACCCGGTACCATCAGGTATCTACGGATGAAGTATATGGGGATCTGCCGCTGGACCGGCCGGATTTGTTCTTTACGGAGAAAACACCGCTCCATACCTCCAGTCCGTATTCGGCCTCGAAAGCAGGGGCGGATCTGCTGGTACAGGCGTATTATCGAACATATGGCTTGCCGGTTACCATTTCCCGGTGTTCAAATAATTATGGACCCTATCATTTTCCGGAGAAACTGATTCCCTTGATGATTACCCGCGCACTGCAGGATAAGCCGCTGCCTGTATACGGAAAAGGGGCCAATGTACGGGATTGGCTGTATGTGGAGGATCATTGCAGCGCCATTGACTTGATTATCCGAAGCGGCAGAGTGGGAGAAATATACAATATTGGCGGCCATAATGAACAGACGAATTTGTGTGTGGTCCAGACGATTGTAAAGGCGTTGGGAAAAAGTGAAGATTTGATTCACTTTGTAACCGATCGACCCGGGCATGATCGGCGGTATGCGATTGACCCGACAAAAATACGGAAAGAACTTGGCTGGGAACCGACAACCCGGTTTACAGAAGGGATTCAGGAAACCATTGCGTGGTATTTGCATCATAAACCGTGGTGGGAACATATCCTAAGCGGGGAATATAAAAATTATGATAGAAAGATGCAGGGTGAACTATGATGAAAGTAGCAGTGACAGGAGTAGGCGGACAGCTGGGGTATGAAGTGGTACAGGAATTGAGACGGTGTGGAATCGACTGTGTGGGGGCGGATCTGGCCGAATTTGATATTACGGATTTTGCGGCAGCCCATCGTTTCCTTACGGGGTACGGTGCCGATGCGGTAATCCACTGCAGTGCGTATACAGCCGTAGATAAAGCGGAAAGCAATCGGGATATATGTCATAAGGTAAATGTGCTGGGGACTGAAAACATAGCAAAAATATGCAGGGAAATGAAGGCCAAGATGGTGTATATCAGTACGGACTATGTATTTGACGGGAAGGGAACCGCTTTTCGCAAGCCAGAGGATCCGGCAGCGCCGTTGAACTTCTATGGCCAGACAAAATGGGAAGGGGAAGAAGCGGTGCGGAAATATGCAGTGAAGCATTTTATCGTGCGTATTTCCTGGGCCTTTGGTAAAAACGGCAGTAATTTTATCAAGACGATGCTGCGGTTGGGGAAGGAACAGGACGAAGTAAGCGTGGTAGACGATCAGATCGGATCTCCTACGTATATGGCAGATCTGGCACCGCTTTTATGTGATATGGTACGGAGTGAAGCCTATGGGACGTATCATGCGACGAATGAAGGAATCTGTTCGTTTGCGGAATTTGCAGAAGAAATTTTCCGCCAGGCAGGGATTCCGTGCCGGGTAAAGCATATCCCGACCAGTGCATATCCGACTCCGGCCAAGCGACCGTTGAACAGCCGCATGAGTAAAGACAAGCTGGTGCAGAATGGATTTCGTACCCTGCCGGATTGGCAGGATGCCGTACGGCGGTTTTTGATAGAAGAGGGAATAGATTAAAAGGCGGATGTAGTAAAGATAAAGATGGTTGTAGTAAAGATAAAGATGGTTGTGGCAAAGATAAAGATGGTTGTGGCAAAGACGGTTGTAGTGCGGGCGGTTGTAACTATCAAATGCTGACTACTACTTAGTATCCATGAGGAGGACAGGATAGATGAAAGTGACAAAAACAAAATTGGCGGGTGTGGTTATCCTTACACCGGAAGTATTTGGCGATCATCGCGGTTTTTTTATGGAAAGCTGGTCTAAACGAAGAATGGAGGAAGCAGGGCTGCCGTATGATTTTGTACAGGATAATCATTCTTCTTCTACCATAAAAGGAACGCTGCGAGGCATTCATTTTCAACGGGGAGAATGGAGTCAGGCGAAACTTGTGCGCTGTACACGGGGGGCTGTTTTGGATGTGGCGGTAGATCTGCGCAAGAGCAGTCCGACATATACGCAATGGGTAGGAGTAGAACTAAGCGAGAAAAACAAACAGCAGCTGCTTATTCCCCGAGGGTTTGGACATGGATTTGTGACGTTAACGGATGATGTGGAATTTATGTATAAAGCAGATAATTATTATGCTCCACAGGCAGATGGCGGTATCCGCTGGAATGATCCGGATATTGGTGTGGATTGGGGGATAGATGATCCTATATTATCGGATAAGGATACTAAAAATCCATTTTTCCAACAGATTAAAGAACACTTAGATTTTTGATTTCGTATTATTCATATTGTAGCAGGTCATTTTATGCTATAATAAATTATATAATATATTTATTGCAGACTGCTGCCATGCAATCCGACAGAAACGCAGAGTAAGTATTAGCAGATAGAAGGGAATGGCACATGATGGAACAAAAACAGCTGACATTGAAAGAAGCGAGCATGCGATTGTGGAAAAAGAAATTTTGTTTTTCCGGCAGGATATCACGGGATGAGTTTTGGCTGGGGATGGTTTCGTTGCTTATTTTAGAGATGATTTTATCCCATTTGACATACTTATGTGTGGGAACGGTATCGGTTCTTTTTTATCCTGCGTATTTGGCAACTATATCAAAAGGATTGCTGATTCTTGCGGGGATTTTTGGGATTTTGCTGGTATTGGTGGGTATTGTTGGGATTGCATCTATTACACGCCGTCTGCATGATATAGGAAAAAGTGGCTGGTGGCAGCTGATATTGATTATTCCTTGTATCGGCATGTTGATTATCTTTTTCTGGACGTTGTATATATCTGATCAGGATAATCAATACGGAAAAGCTCCCTATATGCAGGACTAAGGCATACGTTTGCGGGTTTCATATTTTACGAAAAAGGATTGATCATAATCATGAAGGAACTTACATATGCAGAATTTATAACAGTACTGACAGATATCGTGTATGATAGAAAGGATGGTATTTGTGACTATATTGTTAAAGATTTGCAGGGAGAACCGGCAGACTATATCTTGATGAATCTGCTAGAATACAGTTTTTATAAATACTGGGCATTATATACGTCTATTCATGCAGAGCTGATAAATAATAAAAAGGTTCCTGTTCATTCTGATTATTATATATTTTTAAAAAAATATATTCATACGGAAAAAGAGTTGAAAAAAATATTTGAGACGGTATTAGGAAAATTAGATAAGCGGTATGCGCAGGATGAAGATATTCCTGAACATATAAAAAATGGGTTCCAAGAAGTGTGTGCTATTCGATTTACAGAATATGATGCTGTTCCCAAGGCATCTGATTCCACGAATCTTATGGCGTATTTTGATGCGATGAAACGTATATTCATGAAGCATGTCCAACAAGATAGTGTACTCGGCAGCGGAACGTTGGATATTTTAACATATGGGAACCGCGTATCGGCTTATCTTAATAATACCTTTTCTATGGTCAGCAGCAGAGTATATTATCATCCGACATTTCTTGATAAACATAGGCCTGTTGTAAAGCTTATATCAACGACTTTTTTCTTTTTTGTGATTCTTTTTCTATTACGTCATTTTTTAACCTCTGAAAAGGGAGATGTAGTGAATACGGCTTTACATAGCATAACCAACGGTGTTGCATATGTGGTTATCGGGATTTTTGTTCTTTTTTTGATTGGATTTGCTGTAAAGATCGTAATGAACAAAGGTAAATAAAATATACTGGCTATTTTGCGATATGCTTTTTTTTCAGCAGTCCTTTCTATAAGAGGACTGCTGTTTTTACGCAGATATAATAAGCATGACGGTTACTTCTTGTTTAGTTTACGCAGTAATGGTATTATAGTATTTGCAAAAGATTACCTATTCAGGAGGATTTTATGTTTAAACATGTATTATTTGATTTAGACGGAACACTTACTGATTCGCAGGAAGGGATCATCAAATCCGTCGAATATGCATTAGTCAAAATGGGAATAGATACAACAGGGAGATTGGATCCGGACGTAGTTGTCGGACCGCCGTTGATGCACACTTTTATGGAAACCTATGGATTTTCCAGGAAGATAGCCGAAAAAATATATGAATATTTTCAGGAACGGTATTCAACAATCGGAAAGTTTGAAAATCGTCCGTATGATGGGATACTCGATTTGTTAAAGTTGTTGCATGAACAGGGAATATATTCGTACTTGGCAACGTCTAAACCACAAATACATGCACAGGCAATTGTTGAGAAATTTGGGATTTTTCCATATTTGTCCATGATTTCCGGCAGTCAATTGGGAGGTACAGAAGACAAGGCATTAATGATCAAGCGTATACTTGATAGTATTGATTCCCGTGATGAAGGAACTGTTGTCATGGTAGGTGATCGTAAATATGATGCCATCGGTGCGCATAATCAACATATACCGGTCATTCTCGTGGAATATGGCTATGGATCGGAAGAAGAATGCAAAGCAAGCAGACCCGATTATATAGCTCCATCTGTAGCTGCGCTGACGGATATATTACTTATGCATTGATAAAAAGAAAAGGGGTATATATATGAAATTGGAGGTACATTCTGTTTGTAATGGGTTTCACGTGGATCGTTCCATGTATGTTAAGGAAATAAATAGTCAGGCCTATAGCTTGACTCATATAAAGTCCGGAGCTCGGGTTTTATATTTAGCTAATGATGATGATAATAAAGTTTTTTCCATTTCTTTCAGAACTCCGCCCACGGACAGTACCGGAGTTCCGCATATTTGTGAACATTCTGTACTTTGTGGCTCACGTAAATTTCCACTTAAGGAACCTTTTGTCGAACTTGTCAAAGGATCATTGAACACTTTTCTCAACGCTATGACGTTTCCTGATAAGACAATGTATCCCGTAGCCAGCCGTAACGCAGCTGATTTTAAGAATCTTATGGATGTGTATTTGGATGCTGTTTTTTTCCCCAATATGCTAACGGATGAAGAAGTCCTGATGCAGGAAGGCTGGCATTATGATATGGATGCGGCGGATGCTCCGCTGACCTATCGCGGAGTAGTCTATAATGAAATGAAAGGGGCATTTTCTTCTCCGGATGCACTGATGGAACGACATGTCATGGAAAACCTTTTTCCACAAACGGCATATGGCGTAGAGTCCGGCGGGGATCCGGATGATATTCCCCATTTGACACAGGAGGCTTTTGTGGCATTTCATGCCAAGTTTTATCATCCTGCTAACAGTTATATTTTTCTTTATGGGGATATGGATATAGAAAAAACACTGGAGTTCATAGATGGCGAATATCTTAATAAATTTGATTGTATAACGGTAGACTCGGAAATCCACCGGCAAGCTCCCGTGGCTAGCATGGTAAAGTCATACCCGTATGGCATTGCTTCTGATGATAATGAGGAAAGTAAGACATTACATACACTGACATATGTTATTGATGATGCATTGGATCCAACACTGGGACTGGCTTTTAAAGTACTGACCTATGTGTTGCTGCAGTCTCCGGCAGCTCCTCTCAAAAAAGCACTGTTGGATGCGGGTGTTGGTAAAGATGTATCTGGTGATTTTCAAGATGGCATTCTTCAGCCGGTTTGGTCGGTGTCTGTGAACGGTTCTGAAAAAGAAGCGCAAGAAAAAATTATTCCTGTTGTACAAAATGTGTTGACAGATATGATTAAAACAGGGATTGATAAGACCCTGCTTACCGGGGCTTTGAACCGTACGGAGTTTGCACTGCGTGAAGCAGATTTTGCGGGTCGTCCCAAAGGTCTGATTTATGGAATCCGCTGCATGGATACATGGCTTTATGGGGGAGATCCTTTAGATACGCTGGCCTATGAACATGATTTACAGGTGTTGCGTCAAGGCATTGAAACCGGATATTATGAACGCCTTATGGAAAAGTATATTTTAAAGAATCCGTATCATGTTTTGATTACAATGGTTCCGGAAAAAGGTTTTACAGAACGGCATGATCAGGAAATCGCAGATTCATTGGAAGCATATAAAGCAACATTGCCAAAAAGTGAAATTGATCATATTGTAGCCAAATCTCAAGCATTAAAACAACGGCAGGCAACACCGGATTCCGCAGAAGCGTTGTTGTCTATTCCTACATTGCAGCGCAGCGATTTGGAATCGAAAGCAGAAGATGTAGTATTTCATGTCGAAGACATGAATGATGTTCCTGTTTGCTATGTGCCTGATTTTACAAATGGTATTGCCTATATAAATGCCTACTTTGATTTATATGGTTTTTCACGGAAAGAGTTATCTTATATATATCTTTTAAGTGACCTGATCGGTGATCTGGATACGACGTCTCACAGCTATGGCGACTTGGCATCACAGATTGATTTATATACGGGGGGGATGGATTACAGCGTGTCAGCATATTCTGATATTCAGAATAATGAAGCATATACGCCGGTATTCCAGATAAAGACCAAAGTGTTAAGTCAAAATATTTCTAAACTGTTAGACTTGATGAAAGAGATTTCCCTGGGTACGACATTTACCAATGCACAGCGTCTGCGGGAACTTATTGAAGAGACAAAATCCGGATGGGATATGGATGCGTTCCGCCGCGGTCATATTATTGTGATGCATAGGGTGTTGTCTTATCTTTCAGCTGTGGAAGGATTTTGTGATGCCGGGGAATTTTCTTATTATGAATTTATTACGGCAGTGGCTAAACAAGCAGGTCAAGATATAACGAAAATAGCCGACGGCTTGTCCCATGTTATGAAAAAAATATTTACCCAGTCTCGGATGACGTTGGAAATTACGGGCAGTGAAGAAGATAAGAAAATAGTCAAAAAACTTCTGCCTGAATGGCTGGCACAGATGCCTTTGGGAGAGAAAAATACAGCGCTTTGCGATTTTTCTCATAATAAGAAAAATGAAGGAATCATGACTAGCGGCAAGGTGCAGTATGTTGCTAAAGGAGGGAATTTCCGCCAACACGGTTTTTCCTATACAGGTTCCTTACAAGTACTGGAAACCATCTTGCAGTACGGATATTTGTGGACAAAAATTCGTGTACAAGGCGGAGCATATGGGGCTTTCGCTAAATTTTATACGAATGGGGATATGGTGTTATGCTCATATCGCGATCCTAATTTAAAGAACAGTATCCAAGTATACGATGAATTAGCGGAATATTTGTCTGCTTTTGATGTTTCAGAACGAGAAATGACTAAATACGTTATTGGTACATTAAGCCGTATTGATATTCCCTTTACACCATCATTACGGGGAGCGAAAGCGATGAATCGGTATTTTACGGGAAATACACAGGAAATGGTGCAACAACGCCGTGATGAACTTTTGGCGACGACCGTTTCTGATATTCGGGCATTGGCACCTTTAGTTAAAGCCGCTATGACTGATAATTGCTTATGTGTCATGGGGAGTGAAACTGCTATTCGTCAGGATAAAGAACTGTTTGGAGAGCTTATTTCATTACCGGATTAAGAGGTGGGCATATGCGAGGTCGTTTTGCACCGAGTCCGACAGGGTATATGCACTTGGGAAACGTTTGGACTGCCTTTCTTTGCTGGCTGCAGGTACGGCGTCATAGCGGTACTTTAGTGCTGCGCATTGAGGATATTGATGAACAGCGTTCGAAGAAAGAATATATGCAGGCATTGCTTTACGATTTACACTGGCTGGGATTGGATTGGGATGAGGGGCCTGATATAGGGGGAAGGCAGGGCCCCTATGTGCAGCAGGAACGATATGATTTGTATAAACGGGTGTTACATCGTTTGCGGCAATTAGGCTTACTTTATCCGTGTTATTGCAGCCGGACTCGGCTGCAATCTGTGGGAAGCGCACCTCATATAGGTGAATTGAGTGTTTATGATGGACATTGTTATGGTATGAGCGAAGAAGAAAAATGTAGAATGACTAAAGCTCCATCCTGGCGAATTCATGTCCCGGCACTGAATATTTCGTTCACTGATGGAATTTTAGGATTACAGAAGGAAAACTTAGCGGATACGTGCGGTGATTTTATTGTACGTCGTGCTGATGGGATGTATGCGTATCAGCTGGCAGTCAGTGTTGATGACGGAGCGATGGGGATTACGCATGTTGTCAGAGGACAAGATCTTTTGTCTTCAACAGCACGACAGATATGGCTGCTGCGGCTTTTGGGATATGATGTACCGCAATATACCCATGTTCCCATGCTGGTAGACGAAGAAGGAAATCGGTTGTCAAAACGGCAACAGGGAATTACAGTGCGTCAGCTTCGAGAGCAAGGTGTAGCGGCTAATGAAATTTTATCGTATTTGGCATATCAGGGCGGACTTATTGAACACTATGAAAACTATGATAAAACGCAGCTGTTGCAATACTGCCGGTTTGATAAACTGACATCTTCTGCAGTTTTGATACATTCCAATTTGCGCCAGCATATTTTTGCATTATCTAAAAAATAGCAGTATATATAAGAAGGTATGGGAAGTCACTATGTGCAGACATGGTGACTTTTTTTGTATACATAAAAATTTTTTTCTATTTTTTCCTATTTATGTTGTCATATAGTGGGAAATTGTGGTAAAATGTGGTAAAAAGTAGTGAAAGGAGATGACAGCATTATGTTTATGGGTGAACATTCGCATACAATTGACGCGAAAGGTAGATTGATATTGCCGGCTAAGTTCCGTGAAGAATTGGGTAGTTCATTTATTGTCACCCGTGGACTGGAAGGCTGTCTTTCTGTATATACCATGGAATCGTGGACGAATTTTGCGCAGGCCATGCAGAAATTTACTACTTCAAAGGGGAATGTACGGGCTTTTAAGCGCTTTGTTTTTGGCAGTGCCGCCGAAGTGGAATTTGATCGGCAGGGACGTATCCTTATACCGGGAAATCTACGTGAATATGCTCATTTGGAAAAAGAAGTCGTTGTACTGGGAACGGGAGACAAAGTCGAAATTTGGAGCAAAGCCGTATTTGACGAATATAATGCAAAAACAGTGCCGGAAATGGAAGATATTGCGGAAACACTGGATAATTCTTTTGACATTAACTTTTAGGAGGCTCTATGGAATTTCATCATGTGAGCGTCCTGCTCAATGAAATGATAGATAATATTATAGGTGATCCGAATGGAGTATATGTAGACTGTACTCTTGGCGGCGGCGGCCATTCCAGGGCGCTTGCCGAACGATTGACCGATCAGGCAACACTTATTGGCTTAGATCAGGACAGTGAGGCCATAACTGCAGCTGTCAATACGCTTAAAGGCACTGCATGCCGATTTATTCCGGTGCAGCGTAATTTTCAGGATATTGGACATGTTCTTGATACGCTTTGTATTGAAAAAATTGACGGAATTATGTTTGATTTGGGCGTATCCAGTTATCAGCTGGATACACCGGAACGAGGATTTTCTTATATGCAGGATGGTCCTTTGGATATGCGAATGAATCAATCACAGAAACAAAGTGCGTATGATGTGGTTAATACATATAGTGAAGCGGATTTATATCGAATTATTAAAGACTACGGAGAAGAACGGTGGGCTAAACGGATCGCATCTTTTATTGTAGCGGCCCGGAATGAAAAACCGATATGCCGGACCGAGGAACTTGTAACAATAATTAAAAAGGCTGTACCGGCAGGTGCCCGTAAAGATGGACCGCATCCTGCCAAAAGAACTTTTCAAGCGATTCGAATTGAAGTAAATGATGAATTGGGAATTCTTAAAGATACGTTTGAAACAGCGGCAGAGCGTCTTAAAACAGGGGGCCGTATCGCTGTCATTACCTTTCATTCACTGGAAGATCGTATTGCTAAACAGACGTTGAAACGTATGGCGACTAACTGTATTTGTCCTCCGGGCATGCCTGTATGTACTTGTCATCACCATGCTATTTTGAAGGTATCTCGTCATGCTATTGAACCGGGAGATAAAGAGTTAGAATGCAATCCGCGTGCACGAAGCGCAAAATTGCGTGTTGGGATTCGTATATAATATACCAGACGTATATGGATATATATTTTATAATTTGATCGGATGTGGTATAATATGCTAGCCAGAAAAGCAGGTTATTATAATTATCAAAATCAGAGCACGCGGACAATTGCCGTTCATTATACCGGAGATGCCGCATACGGTACGAGAGCTGAAGAACGTAAATTTTCCCAGGTTTTATGGAAAACATTTGCTTTGATTGCCATTATAGGTATCTTGCTTTTGGCACATGTGGCTATTTCGGCAGCCGCAGCGAATAGCGGGTATAATTTGATGCGGGAAAAACAACAGGTACAACAATTTTATCGTGAAAATGAAGATTTACGATTGGATATTGCCAAAATGGAATCGCCGGACCGGATTTATTCTATGGCGACGCAAAAATTGGGAATGGTTGCACCGGGGCAGGTGCTGTATGGCCCTTCATATGCAAAGAGCAGCGTGGGGAAACACGTAGGTAAATAGAGCAATATGGGCAGCCTTTTTCCGTAAGGCTGCTATTTGTATTTTTTGAAAATGGCTTCATTCGAACCGAGATTAGTTGTTTAGGAGGAAATTGTGATGAAAACAATAGGGGAACTTTGTAAGATAATTAATGGAATATATAATATTAAAGGTAATGCCGAAAAGAAAATTACGGGTATTTCTTCCGATTCCAGAAAAATAGAACCAGGCGATTTATTTATCTGCTTGCCTGGCGTGCATGTTGATGGATCTGTTTTTGCCAAGCAAGCAGTGGAAAAAGGTGCGGCTGCCGTTCTGACAACCAAACATCTGGATTTGCCGCCGCAAGTTGTACAAATTACAGTGCACAATATTCATGAAGCGATGGAGGATGTTGTTCCGTATTTTTATGATTATCCCGGTAAAAAAATGCGGATGATAGGTGTTACAGGAACAAATGGGAAAACAACGACAACGCATATTATTGCTCATATTTTGCGCAGCGCCGGATATCATGTCGGCGTTATTGGAACTATTCATGCCCTTATTGACGATAAAGAATTGCCTATTCATAATACGACGCCGGATGTTGTAGAATTACAACAATTTTTGTCGCTTATGTATGAAAAAGGAATTACCCATGTGGTTATGGAGGTCTCGAGTCATGCGTTAGCTATGAACCGTGTGGCAGGGTGTGAATACGATACGGCGGTGTTTACGAATTTGACACAAGATCATTTGGATTATCATAAAACCTTTGCAAATTATCTGGCAGCTAAGGAAAAACTTTTTCAAGGATTAAGTTCTGGTGAACATGTTAAAGATAATAAGACTGCCATTGTTAACATTGATGATCCTTATGGAAAAGATATTCTCGGTGTTTGCCATTGCAAGACACTGACATATGGAGTTGAAAAGGAAGCAGATCTTAAAGGCGCTAACTTAAAAGTAGAGTTAAAGAGTTCATCCTTTGATGTGACAGGACCGTTTGGAAGTGTTTCCCTCCATATGCAGATTACCGGATTATTCAATGTATATAATACCTTAGCGGCTATTGGGGCTGCACACGCAGAAGGAGTTTCTACAGAAATTATTGATAAAGCGATTCAAACATTTCATTCGGTACCGGGACGCTTTGAACTTGTAGAAGAAGGGCAAGATTTTGCAGTTATTGTTGATTATTCGCATACGCCGGATAGCCTGGAAAAGGCACTTACAACAGCTCGAGCAATGAATCCGAAACGAATTATTGCCGTATTCGGATGTGGGGGTGATCGGGATCGGACAAAACGTCCTATTATGGGGCGCATTGCTGCAGAATATGCAGATATTCCTATTGTTACATCTGATAATCCACGTTCGGAAAACCCGGAAGATATTGTTAAGGAAGTAGAAAAGGGTGTATTGGAAGGGATAAAAGAAGGACAGCATCATGAAGTCATCGTAGATAGACGATCGGCTATTTACCGCGCGGTAGCAATAGCTCAAAGCGGGGATATTATTTTGATTGCCGGGAAAGGTCATGAAACGTATCAGATTTTGAACAGCGGTACTATTCATTTTGATGACCGTGAGGTAGCGCGTGACGCGATAAAGGGGAGATAAACATGGCAACCTTTACGATACAAGAAGTTGAGAAAGCAACGGAAGGAACACTGTCTTATCCGATTAAAGAAGACATGATTTTTTCTAAAGTAGAAACGGATACAAGAAATATAAGTCCAGGATCGCTGTTTGTTGCGTTAAAGGGTGAAAAGTTCGATGGGCATGACTTTGTATGCCAAGCGCGTGATAATGGGGCAACGGGTGCGATTGTACAGGAATATAGAGAAGAATATAAGAAAGATAACTTTGCTGTTATTCTTGTTTCCAATACGTTAACTGCATATCAGGGGCTGGCACGGTTCCACCGGCGGCGTTTTGATATTCCCATCGTAGCTGTAACCGGTTCTGTAGGTAAAACGACGACGCGTAATATGATAGCATCTGTTTTGGCACAGAAATTTACTGTTTTGCAGACAGCAAAAAATTTTAATAATGAAATTGGGTTACCGAAGACATTGCTGCAGCTGACGAAAGATCATGGGGCTTGCGTGGTGGAAATGGGAATGCGCGGGCTGGGACAAATTGCTGATTTGGCTGCTGTAGCGGAACCAACGGTTGGCGTTGTGACCAATGTGGGTAAAAGTCATATCGAATTGTTGGGATCTCAGGCCAACATTGCCAAAGCGAAAAGTGAATTAGTCAAAGCTCTTACGGAAAACGGAGCGGCGATTTTAAATCAGGATGATCCGTATACTGCGGCCATGGCTGATTTGTGCAAGGGAAAAGTTGTCAGTTTTGGCTTGGGTAATGATGCCGTTATACAGGGAAACCGCATTTTTATGGATGAGCAGGGAGTACATTTTACGTGCCGCTGCTTTGATGAAATGTTTGATGTGTTGATTCCGGCATTGGGAGAACACAATGTCTACAATGCATTGGCCGCTATTTCTGTAGGTCGGATACTAGGACTTTCAGATAGAAAAATGCAAAAAGGATTGCTTGAATATCAGAGTGAAGCAATGCGGCAGGAACTGATACGCATTGGATCGTATACGTTTATTAATGATGCCTATAATGCAAATCCTGCGTCGATGCAGGAAGCAGTCAGAACGCTTGCACAGCTTGGAAAGGGACGCAAAATTGCTGTTCTTGGCGACATGTTAGAGTTAGGTGAGTGGGCACAGAAGGAACACGAAAAAATTGGCATTGAGGCTGCTGCGTTAGGCATTGATGTTGTAATCGCCATGGGATCTCTTGCTGGTTATATTGCGGCGGCGGCTGAGAATGCCGGATTGACCCAGGTTTATACGGTAGAAAGTCATGCGGCAGCGGCGGCTTGTTTGAAACATATTCTCCAGCCGGAAGATACAATCCTTCTTAAAGGATCACGAGGAATGGCAATGGAGAAAATACTGCCTTATTTTGAAGGGAAGTCATGCGAATGTTAAATACGCTGATCTATGGATTTGCAGTCAGCTTGGTCATAGCACTGGTATTGGGTCCGTTTGTGATACGGGAATTAAAATCCTTTCACGCTCGCCAATCGGAGCGGGAAGAAGGACCGGCGAGCCATAAAATAAAAGCGGGAACTCCAACGATGGGAGGCGTTTTAATTTTAACGGCTTTAGTGGTATCTTGCTTGGTTTTTGATCCGCTGGATCTGCGTAAGGGATTAGCTCTGTTTTTGACATTAGGCTATGGCGCAATTGGTTTTTTAGACGATGGAATCAAGTCATTGAAGCATCGAAACCTAGGTCTTACGGCAAAGCAAAAATTGATAGGGCAGTTTATTATGGCGGCTATATTCTGTGGTATTTTAAAAGTATATTTGGATTTTCCAACGACGTTATGGATCCCATTTACAAACTGGCATGTTGAAATTGGGATATTCTATTATTTATTTGTTTTTGTGATGATTGTCGGCACGAGTAATGCCGTGAATCTTACCGATGGATTGGATGGCTTGGCGGCGGGTTCTTGTGCGATTACTTCTGTGGCGTATGTAGTTATTGCCGTGGCGCTGGGATATATTAATTTTGCCGTATTTTGCGCATCTATGGCCGGAGCTTGTTTAGGCTTTTTGTTTTATAATCAGCATCCGGCGAAAATGTTTATGGGGGATACAGGTTCCTTAGCCTTAGGGGGCGCGCTGGCGGCAATGGCCATTCTTACGAAAACAGAATTGCTGCTTATTATAGCGGGCGGACTGTATGTGATCGAAGCATTATCGGTCATTATACAGGTCATTTCCTTTAAGACCCGCGGTGTCCGTGTTTTTAAGATGAGTCCGATCCACCATCATTTTGAATTATCAGGGTGGAGCGAAGTGAAAGTCGTTACGGTTTTTTGGAGTTTTTCAGCCATAATGGCAATTATTGCTATTATTATTGTATTGTCCACGACTAATTAATAATTAAAAGAGGCGTTTTCAATGAGTATAATGGATTTTACGGGTAAAACTATACTGGTTATCGGTGCCGGAATCAGTGGTAAAGCTGCAGCACGTGTATTGGCGGGACATGGCGCGGCGGTGGTTTTAAATGATAGGAAGAAAATTGATGCCTCGGAAGAACCGTGGACGATTCTTGCCGCAGCAGGTGTGAAATTTGTTTTTGGCAGCCAGGAAACGTCTCTTCTTGATACAACGGATATTGTTGTACCTTCTCCCGTTATTTCTCCGGAAATTCCTATTATGCGGGAAGCGGTAAAAAGAGGGATTCCTATTTGGAGCGAAGTAGAAGTAGCGAGTCGTGTTACCAATGCAGATATCCTCGGCGTGACGGGGACTAATGGTAAAACGACAACGACTACACTACTTGGGAAAATTATGGAAGCGGCAGGACGACATACTGTAGTAGGCGGCAATATTGGTATAGGTCTTTCGGAACAAGCAGCTGATTTACCGGCAGGAGATGTGGTTGTTGCGGAGCTTTCCAGTTTTCAACTTGAAAACACACAGACGCTTAAACCTAAAGCTGCTTGTATATTGAACATTACACCGGATCATATGGATCGGCATCATACAATGGAAGCGTATGCTGCTGCAAAAGAACGCATTTTTCGCAATCAGACTAAGCGGGAAACCGCTGTTTTGAATTATGATGATCCGTTGATCAGACAAATGGAGAAGGATATACAAAGTAGGATTCTATATTTTTCAACGAATACAGAAGTTCCTGTAGGTGCTTTCTTGCGAGGCAAGGAATTGATCCTGCGGATCCATGGCAGAGACACATGCATATGCCGGACGGACGAATTGAAATTATTCGGTAAACATAATATTCAAAATTGTTTGGCGGCTTTTTTAATTGCCTATGCTGTCGGAGCACCGCTTGCGGTGATTCGTAAAGTTCTTAAAGAATTCAGCGGAGTGGAGCATCGCATTGAATTTGTGCGTACGATTCAAGGAGTTCCGTATTATAACGATAGTAAAGGGACTAATACGGATGCATCTATTAAGGCTTTGGAAGCGTTTTCCGGCCATGTTATTCTTATTGCCGGCGGACATGATAAAATGACTCCTCTTGATACGTTTATGCAGCTGGCAGCTAAAAAAGTGGATATACTGATTTTAGTCGGTGAAGCGGGCGACCGATTTGAACAAGAGGCTCGCAAAGTTGGTGTGAAAAATATTTATCGTGCCGGATTTGACATGGAAAAGGCCGTAAGGATGGCTCGAAACATGGCAACGGCACCGCAGGTAATATTGTTGTCACCAGCGTGTTCCAGCTACGATATGTATGACAATTTTGAACAGCGCGGCGATGATTTTAAACGGATTGTTTGGTCGCTGTAAATTATGAGCTGAAGTGAAAATAAGGAGGAAAAGGCATGCGTCGTGTCATTATATCCGGTGGAGGAACAGGTGGTCATATCTATCCGGCGATTACTATTGCCAGATCTATTGCCGATATTGAACCGACAGAGTTTTTATATGTGGGTTCTAAAGTTGGCTTGGAAAATACGCTGATACCTAAAGAAGGACTGCCTTTTGTTACACTGGATGTACGAGGATTGGAACGAAAAATATCCATTCGCAATATGGTTACATTGAAAAAAACTATTGGCAGCATGGTGCAAGCCCGATGGTTATTACATAAATTTAAACCGCAGGTCGTTATTGGAACAGGGGGGTTTGTCTGCGGCCCAGTACTTTTAGCGGCTAGTTTAAGCGGTATACCCACACTTATTCAGGAGCAAAATGTTATTCCGGGTATTACCAATACAATTTTAAGCAAATTTGTCGATATTGTAGCGCTCGGTTATGAAGAAGCTTCTGGTCGTTTTAATCAAAAAAACAAATTGGTAGTTACAGGTAATCCTGTTCGGAAGGATATTTTAACTGTATCCAAGAAGACCGGACGGGCTTTTCTGGGATTAGATCCGGTAAAGTTTACCCTTTTGGTTGCTGGTGGCAGCCGGGGTGCTCGTACTATTAATACAGCTATGGTAGAAGCGCATCGGTACTTTAAAGATGATCCGGATATACAGATTTTGCATGTAACTGGGACTGACGAATATAAACAAGTTGTGGAACAACTTCCGGGAATCAGCGAAAAAGGGAAGTACGGTTCGGGAAGTTATATTATTCCATATCTTCACCATATGCCGGAAGCACTGGCGGCGGCTGATTTAGCAGTATACCGCGCAGGAGCGGTAGGACTGGCGGAATTGACTGTACGAGGTCTGCCTTCCATATTGATACCATATCCTTATGCGGCCGAAGATCATCAACGGTATAATGCGCAGGCTTTGGTTATGTGCGGTGCTGCAAAAATGATTTTGGATAAGATGCTTACAGGACGGGAACTTATTGAAGAAATCGTTCATTTGAAAAATGATCCGGTAGCGTTGAAACGGATGGCTGAAGCTAGTAAGTCTTTGGGAAAACCTAAGGCTGCATATGATATCGCAAAGTTGGCATTGTCCATCGCACGCGACTCAAAATAAAGGGAGTGCATACACATGTTGAATACTGTGAAAAAAGTACATTTTATAGGAATAGCCGGCGCCGGTATGAGAGCGATTGCGAATGTTTTGCTGCAAAAGGGATATTATATTTCCGGGTCTGATGTGAAACAATCCGCTATTACAGAACGATTTTCCCAACAAGGAGCACGTATTTGCATTGGGCAGAAACCGGAAAATCTGCAAGATGCGGAACTGGTTGTCGTTTCTTCGGCAATTCACGAAGATAATGTAGAACTACAGGAAGCACATATACGTCATATACCTGTTATTCATCGATCCGACGCATTGCTGGATATTATGAGTTGGGGAAAGGGAATTGCCGTGGCGGGAGCACATGGAAAAACAACCACTTCTTCTATGTTGGGACAGATTTTTGTGGAAGGGGGAATGGATCCAACCGTTGTCATTGGAGGAGAAGTCGATTATCTGCATGCTAATTCTGTATTAGGGAAAGGGAAATATGTCATTGCGGAAGCCGATGAAAGTGACGGATCCTTTATAAAATTTAATCCTTATATTGCAGTGGTTACTAATATTGATGCCGATCATATGGATCATTACGGCTCTTTGGATAATGTTATCAATGCGTTTAAAGTTTTTATACAGAAACTTGACCCGAAAGAAGGAATGGCAGTTCTTTGTTTTGATAATGAACATATCCGCAATCTGGCACCTAGCTTAAACCGCCGTTATATATCCTATGGGATAGAAAATCAGGCTGACTACACAGCGGATCATATTCATTATGAAAAAGGCCGACTTTGTTTTGACGTGTATCATCACGATAAAAAGATGGGAAGCATGAATCTGTTTGTGCCGGGACGCCACAATGTACTGAATACGTTGGCTGCCGTTGCGGTAGCGGATGCTTGTGGGATTCCTTTTGAAAAAATTGCGGAAGCCATGTCTCATTTTCATGGAGCGAAACGCCGTTTTCAGACAAAAGGATATGTTGGCGATGTTTGGGTTGTTGATGATTATGGACATCATCCTGCTGAAATTAATGCCACATTAACCGCTGCCAAAGATATAGGAACACATCGTATTGTTTGTGTATTTCAACCGCATCGGTATACGAGAACGCAATTGCTGGTAGATCGTTTCGGCGGGGCATTTAAAAATGCAGATTTGCTTATTGTTACAGATATATATAGTGCTGGTGAAACGCCGATTCCGAATGTAACGGGAGAACTTATTGCCAATAAGGTTATTGAAACAACAGGTCAAGAGGTCTTGTATATTCCTAATAAAGAAGATGTAGTAGAATATTTGAGAAAATTTGCTCAGCCAAAAGAAATGATTATTACTATGGGTGCTGGCGATATTTATCGTGTGGGTGAACAATATATTGCTGAATCGAGCGGTGAAAATACAAGTACTATTGATGTGAAAACTAAAAAAATTGCCGTTGTTGTCGGCGGACCGTCGACAGAAGCGGCTGTGTCTCGCAATACAGGAGGCGCTATTGCCAAGGCTCTTATTTCCAAAGGATATCAGGTCACTGTAATGGAACTGAATCCACATATGCTGGCGCAACAATTGCTAGATGAAAAAATTGATATTGTATTTAATGCGCTGCACGGCCGGTATGGGGAAGATGGTCTTATACAGGGATTATGCGAAATGATGGGAATTCCTTATACGGGGTCAGGCGTTATGGCCAGTGCTGTGGGTATGAATAAAGTGATGAGCAAATGTGCTTTTCAAGGTGCGGGAATTGCTACGGCTCCCTTCTCTTATTATTTTGAAAATCAAGGCTTGGATACTATCGCTGAGGATATTGCAGAACGATTTGGCTTTCCTGTAGTTATAAAATCCGCAGGGCAGGGTTCGAGTATTGGTACTGTTATTGTCGATTTACAAACTAAAGTTAAATCGGCATTAGTGGAAGCGTTTAAATATGGAAAATCATTGATAGCAGAGTCTTTTATTAATGGAGACGAATTTACTGTCGCGGTTATGGATAACATGGCATTTCCTGTTATTCAAATTGTATCGAGTACTGGTAAGTACGATTATTATTCAAAATATACACCGGGTGTGACCAAACATCTGTGTCCGGCGCCGATTTCGGAAAAATTAACAAAACAAATGCAGGATCTAGCGATGAAAGTCTTTCATTTGTGCCATTGTAATGGTGTCGCACGTGTTGATTTTATGACGGATGCAGCGGGAAATCCTTTTGTTTTGGAAATTAATACTGTACCAGGAATGACCAGCACAAGTTTAGTTCCCGATGCAGCAAGAGCGATGGGGATATCGTTTGAAGAATTATGCGAAAATATATTGCTGGAAGCAGCTGTTGGTAAATTTTAATTATAATGTTGGTGAGATTTTGTGATGAAAAATGATGAGAAAGATATCTTTTCTATTCCAATACTGAATACGGATGATGTACGGTCTCATCAGGATGTGTCGGAAACGCTGTTGCCTCCGGAAAAATTTATTCCTCCGGAAGTACCTGACGACCCGTTGAGAAAAACTGTTTCTGATGGAGCAGAAACAGAACAGCTGCATAAAGAAAAGGATGAAGGTAAGAGCGTATTGCATTCCGGAAAATGCAAAAAGAAACGGCGGACAGGAAATTTGCAGCACCGGTATCGTTTATTTGTTATACTGGCAGTGTTATTGGTTTTTCTGCTGTGGTTATTTTTGCGGTTTTCTCCCGTGTCCTTTGGGCGTGTAATTGTAGATGGAAACAGTACGATGTCGAATGAGGCTGTTTACCGCAGCTGCGGTATTAGCGGTCCCGTTAACGTAGTTCAATTGTCACCCGGCACAATGAAGGATAATCTGAGTAATGATTTGCGTGTTGCACATGTCGAAGTAGTACGCGAATTTCCTGTGACGATCCACATTACGATAGAAGAACGCAAGCCGATTGCTGTTATGACGACGATGTATGGTTTTGCGTATCTGGATGCTAATGGCGTAGTTATTCGGCTGGGTCAGAGAATTAAAGGCATATCTGTGCCTCTTTTTACAGGTAAAAAAATGGACACACTCCTGTTGGGCGATGTTATAAAAAATGATCCGGTTCGGGATTCTTTGACATATTTACAGAATCTATCTCCCGAATATTTAAATCAAGTAGCGGAAGTAAATGTGGGAAATCCGGATAAGATTACCGTTTATACATCAGATTCTATTCCTATCTATTTAGGAAACGGCGATCATCCGGAACAACGAGCTCGCATTACGGAAGAACTGTTGCAGGAGGTAAAAAACAACCGTTTATCCGTTGACTATATTGACAGTGATATTCAAGCACCTTTAGTGAAGAGTAAATAGAAAGGAAAGACTGTGAGATTACAAGAGGGAAAAATTGCGATTACATTTGCTTGCGTATTATTGGGAATCATGTTGGTTACACAATATAAAGCGGCACAGGATACGCTTCCAGTCACTTCGCAGCGTGCAGAAGAACTTATTTCCAAGGTCAGGGACCTGGAAGCTGACAATAAGGCTTTGAAGAAACAAATCAGCGAACTTGGCGGGAATAAAGATACGCAATTACAAGAACTTCGCTATGATGCTGGGGTTTTACCTGTAGAAGGGCCTGGTATTATCGTAACGCTGGATGATAGTACGCAGCCAAAAATGCAGGGAGCGAATCCTAATTTATATATCATTCATGATGAAGATTTATTGCGTATTGTCAATGAACTCCGGGCAGCCGGGGCAGAGGCTTTATCAATTAATGGGCAGCGATTGATCGGTACATCGGAAATACGGTGTGTAGGACCTAATATCAATATTAACGGTAAAATATTATCGCCGCCCTTTGAAATCAAAGCTATCGGCGATATGCATTCATTATTAGGAGCGCTTAATTTGCGCGGCGGGGTAAAAGAAAGTTTAAAATATTGGGGAATTGAATTGCAAATCCGAAAATTGGAAATGATCGTTGTTCCTGCATATGAAGGATCATTTCGTCATGAATATGCTCGTATCTCCAAAAAGGAGGCAGATAACTCATGATATATCCGATAATCGGTATGGCTATAGGGATATGTATTGGTATTATAATGCCTGATTTATCTGTTTCTCCTGATATGGCAAAGCTGCTGGCGACGGCTTTGCTGGCTTGTCTGGATTCCGTATTTGGCGGAATACGGGCAACCTTGAATAAAAAATTTGATAACAGGATGTTTTTGGTTGGATTTTTTTCCAATGCATTTATGGCTGCAATTTTTGTGTTTGTTGGATTACGACTGGGGATAGATTTATATTTTGTTGTGCTTATTACCTTTGGTATGCGTATTTTTCAAAATATGGCCCGGATTCGCAGGAAACTCCTAGTTTATAAGCCTGAGAAATGAAATTAATTTAAAAATAATGTGGATTAATTCCTTTAGATAGTGTAAAATAATAAGGAAATCCTATCTAAAAGTACAAGTATGCATATTCGAAGGAGGAAACAATATGGCAGAGTTTGCAAATATAAAGGTTATTGGTGTCGGCGGTGGCGGAAATAACGCTGTCAATCGTATGATAGAAAGCGGTTTGCAGGGTGTTCAGTTTATTTCCGTCAATACAGAGGATCAGGTATTGGAAGTATCCAAAGCTGATGTGAAAATTCAGATTGGTGAAAAGCTGACTCGCGGTCTCGGTGCTGGTGCTAATCCCCAAATCGGCGAACAGGCTGCTCTTGAAAGCAAGGAAGAAATTATAAAGGCTCTTCAAGGAGCTGATATGGTGTTCGTAACGGCCGGAATGGGCGGCGGTACAGGTACGGGCGCAGCGCCTATTGTTGCTGAATGTGCTAAAGAAATGGGGGCTCTTACCGTCGCAGTAGTGACTAAGCCGTTTGCTTTTGAAGGCAAACGTCGTAAAGAACAGGCTGAAAAAGGTGCGGCGTATTTAAAAGAAAAAGTAGATACGATCATTACGATTCCTAACGATAAATTGCTTCAGATTATTGACAAAAAGACACCTCTTAAAGATGCGTTCTTAGTAGCCGATGATGTGTTGCGTCAGGGTGTACAGGGTATTTCTGATTTAATTACAACAACCGGTTTGATTAATCTTGATTTTGCCGATGTAAAGACAATTATGCTCGATCAGGGAGAGGCTATTATGGGTATTGGTATCGGATCCGGTGAAAACCGTGCTACGGAAGCCGTTGATGGTGCTATTCACAGTGCACTTCTGGAAACCAGCATCGATGGGGCACAGAGCATATTGCTCAATGTTACAGGCGGTCCGGATATCAGCTTGTATGAAATTAATGAAGCAGCCGAAAAGGTTGCTGAAGCTGTCGATCCCGATGCAAATATTATTTTTGGTTCTGTTATCGATCCGGATATGGAAGATTCTATTCGGATTACTGTTGTGGCTACTGGCTTTGGTAAGGAACCATCAACTATTCCTTCTTTTGGACAATCTGGCACAGTGAACGATAAAAAAGAAGCAAGTGGTGTGGAAATTCCTACGTGGATGAGATAATCAATGAAGGTAAGCGGGTCCCGTCGGACCCGCTTTTTTGCTAAAACAGCAGGATTTTTAAAGAGGCGTGTAGAATTGTAACTTAAGATTGTTGAAAAATAATTTTTTGAATGTCTGTAGGAGGCAAATTATGAGATGTCCATTTTGCAAGAGCGACGATACGAAGGTTACGGATTCCAGGGCGACTGATGACGGCAATGCTATCCGCCGCCGCCGTGAATGCCAAAAATGCGGACGTCGGTTTACGACGTATGAGATGGTAGAAGAGGTACCTCTGGTAGTCATAAAAAAAGACGGTAGCCGGGAATTGTTTGATCGCAATAAGATTCTGAATGGATTATTGCGTGCTTGTAATAAACGCATGGTTACGATGCAGCAGTTAGATGGAATCGTTTCTCGGGTAGAACATAAAATTCGAAACTCTTTAGCTCAGGAAGTAACGAGTGTAAAAATCGGCGAAATGGTTCTTGATGAGCTGCAGAGTGTGGATTTAGTGGCATATATCCGGTTTGCTTCCGTGTATCGTCAATTTGCTGATTTGGATAGTTTCATGGCGGAATTGAAGCGCCTCATGGATAACAGGCATAAGAAGGTCTGAGATCGTAAAAGGAGTTTTTATGACAGAGGGTTATATTGATAATTTTTTAAACAATGTATTGCCGAATTTACGTATTGCTGTCATTGGCGACGTTATGGTTGACCGTTACGTATTTGGCAAAGTGGAACGGATTTCTCCGGAAGCCCCGGTCCCAGTTAATAAGGTGTCCCATATTACTTCTGCCTTGGGAGGTGCTGCAAATGTAGCGTCTAATCTGGCTAATTTGGAATGTCATGTTTTTTTGGCTGGTCTTATGGGGACAGACGAGTATGGTTCTGTTTTGCAGAAATTATTGGCGGATGCGCATATTGATGGGTCGGGGTTAATTTCCCGTACAGGACATGCTACAACGACAAAACTTCGCGTTCTCGGTTCACGCCAGCAAATGCTGCGACTTGATTTTGAAGAAATTACGGCACTTGAATCGGATGAGGAACAGGTATTGCTTCACTGGTTACAAGAACGGATACGAGATGGACTGGACGGTATTATCATTTCTGACTACGGTAAGGGTGTTCTTACGGATGCCGTATCCGGCGGGGTTATTTCTTTTGCTCGTAAAGCTGGCATACCGGTACTTGTGGATCCCAAGGGTACGGATTGGAGTAAATATAACGGGGCCGATTTTGTTACGCCTAATATGAAGGAAATTAGTGACTGTATTGGCTATACGGTTGCTAATGCAGGAGGAGATGTGATTGAAGCTGCTATGAAACTTCATGAGAGGTATGATTTTGCACATCTCATGGTAACTAGATCAGAAAAAGGGATAACCGTTATAGGCAAGGATGGAAAGGTCTGGAGCAACCCCGCAACAGCGCAGGAAGTATTCGATGTATCTGGGGCAGGCGATACAGTAGCCGCTGCTTTTTTAACTTCTATTGCGGCAAAGCTTTCTATTCGTGCAAGTTTACAGATTGCTAATTCCGCAGCGGGAGTTGTCGTCGCTAAGGTAGGTACTTATCCTGTTCATCGCAGTGAACTTTTACAATTGTGGCACCAATGGCGTCCCAACCGCCGGTGGGCTCCGTATGAATCATTGAGCTGCAGGGAAATGGCCGGCAAGATACGGCAATGGCAGCAAAATGGTGAAATTGTTGTTTTTACAAATGGTTGCTTTGATATACTGCACCGCGGGCATGTACTTTATTTACAACAGGCAGCTATGCTGGGGCAGCATTTAGTTATCGGTTTAAATTCTGATGAATCTGTTCGACGGTTAAAGGGAGAAGCAAGGCCTTTTGTACAGCAGAATGATCGTGCCGTGCTGTTAAGCGCGCTGGCTTGCGTTGACGATGTGGTTATTTTCAATGAAGATACGCCGAAAGAATTGTTGTCGGTTTTGCGCCCGGATATCCTTGTTAAGGGCGGGGATTATAAAGCTGACGAAGTGATTGGACGAGAATACGTAAAACGAGTGGAAATCATTTCTTTTGAAGAAGGGTATTCTACAACGAATATAATAGATAAAATTATAAATAGGGCGAGGAAGGGAATTTTATGAAGATAGTAACAGGTGGTGCGGGTTTTATCGGCAGCAATATTATAAAAAAATTAAATGATAGGGGTATTCATGATATCTTGGTGGTAGATGATTTGACGGATGGACGTAAGTGCCGAAACTTACAGGGATTGTCATTTTATGATTATATGGATTATGAAGATTTTGCAGATCAAATGGCTGACGAATCTTTTGACGGCGGGTATATTGATGTTGTCTTTCACGAAGGAGCCTGTTCGGATACGATGAATTATGACGGGCGCTACATGATGAAAAATAATTATGAAGGTAGTAAGAATCTTCTGCGTTATTGTATGCATCGTAAAATACCTTTTTTGTATGCATCATCGGCTTCTACGTATGGCAGCGGTAAACATGGATTTCGTGAGGAACCGGCTTGTGAACAAGCGCTGAACCCGTATGCATATTCAAAACTGCAGTTTGACCGCTTTGTACGGCGTATGCTGCCGCTTGCTAACAGTCAGATTGTTGGTTTTCGATATTTTAATGTATTCGGGCCGCAGGAAAATCATAAGGATCGAATGGCTTCCCTTATTTACCAAAAATATTATGAACTGCAGAAAAATGGAAAAATTACTCTTTTTGAGGGAACTGCAGGATATGAAAATGGGGGGCAGATTCGTGATTTTATTTATGTGAATGATGTTGTAAATGTTATATTTTATTTTTGGGAACATCCCGAATTATCCGGCATTTATAATTGCGGTACTGGCGAAGGACATTCATTTAACGAGTTTGTTCGGGGTATTATCGCGTATTGCGGAAAAGGTACTGTGGAATACGTTCCATTCCCGGATATTCTGAAGGGAAAATATCAGAGCTTTACGCAGGCGGATACAACAAAATTAATGGATGCTGGGTATGACCGCGGGTTTACTCTCTTAAAGGAAGCCGTACAGGAATATTGCCGTATTTTGGAAAAGAGTGATGGATACTTCGAATGAGAAAAGCGGCTTTTTTTGATAGGGACGGAGTTTTGAATAAAGATATACATTATTTACATCGTCCGGAGGATGTCATATGGGTAAAAGGTGCTAAGGAGGGACTGGCATATCTTAACCAGCTGGGATACTTGGTTATTGTAGTAACGAATCAAAGCGGTGTGGCTCGCGGGTATTATACAGAAGAGGATGTAAAAAAACTTCATTCCTGGATGTCTCAGGAAATAGCAGCGGCTGGGGGGTGTATTACGGCATTTTACTACTGTCCGTTTTTGGAGGGGGCTGCGGATCCTTTTTATAATAAGAAAAGTGATTGGCGAAAACCAGCTCCTGGTATGGTGTTGCAGGCAGTAAAAGAGTATGATTTGGATATTTCTCAATCCTTTTTAATTGGAGATAGTACAAGCGATATGGAATGTGCCAAAGCCGCAGGTTTGCCGGGATATTTGTTTACAGGAGAACGCCTTGATGTGTTTATTGATCATGTATTAGAGAAGAGGAATGCACATGAAAGCCTATAAGAGCATACTTATTATTAAAATGAGCTCTCTGGGTGATGTATTGCATGCATTACCGACGCTTTATGCATTGCGGCAGAATTGTCCGAATGCACGTATTGTATGGGCTGTTCATCAAAATTTTGCAGCGGTTCTTCCAGGAAAGCCTTATATAGATGATGTTGTTTATATTGATAAAGCAAAGCTTACATCCATAGCATATTTGCGGGAACTGTGGCATATACTGCATGCTTATCATTTTGATGTATGTTTTGACTTGCAGGGGTTAGCTAAAAGTGCTATTGTTGCTTTTTTGAGCGGTGCTAAGGAAAAATACGGATATTGGGAGATGCGTGAAGGCAGTTTTCTGGTCAGTAAAGGGTTGACGGGAATACATAAGAATGATCATGTCATTGAACGATACCTGGATACGGTACGTGTACTTGGCGGTACGGTCAGTTCTGTAGAATTTCCTCTTCCCAATATTAGCATGCAAAAGCAAACGATGCGGAAACGATTTACAGAGGATGGCATGATAGGACACTATATCGCGGTTGTACCGGGAGCTAGGTGGAAGGTAAAGGAATGGCCGCTGGGGCATTGGTCGGATTTTGTTAATCGAGTTGCCGCTACTGGGATGAATGTGATTCTCCTTGGCAGTGGGGATGACATTTTGAAGGGAAAAGCTATTATGGCGGGAACGGAATGTCCCAACGTTTTTGATTATACAGGAAAAACTAGTTTACATGAGCTTATGGCGGTTATTTCCATGGCAGATGTATACATAAGTGCTGATACTGGTCCTTTGCATATTGCCAATGCGCTTAAGAAAGAACTGATTGCTTTATTTGGTCCCACGTGTCCGGATCGTACAGGTCCCTATGGAGGAGAAGCAGATACGTATATTCATATAATACTATCTCCGACTTCCACAGCTACGCAACAACACCCTTTAGTAAATGATCCCGATTGTATGGCACAGATATCCGTATGGGATGTATGGAATACCTATGCGGCTGTTATAAAGAAGGTGAAGGCATGATAAATTTAAAAAACAAAAGAATTATTGTAACCTTCCTTATGCACTTAGGAGATTTGATTTTAATAACTCCTTTTTTGCAGATTTTACGGCGTCATGCGATTGGTTCTGACATTACTTTGGTTGTAGATGAAAAATTAGCTGATGTGGTACGTTATAATCCTAATATAGATCATCTTGTAACCGTCGATAAAAAAGGGAAGGATAATTCTCTGGCAGCGCTATGGCATATAGGCAAAGAACTTCATAACCAGCATCCCGATTTGCTGATTAATCTGCATCCTAACGAACGGACTTCATTTTTAGCGGTTGCTGTCAGAGCAAAACAGTTTGTTGGCATGAGCCATTTTTTGGCACGGTCTTTTATGGATACCTATACGAGATTGGATCGGACTCATTTGCATGCAGCAGATATGTACATCGATGTGCTCAGACAACTCGGCATTGAGGATCATAAAAATGCAGGATTGCAGATTTTTACATGTCCAGCGTGGGAAAAACAAGTTCAAAATTTTTATATAGCGTCTGATTTACGGGAAAAAGAGCCGCTTGTGGGTTTTAATATTGGTAGTGCTGTTCCGCAAAAACGATGGCCTGTCGAACGATTTGCCGCGGTGGCGGATTATTTTTCCAACAGGGGATTCCGGTGTGCTTTTTATGGCGGCCCTATGGATATGGATATGGTTCGGGAAGCTGTTTTTTTTATGAAGAACACCCCGATTATTTGTACAGGAAAGTTTTCCGTAGGTGAGCTTGCCGCTGCTGTAAGGCGCTGTTCCTTATTTATTACTAATGATAGCGGACCTATGCATGTAGCTGTTAGTCAGGATGTTCCTCTGGTAGCACTTTATGGACCGAGTAATCCGAAATTCTATGGTCCGTATACGAAAAAAGCTATTGTCTTGGAATCAACAAACGAATATAAAATAGGAAAAAGTATGAAGAAAATTATCCGTGAGGGTAATTACAAGGGAATTTCTGTTATTACGACGGAAGAAGTTATCGAAGCAGGAAACGAGCTTATTGCCCGGTATGGGATTAAAAATTGACAATTGTATTCGATTCCAGTATAATGTCACCTGATATGTGTCTGTGGTTGTAAGTCGATGCCAGTCGCAGGCGAAGCGATCCACGTAAGGGATCCAAAGCGGTCCTGATCATAGTGCGGCTTAGAAGTAAGTCCTGCCGTGAAAAAACGAGAGAAGCAGTAGTGGGAGATCTAGCATCTATGAGCGAACCTTCCAGCAGGCGAGTGTGGGGTTAAAAACCAGGTCAGGCGTATCAAGGAGCTGAAGTAATTCAGCTCCTTTTATGTAGGTGCGCCCGGCATGGGCGCAGTCTAACAGGTGAAAGTCCCGATCTCGCGGGTTAATAGTGTCGAGCCGATCAGTGTAATACATAGATAGTATGGAAATTTATATTTTACATTAATTACTATGTTTGACGTATCAATTTTGATATAGTAAAATATAATAGTATCTATTTTGAAGGGAGTTGACCAGAGAATAAATGAAGGTTGACATAGATATAGTTGAAAAAGATCTCCAAAAAAATCCATTTGACGCCTTTATGGGATTTCATGTTGAAAAAGCTGAGGATGATGAAGCAGTACTCCTGTTTGAAAATAAAGGAAGCGCATGGGAAAATCCGAATGGAACTATGTACGGCGGAGTGCTCTATGCCATGGCCGACTCAACGATGGAGGCGGCTTGTGCCCTTAAGGGGAAAGCTGTTTTGACGCTGGATTTGGCGATGAACTATTTTTCTCCGACATATCCTGATACGACGGTTCGTGCAATAGCTAAAGTGGTTCATAATGGTCGTACGACAATGGTGGCGCTTTGCGATTTTTATGATAATAATGAACGATATTTAGCTCATGGAAAGGGAACTTTTTTTGTAACAGGAGAATATCATTTTCCAAAAGAGGGGGATGATATTAATGGCTGATGAAGAGAATTTTTTGAAGCGAGTTCATAGTGAAGAATTAAAAGAACGATTTCGCAATATTTATATCGGCGTATATCAATTGACTCCATATTTCAAGAGTCTTCCGTGTACAATAGAAGATATTGACGAAGGCTTTGCGCGTGTTCGATTTGACATAACAGAGAATCTTTGCAATTATCGGGGAATTGCTTCAGGAGGCATCTTAGCTGCTTTTTGTGATACTCTTATGGGTATGGCAAGCAGGAGCCTGGGGTATCAGGTGACAACTCTCGAAATCAATATGAATTATATCCGGCGCGTTGCCGGGGGAAAGTACATTACGGGAATCGGTCAAGTCGTACATCATGGCGGCAAGACAATAGTTGCTGAATGCGAATGTTTTGATAGCGAAGGTCATATTGTTGTAAAAGGGCGTTCGTCTTTTTATATTTTGGGGAAGTTTGAAAAATAATTAAATGGAAGGTTGGTTATCAACATGGATTTCAGTTACAATGAGGAACAACAGGATATTATTAAAGTCGTTCGCGATCTTGTAGAAAAGGAAATCGTTCCCTATGCGGGAGAAATGGATGAGAAAGGGAAAATCCGTGACGGATTACTTGATAAATTAGCTGCTCAGGGATTGTTGGGAGTTGCTATTCCTGAAGAATTCGGAGGTGCCGGTTTAGATGCGGTTACGATTGCAGGCATTTATGAAGAATTAGGAAAAGGTTGTGCCGGAATAGCTACAACTGTTGCTGCTAACGCGTTGGCAGCTTATCCTGTTATTATAGCCGGAAATGATGATCAGAAAAAGCGATATTTTGATATTATCTGCCAAGATAAACTAGCGGCGTTTGCTCTTACCGAACCCGGTGTTGGTTCGGATGCCGGTGCTGTTGCGACGTCTGCTAAAAAAACAGAGGATGGCAAAGGCTATATTTTAAATGGCACAAAGTGTTTTATTACGAATGGCGCATTGGCAGAGGTTTTTGTTATTTTTGCCAATACACGTAAAAGTGTCGGCATTCGTGGATTGACGGCTTTTATTGTACGAAAAGGAACTCCCGGTTTTACTGTGGGCAAAGAAGAAAACAAAATGGGAATTCGTGCGTCGAATACGACGGAGTTGATTTTCCAAGATTGTTTTGTTCCTGTTGAAAATCGTCTTGGCCGTGAAGGGCACGGCTTCCGCATTGCCATGAACACATTGGATGCTGCCAGACCGTTTGTGGGGTCTATTTCCGTTGGTATAGCAGAAGCTGCATTTCGTGCCTGCGGGGAATATGCGAAAGTTCGTCAGCAATTTGGCAAACCTATTGCTTCTTTTGAAATGGTTCAAGGGATGATTGCTGATATGGCCATGAAGGTTGAAGGTGCCCGTCTTTTAGTACAGCGTGCCTGCTGGATGAAAGATCAGGGAATGGAATTTAGCCGGGAAGCTGCTATTGCGAAGTGCAATGCTTCGGATATTGCTATGGATGTTACTGTTAATGCAGTGCAGGTTATGGGCGGATATGGCTATATGAAAGAATATCCTGTGGAAAAATACATGCGTGATGCCAAAATCATGCAGATTTATGAAGGTACAAATCAAATCCAAAGATTGGTTATTGCCAACAAGACATTATACTGATAGAATATAAATCATATGAAATAGTGCTATGAAAAAGAGAACATGGGAGAATATATCGGGTACAGGGAATCAGAATCATAGATTGAGAGTTTTGATGCCGATGCTTTCATGTGTTCACTTTGGAGCTTCCCGTTGAATGAAGTAGATGGGACGGATATCTCCGTTAACGGATGAAAGAGTAATAATTAGGGTGGTACCGCGAAACGTGACTTTCGCCCCTTAGGGGGTGGAGGTCTATTTTTTTACGATAGAGGAGGAACTGTGATGAAGGAAAAAATTGAGGTTATCAAAGCTGCTGTACGGGAACAGATTGATAACGCGGAAGCACTGCAGGATGTGCAGAATATTCGTGTCAAGTATTTAGGTAAAAAAGGAGAACTAACGGCGGTAATGAAAGAACTCGGCAAATTATCGAAAGAAGAACGTCCTGCTGTGGGTCAGTTAGTTAATACGGCACGCACTAAGATTGAAGCAGCACTTGCCGATAGAATGGAAGAATTGAAACAACATGAAATGGAACAAAAAATTCAATCAGAAAAAATAGATATTACGTTACCTGGACGTAAACCCGTTCTAGGTCATATGCATCCGCTCCATTTAACACGGCGCTGCATGGAAAATGCTTTTTTAAAAATGGGATTTTCCATTGCTGAGGGACCAGAAATTGAAGATGATTATTACAATTTCCAGTGCTTGAATTTTCCTGATGATCATCCGGCACGTGACATGCAGGATTCTATGTACATTACGGATAAAATTTTGCTGCGTACCCATACGTCGCCTATGCAGGCTCGAACATTACAGGCACATAATCCGAATGAACCGGTTAAGGTCATTGTGCCGGGCAAAGTGTATCGCTGGGATTATGATGCTACGCATTCCCCGGTATTTCATCAGATGGAAGGACTTATTGTCGATAAAGGAATCCGTTTTTCTGACTTGAAAGGGATGTTGGAAGACTTTTTAAGAGAGATTTTCGGACCGGAAACAAAGGTCCGTTTTCGTGCCAGTTTCTTCCCTTTTACAGAACCGAGTGCTGAAGTAGATATTTCTTGTGTGATGTGCGGCGGCAAAGGTTGTCGCGTATGCTCGCATACAGGTTGGTTGGAAATCCTCGGCTGTGGGATGGTGCATCCCAATGTATTGCGCTTAAACGGGTATGATCCGGATAAGGTCAGCGGATTTGCTTTTGGCATGGGTGTGGAACGCATCGCTATGCTAAAATACGGTATTGATGATTTGCGGTTGTTCTATGAAGATGATATGAGGTTCTTGAATCAGTTTTAGGAGGTAAAAAAATTATGAAAAGTTCATTACGCTGGATGAAGGAGTATGTGGATGTCGATACAACCAAGGATCCACAAATCTTTGCTGATATTATGACTGTTGCCGGTGTGCCTGTAGAACAAGTAGAATGCTGGGGGACCGATATCAAAAATATATACACGGGAAGAATTCTGAAAATTATAAAGCATCCTGATGCCGATCATCTTGTTATTTGCCAGATGGACATGGGAGATAAAGAACTTACTATTGTTACGGGGGCACCGAATGTTCGTGAAGGGCAAGTCGTTCCCGTTGCTATTCATGGAGCGATACTGCCGGGTGGGGTGAAAATTAAAAAATCCAAACTTCGCGGTCAAGTTTCTGAAGGCATGTTATGTTCTGCGCATGAATTGGGTTTTGATGACAGTTTGCTGCTGCCGGAGGAACGCAACGGCATTTGGATATTGCCGGATAATACACCTGTCGGGGTCGATGCTGTTGATTTTTTGGGACTTAAAGATACCGTTTATGAATATGAATTAACTCCGAACCGTGCGGATTGTTTCAGCATGGTCGGCTTAAGCCGTGAATTTGCTGTTTTAGGTAATACAACAGCAAAATATCCTTCCATTGAAGTCGATGAATGCGAGCAATCCATTAGCGGTAATGTGATCGTTACGAATGAAGCTCCTGAATTATGCAATCGTTTTGCATCCCGTCTGCTTTTAAATGTAAAAATAGGAAAATCTCCATTATGGATGCAGCAGCGTCTCCGTAAATCCGGAGTTCGTCCGATTAACAACGTGGTTGATGCAACAAACTATGTCATGTTGGAATTAGGGATTCCGATGCATGCCTATGATTATGATAAGGTTTCCGGTCATCATCTCATTCCGCGTCGTGCAAGAAACGGGGAAGTATTAAAAACATTGGATGGTGTAGAACGTATACTTACTTCCGAAATGCTGGTTATTGCCGATCCTGATAAAGCTTGCGGTGTTGCTGGGGTTATGGGCGGTTTTGAAACAGAAGTAACTGGTAAGACGACAGCTGTTATACTTGAAGCCGCTTCTTTTAAAGGTTCCACTATTCGTAAAACCGGTCGCGCGCTTGGTTTGCGTTCGGAAGCTTCAGCACGCTTTGAACGCGGTATAGATGCAGAAGGCTGTATTGCATCGTTAGACCGTTGTGCACAGCTTTTGCAGAAAATGGGAGCTTGTGATGTAGCACGGGGAATTATTGACATATATCCAGAACCACAGCCTGTTACGCGGATATCTTTTACGGTTCAGCAAATTAATGCCTATCTGGGGACAGATATTCCTGGCGACCAAATGGTTTCGATTTTGAAGACATTGGAATTTGGTATCGAACAAGGAGACAATGATAGTATCACGGCGATAGTTCCATCTTGGCGCGGTGATTGCACAGAAATGGCAGATATCAGTGAAGAAGTAGCACGTATTTATGGATATGAAAATATTCAATCTACAAGACCGTGGAGTAATATTTCTGAAGGGGAAGAAGGATACCATCATGAAGTAACGGAAAAAGTTTCTGAAATTCTCAGCGCGTGCGGTTTGAACGAAACAGTGACATTCAGCTTCATGAATCATGAATCACTAAAAAAACTGCTGTTCCCGGCTGAAGATCCATTATATACGGCGGTACCTATTCTTAATCCTATTACAGAAGAATTTCCGCTGATGCGTACGACCTTGCTTCCTTCCCTTATGGATATGCTGGTTAGAAATCAGGCCGTGAAAAATAATGCTGTTGCCGCCTATGAAATTGCTTCTGTATATATCCCGAAACAATTGCCGATTACTGAACTTCCGTATGAGAAGAAACAGGTTGCCGGCGTTCTTTATGGATTACGTGATACAGGAATATGGCCCGGAAAAATTGCTAAATATGATTTTTATGATGTCAAGGGAATTGTAGAAACCGTGCTTGAAGAACTGGGTATAAGCGCTGACTTGGAAAGTACTGAATTTGCACCGTTTCATCCGGGAAAAGCTGCAAAGTTTGTAAAAGATGGTAAAATACTGGCTCAATTCGGCGAATTACATCCTGCTGTTATCGATAATTATGATATTGCAGGTCCTGTGTATGCTTTCGAAATGTATTTAGATGTAATGATTCCTTATATTGATTTTATTGGAAACTACAAAAAAGTTGCTAAATTCCCTGCGATTAGTCGTGATTTAGCCTTTTTGGCCCCCGTAGGAACGGCTAATTCGGATATTCAGGAAATCCTTATTAAAGATGGGGGAGAATATCTGGAATCTGTTCATCTTTTTGATATGTACCAAGGAAAACAAGTTCCTAAAAATTATAAGAGTATGGCCTATTCTTTGACATTTCGTTCAGCGGAAACTACGTTGACTGATGAGAATATCCAAATGTATATTGATTCGATGCTTGAAGATTTGAAGAATAATCTGGACTGTACTTTGCGCTAGAATGTTTTGCTCTTTAAGCGGTATCCTCCGTCTGTTAAAATAGACGGAGGATATGTTTGTTTCGTTTGTAGGTTTACCATAGATATGTTACAAAAACAGAAAAGAGAGAGCACCATTTTGTGTTATGCTTAAGTTGTCTATACCAAACCACAACAGAAAGGGTGCTCTCTCATGAACAGCATAACACAAGATGTAAAGTATCGTCTATCTATTCTTTCTTACGCCAGAAAATATGGTGTGACTATTGCTGCTATAAAATATCGTACGAATCGCCAGTTTATCTATCGCTTGCAATGGCGCTATGATGGGACCCCGGCATCGTTACAGCCCCGATCCAGACGCCCTCACCATCATCCCAATCAGCACACGTCTCAAGAGATAACGTTTATTCAGAATATGCGACGACGAAATCCGCATGCCGGGCTGGTCGTGTTTTGGATCAAGCTAAGAAAACGGGGATATACACGATCCATCACGGGCCTATATCGCTGTTTAAAGCGTATCGGACTCACACGGGAATCCGTACCGAACCCAAAGTACATCCCCAAGCCCTATCAACAAGCACTGTTCCCTGGAGAAAAAGTGCAGGTAGATGTCAAAGTAGTTCCTTCTGCTTGCATCGTGGGGCAGGCACATGCGCTGGGTGAAAGAATGTACCAATACACGGCTATGGATGAATGTACGCGCGTTCGGTATTTGGAAGCATTCCAAGAACAGAGCACCTATTCTTCCACGATATTTCTCCAACACTTGGTACGAAGATTCTCGTTTCCCATTTGTAAAATCCAAACCGACAATGGCTTTGAATTCACCAACCGATTTGGTCGAAGTAAGACAGCGGAACTCACGCTGTTTGAACGACAATTGGCAGCCTATCACATTATCCATCAAAAAATACGGCCGTATACGCCGCGGCATAACGGAAAGGTAGAGCGCTCTCATCGAAAAGACAACGAGTACTTCTATGCGGAGCATCGTTTTTATTCTTTTGCAGATTTCAAAAAACAGTTAGCAGTACGTAGTAGAGAATACAATAATTTTCCTATGCGTCCTCTGGCTTGGAAATCTCCTAACGAAGTCCTTCGTTCTTTTCTTGCTACTGTGTAACATATGTTTGACAAACCTACAAGACGGAGGATATGTTTGTTTCGTTTTTATTGTCAATCGTGGAATTTTATGATATGATGAAGAGCGTAGTATGGAGTTTTATAGATAACGGACTGGGTATAGTGCCCATAAGGAGGACTTTTTAGAATGAAAGTAACAGTCAATGAAGTAGACCAGCATAAAGTAACTCTGCACATCGAAGTGCCTGTAGAAGAAGCGGAAAAGGGCACAAAAGCAGCTTGCAAAAATTTAGCCAATAAGGTAAATATACCGGGCTTTCGTAAAGGAAAAGCACCGCGTAAGGTGTTGGAAAGCTTTTTGGGTAAAGATGCTGTAAAAGAAGAAATTTTTGAAGTTATTGCTTCAAAATCCTATAATGATGCTTTGAAAGAACAGGACATTATACCTGTTACGGATCCTGATATTAATGTTGTTACTAACGAAGTCGGACAGGATTTAGTATTTGAAGCGACACTTACGAAAAAACCGGCAGTTACGCTTGGCGAATATAAAGGTATTAAAGCAGCTAAACCAGCTTCCGAAGTTACGGAAGAACAAATTTCTGATGAATTGATCAATTTACAGAAAGCACATTCTAAACTCGTTGTAGCGCTGGAAGGTACAGAAATTGCCAATGATGATTTTGCCATTATTGATTTTAAAGGGAGCATAGATGGCGTTCCTTTTGAAGGCGGAGAAGGGAAAGCTTATCCTCTCCAGATCGGTTCCGGCAGTTTCATTCCTGGCTTTGAAGAACAACTTATCGGTTGTAAAGCGGGAGATCAGAAGGAGGTAAAGGTATCCTTCCCGGAAGATTATTTCCAAAAAGATCTTGCGGGTAAGGAAGCTGTATTTGCGGTTACCGTAAATGATGTAAAACGTCGTGAACTGCCAGCTCTTAATGATGAATTTGCTAAAGAATATTTTAAAAATGAAACGTTGGACGAGCTTAAGAACGACACTCGGAAAAAGTTAGAAACACAAGCTTCTTTTAAAGCATTGGAAACTTTTAACGGGGAAGTATTGAAAACAGCGATAGGCAATGCTGAAGTTGATATTCCGGAAGTAATGATCGACGATAAAGTTACACAGATGCTTGAAGAACTCACCATGAAACTCGAAACACAGGGTATGAAAATCGATGATTATCTGAAATATACAAATCAAGATATGGATAAGCTCAAGGAAGGCTATAAGGAACCAGCTAAAGATAATGTGAAGATGGATCTTGTTCTAGAAGCCATCTGCAAGGCTGAAAATATCGAAGTAAATAATAATGATTTGAATGCTGAAATATTTACAATGGCTCAGAATTTTGGGGCGGATCCCAAAGAAGTTTATAAAATTATTATGAAGGAAAAACGTATTCCGATGCTCGTTCAGTCGGTAGGCCGTAAAAAAGCCGCTTCCTTTATTCTTTCCAATGCTATTGATACGAACGCTAAGGAAGAAGAACCGAAAGTGGAAAAGGTAGAAGCCGAAGATAAAGAATAAGACATCCGGAACGTTATAATTACGAGGTGTTAGCTATGAATATGCAATATGTACCGATGGTTGTGGAACAGTCGTCTCAGGGAGAACGGAGTTATGATATTTATTCGCGCCTTCTGAAGGATCGCATCGTTTTTTTGGGTGGCACTATTGAAGATGTAACTGCCAATACGATTATTGCACAGTTATTATTCTTGGAAGCGGAAAATCCTGATAAGGATATTCATTTATATATCAACAGTCCAGGCGGTGTTGTAACAGCCGGGATGGCGATTTATGATACAATGCAGTATATTAAACCGGATGTTTCTACGATTTGCGTGGGATCGGCAGCTAGTATGGCTTCCGTTTTATTAACGGCGGGGGCAAAAGGGAAACGGTTTGCCCTGCCTCATTCACAAATTATGATTCATCAACCTTTGGGCGGTGTTCAGGGACAGGCCACGGAAATTGAAATCCATGCCCGAGAAATCCTGCGTATGCGCAAAGAATTGAATACGTTATTGTCTCAACATACGGGACAGTCGTTAGATGTTATCATGAAAGATACAGAACGTGATAATTTCATGACTGCTGAAGATGCCAAGAAATATGGATTGGTCGATGAAATTCTTCTTCGTCCTCATGATATGGCACCCGTGAAGTAGTCACTACCAGGAGGAACTATTGGTGAAAGATAGGACAGAAGAACCAAAATGCAGCTTTTGCGGACGGTCGCAAAGCGAAGTTCAGAAGTTGATAGCCGGTCCCGGTGTATATATTTGTGATGAATGTGTAACAGTTGCTCAGCATATTCTGGAAGAAGAAATGAAGGAAGAGTCATCTTCTTTCCAATTAAAGGAATTGCCGACACCGCATCAAATCAAAGAGACACTGGATCAGTATGTCATCGGACAAGAAAGTGCAAAAAAAACGTTGTCGGTAGCTGTATATAATCATTACAAAAGATTACAGACCGGCAGTATAGTAGAAGATGTAGAATTACAGAAGTCTAATATCATTATGGTAGGGCCGACAGGATGTGGTAAAACACTTCTGGCGCAAACACTGGCACGTCTTTTGGATGTACCATTTGCCATTGCTGATGCGACAAGTTTGACCGAAGCTGGCTATGTTGGAGAAGATGTAGAAAATTGTCTGCTTAAATTGATTCAGGCAGCTGATTATGATATCGCCAAAGCTGAACGTGGCATTATTTATATTGATGAAATCGATAAAATTGCCCGTAAGTCGGAAAATCCGTCTATCACCCGTGATGTATCTGGTGAAGGAGTACAGCAGGCTTTGCTTAAAATTTTGGAAGGAACCGTTGCGGGAGTGCCGCCTCAGGGAGGACGCAAACATCCGCATCAAGAAATGCTGCAGATTGACACCACAAATATTTTGTTTATTTGCGGCGGTGCTTTCGATGGTATTGATAAAACGATATTAAACCGTACATCTGATAAAAATATGGGGTTTGGCGCTGACATTCATTCAAAAGATGAACAGTCTATGGAAACTATTTTGCAAGAGATTATTCCTGCCGATTTACAGAAATTTGGCCTTATTCCAGAGTTGGTTGGCCGTCTTCCTGTCTTGGTGACGTTGAATCCTCTGGATGAAGATGCAATGATGCATATTTTGACGGAGCCTAAAAATGCATTGGTCAAGCAATATGAAAAGATGCTTGATATGGATCACGTTAAACTTACGTTTGAAGAAGACGCCTTGCGGGCCATTGCAAAAGAAGCTCTGCGCCGGAATACAGGGGCCCGGGGGTTGCGTTCTATTATTGAACGCATTATGCTGGATGTCATGTTTGACGTTCCTTCCCGGACAGATGTTAAGGAATGTATCGTAACGAAAGATTGCGTTACAAAAAAAGCGGAACCTACCATTATTATGGAATAGGTATATACGCATTAGACATGCTTACAACAGCAAAACTCATTTCTTCATCGTGAGAAATGAGTTTTGTTTTAACTTATAGAATTTTATTTAAGAAAAGGAAATGTAGGTGAATCAAATGGATGATAAATCAATCTTGGCTTTGCCTTTTGTTCCTTTGCGCGGCATCGTTGTGTTTCCAAAACTACTGAGTCATTTGGATATAGGACGTGAAAAGTCTTTAGCTGCTGTAGAATATGCAATGGCTCATGACCGTATGCTGATCGTATCGGCACAAATAGATGAAAATGAAGACAATCCTGATTTCGATGATATATATCATACAGGAACATTAGTAAAAGTTCAGCAGATGCTGCGCCTTCCCGGCGGTGTCGCCCGGGTTCTCGTTGATGGAATTTCTCGTGTAAGTATACACGGCTTTTCTCGCAAGAAAAATTATTTTGAAGTTGCCGGAGTTGAAATAAATGAATATGGTACTTCCTCTGTAGAAGATGAAGCATATCGACGGGTCATGCTTGGCCGGTTTACAGAGTGGTTGGAAACGATTAAAAACAGAGATGATATTCTGCAGAAGGCGCAGACTCTTACTACCCCGGGTATACTTTCCGATTTTATTGCTTCCCAGTTACCTCTGCAAATGATAGTCCGGCAAGAATTACTGGAGATAGCAGATGTATCTGAACGGATGCGTCGAATTTGTTCGCTGCTTGATACGGAAGTAGAAATCGCCGATTTGGAGTCGCAGCTGAATGTAGAAGTACGTGGAAAAATGGATCAAGCTCAAAAAGAATATTATTTACGTGAAAAGATTAAAGCGATTCATAAAGAACTGGGGGATAAAGTTGATCCCGATGAAGAAGTAGAAAATCTGCGTAAAAAAATTCATGATATGAAACTTGAAAAGTCGGTGGAGCAACGTTTATTGAAAGAAGTAGACCGGCTTGATTCAATGCCGCCTATGATGGCAGAATCGGCGATTATCCGTACTTATTTAGATTGGGCCTTGTCTTTGCCTTGGACTAAGGAAACAAAGGATCGGCTGGATTTAGCAGAGGCTCAGAAAATTCTGGATGAGGATCACTATGGACTAACAAAAATAAAAGAACGTATTATTGAATTTTTAGCTGTTCGACAGCTGACACATGATTCAAAAGGACCTATTTTGTGTTTGGTAGGACCTCCGGGGACGGGGAAAACAAGCTTGGCACGTTCTATTGCGCGGGCTATGAATCGTAAGTATGTACGTATTTCTTTAGGAGGCGTGCGTGATGAAGCCGAAATTCGCGGTCATCGCCGGACTTATATCGGTTCTATGCCGGGGCGGATTATATCAGGTATGAAGCAGGCCGGTACTAAAAATCCAGTGTTTTTGCTTGATGAAATTGATAAAATGACATCTGATATGCGTGGTGATCCATCTTCGGCACTTCTTGAAGTGCTGGATCCAGAACAAAATAATATGTTTAGCGATCACTTTATTGAAATACCGTTTGATTTATCTAAAGTGTTTTGGATTATGACAGCCAATGTGATGAGTGATATTCCTAAACCTCTTCAGGATCGGATGGAAATTGTTGAACTTTCAGGGTATACAGATGAGGAAAAATTGCAGATTGCAAAACGCTATCTTGTGCCAAAGCAGATTGCCGCTAATGGAGTTACAATGGCTAGAGCTAAGTTTTCAGATACCGTTTTGCGCCATATTATTCGTGATTATACACGCGAAGCTGGCGTCAGATCGCTGGAACGCAAAATTGGAGCAGTTTGCCGTAAAGTTGGCAAATCGCTGTTATTAGGAGAAAAGACACCTCTTACTGTGAGTGTTAAGAATTTAGAAAAATTATTGGGACCTGCGCGTTTTTTTGATACGAAGCTTAGTAAAAACGATGAAATCGGTATTGTAACAGGATTGGCTTGGACCCAGGTAGGCGGTGAAGTTTTAGAGACAGAAGCTGTCGCTGTAAAAGGAAAGGGGCAACTTACCTTGACCGGTCAGTTAGGGGATGTTATGAAAGAATCGGCTGAAGCCGGAGTAACTTACATACGTCGTCGGGCAGATGATTTAGGATTAGCCGAAGATTTTTATACAAACACAGATCTCCATATTCATCTTCCCGAGGGGGCCATTCCTAAGGACGGACCGTCGGCAGGAATTACAATGGCAACTGCGATTGCTTCCGCATTGACGGGTAAGGCGGTACATCATGATATCGCGATGACAGGTGAAATTACATTGAGAGGGACGATACTGCCGGTGGGAGGAATTAAGGAAAAGGTATTAGCAGCTCATCGCGCAGGTATCAAGAAAATACTTTTGCCCGTAGATAATAAACGGGATATGGCAGATGTACCCCGGTCTGTGCAGGAAGATGTACAATTTGTATTTGTCCAGTCCATGGATGAGGTGTTAAGTCAAGCGTTGGTGAATCATGATGACAGAATCTAGAGATTTGCAGATTATAAGAGCTGAATATACGGCTTCTGCTGTACGCAAGGAGCAATACCCAGAAAGTGAATTAATGGAAATTGCTTTTTTAGGACGATCCAATGTAGGAAAATCGAGTCTCATTAATTCTCTTTGTAATTATCGAGGGTTGGCACGGGTAAGTGGTGAACCCGGAAAAACACAGACTGTAAATTTTTATACTGTAATATTGCGGGAAAAAAAGGGAGAGGAATCAGAACGCTGCCCATTGTTTTTTGTTGATCTTCCGGGCTATGGTTTTGCTAAGACGGGAGGAGCCAATCGAAATATGTGGGGTACCTTCATAGGAGAATATATTGAACAGTCTCCGAGATTAGCGCTATTATGCCTGCTTATGGATTTGCGGCATCCCGGACTTGCTATAGATAAAAAGGCTTACGAATGGATGCGCAGTCATGGCGTACCGCTGCAGATTATTGGGACTAAAGCGGATAAACTGAAAACAGCAGAACGAAAACGTAATTTGACAACATTGGATCAATTGTTTCCGGGAACTTTTCCGGCAGTTGCTTATTCTTCTTTAAAAAACGAAGGACGGGAGATACTGTTAAATCGTTTTCGCAGTATGATTTAAATAATGTAAAGGTACTTGTTTGTTGTTTTCGAACGAACAGGTACCTTTTCGATATAGTGAGAAACGAGCTCAATTGATTTATGAAATTTGAGCTTTGGTACGGTTATGCGGTATAAAATCAGCTGTGTAGGTTTGTCAAACATATGTTACATAGCGGAGAGAAAAGATCGGAGAACTTCATTGGGAGATTTCCAAGCCAGGGGACGCATAGGAAAATTATTGTATTCTCTATTACGGACAGCCAACTGTTTTTTGAAATCTTCAAAGGAATAAAAGCGATGATTCGCATAGAAATACTCGTTATCTTTTCGGTGAGATCGTTCTACCTTTCCGTTATGTCTTGGTGTATAGGGACGGATTTTTTGATGGATAATGTGATAGGCTGCCAATTGTCGTTCAAACAGCGTGAGTTCCGCTGTCTTACTTCGACCAAATCGGTTGGTGAATTCAAAGCCATTGTCGGTTTGGATTTTACAAATGGGAAACGAGAATCTTCGTACCAAGTGTTGGAGAAATATCGTGGAAGAATAGGTGCTCTGTTCTTGGAATGCTTCCAAATACCGAACGCGCGTACATTCATCCATAGCGGTGTACTGGTACATCTTTTCACCCAGCGCATGTGCCTGCCCCACGATGCAAGCAGAAGGAACTACTTTGACATCTACCTGCACTTTTTCTCCAGGGAACAGTGCTTGTTGATAGGGCTTGGGGATGTACTTTGGGTTCGGTACGGATTCCCGTGTGAGTCCGATACGCTTTAAACAGCGATATAGGCCCGTGATGGATCGTGTATATCCCCGTTTTCTTAGCTTGATCCAAAACACGACCAGCCCGGCATGCGGATTTCGTCGTCGCATATTCTGAATAAACGTTATCTCTTGAGACGTGTGTTGATTGGGATGATGGTGAGGGCGTCTGGATCGGGGCTGTAACGATGCCGGGGTCCCATCATAGCGCCATTGCAAGCGATAGATAAACTGGCGATTCGTACGATATTTTATGGCAGTTTTTGTGACACCATGCTTTGTTGCATAGGAAAGAATAGATAGACGATATTTTACATCTTGTGTTATGCTGTTCATGAGAGGACTCCCTTTCTGTTATGGTTTTGCGTAGTAACTTAAGCATAACACAAAAAGGTGTTCTCTCATTTCTGTTTTTGTAACATATCTATGGTAAACCTACACGGTTATGCGGTATAAAATCAGCTGCCTCTATATATTTTATATAAAATTTGTTATAATAAATAAGATTGCCGAATATTTTGCAGTATATTAATGATTTTGACACAATTCTTACAACTACTGTAATTCCTGGGAGGGATGGGGAAATATGTCTATTATGGCAATTGAAAATAAAGGTGATTTTCGATTGCGTGTCATTGATCAGCCGGGCATTGTGATTGTTGATTTTTGGGCATCATGGTGCGAGCCCTGTAAGATGATTCGTTCGGAGATTAAACGAGTGGCAGAGACATTTGAAACTAAAGTTAAAGTGGTTAAGGTAGATGTGGATGCTTTTCATGAATTGGCTGAACAGTATGAAGTTATGGCCGTTCCTACTTTGTTGTTTTTTAAAGACGGCAGACTTATTAAACGGCTTATTGGGTATGCATCACAGCAGGAAATTGAAAAATTGCTGCATACACTCGAATGATACCTAAGTAAAAAGTAAATTTTGACAGGTAAAACCGAAGAATGGTATAATACTCATAATGAATTCAATTAAGTTGGTGAAAAAAATGCTATTGTCTATTGTAGTTCCTGTGTATAACGAAGAAGATAATGTAGAGAAGTTTTATGAAGAAGCCATAAAAGCAGTAGGGACAATAGACATGGATTATGAAATTATATTTGTCGACGATGGTTCGAAAGATGCAACACCGTTGATGTTAAGTCGTTTGACACAACAAGATGAACATGTTCGTGCGTTGATTCTGGCTCGAAATTTTGGACATCAATTGGCAATTACGTGTGGTATGGATCATGCACAAGGGGATGCGGTTATTACGATGGATGGGGATTTACAACATCCACCGGTGATGATTCCTGATTTAGTAAAAAAATGGCAGGAAGGGTATGAAGTGGTCCAGACGATTCGGGTGTCTACGGATGATGCGAATTTCCTTAAACGGACAACTTCGAAATGGTATTATAAGATTATCAATGCTATCTCTCAGGTCGATATCGTTCCGGGGGGATCAGATTTTAGATTGATAGACCGCAAGGTATTGGAAACCTTTATGTTGTTTCGGGAACATGATAGATTTATTCGCGGTATGATGGGAGATATTGGCTATAAGCGGACGACAATTAAGTTTGTAGCACCACCGCGTTATGCCGGTAAATCAAAGTTTTCTCCTCGCAAAATGCTGCGATTTGCTTTGGATGGCATAACAGCCTATTCGACTATGCCGTTAAGAGCTTCCCTATATATTGGGTTATTGAGCGGCTTGCTCAGTGTTTTTTTGATTATCCATGTTTTATATTGTAAATTGGCTGGATTGGCTGTTCCCGGCTGGGCGACTACTATGATTGTCGTGTCGCTGGCAGGTGGTCTGCAGCTTATATTTTTGGGAATTATTGGGGAATATATTGGCCGGATATTTGAAGAGGTAAAGCGTCGGCCTTTATATTGGATACGGGCAGAATTAGGCCGGCATCGCAAGTAGAAACTGTATACATAAAAGAGTATCGAATCCTGACGAGGTACGGGACTATATTATGATAACCCGGAGATAGAAAGGAGTCTTTATGTGGAAGAATGTTAACAGAATTTTTTTGATGGCTGTCTTATTGATGATGATGGTCGTTCCAGTTGGTGCCTATTATTCCATTGGTGATAAGGGAAATGATGTAATGCTGATACAACAGCAGCTGATAAAAAAAGGGTATCGAGTAAAAACAAACGGTATATATACGGAAGATACGGCAAGAGCCGTTGCCAAGTTTCAAGCGGATCGGCGCATTCAGATTAGCGGTAAAGTAGGAGATTGGACTTTTTACCAAATTACTGGAAAACGTATGAAGATGATCAACGAAGATCAAATTAGTTATCAAAGATTTTCTTCTGATGATATGGGCAATCGTCTTGTTTCTATTGCTAATAAATATGTCGGGGTTCCTTATGTATGGGGTGGGAATACACCTAAAGGATTTGATTGTTCAGGGTTTACAAAATATGTATTTTCTAATGCGGGCATCAATTTGCCACGTCTGGCTGATCAGCAGTATATGGTTGGCTCTCCTGTTTCAAGGTCTGATTTGATTCCCGGAGATCTCGTGTTTTTTACAACCTATTGTCCGGGTGTGTCCCACTCGGGGATTTACGTAGGCAATGATAAATTTATTAGTGCCACATCAAGTGGTGGTATTCGTGTAGATAGTATGTCAAACGGGTATTGGTCTTCTCGGTATGTGGGTGCTAAACGAGTACGTTAACAAGTAATTTGCGCAGACAAGGGGGCGGATCGCCTCCTTGTTTTGTAGTTTTATAAAAAAACATATAAATTAAAGGTGTATTATATGGGAACAGTTGCTTTAAAGGGGGTAACTAGAGTATAATCGTTCCCATAAAGGAAGATAACAGAGGAGTGTTTACAGCATGAAGTATATGACGGGAAATGAAATTCGCAGTGCCTATTTGAATTTTTTCAAAAGTAAAGAACATATGATTTTACACAGTTTTCCATTGATACCGGAAAATGATCCCAGTTTACTGCTTATAGGTGCCGGCATGGCTCCGTTAAAACCCTATTTTACGGGTAAACTTGTTCCACCGTCTTATCGTGTAACTACCAGCCAAAAATGTATTCGCACGGGAGATATTGATAATGTGGGACGCACAGCTCGTCATCATACGTTTTTTGAAATGCTGGGAAATTTTTCTTTTGGCGATTATTTTAAAAAAGAAGCCATTTCTTGGGCTTGGGAATTTCTTACAGAAGTGTTGGCACTAGATAAAGATAAACTCTATGTTACCATTTATCCGGATGATACGGAAGCATATGACTATTGGCATAATATGATCGGACTGGCAGATGAACGGATTTTTAAAATGGAAGACAATTTCTGGGAAATTGGAGAAGGTCCTTGCGGTCCCGATAGTGAAATCTTTTATGATCTTGGTCCGGAACGTGGTTGTGGACAACCTACTTGTACCGTTGGATGTGATTGCGACCGGTATCTTGAAATATGGAATCTTGTTTTTACACAATTTGATCGGGATGCTAATGGAGAATATCATCCATTGGAAAAAAAGAATATTGATACAGGAGCAGGTTTGGAACGACTAGCTTCTGTGATTCAGCAAAAAGAATCAAATTTTGAAACGGATTTAATTTATCCTATTATCGAACAGGTACTTTCTATTTGTCATAGAGAGTATTCTGATCCTAGCGACAAAGTAGCTCTTAAAGTTATTGCAGACCATATCCGGGCAATTACGGTCATGATCAGTGATGGTATTTTGCCGTCCAATGAAGGCCGCGGGTATGTATTGCGGCGTATATTGCGTAGAGCGGTGCGGTTTGGCCGTGTACTGGGAATTACTGATATTTTCTTGGCAGGATTAGTTGATACGGTTATCGAAATTCTTGGCGGGGAATATCCGGAACTGATAGAGCATAAGAAATTTATCAAGAAAGTTATCGAAACGGAAGAAAAGCAATTCAGCGCTACGCTAGCACAAGGGTTAGCGCTTTTGAAGGAAACCATGGACGCGTCCGGGGACAATAAAGTGCTGGCTGGGTCAGAAGTATTTAAATTATATGATACATTTGGATTTCCCGTAGAGCTGACGGAGGAAATTGCACAGGAGCACGGAATTGCTATTGACAGAGACGGTTTTGAGAAGGCAATGAAGAAACAGCAGGAACGTGCCAGAGCGGCTCGTCATGATGCCGCTGCTAAAGTAGCAACACCTGATACAACACATCTGGATCAGGGAAAATTGACGAACGATGTACATGCCGTTACTGCTGAAGTCGTCATGTTAGGCAAAGATGGCATTGAAATAAAGGAAGCTCATGATGGCCAGGAAGTTACTGTAATTCTTGATATAAATCCCTTTCATGCAGAAGGTGGAGGACAGCTTGGCGATACCGGTGTGCTTACCAGTGCATTTGGCAAGGTCGTTGTCGAAGATGCTAAGGCATTGCCCAATGGGTTGGTGTATTTGATAGCTGCTGTAGAGGAAGGGGTAGTTCATTGCGGAGATGTCATGGATATTGCCGTTGATACGGATCGTAATCTAGCTATGGCCCGCAACCATACAGCAACACATTTGTTGCAGGCTGCATTGCGCCGTGTGTTGGGAGATCACGTCAATCAGGCTGGTTCTCTCGTTACTCCGGAACGACTGCGATTTGACTTTACGCATTTTTCTCCTATTACAACGCAGGAATTGGATCAAATTTCAGATTTAGTAAATACGGAAATCCTTAAGGCGATTCCTATTACGATTGAAGAAATGCCTATTGCGGCAGCTAAGGAAAAAGGAGCTATGGCGCTTTTTGGTGAAAAATACGGGGATATCGTCCGTGTGGTTACTGTAGATGATTTCAGTTGTGAACTTTGTGGCGGCTCTCATGTAGCCAATACCTCTGTGATCGGTTCTCTGCGTATTTTAAGTGAATCCGGCATTGGTACAGGGGTGCGCCGTATTGAAGCTGTAACAGGGGCTGCTGCACTTGAAAAATCACAAGCGGATGTTAAAGAACTGGAAATAATAGCCAGTCTTCTTAAAACAAAAAGCGAAGAGATTCCAGAAAAATTGGAACATATGTTGACTCAAATGAGAGAAACAGAAAAAGAATTGCAGGATTTAAAAAAGAAAGAGGTTCTTTCCGGAGTAGATTCCATTATTGCACATAAAGAAACTATTGCTGCGGTATCTGTTGTTACAGCGCAAGCTGATGTTGATTCTATCGATGAATTACGTGATTTGGCGGATACTATATTGGATCGTCTCAGGGGCGGCGTCGTTTTATTGGGAGCCATTCATGCGGATAAAATCAATTTTGTTTGCAAGGTGGCCAAAGCAGACACGGCAAAAGGTCTTCATGCCGGAAAAATCATCAAAGCGGCAGCACAAGCTGCCGGAGGTAATGGCGGCGGCCGTCCTGATATGGCGCAAGCCGGCGGCAAAGAACCGCAGCATATAAATGAAGCTTTAAAAGCTGGCTATAGGGCCATTTACGATGTATTAGAAAAATAGTCCAATGAGGATAAGGAAGTGTTGACAATGGCTATTAATGATGAAACGATGATTGTTAAATCCAGAGATGAAGAACAAACGGTAGCATCTATGATATTTGAAGATGTCTATCATTCTTTGGAGGAAAAGGGGTATAATCCAATCAATCAGATTGTGGGCTATTTGTTGTCCGGAGATCCCACGTATATTACGAGTCATAATAATGCTCGCAGCAATATACGTCGGATTGAACGCGATGAACTGATAGAAGAATTAGTTCGTTCTTATGTAAAGCAGCATAAGCTATAGGTGGATATGCGTATATTAGGATTAGATGTAGGTTCCCGTACGATTGGAGTTGCGTGCAGTGATGCACTGCTGATTACAGCACAAGGAATAGAAACGATTCGACGGGAATCAAAAGCCAAAGATTTTGGCCGGCTGCAGGAGATTGTAAAAGAAAAAGAAGTTCATCGTATTGTCGTGGGAAAACCACGTCATATGAATGGCGATAACAGTGTAAACATTGATAAAATAGAACATTTTGTCGCAGAATTAAAAAAAGTGATGCCCTATATGGAATTTGTATATTGGGATGAACGCCTAACGACAGTTATGGCTCAACGTCAATTGATAGAGGCCCATGTACGTCGTGAAAAACGAAAACAAGTTGTGGATAAAATGGCGGCTGTTTTCATCTTACAGAATTATTTAGACGCTCAAGGAGGATAACATGGCAGAAGAAATGATGGAAGAAGTTCCAGTAATCGTTATTGAAGACGAAGAAGGAAATGAAGTGTACTACCATGAAGAAACATCGTTAGAATACGATGGCAAGAAATTCAGTATCCTCGTCCGGTATGCAGAGGACGAAAATGGGGAAGAAGCTATTCCCGAAGATGCGGAAACCATTATTGCCCGTGTCGACATGGAAGATGGGGAACCGTTGTATGTAGCTCCGACAGATGAAGAATTTGAAGCTGTTTTACGGGAGTATGAAAGAATGTTTAATGAAGAATAGACGGTACTCTTTATTTTATTTATAACCGCCTAAATGATACTGTAATAAAATAGTTCTCAAAAAATCCCGTTGAAAAAACAAAAAGTTTTCAACGGGATTTTATATAGACAGTTATTTTCTTTGCCATACATTTACTGCGGCATCAACAATATTCTGTATTCCTAATCCATAGTTTTTCATCAATTCACAGGGATTTCCGGATTCTCCAAACGTGTCATGTATACCGACAAGGCATATAGGGACATTATTATGCTGAGACAATAATTCACAAATTGCGCCTCCTAAGCCGCCGGCTTGCTGATGTTCTTCGGCAACGACGACGGCTCCTGTTTCTGCGGCACAAGAAAGTATCGTTTCTTCATCTAATGGTTTAACTGTATGTACATTGACTACACGGGCGGAAATTCCTTTTTTTTGCAGTTGTTTGCTGGCGTTTATACTTTGGTGGACCATTGTTCCGTTTGCAAATATTGTAATATCGCTGCCAGGGCGGAACACACATGCCTTGCCTAAAACAAAGGGCATATCATCGGTAGTAATGACCGGAACCGCTTCTCGGCCAAAGCGAATGTAACAGGGGCCTGTGGTGTGATAGATTGCCATGGTGGCTTTATAGGTCTCAATGGAATCGCAAGGCACAACAACTGTCATGTTAGGCAGGACACGCATGATAGCGACATCTTCCAATGCCTGGTGCGTAGCGCCGTCGGGTCCGACAGAGATACCTGCATGGGCACCGCCGAGTTTGACATTTAAATTGTTATAACATACGGTATTGCGGATTTGATCCCAGGCACGACCAGATAGAAACACTCCATATGTAGATACAAAAGGAATCATGCCGGCTAGAGCCATTCCTGCCGCTGTACCTACCATATCTTGCTCGGATATCCCCATATCTATAAAATGATCGGGAAATTGTTGCTTGATCCAATCCGCCCTCGTTGATTTTGCAACATCTGCATCAAGAACCAATACATTATTGTCAATTTTGCATAATTCCAACAATGCCTTTCCATATCCATCCCGCATGGGTATTTGTTCCATTATTGCACCTCCAAGGATAATTCTGCCATGGCTGCAGCATATTCTTCGGTATTGGGTGCTGTACCGTGCCATTTTGCTTGATTTTCCATATAGGATACACCCTTCCCCTTGGTGGTAGCCGCTAAAATAACGGTAGGAACTCCTAAATGCGTTTCTGACTGTTTGTAGGCTTTGTGTAGGGCAGATATATCGTGGCCATTTACTTTGATAACATTCCAACCGAAACTATGCCATTTTTCATCTAACGGTTCCATATTTTTTATATCTTTTACCGAACCGTCAAGTTGTATGCCATTGCAGTCAATAATGGCACATACATTGTCGAGTTTATTCTGAGCAGCAAATAACGCAGCTTCCCAAATCTGTCCTTCCTGCTGTTCACCATCACCCATAAGGCAATATACACGTGGTGTACGGTGGGTATGCTTGAAGGAAAAAGCAATACCGTTGGCAATAGAAAGCCCTTGCCCGAGAGAACCGGCCGAACAGTCAAGACAAGAGAGCTTTTTCATATTGGGATGGCCTTGGAGAGGACTACCAAAGGTACGAAGTGATTCAAGCTCTTTTACCGGGAAATATCCTTTACGGGCCAATATACTGTATTGCAATGGGGCGGCGTGCCCTTTTGATAAAATGAAACGATCTCGTGCAGGGTTATCGGGATCTTCCGGGAAACATCGAAATATATCTGTGAAATATAAGGAAACCATAATTTCTACGGAAGATAAAGAACCACCTGGGTGTCCTGAACCGGCAGTATAAATCATCCGCACGATATCCTTTCTTATGGTATTGCATAACCGCTGTAAATCTTTTAGTCCTGACATATACAGACTCCTCTCATTTTGCCAAAAGATAAATCACTAGTACCATACAGGTCAACACAAAAACGCACCATATCGAAGCTCGATGCCCGATATGGCTGCGTTTTTATTGGGAGCTTGTCTTTTCGAGTAACCTTATAGTACTATTTATGTCTTGCCCAATTACAATACAGCATGTAAATCACGAAGGTAACAAGGGCGGAAATAATAATTGAAAAAAATGCATCCATATTACCACTTCCTTTATGTCTTTATCGTACCATGCTTATATAGTCAAGTCAAATCCGATATTCTTAAAAGTTCTTATAATGCAAGCGGTTCAGTAGTACAGTGGGGAGAAATTTTACAGGATATATATTATAAGACACAAGAAAAAAGTTTCTAATAAATAATATTAGAAACTTAGAGATAATATATGGTGGGAATAAGTGGATTCGAACCACTGACCTCTACGATGTCAACGTAGCGCTCTAACCAACTGAGCTATACCCCCTTGGAATAAGATAAAACTTAGTGTTTTGAGATTACTAATAATACACTTTTTGTAAGGTTGCATCTAGAATTGTACCATAATTGACAATAGAGTGCAACCCCCATTTTCCTACATATGGTATATTCTATACTATGATATTTTTACAACAGTATCCAGCTTCTTTTTGTATTTATGAATTGTACACAGGGATTCATAGTTGGCGTAAACTTGTTCTACCGTTCGGGTACCGGAGTGTCCCATTAAAAATTTCAAATCCATGAAGAAAAGACGTTCCAATCGGCTTCAGCGCCGTTGTTGATGAAAAAGGTGTGTTTGCCATCACTCTTGAAGGGCGTGATGGCATTGATTTTTCAGCTGGTTTGACATATCTTTCATGTGTTACGATATTAGTCATGGCATGGAAATAATTACCATCTGCGTATTCAAACAGGACACCCTCGTCGCGCCGTGACAGCAAAACGACCGATTTTCTGTCCGAGTACGGATGATGTAATGATGTTAGGTAATGTGTCTCACAACATATCAAATCTCTCTTGTGCAATAAAAAAAGACACGCAAAAACGAGATAACCAGGAACGTTGTTGTGGACCATATATTCGATTCGTCTTTTATTATATTCATTGCATGGTATTTTGGCAAAGGTTTTCAAACCTAATAATACGCAGATAAAACTTGTCGTATTTTTCTGTATTTACAAATTTATTACATATTTCTGACATTACGTTTGAATACGTTTTGTATACTAAATCCAGATGTGGAAAGGGGTATGTATATGAAAAGACAAATTGTTCCGGGTAAGATGAAGAAATATGCGGCCAGTGTATTGTGTGCACTGACTATTTTTTCGGTTGTGCAAACATTGCCTGTCATGGCTGCGCCTGTTGATAAAACGGTGACGGTAATGAATCGGCAGGCGGCTTCCACCCTGTATTTACAGCGTACGGCTTGGGAACCGGAGGTAAAACAGTCTATCAATGATTTTTTAAAACTCTATGGCAAGCAGTCGGCCAATTATAAAGCTGCGGATCGTCCGTATGCTGTGTTTGATTTTGACAATACGACGTCTGTTATGGATGTGGAGGAACAGCTTATGATCTGGCAACTAGATCATTTGGCTTTTGCCATTGCGCCGAATCAGATGATGGAAGTGCTCCGGACGGGCATTCCGGCGGAAAAGCTGAGTTTGACCTATGGTGCCGATGACGGCGAAGGACGCCAGGTGCGGATTCAGGATGGGATCCGAGATGCGTCGGCTGCATATAGTGTTTTATATAAGCAAGGGCTAGTAACCCCGCAGGGAAAAGAATTTTCTGCAGCAGTAAAAAATAGTCCGGAATTCAAGGAATTTAAGGCTAAAATGCGCTGGCTCTATGATGCGATAGGCGAAACCATGGACGCATCCGTGTCGTATCCGTGGGTAACCTACTGGTATACGGGCATGACGCCTAATCAAGTATATCAGTTGGCGTACCGCTGCGACAGCTGGTATGGTGATCCTGCCAAGGGACAGACATGGAGTAAGGGTTCCTATCAGAGCCCGGCGGAATTGAAATCGCAGGCCGGCAATGTCAGCGTATCCTATAAATTGGGGATTACCGTGACACCGGAAATAAAAGAGTTGTATAACGCCTTAAATGAGAATGGTATTGATACATGGATTGATTCCGCATCTCCTCTGGATGTTGTTCGGGCCGCGGTAGATTATTTCCAGATCCCCGGTGTCGATGGAATTGTCGGTATGACGAATCGCAAGGATCGGCAGGGACGGTATATCAATGCGTACGACTACAAGCTTCATGCCCAGACTCAGGGCGTCGGCAAATCGCAGACGATCGATTCGGTTATTGCTCCGCGATATAAGGGTCAGGGGCCGGTTTTTACCGCCATGGACTCTCAGGGAGATTTTAATTTCTGTACAGAATATAAAAATACCAAAGCTGTTCTGGTGTTGAACCGCAAGCGGACAGATGACGCCGCATTATGCGCCGGTATTGCCGTATGGCAGAAAAAGAAAGGTGTTTCCTTAGCACAGGCTAATAAGAATGGCGATACACTGTATCTCCTGCAGGGCAGAAATGAAAATACCGGAACCTTGTGGCCCGACGATAAGACCTTGTTGCTGGGCAAAAAAGACAAAGCATATCTCTCTGATAAAGCACAGAAAGTTATTCAGGAACTGGATGCAGGAAAATCGATTGCAGAAGTGCTCAAAGAAAACACGAAATTGAAGGACTATCAGGGCTATAAAACCCGCTAACCGGCTTGGTATAAAAACTGTATATCAAAAAAATGCTGTCAATAAATGAAAAGATACGGCGAAATACAATTTATGGTTCTATGTCAAATGTTGGGATGACTTAATAGCGAACTACAAATTAGGGGCTGTGAAAAAATGAAAAATCATTCTTTCGCAGCTCTTTTTTTACGGGATGGGAAAATATGGACCCGGCCGGGACGGTGCAAGAAAATCCCAAAATAGAAAGCAGCGTACGAAAACTGGGTATCCCCACGGTCATGGACCGGGTAATACAGCAGGCTATCCGACAGATTATGGGCTATGCGGAACAAGACGATGGCTTGTTCTAACCAACTAAGCTGTACTTTCTGGAAAATTAAAATTTTATATATGATAATGCAGGTTTTGTCAACGTATAATTTGTCAAAAATAGTATTATGCGTTACACTACTACATATGGCATTTTATAAGCTATTTCACGTACAGGAGAATATAATGTCTATCATATCACCTTGTTTTACATCCGTCTATGGTCATGCCGAAACGGAATTTACGGTTAAAAAATCACGGTTTATTACGTCTGCGGCAGAAATTTCTACAGAAGAAGAAGCACGCAGCGTTATTGGAAGAATTCGTAAGCAATACTGGGATGCCAGACATAACTGTTTTGCTTATCGTATAGGGGATACCGGTTTTATACAAAAATATAATGATGATGGGGAACCGGCAGGAACAGCTGGCCGGCCTATATTGGAGGTATTAACGAAAAGCGGCATTACCAATACGGTAATTGTTATAACACGTTATTTTGGCGGTATTAAGCTTGGTGGCGGAGGTCTTATTCGTGCATATAGTCATGCTGCTGTGTTAGGGGTTGAAGCGGCGCAGATTGCGGATTATTTTCCTTTTATTATTGCTGAAGCTGAATTTGGGTATGCGTTTATTAACTCTCTTGAACGGATACTGCCGGCTTTGAAAGTTCGTATTATAGACAGAATATTTTCTGATACTGTTTGTTTTCGTTTGGAGATTCCACAAGAAAAGAGTGTGCAGGTACAGGCTGATATCGCTGATTTGACAAATGGTACTGCCGTTTTCAAGGAGGATGGGAATGTATTGGTACCTATTATACGAGAAAAATAACAAGTTTATTTTTTGAAATATAGAAAAAAGCAACTTCAACGACTATGCTGAAGTTGCTTTTTTGTTGGAAAAAGATGAAGTTAGTGCATTGCAGGTGCTTCAATACCTTCTTTTTCATTTTTAGCTTTTGTTTCTGCTTCGATTTCTTCACGAGAACGCATATCCTGTGGAACGGTTTTAGAATATTTGATCCAGCTCTTAATCGCTTCTATCATAACGATAGCATCGAGAATCAGCATAATAACACTGATAGCTACTAAAAGCCATTTACCGTCAGGGATATAATTATAGAATACATTTTCATAGTCCGCATCGACGGTAATCAAACTCATAATGATACAGGGAATCATGGTAACCCATGCATAACGTCCACGACCATGACGATAAATAAAGGAAGTGCCAATAGCCAATGTAACGGCAGCAAGTAACTGGTTGGATACGCCAAACAGCGGCCAAATGACGCCGATGTTGCCTTGGAGTACTAAATATCCCCAGCAAATGCTGATAGCAGCGGAGCAAATAATAATACCGGGCCACCATTCCGTATCACCGAATTTCGGGGAGAATTTTCCGAGAAGTTCTTGAAGTAAATAACGGCCGACACGAGAACCGGCATCAATCAAAGTTAAAATGAACAGCGCTTCAAACATAATGCAGAAGTGATACCAGAATCCCATGAACTGTTCCATACCTGGAATTTTGTTAAAGATATCGGCCATGCCGACAGCCAAGGATACAGCACCACCTGGGCGATGCATAAGATTTTCACCAACTTGTTCGGCTAAGCTGGGTAAGTCTTGAACTTGGATGCCAAGAGCGGCAAATGCGCTTTGAGTGGAGTTAATAGCAAAATAATCGCTCGGATGAAGACTAGTAGCCGCAATAAGGGCCATCATGGAAATAAATGATTCGGTAAGCATAGCCCCATACCCAATTGGCAGAATTTGACGTTCGTTAGTCAGCATTTTTGGTGTTGTGCCTGTAGAAATCAAACTATGGAATCCAGAAATAGCACCGCACGCGATGGTAATAAAGACAAACGGAATCACAGATCCTTTGATTACCGGGCCGCCGCCTGCGCAGAACTCTGTTAAAGCCGGCATGCGGATAGTAGGAGCTACGATCAGGATACCGACAGCTAATGCAGCAATTGTGCCGATTTTCATGTACGTAGATAAATAATCACGTGGCGCTAATAACAGCCATACTGGCAGAACGGAAGCAATAAATCCGTAAACAGCAAGCATGATTTCCAATTGTGTCAAATTGAAAGTAAAATAGGGAGCTAATACGGAACCGGGAATTTCCGAACCATAAAATACAGCAAGTAATACAAGAACAACCCCGATAATAGTAGCTTCCTGAATTTTACCGGGACGAAGATACTTTAAATATAATCCAACAAAAATTGCGATAGGAATGGTAGAAGCTACAGTAAACGTTCCCCAAGGACTATTAAATAGAGAATTTGCAACTACAACAGCCATGCCTGCTTCTGTGATAATCAAGAGAAATAAGGTGGCGAGCAGTGCACTTATGCCGGCAGTATTGCTGATTTCGTCCTTTGCAATTTCAGCAATAGACTTGCCGTCGTGACGGACAGAAGCCAATAAAATAACCATGTCATGGACGGCTCCGGCAAATACAGAGCCAAACAAAATCCAAAGCATACCCGGTAAATAACCGAATTGTGCTGCAATAACAGGACCAACAAGAGGACCTGCACCGGCTATGGCAGCAAAATGATGACCAAATACGACCCATTTATTAGTCGGTACATAGTCATGTCCATCATCTAAACGGATGGATGGTACTACCTTATACTGGTTTAACGTTAATACTTTGGCAGCAATAAATGAGCCGTAAAAACGATATCCCAATACAAGGAAGCATGCGGTGATTATAACCATATAAACACCATTCATTACCATTACTAAAACCTCCTTTTTATTACGTTCCAAATATAACATTCTTTTAAAGGAGAAGAAAGCAATTTCGTGTGAATGGAACAAAAAAGGAGATTAACGGAAATATATGGCTGTGAGTGGAAATATTTATTTTATAAAAATTAATTAATTATTAACAAAATAAACAAGTTATTTCAAGTGAAATCCTTGCCATACAATGCGACTGGGAACTTGGGCGGTAAAAATACCGCTTGCCATAAGGAAACAACCAAATAATTCCCGAAAAGTCAACGTTTCTCCTAATAGTAAGAAGGCGGCCAAAGCACTGAAAATCATTTCAAAACTCAATAACAAGGACGCTTCCGTTGCAGCAATGCGGGCTTGTCCCAGAATTTGTAAAGTATAGGCGATGCCTCCGGAAAACACGCCGCCATATACCAGAGGCAGCCAAGTGAGTAAAACCATAGACCAAGATAAGGACTCTCCCGTAATTGCAATTGCCAGAAAATTAAAACAAGAACAGACAGCAAATTGTCCAGCGGCAAGTATGATTCCCGGATAATATCGAACCAGCCAAGAAACAAGTAAAATATGCAGAGACCAAAAAATAACCCCGCATAATTCCAAGGCATCTCCGAAATTCAGTGCTTGTCCATTTGTAGGATATGAAAGAAAATAAAGACCGATGACGGCGACAATACATCCGGTGATATGAGAAAATCGTAAAGGATTATATAAAAATAAGCCCAAAATAGGAACAGCAATAATATATAAAGATGTAATAAAACCAGCCTTTGCAACGGTAGTGTAAAAAATACCTATTTGCTGTAAGGAAGCTCCGGCAAATAAGACAAAGCCCAGCATCGTGCAGGCTATCGGCAGTGACAGATGGGATGGAGTTTTCCGCGAACGCACAAGCAGACTGTTTTTCTGCCAGATAATCAATGGTAAAAGCGATAGGGAAGCTAATGCGAAACGAATTCCGTTAAAGGAAAACGGACCGATCGTTTCGGTACTTATTCTTTGGGCGACAAACGCGGTACCCCAAATAAATGCAGCTAGCAATAATAATAACCTATATTTCATGAAATATCCTTTCATAAGTAAAATTTGTACTTATCAAGTATACTATACCATAAAAATATTTTCTACTAGAAAGAAAATATAAAGCAAAACTAAAAATAATACATAATATGTATTATTGTGAAATATTTCACTGTATTTACAGATGTAAATATTAAAAATCATTGGTCATATATAAATGAATGATGTATAATGTATTTAATCATAATTTGGAGGCGAGTCTATTGTATACGAACGCTTTGTTAACTGATCTGTATCAATTGACGATGATGCAAGGCTTATTTTTTGAAGGCAAGCATAATCAGCCATGTGTTTTCGACAGATATTACAGAACGAATCCTTTTAAAGGCGGCTACACGGTTGTAGCTGGATTGGAGCATTTGATTGATTATGTGCAGAATATGCATTTCAGTGATGATGATATATATTATCTGAAGAGTACGAATCTATTTAAAGAAAGATTTTTAGATTATTTGAAAGGCGTGCATTTTACGGGTGATATTTATGCGATGCCGGAAGGAACCGTTGCTTTTCCCCAGGAAGTGCTGCTTCGCATACATACGGCTAAAGATGAATCATTATTGCTGGAAACTGCAATGTCTATGATCATGAATCATGAAAGCTTGATAGCTACTAAAGCACGTCGTGTTCGAACGGTTGCAGGGAATGATACGCTTATGGAATTCGGATTACGCCGGGCGCAGGGAATGTCGGCGGGTGTTTATGGGGCGCGTTCGGCTATGATTGGCGGCTTTAACGGTACGAGTAATGTATTGTCTGGAGCTAAATTTGGCATGCCTGTTTTAGGAACTATGGCGCATAGCTGGATCATGAGTTTTCCGTCGGAACTGGAAGCGTTTCACGCATATATCCGCCAATATCCCAATAATTTAATACTTTTGGCAGATACATACAATACATTGAAGCAGGGAGTTCCTGATGCGATTACTGTATTTCAAGAAATGAAAGATGCTGGGACACTGCCTAAGAAATTTGGTATTCGTCTCGATAGCGGTGATTTAGCTTATCTGTCAAAAGAAGCAAAAAAGATGTTTGATGCAGCTGGATTTCCTGATGTTATTATATCGGCCTCAAATGATCTTGACGAGTTTCTTATTTCTGAGCTAAAGCTGCAAGGATGTGCTATCAATTCGTGGGGAGTAGGAACACACCTGATAACGGCTGAAGACAGTCCGTCTTTGGGGGGCGTATTTAAACTTGTGGGACAATATGATGGGGATGTGTTTGTACCGAAAATTAAGATGAGCGATAATGCGGAAAAAATTTCTAATCCGGGTATTAAAAATGTATATCGTATTTATGACAGAGAAAGCAAAAAAATGAAAGCGGATATCATTGCCCTTGAAGAAGAAAAATTTTCGACAATAAAAAATCTTCAGCTTGTCAGTGATAAGACACCTTGGCGCTCTCGTGTTATTTATGCTAACAGTTTCGATGTTTGTCCGATGCTGCAGCCTATTTTTCAAAAAGGGAAGCTGGTATATCATAAGCCTACGTTGGCGGCAATCTGTGATTATGCAGATGAACAGATACAGACACTTTGGCCGGAATATCTGCGTCTTGTTAATCCAGAGGAAATGTGGGTGCAGCGGAGTTCTAAACTTTCTAAATTACGTAATAGGATTTTGCAGGAGGAATCGGCAAAATTTATGTAATTTTATGATATCAGGGCAGGACGGGATATTCTCGTTTCTGCCTTTTTTATAGAAAAATACCCTTGTATTGTAAGATGTGTTTATCTATCTTTACTTGTGATATAATACCTAATACAGAGAATAATAATCGATAGGAGTGAGTACATGCGTGGTGCAATTGTAGGTGATATAGTTGGTTCAGTATATGAAGCAAGACCGTATCGCATTAAAACGAAAGAGTTTCCTTTGTTTGTAAAACAATCGCGTTTTACGGACGACACAGTTACCACGGTGGCTGTAGCGGATGCGTTAATAGAAGCATATAAAGAGAAAAAGGGTCTTAGTATGCCACTTCGCGAAAAACTACGATATTGGTGCCAAAAATATCCGGATGCGGGGTACGGTCCTTGTTTTAAGGAATGGTTCCAAGCTGAAGCGGCAAAACCATACGGCAGTTATGGCAATGGGGCAGCTATGCGTGTATCACCGGTCGCATGGGTCGGACGATCTTTACATGAAGTTCAGTATCTGGCAGAACTTACGGCGGTGGTGACACATGACACACAAGAAGCTATAACCGGAGCAGTTGCTGTAGCTTCGGCTATTTATTTGGCTCGTACAAAGAATAATAAAGAGAGTATACGTTCATATATACAGCAATACTATTATCCGATGGAACAGACCTTGGATCTAATTCGGCCCGGCTATCAGTTTACTTCTAGAACGCAAGAGAGTGTTCCACAGGGCATTGAGGCGTTTTTAGAAAGTGAAAGCGTGGAAAATTCTATCCGCAATGCCATCTCCTTGGGCGGCGATAGTGATACACAAGCGGCTATTGCTGCCAGTATAGCGGAAGCTTACTATGGAGGAATACCGCAGGCAGTATGGCAGGGTGCATGGCAGCGGTTAACACCGGAATTAAAAGAAGTGCTTATTACATTTGAACGTATTTTTAAATAGCGATATTCTTTTTAATAGGAGAAGGGAGACCATAGCGTGATCAAGGAGAAAAGTTTTTCTGTCCTTTACCGAATTACGGCAGACAGTAAGGAAGAAGCTCAAAATTTGGCTCAGAAAATTGCTGTAGAACAGACTATCGAATTTCCTCCTGATTTAGTAGAAAGACAGTCTATTTTCGATAATATAGTTGGAAATGTTAAGTTTACAGAGTATGGGGATGGACAATATCGGTATTGGATAACGTATAATGATGGAGCTGCAGGAACCGAAATTACGCAGTTATTCAATGTTGTTTTTGGAAATAGCAGTATGCAGCCTGGCATATGGGTAGAAGATATTGAATTTTCTTCGGCTTTTTTATCGGCGTATCACGGGCCTCATTTTGGCATTGCCGGTATTCGTGAACTTTTAGGTGTTTTTCACCGGCCTTTACTTCACTGTGTGATTAAGCCGTTAGGTTCAACGACGGCAGAGCTGGCTCATATGGCCTATGAGTTTGCAGCAGGGGGGGCAGATCTTATTAAAGATGATCACGGTATTACCAATCAGGCTAGTGCTCCTTTTGCAGAACGGGTAGCTGCTTGTGCCGAAGCTGTACGGAAAGCGAATAAGGACACTGGCGGGCATGCTGTCTATGTTGCTAATTGCACTGCAGACGGGACAAAAAGTCATGAAAGAGCACTGCAAGCTAAAAAATTAGGGGCCGGGGGCATTTTATTGGCACCTGTGCTTACAGGGTTTGGCATGATTCGTGAAATTGCGGATGATCCCTTGGTAGGATTGCCCATAATTTCTCATCCATCGTTGTCAGGGGGGTTTATTATGCCCGGCCTTTCCGGTGTTGTCATGTCTGTCTTGTATGGCGTATTTTCACGTCTTGCCGGTGCGGATGCTGTTGTATTTCCCAGTTATGGCGGCAGATTTACTTTTACGGCGGATGACTGCAAAAAGATTGCCGAGTCCGCTAGAAATCATTTGGGAAAATTAGCGGCGATTTTTCCCAGTCCCGGTGGCGGTATAACAGAAGAAACGATTCCTAAACTGGCAAAGTTATACGGCAGGGATGTTATATATTTGGTAGGCGGCGGTATTTTTCGTCATGGACCGGATTTGCTTGAAAATACAAAATTTTATAAAATGATGATACAGGAGATATACTCGTGAATACAGAACAAAAATATGAAAAACTAAAAAAAATCTTAAGCCATATGGGCAGTGTTGTTATTGGTTTTTCCGGTGGGGTAGACAGTACGCTGCTCTCTTATACGGCGTATACCGTATTAGGAAAGCAGTCACTGGCTGTTACGGCAGTATCCCCAACGCTGCCTGCAAGTGAACGGTCTGATGCAAAAAGTTTGGCTGAGGCAATAGGAATACCCCATCGGGAAGTATTGTCGACAGAATTTGATAATCCGAATTTTGTGCATAATCCGAAAGAACGCTGCTATATTTGTAAAAAAATCAGGTTTGAAGCACTGGTAAAACTAGCACAGAGGGAAGGATATCAATGGGTAATTGATGGCGGCAATATAGATGATCTTGATGATTACCGTCCGGGAATGAAAGCACTGCTGGAATTATCCGATCACGTACGCAGTCCGATGATCGAAGCAGGTTTGGGAAAAGCGGATATCAGAATTATTTCCCGTCAATTGGGGCTTCGTACGTGGGACAAACAAAGTGCAGCTTGTCTTGCCAGCCGAATTCCCTATGGAATGGAACTAACATCGGAGCGATTGGAGACAATTGATAAAGCAGAAACTTATATTGCACCTTTTATTCAGGGATCCCTGCGGGTGCGGTATCATGGCGATATCGCGCGTATTGAAGTGGGGATGGAGGAATTAAGTGTTATATTGAAGCATCGGCAAAGTATTGTAAAAGCTTTAAAGAAATGTGGATTTACATATGTAACACTGGACTTGGGCGGATATGAAATGGGAAGTTTGAATGAAGAAATCAGTGTGAAAGAGGAATAGTATAATGGCAATCACAAAAAAAATAAAACAAGAAATGTTAGAACGATTTCAACAGCAGTATGGTATATTGAAACCGGCCTTGCATTATCATTCCCCCTTTGAACTTCTGGTGGCCGTCGTTTTATCGGCACAATGTACTGATGAACGAGTTAATGTTGTAACAGGAGACTTATTTCCTTTATATAATACGCCAAAGAAAATGCTTGAACTGGGTCTGCAGGGATTGGAAAGTAAAATACGTACGTGTGGTCTCTATCATAGCAAAGCGCAGCATTTGCTGGAAACTAGCGCAATTCTTTGTGAAAAATATGACGGAGAAGTGCCGCAGTCTTTTGAAGAACTTGTCAAACTTCCTGGTGTTGGCCGAAAAACAGCCAATGTTCTTGTGAGTATTCTTTTTAATATACCGGCAATTGCTGTAGATACGCATGTATTTCGTGTCGCAAATCGTACGGAACTGGCTGTTGGGAAAACTCCGTTAGAGGTAGAACAAGGATTGCAGAAGGCTGTTCCAAAAAAATGGTGGAGTCGGGCACATCACTGGCTTATTTGGCACGGAAGACGTGTTTGTAAAGCACGGACTCCGTTATGTCATGAATGTATATTGAATGATTTGTGTCCGGCAGCGGCATTAAAAAGTAAATAATGGAACAGGATTTATGAAAGAATATATTATTACAAGAGCGATATATTTCACGCCACAGGGATGGTGGAAATATATCGCTCTTGTCGTTGTGCGCCCGACATGGGCGCAGTCTAGCGGGTGAAAGTCCCTAGTGCGGGTTAATAGTGCCAAGCACATATGCATTTGATATGTGGAGGGTAAGAATAAATCTGCAGGCACCCTTCGAACGGTATGCCGATGACACTATTATTCACTGCAAAGTGGACAGGCATAGAACCAGTCTATGGGAATTTTCTGCCACGTATTAGGCATGGCAATATTCTTGATTGTATATCTTATGATGCTTCATTTGTTAGAAGAACTCATTGTTTGTGCAGCAGACAGTGAGTCTCCTTTTATCGGGGTTTTAAACTTGGGGATTCCCAATAATATGGCCACGACTGATGCCACACCTAAAAGATAAGGATAATACAAATATTGCATGATGGAGAATGGTGAAATTACTGCGAGACTGGAAGCAACTAACAGCTGAGCACCGTAGGGGATGCATCCTTGTATAAAGCAAGCAAACGTATCCAAAAGACTCGCGGCTTTTCTCCTGTCCACACCATATTTTTCAGATAGATTTTTCGTGAGTGAACCTACTATGATGATAGAGACTGTGTTATTTGCGGTACATAAATCTACTAAACTGACGAGTATGCCAATACCAAATTCAGCACCCTTTTCAGAGTGAATTCTTTTTTGTATGGTATGTAATAAAAAATCTATGCCGCCATTGACCTTTGTTAATTCTCCCATGCCGCCGATTAGTATGGATATGATGGATATATCTTCCATACCAGCAATACCTTTTAAAGAAAGCTGAAATACAGTAAATATATCAAATGAACCATATATAAGGCCTATTATAGCAGATAATACAATGCCACCGACTAATACCAGGACTACATTCAAACCGGTTAAAGCGATTACAAGCACGGCTACATAAGGTATTATTTTAATCAATTCATAATCATATGCTTCCGTAGCGTTGACATCCATGCCTAACGTCAGAAATGCATATATAATCAACGTGATAATTGCCGCAGGTAATACTATTTTAAAATTAGCCTTAAATTTATCTACCATTTCAACGTCTTGCGTTTTAGTGGCTGCTACCGTGGAATTCGATATCATGGATAAACCGTCGCCAAACATGGCACCGCTGACGACAGCAGCAATCAAGAAACCTACGGGCAATCCTGTTTTTTCCGCTATTCCAACGGCAATAGGTGCTAATGTAACTATGGTTCCGACAGACGTGCCGAGAGACATGGATAAAAAAGAACCAATTACAAACATGCCGGCTACCATTAGGCTGGGCGGAAAAACAGCCAATCCCAAATTTACCGTAGCATCTACTGCACCCATAGATTTGCTGACCTCAGCGAATGCTCCTGCCAGAATAAAAATTAAACACATCAGAATGATACTGGAATCTCCGGCACCTTTGCAGAATTGTTCCACTTTTGCGTCGATGGATACTTTTCTATTTTGCAGTATGGCTATGGTGGAGGCGATAATTAAAGCTACGACTACAGGCATTTTGTAAAAGTCTTTCATAATTAATGAAACCCCGAGAAATAGTGCCATAAATACAACTAGTGGCAGCAGGGCGATGGCATTACCTTTTTTTTCATCATTCATTATTGTACGTACCTCCCTTATTATATTTAATTGAGTTTTACATTATTGTTTTTTCTTAAATTACCTCCCGACGTATTGTATTTCCCCCAGATTCATATGGCTATAGCGTATGGATTCCTGTTTTGTTATAATAAGAATAGCATTTTAAGATAGTATTCGTGAAATATCAATTTTCATCAAAGTTGCATAGTTTGAAACTATAGTAAAAGGAGGACATGTGTCATGACATTTCAACAGTTAAAATATATTATTGAAATTTCCAGGAGTCATTCTATTACTGCTGCCGCACAAAAATTGTTTATTTCTCAGCCCAGTCTTAGCAAATCTGTAAAAGAATTGGAAACGGAGTTGGGGATCACTATATTGGAACGAACGAGACATGGCGTATCTTTTACGCAAAGTGGCATGGAATTTTTAAGCTATGCCTATCGTATTGCCGATCAGATAGAAGGCATGCAGGGTTACTTTCGGCAGGATAACAGTAATGAAAAGAAGGTTCATTTGTCTATATCAGCACAGCATTATATGTTTCCTACCGATGCATTGGTTCAGTTTGTTCAGAAAGCTGAATCATATCATAGTTATACAATTACATTGCAGGAAAGCCGAACGACGCAGGTTATTCATGATGTGCTTGTGCAGCAAAGCCAGATTGGCATCATCTATGTATCTAAGGCAACAAAAAAATTTATGAACCGGTTATTTTTGCATAAAGGACTGGAATTTGTTCCTTTTTGCCAATATCCGCCATATGTATATCTCAGAGCACAGCATCCATTAGCTTCCAGACGGCAGATCAACGTACGTGAGCTGGAACCCTATCCGTATGTACGATATGGACAAGGGCAGGATCCGTATCTTTTTTCTGAAGAAGTTATTCTTCCAGGGATGTCCAATACGAAACTGATTTATGTGACAGATCGGTCCAGCCTGCTCAGTATGTTGCGTAATACCAATTCTTTTAATATCGGCACAGGGTGTTTATTAGCTGATATGGTTGGCAGCAGCATCATTTCTGTTCCTGTGGAAGATTGTATTGATATGATGGAAATTGGTTGGTTGAAATTGAAAAACATGAAAATGACTGAGGAAATGACACTTTATGTCCAATTGCTGGAGGATTCTTTGACTCAATGTACACGGGGATGCCTTACAGAAACGTAGGCATAGTTTAAAACTATGTAAAAATGCTACTAATAGGTATTTTTCAGAAAAAAATTTCTATGGTATGATTTTCTCAGATAAAATAGTTGGGAGGAGATAATCATGGAAAGAAAGCAATTACAAAAAATGGGTTTTGCAACGAAAGCGATTCATGGCGGTGCTTCTACAAACACCTTTGGTGCGTTAACTTGTCCTATTTATCAAACATCAACATTTGTGTTTGATTCGGCAGAACAAGGAGGCCGAAGATTTGCTTTAGAAGAAGGCGGATATATTTATTCGCGTTTGGGCAACCCGACGAATACGGTTATTGAAGAAAAGTTAGCATTATTGGAAGGAGCAGAAGCTTGTGTAGCTACATCCTCGGGTATGGGAGCTATTTCTGCGGCACTTTGGACGGCTCTTCATGCAGGTGATCATGTTATTGCCAGCGATACGCTTTATGGATGTACTTTTTCTCTGTTGAACCATGGCATGACACGATATGGAGTGGATGTTACTTTTGTGGATATGGCAGATTTAGAAGCTGTCAAAAAAGCGGTAAAACCAAATACAAGAGTTATTTACTTGGAAACACCGGCGAATCCAACATTAAAAATCACGGATATCCGTGCTGTCAGTGAAATTGCGCATTCGATTGATGATTGCATGGTGATTGTGGATAATACATTTTGTACACCCTATATTCAACGCCCGCTGGAATTAGGTGCTGACGTTGTTGTCCATTCGGCGACAAAGTATTTGAATGGGCATGGCGATGTTATTGCTGGATTTGTTTGCGGAAAGCAAGACTACATTAACAATGTTAAAATGTTCGGACTAAAAGATATGACTGGTGCTGTACTCAGCCCGTTTGATGCATTTTTGATTGCCCGCGGCATGAAGACACTGTCCATTCGTATGGATCGCCATTGCAGCAATGCAATGAAGGTAGCGCAGTTTTTGGAAACCCATCCAGCAGTTGCTTCGGTATCTTATCCGGGACTTAAAAGTTTTCCTTATTATGAATTGGCGCAAAAGCAAATGCGTATGTCCGGCGGCATGATTTCTTTTGAACTTAAAGGCGGTGTCAAAGAAGGCGCAGTCGTCATGAATAATGTAAAGCTTTGTAAACTTGCCGTTTCTCTTGGTGATGCGGAAACGTTGATTGAACACGCGGCTTCCATGACGCATTCTACTTATACTAAAGAAGAATTGGCGAGTGCTGGCATTAGTGAAGGATTGGTCCGGTTATCTGTCGGATTGGAAGATCCTGAAGATATCATTTCCGATCTTAAACAGGCATTGGATTTAATTATTTAATATTGTAGCTTGTCATAAAAGGACTGCTGTCTTTATTCAGATAGTAGTCTTTTTTTGTGCACGGCTGTCCAAGTTGTATGGCGGGGATGTAATTGCTGGTTATTATATATAGTTATGTATGTCCGGTAAAATATATGAATATTTCATTTGACAAATTTTACAACTCTGCTAAGATGAAATAAGGCATTCCTATATATAAATTATTTAGGGGAGGTTTTCTCTATATGAATTTGCAATATGTTAAAGGCAGTTATATGGATGAAATCATGTTTGAAAACAGGCCGGTCTTGTTTTCGCTGGAAGGGCTTCCGGAGGGAAATGATGAAGAAGCTGTCCGCTATAGCAAGCAGATATGGGAATGGATATTGGAATATCGTGTCCGTGTCATTGCCCATGCGCCGTTGATCGCCAATTTTAAAAATAAAAAATGGCGTGAGGACGGAGAACCGGAAGTTACATCAGAGGAGATACGAGGTTATTTGGAACGGATTAATTCCGTGTATGTCCAGTATCAAGGCGGTTTTGATATTTTCTTTGATACGAATGACGTATTTCACGAGCACTCTATTGTTGTCAGCATGGGGAAGAACTTTATGTTTAAAGGGTTTAAGCTTCTTTGATATGTTGTAGAAAGACATATCATGTGTTAAAATAATAGTGACCATAAATGCGAGGTGAATTCCAATGGAAAAACATATTATCACAATTAATACGGAATCTATCCAAAAGACGGCTCAATATGCAGGCTGCAGCGAATGTCAGACATCCTGCCAGTCCGCTTGTAAAACGTCTTGTACGGTAGGTAACCAGGTTTGCAGCAAATAAGTTATTTTTGAGCAGCCCTTTACCACAATGGTAAAGGGCTATTCTTATGCATGGAGGAATTATGACGGAAAAAATTAGACCGATGATTCACAAATACTGCCAAAATGGAACATATATGTTACTGGATGTAAACAGCGGCATTATGAATGTTATTGATAAAATGACGTATGATATACTCGATGTATATAATGGCAGCAATCGAGACAAGGTTCTGGAAAAATTCATTTCAATATATGCTCAAAAAGATATAGAACAAGTACTGGATGAATTAGATGAACTCATTAAAAAAGAAATGCTTTTTGCACCTATGTGTGAATCTTTTGAAGTTGTGGCGGAGGAAGAACCGGTTATTAAGTCCTTGTGTCTCAATATTGCACATGATTGTAATTTGCGCTGTAAATATTGTTTTGCTTCTACGGGAGACTATGACACACACAAGCGAGAATTGATGAGCTTTGACGTAGCTAAGCATGCCGTGGATTTACTCATTGAAAGTACGAAAAATAAAAGACAACATTGCGAGATTGACTTTTTCGGCGGCGAACCGCTTATGAATTTCGATGTTGTAAAACAGACCATTTCCTATATACGAGAACAGGAAAAGATACATGATAAGATTTTTAAACTATCACTGACAACCAATGGAATGCTTCTGGATGATGAAAAAATAAGCTATTTAACAGATAACCATATTAGTTTGATTCTCAGCTTGGATGGCAGACCGGAAGTGCATGACCGGATGCGTCCTGATGTCGGCGGACATGGCTCTTATAAGCGCTGTGCAGAAAATCAGGTTAAAGCAGCAGAACGCCGTAATGGAGAAGAATACTATGTACGCGGCACCTACACAAAATACAATCTTGATTTTACAGAAGATGTTCGCCATATGGCAGATCTCGGTTTTAAGGGCCTTTCTATGGAACCCGTTGTGGGGGATGATCTTTCGTATGCGATTACAGAAGAAGATTTGCCGGAAATCTATTCTGAATATGACCGTTTGACAAACTTTTATCTAAAACGATATAATGAAGGACGTCCGTTTGTGTATTATCATTTTATTATGGATTTATATCGGGGGCCTTGTATTGCAAAACGGTTGCGGGGCTGTGGGGCTGGCCATGAATATATGTGCGTTGTTCCTAACGGAGATATCTATCCTTGTCACCAATTTGTAGGTCAAGACGGATATGTCATTGGTAATGTCTATGCAGGTGTTACAGATCAAAAACTGCCAAAGATTTTTAGAGATACTCATGTTCTTAATAAACCTACTTGTGTAAAATGCTGGGCAAAATTTTTCTGCAGCGGCGGTTGTCATGCCAACAATATTAAATATGGCGGTGCTATTGAAACTCCTTATGAACTAAGTTGTCATATCCAAAAGAAGCGTATTGAATGTGCTATGTATATTCAAGCTGTTCTGGCTATGCAGAGAGCTAAATCCAGCAACTAGAAAAATATGTAAGAGGCGTTGGTTATGAATAAATTAAAAAATGCCTTATTGGCGGTTGTCTTCTTTTACACTTTATATGCTATTATGCATGATGGACCATCAAGAGTGATGGTAGGCATTCTTTTACTTGATGTATTTATATGTGTAATGAATTGTTGGATGAAAAGCAATACGCGCAGAAAAATGCATGAAAAGAATCGCAAATAACAGAACTTTTATATTGAGTTGCTCTCCGAATGTTGTATACATTGGGAGAGCTTTTTTTGTGCCGCAAGTTTATTTGTAATTAGAAAATGATTAAACTTCCTTTAAACTTACATTAAAATAGCAGGATTGATTCTGATGGTAAGAGAAGTGATGAGTTATATCGTTTATTTAATATCAAATATATAAGGAGGCACTAATATGAGAAAAGTCGCAATAATTGTTATGCTGGTTTTTGTAAGCAGTGCTGTATGGTTTGGCAGTGATTATATTGCGGTACCGCCGCAGCATGCAGAAGTCGTTATGGCAGAAAAGCCTAAAAAAAATGATATTTACGTATATATTACAGGGGCAGTTCGAAAACCTGGGCTGTACTCATTTTCTGAAGCTGTGAGAGTAGGGGATGCTATTCATAATGCAGGCGATATGGTGTTATATGCAGGTCCTGACGGTATAAATATGGCTGAATTAATACATGATGGGATGCATATCCACGTTCCCTATAATTTAGAAGGGGTACCAACGCAGTCCGGAGGAGATGTAATCAATATAAATCAAGCGACGGAGGCCGAGCTGTGTACATTGCCGGGGATAGGTCCCTCTATGGCAAAAAAAATTATTGATTACAGAAATGAACATGGAGCATTCCAAAGCGGCGATGATTTGAAAAAGGTTAAAGGAATCGGAACTGCAAAATTTGATAAGATTAAAGATAAGGTAACTGCATGATATATTTTAGTTTAGCATTAGCCGTTGCTTGCTGCGGAGGTATCGCAACTGCAGAAATACTGCATCTGCAGAGTGAATATTATATTGCAGGATTGCTTATCAGTCTTGTAGCAATGGGGGAAATGCGTTATAGGAAAAAAATGCTTTGTGTATTTCTTATACCGTTTTTTTTCTTCTTAGGAGCATGGCGGCTGCAATATGTATCTGAGGAATATCATAAACTTCCGGTATATTTGATTGGTCATACTCTTTATATGGAAGGTGTTATTGAAGAGCAGAAAAATACATATGAATCGGATAAAGGGAGGGTGACACGCTATGTTTTTTCTTTGACTCAATTTTCCTATAAAGGAGAAGACCTACGGTATGCTGCTTCCGGGCGGGTCTACATTACGCTTCCTGCATTGCCGTCGTGGCTTCCTTCTACTCATATTGGAATAACGGGAAGCATACATGCTGTAAAATATTATAAAAATACAGGAATGTATGATGCACGCCATCGGGATCGAGAACGGTATATGATAGGAGCGGTATATGTGGATACTCTTAATGATATCCGATATTTAAAGGAAGCTTCCGGGTGGCCGCTTTTTGCATGGAATATGCGTGAAAATATGACACGGAATTTTATGACGGTTCTCAGTAAAGAAAATTCATATCTCCTCAGCAGTTTGCTTTTTGGCGGGCATTATGAAGATTTACCGAAAACGCTTATTGATAGTTTTAGTACGACAGGCCTTATTCATATACTTTCTGTATCAGGTTCACATGTTTCTTTATTGTTGAGTATTGTACAATTGGCAGGGGGTATTTTCGGATTAAGAGAACGCAGATTATTTATCGTATCGGCTCTGCTAGTTGTTTTTTATGGTGCCTTGTCAAATTTTACAGCACCCGTTATTCGTTCTGTTATTATGGGACTTATTAGCGCGTATAGCCTGGTTGCCAGGCGTGATTATACAAGTTGTCATGCTTTGGCAGCAGCAGTCATTGCGATGGTTCTTTACAGCCCATATCTTTTATATGATTTAAGTTTTCAATTGTCTTGCGGCGCTTCGGCGGGTATTGTTTTGCTTCAGCATCCAGTTAGAAAAAAACTGGCCAGTTTACCACATTTTTTACAAGAAAGCATGACTGTCTGCCTCAGTGCGCAGGTATTGCTGGTCCCCTTCTTGTTTGCTAATTTCTTTGCGTTCCCATTATATTCTTTCCTTGCAAATCTTATAATTGGTCCTGTTTTAGACAGCACTATTGTGTTAGGACTTATTGCCGCTTTTTTGGGGATTTCTTTTACACCGGGAATGACCGTGTTATTATGGATAATAAATCCGCTTCTTACTTTGGCAGTACATGGAAATTACTTCATTGCGGCCCTGCCGTATAGCCGAATATGGAGCGGAGCACTATCGCTGTCTTCCGTTATTGCCTATTATATTTTTGTGGGAGTATTATTTTTTCCTTTGCCAAAGAAAAAAAAATTAATATTATTTTCTGTACTTTTAGTCAGTATTAATGTTTTATGGCGGCAATGGAACAGACCCGAAGCAGTTGTCTATGTTTTCGATATGGGAAATGATAGAGCGACATGTAGTATACATAGTGATAGTTCTATCCATGTGTGGTATAATAAGAGCCAATGGTCCAATCCGGAACAAATAGCCTGTGTCCTTACTCCGGCTTTGCGCCATAAAGGTATATTTTCCATTGATACAGCTTATATCAGCGGGTATGAGCCGAAACAAACGGCACAGCAATTAACAGAGCAGTTTTCGATAGGACATATTACCACCGTTCCTGCTGATAAGGAACATCAGCAGAAATACTGTGAAGCTGTACCGGGCATGGTTCCTTATTATATTTGCGATAGGCTTCCTCATGGTGTTATATTTCCCAAGTCTTGTATTGAAATACGATCACTGCAATATGGTACCGAAAAGATATCTTTTCCTAAAGAGGCAGCTGCGTTAATATTGTTTCGCAGCGGCAAAGGTGATATGGGCTGGGAAAATTGGCAGGAAGAGGCCGCCTATTATGGAATACCTTGTTTTTCTCCTTTTCGAACGGGTGAAATTATTGCCGTATTTCGTAAAGGGAAGTGGAGATTTTCTTCTTATGGTGGTGATTCAGAATGAATTCTATAAAAATTATATATGGCACAGAAGAATATCTAATGGAAGAAGCACGCCGAAAGTTTATCCTTTCTTGTCGGAAAACGTTCGGCAGTGATATAGATGTTCAAACGTTTTCTAAGGAAACACCGCCTGCCCGCGTTGTGGAGTCTTTTGAAGGAACCTCTCTGTTTGGCAGCGGAGGTATCTGCATATGGAATGAATCTCCTTATCTACCCGTAAAACATGGCGGACGGTCACGGAGTAAATTGTCTAAAGATGAGGAATGGTTCCTTGATAAAATCAGCCGTTTGCCGGATCAGCAGGCCGTTCTTTTTTATACAAAAGGGATGGTGGATAGGGGCAGTATTTTTTATAAAAAACTGAAACCTTTAGCAGATACAGTACAGTGTGAGCCTGTTACAGATCGCAATGCTATGATGTATGTAACAGAATATTTGAAGGGAAAACAAAAAATACTTACCAGTAGAGCGGAACAGTATCTTCATGCCTTATTTCAAACGTGGGAATCTATCTCACTTATGTATGTATTTTCAGAACTAGAAAAACTCTGTATTATGCTTGATGAACATCAAACACATATTGATGTTGCCGAACTAACCCATCTGTTTTCAGGCACTATGGAAAAGAATTTGTTTACCTTTATGGAAGCATTTCTTCACCGTGATGGTCGTCATGCCATACCGTTGCTGACAGGGCTTTTTTCCCGCCAAGATGTGTTTCTTAAAAATACTGGGTACATGATGTCACGTCTGCGTCTGTTAAAAGCATACAAAGAACTAAAACATAGTCAGGCTGGAACGGTGCAATGTGAGTCCGTTTTAGCGCAAATCAATAAGGGGAGAAACGTAAAATATGTTTTATTTAGTTTAAAAAAGGTAGAAACATATTGGACAGCGGCAGAATTAGATGAATTGATCAGTAACATATTTAAATTACAGCTCAATATTCGCAGGGGAATGGGTTCACACGAGGATATGGTACCGCTTATCTGCTTGTATTGCAGTTCAAAAGGAAGGCACCTATAGTGACAGAAGAAGAACGAGAACGAAAGGAACGGATGAAAGAATATCGTCGCAGGTATCAGGAAAAACATGGTATTCATCATCATCAGATTCCATGGAAAAAAGGATTAATTGCATTGGGTGTTATTTGTATTGTTAGTACTGGGGGATTTCTTTTTGCGCAGAGTAAAACGATTGATTCCGTTACATTGGAAGGACAACCTGTTGCAAATATGACCGAAGAGGATATTCAACAGTATCTTGATGAAAGAGAAAATGATTTGAATAAAAAAACCATCTCGCTTAAGGCACAAGGCGTAGATGAAACGCTTTCTTTAAAAAAAATGGAGGGCCATTATGACCGGCAGCGCATCAATGAGGGCATATTTCTTATTGGGCGCAGCGGTACGCCTATACAACGCATAGCAGATGTATATACGACGCTGCGATATGGAAAGGATGTTCCGCTGGCTATCGAAGTAAATGATGATATGCTTACGGATTTTACGAATCAGATTCATGATACATACGATGTGGAAGAGAAAAATGCATATGCTGTTCCTAACGGCAGTTCTGTTATTTTGCATAATGGAACGGATCGTATCGTGATTGATGCAGGGCAGCTGAAGAATCAGATTCTTGATGAACTGCACAAAGGGAATACTGGGGATATTGCAATAACGGTACAGGATCGCAAAGAACCTGCCATCAAGGAGAAGGATTTAAAAGGGATTGATACAGTGCTTTCTTATTATACGACTCATTTTGATACATCAGCTGCAGACCGCGATGCCAACATAAAAATTTGCCAGAATCTTCTGACGCATGCATTGATACCGGCAGGAAAAGCTTTCTCTTTCAATGATACTGTTGGTACGCGTACACGTGATAAAGGATATAAGGATGCGCCTGTTTACTTTGATAATAAGGTGGTCATGGATGCCGGCGGCGGTGTTTGTCAGGTAAGTACCACTCTTTTCAATGCGGCTCTGAGAGCAGGGCTCATTATTGATCATCGGGCTCCCCACTTTGCCCCTGCCGAATATGTCCCGGTAGGGATGGATGCTACTGTGGCTGATGGGTCTTTGGATTTTGGCTTTACCAATCCGTTTAAACATCCTATATATATTTATACGGTAATGACAGGAAGTGCGCTGACTGTATATATATTGGGGAACGCCGCAGATACTTGTGAGGTATCCTTTACGACGCTGTCTCAAAAGACGCTTCCGCATAAAGTTATTTATAAACACGATGACTCTGTTACGGACGATGTACGCGAGCAAGAAGGATATGATGGACATGATGTAACTATCCGGCGTGATGTGTCATACAAAGATGGAGATAAATATACGGATAAAATTATATCGCATTATGATCCGAATACATTAATTATTCGTACATTGGGGCCGTCGTCGGAACAAACGGTTCAAGATACAAATTTAGATGGTGAGACACCACAAGATGTTATTATTAATAAACTACATGACATGACAGATTAATCATAGTATAGTATTTTTTGAGAGGAAAGAAGTTATGAAGGTCTATCATATTGTTCCTAAGGATGCAATGACAATACAATTAGACGATGTAAATCGCATAACTGTTGAAAAAGTATGCATGGCAGATGCCGGTAAGAGGTGGCATATATATACCCATGGTGAAGGATGTCGGAATCTGGAGGCCTTGAAAAGAGCTGTTTGCCGGCAATTATCTATTAGTGGAGATGTTATACTTGATCATACCGTAAAAACGAATTTACCCAATCCCGTTTCAGCTCATACCGCGGTATTGGATGATGCTGCCGCTGATTTTGATTCTCTTTGTGAGACTGCCAACGGTGTCGACCTTTCTTGTGATGGTCGTCCCATGCCGGAAGAAGATATGGAGGAAATCGTTGATACAACAGATCGAGATGAGGAAGGATATGCGATTCCTCATGAGGATATGTACGAAAATTTGTATGAAGAAGCGGATGATCTTTGCGATGATGCGTACATCAAAGCTTGCAAGGCTGTTGCCGATGGGCCTAAAAAAGTAGTGTCAAGCGGTAATTCTGCCGGAAGAACAGAGTCAGCTTCTGGTGTTGACAGCCGCGTATGGATGGGAAGAAGTTTTACTGGTGAAACAATAGCCATTAATGATGTTTCTGGAGAAGAAAGAAACGGAGTTATCTTTAAAGGAAAAGTAGTTAAGGCGGAATTTCGTGAATTGAAATCAGGCAGAATACTGTTGTCATTTCAAATAGCAGATAAGACAAATGGTATATCAGCGAAAAAATTTATTGATATATCAAAAGGGGCAGGGAATCCTAACGCAAAATATCGTCGTAAAGATTCTATGACGCCCGAACGGTTTGAAGCCTTGCAGAAAAATCTCAAAGAAGGGGTTTTTGTTCGTGTACATGGCGATGTAAAGTATGATAATTATCAAAATGATTATGTACTCAATGTATATGATATTATGCCGGCTGAAAACAGCGTAGTCGAACGGGAAGATACGAATCCAACTCCGAGAGTGGAATTGCATCTCCATACTATTATGAGTGATATGGATGCCCTTATTACTGTTAAAGAACTTATTAAGACCATAAAAAAATGGAAGCATCCGGCGGTTGCTGTTACTGACCACGGAGTGGTTCAATCTTTTCCCCTTTTGCAGGAAATTGCGACTAATCCCGTGAATAACGTCAAAATTATTTATGGTATGGAAGGGTATTTGTTTGATGAACATATTGATGAATCATATCATATTGTTATTTTGGCAAAAAACATGGTGGGACTGCGTAATCTGTACAAGCTTATCAGTATTTCCCATTTAAAATATATCTATCGCAGTCGTCCGCGGATTCCCCGGGCTGTACTCAATGAATATAGGGAAGGCCTTTTATTGGGATCGGCTTGTGAAGCGGGTGAACTTGTGCGTTCTATGGTGCAGAAAAATTTACCGTATGAAAAACTGAAAGAAATTGCCTCCTATTATGATTATCTTGAAATTCAGCCGCTTACGAATAATCAGTTTTTAGTACGGGAAGGATTGGTGAAAAACGACGAAGAATTACGCAATATTAATCGTACGATAATCAAGTTGGGTGATGAATTGGGGAAGATGACGGTGGCTACTTGTGATGCTCATTTTTTAAATCCCGAGGACAAAATATATCGTGAAATTTTAATGACTGGCAAGGGATTTAAGGATGCTGCTTTTCAACCTGATTTGTATTTGCGTACGACTGATGAAATGTTGGAGGAATTTGCTTATTTAGGAGAAGAACGGGCTCGAGAAGTTGTAATTACGAACCCCAATAAAATTAATGATATGATTGAAAAAGTACGTCCTGTACCGAAGGAGACTTTGTATTTCCCCAAAATCGAAGGGTCATCGGAAGCATTGAAACAAATGTGTTATGATAAGGCGCATGAGATTTATGGAGATCCTTTGCCCGATATTGTGGAAGATCGATTGACAGAAGAATTTACATCTATTTTGGGTCATGGGTTTGGTGTATTGTATTATATCGCACATAAGCTTGTAAAGCACTCTAACGATGATGGATATCTTGTAGGTTCACGGGGGTCCGTTGGCTCTTCTTTTGTTGCGACGATGTCAGGGATTACGGAAGTAAATCCGCTGCCACCTCATTATGTTTGTCCGTCTTGTAAGCACAGCGAGTTTTTTGAAGATGGATCCGTAGGCGGCGGATTTGATTTGCCCGATAAAAAGTGTCCGGTGTGCGGCGCACAATTGCAAAAAAATGGACATAATATCCCGTTTGCTATTTTCTTGGGTTTTGATGGAGATAAAGTACCGGATATTGATTTGAATTTTTCCGGTGAATATCATCCTAAAGCCCATAAATACACAGAAGAACTTTTTGGTAAAGATAATGTTTTCCGTGCTGGTACTATTGGCGCGGTCAAAGATAAAACGGCATATGGTTATGTTATGAAATGGGCCGATTCCAAGGGTATTAAGGTTAACGATGCTTTTGTCAATAGCCTTGTTTCTGGTTGTACCGGCGTCAAAAATACAACGGGTCAGCATCCCGGCGGCGTTATGGTAATTCCACGTGATATGGATGTCCATCATTTTACGCCGGTCCAATATCCGGCTAATAAAAAGGATTCAGGAATTATTACGACTCATTTCGACTATCATTCTATCGAAGGACGGTTAGTCAAACTTGATATCCTGGGGCATGATGATCCGACATTCATACGCATGCTTGAGGATTTGACGGGTCTTGATGCGACGAAGGTGCCTTTTGATGATCCGGCAACCATGAGTTTATTTAGCTCTACCAAAGCACTGGATTTGGATCCGCAGGAGCTGGGCAGTGAAGTGGGAAGCCTGGGAATTCCTGAATTCGGGACTTCTTTTGTCCGGCAGATGCTGGTTGATACTAAACCTAAGACGTTTTCTGAATTGGTGCGGATTTCCGGCTTTTCTCATGGTACGGATGTATGGCTCAATAATGCCAAGGATTTAATTACTTCTCATACCGTTCCTTTAAAAGAAGCCATTTCTACGCGTGATGATATTATGAACTATTTGATTGAGCACGGAGTAAAACCAAAAACCGGTTTTAAGGTCATGGAAAATGTGCGAAAAGGGAAAGGGATTGATAAGAAAAATAAACTCGGTCAAAAGACTACGGACTACGAAGGAGAACTTAAAGCGGCTCATATTCCCAACTGGTTTCTTGAATCATGTCACAAAATTGGTTATTTATTCCCGCGTGCCCATGCGGTGGCGTACGTAATGATGGCGTTTCGTATTGCTTGGTTTAAAATTAATCAACCATTGGCTTATTATGCTGCTTTTTTTACCATCCGGGCAAAGGCGTTCAAATTATCGTGTATGGTTCCGGGATTGGAGGCACAACGACGTGCTATGAAAGAAATTGCGGCACAGGGTAAAGCGGCATCTCCTCGGGATCAGGATCTGTATTCCGCATTGGAAATAGCTGTGGAGATGAGTTTACGCGGATATTCTTTTCTGAATGTCGATATTAATTTATCGGCAGCAACGAAATTTACCATTTATGATGGAAAATTACTGCCTCCGTTTACATCGGTAGAAGGATTGGGAGAAAATGTTGCTGAACAGATCGTTACGTCTCGCAAGCAGCAGCCGTTTAGTTCTAAAGCGGATCTTAAGATGCGCGGCAAGGTTTCGCAATCACTCATTGATTTAATGTCAGAACAAGGATGTTTGGGGGATTTGCCGGAGGATGAACAGATAGACTTGTTTGCCATGTAATTTGCCTATCGACATTTGTATATTTCTGCTTTATAATAAATAAATGAATTTAATAGGATAAAGCGTAAAAGCAAAAGGCGAGAGAGGTGTCATTATGAGTGCCAATGAAAAATTGAAGGATCATCTTCATGATCAATTATTTGAATCTATTTTAGAATTAAAAGATTTGGATGAGTGCTACGAGTTTTTTGAAGATTTGTGTACGGTTCAAGAGATGAAAGCCATTTCTGCAAGACTTGAAGTTGCACGAATGCTCAAGGCCGGTGACATATATGAAGACATCGTCAAAAAAACCGGGGCTAGTACGGCAACGATCAGCCGCATTAAACGTTGTCTTATGTATGGCAGCGGCGGTTACGATAAAATTCTTGACCGTATGGCCCAAAAACATCCGGAAATGATTAAGTTGGAAAAAAAGAAATAGAGTTGTATGAAAAAAGACCTGCTTTTTAGCAGGCCTTTTTTAGACTTGAAGTGAATGGTGTTTTTAATAGCGGCTATTTAATTTTATTTTTTAATGTCCCGATACCTGAAATTGAGATTTCTACGCAGTCTCCCGAATGGAGATAGCGGGGAGGGTTAAAGCCTGCACCGACGCCTGAAGGTGTCCCGGTGGCAATGATATCACCGGCTTGTAAGGTCGTACCTTGTGAAATAGTTGTGATCAACTGAGAGATTGTAAATATGAATTCTCCGGTTGAACCGTCTTGACGAACTTCGTTATTTACTTTGGTTATCACATCAAAGGTATCTGGGGCCGCATCACGAAGCAAGATATAAGGACCCATGGGACAAAATGTATCCAGACTTTTGCCATGGAACCATTGACTATGATTACGTTGCAAGTCACGAGCGGTAACGTCATTGAGAATAGTAAAACCATATACATAATCCATTGCCTCACTTATGGGGATGTCACAATCGCTTTTGCCGATGATAACAGCCAATTCTCCTTCATAATCAAGTTCTGCCGTTACATTTTTATGTGGATTGATCAAGTCTTCCGGACCAATGACACTGGAGGTCGCTTTTGTAAAAATAATGGGGTATTTTGGAATGGTAGGGTTGGTTGTTTTATCGAATTCTACGATATGTTCGGTGTAATTTTTACCAATGCAGAAAATGTTGCGTTCTACATGAGGAATGGGAGCAAGAATACGAATCGTATCAAGGAGTTTTGCTTCTATGGCACCTTCTTTTTCATTTTGCTCTAAGGCATCTGCAAGAGCTAATAATCCGTCATTCCCTTGCCGGATGAATTCCAGAAGTGTTTCTGGAAGCGGCGTAAAAAAACCTTCTTCCAAAGCAATTGCACTATATACGCCTGTTTCCTCTTCATTAAGAACTCCCCACTGGACGAGTCCCATATCTTCAAAGGTTAATAATTTTTTCATATTCATAGATTGGCCTCCTTTTGTTGCTTTGTATTTAATTATATAATTTTTATTATACCATATATGATATAGCAAATCATGGTGTCGCAATAAAGGAGATTGTGGTACAATACTTTCGTATGAACGAAAGGAGAGATTGGACATGAAAAAATATAAAATTGTAATAGCTGCAAATTATATACATCCTCGTTTTTTAGAAATAATTGCGCCGTACTGCGAGATTATCCGGCAATGGAAGTATCCCGAACAGATATCAGAAAATCTCTTAGCACAATGGATCAGCGAAGCGGATGGACTTGTAGCCGGCGAAGGATCACCGGTAACGGCGAAAGTACTGGCACAAGCAAAAAAATTGAAAGTGATAACACTTCCGCAAACCGGATATAATGAAGTAGATATTGCGGCGGCAACGTCATATGGTATTCCAGTGGGACATACTCCCGGAGTTCTTACGGAAACGGTGGCCGAACTGGCAATGGCAATTACTTTATGCGCTGCTCGTGACCTTATTCCAGCGCATCAATTTGTGCTGGATGGGAAGTGGATGGAGGGTCAGTACCCTGTTTTTGGTATGGACTTATCACGGCGTACTATGGGGATTTTGGGAATGGGGGCTATCGGGATATCGTTATCTCGACGGGCACGTGCCTGCGGGATGACGATTATTTATCATAATCGTCATCCTAGAACGGATGATCCCATACGGTGTACGGAATATGTTACGATTGATGAACTTTTGCGTCGTTCTGATGTGTTGGTTGCCGCCGTGCCTCTTACCGATGAAACACGGCATGTAATTGATATGAATTGGTTTAAGAAAATGAAAAAAACAGCTATTTTTGTTAATATTGCACGAGGGGGCGTTGTTAACACCTCGGATTTAATAACTGCGTTGCAAACAGGACAAATCGCAAAAGCGGCTCTTGATGTATCTGAACCGGAACCCTTGCCAGCGGAGCATCCACTGCTGGCGTTGCCTAATGCATTAGTATTTCCGCATATTGGCAGTCTTACGGAACGGACACGAATTGATATGGCCGAATTGGCAGCACGCAATTTATTGAAAGGCCTTGCAGGAAAATCATTGGAGGCGTGTGTGAACGAGAAAGTAAATTATAGTTCTAATTCTTAAGTAGTTACTAGTTTGACCGGCATATTTATGCTACAATAAAGTATCATAGCAAGAAAGAGGAGAGGGCGTTCCATGGACAACGAAATCACAAAAAACTTTATCGAAAATTTCATTGACGAAGATAATGAGGCGAATACGTATGAGAAAAGGGTACATACGCGTTTTCCGCCGGAACCGAACGGATATCTGCATATAGGGCATGCAAAGTCAATATGCCTTAATTTTGGGATAGCCAAAAAATACGGTGGTTTGACAAATCTTCGTTTTGATGATACTAATCCGGCCAAGGAAGACATAGAATACGTCGATTCTATTAAAGAAGATGTAAAATGGCTGGGGTTTACTTGGGATGATCGCATGTTTTATGCCTCCGATTATTTTGATAAGTTGTATGCATATGCTGTAAAACTTATTAAGCTGGGAAAAGCGTATGTGGATGATTTGACAGGGGAACAAATCCATGAATACCGCGGTACTTTTTCTAAGCCTGGCAAGGAAAGTCCGTATCGGGACCGCAGTGTAGAAGAAAATATAAAATTATTTGAAGAAATGAAGGCTGGAAAATACGCTGATGGGGAAAAAGTACTGCGTGCAAAAATTGATATGGCCAGTCCTAATATTAATCTTCGTGATCCGGTTATTTACCGGATTGTGCATGCCGAACATCACCGTACCGGCAATGCTTGGTGCATTTATCCTATGTATGATTTTGCTCATCCCGTATCTGACGCGATAGAACGTATTACACATTCTATCTGTACACTTGAATTCGAAGATCATCGCCCCTTATATAACTGGGTGTTGGAAGATTGGGACGATCCAGAAGGACAAAAACCTCGCCAAATCGAGTTTGCCAGACTCAATGTAACAAAGATGATTACAAGCAAACGCAAATTGCGCACGCTCGTGGAAAAAGGAATCGTCAGCGGTTGGGATGACCCTCGCATGCCGACCATTTCGGGTATACGCCGTCGTGGTTATACGCCGGAATCTATTCGTGATTTTTGTGAACGCATTGGGGTAGCTAAAGCGGACAGTATGGTAGATATTTCTCTTTTGGAATATTGTATTCGTGAAGATTTAAAACTTAAGGCGCCTCGCATTATGACAGTTATAGATCCGATTAAAGTGGTTATTACAAATTATCCCGATGATTTGGTAGAAGATCTGACGGCCGAAAATAATCAGGAAAATGAAGAAATGGGGCTGCGTACGATCCATTTCAGTAAAGAACTGTATATTGACCGGCAAGATTTTATGGAGGAACCGGTAAGAAAATTTTTCCGTCTTGCCCCTGGCAGAGAAGTTCGTTTAAAATATGCGTATATCATTCAATGTGAGGAAGTTATTAAAGACGCGGAGGGAAATATACTGGAACTCCACTGTATGTATGACCCGGAAAGTAAGAGCGGCAGCGGGGTGCATGCAAATCGCAAGGTAAAAGGAACGCTGCATTGGGTATCGACTGCTGATGCAGTTGATGTGGAAACACGATTGTATGACTATCTCTTGACTGATGAAACACCGGAAGAAGAGGAAGACAGCATATCAGATAACAAGGATTTTCTTTCTAAAATTAATCCGCACAGTTTGGATGTATATCATAGTAAAGCGGAAGCATGCATCAAAGATGCTGAAATCGGTGATCATTTTCAATTTCTGCGGCAGGGATACTTTGTCATTGATTCAGATACAACAGCAACGCATATTGTTGTTAATCGTATTGTAGGTTTGCGGGATACTTGGGCGAAAATGCAGAAAAAAAGATAGATGATAACTATATAAAAATTTGATTAAACTGGTATAAAAAAAATGGACCGGCTAAGAAAATTCTTAGAATTTTCTTAGAAAACCGGTTCTTTTTCGTCTTTCAGTTGCGGCCAGTATGACTAAACTGTATAATGATATAGTACACAAAGTACCTGTAAGAGGGGATGATTTTTTTGAAAATGATTGGAGCTCATGGCGTAGGAATGTTTATTTTGTTTCTGGTCATTGGAGGTATCCTGGGAGGTATTCTGGGTGAATTATTATCTCAGATCAGCTTTGGCAGCCTTATGCCCATGTTATCACAACACTATGAAATTTTTAATATTCAAAATGTAGACTTGAATCTCTATGTATTGGAACTCAAATTCGGCATTCGTTTTGCACCTAATATACTAAGCCTATTGGGCATACTGCTTGCCGTATTTATCTTTCGACGTCTTTGATGGGAGTGATTGACGTGTTGATTTTAGCATCTGGTTCACCTAGACGCCGTGAATTATTGGCACAGATCGGAATAGCCTATATGGTGAATCCCAGCTCATATAATGAGCAGTCCCCTAAAAAGAAAAATCCTGAAAAATATGTATTGGCACAAGCTGCTGGCAAGGCACGAGATGTTGCTGGAAAATTTCCCGGACAGTGGGTGCTAGGCGCAGATACGGTAGTGGCTGTTAACGGAACTATATTAGGAAAACCGCGGAATGATAAGGAAGCTATCCGTATGCTGCATGAATTGTCCGGGAAAAAACATTCTGTATATACGGGAGTAACATTGGCTTGCAGTGATAAGGAATATATGCAGGTTGTAGAAACAAAGGTTTGGTTCCGTAAGTTAGGAGACAGAGAAATAGAGCGGTACGTTGCGACGGGAGAACCGATGGATAAGGCTGGAGCCTACGGTATACAAGGAAAAGCTGCTGCTTTTGTTGATAAAATAAATGGCTCCTATACGAATGTTGTGGGTCTCCCCTTGTCACAAGTCTACAAAATGCTTAAGAAGGCAAAGGTGACTTAATGACCGTAGATGTAAGACATATGGTTCTATGTGAAAAACCACGGGAAAAATTTATGAGACAAGGTCCGAGGGCCGTAACCGATCAGGATTTATTAGCAATCTTATTGCGGACGGGTATAAAGGGACATTCTGTGTTAGATATTTCACGTGATGTTTTGCGTTTACTTCCCAATGAAAATTTGTATTATTTGGGAGAGACGAGTATTAGTGATTTATGTACTGTTCGTGGATTAGGTGTTGATAAAGCGGTTACTGTTTGTGCGGCTATTGAATTAGGGAAACGAATTTCCCGGCAGCGGGCCAAACAAAGTTCGCCTGATTTCAGTTCTCCGCAAGCTATTGCTGATTATGTCATGGAGGATATGAGAGTTTTGCCGCAGGAACAATTTGCAGCGGCATATTTATCTACGAAAAACCAGCTTATATCGTTTCAAACACTGACGGTTGGTACGATTAACGCATCTCTGGCTAAATCAAGGGATGTGTTTCGATATGCAATACGATATAATGCAGCGGCTGTTATTCTGCTGCATAATCATCCATCCGGTGATCCAGAGCCAAGCCGCGAGGATATTACTGTGACACAGCGCATATCAGAAGCTGGAAGGGTCATGGAAATTCCCGTTCTTGATCATATCATTATTGGTGATGGCACATTTGTTAGTCTTTGCGAACGGGGATACATATAAATAGTTAGACAGCACTCAGCTTTTTGGGTGCTGTTTTTGATGCAGGACAGCCTCCGTTTTTTATAAAACTTCTATTTTGCATTTTTTCTGTATCTATTGCTATAATAAGAAATAATATATTTGTTCGAGGAGGCGTTAAACATGATGAAAAAAAAATTTTTACTATCTGTCTGTGTGTGCCTTATGACGTTTGGTTTTGCTGCAGCCCGAGTAACTCCGGCTGATATAATCACGGTGAATCAAAAGACAACGATGGAAAACTCTGATGGCATGAGTGTGTATACTTTACAATATCCCATTGTAAAAACGAGGGATAATGTTTTTGCAGGACAAAAAATTTCGTATTATTTTTCTCATAATGTAGATCGATATGTCAAAGTATTTACAACCGGTAAAGACAGCCAAGTGAAACGTACCATGGATAGAAAATTTGCAGTTAAGCTAAATGATGGAAAATATTTATCTATTCTGGAACAAACATATGTGTATGTTGATCATGCAGCGCATCCTTCCAGCGGATGTGTTGGTGCGACTTTTGATTTGCAGACAGGAAAAAGATTAAGTTGGCAGCAAATAGTTCGCCCGGAGGACGAAAAATATTTTACGTTGGAAGCAGTTAACGCTAAACTTTTATCTAGCGAGTATGGTCAGAAACATTATTTTTACAATGATTTTAAAGGATTAAAAAATCTTCCCAATAATTATTATTTAGATGCTGAAAGTCATATTCATTTTCTTTTTGGACAATATGAAATAGCACCGTATGTTGTGGGTATTATCGATATTGACATGGAAAAAACAGCAAAATAGGGATAAAAGCGTAAAAAAATATATATTTTAATAAATAATAATTACTATTAGTTGATAAATGGGCTGATATGTGGCATAATAGATATATGAGTTAAATAAGCTATAACGGAAAGATGCAAAGGAGGTTTGAAATATGAATATTGTTGTATTAGTAAAACAGGTACCGGCTATTTCTGATATCAAAATTGATGCGAAGGATAAAAATTTGGTCCGTGTCGGAGCACCGTCTATGTTAAATCCGGTGGATGTTCATGCTATTGAAGCAGCTTTAGCTGTCAGAGAGTCTGTCGGTGGGACCATTACACTTATTACGATGGGAACTGCCTTGGCAGGCGAAGGCATGCGGGATGGAATTGCCATGGGAGCAAACGCAGGTGTTCTTGTATCAGATGAACGCATGGCCGGTTCAGATACATTGGCAACTGGAAAAATATTGGCAAAGGCTGTTGAAAAAATTGGTAACGTAGATTTGGTTTTAACAGGCAAGCATTCTACCGATGGCGATACGGGACAAATACCCCCGGCAGTTGCACAACGTTTGGGAATGTCCCTTATTACGTATGCTGAATCCGTTACTGTGGAAGGTAATGTTCTTAAAGCAACACGGAAAAATAATGATGGACTTGAAACTGTGGAAGCACAGTTGCCGGCAGTTTGTTCTGTTACGGAAACTGCAAACACACCTCGCTCGGCTAACATCCGAGGGAAAATGATGGCTAAAAAAGCCGTTTTTGAAGTATGGAGATTGGAAGATCTGGGGCTAAGTCCCGAAGAAGCTGGTACTGCCGGTTCGGCTACAGAGGTTACCGAGTTGTTTGCACCAGAACCGCATGCGGCGGGAATCATCATCAACGGTGATGATGAAGCGCAGGCAATACATAAGCTTATAGAAATACTGGCTTCGGAAAAGGCAATATAAGGAGGTGTGTTCTATGGAAATGAAAAATAGCGTATGGGTATATATTGAACTTAGTAATGGTAAACCAAGTCAGGTAAGTCAGGAATTACTTGGAAAAGGAAGAGAACTTGCCGATAGCCGGAAAGTTCCTCTAACAGCAGTTCTTATTGGAGACGACATTGAAAGCGCTTCAAAATGTGTTATTGGGTATGGTGCTGATGTTGCTGTTGTTGTAGAAAATCCGTCATTGAAGGATTTTAATGCTGATTTTTATGCTGAAGCTATGACCGGCATGATACAAAAATATGAACCCAATGTAATTCTTATAGGAGCTTCGCATAATGGGCGTGATATAGGCGGACGGTTGTCCGCTATGCTAAATTTAGGCCTTGTGGCTGATTGCATTGATGCCCGTTATGAAGGAGAGGGAGACGCTGTTACTTGGATTCGTCCGGCTTATACAGGTAAGCTTTTTGTTAAGATTCTTACAACAACGCGACCCCAGCTGGCTACTATCAGCGATAAAATTTTTCACGGCAATTCATTTGATGGACAACGTACAGGTAAAATTATAAAAGAAACTGTTGATTTGTCAGGCCGGCAGGTCATGCAAAAAGTAACAGATTTTGTGTCTACACCTCCGGAAGAAAAAGAATTCAGTCTTGAAACAGCAGATATTGTGGTGGGTGCTGGCCGAGGTGTAGGGGATGAAGCAGGTTTGAAAAAAGTGACAGAATTTGCTGCTTCTATTGGAGCTGCATTGGGTGTATCTAAACCCCTTGTTGATAACGGTTGGGCACCTTATGAATTGCAGGTTGGCATTACGGGCAAGAAAATTGCTCCTAAAATATACATCGCACTTGGTATTTCAGGTGCTATTCAACATCAGCTGGGTATTAAAGAGGCAGGTCTTATCATTGCCGTTAATAAGGATCCGGATGCACCCATTTTTAAATTTGCTCATTACGGGATTGTAGGAGATTTATTTAATGCGATGCCGATTATTAAAGAAGAGTTGGAAAAATTAAAATAAGAATGGAAAAAAGATGTCTCAGATAGTATTCTGAGGCATCTTTTTTTGTTGCCTGCATCAATATCTTTATTAAAGCATAATTAGAGAATGCTTAAGATAAACTTATAACTGGGAAATTTGAGATTAAAGTATAATTATATTACCCATGTTGTAACGATGCATATGCTATGATTTGTCTTGTAGTACTGGAATATGCTTGGAGGTGACGAGATGGAGGAGGTTCATTGGCAACTGCCCCTTTCTTCGGAAACAAATGCACAGAATATAGTGGATTCTGTATTAGGTCATGCTGTTCAGGCAGGTGTAAGCGATATTCATATTGAACCTATGGATCATTGTGTACGTATTCGTTTTCGTTTTGATGGAGTATTATTTCAGGCAGGAGAACTACCGAGTCATATGCTTGAAAAAATAACTGCCCGCGTAAAAATTATGAGTTCTTTGGATATTGCTAATAAACGGCTGCCTCAGGATGGCAGGATGATTTGGCAGACGGATGACCGATCCATTGACATGCGTGTCAGTACGATGCCTACTGTCCGGGGTGAAAAAACGGTAATCCGTCTTCTGGATGCTAATCGTGTCCATTTAGACCTGGATACATTGGGATTAGGAGAAAGTGTGGTGCCTATGCTGAGACGGTTATCTCGTAACAGTAAAGGATTGTTGTTAATCAGCGGTTCGACTAACAGTGGAAAAACAACAACTCTGTATGCTATGCTGCGAGAATTATTAAGTCCGGCAGTTAGCATTGCAACAATGGAAGATCCTGTCGAATATCAATTACAGGGAGTGAGCCAAAGTCAAATTAATCCTAAAGGAGGTCTTTTGTTTCACAATGGCCTGCGTGCACTCTTGCGACAAGATCCAGATATTCTTGTTATTGGGGAGATGCGGGATCGAGAAACTGCAGAAATTGCAGTTCGAGCAGCATTAACCGGTCATCTTGTGTTTTCTACCCTTCATACTTCCAGCGCCGTAGAGGCACCGATACGCTTGGCTGACATGGGTATTGAAAAATATTTGTTAAGTGAAGCCTTAGTGGGTATCATTTCACAGAAGTTGGTGCGTAAGATTTGTCGTCACTGTTGCGTGCCCGCTGCTGAAGAACAGAGACAAGGACGATATAGACATGTGGGATGTACGCATTGTTTTCATACTGGTTATACCGGGCGTATTTGTCTCTGTGAAGTCGTGCCGGTGGGAAGGCATATGCGGAAGCAGATCCGTAATTCCGATAACGCAGAGATCTTGCGGGACGCGGCAAAAGCTGATGGTGCTTGGTTTATGAAACAGTCTGTCGAAGAAGCACTGGCAAAAGGAATGACCGATTGGGCAGAAATTCAACGTATGTATGACGAGTGAGGATTCTTCATGGATATCATGACTATTATTGCAGCGGCAATTGAAAAAAAAGCTACAGACGTACATTTACAAGAACATAAGCTGCCTTTATTGCGTACAGGTATGGAACTTTTCCCGTTGGAAGGGGAAGTTGCGGAGTCATGTGATCTTTCTTCCTGGTTGAATGCATATGGCTGTAACTTACCGGTGTGCGGTGAACTTTCTCTGGCCGTTGACTTACAGGATGGTATTCGGTGTCGTGTCAATATTTTCCCTGAACATGCGGGGTATCATGCCGCACTTCGTTTGCTGTATCCTTTGCAGTGGCTGCCGCCTGATAAAGATGCAGTTATTCTGGAACATATCAGTCAGATGAAACATGGACTAGTTCTTATTACGGGACCTACGGCGAGTGGGAAAACTACTACGTTATGGCGTATTATGGAATATCTGAACAATAGCAGACGATGCCATATTATTACCCTGGAAGATCCTATAGAATATATTCTTCCAGGGAAGAAAGCGTTGATTTCACAGCGGGAATTGGGAAAACATTTTTTAACCTTTCAAGATGGTGTTCGGCAGTCTTTGAGGCAAGATCCAGATGTGCTTCTTGTTGGAGAAATGCGTGACGGAGTTACAATGGAAGCAGCTCTTACAGCCGCGGAAACAGGCCATCTTGTGTTTTCTACTCTTCATACAAACTCTGCGGCACAGACGATATCCAGAATTGTAGGAGCGGTTCCTGCTGCTAGACAGGAAGAATTGCGATGCCGATTATCGATGGTGCTGCAAGCGGTATTGGCACAACAGCGTTTTTGTGATGATTCGGGGACTCATGTAGCAAGAGAAGTGTTATTTCAGACAACGGCGGTTGCCCAACTTATTCGGACAGGACGTGAGTATCAATTAGAATCCGTTCTTCAGACGGGTGCTGCTTACGGCATGCGTACAATGGAACAAGCATTAGCGCTTTACGGTAAAAAAAATTATGAAAAAGTTTATTGTTAGTCTTATTGATTCATCGGGACGACGATTAGAAAGAACGCTATATGCTGTTTCTGAACAGGAAGCACGCAGGACTGCGGCTCGCCAATCCTTGTACATTTTGGAATTTCGAAAAAGAAGCTCTGTTTTTACCCTCTTACAGAAACAAGAGCGGCTTACGTCTTCTAAATTGGCAGTATTGTTTCAACAATTAGCTGTCATGACAGCAACAGGAATTACTTTTGTACAAGGATGGCGGCTGGTCCAGTGTGATATGCCGAAGAAATGTGCTGTAAAGATGGAAACAGCAGCGCAGCTGATGGAAGGGGGAATGAATCCCTCGGCAGCTATGGAGCAGTCTGGATTGTTTCCTGTACTCGCTTGCAATATCATTAAAGCAGGTGAGCATTCTGGCAACATGGATAAAATGCTGCATCTCTTAGGGGAATATTATGAGAAAGCAGGAAAACAAAAACAAGAGCTGATCAATGTCTTAGTATATCCGGCGTTTCTTATTATTTGTACAGTATTAATGTTGTTTTGTGCGGTATTTTACATTTTGCCTGTATTTGAAACGATGTTTCAGCAAATGGATGTTCCGTTACCGGTACCGGCACAGGCATTACTGTCAGTGCAGCATCAGTTGTGCTACTATCCGGAACGATGTTTTTTTACCGTGATTATTTTTATAGTGGGTAGTATCGCTGGGGTACGGCAGCAGCGGTATCGTGTGATGTTAGAAGAATATATAATGCAGATTGACGTGTTGCGCCGAATTTGCATTATTGGATGCTGGGCACGATTCAGCCGTATTTTAGCGGTACAGCTTGCCGGAGGGATGCCGCTGCTGTCGGCACTTTATGATGCGGCTGCTGTTATATCTGTAATTTGGTTTAAAAAAAAAATAAATAGTATAATACGGTATTTGGAAAGCGGAATGTCATTCAGTCGGGCGGTACAAATCAGTAAGTCAGGCACGGCATATATTGAAACAATGTTGCTTGTGGGAGAAACAACAGGCAACTATGAAGAAGTCCTGCAAGCTATTTCCGGGTACTATGAATGGCGGTTGCATGTCATGTTAAAGCGTGGCAAAAAGCTTTTGGAACCAACTATTCTTTTGATTACGGGTATTATTGTCGGTGGGATTATACTATGCCTTTTACTGCCGCTTTTGGATGCGGTTACTTTTATGGTAAAGTAAGTAACGTTTGAAGGGAGATACACGTATGCTGGTATCAATTTCGACAAAATTTAAGCAAAAAAAACCTTTGAAAAATGGATTTTCACTCTTAGAGCTTTTGATTTGCGTATCTATTATGTTGGTGTTGGCAACTGTGGCTGTACCGAAATTTACTTCCGCAGGGAAAACAGCTAAAATTGCAAAAATTCAGACAGATATTCGTACTATTAGTACTGCGGCTGCTTTATATGAAGCAGAAAACGGCAAATTTCCTGAAACAGTGGAAATACTTGCTGCCAAAACAAATGGCAAAACCTATCTGCAATTTTTGCCTAAAGTTCCTGATGGTACGGCGTATTTGATAGATGAAGACGGTGTTGTGTCCGCTGTATATGAAGGAACTGCATATGATTCGAAATCCAATACGGAAGCCGTTAAAAGCTGACAGGTGATAGACGTTATGTGGATCTGCAGCATTGCTGGAATAATAGGCGGTCTGATATATATTCCTATTTATTATGTACTCATTCATTATCTGCCGGAAGAATGCCGGCAGAGCAAAATTTTTTATGTAATACTAGCGGGTATCGTTATCCTTTTTTTTATGACAATCCCGCTGTGGTGTTATTCTTGGCCGTCTTTTTTAGCTGCTGCCGGTTTTTCTATAAGCGCTGCTGTTATTATTACAACAGACTGGAGTTGCTGCTGGATTCCTGATGAACCGATTATGCTGTTGTTGATTATTGACGGGTTTATGTTGGCAGGGCAGCATATAATCATAAATACTATGGTTTGTGCTATTAGTTTGTTTTTCTACTTGGGAGTATATTTGTTTTTTCCGAAAGGAATAGGAAGCGGCGATATAAAATTAGCTGCAGCTCTTTGCTTGGGCTGTCCTGGTCAATCTGCTTATATTATGACTGTCGCCGCTTTTTTTTCAGCTGCAGCTGGAACCTTTATTTACCGACGATTTCGTCGAACCAACAGGATACCTTTTGGACCGTATCTGCTGATGGGATGGTGGTGTGCTTCTGTGATGGGCGGAGAATGTATAGAATGGCTTTTTTTCACATAAAAAATAACGGATACCTTCTTATAGAATTGCTTATTGCCATAAGTATTCTTATGACGTTGCTGTTTCTGGGAGTACCTGCTCTATCCTGGCATCGGCAATATTATGCTGTAGATGCTATGACGCGGGAAATCATTATGGATTTGCACCAGCTTCGCCAACAGGCGATAGGAAACGGCTTGGGGGGGATGGATGATTGGTGTTTATCTGTACGCGATCAAGAGTATCGTATTGTACAAAATGGGTATATCATTTATAAAAAACGACCTTTTTCAGATAGAGTATATATTCCTATCGAAGAATCAAGAAAGGATTTTCGATTTGATGTACAAGGAAGGCCTAAAGGAAAAAATATGCGGATCACAGTTCGTTCAGCAGATGACCGGTATGAAAGACGGATTATTATTGCCGCTCAGACAGGACGAATACGCGTTGAATAAAAAAAACGGATATATTCTTTCGGATTGTCTTATTGCTGTAGTACTGGGTGTGACTTTATTTGTACCTTCGTTGGTGCTTTTATCTAAAACCATTGTTACGTATCAAACCGCTCGAGGCATACAAACCATGGCTATGTATGGTCGTCTTGGCATGGAAGAAATGCGAAGTCTGGATGACGGTCAAACCTTTTTTGAAAAAAGGTTTGAACAACATGGGAATATATATGATATAAAAGGGTACTGCCGTAGTATTGATGACACGTACTGTCTGCATGAAATATGGGTGAGATGTCCAGATGAACAAGAATATCGTTTCAAAAGGTTGGAACGTAGAAAAAATACAAAATAACGGATTCATTATGCTGGAATTGATACTTGCTGTTTTATTGATTTCTGTCATATTAACTGCTTTTTTAACGGCATCAGCGCAACTATTTCGTAGCTACTATTTGCAGGCTGTTTATGAGGAGTTGTATCATCAGGGAAGCAGTATTGACGAAACACTCTATGTGGGGCTGCGGTTTGCTAGAGATATTGCCGTTACAAATAATACCGTGCGATTTACAAGTCCTGCTGGTCTGGCGACAGGGTTTACCGTACAAAACGGGATACTATTTCGCATTCTTGAAGATAATACACGACAGCCTCTTACCGGTAATAGTGGAATGGGGCAATGGCAGGATATTTATATAGTTTCGTCACAGCGTACCCCTTTCTTTTCTTCACAGGGACAAACCATACGAGTTGCATTACTATTACGTCATCGTAAAAGTAATCAAGAATGGCCTTGCTTTATATCTGTTGTTCCTTTGACAGCACAGTATGGGAAAGGCGCAAAGAACGATGCAGAATAAAAATGGTTTTATTACATTCTTTATACTGTGGTTAGGGCTTATCGTCGTATTTCTTGCCATTACGACTTCTTATCTGTCTCATTTGTATCTACAGCAGGCTTGCCGGTATTGGGATATGGTGACTGCAGCGTATTTGGCAGAGTCTGCACTTGTACAGAGCTGGGAGGAATTACAATTAATGGACTGGCAAGATATTCCTAACAGACGGGAAAAAACATGGGAGGATCCATATCATCTTACGGATGACGGACAAATGATGCGGGTCCGTTATGTAACGGAGAAAAGACAAAAACCGTATCGGGGAACCGTTACAGCTGTTGGCACGGTAAAAAGAACAATGGTAAGCAGAACCTGTTCTTTAACTTATGACATTGAAGTAATGGAAGACAAGAGACCTGTATTGACTATACGAAATATATCATATTAAGGAAGTGTGAAAATTGTGATATTGTTCCATAGAAAAAGAATTATTATTATGCCGTCTGAAAATTCGATTTACATGATATCGTATTATAGAAATTGGCATGGACGCTGCGTTATGACAGAAGTAGATGTATTTCCATGCAGTAGTCCCGACTGGTTTAAAAATAGTGAAAAAATTAGTATAGTTATTTCTCAATTATGTAAATCATATAAAGTACAACATTGTTACATTACCATTATATTGGGAGGAGATAAATTATTACTGAAGCGTATTCAGATTCCTTCGAAAAAACATGCGGCAGCTTTATCCGCTATGGAATGGGATGAAATTGTCAATGATAATGAGAGAAAGATTTTTGATGTTGCTTATAGCGGGACTGCAACAGATGGAATAAATCATTATTGGATGGCAGCTGTTTATCCGTATGATTTAATAATGGCTTTTTGCATAGCATTTAGACAGGAAGAAAATATAGTTGATAGGATAGATACGATGCCAAGTCTTTTAAGCCGATTTTATAGTGATTTGTCAGGCACGTTATATTGTCAAGCTGAAGCAGGTACTCATATTTGCGTATATGACCGGGGAATACTTAATGCGTATCGGTGGCATGATGGTATTCCCGGAGAATTTTTACAATGGATTGAGGATAATGGGGAACAAGATATGTTGTATCGGCCTTTGGTGAGAATAAAAGAACAATGGAATTTGCCTTATATACAGAAAGATTGTCAAAAAAAAATATCTGATTACCATTTACAGTATCCAACAGCGTTCTTTTTGCCATTATTATAGGAGGAAGTGATATGCATTTTAATTTACTTCCTCAGGAAGAACGCTGTTGTCGCTGGAAGCAGATAAAACACGATGTGCTTTTTTTGATATTTAGTATTATGTCGGTATCCGCTTTTTGTTTTGCTGTTGCCGGTACTATATTTTCTGCACAAGTTGATAGACAAAAAATATATTATACGGATCAGTTGCAGCCTGTTCAAACTTGGATTATACAGAATAACCGGATTTGTGAGCAAATCACACGGGAGGTTTCCGGCATACAAAAAAATAGCGCTGCCATATCCCCTTGGACATCCGTACTGGTTTGTCTGGCTGATACGAAACCGCATGATATAGAAGTCCGGTCCTTGCAAATTCGTCAAAAAAAACTTTGTGTTAATGCTGTTGCACTGCAAGTGCCGCAGGTACAAGGCTGGCAGAAAAAACTTCAGAAGACAGCACTATTTACGGCTGTTTCTGTTACCAGAATAAATCATAAAGAACCTAAGTCCATTGCTTTTGATTTAGAAATGGAGATAGCTGATGGTATATTTAAACCTGAAAATAACAAAATATAAATGTATAACGGTCCTTTGTTTGGTTTTATTTTTAACGAATGTAGGATTTATGTGGCGGTGCTTTTATTGGTACAACACAAGGTGTCTATGGAGAAAAACAATACAAAGTTTGGAAAATTCAGCTGGGATGATGTCATATACGGAAGTAAATGATGCAGCGTGGACAAGTAATTATACCGTTCAAAAAGAGCCGCCGCTAAATGTTTTGCAGAGAGAAGCTGAAAAATATGGTCTCTATCTCGAAACTATTCGTGTAAAGGAAGATCGTTCATATTTTTATGATATAGTATTGGAGGGGACTTATTACAGCCTTATATATTTTTTAAATGCAGTAGAAAAAGAAGCTCCTTGTATTAGAATAGAACTTCAATCTGTAGAAACAGGACAGGATAATTTAAAAATAAAAATGACCGCATATATTTTAAGCGGGGTATAAAAAGATAAATACATGACGCTTTTTTCTGCTTTTATTCAACCAGATCATAGGGAAGCAGAAAAAAGCGTTTTAATGATGTAATTATAAGAGAAAATTTGCTATAATTATAATATTAAGTATAAAAGCAGTATAGAGATAAAGGGAAATTCAAGAACGTAACGTTAGATATGAAGGAGGGACGGCAGTGAAACGGAATATAGTCCTTGTGGGAATGATGGGGAGTGGCAAGAGCCATATAGGCCGCAAGCTTGCAGCACGTCTCCAATGGCAATTTGTAGATACGGATCGTCGTATTGAACGATTTGTCGGAAAAAGCATTGCCGAATTTTACGCAGAGCAAGGTGAGGCGGCTTTTCGTGAACGCGAATTAAATGTATTGCAGCAGGTAAGCCGTTATCATGAGGCAATTATATCTTTTGGCGGTAATTTTCCTATGAGTTTGGAATTGTACCGTGTTTTGCATCGTTTTGGGTATATTGTAGCTTTGCAATCCGAGCCTTTTCGTGTGGAAGAGCGGGTTGGGCGTCATGTTGGCAAACGCCCGACCGTAGATTATGATCACTTGCATGAATTTGTCATGAAGATGATGGGGGAATGGCAGGAAATTTATCCGTATTGTGATTTTGTGGTGGATACAACAACTTTCAGTGCAGGACAGATTGTGGATAAAATTATTGAAAAAATAAAAGCGGATGAAATTGTATTTGCATCCCGTGTACCGAAGGAGGAATGAAGTGATGATTACTAAATTAGGAATATTAACAAGCGGCGGTGATGCACCCGGTATGAATCCGGCTATCCGCGGCGTTACACGGTATGCATTAGATAAGGGAATTGCTGTTGAAGGTATTTTACGCGGATATGAAGGACTGCTTCGTCAGGAAAGTATTTTGCTGGATCAGCGTTCTGTTGGAGAAATCATTCACCGGGGAGGAACTATGTTGCGGACTGCCCGCTGTGAATCCTTTATTCATGAAGATGCACAGCGGCAGGCTGTCGATTTTCTTCGTTCAAGGGAGATAGAAGCTCTTATTGTTGTTGGCGGCGACGGATCCATGAAAGGAGCGCAATGCTTAAGCCGATTGGGTATGCCGACTATAACTATTCCCGGTACAATTGATAATGACATGCCTGGTACAGAGTACACTCTGGGATTTGATACAGCTGTAAATACAGTATTGCAGTCCGTTAATAAAATCAGAGATACTGCTTATTCTCATGAACGGGTAGCCGTCGTGGAAGTTATGGGACGCCATGCTGGTTTTATTGCTCTTCACGCTGGAATGGCCTCCGGAGCAGAAGCTGTTCTCGTGCCGGAACATAATGTGTCGTTGGAAGATCTTTGCAATCGGCTGTATGAATCGCATAAGCATAAAAAACTCAGCAGCATTGTTATTGTTGCGGAAGGTGCTATGAGTGGTTCTGATGTGGTATCTTATATTAAGGAACACACGTATTTGGAACCTAGCTTAACCGTTCTTGGATATGTGCAGCGCGGAGGGGCTCCGACGGCATTAGATGCCATATTGGCAGGCCTTTTTGCACAAAAAGCCGTAGACTGCTTGTGCCAAGGTACCGTTAATGTAGTTATCGGACTTTTACAGAATCGGCTGGTAGCTACACCTTACACGGAAACAGACAGAATGCATTTTTCAATTGATGATAATATGTATAACTTACTGCATCAACTGGGAAAATAACTATATAAATGTGTATATCCGGCAGCGGGGCTTGGTAATGTAAATATATTAATTGACATTGTATAATAATGTATTTATAATAGAAATGTTGTTTGTTGGACTTTTTCATTTATATGAGGAGTGTTGTTCATGAGCTTTGATTTTAATCTAATTGTGCAATCTCTGCCACTTTTGCTGGGAGGTGCTCTTGTTACAATTGAGATTACGGCTATTGCCGTAAGTATCGGCTTTTTGCTTGGTTTGTTTGTTAGTATTTGCAGGTTATCAGGGGTAAAAATTGTTCAATTTATCGCTGTATCCTACGTCAATATTATTCGCGGTACACCTATGCTGGTTCAGATTTTCCTGATTTACTTTGCACTTCCTATGATTGTCGGACAGCGTATTGATCCTTTTGTTGCTGCCGTTGCTGCTTGTTCTATCAACAGCGGGGCTTACGTTTCAGAAATTTTCCGTGCAGGTATTCAATCGGTTGATAAAGGACAAATGGAAGCTGGACGGTCTCTGGGGTTATCTTGGGGACAGACGATGCAGTACGTTATTCTGCCGCAGGCTTTCAAACACGTTATTCCACCGCTAGGAAATGAATTTATTTCTATGACGAAGGAAACATCACTGGTATCGGTAATTGGCTTCGAAGAATTGACGCGCCGCGGGCAGCTTATTATTGCCAAAACATACGGATCCTTTGAAATATGGATCACTGTTGCTGCAATTTATCTTGTTATGACCTTTGGTATTGCCCGTTTAGTGAGTTATTTGGAACGGAGGTTTGCAACCGATGATAGAAATTAAGGATTTGAGAAAAAATTTTGGTTCCCTCCAGGTTCTCAAAGGTATTAATCTGACGATTCACGATAAAGAAGTGGTTGTTATTATTGGTCCTTCCGGTTCGGGAAAAAGTACGATACTTCGTTGTATAAATTATTTGGAACCACCGACTTCCGGCGAGATTTCTGTCGATGGGCTCAGTATGAATGATACTAAAAGTATTAATGCCATACGTATGGAAGTAGGGATGGTGTTCCAACGGTTTAATTTATTCCCGCATATGACGGTTCTTAATAATATTACACTGTCTCCTATCAAGACCCGCCATATTTCGCGGAAAGAAGCGGAAGAATCGGCGATTCAGCTGTTGCAGAAAGTGGGTCTTGAAGATAAAAAAGATGCATATCCTGAAATGTTGTCCGGTGGACAGCAGCAGCGTGTGGCGATTGCCAGAGCGCTGGCTATGAAACCTAAATTCATGTTGTTTGATGAACCGACATCTGCTTTGGATCCGGAAATGGTCCGTGAAGTTCTTGATGTTATTAAAGACCTGGCTAAAGAAGGCATGGCGATGGCTATTGTGACACATGAAATGGGATTTGCCAGGGAAGTGGCAGATCGTGTTTTATTTATTGATGAAGGCGTTATTATGGAAGAAGGAAAACCGGACGATTTGTTCTTTCATCCACAGGAGGAACGGACAAAATTATTTTTATCAAAAATATTGTAGGTATATTGGCACCCTTTCGGGTGCCTTTTACATTGACACTGCTTATTGTTTTTGATACAATTTATGTGTATTCAATGAATTAATACATCAACGGGGAGATGCAGGCATGAATATATGTTTATGGACTGGAGATATGCGGTTTATAAATTCATGCACTGGCAGTCTATCTAGATGAATACGTTCCCAAGGGTGATTTGTGTCACTTTTGGGTTTTTTATTTTCTAAGGAGGGATTGTTTTGAAAGTCGGATTGGTTATGGGAAGCGATTCAGATTTTCCCATTATGAAAAAAGCCTTGAATGTGTTCAAGGAATTTGATGTTGCATGTGAAGTACTGTTAGCTTCGGCGCATCGTACACCGGCGGTAGTTAAAGACTTTTCGGCGGGTGCAAGGGAACGCGGACTCAGCTGTATTATAGCCGGAGCAGGTGCTGCCGCGCATTTGCCGGGAGTCATTGCCAGTTTTACGACTTTACCTGTCATAGGAGTACCTATTGATGCGACAAGCTTGAAAGGAATGGACGCGTTACTGGCTATTGTGCAAATGCCATCCGGCATGCCTGTGGCAACTATGGCTATTAACGGTGCAAAAAATGCAGCATTATTCGCTATTCAGATTGGAGCTGCCAATGATCCGACCTTAGCTGCAAAATATAAAACGTATCGCGAAGATATGGCAGCACAGGTTATTGCTAAAAATAAAAAATTACAAGAGTCTTTAGAAAGTAATTAATAACAGGAGGGGCACATGTTATACGATCCGATTTGGGACAAACGGCATGAAGAATGTGGTGTACTGGGGATTTTAGATAAAAGTATGGATATTCCCCGGTATGTATACTGGGGGTTATTTGCTTTACAGCATCGCGGACAAGAAAGCGGTGGGATTGCTGTTTCCACGGATGACGGCATCAAAACATTTCGCGGTATGGGATTGGTAAGTAATGTTTTTGCTGATGGAGTTCCTGAGGTTGAAGGACACATCGGTATCGGCCATGTCCGCTATTCGACGACAGGGTCTAATAATCCGGCTAATATCCAACCTCTTACTGTCTATACTTCTAAAGGACAGGTTGCGCTGGCACATAATGGAAATTTGACGAATACGCGTACCTTGCGTACGGAGTTAGACGATGGGGGCGCTACGTTTCAGACGACAATGGATAGTGAAATTATTGTCAATTTGATTAGCCGCAGTCGTAAAGATACAGTAGAAGAACAAATCATGGAAAGCATGAACCGTATTCAAGGTGCATATGCACTTGTTATTATGACCAAGGATAAATTATTTGGCGTGCGTGATCCTTATGGATTCCGTCCGCTCTGCATAGGCCGGACAACTAACGGAGGCTGGGTGCTTTCGTCGGAAACTTGCGGCCTTGATGCCATCGGAGCTTCTTTTGTACGGGATGTTCAGCCCGGAGAAATGGTATCCATTACAGAAAGCGGTATTACATCTACGTTTTTTGCCAAAGCGGATCGCAAACAAATTTGTTCTTTTGAATATATTTACTTTGCTCGTCCCGATAGTGTTATTGACGGACAAGATGTATATCAGGCACGTCTTGCGATGGGACGTGAAATGGCTAAAGAAACACAGTATGATGCGGATCTTGTTATTTCTGTCCCGGACAGCGGCAATACAGCAGCTATCGGATATGCTATGGAATCGGGGATTCCTTTTAATCACGGACTTATCAAGAATCGGTATATGGGGCGTACCTTTATTAAACCGAATCAAAAGCAGCGGGAACTCGCTGTACGGATGAAATTAAATGTCGTCAAATCGGTTGTAAAGGGAAAACGCATCGTGATGGTGGATGATTCCATTGTCCGAGGTACGACCAGCGGCATTATCTGTAAATTGCTGCGTGAAGCAGGTGCGAAAGAAGTAAATATGTGTGTGTCTGCACCGCCTATCATGTATCCTTGCTTTTACGGCATTGATACATCAGTGCGCAAAGAACTTATTGCCGCGACGCTCAGTGTAGAAGAAATACGCAAGTTTATAGGTGTTGACCGACTCCATTTTATTTCTATAGAAGGGCTTTGCCGGGCCATTCCCGACATTCCGCGGGAGGATATGTGTCTGGCCTGCTTTAATAATGACTATCCGACGGACATTCCGGCGGCGAACGAGAAAGGAGAAAAATATGCTCTCGAAGTCAACAAGTGATAAAGGTTTGACCTATGCTGATGCTGGTGTAGATATTGATGCCGGAAATAAGGCTGTGGAATTGATGAAAGACTCTGTAAAAGCGACATATCGTCCGGAGGTTCTGGGTGATCTTGGCGGATTTGGCGGTCTTTTTTCTCTATGTGAATTTGGACTGAAGCAACCTGTTCTCGTAAGCGGCACGGATGGTGTAGGAACTAAGCTTCGTCTGGCCATTATGATGAATAAGCATGATACGGTAGGACAGGACTGTGTAGCCATGTCGATTAACGATGTGCTTGTACAGGGGGCGGAACCTCTATTCTTTCTTGATTACATTGCTGTCGGTAAGCTTGATCCGGTCCAGGTAGCGGCTATCGTCAAGGGAGTTGCACAGGCATGTGAAGAATCAGGTTGTGCACTTTTAGGCGGTGAAACCGCTGAAATGGCTGGATTTTATGCCAAAGATGACTATGATTTGGCTGGATTTGGCGTCGGTATTGTCGATCGCAGCAAACTTATTACCGGTGAAAAGCTGACAGCGGGTGATGTCCTTATCGGGCTTCCTTCGACGGGTATTCATTCCAATGGATTTTCTCTGGTTCGTAAAATTGTTTTTGACCGCCAAAAATTAGATTTGCAGGAATATATGGATGAACTTCATATGCCGCTTGGAGAATGCCTGCTTACACCTACCCGGTTGTATCCGAAACCATGTTTGCCGATTATCCGTAATTTCGATGTAAAAGGTATGGTGCATATTACTGGCGGCGGTTTCTATGAAAATATTCCCCGCGTTTTCCCTAAGGGGAAAAAACTGGGTGTGGAAATTGATGTGACAGCTTGGCCGCAGCTTCCTATTTTTGGACTGCTTCAAAAGTGGGGCGGTGTGGATGACCGTGAAATGTATCGCACCTTTAACATGGGTATCGGCATGATCATGATGGTTGCAAAGGAAGATGCCGATGCGGTAATGGCTGATTTGGCAAAACGTAATGAAAAGGCATATTATATCGGCACTGTTGTGGAATCCGATGTTCCGGTTCGGTTGCGGGGAGGCGCTTTCGATGACTAAGCGTATGGCTATTTTTGCTTCTGGCCGCGGATCAAATGCTGAAGCACTTTACGATGCAATCAAAGCGGGTAAAATTAATGCTGAAATCGTTGTTCTTGTCAGTGATATTCCTGATGCGCCTGTGTTGGAAAAAGCTGAAAAATGGAATATTCCTGCAATTATTGCCGATCGTAAGCAATTTTCTTCCAAAGAGGAATTTGAAGATTTTATACTAGACCAAATTAAACCGTATCAGCCTGATTTGATAGCACTGGCCGGTTTTATGCGTCTTTTGAGCGGACGTTTTATTTCTCATTACGAAAATCGCATTATTAATATTCATCCGGCACTGCTTCCGTCCTTTAAGGGACTTCATGCACAACGTCAAGCTGTAGAGGCAGGAGTCAAAGTGGCAGGCTGTACCGTGCATTTTGTAGAAGCGGATATGGATGCCGGTCCCATTATTGCGCAGACGGTTGTTCCGGTTATGGAAGATGATACGGCAGATACATTGGCGGCGCGTATACTTACAGTGGAACATCCTACTTTTGTAAAGGCCGTAGCACTGTTTTGTGAAGACAAGCTCGAAATTAACGGGCGGGTAGTACGTGGAGCAATAGACAAAGGAGCGATATGACAATGAAGGTAAAACGCGCGCTTGTAAGCGTATCAGATAAAACAGGAGTTGTTGCATTAGGCAAAGCTTTGGCCGATATGGGAATTGAGATTATTTCCACAGGAGGTACCATGCATGCTCTCAAAGAAGCAGGTGTTCCGGTTATGGCGGTTCAGGACGTTACGGGTTTTCCGGAAATGATGGGGGGGCGTGTTAAAACGCTGCATCCTAAAATTCATGGAGGCATCTTGGCAATCCGTGATAATCCGGATCATGTACAGGCTATGAAGGAACATGGCATTGTTGGTATTGATCTTGTTGTTGTCAATTTGTATCCTTTTCAGCAAACGATTGCTAAACCGGGAGTTACCCTTGCTGAAGCCATTGAAAATATTGATATAGGCGGTCCTTGCATGGTTCGTGCTTCGGCCAAAAATAATAAATATGTAGCTATTGTTACAAATCCGGAAAAATATGATGAAATTATCTCCCTTCTTAAAAAGAATGGAGAATTTACGGATGAATATCGACTGGAACTAGCACAGGAAGCATTTCATCATACGGCTGTTTATGACACCGCAATCGCTGCATATCTTGCCAAGCAGATTGGCAAGAAGGAGGCATAATATGAAGGTAGCGGTTATTGGCAGCGGGGGTCGTGAACATACACTCGTATGGAAATTGGCACAAAGTCCCAAAGTAGAAGAACTATATGCTATTCCCGGTAGTGCTGTCATGGAGAATATGGCTATTTGTGTGCCGATTCAGGTATCAGATCTTAATGGGATTACGGATTATTGCAAAATGCAGCATGTTGATATGGTGGTGGTGGGTCCCGAAGTCCCTTTGACGCAGGGATTGACAGATATTTGTGAACAAGCCGGGATTGCTGTATTCGGTCCTAACAAGGATGCGGCCCAATTGGAAGGGTCTAAGGTATTTGCTAAGGATCTTATGAAAAAATACCATGTTCCGACAGCGGCGTATGCTTCTTTTGAACATGGCGAAGATGCCAAGGAATATATCCGGGAACAAGGTGCTCCGATTGTTGTTAAAGCCGATGGATTGGCTGCTGGCAAAGGTGTAGTAGTCGCATCAACCGTAAAAGAAGCGGTGGATGCTGTTAATGCGATTATGGAAGATAGAGTTTTTGGCGAAGCCGGCGGAAAAATTGTCATTGAAGAATGCATGATAGGAGAAGAAGCTAGTCTTCTTGCCTTTGTTGATGGGAAAACGATCGTACCTATGATTGCCGCACAAGACCATAAACGTATTTTTGATAAGGACAAGGGTCCTAATACGGGTGGTATGGGAGCGTATGCTCCGGCACCGGTATTGACCGCAAAATTGCAAAAAGAAGTGGAGCAAAAAATCCTGAATCCCGTGGTACAAGGCTTGGCGCAGGAAGGCATCACATATAAGGGCTGTTTATATGCCGGACTTATGATAACGGCAGAAGGGCCTAAGGTTGTTGAATTCAACTGCCGTTTCGGTGATCCGGAAACACAGGCTGTATTACCGTTGTTGGATAGTGATTTAGCAGATATTATGTATGCCTGCGCAAAGGGAAAACTCGAACCGTCCATGGTAAAATGGAAAAATGCATTTTCTTGCTGTGTTATCATGGCATCCAAAGGATATCCAGCCTCTTCTCATAAAGGGGATATCATTTCCGGTCTTGGAAACGTAGAGAAAGAAAATGTTGTTGTATTCCACTCTGGAACGGTAAAGCGGGATGCTGCATTTCAAACAAACGGCGGCCGTGTTCTTGGTGTGACAGCGGTAGCAGAAACCTTGCCGATGGCCATTCGGAAAGCATATGCAAATGTGGAACATATATCTTTTTGCGGTATGCAATACAGAAAAGATATAGGGGCTAAAGGGTTGCGGCACTTAAAGTAAATACGATTATAAGCTATGAGAGCTGCCTTCTATCATATGAGGCAGCTTTTATTACAGGAGGGATATACATGGAATATCGGATTGAAAAAGATTCAATGGGTGAAATCAAAGTACCGTCGGATAAATTGTGGGGAGCGCAGACACAGCGCAGTTTTGAAAACTTTCGTATTGGAACGGAAAAAATTCCGTTGGAAATGGTAGGTGTTTTCGGCTATTTAAAAAAAGCAGCCGCTGTGGTTAATGAAGAATTAGGAGAGATTGATACGGATCGGGCGAATGCCATTATCGCTGCTTGTGATGAAGTGCAGATGCATAAATTAGACGATCATTTCCCGCTTTCTGTATGGATGACAGGCAGTGGAACACAATTTAATATGAATGTAAATGAAGTAGTAGCACACCGTGCGATGCAGCTGTTGCAGTCGAAAGGGAAAAAAATTAAAATTCATCCCAACGACCATGTCAATCATTCCCAAAGTTCCAATGATATTTTTCCTACAGCGCTTCATGTAGCCGGTGTATTACTGATTAAACAACAATTGTTTCCTGCTATGGATGCATTGTATGCGACATTGCAGGCTAAATCGGAAGAATACAAAGATATTGTGAAAATAGGACGTACACATTTGCAAGATGCAACTCCGCTGACATTGGGACAAGAATTTTCCGGCTGGACCCGCATGATTTCAAGAAATAAGGAAATGATTACATTGGGCATTGATTTCTTGCGTGATCTGGGTATGGGAGGAACAGCTGTCGGAACAGGTATTAATTGTCCGGAAGGGTTTGACTATAAGGTAGCGGAACAAATCAGCCGTCTTACAGGAGAAGAGTTTCACACGGCACCTAATAAATTTCACTCTCTTTCCAGTAAAGATGAACTTGTTGTAGTGCACGGCATGCTTAAAGCGTTAGCGGCGGATCTAATGAAAATTGCCAATGATGTCCGCTGGCTGGCCAGCGGTCCGCGCTGCGGCATTGGGGAAATCACGATTCCTGAAAATGAACCGGGAAGTTCGATTATGCCGTCCAAAGTCAATCCGACACAGTGTGAAGCGGTGACGATGGCAGCGGTCCAGGTAATGGGAAATGATGCGACTATGGGAATTGCCGCTAGTCAGGGAAACTTTCAGCTTAATGTATTCATGCCGGTTATAGCCTATAATCTGATCCAATCGATCCGGCTTTTAAGTGACTGCATGCATTCTTTTAACGATCATTGTGTAAAAGGCATACAGCCGAATTATAAAAAAATTGATTATAATCTGCATCAATCGCTGATATTAGTTACAGGACTTGTTCCGCTTGTCGGATATGATAAAGCCTGTTCTATTGCCAAAAAAGCAGCAAAAGAAGGATTGACACTGCGCGAATCGGCAGTTGCTACCGGTTGGGTTACACAAGAGGAATTTGATGCACATATGAATCCATCGCAATTGGCAGGCATTAAAAAAGACGATCAATAGAGGAAAAAAATATGTTCCTTTACTACTTTAATAGGAAGTGAAACAATATGTTTTATAGTAAAAAAATGACAATGGTTGCGACGGTTTGTTTTATCATGACTGTTTCCGGTACGGTTCTGGCAACCCCTGCGGCATCTTCGGAATCGGTCAAAGTGGGTCAACAAACAGAAATACAGGCAACACAGCAGGAGCTTGCCAAAGAAGAAATGATGAGCCTTCTTTGGATGCGTTCGGCAGCGGAGTACAGAGCGCTTTGCTATCAAGGCTATAATACAGCTATGGCGCAGGTGGATACTGCATTGGCCGATCCCGCCCGCAAAGGAAAACCGTTGGCGATCGTCCTTGATTGTGATGAAACCGTGGTGGATAATATTGGCGGCATGAGTGAAAGTGCCGCTGCTGGGAATGGTTTGTATACCAGCGCTTGGTGGCGGGACTGGATTCATGAGGCGCGTTCCGGGGCTATGCCGGGAGCGGCAAAATTTCTTAATGAAGTACATCGGAAGGGCGTTTCTATCTTTTATGTATCGAATCGATTTGCCCATATCAATTATGCGGCAACTGTGAAAAATTTGAAAGGATTGAATTTTCCCTCGGTAGATAGAGAACATGTACTGTTAATGACGAATACAACAGATAAACAACCGCGATTTGATTCGGTAGCGGCTAAGTATGATGTGATTGTCTATATGGGAGATAATGCCGGTGATTTACCGTTGTATACCGATGGTACATCTATGGTGCAGCGCAATAAGATCATTGATGAACATCAGGCTGATTTTGGCATAAAATATATCGTATTTCCTAATCCGGCTTACGGTAGCTGGGTCGGTGCTATGGCTAAAGGGTATTTTTCTCTGACACCGCAGGAACGGGAACAGGTAAATCGTTCTATTCTGCTTAAAAAAGTAACTATGAATTAATCTGCAGCATAAAAAAACAGGCCTCGTAAAAAGGCCTGTTTTTTTATGTTGTTATAGTATTATTTTCCTTCGTAATAATACCGCGTCCACATAGTAACTTCTGAAAGAGAAGGGTGGGGCGTCATAGATTCTCCTATCGTTATAACCGAATGAGGATCTAGATTTCTTGTTAATTTTTTATGACGCAGCATTTTTACGGTAGGGGAAGCGATTTCCTCATGGAGCACTTCCACAGTACGCTGTCCGCAGCTGAGAAGATTGATGAAGGGCTGGAGGAGTATAGAGGCTTGCGGTCCGATGATGTGAACTCCTAATATGTTTTTTGTTTTTTTGTCGATCACAAGTTTTACGAAGCCATCGTTGGCGTCACCTGGTTCGTAACCCAGAGCATACCCTTTGGCGGAAGCTGAAAAATGATTGACGGCAATATCGATTTCATAGTTTGCATTACGTGCCTGTTTTTCCGTCAGTCCTACATGAGCAGCTTCCGGATAGGTATAAGTTACAGCCGGAACCGTTTCATACTGAGCCCAGCGCCATGTATCCGGTTCGTTTCCTGAAAAAATATTGTGTGCAATAATTTCTGCTTCGTAATTGGCTTTGTGACGGAAGGGTGCCAGACCGTTTACATCGCCGAGTGCCCAGATATCTTCGGCACTTGTTTCAAGAAATTCATTGGTGTTTATATATCCGCGCTTATCCAGCGAGATGTCCGTGTGTTCCAGATGAAGCAGATCGGTCATAGGCACAATGCCGGGAGCAATAAGAATTTCCTGAGCCGATACTTCTTGTTCTTCTCCGGTAGTACGATTGCGGAAGGAAAGAACTTTTTTATCTTTTTCCATATGTACAGACACTGTATCTTGATTGAGAAAGACTTGAATGCCATACCGGTGAAAAGCATCCAGAATATATTGCGAGATAGCTTCATCTTCTTTTGGCAGCAGACGGACATTGTGCTGCACAATAGTTACTTTTGTTCCGGCAGCATCAAATACATGGGCAAATTCACAGCCGATAGGACCGCCCCCCACGATGATAAGACTTTTATAAGGTTGTTGCGGATACTTGGCACCGAATAAGGATTCGGATGTAACATAACCTGCTTCCTCCAAACCGGGAAGAACCGGGATGTTGGTGCGGGCACCAGTACCGAGAATGATTTTGCTGCCGCTGATTTCAGCCGCTGAACCATCATTCATTTCAATATGGAGAGACTTTTTATCGGTAAAAGAAGCAGTTCCTTCATAAATATCGATGGCAGGCATAGCTGCATAATACTCTTTGACGGCACGACTTTCGTCTACTTTGTGCCATAAACGTTTGGAAACAACCTGCCAGTCCATACGGACATGATCAGAAAGAACGCCGATTTGAGAAGCTTCGCGAAATTCTCGTATATAATTAGCCGCTGTTACCATGATTTTTGTGGGGATACAGCCGCGGTTGAGACAGGTACCGCCGAATCGTCCTCTTTCAATGATCGCGATTTTTAAGCCTTGGCGGGCGGCAGCATCAGCGACGATGTTGGCAGCCCCTGTGCCGATGATGATGACATCATAATTTTCCATAGTGATTCTCCTTTCTATACAATTTTAGTATACCTTAATGGATGGATATTTTACAAGGCATCCATAGCGATTTATTATACTCTTTTAGCAAGGGACAGAAACGGTTAGTACGGTCTTTTCGACATATAAAGTGAATTACATATGCAGGTAGAAAGCTGTCGGCTCTAAATGCTTTACATCAGCAGAGGGATAGTGTATAATACATATGTCGTACGGGTGCCAGGTGTGTCGAAGACTCCGACGCTCACTTAGCATTTTGCGAATATTAGTTTATTGGAGGAAACAACTATGTTAAATGTAGAAGAAAAGAAAGAACTTATTGCCAAATATGGCGCAAATGAAAATGATACGGGATCTCCGGAAGTGCAGGTAGCTCTTTTGACCAGTCGCATTATCTATTTAACGGAACATCTTCGCAGTCACAAAAAGGATCATGCGTCTCGCCGCGGTTTGTTGAAACTCGTAGGTCAGCGCCGCAACCTGTTGGAATACTTGAAAAAGCATGATTTAAACCGGTATCGCGCAATTATCGAAAAACTGAACTTGCGTAAATAATCTTGCCCATTTAAGGCCGATGCATATGCATCGGCCTTTTTCGCTGATTTTGTTGATAAAGAATTATTTTATTACCGGAGAAAAGATAAAAGGCCTATAATTTACTTTCATATAAACTTATTTAATGGTAAAATTATAATGTTAAGATTAAAATTTTGAATGGATTAGAGGAGGAATTGGAATGGAAAAAGTATTCCAAATGGATTTCGCCGGCCGCCCGCTGATTATTGAAACGGGGAAGTTGGCAAAACAGGCCAGCGGTGCTGCTTTGGTACGATATGGCGATACAGCAGTACTTGTTACAGCTACTGGTTCAAAGGAAGCAAGACCGGATGCGGATTTTTTCCCGTTAACCGTTGATTATGAAGAAAAAATGTATTCCGTAGGGAAAATTCCCGGCGGCTTTATTAAACGAGAAGGGAAACCGCCTGAATCGGCTACGTTATTTGCCCGCCTTATAGACCGCCCGATTCGCCCGCTGTTCCCCAAGACATATCGTCATGATGTCCATGTGGTTGCCTATGATATGTGTGTAGACCCGGACAATGCGCCGGAAGTAGCAGCCATGATCGGAGCTTCCGTATCGTTGGCTATGTCCCATCTGCCTTGGGCGGGTCCGATTGCCGGCGTTCGTGTCGGCCGTGTGGACGGTCAGTTTGTGGCCAATCCGACAGTGGCACAGAGCGAAGTCAGTGATATGGATATTGTGGTAGCCGGTACGAAGGATGCTATCCTCATGGTAGAAGGGGGAGCCAAACAAGTTCCGGAAGCAGATATTCTGGATGCCATCATGTTTGCCCATGAAGAAATAAAAAAGGTTGTTGAATTCCAAAATAGTTTTCTTGATGAAATCAGCGTTCCTAAACAGGAATTCGTAGAAGCGGAACCGGATGCAGATATTGTAGAAGCTGTCCATGCGTATGGTGAAATTGCTATGAAGGAAGCTATCTGCGATGCGGATAAAATGGCTCGTGAAGAAAAAATGAATGCCGTAGAAGCTGATATTTATGAACATTTTGCAGATATCTATCCGGATAATGAAAAGGATATTGCTGAAGTTACTCAGAAAATGATTAAGGAAATTGTTCGCCACATGATCGCCGTAGATAAGATTCGTCCCGATGGACGACGTGTGGATGAAGTTCGTCCTGTCAGCTGTGAAGTGGGCCTTTTCAAACGGACTCATGGTACGGGATTATTTACACGTGGACAGACTCAGGTATTGAGTATTGCTACGATGGCACCGCTGTCCGAAGCACAGCATATCGATGGGGTAGGTACGGAAACAGAACGCCGTTATATGCATCATTATAATTTCCCGTCGTTCTGCGTGGGGGAAACTAAGTCCTCCCGTGGACCGGGGCGTCGGGAAATCGGTCACGGCAAATTAGCCGAACGGGCACTGGCACAGGTTATGCCGACGGAAGAAGAATTTCCGTATGCTGTCCGCGTTGTATCGGAAGTTCTTGAATCGAATGGCTCCAGTTCCATGGGTAGTGTATGCGGCAGTACCTTGGCGCTGATGGATGCAGGAGTTCCTATTCAGGCTCCCGTTGCCGGTGTGGCCATGGGGCTCGTTACCAAGGGAAATGATTTTACTATCCTGACGGATATTCAAGGAATGGAAGATGCACTGGGCGATATGGACTTTAAAGTAGCGGGGACCATGAAGGGCGTTACCGCTATTCAGATGGATATCAAAATCAAAGGTCTCAGCCGTGAAATACTGCAGCAGGCATTGAAACAGGCTCATGAAGGTCGTATCTTTATTATGGGCAAGATGCTTGAAGCGATTCCGGAATCAAGAAAAGAAATGTCGCCGTATGCACCGCGTATTATCACCATGCATATTGATCCGGATAAAATCCGCGATGTTATTGGACCTGGCGGCAAAATCATTAAAAAGATCACAGAAGAAACAGGCGCTAAGATTGACATTGATGATACGGGTGTTATATATATCGCATCAGTCGATGCAGAAGGCGGTTTAAAGGCACAGGATTGGGTGGAACGTCTGACCAAGGATGTCGAAGTCGGCAAAACATATGTAGGAAAAGTAACTCGAATCATGGCCTTTGGCGCTTTCGTGGAGGTACTGCCGGGGAAAGAAGGGTTAGTCCACATCTCTCAGCTTGCCAAAGAACGGGTGGAAAAAGTCGAAGATGTAGTAAATATCGGCGATGAAATCATGGTAAAATGTGTGGAAATCGACAGTCAAGGTCGTATCAATCTATCCCGCAAGGCGTTGCTGCCGGGATGCGAAAATGAAGATACTTCTTCTTTTCACCGTGATCGCGACCGCGGTCCCCGCAATAATCATAGTCCCCGCGGTAATCGGGAACACCGTGACAGGAAGTAAGGTGTGAAATATGGAAGAAAGAGGATTTGAAATTGTAACGGCGTATGTCGGAAAGCATATTCATCTGCCTGTCCGCAAGACAGCGACAAGTGCGGGCTACGATATAGAAGCAGCGGAAGATACAGTCCTTGCTCCGCAGGCCGTAACTATTGTACCGACAGGATTGAAAGCCTACATGGAAGCCGATGAATATTTGGCAATTCATATCCGTTCGGGTATTTCCATTAAGAACGGACTGATGCTTGTCAACAGCGTGGGTGTCATCGACAGCGACTATTACAATAATCCCGATAATGAAGGCCATATTATGATCGCCTATTACAATACTCAGTCTAAACCCTTTTCTATCACAAAAGGCGAACGTATTGGACAGGGAATATTTGTAAAATATTTGATTACGTGCGATGATCAGGCACAAGGCAGCCGTATTGGCGGTTTTGGCAGTACTGGGTTGCGGTAAGGAGCAAATAGCATGAGTATCAGTGTTGAAAAAATGATTGACCGCAAAGAAATTATGACTGGCCGTGTCCTTCATGTAACTGTGGATACGGTCCGAATCAACGACAGTGATATTACCTCTACGCGGGAAGCGGTCTGGCATCATGGGGCCAGCGCTATCCTGCCGCTTACCGATGATGGCAGAATCATCCTTGTCCGACAGTATCGGTATGCGGCTTCACAGCCGATGCTTGAAGTTCCGGCCGGGAAAATCGAAATGGATGGTGAAAATCCTGATATTTGTGCGTCCCGTGAATTGGAAGAAGAGGCCGGCGTTACATGCGGTGAACTGATTTCTTTGGGGTTTGTATATACATCACCGGGGTTTTGTGATGAAAAGATTTATTTATATTTGGCAAGGCAATTAAAGCAAAGCAAACAGCATCTCGATGAGGATGAGTTTATAAATCTGGAACGGTATACGCCAAAAGAAATGGAACAGCTTATTCTTGACGGCGGTATCATGGATGCTAAAACGATTGCCTGTTTTGCCAAAGCTCGGCCCTATCTGCGGGGAGTATAATTTTCAGGAGGCGATTCTGATGAACTTCAAACGGATGATTGTTATTGTTATGGACAGTGTGGGAGCAGGTCATGCTCCGGATGCGGCAGCCTTCGGTGACGAAGGCGCGAATACGTTGGAACATATCGATGCAGCCGTAGAAGGAATGCATATACCGAATCTGCTTCGCCTGGGTCTGGGAAATATAGTGAAATTACAGCAGCATACGGACCATGTGGCCGGTTCTTACGGCGTAATGAGGGAAATCTCTGCCGGTAAGGATACGACCAGTGGTCATTGGGAAATGATGGGGAATCCGGTCGAAAGACCATTCCCCGTTTTTTATCATGCATTTCCTGCGGATTTGCTGCAGACCTTTACGGAAAAGACCGGATATTCTTATATCGGGAATGAAATAGCATCAGGAACAGAAATTATTGAACGGCTGGGACCGGAACATTTCCGTACCAAGGCCCCCATCGTGTACACATCCGCGGATAGTGTATTCCAAATAGCGGCACACACGGATGTCATACCGTTGGAGGAACTCTACCGTATTTGTGAAATTACTCGCAGCCAGGTGTGTGTAGGTCCGTATGAGTGCGGACGAATTATTGCACGGCCTTTTATTGGCGTGCAGGGAAATTTTATTCGGACGGGAGACCGGCGCGATTACAGTCGTATGCCTGAACGGAAGATGGTATTTTCCTATACCTCCGAAGCTGGCCTTATGACCGTCGGTATTGGGAAAATCGGTGATATTTATGCCCATATAGGACTTACGGAATCGTATCATACGGCTGACAACAAGGAAGGAATGCAGGTTTTGAGTCAGCAGCTGCATGGGCACCGTAGGGATACAGGAATCATTATGGTAAACTTAGTGGATTTTGACAGTATGTACGGACATCGCCGCAATCCGGCAGGCTACGGCCGGTGTATTGAAGAATTTGACCAGGCATTAGGTACTTTATTGCCTCAGCTGAATGAGGACGATATCCTATTGATTACAGCAGATCATGGAAATGATCCTACGTGGACGGGAACGGACCATACAAGAGAACAAGTGCCGCTGCTCGTATACAGTCCGGCGTTACAGGAGACAACAGACCTGGGAGTGCGTACTACGTATGCGGATTTGGGACAAACAATCATGGAAAATTTCAAATTGCAAAAATTAACCTTCGGGACAAGTTTCCTGCAGCATCTGAAATAATTGTTTCATAGTGAGGTGAATACGGTGTGGCCTATTGATTGTATTGAACATAAACGAGATGGATTCGTACTGACAGCGTCAGAAATCGACCGCTTTATTCATGACTATACACAGGGGAAAATCACAGATTATCAAGCAGCCGCGTGGCTGATGGCGGTATATCTTAACGGAATGACAGCCGAAGAAACGACTGAGCTTACGAAAGCGATGGCTCATTCCGGGGATGTAGTGGACTTGTCCTCTGTTTCCGGAATCAAGGTAGATAAACATAGTACCGGAGGCATTGCGGATACGACAACCCTTATTGTGGCACCTTTGGTTGCGGCAGCGGGTGTACCCGTAGCTAAAATGAGCGGACGCGGTCTGGGCTTTACGGGAGGTACGATCGATAAACTGGAATCGATTCCCGGATTTCGCACGGAACTGACACAAACAGAATTTCTGGAACAGGTTCGACGGATCGGTATTTCCATTATCGGTCAATCTGCAAAAATAGCACCGGCCGATAAACTTTTGTATGCATTGCGTGATGCAACAGGTACCGTTGCGAGTATTCCCCTTATTGCCAGTTCCATAATGAGTAAAAAAATAGCATCAGGAGCGGATGCTATCGTTCTTGATGTCAAATATGGCGATGGCGCATTCATGAAGACCTGTGAAGAGGCGCGGAAACTGGCTCATACGATGGTACAGATAGGAAAACTGGCACATCGGCCTACGACCGCGGTGATTACCTCGATGGAAGCTCCGCTGGGAACTGCCATCGGCAACAGTCTTGAAGTAGATGAAGCAGTAGAAGCCTTGTCCGGACATGGCGGCAAGCGGCTTATGGCAGTAGTGGAAGCGATTGGTGCGCAGATGCTCGTTATGGGACAAAAAGCTAAAACAGAAGCAGAAGGACGTAAACGCATACAGCAGTCGGTAGCCTCCGGCGCCGGGCTTGCAAAATTCAAGCAGTTTGTAGAAGCGCAGCATGGAAGCGTATCCTGGATCGGGAAACGTCCACTGACAAAAGCACCGAAGGTATTTACGGCAGTCTCCACGGAAAGCGGATATATTACGGCTATCCATGGCCGGGCACTGGGTGCTGTCGCGATGACCATGGGAGCCGGCCGTTCCCGCAAGGAGGACACCGTGAATCCCGTAGTAGGTATCCGGCTGTTCAAAGAAGTATATGATGAAATACACGCCGGAGAAGTCTTGTTTACCTTGTACGGCAATGCACGTGCCGATATGCAGACGCTGGCACAGCAATGTGCGGACCAGATTATTGTAGAAGCAACACCTTGCAGGGATCAGAAACCCGTTGTAAGTGAAATAATTACAGAGTAATGAGGATATATGTATGAAAATGAATCGTCAAGTTCCCGTAGAAAAAGGGAAAACCTATACAATAGAAATAAAAAGCCTTGGCTCTAATGGCGAAGGCATTGGAAGATATGAAGATTTTACAGTTTTTGTTCCGTTTGCTCTGCCGAAGGAGACGGTGGAAGTACGGATCGAATTTGTAAAAAAGCAATATGCCACAGGAACGCTGCTCAAGATTCTTGAACCAGCCAAAGACCGCGTTAAACCGTTGTGTCCTGTCTATAATCGCTGCGGGGGCTGCCAGCTCCAGCATCTGAGCTATTCGGCAGAACTGATAGAAAAACAGCGGCAGGTCAAGGATGCATTGGAACGGATCGGACACCTGAAGAATCTAACGGTACTGCCGACGTTGGGTGCGGCAGACCCATGGGCATATCGCAATAAAATGCAATTTCCCGTATCCTCCAAAGCAAAAGGAAAGTTAGATATAGGATGTTTTGCTGCTTCGACACATCGGGTCATCAATGTGGAAAACTGTGCCATACAAAAAAAACAAAACAATCAAATTGTCGCAGTAGTGCGGGAATGGATGAAACAATATAAAATTCCTGCCTATAATGAAGACAAGGAAACGGGTATTGTCCGTCACATTATGGGCCGTGTCGGCGTACATACGGGAGAAGTCATGGTATGCCTCGTGACAGCAGGCGATATGGTACCGCATATGAAGGAATTGGTACGCATGCTGAAAACTGCCATTCCGGGACTTGCCAGTGTCATACAAAATATTAATAAACGTCATACGAATGTCATATTGGGAGAAAAAACAAAGAAAATCTATGGCAGCGAAACAATTCATGATTCCATTGGAACCCTGAAATTCAACATTTCTGCGCAGTCTTTCTTCCAGGTGAACAGTGAACAAGCACAAAAACTATATGAAACAGCCTTGGAATTTGCCGACCTCTCAGGAAATGAAACCGTAGCCGATGTCTACTGTGGTACCGGTACGATCACGCTGTTTTTAGCCCAGCGGGCAAAACAAGTATATGGGATAGAAATCGTAGCTTCGGCGATTCACGATGCCATAAAAAATGCCAGGGAAAACAAAATACACAATACCGAATTCATTCTGGGAGATGCCGCCTATAAACTGCCGGAACTCATCGGCAGCGGCATCCATCCCGACGTCATTATCCTCGACCCGCCCAGAGCAGGCTGTGAAGAAAAAGTATTAGCAGCTATTGCAAGAGTAAAACCAAAACGGGTCGTCTATGTATCCTGTAATCCGGCAACCCTCGCACGAGATCTGGAATACCTGACACAACACGGCTACACCGCAGTAAAAGCGCAGCCCGTAGACCTGTTTAGTAGAACGCACCATGTGGAGACGGTAGTATTGATGTCACGGGTGGATAAGTAAGCGTGTAATAAGATAAGTAAATAAAGGCTTTCCGTGATTTGAGATCTGGTTCTAAGCCGGAAGGATAATCACGGATTTTTGCTTTAGGGAAGATATCCAAGAGTGATGGATTACTCACCGGATTTACGAATTTGAATATAGGCTTGGTGAGTTGATAAGATTGCTGGCAAAAATGTGGTGAGTTGACAAGATGGCTATTGGCTTGAATGGACAAACAAGATTGAAATGCACTTATAAAGTAATTACTTTTAAAGTGCATATAAAGGTTGAAATAAGAGTTGTAAAATGTTATGATAAAAAGAAAAGGTGGATTTAGGTATGGATAAGGAAGATAAAGCCCAAAAGCAACCAATGGAGTTTTATAATATGTCAGATTTTCTTAGAGGACAATCCTCGAAATTGATCACAGGTTTATCAGATGAAGATAAAACTGCTTTTGTTTTGAAAAACGGAAAGCCTGTAGCAGTGCTTATTTCTCACGAGAGATACGAAAGGTTATTAAAAGCAGGAATAGATATAACTGAATACTAAATATAAAACAATTAAGAGATGAGAGAGGTTAAATGAATGGCCGTGAAAAAATCAGAATTGTATTCCCTATTATGGGATGCTTGTAATAAATTAAGAGGTGGGGTAGAACCTTCAAGGTATAAAGATTATGTGCTTGTATTGTTATTCTTCAAGTATGTATCAGACAGATATAAAGGGCAACGTTTTGCTGAATTTACAGTAAATGAAGGTGCCTCATTTGACGACTTGATTGCTGCAAAAGGTAAACCAGATGTTGGCGAAAGAGTTGATGTAATTCTTCAAAAGTTTCTAGAAGATAATAAGCTAGCAGGTGCGCTTCCTGATGTAAGCTTTAATAATCCGGATGAACTAGGTTCTGGTAAAGAACTAGTTGATAAAGTTTCTGGTCTTATTGCTATTTTCCAAAATCCTGCGATCGACTTTAAAAGCAACAGAGCTAGTGGCGATGACATCATTGGGGATGCATATGAATACTTTATGATGAAATTTGCTCAAGAGTCTGGTAAGAGTAAGGGACAGTTTTATACACCTAGTGAAGTGTCACGTATTATTGCTAAGCTTATTGGCATTGGCGATATTAAACAAGAGACAGGAAAGAAATGGACTCTTCATGATCCTGCGGCGGGGAGTGGATCATTACTTATTCGTTCAGCAGATGAAGCACCAACTGATGATAATGGTGATTCCATAGTTACAATATTTGGACAAGAAAAATATCCTGATACTGCTGGTTTAGCAAAGATGAACTTCATCCTACATAACAAAGGTACAGGAGAAATCAAAAGTGGGAATACATTAGCAAATCCACAATATACTGATGATTTTGGTGGACTTAGAAAATTTGATTTTATTGTCATGAACCCACCATTTTCTGATAAAGACTGGACTGATGGAATTAAACCATCTGAAGATAAATACAAGAGGTTTGATGGTTATGGCATTCCACCAGAAAAGAATGGTGACTATGCTTGGTTTCTACATGTTCTAAAAGCGTTGGAAAGCAATGGCAAGGCGGGGATTATTCTGCCACACGGTGTACTATCTAGACCTAATGCAGAAAAGACTATTAGAAAAGCGGTACTTGATAAGAAATATATAAAAGGTATTGTTGGATTGCCTACAAACTTATTTTATGGCACAGGAATTCCTGCCAGTATTATCATAATCGATAAAGAAAACGCTGATAAGCGTGAAGGTATCTTTATGATCGATGCGAGCGCTGGGTTTAAGAAAGACGGAAATAAGAACCGCCTACGTGAACAGGATATTGAGAAAATTGTACAAACCTTTATTCACCAAGAAAAGGTTGAGGGGTACTCTCGCTTTATTACGTATAAAGAGATTTTAGAAGAGAACGAAGGAAACCTTAATGTGCCTCGTTATATCCAAAAAATAGATGGCACATTACCTCAAAACATTGCATCTCATCTTAAGGGTGGTATTCCAGAAGTCGATATTAACTCTTTAGAGAGACTCTGGAAAATATCGCCACAGTTAAGACAAGAGATATTCACTTGTGTTGATGAAGAACATAATATCTATAATCTTGCTATAAAACCAAATGAAATTGAAACAGTCATTTCTGAAGATGAAAATATAAAGGTTGAAAAGGAGACTGAATACGGTTCTCTATTCGAGACGTGGAAAAATAAAGTAAAAGATTCATTATTCAATATTAATACAGATACAAATCCAAAAGAATTAATTCGAAGCTTGGGTATTGAAATTTTGAGAGATTTTGAATCGGCAAAACTTCTAGACAATTACGATGTTTACGACTTCTTGCTTAACTATTGGAATGAGAAAATGCAAGATGATGTATATGTAATAAAAGCGAGCGGATATGATGCGGGACGTGAGATTGAATATGTATACGCTCAAAAGAAAGCTAAAGATGAAAATGGAGAAGAAATAAAAGTCGATGATACTTCAAAAATGAAGTCTTTTGAAGGTGCTTTAATTTCGAGAGACATTATTGAACAGGAGTATTTTGAAACTGAGTTAATGGCTCTTAATGAGCTAATCGAAAAATCTGCATTGCTTGAATCTGAACTGGATGAAATGAGAGAAGAAGAATCAGGTGACGAAGGTTTGCTTATAAATGCTTTGAATGAAAAAGGTGACGGTATACCTAAAGCAAATCTGAATAAACAAATAAAAGAACTTGAAAGTAAAAAGACTTCTGAAGTAATAGATGACATTACAAAGCTTATTGAATTATTTGATGCAGGCAGTACTTCGGAGATGGAGAAAATTGTCAAAGCAAATATTGAGCTGAAGACATATGAGCTTAGAAATAAGAACGGTTCATTTGGAAAGGCTAAGTTAAGAAATGCATTAAAAGAAGCAAATGACAATGCAATAATGCCAGAAACATATGTTGAAGAATATAATGCTCTTCTTTCTTACCAAGCTAAGTTAACTGAAAAAGAAGAAGCTGATAAAGCGATTAAAGATTCTCAAAAAGAACTGGATGATCTAGTACTTGCTAAATACGGGGAACTAACGATTGATGAAGTAAAGCATTTACTCTTTGACAAAAAGTGGATGGCAAGGCTTGAAAAAGATATTACTGATGCGATTGATCAGGTGATGAATAGTCTCGCCTCAAAGGTTGTCTTAATTGCCAAACGCTATGAGCACACTTTAGGAGAGATTGAAGAAAAGACAGTTCAGTCGAAGGCTAAGGTTAAATCTGCATTAGAAAGGATGGGATACACATGGTAACTCATTCTAAAGATACAATTGAGTATAACGAAATAAAAAAAATATATAAGCGTGTTAGAGGAACTCCTATAACTGCAGAAAGAATGAGTAAAATAAAATCTGCTACTGGAGCGATAAGAGTTTTTGCCGGAGGAGCAACAGAGATTAGAGCAAATGTATCGGATTTGCCTAATGCAAATATTATTAGTGATCCTGTAGTAATTGTTCAATCAAGAGGGGTAATAGACTTTATATATTGCAATGTCCCTTGTACATTTAAAAATGAGATGTGGGGCTATACGTCATCTGATATATATGCAGTAAAATTTCTTTTTTATTATCTGAAACATAATGTCGATTATTTTAGAAATGCTGGAGATGGAAGAAGTTCTTTTTCACAAATTTCATTACCAGTTACTGAAGAGTATAAAATCCCGCTTCTTTCTTCTAAAGAACAACAAGCTATAGCTTCAGTATTATCAGATTTTGATGAGCATATAGACAATCTGTCTGAACTAATTGAAAAGAAAAAAGCAATTCGTGAAGGTGCTTTGGATGATTTGATCAGTGGGAGAACAAGAGTTGACGGGTTTGACGGTGATTGGATAGAATCAACAATTGAAAGTTCAACAAGTGCAATTATTACAGGAGGTACTCCTTCAACCACGATAGACAAATACTGGGGCGGGACAATTCCATGGCTTGCTTCTACAGAAGTTCATCAAAAAATAATTACCAAAGCAACCAGAAACATTACAGAAATTGGTTTGAATAATTCATCCGCTAAAATAGCACCAAAAGATTCGGTATTAATTGCACTAGCAGGACAAGGAAAGACCAGGGGAACAGCAGCGTTTCTAGCCTATCCAATGGCATTAAACCAATCTCTAGCTGCATTAGTCCCATCAGATAAAACAAATCCTAAGTTCTTATATTACTTAATTGAAAATATGTATCTTGATTTAAGAGAACATTCATCAGGTGACGGTGGACGTGGTGGATTGAATAAAACTCTAATAAAGAATATAAATATACGACTTCCGAGGGAAATAAAAGAACAACAAGCAATTGCCGAAGTTCTGACAGCAATGGACGAAGAAATAGAATCTCTCGAAACAGAAAAAGAAAAAATGATACAAATTAAAGAAGGTGCAATGGACGACCTCTTAACAGGCCGTGTGCGCCTTAAAGTATGAGGAGGTAAAGGCTATGTCTGTTGATTTAGAAAGAAAATTGCAAAACAAGGTCCTTCACTGGTTAATAGATAAAGAGGAAGAAGGAGGTCTAGGTTATACGTATCTCGGAAATCTAGAGGATCAGAATAACAAACCTATTAGAGAAGATTTGCTGAAGAAGAATCTTGAAAAACGAGGTTATACGAAAGACCAGATTTCCAAAGCTGTAACTGAGCTTGTTTCAAAAGCGAGCAATCAAGTGGATAGCCTTTACCAAATCAATAAAGAGGTCTATTCCCTACTTCGCTATGGCAAGCAAGGTGTTAAAGACGAGAATAAAAATCGTCAAACAGTTCATTATATCGACTGGAACAATGTCGAGAACAATGATTTTTATGCTGCTGAGGAAGTAAGTGTTCTCTGCTTTAATCAAATAGAGAGAAAACGCCCTGATGTGGTGCTGTATATAAACGGCATCGCTCTTGGCATATTTGAGTTAAAGCGTTCATGCGTAAGTATTGGTGAGGGCATTCGTCAGAATCTCACAAACCAAAAAAAAGAGTATATTCAGAATTTCTTTAGTACTACGCAGTTTCTCTTTGCCGGTAATGAAGCTGAAGGGCTGAAGTATGGAACAATCGAAACTCCTGAGAAGTATTACCTGAACTGGAAGGAAGATATTAAAGCTACGGACGAACTTTCTTTGACTATTAAAGGTATTCAATCTAAGGACAGAAATAAGCTAAGAGATGGTGTAATTTCTCTTTGTCATAAAGAGAGGTTTCTTTCACTAATCCACGACTTTATTATTTTTGATGCTGGAGTGAAAAAGATTGCAAGACATAATCAGTATTTTGCTAATATTGCTGCTAGGAAAAGAATTCTTGCAGGCGAAGGTGGAATAATCTGGAATACGCAAGGTTCAGGAAAGTCCCTAATTATGGTATGGCTTACTAAGTGGGTTATTGAGAATGTAGCAGATAGCCGAGTGGTAATCATCACCGACCGAGATGAGCTTGATGACCAAATTGAAAGCCTGTTTATTGATGTAAATGAAAAAGTACGAAGAACAAAAAGCAGTGCTGATTTAAGAGAGGTTCTAAATAAAAATGATGATTCTATTATCTGCTCTTTGATTCATAAATACGGACATAATGCAGGTAAACAATCCGACGTGGATCAATATCGTAAAGAATTGATAAAAGACCTCCCAGCTGACTTTAAATCAAAAGGAAATATTATAGCTTTTATTGATGAGTGCCATCGTACTAACTCAGGGAAATTGCATGAGGCTGTAAAAGTACTGATGCCTGAAGCATCACTTATTGGTTTTACAGGTACTCCACTACTCAAAAAAGATAAAGTAACGAGTCTTGAGACTTTTGGACCTTACATCCATACTTATAAATTTGATGAAGGTGTTCAAGATGGTGTTGTTCTTGATTTGCGTTATGAAGCAAGAGATGTTGACCAAGACTTATCTAGTAAAGACAAGGTTGATTTATGGTTTGACAATAAAACCTTAGGTCTTACAGATAGAGCAAAGATACAGCTGAAACAAAGTTGGACTTCAATCAACAAATTATATAGTTCAAAACAAAGACTTGAGAAAATAGCTAGCGATATCATTTTCGATATGAACTTAAAACCTCGTCTAAAAAATGAGCGTGGTACTGCCATGCTTGTGGCCAACAGTATATATGAGGCTTGCAGATACTGGGATATTTTTACTAGCAACGGCTTTAACAAGTGTGCTGTTGTAACTTCCTTTGAGCCTTCAACCGCGAGTGTTAGGACAGCTACGAGTGATTTAAGTCAAGAGGGCGAAGAAGAATATAAGAAGTCTATTTATGAGCGTATGCTTAAGGGCAAAAAATTGTCTGAATTTGAGAAGGAAGTAAAAGAGCAGTTCAAAAAAGAACCTGCTAAGTTGAAACTTCTTATCGTGGTAGATAAACTTTTAACAGGATTTGATGCTCCAACAGCGACATATCTATATATTGATAAATCTATGAGGGATCATGACCTTTTCCAGGCTATCTGCCGAGTTAATAGACCAGATGGCGAAGATAAGGACTATGGCTATATCGTAGATTATATGGACTTGTTTCGTAATGTTCAGCTTGCAGTGGCTGATTATACTGCTGAAGCTTTCGATAGCTTTGATAAGGAAGATGTTGAGGGACTTATAAAGAATCGCTATGACGAAGCTAAATCTGAGATGGTGGGTGCAATTGCATCGCTGAAAGATCTATTAGAAAATGTAAGCGATCCTAAAGACGATACGGATTATATTGAGTATTTTTGTGGTGAAAACAGTGAAGATGATGAAAACACCGGTCGCAGAGATATTTTATATACTCTTACAGCCTCGCTAACACGCTCTTTTGCTAACTGCAGTGATAAACTTGTGAGTGATTATGGCTATTCAGAGGGGCAAGTTAGCAGGCTGAGGAGTGATATTTCAGGCTATAACAAAATAAAAGAAATGGTAAAACTAGCAAGCTGTGATTATATCGATTTAAAACCATATGAGGCTGATATGCGATATGTCCTTGATACTTATATACGTGCAGAAGATTCTACAGTTGTAAGTGAACTCGGGAATATGTCGTTGGTGGAATTGTTACTTGAAAACACTTCAACAACACCAATAGAGGCCCTGGTACAAGGTCTTCCAGGTAATGAAAATGCTAAAGCAGAAATCATCGAAAATAACTTGCAGCATGAAATTGTAAAGAAGATGTCATCTAACCAAGTTTATTATGGTAAGTTATCAGAAATGCTCCAAGTACTAATCGACCAGAGACGAATAGAGGCTATGAGTTACGAGGAATATTTACGACAAGTTGTTGAGTTGGCACAAGCAATTTTACACCCAGAAGATAGCTTGGATTATCCTGATACTGTGAAGAATAGCGAGGCTAGAAGAGCCTTTTATGATTATTTTGCGAAGAACGAAAATCTGGCTGTAAATTTGGACAGTGCTATCCTTTCTGCATTACGTCCTGATTGGAAAAGGAATTTCCAGAAACAACAAAATATAAGGCTTGCTATTTATGAAAATCTATTGATATATGGTTATGACGAAGATGAAGCAACGGCGGAGACCGCTGCAGTCTTCGAAATAACTGAAAGGCAGGCAGAATACGATGTGTAGTGAAGAAGTAATTGGTGGTATGCCAGTTGAAATTATTAAAAAGAAAAACCTTAAAAATCTATATATCAGGGTAAATCCACCAGAAGGTAGTATAACAGTTAGTACTCCTAGTGATTATCCTGATGAAGAGATAAGGCTTTTTGTATTAAAGAAAATGCCAGAAATCACTAAAGTAAGGGACAGGATGCTATCGCAGGCACGTCAAACAGAGAGAGAATATGTTTCTGGAGAATCCCATTACCTATGGGGTAAGCCATATCGACTACAAGTTGTCTATGAAGGAAACAAATACGAGATTTCTAAACTACCAAACAAGATAATATTGATTGCTCCCGAAAGATCAACAAAAGAATCAAGGGAGAGGGTATTTAATGAATGGTACAGAGAAGAACTTAAACGAGTGTTGGATGGCGTTGTTTCAAGGTGTGAAGCAAAAACAAACCTCCATGCTAATGAGTACAAAATTAAGAATATGAAAACTAAGTGGGGTACATGCAATATTGACAAAAAAAGAATATGGATTAATCTACAGCTAGCCAAGAAGCCAATAGAATGTCTTGAATATGTTGTTATCCATGAACTGGTACACCTGTTAGAAAAGAATCACAGCCATAGATTCAATTCGCTTGTGGAGGAGTTCTACCCTACCTGGAAAGAGGCAAAAAAGTTATTGTCAGAGTTGCCTTTGGATTATATTGAAAAAGGAGAACAGGTAGATTATGAAGAGGAAGATAACTCCAAGTGATATATTCGATGTCAATAAAAAATCAGGTGCTCTGATTCTTGGAAAGAATCGCCTTGATGATTATGCTACAAAATTTCTGACTAAATACTGCAAACAGGCATTGGTTGAACCGATGCCTCTTCCGGTTGATGACATTCTTAAGGATATGGGGCTTACTGTTCAAGAGGTTCATTTATCAAGCGACCTAGATATTTTTGGATGTTGTTTACTTCTGGATGCAGATGTGGATATTTATGATAGGGAAACAGGTAAATATTTATCAACTTCCTTCAGTGCTGGAACAGTATTGATTGACCCCATGTCTGAGGCTGTATATGGTGAAGGATCGAAAAGAAATACGCTCATTCATGAAGCACTCCACTGGGAAAAAGATAAAACTTATTTTCAAATTCTTGAGGTTAAAAATAAAAACGAATCTGAAAAACTATATCCAATCTTATGCCGACAATCTGAGACTTTCTTTACACCGCCTGAAGGAAAGAAGACAAAGGAAAATGAAGTTCGATGGTTGGAATGGCAAGCACACAGATTAGCACCTAGAGTACTGATGCCCAAAAGCAGCTTTAAAAAGAAGGCGTTAGAGTTTATTGAGCAGTATAAAGCATCTGGTGAGAATATAATATACTCTTGCGATACCTTGATTGAGAATTTAAGCAGCTTCTTTATAACATCAAGACTATCAGTAAAATATAGATTGATTGAAGTTGGTTTAGAGGATACTATATCAGAGTTCTCTGATTACAATGATGTCTATGAAGAAATCAATAGTAATAAAGATTTTGTTAAATTAACACCAGTAGAAGCAGTAAAGATAATAGATTCCGATTCAACTCTACAAAATTGGATAACAGAAAGACATTTTGTATACGCTGACGGATATTTTGTACTTGCCGACAGCCAATATGTTACACAAAAGGATGGAAAACTCTTTTTAACACCAAAGGCAAAGCAAAATCTTTCTAGATGTGTTATCAATATTCGTGAACAGAATTTTGTATCATACGCTAATACTTACAAAGACTTGCTTGGGTATGCGGTACTTAAGAAGGTTGAAGCTATTGATAGTAGACTTCTTACGTTTCATCCTAAGTACCAATCCCCTTTACTAAATGAGCCTGAAGAAACATATCAAGCATTTTCTCAACAGCTAGCTTCTTATAATGAGGATGAAGAAATTGAACTCATTAAGTTGCTTGGTGATCCTACCAAAACACTATGTAATTGTCTGTGGTTTTTGATGGAAAATAGAAAGTGGAATTATCCTGATAAATTTAATGAAGAGACAGGACTCCACAAAAATTACCATGGTAGAATAAAAAATGATAAAGCCAATAACATGACAACGAGCGTGTTGATGGCCATCTGCGTTGGTATGCAGTTATGCACGAGGATTACGCAAAATATTTTTGATAAATCAAATAATAAACTAGATTATTATAAAGATCCCGATAAGACATATATTCGTATTATGGATACTATGCCAGGGCTTTCGCTTGATGATTTCAATGGTATTCTAGAGCAATGTGGTATTCAGGAATTAGGTAGTGAAATAAAAGAATAAAAAGTTGATAACTCGATGAGTTGGTTTAGGACCCCGAAAGGGGTTCTTTTTTTATGCCCAAATTAGAAAAGGCTGATAAATAGGCAAATTCAGCTCAACTCAACGAGTTGGTCGTGAAATTTTGAAATCTATTATATTTATAAATGTAAGGTACAAGCTTTACAAAAATTATATGCGTCTAAAGCTGGCCAGCAGAAGACGGCGGATTCATAAATGATTCTAAGGTAGCCAATAACAGGTTATTAGAAAATTTGTGATCCTCCGTTTTATTTCCTATACGTAATTTTAGGAAGTAATTCTGTTGGTCATTTATTTCAAAGATTCATTAGTTCTCCGCCGCCTTCCAGGACGGGATAGGAGAATCTAATGAGATTATCAGTAAGATACGACAACAAATTTCAGATTATCGAACTTAATGAAAAAGAAACTGAGGAAATGTGGATTAGTTTATCGCTCGAAGGTGATGAGCTTCCAAACTCTGACAAAGAACGGTTAATTCAAGATGCCTTTAATGAAATATTTAATAAGCCCGAATACAATAACTGGCACAAATTTGACAGGCACAAGGGATATTCAATAGCCAAACCAAATGCAGATGGTCTGGAATGTGATACTTCAGAACCTTTAATGAAAGAAGTAGCCGATGATAGAGTTTTTAGAAAAGATGAGCTCGAACGAGCCTATCAAAATGAATATGAAGATGTCTGCCAATGGATACGTAAGGTTCTTGGTAAAAAACAGGACTGGGCAGATATGTTCATTGCAGTACGTATTGACGGCATGTCGATTCGAGAATATGCCAGTTCCATCGGTGTCAGCGAAAACAACATTACTCAGAAATTAAAGCGAGCCGAGAAAAAACTTCAAGGTATTTTTAAAAATCGTCAGATTTGACCTTCTGCCGTGGCTATGAGGTAGGAGGACTAATCCTCCAAATATGAATGGGAGGTATTTCAATGAACGGAATACAGATTTTTCAAAATGCTGAGTTTGGCTCGGTGAGAACAGCAGACATTAATGGAGTTCCTTATTTTGTGGGAAAGGACGTAGCTGAAATTCTTGGCTATAGCAATACAAGGAAAGCTTTGCTAGACCATGTGGATGAAGAGGATAAAACCGATGGGGTAACGATTCGTGACTCCATCGGACGTGAACAGGCTCCGGTTCTGATAAATGAGTCTGGCCTTTACAGCCTTATTCTTTCTAGCAAGATGCCGAATGCAAGAAGGTTTAAACGTTGGGTAACAAGCGAGATTCTTCCAACTATAAGAAAACATGGTGTGTATGCGACAGATGAACTAATTGCAAATCCTGACCTTGCGATTGCAGCATTTACTGCATTAAAGGAAGAGCGAGAAAAGAACCGACTGCTTGAACAAACTACTGCCGTCCAAAAACAGCAGATTGCGGAAATGAAGCCAAAGGCAAGCTATTACGATGTGGTACTTAACTGCAAAGACCTTATTTCCACTTCTACGGTAGCGAAAGATTATGGAAAGTCTGCTATTTGGATGAATCGTTATCTCCATGAAAAAGGTGTGCAGTTTAAACAGGGTGACATTTGGCTGTTATATCAGAAATACGCAGAAAAAGGTTATACAAGCACCAAGACACATAGCTATTCTGCTAATGACGGAACGATTCATACTAAGCCACATACCTACTGGACACAAAAAGGCAGATTGTTTGTCTATGAATTATTAAAAGCAGATGGAATTTTGCCAACAATGGAACAGGAGAGCAGTGATGTCGATTAATAGGTATAACAGCGAAGGTTATCCTGATCCGACCACTTACGGTGCCTTATCCAATATCGAACAGGAAACGAAGGTGGCTCGGAGCTACAGACCGATGGTGTATGTATGCTCCCCATTTTCGGGAGATGTTGTCGGAAACACAGCAAATGCACGAAAGTACAGCCGTTATGCTGTGGAGCAGGGGTATATTCCCATTGCTCCGCATTTGCTGTTTCCGCAGTTTCTTAACGATAACGATTTAACGGAACGTGAACTAGGGATACATTTTGGAAATGTGCTGATGAGCCACTGCAGCGAAGTGTGGGTGTTCGGAGAAATTATCTCAGCCGGGATGGATGCTGAAATCAGGAGAGCCAAAAGGAAAAATTACAGATTAAGATATTTCAGCAGTGATTTGAGGGAGGTCAGCAAAAATGCGTGATTTGAATATTGCATACGGCAACAGCAGAACTGCAAAGTTCTGGTCGAATAAAACCATAAAATTTGAGGAACTGTGTGACAGACTGCGTACCCCAATCTACACCTCTGAAACAGCGGAGGAATATCCGAAACTGCCAAAGGGACAGCGTGATGATATTAAGGATAAGGGTGGATTTGTGGCAGGGCATCTGAGCGGCAATCGCAGACAGGCAAACAAAGTGGTCTGCCGTTCCATGCTGGTATATGACCTCGACAGTATTGAACAGGATTTTCTAAAGGATATCAGCGCCAAGATTAGCAACAAGGGCTGCTACTATACAACCCACAGCCATACAGCGGACAAGCCGAGAGCGAGAATGATTATCCCGGTCAGCCGTGATATGACACCCGATGAGTTCAATGCGGCAGCGAGATATTACGCACAGGACAACGGATTCATCAGTATGCTTGACCCTTGCTCCTTTTCGCCCCATCAGCTGATGTACTGGCCGACCTGCCCATCCAACGGAGAATATCTGTTTGGTGTCATTGAGGGCGATTGGCTTGACCCTGATACGATCTTTGCAAAGCATCCAAATTGGCGTGACTGCTCTCTGCTCCCTACCACACCGAAGGAAAGTAAAGTAGCTGACAGAAAAGTACAGCAACAGAAAGATCCACTTGAAAAAGAAGGTGTAGTCGGAGCGGTGTGCCGAGCCTATACGATTCAGGATGCTATGGATACATTTCTTTCTGATGTTTATGCACCAACAGCTGATGGTTCAGGCAGATACGATTACATTCCCGGCGAGGGGGCTGCGGGTGTTGTGATTTATGAGGATAAATTTGCTTACAGCCATCATGCAACGGACCCGGCCGGGGGCAAGCTGTCTAATGCATTTGATTTGATTCGAGTTCACAAATTCGCAGATTTGGATGAAAAGAAATCTTATGCTGCGGCAGTAGAGTTTTTGCTAAAAGATGAGCGTGTAGGAACACAGCTGTTAAAAGAAAAGCAGGAAAATGCCAAGCAGGAATTTGAGGATTGGACGCAGGCACTGCAGCGTGATAAGAACGGGAATCTTTGCAATACTCTGCGTAACCTTACATTGGTGCTTGAGAATGATGAAAAATTGCAGGATATCGTATTTAATCAACAGCTTGATGGTATGGAAATCAAAGGCAGTGTGCCTTGGCAGCATCCTGCTAAATATTGGAGAGATGCAGATGATGCACAGCTGATTAGCTACATTGATACGAACTATGGCACCTTTTCTGAAAGGAATTATAAAATCGCTGTAACGAAGGTGACGGATGACCGTTCCTACCATCCGATTCGTGAATTTCTTCATGCATTGCCGGAATGGGATGGCATTAAGAGGGCGGAAACCATTCTGGTTGATTACCTTGGTGCAGAGGACAATAAATATGTTCGTGCGGTAACAAGGAAATCATTATGTGCTGCAGTAAAACGAGTATTAGACCCCGGCTGTAAATTCGATACGATGATTGTGCTGAATGGCCCACAGGGTATCGGTAAAAGTACACTTATTTCACTGCTTGGCGGTGAGTGGTTTTCGGATTCACTGAGCCTTAGCGATACCAAGGACAAGACGGCAGCGGAAAAACTGCAGGGATATTGGATTTTGGAAATTGGAGAACTGGCAGGACTTCGCAAGGCAGAGGTGGAAACACTGCGTTCTTTTATTTCAAGACAGAATGATATTTACAGAGCCGCTTTTGGTAAGAGACCAAATCCGCATCCCCGTCAGTGTATTTTCATTGGTACTACGAATGCAGAGTCAGGCTATCTTCGTGATACTACAGGCAACAGACGATTCTGGCCAGTAAAGACACCGGGAAATGGACAAAAGCATTCATGGGAATTGAAAGAACAGGATGTGAAGCAGATTTGGGCAGAAGCACTGGAACTTGTTGAGGCAGGCGAAAAGCTGTATCTGACACCAGAAGAGGATAGTCTTGCTAAGGATGAACAGCGAGCTGCTATGGAATCAGATGAGCGCGAGGGTTTGGTGCGCGAGTACCTTGATACGCTGCTCCCTGACAACTGGGATGCTATGGATTTGTTTGAACGCAGAAATTTCCTAAGTGGAAATGAGCTGGGCGAAATCGGCAGAAAAGGCACCGTAAGAAGAACACAGGTCAGCAGTATGGAAATTTGGTGCGAGTGCTTTGGCAAAGAAAGAGCCAATATCGGACGGGCAGATTCAAATGCAATTACAGCGATTTTGATTAAACTCGAGTGGAATCGTCTGGCGAATAAAATCAGAATGCAGTTATATGGACCACAGTATGTTTTTGTTCCTAAAAGTGTTCCTGACGATGTTCCTAAAAAACTGTGATGTTAGGAACTGTTCCCAACCTGTGTTTCTGTTCCTAAAATGAGTGACAGGAACAAGGCTGGGAACACCTCAAGGGTGAGGGCGGTAGCCAACTTTACTGCTTTTGTACCTGTGTTCCTAATAATTATATTAAATATAAAATAATTGTAATAAAGAGTAGATTGCATCGAGTACGCACACATTCGCGCGTATAGGGATTTTAGGTAATGGGAACAGGAGGATGAAATGAGAGAAAAAATAATAGAACAGAAACTTGCAATGGCAGTAAAAAAGAATGGCGGGATATGTCCCAAGTTCACTTCTACCGGCTTCGATGGTATGCCGGACCGTTTGGTGCTTATTCCGCATGGTAAGTTTGCCTTTGTGGAAGTCAAAGCACCGGGAGAAAAGCCAAGACCGTTACAGCTGGCAAGGCACAGACTGCTGAGCCGTCTGGGATTTCGAGTGTATGTTCTTGACAGTGAGGAGCAGATTGGAGGGGTTCTTGATGAAATTGAAAATTCAATGTGACTGGTGTGGAAAAGAATTTGAGAGAAACCATAATCACATTCATGAAAAAAAATATTGCTGCAGAGCGTGTTTAGGAAAAGCAAACGCAGAACGTTTTCGATTGAAGAGTCTGCGAACGTGTGATAACTGTGGGAAAATTTTTGAATACAGAGGTAACCATAAAAAGAGAAACGAACATTTCTTCTGTTGCCCAGAATGCAGCTATGAATTCAAAGTGAAAAAAATATATGTATCATGCGATTGGTGTGGCAATCCAATTTACAAAAAGCGTTCTGATGTTGCAAGAAACGAGCATAATTTTTGTGATTATGGGTGCTATATCGACTACGTCAATTTTGAAAAAGCTGGTGCAGATAATCAAATGATATCAGGAGAAAAACTGTATCGCAGGCTTGCAGAAATGAAGATTGGACGAAAACTTCAAGAGAATGAGGATGTTCATCATATTGACGGCAATCATCTAAATAATGATTTTGCCAATTTAAAAGTTGTTACAGCTTCAGAGCATATGAAAATACACGCTTCCCAGAAAGAGAGGGACTGTCATGGCAGATTTATTAAAAAAGAATGATTTGCATGGGTATCAGGAATATAGTGTCAATTTTATTATTGAACATCCTGTAGCTGCAGTCCTTTTAGATTGTGGACTTGGGAAAACTGTAACATCACTTACGGCTATAAATGATTTGATGTTTGACTATTTTGATATTCATCGTGTTTTAGTTATATGCCCTTTGAGAGTAGGTAATGTTTGGGCGAATGAGATACAACATTGGGAGCATCTGTGCCTCTTGCAGTATTCGGTGGCAGTTGGTTCTGAGTCAGAACGACTGTTGGCACTGAAAACACAGGCGGATATTTACATCATAAACCGCGAGAACGTGCAGTGGCTGATTGAGAAAAGCGGGGTTTCCTTTGACTTTGATATGGTGGTTGTGGATGAGCTTTCGTCCTTCAAGAATTATCAGTCCAAGCGGTTCAAGGCACTGATGAAGGCAAGACCGAAGGTAAAAAGAATGGTAGGTCTGACTGGCACTCCTTCCAGTAACGGCTTAATGGATTTATTCGCAGAGTTCAAACTTTTGGATATGGGTGCAAGGCTTGGACGATTTATCGGTCAATACAGAAATGCCTATTTCTCTCCGGACAAGCGGAACGGTCAAATTATTTACAATTACAAGCCGCTGCCAAATGCCGAACAGCAGATTTATGATAAGATTTCGGATATTACGATTTCCATGAAATCTACCGACCATCTGAAAATGCCGGAACTGATCAGCACACAGCTGGCGGTGGAATTGTCGGAAGCGGAAAAGAAGAAATACGAGGAACTGAAAAAAGACCTCATTCTTCAGCTGCCGGATGGAGAAATCACAGCCGCCAATGCCGCATCGCTGTCGGGCAAGCTGTCCCAGCTGGCAAACGGAGCAGTCTATTCTGATGATGAGAGCGTTCTGGAGATACACCAGAGAAAGCTGGATGCACTGGAGGATATCATCGAATCGGCAAACGGAAAGCCTGTCCTTGTGGCATATTGGTTTCGTCACGATTTGGAGCGTATCAAAAAACGCTTTGATGTGAGAGAAATCAAGACCGCAAAGGATATAGCCGACTGGAATCACGGCAGTATCCCAATTGCCGTAATACATCCGGCATCGGCAGGACACGGCCTGAACCTACAGCAGGGTGGTTCTGCCTTGGTATGGTTCGGCATCACATGGTCACTAGAATTATATCAGCAGACCAATGCCAGACTTTGGCGGCAGGGTCAGTCCGCAGAAACCGTGGTCATTACCCACATCATAGCAAAAGACACCATTGACGAGAGAATCATCAAGGCACTGAAAACCAAGGATACCTCCCAATCCGCCTTGATTGATGCCGTAAAAGCCAATCTATGAAAATCAGAGTCAACCTATGACAATCCAAGCCAATCCGAGTGGAATACAAAATTTCGGAGGTAAGGATATGACAGAAAAAGAATACTTATTGCAGGCACGATATCTGGATGAGCGTATTCACTCGAAGGTTCAGCAGGTGGAATCTTTAAATGATTTAGCTACAAGCTGTTCCGCTGTAATCAGTGATATGCCGAGAAATCCAAACCGTGGCGGTTCCAAGATGGCAGATGCCGTAATTAAAATTGTTTCTTTGCAGGAAGAAATAAATATGGACATCAATGCGCTTGTAGAACTAAAGCGAGAAATCATGGGTGTTATAAAAGCCGTGCCAAATGTGGAATACCAGACGCTGTTAGAAAAACGATATCTGTGCTTTATCTCATGGGAGCAGATTGCCGTGGATATGAATTATTCTATGCAGCACATACACCGAATGCATAGTGCGGCACTGAAAGAAATTATCTTGCCACCGGAACATGAGAGTTAATGTGATAGAATGAGAGTAAGCACCTGTGATATTATTATAATAGCGAAAAGCAAAAAAATATAAACGGGTAAAATCGTAGAGAGCCTTGTGGGTCACACCGACCTGCAGGGCTTTTATTATGCCTAAAATGAGGTGAGAAGATGCCAAGAAAACCTAAACGACCGTGTTCTTATCCAGGCTGTCCTGACTTAACGGATGGACGGTTTTGTGAGAAACACCAGAAAGAAGAAAACAAACGCTACGAGAAGTACGACAGAAACCCTGCTGTACACCGTAGATATGGACGAGCCTGGAAGCGAATCCGGGACAGCTATGCTGCCGGGCATCCCTTGTGTGAGCAGTGCGTAGCACAGGGCAGGTACGTTAAGACGGAAGAGATACATCACAAGCTGCCTCTTTCTAAAGGTGGAACTCATGATAGGAAGAACCTTATAGCTTTGTGTAAAGAGTGCCATGCAAGGATTCATGCACAAAATGGTGATCGTTGGCACTGATGAAGGTGCAGGGAGGGGGGTGTCAAATCTCAAAGCCCTTGTACGGGAGGAACGGGCGGGGGGCTTCACGCACAAAAAGAGCAGTTCAAACAGGGGATTAACCCTAAGATATAGATTGAGGAGTGTGAATAATGGCAAGGGACGGTACGAACCGTGGTGGCAGAAGAGTCAGAGCAGGTGATAAGCCGACTGCAGCCGCAGAGAAAATACAAAATGGGAAAACAGTCAAGGTTCTAGCCAATGATATTCCTGTACTTAAAACAGCGGAATTAGAGGCAGTAGATTTACCGGAAGGAGCGGTCTTAGAGGGAATGGATATGCCAAAGCCAAGTGACTATTTATCGGCAAGGCAGAAAAATGGAGTTCCCTTAGGTGCTGATGAAATATATAAAGAAACCTGGCTGTGGTTAAAAGAGCGCAACTGTGAAAGATTAGTAAATCCACGGCTTATAGAAACCTATTCACAGGCTATGGCAAGATATATTCAATGCGAAGAGGCAACAAGCACATATGGTTTATTGGGGAAACATCCAACGACTGGTGGGGTTATGACCTCGCCTTTTGTGCAGATGTCACAGCAATACCAGAAAAGTGCCAATCTTATCTGGTATGAAATTTACGACATTGTTAAGCAAAACTGCACAGAGGTTTTTGAGGATAGCACGACAGATACCATGGAGCTGCTTTTGCGGGCAAGGAGAAAATGATGATGGAGCTTACGGCTTTTTTACATAAACTGAAATTTTATAGACCAAAGCTTACTAAACAGCAGGTCAGAACTTTAAAGGGACAGGCTCTCGCTGACAATATCAAGGGTGCTGAAAAGGCCCTTAGCAAGATTTTGGAAGGAACAGTGCTTAATGGAAAAAACAACAACGGAAATGCAGTTAGTAACTATAGAAAAATTAGTACCTTATGTTAACAACGCTAGAACGCATAATCCACAACAGATTCTGAAACTACGTTCATCGTTAAGGGAATTTGGCTTTATTAATCCTGTCATTATCGACCGGGAACATAACGTGATAGCTGGTCATGGACGAATTTTAGCAGCCAAGGAGGAAGGCATAAAAGAAGTACCCTGCGTATTTGTGGACTATCTTACTCCGGCTCAAAAGAAAGCCTATATTTTGGCGGACAACCGTATGGCCATGGATGCAGGATGGGATGAAGAACTGCTCAGAGTGGAGATAGAGAGCCTGCAAGGTGCAGATTTTGATGTTGCCTTAACAGGATTTGACGAAAAAGACATAGCTGAACTGTTTGCAGGAGATGATGGTGATACGCAGGAGGACGATTTTGATGTGGACGGGGAGCTTAAAAAGCCGCCGGTTTCTAAAGACGGTGATGTATGGTTGCTTGGAAAGCATCGCCTAGTCTGTGGGGACAGCACCAAGGAGGAAACCTATGTAACTCTTATGGATGGGAAGAAAGCTAATCTTGTTGTAACGGATCCGCCTTACAACGTCAACTATGAAGGCGGTGCAGGAAAGATTAAAAACGACAATATGGAGAATGATAAGTTTTACCAGTTCCTGTTAGATGCTTTTACAAACATGGAAAGGGTAATGGCAGAAGATGGCAGCATTTACGTGTTCCATGCAGATACCGAAGGCTTAAATTTTAGAAAGGCATTCTCGGAAGCAGGCTTTTACTTGTCGGGAACTTGTATCTGGAAAAAACAGAGCCTAGTGCTTGGTAGGAGTCCATATCAGTGGCAGCATGAGCCATGCCTTTACGGTTGGAAAAAGAAAGGCAAGCATCAATGGTACTCCGACAGAAAGCAGACTACCATATGGGAGTTTGATAAGCCGAAGAAAAACGGTGACCATCCGACCATGAAGCCGATTCCACTTATTGCCTATCCGATTAAGAATTCCAGTATGAGCAATTGCATCGTTCTTGATCCGTTTGGCGGCAGCGGTAGCACTTTGATTGCCTGCGAACAGTTAGGCAGAATCTGTCATACCATTGAGCTAGATGAAAAATACTGTGATGTTATAGTAAAGCGTTATATTGAGCAGGTCGGCTCTGCAGATACTGTATCGGTCATCCGTGATGGAAAGACCATCCGCTTTGAGGATTTGTAGGTCAGCGGCGATGGAAAATAACTTAAAAGTTTCTACATAATTAGCTTGCTATTTATTCCTTTTAGAGTGATATATGTAGTACCGAAGAAAAGGAGGTACTTACAAAATGAAAGTTATTTACAACATCACCGACAGAAAACCATTTGTAAAGACATTAGAAGAAATTACTGGAGCCAAAGCGGTTTATCAGAAAACACCAACTTATGCTTATGCAGTGGACTATTTCACAGTAACCAAAGAAGGAAATCTTACCTTTAACGACATGGCAAACAGCGAAGAAATCGAGCAGGTGCTAGAACAGCTTGAACAAAAAGGCTTTCACTGCAAGAGTTCCGCATATGATGAACCACAGCCGGAAATCGCTAGTAAAGAGCCATTGGCTGCATACGGGACTACGGGAAAAAAACTTAAAAACGAAACTGCGGGGTTGACAGTGGCAATGCCATTGGATGCGGTGCTTGCAGGCAACCTTACCAATCTTCTGGAATCCAAGAGCAGCCTTATCAAAAAGGCACTGGGCATCAGCGAACTTCCCATCATTATTGATGCAGATAAGATTTCCTTCCCTTGGTTTTCAGACGGCTTGGCTGCTGATACCGTCAAAGCTTACACGGATTTCATTTCTGCCCTCTGCAAAATGAGCCGAGAACATAAACGCATCTCCAGCACGGAAAAGGAAGTCCCCAATGAAAAATATGCTTTCCGCTGTTTCCTTCTTCGATTGGGGTTTATAGGAGAAATTTATAAAACTGACCGTAAAATTCTGCTGAAGAACCTTAACGGCAGCAGTGCCTTTAAGAGCGGTGCGAAAAAGGAGATGAATAGCGATGAGATTTCCGAATAAAGAAATTGTTGAGAAAGTACGCAGAGAATACCCTGCAGGAACAAGGGTAGAACTGGTGAGAATGGATGACTGCCAAGCACCGCCTCTTGGAACGCTTGGGACTGTTACTGGGGTGGATGATACCGCTTCATTGATGGTGGATTGGGACAATGGCAGCGGTCTTAATGTTGTTTACGGTGAAGACCTAGCGGTAAAGATTGGGGACGGTGACAATGACTGAAACGATTAAAAAGCAGATACTTTCTATTCGTGACAGCGGCCGCACCAATATATTTGATACTAATATGGTTCAATATCTTGCTAACGAGCTTGGCTACTACGAATTGGTAATCTTTCTTGAAGAACATAGTAAGGAATATATAAGATTTATCCTTACAGGAGAGCAATAAAAGATATGCTTTATTGTACAGAAATAACTTGCTATCATGAGCCTTTAGAGTGATATATGTAGTACAAAAACAAAAGGAGGCAGGCACCATGTGGAAAGAAGGAGCAATTTTAATCAGAGGAAAGGTTTACAAATACCAAGCCAAGGTTTACGAGGAAGGCAGTGAATACGGTATTGAAGGAGGTAGGGTTTCCAAGGTAATGATTAAGCATGATGGTGAGATTGTAGTAAACTATGACCGAGGTTGGGACGTAGAACCGGAAAGCGAAGGAGCAGAGCTTGCCTTAGCGATTATCTTAAAAGAAAATAATTAAACAAAAAAGGAACGGAGCCAGGAGGCTCTATTCCTAGTACAGCCGATTTTAAGCGGTTATTTTTATGCCTTAATTGGGAGTGAGCATTTGAGAAAGTTGAAGAAATATAAGTCCACAAAATTCAAAGATAAAACTTCCGTTTATAGTAAGGCTGCTGCAGATTATGCAGTCAATTTTGTCGAATGCTTATGCCATACTAAAGGAACCTGGGCAGGTAAGCCTTTTGAACTCATTGATTGGCAGGAACAAATAATTCGTGATGTATTTGGTACTTTAAAGCCTAATGGGTATAGGCAATTCAATACAGCCTATATTGAAATACCTAAAAAACAAGGTAAATCTGAGCTTGCGGCTGCTGTGGCATTACTCCTTACTTGCGGTGATGGTGAAGAACGAGCTGAAGTTTATGGCTGTGCAGCTGACCGCCAGCAGGCATCAATCGTTTTTGAGGTTGCAGCCGATATGGTGCGTATGTGTCCTGCACTAAATAAAAGAGTAAAGATACTAGCATCACAGAAACGAATAATTTACCAGCCGACAAACAGCTTTTATCAGGTATTATCAGCTGAAGCCTACAGTAAGCATGGTTTTAATATTCATGGCGTTGTGTTTGACGAACTGCATACTCAGCCTAATCGAAAACTATTTGATGTTATGACCAAGGGCTCCGGTGATGCACGTATGCAGCCTTTATATTTTTTGATAACAACAGCCGGAACGGATACACATTCTATCTGTTATGAAACTCATCAGAAAGCGGGGGATATTTTAGATGGTAGAAAACATGACAGTACGTTTTATCCGGTAATATACGGTGCGAAAGAAACAGATGACTGGACAGATCCTAAGGTGTGGAAGAAAGCTAATCCCTCTTTAGATATTACGGTTGGCATAGATAAGGTAAAAGCTGCCTGTGAATCTGCCAAACAAAATCCGGGAGAAGAAAACAGCTTCCGACAGCTTCGGCTCAATCAATGGGTAAAACAGGCCGTGCGCTGGATGCCAATGGACAAATGGGATGCTTGCTCCTTTGCTACAGATGAAGAAAGCTTAAAGGGAAGAGTCTGCTATGGTGGTCTTGATCTTTCCAGTACCACAGATATTACAGCATTTGTATTGGTGTTTCCACCAGAAGATGAAGATGATAAATACAGCATTCTGCCGTATTTTTGGATACCGGAGGAAACATTAGGCCTTAGAGTTAAACGCGACCATGTTCCTTATGATGTGTGGGAACGGCAGGGATATTTACAGACTACGGAAGGCAATGTCGTGCATTATGGATATATTGAGAAATTTATTGAGCAGTTAGGTGAGAAATATAATATTCGTGAAATTGCCTTTGACCGATGGGGTGCGGTGCAGATGGTGCAGAATTTGGAGGGAATGGGATTTACTGTAGTGCCATTTGGCCAAGGCTTTAAGGATATGAGTCCTCCAACTAAAGAATTAATGAAGCTGACACTGGAGCAGCGTTTGGCTCATAGCGGTCATCCGGTTCTTCGGTGGATGATGGATAATATCTTTATTCGTACAGACCCTGCTGGAAACATCAAGGCGGATAAAGAAAAATCCACAGAGAAGATTGACGGTGCGATAGCCACAATAATGGCATTAGACCGAGCAATTCGCTGTGGAAATGATAACGGAGCATCAGTTTATGATGAGAGAGGAATTTTAATTTTATAGTTATCCAAAATAAGTTATGTAAAAACAGTTGACAAGCACGTTGCTATATAGTAATATTGTATTATAAGGTAGCTGATAATACATAACTGAAAAAGGAGAATGAGCTATGAAAACAACATTTAATGATTTTATAATGGAAAACAAAAATTGCTCTGGGTACGAGAATAACAAAGATATGCAGGAATTATTTGATAAATTGAACGCTGATGAAAACATTATAAAAATGATTGAGTTCTCTGATCGTGATAAACCTGCATTGGCTGCCTGTGCAGTTGAAATTGAGAAGTGGTACGATTCAAAAGTTAATTGTGGAGTGGATTTGAAGCTGTCTTTTCCAAAAACGGCGGTAGGAAACTTAGTGAAATCTATTCTAAAACCGTTTGGATATAAAGTTATTAAACAAAAAGATTTGCCTAAAGATAATAGAGGAAAATATTTTAAATCTGCATCTTGCTACAAATATGATGAAAATGCAATACGTACGATGCAAATAGTAAAAACAGTTGTAGAAATAAAATAAATTCTGTTCTTTGTGAGCACTTGTGCAAATAGCATGAGTGCTTTTCTTATGTCCAAATTTAAGGAGGTGGTCGATATTTTTAACTTAATGCACAAATTATTCAAGTCTAGAGATAAACCTACAAACAGCACCGCAGGAGGTGCTTACAGGTTCTTATTTGGTGGTTCTACATCCGGCAAATCTGTAACCGAGCGTTCTTCCATGCAGATGACTGCTGTGTATTCCTGCGTAAGGATATTGGCAGAGGCAGTAGCAGGTTTGCCGCTGCACCTATATAAATATAATGAAAGTGGCGGTAAAGAACGTGCAGCAGAGAATCAGCTATATTTTCTCCTGCATGATGAACCAAATCCTGAGATGACATCCTTTGTGTTTCGGGAAACTCTTATGACGCACCTGCTCCTTTGGGGCAATGCTTATGCGCAGCTTATCCGCAACGGTAAGGGAGAGGTTATTGCACTTTATCCCTTGATGCCAAACCGTATGACAGTTGACCGGGACAATAAAGGACGGCTTTACTACCAATATTGGAGAGGTAAGGATGAAGCCAAGCTGAGCCGAGATAACATAGTCATTCTTCAGCCATCAGATGTGCTGCATATTCCGGGACTTGGCTTTGATGGACTTGTCGGGTATAGCCCTATTGCAATGGCAAAGAATGCTGTTGGAATGGCAATTGCCTGCGAGGAATATGGTGCTAAGTTCTTTGCTAACGGTGCGACACCGGGAGGAATTTTAGAGCATCCGGGTATTGTTAAAGACCCTGCCAGAGTAAGAGAAAGCTGGAATGCAGTCTATCAAGGAAGCGGCAATGCTCACCGTATAGCAGTTTTAGAAGAGGGCATGAAGTATACACCTATCGGCATATCGCCGGAACAGGCGCAGTTTTTAGAAACAAGAAAATTTCAAATCAATGAGATAGCTCGAATTTTTAGGGTACCGCCTCACATGGTTGGTGACCTTGAAAAATCGAGCTTTTCTAATATAGAGCAGCAGAGTTTGGAATTTGTTAAATATACATTAGAGCCTTGGCTTGTCAGATGGGAGCAGGCAATGGTGCGGTCTCTTTTATCTAAAACGGAGAAGGAGCAGTATTTCATTAAATTTAATGTGGATGGTCTTTTAAGGGGCGATTACGAAAGCCGCATGAATGGCTATGCCACTGCCAGACAGAATGGCTGGATGAGCGCAAATGACATCAGACAGCTGGAGAACCTTGACCGCATCTCTAAAAAAGAAGGCGGAGATTTGTATCTTATTAACGGCAATATGACCAAGCTTGCCGATGCAGGGATTTTTGCGGCAAAGCAATCTAAGGAAACGGAGGAAAAGAATGAAGAAGTTTTGGAAGTGGAAGAACAAAACCATCAAAAACAAAGATAATGAACCTATTTTGGAGCGCACTTTATTTTTAAACGGAACGATAGCTGAGGAGTCATGGTATGACGATGATGTTACCCCAAAGCTGTTTGAACAGGAGCTTATGGCAGATAAAAGTGACGTAACCATCTGGATTAACAGTCCTGGCGGTGACTGCGTAGCTGCGGCTCAGATTTACAATATGCTGATGAATTACAAGGGCAATATCACGGTGAAAATTGATGGCATTGCCGCAAGTGCGGCCTCGGTTATTGCAATGGCAGGCAGTAAGGTTTTAATGAGTCCGGTATCTATGCTTATGATTCATAATCCGTCAACGATTGCCGCTGGAGATAAAGCTGAATTTCAAAAAGCTATGGCAATGCTCTCTGAGGTTAAAGAGAGCATTATTAATGCTTATGAAATTAAGACGGGACTTGCCAGAGTAAAACTGGCACACCTTATGGATGAGGAAAGCTGGATGAATGCGAATAAAGCAGTGGAACTTGGATTTGCAGACGGTATCTTAAAAAGAAATGCTGAAAGTGCAGCTTTAGACCAACCGGATGTTTCTGTGATGTATTCTAAGGCAGCAGTAACAAATTCTTTTTTTACTAAGGTTACTGAAAAATGTCGCATTAAGACAGAACCCATTATTCAAGAGCGTTCGGTAGAAGAATGCATGAAGCAGTTAAATTTATTAAAGGATCATATTTAAGGGAGGAAATACACAATGAATATTAACGAATTAAGAGAGAAAAGAGCCAAGGCATGGGAGGCAACCAAGGCCTTTTTGGAAAATCAGCGTACGGAAAAAGGGACACTGAGTGCTGAAGATGACCAGACCTATAATCGTATGATGGAAGACATCAACAGTCTGGGCAAGGAAATTCAAAGAATGGAAAAACAGGAGGCTTTTGATAAAGAACTTGCTAAAGCGGTGAATACACCCATTACTGCTAAACCACAGACATATATTTCGATGAAAGAAAAGACTGGCAGAGCATCTAATGCGTATAAAACCGCCATGCTGGATGCTTTCCGATCCAACTTCAAACGTGTAAGTAATGTCCTGCAGGAAGGCGTGGATGCAGATGGCGGCTACCTTGTGCCAGAGGAATATGACAGCCGCTTAATCGATACCTTATCTGAAGAGAACATTATGCGTAAGCTTGCTACGACAATTACTACCAGCGGTGAACACAAAATCAATATTGCAGCCACTAAACCAGCTGCGGCATGGATTGAAGAAGGCGGAGCTATTTCCTTTGGCGATGCAACCTTTAAGCAGATTCTCTTAGATGCACATAAGCTTCATGTGGCTATTAAGGTAACTGAAGAACTCCTCTATGATAATGCCTTTAACCTTGAAAACTATATTTTAGACCAGTTTGGCAAGGCACTGGCCAATGCGGAAGAAGATGCCTTCTTAAACGGTGATGGGGTAGGTAAACCTCTTGGACTTTTGGCTGCTGCAGGCGGTGCTGAAGTAACAGATACTTTGACCGCTGCAATTAAGGCAGACGATATGTTGTCTTTGGTTTATGCCTTAAAACGTCCTTACAGAAAATCTGCAGCTTTTATTTTAAATGACCAAACCTTATCTGCTTTACGTAAGCTTAAAGATAATAATGGAGCCTATATGTGGCAGCCTTCGTATCAGGCAGGTGAGCCGGACAGAATTTTAGGTTATGCAGTACATACATCGGCTTTTGCACCAACTACGGCTATTGCTTTTGGTGACTATAGCTATTACAACATCGGTGATCGTGGGGTACGTTCTTTCTCTGAACTTAGAGAACTGTTTGCAGGAAACGGCATGGTAGCTTATCTTGCTAAGGAGCGTGTAGACGGAAAGCTTATTTTGCCGGAAGCCGTGCAGGTTTTAAAGCTGAAGGCTGACAGCGGCGAATAAAAGATAGAAATTTAAGGACAAGTAGGTGAGCATTTTGCTTGTGAGATTAGAAGAAATGAAGCTGTATCTCAGAGTGGATTCAGATGAGGAGGATGAGCTTATTACTCATTTATTGGAATCTGCTGAGAAAGTATGTATGGATGTAGTAAGAGGTGATGCCAATGCTTTAGATATGGCAGCTAATGCCAAAACGGCTATTATGTATACGGCTGCCTATTTTTATGAACACAGGGAAGAAGCAGATTACAGGCAGCTCATGCTCACCCTGCGTTCTTTATTTTTTGCAGAAAGAAGGGGCGAATTTTAGTGCGGATTGCAAAATTAAATCAGCGTGTTGAGGTCTTAAGGCCTGTGCTGACAAGTGATGGTTATGGCGGCTACGGTACTGTGTATGAAAAAGAGACAGGACTGTGGGTTGAAGTTAAAGATTCCAAATATACCGGCAAGCAGGTTTTTGATACTCCGAATGCCGTTAATAACGTGATGCTGAAAACACGTACCTATCTTAACCTCAAGAAGGGCTGGCATATTTTATGGCAGGGCAGGGAATATGAGATTGTATCGGTAGAGAGATTCTATAAGGACAGCACCTTCATAGAAATAGTTGAATATGAGAAGGGTGTGTAATGAAGTTTTATGCGAAGGTTACCAGTAATGATTTAACAAAAGCGTTGAACGGTATTAGTGCCTGGGATGGTAAAACACGCCTTGGTATTGAAAATGCACTGCAGGATGGTACGAAAAATATTGCCAGAGGTGCAAGGCAGAAGGTAAGCCAAAGAACTGGAAAACTTAAAAAGTCCATAAAATCCGGGTTCGACAGACGTAAGCCAGAAGGAACAGTCAGGGCTAAAACGCCTTATGCACATATTGTGGAATTTGGTGCTAAGGCACATATTGTTCGCCCTAAAAACAAAAAAGCTTTAACCGTTGCGGCAGGAGGGGAAGTTATCTTCAGAAAAAGTGCCAAAATACCGACCAGAAAAGGCAGGCCTTTTATCGAGCCAAGCTTTGAAGCAGAAGAACTTAAGATAGTGTCCAGTATGAAGAAGGTGCTTAATAAGTGAAACGTATACCATTAAATGCACTGCAGAAAGCTCTTATTGCGTATCTTAGAGCACATGAAAAAGTGCCTGTTTATGATTATGTGCCGGAAACGGCAAAACTGCCTTTTATGACGCTTGGTGCATTTAATTGTAAAGAGGCAGGCACAAAGTACGAGGATATAGTGGAAGTAACGGTGCAGCTTAATATCTGGTCTACCTATAAAGGCAAGTTTGAAATAAACAGTATTGCTAACCGGGTAATTAGCCTTTTGCAGACCAAGCAGATAGATTTAAGTGAAGATGAATTTACAGCCATTCGGCAGCAGGTGGATTTCTTTGAGGCTTATCCGGAGGAAGAAACAGGCTACAATGGAGTGATCAGTTTAGTAATATTAGTACAGAACATGAGAAGGAGTGAAGATTAATGGCATATACAGTATTTGCTGAGCCTGTCAGTACCAGTAAGGCAACGGCAGGTAAAGATTATCTTTTGTATGTAAATACAGGAACTACCGAAGCAGCACCTACCTGGACCTTAGTAGGTGGTCAGAGAAGCGGTGATTTATCCCGCAAGGCAGATGAAATAGATGCTTCGGATAAAACAAGCGGTGGCTGGAAAGCAACGCTTCCTGGACTTAGAAGCTGGTCTATTGACTTAGAAAGTGTTTATCTTGCCGGAGATACCGGAGCAAAATTTCTTGAAGCTGCTTTTTTAAATAATAAGCAGGTAAATATTAAGTTTGAATATCCAGATCAAAGCTATCTGATGGGGTGGGCCTCTTTAACAGAGTGCAGTCTTTCTACGCCCCACGATGATGTAGCTACCTTAAAAGGAACGCTTTCCGGGGCTGGTCCATTATCTGATCTAAAAACTGGAGGTACGGTAAATGAAGAAGGTTGAGTTTCCGTTGTTTGGCGAAAATGAGTATATGTTTTTAAATATCGGCAGGCTTATAGATATTGAACGCATGACGGGAAAGCCTGCCGGGGACATCATCAAAAACCAAAGTCTTGATTTAGGAATGCTCACTATCATTTTAAGTGTGGCACTTCGTCATCATAAAATGCGTACACCGCAGTGGTATGCCGAGAAAATGCAGGAATTAGTGGAGGAGGGCATAGAACTTGAAACAGATATTCAGATTCCCGTGGTTAAATGTATTGCAGGGTCCGGCATTTTAGGTAAGGCCGTATATTACAAACTGTTTCCGGAAGAAATGACGGATTCGGCAAGTGAGGAATTAACAGCAGAAAGAAAAAACGCAAGGAAGGGCAGATAGTCCCTTCTTTTTTTGCGTGGCTGAAGTGGGCAGAGAGTGTGGCTTATGGACCTCTCGCCTTAAAGCCAAAGGAATTTTATGAACTTACACCGATGGAACTAGTGAAACTAGCTGAAGGGTATGAAAAAAGAAGAATGACCAATCTTTGGACAGCTTCATACTTTACGGCAAATCTTATGGCCACGCAGACTAAGGGAATAACCCCGGAAAAGCTTATGAAACCATTTTTGCCTAAGAAAACAACAGGTGAGAAAGAATTAGAACGGGATAACTTCTTTAGGGAGTTTTATGCTAAAAGGAAGGAGGCGGACGAGTGTCAACGGTAGCAGAGTTATTAGTAAAAATAGGGGCAGATTCTTCTGATTTAAGAAAAGAGATAGCAGCAACAAAAAGACAGCTTAAATCCGCTTTTGGCTCTGAAGGCATGAATTTATCCGGTAAGGCGGTTACTGTTTTAGAAGGCCTTGGTGCAGCTTTGAGTGCTTTAGGTGTATATGCTGTTAAAGCAGGTGGTGAACTCCAAAACGTTCAGGTTGCCATGACTAATATGCTGGGCAGTGCTGAACGTGCAGGTGCCTTTGTAAAAGAACTGCAGAGCTTTGCGGCACATACACCTTTTGAATTTAACGATGTTACAAAAGCAAGTCAGAAGTTTCTGGCTTTTGGCTTTACGGCAGAACAGATTATTCCAACTCTGACTGCCGTAGGTGATGCAGCCGCAGGAGTTGGTGCAGGGCAGGACGGTGTTAATCGCCTGACGATTGCTTTAGGTCAGATTGCTGCTAAGGGAAAACTTGCCAGCCAGGAAATGATGCAGATTACAGAACTTGGTATTCCTGCCTGGCAGCTTTTGGCGGATAAGCTTGGTACAGAGGTGGCAACTGCACAGGATATGGTTACTAAGAGTATGGTGGACAGCCAAATGGCACTGGATGCACTTGTCGGAGGCATGGAAGGCCGTTATGGCGGCATGATGGAGCAGCAAAGCGGTACTATACTAGGCACTTGGTCTAACCTTATGGATGGCTTAGGGCAGGTCGCTTCGCAGGCTGGTCTTGCTATAGCCGAAGCACTTAATTTGCCTGAACTGTTCAGCTCTATTGGTGAGTGGCTGAGCCGCTTTGCAGAAAACCTGCAAAATGGAGGCATCAGAGAAGCTATTATGAACTGTATACCACCGGAAGTACAAGTGGCAATTGTGGCCTTTGGTACAGCTTTAACCGCAGTAGCGATTCCTGCCATGTATGCCGCCGGAGCTGCGGCACTTGCGATGGCAGCACCTTTTGTAGCAGGAATCGGTGCTGCAGTAACAGCTGCGGCCCCTTTTATAGCAGCAATTACCGTAATTGCTTCAGGTTTATATGCCTTGTGGTCAAGCGGCATGAGTGCAGCCGATGTATTTGGACTCATGGGTGTAAAGACGGAGCTTTTAACTAAAGCAGGAAGTGCTTTGCAGTCAGCTTTTTCTGCTGTAGGAAGTTTGCTAAGCAGTGTTTTAAATGCTCTAAAACCGCTATTTGTAGCTTTTGGTGCAATAGCAGCAGTTGTTATTGAAGGAGTTCTTTTATATTTTGGCTGTTTGATTAATGGGGCAGCACTTCTCTTTACTGCGGTAAGCAGCGTAATTGAAGGCATTTGCAGTGTTTTTGAATGGATGGTGAATGCCATCGGCTCAGCCTTAAATGCCATAGCATCTGTTTTAGGAAATATGGCGGATAGTGTTTTACCCGCCTGGGCATCAAGTGGTCTATCCACTATTTCTAATTTTGTTTCGAATGCAGTCAGCTGGCTATCCGGTCTTATTTCTAAAATATTTGAAACCAATGCAGCTCTAAATAGTGTTGGCAGAGAAAATGAAGAAAATGGAAGTAAAAGTGCAGTAAGCACACCAAAAAAAGAATGGAAAATGCCGGATTTCAGCAATTTTAAAGGCAGTGGTAGCGGCGAAATTCCGTCAGTCGGTTCCGTTGATTCCAGCGGAGGAAGAGGCACAGATTCAAGAGAAGATAATCTTTCAGATAAAGCTGCCAGTACATCTAAAACGATTGAAGACGAATGGGTACGTACTTTTAATACCAAATCTCAGCTTGTAGACCGTTGGTATAAGGAAGAAACAGCTGAACTTGAAAAGTCTAAGTCTGCCAATGAAAACTACGAAAGAGATAAACAGCGTCTTAGTGAGTTATATGCTCAAAAGCACATTAATTCTCTCTGTGAAGAAGCTAAAAAAGCACAGGAAATACAAAACAGTATTCACGATGCATCTTTTGAATCCTTAAAAGCAGGCACTGTATTTAATTCAGATGCAGCGGCTGCAGAACTTATGCAGATGCAGTTAGAACATGAAAAGACGGTAAGCGGTATTGAAGAACGCTGGACTAAATTATCCAACACCTTTATTGGCCTTAACCAGACTGAAAAGGACGTCTTTATCGCAGCTCTAAAAGAACGAAACATAGCTTTTACGGAAACTGAAACAGGGGAGCTGGACTTTCATAAACAAATGCTTAAGGATAAGCTTGCTGAAGATAAAGTTTATGAGGATACGAGGGCAGAGTATCATGCTCAGTGCAAAGATATTCAGGCTAATATTGATGAGGCATATAAGACGAATGATCTTGCCAGGCTGCAGGAGGTTTTAACTGAAGAAGCCGCTATTCGTTTAAATGATATGGAAGCACAGAAAACAATGCTAGATACCTATAAAGAGGCTTTTTTAGCGGCTCATATGACGATGGCACAGGTTGCAGCGGGACTTTACAGTACGGCTTTGAACGGTTTGGAAGATGCTTTTACCAGTATTTTAACGAATGCAAAAAGTGCCAAAGATGCCTTTGCTGATTTGGGCAAGAGCATGATTAAGGTTATTGCCCAGTATTTTGCCAAGCAGGCTGCGGGGATGATTGTATCCCATGTTATGGGGCAGAATTTGCAGAAAAAAGAACAGGCTGCCAGCACAGCGCAGGCAGCAGCAGAACTTGCTGTATGGGCACCTGCCGCAGTAGCTTATGAAACAGTGCATCCAGGTTCAGCGGCCAGAGCTTTGGGTATGGTTACTACATCACTTACAACAGCAGCCGCAATGGGAGCATCTATAGCAGCCATTTCAGGAATAAGCGGCGGAGCAAAGACCTCCGGCAGTAATATTGAGGTAGGCGCTTATGCTAAGGGTGGATATTTTACGGGACCAACTTTAGGCATTATTGGTGAAGGAGCAGATAGTGAGGTAGCATTGCCTCTAAACAGGGCTGTATTTAACAATATCGCTGAAGGTATTGTAGAAGCAGGAAGCAGCAGAAACAGTACAGTTACGCAAAATATTTATGGCGATATTAATGATGCAGCTGATGTGGATGATTTGTTTGAAGGCCTGACCAATATGGTCGCTGCTGGATTAAGGGGTGTATGAGATGAATTTTCCGGAACGTGAAGATAACGGAGATAAGCTTAAAATCTTAAAAGATGGTCATGAATATGTGCTTCCGTCAGCCTGGTCACTATCTGATGCCGGAAGTTATGATTTTAACAGCAAAATAGAAGACAGAACCTTTTCACATGGCGGTGATGCTATAGGGGACGGCATGATTAAAGGCCATACTATTAAAGTGAAATTTTCTATGCTTGCCGCGGATGAATTTTCTCATGATGAACAATTAAACAGGGCCTATCGCTATTTTGCTCAAAAGGATTATAAGCTTTACTGCGGCAGGTCTGACCGCTGTTTTAATGTTGCAGGCATCAGTAAAATAACCCATGAATATGAGAATGGCTTTAAGCAAAGATGGAGTCATATCACGGTAAGTCTTTTATTAGCAGATCCCTTTAGGTATGAGGGACAGGAAAGCCTTGTAACTTATGACTTCCCGTCCGAAGCTTATCAAGCGAAAATGGTACTCCATAATTTAGGAAGTGTTGCAACACCTCTTACCTTTAAATTTATACCTAAAAATAAAATGGCGGATGTTACGATATGGCATAAAGAAACGAAAGAACAGTTTAAGCTTTCGGACGCACTGCTCATTGCTCCTGCTTTTACAGTTATAAACAGTAAGGATGGAACGGTATGGAGAAATACGGCCAACAGCATAAATACCTTTAACGGACAATTTTTAGAGGCTATACCAGGGAAAAACAGCTTTTTCTATACAGGAGGAGCAGGCCGTATTGAAATTACTTATACCAATAGGTGGTTTATATGAATTTTACTTTTGGCAAAAGTATCTTCGGTCGGTTTATCTTTGCTGGCACTACCAAAGGAAATGTAGCGGAAGCCGGCAGAGGCGAAACTAAGAAGTATTATTCCGGTCAGTATACGGTTATTGCATATGCTGCTGACGGTACAAGGACAGCCTTTTTTGGCAGCGGCAGTGAGAAAAACTCCTTAAGCAAGGTAACATTTGAAATAGGTTCTACCGGCTGCGGGTCCTGTGAACTTCTCTTTAAGGTATTGCCTTCTAACAGTGAGCTTAATTATATGCAAAGAATAGACATTCATTTATTTGGAGATGAACTGCCCTGGTATTCCGGTTATATCATCACAAGACCAGTGGAAGGTTCAACGGAAACGGAATATAAATTTACGGCCCACGGCTACTATAATCGATTGGAAAAACTGGTGCTTTTTGAAACCTATGAAAATAGGGACCCAGGGGCAATTGTAAGAGATATTGCCATAAAAGCTGAAAAAACACATGGAACTATTTATAACGCTAGCAAGATAGCAGATGCCGGGTATACCATAACAAAGCTGGTTTTTGACGGAGTTACGGTTAAAGAGGCGTTGTCTGACCTGGCAGATTTTGCTGTGAATTATGTTTACGGGATAGATGAATACCGAAGCTTGTATTTTATGCCAAGAGAAACAGGTATTAATGAAGAAGCAAGGCTTACAGTCGGTAAACATCTTAATAAATATGTACCCTCCTGGAATGTGGAGAAAATTGTTAATTGGGCACGAATCAAAGGCGGTAATATTGATGACGAGGGTGAGCAGTGGCTGTGCGTGGTTAAAGATGATGCAAGTATTGCCGAGTATGGCAGGAGAGATGAAATTTGGACGCTTCCTTCCGCTTATGAAGTAGCAGATGCGGTTAGATGGGGAGAAAACCAGATTAGGCAGTATAAAGACCCGATTAAATCAGCCAAGCTGACAGGAGTACGTTTAGAATATCCGTTGGTTGATGGAACTTTTAATGTAAGGCATATGACTACTACAGGCAAGGCTCAAATAAGGACGCTTTCAGGTGCTACCCATGAGTATCCTATAACCAAAGTCAAATATACCATATCTGCATCAGGTGGTATTGCTGCAGATGTAGAGCTTGGAGAGCCGATTTTTGCTTTAGAAAAATATTTGTCAGACATTGAACGGAGTGCAAAGAATATAGAACAGTCGCAGGCATCAGCCATTAAACAACTGACTGCACTTTAAGGAGGTAAACAGTGGCTATAAAAGATTACAGATTAGACCCATTTTTAAATGTGCTGAATGTAAAAAGAATAAATGGAGAGCAGCATCAAGTGCCTAATCAAAGTCCTTATACGGTAAGGCTTAACGAAGTACCACAGAAAACAGACCCCAGCACTCTTGCTGTAGCTTTCAGCGGAGGGGTAATACTTACAGAGGTTGCTGCAACTCCCTCTCAAAGTCAATACTGGCCGGACTACAATACAATAGCTCATGGAGCTGCAGACTGGAATACAGGAACACTTCTTTTTAATGCAGCGGATGCAGGGAAAATCATTTATGTGAGCTATAACGGTACAGGAACAGTGGTGGATGAACGGCTGCAGGATATGTTGGAATTGTCAGTAACGACAAGTACCCAATCGGAACGGGATGTAAAGCTTTCAGGAACTGCAGTCAGCTATGACGCTTCAGAAAGTTCCGGAGGAGGTAATTTAAGTTCCGGCTATGTAAGAGTAAAGCAGCACCGGGGACTTCCTGCTGGGACGTACACATTAAGAGAAGTAATCCAGCATTTAATTAATCGCAGTCAGACATTGGAATTTATAAAGGGTACAAATTATTACAACTGCAATTGTGACTGCGGCGATGATATGTGAAGGCGGTGATGTGTTTTGATTTCAATAGATAGTAATTTTAATGTTGAGGTATCCCAGTATGATACTTATACCATAAGGTTTAAGTTTAAAGACTACATGCTCACATCTGATGATAAATTCCGCTTTTCCATTAAAGCAACTTCAAATTCAACGGATGTGGTATTTCAGAAGGATGTCTATAATGCAGGGAAAACCTATATTGACCTGCCAATTACCTTAGGAGAGTTAGATAGTCTGGCTCCGGATACCTATGTCTATGATATTGCCATTATTAACAGAAACACTCAAAAGATTACAACGCTTATCTGGTCAGCGTATTTTATGATTAAGGGGGTGGCTCATAATGTCGATTGAAATAGAGGTCAGTGCGTTTAATAATGCAGAAGGTAAGGAACTTGAGGTAGGCGAATATGGTGCAGAGGTTGTCAAAGAATTCGCAGATAAAGCTTTTGAGTATGCTGAAAGTGCTAAAGAAAGTAAAAATCTTGCTGAAGCCTGGGCAGAAAGCAACGAGCCACCGACAGGAAGCGAAACACGTTCTGCTAAGAACTGGGCAGATGTGGCCAGGCAGTGGGCAGAAAGCGATGCAGATCCGGACGGCATAACAGATGCAAAATCAGCTAAAAGCTGGTCATCCTTATCTAAAGAATATGCTAATAACGCATCAAAGTCAGCGATAGCCTCTTCTAATAGTGCTTTAAATGCTGACTCATATGCTAAGGCGAGCAGTGATAGTGCTAACGCTGCGGCTATATCTGAAAAGAACTCAGCAAACAGCGAAACGTCAGCCAGACAAAGTGCTGAAAAAGCAGCTTCAAGTTTAGAAAAACTGGAAACCGTGGATTTACCTTTAAAAGCGGATCTTGCTTCCCCTTCTTTTACGGGATCACCTAAAGTGCCTACGGCGGCTCAGGGAAACAGCTCACAGATTATTGCGAGTACTTCTTTTGTCCAGACAGCAATTGCTGCACTCGTAGCATCTGCTCCCGGAACTTTGGATACCATCAAGGAACTAGCTGCTGCCTTAGGAAATGACCCCAATTTTGCGACTACCATAACAAATCTTATTGCAGGAAAGTTAGATAAAACTGCTAATGCAGTAAGTGCCACTAAAGCGGTACAGGACGTAGATGGAAATAATATTGTAAGTACCTATGCTACGAAAGCCGAAATGACAGGTGGCATTACTAAACTTGCCACGGTTGCTTCCACGGGCAGTTATAGTGATCTTTTAAATAAACCTACTATTCCAAATAAAACAAGTCAGCTCACCAATGATAGCAATTATGTTGTTCAAGATACTAGCGGCAATGTGACTATAGCCGGAACTTTAACGGCAGCTAAAGTAGTAAACGCCTATTATAACGACTATGCTGAATTTTTCCCCAGAGGAGGAGAAACAGAAACGGGAGATATTATTGCTTTGGCTGATGGTGGCAAAGAATGCTACGAAAAGGCAACAGATAAGTCGATTATGGTGGTTGGCGTCCATAGTGATGAATATGCCCAAATAATTGGTGGAGAAACAGATGAAAATGGCAATGTGGATATTGGTAAAGTAATTCAAAACTATATCCCTGTAGCTTTAGCAGGAAGAGTGCACGTTAAGTTTTATGGTACTGCTATTGCTGGAATGAAGGTTGTTCCATCAGAAATACCCGGAGTTGGCAGAGCCTTTACTGAAGGCGATAAGGAAGATAGTGTTGTAGGAAGAATCGTAGCAAGCGACAGCTTTCAAAATGTAAGACGAGTAAAGATAATGGTCAGGAGGCAGTGATGGGGAGATTTTTAAAGCGAAGGATACATACAGTGTTTTTAATGTTGGGTAATAGTTGTAATATGAACTGCCGTTATTGTTTGCAGCATCCTTTGGTAAATCGGCAGCTGACAGAGAAAATTAATCCTGTCATATATGACTTCTTGAAAGAATGTGCTGATGAACTGCCAAAAGGACAGAAACTGCATATCCAGTTTTACGGCGGAGAACCGTTATTATATTTTGCAAACATTAAGACGGTAGTAGAAAAAACAAATGAATACTGTTGGTTTTCAGTTATTACAAATGGGAAGGCGGTCACCGAGGATATGGTGACCTTTTTTAATGCCAATAAAATGCCTGTAACTATTTCATGGGACGGAAGAAATGTGCTGGAAACCCGTGGATATGATGTATTTTCAGGTAAAGAAAAAAGAAAGCTTTTGCTTTGCATAGAGCAGCTTGGCTTATCCGCTGTTTTAAGCAGCAAAGCGTATCCATTGCAAATATTAGAGGATTTTCAGAGCATATCCGATGATTACTATAAAATTCATGGGTATCATGTGGGCATTAATATTGATGAAATTTTTAACACAGGGGATTTGCCGCAAGAACTATTAGCTGTAGATTACGCAAGAGTTGAGCAGGAAATGCTGGAGCTTGGCAAATTTTATCTGGAGAAAAGATTAAGCGGTAGTAAAACAGAACTGAAGGATTATACCAATCTTGCTTATGTGGATAGAATGTTTGGTATGTTGAAACGATTCTATGCTGAGGAAGATGGCAGACTGCATAAAAACTACTGCTTCTGCGGTAATGGGTATGATGTTATGAACTTGGATTTGGAAGGAAATTTGTATCCCTGCCATAACACCAGCAGCAGGGTGTGTACTATTGAAGATGACTATTTTACTTACCTAAATAAGGTTATGGCATCAGATAACACTAAATTAAACCTAAAAGAATGCAATGCTTGTCCGGCAGCAGCCTTTTGCCGAGGGGGATGTAAACTAGTAGAAACTAAGGCAAGGCAGGAGGGTTATTGCAGACTAAAACAAGCGGTCTTTTTGCCGGTGCTTTCAGTTTTTGAAGAGTACGGCAGGCTGATGGCGGGTGAAGTAAATGGCGGTTAATGGAGCTATTTCTAAAACAACCTTTACGGAGACAACAGTTTCATATACCTCAAAAATAAGACCGGTGCATATTACCGAACTAAGAACAGCTATTGATAGGCTGCAAAGCTATGCGGCGAATGTTGATAATTGCGGCAACTGTACTTATTGCCAGACCTGTCAGAGCGCCACCTGCCAGAGTGCCGTGTGCCAAAGCCAGAGTTGTCAAAGCTTATCCTGCCAAAGCTGTCAAAGCTATAGTTGTCAGTCCATGCAATGTAATTGTGACTGCGGTGATGATGGGGGGTGAAGTGCTTAAATGGCTTATACAGATACAACCTTAAACAGTAATATTACGGTAAAAAAACTGCACATATCAGAATTGGCAGCAGCATTGACTGCCATGGCGGCTAATGCCAATAAATCATCCGCTATAAATTTAAGTGGCTTGACATATACCAAGGTGATAAGTGCAAATATTATGCTTTTAAGAACGGCGGTAAATAATCTGGAAACAAGTTTTTCAGGCAACTGCTGCCAGGCGAATTGCTGTCAGACCTGCCAAACCAGCTATTGCCAAAGCACTTACTGTCAAAGTTGCCAGGGGTGTCAAACCTGTCAGGGCTGCCAGTCGGTACGTTGTCAGTATTGCCAGACGGAATGTACGAATTGCAATTGTAACTGTAACTGCAGTAATTGTGACTGCGGAGATGATGGAGGTTGATGAAAATGATTATACAAGGCTTGATTTTAACAGATAAAGGACCTGTGGATATTAAAGAATTGAAACCGGGAGATAAAGTGCTGAACCAGCTTCATCGAGCTTTTGCAGTGAAAGAGATTCAAAACAAATCGGTGAGCGTGGCATATACCTTCGGTAAAAATCCGAAGCTTATTGTGTCTAAGGGAGCTATTTTAAAAACCGTTTATGGAAATAAGAAAGTTGCAGAAGCCGAAAAAACATCTTTTTATATGGCCCAGCCCAATATGCGGATGGTGAAAGATAAGGCCGAAAAAACAGTGGGAAAATACATAACCTATGAAATTAAAGCGGAAGGCTGTGATTCTATATTTGCAGGAAATTATTGTTTTAAATTGGAGGATAACGATGCTTAAGATATGTTTTAACGAGAGGTCTGATTCAGAGCATAAACTAAAAATAACCATCAAGGAGCTATGTGTCACCGCAGAAGTAACTTCTAAATATCCGGCAGGCTATGGCAAGGATACGATTGAAACTCTGCGACCTTATAACAGTTATACTCTGGTCGCTAGTCCTGGTAAGGTTAAAAATTATCGCAAGATGAGTAAGTCGGATTTTAAGTTTTTAGACCTTAACAGGCTGGGAGTCAGCGTAAAACTTGATTTTGCAGAGCTTTTGCAGCTCTACGGAACAGCAGATGTACTGCAGCTTGATACCGGAGTAATTGGTGGTGCGGAGCGGGATATTATTATCCGTGTTTTTGAAGGCAGACCTGAAAATACTGAAATAGAAGCCGATGAGGAGTATGAGGTAATAAGTTTTAATTCTGATGATTTGGTAACAGGCGATCACCCTAGGATGCATTTGTGGGACAGTTATGCTTTAAAGATTGGTGAAAGAATTCTTATGGCCAACAGGAAAGGAATGCCGCAAAGCGGTGATTTTACAATACCGATTGCTTTAGTGAAGGATAAGGATTATGTGGAGTTTGAGATTATAAAATACTCTGGTAATTTTGAAGGAGAAGAACTTACCCGCGATATTGATGATGACGATGTTACGATAGACAGCAGCTGCGGAGTTATAAACAACCGCAGAGTACAGCTTGAAAATGGCAGAGGTAATTTTAGACTTTATCCTATGGGGCATACAGGTATATTTAAGCTTAAGCTTGGCAGAAAGTGGTATGAGGTTTGGAATGAATACAACCTCATCCTGGAGGGTTAAAATGCAGGCAACTATTTATATGGGCAGTAAGTGCAATCTAAATTGTGCCTACTGCCACAGAGAAGAAGATGAGCGTGAAACGGGACTTTCAGCGAATCTTTTGGAGCAGTTAAAAAAGCAGGATAACCTTACCGTCAAATTTATGGGCGGCGAACCGACTTTATACATGGATGAAATAAAGCAGGTTGTAGCGGCTCTGCCAAAAGCAAAGTTTGCTATATGCACAAATGGCGTTAACTTAGAGGCGTATTTGCCATTTTTTAAAAAGCATGATTTTTTAGTATGTATCAGCTTTGATGGAGGGAAAAACTCTGAGCGAGGATTTGACCCCTTTACTAAGCTTATTGATTATCCAAAATTAGCTGTTTCTACTACGCTCCATCATGGGCATACCGATTTAAGATCAATTATTACATCCTTTGCCGCTAAGGAAAGAATTATTGGCAGGCAGTTATCTTTTTTTCCTCATTTTGCTCATGCTACTAACGATGCCAATGATAAATACGCATTAAGCCTTGGAGATGCAGATTACATCTTAAAACAGTACAAGAATATGGTCGGTAGTTTTATGGAACAGCGATTTAAATACGGTGTTCGTAACTTTCGCTATGAAGGAATGTTTACAGGATTATTAAAACGGTACCAAGCAAATTTTGACTATGGAGAAACTTACTGCGTTAATAAGAATCTGCAAAAATATAACACCAAGGGAGAAAGTGTTACCTGCCTTTATATAAGAGATGAAAAGTTGACTAAAAACTGGAAAGCCGAGCAGCAAAGAGTTCTGGATGATAATTTTCCGGAATGCAAATACTGCCCGGTTTATTTTATGTGCGGTGGCGGCTGCCTTAAAAGTAAGAGCAGGGATATTGAATGCTATATCAATAAAGAACTTTTTAGCTGGTTTAAGGCTGAATACGAAAAGTGGAAAGGGGCAAGTTATGCCGATTAAGAATTTATTTGTTTTTCCGAATGCGGTTAACCGAAAGAATGATGCGGAAACGATAAAACTGAATATTGAAGGTAAAGTACTTAATTTTTATCACAATGACAGACTGAATATTATTGATACGGAGCTTTTACGAGAGGGAAGTTCTACGGTAGTTCTTAATAATGGCATTACGGATAATACCTATGTGCTTTATAACTTTAGGGAAATACTGCAGGTACTGGATATGTTGCCAAGTGAGTTTTTGACTAATCTATCTCAGCGGTGCTTTATGCAGATTGATAAAAGTGGCAGTAATGTTTTTATAAAAGTATTTTTGCTGAAAGGTATGAATGAGCTGCCCAGCGATACCAACAATTTTAGCTGTTTTGCTCACTATACCATGGATTATATCCATGAGCTTGATTGGAAATATAGCTGGACGATAAAAGATGTGAAGGCGGCTATTAATGATGGTGTTTTGACGCTAAGCTTTGAAACTCTTATTTCTGACTTTTGGAAAACACCAGTCTTTATAAGTCATGCGGGGCAGAGTGTAAGGGTAAGCCATGGACATAATGCGGTGTCTTTTAAATATATACCCACTGAAAAGGTGTATTTTGGGGCGCAAAACTGTCGGTATACAGGCAGAGCGATTGATATGGAAAGGCTGATAGGGGGATAACTATATGGGGAAGGAAATATTAACAAGTATTTTAAGTGCCGGGATGGGTATGCTTTTAACCTATATCTTTACAGAGCTTAGAGCCAGAAAGAAACGTCAGGATGCTATCCAGACCGGACTTCAGGCACTGCTTAGAGACAGAATCATTCAGGTTTATAACCATTATGTAACTGAAAAGAAGTGGATTCCCATTTACGCTAAGGACAGCATAGTTTCCTGTTATGAAAGCTATGAAAACCTTGGTGCCAATGGAGTAATAGACGATCTGATGGCTGAAATAAAAGCACTGCCAAATTACAAGGGGGAATAAGTGTGTTTGATAATGCAAAAGTAATCTTAGGCAATGTTCTTAGTACTGTAAAGGTGAAAATAAATGCTATGAGCAGGCCAATAAAGACTGTGATTGTAGGTTATTTTCTGCTTGTTGTGGTTTTGGTTGCTACGTATTATATTGCCTGGCTGTACCAATGGCATAATAGGCAGATTGTTATGAGTGATTTATTGGCGGTAATTAAAGAAATGATTGGGCCTGCTATGATAGGGTTTATGACCTTCATAGCAGGCTGTTTTATTGATATGAACAATAATGGAATACCGGACAATTTTGAGGAGGATGAGGAGCATGAGAAAAATAACCTTAGATGAGTTAAGAGAAATGGCTCAAGCTGCTAAAGGCTATATTGATAAAATTTATGTACATTGGAGCGCAGGAAGGTACCATCAGTTTTTTGATGATTACCATATTAACGTAGATGCCGATGGAAGTATTTATGCCAGCACAGAGGATTTAACGGAGCTTTTGGCACATACTTGGCACCGAAACAGCAGAGCCATTGGTATCTGCATGGCAGGCTGTTATGGGGCAGAAGCACATAGTGGTTACAATACAGACTTTGGCGATTATCCACCTACGCAAGACCAAATCGATGGGGTGGCAAAGGTTGTGGCGGTTTTATGTGAAGAACTGGATCTGCCTATTGATTATGCTCATGTTAAAACCCACTGTGAGGCAGCTGAAGAAGATGACTATGGTCCATCAACAACTTGTGAACGATGGGATTTGTGGTATTTACTGGATGCACCGCTTACGGACGAACTAAAACTAGGTGGTCAAGTAATTCGCGGCAAAGCAGCCTGGTGGCAAAAAAATATTTGAAAGTCTAAAGAAAATGGCTCGTACAAATGGCTTACAGCGGCTTTAAATAAGGCTCTGTCAGGTATTTGCCCTACAAAGATTAAATACGCTTGGTGAGGTAATAACCGCAAATGGTGGAAAATGGCTAAAAATAGTAGTTTTGAGGTGGTGGAAATGTCGGATGAAAAGAAAAAATATGTATTTTACAGCATTATTGTTCTTATTATCGTTAGTATTCTTGCCTGCCTTTTCTTATGCAGCGGAGTACAGGATAACGGAGCAGGAGTTGAATCAGTTAGAGAGCAACTTGGCTCAGCTGAAACAACTGAACGAGAAATCACAGAAGGAATTGAGTCTGCTGAAGACCGAACTCGAAATATCCAAGACGGAATTGAACAAGGCGAAGCAGCAGTCGATAATGCTGCAGAGCGAGCTGACTGTATTGAAGAAAACCTCACAGATGCAGACGGACTTATTGCAGGGTGCCAACGCATCCTTGAAAACGTACGCGTCCGAGGAGAAGAAAAAAATGCAGGCAATTAAGAATCAGAGGAATGTAGCCTACGGAGTTGGAGCGGTTTTACTATATGCTTTAGTTAGGAAATAGAATAGATAATTTGATGCCCACTGAGGATGAATTTTCTTGGTGGGTTTATTTTTTTTATTTATATTTTTTCAAAACCGTCAGATTCATTACTTTCTCAAGGCTATTAGGTAGAGGGTCAAAAAACACTCTCGGAAAGAGGTGATAAAGATGGAACACAATTTGAAAATCAGTGTATCCAAGAAGGCAAAATCAGATGGTATTCTTTCTTGCCGTAGTATTAGTGTACGAGAACGTATTCTATGCTTCTTCCTCGGAAGAAAACAGAAACTCACAATTCTTGTACCCGGTGACAACGTGAAAGAAGTTTCCATTTGTACGGTTAAGGAAGGAGGTGCGACATCGTGAGTAAAGTAAGCGAATTATCCATGCTCGTGGATGAACTCAAAAAGTGCGGCGAAACCTTGGTACGTATTTCCGAAGAACTGGCTGATTTGTTCAGCAGTGGAAAGGACGCAATGCAGCCTGTAAAAAAGACTGCTGTTAAGAAGAAAACCAACGAGGAGCCAAAAGCTGAAGTGCCGGAAGAAAAAGCACTCACGTTGGAAGATGTCAGAGCCGTGTGTGCGGATAAATCCCACAAAGGCTATACGGCAGAAGTCAAAGCAATCCTTACAAAGCATGGTGCAGAAAAGCTGTCCGGGATAAATCCAGCAGAATATAAGGCACTGCTTGCTGAAGTGGAGGTACTTGGGAATGCCCAATAAACAGAAGGTGAATTGTACTGTAGGTGCAAGAGAGACCGGTCTGGACCACGCAGTCTTATCAGCATCCTCCAGTCACAGGTGGCTGGAGTGTCCGCCATCGGCATTGCAGTGTGCTAAGGTCGGTGACACCACAAGCGAGTTTGCAATGCAGGGCACCGATGCCCACAGCCTTTGCGAACGCAAACTGAAAACAGCACTGGGGCAGAAATCGAAAGATCCAACAGAAAACCTTACTTTCTTCGATGAAGAAATGGCGGACTGCTCGGATATGTATGCCCAGTATGTGATGGAGCAGCTTGCTGTGGCAAAAGAAAAATGCAAAGACCCTATTGTTCTAATTGAACAGCATCTTGATTTTTCCAAATGGGTGCCGCAGGGCTTCGGCACCGGAGACTGCGTGATTGTTGCAGATGAAACGCTGACCGTCATTGATTTTAAGTATGGTGTCGGAATTTTGGTGGATGCAGAAAAGAATCCTCAGATGATGTGCTATGCACTGGGAGCCTTACAACTGTTTGACGGTATCTATGATATTGATTCGGTGACCATGACTATCTTCCAGCCAAGGCGGGATAGTGTCAGCACATACACCATTTCCAAAGAAGAACTTCTGAAATGGGCGGATGAAGTGCTGAGTCCAACAGCACAGCTGGCGGCAAAGGGTGAGGGTGAATACAAAGCCGGAGACCACTGTCAGTTCTGTAAGGTAAAAGCCACCTGCCGCAAGAGAGCCGAATACAACCTTGAACTTGCGCGTTACGATTTTGAGATGCCTTCCACCCTTGAAGATGATGAGATAGAGGCCATTCTTTCAAAAGTTGATGCACTGGTATCTTGGGCAGGCGATATCAAGGAATACGCTTTGCAGCAGGCAGTCAGCGGCAAGGGGTGGAAAGACTGGAAGATTGTCGAAGGACGCTCCAACAGGAAATATGTCAATGAAACCGCTGTGGTGGATACGGTTAAGGATGCCGGATATGACCCATATGAACATAAGGTTCTGGGTATTACGGCAATGACCAAACTGCTCGGCAAGACAAGATTTGAAGAACTGCTCTCCGGCTTTATTGAAAAGCCACAGGGCAAGCCAACCTTAGTACCGATGTCGGACAAGCGTCCGGCTATGAATACAGCAGCAAACGATTTTAAGGAGGACAAATGATATGTCAAAAAATTATACGAACCCTACAAAGGTAATCACAGGAGTAAAAACACGCTGGTCTTATGCAAATGTATGGGATGCGAAATCCATCAACGGCGGCGCACCGAAATTCAGCGTGAGCCTTATCATTCCTAAGGACGATACAGTAACCGTCAATAAAATTAAAGCGGCTATTCAATCTGCTTATGAGGAGGGTCAATCTAAGCTTAAGGGAAGTGGCAAAACTGTGCCTGCTCTTTCCGTACTTAAGACACCAATGAGGGATGGCGATTTGGAACGTCCTGATGATGAAACCTATGCAAACAGCTACTTCATCAATGCAAACAGTGCAGCTACTCCGGGCATCGTAGATGCAGACCGCCAGCCTATCATCGACCGCAGTGAGGTATACAGCGGTGTGTATGGCCGTGCCAGCATCAACTTCTATGCATTCAACTCCAACGGCAATAAGGGCATTGCCTGTGGTCTTAATAATCTCCAAAAGATTAAGGACGGAGAGCCGCTTGGCGGCAAGAGCCGTGCCGAGGATGATTTTGCGACCGCTGATGATGAGGACTTTTTAGCGTAGGGGGGATGAAAGATGTTCAGTTATGAATTTCAAAAGCAGTTAGTAGTTTCGGCAGGAGCTATTTTCATCTATGTAATTGCTGTCTATACTATTTTGGACTGTGCCAATATGGTTATCAAAGAAATTTACAAATTAGGAAAAAACGCAATTGCTAAGTTGAAGGAAAAAGGCTATTTAAAATAATACACGGGCGGTAGAGGGAAACCTTTACCGCTTAAATTTTCATAGGATGGTGATGAAATGAAATATATAAGTATTGATATAGAAACGTATTCAGATGTTGATTTACAGAAATGCGGCGTATATCGTTACACGCAGTCAGCCAATTTTGAAATTCTGTTGTTTGGATATGCCGTTGATGGCGGTGCGGTTCAGGTGACAGACCTTGCTTGCGGCGAGAAAGTTCCTGTAGAAATTATTAAGGCACTGACAAATGACAGCGTGACAAAATGGGCATTTAACAGTTCGTTCGAAAGGGTCTGTCTTTCGGTATGGCTGCAAAGAAACTATCCGCAGTATTTCAGCAGTTACAGCATCGATGAGGATTCAGTAAGAGATTACCTTGACTCGGTGGCATGGAGATGCTCCATGGTTTGGTCGGCATACATGGGACTGCCGTTATCTCTTGCCGGAGCAGGCACGGTACTTGGACTGGAAGAACAGAAGCTGAAGGAAGGCAAAGACCTCATTCGCTACTTCTGTGTTCCTTGCAAGCCGACTAAGGTAAACGGCGGCAGAACACGCAATCTGCCGGAGCATGATATGGAGAAATGGAATCTGTTCAAGTTCTATAACCAGCGGGATGTCGAGGTTGAGATGTCTATACAGGACAGGCTGAAAAAATATCCTGTACCGGACTTTGTTTGGGGCGAATACCATCTCGACCAAGAAATCAATGACCGAGGGATTGCCCTTGATATAGATGTAGTGAAAAATGCCATTGCTTTTGATGCAAAGTCAAAAGCAGAGCTTGCAGAAAAAATGCAGGAACTGACTGACCTTGATAACCCCAACTCTGTGGTGCAGATGAAGCAGTGGCTAGCAGACAACGGTCTGGAGATGGACAGCCTTGGAAAAAAGGAAGTGGCACAGGCGGTCAAAACCGCTCCTAAGGAACTGACGGAGGTCCTGCTACTGCGGCAGCAGTTATCCAAGTCCTCCGTAAAAAAATATCAGGCGATGCAGAATGCAGTCTGTGAGGACGGCAGGGCGAGAGGGATGTTTCAATTTTATGGTGCCAACCGTTCCGGCCGCTGGGCAGGCAGAATGATACAGCTTCAGAACCTTCCTCAAAACCATATGCCGGATTTGGAACAGGCGCGAGGACTTGTGGAGTCCGGCAATTACGATGCAATAGAACTTCTGTATGATGATATCCCTGATACCCTGTCACAGCTTATCCGCACAGCCTTTGTGCCAAAGGACGGCAATAAGTTTATTGTTGCAGACTTTTCTGCAATTGAGGCTCGTGTGCTTTCATGGCTTGCAGGTGAAGAATGGCGAACCGAAGTATTCACAAGCGGCGGTGATATTTATTGTGCATCTGCATCTCAGATGTTTAAAGTTCCTGTTGAAAAGCATGGTGTGAACGGTCATCTAAGGCAAAAAGGAAAAATAGCAGAATTAGCACTTGGATATGGCGGATCAGTCGGTGCATTAAAGGCTATGGGCGCATTGGAGATGGGACTTGCAGAGGAAGAATTGAAACCCCTTGTAAATGCCTGGAGAGCATCCAATCCAAACATCGTAAAGTTCTGGTGGGATGTTGACTCTGTTGTTAAGAAATGCATCAAGGAAAATAAGTCACAGAAAACTAATAATATTGAGTTTCATTGCATGAGTGGAATGCTATTTATAGTTCTCCCTTCTGGCAGACAACTTGCCTATGTAAAGCCTCGTATCGGTGAAAATATCTTCGGTGGTGAGTCTGTGACTTATGAAGGTGTAGGTGGAACGAAGAAATGGGAAAGAATTGAAAGTTATGGACCAAAATTTGTAGAGAATATTGTTCAAGCAATCTCTCGTGATATTTTGATGTATGCCATGAAGACACTCCGAACGTATAACATAGTGGCTCATGTGCATGATGAAGTTATCATTGAGGCAGAACCTCGAATGTCCATAGATAGCGTATGTGAGCAGATGGGCAGAGTTCCTCCCTGGGCAAAGGGGCTACTCCTTAATGCCGATGGTTATGAATGCGATTTTTATAAAAAAGATTAGTAAAAACATCAGATTTCACCTCCCGCCGTGGCTACCAGGTAGGAGGTGTTTTTTTATGAATGTTATTGAAGTGAAAGATGGCTGCCCTATCAAGGGTGAGATTGAACAGATGACAGATGAGCAATTACAAAATGAATACAACTTTTATATAGCAGAGAGCATTGTCGCTATGCTGCATAGAGAAGGCAAAATTACAGATGACGAAATTCACAAAATATCAGCATTAAACCGTCAGAAGTTCTCTCCAAAGTTAGCTGGGATTATGCCATAAAACCCTTGCTATTAGTGGCCTTTTGAGTGATATATGTAATGACAGAAAGTGAGGTGAGATGATGAAAAAGATAACAAAAATAAATGAATTGGAGAGATCACTATTATCTAAAACGAAGATTCGAGTTGCAGCCTATGCTAGAGTTTCAACAGATAGTGATGAACAGCTTGTAAGCCTTAAAGCACAGCGAGAGCATTATGAAACTTATATTAAATCCAACTCAGAATGGGAGTTTGCAGGTCTCTATTATGACGAAGGTATATCAGGAACCAAAAAGGAAAAACGACCAGAACTTCTTCGTATGATACGTGATTGTGAGAACGGGAAGATAGATTTTATTGTTACTAAATCAATTAGTCGGTTTGCCCGTAACACAATGGACTGTCTAGAATTGGTAAGAAGTTTGATGGATATCGGTGTTTATATTTATTTTGAGAAAGAAAATTTAAATACAGGTGACATGGAGAGCGAGCTAATGCTTTCTATCCTCTCAGGTTTTGCAGAAGAAGAGTCTGCATCAATATCACAAAATACCTCATGGTCAATTAATAAGAAATTTCAAAATGGTAGTTACATTATTGGCAGTCCTCCTTATGGTTATGCCAATGTAAATGGTGAGATGGTTATTGTTCCAGAGGAAGCTGAAGTAATAAAACGCATTTTTGCAGAATGCCTTTCAGGTAAAGGTGGAAGTATCATAGCAAAAGGCCTGAACAGAGATAAGATTCCTGCAAGAAGAGGCAACCATTGGAGTCCGGGGACGGTGATTGAAATGCTCCGGAACGAAAAATACAAAGGTGATGTCCTTTTCCAGAAGACATATACGGACAGCAACTTCAACCGTCATATTAACAATGGCGAGAAGGATCAGTTTTACTGTAAGAATCACCACGAACCTATTATCAGCAGAGAAGTATTTTCTAAGGCTCAAAAGCTGATAGCAGAAAGAGCAAAGAATTGTAATAAATCCATTGCTAAGAATACTTATCAAAATAGATATGTATTAAGCGGCAAAATCATCTGTGGAGAGTGTGAATCCACGTTTAGGAGAAAAACAAACTACTCTGCTGGCAGAAGTTATATCGCCTGGAGCTGCATAGGGCATATTGAAGACAAGAACAGCTGCTCCATGCTATTTATTCGGGATGGAGAGATAAAGGCAACCTTTGCCACCATGATGAATAAGCTTGCCTACAGCAGAAAGGTTATCCTTGGGCCACTTTATGATGCTATAAGTAAAAACCAAGAAGAGTGCGACCTTGAAAGAATTGATGCCATCGATAAGCGAATGGAGCAATTGACCGAAGAGCGCAATACGCTTATTGGCCTTATGACGAAAGGCTTTCTTGAACCAGCACTTTTTAGCAAAGAACGAAATTCACTGGATGGCGAAATAAAAAAGCTAACCACTGAGAAGACAAACCTGGTCATGTCATTTACAAGTGGAACATCACGGGCAGATGAGGTAAAAGCGCTTCTTGAGTATGTGTCGAAAGATAAGTTTGATGGAAACTATACAGATGAGGCGTTTGAAAAGTTTGTAGAAAACATCATTGTAAATTCAAGGGATGAACTGACATTTAAATTAAAATGTGGGCTTTCTCTTAAAGAAAGGGTGGTGAGGTAAATGGCCTATGTTCCATACGGATATACAATTACGGAAGGACTTGTTGCTGTCGATGAGAAGGAAGCAGAGCAGGTGAGGATGTTCTTTGAAAAATACATTTCAGGACTTTCCCTTGCTGTGGCCGGTGAACAAGCTGGTATTCAGAAGACACATTCATCCATGGGGCTTATTTTGAAAAATATCAGCTATCTTGGTAATGATGTGTATCCTGCAATCATCGATAGAGAAACATTCGATAAAGCTGAAGAAGTCAGAAATAAACGTGCGAAGGACTTAGGAAGGATTGCAGAGCTTGCAGCATTCACATCTCCTTCACCTATAGAACGATTCAAGATGAAAAAATCAGAAGGTAAACTTCCAGATGATCCAGTAGCACGAGCGGAGTACCTGTATAGTCTGATAGAAAGTGAGGTTTAAATTGGCCGAGAAAAACATAACTGTAATTCCAGCACGAAAAAGGGTGGGAAGTACAGCCGCAAAAGAAAAAGTAAAAAAACTGCGTGTTGCTGCTTATTGCCGTGTTTCTACAGAAACTGAAGAGCAGAACTCCAGCTATGAGGTGCAGGTTGCTCATTACACCGAGTTTATAAAGAAAAATGCTGAATGGGAGTTTGCAGGCATATTTGCAGATGACGGCATTTCTGGAACGAACACGAAAAAACGAGAAGAGTTCAATCGCATGATTGATGAATGCATGGAGGGGAACATCGATCTGGTTATTACAAAGTCTATCAGTCGATTTGCTAGGAATACTCTGGATTGCCTAAAATATATTAGGCAGCTCAAGGATAAGAACATATCCGTATTTTTTGAGAAAGAGAACATCAACACAATGGATGCCAAGGGAGAGGTGCTTCTGACCATTATGGCATCTCTCGCGCAGCAAGAAAGTCAGAGCCTTTCTCAGAATGTTAAACTTGGACTGCAGTATCGATATCAGCAAGGGAAAGTCCAGGTCAACCACAATCGATTTATGGGGTACACAAAAGATGAAGAAGGAAACCTAATAATTGTTCCTGAAGAGGCTGAAATCATTAAGCGCATTTACAGAGAGTACCTTGAGGGCAAAAGCCTAGCAGGCATTGGTAGGGATCTTGAGAAGGACGATATTTTAACAGCTGCAGGAAAACCAAGATGGCGACCGGAGACCATAAAGAAGATTCTCTTGAACGAAAAGTATATCGGTGATGCCCTTTTACAGAAAACCTTCACCGTGGATTTCCTTACAAAGAAAAGAGTCAAGAATGAAGGACATGTCCCACAGTATTATGTTGAGAATAGTCATGAGGCAATCATTCCAAAGGAACTATTTTTACAGGCTCAGGAAGAACTTCATCGCAGGAATAATATTTACACAGGAGCAGATAAAAACAAAAGACTCTATAGCAGTAAATACGCTTTGAGCACCATAACCTTCTGCGGGGATTGCGGGGACATTTACAGACGGGTGTATTGGAATATACGCGGTAGAAAAGAGTTTGTATGGCGATGCGTTACGAGAATCGAGCAAGGTCCTGAAACGTGTAAGAACCGCACGGTAAAAGAAGGAGATTTATATGATGCGGTTATGACTGCCATTAACAAACTCCTTGCCGGTGGTGATAACATGATAAGAACCTTGGAAGAAAACATCCACGCGATAATTGGCGACACCACAGAGTACAAAATTTCAGAGATAAACACCTTACTTGAAGAAAAGCAGAAGGAAGTAATCAAGCTGGCCAATAAAGGTCAAGACTATGAACATCTAGCAGATGAGATAGATAAGCTCCGTGAAGATCGTCAGAGCCTTCTTGTGGAAGATGCATCCATAAGTGGAGAGAATGAGCGGATAGACGAGCTGATAGGATTTATACGCAGGAACAAATATCGCACCCTACTATATAACGACACGCTTGTAAGGAAGCTCATCCAAAACGTCACTGTGTACGAAGACCACTTTGTGGTAAGTTTTAAATCTGGCATTGAAATTGAAGTATGAAAAACGGATTAAATAGCCCATGACTCATAAAAGAGTTGTGGGTATTTGTGCTACTGACATGGATCAATAATAAACCAATGATTATTCGGTTGAGGTATAAAATCGAAGGATTTTATTGTTGATGAAATAAATTTCCGAGTTTGGTAATACTTATGTAAAGAAAGGTTGTGAATGTATGAATAAAGAAGAGAAAAATGCTCTTTATAAAATTATGTATAAAAGATATTTATTAGACATGCTCATGAGAAGTAGTGAAGAACATATTGACTTAGAAGTTATGACTGAGACTGAATTTGTAAAAATGAAGTTACTATCGTGCAGGTTTAGTGTTGACATTCTAAGTATATTTTAGTATACTTGTAAATAATACTTAGAATGAAGTGTTACTTTATGAAAGCAGTCACTTATCAAGGACATAAGAAGATGAAGATGGAAAAAGTGGGATTGTCAAGTAAAGTGTGTAAATTACTTTAAATTGAAACCTGATATTTTCGTACCATGGTGCCAATCCGTTCGTCAATAACCAGCTGATTCATCACTATGGCCCAATTGCGAATGGAGTGACCGTGCCATTTTTGATAAAGTTCCTTAATCCGTAAATAAAACACCTTAAAAACGGCTGTTTCATTGCTGAAAGCGCCCTGTTTTGTGACCTTGCGGAAACTTGAGTTGACGCTCTCTATGGCATTGGTCGTGTACATGACCCGACGCACATCGCTGCCATAATTAAAAAGCTGTTCCACGTGCCGAAAATTGTCTTTCCACACGCGGATGGCACCGGGATACTTGGCCCACACATCACAGAACCGTTCAAATTCAACCTGTGCTCCTTTCAGGTTGATTGCCCCATAGAGATTTTTCTCAGCTGTGCCGTAAAGGCTTTGTAATCCTTACTGGGCACGTATTTCAGAGAGTTTCGGATTAGATGTACCATACAGCGCTGCACCACAACATTCTTGAATATAGCTTTAGCACCATCTTCAAGACCACTGACACCGTCCATTGAAATAAAACCGATGTCCTGGACACCGCGTGATTTTATTTCATCGAATATCTGCATCCAGCGATGTTTGCTTTCTGTATCTCCCATCCATAAGCCCAGAACATCTTTCCCACCGTTTAGATCGTACCCCAGGATAACGTACACCGCCTGGTCAGAAACACCCTGCTCGGTACGCATAGAAACGTATATGCAATCCACAAAAATAAATGGATAAAAAGCTTTCAGCGGTCGGTTCTGCCACTCATTCAATTCATCTAAGACACAATCGGTAATGTTAGAAATCTGTCCTGCTGACAGTTTGAATCCATAGATGTCATCGATCGTTGACGAGATGTCACGCTGGCTCATGCCACGGGCATACATGGCAAGCACTTTACCCTCCATCGAGGAAACATCGGTCTGCCGCTTTGGCACGACCTGCGGTTCAAAAGAACCCTCTCGATCACGAGGAACATCAATCGGGACTTCACCTGCGGATGTTTTGAGGGTCTTATGGTTGTAGCCGTTACGGCGATTGGTTGTTTCCTTTTCGCCACGTTCATTGTTGTCATAGCCGAGATGATTTTCCATTTCACCATTCAGCATGGCCTCAAACATAGGCCCGAAAACATCTTTAAGAGCGTTTTGCATATCTTCCACGGTCTTTGGCTTATATTCACTGATAATGGCTTTAGCAAGGGATTCACCCCGTGTGGGCTGTTTCTTTGACATAAAATTATTACCTCCGCATGTGTTTGACATCCCCGAGGGGGAGTATCGTTTAATCTGTTGCTGACTTACTTACACAGTTTATTATACACTCCCGAAAAAGTTGAAGATGCTAAGATTATTGAAACACCTGATGAAATTATAAAGATAACAGCATCTGGGATTTGTGGTTCAGATTTACATTTATATCATCAAGGTGATTTATTCATGGAATCATGGTTAAATCATTATCCTAGAAAGGTACTTGGTTACGCATCTTCCTTTGATGTGTTCTACCAGTACACCTCATCCCACGCTGCCTGATTCCTCTACCATTTTCACTTCCTCCCCTACCTGTTCTCTGGTGTCACTGTATTTTGGTCATGTTTGGAGTTTGTTGCATTTAAATTTGACATTAGGCATTTAATTGTTGCCTTAAGTATTTCTAAAATTTTTTAGAGGTGATATGTATGAATAACGGATATTTCAATAATGATTTTGATTCAATTTTCAGAAGAATATTCCAAGATATGCAAGAATCTGTCAATAGTGGTACTAAAAGATATTATATCAATGGCAAAGAAGTTTCTCCGGAACAATTAGCACAATTACGACAGCAGCAAGGTGGGAATTCTGCTGAGCAAAACGCGCATGCATTTCAACAATCTAATTCTCAAAGACAAAATGATGAAGGTAATTATTTAGATCAAATTGGCCGTAATTTAACACAAGAAGCACGCGATGGTTTATTAGACCCAGTAATTGGTCGTGATAAAGAAATCCAAGAAACTGCTGAAGTCTTAAGTAGACGTACTAAAAACAATCCTATTTTAGTTGGTGAAGCTGGTGTAGGTAAAACAGCTATTGTTGAAGGTTTAGCACAAGCTATAGTTAAAGGCAATGTACCATCATCTATTAAAGATAAAGAAATTATCTCAATAGATATTTCTTCCTTAGAAGCTGGTACACAATATCGTGGTGCTTTTGAAGAAAATATTCAAAAATTAGTTGCAGCTGTTAAAGAAGCGAAAAATATTGTGTTATTCTTTGACGAAATCCATCAAATTATTGGTTCAGGTTCAACTGGCAGTGATTCTGGTAGCAAAGGGCTATCAGATATTATTAAACCTGCATTAAGTCGTGGTGATATTTCAGTTATTGGTGCAACTACACAAGATGAATATCGGAATAATATATTAAAAGATGCTGCATTAGCACGTCGTTTTAATGAAGTACTTGTTAATGAACCAAGTGCTGATGACACTTTTAATATTTTAAAGGGTATACGTGAAAAATTTGAAGAACATCACCATGTTGAACTACCAGATGATGTATTAAAAGCTTGTGTAGATTTATCCATTCAATATATTCCTCAACGTTTATTGCCAGATAAAGCTATTGACGTACTAGATATTACTGCAGCTCACTTGTCAGCACAAAGTCCCGCAATAGATAAAGTGGAAATTGAAAAGCGCATTGCACAATTACAAGATGATAAAAGTAAAGCCGTGAGCAATGAAGAATATAAAGAAGCTGACAAAATCCAAAAAGAAATTAAAGAACTAGAAGATAAACTAAAAATTAGCAATGTTGCACATAATACTAAAGCTACTGTAAAAGACGTTTTAGATTCAATTGAACGTTTAACTGGTATCCCTGTATCTCAAATGGATGCAAGTGATATCGAAAGATTGAAAAATATTAATAAGCGTTTAAAAGATAAAATTATTGGTCAAGATAGAGCTGTTGATCTTGTCTCTCGTGCAATTCGTCGTAACCGTGCTGGATTTGATGAGGGCAACCGCCCAATTGGTAGCTTCCTTTTCGTAGGTCCTACAGGTGTAGGTAAAACAGAACTTGCAAAGCAGTTAGCAATTGATTTATTCGGTAATAAAGATGCATTAATTCGCTTAGATATGAGTGAATATAGTGATCGAACTGCTGTATCTAAAATGATTGGAACAACTGCTGGTTATGTAGGTTATGATGATAATTCAAACACATTAACAGAGAAAGTTAGACGTAACCCGTATTCAGTTATCTTATTTGATGAAATTGAAAAAGCGCATCCACAAATCTTAACTTTATTACTACAAGTTATGGATGATGGTAACTTAACAGATGGTCAAGGTAATGTCATTAACTTTAAAAATACAATTGTTATTTGTACTTCTAATGCTGGCTTTGGTGATGGAAATGAAGAGTTTGATGATATTATGGATGAAATGAAAAAATACTTCCGCCCTGAATTCCTTAACCGTTTCAATGGTATCGTTAAATTCGATCATTTAGGTAAAGATGCATTAAAAGACATTGTGAACTTATTACTACAAGATGTTCAAAAAACATTAGATAAAAAAGGAATCACAATGGACGTTACACAAGATGTTAAAGATTGGTTAATTGATAAAGGCTACGACGAACAAATGGGTGCGCGTCCGTTACGTCGTGTTGTTGAACAAGAAGTACGCGACAAAATCACAGATTACTACTTAGATCATACAGACGTAAAACATGTAGATATCGTACTTGAAAATGATGAAGTAATAGTTAAAGGTAAATAAACTGTTACACTAAATAAAGAAATTTATATTAAAAAAGAGTTTGGAATATAAATCAAAAACAGCAATAAGATAATTTCGTATTGAATTTTATCTTATTGCTGTTTTTATAATACCTCAATTTCCGTAAGCGGACAATTGTAAGAACTTAAAGGCTCGTTCGTGACATCCAATCAGTGTTTCTAACTTCTCATCTTCTGTATATTCTGCATATTTTTGTCTGGAATAGCCCATAATCATGACAAATGCATGGAGTTTCTTCTTAGACCCATCCGGAAGGATGGCGTGAAACTCACCCCAGTCAACCTGAGCTTGTTTTCCTGGTGGTGTTTCGAAGCGTATAGATGCTGCTCCTTTATGGTGCTTCCGATAAGGATGCATGAACTCTCGAAGAATACTGATTTTTCCTGTATATCCTTTTTCTTTAATCTCATCATAGATCACAACTGCATTGAGACATCCTTCCATCATTCTTTCCAGTATGTAGTCTTTATGTGGTTCGAGCTTGCTTTCTGTTTTTCTTTTACGTTGATATTTGGGTAACTGATCTGACTTTAACCATTTACGTACTGTTTTTGGATCTAAGTCAAGTTGTTCTGCTATCTGTCTTATGGACAGCCCTTTACTTTTTAAGTCTCTTATCATAAATAACTCCTCCAGTTTAACCATATCCTATCCTCCTCATAAAATATATGTATAGGATATGGTGCTTTTGGGGAATTTTCAATTGGTGATTATGTCCATTTTAACTCCGGTTCTTACAGTCGTCTGTGGAGATATATTATTTTCAAAGATGTCATCAGATGGAAAATGATATTACAGCAAATAAAATATTGGTATTGCCTTGGATTTGTTCATACTAATCGGTTAAGTTCCTTTGCTTTATTAAGTTCGAGAGCTTTTCGGATGCTTTTAAATCAGAGATTTTTTTATCTGTATGGCTAATATCGAACAGGAAAGCTTTAAAAGAGTTGTTGAGACAAAATGCAGATTAGTAAAAAGTTTCTCGAATAATATTGAATTATAGAAAGGGATCCGTTATGGGTTTGTCAAGTTAAGTGTGTAAGTTTTTTTAGGTATCATAAAAGAAGATGCGTTACCAGTGATTGCTGGCTTTAAAATTTCTCGTATTTCAGGATACGAGCTTGCAGCTTATCATCCATAGCCAACTGGTTTCTGACCATCGCCCAGTTCTGGATATGATGCCCTTCCCACTTGGCATAGAGTTCCTTTACCCTGAGATAGAGAACCTTGAAGACAGATTCCTCGCTGGAGAACGAGCCCTTCTTGGTGACTTTTCGGAAGCTGGAATTCACGCTCTCTATCGCATTGGTGGTATACATCACCTTCCTTACGGCACTGCCATAGTTGAATAGTTGCTGGACATGCTGCCAGTTCCGCTTCCATGTTTCTACCGCACCGGGGTACTGGCTCCAGGCCTGCTTGAACCGCTCGAATTCGGCCTCAGCACTCTTCAGGTTCACGGCTCCATAGACCTTCCTGAGCTGGGTCGTGTAGGCCTTGTAATCCTTGGATGGGATGTACTTGATGGAGTTGCGGATCAGATGGACGATGCAGCGCTGCACGACCACCTGGGGGAAGATGGACTTTGCTCCCTCTTCCAAACCGGAGACACCATCCATGCAGATGAATCCGACATCTTCAACGCCACGGGCCTTCAGCTCATCGAATATCTGCATCCAGTTATGTTTGCCCTCCGTCTCGTTCATCCAAAGGCCCAGGACATCCTTCGAGCCATTGATGTCATAGCCGAGGATGACGTAGACAGCGTGGTTCTTGGTCTCATAATCCTTGCGTACAGAGACGTACAGGCAGTCTACGAACAAGAAGGGGTAGAAGGGGTTCAGAGGACGTGTCTGCCAATGCTGGACTTCGTCCATCACTCGGTCTGTGATGTTCGAGATGCTCTCTGCGGACAGCTCGAATCCATAGATGTCATCAATCGTCTTGGCAATATCCCGCTGGCTCATGCCGCGTGCATACATGGCCAGTACCTTGCTCTCGATCCCTGTGACATCCTTGGTGCGTTTGGGGACTACCTGGGGCTCGAAGGTAGATTCGCGGTCCCGTGGGACGCGGATGGGGACCTCGCCGACCGAAGTCTGGATGGTTTTCTCCGTATAGCCATTCCGACGGTTGGAGGTTTCCTTCTTGCTATGATCATTGGAGCTATACCCGAGATGGTTATCTATCTCGCCCTGCAGCATAGCTTCGAAGATAGGACCGAACACGTCCTTCAGCGCTATCTGCATGTCTTCCTGCGTCTTCGGCTGGTATTGTTCCATGATGAGCTTGGCGATTGCCTGGCCTTTCTCACTCGGGTTTCTACGTTTCTTCATCAGTGCTGTACTCAATTCCTTTCAACCTGCTTTCTGATAGTGTACCGCACCTCGACAAAAAAATGAAGTGCGTAAGTTAGTAAATTGGTTACCGGTAACTTACACACTTCATTTTACACTCCCCTTTATTTTGCCTTATTCAACATCAATTGTAATGCTGTTGTTTGGCTTTTCTTCTTTAGGAACTACAACTTTAAGTAAACCATTTTCCAGTTTTGCTTTAATACCATCTGGCTTGGCATCTTCCAAATAAATTGAACGACTCATAGAACTATAACGTCTCTCTCTGTGGATGAAATTCTTTTTCTTTGATTCACTGTTTTCATCCCTAGTAATAGAAATCATAAGTTTTCCATCGTTAAGTTCAACATTGATGTCTTTTTTATCTATACCTGGCACTTCAGCCTCAATTAGGTATTCATTGCCATTATCTTCGACATCAACTTTGAAAGTGTCATGTGTGAGGGTTCTTCTCAAAGGCCAGTCATTGGAAAAAAAGTCATCAAGTACGTTGTAGAAGTCCTCAAAGCCAGTGTTTGTAGAGATTTCTTTGTTCTTTTTGTTAAAAGGTACTAATCCAGCCATAAATAACAACTCCTTTTCAATTTATTTTTTGTTAGCACTCTCGATTGTTGAGTGCTAATTATTATATAACACAGAATGTTCCACTTGTCAATATATTTTTGAGAATTTTTTTATTTAAATTTGACTTTGATATTTTTCCATAAACGAGAGTCAATCTTGGATATGTTTCCATTTACGAGCGTGGATATGTTCCTAAGTTCGAGAGTAGGTAAAAATAGAACTAAAACGCCGTTTTGACAGCTATCAAGACCTCTCAAAACACGTTGAGACAGTGGCCTTGCTGGTAAGCAAATAGATAAATATGAAAATCCTTTGTTTTTCTATCAGTTAAAATATATCTGGATACGAAAAAAATGATTATAAAAATAGTTTCTTAGTGTAAAATAGTTCTGTAGGTTTACCATAGATATGTTACAAAAACAGAAATGAGAGAACACCTTTTTGTGTTATGCTTAAGTTACTACGCAAAACCATAACAGAAAGGGAGTCCTCTCATGAACAGCATAACACAAGATGTAAAATATCGTCTATCTATTCTTTCCTATGCAACAAAGCATGGTGTCACAAAAACTGCCATAAAATATCGTACGAATCGCCAGTTTATCTATCGCTTGCAATGGCGCTATGAGGGTACCCCGGCATCGTTACAGCCTCGATCCAGACGTCCCCACCATCATCCCAATCAACACACTTCTCAAGAGATGACACTGATTCAGAACATGCGACGACGAAATCCCCATGCCGGACTGGTCGTGTTTTGGGTCAAACTGAGAAAGCGTGGTTACACACGTTCCATCACGGGCCTGTATCGCTGTCTGAGGCGTATCGGACTGAAACGGAAATCGATACCTAACCCCAAATACATCCCCAAGCCCTATCAACAAGCGCTGTTCCCTGGAGAAAAAGTACAGATCGACGTAAAAGTCGTTCCTTCTGCCTGTATCGTGGGGCAGGCGGATGCACGGGGTGAAAAGATGTACCAGTACACCGCTATGGATGAATGTACCCGTGTTCGCTATTGGGAAGCGTTTCAGGAACAGAGTACCTATTCCTCTACTGTGTTTCTCCAACATCTTGTCAGAAAATGTAAGTTCCCTATTCACAAAATTCAAACCGATAACGGATTTGAATTTACGAATCGATTTGGTCCAAGCAAACTGGAAAAATTAACTTTATTTGAACAACAGTTAGCAGCGTATGGCATTGTACATCAAAAAATCCGTCCCTATACACCAAGACATAACGGAAAGGTAGAACGATCTCACCGAAAAGATAACGAGTATTTCTATGCGAATCATCGCTTTTATTCCTTTGAAGATTTCAAAAAACAGTTGGCTGTCCGTAATAGAGAATACAATAATTTTCCTATGCGTCCCTTGGCTTGGAAATCTCCCAATGAAGTTCTCCGATCTTTTCTCTCCGCTATGTAACATATGTTTGACAAACCTACAAATAGTTTCTTAGTGTAAAATAGTTCTCGGTAAGATATTGCAAAAAAAAGAGAAGACCTAGATAATAGATATATTGTCCAGTCAGAAAAATATATCACAATATACGGAAACACTTGGCTGTGCGTTGAAAATGATAGATGTCGAATTGATAAAAACGTATACGGATCACGAGTATCAGACAGAATGACGGAATCCTCATACACGTTAGGAGTTGTTCGGAACGGTGACTTATGTACGCCGAGGGTACAAAAAACGGGCTGCGATCAAAGGCCTTTTATCCTTTGAAACGATACTTGGGACTGAAGAAATATCAGCGGTATACAGCACTATTCATGAAACGGGTAACGGAAGTGGCAACCGGAAGCATCTACCGGACAACGGCAGATTTGATCAATCAACTGACGTTAACGAGTATCAGACACCAAACGGTGGGGGGCTATCATGAAACAACAAGTGGGTCGGGACTATGCCTCATGGGAAACAAGTCAAAAAGATATTTTCCCTTCCGGTGAGACTGTACAGCGGCAGTCGAAGATACTCTGCATAGTAGAGAAACTACGTCAGTATATGAGGCGAAACTGGAATTCGTTAGAACCGCTGCGGTTGCGAAACATTCCAGTGTCTGCGAGTGGAATCGGTACCTGTGAGAGTAACCATCGAATATACAGTTACCGGATGAAGAAACAAGGGCGTCATGGGAGTCGGACGGGAGGCACGGCCATGGTGAAAGTAATTACGGCCATACGAAACAAAGAATTAGATAAAGCGTTTGCGGTATGGGGAAGAGGATTTAGCGCTCCCGTCAGCCGCAGATTCCGTGGAACGATGAGACGAATCATGCGGAAAATCTACTTTCAATCGCATGTAGGGGTTCATCACGGACGTATTTACAATACTGGTCTGGCCAGCAGTGCGATAGGGAAGTTAGCTAAAAGCTTCTCAACGCCTGCATTTTTGTAAAAAAGCGAAGTCGATGAGGCTGGCTATTATCTAGGTCAATATATTTACCGAGAAATTCTTGACACATACCCAGATAGCAAAAATCTTGTACTCTGAAAAAAAATCTGATATAATTATTTTAAAATATTGACATTGATTAAAAAATGTGATAAAATACAAAATTCCAATAAAGGATGATAGCCATGGCAAAGAAATTTTATGCTGTTAAAAAAGGCGTTAAGCCAGGAATATATGAATCATGGAACGAATGCCAGTCCCAAATACATGGTTATTCTGGTGTTGTATATAAAAGTTTTACCACATACGATGATGCTATAAAATATATTCAAGAAGATGTTGATAAAAGGAGTTTTGATGCTTCCAATATCAAAACTCCTCAGACACCTGCGATAGCTTATGTCGATGGCAGTTTTGACTCAGCAACTAATAGGTTTTCATGTGGTGTAGTGCTTTTTTACAATGGAAAAGAAGAACATTTTTCTGAAGTGTTTTGCGATGACAGTTTATCTGAAATGAATAATGTTGCAGGAGAAATTAAAGGGTCTGAACGGGCAATACAGTACTGTTTAGATAATAAAATAAGTAGCATTACAATTTACCATGACTATGAGGGCATTGCAAAATGGTGTACAGGCGAGTGGCAAGCTAAGAAAACAGGAACTAAAGCATATAAAACTTTTTTTGATGTAGCTGCAAAAACTATAGAAATTTATTTTGCAAAAGTAAAAGGACACTCGGGAGATAAATACAATGAGTTAGCAGATTCGCTTGCAAAGGAAGCTATGATAAATGGTACTATACACAAAGGAGTATACAATGCCAGAGAGGAAAATAAGGTGGCAAAGAAAAAATCAGTTTTTATAAACAGAGAAGAAATCGGGACTTCGATTTTAAAAATTGGTCAAGAGCAATGGGAAACCTTTGAAGCGAGTGAGTTGGTAAAGACAGGTAATCAGTATCGATGCCAGATTGTAGCTGATGAAAAAAATGCAATTCTGGACTTTTATTTTAATGGAGATGGATCAACAACGATATCTCCTACAGGAACAAATACAGATATTTCTTTAATGATAAAAACTATTTTGGAAGAAAGATGTACCTATTCAAATGATATAGACGGAAAGACTTACTCGTTTAAAAAACTACCAACTGAATGGTCAGGAAAATTAATTCAATATTTGACATCATTAGTTAAAGATGCACCTGCTTTTAGTAAAGTCGAAACGCAACCAATACATGAGGTTTATAAATTCACGAGCAGTATTGGAGATACATTAGTAATTAACATTTACACCAATGGAACAATAACGTTGCAAGGAAAACCAGCATATTTATATAGTGAAGCAATCTCATTTTTGTCATACTGCGAGAGTGTATCGGTAGATGATATTGTAGATACAATTAATAATCTTCACAATGTGGATGTAAAGACGGAAGATGTGCGAAGTGAGATGGCGGTGCTTTTGCCTCGTTCTTATAGAAATTTAGATGAGATGGTTTTGAAATTGTTGTCACCATCAATTTCTTTAAGAAAAATCAAAATGCCGTTAGAGGATTACTCTTGTTATGCTTTTCCGGCACTAAGGGCATTGGAAGGATACATCAAATATTTGTTTGGTATGAAATCAATTGTTATTGGACATACTTTTTATAGAATCTTTGATAATGGAGTATTAGTAGCGGATATTGCAAGTAGTTTAAATGATACTGTTTTTCAACAAGAAGTAGAAAGACTTTATAATTATCTAGTGAATAATAGGCATGTTATATTTCACACAGAACAGGTGTTAATAGGAACAACAATTTTAGAGGACAAACAAGAAGCTGACGAAATTGTGAATAGTGTATTGAATTTGATTGAAACATCATATATAAATATAAATACATAACAACAAGAAAGGAGGGTTCATTATGAAAAACTATCAAATTTTAAAATTAAATAATGAACTATTTGACTTCCTTGTAATTGCAACGTCGTGTGAGAATCCGTTAAGCTACATTAAGGAAATCGGTAAAGAAATAAGTAGGGATCAGGCCAAAATATTATTTGACCTAACTTTGATAAACGGCACAAAAAGTAATAGATATATATCATGTGATTTCTGCATAGGAAAAAATTATTTGCAATCTTGTTCATTGGTGAAGAATATAGATGAGCACATTAGGAATATGACTTATGACTTTTTTGCGCAGAATGAGGATATTGTCCAAAGAAGTGTGGTGCCTAATTCCTTAAAGTTTTTATTGAAAACAGGTATGGTATAAAATATTTTTGAAAGTTGTATTACTAACTAATTAGGCTCTATAATAAATGTTGGGGTTACTCAAAATAGTGACCTCTGTGTAAGAGGAACATTCAAATGGGATGTTCCTCTTTTGCTATGCGTAGCAGCATCCATAAACAATATGCGATTTCGGAAACGATGGAAATTACGAATGCTAAAGCAAACCCGTTTTAATACTTTTATCTTGTTGTTATGGCCTTCCATAAATCCATTGGAATAGTGAAGCCGGATGGCATTAATAATACCGTCAAACCAATCTGTGAACGAGTGCAGCAGTGACTTGAATTCTGCTAATCCAGAAGCCTGCACCAGGTCCAACCAGAATCGCAGGAAATACCTCGCAGACTGTTTTTGTGGGCATCGATAATACTGTAAGAAACATTCTTTTAAGGCATATGCTTTACGCAGTTCGTCGGACTGTGCCAGTATTTCTTGCAGACAGACAAGTTCGTCGTTTGTCAGATTACATCCGGGCTTGGTTAATATCTTTTTGTTGTGCTTGAAATAGAGACGGTGATGATCCCATGGGGGCTGAATCCGTTTCCGTACGTTTTCCATGGCCCAGATTACCTGACGGACAATATGATACTTGTCGCAGATGATGACGGCATTCGGAAACATGTGTTGCGCGACTAAGCGGAACAAGGCAGAAGAATCCATCACTACGTAATTGACTGTTTTTCGCATAGCATACGGATAGGTTGCAAAATAGTGTATTAACTGTTGAGTATCCCGTTGTGGCAAGATATCGAGTACTGTTTTTCTGGCGGGATCGACTACGACTACCTGGTGTTTTTGGCCCGGTGCGTTTCCCCGAAATTCATCCAGTGACAAGATAGCTGGGAGCGTAGCAGGCTTACTATAAGAAATGCAGTCGAAATACCGGAGGATGGTAGTCACCGACAAGTGAAATCGGTTGGCAATATCGGTAAAACTTTGTTTACGAGCGCATTCCCGGATCATGGCGAGCTGCTGCCGTTGACTGCGTCGTTGGTACGGTTGTACTAAGGGAGTGGCGGGATAAAATGAATGGCCGCATGTGGGACAAACGTAGCGGCGTTTATGGAAAGACGCATACACGGGAACGTCGTCCAGCCATGCCAATAGGATTTCCTGCTGCCGGTAATCTTTAATTCGAGAAGTTCGGGTATGACACTGGGGACACAAGCAGGAAGTGTGAGAAAATTCCATATAAAAGATCTGTTTATTTCCCTCATATGCGCTGTTCTTGATGCACTCCCCTCTTCTAATTGAAACATTTTTTCTATATAATGGTACTGGGACATAATACATTATCCTTTCTAATCGGGTTTGGTCGCTTTGATTGTATCGGATGTATGCTGTTATGTCCATCTTTTTATATAAAATGGGGTAAGACTAGACAATCCATTGTCTGCCTTACCCCAACATTTATTATAGAACCTTATTATAGAGCCTAATTTTCAGTGAATGCGGATAGATTTTTGGGGAATGATCATTTATGTTCAAAGAGATGAGAAGAAAAGATAGAAGACTTAAAAATTTAGAGACAATTGAGATACTGAAAAAATGTATGTATGGAGTTTTGTTGACAACCGGGGGAAATGGATATCCTTATGGAGCGCCTGTGAGTTATGTGTATCTCAATGGTGCCGTTTATGTGCATGGTGCCATAGAAGGTGTGTAATATAAAATGAAAATACCGGTTTTTTGTACTGACCCCCATAAGTTAGACCTAGAAATCTAGCTTATGGGGGTCAAGCTTTTTATGGCAAAATATAGTTATGAATTTAAGATAAAAGTTGTCAACGAGTATTTGCAAGGGAAATTAGGTTATATGCTATTATCAAAGAAGTATCATATTCCCAGCGAAAAAATTATCAGAGAATGGGTTGCCGTGTATCGTGAGAACGGTTCACAAGCTCTTCAACGGTCACGCCAGAAGAAAACTTAGAGTAAACATCACGCTTTTTCAGCGCCACCATAAACGAAAATAAAGATATCACATGCTATAATACAGATAGACGGCATGTAGTGGTATAGTGAAGTTGTAACACCTCTGTCTAATAGAGTACAATGAATCTATCAGAGAAAGAGGGATAAACATGAAGCAATATGATGAAGAATTTAAGAAGAAAATAATTCGCCTTCATTTAGAAGAAGGACGGAGCTTAAGAGGGCTAGCCGATGAATATGGTGTATCAAAAGCCGCTATATCAAAATGGACTAAGTTATATCGCGAAGAATGCCAAACAACAGCAAGCAGCCAATCAGAATATGATTATATGAAAGAAAGCCTGAAACTAAGGAAGCAGCTAGAAGAAGTGGAAAAGGAAAATCGTTTCCTAAAAAAAGCGGCGGCATTCTTTGCGAAAGAAATCGAATAAAAAGGTATCAGTTTATCAAAAGATATCACCCAGAGTTTGGTCTCCGGTGGCTCTTGCGGAAATTCAAGTTAAGTCCAAACGCTTATTATAATTTCATCAAAAATAAAAAGAAGCAAAAATACATTGAGAAAACAAAGATTCTGAAGGTCATTAGCAAGTTATATCACGATATGAATGGCGTGATAGGCCATCGCATAATGCGGGTGTTTTTAGCACGAAAAAATATCTATTTAAGTAAAACTACCATTCATAAATATATGAATAAGCAGTTAGGCTTAAAATCCATTGTAAGGCGGAAAAAACCAGGCTATGTAAAAGGGAAAGCGCATAAGATATTTTCTAATCTTTTACATCAAGACTTTACTGCTGAATCAAAGAATAGCAAATGGTGTACCGATTTTACGTACTTATTTTTAACAGATGGCCGCCCGCGTTATAATTGTGCCATCATGGATCTTTATGACCGCAGTGTCGTTGCCAGTATAAATGGAAAAGAACTAACGAGTGATCTTGCTATTCGAACTGTGAAAAAGGCGCTGAATTCTCAAGCGGCGGTTAAACAACCGCTTATCCTTCATAGTGATCAGGGGGCACAATTTAGTTCAAAGGAGTTTGTCTCTTTCTGCAAGTCGGTAAAAATAACCCAAAGCATGAGTAAAGCAGGCTGTCCCTATGATAATGCACCCATGGAAAGATATTACAACACGCTGAAAAATGAAGAGATCAACTTACATTACTACCATTCGGAGAAAGAACTTGACCAAGCTGTCCATGATTTTGCCTATATTTGGTATAACCATGTACGGCCCCATTCTTACAACAACAATATGACTCCATTTGAGGCCAGATTTAGACGTTAAAAAAGTAGACTCAAGTGTTACAAAAATGCTTGACCACTACAGTGTTACAAAAATGCTTGACCACTACACAGTGTGCTACAGTGGCAGTAAAACAGCCCACCACGTATTTCTATGCACAACATCAGCGAATCGTGGTACGCCGCGGAAAAAATCGTGCAACAGTTGCCGTAGCGCATTCCATGCTGATTGCCATATACCACATGTTAAAAGAAGACCATCCCTTTATAGAGTTAGGAGCCGACTATTACAATCAAGTGAATCGGGAACGTAAAATAAACGGATATGTAAAAAAATTACTGCAGTTGGGTTGGATACCCACGACCGGCTACCGAATGACCCATGCATTGATGCGTCAAACAGCTAAAACAGGTTGATGATAATTCCCGGGAATTCTTGATGATAAAAACCGGGAAGCTATATGATTTTTTTCGGAAATTTTTTTGACAAAACACAAGAAGGGAATAAGCTGGATAATATCAGGTTTAATAACAGGATTCTTTTTTGTGTTGTCGGTCACGCGATGGTCTTACCGAGTGCGTTTACTACAAAGTATGAAAGTGCAATAGTTTTTGGAAATGCCGTTGAGGTGGTTGACGATAAAAAAAATGAAGCACTTTTGGCCTTGCTGAATAAGTATTCGAGCCGGTATATGAAACAAGGGAAAGAATATATTAAAAGGGCAGGCGCAAAAACAAAAGTGATCAAAATAAACATTGAGCATCTTACCGGCAAGGCAAATCGTTGAGCATGAATTTCTTTGATACTCACTTTATATGCGATCAAGGTCAAAAAATATATTTAATTACAGTTTCTTTGGATTACTTTGTAGTATAATAAATATATAAATTAGCTATCGTTATAAAAATCAAGCCATAAGTTTTGTAATGTATTACATGAAGAATATTAAAGATATTGTTGTTTTTCATCGTTTCTGGAAAATGGTGGTGAGAAGCTTGGATAATCGGGATTGGCAAATTTTGGCTGTTTTATATAAAGAGAAAAATATTACTAAAACGGCACAGACTTTATTTATTTCTCAACCGGCATTAACAGTACGGTTGCACCAAATGGAAGATTATTTTGATGTTACTATTGTCAATCGCAATCGAAAAGGAGTTTCATTTACAACGGAGGGTGCATATCTGGCTCACTCAGCAACAAAAATGTTGGAGAGAATACATGAAATTAAGGAACAGGTATCCAATTTAGGCACTAATATGAAGGGCGTTTTACGTATAGGTGCTTCTGGATATTTTACGATGTTTACAATGCCTCGTGTTTTAAAACAATTTAAAGCTTTATATCCGGATATTGATTTTGATGTTGTGACGACATGGAGCAGAGAGATATTTCGATTGATGAATCATCAGGATATTCATATTGGATTTGCGAGTTCTGACTATGGTGGTTCTTCTGAACGGTATATTTTGTATGAGGAACCGATTTGCATTGCATCAATGCAACAATTTAGGCTGCAAGATATTCCCTCTATGCCGCGTATTGATTATGATACCGATTTACTTATTAAAATGCAAATTGACAAATGGTGGAGAACATATTTTACTAAACCTCCATGGATAACAATGAGAGTAGATAAGCTAGCAACATGTCTAGAAATGATCAAAGCTAATTTGGGATATGGAATTGTCCCGTATAGAATTCTACGAGATATTGATGGTATTCATGTGTATAATCTGCAAGATAAATCTGGTCATGGTATTTTGCGTACAACCTATTTATTATATCATCCGGAAGTAATGAATTTACGTATTGCGAGTATATTCCTTGATTTTGTAAAACAATTCCCGTTTTAATAATCAAAGGGACATTTATAAACAAAAATACGGGAAGTTTAGAGTATGTGGGAAACAGGTGCCGTGGTATTTTTACCGTGCTGCCTGTTTTTTGATGTTTTAGAAAATGCAAATTTCACATATAGAAAATGACATGCTATTTATTCTTCGAATGTTCTGTTTTTATTATGACAATATTTTTCAAACACCAGCATTAAATTAAATATATATACCTTTACTGTTATACTGTAAAATAAAAGCAAATATACAGCAATGCGGAAAAATATTTTTGAACGATTGTTTTTGTAATGGAGGTAATAAACTTGGATAATCGAGATTGGCAGATTTTAGCTGTTTTATATAAAGAAAAAAATATTACTAAAGCAGCACAAACTTTATTTATATCTCAGCCAGCATTAACAGTACGATTGCAGCAAATAGAAGATTATTTTGGAGTTACTATTGTGAATCGTAATAAGAAAGGTATTTCATTTACAACGGAAGGGACATATCTTGCTTATTCGGCAACAAAAATGTTAGCTAAAACATATAAAATCAAAGAACAAGTTCTTAATCTGAGTTCTAACACAAAAGGCACTTTATATTTAGGGGCATCTAGGAACTTTACAATGTATACCATGCCGCATGTTTTACAACAATTTAAGATTTTATATCCTAGCATTGACTTTAATGTTGTGACCACGTGGAGTCAAGATATGTTTGAATTGATAAAAAAGCAGCGTATCCATATTGGCTTTGTTAGTTTTGATTATGGTGGTTGTGTTGAACGATATGTTTTGTATGAAGAGCCGCTTTGTGTTGTTTCCAGACAAAGGTTTCAATTGGAAAATCTTCCATTTATGCCGCGAATTGATTATATGACGGACTTATTAACAAAGATACATATTGATAAATGGTGGGGGGAACATTTTAATAAAGCTCCTTGGATAACGATGAGAGTCAATCAATTATCAACATGTGTGGAAATGATCAAGGCTGATTTGGGATATGGTATTGTGCCATATAGGACTGTACAAAATATTGATAATCTTTATGTGTATAATCTTCATGATAAATATGGACATACTATTTTGCATAAAACATATTTGATATATCAATCAGAAGTGGTGAGTTTGCGTATTGCGAAAATATTTATTGATTTTATCAAACACTTTCCTTTTTAATAATTTTTGAATTTATAATCTCAATGACATACATTATAATAAAATATCATTTTTGAAATACATAAAGCGATATTGTTATATTAAAGATAATATTTAGTTATTAAAGATGATAAAAATATCGTATTTTACAATGTTTTTACAATACTTTACAATTTAATTGAGTAAAATCATTCTTAAAAAGTTAGCTCTACAATACTATTGTTTACTCTACATTATGGAGAAACTATTGTTAACAATAGAAAAGTGTTTTCTAAACAGGAATATTTTTCTACAGCATAGCCAACTTAGGCTGTGACTATAATAACCGGGAGGTGTAAAGGAAAATAATTTAAAAAGCTATAAATTTTATATGGTTAAGGTAGTGTAAATCATTTTATAAAATTAAAATATTCCCCTAAAAAATTACAAATCAACAGAAGAAGAATCGGCATAAGAGTTTTCCGAGAATATCTTATGCGACTTTTGGCGTTTTTTCGTTATTAAAGTTAATTTAAATCGAAGACTTATGAATGTTTTTTAATTACTTTACACTACCATCTTTGTTAAGGAGGATGACATTATGAGTAATTTGAAAATTGAACAGCCGGAATTACTTTCCAAAACTTCGTTTGTGTCTAAATTTCTCAACTTTAAGATTAATATTGTGCCAATGAAAATTTATTTATTTATGTTACTTTGTATGTTTTTAACAATTAATAGGGGAATTCAACCATCAGGAATTATCGGTGGTATTACATTATTGGCTTTATATGGCTATGTTTGCGCCGAACTTGGTAATCGTATACCTTTTTTGAAATATGTCGGCGGTACTGTTATTATGGCAACTTTTTTACCATCATATTTAGTATATGTACATATGATACCGCAGGTAGCGATTACTTCTATAGGAACATTCATGAAACAAAGTAACTTTCTTTACTTTTTTATTGCTTGTATAGTTGTTGGTAGTATTTGCAGTATGAATCGACAAGTTTTAATCAAGGCTTTTCTAAAAATGTTTGTACCGTTAATTGCAGGCACAATTGTTGCTATGGCTCTTGGAACGGTTATAGGAGTCTTATTGGGTATCGGTTGGTATCAAACATTTTTCTTTATTGTTATTCCTATTTTGGCTGGTGGTGTTGGTGAAGGAGCTCTTCCTCTTTCAATGGGATATTCTTCTATATTGGCGCAAGAACAAAATACTATATTTGCGTCGGTTCTGCCATGTGTTATGATTGGCAGTTTAACTGCTATTATTATTTCCGGTGGGTTGAATATATTGGGAGAAAAACATCCGGAATTTACAGGTCACGGTAATCTTTTAAAAACTGGAGATGATGAAATTCTAAAAGCAGCTACAGAAAGCGCAAAAACTAAAAAAGAGATACCTTTTGATATAGAAAAGTTTCTTAATGTTAGTTTTTTTGCTTTTTCGCTCTATATTGGTGGTATGTGGATTGATTCTGTTATAGGTTTGCCTGCACCTATTGTGATGTTAATCGGAGTCGTTGTTTTAAAAGCAGTTGGATTAATTCCACCATATATTGAAGAAGGAGCTCATGCATTATTTCGCTTTATTGTTCTTTTGACCCCGCCTCTCTTGCTGGGTGTTGGGGTAGCGATGACTCCCTGGAAAAATCTTGTTGATGTTTTTACTAACCCTTTATATTTAATAGTTATTGTTTGTACGGTTGCTTCATTAATTGCTACGGCGTGGTTTGTTGGCAAAGCCATGAACATGAATCCGGTTGAAGCATCTATGGTTGTTGCTTGCCATAGCGGACAGGGAAGCACGGGGGATGTTGCTATTTTGACTGCTGGAAAACGGTTGGAGTTGATGCCGTTTGCACAAGTATCAACCCGTATTGGCGGTGTGGTTAATGTTACTCTTGCTATTGCTTTAATGCGGATTTTAGTAGGAAACTAGTTCAACAATAGAGTACAACTGTATAATGTTTTTTGTATTGAGGAGGCTTATAAAAGTGGGACAAGTATTATCTAAATCAGCTTCGGCTGGCTTTAATGAAAAACAGGATGCATTAGTTACAGTTAATTCAAGTGCTCCTGGAACAGGTATCATTGTTCATCTTACATCAAATGTGAAACACCAGTATGGTAAACATATGGAAAAAGTGATTCAAGACACTATTATAGCAAAAGGTTTTACAGATATTATTGTAGATGTTGTGGATAAGGGAGCTTGGGATTATACTCTTAAAGCCCGTGTTGAAAGTGCATTAGAACGGGGGATGAAGTAAATGTTACATAATGAAAAAGCGAAAAGCAGACTTCGTCGGACAATGATGTTTGTACCGGCTAATAGTCCTAAAATGATTAATGCAGCAGATACATATGGTGCCGATAGTTTAATCTTTGATGTTGAAGACGCGATTGCGGTTACAGAAAAAGATACAGCACGGGTACTTGTAGCACATGCTCTAAAAACATTATCATTTCGATCAGAAACTGTTGTTCGTATTAATCATCCGACACAAACACCATTTGGTATGGATGATTTAAAAGTCATTTTACCTGCTAAACCACAGCTTATTCGGTTACCGAAAGTTGAAGATATTAGTGAAATTGAATTAGTTGCCAATGAAATTGAGAAAGTTGAAAAAGAGAACGGTTGGCCTGAAGGAACCATTAATATTATTGGTGCTATTGAAAGTGTTAAGGGGTTATATAATGTTCGAGAAATGTGCAAACATCCTAGAATGGTTGCCATTGCTTTAGGCGCGGCAGATTTTCTTGCCAATATCAAGACCAACCGGACATCGTCCGGTATTGAATTGTACTATTGCCGTGAACAAATATTAATGGCTGCTCGTGATGCGGGAATTCAATGTTTTGATACCGTTTTTACTGATATTGTCGATATGGATGGTTTTCGTGAGGAAGTTACCAGATCTCGCGATATGGGATTTGATGGTAAGTCTTGCATTCATCCGAAACAAATTGGTGTAGTACACAAAATATATACTCCGACAGATAAACAAATTGGCAAGGCATTAAAAATTATGGACGCGTTTCATGCATCTCTTACAAACAATAAAGGGGTACTGGCTGTTGATGGAAAAATGATTGATAAACCTATTGTTGTTCATGCACAACGTATAATTGATCAGGCTATAGCTGCCGGTGTTGATATTGAAGAAAAGAGGGCTTGAAAACATGAAAAATGTATTGGGACGTGAAATACCAGATAGAATAAAAGGTTTTAATGAAATTAAGTTATACAAAGGTGAATTTGCTTATATCCCTTCACAAATGAACATTCCTCGTAAAATTCGTTTCAATATTCCTCAGGCAAATAAAATTTTGTCATCTATTGATGAAGCAATTGAAAAAACCGGATTGAAAGATGGTATGACTATTTCGTTTCACCATCATTTACGAAATGGTGATTTCATTATGAAAATGGTTGTTGAACGCATTGCGTCAAAAGGTATTAAAGATATAACTATTGCATCGAGCTCCTTATCTCCATGCCAAGATTTTTTGATTGAATATATTAAAAATGGAACGATTACGGCGTTGGAAACTAGTGGATTACGTGGTGAATTGGGGAAATTTCTTAGTGCTCATCCGACAGCACTGAAAAAACCGGTTATCATCAGATCTCATGGTGGACGTGCCCGTGCTATTGAAACTGGCGAACTTCATATTGATGTAGCTTTTATGGGAGTACCGACTTGTGATTATCGTGGTAACTGTACGGGAAGAATAGGTAAGTCTGCATTTGGTTCGATGGGGTATGTCATGATTGATACCGCATATGCAGATAACGTTGTTGTAATTACGGATAATCTTGTGAAAGAATCGGTATTTCCATATAGTGTGCCTCAATCTTGTGTCGATTATATTGTTGTAGTTGATGCAATTGGCGATCCTAAGGGAATTGCTTCTGGAGTCATTCGTGTTACAAAGAACCCGACTCAATTAATCTTAGCTAAGTATGCGGTTGAACTGATGGAAAAAAGTGGTTATTTAAAAAATGGCTTTTCGATGCAAATGGGAGGGGGAGGTGCTTCGTTAGCTGCTTGCCAATATGTACGAGAAAAAATGGAAGATAAAGAAATTAAAGGTAGTTTTGGTGTTGGCGGTATTACAGGTATTTTTGCAGACATGTTAAAAAATGGTTTATTTGAAGCTGCATACGATGCGCAGACGTTTGATATTCCAGCTATTCACTCTTTAGCTGTTAATCCGCGTCATATGGAAATGTCTGCTTCTATGTACGCAAATCCTTGGAATTCCAGCCCGATTGTAAATTATTTAGACGTTGTATTCCTTTCGGCAACTGAAGTTGATCTCGACTTTAACGTTAATGCTATTACGGATTCCAACGGCATATGTATGGGAGCATCCGGGGGACACAGCGATGCAGCAGCTGGTGCTAAATTGACCATCATTATGTGTCCGTTGATTCGGGGACGGCTCCCGATGATCCGGGATCATGTCCAAACGGTGGTGACGCCGGGGGACAGCATTGATGCCATCGTGACGGACCGCGGGATTGCGATCAATCCGAAACGGAAAGATCTGTTGGAACGCTTACAGCATACGCAGCTGCCGCTTAAGACTATACAGGAACTGCAGGAGATGGCGTATGGGTTCGTCGGGAAACCTGACAAAATCGAAGTTTCTCAAGATGATCAGGATATCGTCGCGGTGGTGGAATACCGGGATGGCAGTATCCTCGATGTCATCCGCAAACCGATACTGGATTAGTTTGAAAAAATATCCTGAAAGATATAAATTTATAGTTTGGAACAGCAGGATTATTTTGAATAAGGAATAATTCTGCTGTTTTTTAGCTGATATTTTCGATGATACCATGAATTTAAAAACTGAAAAGATATTAATAGACGCTTTATTCAAAACCACTATTTTTATGTCAATAATATAATACATAATACAAGGAGGAATATTGAATGCAAAAAATTCATTCGGTGTTAGTCGCAAACCGAGGAGAAATTGCGATTCGTATTTTTCGGGCATGTAATGAATTGGGTATTCGTACCATTGCCATTTATTCGAAAGAAGATTCGTTGTCCACCCATCGATTTCGTGCGGATGAATCGTATTTGGTGGGCGAAGGGAAAAAGCCGGTCGATGCCTATCTGGATATTGAAGACGTGATCCGGATTGCAAAGGAACATCATGCGGACGCGATCCATCCCGGCTACGGCTTCCTGGCGGAAAATGCCGAGCTGGCCAAACGCTGCCAAGAGGAAGGCATCATCTTTATCGGACCGAAGGTGGAGCATCTGGTGATGTTTGGCGATAAGGTCAACGCCCGCATCCAGGCGAAGCGGGCGGGAATCCGGTACATTCCCGGCAGTGACGGACCGGTACAGGATTTTGCCGAGGTCGAACAGTTTGCCAAAGACTATGGCTTCCCGATTATGCTGAAGGCTGTCAACGGCGGGGGCGGCCGCGGGATGCGCATGGTGGACAAGGCCTTCGACCTGAAGGAGGCGTATGACCGGGCCAAATCGGAAGCCAGGCTCGCCTTTGGCAGTGATGAAATCTATATCGAAAAATGTCTTGTGCACCCCAAGCATGTCGAAGTGCAGATTATCGGGGATGAGCACGGCCACGTGGTCCACTTGTTTGAACGGGACTGTTCCGTACAGCGGCGGCATCAGAAGGTGGTTGAAATCGCACCGGCGTTTTCGCTTCCTGTTTCCGTACGGCAGAGCCTCTGCAATGCGGCGCTGCAGATCATGAACAATGTGAAGTATGTCAACGCCGGTACAGTGGAATTCCTGGTTACGCCGGATCATAATTTCTATTTTATCGAAGTCAATCCGCGGGTACAGGTAGAACACACCGTGACGGAAATGATCACGGGGATCGATATCGTGCAGACGCAGATCAAGGTCGCGGAAGGATATGCACTGGACAGTGAAGAAATCGGTATCCCGTCGCAGGATGCGGTCCAGTGCCGCGGCAATGCGATCCAGTGCCGTATTACGACGGAAGATCCGATGAATAACTTCATGCCGGATTCCGGCAAATTGATGGTATACCGCAGCGGCGGTGGATTCGGCGTCCGGCTGGACAGCGGCAATGCGTATACCGGTGCTGTGATCACGCCGTACTATGATTCACTGCTCGTCAAAGCTACTACGTGGGGGTTAAGCCACCATATCGCTGTACAGAAGATGATCCGCGAATTGAAGGAATTCCGTATCCGCGGGGTCAAGACGAATATCGGATTCCTGATTAATGTGCTGCAGCATCCGCAGTTTGTATCTGGTGAATATAATGTAGAATTTATTGATGATAATCCGGGCTTGTTTAACCTGCCGGTTGTTCACGACAGGGGCACCAAGCTGCTGAAATATATTGGGAATACGACGATTAATGGATATACAGCCGGAGGACCGGTGGCAAAGCCTGACTTTGAACCGCTGGAAATGCCGGACAAAGCTGCCGATGATTATCCCAAGGGAAGCAAGCAGATTTTTGATTCCATGGGACCGGAAAAATTCTCTCGATGGATACTGGATCAAAAGAAAGTATTATTGACGGATACGACTATGCGTGATGCGCATCAATCGCTGTTTGCGACGCGTGTTCGTACTATTGACATGCTGCGTGTATTGGAAACGGCATCCAAGAGACAGCCAAACATGTTTTCGTATGAATGCTGGGGCGGGGCAACATTTGACGTAGCCTACCGCTTCCTGCATGAAGACCCGTGGGACCGGCTGCGCCAGATGCGGGAAAAAGCACCGAATATTCTGCTGCAGATGCTGATCCGCGGCGCTAATGCCGTCGGGTATACCAGCTATGCCGATAATGTCGTGAAACAGTTTGTAGAACTGTCTGCCAAGAACGGGATTGACATCTTCCGTATTTTTGACAGTTTGAACAGTCTGGACAACATGTACGGCGCTATTCAGGCAGTTCGGGAAAACGGAAAGATTGCCGAAGTCGCACTTTGTTATACCGGCGATATTCTGAACCCGGCCCGGCCGAAATATAACTTGCAGTACTATGTCACGATGGCAAAGGAATTGCAGAAGGCCGGTGCGAACATTATCGCAATCAAGGATATGGCGGGATTGCTGAAACCGGAAGCGGCCTATCAACTGGTGACGGCATTGAAAGATGCGGTCGATCTGCCGATCCATCTCCATACGCATGAAGGTGCGGGCAATGCGATATACTCGCTGGCACGAGCTATCGACGCGGGCGTGGATATCGTGGATGTGGCATATTCTGCGTTTGCCAACGGGACCAGCCAGCCGAGCATGAACAGCCTATACTATGCGTTAAGCGGTAAAGAGCGGCAGCCACAGCTGGATGTCGAAGCGATGGAAGCCATGTCGCGGTATTGGGTGACTGTCCGTCCGTATTATCGTGGAGTAGACAAGGCGGATCCGTATCCGAATACAGAAGTATATATGCATGAAATGCCGGGCGGCCAATTTTCCAACCTGCGCCAGCAGGCTAAAGCAGTGGGCCTCGGTGCACAGTGGAATGATGTCAAAAAAATGTATCATCGCGTGAATATGCTGTTCGGCGATATTATCAAAGTAACACCGTCGTCCAAGGTGGTGGGAGACATGACGCTGTTCATGATTCAGAATAACCTGACGGAAGAGGACATCTTCCAGAAGGGCGATGTGCTGGATTTCCCGCAGTCCGTGGTGGAATTCTTCGAAGGGCGGATCGGGATTCCGTATCAGGGTTTCCCGGCAGCATTGCAGAAGATTGTGCTAAAGGGAAAAGAACCGCTGAAAGACCGGCCGGGGAAGAACCTGGCGCCCGTGGACTTTGCAGCGGTGCGAACGCAGCTGCAGGATGCGGGGTACCTGCATGACGATGAAGCAGTCAATGCGTACTGCCAGTATCCGAAGGTATTTCAGGATTATAATGAATTCATCCAGAAATACGGGGATGTGAGCGTACTGGATACGCCGACGTTCTTCTTCGGGATGAAGAAGAACGAAGAAATCCGGGTGGAAATTGAACCGGGGAAGGATCTAATCATCAAACTGATGAACATCAGCGATCCGGATGACAGCGGGATGCGGACCATCACATTCATGTTCAATGGCGCGGAAAGGGAAATCCAGATAATGGACAAGCAGATAGACATGCAGCATGTCTCACGCAAGAAGGCGGACCCGGATAAGGCTGGAGATATCGGAGCCACCTTGTCCGGCTCAGTAGTGAAGGTACTGGTATCCCAAGGAGAGGCTGTCAAGAAGGGGGCCCCGCTGGTCGTGACGGAAGCGATGAAGATGGAAACGACGATTACCTCACCGATTGACGGGACAGTCGGAACCATCTATGCATCAAAAGGCATGCCGATATTAAGCGGCGATTGTTTGCTGGAAATAAAGGAATAACAAGATAAATCGTATAAAATATTATATGTTATATATTGCTATATTTCCTGTTATTTTTGGAACAGTTAAGATTACATGGGAAGTTAAAAATATACAATTGCCTACTGATACTATTAATCTAGTTAATAAAATTGAAAATTTGACGTTTCAAGTAGCAAACAGTTTAACAAAAGATGAAATTTATAAATTATTAGAAGTATATAATAAGACATACGCTGCGATGTATAAATTTTACGAGATGTAATGGTATAATTTAGCACTGTAGATACATAGTTTAATTGTGTTCACCATTAATGGAGCAGAAACTGTTTTGTATGCGGGGAATGAATTGTTTATTCCGAAAGGGACTGTGAAAGGTGGTAGATGCAAGGTTGGGACTAGGTCTATTCATGCATTTGGTGGTAGACGTATTGTTTATTTAAACAAAAAATTGTAATTTTAGTAAACAGGAACAGGGTATTTTACAATAAACGAGTCACACAACGGCCTAGGTAGTTGTGTGACTCGTTTAGAAATATGGATTTTAGAGCAGGTTGTTCTCCTGAAATATCTTTTTAGCAATGAATACTGCATTGAGTACCCGTGGAAAACCAGTATAAGGGATGCATTGCAAGAATGTCTCGATGATTTTCTGCGGTGAGATGCCGACATGAAGTGAGGCGTTGATATGTACTTCAAGTTGTGGTTCACAGCCGCCGGCGGTAAGTAAGCTGGTGATGGTGATGAGCTCACGCTCTTGTAAATTTAGGAGTGGTCTCGTGTAGATGTCACCAAAAGCAAATTCAACAATGAATTTGCCGAGGTCTGGAGAAATATCCTCTAGTGACTTGATGATAGCCTCGCCACCAGCGCCATCGATTTTCTCTAGCTGTTCTGAACCTTTAGTAAAACGTGTTTCTTCCATTTGTAATGTCCTCCTTTGAAGTTTATAATCAAACTATACAGCTTAAACCTTGGTTTAAAGCAAGCATTATTTTGAGGTGAATTTATGCATATTAAGAAAATGGTGGAGGAAACAGGGTTAGCGGCATCAACGCTACGTTACTATGAGAAAAAAGAACTTTTGCGTGTAGCAAGGGATGGCAACGGCTATAGGGATTATGATGCAAAGGATATCGCTTGGGTGCAGTTCCTGGAACGGCTAAAGGATACCGGAATGCCACTTAAAGATATACAGCGATATGCTATGCTTCGTTATGAAGGTGATGCAACGATGTCTGAGAGATTGGTAATGCTGGAAACGCATCGAGAGTATGTCGTTGAGCAGCAGAATAAGTGGCATGATTGCCGTGAGCATCTTGAGAAGAAAATAAAGTATTATCAGTCGGGTATTGAAAAGAATGGCAACCAGCAAGTTGAAGAATGAGCTTGCTGGCTGCTTGCTTTATGGCGAGTGACGATAAGATGTTGTTATACTCTGGTGTGTGGTCGATTTGGATGTTTTGTGAATTATTTGAGATTGACATAGGTTGGATGTATATCGATTTTAAGATGGTTAAGGGGGGCGGAGTATGTCAAATATTGCTTTTGATTTTCTCTCAGAATGGGCAAAAAAGAGTGCATACTATGGATGCGGTTCAACCCATGAAATGGTATGAATTATTCAAATATAGGAATGTAATTGCAATATGTATTGGTTTTTTCACATTAAATTACTCTATTTATTTTTTTGTCACATGGTTTCCCATGTATTTGGTGCAAGAGCGAGGCTTATCATTTGCGGCAATGGGATGGATGGCTATGCTGCCGCCCTTGACGGGGATTTTATCAGAGTGGTTCGGTGGCTGGTTGCTTGACTACACATATAAACGAACGAAATCATTGGACATAGCAAGAAAAACAAATTTGGTAGGTGGAATGATATTAGCAACAACTATTGCGTTTGCTGGCTTGTCTTCTAGTAATACCATATTAATGGTGTTATTGTGTATTTCATATGCAGGCTTATCTTTTGCCGGGAGTGCTATTTGGTGTTTGCCAGGAGATATAGCGCCTCAAAATATGACTTCTGTCTTGGGAGGAATACAAAACTGCATTGCAAATTTTGGTGGTATTTTAGGTCCTATTATTACAGGTTTTATTATTTCTTCTACCGGTTCGTTTATTCCTGCATTAGGGGTATCGGGAGCGCTTTGTGTAGTGGGAGCTTTTATGTATTTGTTTGTATTAAAAGATATCAAGCCTATTGAGGTATAAAATATTTATTAAGTAATTTTTGAATAATGTTAATATATTATTCACTAATCACTATATTTTATAAGAAAGAGAAAGGTGAATAACAATGGATTGTAAATATTTTTGCCCGATTCTGACCTCTGTCAATATTGACGGAACTGTAAACTATGAAGACATGCATACGTTTTATGATCAAATTTTAGGCGCTGGCATTGATGGTATTTTGGTTGGCGGCAGCGCCGGCGAATTTTATGCCTTTACGTATGATGAAATCAAGGAGATGATTGCAGATGCTGTAAAATACATTGCTGGCCGGGGATTTGTTTTAGCTGGTACGGGCCATATGGCAAAGTCCGAAACGATCAGCTTGTCCAATGCGGTGATTGATGCCGGTGCTGATGCCGTTATTATTGTCGGACCATATTACAGTGCCTGTACGCAGGAAAATGTGTTCCAGTATTATGATGATGTGATGGGACAAATTCATGGTAATATTTTCCTTTACAATTTTGCAGACCGCACGGGGTATGACGTTTCAGGAGAAACGATATTGCGCCTGCTGGCAAAGCATACGAATTTTATCGGCGTAAAGGATACGCATCCCGTACTGCGTCATACGCAGCGGTATATTCAGGAAATCAAAGGTCAATATCCGGATTTTATGGTATTCACCGGATATGATAATAACTGTATTCCCTCCGTTATTTCCGGCGGCAATGGCTGCATTGGCGCCTTGTCCAATGTATATCCGGATATGTGTCACAGTGCGGCCGAGGCACTGCGTAATGAAGATCTGGTGGCTATCCGTAAGATTCAGCGGCAGATAGATAAGCGCATGAAATTTTATGAAGCGTATCCGACCTTCAATCCGGTCATGAAATGGGCTTTAAAGGAAATGGGGTGGCCTATGCAGGAAAACTGCAAGGTACCGCTGTCCTCATTGACTGCCGAAGAAAAGAAACATCTGGATGCTGTGGCAAATGAACTGTGGCGTACAAAATAAACAATATATGAAGAACTCCCGAGCGTGCAACTTCGAGAGTTCTTTTTTTGCATGGAATTGATTTATAAAAGGGAGCAATCCCAAATTTTGTGTAAACCTTCGTGTGGTGTAAAATAAAATTACATCGTACGGAGATTTTTATTATGGTAAAAAGAAAACGCAGTCTAGAAGAAATGGAACATCGTACCAAAATTCGTGAATTGTTGCAAATGAGCAACATTATCAGTATGGACGATATCCAAAATTTATTCAAAGATACGATTGCTGAATTTATGGAAAATGGATTAGATGCTGAACTGGATGATGAATTAGGGTATAGCAAATATGACTACAAAAATAAGGATACAAGCAACAGTCGCAATGGGAATAGCCCCTGAAAAAGAATCAAACCAGTATCAGCCACGACGTAGAAGAAAAGATTATATCGATGTATGCTAAGGGCATGACAACTCGTGATATGGAAGCACATATTCAGGATATGTATGGATTAGAGGTATCGGATACCACCATCAGCCGTATTACGGATAAAATACTTCCCGTTGCCAAAGAATGGCAACAACGGCCATTGGAAAATCTGTATGCCGTTGTATTTTTGGATGCGATTCATTACCATGTCTGCAGTGAAGGACAAATCATCAAGAAAGCCGTGTATATTGCCATTGGTGTATTTTGCAGATCAGATACCGGATTGATTGACAGGGGCATGCCCTTATTGTTATATTGAAAACGAGTCAACGATATCGCCGCTGACTCGTACGTTCTTACTATTTTGCACCGCTATATGGAGAATTTGGCGCGCCCTCTCACTAACATCATCTCCTCCTAAAAGAGATGAATTGCAATAGAAGTTGGCTGTTATTATTACCACGGAACAGTATGACCAAGATAATCCAAATATTCTAATCCAGCATGTCCTTGCTTTTTTAAAAGAACATTTACTAAACTTGGAACACTTTCTTCAATACTAAGGCGTGCATTTGGCCCCCCAAGTTCCGTACGAACCCAGCCAGGAGCCATCAGCACCATCGCACGTGAAGATTTAGGCTCGCGGGCGGCATAACTCCTCATAAATTGGTTTAAAGCGGCCTTGCTTCCACGATAGACTTCACGCATTCCTGTGATATTGTTGGCAACGCTCCCTTGACCTGATGACATTATACCGATTAAGCCAGTTGTTGAAACAATATCCTGAAAGGACTCAACCACTCGCATTGGGCTCAATGCATTTGTGACCATAACATGAATGAACTCATCGGTCGTCACCTCTCCGACCATTGCCATTTCGTTGCTGTTCGTGGTTCCAGCATTAACAAACAGTATATCAAATGTTCTGTCAGACAAACGTTCCCTTAATGCTATCACCTGATCCTGCTTGCAAATATCCAGCGTTTCTACTTCCAATTGCCCTTGAAATTTGTTCGAAAGAGCAATCAGCTTTGTACGATCTGATTCTGCTCGCGTCGTACCTATCACATTCCAACCTTTTTTTAGAAATTCCTCCGTCATAGCAAGGCCTAAACCACGTGAAGCCGCCACGAGGAGAATCGCAGGTTTCTTTTGATTTAAAACAGTTGATGTCATTGCATTCAACCTCCTTTATTTTGTTTTAAGTATAATTGTTAATTAAGTATACCATTGCAATTTTATTGTGAAAATTCTCAAACGTCTATATTTCTTGCCTAATAGTCCAAAACAACTTATAATGAACATAAACTGTGATCATACTATTGGAGGTTTTATGACAGACTTACGATATAAATTAGCAAAAATAATCACTCTTGCTGTTCCGGGCGATGGTGTACATAAGATGCCTGTTCCCAATACTTATTGCGTAAAATTCTCACATTTGGATTGCCGCTGGCAACGTTGGCATGCATCCTTATGTGTCGTAGCCCAAGGGTGTACTGAAATTATGTTAGATAGTGAAGTTTATCGATATGATGGAGCTTATTATATTGCCACTCCCGTTGAGTTACCTGTTTCTAGTCGTCTTTTTGCGGTCACACCAGCGCAACCGTTTCTATGTATTAAAGTAATTTTTGATTCAATAACTTTAAACGAAATTGCAGCTCAAATTGAAAAAGATTTTCCAAATGAAACTGGAAAACCTCAGCATGCAATGTTTATTGGAGAAGCGAGCGATAAAATGCTTGATGCTGCAATTCGGTTAGGGAAGCTTTTTCAAGTTCCCGAAGATGCTCCCATATTAGGGCCTTTAGTTACCAAAGAAATGTTTTATTATCTTTTAAAAGGACCAGATGGATCCGCAATTCGGCAATTTGTTCGATCTGGAAGTAAAATGTATAAAGTATCTCAGGTAATCTATATGCTAAGAACCAAACTCAGTGAGGAGATGGATATATCTTACTTAGCAAAAACTGCAAATATGAGCCGTTCTGCCTTTTTTAAAGCATTTAAAGAAGCAACTGCCATGAGTCCGATTCAATATCAAAAGCGTCTTCGTCTGATGGAAGCAAGACGCCTTATGATAATAGAAGGTGAAACAGCCGAGAGTTCAGCATTTAGGGTTGGATACAATAGTGCATCACAATTTAGCCGAGAGTACTCGCGTATGTTTGGTAATTCGCCATTAAGAGACGTTATGTTAATCAAAAAGGCGGGTGATATCCGTCAATTATTTTGAGAGTTTTCACAATACTATACATTTATCTTCACGATAAAGATAGTTAAAATATAATACGTAAAATATAGACTAAAAACAATTGATATAGTACGAAATAAATTTTGTCAGAGTACTTGTCTATGAATTTCAAAAGTGGGGTGAAGCTAGTAGGTGAAACGCCTATTTCGCGTACTAGTATTATCTGTCTATCAAAACATACGTTGAGGCAGTGGCCTTGTTCGCAAGGAGCTGAAAGTGACGCAGGGAGCAACTGGCACTACCCATGTCAGGGTTGCCCAAGAACGCAAGCCATAGGCGCAGCGCGATTGGTAGCAACCTACGACCGAGTGCGTATGTTTGATGTCTAGGATTGGAAAGTAAAAACGCTGGAAAGTGTAGTAAATAAGCGGTTCTCACAATTTTGATATTAAAAATGAGAAACAGAAAATCAGAGTTTCATCATTCCATAGGAACATATCGACGAAAGCTGTTTTTTGATAGTTTAAACGGTGGATTGGATAAAGGGCTCATGAGTGTATAAGTTGGATGTTTTGTGGAAAAATGGCTTTGCGAGTGAGCAGGTTGGATGTTAACCGTCAATTTAGGAAGGACTGTATGACTAGAAAATTATCTGATATGAATTTAGAAGAATTATGGCAATTATTTCCTATACGTTTGGAAGAACATAATGAATGCTGGGAAACTTGGTATAAAGAGGAGCTTGCCATACTTCAAGCTATATTGCCGTCTAATGCGATTAAAAGGATTAGTCACATTGGAAGTACTTCAATCAATACGATATGGGCAAAGCCTACTGTTGATATCCTTATCGAAGTGATTAATGAATATGATTTGCAATACATAGCAAATATTTTGGTTAACAAGGGATACCTTTGCATGAATAAAAGTGAAAACAGGATTTCTTTAAACAAAGGATACACGATAAATGGGTTTGCAGAAAAAGTATATCATTTGCATATAAGCTATGAAGGCGATAATGCTGAGCTTTATTTTAGGGATTATCTTATTGAGAATGTAAGCATTGCAAAAAAATATGAAAAATTAAAACTTGAGTTGTGGAAAAAATATGAATATAATCGGGATGCGTATACAGATGCGAAAACAGATTTCATTGTAAAATATACGGAACAAGCCGAAGCGTTATATAAGAATAGATATCGCTGAGTGGTGATATCGGTAATATTAAAAAAGGGTTTGAAATTTAAAGTTCTATTATTGCGGAGAAGATTATGAATAAATTTCCTGAATTTATGACAAGACCTATGAATAAAGTTCCGATGCAGCAGCAAAATACACCGGATATTCAAGGCTGCTATTATACAGCAGCAGATGGAAGCCAAATGACTTTCTGGACATGTATGGCTGATAGAATATCCAAAGAGCACCAGCATGATTATAATGGATATATGGTTTGTTTGTCTGGTGAATATGTTATTACCATTAGTGGAGAAGAAACTGTTTTGCATTCCGGTGATGAATTGTTTATTCCGCAAGAATCTGTACAAGGCGGCAAATGCAAGGCTGAAACAAGGATTATTCGTGCATTTGGTAGTAGACGTATTATTTAGTTAAATAAAAAAATTGTAATATTAGTAAACAGGAACAAGATACTTTACAATATCGGTTGTAGGGCATCTTGTTCCTGTTTAATTATGTAATATTTTCATCAACGTGTAATTCTATAAATAATTAGGTAGTATACCGGAAGGGAGATGATAATTATTGAAGAACGCCTAAAAATTCAGGGGACGATTCGGATTTCAACATATGATAGCTGATTGCGAGGCTGGTAAAATTGATCTTATTTTGACCAAAAGTATCAGTAGGTTTACTCGTAATACACTCGATTGTTTAGATGTTGTCAGAAGAATTAAAGGTTTAAATCCTCCGGCTGGTGTATGTTTCGAAACAGAGAACCTGAATACCATTGAAACCAACGGTGAATTGATTTCTGGTGTTATCGGCTTAGTTGCGCAAGGAGAATCAGGACAAAAAGTGCGGCCATTACATGGTCATTTATTGAGTGGTGTAAAAAAAGGATTACTGTTTTTTCGACCTATAATTTATTGGGATATGATACAGATGTAAACTAACAGGCTGTTGCAGAGTACCCGTTTTATATAATCATTGGAAGTAGTGTGATATGATTTGACGAAATATGACAAATTAGTGCTATGAGAATACCATGGATAACAATCCAAACTCTACGGAGCGTTTATTGTATAAGAGATAAAATTTTTATATAATTTATTGCATGGAGGATGTAAAAAATGCAAAATACTAAAGTTGGAAATATCATTCGTACTTTACGTCAAGCTTGCAGTATGACACAAAAACAACTTGCAGACAGAATGAATATTAGTGACAAAACCGTTTCCAAGTGGGAACGTGGTTTGGGATGTCCGGATATTTCGCTCATTCCAGAACTTTCTGATATTCTCGGAGTTGATACACAAAAATTATTGATCGGTGATATAACACCAAATGATTTTGTAGGAGGTAATATGAAGAACACAACCTATTATGTTTGTCCGATATGCCACAACATTTCACTTTGTACTGGTAAAGCAGAAATTTCATGTTGCGGGAAAAAGCTAACGGCTCAGGTAATGAAAAAAGCGGTTCTAAATGAAAAATTATCGGTTCAAGTTATAGAAGACGATTGGAATATCACAAGTTTACACCCTATGACAAAAATGCATTACATTTCTTTTGTGGCTTTTGTTACGGGAGGGAGCATTTATTTAATCAAGCAATATCCAGAATGGGACTTAAATGTTCGTATTCACAAAAGAGGGCATGGAATGTTGATTTGGTACTGTACGGAACATGGATTATTTTACCAGTTGGTTTAGTCGAAAAAAGGAGAATCAAATGAAATTTATAGTATTTAATGGGAGCCCTGCTGGAGTAAATAGCAACACAAATGTGATTGCAGAATCGTTTTTAAATGGCGCAAAAAGAGCCAATGCTAGTACGGAAAATGTATTTTTAATTGATAAAAATATTATGTACTGTTGTGGTAATTTCAAATTGTGGTTTTCCAGGAGACAACAATTTTAAAACTATGAAAGTAGTATTTTCTTCCTGCAATCCTACCATTGAGATTTATCGTAACTGTGGCAGACTTTTAAAAAGCAAGGATGAAAAAATTAAAACAGTTGTAAATAAATATCTGCAAATTGTTGCGCAGTCAGGATATGAAATGGCAACACAAAATTATGTGTCGGAAAAAACAAAATCAAAGCTAAATATGCAACTTATGTCAACGCCCGATTACGTAAAATACATCAGAATGTAGAAAATTCAATAATAAAATCAGGCTAGTATAAGCGCATACATTGGTAATATAAGAAAACAGGCGCTTTGCATACATTGCAGAGTGCCTGTTTTATATAACCATGGTAAAATACGCGATAAACTTTACAAACAAGTCAAATTCTGATTGTCGGGACATTTTCACATCCATGAAGTCAACTCATTCATCGAAACCTTTGTTGGAGGCAATGGTCAATGAAGTTCGCTCAGACATGACCGAGACAAGGCCAAAGAATCAATTGACCTCAGCTGGAGAACATGGTATAAATCCCATTTCGGTTAGAAGTTGTATCTATCAGGACGCCGCTGTTCGTTCGGTGAAATAATATAATAAGGCTGCCAACGGTATTGCCATGCCTAGAATAGATGTGAACCACCAACTGCCATATGCATAGGCCCAGCCCCCTATTGCTGAACCGATGGCTCCACCGATAAAGAACACTGCCATGAATATGCCGTTTACCCGTCCGCGGATGTCGCTTCCCAGTGCATAAACTGCGCGTTGACCGAGGACAAGGTTGCCGGATACTGCCATATCCAGCGTAATTGCTGCGATGACAAACATAATCAATGATAGAGCTGGATTATCTTCAAATATATGTGTAATCACAAATGCCAGAGTTGCAATCCCAATAGCCATACCTGTCAATGGTTTTGTCCAGCCCCTGTCGGCTAGTCTTCCCGCAATAGGAGCCGCTATGGCCCCAGCCACACCAGCAAAAGCGAATAAGGCAATACCTTGTTGTGATAAGTGGAAGTGATGGGTTAGCCATAAAGGGACGACTGTCCAAAACAGACTAAAGGCACCGAATAAGCAAGCTTGATATAAGGAACGGCGGCGTAAAACCGATTTTGTTTTGAACAGTTTCCATAAGGAACGGAGCAGCGTACCATAATTCATAGTAGGTATGGGGGAACGCCTGGGAAGAATACAAGCTAATAATACTGCTAAGATAGTGGTAATAATAGCCGATAAAGCAAAAACGACCCTCCATCCAAAAAAATCTGTAATCATACTTGCAACAGGTCGAGCAAGCATGATTCCCAATAAGAGACCACTCATCACATTTCCCACAACTTGACCGCGCTGTTTTTCGGTTGCCAGGTGGGCTGCGTAGGGGACTAGGATTTGTGTTGCCACTGAACCCAGGCCAATCAACAGGGCTGAAACAAGAAAAAACAACGCCGTATGTGCCAGATATGCCGCAACCAATGCGCAAATAACGACAGCTAATGCTGCTAAAACCAGTCGCCGATTTTCCACGAGATCGCTGAGCGGCACAATAAACAGTAAACCTAAAACGTAACCGATTTGGGTCAGCGTTACGATGAAACCGGCTGAGGCAAGGGGAAGGTGTGTATCTGTGCTGATAGGGCCAACTAAGGGTTGAGTATAATAAAGATTTGCCACAATAACTCCACATGAAACAGCTAATAGGAATGTAATCCAACGAGGAGTTTTTTTATTTCGGGGTGAACATTCATCATAGAAGAATCCCTTCCTTTGTTTAGTTTATAATAGTGTTAAATACAAATACTATACGTTTAGTTTTGTATTTAACACTATTATAAACTAAACGTATAGTATTTGTAAAGACATAATTTCTTTTCTTGTAAGAAATTATATTGTATAATGTACGTATAGTTTTAACTAAAGAAAAATATACAGGAAGGTGTTGTCATTTGGAAAAGAAAAAGGGGCGTCCCCGTAACCTCGAAACACAAAAAGCTATTCTTACGGCTGCCTATGATTTGTTGTTAGAGACTGATTTTGAGACCGTAACAGTTGAAAAAATTGCCGAGCGGGCAAAAGTCAGTAAAGCGACAATCTATAAATGGTGGCCAAACAAAGCTGCCGTTGTGATGGACAGCTTTCTATCTGCTGCTTCAGCAAGGCTTCCTGTACCGGATACAGGCTCCGTTATGGATGATATAGTTATACAGGTCAACAACCTGGCCAAATTTTTGACGAGCCGGGAGGGAAAAGTAATTAATGAGTTGATTGCAGAGGGACAATTTGACCTAAAGCTGGCTGAAGAATATCGGGTAAGATATTTTTATCCTCGACGGCTGGACTCACACCATATCCTGGAGCGTGGGGTAGAACGGGGCGAATTGAGGAAAGATCTCGATATAGAGCTAAGTATAGATTTGATTTATGGGCCGCTTTTTTATCGTTTGTTAATAACTGGGGAAAAATTGGATGAATATTTTATCAGGACTTTAATTCATTACGCGTTTGCCGGAATTCAGGCAAAGGAAGAATCGCATATGCGGTGATGTTTGTTGACTGTATTCTTCGGCTAATAGCAATTTCCTGCTTGGATCAATGTTTCTTACAGGGGTGATACAAGATAAACAGGAGCGGAAAGGAGACTGTTATCGTATGATGGGACCGGATAAGAATAAACTATACCCCAATGAAACAATCAAGACGGTATGTTACATCAGTAATCTTCCCAAAAGAGCAAATGTTGAGATCGGGGATTATACACATTATAGTGATAATAAAAAGTCACCGGAACAGTTTTATGATGCCATCGATTTGATCATTTTGAAGACTTGGCGTTTGCGGATAATCCTGCTGTCTTAAAAAAGCTGCTTTGCCGATAGCATATGAGGATATCTATGGAGAATCAATTTGTAAATATAACCGCGGAAAATCTTGTTCATGAACATTTGTGCTGTATTATTCGCAGTACGAAGCTGCATTCTGGTATAAAAGTAAAGCGTCAGTGGCTTTCGGACCAATCGTTTGCAAAAAAGTATGGCTTGGAGGTTGTGGATAGTACGGAGAATGGATATGAATTGTTGGCGCGTTCTTTTGATGGAACTACCCCTAAATTTGCACCGCAGGTGAAAAATAACAGGATTGAAAATAAGGAACTGACCATATATTATGATAGGCAATGTCCTTATGTGTATCAAGCGATTGAACGGATAAAACAGTATTGCGGATTGAATCGTGTTCCGGTATCTTTCATTGAAGTAGATACATTACAAAAAGCAAAAGGATTACCTTGTGTTTTCAATAATTGGGGTGTGTTTTATAAAGGAATCTTTGAAACTGTAAATGTATTGGACATTGCCTATCTAAAAAGGATATTGAAGAAACAAAATCGTTTGTTTTAAAGGAGGGAATATCATGATTATTTGCATTGCTGCCGCTTCATACAAAGTTAGCTGCAGCGGCGATTGTATGAAGCGAGTATAGTCGCTGACGGCTGATTTTGCTATAAGTATGAATTTAATTAATATAGCAAAGAAGGCTGATGAAATGAATTATAAAAAAGTAGATTTAAAAACATATTACCGTCGTGGTGTATACCGGCATTTTTCCAAAGATTGTAAATGTTCTATTTCGATGACCCACACTATCGATGTGACTGCACTGGATGCATTTTCCAGACGGACAGAAACAAAGTTTTATATTAATTTTCTGTATATTTTAACAAAAGTGCTAAATGCCAGAGAAGATTATCGAATGGCATATCTATGGAAGAGTGATGAAGTTATTGTGTATGATCGGATTCATCCTACGCAGTACATCTTCCATGAAGATACAGAAACCTGTACGCCTGTTTATACAACTTATCATCCAGCATATAATATTTTTTATGAAGGTTGCGCAGCGGATATCGAAAAAGCCAAGCAATCCCGTCAGTATGGACTCGATATGGAGCATCATCCTAACTGGTTTGATGCATCTTATGTTTCCTGGCTGTCTTATGATGCACTGCACGTGGAACTGCCGGATGGCTATCTCTATTTTATGCCTATTGTGAACTGGGGCAGGTATCGGAAAGAAAATGGCTGTCTTGTGATGCCGGTCAGTGTCAGATTAAACCATGCCGCAGCGGATGGATATCTTTTGGCAAAGGTTTATTTGCTTTTAGCACAAGAAATAGCCGTACTCACATCGTTATAAACTGAATATATCGAAAAATTTTATTTGATTTTATAATACTAGGTATGCAAAAAGACGTTCAATACGAATATTGAACGTCTTTTTGCAATGAGCGGCTTCCTATTTGTTTTGCTGCATCGGCTATTTTATAAAGAGCAATTGTTTTTTACTATTGAAAAAACTCCGGTACGCTAAATAACAGGCGATAAATGAAGCGATGGAAGAGGTAGAAAGAAGCATAAAGGTAACCATGATCTGATATTTTATTGCTTCCATCGGAGAGGATCCGGCTAGAATTAGTCCGGTCATCATACCGGGAAGGGATACGATTCCCAGTGTTTTGGTAGAATCAATCGTTGGCAGCATGCCCGTTTTTATACAGTTGCGTATAATATCAATAGAGGAAGGCAGTATATCGGCACCCAATGAAAGTTTTGTTTCCACTTCGTCTCGTTTGTTTTTAAAATCAGATGCGATTTGCCTATAACATAATCCAAGGGCGACCATAGCATTGCCGATAATCATACCGCTGACAGGAATGATTTGGTATGGTTCATATTCAATTGTTTTTGATACAACAAGAATTGCCAGCGTTACAATGGTTCCAATTGATATAGATAAGAAAGAGATATAAAAACCATTTTTGACATCCTTGCCTCTTTTTGCAGCATTATAGGCTGCATTGAATATCATGAAAATAAGCAGGAGAGTTGTAAAAACAGGGCTTTTTAGACCAAAAATATATTCCAGGACGTATCCTACTATAATAAGTTGAACTACGGCTCGGATAACCCCAATGATGACTTCTTTTTCCAGTTTTAGCTTTTGCCAATAGGAGAAAAAAAGTGTTACAAGTACCAATGAAGATGAAATAAGTAAAGATGTTACACTGATTGCAGTTGAACTGTTCATTTTATAACCTCCAAGGACTTGATTTCGCCGTCTGTTATAGATAAGAGTTTATTCGCATATTTTCTGCTTTGTTCAGGATTATGAGTTACCCATAAAATGGTCATACCTTCTTTATTTAATGTATCAATGACGGCTTCAACAATGTTTGTATTTACCACATCAAGGGCAGAGGTAATTTCATCTAAAAGCAGGATCTCCGGTTTGAATAGTAAACTGCGTATCAGGGCTATCCGTTGTTTTTCTCCGCCGGAAAGATTTTGTACATCTTTATTCAAATAGGCGGTGGTCATATGAAACATAGAAAATAAAGCAGTGATCCTTTTTTGATCTGGATTACTGTTTCGTATGGAGAAAGGGAAATTGATATTTTCCATCACAGTATCACCAAAAAGATAAGGTGTCTGAAAACAGTAGGTAATATTTTTTCTTAACTCCGTTGGCTCATAGGAGGTAAAATTTTTGTTTTTAAAAAGGATACTGCCTTTAGTAGGGCTGATCAAATAGCTGCAAAGTTTAAGAAAAGTGCTTTTGCCGCTGCCGGACGGACCGACAATTGAAATAAAATCATTTTCTTCAATCTGCATAGATATATCGCTAAGAATGGATTTACCTTCATTATCAAAAGATACGTTTTGAAATTCAAGTAATGACAAAATAAACGCCCCCAGACTATTTTTTATTCAGGGTAAATAAAAAATTTTTATGTATGTTTCCAATACTTCTTCAAGTACGTGTGGACGGGGGAATACCGTGGTTTATGTATAATCATATTTTTGTCCAACGGACAATCCCCCTATACTATATGTACGATACTCGTATATATAGTATAGGGGGATTATTGTATTTTATCAATGAAAATAGTAAGCAAATTTTTGATGATTTTTGCGGTTATAGCCGTTATATTGGTGATGAGTCAACATCTGGTTTTATTTGAACAGGTCCATTCCGCCTATTATCAAAATCATAAAAAAGTATTGATTGAAAATATTTTAAGATTTTTTCTTGTTCCGATCAATCGTTTTCTATACTAAGGTAAGTTAAAGATTCAGTTATAGAACAAAAAAACACTAAAAAGAAGCACCAACGGTTTTAAAAATTGATTTGGTATAAAAATGGTAAGGAAATATATGTCGTAATCTGAACTTTTATTAAAATTTGAACATAGGTTGAAACATATTGAAATTTACAAGCTAGTGATAGTCTGGTAAAATAAATGCGTTGGAAATGTTGAATCGCATTAATAATAAAAGTCTTGGTTCAATACGTAATTCATTTATCCGTATGTGTAAAAATTCTGAACGATAAAGAGCCTTACCTGAAAATACAATTTCGAATTGTTTTATTAAAATCGTTGACGGGTATCAAATGGTGGGTGCAGTATATAAGAAGAAGGCGAGCTTTTGATGAATCGACTAAAATGGGCAGTAGTATATGTTCTTTGTGTAGTGACTGTTGGAATTATCGGATTTGCTTGCATTGAACATTTATCATGGCTCGATGCCATCTATGTGACAATTACTACACTTAGTACCGTTGGTTATGGAGATGTTGTTCCAACAACTGTAGCCGGAAAAATATTTACTATTTTTTTTATTGTTTCTGGCGTGGGTACGACAGGGTATATGCTTGTACTAATTTTGGGCATTATTATTGAGGGACATATAAAAGATCAGTTTGGGAGGCGCGCCATGTTACAAAAAATAGCTAAGCTTAGTCAGCATATTATTGTTTGTGGGGCTGGACGAGTCGGAGAGCAAGTAATAGGAGGTTTAAAAAACAGTGCAAGATCGTTTGTGGTAATTGAAATAGATCAGAAGAAAGCGGATTTGCTGCGGGCAGAGAATGTTATGACCATCTGTGGCGATGCCAAGTTGGATAAAGTACTTCAGACCGCAGGGGTTAAAAGAGCAGCAATTTTGGTGTCGGCATTGTCCGATGATGCTGACAATGTATACGTTACTTTATCGGCTAAAAGCCAAAATCAAGATATTATCATTGCGGCACGGGCTGATGAAGAAGAAGCGGAATCTAAGCTGAAACAGGCTGGTGCATCCATGGTCATATCGCCGTCTATTTCGGGGGGAAGACAAATATTGGCCGCTATAGAATATCCACTGGCCTATGATTTTCTTCAAAACATGTTTTATAATCAAAAATTTGATGTGGACATGGCCGAAATACGAGTTTGTGAAAAATCAAACCTTGCGGGAGAACGACTTGCGGATTTTTGGGCTAAAGAAGCTCTTAATTTAACTATCGCCGCCATTAAAAGAAACAATGTCTTTCTTTCCACTTCGATTGAAACTGAAACAATAGCGGCCCATGATATTCTTATTGTGATTGGGCAGCCTGTGTCTATTCAGAAATTGATCACATTGGCAGCAGGGTAAATCAAATGCAGATGTTCAGGACCAAAAGACATACTTACCTATTAAAAGCTTGGATGCCTGGATATACGGCAGCCTTGCCTAACTCTTCTTCGATGCGCAGCAATTGATTATATTTGGCAACGCGTTCACTGCGGTTTGGGGCGCCTGTCTTTATTTGGCATGTATTCAGGGCGACAGCCAGATCGGAGATCGTTGTGTCTTCCGTTTCTCCGGAACGATGGGAAACAATGGCTGTATAACCGGCCTTGTGTGCTTTTTTTATTGCTTCTAGGGTTTCTGAAACGGAACCAATTTGATTTAACTTGATTAAAATAGAATTTGCACAGTGTAATTTAATTCCTTTTTCAAGTCGCTCTGTATTGGTGACAAATAGATCATCTCCTACCAATTGGATTTTTTTCCCCAGCTGTTGTGTCATCCATTGCCAGCCTTCCCAATCCTCCTCGTCCAAACCGTCTTCAAGAGAATAAATAGGGTAGTTACTGCATAATTCCTGCCAGTGTTTGACTAATTCTACAGAGGTAAATGTTTGTCCGCTTTTTGGTAAAATATATTTTCCCTTAGTGTCACTTTTCCATTCGCTGGCGGCAGCATCTATAGCTAAAACAAAATCTTTTTTCGGTTCATAGCCGGCTTTTATTATGGCAGTTAAAATATATTCAATGGCTGCTGTATCACTCTTTAAGTCAGGAGCGAATCCACCTTCGTCACCGACGGAAGTTGTCATTTCTTTTGCTTTCAAGAGAACAGCTAAGGTGTGAAATACTTCAGTGCACCATTGCAAGCCTTCACGAAAGCTGGAAGCTCCTATCGGCATAATCATAAATTCCTGTACATCTACCGTATTTGCAGCATGCACGCCGCCGTTCAATATATTCATCATAGGCACGGGCAGACGGTTGGCATTTATCCCGCCCAGAAAACGATATAGTGGCAGACCTGATGCCGCTGCTGCTGCTCGTGCGCAGGCAATGGAAACGGCAAGAATAGCATTTGCCCCTAACTTAGACTTATCCGTTGTTCCATCAAGGGCTATCATTACGTTATCAATGTTATATATATCGGCTGTATCTAATCCGGACAAGGTGGGAGAAATAATTTCATTGATATGTGTTACTGCTTTAGAAACGCCTTTGCCCATGAATCGGGCGGTATCATTATCTCGCAGCTCTAACGCCTCGAATTTTCCGGTGGAGGCTCCACTGGGAACATCCCCCCGGCCTATGGTGCCATCCACTAGGCAGACTTCGGCTTCCACGGTGGGATTTCCTCGGGAATCAATGATTTCTCTGCCGATTATGTTATCAATTATTGTTTTTTTCATTATAAAACGCCCCTTCTGCTGCAGATGGTTATAAAATGATAACCTTCTTATACAGCTGTTTTTTAGTGTGTTATGTCGCTTTTTACTGTTTATTATATTGTTATAGGTATGTACTTCTATGTTTTTTTAATGATTCCAATAGAATAATGATAGGAATATTATACAGAAAATGAGAAAGAATAACAAGGAACAATAAAAATACAGATGAAAATAAAAGTGATTAAAACAGCGTAATCACGCACTGCCTAGTGTATTGACTATATCAGCATTTTTCATGCTGATATAGTCAATACATAGTGTTAAAAAGATAACAGTAATCATATAATACGTACATGAATATTTTTTTTACTGTTTTGATATGATTGGTGAGCCATGCAATATGATCAGTTATATTAACCGGAAATATGTCTTTTATTATGTTGATTAAAAAACATGCAAGGTTTGGAATACAACTGAAATAAAGATTATATTTTTACATATTTTTAAAATAAATTTTACAAAATTTTCATGTTGCTCTGCTATATTGAATAAAGAAGAATTTAAGTTTCATTGTTGAAATTGCATTGTTTGAATGCAATGGCATCGAGTATGTTTTCGATCAGGAGATGATGAAAATGGATATGATGGATCTTAACGAATTTGTATCTACCGCGGCGGTTGTCATATTGCTGGTTTCTGTTGTTGTATTGCACTTATGCCATACAAACAAAAAAGTATAGTGTAACTTTCAAGCGGAACATCTCTATGGATAGAGTGTTCCGTCTTTTTTTTATTATTCATATATGTGAATATACCAAGATAATTGCAGGGTATTCTTTATATTTATTTACATCGCCGACGGAGTGAAAAAATCTATATTTTTTATAGGAAGGTTGCCAAAAAAGCAGAAGACTCGGATAATATAGATAGTGTCATTGATGGTATCTTTGCCAATAAAACATAGTTGTATAACTTGCCTTTGATAAGAAGTATATTAATTTAAGATGATAAAGGGGATGAAGGCTTTTGGCCCGTATTATAGAAATACAAGATATAGCAGCTCCGGGATTAGCTTTGTTTGCTCATTTAACGGAAGTGCAGCTGCGCAGCCGGTTAGAACCGGAAAAGGGAATTTTTATTGCAGAAAGTCTCAAGGTGATACAGTTAGCTTTAAAAAATGGCTGTAAGCCGCTGGCCCTTTTAATGGAACGAAAACGAATTAAAGGGCAAGCGGGTTGTATTATTGAACGGTGCGGTGATATACCGGTGTACACGGGAGATAGGGAAGTGCTGGCGGACTTGACGGGATATAGACTTACCCGCGGTATTTTGTGTGCTATGGCTCGTCCGGTACTGCCGGCAGCAGAAGATTTAATCATGAAAGCCCGCAGAGTAGCAGTGTTGGATGGTATGACAGATTCTACGAATGTGGGGGCTATATTTCGTTCGGCGGCAGCTTTGAATATAGATGCTGTACTTGTTACACCTTCTTGTTGTGATCCCTTATGTCGGCGTTCCGTGCGTGTCAGTATGGGAACTATTTTTCAAGTACCGTGGACACACATGGGAACCGATATTTCCATATTGCATTCACTGGGGTTTAAGACCGCGGCTATGGCGTTATCCACGAATGCTGTAAGTATAGCAGACGAGAAATTGGCAGGAGAAAAGAAATTGGCTTTACTGTTCGGTACGGAGGGCTATGGATTGTCACAGTCTATTATTGATTCCTGTGACTATGCGGTGAAAATACCTATGTCTCATCATGTGGATTCACTTAACGTAGCAGCGGCGAGTGCAGTAGCCTTTTGGCAGCTGAGAATCAGGGAATGAATCGTATTCATTTTAGATACTCAAAATATTGAATTCTTGACAAATCGGTGTGAACATGATATGGTGTAAAAATAATTTAATGCTCCGTGAGGGAGTAGTTTGCACAGGTATTGTGTGCCAAGTCAACACACTGACCAATTGGTCTGGCTTGTCTTAAAAAACGAGACTCACGTATGGCTTTATTGCCATGCGCGGGTCTCGTTTTTTATAAGCAAACACGTGTGAGTGATATATACAAAACTTGAGCAAGGAGGAACATGTCGATGAAAGAATTTATGATGAATCAGGACGAAGTGCTGGTGCAGTTTCATACTAGCTTGTCTGATGGATTGTTATCTGATCAAATTATACAAAATCGAAATCAATATGGAAATAATTCTCTATCTCGAAAAAAGCCTAAATCATTAGCTCGCAGAATTTTTGAAGCATCTATCGAACCGATGATTTTGATGCTGATCATGGCGGGCCTGATCGATGTGGCTGTCAATGTAATTCGTACGGCTACCGGCGGTGAAGCGGATTTTTTAGAATGTGCGGGAATTTTTGTGGCAATTTTTCTTTCCGTTGTCATCACGGTGGTAATGGAGGGAAGAAGTGCAAAAGCATTTGATACCCTTTCCAAAATTAATGAAGATAATTCTGTGAAAGTTCTTCGGAATGGGGAAACGGAAATGATAGTTCAAAATGAACTCGTTGTCGGAGATATCGTTTTGCTTGCAATAGGAGATAAAATTCCGGCAGACGGAAGATTTTTGGAAGGCGTTGATTTAGAATCCGACGAATCTGCTCTTACAGGAGAAAGTGTCCCTGTAAGAAAAAATTCGGAAATTACTTTTACAGATGAAAAAACGCCTCTTGCAGAGCGCAGTAATATGCTTTATTCGGGGAACTACGTTACCAACGGATATGGAAAAATGGTAGTTACTGCAGTGGGTGATCATACGGAGTTTGGTAAAATTGCACAGGAATTGACGGATATGGGACGCACCTCTACCCCGTTGCAGGAAAAACTGGCACGTCTCGGAAAAATTATCACCCTGTTGGGTGTTATGGCGGCAATTATTGTATTTGCTGTAGAAGTTTTTTCTTTTGTACAAGCTGGCGAAGTAAACCTGGGAAATATTATGGAAGCCTTTGTTACCAGTATTGTTCTTATTGTTGCTGCTGTGCCGGAAGGGTTGCCGACAATTGTAGCCGTGTCACTTTCTATTAATATTATCAAACTGGCGGGGCAGAATGCACTGGTTAAGAAAATGATCGCATCAGAGACCGTAGGGTGTATTAACGTAATCTGTTCGGACAAGACGGGGACACTTACAGAAAATAAGATGACAGTTTCCGCTTTCTTTGACAATGTTTTTCATTCGCACCCGGAAACCTTGTCATCAGAATGGATCGCTCACAATGTCTGTCTTAATTCTACTGCAGATGTGTCTCAGGAAGGCAATTTTATCGGCAACCCGACAGAATGTGCCATGTTAAATTTTTATGAAGGATCAGAAGCCCGAAAAAAAAGCGGAAAATCATATAAGGATGAACGTGCTGCACATGATGTGCTAATGGCATTTCCTTTTTCATCGGATTTAAAGCATATGACAACGGTCAGTAATGTCGATGGCAAAATTATTTCTTATGTAAAAGGAAGTCCGGAAGCTATATTTTCAATGTGTGTTCCTTTTCCCGATTCGCAGTACCGGGAAATTAATCGGCATATTATGACGGTTCAGGAAAAAGCTATGCGTGTGATTGCTTTTGCTCATAAGGAATTGGAATCCATGCAGGATTATAGAAATGAACAATTGCATGCTAAGATGGAAACGAACATGATTTTTGATGGCTTTGTTGCTATTTCCGATCCATTAAGGGAAGATGTATACGAGGCGGTGAAAAACTGCCGCCGGGCAGGTATCGATTTAAAAATCCTGACGGGGGATAATATTATTACGGCAACGGCAATTGCCAAAGAACTTCATATTTTGGAAAATGGCCAAATTGCAGTGGAAGCTAAGGATATTTTTGATAAGGACGATGAAAAATTACTGCAGCTTCTTCCTCGTATCAGTGTGATTGCCCGCAGTACGCCTGCGATTAAAATGAGAATAGTAAAATTGCTGAAAAGTCAGGGGAATGTGGTGGCTGTTACAGGAGATGGCATTAATGATGCTCCGGCTTTGAAAAATGCTGATGTTGGTATTGCTATGGGAATTTCGGGAACGGATGTTTCAAAAGAAGCAAGTGACATTGTTTTGCTGGATGATTCTTTTTCAACAATTGTAAAGGCGATTGCTTGGGGACGTGGAATTTATGAAAATTTCAAGCATTTTATCCAATTTCAATTGACCGTTAATGTTGCTTCTGTTACGGTAGTTCTGGTTTCTATTATTCTTGGTTTTAAAGCGCCTTTTACGGCACTTCAACTATTGTGGATCAATCTTATTATGGATGGTCCCCCGGCATTGACATTGGGCTTGGAACCGATTTACAGTGATTTGATGGTACATCCGCCGACCAAGAGAAACGAGAGCATTGTTTCTATGCCAATGGTATTGAGAATTGTTTCAACAGGCATATATATCTCCATTGTATTTTTGTGCCAATATGCGTTTGATTTTTTACATGCCGGACAGGAACAGATGATAACGGTCCTCTTTACTATGTTTACGTTATTTCAGCTGTTTAACGCTTTTAATTGCCGGGAACTTCATGCGGTAAGTATTTTTAAACATTTCCTCAAAAATAAACTTATGTTAGGTGTCGTTTTTCTTACGTTTGTGCTGCAGATTTTAATTATTCAGTTTGCCGGTGCTTTTTTTGGTACTGTTCCCCTGGATGGTATGATGTGGCTGAAGATTATGGTGGTTTCAGCCAGCGTTATTTTCTTATCTGAAGTGGTAAAGCTGATATATCGCTTAGCGGTAGTTGATAAGGTGCAAATGAATTAGTTAAAACTACCTGTCATAGTGTATCATTGTGATTTTTGCTAATGTATGATATGGTAGTTAACAGCATAGTATGGGAGAGAGGACGGCGGTGTGAAATGGAACGGGATCAACGGGTGAGAAACGATAATTCATGGTGTTTTGCTTGCGGCGAAGAAAATCCAATAGGCCTTAAGCTGAAAATGAGCATACAGGGGGAATGCTGTACTGCTTATTTTACACCGCAAAAAGAACATCAAAGTTATGATGGAAATATGCATGGCGGACTTATCAGCACATTGCTGGATGAAGTTATGGGAAATTATGTATATCAAGTAGAACATCGTAAAGCATATACTGCAAAAATAGAAATTCGCTTTCGACAACCTGTGCCGATCGGTGAAACTATAAAAGTAGAAGGAAAAGTGGTAAGTCGGCATGGCAGGTTACGAATGATGGAAGGGAAGATTTGGAAAAAGGATGGTACGGTAGCAGCAGAAGCAACTGCTAGTATGATGCTTGAAACGTAGAAATAAGCATAGCTGACATTATATCTTTCACAGGAGATGCCATTGGGGAGTGCCTGACAGGTTATATTGAAGAACAGGCATTTTGCATAAAAGAACCTATTTACTTGAAGTTAGTTAACGTAGTTGTATATAATGAATATGTGGGGAGACATAAAAATGAATGGTACAGAACGAAAGAATATCAGGCCGGGCATTAGTGTAAAAATAGTACAAAAGCAACATCAAAAAACAGGGCAATTGACAGAAGGTATTGTAAAGGATATTTTGACTCGTAGTGCAGTACACCCTAGAGGTATAAAGGTACGTCTTGATACGGGTATTATTGGGAGAGTACAGGAAATTTTAGATACATCTGATAAAATATAAAAAAAATTTCATTTTGAATTTTGAGATAGAGTGGGAAGCATGTAAATTAATAGATGCTTCCTTTTTTGTCGTATATATGTCCGAAAACAGCCAGTGTTTTATGGAGGACATGATATAATATCATTATGGGAGGAGTTGCTTATGGAAGAAAAAGAACGAAGAGTATATTATGCGGCGTTTAGATCTAAAGATAGGCGGTTTGACGGACAGTTCTTTGTTGGAATTTCTTCTACTGGCATCTACTGTCGTCCTATATGCAGAGCAAGACTTCCGAAAGAAGAAAACTGCCGTTATTTTAAGACAGCGGCAGAAGCAGAACAAGCCGGATTTCGTCCTTGTCTGTTGTGCCGGCCGGAGCTTGCACCTGAAAAATCATTCACGGCAAAAGGAGAAGAAATTGCAATTCAAGCTGCCAGGTTATTAGAAGAACATTGCGGAAGTGGTGTCAGCATAACGGTCTTGGCTAAGCAGCTGGCGTGTACAGACCGTCATCTGCGGCGTGTCTTTGCGGCAGCGTATCATGTAACTCCTGTTGCATATTTGCAGACCTGCCGTCTTCTTTTGGCAAAAAGTCTGCTTACAGATACTAATCTATCTATACTTGAAATTGCTATGGCAGCGGGATTTGGAAGCCTAAGGCGCTGTAATGAATTATTTAAAAAACAGTATCATTTGGCACCAACAGTCCTTCGTAACGGATTAAAAAAGAGAAAAGAAAAAAACGAAGTACTTACCGTTGGTATAGGCTACCATCCGCCTTATGAATGGAAAAAGATGCTTGACTTTCTTGCTTTGCGGGCGATACCGGGGGTAGAAGTTGTGCAAAATGACTGCTACATGCGTACAATAAGTCAGGTTGACAGGCAGGGAATCTATCGATCAGGATGGATAAAAGTAAAAAATGATCCGGTGAGAAGTATGCTGTTAGTCACGCTGAGTGATACCTTGATTACTGTTATTCCACAGATTTTGGGCCGAATTAAGCGTTTATTTGATGTATATTGTGATCCGGAAGTCATATATACGGCATTGCTGCCCATGAATACGATAAAATCAGGATTATGTGTAAAAGGGACACGTGTACCCGGTTGTATAAATCCCTTTGAACTGGCCGTACGTGCCGTACTTGGGCAGCAAATTACGGTAAAGGCTGCAACAACGCTGGCGGGAAGATTTGCAGAAACTTTTGGGACACCGATAGAAACAACGATACAAGGATTATCCTATGTGTTTCCAACTGCCGAAAAAATTGTGGGTCTTGGGACAACTGGGGAAAATAAAATAGCATCATTGGGAATTATTTCGACACGGGCAAGGACAATTAAGGCCTTGGCGCAGTTATTTTATCAGGAGGATAATTACTGTCAAGTATATGCAGATCCAGAAAAAGAAATAAAAAAATTGCTGGCAATTCCCGGGGTCGGTGTGTGGACGGCTGGATATATAGCGATGCGGGCAATGGGATGTACCGATATTTTTTTAGAGACGGATTATGGAATAAAAAAGGCAATGGAACCTATGACTGCAAAAGAAATGCTGCAACAAGCGGAAAAATGGCGGCCGTGGCGAAGTTACGCCGTGATGAATTTGTGGGATTTTTTATCGGAAAAGGGGCATTGATTATGAAGTATGCAGCAAAAGCGCAAACACCTCTGGGGAAAGTCTTGCTGGCGAGTGATGGAAGTTATCTTACAGGCGTATGGTTTGCAGGGCAAAAATATTACGCTGCTGGTATAGGTAATGATATCATATATAATCAGCATATACCTATATTTACTCAAACTGTATCTTGGCTGCAACGGTATTTTTCGGGGGAAAATCCGAAAATAGATGAATTACTTCTTGCCCCTGCGGGAAGTACATTTAGGCAAATCGTCTGGCGAATTTTGTGTGATATCCCGTATGGACACGTTCGCACGTATGGTGATATTGCTGCGGAAGTGGCGGCATATAATGGAATAAAAACCATGTCGGCACAGGCAATCGGCGGAGCTGTGGGGCATAATCCGATTTCTATTATTATTCCGTGCCATAGAGTGGTCGGGGCTAAGGGGAGTCTCACCGGATATGCCGGCGGCATAGAAAAAAAACAACGATTGCTTGCAGCAGAAGGGGTTGATGTACGCACTTTATCTGCACTTGTGCGATGATGGCTGCGTTTATATAGACAAGTTATTTAGGAGGGAATTCGCATGGACATTCGATGTATTTTTTTAAAATCGGAGGATATTATACATCTTTTGCATGAACAACATATTCCATTTGAAATTCATCAACATCCGGCAGCGTATACTATTGATGATTTATCAAATTTAGAAATTCCGCATAAAGAACGGATTGTAAAAAATCTTTTTTTGCGTGATGATAAAAAGAAAAACTATTATTTAGTGGCACTGCCAGGATATAAAAAAATCGATCTAAAAATATTGAGCGAAAAGATTTCCAGCAGAAGACTCAGTTTTGCCAGTGAGATAACGCTGTATGAAATGATGCGTCTGGAAAAAGGGGATGTAACGCCCTTTGGCGTGTTAAATAATCAAGAGAAAAATATTACTATGATATTTGATGCTTCTTTGCAAGGTCAAATAATAGGAGTACACCCTCTTGATAACACAAAGACTATTTTTCTCTATTTCGAAGATATGCTTACATTAATTAAAGAATATGCTAAAGATGTACAGGTGCTTCCTATATAGGAAGCAAAAGCAGTGTGCGGCAATATTTTCTGACATAAAATATACTCCTTCTACGCAAACTGTTTCGGCACTTCAACCGTTGCGTAAAAAGGAGTATATTTTTCGTTCTTATTTCATAGAGATAGAATCCGTAAAAATATTAAAAGCAATATATAATTGCCAATAATACATTTTTGTCAGGTATATGCCTGGACGGCAAGGCTCACTCCCAGATCAAATGCTTTTTGACAGTCTTTTGGAAACTCTTCTTTTTTTCTTTTTGCTTTTTCTTTTTCGTTAAAACTTGTCACAACATAATTGGAATAACTGGTAAATTGGTATGTGTCAGTAACATACAATGATTTTGATGGACCTAAAATTCTTTCAAATAGTTGTTCCATACGTGTTAAATGAGGTTTGTATCCAACGGCTTTCAATTTTTCCTGCGTTACATTCATTGTATATATCAAACCAACAGGTAATTTTTTGGGGAAAAGAGTAGAATACATATTGTCATATACTAAATAGGGAAATAACAGTCGTTCCATAAAAGCTCGCACGGTTCCTGTTACATCGCCAAAATATATAGGAGAGCCAATAACTATGGCATCTGCTGTTTCGATTTTGTTGAGAATAGCGGTTAAATTATCTTTTATTGCACATCGGCCATAGCTTTTTCCGTCCTTTAGTTTGCATGCAAAACAGCTTCGACATCCTTTATAATCATAGTCATATAAATGAATAAGTTCGGTACTAAACCCCTGTGATGCAGCACCTTTCATTGAGTATTTCAATACTGTTTCCGTATTCCAACCCTTTCTTGGACTGCCGTTAAAAGCTAGATACTTCATGTCTATTCCTCCTTCTGAAATTAAATTTTCAATATACCAAACTGTATGATAACGATGCATACATATAGGGCCTTATTGACAACAGTTTATTTTTTTATCATTATATAATTACTTTAAAAAAAATAAAAGTATGCACTTTTTAGGTAGATACTATATAAAAGGAGAGGTATTATGAAATGGAATCCGGATAAATGTGATTGCTCCGTGGCGTATACATTAGCCGTTGTGGGCGGTAAATGGAAATGGCTGATTATTTACAAATTATGGAATAACGGAATTCAGCGTTATGGAGAATTAAAGAAAAGTATTCCTCATATTACTCATAAGATGTTGAGTCAACAGCTTAAAGAATTAGAATTAGAAAAATTAATTTCACGTAATGAATATCACCAGATTCCTCCTAAAGTAGAGTATGCATTGACTGAAAAAGGGACCTCGCTTATTCCTATTTTGCAGCTTATGTCGCAGTGGGGAGATGATAATAAACCTGATACAGATAGTAAGTAAAGGTATATGAGGGATAATGATATGTATAGGAGATGATCACTGGAAAGTATTTGATTATACTGTGAGTAAAAAATATAAATTTAAGTACAGGCAGATGAGGAGAATTTTAATGAATATACAAGAAGATATTCGTACACAAATGATGGAAACCGTAGAAACAGTTAAAAGAATCAAACCGATGGCGGGTTCTATTACCAATACAGTGACTATTAATTTTGTTGCTAATGCACAATTAGCTGTTGGAGGATCAGCTGCTATGGTGTATTTACCAGATGAAGGGGTTGCTATGGCTAAAGCGGGAAGTGCTATGTATATTAACGTGGGGACTATGTTCCCGTTATATGAAGAAAGTTTGCCGCTGACAGCCAGAACGTTATATGAAAATAAAAAACCATGGGTATTGGATCCGGCGGCAATTGGTATAGGTGAAATGCGCACGAATATGCTGCTGCGGTTTAAAGAATATAAACCTTCAATTATACGCGGGAATGCGTCGGAAATTATTGCGTTGGCGGGGCTGTGGAATTTGGAAGGCGGCACTGGTAAGTCAAGCGTGCGCGGTGTAGATTCGACGGATATGGTGTGTGATGCAGAAGAAGCCGCAGCAGCGTTGGCACGCTGGACGTCTGGAGCAGTTGCTGTGTCGGGAGAAGTTGATTTTATCACAGATGGCAGTCTGGGTGTATATTCTTATGGAGGTTCCCTATTTATGGAAAAAATAACGGGAGCCGGATGTTCTCTTGGGGGTGTTATGGCAGTGTATTCAGCTGTGGCGTCTCCCTTTATTGCGGCGCTTACGGGTGCGGCTATATATAACCTGGCAGGTGAGCGCGCTGCGAAAAAAGCAGAGGGACCGGGATATTTTCAGATGATTTTTTTAGATGAATTATATAAAGCATCGGCAGCGGATATTGCCGGACATGAATTTACTCTCAAAGATAGGTAACGAACCATTTATTTTGAAGACAAGAAAGAACGATTATAAAAATATTGCTTTTATTATCTAAAGATTTTGAGATGATGGCGTTTAGTGTTTTTGTTGATGTATTTGGCTGGGTCGGAAATGATTATGGGATTTTCATCGAGGTTGAGACTGGTAGACTTGTTAAAATCATGCTCGGTATTGTTAATCTTCCTGTCATTGTTGATAAAACAATAGATGAATTTCAACGGAACAGTATAATGTATTAACTGTTCTGGAGGAAGGGTTGAAGAAATTTACTCTTCTTTCCGGTATTCATTTGAATCACTCCTTTTTATTTGGTATAATCCAACTATATAATGTAGAGTAACTCTATATCAAAAGGCAATATGACTACTGCAGAATACGGTTTAATTGGAATATAATTGAGAAAGGAATGGCTGCCAAATGATTAAAGAAATTATGGAAAGACGGAGTATTCGAAAATTTTCTTCCCAGCCAATAGATAAAATAGATATTTTGCATATTATAGAAAGCGGGACAAAAGCACCATCAGCTAAAAACAGACAGCCGTGGAAGTTTATAGTTGTTCAGGGGAATGCGAAAGAAAAGATGCTGCAGGCTTTTTATAACGGCGTACAGCGTGAGGAAAATGGGACGGCGTGTTTGCCCGGAAGTGTACAATTTATTTCAGGCGCACGGTATACTATAGAAATAATGAAACAAGCTCCGGTTATTATTTTTGTTCTCAATACGATGGGAAAAAACATGTTTTCTTCTATGACAGATGAGGATAGAGTGTTTGAGGTGTGCAATATTCAATCCGTTAGTGCGGCTATACAAAATATGTTGTTAGCAGCTACAGAAAGGAAAATCGGCAGTCTTTGGATATGTGATATTTATTTTGCTTATCAGGAATTATGTAAATGGCTGGATCATGATGGAGAATTGCTGGCAGCGATTGCTTTAGGGTATCCCGAGGAGCAGCCGAAACCGCGGCCAAGAAAGAAAATAGAGGAAGTTGTCGAGTGGATGGGGTAATTTAATAGAGGTAAAAGAGTTATCGTGGGGCAGTCTGAATGAAGATGGGGGACTGTATGAATCTCTGAAAAGAGAAATAGGCATACCTTTCGGTAATAAACATTAACGCTGCAGACAGGAAAATAATAGGGAGTTTATCTTGCTTGCAATAAAATGTATTATCGTAAGTGGGATAGGAGGGGATCTTGTGAAGGAAGAAGAAAAAATTTTTGCAGGATATATATTCAACAACCGGACTAAAGAACTTGTGGATATTAAACATAAAGCGCATGATGCTTGTAAAAGATATAATGCGATGGATGAATCTGATCCGCTTCGGTCGGCTGTTGTAAAAGAATTTATTGGAGATATTGGGAACACGTACTATTTTCAAGGACCTATGCAATTTAATTATGGTTGCCATACATTCATCGGAGAAAACTTCTTTGCTAATTTTAATTTAACAATTATGGATGATGGGTGTATTTATATTGGCGATAATGTTTGTTTTGGACCTAATGTCTCTCTCATGGCGACAAACCACCCGCTTATCGCACAAGAACGTTTGGGATTGAATAAAGATGGCACTATGACGATGGCCGAATATGCCGATTCTATTCATATTGGAGATAATGTTTGGCTGGCTTGTAATGTGGTTGTTTTGGGTGGCGTACACGTTGGCAATAATGTTGTTATCGGGGCGGGAAGTGTTGTAACAAAAGATATTCCAGAAGGATATTTGGCCTTTGGAAATCCGTGCCGCCCATATCGAAAAATTACGGCATTGGATACGAAAGCTCATCTTATTTTGGAAGAAGATCGAGATTATTTTGCCTGTAATTTATATCACAAGTAAAAAGTATCACTTGTCAAGTATAATTTTATTTAAAAATATCCGTAGACATCATACGAGGTGCGTATTAACCTGGTATGGTGTCTTTTTATTTTAATGGCAGTGTCCTGTATTGTTATCTGCTGACAAAAAGAGTATAATGATGATAACGAGGATACTGAATTTGTATTATTGGGTACTGAGGAGGATGAGCAATATTATTCAATTACAAATTATCATGGCAGCTGCCGCAGAAATTAAGATGCATGGATTTAAATTTACTATGAATGATGTAACAGCAAGACTGCATATAAGCAAGACATCATTATATGGATATTTTCCTTCAAAAAATGCATTAGTAGCTGCCGTTATAAAAATGGTGCAGGAAGATGTGCAGCGGCAGGAAGAAGCTATTTACAATGATTCGGAACGCAGCATTGAAGATAAATTTCAAGCAGTGATGTCCGTTAGTCCGGCATTAGTGGGGCCCAGCAGTGACAGTATTTATTGTGACTTGCAAACGACATATCCGGAACAATGGCGTAATGTGGAAAATTTTCGGCAGCAGCGGTTGGACAGATTAATTACATTACTTGAAAAAGGAGTTTCTTCCCAGAAAATAAAGCCTATTAATTTTAGTGTATTGAAACAATTGGTCTTTTTTTCCATGAATGATTTGTTCGATCATACTTTTCTCGTGGAGAATAATATGACCTATTATGACGCGGTTGTATCCTTGTCAAAAATCCTTACCCGGGGATTTATTGAAGAAAAAGGCATATAAGGAATGCCGTATAATGTCATCATTTCATTTTTGAAATGAAAACATGTTTTTTGTAAGTGAGTAGGAGTGATTCAATATGAGTACGATTAAAAACAAAATGACACGAATGGTGTTAAAGGAAGGCTTGGATTTGGCCATACATCATATGGAAAAAGATCCGGCAGCCGGTATGCAGGATGTAGTAACTTTAGTAGATAAATATTTAAAGCCTACGCCATATGATCAGAATCAAGAAGGGCAGAATACATTTTCGTATATCAAGCAGTATCTAGAGAATCCGCAATCAAAATGGTGGCGCTATGCGGAAAATTTGCTGCGGGATGTAGATAAGAATGTAATAAAGATGTTTATTTTGAATGTAGGATATGAATCTGGATACCAAGGTAATAACCTGCGACATCAATTAATGAAAGAAAAGTCGTGCAGTATACCGTGGGCGATTTTATTTGATCCGACTTCTATGTGTAATATGCACTGTACGGGATGTTGGGCGGCGGAGTATGGGCATATGCTGAATTTGAGCAATGAAGATATGGACACTATTGTAGAACAGGGAGAAAAGATAGGGTGTCACTTTTACTTACTTACAGGCGGGGAACCGCTGATGAGAAAAAATGACATTATCACCTTAGCGCGAAAACATCCCACAAGTGAATTTCATGTTTTTACGAATGGATCCTTGATTACGGATGAATTTTCCCAAGCGGCAGCAGCTGCCGGTAATCTGTCTTTTTCGTTAAGCATAGAAGGGTTTGAACAGGCCAATGATAAAAGACGAGGAAAGGGAAGTTTTCGACGTATTATGAAGGCTATGGATATTTTGCACCGGAATCGCCTGTTATTCGGTATTTCCGTTTGTTACACAAAATTGAACTATAAAGATGTGACATCAGATGAGTTTTTGGATATGGTTATTGAAAAAGGATGCAAATATGCGTGGTATTTTCATTATATGCCGGTAGGAAATGAAGCGGTTCCTGATTTACTGTTATCTCCTGATGAACGCACCTATATGTATCATCGTGTACGGGAAATTCGTTCAGAACAGTGTGATAAACTATTCTTTGCCATTGATTTTCAAAATGATGGAGAATTTATTGATGGTTGTATTGCCGGCGGACGAGCTTATCTGCATATTAATGCCAACGGAGATATTGAACCCTGCGTGTTCATTCATTATTCGGATACCAATATTCATACAGGTACATTAATGCAAGCTCTTGAAAACCCCTTATTTATGGCATATCATACACGACAGCCGTTTAATAAAAATTTACTGCAGCCTTGTCCTATGCTGGAAAATCCATCTATACTGCCGGAAATTATTCGTGAATCTAAAGCTCCTTCCACTGATTTACAGTCTCCTGAATCGGCAGAACATTTATGTGCAAAATGCAAAAAATATGCAAAGGACTGGCACCGGACTGCGGATAAGCTGTGGACTGACAGCGGGCATCATGTATTATAGCTAATGTAGTTAACTGGGAGTATAGCAGAGATTGGTGTTTTTAAGATTTAGACATCAATCTCTCATACTTATTATGAAAAAGGAGGTGATGATACATGAGTCAAAAGAAATGGAATGTTGCTATCGGTTTTGCAACAGGAAGAAAAAATTTTTATCGTATCCTGCGAAGTTATGTATTAAATTGTTTAGAATCAGGCCTGCTGGATAATAAAGATGTAGGATTAAATTTGTTTGTTGCATATGATTTGGAGTATCGTCATACCAGCAAAGCTGATTTTGTTGCAATCAATCCGGAAATTTCGAAATTACTGGATAGTGTACATTTTATTGGCAAATCAGAGATGTTGATTGAAAAGAAAAATATGTTGAAACGCGGTATTATTACGGAAGCAGAAGCTAAAGTTATTTTTCGGCGCGGGTATGCGCTGCAACGGAATATTATTTTGTATAAGGCCATTGAAAACCATATGGATTGCTTACTTTTTCTCGACGATGATGAATATCCTGTAGCTTTGACAAAAAGTATTGAAACTGATTTATGGGGCGGGCAGCGTGTCATTCAATCACATCTCAAATATATTAAGGATGCGGATATTACTTGCGGACATCATTGCGGTTATATATCACCGATTCCCTATGTGGAATTTTCGCACGCTTTTCCCGAAGATATATTTAAGAAATTTATTCAATCGTTAAGTAATGATATTATAAATTGGGATACTATCCGCAGTGTAATGAAAAACGGCGGGGTAACGTATGCCGATAAGCAGATTTTATTGCGTAAGGAAGTAAAAACAGTACAGGATATCAACGGAGCTAAATTTATTTCTGGTTCCAATCTTTGCATTAATTTACAAAATCCAAAACGAGTATTTCCTTTTTACAATCCGCCAGGGGCGCGTGGAGAAGATACTTTTTTAAGTACCTGTTTAACGGAACGCAAGGTACTGCAGATTCCCTGCTATACTTTTCATGATGGATTTGGTGCGTATCGTTACATGTTGGCAGGTGTTTTGCCTGTACGAATGAAAATGATACGAGCTGATTCCTCACGTGTGTTGAAACGTTTTTATACAGCCTGCATAGGCTGGATACGATATAAACCGTTGTATATTTATATTACGGATAGAGAACATTATCGCAGCCGAATTGCAGAAATGACTGAAAGCCTGGAAAAAACATTACCGTTTATTTGCCGATATTTTAAATCAGACATGTTTATGATGGTGTTGCGGGAATTAAAAAAATATGATAATACTATTGATAAACAATATACATATTTTGAAAATAATAAACTAATATGGTCCCGTCTATTGAAAACGTTACAAGAATAGATATACTAACATGACATGTAGAAAAATGTTATAAAAAGACGCCGTTTGGCGTCTTTTTCATATCATGAAAGTGGGTAATATACAAATGATTTTTATTATGAAGTGTGATAACGTACCTCGGGAGGGTACCCGTTTCGGTGAACGATTGACAAGAATATTTTTTGTGCATACAATAAAACACATAGATATATCTGATTTTGTAACTGTTCGCGGTCCGCATCAGTCAGGTATAAAATAGAGTATGTGGAATAGAAGGGGAAAAATGTTAAAAAAAGTGGCACTGGTCATCTTACCAGAAATTTATGGTATTAATCCATTTATTGAAGAAGTAAAGAAAAAATATCAGGATTTAGGTTTTTGTGTTTTTTCTCCCAATTTATTATTGCGTCCTTATTTTCCTTATACGGAACGGGAAGAAGCATATCTGTTTTTTCAAAGTCATATCGGGTTTGGGGCATATAAAGATATTGACTATTTAATGGAAGAGTTACAAGCTTCTTATGAAAAAGTTATTATATTAGGTTTTAGCGTCGGAGCAACATTAGCTTGGCGGTGCAGTGGACGAGGACACGTTGACGGAATTGTTGCTTGTTACGGTTCCCGTATTCGAGAGTATCTGGAGGTAGAACCGCGATGTGATTCCCTGTTGCTTTTTGCGGAAAAGGATTCTTTTTCTGTGACAACAGTACATCGAGCCGTGTCTTCAAAAAAAAGCGTACAATCTATCATACTTCCTGCTGCGCATGGATTTTTTGATAGGTATAGCGAGAGGTATGATAAAGAACAAGCAAATAAAGGATGGCAGTACATTGATAAATTTATCGATGGTGTTATAGAAGCATAGAATTAAAAAGGTTCAATTACAGCATGGCAAACGGAGAAATGATATGATAAGAAATAAGAAAAAATGGATACAGGCCGGAATCATAATTTTAATTATTCTTTTGGCCGGTGGAGCGATATATATGAAAAAAGTTATGAATTATCAAGAAAAAGTACAGCATATTGTTATTCATAATGTGGATATTTCAGCAAAAGCGGATGGGGTATATATCGGAACTTGTGATGCGGACCTTATTTCTGCAACGGTTGAAGTTACGGTTTATAATGGAAAAATTACGAAGATCCATATTCTGCAGCATAAAAATGGACGCGGTAAACCGGCAGAAGCTGTTTTGGATAACATAATTAAGGAGCAAAAAATCAAAGTAGATGCTGTATCAGGGGCAACTAATTCAAGTATTGTTTTGGAAAAAGCCGTTGAAAATGCACTTAATACATAAAGCAATCTATTTTTCTAAAAGGGAAAACATCTGCAATTATAATTTTTAAATCATTGCAGATGCTTTTTGACTAATTTTAGTGTTTTATAATGAATAACTTATTATGTGATGTATAGTAGCAACTGGGGATAAGGAGGATTTCTTGAGGTGAATAAGGAACAAATTAAATTTACAATAATTCCTCAGCTGCATAATCTTGAATTACTTCATGCTGCTTATGGAAATTATACTTTTAGCAAACATATTCATGAAAATTATGCGATTGGAGTGGTGGAACGGGGAGCACTTGGTTTTTCTTATCATGGAGAACGGCTTGTTTCTTATCCCGGAAGCATTAATTTAGTCGTTCCAGGAGAGGCACATGATGGGTATGCCGCTTCACAGAATGGATGGACATACCGCATGTTTTATATTTACCCTGAAATGATGGAAAAAGTAATGTATTATATGTCAGATCGAATACACCAATTGCCATATTTTAAAGCCGGAGTGATACAGAATAAATTTTTGGCGGCATACATTCGAAATCTGCACATAGCGTTATCAGAACCACAGGGCATATCCCTGATAGAACAAGAATCCTTATTGCTGACAATGCTGACTGTATTTATTTCTCGATATGCAGAAGAAAAACCTTGTGTAAGACGGATAGAAAAAGAGAAAAAAATGGTTAGGTCAGCCGTGTCTTTTATAGAAGAAAATTATATGAGAAATATTTCTATTCGAGAATTATCCGATGTATGCCACTTAAGTCCGTATTACTTAATTCGTATGTTTCATGAATGTATGGGTGTGCCGCCGCATATGTATTTGAAGCAGGTTCGAATACATAGAGTGAAGGATTTATTGGGAAAAGGATACTCTTTGTTATCGGCAGCTCAAGAAACAGGTTTTACAGATCAAAGTCATTTGACAAAGCAATTTAAACAAATTACCGGAATTACACCTAAAAAATACAGCAATAGTATACAAGAAATAGCAGGGAGAAAAGCTAAAATAAAGTAAATCGCTGTAATCTTCTGCGATATTATTTTAGGAGGCGAGAGCATATGATACAAGCAACAGAAAAATGGAAGGAAAGACATCCAGATGCCAAAATGGGTTTTATGGTAATGGATCAGCTCATGTATGGCATGGGGACAGAAATTTTGGATGCAGAAAAGGAAAAAGTAGAACAACTACTTAGAAATTCTTTTGCAGATAGTACTTCATTAAAAGGACAACCCGCGATTGCTGCCTATGTAAAATATTATAAGCATTTTAAGAAAACCTACCATGTTTTAAAGCAGCAAGAGTCGGTTGCTTTTAAGGGAAAATCAATTCCACAATCTATTCCCATAGTGGAAGCTATGTTTATGGCTGAACTCAAGAATGGTTTGTTGACAGCCGGCCATGATTATGATGCATTAAAACTACCGCTGTATCTGGATACGGCACAGGGAACGGAGTCATATACGTTGATGAGCCGCAATATACAGCAACCGAAGAATGAGGATATGATACTATGTGATCAATGTGGTGTTATTTCCAGTATTATCTATGGACCGGACCAACGGACGCGTATTGTACCTGAAACGAAGACTGCATTATTTGTTATTTATGCGCCACCGGGTATTTCTGATAGTATGATTCGTAATCATCTGACGGATATGTATACTTATGTTAAAATGGTTTATCCGGAGGCAGTGGTAGAACAGCAGCAGATTATATCAGCTAGGTGACGGGTAAGGTTGAGAATTAAAGAGATAGATGCGAGAGTATCTGCTTACCATATTGTTTAATGGAAAGGAGTGCATAAAATGAAAACTATTGGGATTGATTGGCGGGATAGGACCCGAGTTGACTATACCGTATTATCGAAAAATACCGCTGCTCCTCCAGTTGACGAATTTGCCGATTCCGGTATTAGATGCGATGGAGATACATAGGGAAACACTAATTGATATGATATTGAAATAGAAGCATATGATGTAGTATTGTACATATGCCGGAGTGTTTTAAAAATATGGGTTATGAGGGGATGATATATATGGCAGCAGATATTGTATTAGGATATGATAAAAAAAATGATTTAAAAAAATTATTTACAGAATATACGGATATGCTTGTTGCAAACGATGCAACTTTTGCGGCTTCTCTAAAAATGCAAAAATATGAAGAAGAAATAGAGCATTTACATGACAAATATGGAATGCCGGATGGAAGACTTTATATTGCCTATGTGGAAGGGATTCCTGCTGGTTGTGCAGCGTTTCATCGTTATGATGCTGTTCGCTGCGAGGGAAAGCGCCTTTATGTGCGTCCGCAATATCGCGGGCAGCACATTGCAACACTGCTTATGGAAAAAATTATGAAGGAAGCCAAAGAAATTGGCTATAAGATTTTTCTTCTTGATACGCTGCCTTTTCTTAAAGAAGCTATTAAAATGTATGAAAAGTACGGCTTTTATGAAATACCTAAATACTACGATTCACCCGTTGCATCTACCATTTATATGGAAAAAAAATTATAATATAAAAAAGGTGTTATGAGTATTGATGAAACATTGCCATTAGGCCTCATTGCCAATACAGCAGCGATTCAGGGGATCCCATTAGGGGAAAAAACCATGCCGGAAATTGTTGAAACAGAGGGTGTTAACCAAAATGGCAATACCCATCTTGGTATTATTGCGTTTCCGGTACCCGTATTAAAAGAATTATCAGATGTAATAAAAGAAATAAAAAAACGGGAGATGGATATAGTGGAAATTTATATTATACTATTTCATGATTTTGAGACATTGGATGCGTTTGGACCCGTGGAGATTTTGGGCCGCATTAGAGAATATCATCTGCATTTTGTGTCATATGTAGGTGGTACAGTGATTAGCCGGCAGGGCATTCCGGTGATAACCGAAAGATTAGATAGTGTAAACGATGGAGGAGTTGTTCTTATTCCCGGAGGAATGGGAACGCGGCCGCTGGTAACCGATACAGCTTTTTTGAAGACTCTGGTTCCGATTATTGATATGTCCGCCTATTGCCTTACTGTGTGTACGGGGTCTGTACTTCTTGCACAAACGGGAAGGCTGGACGGGCGAAAGGCCACATCCAATAAGAAAGCCTTTTTTTGGGTTAAAACTACTCGTCCTGCTGTTTTGTGGCAAGGTAAAGCCCGATGGGTTGTTGATGGAAAATTTTATACATCATCCGGTATATCCGCGGGTATAGATATGACATTAGGATTTATTTGCGACAGGTATGGAAGAAATAAGGCTGTGGAAATTGCTCAAAGCATAGAATATAATTGGCAGGAAAATAAAAATTGCGATCCGTTTGCTGTGGGTAATAATTAAGGGGCTTATATATAATACATGGTACTGTTGAAGTCATTGCACGTAGTTACATATTGTGTTAGAATACGAGCAGTAATAGAAGAAAGCGAGGAGGGTATTTATGGAAAACAAAACGCGGAAATTTATCGTTGAGAAAACGCAGGAATTAATGAGTGCTCCGTCCTGCAGCCGGGAAGCAAAAGAAGCAGCACAGCATTGGTTGAAGGCCGTTGGATCAGAACAGGAAATTGAAGAAACAAAAAAATATCTGCTTGAATTGGAAGCGGACATTATGCCGATTGATATGTTGATCGCCTTTGCGGAATCTGCTAAGGGAATTGAAGTTTTTGGAACAGAAAAGGCAGCCGCTGTTTTGACACATGCCAAACAAATTAAATCTGCCGGAGCACAGTATTGTGACTGTCCTGCTTGTACCGCAGCGGCGGCAATTCTGGAAAAAAAGAATTTGTTTTTTAAATGATATAATGATATAGCAATTAGAAGGGCCTTGGACTGATTTTGTCTAAGGTCTTTTTGTATAGAAAATAATTTTATTGACGTAGTGTTTTATGTATTATAAAATGGAGCATATGGATAAAGCATGGCTTTTTCCGATTTTATGACAGAAAGTAATCTTTTAGGGAGGGGAGCAAGACATGAATAAACCCGTAATTGGTATTTCAGGATCTCATTTGGTCGATGATCATGGTGCTTTTGCCGGATATCGCCGTGCCTATGTTAATGATGATTATGTTCGATCTGTGGCAGAGGCAGGAGGAATTCCTGTTATATTGCCTTTTACCAGTAATGATGAGATTGTCATGGAAACAATGAATCACGTTGACGGCTTGTTATTATCAGGCGGGCACGATGTATATCCGTTGTATTATGATGAAGAACCTATGCAGGAGATTGGCCCGGTTTGGCCGGAACGGGACCATTTTGACTTTTTATTATTGGAAAGGGCGGAGAAGCAGAATATCCCCATTATGGCTATTTGCCGGGGACATCAGATTGTCAACGTGTATCATGGAGGGTCTTTGTATCAGGATTTAACGTATGACACGGCATGCTATATTAAACATTCTCAGAATCAAGATCCAGCAACCGCGACGCATACCGTTATTGTGGAAGCGGATTCACGATTGGCGGGTATTATTAAGCGCACAGAATGGATTACCAATTCCCATCACCATCAAACGATAAAAAGGACGGGAGAGGGATTGCGTATTGTCGCACGTGCTAAAGACGGTACTATTGAAGCAATGGAGGGAACGGTATATCCGTATTTACAAACGTATCAATTTCATCCCGAAATGATGACTGTAAATAATAGAGAGGCAAGATGTTTATTTGATGATTTTATTCAAGCGGCAGGAGGGAAGAAAAATAATGGATAAGAAATCGGGAAAATTCGGCTTTTGGAGTATTGTCCTCCTGGGAATTAACAGTATTGTCGGTACGGGAATATTTCTTTTGCCCAATAAAGCCTATTCGTTGATTGGTTCGGCTAGTTTGGGCGTTCTTTTTTTTGATGCGCTTTTAGCTGGCTGTATGGCTCTTTGTTTTGCGGAAGTTGCTGGCTTTTTTACGCGTAACGGCGGTCCTTATTTATATGCGAAATATTCATTGGGAAATTTTTTTGGCTATGAAGTTGGGGTTTTGAAGTGGATTGTTGTTATGATTGCATGGGCTACTATGGCTGTAGGATTTGCTACGGCATTAGGTGCTGCCTTTCCATTTTTATCCGGTGAAATGATGAAAAATATTATTGCTTCTGTTATTATTTTAGTACTGACTATTATCAATATCATCGGTGTCAATACGACAAAAATTTTGAGTAATCTTATTACAGTATCTAAGCTGGTTCCGCTTATTGCTTTTATTGTGATTGGCATTTTTTTTGTCAATGGCTCTCACTTCACCCCTGTATTTCCAGGCGGAGAGTATCAGGAAGGAACCTTTGCCAGTGCTGCTATTTTATTGTTTTTTGCCTATACCGGATTTGAAGCTATTGCAGTAGCCGCAGAAGATATGGAAAATCCCAAAAAAAATCTGCCTCGGGCTATTATTATGACGATGATTATTGTTTCTATTTTATATATGCTTATTTTAGGTATCAGCATCGGTATTATGGGAACTGATTTAGCACGTACACAGGCACCGATTCAAGATGCCTTCGGTATGATTCTTGGACCGGCAGGTGCATATTTTGTTTTAGCAGGGACGTTGCTCTCTATGGGCGGTATTAATATGGCGCAATCTTTTTTTGGTCCGCGTGTCTGCACATCCTTATCAGAGGATGGAATGCTGCCGGCAGTACTTTCTAAACGTACACCATGGAATACTCCGTATGTGGCAGCTATTGTAACTGCTTTTTTCAGCATCCTGTTGACTTGGACCGGAAGTTTTGCAACTTTGGCAGCGATTAGTGCGGTGTCACGTTTTACCCAATATTTGCCAACTTGTATTTCTGTTATTATTTTCCGAAAGAAATGGGCAGATAAAGAAAGGCCGTATACGATTCCGTTTGGTGTTACTATTCCTGTTATTGCTATCGTTGTCAGTCTGTGGATGTTGTCTCAGGCTCAAACTTCACAATTGATATGGGGATTTGGAGGATGCATAGTAGTTCTTCCGTTCTACTTTATTTATCTAAATAAAAAACGGAAAGGATTAATTAAGGAAAGCAATACATTGTAGCATATGGTGTTTTTTATATTGTTATAATAAAAACTGCGTTTTTAAATTTAAAACTCCTTGAAAACACTGACTGTTACTCGTGTTTTCAAGGAGCTTTTTTTACATGGTAAGCGCCTTATCAAGGGCTGCCTTTACGTGTTTTTTGATTTCTTCATAGGTTTGCCCTGGCTGTGCTTCGTATAATTTTTCATGCCCGATAAACAGGGAAGGTACATAGTAATAGGTATGCCCCTTCACTGCATCGGGATTTTCACTTTCTTCATACCAAGTAATGGGGACCGTTCCATAGACCTGGTTTTCTGTTATTAATTCTTCAATGGCAGCCTTTGCATTACGGCAATAGGGGCAATGTGTCAGATAAAAAGCTGTAATAGGTTTCATATATATCTTCCTCCTTTATGTTTGATGTTCTAAGCGTACTTTAATTTTTACATATTGTCAATCTGTAAAATAAGTACGAGGTGCTGTATTTCCCGTAATAATTTGAAAAAGTAATGGTAAAGACATAGCTTCTTTTCCCAGATATAAAACGGCTGCATATATAAAATTACAGGTAGTGTATCTTACGATACTATTTTAGATAGATGTTGACATTTTTATTAATACATGGTATTTTTATACATACAAGTCATTTTATTTTTTCAACAATGGTATACCAAATACCGTTGTTGAAAAAATAAAAACAGGGCGAATTTACTAACAGGAGTGTTCTACATGAAATCATTACATATAAAAGTTATATTTTATTTGCTTATTATAGGCGCAGCGGCCGGATCTATAGGTATTATTTTGACTATACTTATGCATACGATACAGCACTATGCTTTTGGATATGGTTTTCACGGCGAAGTATCTTTTCGGGAGGTTGTAGAATATGCATCCCCTTTACGCCGGCTTATTGTGCTGACAGGTTGCGGTGTGTTAGTGGGAGGAGCTTGGTTTGTTATTCATCGAATTTGTCCGCCGCTTGTTTCTATCAAGCAAACCGTTGATGATCCGACACGGGAGATGCCGGTGAAAACAACGGTTGTTCATGCTGTTCTTCAAATTATAACAGTTGCATTAGGTTCACCTCTGGGAAGGGAAGTTGCCCCAAGAGAAATGAGTGCAGCTTTTGCAACAAAATTATCTCAGGTTTTTCATGTTGATACAGAAACACGAAAATTATTATTAGCTTGTGCATCGGGTGCGGGTTTAGCAGCGGTGTATAATGTTCCTTTGGCGGCTGCCATATTTTCGTTGGAAACATTATTAATGCGCTGGGATTACCGATCTGTCAGTGCAGCCTTTCTATGCAGCGGTACTGCTGTTTATGTTGTACGTCAAGGATTGGGTGATTTGGTTCAATATCCTCTGCCACAAGTTGCGTTTGGTGAATCGACCGTTTTATTTGCAGCACTTATAGGACCTTTTATAGCGATTGCCGTTATTATTTTTGAAAAGAGCTTGAAGCCGTTTCCTTGTATCTCCAGAAATAATCCTAAAATAATAGTGGCAGCTATCATATCTTTTTTTCTCATCGGGGTGTTATCTATGTATTATCCGGAAATTCTAGGTAATGGGAAAGCGGGTAATCAACTTAGTTTCACAGATAGGATCAGTTGGCAATATGGTTTGGGACTTTTATCTACTAAATGGCTGGCAGTTATATTGGCAACAGCCGCAGGTGCTTACGGCGGCCGGATTACCCCTTCGATGATGCTGGGAGGAATGATAGGTCTGATTTCAGCAATTTTTTGGAATATGCTGTTTCCAGGTATTTCAGTATCCGTTGCTGTTATTGCCTTCGTTGGAGCTGCTATATTCTTGGGATTGGCACAAAAAATGCCGGTTACAGCTGTTGTGTTTTTATTGGAATTATCGCGATTTTCTCCTGCGTATTTGTTTCCTCTTTGCGTTTGTTTAGCTACGTCATTATGGGTATATAATACACTGCAATTTGCAAATTTACCGGTGAAAAGCTGGGAAGAAAGTCAAAGACATCCCTATATGGCTTATATTCTTTCTCATATTATAAAGCAATGAATTAGATGTCTGTTAAACAGCAGAGATACTTTTATGAAGGTATCTCTGCTGTTTTTTTTGTCAATCTGTACCACTAAAATATTTAATTTTTGTATATTTTAATGAATACACATTTGATGTATACTTAATTTTAGATTTTCCTGATGTGAAAGATCTAAAATATACAGGTGATAAGGATGATAACAGACAATGAGACAAAAAAGGATTGCCTTAATTAATGATTTGACTGGATTCGGAAGATGCTCGATTGCTGTGGAATTGCCGATTATTTCCGCTTTAAAAGTACAGGCATGTCCGTTGCCGACAGCCATACTTTCCGTTCATACGGGTTTTTCTGCTCATTATATGAGTGATTACAGTGAAAATATGCGGCCGTATATACGTAACTGGAAGGACAATCAATTGCAATTTGATGGGATTTGTACCGGATTTCTTAGTTCTGTCAAACAAATTGACATTGTTATTGAGTTTATAAAAAACTTTAAATATTCACATACACAAGTTATTTTTGACCCGGTAATGGGAGATTATGGTACATTATATGCATCCTACACTCCCGATATTTGCAATGAAATGCGAAGGCTCTTAACGTATGCTGATACGATAACGCCGAATCTTACGGAAGCTTGTGAATTGCTTTGCCTGCCATATCCGGATAGAGGCATAATTACAGAAAAAGCATTGCTTAAGATGGCGGAAGATTTATCTTCTAAAGGTCCTTCCCGTGTTATTATTACCGGTCTGGGAGGAAATAATACAATCAGCAATTATGTATATGAAAGAGGAAAAGACTCTCAAATTATCCGCACGTTGAAAATAGGCGGCAACCGGTCTGGTACGGGAGATATTTTTACCGCAATCATTTCTGCCTGCTTAGTAAAAGGAGAACCATTAATACCTTCTGTAAGAAAAGCAGTGGATTTTATTGTAAAAACATTGGTATATACTGAAAAACTAGGATTGCCTTGGAATTATGGATTGGCGTTTGAAGAATATTTAACAGAATTGAAATGAGGAGGACGGGCATATGATTATCTATACATATGACAAAGGGCGTTATTTAAGTCTGGAGGAAAGTTTAAAACGGCAGCCGCAAGGGAGGAGAAGTGTTTATATTAATATGACAAATCGCTGTAATTGTTCATGTACGTTCTGTTTGCGCAATCTCAAAAAAATGGATAAAACAGCAACACTTTGGCTGGAAACAGAACCTTCTGCAGAAGAGATACAGCAGATATTGGATATAGCACCTTGGCCGGTTATAAATGAAGTTGTATTTTGTGGATTTGGTGAACCCACGATGAGATTATCTGATGTAGTTCAACTGTTAACCTATATAAAACATAAGCACCCTGATGTACAAACACGGATTAACACAAATGGCTTATCCGATTTGGAATATGGCTATGATACATCTTCTGTCTTTGACCATCATATTTTAGATACTATATCTATTAGTCTGAACGCTTCGAACGCAGAACGATATTTATCACTTACGAGAAATACGTTTGGCATACAATCTTTTGAAGCGATGCTTACATTTGCAGGCCATTGCAAGAAATACATTCCGAATGTGGTAATGACGATTGTAGATAAAGTGGAAAGTGATGATGAAATTAAAGCCTGTCAAACACTATGTGCCCAACGAGGGTTAACACTGCGTATACGAGCGTATGAAGAAAATTAGATATGAATATCATGATTAATAGGAGTGTGTGACATGATGAAGTACAATAAAAGAAAACCTATGTCAGCATCGCGACGTATCTGCATAACAGCTGTTATGGCGGCGTTTATATGCATAATGACAATCGTTCCGCGCATTCCGATCCCATTGGGGTATGCTCATTTAGGTGATGCTGCCATTTTTCTGGCGGTTTTGTATGCGGGACATCGTGAGGGCGCTGTAGCAGCTAGTCTTGGTTCTGCATTTGCCGATTTTTTAGGAGGGTTTCCTATATGGATTCTGCCGACGATCCTCATAAAATATAGTATGGCGGTAATCCTTTGGCATATTGTAAAGAAACATGAAGCAGATATTCATATTTTGTCTGCCTATGCTTTTTGTGGACTCTGTTTATCGGGGGGATGGATGGTTATTGGTTATACTATATTCGGAAGTATTCTATATGGAGGAATCGCGGTTGGGTTGACTTCTGCACCGGGACTTTTTTTGGAAGGAGTAGTTAATATTGCAGCAGCTATTGCAGCGGGAATAGTATTAGAACGGAGCGGTATTTCCTTTACATATTTTGAATAAGAGAGATGTATAGTATAGATATCCGATTGCGGGGAAGAATATGTAGGTTTACCATAGATATGTTACAAAAACAGAAAAGAGAGAACACCTTTTTGTGTTATGCTTAAGTTACTACGCAAAACCATAACAGAAAGGGAGTCCTCTCATGAACAGCATAACACAAGATGTAAAGTATCGTCTATCTATTCTTTCTTACGCCAGAAAATATGGTGTGACTATTGCTGCTATAAAATATCGTACGAATCGCCAGTTTATCTATCGCTTGCAATGGCGCTATGATGGGACCCCGGCATCGTTACAGCCCCGATCCAGACGCCCTCACCATCATCCCAATCAACACACGTCTCAAGAGATAACGTTTATTCAGAATATGCGACGACGAAATCCGCATGCCGGGCTGGTCGTGTTTTGGATCAAGCTAAGAAAACGGGGATATACACGATCCATCACTGGCCTATATCGCTGTTTAAAGCGTATCGGACTCACACGGGAATCCGTACCGAACCCAAAGTACATCCCCAAGCCCTATCAACAAGCACTGTTCCCTGGAGAAAAAGTGCAGGTAGATGTCAAAGTAGTTCCTTCTGCTTGCATCGTGGGGCAGGCACATGCGCTGGGTGAAAAGATGTACCAGTACACCGCTATGGATGAATGTACGCGCGTTCGGTATTTGGAAGCATTCCAAGAACAGAGCACCTATTCTTCCACGATATTTCTCCAACACTTGGTACGAAGATTCTCGTTTCCCATTTGTAAAATCCAAACCGACAATGGCTTTGAATTCACCAACCGATTTGGTCGAAGTAAGACAGCGGAACTCACGCTGTTTGAACGACAATTGGCAGCCTATCACATTATCCATCAAAAAATACGGCCGTATACGCCGCGGCATAACGGAAAGGTAGAGCGCTCTCATCGAAAAGACAACGAGTACTTCTATGCGGAGCATCGTTTTTATTCTTTTGCAGATTTCAAAAAACAGTTAGCAGTACGTAGTAGAGAATACAATAATTTTCCTATGCGTCCTCTGGCTTGGAAATCTCCTAACGAAGTCCTTCGTTCTTTTCTTGCTACTGTGTAACATATGTTTGACAAACCTACAAGATATCCGATTGCGGGGAAGAATATATATTGTTTTCTTACATGAATGAGCGTATAATGTTCGTTTGGAAAGAAACCAGTATAAGGGAGAGACCGATTTTGAAAAAGTTATTATCTATAGTTGCGGTATGTTTTGTTTTTTTTATGGCAGTATCAATGAATTGCTTAGCAAAAGGAGAAGGAACGGAAAGTCGGGAAAATATGTTACAATGGCTGGAACCGGCCGAAGGCGATTGGTACAGTACCAAGGGGAATCTGACGCTGACGATCCAAGGAGATTATATTAATAATTGCAAAGTCCTTGGCGCACAGAATTGTACCTATGATTACCCGCGAAGCGGTACTTTTTGCGTTGCTGAAGCTGCGGGGAATCGTAATATAAAAATGGATTTATTTGGGAATAATGTGCATCAATATCTTATTGTCGATGATCATATGGTACTGCGCCGCTCTACTCGTCCGGAATACAATGAATCTGCCGGTGGCATCTATCTGGGTATGACGCAGGAAGATGTATTGCAACACTATGCCCGTCCGACGAATATTATTGCCGAAAATGGTACGGAACGATGGGAATATGATGCCAATAAATTTGATGTTATTTTTAAAAGCAATATTGTAGTAGGTATCCGGTTATATGAAGATAGTACGAAACATTTTGATAAATCCGGACTTGGCGCTGCTTCCGCACCATCTGCGTACAAAGAAGCCTATGGAATGGAGGATCTTCCCAGCATTCCTGCTCAAGGGGGACAACTCTCACCAGTATATAAAATAGGTCATGGCGAGTTCCTGTTTTTCGGATCAGATTATGTGCAGTTATCTGTATATAATCGATAAGAATTTAAATTGTTGGCTAATTGATTATACGATACAAGGACTGCTCTTTATAAGCTGAATGCGGCAATTTAACTTATGAAGAGCATTTTTTTTATGACCGGCAGGTAGGATATATAGCAGTAGACAGCAGTATACCCTATGCTATAATAATAAAATACAAGGTATAAAAAGAAAAGAGTGAACATATATGCTAAATACTACATTGTGTTATATAGAAAGAAATAATTCTTACTTAATGCTGCATCGCATTAAGAAAAAAAATGATATTAATCATGATAAATGGATTGGCATTGGCGGTAAATTTGAAGAGCATGAGAGTCCGGAAGACTGTGTATTACGTGAAGTTTACGAAGAAACAGGTTTAACATTGTCCTCTTGGCGGTATTGCGGTATTATTACGTTTATTTGTGATGATTATGAAACAGAACTTATGCATTTATATAGTTCGGATTCTTTTTCTGGAGAGCTGCAGGAATGTGATGAAGGTGTTTTGCAGTGGGTTCCCATTGAAAGAATAGTTGATTTACCCATTTGGGCAGGGGATAAAATATTTTTAAAACTGATGCAGCAGAAACAGGACTTCTTTTCTCTTAAAGTTATTTATAAGGGAAATACCTTGGTTCATGCGATACTTAATGGAAAAGAAAAACTAGTTTAATTATATAGTGTGGATATAGAAAATCCCTGCTATATACCTATGATGATTTTTACTCATAGGTATGTAGCAGGGATTTTTATGTTGAAGTAATATGATCTATGTATTTTAAAATGTATATATAGAAGAAATGTAAAAGTGAACACTTGACTAGTTAATAATATTTTTTTTATAAGACTAATTATTTATTTTTACGCTTGTATTATAAAAAAATATGAATATTTATTTAAAATATAAGCGTAAAAAGGCTTAAAGTGTTTATATTATCATCATAAATACAATTCAAATGTTCTTATTTATGATGATAATGTTCTTATTTATGAACATTATCAGACGAATATATAAACTATTAATTTATTTTATGAATAATTATACTTTACAAAAAATAGAAGAAACGATAACATACAAATATATATATTAAGTTAATAATAATCAATATAACTTAATATTCTTAACTAAATAATAAAAAAGGAGAGATAATTTTGTATGATGACAAGGAAATTTATTTTAAACAGATAGGATATCAAGTTGCAAGTTATAGAAAAAAAAAAATTTAACCCAACAAGAATTGGCGGATAAAGCACATATCAGCAGAAGTTCCATCGGAAAAATCGAATGTGGAAACTATAATCGGAATATTTCGCTGTCTATGCTCATAGATATTGCCAATGCCTTGGGGATTCATTTTACAGCCTTTTTTTCTTTTATGAAAAATAGAAAATAATGGAGGAAAAAATTATGAACAAAATATATAAGGTTATATTTAATCAAGCACTGCAGGTATATCAAGTGGTATCTGAATTATCTAAAGGACATAGCAAATCTTCAACTCCCTCGGCCAAACGGAAAGATAAATGTGCTTTACAATTATTAAACGCACGAAAACTGCTGCTTGCTTCTGCAATGGCAGGATTCATGATTTCTCCGGTATTTGCAGATACCATTGTGCCGATCAGCGGAATAACCCAAGTGCAAGAAGGCAGTAATATAATCCTTACAGAATCTAGTGATGGCACGACCTTGAGCATTGGCGTGAACCCCAGCATAACTGCAGATACACTAACGGTGGGCAATACAACGATAGATGCCAGCGGACTTGCTATTACCGGTGGTCCAAGCATACAAGTCAGCGGCATAAAGGCTGGTGGAGAAAAAATCACAAATGTGTCAGCAGGAGATATTTCTTCCGTGACTTCAATGGATGCGGTAAATGGCGGACAATTATTTGCAACAAACCAAAACGTTGCGGCGAACACCAGTGATATCAGTGGTCTGAAGACACGAGCAGCGGCTGATGAAACAACTATTGCGGCGAACACCAGTGATATTAGTGGTCTGAAAACACGAGCAGCGGCCGATGAAACAACTATTGCGGCGAATACCAGTGATATCAGCGGTCTGAAAACACGGGCCACGGCTGATGAAACAAAGATAACGGCGAATGCCAATGATATTAGTGGTTTAAAAACACGAGCTACAACAGATGAAACGAATATAGCAACCAATGCAACTCATATAACAGCACTTCAAACTGCGCTCCAAACGACGGGTATAGGAGTAAAGTATTTTCGGGAAAATTCTACGGGAATTGATGCAAGTGCATCCGGGACGGATGCGATTGCTGTAGGCAGTTCTGCTGTATCCAGCGGGACAGCCTCTATTGCAGCAGGAATTTCGGCAGTGTCCAGTGGTACGGGGGCTGTCGCTGTGGGATATAGTGCGGCAGCGGCAGCGGATAATTCTTTGGCGCTAGGCTCAGCGGCAACGGTTGGCTCGAAAACAGTGAATGGCGTAACCACTCTCACGGGAGGAAATCAGGGAATTGCCATAGGTGATGCTGCCAGTGTCACTGCCGATAATGCAATTGCTTTAGGAACAACCGCGAGTGCCGGTGGAGAGGGAAGTATTGCCTTTGGCGGATCAGCTAATGCAACCTCGGCTAATTCGATAGCGATTGGTCTGTCCGCTGTTACAGATGGTGTAACAGGGATTGCCATTGGTGATGGAACCCAAGTTAGTGGTGCTAGCGGCGTAGCCTTGGGTACATCGGCTAAAGCCGGTACGGATGGTACTGCCATAGGCGATAAAACTAGTGCCGGTACGAATGGCATTGCTTTGGGACTTTCCGCTTCTGCTGGAACCAATGCCATTGTTTTAGGAACCGCGGCTAGTGCTGGCAACGGAATTGCGTTAGGTACAGCTGCTGCAGCTAACGGAGATACAAGTATCGCTTTGGGGGCATCGGCCAGTACCAGCGGCAGTAACGATATTTCCTTTGGTTCTTCTGCGGGACTAGGATCCACAGGTACAAGCACTGCGAAAAATCAAGCGAATCGTATCGCATTAGGTACAGATGCAGGGCAATATGTAAGTGGTAATGAAGATATCGCTATCGGTTTAAGTGCCGGTAATAACGTGAGTGGTTCTTATAATATTGCGATTGGCAGCAGTGCTGGCGGTAATACTGCCGGTGATAACAATGTTGCTATCGGATGGCAGGCTAATTTAACAAATGCGACGGGGAGTCATAGCACGGCGATCGGGGCTTCTACTACGGCTGCTTCAGGGGCTACCGCTGTAGGGTACTTAGCAAATGCAGCGGGAGATAATTCCATTGCAATTGGCTATCAATCTACTTCCTTTACTTCTTCCGGTGTTGCTATAGGAGTTAATGCTACAGCAGCCGATAATAGCAGCATAGCATTGGGGAATGATTCCTATGCCATTGCAAGTGATTCTTCAGGAAACGGCTATCTAACGGGAACCACTTCCGGTGTCGGGGTTGTATCTGTGGGATCTTCCGGTGCAAATGGGCAGATTTTTCAGCGGCGTATTACTAATGTAGCTGCCGGTTCCTCTGCGTATGATGCAGTGAATGTACAGCAGCTGCAGGCTGCACAAACCAGAGTAGCCAATCTTATCGGCGGCAATGTAACAGTAAATACAAATGGTACCTATAGCGGGATTACTTTGACGGATAACAAGAATCAAACCTATACATATTCAACAGTAGCGGCGGCATTAAATGCGCTTAGCTCAGGGACTATAAATCTTCTCCCCAGTGGTACAATTACCTATTCGGATAATACAAATGCTGATATTAAACTGGCAGGAACCAATGGCACCACCATCAGCAATGTGGCAAATGCGGTTACCTCAGACCAGGCTGTAAATTTAGGACAAATGAAAAGTGCCATTGCAGCTAGCAGTACCAAGTACTTCAGTGTTAATTCAACAGTAGGAGGGAATTCAGGAAATCTTGGTGCGACAGGAAAAGATGCGATTGCAATTGGGGGGGCAGTCACCGCAGTGGGGGCAGAAAGTATATCCATGGGCTATAATACAAAAGCACAAGGAGATAATACCATTGTTTTAGGCAATGCCGTATCGGCTACGGACAGACAAACTGTAGCCTATGATACTTCGGGAGTGGCTATTGGTACTTCGGCGAGCAGTACGGGCAGTAATTCTATTGCTATTGGTACATATGCACAAACAGGTCTTCAGAATAGTCCTACGACGACGTCAAACAATGCTATTGCTATCGGTGATTATGCGGAAGCAACAGCGGATTCTGCCGTTGCACTAGGGCAAACTGCGCACGCATCAGGCTTAAAGGCAATTGCGCAAGGATATACTGCCAGTGCTACGGGAACATCTGCCATTGCAATGGGTACAGGAACCATGGCATCGGGAACTTCTTCAACGGCGTTGGGTTCATATGTAACCGTATCTGCTTCAAACTCCGGCGCCATAGGCAGCACAATGCTTGGAAAAACGAATGGAACTACTTTGAGTGGGGCCGATACGTATGCGATTGGCAATGGAGATACTATTTCAGCGGCTAATTCCAGTGTTGTGGGAAATGCGAGCACGGTGTATTCTAATAATTCCAGTATTACCGGAAATAGCAACAGCATAGGCCAAATAGTGCCGACAGATAATACAGGGCTTAACTATGCTACCATCAGTACTGTAAATTCCAGTATAGTGGGAAACAGCAATACAGTAACCGCATTGAATTCAGATGTTATTGGAAATTCAAATATAGTTGGCAAGGTGGATACTACCTATGCAACTTCATATGATTATGCCACAGGATCAGGCATTTTGGGCAATAGTAATACCTTGACGGGAAGCAACGACCGCATCATTGGGAATAACAACGTTGTATCTGATTTGTCGGATGTATTTATTTTAGGCAACAGTGTTACGGCAGGGATGGGAAATTCTGTATATCTTGGTACCGGTTCAGCTTATGTAGCAGCCTCTGATGCAAGCAATACCACAGAAGGCATATCGACTTACAACGGGGTTACTATTGGCAATGGAAATTATACTTTTTCAGGAACTGCATCTGCCGGTGTGGTAACGGTGGGCTCCGTTGGTTCGACCCGGCGGATTCAAAATGTTTCTGCTGGTTTAATATCGCCTTCCAGTACGGATGCGGTAAATGGCAGTCAATTGTATGCCTTGACACAGCCGCTTCGTTTTGCTGGTGACAATTCTACTGTAAGCAATACCTCTGCGGCCAGCAGTTCTGATAAGAATGTAATACAGCGCGGTTCTGATCAAGCGATACAAATTATCGGAGGGGCTTCTGCAACGAACCTTTCTTCCAATAATATAGGAGTGACGGCTAATACATCTACCAACACACTGGCGGTTCAGCTGGCGAAAGACTTGACCGGGCTGAGTAGTGTTACAACGGGAAATACGGTGATGAATACCAACGGTCTGGTCATTACGAATGGTCCGAGCATTACGGCCGGCGGCATCAATGCGGGTGGTAATAAGATTACCAATGTGGCGGCGGGTACCGTGTCAGCGACTTCGACGGATGCGGTAAATGGCAGCCAGCTTAACGCGGTTAGTACCGTTGCCAATAAAGGATGGAATACCACTGCAGCAGCGACGGGTACGGGGACGGTAAGCGGCAGCAGTACGGCAACTGTAGCTCCTGGAGCAACAGTTACGACCACGGCAGGAAATAATATTGCTATTATCCAGAATGGTACTAATTTGACGATTGCTACTAATCCAAATTTAATTTCCACCAGTTTAACCACTGGCAACACCACGGTAAATACGAACGGACTTAGTATTACAGGAGGGCCGAGTGTTACGGCCAGCGGCATCAATGCGGGTGGTAATAAGATTACCAATGTGGCGGCCGGCATTGTGTCAGCGACTTCGACGGATGCGGTAAATGGCAGCCAGCTCAATGCGGTCAGTACCGTTGCGAATGAAGGATGGAATTTAACCTCAAATGGGGCAGCCGGCTCTAAGAGTAATGTGGCACCTGGCAGTACAGTAGATTTCAGCAATACCGATGGCAATGTTACAATCAGCAATACCGGGAATGCAGTGAAAGTGAATTTGGCATCGAAACTTACGTTAGGAAGCGGGTCCGGGGCAGTTATTGCAGATGGTACAGCAGGAACAGTCAATGCAGGGACAAAAGTATCATTAAATGGCAGTACCGGTACCGGAGTTATTGGCAACGTTACTATTACCGGCAGTGGTTCAATGGGCACCGTAAATGGATTGACTAATAAAGCATGGGATCCCAATGCCATCGTATCTGGTCAGGCGGCAACGGAAGATCAGTTAAAGTCGGCCTCCAATACGCTTACCAATAATGGGCTGAATTTTGCAGGAAATGATGGTAATTCTATTCATAAGAACTTAGGAGATACGTTAAATATTGTCGGCGGCTATAGCGGCAGCGGAACAACGTCCTCCAAAAATTTAAAAACGGTGAAGGATGCCAATGGTAATTTGGAAATTCAAATGGCGGATGACACAGTTTTACATAGCGTGACCACGGGTAATACAGTGGTAAATACGAATGGTGTGACTATTGGTACTGGTAGTACAGCGGTCTCTTTGACCAATGGCGGTCTCAATAACGGCGGTAATAAGATTACCAATGTAGCGGCCGGAAAAGATCAAACAGATGCGGTAAATGTAGGACAACTACAAACGGCGATAGCTGGATCAAAAACAACAGTTTCTGATGGTACCAATACGCACGTGACCTCTTTCACCGCGGCAGACGGTCATACAGACTATCAAGTGAATCTCAATGATACGGTGACGCTGGGAAGCGGCGCCGATGCGGTTACCCTGGATGGTACGAAAGGTACGATTCAGGCAGGTACAAACGTGGTGCTGGATGGTGTCAATGGAACCGGAAAGATAGGCAATGTGACCATTAATGGGAATGGTTCCGCAGGAACCGTGAATGGGTTGACCAACAAAACCTGGGATCCTAACAACTATGTAAGTGGTCAAGCGGCAACGGAAGATCAGCTGAAACTGGCAGCCTCTACTGTAACAAGGGCAGGATTGAATTTTGCCGGTAATGACGGTACGGTAATCCATAAGAATTTGGGAGATCAGTTAAATATTGTAGGCGGTTACAACGGTACGGGAACTACTTCTTCAACTAATGTTAAGACAGTCAAGAACAATGATGGAAATTTGGAAATCCAAATGGCCGATAACGCGGTGTTCAACAGCCTTATTACAGGCAGCACGGTGATGAATAACAGCGGTATTACCATAGGTAGCGGATCATCTGCGGTATCCCTCACCAATACAGGTCTGAATAACGGCGGACAGAAAATTACCAATGTAGCAAACGGGACAGCAGATAACGATGCGGTCAATGTGAGCCAGCTGAATACGGCGGCCGCCAAAGCTGCGACTACTGTGTCTGATGGTACCAATACGCACGTGACCTCTTTCACCGCGGCAGACGGTCATACAGACTATCAAGTGAATCTCAATGATACGGTGACGCTGGGAAGCGGTGCCGATGCGGTTACCCTGGATGGTACGAAAGGTACGATTCAGGCAGGTACAAATGTGGTGCTGGATGGGGTCAATGGAACCGCAAAGATAGGCAATGTGACCATTAATGGGAATGATTCCGCAGGAACCGTGAATGGACTGACCAACAAAACCTGGGATCCTAACAACTATGTAAGTGGTCAAGCGGCAACGGAAGATCAGCTGAAACTGGCAGCCTCTACTGTAACAAGTGCAGGATTAGACTTTGCCGGCAATGACGGTACGGTCATCCATAAGAATCTGGGAGACCGACTGAATATTGTAGGAGGGTATACAGGAAGCGGCACGACTTCGTCGAAAAATATCAAGACGGTAAGGAACCAAAACGGTGATTTGGAAATCCAGATGGCCGACGACGCGGTGTTCAACAGCCTTACTACAGGCAACACGGTGATGAATACGAACGGTGTAATCATCGGCACGGGGGATACGGCAGTGTCTTTGTCCAATACGGGCCTGAATAACGGCGGCAACAAGATTACCAATGTAGCAAATGGGACAGCAGATAACGATGCCGTGAATGTCAGCCAATTGAATAAAGCGGCAGCCGGATCAAAAACAACGGTATCCAATGGTGTGAATACAACCGTGTCATTGAGTGTAGATCCAATGGACGGTCATACAGACTATCAGGTGAATCTGAATAAGGATATCAATGTAGACAGTGTGACTGCCGGCAATACTAAGATGGATACCCAGGGTCTGACTACGGCAGACGGTAAGGGAAACAGCACGTCTGTTACTGCGGTAGGTGTGACTACTAAAGATGCCAATGGCAATACGACGTCAGTTACCGGAAATGGGGTAAGTATTGTCGGTTCCAACGGTAAAAACGTATCTTTGACTAGCAGTGGATTGGATAACGGCGGCAATACCATAACGAATGTAGCAGCTGGAGTGAATGGAACGGACGCAGTTAATGTAGATCAACTGAATGATACTGTAGGCAAGGCAGCTGCGACGGCCAAGTCCACGGTATCTGAAGGGAAAAATATTACCGTGACATCGACTGTAAATCCGACAGACGGACATACGGATTATAATGTGGCGTTAAATGATACCGTGACATTGGGAAGTGGTGCTAATGCGGTTACCATGGATGGTACTAAAGGAACGGTTACTGCTGGAACCGGAGATAATGCAGTAACTATGAATGGTAGCAATGGTACGATTCAGGCCGGTACGAAGGTGTCTTTGGATGGAGCAAACGGAACCGGAAAGATTGGTAATGTGACGATTAATGGTAGTGGCTCTACCGGCACGATCAATGGACTGACAAATAAAACGTGGGATCCGAAAAATTACACCAGTGGACAAGGAGCGACAGAAGATCAACTAAAAGTTCTGGATTCTCGAACAGTGCAATATAATCTGAACAGTGATGGCAGCGTAGACAACAGTAAAATCACGTTAGGCGGTACTCAGGGGACTACGATTACCAATGTAGCTGCTGGAAAATTATCGTCCGATTCAACAGATGCTGTCAATGGCAGCCAGCTGTATGCAACGAACCAAGCGGTCATTAACAATAGCCAAAACATCAGTCTTCTCGGGAATTCTATCAGTAATTTGGATACTCGTGTTGACAAAGTTGGCGCCGGTGCAGCGGCTCTTGCCGCACTGCATCCTCTCGATTTTGATCCGGATGATAAGTGGGATTTTGCTGCTGGATATGGCAATTACAGTGGTGCGAGTGCAGCTGCTATAGGTGCATACTATCGACCGAACGAAGATACTATGTTCAGCATCGGCGGCAGTATTGGCAATGGAGAAAACATGATCAATGCCGGTGTCAGCTTCAAATTAGGACAGGGAAATCATATTTCCACTTCCCGTGTTGCCATGGCGAAAGAATTGAAGGATATGCGTGCTGTCGTAGCACAGCAGGCAGAACAAATACAAAAATTGACGGCTGTTGTGAATACGTTGGTAGGCATGCAGGCAGTAAAACCTAATTCAACGGTGATGTTCCCTGATGTTCCGGAAAATCATTGGGCCTATGAAACCATTAAAGCGATGGCAGCTCAGGGACTTATCGAAGGATATCCGGACGGTACCTTTGGCGGGGATCGTACAATGACGAGATATGAATTTGCCCAGATTATTTATCGGGTACTGCAGAAAGGGATTCCCGTAGACAGCAAACTCGTTAGTGAATTTAAACCGGAATTGGAACGGATTCGCGTGGATACCATATCGAAAGATAAAAACGGAAATCCGACGATTGAACGAGTTCGGGTAAATACAGTATATTAAGATTTTATTTTTTGAGAAAGCACGCGGTATAGATGAAATGATACAGGGGGGCAGTTTGGTTGTTTTATGCTATATCATTGCATATCCATGGTAATGTAAAATGCCGATACAGGTATGTTGTTTCCCAAAAGAGTAGCTCGTCACTTTTAGTGTATTTTAAAAATGTATAAGAGGAGCGGAATATATGAAATTTAAAAAAATTATATGTACTGTCTTTTTTGCGATTTCTTTAAGTAATATGGGTATAGCCGCTGATAATGGTGCTGTATTGACAAAAGAAGAAAGTCAAGTACAAACTTTCATGACAGCGTTATATACGGATAATGGTTATGGATCTGCCAAAAGCAGTATGGCAGATTCTTTGGCAGAAAAAATCAACACGCAGAACTTTGGAGAATTGCAAAAGCAAATTCAAAATAAATTTGGACGATATAAAAGTATGAAATTAGTTGTCTTGGAAAAATTTGATCAGGGAGACCGGTTGACTTATATGGCAGACTACGGCGCGAATCAATTGGTTAGAATTGTGATTACGTTTGGTCCCAATGGAAAAAATGGTATTCAAAGTTTCGCTTTTACACGGATGCAAGTTGATAAAAAATAAAGCCTGACAGTGGAGCATGTGAATTATATTTAAAGTTAAAAATACGTTACCTGCAGATATTTCTGCAGGTAACGTATTTTATTGCTTCATTTTTATAGGGTATAGTTTTTTTTCGAAATCGAAATAATTGGCAATACGACTCCAAATTTTGACCAGGAAACCAACCAGAAAAATAGAAACAATAGTGCCTTCACGAATGCCTCGTATATCCCCGAAATAAACAACGGAAATCAGCAAAGCGGTTATGCCTAATACAGCATCAAATACTATTTTTACGCTGCCGAAGCGAATTTTGAATTTGTAAGCCAGCGCTTTTACCGCACCTTCTCCGGGATTCATGATGACATTTGCTGCTACTTGCAGATAGATTCCCAATGCCATCAGAATGCTGCCGATAAGCAGGGCCAACATTCTGGCCCAATAGGCACTTGGATTCAGGGGCGAGAAAATATACATTCCCAAGTCTGTAAAAAAGCCAAAAAAAGGACCGATAATAATTTGCCAAAGTTGTGCTTTTGGAAAGTCTCTGCCTAATATAACAAACTCCGCTATCATGAACAGGATACTGAGCAGGCAGGTAAATTGTCCGAAGGTAATTGGAAAAATAAGGCTTAAAACGAATGGGACACTGGAAATGGGCGTAGTACCTGAATTTGATTTTGCAACTACCGCGATCCCAAAGGCCATAATAAGTAACCCTGTAAATAAAATTATATAACGAATTATTATGTTTTGTGTGCGAGTCAAAATGACGTATCTCCTTTTATATGAAAATATATAGAAAAAAAGCACACCATCCCGCGTATTGATAGATGGCATGCATTTAATTTTATAATGTATATTTTAACAGGTCTGTCTGGTTTTGTAAAATAGTTGCGGTATACTATCACTTGCCAAGGGACCGGTGTTCATATAAAATAGAAATATACGATATGATCCAGTACGATTACTAACAAAAAGAAGGCATGGCGATGAGTAAAAAACCAACAAAAAAAACAAATTCTGCAATACCTAAAAAAACGAATAAAGTTAAAGAACAACAAGAGAAAAAACCAAAAAGCGTAAAACAAGTTTTAATTGAAATGGATAATAAAACACGTTTTACTTATGTGCTGGGGGTGGCAGCTTTTATCTGGTCGTATTACATGGTATTAGAAAAAGGAAGTATTGATGATTATTTTTTACTGGCATTTATTACGGCTGTCCTGATCGGAAGTTTTGCAATGCGAATGAAAGGAAAAAAATAATACATAAAAAGGAGTTTTTTATTATGAAAATACTGGCAGTAATGGATTTATTGGATACCCATAAAAAATGGTTGGAGGAGGCTGCAGGAGATAATGAAATTGTTTATATTCCAGCAGCGAATGTGACTATACAGGATGTATCTGATGCGGAAGTTATTATTGGAAATATAGCACCGGCACTTTTATCGACAGCATCAAAACTGCGATGGGTGCAATTGTTCAGTGCGGGTGCCAGTGAATATTGTAAACCAGGTGTGCTTCAGCACGGTGTTATGTTAACGAATGCAACCGGTGCGTATGGCTTGGCTATTTCGGAACATATGTTGGCAGTGCTGTTAGCAATGATGAAAAAATTATATGTGTATGAGGCAAATCAAAAACAATGTTTATGGAAGGATGAAGGACCCGTTACTTCTGTATCGGGTGCTACCGTTCTGGTGATTGGTCTGGGTGATATAGGCGGCAGATTTGCCCGACTTTGCAAAATGATGGGAGCACATGTCATTGGGATGCGGCGGCGCAGCACTGTTATTCCAGATTATGCGGATGAAATGGGAACGATGGAAAGGCTGGATGAATATTTGGCTCGTGCTGATGTTATAGTCTCCAGTCTTCCAGGAACAAAAGCAACAACGGGTTTGTATAATAAAGAACGTTTTCAAGCGATGAAGCAGGGGGCTTATTTTATTAATGTAGGACGCGGTACGGCGGTTGTTAGTGAGGATCTGTGCAATGCAGTAAAAAACGGACATCTTGCAGGTGCTGCACTTGATGTGACGGATCCGGAGCCGTTGCCGAAAAATCATCCTTTATGGAGTATTCCGGGTATCCATATAACGCCGCATGTATCCGGCGGATTTCATTTAGCAGCTACACATGACAATATCGTAAAAATAGCAGCAGCTAATCTGCGGTCATATATCTGCGGAGTTCCACTGAAAAATGAAGTTGATTTTATGACAGGATATAAAAAGTAATAGTATTTTGTGACGCTGAACATAAATTTACAAAAAAATACAATATAGTCAAACGTTTAATTTAATTTTACCCTCTTGTCAAAAGAAGAATGTTGTGATAAAGTATCATTCAACAAGCAAAAATACAAATGCGTTGATAAGAATTAGTAGTGTCCGGAAAGCTTGCAGAGAGCTGTTGGGTGGTGTGAAACAGTAGCGGAACGGAAGCGAACTCATCTTTAAGCTGCTCGCTGAATCAAGTAGGTGGAGCCGGGGCCTGGCCGTTAACAAACAGGAGGGTATCGATGAAAATCCGTACCTGATATAAGAGCATACTTTTTTGGTATGAATTAGAGTGGTAACGCGTGAGCAAAGTCTTTCGTCTCTTCAAAGAGATGGAAGACTTTTTTTGTTGTCTGTTGATGTAACAACCCGGGATTAGTAAAAAGGATGAAAACGGGTTCATGTGTACAGATAGCAAAATCTTGATAAAAATCAGCGTTTGCTTGTAATCAGAAGGGAAAAGGAGATGCATGGTGGATGATGAACGTAAAAAAATACAAGAAAGGGTATTATATGCCGCCGTATACAGATGTAAGCTGGGCGGCAAAGGATTGTGCCGAAAAAGCACCGACTTGGTGCAGCGTAGATTTGCGAGATGGTAACCAGGCTCTTATTATCCCTATGAATCTTACCGAAAAAATAGAATTTTATAAAAAATTGGTACAAATGGGTTTCAAGGAAATCGAAGTTGGTTTCCCGGCAGCGTCAGAAACAGAATATGAATTTTTACGTACACTAGTTGAAAAAGATCTGATTCCTGATGATGTGACTGTACAAGTATTAACACAGGCACGGAAACATATTATTCAACGAACGTTTGAAGCGTTAGAGGGAGTAAAAAATGCAATTGTGCATGTATATAATTCAACATCTGCAGCACAGCGAACACAAGTGTTTCATAAATCAAAGGAGGAAATTAAACAAATAGCAGTTGAAGGAGCAGCATTGTTGAAAGAATTAACTGATCGAAACGGTTCTAAGTATCGATTCGAATATTCTCCTGAAAGTTTCACAGGAACAGAGCCCGAATATGCACTTGAGGTTTGCAATGCTGTTCTTAACGTTTGGAAGCCTGCAAGTGATCGTAAGGCTATTATCAATTTACCCTCTACTGTGCAAATGTCTATGCCCCATGTGTATGCTTCACAGATTGCGTACATGTCTCAACATTTGAATTATCGAGACAACATTGTATTATCTCTGCATCCTCATAATGATAGAGGATGCGGTGTTGCTGATGCAGAACTGGGATTGTTGGCGGGTGCAGAGCGTATTGAAGGTACTTTGTTTGGCAATGGAGAACGTACCGGTAATGCCGATATTGTAACGATTGCGTTAAATATGTATGCCATGGGGATTGATCCTGGTTTGGATTTTTCTAATATGCCGGAATTGATAGAAGTATATGAACGGGTGACGCGTATGAATGTTCCTCCCAGACAACCGTATGCCGGACAACTTGTTTTTGCCGCTTTTTCTGGATCTCATCAGGATGCCATTGCAAAAGGAATGAAATATCATGCCGATACGTGTCAAAAGCAATGGTCTGTGCCATATCTGCTTATTGATCCGGAAGATTTGGGACGCCATTACGATGCGGATGTTATCCGCATTAACAGTCAATCAGGTCAAGGGGGTGTGGGATATGTAATGGAACAACAGTATGGCGTTTGCATGCCTAAAAAAATGCGTGAAGATTTTAGTTATTTTGTAAAAGAAATTTCAGATCATAAACATCGTGAATTAAAGCCGGAGGATATGTATCATATATTTGTGCAGCATTATGTTAATATAATCTCACCTTTCCAATTAGAGGATTTTTCACTTAAAAAAGAAGAGACGAAATGGTATGGACAAATTGTTCTTATGGTAAACGGGAAGAAAACGATTTTGGAAGGCAGCGGAAATGGACAGTTAGATGCTGTGAGTAATGCTATTTGCAGCACGTATGGCATATATATATATAATTTAGTTTATAATGAGCACGATTTAGATAGCGGATCCAATTCGCGGGGAATGGCTTATTTTGGATTGACCTATGATGATAGGAAGACTGCTTGGGGAGTAGGAGTAGATACCGATATTATCACCGCTTCCGTTATTGCTTTTATCAGTGCTGTAAATCAAATGGAAGGAATCAAAGAAAAAGTTAAATTTTGTCAAAAACGAGAAGCTGCATATGAAAAAGACATATATAAAGATGGAATTGCACAACATTAGTAACTGTTATAATTTTGGAGGGAATATATTATGGGAATGACGATGACACAAAAAATTTTAGCCAGACATGCAGGATTGGATTTTGTTAAGGCCGGTGACTTAATTAATTGTAAACTGGATATGGTGTTAGCGAATGATATTACGGCACCTCCTTCGATTGCTGAATATAAAAAAATAGGCAGACCGGTTTTTGATTGTACAAAGGTTGCTTTGGTACCGGATCACTTTATCCCTAATAAAGATATCAAATCTGCAGGACTTGCAAAGATTGTACGTGATTTTGCCAGAGAAAATAACATTCAGCATTATTATGAAGTTGGGCGTGTTGGGATTGAACATGTTCTGCTTCCGGAACAAGGATTAGTAGCGCCGGGGATGGTTACGATCGGAGCCGATTCTCATACTTGTACCTATGGAGCGTTAGGCGGTTTTTCTACAGGTGTCGGTTCAACCGATCTCGGAGTGGCCATGGCGACGGGAGAGGCCTGGTTTAAAGTTCCGGAGGCGATTAAAGTTAATATTACAGGTAAAAAACCAGATGATATTACCGGCAAGGATGTAATGTTGACTTTAATAGGTATGATCGGGGTGGACGGAGCACTTTATCAATCATTAGAATTTATGGGCAGCGGTATTGCAGAATTGTCGATGACAGATCGGTTTACTATTGCCAATATGGCTATTGAGGCAGGAGCTAAAAATGGCATTTTTCCTGTAGATGATCAAACTATGCAATATATTAAGAATCGTGTTACTAAGCCGTATGATATAGTGACAGCGGATGATGATGCGTCGTATCGACGTGTAGTTTCAATCAATCTTGAAGAATTGAAGCCAGTAGTTGCGTTCCCGCATCTGCCGGAAAATACGAAAGTAGTAGGAACATTTGGAGATATTAAAATTGATCAAGTTGTGATTGGCTCTTGTACAAATGGCCGAATAGAAGATTTGAAAATTGCAGCATCTATTATGCAAGGGCATACGATTCATCCTGATGTGCGTTGTATTATTATTCCAGGCAGTCAGAAAATCTATATGGAAGCGATGGAAAAAGGATATATTAAAATATTTATTGAATCAGGAGCGGCTGTATCTACGCCTACATGCGGTCCTTGCCTGGGGGGATATATGGGGATACTTGCAGCCGGAGAAAAGTGTGTTTCTACAACGAACCGTAATTTCCGCGGCCGGATGGGACACGTAGATAGTGAAGTATATCTGGCGGGTCCGCAAGTAGCGGCAGCCAGTGCTATTTTGGGGAAAATTGCAGCACCTAAGGAGGTATATTGAAATGAAAATAGAAGGAAAAGTTTGGCGTTATGGCGATAATATAGATACAGACGTTATTATTCCTGCCCGTTATTTGAACAGTTTTGATCCACAAGAATTAGCGTCCCATTGTATGGTAGATATAGACGAAACATTTTCTCATGAAGTACAAACAGGAGATATCATGGTAGGAGGCAAGAATTTTGGCTGCGGTTCCTCGCGTGAACATGCTCCGATAGCTATTAAAGCTTCTGGAATCCCGGTTATTATTGCAGCTAGTTTTGCTCGTATTTTTTATCGCAATAGTATTAATGTAGGATTACCTGTATTGGAAATCGGCAGTGATGTAGAAAAGATTAAAGCCGGTCATATCCTTCGGATTGACTTGACGGCAGGATGTATTGAAAATAGTACAACAGGAGATATATTTCAAGCAGCACCGCTGCCTGGATTTATTCAAGATATTGCCAGAGCCGGCGGGTTAATTGAATATGTAAAGGAGAAAAAATAAATGGAAAAACATATCGTTGTCATCCCGGGAGACGGGATTGGAAAAGAAATTACGACAGCGGCTGTGAAGGTGCTGAAAAAAATTGATGAGATATATCATATAGGGCTTACCTTTGAATATCAATATGCAGGGGGAACGGCCTATGATAAATTTGGAACCCCGCTTCCTGAAAATACGATTGAGGCTGCAAAAAAAGCAAGTGCTGTTTTATTTGGTGCAGTAGGCGGTAGGCAATGGGATGACGTGGAACCAGCACTGCGGCCTGAAAAGGCGGTTTTAGGATTGCGCAAAGCACTGGGGTTATATGTTAATTTACGTCCAGTGAAAGTACAAAAAGAACTTTGCGAATATTCTCCGCTGAAGCCGGAAATTGTGACCGGTTCAGATATTCTTATTGTCCGTGAACTTATTGGCGGGATTTATTTTGGTGATAAATGCGAATCGGAAATACATGATGGTGTAGAACGTGCATGGGATTTAGAAAACTATAGTGTACCGGAAGTAGAACGAATTACACGATTTGCAATGGAAGCCGCACGCAAGAGGAGAAATAAGGTAACTTCCGTCGATAAATCCAATGTATTGGCAACGTCTCGTTTGTGGCGGCGTACCGTAACGAAAATTGCTGCGCAGTATCCGGATATCGTAGTAGATAATCTGTATGTAGATAATTGTGCTATGCAGCTGGCCATCAGGCCGACACAGTTTGATGTGATTGTAACAGGAAACTTGTTTGGCGATATACTGAGCGATGAAGCGGCTGTATTGGGAGGATCCATTGGAATGATGCCATCGGCTAGTATTGGAGAACTTACAAGCCTTTATGAACCTATTCATGGATCGGCACCGGATATTGCCGGCAAGGGTATTGCCAATCCCTTGGCAACGATTCTTTCTTCTGCTATGCTGCTTCGCTATTCGTTAGAGGAAGAGTCAGCGGCCTGTGCTGTTGAAAAAGCTGTTGATGCTGCTTTGGAAGAGGGCTGGCGCACTCCCGATTTATATAAGGATGGATTTAAAAAGGCTGATACAAATACAATGACGGAAGTTGTATTGCAATATATTAAATAAATTGAAATTACATGCGTTTCATCGGTATGTTATACACTTCTTGCAAATGAATACATAAATTCATATACCGTTTAAAAGTAAGCGTAATATATGATGATTGATGATATACTATTCATATAGGATGGTTTGTCTGTTTTTTTAATATATATACTATTCGTTCGTTGTAGGGAGTGCATAACATGAAAATAGGTGAAGCAAAAGCTGTGTGGCAAAAATTTATGTCTGATGGTACCTTAAATGAAAAGATGCAGCCTGCTGTTGCACGGTCTTGGTTAAAGTGCCGGGAGATGAGAGTAAATCCATATAGTGATAATGTTACACAGGTAGATGATATCGTCTTTCAAAAGGTATTGAAGAAAAACAAAGAATTGATTCGAATAGCAGCCCCTATTATACAAAGTGTATACCAAATTATTAAAGAGTCACACTTTTTACTGGTATTAACTGATAGGGATGGGTATGTTTTAGAAACAATCGGGGATGATTCTATCTTAAAAAGGTCCGAAAACATATTGTTTCATAAGGGAGCTGTATGGACTAATCTGGGAGTAGGAAGTAATGCACCGGGAATTGCATTGGAATATGACATGCCGATTCAAATGAATGGCCCGGAACATTATTGTATGTCTCAGCATGGATGGACTTGTTCCGCGGCGCCGATTCATGGGTTGAACGGTCAAGTAATCGGTTGTCTTGATTTGTCCGGTGCTGTGGAAGCCGCTCATCCGCATACACTGGCACTTGTTGTAGCCGGCGCGTTTAGTGTGGAAAGTATGCTGGCAAGTTATCATCAGTCGCTGCTTATGCGTTCAGCAGCCAACGGACTACACGAATCCATCCTTTTGCTCAATGATACATTTCAATTGCGATGGATAAATAATACAGCAAAAAAGGAATTATCGATTTGTTTTCCTAAAATGGCAATGATTGATTTTAGAAGTGTTATGCCTGATGTAGATTGGAATAGCGTTATAACGATGCAAAAGGAAAATGCACCGTTATATATAGATGACATGCGTTTTTTTATTAAGGGAAAAGTGCGGCGTTTTAGTGCTACTATTTCATTAACCGTAAATACGAGCGGACGGACAATCACCGTGATTCTTCGTAAGCAAGAACATCTTATACGGTCAGTGAATCGTGTGTCCGGAAATCAAGCTGCATATAGCTTTGACAATATTTTTACTGCGGATACCATGATGAAACAAGTGATAGAAAGAGCACGGCAGTATGCCCGATATGATGGAAGCATCCTCATAGAAGGTGAAAGCGGTACGGGAAAAGAACTATTTGCTCAAGCCATTCATACGGGAAGCTGTAGAGCAGAAGGACCTTTTGTTGCGGTAAATTGTGCTTCTTTGCCGCGGGATTTGATAGAAAGTGAACTTTTTGGCTATGAAAAAGGAGCTTTTACAGGAGCTCTCAAGGAAGGGAATCCGGGAAAATTTGAATTAGCCGACCATGGTACGTTGTTTCTTGATGAAATCGGAGAAATGCCATTGGAATTTCAGGCTAAGTTACTGCGAGTGGTTGAAACATTGCAAGTTCGCCGTATTGGCGGTAAAGAGGAAAAAAAACTGGATGTGCGTGTTATTGCCGCGACCAATCGCAATTTAAAGAGACAAGTCCGGTTAGGGTTATTTCGCAGTGATCTTTATTATAGACTCAATGTATTGAGATTAGATATTCCGCCTCTGCGGGAACGTCCAGATGATGTAGAATTTTGTGCCAATCGATTTTTGCAGCGGTTTAATTTGCGATATCCGGATAGAAAAAGAAAATTTTCTGCAGATTTTTTATTATCTCTAAAACACTATGATTGGCCCGGAAATGTCAGGGAACTGCAAAATAGTATTGAAAGAGTTTTTTATACGAGTGAGTCTCCCGTGATTTCATCTCGTGATTTTTGTTATATTATGGATGATGTTGTTGCGGCAGTGCCGAGTGAAACAGGAGAAGAAAGTGAAAAACAGACCTATTTGCGTATTATTAAAAATTCCGGGGGCAATGTGGCAGATGCTGCTCGAAGTATAAACGTAAGTATACCTACTTTTTATCGCATTTGTAAGCAGTATGACATAATACCAAAAAAAATACGGCGGGGATTAGAATGAAAGACAGATAGAAATTATCATATGTATTATATGTATCGATAATTTTGATACATATGATACATATGACTGTTATGAGAAATAAAATAAAAGAATAATCTTTATTAACTGAATAGTATGAGTAGTAAGATATATCGTTGTATATAAAGAGAATATGCAAATAAAAAATAAATTTGAATAGTCTGTCATTATTTGGCACGTTTATTTCATACAATACAGTATAGTTCTTTTTATTAAAGGAGGCATACTAGTATGAGTAACAGAATTACGTTGAATGAAACTTCATATTTTGGTGAAGGTGCGATTCAGGAAATTATTAATGAAGTGCAAAATCGCGGGTTAAAAAAAGTCATGGTTGCAACGGATCCCGATTTATTAAAATTCAAAGTTGCTGATAAAGTGACGGATTTACTGGATAAGGCGGACATGGATTATATTGTATATGATCATATCAAAGCCAATCCAACGATTCAAAACGTACAAGAAGGTGTCGATTTTTGCCGTATACAACAAGCTGATGTTATTGTTGCTATTGGCGGGGGGTCTTCTATTGATACGGCAAAAGCTATTGCTGTTATTATGACGAATCCGGATTTCTATGATGTTCGCAGTTTGGAAGGTGCGTCACCGACCAAGAATAAAGCCATGCCAATTATTGCTGTTTCGACGACTAGTGGAACGGCGGCAGAAGTTACTATCAATTATGTTATTACAGATGTAGAAAAACATCGTAAATTTGTATGTTCAGATCCTCACGATATACCGGTTGTTGCGATTATCGATCCGCAGATGAGTGCCTCTATGCCTGCTGGCCTTTGTGCAGCTACGGGCATGGATGCACTCGTTCATGCCATTGAAGGCTATATTACTAAAGGGGCGTGGGAATTAACGGATATGATGCATTTAAAGGCTATTGAAATAATCAGCAAATGGCTGCGGAAATCGGTGGCGGGCGATATGAAGGCGCGTGAAGAAATGGCAATAGGTCAGTATATTGCAGGTATGGGATTTTCTAATGTTGGGTTGGGGATCGATCATTCCATGGCACATCCGTTAAGTGCTTTTTATGACATTCCGCATGGGGTTGCCTGTGCTGTTTTATTGGCGCCTGTATTAAAATTTAATGCGCCGGCGACAGGAGACCGTTACCGTGAGATAGCCCGGGCTATGGGCGTGAATGGTGTAGAAAACATGAGTCAGAAAGAATATCGGCAGGCCTGTATAGATGCTGTGCAAAAATTGGCAGACGATGTTCGTATACCGCGGCAGCTGCGTACATTAGGAGTTAAAGAGAAGGATGTTGAATTTCTTGCTGCATCAGCGATTGCTGATGCTTGTACACCGGGTAATCCAAGAGATGTTATCAAGGAAGAAATTGTTGAAATTTATAAATCCATTTTGTAAATTTTTATTAAGTAACATAATATACTGTTTTTCATTACTATATAAAACAGTACAATCCCCCCTGATGTATTTAACATCAGGGGGGATTGTACTGTTTTGATCAAAATTCATATGTTGTGCCAGGAGCGATAACTTGGACCGGAATATGGAAATGTTCTTCGACTAATTTTTTATATTCCATGGGATCCTTGTCAATAATCGGCCATGTCTTATAATGAATGGGGATTACTAATCCTGGTTGAATCCAGGATGCTGCAATGGCAGCATCCTCAATGCCCATTGTGAAATTATCGCCAATGGGCAGGATTGCATAATCAATAGGTGAAAAACGGCTATGAAGCTTCATGTCCGCATATAACCCCGTATCACCGGCAAAATAAATAAGCTTATTATTTATTTGAATGATACAGCCGCATGCGAGCCCGCCTGCTATACCGGAACCATGAAGAGCGGGGGTCAGGCGGATATAGCCAAAAGGAAAAAAAGCTTTGCCGCCAATGTGCATGGCATGCGTCTTACAGCCTGCATTTGCAGCTTTAGCAGCTACTTCTGCTGTGCTGATAATGGTAGCGTTGTTGGTTTTAGCTATGATTTCAGCATCTCCGTAATGATCGCTGTGGGCATGAGAAATAAAAATGTACTGACAGCAAATAGATGCCGGATTAATTGATGTCCAAGGATTATCCGTAATAAACGGATCAAATAAAATGGCGGTATTCTTTTCTGTAAGTAAAAAAGCGGAATGTCCGTAATAGGTAAATTTCATAATGTTGCCTCATTTTTTTAATGCATGGTACCATTTATCGAGTCCTTCTTTTGGAAAAGCCCCTTCCATGGCAGTATCCAATTTTTTATGTAATTCTTTTTCATCTTTTAGTGGGTAGATGTCTTTATAATCAGTATAAATATCCCAGAAATCTCTCATATGGAGGTTAGCATACGTATCTCCGTATACTTTAAAACAAGAAGAACACAGCGTAATAAAAACCGCTTCTTCATCGTGCTGACGAGCATCGTCCAGGCCGCAGCAGCGAGTATATAAGTGAATAGTACCAAATAGTTGATGTAAATAATCATATAGCTGAGACACTGTCTGCGGTTCCAACTGCAGCAGCTTACAGCCTGGAGCGAAATAAATCGGCCATTGTGCAATATTGTCTCTGTTTTCCATATCCATGATGAACACCTCTTTCTTAATATATACTTTCCCTAATACCTATATTAAAACATATTTGAAGATAAAATTCAATTAAACAATATTATCTATGCATCTCTGTCACTTGAAGGACATGAAAAAATCTTGTACAATGTTACAGGAGAGTGATGATTATGCATATTGTTATGGTGGAACCGGAAATTCCCGGCAATACAGGAAATATCGCACGGTTATGTGCAGCTAATCATATTATGCTGCATTTAGTTAAACCATTAGGATTTTCTTTGGAGAATAAGTATTTAAAACGAGCAGGATTAGATTACTGGCCGTTAGTTGATGTAAAAATTCATGAAAATTTTGAAGAAGTGCAGAAAAAATACGAAGGTCACCGATTTTTTTATTTGACGACTAAGTCGGAACAGTGTTATGCTGATATCCGGTTTGAAAAAGATGATTTGCTGGTTTTCGGCAAAGAAACTAAGGGACTGCCGGAACGGTTACTTAAACAGTACCCCGAATTTTGTTTTCGGATTCCCATGGCGGATAAGGCTCGTAGTTTGAATTTATCTAATTCTGTTGCTATTGTTTCCTATGAAGCGCTGCGTCAATTAGATTTTCCCGATATGTCTAAATGCGGGATTGGCATTAAAAATTTGAAATAAAGGGGAAATAAATGATGAATATATATGATAAAGCCCATGAACTGGCAAAAGCTATTCGTGAGTCTGAAGAATATAAGGCTCTGGTAGATGCGGGAAAGGTTCTTTCCACAAATGAGACATCGAAAAAAATGGTTCAAGAATTTCTCATAAAACAAGTGCAGTTGGAATATGCCGGGGCAATGGGGGGACAACCTGATAAAGCCAAGGTAGAAGAACTAAATAAATTAGCAGAAGTTATCAAAGGAAATAAAATGGCCGTTGATTATTTGCAAGCGTATAGGAAATGGCAGACTTGTGCCGGCGATGTATTAAAAATCATTCAAGAATCTATGGCTGAAGGAATGAGTATCCTTGATAAATAAGTATGCGTTTACAAGTTTTATTTCACAATTGAATGCGATCATTCCCGGTGAACGGCTGTTGATAGATGAGCCGATGAGCCGGCATACGACATTTGCCGTAGGCGGACCTGCCGATGTGCTTGTCCTTCCTCACACTGTTCAGGAACTGGCGGTAGCCATACGGTCAGCAAAAGAGCTGTTGCTTCCCTTGACGGTTTTAGGGGGCGGGTCTAATGTTTTAGTGCTAGATGGCGGAATACGCGGTGTAGTTATTCAACTTAATGAGCTAAATAAGGTATTGCAATGTGATGGTTTATTACTGCGGGCCAGTTCAGGGCTTATGCTGGGAGATGTTTGCGCATTTGCGCAGCAAAACGGTCTGGCGGGAATTGAATTTGCCTGTGGGATTCCGGGAACCTTGGGCGGCGCTGTGTTTATGAATGCCGGCGCGTATGATGGTGAAATGAGTGAAGTCGTTTCTCGGGTCCAAGCAATCAATGATGCCGGAATTGTCCACACATATGATGCGGCAGAACTTGAATTTTCATACCGGCACAGCAGATTTCAACTGACACAGGAAGTGATTGTTGAAGTGGAACTTGCACTTACGGCAGATGATAAGGCGGCAATTGCTGAACGCATTGATGTGCTTATGAATCGTCGGCGCAGTAAACAGCCATTGGAAATGCACAGTGCAGGAAGTACATTTAAGCGGCCGTCTGGATACTTTGCGGGTACATTGATCGAACAAACGGGGCTTAAAGGATTTTCTGTCGGTGATGCCCAGGTATCGACAAAACATGCTGGTTTTGTTGTTAATATAGGACATGCTTCGGCAGAAGATATATTATGTTTGATTCGGGAAATACAAAAACGTGTAGAGTCCGCCCATGGAGTGTGTCTGGAACCGGAGGTGCGGATTATCGGAGAACCGAGAAAGTAATGCTTGGCGTATAAATAGGTAGTACGCAATACAAGTCCATTTTATAAAAGAAAGAGGGTCTATTTTTATAGGGCCTCTTTCTTTTATAAAAAAAATAGTAGTCAACATCCGGTTCATGTGATATAATTACTAAGTTACAATTTAATCTATTATAATCTGTTTATAATGTTAGTTAACAGGAGAGGACTGCAGGATGGAACGTAAGGATATACGTAATATTGCGATTATTGCCCACGTCGATCATGGTAAAACAACCTTAGTCGATGCTATGTTGAAACAGAGCCACGTTTTTCGTGCCAATGAAAAAGTAGCTGAACGTGTGATGGACTCTGGTGATATTGAACGTGAACGTGGCATTACAATTTTGTCTAAGAATACATCGGTTATGCATGAAGGCGTGAAAATTAATATTGTTGATACTCCGGGGCATGCCGATTTTGGCGGCGAAGTTGAACGAGTATTAAATATGGTTGATGGAGTATTACTTCTTGTTGATGCATTTGAAGGGCCGATGCCGCAGACAAAGTTTGTGCTGCGAAAAGCGTTGGAACAAAAATTAAAACCTATCGTTGTTATTAATAAGATTGATAAACCGGATGCTCGTGTTGAAGAAGTAGAAGACGAAGTGTTGGAATTATTTATGGAACTGGAAGCAGATGATGATCAACTTGACTTTCCTGTCATTTATGCTAACGGGCGTGATGGTATCGCCAAAGCACATATGGAAGACGAAAGTGATAATTTAGAACCTCTTTTTAAATGTATTATTGAAAACTGTCCATGCCCTAAAGGCGATCCGGAAGGTCCCCTGCAATTTATGGTGACAACACTTGATTATGATGATTATGTTGGGAAGATTGCGATTGGGCGTATTGTCCGCGGCAAGATGAAAACAAATCAACAGGTTGTCATTACGGATGGGGAAAGCCAGCGTAAAGCGAAAATTGGACGAGTATATACCTATGAAGGGTTGAAGCGGTCTGAAACCGAAGAAGTTTACATGGGGGAAATAGCGGCTATTGTTGGTATTGAAGATATCAAAATTGGCGAAACGGTGGCAGATCCATTAAACCCGGAAGCGTTGCCTACTATCAATATTGACGAACCGACATTGTCTATGGTTTTCTATGTGAATGATAGTCCTTTTGCCGGACAAGAAGGAGATTTTGTAACGAGCCGTCATTTGCGGGATCGTCTTTTCCGTGAAGTACAGACTAATGTTAGCCTGCGTGTAGAAGAAACAGATAGTGCGGATGCGTTTAAGGTATCTGGACGCGGGGAACTCCATATTGCAGTCCTTATTGAAGAAATGCGCCGTGAAGGGTATGAAATGCAGATTGGCAAACCCAGCGTCATTCTTAAAGAAATCAACGGCCGGAAATGTGAACCATTGGAACAATTGACAATTGATGTGCCGCAGGAATTTATGGGTGCTGTTATGGAATCACTGGGGACTCGTAAAGCTGAACTGGTAAATATGGTAGATCTTGCTGGATATACACGCTTGGAATTTATTATTCCCGCCCGGGGTCTTATTGGTTTCCGTTCGGAATTTCTTACTGGCACAAAGGGAAACGGCATTATGTACCATGTTTTTCACGGATATGCACCTTGGAAGGGCGAAATTCCTGGACGTACACGGGGATCTCTGGTTGCATTCGAAACAGGAGAAACAACAGCCTATGGTATTTTTAACCTCCAGGATCGTGGAACCATGTTTATTCAGCCGACCAAGAAAATTTATTTAGGTCAAATTATCGGCGAAAGTAATCGTGATGTGGATATTGATGTCAATCCTTGTAAAAAGAAACATTTGAGTAATACACGTTCTTCCTCTGCCGATGAAGCATTGCGTTTGGTTCCGGCACGGGTTATGAGTTTGGAACAATCCTTAGAATGGATTAATGATGATGAATTGGTTGAAGTAACACCGAAAAGCATACGTTTGCGTAAAGCTATTCTTGATCAGCATGATCGTAAAAAGGCAGCTCGTAATAAATAAAGATGAATTTGCGGTGAAAACATTAATGTATACAAAAAATATTTATTGACAGCCGCAAATATTTAATGTAGAATGAGCTTAAATTTAATTTAACTGGCAATGAAGCCCCTGTATTTGTTAAACACAAATACAGGGGCTTTATTATTTCCGGTGAAGTAAATTTAGAGGGGGAATACTATGAATACTTTAGTCGAAAAAATCAGGGGTATTTTGGCATTATCATTTATTTTTGCTTTAGCTGCCGTACCAGCCTTGGCTGCCGATGGAGCTTCTGCCATTGATACGGGCGACACGGCATGGGTGCTGATTTCAGCAGCACTGGTCATGTGGATGACCCCGGGCCTTGGCTTATTTTACGGGGGGATGGTACGGAACAAAAATGTATTGGCTACGATTATGCAGAGTTTCTTTATTGTTTGTTTCGTTTCTGTATTATGGATATTGGTAGGGTATTCACTGGCATTTGGACCAGACCACGGAGGCTTGATTGGTGGATTGGACTGGATTGGTTTCCAAGGTGTTGGAATGGAACCGAGTGCAGATTATGCTAAAACGGTGCCGCATCTGGCTTTTGCTTGTTTCCAAATGATGTTTGCCGTGATTACGCCTGCTCTTATTACAGGGGCTTTCGCAGAACGTGTAAAATTTTCGGCATTTGTTCTTTTTACTGCTCTTTGGAGTCTTTTTGTATATTCTCCGGCGGCACATTGGGTTTGGGGCGCCGGCGGCTGGCTGGGAGCTCTTGGCTGCCTTGATTTTGCAGGAGGTACGTGTATTCATATTTTATCCGGTGTTTCCGGCTTGACAGCATGTTTGTATATTGGTACACGTAAAGGGTACGGAAAAGAAGCTATGATACCACATAATATGCCTATGACTGTTCTTGGCGCTGCGATGCTTTGGGTAGGCTGGTTTGGTTTTAATGCCGGCAGTGCACTAGGGGCGAACGGCCTGGCAGCTAATGCGTTTGCCGCTACTCAGGTAGCTGCCGCCGGTGCAGCTGTTTCATGGGTAGCCGTGGAAGCTATTGTTCATGACAAACCGACTGTTTTAGGCGGAGCTTCCGGTGTTGTTGCCGGATTAGTTGCAATCACTCCTGCTGCCGGTTTTGTAACACCCTTGGCAGGTCTTGTTATTGGTCTGGTTGCAGGTGTCTTATGTTTCTTTGCTGTTGCTGTTGTAAAACAGCATTTTGGATATGATGATTCTTTGGATGCATTTGGTGTTCATGGTGTAGGTGGTTTGTGGGGATCTATTGCAACGGGATTGTTTTGCACTACTATGGTCAACCCGGATGGAGCTAATGGCTTATTTGCCGGTAATGCTGCACAGGTTGGCATTCAAGCAATCGGCGCTTTTTCCTGTATCGTTTTCGGTATTGTTATGACACTTATCATTCTTAAAATTGTGGATACTCTTATCGGAATCAGAGTAAGTCCTGAAAAGGAAATTGTTGGACTTGATGTTACAGAACATGGTGAACGTGGATATGTTATGATGGATAGTTTTGGTGCCATGATTGCATCGACAAATCATCCGTCGGTTACCAAAAACAAGTCGTAGTGCACGACATATAGTTTGGCCATGTACGGATTGGTGAATGGAGGAATATTATGGGGCAGATCAATAAAATAGAAATCATTACAAGACCGGAAAAACTGAATGATTTAAAAGAAGCGATGTATGCTATCCGCGTTACCGGTATGACTGTCATGCAAGTCTATGGCTGCGGTCTTTCACATGGTTATACGGAAATATACCGTGGGCAGGAAATGTCGATTAATTTATTGCCAAAAATAAAAGTAGAGATCGTAGTGAGTGAAATACCTGTTGAAAAAGTGATAGAAGCAGCGGAAAAAGCTTGCCGCACAGGTCATATTGGCGATGGAAAGATTTTTGTTACTACTGTTGACAATGCAATTCGTATCCGAACCGGTGAATCCGGTGTTGATGCGATACGTGACCGAAATGATGAAACAGATATTGTAAATTCAATCATAAAAGAATAAAATACTGTTTTTCGGTGTTAATTAGTAATAATTAACTGGCAGAAGGAAGAGACGGGAGGGAAAATACCCTTTTTTCTCTTCCTTTTGCGTTTATTATTTTGGCCGGTATACGTTGACGAAGAACACAAAAATAAAGTAATATAACAAAAAAGATATATGGGAAGGAGCATGGCATGAACCGGAATTACATAAAGTTTTTAGCGGCAGTACTACTGTTTGGTTCCAATGGCATTATTGCCAGTTATATTGCGCTGGATAGTTATGTTATTGTTCTAAGCCGTATGGTTATGGGAAGCATATTTCTGTTGCTGCTGCTGATGTGGCGGCAGCAAAAAATATGGACGGGTCCTCCGAGAAGGGTATGGGGCAAACTTATATTAGCCGGATTAGCGCTGGGTGGAAATTGGCTGTTTCTGTATGAATCATATACGCAGATAGGCGTAAGCTTGGCAACACTTGCTTGTTATAGTGGTCCTGTGATGGTACTTCTATTGTCCGTACCGTTATTTCATGAACGCATTACTGTAATAAAAGCGGCAGGAATGGTGACGGTCATCGCGGGAATGCTGTGCGTCAATGGTGTCAGTGTGCAATCACAGGGAGTATCATGGGGACTGATGAGCGGTATATTATCCGCGGTATGTTTTGCTCTGCTGGTCATTATTAATAAAAAGATGAAGGGAGTGGATGGATTAGAAGGGACTCTTTGTCAATTGCTCATAGGAGGTGTAATGGTCGGGGCAGTAACGTTTAGCATGCATCCGCAGATAGGAGTACTTTCATTGGAAAGTGTACTGGCTGTTATCGTACTGGGTGTTATCAACACGGGAATCGGCTGTTATCTGTATTTTTCGGCTATGCAATATTTACCAGCTCAAACTGTGTCGATTTGTGGGTATTTAGAACCGTTTTCTGCATTGATTTTTGCTGCAGTTTTTTTGGGAGAGATATTATCATTGCTGCAGATTTTAGGAGCGGTTTTGATTTTAGGAGGCGTTGTTTTTGCCGAATTATGTCCGTTGTTTCATAAGAAACGCATACGATTTGACGAATGACTTTATCCGAAAGCATAGAGCTGTGAAATAAAAAAACAGAAAAATTTATACTTGTATGTTACATGCAAAAGGTTCTGCTCTGGAGCAGAACCTTTTTTGTTACAGCTATCTATTTAGTGCGGTTTTTATATCTATTGGTATTGATATTTGTTAATGTATGTTGAATATACTTAAAATAGTTGCTTGCATTTCTAAAAAAAATGGTATATTATATTCGTATAAACGATTATACAAATATACAATAGAGAAAAGGTGAAAATATGGAAGAAAAATTGATAGATGAATTAAAAGCACTATCAGATGAAACTCGTTTGCGAATTTTAAATCTATTATATGAAAATGAACTTTGTGTTTGTGTTATAATGGAACTTTTGCAAATTACGCAGGCCAAAGCAAGCCGCCATCTTATTTATCTCAAGAATGTTGGTTTAGTAAAAGATAGAAAACAAGCACAGTGGTCTTATTATTCCATGCAAAAAGATAAAAAAGAGAAATTTCTGGACAGCTTAGTTTATGATAAATTGCGAACAATTAAATTATATCAAAAAGATATGGATAATCTGCATAAGTGGATACAGGAAGAAAACAACGTTTGTGATAATTCTATTAAAGGAGTGAGTAATGATGAAAAAAATTGAAATTTTTGAACCGGCAATGTGTTGTTCGACAGGGGTATGCGGTCCTTCCGTGAATCCAGAATTAATCCGGGTGGCAGCAGTTATTGAAAATTTAAAAAAAGAAGGAATTCATATTATAAGGCATAATTTGTCTTCTGAACCGCAGGCATTTGTACAAAATACAATTATCAATACAGTACTGAATGACAAAGGAATGGAAATACTTCCGGTAACTATGGTGGACGGCGCGATTGTTAAGGAAGGTGGGTATCTTACCAATGCGGAATTTGCGGAATATCTTCAGGTGGGTATTGATATAGTACAATCAAAAACGGATACGGTACAGAATTCCACCTGTAATTGTGGTTCGGACGATTGTTGTTAAGGAGGAATGTGGCTATGAAAATAGCATTATATGATCCGGCGGAAACAGCAGCAACGAAATATCTATTTTTTACAGGCAAAGGTGGTGTGGGAAAAACTTCTATTGCCTGTGCTACTGCGGTATCATTGGCGGATGCAGGGAAAAAGATACTGCTTGTCAGTACGGATCCTGCCTCTAATCTTCAGGATGTATTCGGTATCCCGTTGAATGATGCGGGTGTTGCTATTGCGGATGTCCCACGTTTGGTTGTTGCCAATCTGGATCCGCTGACGGCTGCTGCGGAATACCGGGAATCAGTGATTGGTGCATATCGCGGAAAATTACCGGATTCTGCCATTAAAAATGTAGAAGAGCAGCTATCTGGTTCTTGTACGGTGGAAATTGCAGCATTTAACGCATTTTCTGAATTTTTGACAAATGCGGAAAAAGCAGAAGAATTCGATCATATTATTTTTGATACGGCACCGACTGGACATACGCTCCGCATGCTCCAGCTTCCGTCTGCATGGAGCGGTTTTATCAGCGAAAGCAAACATGGGGCTTCTTGCCTCGGACAACTGTCCGGTTTAGAGGATAAAAAAGAAATGTACAAGAAAGCGGTTCATACGTTGGCAGATAACCGTCTCACTACGATCATCCTTGTTACCAGGCCGGAAACGGCACCGATACGGGAAGCACAGCGGGCTTCTCATGAACTGGAAGCATTAGAAATCCGTAATCAAGTGCTTGTAATAAATGGTCTTTTGGAAACATATGATGCAAATGATACAGTTGAAACCGCTTTATTTAAAAAACAACAAGAGGCATTGCAGGAAATACCCCAGAGTTTAGTAAGACAATCTGTCACGATGGTACCGTTGCGCGCGTATAATATTACTGGGTTGGATAATGTCAGACATCTGCTTTCCTATTCCGGACATACCCCTGTTGTGTCCACTTTACAGCATTCAAATGCGTACACGCTTTCGGATGTAGTAGATGAAATTGAAGCGTCAAATAAAAAAGTAATCTTTACAATGGGGAAAGGCGGAGTCGGAAAGACGACAATCGCAGCGGCTATCGCTCTGGGACTGCATCGTAAAGGGAAAAAGGTGCGTCTTGCTACCACGGATCCGGCTGATCATTTAAACCTTGTCATGGGACAGGAAAAAGATATATCTGTCAGTCATATCAATGAAAAGGGCGAATTGAAGAAATATCAGGAAGAAGTACTTGCGAAAGCACGCCAGACTATGCCGGAGGATGATCTTGAATATGTCAAGGAAGATCTTAGGTCGCCGTGTACACAGGAAATCGCCGTATTTCGTGCATTTGCCGATATTGTTGCAAAGAGTCGGGACGAAATCGTTGTACTGGATACAGCACCGACAGGACATACGATCCTTTTACTGGAATCTACCCAAAATTACAATCAGCAGATAGAAAATTCCGGGGGAGCTGTATCGGATGCAGAAAAAGAATTGCTTCCCAGATTAAAAGATCCCAATGAAACCGAAGTTATTATTGTAACACTTGCAGAAACGACTCCGTTTTATGAAGCAAAGCGATTATTGGATGATCTAAAGCGGGCAGGGCTTGCCGTAAAATGGTGGGTAATCAATGCCAGTTACTCAATGGCAGACACAAAAAGTGATTTTTTGAAGGCAAAAGCCGCAGCTGAATTGCAATGGATCCATGAAGTAGAAAACATATCCGATGGTCAATATGCGGTTATTCCATGGAAACCGTTTGAAGTAAAAGGTGAAAAATTGTTGGAATTGTTATAATCTCAATTCTAAATTAAATACTGTATCTATTATTAAACACAAGGATTTGTAGTGAAATAAATTTGATTTATCACATAAACAATATTTTTACGTTGATTTAACAACATGAGGAGAAAATATTATGAAAGATAATGAATTGCGAGAGGTTGTTCGTGAAAAATATGCTAAGGCAATAGTGGGTGCGAATCGTGTATGTTGCGGTGATTCATGCAGCAATGATTCTAAAAATACGATTACGGGCGGGTTATATTCAACAGAGGAGATACAAGGATTGCCGCAAGACATGATAGCTGCTTCTTTTGGTTGCGGCAATCCTACGGCATTAGGTTCCTTGCATGCTGGAGAAACTGTACTTGATTTGGGAAGCGGTGCTGGGCTGGATGTATTGCTTTCTGCACGTCGAATTGGTCCATCCGGTAAAGCATATGGACTTGATATGACAGATGAAATGTTGGCTGAAGCTAACGCTAATAAAAATAAGGCTAATATAGCCAATGCCGAGTTTTTAAAAGGATATATTGAAGAAATTCCTTTGCCGGATGGAGAAATAGATGCTGTTATTTCTAATTGTGTTATTAATTTGTCAGGAGATAAGGATCAAGTTTTTAGAGAAATATATCGAGTTCTCAAGCCGGGAGGACGCATAGCTGTATCTGATATTGTTATTACAAAACCATTACCTGATACTATAAGACGTGATTTATTTTCATGGGCTGGGTGCATATCCGGTGCGTTATTACATACAGAATATGAAAAAAAATTAAAAGAGGCAGGGTTCGAAAACATTGAAGTTCGAACAACTCGAACGTATGATTTAACAGAACTATTTATGCAACAGCGAGTATCATCAAACATAACGAACGAAATTGAAGAATGGAATGGGGCATTGATTAGTGCATTTATTCGTGCAAAAAAACCTGCGCAATCTTTAGTAGAGGGGGCTGATTTCAATATTAAAATTGCTGAACAAAAAGATTTTCCACAAATATATAATTTGTTAGAGCATAGTGGATTACCTGTTAGTGGAGTCAGTGATGATACGGGAAAATATTATATTGCACAAGGTACTTCTATTATGGGAGTATTGGGTTTTGAAATTTACAATGATGTTGCTTTGTTGCGTTCATTGGCCGTTTGTCCTAAGTTTAAAAAATCAGGGATTGCCAGTAAATTAATACAGTATGTTCTAAATATATTGAGGGAACAAAGATGTAAAGGAGTTTACTTATTAACTAATACAGCGGAAACTTATTTAAGTAGATATGATTTTATCTCCATATCGCGTGATGCTGTACCAGTTGATATTTTAGAAACATCTTCTCTGGGAAATATATGTCCTAAAACTAGCACTTGTATGTATTTGAATTTGAGTAAGGAGAAAAAATACGATGGGAATACAAAAAAATAGGTTATCTTTTTTAGATAGATTTCTTACACTGTGGATTTTTATTGCTATGGGATTAGGTGTAACTTGTGGCTATTTATCTCCTAATTTAGCAGAATCATTAAGTGCTTTTAGTACAGGGACAATATCATGGCCCATTGCAATAGGTCTTATCGTTATGATGTATCCACCGCTTGCTAAAGTTAAATATGAAGAAATTGGGAAAGTCATAAAAAATAAAAGAATATTTGTGTTTTCACTTTTTCAAAATTGGATTATAGGTCCTGTTTTAATGTTTATTTTGGCGGTATTATTTTTGGGCGATATGCCCGGATTTGCTATCGGATTAATTGTCATTGGATTGGCAAGGTGTATTGCAATGGTCATTATATGGAATACACTTGCTAATGGGGATAATGAGTATTGTGCGGCGCTGGTAGCACTCAATTCTATTTTCCAAATTTTGTTATATGCGGTGTATATATATTTATTTGTGACACTTATTCCCGCATGGTTGGGCATGTCTTGGGGAGAGCAGAATATTACAATATCAATGATAGATGTAGCTAAAAGTGTGTTAATCTATCTAGGAATCCCGTTCGTTGCAGGATTTTTTACAAGATTTGGACTTATACGAGCAAAAACACAAAAATGGTATGAACAAGTTTTTATACCTACAATTTCACCGTTGGCTTTAATTGCGTTGTTGTATACCATTGTTATTATGTTTATGACCAAAGGTAGTGAAATTATTGATAATCCGATAAATGTTGTTCGTATAGCTATCCCGCTTTTAATTTATTTTGTGATTATGTTTTTTTCTAGTTTTTATATATCATATAAAGCAAATTTTAAATATGAACAAACAGTCACTTTAGCATTTACTGCTGCCAGTAATAATTTTGAATTAGCTATTGCAGTCACTGTGGCTGTGTTTGGTATTGCCTCTGATCAAGCTTTTGCGGCTGTAATTGGACCACTGATTGAAGTACCAGTTATGATTGGTTTAGTGAATGCAGCGACCTATTTAAAACGAAAATATTATAATATAAATGGAATCGAATAATTGAAGAAAAAATAAGAAATACTATTTTAAGATAGGCAATGTTTGACCGTAAGATTTTTTATTGATCAATACATGAGAGCTTAATTGAATAATAAGAGTAGTAAAAAGCTGTTATACTATATACAGTAGAATTATGTAAATACTACTACAAGTAATGAGTTTGCATAGGTCTATGATTCAATGTCTCTTTTCTGGATAGCCGTCACTTGATGCAGTGGCGGCTTTTTAATTGGTAGTGTAAATTTAGTTGTTTTTGTGATATTATCTCTATAAAGAGGCGATATTTTAATGACACGAGAACAAATGGATAATCTCGAAGCTTATGGAAATTTATCAGCAAAAATATTAAAAAACTGTATACGAGAATGTGAACGTATAGGAAAGATTTTCTTGGATGAATATAAAAATAGACAGAGCAAAACTGATCAGAAGTTAATTACAGAAGGTGATGCACTATTTCTTCATTTTTTTAAAGAATGGACAGATTTATTATATGGAGTACAAATTCTTTGTGGTAATAATCTTCATCGTAATGCAATACCTACAGTGAGAACCATGTATGAAGTATTTTTACTAATGAATTATTTAATGGTTGATGAAGATGAAATAAATATTAAAGCAAAATGTTATTCCGTATTTTCTGTTTGGAAAGGAAGAAGAGATATTCAAAGAGGTAATCGGTACGCACAAGATCATCCCGATGTCGTAATAGATGTTTTATATAATACTGAAGCTACTTATGAAAAAGTTAATCGACTTTTTGAACAGTTTTCGTCCAATGTAAGTACAAAATTGATAAAAGACACGATTGAAGAATTAAACAATGCTGCGAAAGATAAATTTTATGGTCCGTGGTATTTTGTTTTTGAATATTTAAAAGATCATAGAATTAAAAGGTACTCCTTGCGACAAATGAGTATTATGTTAAATGAACGGCTAAATGGTGATTTGTTCTTTGATGATAGTCTTATGTTTATGTATGATCAATTATATGATTTTATGCCTCAATATATACATGGGGCGAGTTTTTTAGATATAGTAAATACAGATATTAGTGACAATTTTTTTTCTCCAACATGGTATTCTAAAAATGGGTTTTTATTGATTTCTTTAATACAAGTAATGTTTTTTGAAATAATCACAATAATATCAAGAAAATATTTTTATGGATCAGAAGGAGAATGGAACTCTATTGAAAAATTAGATATATCGGCTCTTGATGAAAAACAACATAAAATTTTACAGAAGATATGTGAATTAGATAAGCAGTTGTCTTAAACTGTTTGTAAATTTAAAATAGTAAGCGGAATGATTGGGGTGATAAGCAGGAAACTGAGGTTACCGGTAAAGATGGCGGTCTCATCAATGTATGTAATATGAGTGATGAGGATGCTGATAAGCGTATTGCGGAATTAGAATCAAAGAAAAAGCATTGATATTTTGATGATTATTGTATATTCATACATTAATATACCTAGTATAACGGGATTGATAACATAAAGTTGTCAGTTCCGTTTTGTGTTTATGCAAAATAATTACAAAGGAGAGTGAATTATGACTAAAAAAAGCGAAATTGAAACAATAATATTTAATACAATGGACGAATTAAAATATATATCTATTGGGAAAATGGATTTAGCTGCGCTTGTAGTTGTCGTAGCATACAGGGCTTATGATAAAGGAAAAGCAGAAGGACTTCATCAAACAAAGATACTGCAAAATTAAAACTCTCTTATTTTAACCATTTTTATTTATATTTCATATAGACAAAATATGGGGGAAAGTATTATATACCTTGTTTAGCGTGCTATAACTTAAAAATTTGATCAAGAGAGATAACCGAGGGAACTGATTGACATTGTTTCATTATAACAGCAGGAGGCAATAGGACATGGATCGTAGTAAAAATGTAGCGGTAATAAAATACTATCTACAACACTATCAAGAGAAGATGACGTATATAGAAAACGTGAAGGCGGATATTGCTGATTATGAAGCCATGCTGTCACTAAATGCGGCACCAAAAATTCCATCTATATCTTTTGCACCCGGAGGCAGTGGTAGTGATCTAAGTCAGCAAGAACAGGAATATTTCAAGAAAGAGAAAATTCCAAACAAGATTGCTGCACTTCGGACAGAACTTGCGGAGAAAGAACCTATCATGAACCGACTAAATCGGTCACTAGAAGCATTGACAGAATCGGATCGAATGATTATTTGCAATAAATATATAAAAGAAATGTCGTGGAAAATGACAGCAGCCTGTGTGAATTGTTCAGAAGGATACTGCCGCAAGCGTAGTGAAAAGGTACTAGAAATATTGGCGGAGATGGTGTTTGGAACAGAAGATATTCCGGTGCAGACAGATTTTTTATTTTAAAGTTGACTTATTTATTGTACGCAGTTATTATTTAATAAATATAATATGAAAATTTATTATTGATAATTTTTTCTTTCGAAGAAAGAATGTGTTTTAATGACTGGAATAGATGAGCATATGTTTGAGATGAAAAAATTAAATGATGCATTAGATCAAAGAATAGCAGAATTAAAAAAAAGACAAGATGATTTGAATAGGGAATATGTAAAATTGTACAATGAAAATAATGGAGTATGTACCCCGGAAATGGAAAAAATAATTTTTGAACTATTAGAAAATGATAAAAGTATTGAAGATGCTTGCAGAAGAATTGATAGTAAGTTCCACTATTTGGGAAACATATTGAAATAGATGGGAAACCATACAATAAAGAATAGCTTGTATTAAATATATTTGTGAATAACTTTTTTCTTGTAGCAGATTCGGACAGATTTATAGCAGAATTGTAGCAGGTTTGGACAAGAAATACATGTTATAATAGTAGTGCAGGAAAATAAGTATAGGCTAGTTAATTGGAAATATTTTATAGATTCTGCGTTTCTCTTATTATTAGGAGGGATATTATATGACATCATATCTAGAAAAGTATTTAAAAATTCGAGTAATTAGTAACAGAGCTTTACATGAAGGTATTTGTAAAGTACATGATTCTAAAATGAATTATATTACATTAGCTGAAAAAACAAAGAAAAAAACAGTATTTAAAGAATATAGGTATAATCTGAAAGATATTAGTGTTATCAGTGTTAGCGATTGTAAATAATATTCTAAGCACTGATTACATAATGATAGTGCAGAAAGTGAGTATTGGGGGGAATTATTCATTTTAATGAACGATATCTTTTATTTTATATTTGTGGTATAGTGTAAATACAAGGGGTGATGATTGAAACCAAACCGATTTCAAACATTTATCGAGTGCGGATATATGAAATAAAACCCTTTAGGAGCTATAACATGTAACGTGATACAGAACGACCTTTTTGAAGGTGGGGACGGATAAACCTTCTACTATAGGAATTAAGAACACTCGCAGCTCGAGTGTTCTTTTATTATATTGTTAATATGTTATATGGTATGAAGGAGGGATTTTTTATGATAGATAAAACAAAATTAGAAAAATGCAGATATCATAGATGTGGACATTTTGAATTAGAAAATTACACTGAAAGTGATAAGCATTATGAAGGATTTGTAGATCCTAATAAATTAAATGAAATCTACGATGAAAAATATGAACTAGTTCCTTCCGCGTCGTTTGAGATAGATCAAGAATACATTGATAAGTTTGATAAGTAAAAATTTAACAGCAATGATGTTATGATTCAAGAATTGGAAAAATGTATTTTTATATCAAGATGCAGTAATAAAAATAGGTAGTGTAAAATAGTTTGTGCTTTTGAAAAAAATCTGTAGAATGAAGATATGGAGGTCAAAAGCATGGGACTACTAACGAAAGAACAAATTCGGGAGCTCATTAAAGAGCGAAACATGAAGACAACCAGCGCGATATTTCGGCAATGCTTAAGGATCTATTCAGTGAAACTATGCAGGAAATGCTGGAAGCTGAAATGGATACCACTCTGGGTTATTGGGTTATGGTAAAAATGAAAACTCTGCCAAACAAACCGAAAATCGTCGTAACGGGCATAGCAAGAAGACGGTAGTCAGGGGAGTGTAAAATGAAGTGTGTAAGTTACCGGTAACCAATTTACTAACTTACGCACTTCATTTTTTTGTCGAGGTGCGGTACACTATCAGAAAGCAGGTTGAAAGGAATTGAGTACAGCACTGATGAAGAAACGTAGAAACCCGAGTGAGAAAGGCCAGGCAATCGCCAAGCTCATCATGGAACAATACCAGCCGAAGACGCAGGAAGACATGCAGATAGCGCTGAAGGACGTGTTCGGTCCTATCTTCGAAGCTATGCTGCAGGGCGAGATAGATAACCATCTCGGGTATAGCTCCAATGATCATAGCAAGAAGGAAACCTCCAACCGTCGGAATGGCTATACGGAGAAAACCATCCAGACTTCGGTCGGCGAGGTCCCCATCCGCGTCCCACGGGACCGCGAATCTACCTTCGAGCCCCAGGTAGTCCCCAAACGCACCAAGGATGTCACAGGGATCGAGAGCAAGGTACTGGCCATGTATGCACGCGGCATGAGCCAGCGGGATATTGCCAAGACGATTGATGACATCTATGGATTCGAGCTGTCCGCAGAGAGCATCTCGAACATCACAGACCGAGTGATGGACGAAGTCCAGCATTGGCAGACACGTCCTCTGAACCCCTTCTACCCCTTCTTGTTCGTAGACTGCCTGTACGTCTCTGTACGCAAGGATTATGAGACCAAGAACCACGCTGTCTACGTCATCCTCGGCTATGACATCAATGGCTCGAAGGATGTCCTGGGCCTTTGGATGAACGAGACGGAGGGCAAACATAACTGGATGCAGATATTCGATGAGCTGAAGGCCCGTGGCGTTGAAGATGTCGGATTCATCTGCATGGATGGTGTCTCCGGTTTGGAAGAGGGAGCAAAGTCCATCTTCCCCCAGGTGGTCGTGCAGCGCTGCATCGTCCATCTGATCCGCAACTCCATCAAGTACATCCCATCCAAGGATTACAAGGCCTACACGACCCAGCTCAGGAAGGTCTATGGAGCCGTGAACCTGAAGAGTGCTGAGGCCGAATTCGAGCGGTTCAAGCAGGCCTGGAGCCAGTACCCCGGTGCGGTAGAAACATGGAAGCGGAACTGGCAGCATGTCCAGCAACTATTCAACTATGGCAGTGCCGTAAGGAAGGTGATGTATACCACCAATGCGATAGAGAGCGTGAATTCCAGCTTCCGAAAAGTCACCAAGAAGGGCTCGTTCTCCAGCGAGGAATCTGTCTTCAAGGTTCTCTATCTCAGGGTAAAGGAACTCTATGCCAAGTGGGAAGGGCATCATATCCAGAACTGGGCGATGGTCAGAAACCAGTTGGCTATGGATGATAAGCTGCAAGCTCGTATCCTGAAATACGAGAAATTTTAAAGCCAGCAATCACTGGTAACGCATCTTCTTTTATGATACCTAAAAAAACTTACACACTTAACTTGACAAACCCGTAGTCAGTGAATATGGTGATACCGAATTGTATAATGGCTCATTTGTCAAGACAGAAATCTAAAGATTTCATAATGAACCTTAAGCCGTGGCATAATCTAGTAGCATTGCTGGATAGTACAGCGTAGCTGGAGCCTGATAATCAATTGCTGAATGATGCCGTTTAAAATTGTAGGTCTGGATATAATTTTTAATTGCTTGACGCGCCTCTTTGAGATTGCCATACTGAGTCAGCTAAGCTTCCTCATACTTGAAACTTCGGAACCAACGTTCAATCATGATGTTGTCAGCTCAGCGTCTCTTGCCATCCATGCTTTGGCGCACCTTATTTTCCTTTAAAAACTTAATATACTCCTTGCTAGTGAACTGGCAACCCTGATCTGAGTTTAAAATTAGCGGTTTCGCAACTTTAAATGCTCTTTTGAGCGCATGGGTGACCATTCTGGTGTCTAATGTGTCATCTACTTCCCAGCCAACAATGCATCGGCTATACCAGTCGATGACAGCGGTTAAATAAAGGAATCCTCGTTTGATGGGAATATAGGTGATGTCAATTGACCATGCTTGATTTGGCCGAGTTATTACAGCATTCCGCAGCAAATACGGGCATACCTTCGCCTGTTGCATACGTTTGGACAGATTTATCTTTGGATATATCGCGTCCATACCCATTTCCGTCATATACCGACGTGCTTTCCTGCGGCCGACCAAGTAACCGAGGCTTTTGAGTTGGGAGGACATTTGACGTGCCCCCCAAGCGGGATTATCCGTATGAATACGATCTATGACAGCTTTACAGGCAAGCTCTTCTGATGAAATAGGTGTGCCTTGGTAGTAGATGCTGGTACGATTTACTTCAAGTAATTCAGCGCCTTTCTGTGCGGGAAGTTCTTTAGTCATCAAAAGGTTTCGGACTAAATTTACTTTCGTAGCCAGGTCCAAGCAGTTCTGTAGATTTTTTTTTCAACCAGTCCACCTGCATGGTGAGTTGGCCAACCTTTTTAGCATATGCTTCTTTCTCTTTGCGTTCCTCATCTAGTTTTTCTCTGATATGCTCCTCTCGGGAATCATCGAATACAACAGAGGCTTTATCGAGAAATTCTTTTTTCCAGTTTCGCAAAAGATTTGGTTGTATGCTATTTTCGATAGCTATTGCATGGAGATCTTTCTCGCCCTTGAGCAGTTCGAGAACTAGATCCGATTTGAATTTTGCTGTGAAATGTCTTCTTTTCCGGGACATAAATGAACCTTCTTTCAAGTGTTATCTACAGTATATCAGGTTCATTATAAACGGGCTCCCAAAATGTCTTAATTTATGAGACCATTATAATCCTGATGATATTGCTAAACTTTTAAATTGTTTAATTATGTCGGCGAACTGTCCGTTTTCCCCTCGCGATACAGTGGCTGAAATTGTTGGAGATTTGATTTCAGCTCGAGCAGATGAAACAAGTGTAAGATTAATTATTGATAGTCTGGCAAGACTTGGTTTAGAAAGTGCACCGGAATTAAGAAATAGTATTTTAACGAGTAATTCAAGTGTAATACTAAATTCATAAAAGAATGAAACCGGAAGATTTATTTCTTATAATATAGTAATAACTGCAATAAATAAAATTGATAAAATATGTAAAGGGTTCTTAACCGAGGTACCATTGGACCAAGTTGAGGTGTAGAATTATATGAATATCATGCACATTATGTGTATGTAGGTAAGAAATTATTACTTTGTAGCTGAAAAGAGAATGAACGCTATTAAATAATCCAACCCCCTGTTTGATTATTCAGGGGGGGATTTTTGTGCGCTATATATTTATGAAGCACTTTGTATATTTGAGAAAATTATCATTTTTAGACCGATGCAGAAAAATGACGATTGGGGTAGAAGTTGGGGTAGAAGGTCGGGAAAAATCCGAAAAATGAGAAAAATAAAAGCGCACCATCAAGTCTGACAAACAGCTTAATGATGCGCTTTATGGATGGCGGAGCGGGTGGGATTCGAACCCACGGACCCTTTCGGATCAACTGATTTCGAGTCAGCCCCGTTATGACCACTTCGATACCGCTCCAAGAGTCAACATAAAAATTTTATCATAGTTACTGTTCTTCGTCAATAAAAAGATAACATGAAAGTTTATTTGACTTTTCCTGCAGTTTAATTATAATGAGAGAGTGTAGAAAACTATTTTGATGTAAATAGTTTTATTATGAGAATAAAGGAGTTATTACATGTTTGAGCAATTTTATATTTCTATGCAGCAGGACATTAAATTGTTTGTTTTTTTTCCTGTTCTTTGTGCTGTTTTTCGCGGGATATTTATTTATACATATAAGCCATATTCTTTAAAAGGAAAATGGAAGGTAGTAAAAGAATGTTTTCGCTTTGGTTTTTGGTGGGGCATGGATTTTAATGCCTATGTATTTTTATTTTCCTTACTGCTGATCACGCTTCCGGGGTTAGTCTTCCCTTATTGGTATAGCCATGGAAACTTCATTCGCTTACTGTGTGGAACTATATATGCGGTGATATTATATGCAGCTTTTGTGGGAAAAATGATTTTTTATTTTCAGTTCCATGATACATTTAATGGATTGGTTTTATTGGGACGCAAGGCTAATAAACGTAATTTAATAGATGTTTTTTTTAACCAATATCATGGCTGGACTGCCATTTTAGGAGCAATCCCGTATACCTTTGCATGTTGGTTTATTTTAACGTTGCTGGTTAGATTTCCATCCGCGGCTTATCCTCATTTTTCTTTGCCCGTTTTATCCTATGGTTTTAATGTGCTTATTGTGCTGGCTGCAGGTTTGGGATTTTATTTTTTTCGATATGGCGGGACTTTGATTCATGATGATAAACCGGAATGGGATACTATCCCGGATATCGTGAAAAATGATGTATTTCTTTCCAAGGCGGCGATGGATGATTTAGTTGCGTTGGAATATTTGACAGAACATCCGATGAATGATTCTTTAAAGCATACAGATGAACAGGATATGCAGTCTTTTGAAACAGCTGCCAAAGAAATAGGCGTAGCTCTTCCTATCCAAAAGAATCCGGTGTATATGAGCAAACGCATAGCTAAGGGAGCGATAATTAAACCACCGTCTCACATTTTTCTTATTGTGGGAGAAAGTTATGGGCAAAATTATGTGGATCCGTTTTTACAATCGCTTCATGTTGCGGACGGAATAAAATCGTTAATGAACGATCCTTCATCAGCCGTAATGTCTAACTTCCTTTCAGCAGGTATTATATCCAGACCTTCGATTGTGAGCCTTATGTCGGGGATTTTTGATGCCGGACTGGAGCTGAATGAACGGGAAGCTTTTTGGCGGGGAACGGTACCGACGTCATTGCCTGTGCAGCTTAGAAAATTGGGATATCATTCCTCCTATTGGTATGGTGGCAGTTTGGCACATGGAAATTTTCAACATTTTTGTCCGGCGTGTGGATTTGACCGCGCCATGGCGGCGACAGATTTTTGCGGTCCGAAGGCGCCGATGAGCTGGGTGGGGGTGTATGATGGTGTCTTTCTTGATAAAACCGCAGAATTGATCGAACAGGATGAGGTTCATCCGCTGCAGTTTCATTTCGTATATACTACGTCTAACCATGGCCCATATAAGATGAATTTAGAAGAACTGGGCTTTGATACGGAACGCATTATGCCGGATGCTCCAGATGATGTGAAGCACAATAAGGGCATACAATCCATGATGGGAACATTTTGGTACTCTGATCAAGCTATCAGCAACTTTATAAAGCGGATGAAGCGGTGCTATAAAGACAGCTTATTTATTTTTACGGGAGATCACGGTGGTTCTTGCGGTGAATTGCAGCATACATCACTTATGCAGCGGACATATACGTTCAGGGAACTGCATTGTCCGGTATTTATGATGCAGCATCCTGATATCACACAGGATGTTTTGGCCGGCAATAGAATTGGCGGGCACATGAATATTATGCCTACGATTATGGAATTGATAGGACCGGCAGGATTTGAGTATTATTCATTAGTGCCGCCGCTTACTGAGCCGCTTTCCCGTGTGGTTACGCCATACCATTGGCTGACATCCGAAACCATTGGCGATTATACCGATGCGTATTACCAGATGCTTGCAGCAGTATCGGGTGAACAGACTCATACGGGGAATGTTCCTTATATACATATTTCGGCTGCAGAACGAAATTTATCGGCTTATTTATTGCGTCATCCGGAATTATTGAAAGAGGCAGACAGACCATCTGTTTCGTCATTGACTTTTTCGGACAAGTTTGCTAAGATGGTCCATATGAGCGATGCGGGAGAGTAGTAGGCAATATGAAAGCGAGACAGGAATAGTGAGAGCCTGTTGTGTGCTGAAGGCGCTCCGAAGGCTCCGGCAGGAAGTTCCGGATAGGAATGTGTAAAAGCCGAAAGAATGAAGAGGGTCTTATAGATCAATCAGGGTGGAACCGCGGGTAAGTGTGTACTCGTCCCTGTAACATTTATTAATGTTACAGGGATTTTTTGTATTTTAGGAGGGAAAACAGATGAATTTTCAGGAAATGATTTTTGCATTGAAGCACTTTTGGTCTTCCCAGGGCTGCATTATTCAAGAACCGTATGATGTAGAAAAAGGAGCGGGTACGATGAATCCTGCGACTTTTTTGCGTACTTTGGGACCGGAACCTTGGCATGTGGCGTATGTGGAGCCATCACGCCGGCCGGCTGACGGACGGTATGGTGATAACCCGAATCGGTTGTATCAACATCATCAATTCCAAGTTATTTGCAAGCCATCGCCTGATAATATCCAAGAACTTTATTTGGAAAGTTTGACAAAACTTGGCATTAAAGCAGAGGAACATGATATCCGCTTTGTCGAAGATAATTGGGAATCACCGACGTTAGGTGCATGGGGATTGGGCTGGGAAGTATGGCTGGATGGCATGGAAATTACACAGTTTACATATTTTCAGCAAGTTGGCGGCATTGATGTCAAGCCTGTTTCTTCAGAAATTACATATGGCATGGAACGGCTGGCCATGTATATCCAGCAAAAGGATAATGTATATGATTTGGAATGGACGGAGGGAATTACATATGGAGATATTTTTCACCAAAATGAAGTGGAACAATCTACCTATGCATTCCAAATTAGTGATGCAAAACTGCTGTTTCATTTATTTGATTTATATGAAACCGAAGCTATGCGTATTATTGAATCGGGGTTTGTTCTTCCGGCCTATGATTATGCCCTGAAATGTTCCCATACTTTTAATCTACTTGATGCACGCGGTGCTATTAGTGTGAGTGAACGGGCTGCTTTTATAGGGCGCGTTCGTAATTTGGCGCGTGCTTGTGCCAAAGGATATTTGGAACAACGAGAAAAATTGGGATTTCCTATGTTAAAGGAGGATAAGTAAATGAGCAAAGATGTATTGCTGGAAATAGGCACGGAAGAAATACCGGCTCATTATATGCCAAATGTGTTATTGCAGATCAAGGAACTGGCTGGTGAAAAATTTGCAGAAGCGAATATTTCCTGTGGAAATATATGTTCCTTCGGGACGCCTCGCCGTATCGTTCTTTGTATCAGCGGAGTGGCAGACAAACAAAAAGATATTTTTTCAAAAAATAAAGGACCTTCTGTTAAAATTGCTTTTGATGCTGCGGGGAATCCCACCAAAGCGGCCTTGGGATTTGCTCGCGGCCAGAAAATCAAAGTAGAAGATTTGGTCGTTGAAAATGGATATGTATATGCTGACGTGACCTGTGCCGGAGTTCCTACGCAGGGATTACTTCCGGATATTTTAAAAAATATTATACTCTCTTTGAACTTTCCTAAAAGCATGATTTGGGGCAATGAAGATGTTCGTTTTGTCCGGCCTATCAGATGGATGGTAGCACTGTTAGATACAGATGTAATACCTTTTGAAATTGCCCATGTACATACAGGAAATAAGAGCCGCGGACATCGCTTTTTAAGTGATGGAAATTTTTTGATTTCTTCTATGAAAGAGTATAAAGAACTCATGAAGAAACATTTTGTTATTGTTGATCCTGAAGAACGAAAGCAGATGATCTTGGAAGGATTGCAAAAATTGGCTGAAGAAAAAGGCGGGACTATCATGATGGATGAAGACCTGCTCGAAGAAGTCACGTATTTAGTTGAATATCCTACGGTATTGTGCGGTAATTTTGACGAAGCGTTTCTGCAATTACCGGAGGCGGCTATCATTACACCGATGAAAGACCATCAACGTTATTTTCCTATGAAGGATAAAAATGGAAAATTAATGAATATGTTTCTTACGGTACGTAACGGCAATGCGTATCATTTGGAAACAGTTCAACATGGCAACGAACGTGTACTTCGTGCGCGTCTGGATGATGCAAAATTCTTTTTTGATGAAGATCGGAAAACGAAACTGATTGATCGTGTTGAGGATTTAAAGAAAATTGTTTTTCAGGATGGACTGGGGACACTTTATGATAAGGCAAAACGACTGGAAGCCATTACGGTCTTTTTGAAGAACAAACTCTCTATCGTTGAGGCAGAAGATGCATTATTAGTGAGAGCGGCTCAATTAGCTAAAACGGATCTTTTAACGCAAATGGTGGCAGAGTTTACAGAACTGCAGGGTATTATGGGAATGGAATATGCCCGTATTGATGGTGAAAAAGAAGAAGTTGCCTTAGCTATAAATGAACAATATTTACCTCGTTTTGCCGGTGATGAACTGCCGCAAACGATCATGGGAAAAGTCTTGGGTCTTGCTGACAAATTTGATACCATTGTGGGATCCTTTAGTCTGGGCCTCATTCCTACGGGATCACAAGATCCGTTTGCGCTGCGCCGTCAGACAATTGGCATTTTGAATATTCTTATGACGGCTCATTGGAAACTGGACTGCAAGGAAGTATTTAGTTTTATTTTGAATCTCTTAGGCGTGCCGGCACAAAAACAAAAGAAAATTGTAGAACAACTCGATGCGTATTTTCGGTTGCGTCTAAAAAATATTTTTCAAGATCGAGGAATGGATTATCATATCATTGATTGTGTACTCTGTGCAGATACGCTGGATGCTTCGGAGGCAGAACAGCGGGCACAAGCACTGATGAATGCGGATATCATGAGTCAGACGGATATATTACAAGCTTTTACTCGTGTAGAAAATATGATCAAAAATACGAAAATTACCGACGTGACTCCCGAATTGTTTGAAACAGCGGAAGAAAAGAAACTGTATCAGGCCTGTGAGCATATGCAGCCTAAATTATCTGCATTATATGCTGTCTATGATTATGATGGTGTTATTGCTGTTTTGCAGGAAGGAATTGCGGTTATTAACGAATTCCTCGACCATGTGCTTGTCATGCATGAAAATGAAGAAGTTAAGAACAATCGCCTTTATCTTTTGGCATTGACATTTAGTCTTATCAGCCCGCTGGGAGATATAAAGAAACTATCTTAATTTTTTGTTGTTTTTTTTAATAGTATAATGTAGTGTAATATGGTATAGTAATGGTACAATTTTAATTGAAAGGAAGGGGTTAAAATGAAAAAAATAATACTGTTGATCACGGCTGTTACCATGATGATCATGTCAGGTTCTTTTGCTGCCGATAATACAATGGATATTAACGGAGCTGGTAATGACGATATGAATACGGTAGAGGTATTGAAAACGAACGATGCCAACTACTACCGGTATGAAAATTCACGTTTTCAGTATGCTGTTGATATACCCGTGAAGGCTACCGAGGCCATTCCTTCGACAAACGGTGACGGATGTAATTTTATTGATCCTGCAGATGGTACGACATATACTGTATACGGAGCGGATAATACAATGCATTTTACGCTGCAGAATCTTTATAATGTGGATATGGGAATTATCAATTTTCCAAAACTTACAAACAAATCCATGGGAAAAAATTATTATGCTATCGCTTGGGAAAAAGATAATATGGGCTATTACAAAAAAGTAGTTTTGAATAAAGGCACATATGCTTCGTTCGGACTTGCGTATCCGTTATCTCAAAAAGAAAAGTATAAAACGATTATTGCCCATATGGAGGCATCTTTTGTACCAGCAAATGCGCAAACTGCGGCAAAATAAAAGAAATAAGGTATTGCTAATAAGTCAATTATGTGATAAAATAACTCTGTTAATCTAGACAGTCCTCTGTCCGCTTCGCGATGTACCATGCTTGAGATGGTGCCGCAGGGCACGAATGTCTCAAGGAGGAAAATATAAATGAACATTATCAGCGTGCTTGAACAAGAACAACTTCGCAGTGACATTCCTGATTTTCGCCCCGGTGATACCGTAAAGGTACATGTAAAGGTCGTAGAAGGCAATAGGGAACGTATTCAGATTTTTGAAGGTCTGGTTATTGGCCGTCAAAATGGCGGTGTCCGTGAAACATTCACGGTTCGTCGTATTTCGTATGGCATAGGAGTCGAACGTACTTTCTTGGTACACTCTCCTCGTTTGGCAAGAATTGAAGTTGTCCGCCGTGGTATTGTGCGTCGTGCAAAATTGCATTATTTGCGCGGGCTTACAGGCAAAGCAGCCCGTATTCGCGAAAAACGGTCCTAGTAGTAAAAGACACAAACAAGAGTTGGATTATTCCAACTCTTGTTTTTTTTCATTGATTTAACTAGGTTTAATTTTTTTTTGAATAGGATAGGCCGCTATGTTATAATAGTCACTAGAGTATATATTTAACCATTAACTAATTTTAATATGAGGTGAGTACATTGGCAGAAAGACATATTTTTGTTACAGGCCATAAGAGCCCGGATACAGATTCTATTTGTTCTTCTATTGCATATGCAAAATTGAAACAACTGATGAATGTAGATGCGGTGGCTATCCGTGCCGGTGAAATAAACAAGGAAACTGAATTTGCATTGAATTATTTTAAGGTTGCTCTCCAGCCGTTAGTGAAAAATTTTTATATCACAGTTGCCGAAGCGGTAGATACAACGGTTGCAGCATTATCTTTGAATTCCAGTTTAAAAGATGCGGCGAAGTGGTTCTCTGTTAATCTTCTTGAATTTGCTCCGGTCGTGGATAATGGGAAATTTGCGGGCATCCTTGATAAATCCAGTTTCGCTGACGAATTTATCAAAAATCTGCTGGGACAGGAATTGACGACGATTAAAGCACTGGTTCATGATCCCGAAATTTTTTATAAAACAACTGATTTTGCTCATGATGTAAAATCAGAAGGAGTGTATGTTGTTGTAAAAGAAGGGAAATATTATGGGCTGATTTGTGCGGCATCTATTGAACGTGCAGAAAAGCAGCAAGTGATTCTTGTTGATCATAATGAAAAGAAACAAATAATTGATGGCATTGATGAAGCGGAAGTGATTGAAAATATTGATCATCACCGTATTGGCGGCGGCATTACTACAGATAGCCCTATTTTTGTTCTTTTTAAACCGGTTGGTTGTACTAGTACTATCGTAACACAATTATATGATTTATATCATAAGGAAATTCCTAAAGATATAGCGGGATTGTTGTTATCTGCTATTATTTCTGATACCGTTTTATTCCGTTCTCCTACGTGTACGGATGAAGATAAAGCAGCTTGTGAAAAACTTGCGGCAATTGCCGGAGTGGATATACAGCAATATGGTTTAAGCATGCTTAAAGCGGGCGCTAATGTGTCTGATTTATCACCGGATGAAATTTCACACAATGATATGAAGGAATTTTCGGAAAAAGATCAAGTCATCTCCATATCTCAGGTTCAGGTCATGGATACAAAGGACTTGCTTGACCAAAAAGAAGTTTTGCTCAATGCATTGGAAAAGATGCGTACAGGAGCTGGTTATGCGGCATCTTTGTTAATGATTACCAGCATTATTGATGAATCGACAAATCTTATTTTTGCGGGTAATTTCGAAGACGTTATCAATAAAGCGTTTGCCAAGGATATTCTTGATAAAGAAGTGTACCTTCCCCATGTGATGAGTCGTAAAAAACAAATCGTACCGCCTGTTTTAGCGGCGATTAAAGACTTGCGTTGATTTTTTTTAGTAAATAATTGCCAAGGCCCTCATACTGATGGTGGTGTGGGCCTTGGTTCGTGTTTAAGGAGTTTTCATGAATCCGATTTATGATACATTGAATGAAAAACAAATAGAAGCGGTAAAACATACGGAAGGTCCTTTGTTGATCATGGCTGGAGCCGGTTCCGGGAAAACTAAGGTACTTACCTGCCGTATTGCTAATCTATTGGAAAAAGGGGTTGCGCCGTATTGTATTTTAGCAATTACCTTTACCAATAAGGCAGCTAAAGAAATGCAGGAACGAGTACGTAATCTTGTAGGTGCCGAAGCAGAACGCATTTGGCTCAGTACCTTTCATTCTTTTTGTGCTAAACTGCTGCGTTTTGAAATTGATGGGTTTGATGGATACAGCCGCAATTTTACAATATATGATGCATCTGATCAACTGGTTCTTGTAAAAGATTGTTTAAAAGAAATTAATTTAGATGAAAAGCAATTTCCGCCTCGTTCCGTTTTGTCGACGATATCGGGAGCGAAAAATTGCCTTCTTCAGGCACCGGAGTATGCGAAACAGGCCGGAGACTTTTATGAACAAAAAGTTTCTGATGTATATACCTTATATGAAAAAAAATTAAAAGATAATAATGCAATGGATTTTGATGATTTGCTTCTTTTAACGGTTAAACTGTTGCAGACGAACCGGAATGTAAAGGAAAAGTATCAAAATAGATTTCAATATATTTTGGTGGATGAATATCAAGATACAAATCATGCACAATATTTGCTGACACGCATATTGGCGGCAAAATGGCAGAATATATGCGTTGTCGGTGATGCGGATCAGAGTATTTATGCCTGGCGCGGTGCAGATATACAGAATATTATAGAATTTGGAAAAGATTATCCTCAGGCAGCACAAATTAAGCTGGAACAGAATTATCGTTCCACTAAAACGATTCTAGAGGCAGCAAATGCGGTTATTGAACATAATGAAAGCCGGCCGAAGAAAGAATTGTGGACTTGTAATCCCGACGGTCATAAAATCATTTATTATCATGCGCAAACAGAGCATGATGAAGCCGATTATATCGGAGGCATCCTATACAACAGGCATGAAATCGAACACGAACCATACGGACATATGGTCATTCTTTTCCGCACGAATTCTCAGTCCCGTACTTTGGAAGAAGCGTTAATGCATTATGGTATTCCGTATACGATGGTGGGAGGAACAAAATTTTATGACCGCAAAGAAATAAAAGATATTATTGCCTATTTGCGCGTCTTGTATAATCCCGAAGACAGTTTGAGCCTTATGCGCATTATTAATGTACCCAAGCGTAGTTTGGGAGCAACGACATTGGAACATTTGACGGAGTATGCTGAAAAAAATGAGATTTCTATTTTTGAAGCATTGTCTTCTCCGGAAGAACTGCCCGTAACAAAACGGGCAAAAGAATCATTGGAAAGTTTTGCCGTGCTTATTTTTGATTTACTGAATCGTGTGGGGGAATGGGACGTGATGACCCTTATTGAAGAAGTTATCCGGCAAAGTGGGTATGGTGCAATGATTGATGCAGAAGCAGCGCATGATCCCAAAGGCGAAAGCCGCAAAGAAAATTTAGGAGAATTCTTGTCGGTTGCCAAGGATTTTATGAATTCCAATCCACAAGGGACATTACAGGATTTTTTAGAAAATATTGCATTGGTTAATGATGTTGACGAATTTGAAAATTCAGAATCCAAGGTTACTTTGATGACGCTCCATTCTGCAAAGGGATTGGAATTCCCCGTAGTTTTTCTGGCAGGTATGGACGAAGGATTATTTCCTCACAGCAGAACTCTTATGGATCCTGAACAAATTGAGGAGGAACGGCGGTTATGTTATGTAGGGATTACGCGTGCTGAACAGCAGTTATATCTGACGAATGCTTCGACTCGTACGATGTATGGGCATATTTCGGCATATCTTCCCAGTCGTTTCCTCCGTGAGATACCCGAAGATCTTATAGAAGAATATAAAAGACGTGTTAAAATGCCGGAACCGTCATCATGGGTACCGTCAAGGCAGCGATTATCTATTCTGTCACAGCCTGTGAGTTCAACTCTTCCTGAAAAACATGAAGTAGATGATTCATGGAAACCGGGGGACAATGTACGGCATAAAATTTGGGGAATGGGGAAGGTTCTTGAGGTTATGGGAGAAGGCTCGACTATGCAGATGAAAATTGAGTTTCCTACGAAAGGAGTTCGGCAGGTTGTTGTAAAATATGCACCTATCGAAAAGGAATAGGAGGTATATCGTATGGATAATACATCGGATTTGTATCAGGAACTGCAAAAACTACGCAAGCTGCTTGATTATCACAGTTATCGCTACTATACGAAAGATAAGCCGGAAATCAGTGATTATGAATATGATATGCAGTATCGACGTCTTGAAGATATCGAAAAAGAACATCCGGAATGGATTACGCCTGATTCACCAACACAGCGGGTTGGTTCTAAAATATCAGGAGGTTTTGCCAAATATACACATGATCGTCCTATGCTTAGTTTAGGTGATGTTTTCAATGATAATGAATTGATAGAGTTTGATCAGCGTACACGAAATGATTTAGTTGATGAAAAATTGGAATATGTTGTAGAATTGAAAATTGATGGGTTAGCCGTCAATCTTATATATGAAAAGGGGAAATTTGTTCGAGGTGTTACGCGGGGAGATGGCAGAGTGGGAGAGGACATTACAAATAATGTCCGTACTATTAGAACTATCCCTCTCCATATTGACAGTGATTCCGAGCATATAGAAGTACGCGGTGAAGTGTATATGCCTATTGATTCTTTTGAGCAATTGAATAGGCAGAGGATAGAGGACGAACTCGAACCGTTTGCAAATCCTCGAAATGCTGCGGCGGGTTCTTTGCGCCAATTGGATCCGAATGTTACGGCTCGGCGGAAATTAGCATTTTTTGCGTATGCACTGGGGGGCAACGTAGGATTAGTAATACAGAGTCAGGAAGAATTATTGCAGCGGCTTAAGAACTTTCATTTTCACGTTAATCCTGAATATAGAAAATTTACAGATATGTCCGATGTTATTCAGTTTATTCACAGCTGGGATGAACGACGCCGAGATTTACCATATGCTACGGATGGAATGGTAGTTAAAGTAAACTCTTTTTCACAGCAGGAACGTCTGGGAAACACTATTAAAATTCCTCGTTGGGCAATAGCTTATAAATTTCCGCCGGAAAGGGCTGAAACTAAAGTTCTTGATATATCGGTTTCCTTAGGACGTACGGGAGTACTGACTCCGGCAGCTGATTTGGCACCGGTTCGTTTGGCGGGTACGGTAGTCAAACGAGCTACGCTGCATAATGAAGATTATATTAAAGAAAAAGACATTCGTATCGGGGATACTGTTATTATACAAAAAGCAGGAGAAATTATTCCGGAAGTTGTAAAACCAATAGTAGAGGTCCGGCAGGGAACCGAAAAGATATTTACTATGCCCACGGTCTGTCCTAGCTGCGGCGGGACGGTTGTTCGCCGGGAAGGAGAAGCAGCGGTACGGTGTATAAATCCCGATTGTCCCGCTGTACTCGTGGAACGAGTGGCACATTTTGTGTCCCGTGATGCCATGAATATCGATGGACTGGGAGATGCTATCGTCAGCCAGCTTTTGGATCGTCATATGATTCATACGGTAGCAGATCTTTATGACTTAACAAAAGAAAACCTGTTGAGTTTGGACGGATTTGCCGATAAAGCAGCAGAAAATTTGTTGAGTGCGATTGATGATAGTCGCACAGTAGGGTTAGCGCGTGTTATCTTTGCTTTGGGAATACGGTTTGTGGGAGCGAAAGTTGGACGTATCTTGGCCGAATATTTCGGCTCTATGTCGGCTATTATGCGTGCTTCGGCAGAAGAACTTACCGCTATTGATGAAGTAGGCCCGAGAATTGCCAATAGTCTTATTTCTTATTTTTCTGATTCAAAACATCGGGATTTAATACAAAAACTTGCTGCTCATGGAATTGTTATGACAGCAGAAAAGAAAAAACTTATCAATACTTCTTTTGATGGAGAAATCGTTGTTCTTACAGGAAAATTAGTAAATATGACTCGGCAAGAAGGACAAAAAGCGGTTGAAGATAGAGGCGGCAAGGTCACATCATCTGTAACAAAGAAAACGACATTGGTAGTGGTCGGAAGCGAACCGGGAAGTAAGTTTGATAGGGCAAATCAACTGGGAATTCGTGTTATAGATGAAGAAGAGTTCTGTCAATGGTTGGAAAGAGAATAAAAAAAATGGTATAATAATTTATTGTAAAGTTATAGATAAAATATTTTCAACAAGGGGTGTCCATATGAAAATCAGTGCAGAGGAAATAAAAAAAATCGCACTATTGTCCCGATTGGAAATCCAGGATAATCAGATTGATTCCGTTGGGAAACAGTTAAATGACATTTTGACGTACATGGATTTAATCAGCCAAGTCGATATAAGTGATGTAGAACCGACAGGACATGCCGTATCTATGCGCAATGTTATGCGTGAAGATGTGCCTCAACCGTCTTTGGCGAATGAAAAAGCACTGCAGAATGCACCGGAACAAGAAAACGGTTATTTTAAAGTTCCCAAGGTTATTCAGGATTAGGAGGCATATGGTGGAAGCGTCGACAATACATGTATTACATGAAAAATTAGTTACTGGTGAAATTACGTCCGTTGAACTAACAAAGAAGTATCTTGCTCACAAAGATGCTGTTGAACCCCGAGTTCAAGCTTTTTTGTCAGATAATCGTGAATATGCGCTGGAAGCAGCAGCGGCAGTTGACAAGAAAATAGCTGCAGGAGAGAGTATTTCGGATTTAGCCGGTATACCGAGTGCTATAAAAGATAATATATGCATCAAAGGGCAAAATGCTACCTGTGCCTCTCGGATGCTGGAAAATTTTAAATCGCCATATAATGCGACTGTTATTGAAAAATTGATGAATGCCGATTATGTCAGTCTTGGAAAAACGAATATGGATGAATTTGCCATGGGGAGTTCGACCGAAAATTCTGCTTTTCAAATAACACACAATCCTTGGAATCTGGACTGCGTCCCAGGTGGATCTTCCGGAGGATCTGCAGCTGCTGTTGCTTCGGGAGAAGCTGTATGGGCCTTGGGATCTGACACGGGAGGATCCATTCGCCAGCCTGCATCGTATTGTGGGTTAGTCGGTATGAAACCTACTTATGGACTGATTTCCCGATATGGCTTGATTGCCTTTGCTTCATCGCTGGATCAAATCGGGCCTATTACAACGGACGTTACGGATTGTGCTATCGTGCTGAATGCGATTGCTGGTCATGACAGCAAAGATTCCACTTCCATTGTACAGGAAAAAAAGGATTATAAAAAAGCGTTGGTTAATGATGTTAGAGGGCTGAAAATTGGTATTCCCGAAGAATATTTTGCTGAAGGGCTTGATTCTGAGTGCAGAAAAGCGCTAGAAGAAGCGATTGATACGTATAAAAAATTAGGTGCTGAGATAATTTCGCTTAAAATGCCTCATATGAAATATGGACTGGCAGCGTATTACATTATTGCTCCCGCTGAAGCCAGCTCCAATTTAGCTCGGTTTGACGGAGTAGGATTCGGGCTGCGCATTCCGGGCACTGACATTGTAGATATGTATAAGAAAACTCGTTCTGCAGGATTTGGCGCTGAAGTAAAACGCCGTATTCTGCTTGGCACGTATGTTTTAAGCTCGGGATATTACGATGCATACTATCTGCGGGCGATGAAGGTACGTACGCTGGTGAAGAGCGATTATGACGAAGCCTTGAAGCAGGTTGATGTGCTCTTGACTCCGACAGTACCGGATACGGCCTTTAAAATTGGGCAGAATACGGATGATCCACTGGCGATGTACCTAGGTGACATCTGTACTGTTACATTAAATTTGACGGGGCTTCCCGGTATGAATATTTGCTGCGGATATAAGGATGGACTGCCTATCGGCATGCAGCTTATTGCCAAAGCTCTTGATGAAGAAACGCTGCTGCGGACTGCATATACGTTTGAACAAAATCGTACCGATTTGAAAAAGCAGCCGCCTATGAGGGAGGTTGAATTATAATGAAATACGAATCCGTCATTGGGCTGGAGGTCCATTGTGAATTAAAGACGAAAACAAAGATTTTTTGCGGCTGCAGTACAGAATTCGGTGCCGAACCCAATACACATGTATGTCCTGTATGTTTGGGGCTTCCTGGCGTATTGCCGGTTTTGAATAAAGAAGTGCTGCATTTTGCTATTAAAGCAGGATTGGCATTACATTGTGATATTTTACCATACAGTAAATTCGATCGTAAAAATTACTATTATCCTGATTTGCCGAAGAATTTTCAGACCTCGCAGTATGATCTGCCAATTTGTTTGAATGGGCATGTGGATATAGAAGTCGGCGGTGAAACACGGCGCATCCGATTGACTCGTATCCATATGGAAGAGGATGCCGGTAAACTTGTCCATAATGGCGCTTCCATTGATACGTCCGATACGACATATGTTGATTATAACCGTACAGGTGTGCCTTTGTTGGAAATCGTATCGGAACCGGATATCCGCAGTGGTGAAGAAGCTAAAGCATACTTGGAAAAACTGCGGTCTATATTGCAGTACCTTGATGTATCGGATTGCCGTATGGAAGAAGGAAGTATGCGCTGCGATGCTAATATTTCCGTACGTCCGGTCGGAACGGCTGAATTAGGTACAAAGGCTGAATTGAAAAATATTAATTCTTTCAGCGGGGTTCAAAAAGGTATTGAATTTGAGGCAGTTCGCCAGGCCGAGCTTATTGAAGACGGAGGAACCGTTATTCAGGAAACCCGCGGCTGGGACGAAAATAAAGAGATTACAGTTACACAACGTGTCAAGGAAGGAACAAATGACTATCGTTTCTTTCCTGAACCTGATTTGATTCCTATAGAAGTATCTCCTGAATGGATTGAAGAAATCCGCAAAGAAATCCCGGAAATGCCGGATGCGAGATGCAAGCGTTTTGTTGAAGAGTTGGGATTACCTGAATATGATGCGAATCTTCTTACACTGGATAAACAGACGGCAGACTACTTTGAAGCGGTAGTGGCTGCTGGTGTTGATGTTAAAACAGCATCTAATTGGATGCAAGGGGAATTTGCTAAACAATTAAATGGTACCGGCTTGACAGCCGATAAAGCCCCGGTTACTCCGAACGCGTTAGCTGAACTTTTGGAATTGATTTCTAAAGGTACTATATCTGGTAAAATTGCTAAATCGGTATTGCCTGAAATGTGGCAATCCGGAAAATCAGCCGCAGAGGTTGTAAAAGAAAAAGGTCTTGTCCAGATTTCTGATACAGGTGCATTGGAAAAAATTATTAAGACTATTATTACATCAAATCCGCAATCTGTTGCAGATTATAAAGCCGGTAAGAAAAAAGCTGTTGGTTTTCTGGTAGGGCAGGTTATGAAGCAGACAAAAGGCCGTGCTAATCCTGGTGCGGTCAATGAATTATTGATTAAAAATTTAGAGGAATAAACAGTAAAAATTCATAAAACACATTAAAATACCTCTGGATAGGGTTGTGAAGATGCTTGTTCTCCCTATTCAGAGGTATTTTATGTCATGTAAAGACTAAATTTGTGTGCAAGATATTAGACGGAAATGGATCAGACAGGTAGTGTGGATACCCTTACATTTTAAATCCTTGTAAGCGGTAGCCGCAATCTTTATCTTTATGTTATTGCCTTCTTTGTCTAAAAAAATCTTTCATCAGCCGGCTGCATTCTTCTGTTCGTATTCCGGAAGTAACGTCTGTCTGATGATTTAAACTGGGATTATTTACTATACAAAATAGTGAACGGACAGCTCCGCCTTTAGGATCATCACAGCCATATACCAGACGATCCAGGCGACTATTGACAATAGCACCGGCACACATGGGACATGGTTCTACTGTGACATATAACGTGCATCCGGAAAGACGCCAGCGGGATAATGCCCGGCAGGCTTTTTCTATAGCTAATAATTCGGCATGTGCGGTAGCACAGGGCAGCGTTTCGCGTAAATTATAGGCAGAAGCAATAACTCTTTTTTCAAACACAATAATGGCCCCAATTGGAATTTCTCCTACGGCATAGGCGATTTTTGCTTCACGTAATGCTTTTCCCATGTAGAACTCATCCTTCGTCATGATTTTCTCCTTTATATAACGCACATATTGATAACCAGAAAGGTTGGTTATTATGGGCATTTTATGATATGATACATACTGATAGTATAATTTTACAGGATGGTGGATGGTAATGCAATCATTATGGTGGCAATTATTTGATATATTAGGAACGACGGCATTTGCTTTATCGGGGACAATGGTTGCCGTATCGAGAAGAATGGATATTTTTGGCGTATTTGTTCTTGCAGCAGCAACTGCAGTTGGCGGCGGCATACTTCGTGATATTATTATTGGCAATATTCCTCCGGCAGCGCTGCGAGATGATTTGTATTTATGGATTGTTATTATAACGATTGCCGTAACGTGTGCCATTATTCGATATATTACTATGCGGCGTGACTTGATGGACCGCTTCAAAAATGTATATTTAATGTCCGATGCCATAGGACTGGGGTCTTTTACTGTTACGGGGACGATGCTGGGGTGTAGTTATTATCCCAATATGTGGGTTTTAGCTGTTACTCTTGGCGTTGTTACCGCTATTGGCGGCGGAGTTATTCGTGATGTCTTGGCAGGACAAGTGCCGATTATTTTTTTACAGGATGTTTATGCCTCGGCCTCTTTGATCGGTTCATGCATGTTGTATATTACGTTTATTATACTGGGAATTCCTGCTGAAATATCTTGCATTATAGGATTTAGCATCACGTTAATATTACGTGTTTTAGCTATTCATTTTCATTGGAATCTTCCTCGTGTCCGCCGTAAACGAAGAGATGATATTTTGTAATTGTCATTGGTTTTTGCTATAATTAATACAATATTTTAGTTTGAGGTGATTTAGTTGAAATTGCTACATAAAGTAATACGTTTTGCTGTATTTGCAATGATATTGTGTACTGGACCAGCGGCATTAGCAAAAACCATTTTATATGTGCCGCAGGATAACCGACCCGTTGATCTTGCATATACCGTCAGCACAGCACAGGATGCCGGATATACAATTATTACACCGCCGCAGAAATATTTGTCGGGCAGTAATTTTAAGGGATCTCCGGAACAGCTTTTGCAGTGGGTTGATGCTCATGCCGGGGAAGCCGATGCTATGGTGCTTTCTGTAGATTCTCTTGTTTATGGGGGATTGGTAGATTCCCGTAAGCATAATATGGATATGGCAACGTTAGTCAGGCGGATAAATGAAATTGAAAAAATTAAAAATAATCACAGCCATATTCCTATCTATGCTTTTAGTACTGTTATGCGCAGCCCTTGGGCCGGTGGACAGGGGGTAGAACCTGATTATTATTTGACGTATGGAAATGATATTTATGAATTATCGGCACTGCAGTCAAAAATGGACGAAGAAGGGCTGAACCCGCAGGAACGAACAGACTGGTTCAATATTGTACAACGTGTACCCATGGAATATCTGCAGGATTGGTACAATCGGCGTCGTAAAAATATGATGGTAAATCATATACTGATTCAGTGTGCCAAAAAAGGCATTTTTACATATTTTTGTCTGGGTCATGATGATAATTCTACTCATACACAATCCGCTTTGGAAGCAAAATACCTTGAAACGGAAAGCAAGGGAGTTTCTAATAACGTATATGGATCTTTTCCGGGGGCTGATCAGCTTGGATTGCTGCTTATCACGCGAGCAAGTAATGATTTTAACAATTATCATCCTAAAATTACCGTTATTTATCCTCTTGGCGGGGGTGCCAGGACCGTTCCAAGTTATGACGGGCAGGAAATTGGCAAGACAATTAAAGCGCACATTGAAGCTGTAGGCGGAGTTATTACCGATAAAGAACGTCCTGATTTACTGCTGGCAGTTAATACGCCGTTGACAACGCAGACTTCAGAGTCAGCTAATTTTGAAAACTTTCCGATTATGCTTGATTCTACGAAGGTATTTCTGGGACAAATCGAAAAAGCAATACAGGCGGGTATCCCGGTGAGTATAGTTGATATGGCTTTTTCTAATGGATCAGATAATACATTGGTTTATGGGTTATATATGGATAAAATTATGTATAGTTTAGCTGCCTATAATGGTTGGAATACGGCTAGTAATTCTGTGGGATACGGAGTTTCACAGGGAATTTTATCTAAATATATGACGGCTGATGCACACCAGCGTATGTTGACAACCCAATATCTTGATAATTGGGCATATCAAGCGAATGTCCGTGATTATATTACACGCATGCAGGAAAAAATCAAAAAAAATGAAGAGCCTCAATACTTTTCTACGATCAATGCAGAATTGCAGAGCCGCACCAAAGAACAATTGCAGCGATATGCAAAAGATTATCTTGGTGTTGATCCACGGACGATTCAAGTTACGTTGCCGTGGAATCGACTTTTTGAAGTCTATGTCGATGTTCGTGCCTTTCCGGATATTCCATTGGAATCACGAATACGGGAACAAATGCGTCAAGCGGAGAATGATCGAATCAAAGCGCAGGAGGATGGTGCAAAAGCAGCATTATCAGCGGCAAAACAATCTTCAAACAGTCAAAATACGGTGACAGCTCAAGCGGCTGTACAACAGTCTGCTGAAGCAGATGCAGATGAACAGCAGTCTGATTTACAATCACAGCAGATAGATCAGCGAGAAGAGTTGGCGCAACAGCAACGTATTTGGAGTCCGTCCAAGTAAATTTTGATAAAAAGGGGATAACGCCGACAAAGACTGTTTTTGTCGGCATTATTTTATTTTGATGAAATAGTATTGCCTATTCATAGTATTTTAAATATGAATATTTGCCACATACAATAATTTTACAGTATAATAGATACATTATGGATAAAAAAAATAATACACAAGAAGTTAATACAAGTGGATCAATCATGAAAAACCATACCTGGAATAAAAAACAAATTACCGTAACCTTAGTTTGCTGTTTTATTATTTTGGGAGTGGTCAGTGCAGAGGCAGCTTATTATGCACCTATTTCATTTTTAAAACCGGCAGAAGCGTATATAGAAGTTCACGATACGATGACTGCCGGTGAGATTGCCGCAGAATTACAAAAAAAAGGGATTATTTCCAATACGTGGTGGTTTCGGGCAGTGGCAACTTTAACGGGAACAGCCAATACAATGAAACAAGGAGAATATCTGGTCAACAACCGCATGAGCCTGCATGATTTAATGGCAAAATTGGTAAGCGGTAAATCAGAAGCGGAACGCATTGTGATTCCTGAAGGATATACGGTTCGTCGCATTGCCCAAGTGCTCGATCAAAAAGGATTGGTGAAAGAGGCTGATTTTTTGTCGGCAGCGGCAGATACGAAAAACTTATACCCTTATATGTATGGAAATCGTGTAGTTACGTTTCCGTCAGAAGGTTTTTTATTTCCTGATACATATTTTATCCCGCGAGGGGCAACGGCAGATCAGATAGTAAAAATGATGCTGGATAATTTTGATAAGCATCTTACAGAAAATATGAGGGAAAGCGCAGACCAGCACAATATGTCAATTTATCAGTTTGTTACATTAGCCTCCATGGTAGAAAAAGAGGCACAATATGAAGAAGACCAGCCGATTATTGCCGCGGTATTTCTTAAACGGTTGAAAATCAATATGCCGCTGCAGTCTGATGCCAGCCTTTCTTATTCTTTAGGATCTCATAAATCAGCCTATAGTATAGAAGAGACGAAAATTGATTCTCCGTATAATACATATTTATATACAGGACTTCCTCCGGGACCGATTGGCAATCCCGGGGTAAACTGCTTGAAGGCTGTTGCCGAAGTGAAAGATACGGAATATTTGTTTTTTGTAGCAGACGCTAAGGGGCATAATCATTTTTCCCGGACCTATGAAGAACATATGCAGAATGTGAAGGAGTATATGCCGTGAAGGAGTTATTTGAAGAAATGAAAAAATATGCAGCAGCGCAGATGATTCCTATTTTACGTGATACGGAAGTAACTCTATTTTGCAGATTAATAGCGGAAGCGGCTCCGAAGCGTGTTTTGGAAATCGGAACGGCTATTGGGTATTCTACATTGCAGATGGTTCCGCTGCTGCCTGAAAACGGATCGATTGTTACCATTGAGATTGACAAGGAGCGCGCGTATAAAGCACGAGAATACATTGCACGAGCACATTGCGAAGATCGTGTTACACAATTGATCGGAGATGCCGCCGTTCTTTTAAATGATTTAAAAGGTCCGTGGGACTTAGTTTTTTTGGATGGGCCTAAAGGGCAGTATTCACGACAGCTTGTGAAATTAATTCCCGAACTGTCGCCGCGGGCAGTTATTATTGCTGATAATATTTTATATCATGGAATGGTACGCATCAAGGGAACGATACCTCATAAACATCGTACGATTGTTATGCGGCTTCGAGAATATTTACGAATGGTAACTCAGGATAAAAGATTTGAGACGACTTTTTATGAAAACGGAGACGGAATGACCGTTTCCTATTGGAAAGGATACGAGTATGCAGAAAATGGAATTATTGGCACCTGCCGGTAATATGGATAAAATGAAAATGGCATTGCTTTATGGTGCCGATGCTGTTTATTTAGGCGGGAAAGCTTTTGGATTGCGTGCCTATAGCGGCAATTTTACAGATGAAGAACTAAGAGAGGCTGTTTCTTTTGCACATTCCTTGAAAAAGAAAGTGCATGTAACCGTTAATATTTTTCCTCATAATGATGATTTTAAAGGCTTGCCGGAATATTTGGAATATCTGGACAGCATAGGGGTAGATGCTATCTTAGTGGCAGATCCGGGTGTGTTTTATCTGGCCAGAAAAATTGTTCCCCGGATGCCGGTTCATATCAGTACGCAAGCGAATACAACAAACTGGATATCGGCTAAATTCTGGCAGGAAGCCGGTGCCAAACGTGTGGTTATGGCAAGAGAAGTTAGTCTTGCCGATATAAAAGTTATTCACGAAAAAGTTCCGGTTGAATTGGAAGGGTTTGTACATGGTGCTATGTGTATTTCTTATTCCGGACGTTGTTTATTGAGTAATTATTTTACACAAAACAGAGATTCTAACCGTGGCCAATGTGTGCAAGCCTGCCGCTGGAAATATAATATTGTTGAAGAAACCCGGCCTGGTCAATATTTTCCTGTTACGGAAGATGATAGGGGAACCTATATTTTTAATTCGAAAGATTTGTGTCTGCTTCCTTATTTGCCTGCATTATATGAGGCAGGCTTATGTAGTCTGAAAATAGAAGGACGTATGAAAAGTGTACATTATGTTGCTACTGTAGTAAAAGTTTATCGGGAAGCTTTGGATGCATTTGAACGAGATCCTGAACATTTTTCTGTAAAACAGGAATGGCTGGATGAATTGGAGAAGATTTCTCACCGACCATATACGAAAGGGTTTTCTGTATCTCGTCCAACGGAAGCCGATCAAGTATACAGCCACTCCAGTAATACACAGACACATGAATTTATCGGTCTTGTTACTTCCTATGACAAAGAAAAAAAAATCGTATATTTGGAACAGCGCAATAATTTTAAAGTTGGCGATACCGTTGAGTTTTTACAACCTCGAGGGAAAAATGTGCATCATATTATTACAAAAATGATTGATGAAAAGAACGCGATTATTACTGTAGCGCCTCATCCGCAGATGAAGGTGGGTATTTATATTGATACGCCGCTGCAGCCGTATTCTATGATGCGCCGAAAGGTGGCAGAGTCATGAATCACGATTGGGTTTATTTCCGTATAAAACCAGAAAATATGACGTTTGTAACACGTATTATAGAAGGCTGCGAATACTTGGGAGTGGTTACCGCATTAGATGGCAAAAAAGGAATTGGATTTGTAAGAACTGTTATCGATACAAAAGAATTGACGAAAGAAATACTGATGTCGCTGCCTTTTAGAGTAGAACTTCTTGATGTAAATCAACTTAAAATAATATAAGCACTATTATGCAACATAAATGCAATATAAAAAAAGATACCAGATTTTTATACTATTTTTCGGTATCTTTTTTTTATTTTATTATTTGCTGCTCCTATATAGATTATCACTGGTATTATCGCATTTTTACCGTTATTAGTGTATAATAAATATAGAGATAAATCACGTTATAACGTAATTTTTAAATAATATATCAGGGAAAGAATACCGAAAAGTCAGAAGGGAAGAATGGAAATATCAAATATTGCAGTTGATAATTAAAAATATGTGTATCAAGTCGGTATGTCTTTCGGAATCAGGAGGCAATTCTATGAGAAAATCTAATTGTTTAGCCATGATACTTGCCGGAGGAAAAGGAAGCCGTTTGGGGGTTCTTACTAAAAACCAAGCCAAACCAGGACTGCTGTTTGGCGGAAAGTACCGCATTATTGACTTTACATTGAGTAATTGCCGTCATTCCGGCATTGATACAGTCGGCATTTTAACTCAATATCAACCGTTGGCACTGAATTGGTATGTAGGAAACGGAAGTTCTTGGGATCTTGATTCTGACCGTGGAGGAACTTTTGTGCTACCGCCTTATATGACAGATGACGGAACCAATTGGTATCATGGAACGGCTGACGCTATTTATCAAAATATGAATTTTGTGGATATGATTGGTTCCGATTATGTTCTTGTATTATCAGGCGATCATATTTATTCCATGGACTATTCGAAAATGCTGGCATTTCATAAAAAACATCATGCAGGTGTTACTATTGGCACGATTCGTGTCCCATGGAGCGATGCCAGCCGTTTTGGTATTATGACGACTGACGATAACATGAAAATACGTAAGTTTCAGGAGAAGCCGATACATCCGGAAAGCAATCTTGCTTCTATGGGAATTTATATTTTTAATCGAAAACTCCTGAAAACATATTTAATGGCGGATGCAAAGGAAATACATTCAGAACATGATTTTGGAAAGAATGTTATTCCTGCGATGCTGTCACAAAATCTGCCGCTGTATGCATATCCTTTTGAAGGATATTGGAAAGATGTAGGTACCATTGAAAGCTTGTGGCAGGCGAATATGGATTTATTAGCCGATGATCCACCTCTTGATCTGAATAATTCTGATTGGCGTATTTATTCCGGCAGTCAATCGCTGCCACCTCATGTCATTGGACCGCATGGCAGTGCCAGAAGCTCTCTTGTAGGGGAGGGATCTCAAATTTTAGGTACGGTGATACGTTCGGTTGTTTTTTACGGTGTTACTATTGAAGAAGGTGCAAAGGTGACTAATTCCGTTTTAATGCCGGGGACAAGTATTGAAAAAAATGCAGTAGTAGATAAAGCTATTATTGGCGAAAGATGTATTATTCAAAGTAATGCAGTTGTTCATAATGACGATGGTACCGTAATGGTTGTCGGTAACGATGAAAAGATAAAAGCGAGTGAGGGACAGATACAAGGAGACGTGATAGCATGAGCAGCCAAATCATTGGATTGATAAATCTCCAGGAAGATAATCCGCTGCGCGAATTGAATGAAAGACGTCCATTAGCTACTATGCCGTTTGGCGGAAAATTTCGCCTTATTGATTTTACTTTATCCAATATGGTAAACGCTGGTATCGGGGATATAGGAATTCTTCTTTCTGCAGAATCGCGTTCTGTATTAGACCACATACGTTCTGCTAAGGATTGGAATCTGGCCCGCAAGGGAGATGGCTTATTTTACTTGCCGCTGGAAGCACAAGATATTATTCATCCTATGGAGGGGGATGTTCGTACATATTATCATAATTTATCGTTTGTAGAGCGGGCGGTACAACCTTATATCCTGATTACGCGCAGTGACTATGTACAAAATATAGACTATGAAAAGGTTCTTCATTTCCATCGTCGGCATAATGCCGATGTGACTGTAATTTATCACCACCCGGCAACAGATATAACTGGCAATTTTTATATACTTGATACAGATGATAAAGACCGTATTACGGAGATAACTCCTAAAACGCATGTGAAAAGCGGTGAAAATGTCTATATGCGCGGAATCTTGATTGATTGTGAAATATTTAATCGATCTGTCCGTCTGGCATATGCCAAAGGGTATAAATTCATATTGACGGATATTTTAAAAAGAAACATTGACCGGCTGCGCGTTTTCGGTTTTAATTATCAAGGCTATACGGCTTGTATTCATTCCGTTCCTGCGTATTTTAATGCGAATATGGAATTACTGGATGTAAAAAAATGGCGCAGTCTCTTTCTTGATGGAGAAAGGCGGATATATACAAAAATAAAAGATGAAGCTCCGGCCAAATATATGGAGGAATCCGCTGTAAATAACTCACTGGTAGCGAATGGCTGTATTATTGAAGGCCGGGTAGAAAACAGCATTCTTTTTCGCAAAGTCCGTGTGGGAAAAAATGCGGTCATACGTAACAGTATCATTATGCAGCACTCTGCCGTTGGTGATGATGCACAGCTAAACTATGTTATTTGTGACAAAAATGCAATTATTCAGTCAGAAGCTGTGCTGACGGGGACAAAACAAATGCCTTTATGTATTGGAAAATATTCGGTTATCTGATGTAAAGAGAGGTATGCGCATGAAGAAATGGAAAGATAAAGAAGAATTCAAAAAAATATTTATTCGTAAATCTCATGTAGCATGGGAAAAAGATGTGCGCGACCTTATACCAAACGAAGTATATCAGACCGTTGCATTTATGATTCGTGATTTAATAAGTGAAGATTGGATTAAAACCAATAAGATGTATGTAGAAAAGAAAGTTAAACAAGTATATTATTTTTCGATTGAATTTTTATTGGGAAGATTACTGCAGTCAAATTTGATTGGTGTTGATATGGAAACAGTTTGCCGCGAAGGATTGCATGATTTGGGTTGGGATTTGGATGCTATTATACCGGAAGAACGAGATCCGGGATTGGGGAATGGAGGATTAGGCCGTCTTGCAGCGTGTTTTGCAGATTCTTTGGCAGCTCTTCGTTTGCCCGGTCATGGATGTAGTATCCGCTATCAATATGGGTTGTTTAATCAACGTATTGTGGATGGACAACAAGTTGAACTTCCGGATAATTGGCTGGTAGATGGCTATCCGTGGGAAGTGAAGAAAGTAGATAAGGCGGTCAATGTATGTTTTAGCGGCAATGCGTATATGCGTCCTGACGGTGAGGGAAACTTGGAATGCGTATACGAAAATTATCACTCTGTCCGTGCTGTGCCGTATGATGTGCCTATGGTTGGCTATCATAATGATACCGTCAATACATTGCGGTTATGGCGTGCCGAATATACCCGAGAAGATGTATATCGTGTCTTGGCCAAAGGAAATCGACATGAGGCATTTCGCTATAAAGATAATGTACAGCTTATTTCTCGCTTTTTGTATCCGGAAGACAGTACGGAAGAAGGCCGCAGGTTACGGCTTATGCAGGAGTACTTTATGGTCTCTGCCGGCGTCCAAAGTATAGTCCGGCATTTTAAGCAGAAGATAAGCCCTAATATTAAAGTATTTGGGCACTATGTGGCCATTCATATCAATGATACGCATCCCGCTTTGGTTATACCTGAATTAATGCGGATTTTTATGGACGAAGAAGGGCTGCCGTGGGAAACGGCATGGGATATTACCACGGAAGTTGTAGCCTATACCAATCATACTATTTTGCCGGAAGCAATGGAGCGCTGGTCCATTCCCCTGTTTAAAGAATTACTGCCGCGCATCTATTTAATCATAGAAGAATTAAACAAGCGATGGCTGCAGCAGGTACGGAATAAAAATCCCGGCGATGAGGCAAAAGCGCGTGAAGTGGCTATCCTTTGGGATAATCAGGTTCATATGGCTCATCTTGCCGTATTGGGAAGTCATAGTATTAATGGGGTGGCGGAAATTCACTCGCAAATATTGAAGGAATCTACGTTGCATGCATTCTATAGCTGCTTTCCCGAACGTTTCAATAATAAGACAAACGGAGTGTCTCATCGGCGATGGTTGATTCAGTCCAATCCACAGCTGGCACAGCTTATCGATTCAGCTATCGGAAATACATGGCGTAAACATCCCGAACATATGATAAATCTAGCAGCATATGCATCAGATGCTGCTTTTCTGGAACAATTGGATCAAGTAAAAAGAACACGCAAAAATATACTTGCATCCTATATCAGAACGGAATATGGACAGCAAATTGATACAGAGTCTGTATTTGATATACAAATTAAACGATTCCATCTGTATAAGCGTCAACTGTTGAATATTCTCCATATTCTCAATCTGTATTATGCATTAAAAGAGAATCCGAACATGGATATCGTTCCGCGCACATATTTATTTGGCGGAAAAGCTGCGGCAGGGTATGGCGAAGCAAAAATGACGATTAAACTCATTAATGTAGTTAGTAAAATGATTAATGGGGATCATAGTTTGGAGGGAAAATTAAAAGTACTGTTTTTAGAAAATTATAATGTTTCTTTAGCTCAACTTTTATTTCCGGCAGCCGATGTAAGCGAACAAATTTCTACGGCCGGTAAAGAAGCTTCCGGAACCGGCAATATGAAGTTTATGATGAATGGAGCTATTACATTAGGGACTATGGATGGCGCTAACGTAGAAATTCATCATGAAGTAGGTGACGATAACTGTGTTATTTTTGGACTGCGGGCCGATGAAGTGATGAAGTATTATGTTCACGGCGGATATTCATCTTGGGATTTATATCGTACAAATGAGCACATTCGCATGCTTTTGACACATTTAGTAGATGGTTCGTTGGGAAACGGCAATTATGCTTTCCAAATGTTATATGATTCTCTTTTGGATCGAAATGATGAATATTTTGTGCTGAAAGATTTTGATTCGTATTGCGAGGCACAGAAAAATATCGGCTGCCGTTATCAAAATCACTATAAATGGCTTCAGTCTAGTGCCGTAAATATAGCACATTCGGGATTTTTTTCCAGTGATCGGACGATTCGGCAATATGCACGTGATATTTGGCATATTAAACCTGTTGAAAGTACGTAGGTTTTGGAGGGGACATTATGAAATTAAGTGCAATCGATGACTACAGTACATTTTTATATCACCAGGGTACAAATTACAGCAGCTACCGTTTATTCGGTGCACATTTCACGTCTTATAAGCGCAAATCCTGTGTTCGTTTTGCCGTATGGGCACCTCATGCACAGCAGGTGAGTGTTGTCGGTGATTTTAATAATTGGGATGACCGGATGGATAGGATGGCAGCTTCTTCCTATGGAAATGGCATCTGGGTTGCTTATATTGAAGGATTGCAGGAAGGCGATATATATAAATATGCCATTACAACATCTTCGGGAGATGTGATCCTTAAAAGTGATCCGTATGCCTTTGCGTCAGAACTGCGTCCGGGAACGGCTTCAAAATTGACGAAACTTCACTACCATTGGAAAGACAAAAATTGGCAGCGGGATTGCCAAAACTATGACTCTTACAAAAATCCCATGCTTATCTATGAAATGCATCTTGGATCTTGGCGCCGTAACGCGGCAGGCGATGTATTGACATATCGTGAAATAGCACAGCAGGTAGTCGCGTATGTAAAAGATATGAACTATACTCACATTGAACTCATGCCCTTGTGTGAATATCCTTTTGACGGATCTTGGGGATATCAGATTACCGGTTATTTTTCAGTAACAAGCCGGTACGGCAATCCTGAAGATTTTATGTATTTTGTCGATTTATGTCACCGCAATCATATCGGGGTTATTTTGGATTGGGTTCCCGGACATTACTGTCGTGATGCGCAGGGACTTCGCTTCTTTGATGGACAACCGGTGTATGAATCGGAAAATGAATTATTAGCGGAAAATCAAGAATGGGATACGATGAATTTTGATTACGGTCGTACGGAAGTGCAAAGTTTCCTTATATCGAATGCACTTTTCTGGCTTACGCAATTTCACCTTGATGGCTTGCGTATTGATGCTGTTGCTAACATGCTGTATCTTGATTACGGCCATGGTGCCGGTCCCTGGCAGTCTAATGCCTATGGCGGGCGCGAAAATCTTGATGCCATTGATTTTTTGCATAAGTTAAATACCGCTGTTTTTGCGGCGATACCACAGACACTGATGATAGCGGAAGAATCATCTGCATGGCCTCTTGTCACGAAACCGGTCGATGTGGGCGGTCTGGGATTTAACTATAAATGGAATATGGGCTGGATGAACGATATGTTAAAATATATGTCTCTGGATCCCATATATCGAAAGGAAAATCATAATTTGGTTACGTTTTCCTTATGTTATGCTTTTTCAGAAAATTTCATTTTACCCTTATCACACGATGAAGTTGTTCATGGAAAACGTTCTTTATTAAATAAAATGCCGGGAGATTATTGGCAGAAATTTGCTGGGTTACGAGCTTTTTATGCCTACTGGATGGCTCACCCAGGGAAAAAACTGCTCTTTATGGGATGTGATTTTGGACAATTTATTGAATGGAAATATAATGATAGTTTAGATTGGCATTTATTAGAATATCCGATGCACCATGCGCTGCATGATTATGTGAGAGAACTCAATGCATATTATCTGGAACATCAGGAGTTCTGGCAGGAAGACTGTGAATGGTCCGGCTTTTCGTGGATTAGCTGCGATGATTGTAATAATAGCGTGATTGCCTTTTATCGCAGGGGCAGGGAAAATAATCTGATGACTGTTGTCCTCTGTAATTTTACACCCATTGTTCGTCATTCCTATCGAGTGGGTGTTCCGGAAAAAGGGGTATATGCAGAAGTGTTTAATAGTGACGCGGAACGGTTTGGGGGTTCTGATGTATGTAACACAGATGCTTTTGTCAGTGAAGACATTCCTATGCATGGGCAAAATCAATCTATGGTGTTGACATTACCGCCATTAGCTGTTATATACCTAAAGATGCAGTCGGAAATAACTGATAATGGAACAGAAAAAATATAAAGAATAATGTGATAGTACATACAATAATTCTTTAAAATTTCAATCATAGAAAATTTTTGAAAAGAGGTGTTACCTATGATTAAAGTTTTATTTGTTGCTTCTGAAGCAGTGCCATTTGTTAAAACCGGCGGGTTAGCAGATGTTATGGGCGCATTGCCAAACGTATTGGCATCTAAGGGAATGGATGTTCGTCTGGTGATTCCTAAATATAGCCAAATTCCCGATTCTTACAACGATGAAATGCAGGAAGTGTACCATGGTGTTGTAAATTTAGCTTGGCGTCAATTATATTATGGCGTTGAAAAAATTGAAAAGAGTGGAATGACCGTTTATTTTATTGATAATGAACAATATTTTAAACGAGATCGTTTGTATGGTTTTGATGATGATGCAGAACGGTTTGCGTATTATAGCCGGGCAGTTTTGGCAATGCTGCCAAAAATCGGATTTCAGCCGGATATCATTCACTGTAATGATTGGCATACAGGCCTTATCGGTGTTTTTCTAAAAGAAGACTTTTATCGAGATTCTTATTATAAAAATATGAAAGTTGTTTATACGATCCATAATTTAAAATATCAAGGGATATTTTCTCCATCTGTAGTAGAGGATATAATGGGGTTGCCGCGAAAACTTTTTGATAACGGAAATCTTGAATGTGACGGATGTGTTAATTATATGAAAGCCGGTATGGTGTACGCTGATCATATTACTACCGTGAGTCAGACATACGCACAAGAAATTGCATACCCTTATTTTGGCGAAAAGTTGGATAGCTATATTCGCCTGTGTAAGCATAGACTGACCGGGATTATCAATGGGCTTGATGAAACAATATATAATCCGGCAAAAGATCCGTTTATTCCTTTTACCTATACCAAAAGCAACGTGTTCAGCCGTAAAGCTGCTAATAAAGAATCTTTGCAGGAACGTCTGGGACTTCCCGTCAATCGTAATATTCCTATGCTTGCTATTGTATCCCGTCTTATTGAAGATAAGGGGATGGATTTAATAATGCGTATTATGGATGAATTGATGATGGAAGAGGTACAGCTCATTATTTTAGGTACTGGCGATTGGCCGTATGAGGAGGGGTTTCGTCATTTAGCCCAGCATAATCCGACAAAAGTTTCGGCAAATATTCTTTTTGATGAAGGATTAGCTCATTGTGTATATGCAGCGGCAGATTTATTTATCATGCCCTCACGATATGAACCTTGTGGACTGAGTCAACTTATTGCTTTGAAATATGGAACTATTCCTGTTGTCAGAGAAACAGGAGGATTAAAAGATACGATTATTCCTTTTGACAAATATACGAATACAGGAAACGGATTAAATTTTCAAAATTTTAATGCCCATGAATTATTGTTTACAGTGAAACGAGCGTTAAGTTATTATGCCGATTCTCATTTATGGAAGTATCTCGTTCATAATGCGATGACAAGCAAATACGGCTGGCGTAAGTCGGCTGATAGATACGAAGAATTGTATATTAATATGTTAGATAGAGGATGAAATGGATTGATACCCCTTGACCAAATTACACATATGGTAGGGGTATTTTAGAAAAAGGAGTTCTGAACATGGAGCCATATTTATATCATGATTCACGGAATCCGGTATATAAATCAATATTTGGTGCTGTCCGTGCAGGTAAAAAACTTATATTACGGATTTCTGCCAATATAAAAAATGAAAATACCTGTTGTATTACGTTGCGTACTTGGAAAAGCAATGAAGGAGAATATAAAATCCCCATGGCAGAAAAAGGCGGATTTTATGAAGCGGAAATCACCATGCCTGAAGAAGGCACGCTTTTATGGTATTATTTTATTGTCCGATATCAAGGAAACACAGTATATTATGGTAATAATAAACACCAACTTGGCGGGGTAGGTGCTGTGTATACACAAGAGCCGCCATCATACCAAATTACTGTTTATGACAAGGGTATTCATACACCGGATTGGTTTAAAAATGCGATTGTATATCAAATATTTCCTGATCGGTTTTGCCGGAGTCAATCACAGACTGCAAAACTTTTTGGCAAAAAAGGAGCTGTCATACACAGTGACTGGAATGATATACCGCATTATTGCAAGGATAATCAAGGAAATGTTTTGCAATATGATTTTTTTGGCGGCAACTTGGCGGGAATCAAGGAAAAATTAGATTATCTCAAGATGCTGCATGTAACAGCTGTATACTTAAATCCTATTTTTGAAAGCAGCAGTAATCATCGATATGACACGGCAGATTATTATCATATTGACCCTATGTTGGGAACAAATGAAGAATTTTCCCAATTGTGTGCAGACGCTGAAAAAAAAGGCATACATATTATTTTGGATGGTGTATTCAACCATACAGGGGAAGATAGTATATATTTTAATAAATTTGGACATTATCCTGAAATAGGAGCGTATCAATCGAAACAATCACCGTATTACAATTGGTATAAATTCACCGATTATCCTGACGAATATGAATCGTGGTGGGGTGTAAAAGATCTTCCCAATGTAGATGAAATGACACCTTCCTATTTGAACTTCATTATTAATAATAAAGATAGTGTTCTTCACTATTGGTTGCAGCAAGGAATCAGCGGCTGGCGTCTTGATGTTATCGATGAACTTCCAGAAACTTTTTTGCGAAAATTTTATCATACACTGAAAAAAGAAAATCCCCAGGCTGTTCTGGTCGGTGAAGTGTGGGAAGATGCGTCGAATAAAATAAGCTATGGAGAACAACGGGAATATCTTTGCGGCAAGGATATGGACAGTGCCATGAATTATGCTTTGCGTGCGATTATGATAGATTTTATTTTGGAACATAAAGATGGCCGACGTACGGCAGAAGAAGTATATCATCAGATGGAAAATTATCCGCAGGAAAATTTTTATGCTATGTTGAATCTTCTCGGCAGTCATGATGTAAAGCGGATTTTATCCATTCTCGGCACAGGTGGAGAAACAGATGTGTTGACAGTTTCGGAAAAATCAGAAGCCCGGCTTAAAATTCTTTGTACATGGCAGATGACGATGCCTGGCGCACCTTGCATTTATTATGGGGACGAAGCAGGCGTACTAGGCGATGTCGATCCCGATAATCGCAGAACCTATCCCTGGGGGAATGAAAACAATCGTATCTTAGAGTGGTATGTACAGCTGACTGCATTGCGGTGTCATAATGACGCCTTACGGACTGGGCGGTTTATTCCTCTCTACGGGAATGGCGATATTTATGCATATGCCCGCAGTATTGAAGGAGGAACTGACGTATTTGGGAAAAAAGCAGAAGATGGTTTTTTTATTATCGTCATGAATCGGAATACCACTGCAATACGATCTATCAGCATTTATACAGATGGATTGGCTTATGGTAATTTGTATGATGCTTTTGAACCCAACAGAGCACCTATCTGCACAGTGAACAGTCGTTTTACGGTAACCTTGCCTCCCCTTGGAATCACTGTGCTGAAAGGAATTGATGAAGCGAAACAAAAAAGGGCTGGAATCTTATGTCATCCCACTTCTTTTCCTTCCGACTATGGTATGGGGGATTTAGGAAACGGAGCAATGCAGTTTATTGATTTTCTCTATCAAGCAGGTCAGAAAGTATGGCAAATTTTACCGCTTACACTGCCGGGAGAAGGGAATTCACCCTATGTATCTATGTCTGCTTTTGCCGGAAATGAACGATTGATTTCATTGGATAAGCTGGTAGATTGGGGATGGTTGAAAGAAAAGCGTTTTTTGGAATTTAAACGGCAAATATTGCAGGCCCATACATACGAAGAAAAATGGCAGTGCAAAAAGATGTGTTTATGGGATATGTCACATGATCCTGATTTAGTAATTCCTTGGAATGATTTTGCGGCATTCTGTCAAGATAATGCGGATTGGCTTGAGGAGTATGCTTTGTTTTCGGCAATCCATGATTTTTATCAAGGAAATTCATGGATCCAATGGCCGGATGATATACGAAACCATGATGCCGCAGCTATTGCGCACTATAAAAAAGAATTATCGGGCACCCTATCCCATAATAAATTTATGCAATATATTTTTCATATACAATGGCAGGAAGTACGGCAATATGCCGCAAGCAAAGATATTGCAATTTTAGGTGACATACCAATTTTTGTTGCGCATGACAGTGTGGACTGCTGGGCTCATCAAACTTTCTTCGATTTGGATGAACAGGGGTGTTTGCGTCACGTAGCAGGAGTTCCTCCCGATTATTTTTCTGCCGATGGACAAGTTTGGGGAAATCCATTGTATCGGTGGGATACTATAGCTGCGGATCATTACGAATGGTGGATCAAGAGATTTCAACGTATGGCAGCTATGGTGGATGAAATACGTATTGATCATTTTCGTGGATTTGCATCTTGCTGGGCAATTCCTGCCGGAGCGCACACTGCCAGAGACGGAAAATGGAATCCCGGTCCCGGGATTGACCTGTTTCGAGCCATATACAAAAAAATTCCTAACATCCAATTAATAGCCGAAGACTTAGGATTTATAACGGATGATGTTTGTGAATTAAAGAATAAACTGGGTATTCCGGGGATGAAAATTTTACAGTTCCATATGAAATATCGATCCGATGGACGGTATAGTTTTGATACGGAACCTAATTGCGTTGCTTATACAGGTACACATGACAATAATACGTTGCTCGGATGGTATACAGAAGAACTGGATAGATATCAGCAGGAACAGATGAAAAATTCTTTGGGATTAGAGGAAAATGCTTCGGCAGAAGAAATTGTATGGTCTTTTGTGTCGTATGTGTACAGCCGGCGAGCGAAAACCATTATAGTTCCCCTGCAAGATGTATTGTGCCTGCCGTCAGCCTGCCGCATGAATCGTCCCGGTATCAGTCATGGACAATGGTTATGGCAGGTAAAAAAAGAACAACTCACAGGGGAATTAGCACAGAGACTTGCATTCTTGTGCAAACAGCACGGGAGATGAGAAGATAGTTGCATTTCTGCATAATATGTGATACAACTAATATCATTCCATGGAAATATAGTAATCGTGCTTGGAATGTAAGACGAATGAAAAGAGGGGTTTTCTTTGCATAATAACAACGATGATGATGCATTAATGCTGCATAAAAAATTAGCGGGTAAATTAACCATAGGCAGCAAAGTAGCAGCCAATTCAAAAAAGTCGTTATCCTTGCTGTATACACCGGGGGTAGCAGCACCTTGTCTGAAAATTGCTGAAGATGAAACGCGGTCTTATGAATATACTGGACGCGGGAATTATGTTGCCGTAGTTACGGATGGCAGTGCTGTTCTTGGATTGGGGAATATTGGACCGCAGGCTGGCATGCCAGTCATGGAAGGAAAATGTCTTCTTTTTAGTGAATTTTCCGGAATAAATGCGGTTCCTCTTTGTATTGGCACGCAGGATGTAGAGGAAATTATTCGATTTGTACAACTTCTGGAACCATCCTTTGGCGGCATCAATTTAGAAGATATTAGCGGTCCTCGTTGTTTTGAAATTGAAAGAAGGTTACGGGATACTATGCATATTCCCGTATTTCATGATGATCAGCATGGAACCGCGATTATTGTGCTGGCAGGTATTATTAATGCGTTGAAGTTTGTGAATAAGTCGGCAGCGGCGGCAAAAGTTGTTATTAATGGCGGGGGTGCCGCTGGTCTTAGTATCGCCAACTTGCTTTTAGAATATGGGATAAAAGATATTATCATTTGTGATATTCATGGGGCCATTTGTGCAGGTGATGCAGATAGTAATCCGGCTCAGGAAAAAATGGCTGAAAAAACCAATATTCGTCATGAACACGGAGATTTAGCACATATCTTAAAGGGAAAGGATGTTTTTATCGGCGTTTCAAAGGGGGGGATCGTATCCCCGGCGATGATACGGTCCATGGCAGACAATGGGATTTGTTTTGCTATGGCAAATCCTATTCCTGAGATTTATCCGCAGGAAGCGAAAGCAGCGGGAGCACGTGTGGTCGGATCGGGTCGTTCAGATTTTCCCAATCAGGTGAACAATGTACTTGTATTTCCCGGTGTATTTCGCGGTGCACTGGATTGTCGTGCTGCGGATATCAGTGAAAAAATGAAATTGGCCGCGGCAAAAGCGATTGCAGCGGTTGCAGAGAAAGATGGGTTACGTGAAGATTATATTCTGCCGGATGCCTTTGACAGCAGAGTAACAATAGATGTTGCGGCAGCGGTTGCAAAGGCAGCGACGCAGGAGGGTATTGCTGGTATGCCGATGACGGTTGCAGAAGAAATGGAGAAGGCAAAGTCTTTTATGAGAAAATAAGATAGATAGCTGCAGCTGTATTCTCTTTAGTGAGTAAGAGGATACGGCTGTCTTTCTGTATGGCTGCCGGATTCATTATGGTACCATATGTAATGGTAATAGAAAAATAAAAATAACCTGTTCATTTAAAAAAAATGAATTTACTATTTTGTGTCGAATAATATATACATAAGAATCCTGATTGAAAGTGGGTGATAATGTGTATATAAAGTATATGCGTTTACAGAATTACCGTTTATTTAAAGATGTAGAACTGAACTTTCATGAAAGAGCAAATTATCTCGTGGGAGAAAATAATATTGGCAAGAGCAGTTTTTTGCGGTTGTTATCGCTGATAAGTTCCGGTTTCGGCATTTTAGAACATGACTATGCTGATACAAATCTTCCGATTGTGATTATTGTTGAAATATGTTTGTTGGATGATGCATCAGAACATTTTTCTGATAGTAAAGAAGGGGTGCCGGCACAGGTGCGCTTGCGTATGGAAAAACGAGTAGATGAAATCTTTCCGCGCCTGTACAATGATGCAGATAATTCACAACTGCCGCTTGATTTAATTCGACGTATCCGATATATTTATCATTCAGAAACGCGAAACGACGACTATCTTGTTTCTGACGAAATATATAATTTGTTAAAAAATAATATACTTAAAAGCGGACAAATCGAGGAATTCAGGCCTTCCCCCGATATGGCTCAATTCATTCAACAACAGGAACGGTATAGTGAATATGACACTTCTTTTTATATGAACGTATTGGTGCTGTCTAAATTGTTAAGCCGTCAGGATCGGCCCAGAGCGGATAATTTGAAATTTATATCTCTTGTAGCCTTAAAGATTTTATCTCACATATATGTAATGTATCATAGTAAAGCCGTTCCTTTTGAACATACGATCATTGTAGACAGCAGGGGAAAACGATTCTTGTCTATATTTGTGGCAATAGATGAACCGGAAATACATTTGCATCCCTATATGCAGCGATCTATTTTGACATATTATAAACAATTGTTGCAGAATGAAGATCCGGCTTTTTGCGGCATTCTGAAATCATTGTTTAATATAGATGGACTGCGTGGACAATTGTTTATTGTTACACATTCGACAGATTCACTGGTTGATGATTATCGTAATATCATTCGCTTTTACAGAAATAAAGGTGGTTGTGTTCAGGCTGCCTGCGGTGTAAATTTTCACTTCAATGAAGAAATAGAAAAACATCTGATTATGCATTTCCCGGAAGTTAAAGAAGCGTTGTACTCGCGCAGCGTTATTATTGTTGAAGGGGAAACGGAATATGGATGCTTTCAGCTTTTTGGTACGACATTGGACTTGCGTTTTGATTATTATGGTATTTGTCTTATCAATGCGCGTGGGGAAAGCTCTATATCTAAAATCAAAAAATTACTGCAGTATTTTAGAATACCTACGGTTGCACTTTATGATGCCGATGTAAAAGGCAGCCGTGAGGCGGAAAAAAATGTTTTCTTTACAGACGAAATTTGTTTTGAAATGGATCTTGTAAAAGCGATGATTGATAAGGGCAAGCGACGGAGTTTAGATCATATTATTTATACCGCGGGCGGGGTCCATGGCAAAGCAACGGCGGATATGCTTAAAAAGGCTTGCCGTAAGCTGGACATTAATTACCATAATTATCCGCCGAGGATGCTGGAAAATGTAAATCCCCGCAATGTAGAAACAATGTATGTGTATTATTTTGCTTGGTTGTATAGTAATAAAGGGGTTATTTTAGGCCGCCTTATTGGGCAATCTCTTACAAAACAAGAAATACCGCCTTCTTTTACCCGGGTAATTAAAGTTGCCGGACAATTAGCTAAAGTTGATTCGAATCAAGAGTGTTGAATATAGTCTATGTATTGAGAAATAGGAGTTGCGTACGTTGCGTATCTTTATTGCAGAGAAACCGAGTATGGCTCGGGAATTAGCCAAATGTCTGCCACCGCCGCAGCACAAGAAAAAAGGATTTATTGAAACCGGAGACGGTATTGTTACTTGGGCTTACGGTCATGTATTGCAGCAGGCAGAACCACAGGATTATGATATAAAGTATAAAACATGGAAAGCGGAAGATTTGCCGATTGTGCCGGAAGAATGGAAACTGCTGGTCAGCCCGGACAGTAAAGAACAATTTCAAACGATTTGCAATCTGATTACTCAAGCGGACAGCATTATTAATGCAGGAGATCCGGATAGAGAAGGTCAGCTTTTAATTGATGAAATATTGGATTATGTAGGGAACACCAAACCGGTACAACGGATTCTTTTGAATGCGCTTGATGAAAAGAGCATTAAGGAATCTTTGGCGGATCTGCGGAATAATTCCGATTTTCTCCACTTGAAAGAATCCGCACTGGCTCGCAGCCGTGCGGACTGGCTCATTGGGATGAATTTATCACGGGCATATACATTGGCCGCACGACGGCAGGGCCATCGCGTTGTTTTTCCTATCGGCAGAGTCAAAACTCCGACATTGGCACTGGTTGTGCGACGCCAGCGGGAACTGGATCATTTTGTTCCTGTCGAGTATTTTATTGTAAAGGCTGTGTTTATTCATGCCAACGGAAGGATTACTGCGCAGTGGCAGCCGAAGGATACGCAAACAGGGATGGATTCTGAGGGACATGTTATTGAAGAAAAAGCAGCGCAGGCACTTATTGATCGGTTACATAATAACCCATCAGGAGTCATTCAAGAACGAAAAAAAACAAAAAAGAAGGAAGCGCAGCGCCTTCCCTTATCATTGTCCTCACTGCAGGTTTTAGCAGGCAAACGCTATGGATATGATCCGCAGCAGGTACTGGATGCAGCACAGCAGCTTTATGAACGAAAACTTACGACATATCCTCGCTCTGATTGTGAATATCTGCCATGTAATCAATGGAAAGATCGTTCTTCTATTATACGTAACTTACAAAGCAACCATGCTGGAAAATTGTCAGAGTGGGCTGAAAAGGCTGATCTTTCTATTAAAAGCAGGGCATGGAACGATAGTAAAATCACGGCGCATCATGCCATTATTCCCACGACGGTTTTTTGTGATTTTTCTAAATTGACATCACTGCAGCAGCATATTTATTATCTTATTGCGCAGGCATACATTGCACAATTTTATCCGTTGTATGAATATGACCAGACTCGCATACTCGTTGCAGCGGCATCAGAAACGTTTGTGGCTCACGGAAAAGCAATTACTGTATCGGGATGGAAAGAACTATATACATCTGATAAGAATGACGCCGAGGAGGAAGAGAGCGATGATGGATTGCCTGTTGTAAAAAAAGGTGATGTTGTTGACTACAAAGAAGGGCATGTGGATAAGAAAACGACAAAGCCGCCGCCACGCTTTACACCATCCACACTGCTGGCGGCAATGAAGGAAATTTATAAATATGTTAAAGATGATTCTTTAAAGAAAAAACTAAAAGAGGTGCAGGGAATCGGCACAGAAGCAACACGGGCTACTATTATTGATGAATTGATAAAACGAAAATTCTTAGTAGAAGAAGGCAAGAAAAGATATTTAAAACCGACAGATAACGCATATCTGCTTGTAGATGCGTTACCTGATGAAATGGTATATCCCGATGAAACTGCTGTTTGGGAAGATCGGTTATATAAAATGAGTGAAGGTAAAGAGCAGCTTGCCTCATTTCTGCAGGATCAAATTACATTTTTAGAAAAACTTGTTGCAAGAGCTAGAGACGTAAAAATTGTTAGTAATGATACGAATAAAGATCAAAAAATATGTCCGCAATGCGGCGCTGCCATGGTGTTGCGGCATGGTAAATATGGTGATTTTTTCGGCTGTACCATGTACCCGCAATGCCGCTATACAGAACAAGTGACAGCTCCCTTACAAGAAGCAGAAAAAAAATATAAATGTCCTCGCTGTCATAATGGGTATTTTATTTGCCGCACGAGTTCCTATGGCCGCTATTGGGTATGCAGCGAACCTGATTGCAATACGACTTGCAGTGATGTAGAGGGAAAACCGAGTATATTTGCAAAATAGTTATCAGTAAGATAGTGGCCCCTGGAGAAGAGATGCTGAAAATAATAAGGGAAAAACCATGACAAGTATCGGTTTTTTGTATATAATAAAGTGATAGACTAAATCACGAGGTGACAGGGTATGATATTGTCCGGCAGGGAAATTGTTAAACATATAGGTGAAAAAATCATTATTGAACCATTTGATCCTAAACGAGTTAATCCTAACAGCTATAACTTGTCCTTATATAATCATCTTATGGTTTATGATCATCAAGAATTAGATATGGCACATCCTAATTCCGCTTCTGATATTATTATTCCCAAAAGCGGCTATGTGCTGCAGCCTAATACGTTGTATTTAGGAAGAACAAACGAATATACAAAGACAAATGGATATATTCCCATGTTGGAAGGGCGTTCTTCCGTTGGGAGATTGGGAGTATTTATTCACGTAACGGCTGGGTTCGGAGATGTTGGATTTGCTGGATATTGGACACTGGAGATTTTTTGTGTACAGCCTATCCGCATATATCCGGATGTGGAAATTTGTCAAATATATTATCATGATATTGATGGCGAATATGACACTTATAAATCTGGCAAGTATCAAAATAATCATGGCATTCAGACGAGTATGCTTTATAAGGATTTTCAAAAATAATCAATACGAGGAGCATATCTATGTTAAGATATGCTCCTTTGTGCAGAAGGGGATAGCATAATGAAAGAAATAAAAATCCAAGATATGAAAAATTTTCGAATAGGCAACAGCGAAAATAGCCAAGCCGGAACTGGGTGTACGGTTATTATATGTCCTGAGGGTGCTCCCTGCGGTATTGATGTCCGGGGCGGCGGTCCGGCCAGCCGGGAAACAGAATTACTTAAGCCTGTTGCATCCTGCGATAAAATACATGCCATCGTTTTATGCGGAGGGAGTGCGTTTGGCCTTAATGCGGCAGGCGGTGTCATGAAGTATCTTGAAGAGAATGACGTTGGTTTTGAAACAAGATATGGCAAAGTACCTCTTGTATGTGCGTCTTCTATATTTGATTTAGGTTGTGGTGACAGCACGATACGACCTGATGAAAAAATGGGATATGCCGCTTGTCTGGCGGCAGAACAAAACAATATACAGGAGGGAAATCATGGAGCCGGGACGGGCGCAACCGTTGGAAAGCTCTGGGGCGCTGCCTACATGATGAAGTCTGGGCTTGGCATATATGCGGCAGAAGCCAAAGGACTTCAAGTTGCGGCTGTTGTTGCTGTTAATGCTGTGGGGGATGTATTGGATCGGAGCCGCAATTGCATTCTGGCAGGAATGCTTAATAAGGATAAAAACGGGTTTGCCTGTTCGGAACAAGTTCTGATAGATGATAGAGATACACCGAATCTTTTTTCTCAGAGGGCGCAGGCGCATGCAACGAATACTACTATTGCAGCAATTATTACAAATGCAGCTTTTGATAAGACGGCGATGAATAAAATTGCCGCTATGGCGGGTAATGGCATGGTACGTGCTATTTCACCGGTTAATACAATGGCTGACGGGGATTCCGTGTATGCTGTATCTGTGGGGACTGTGACAGCAGATATCAATATTACCGGAACCTTAGCTGCGTATGTTTTGGAAAAAGCCGTTGTCCGTGCTGTATTATCGGCAGATTCTGCATATGGAATTCCGGCAGTGAAAGATTTGCAATGGAAGAAATAACGCGGGTATAATTTTATTGTTCGGTAGATGTTTTTAAAAACTATTTGTTTCTTTTGAAGCAAATAGTTTTTTTTATAAAAACATCACTAAAAAAGTTGACATTCATACAGCATTGGAGTAATCTATGTATGATAAATGTATAGCAATTTTGTCCATTTTTAAAATGTAGTAATAAATAACTAGTAGGAGTGATTACAGTGAGTGAATTACTGAGAGTAGAGGACCTGAAAGTTGCTGTTGAAGGCAAAGAAATCCTCAAAGGACTCGACTTAACAATTAATACAGGAGAAACACATGTTATTATGGGGACAAACGGGGCTGGAAAATCAACATTGTTTAACGCCGTGATGGGAAATCCTCAATATGCAGTTACAGCCGGCCGTATATTTTTTGAAGGCAGGGATATAACCGATTTACCTGTTAACGAACGGGCTAAAGCCGGTATTTTTATGGCGTTTCAATCCCCTATAGCAGTTCAGGGGATTTCTGTAGAAAACTTTATCCGCAATGCTAAAAGTACTGTTTCCGGTGAACCACAGCGAATTATGCCGTTTCGCAAAAAAATGCATAAACAGATGGAAAATCTTATGATGGATCGTTCCTACGGAGATCGATATGTTAATGATGGATTTTCCGGCGGGGAACGCAAAAAAACAGAAATTTTGCAAATGTGTATGTTAGAACCTAAATTGGCTATGTTGGACGAAATTGACTCAGGCCTTGATGTGGATGCTGTCCGGATAGTCTCCGAAACTGTTTCTGAGTATCATAATGAAAGTAATGCTATTCTTGTTATTACACATCACAGCGAAATATTGCAAAAACTGATTCCTGACTACGTTCACATCCTCATCAATGGACGTATTGTCAAAACCGGCAATGCCAAACTTATTCAGGAAATTGAAGCTAATGGCTATGATGCCTTTAAAGAACAAGCCAAGTAGGGGGTGTTAATATGGCTGATGCAAAAAGTAAAATTGATGCCTTGTCCAATTTTGGCAACGTCTATAATTTTAAAAAGGACTTTACATATTCCTATAAAACCGAAGCAGGATTGACTCCGGAAATTGTTAAGGAAATATCAGATAAAAAACATGAACCGGAATGGATGCTGCGTTTTCGGCTGAAATCCTTGGAAACTTTTTATAAATTGGATTATCCTGATTGGGCGCCGGATATCAGCGGGCTTGATATGGATAATATTGTTACCTATGTACGTCCTAATGCACAGATGAAAGGGAATTGGAACGAAGTTCCTGATGACATTAAGGATACGTTTGACAGACTGGGGATTCCTGAAGCTGAAAAAACTTCATTAGCTGGAGTTGGGGCACAATATGATTCTGAAGTGGTCTATCACAGTATTCAAGAAGACTTAGTCAAACAAGGAGTTATTTATACGGATTTTGATACGGCTCTTAGTAAATATGAAGACATTGTAAAAGCACATTTTATGAAACTCGTTCCCCCGACCGATCATAAATTTGCGGCTCTTCATGGTGCGGTATGGTCTGGAGGATCCTATGTGTTTGTACCCAAAGGAGTGCAGGTATCTATCCCATTGCAGAGTTATTTTCGTCTGAATGCTCCTGGAGCAGGGCAATTTGAACATACGATGATTATCGTTGAAGACGGAGCCAAAGTTCATTTTATTGAAGGCTGTTCGGCGCCTAAATACAATGTGGCGAATCTTCATGCTGGATGTGTAGAACTTTTTATAGGTGATAATGCGGAATTGACGTATTCAACCATTGAAAACTGGTCTAAAAACATGTATAACTTAAATACTAAACGAGCCATTGTAGGTAAAAACGGGCGCATTAACTGGGTGACTGGTTCTTTTGGTTCGCATACATCCTGCTTATATCCTATGAGTATTTTACAAGGAGAAGGGGCCCACTGTGAATTTACCGGAGTTACGTTCGCAGGCAAAGGGCAATATCTTGATACGGGTTCCAAAGTAGTACATAATGCACCTCATACGACTAGCAATATTAATTCGAAATCTATATCTAAAAGCGGCGGTGTCTGTATTTATCGAGGCAGCGTTGTTATCAATGAAAAAGCAGAAGGAGCAAAGGCCAATGTCAGTTGTGAATCACTGATGCTGGACGAAATTTCGCAATCTGATACGATACCGGCGATTGTTGTAAAAAATGATAACATAGATTTGGGGCATGAAGCTAAAATAGGACGCATATCCGATGAAGCTATTTTTTATCTGATGAGCCGAGGATTAAGTGAAGAGGATGCACGTGCCATGTTGGTCAGAGGTTTTGTTGAACCTGTTTCTAAAGCATTACCGCTGGAGTATGCTGTAGAAATGAATAATCTTATTAATCTGGAACTTAAAGGTTCATTAAAATAGGGAGGCATTAGTATGATAAAAGAACAATATAACCAACTCCCGCGAACCACGTTCCGCTGGATGAAGGTCAATCATTTGGAGTTAGCGCCCCAGAAGATAATCCCGGCTGTACACATGCAGCCTCAGGAACATCATACCGGTGATGTAGTAGTGCGGTTTTACGATGGAGATAGCACTTTACCGCTGGGAGACTTTGCGGGCGCCAATGCAGAGGCTTTATCACAGGCGCTGCATCATAGTACGACGGGGTGTTGTATAGAGATTGCCCCCCGTGCAACGGGGGCTGTTTGGCTTACCTATACACTGAGTGAAGAAATTCCGCAGATTGTTGCTCAGCTCCAAATTAAAGCCGGACCCGGCAGTGATGTGTCGATATATCTGACGTTTGAAGGTGACGCTGAACAGGGAAACGTTAACTTTCTGAATTACGTAGAAGCTGGCGAAGCCGCTAAAGTAAAAATTAGTAAAATTCAGCTTCACGGTAAGCATGTACGGCATATAGAGCACCGTTATGCAAAAACAGAAAAACAAAGTTTCGTTGAGTATGTAAGTGCGGAAATTGGCAGCCGTGAAACTATTGTTTACTATAAAACGGATCTTTTAAAAGAAAGCGGAAAATTTCATAGCAATACTATGTACATGGGAAATGATAAACAAATATTTGATTTTTCCTATTGGGTTCCGCAACAGGGGGAACAGACGGAAACGGATATTCTTACAACGGGTTCGCTGATGGGCAGTGCGAAAAAATATTTTCGCGGTACTATAGACTTTCTGCGCGGTGGGAAGAAAGCAGTTGGTTCTGAATCCGATGTATGCCTTTTGCTGAGTCCGGGAGCACATTCTATTTCGATTCCGCTTCTTCTTTGCAAAGAAGATGATGTTGTTGGGAATCATGCTTCCAGTGCGGGTCAAATTGATCAAGATAAGCTTTTTTATCTGATGAGCCGTGGATTTAGTGAAAATGGTGCACAGCTGATTATTGTTGAGTCTAATATTAGACCGGTCATTGATAAACTGGGTGATCCGGATATGGAAAATAAAGTGTTGCAGGCTGTTCGCGAAAAAATGCAGTACTGCCATAAGAAAGGTGATTGCCATGTTAAATGTTCGAAAAGATTTCCCCATATTGACTAAAGTCCATAACGGACATCAGATTGTTTATTTTGATAATGCGGCTACGACACAAAAGCCTAGACAAGTAATCGATGCCATTGTTGATTTATTGGAGCACCATAATGGCAATCCGCATCGTGGGGCACATATTTTGAGTGTTGAAGCATCTCAACTGTATGATGATGCGCGTATGGCTGTACAAAAATTCATTAATGCAGCACATAGCGAAGAAATTGTTTTTGTCCGCAATGCTACCGAAGCACTTAATATTATCGCCAGAAGCTATGGTGAAACCCATTTGCATGAAGGAGACAAAATTGTCATTCCGATTTCCGAACATCACGCTAATTTAGTTACATGGCAGCGTGTTGCCAGAGTAACAGGCGCAAAACTTGTCTATATGTATCTTGATAAAACAGGGCATTTTACGGAAGCTGATTTGGCTAAAATCGACAGTAAAACAAAAATCGTTGCCTTTGCGGCTGTCAGCAACGTATTAGGTATGAAAACACCCATTGAAAAAATTATTAACAAAGCACATGCTGCAGGAGCGGTAGTGGTACTTGACGGAGCACAGGCGGCACCGCATATGAAGAGCGATGTCCAGAAATGGGACTGCGATTTTTATGTTTTTTCTGGTCATAAAATGCTGGGTTCTGCCGGAACCGGCGTGCTTTATGGAAAACGTGATTTATTAAATGATATGGAACCTTTCCTTTTGGGCGGTGATATGATAGAATACGTTCAAGAACAGACTACGACTTTCAATGTACTGCCATTTAAATTTGAAGCGGGAACAGAAAATGTAGAAGGGGCCGTTGCCTTGCATGCCGCAATTGATTATTTGGAACAGATAGGATTTGATGCCATCGAAAAACAGGAACACGAATTAGTAACTTGTGCTCTCCAAGGATTGAAACAAATTCCCTATGTTCACATTATCGGCAGTACCGACGCCGAGGAAAAAACAGGGGTTATTTCCTTTACTATTGAAGGGGTTCATCCCCACGATGCGGCAACTATCCTTGACAGCTATGGAATTGCGATTCGTTCTGGACATCATTGTGCACAGCCTTTTGGCAGTTATATCGGAGCAGAAGCATCAAATCGTATCAGTTTTTACATTTACAATACTGTTGAAGAAGTTGATTATTTTCTTGATAAATTAAAACTTGTTCGTAAAACAATGGGCTTTAAAGACTAGGAGTGGCAGATATGGAAGACATGAATCAGTTGTATTCTGATATTATTTTGGAACATAACCAAAACCAACTCAATAAACATGAACTCAATCCATATAATTTGGAAGAACGAGGGCATAATCCCAGTTGTGGCGATGATATTACGCTGCGTGCCGAGATCGAAGACGACATTGTGAAGGATGCTGCGTATACGGGACATGGATGTGCTATCAGCCAAGCTTCGGCCGATATGATGATTGATATTATAAAAGGGAAAACAGTGGATGAAGCGTTGCGTCTTGTTGATTTGTTTCTCGATATGATTAAACGGGAAATTACGGACGATGAAAAATTAGAAGATTTGGAAGATGCGATTGCCCTTAAAAATATTTCCAATATGCCTGCTCGGGTAAAATGTGCAGTTCTTGCGTGGCATACATTAAAAGAAGCTATTGCAAACAGGAATGAACGATAAATGTGGAATATAACAAGAAAATGGTGTATGTGTTGATTTTAAGATAGAAAAAGAACAGGGATCCGGATAAAATGAAATCCGGATCCCTGTTCTTTTTTGATAGGTATTCAAAGCTATTCGGCGGATCATTAAAAATAGACACTTATTGTCCTTTATCTTTTACATCCGTTTTGCCATAAAACTGAAGATATACAAATATAGCAGTAGCTATGATAAATGCGATTACACTGGTCATTTGAGCTGATTTTAAACCTATGATGAGGTTTACGTAATCTCCCCGTAAAAATTCCAGGAAAAAACGTTCTACAGCATACAACATAATGTAAAGACAAAAAACCTGTCCTTTTTTGTGCGGAAAGCTGCTGTAGAAAAGCAAGGCTACAAAGACTAAAACATCAAGTTGTCCTTCCCAGATTTCTGCCGGCCATAAGGGCTGATTTCCATATGTATGATATGCAAGTGTTGTGTCTGGATATAATAAGCCGAAACTTTTTCCTGTGGGATGTCCAAAGGCATCTCCGTTCATGAGATTGGCCATGCGGCCGATGGACTGCCCCAGTATAATAGCAGGCGCCAGAAGGTCGGCAAAAGCCCAAGTATCGATATGATGATATCTGGTATATATGATGCCGGCTATGGCTCCGAACAGGAGACCTCCCTGTATTGCCATGCCGCCCTGCCAGACATACGGAATCTCTGCAATATGATTATGATAATACGTCCAGTCGAAAAAGAAAACATCCCATAGACGTCCGCCTATAATACCTGCAAGACCGCAGTACATGGTAAAATCAAATATATGTACATGCCAGCCGCGTCCGTCACGTTTCATAATATAATACGCAACGACGCCTGCCGACAGGATTCCAAGCATGAATAAAAGGCCGTAGGAACGAATAGGAAAAGATCCGATATAAAACAAATATTGATGCATATGTTTCCTCCTTTGTGTTATAATAACATAATGTATATATTATACCGTATTTATGTAAAATTACCAGACAGAAAATATTTATATAGTAGGAGAATGTGTAATGATTCACTGGAAGTCTAAAAAAAATCTTATATTTTTGGTTCCTTTATTTTTGATAGTAAGTGGCACGGTAATACTGCCGCAGAACATTTTTGCCAAGACAGTTAGTGTAAAAGAGACAAAGAAAACAGATCCTGTCTTTAATGTACCCACTGTCAATAATCCGATTCAATCTATCGATATTCAAAAATTAAAAATTGTGGAAGAACAAGGACGGTGGCTTGTATCAGGTGATTCCCTGTCACAATATGGTATTCAGGAGATTTCAGGAAAACCGGGATATTTTCTCGTGCGCCTGCCTAAGCCAAAACAGAATATACCCGATACGTTGTGGCAGAATCCAAATGTAGAACTTCTCTTTCCGGGCAGTAAAGGAAAGAAAGATTACACCGTAAGTATTCAGCATATTCGCCGCCCTTTAGGTATTAGTTATGTTTTGCAGCCAAAAGGAAAAGAATTGCAGCCGCCATTGACACCTGTCACGGTAATTCCGGAATTGAAAAATCAGGAATCAACAGCAATAATTAATAAAAAGGGAAAATTGGATATTGCCATTCTATGGGATCCTATAATGAAAGAAAAAGACAATATTCCTGAAATAAACGCCAAACAACGTGTTATTTCTCCCACGGCATTCAGACTTACAACATCAGGGATAGAACTGCGCAATCCGGATTTAGATACACTGGTTGCGGCATATCGTGATAAAGAATATGATGTATGGCCGTTGGTGGATAATCATTTTGATCCTCAATTTACACATCAATTGCTTATGGACGACAATCTGAAGAAACGAGTAATAAAACAACTCATAGGATATGCGTTGCTATATAACCTGAATGGTTATAATCTTGATTTTGAGAATATAAACTATGAAGATCGTGACCGTTTGACCGCTTTTGTCCGTGATATTGTTCAAGCGGGACATGCCTACGGACTTACTATTTCTATGGACGTGACGGCTATCTCCGATAATCCCAATTGGTCTCAGGTTTATGACCGAGCTTCCTTGGCTAAACAACTGGATTATGTAGTACTGATGGCCTATGATCAATTCGGCAGAGCCAGTACCGTTGCCGGACCTAATGCATCGTACCCATGGGTCGAAGCCAGTGTAAGAAAAATAATAACTGTCGTTCCGCCGAATAAACTGATTCTCGGTATGCCTTTATATATGCGCACCTGGTACGAAACCAATGATCCAGGAACACTTCCTTCCGATATGAAGACTTGGTCGCAGCGACCGGCACAGGTCCGTGTTTCTTTTCCGCGTTCCCTTGATGTCAGAACGTTGACGATGTCGGACAGCCAAAAGCTGTTTGTCCGTTTTAAAAAAGATATACGCTGGGATGAAAATTTGAAATTATATTATATGGAATTGCCGATTGCGGAAGGGCAAATTAAAATATGGTTTGAAGATGAAAAGTCTTTGCAATATAAATATTTGCTGTTATCTTCCTATCATCTGGCAGGAGCCGCTTTTTGGCGCAAAGGGTTTGAAACGAAAGATTTTTGGCAGGGCTTTCCCCTATAAATTGGAAAATGAAAATATTTCATGCTTTTATACTTTACAAAAAAGTGATAGCGTAGTAGAATATGTAACATCTATAAGGTAAGCAATGATTGGGAATGATAAACAACAGCGTTTCAGAGAGCCGGCGATGGTGGAAATCCGGTACACCGGAAGTTTATTTACTCACCCGGGAGCTTCTTATACTGAAAAACAGTAAGTATAAGCGTTTGATGGGCGTTAACCGTAAGACGGAATATATTTCGTCGTAATGAGAGCCAATTAGGGTGGTACAGCGATCATACGCCCCTAACGATGCATTGCAGGCATTGTTAGGGGCTTTTCTTTTTGTGATAGATACCATGTATAGGTTTGATTTGTATGTATAGGAGGCATGTGTTAATGATGGAAAAGTATATCCCACAGGAAATTGAAAAAAAATGGCAAAAAAAATGGCTGGATGAAAAGGTGGACTGTTGTCCGGATGATAATGGAAAACCGCCGTATTATGTCTTGGAAATGTTTCCGTATCCATCGGGAAACCTTCACATGGGGCATGTACGCAATTATTCTATTGGGGATGTTATTGCCAGATATAAACGGATGACGGGGTTCAATGTTTTGCATCCAATGGGATGGGATTCGTTCGGGATGCCTGCGGAAAATGCTGCTATCAAAAACAATATTCCGCCGGCGGTGTGGACACTGGATAACATATCCAATATGAAACGCCAGCAGCAAGCATTAGGACTTTCCTATGATTGGGACCGGGAAGCAACAACTTGTAAAGAGGATTATTATAAATGGAATCAATGGCTTTTTGAATTGTTTTATAAAAAAGGCCTTGTATACAGAAAAAAAGCGAAGGTAAACTGGTGTGAAAACTGTAATACTGTTTTGGCAAATGAACAAGTTATCGATGGTAAGTGCTGGCGCTGTGATTCCGATGTTGTAAAAAAAGACCTGAAACAATGGTTCATAAAAATCACGGATTATGCGGATCGTCTGCTGCAGGATTTGAATAAGCTGGATGGCTGGCCGGAACGTGTAAAGACGATGCAAAAAAATTGGATTGGACGCAGCGAAGGGGCTGAATTTGATTTTATTATTCCAGAAATAGACAAAAAAATATCAATGTTCTCTACACGGGTAGATACTATTTTTGGTGTAACATATATTGTATTGGCTCCAGAACATCCGTATGTGGTGGAATTGATTAAAGGCAAGAAAAATGAAACAGAACTTCGGAATTTTATCACACGTATGAAAAATATGAATGATATGGACCGTACTTCGGACGATGTCGAAAAAGAAGGCATGTTTACTGGTTCGTATGCTGTAAATCCTGTTAATAATGAAAAAGTACCTATTTGGATTGCCAATTACGTTTTGATTGATTATGGTACAGGCGCAGTTATGGGCGTTCCGGGCCATGATGAACGTGACTGGGAGTTTGCTAAAAAATATCATTTGCCGATTCGGCTGGTAGTTCAGAATAGAGAAGAAACATTAGATTTGGATACAATGGAAACAGCATACCATGATCCTGGGATTTTGGTTCATTCCGGTGCTTTTAACGGGTTGACTGATGAAGAAGGACGTAAAGCTATTACGAAATGGCTGGTGGAACATAAATTGGGCCATGGCACAGTAAATTATAAACTGCGAGATTGGCTTATTTCCCGTCAACGGTACTGGGGAACACCCATTCCGGTTATTTATTGTGATACCTGCGGAGAACAGCTTGTTCCTGAAGACCAGTTGCCGATTACGCTGCCTACGGATGTTAAATTTACGGCGGGAGCTGTGTCCCCGTTGGCAACAAGCGAACATTTTGTTCATTGCACTTGTCCGAAATGCGGGGGTCCGGCCCGGCGCGAAACGGATACTATGGATACATTTTTTGATTCTTCATGGTATTATTTACGATATACGGATGCAAAAAATAATCAAGCTGCCTTCGATTCGAAAAAAGCCAATCATTGGATGGCCGTTGATCAATATATTGGCGGCATTGAACATGCTATCCTGCATTTGCTCTATTCCCGCTTCTTTATGAAAGTGTTGTACGATGCCGGGTTGGTGGAAGACGATGAACCATTTACCCGCCTATTAACACAAGGAATGGTCCTGATGGATGGCAGTAAAATGTCAAAATCCAAAGGAAATGTTGTGTCTCCGGAAGAAATTGTACAAAAATACGGAGCGGATACGGCACGATTGTTTATCTTGTTTGCCGCACCGCCGGAACGTGATTTGGAATGGTCTGATCAAGGAGTGGAAGGGTCTTTCCGTTTTCTAAATCGTGTATGGCGCATTTTTGGACAATACATGGAATTAATGAAACAAGGAACTCCTACCGCTCAAGAGTATACAGAAGATGAAAAAGAACTTCGTTTTGTAGAACATACCTCTATTGGAAAGGTTACAGAAGGCGTTACTGGTAAATATAACTTTAATACAGCGATTAGTTCTATTATGGAAATGGTCAATGCGATGTATGCATATGCAGGTAAGCATCAGACAATCCGGAAGGATTTAGCTCTGGAGGTAAATAAAAATCTGTTATTGCTTCTGGCTCCGTTTACGCCGCATATCACAGAAGAATTATGGCATGATGCAGGATTTGAAGGGAGTGTTCATGAAGCAGCCTGGCCGGAAGTGGATGCTTCGGCTTTGGTTGTCGATGAAATTCAAATACCTATACAAATTAATGGTAAAGTTCGCGAACGTATTACAATACCTGTCGATGTTACGAGTGAAGAAATGAGAGAAAAAGTGTTAGCAATGCCTCGTGTAAAAGAATGTATAGATGGCAGGACGATTATTAAATATATTGTTATTCCGCAAAAAATTATTAATATCGTTGTAAAATAAGTAAAAAAAGATACTCATGTAAAAATGAGTATCTTTTTTTACATTCATTTGCTATCATAAATAGATATAGAGGTAAAGGAGAACATAGGAATGAATACTGAAAAATGGAGCAATATAAAGGTAAAACAGTCACCTGTGCTGCGTAATAAACAATGTGCAGTGTTAGTTCCGCTTATTGAAAATAAGGGGAATCTTGGTGTTTTGTTTGAAGTTCGCAGCAGCAAGCTTAGCTGGCAGCCGGGCGATATTTGTTTTCCTGGAGGCGGCAGAGAAAATACAGATATTTCTTTTGAACATACGGCAGTCCGGGAGACAATGGAAGAATTAGGGACATCAAAAAATCAAATTCAGATGCTCGGGAGACTGGATTATGTCGAGTCTCCCGTCGGGGTAACCGTATGGCCTTTTGTTGGGATAATAGAAGCCGGCTGTATTACTATAAGCAAGCAGGAAGTAGAGGAAATTTTTATTGTGCCTGTACAATGGTTTCTCGCCCACGATCCGGAACGTTTCTGCATGGAAATTGCCACAAGACCGGCATCTGGATTTCCGGATGTCATTGCCAAGCAATTATCTTGGCAGTGGCGTAAACGCTCTTCGTATGATATTTACATGTATCAATATGAGAATAAAACAATTTGGGGAATTACAGCGCATATCGTTAAAAATTTTATTAGCCAATATCGCCGCATAGAAATGCTATAGTATTTCTACTATGCTATTTAGTCATAAATAAATTATTTGTTATATTGTTTTTTTATAATAAAAAAAGTATTGTTGTTTGTTATATTGTGTTACTTATTGCACAATATAATTTCTAAGAAGTAGCTATAATACTAGCATTTCTATTATTTTATGCAGATAAAGTTCGTAGAATGTTTTGGATAAGCCAGATGAAAAAGTATGTTTCAAGGAACAAAAAAGATTACATATGATAATAAATTTTAATGGGTTAGCTATGAGAAAAAAAAATAATAATATTGACTCAAGTGTTGCTTTTTCTATTGATTTAATTTGTGAAAAGTTGTACAATTCAGATGTGGGAGATTAGAACAATCGTGTATATGCCGTGTGCATGTATCGTTGTCTAATTGTGGTTATCATAGCTGCTACAGGCTTTCGAAAACACCTGCAAAAGTTAGTTAACAGCGGCAATAACTATATCTTTTTACAATGCTTTTTAGTTTAAACTAAATAGTAAAAACATTCTAAAGGAGAGTGGAAGAATCATGGATTTTAACATGACGGAAGATCAACAAATGTTTGTAAAATTGGCTAAAGACTTTGGTGAAAAAAGATTAGCCCCGACTATTACCGAACGTGACCATCAAGGTATTTTTGATGAAGCAATCATCAAAGAAATGCTCGAAATGGGTTTGGGCGGCACATATTTCCCAGAAGAATACGGCGGAGCTGGTGCCGATGTATTGAGCTACATCATGACGGTAGAAGAACTGGCCAAATATGATGCAGGCGTCAGCATTACGTTGTCCGGAACCGTATCCTTGTGTGCAAATCCGATTTTTGAATACGGGACAGAAGAACAGAAGAAAAAATTCTTAACTCCGCTTTGTGAAGGCTCGAAACTGGGTGCGTTCGGCTTAACAGAACCGAATGCCGGCACCGATGCTTCCGGCCAGCAGACCGTTGCAGTAAAAGAAGGCGACCATTATATTTTGAATGGTTCCAAAATCTTTATCACCAACGCAGGCGCAGCTGATATCTATATTGTATTCGCTATGACGGATAAGAGCCAGGGCAACCATGGTATTACGGCATTCATTCTGGAAAAAGGGATGGAAGGCTTTACCTTTGGCAAGAAAGAAGACAAACTCGGGATCCACACGTCTCAGACGATGGAACTCGTATTCCAAAATGTAAAAGTTCCTGCTGAAAATATGCTCGGTCAGGAAGGGAAAGGCTTTAAGATTGCTATGCAGACCTTGGACGGCGGCCGTATCGGGGTAGCCGCACAGGCATTGGGAATCGCGGAAGCCGCTTTGAAAGACGCTGTTGAATATTCCAAACAACGTGTACAGTTCGGCAAACCGATCTGCAAATTCCAAGCTATTTCCTTCAAACTGGCAGATATGGCAATGAAGATCGAAGCCGCGAGAAACCTGGTATACAAAGCAGCGATGAAGAAACAGGAAAAGAAACCGTATTCCGTGGATGCTGCGATGGCAAAATGCTATGCTTCGGATGTAGCTATGGAAGTTGCGGTTGACGCCGTGCAGATTTTCGGCGGCTACGGCTACAGCGAAGAATATCCCGTTGCCCGTCATCTGCGTGATGCAAAGATTACACAGATATATGAAGGCACGAACGAAGTACAGCGCATGGTTACTTCGGGTGCGTTATTGCGGTAATTGGCATGACAAAGCAGGTTTGATTGTTGCGTAATCAAGCTGTGGAGACAAGAAAACATTTTTAGGAGGTTAGCGTAATATGGAAATATTGGTATGTGTAAAACAAGTACCAGACACGGCAGAAGTAAAAATCGATCCAGTGAAACATACCGTCATTCGTGCGGGTGTGCCTAACATCTTTAATCCATTTGACCAGAATGCGTTGGAAGCAGCGCTGCAGTTAAAGGATGAACAGGGAGCTAAGGTAACGCTGCTCTCTATGGGGCCGCCGCAGGCTGTGGAAGTACTTCGTGAAGGACTGGCCATGGGAGCCGATGAAGCGTATTTGCTGACAGACAGAAAAGTCGGCGGTTCGGATACCCTGGCAACCGGCTACTGCCTGGCACAGGCAGTTAGAAAAGTAGCGGAACTACAGGGGCTGGACCATTTCGACATAATTCTCTGCGGCAAGCAGGCTATTGATGGAGATACAGCTCAGGTCGGTCCGCAGATAGCAGCGGAACTCGGTATTCCACAGATCACTTACGCAGCTCATATCGCAGTAGAAGGAGAAAAAGTAACGGTAAAACAGCAGAATGAAGAAGGGTATATCGTTACGGAAGCATCGTTCCCCGTTCTCATTACGGCTGTAAAAGAATTAAATGAACCGCGGTTCCCGACCATTCGCGGAACCATGAAGGCGAAACGCCGGGAAATACCAACCTTGTCGGCAGAGGATATCAAAGTAGACGAAAGCCGGATCGGCTTGAGCGGCTCGCCGACGAATGTCCGCAAAATCTTCACTCCGCCTCAGAGAACGCAGGGTCTTATTTTGAACAATGAAGATGTTGCTGTATCTGTTGCTACGTTGATGGAAAAATTAGCAGAACAGAAGATAATTTAATTCTAAGGAGGAAACGTGAAGATGGATTTGGCTAATTACAAAGGCGTGTATGTCATCGCTGAACAATTTGAAGGCAAACTGCGCAATGTATCGTTGGAATTGTTAGGCCAGGGCAGGATATTGGCCGACAAAATCGGAGACGAAGTAGGGGCCGTCTTGATCGGCAGCGGGGTAACCCCGCTGGCTCAGGAATTGATTGCCCACGGAGCGCATAAGGTATATGTGTATGACGACCCGAGACTGGAACAATACAATACGACGGCGTATGCGAAGGTATTGCAGCACTTCTTTGAAGAAGTAAAACCGAACGTATTTCTGGTAGGGGCGACGAATATCGGACGGGATTTAGGACCGCGCGTAGCCAATGTATTAAAGACCGGTCTGACAGCAGACTGCACGGGACTGGATGTGGATGACGACGGAAAGACGATCGTATGGACGCGTCCGGCACTGGGCGGGAATATCATGGCAGAAATCGTATGCCGTGAAAATCGGCCGCAGATGGGTACGGTTCGACCGAATGTATTTAAGAAACCGGCAGCCGACGCATCCGCGACGGGCGAAATCATCAACATGAAGGCGGAACTGAGTGATGGCGACTTCATGACGAAGTTCGTAGAACTGATTAAAATGGGCGGCGGCGGCGTCAAGATAGAAGAAGCCGACGTTATCATATCCGGCGGCCGAGGAATGAACGGCTCGGAACCGTTCGAAGGAATGCTGAAGGAACTGGCGACCTTGCTGGGAGGAGCCGTAGGAGCTTCCCGTGCTGCGGTAGATGCCGGCTGGATAGATGCACTGCATCAGGTAGGACAGACCGGAAAGACTGTAGGCCCGAAGATTTATGTGGCTTGCGGGATATCCGGGGCAATCCAGCATTTAGCGGGTATGACAGGATCGGACTGCATCATCGCGATCAACAAAGATCCGGATGCTCCTATCTTCCAGGTTTGCGACTATGGTATCGTAGGAGATGCGTTTGAAGTAGTTCCTAAGATCACAGAAGCGATCAAAAAACTTAAAGGTTGATTTTTGATCATATAAAAGGCTGCTGCTGTTATGCGGCAGCCTTTTAATTTTGTTTTCCATGATAACATGGGTTAGTAAGATCGGCATATCCATATGTGTGTGATTGGTATTGTATCACGATAGGAATACTGTCAGTAAAAGATATAGTAACACGAATATAAAGTTTCTTGACTTTATATTCGTACAGTCGTATAATTACGTCATACATAGAATATAGTTATATATGTAAACAGCTTAGATAAGGACATGACAGGCCGTATGTTTTATTCAGAGAGGAGTATGAATGGTGTGAGTACTCTATAAAACTAGTTTTGTTACCGCCTTGGAGCTTGTGGGAAGAATATGTAGTATTCCTTCACGGTCGTACCGTTATAACGCTTGAGTACATGAGCATATTGCTTATGAACTAGGGTGGAACCACGTGAGTAAACTCTCGTCCCTTGAGGATGAGAGTTTTTTTGTACAAAAAAGGAGGATGTTTTATATGGCTGAATTAATTTTGAAAGACGGAAGCAAAAAGTCCTTTGCTGATGGTATTTCTTTACAGCAAGCTGTACATGAAATCAGTAACAGTTTGGAAAAAAAAGTGTTAGTTGCTAAAGTTAATGATCAGGTAACGGATTTAAGAGAAACTATCGTTGATGGTTCTCACGTTGAATTTTTAACCTTTGCGGATCAAGAGGGGAAAGATACTCTTCGGCACACTGCGTCCCATATTATGGCGCAGGCCGTTAAAAGACTTTTTAAAGATGTGAAGTTAGCCATTGGTCCGTCTATTGAAAACGGTTTTTATTATGATTTTGATACAGAACATCGTTTTACACAAGATGATTTTGTTTCTATTGAAGAAGAAATGCGTAAAATTGTTAAAGAAAACCTTCCACTTACAAAAGAACTTGTTTCTCGTACCGATGCGATTAACCTGTTTACTGATATGAAGGAAGAGTACAAAGTCGAACTTATTCAAGATTTACCGGAAGATGCTCAAATTTCTCTTTACCGTCAGGGAGAATATGTTGATCTTTGCGCAGGTCCTCATGTTGCGGCTACGGGCCAAGTAAAAGCTTTTAAGCTTCAAACCGTGGCAGGTGCTTATTGGCGCGGTGATGAACATAATAAAATGCTGCAGCGTATCTATGGTACTGCCTTTTTGAAGCAAGAAGACTTAGATGAATATCTCCACATGCTTGAAGAAGCAGAAAAACGTGATCATCGTAAACTTGGCAAGGAATTGGATTTATTCAGTTTTCACGAAGAAGGACCTGGATTTCCTTTCTTTCATCCCAAAGGAATGGTTCTTCGGAAGAATCTTTTAAAACTTTGGTATGAACTTCATGAAGAAGCAGAATATGATGAAATCAGTACTCCTATGATTTTAAATCGACAGTTGTGGGAACAATCCGGTCATTGGGATCATTATCGTGATAATATGTATTTTACTACTATTGACAATGAACCATATGCCATTAAACCGATGAATTGTCCTGGCGGCATTCTTGTTTATAAGAGTAAAATTCACAGTTATCGTGATTTCCCGATGCGAATGGCCGAATTGGGACTCGTACACCGGCATGAATTACATGGAGCACTTCATGGACTCTTCCGTGTTCGCTGCTTTACGCAAGATGATGCACATATTTTTATGCTGCCGAGTCAGATGAAGGAAGAATTAAAGGGTGTCATGGATCTTTTTGCTAAAGCCTATGGAATCTTTGGTTTGGAATATCATGTGGAATTGTCTACACGTCCTGACGACTCCATGGGATCTGATGAAATTTGGGAATTGGCGACGAATACGCTGCGCGAAGTTGTCGAAGAAAAAGGTGTGCCGTATGTTATTAATGAAGGCGACGGCGCTTTCTACGGACCCAAACTTGATTTTCATGTTAAAGATTCCATTGGCCGTACTTGGCAGTGTGGTACTATTCAGCTAGATATGCTGATGCCGGAACGTTTTGATATGACTTATATCGGAGAAGATGGACAAAAACATCGTCCTGTTATGATTCACCGTACTTGCTTCGGCAGTGTGGAACGTTTCCTTGGCATTCTTATTGAAAATTATGCGGGAGCGTTTCCTGTTTGGCTGGCTCCGGTTCAAATTAAATTGCTTCCTATTACAGATAAGCATTTGCCCCATGCGTTGGCTTTGCGTAAAAAATTCAAAAAACTTGGCATTCGTGTTGAAGTAGATGAAAGCAATGAAAAAATAGGGTACAAGATTCGTAAAGCACAAATGGAAAAAGTCCCGTATATGGGTATTATTGGGGATAAAGAAGTCGAAGGCAACACCTTGTCTCTTCGTGATCGCAGCAAAGGAGATATAGGCGCCAAATCTGTCGATGAAGTCATTGCCCATATTCAGGAATTGAATGAATCCCGTAAAGGATAAGAAGATACATATAATATAAGATATTGTAAAAATTTCAATAAAACAATATAATTAAAATAAGCAAGGCATATAGAATTTCATGAAAAGGAGTTCCATATGCCTTCCTTGTTGTTTATATATTTATGTCGTCAGCTGATTTGGCATGTAAAGTCAGACAGCTTTTTTTGCAGTTGTTATGTTTCGGCAGCATTTGTGAAGCAAGAATAGAAATAACAGAAACATTACGGCGAATAGAGAGGAATTTATGATTATTAATTGGTATCCCGGCCACATGGCAAAAGCCAGACGGCTGATTGAAGAAAATATAAAGATGATGGATGTAGTCATTGAATTGCTGGATGCACGTATACCTATAAGCAGTTCTAATCCGATGATTTCGAGAATGATAGGGGAAAAGCCGTCGGTCTTAGTACTCAATAAAGCAGATCTTGCAGATGAGGCAGTGCTTAAAAAATGGATAGTTTATTATAAACAGCAGGGACGTATTGTTATTGCACTGGACAGTAAAGGGGGAAAAGGGGTAAAGCCTTTGGTAGCAGAAGTTAGAAAGCTGGCAGCTCCGAAACTGGAACATTGGCAAAAAAGGGGACTTAAGACACGAAGTGTCCGGACGATGATCTTGGGTATTCCTAATGTGGGTAAATCAACGTTGATTAATAAGTTATCCCGCAGCAGCGTAGCCAGAACAGCCGATAAGCCGGGAGAAACCAAAGGAAAACAATGGGTGCGTATTGCCAATCAGCTTGATTTATTGGATACGCCGGGAGTACTATGGCCTAAATTGGAAAATCAAATATGTGCATACCGATTAGCTGCTACCGGTGCTATTTCGGATACGGTTTTTGATATGCAGGATGTAGTGACAAAGTTAATCGGCGAATTACGTGTACATTACCCGCAGAAACTTTGTGACCGGTATAAAATAGATCGGTTGTCGGGAACACCGCAGGAAACAATCGAATACATCGGCAGAAAACGAGGGTGTATTGTAGCTGGAAACATGATAGATTTGGAAAAAACGTATAAACTTATTTTAAAAGAATATCGAGAAGGAAAAATAGGAGAGATTTCATTGGATCGTGTAGAAGACTTTGCTATAAAAGGTAAACTATAATGGATATTTCAAAAGTAAGTGTAAAAGATATAAGAAAAATGTTGGAAAATGAGGAAACACATATTCCGTCATTATTGGAGGCGATGGAGGCGGATTCCCGGCATTCCGTCTATAAATTAAGAACTGCATTTTTAAAACGAAAACTGCGTGAAGAACAAGAACGGGAACGATTGGAGGCTATGTTTTCTTTTGAAACATTTTACTATAACCAAGGTATCTATCATATAGCGGGTGTTGATGAAGCGGGGCGTGGTCCTGTTGCCGGTCCGGTTATGGTTGCCGCTGTTATTTTACCGCCGTTTTGGGAATGTCCGGGTTTGAATGACAGTAAAAAAGTAGCACCTAAAAAAAGGGAAATTTTATATGATATAATTATGAAAGAAGCAGTGGCTGTATCTTGTATCGCTAAATCAGAAGAAGATATTGATGCCCTTGATATTTATCATGCGACACAACAGGGAATGTATGAGGCCGTAGGTGCATTGAAAATACAGGCACAGTCTGTATTGGTTGATGCAATGCCGCTTCCGGCTTTAACTGTTTCACACCGTTCTATTATAAAGGGTGATGCAAAAAGCGCATCTATAGCAGCCGCTTCTATTGTTGCAAAGGTCACACGAGATCGATTAATGAATAAGTACGACAAACAATATCCGCAATATGGATTCTCTGAACATAAAGGATATTTGACGCAAAAGCATTTGGAGGCGATACAACAATTTGGACCCTGCCCTATTCATCGCCATTCTTTTGAACCAATAAAATCAATGATACAGAAATAAACAAATAGCAGTCCATGCCATTGAGGGTATTTTTAACATAAAAAAAATCTGTAACAAGATTTTTATCTGTTACAGATTCGAAGAATCGCAATAAATTAAAATAAATGCTTTTTCCAAAGCATAAACGCAGCACCCGTGGCACAAACGAAAGATACGCCAACAACAAGCCAAAACCCGATTTGACTGTCAGAGAAAGGAACGGGAACATTCATTCCCCATAAACTGAAAATAATGGTAGGAACAGCGAGAATAATTGTGATGGATGCCAGAAACTTCATTACAATATTCAAGTTGTTGGAAATAATAGAAGCAAATGTGTCCATCATGTTGATTAAAATGTTGGAATACATTTCAACCATTTCAATAGCCTGTTTATTTTCGATAATAACATCTTCCAGCAGGTCTTCGTCTTCTTCATACATTTTCAGGAGATGCCGCAATGATTCATTGCGGCGAAGACGAAGGATTTTTTCCATGACAATACCGTTGCCGCGCAGGGCGGAAGTAAAATAGGTAAGGGATTTCTGCAGTTCTAAGAGCATAAAAAATTCTTTGTTCTGCATGGAATGCCGCAGTATCGATTCAATGTCGTCGGTACGGTGATTTATTTGCTGCAGATATCTTAAAAATAGAGTAGCTGTCCGATACATAATTTGAAAAAGAAACCGTGTCTTTTTAAAAGTACAAAATAAAGGGTATTTGTTTTTTGTAAATGCCCTGATTACTTCCGTTTCTTCCAGACAAATGGTAATAATAAAATCAGGGGTAATAAATATGCCGAGAGGCAGTGTATCATAACTGTCCGTTTCACGAAGAATAGGGATATTGATGACAATGAAAACATAGTTGTCTTCTAGTTCTACATGAGAACGTTCTTCTGTATCCAATGCTGTTTTTAAAACGTCTGTCGGAATTTCTGTAATCATAGAAACTAATTGTAAATCTTCTGAATCGGGGTTTACGATATTAATCCAAGAACCTTTTTCGGCAGAGGCTAAAGAAATATTATTTTCTAAATGTCCATTAGTATGCTTATAAATTTGAAACATTATAACTCCTCCGTCGGTAAAGTAGGTATACACCCAAACTCTAATATAATCAGAAAAACGAGGCTCGTCAAGTATATTTTTTGATTTTACTAAATACAATGTATCAATGTATATAAAATACATGAAGTTTTTTAATATTGAGGGAATGATTGTCTGATGGCGGCCATTGCCGTACGGGCGGCTGAAGATTTACTAATGTATGAATTTCGGAAGTATCAGGAAATTCTGTTTTGTGCAGTAAATTAAATGTATCGTTTGAAAATTTTATTTACATTAGCCGTTATTGGATATATGCATTGATAATTTTTTTGAAAAGCAAGTAAAATAGACAGGAGGTCTGTTTTTTGGAAATCCGGCAATTGAAAACATTTATGAGTATTGTGAAGTTAGGCAGCTTTTCTCAAGCAGCTCGTTTTCTGGGATACACGCAGTCAACGGTAACGACACATATTCAATTATTAGAACGAGAATTAAACATTGCACTTTTTGAACGGTTTGGACGTCAGCTGATGCTGACAACGGATGGGGAACGTTTATATGACTATGCAGAAGAAATTGTAAAATTATCTGAAAATGCTAAAAATGAATTGGAGAATATAGATATTCCGCACGGGGTAATTACGATTGGGATACCTGAATCCATCTGTGCCTACCATTTAACCCAGTTGATGAAAGAATACAATGCGTTATATCCGGATGTGAATTTGAAATTAAAAATAGATGACAGTATCAATTTTTGCTATTTGCTGCGAAAAAATGTAATAGATATTGCATTTTTTCTAAGTAAAACAATACAAGACAGTGATTTAAGAAGTGAGTTTTTGTGGGTGGAAAAAATTGTAATGGTTGCTGCACCTGAAAATCCATTGGCAAAATTAGAAAAAGTTACAGCAGAACAGTTACAAGGACAAAAATTGATTTTTACTGATTTATCTAATAGTTATCAAATAATACTAAACGAATATTTAATAGAAAAGTCAATCCAGCTTCCGATGATTTTGGAATTGGAATCTATTGATATGATAAAACAATTTGTTATCAGTAATTTGGGAATTACTATATTGCCGCTGGCAGCAGTTCAAAAAGAGCTTGAAACCGAAAAATTGGTGATTCTGCCGTGGCAGGGGGTAAAGTTAAATACGAATGCATATCTTGTTTATCATAAGGAAAAATATTTTTCTTGTGCTATTAAGGCTTTTATTAAACTTGTAAAAGAACGGCTCTTAAAATAAAGATAACAAATTTTGTGACATGGAGTTGAGAATTTTATTGAAAAATATAGTAGAGGGAATAAAAATATTGACTGCCGGAGAATGTGGAGTGGTCGTTGAATTTGGTACTAGTATTTCTCCTGCGGTGAATCGATTGGTTCAACAATTGACACAAATAATAAAAAATGCTGAATGGGAAGGAATACGCGAAGTAGTGCCGACATATCGGTCAGCAGCTATTTATTATGATCCCATGATTATTTCGTATGAAGAAGTGTGCAAGCATATCCGACAATATATTCAGCTGCTTAAACCGGAACAGCATGACGCAGTTTCACCGGTTATTGTACAGATACCTGTTTGTTATGGCGGCGTTTTGGGACCTGATCTGGAATATGTTGCAAAATATACAGGATTAACGCCTGAAGAAGTTATTCGTATTCATACATCACGATCCTATCTGGTTTATATGCTGGGATTTACACCCGGATATCCTTATCTCGGGGGATTATCAAAAAAATTAATAACGCCGCGGTTAGATAAGCCGCGGCGTAATGTGCCGGAAGGTTCTGTTGGAATAGGCGGGAATCAAACAGGCTTTTATACTAGCCAGACTCCCGGAGAGTGGTGGCTTATAGGCAGAACTCCTTTAAAAGGATTTAATCCGGCGTTGCGTCATCCTTTTTTAGTCAATGCGGGTGAGTACGTACAATTTGTGGAAATAAAAATTGATGAATATTTTGCGATTCGCAAAGATGTTTTAAAGGGTACATACAGACTTCATATATGCCGTTCATAGGAGGATACTGAGTATGATTACTGTTATAAAACAGGGAAATTTGGCAACCATTCAAGATGAAGGCCGGCGTGGATATCAGGCCTGGGGAATGCCTGTTTCCGGTGCCATGGATCAGTATGCCTGCCATATGGCCAATTTACTGGCAGGAAATAAAGTAAGTGCTGCTCTTATCGAAATGGTTAAAGAAGGACTTATTCTTAAATTTGATAAAAGTCAATTGGTTTCTGTATGCGGAGCAGATATGCAAGGTATGGTCAATGACAATCCTATTGAAAACTGGTCTTCTTTTGTCGTACCCGATGGAGGAACTCTTTCTTTTGGCGGGGCTGTGTCCGGTCAGTGTGCATATATAGCGGTACATGGCGGTTTTGATGTTCCGAAGGTATTAGGAAGCCGTTCTACCTATACAGTCGCAGGAATTGGAGGGTATGAGGGAAGAATGTTGCATCAGGGGGACATGTTGTATTTGGCGGATGATAAGGAAAAAAAAGTGTGTACGACAAAAATACCACCGGCCTATATACCTCGTTATGATAGGGAATGCACGCTGCGTATTATGATGGGACCGCAGGATTCATTATTTTCACAGGAATCAATACATCAATTTTTGACTGGAACATATGTTGTGGAATCATCCAATAGAGTGGCATATCAACTGACAGGGCCTAAAATTATGCCGATAGCTAAAACCAATATAGTATCAGATGCAGTAAGTCCGGGGGCTGTTCAAATTCCTTCAGGCGGGGCTCCGTGTATTGTGGCAGCTGCAGATCATGGAACCACACGGGGTTTTGCTAAAATTGGATATGTTATTCAAGCAGACCTTATGAATTTAACACAAGCAAAAGATGGGAATAAAATTCATTTTGTGGCGGTGACACAGCAGGAGGCCGTGAAATATTTAAAACAGGAACAGCAGGATTACGAGGCGGTAAAAGATTACATTGAAAAGAGTTATTTTCGTACATTCAAAAAAAATGAATAACCCTATTCATTTTTTCAATTTTAATTTATCGAACAAGCATGTTATAATAAATCAAACAAAAGATTAAAAGAGCGATGGTGCTTCAGACAGAATCAAACTGTTTGAAGTACCCTTTTTTTTTGGATACGGAAAGGGGGCGGCATGTGGGCATTATCGTATTTCTGTACGACGTAGAAAAGAAAATAATAAGTTTTATTATGCATAAATACTGTGTAAATTAAATTCGCAGCGTATTTGGCGTTTTTTTCTATGGATTATGTTTCGCCATTATTTTAATTTTAAATATAGTATGTGAAAGGAGAATCATAGAAATGGAGACAGAAAATAAAATCTTGAAAGAAGAAAATAGATTTAAAGTTAAAAACAGCATACAATCGTATTTAGGGGCCATTTTTTTAATGGCTATCACCGCAATCGGGCCAGGATTTTTAATGCAGACCACGGTGTTTACACAAAAGACGGGTGCCAGTTTTGGCTTTGTTATTTTGGCATCGGTAGTAATCGACATCGCGGTACAAATTAATGTCTGGAGAATTATTATTGCTTCGGGAAAACGAGGCCAGGAAATAGGAAATATGGTGTTTCCCGGTCTGGGGTATTGTATATCTATCCTTATTGTTTTGGGTGGTTTGTGCTTTAATATTGGCAACATTGCCGGAGCTGCTTTGGGCTTGAATGTTTTGTTTGGTTTGGATGTTACCCTAGCCGCAGTTATCAGCGGCTGCATTGCCTTGTCGATTTTTTGCTTTAAACGTGTTGGCGAAATTATGGATAAATTTGTCAGTACCTTTGGTATTGTTCGTATTCTTTTAGCGTTATTCGTAGCAGTGGCGGCGCTGCCTCCGGTCAGAGAAGCGGCAGTTAAAACAGTAATGCCCGATCAAATTGATATTATGGCTCTGGTTACCTTGGTAGGCGGAAGTGTAGGCGGCTATATCACGTTTTCTGGAGGGCACCGTTTATTAGACTCTGGTATTAGTGGAATAAAACATGTTGCACAGGCAACACGCAGTGCCATCAGCGGTATCTTGATTACGGGAGTTATGCGTATTATTTTATTTTTAGGTGCTCTGGGTGTTATTACGCATGGGTATTTCATTGATCCGGCGAATCCAGCTGCTTCTGTATTTCAGGCTGCTGCCGGAGATATTGGATATAAATTATTCGGTATCGTTATTTGGTCTGCAGGTACCACCTCCGTTATTGGATGTGCCTATACGTCTGTATCGTTCTTAAAATCATTTAGTCCTAAGATTGATGAATATTATAGCAAAATTATTATTGGATTTATTATTTTTTCAACTTTGGTTTTTGTTATTGTAGGACAGCCTGTACGGGTTTTGGTTATTGTCGGTACGATAAACGGATTTATTTTACCTTTGGCTCTTGCCTCTATTCTTGTAGGTGCGTACAATAAAAAAATTGTAGGAGAATACAAACACCCCGTTTGGATGACCGTGGCGGGCGCCTGTGTTGCCGTGCTGATGGGATGGATGAGCATTCATACTGTTATTACGCAATTCTTACAATAATATATCACAGGTTTTCATAAAATGATAAAAAAGGATGTGTAGTATAATGACGTATAGTACGATGAAGCCAAAAGAAGTTCGGCAGCTTATAAAAGAAAAAAAGATAACAACATGTACAAGTGGGATGTGTAATGGATATGCCCAGGCGAATTTAGCAATATTACCCAAAGAACTTGCTTTTGATTTTTTGTTATTTACACAGCGCAATCCTAAACCGTGTCCGGTTCTGGATGTTACGGAAATCGGCTGTCCGGAACCTAAATTGGCAGCTCCCGGTGCTGATATACGGTATGATATTCCAAAATATCGCATTTACCGTTATGGAAAAATGACGGATGAAGTGACTGATTTAAGCACCTACTGGCGTGATGATTTAGTTGCATTTCTTTTGGGCTGCAGTTTTTCCTTTGAAGGTCCTATGCTGGATGCCGGCTTGGAAGTACGGCATATTACGGAAAATCATAATGTCCCTATGTATATTACGAATATTCCTTGTACTCCCGCAGGTGTTTTCCGTGGTCCTATGGTTGTTTCCATGCGTCCCATGAAGCCGAAGGATGCAATTAGAGCTACGCAGGTAACAAGCCGTATGCCGTCCGTTCACGGAGCGCCTGTCCATATTGGTAATCCGGCGGACATTGGTATTAAAGATATTTCAAAACCTGATTTTGGTGATCCATCGACACTATATCCCGGTGAGATTCCCGTATTCTGGGCTTGTGGAGTTACTCCGCAGGCTGTGGCTATGTCGGTCAAACCGGAATTTATGATTACACATGCACCGGGGCATATGTTTATTACAGATTTATGGAACGCTGATTTAAGTGTACTGTAGGAGGAACGATGTATTCTATTGATATAAACAGTGATTTAGGAGAAAGCTTTGGCGCATATACGATAGGCAGCGACAAGGAAATATTAAAGCATGTTACTTCGGCTAACATTGCCTGTGGATTTCATGCCGGTGATCCTGTTGTGATGGAAAAGACAGTATCACTTGCTGTCCAAAATGGAGTGGCCTTGGGGGCCCATCCGGGATTGCCCGATCTTGTCGGTTTTGGCCGGCGAAAGATTGACATAAAGCCGGAGGAAGCCTATGCTATAGTTATCTACCAGGTAGGCGCCTTGAAAGCGTTTGCGGATGCTCGCAAGGTAGCGGTACAACATGTAAAACCCCATGGTGCATTATATAATATGGCGGCAAAGAATCCGGCTCTGGCAGAAGCAATTGCCAGAGCGGTATATGCGGTAGATCCAAAATTGATGTTATATGGTCTTGCCGGAAGCCAGCTTATTATACAAGCTGAAAAATTGGGATTGTCAACGGCCAGTGAAGTTTTTGCTGATAGAACCTATCAGCCGGACGGTTCTCTCACCCCGCGCAGTCAACCCAATGCGATGATAACGGATGAAGAAGAATCTATTTTCCAAGTTCTCCGCATGATCAAAGAAGGGGTTGTCCGGGCACAAAATGGTCAGGATATTCCTGTACGTGCTGATACAGTATGTGTCCATGGGGATGGGGTGAAGGCGTTGGCTTTTGCTGATAAAATCCATCGTACATTGGAATTGCAGGGAATTCAGGTCAAGTCGTTTTGCTGAGGTGTTATGATGAGTCAAATTGATTTTTCTATTCAATCATTGGGAGAAACCGCGTTATGTGTGTCTTTTGGACACGTCATTTCTCCCGATATACATAAGCATGTGCGTTCGCTGGGGGAATTCCTGGAAAAAAATCCATTTCCCGGATTTCGTGAATGCATTTTATCATATACGGCAGTAACTGTATTATATGACCCTTTCGTTGTACATCGGCAACAGCAGGAAATAGAAACAGCAGCATTGTTTGTCGAACAGTACATTAAAGATGCAACGGAGGCGGCTGAAAGAGAGCCGCTTCCTGCCGCTGCGGTTGTATCTATTCCCGTATGCTACGGCGGCGACTATGGACCGGATCTGGATTTTGTTGCGCAACGTCATGGCTTGACAGCGGAAGAAGTAGTGGCGATTCATACGAAAAGTGAATATTTAGTATATATGATTGGATTTTGTCCCGGATTTCCGTATATGGGGGGATTAGATGAACGAATTGCTACTCCCCGCCGGCAAAGTCCGCGTTTGGAAATTCCGGCTCGCAGTGTCGGAATTGCGGGGATGCAGACGGGAGCGTACCCATTGGCTACTCCCGGCGGGTGGCAGATTATAGGGCGTTGTGCGGTGGACTTATTTACACCGGCAGGAGAAACACCCAGTTTATTAAAATCCGGAGATATTGTGCATTTTGTTTCAATCGATAAAGAAGAATACAGGCAGATGAGGGGGGATACACAATGAGTATATTCGTCCTCCGTCCGGGAATGTTATCAACCTTGCAAGATAGGGGGCGCCAAGGATATCAGAAATATGGCGTACTCGTATCGGGCGCAATGGATGAAGAAGCGCTGCGGTTGGGAAATATTCTCGTTGGCAATGAACAAAGTGAAGCAGCTTTGGAAATTACCATGATGGGACCTGTATTGAAATTCTCTGAAAATTTGTTGATAGCTCTTACCGGAGCTGACCTGCAGCCGACTGTCAATGACGTAGCGATACCCATGTGGCGTCCTGTTTTGATCAAAGCGGAATCGGTATTGCGTTTTGGACGGCCTGTACAGGGCTGCCGTACCTATTTGTGTGTATCCGGCGGATATAATGTCCCATCGGTGATGGGCAGTAAAAGTACCTACCTTAGAGCGGGATTTGGCGGATTTAAAGGAAGAGCGGTACAGACCGGCGATGTTTTGGAGCTGGGAGAGATATCTTCTTTGGGACGCAAGATAATCCGCTCTCTGCAAGATGAAGGAGAGTACGAAACAGCTCGCTGGTATATACAACCTGCCTATAGACTGAATGGTGAAAACGGGCAGCCCATACGTATTACGAAAGGACTTCAATATAAGTATTTTTCAGAGGAAACTAAGCATCATCTGGTTTCTAAAGATTTCCGCATTACTATCCATGCGGATCGCATGGGGTATCGTTTGGATGGCTGTAAACTAGAACTTATCAATCCGCTGGAAATGATTTCAGAAGCGGCAATACAAGGAACGATACAAGTACCTGCCGACGGGAATCCAATCATTCTTATGTCAGATAGACAAAGTGTAGCGGGGTATCCGAAAATTGCACAAGTCAGCATGGTGGATATGAGCCGTCTGGCACAATGCAAGCCCGGTGATAAGGTAAGGTTTTCCTTAATTACATCCCAACAAGCCGAGGGACTGCTGATACAGCGGGAACAATATATTAATGATGTTGCCGTTTCTGTAAAGTATCGGTTTGCGCAGTAAAAAATATTTTCCCGTGCGCTATCTGATGCGGGAAGAATGTGAGGCCCATTGTGGACATGAAAGAAGTCGAAGCATTAATACAAATGTTTGAAAATTCGTCTTTGACGGAATTAAAGATAAAAGATAAGGATTTTTCTATTGAGTTGATACGTACTGCGGCAGAAACAGTTGCCACGGAGCACGCTGATACTCCGGCAGTACTTCCTGCTGCGGCGTCTTCAGATGTGGAAAAAACGATTACAGCGCCGATGGTGGGGACCTTTTATACAGCAGCGAATCCCAATGCGGAACCATTTGTCCGTGTGGGAGATGCAGTTACCATTGACACGACGGTTTGTGTATTGGAAGCAATGAAAGTATTTACAGAAGTTCCGGCTGATATGAGTGGAACAATAACGAAAATTCTTGTATCGGACGGGGATTTCGTAGAATATGGACAACCTCTGTTTAAAATCAAGATTAATTAGAGGAGAATTATTGTGAAAATAAAAAAAGTTTTAATCGCCAACCGGGGAGAAATTGCCGTTCGTATTATTAAAGCTTGCCATGAACTGGATATTAAAGCGGTTGCGGTATATTCCACGGCAGATAAAGCCGCTATGCATGTTTTGCAAGCAGATGAAGCATATTGCATTGGCCCGGCACCTGCGGCGAAAAGTTATTTGAATGTAACCGCCTTGCTTACCGTTGCAAAAGCAGTGCATGCAGATGCGATTCATCCGGGATATGGATTTTTGGCGGAAAATGCTGATTTTGCGGATGCTTGTACATCCGCCGGGTTTATTTTTATTGGTCCTGATGGAAATGCGATCCGATGCATGGGAGATAAATCCCAAGCTCGGATGACGATGCTTCATGCTGATGTTCCGGTAGTTCCGGGGACGGCAGATCTTATTCATTATATAGAAGAAGGAGAATTGGTAGCGTCCCAAATCGGCTATCCTGTTCTTATTAAAGCCACTGCCGGCGGCGGCGGTAAGGGAATGCGCGTTGTCGAAAATGAGCGCGATTTAAAAAAAGCGCTTCATGAAGCGACGCAGGAAGCGACACGTAACTTTGGCAACGGCGGGGTGTATCTGGAAAAATATTTAACGCATGCTCATCATGTAGAAATCCAGATTATGGCGGATTCCTTTGGAAATGTGGTTGCCTTAGGCGAACGAGATTGCTCGACACAACGCCGTCATCAAAAAGTTATTGAAGAGGCGCCGTCCCCCATTATGGATGCGGTGATGCGCCGTAAAATGAGTGCTGCGGCTGTTGCTGCCGCAAAAGCTGTACGGTATTGCGGCGCTGGCACGGTGGAGTTTATTGTCGATGAAAACAGAAATTTTTATTTTATGGAAATGAATACACGTATTCAAGTTGAACATGGTGTTTCGGAAATGGTAACAAATACGGATCTTGTTCAAACGCAGATCCGTGTAGCTGCCGGCGAACCGCTTCCATGGCGGCAAGAGGATATACATATAGATGGCTGGTCTGTAGAATGCCGCATTAATGCAGAAGATCCGTCCAACAAATTTATGCCGAGCCCGGGGAAAATAACAACCTATGCGCCTCCTCAGGGAGAGGGAATTCGAATTGATTCCTGTGTGCTTGCCGGCTCGGAAATCAGTCCCTTTTATGATTCGATGGTAGCCAAAGTTCTGGTCAAGGCGCCCACGCGTGCGCTGGCTATACAAAAAATGATTCACGTTCTTGATAATTTTCATATCGAAGGAATAAAAACGACGATTCATTTGCAGCGAAATATTTTAGCAGGAAAAGTATTTCAAGAAGGAAAAATGGACACGAATTATTTAGAGGAACATTTGGATGAATATCTATCATAGGAACGTATGTAGAGTAATTGCTATATCATATTAGATTGTACGGTATGTGTGAAGGGACTAGTATCTAGTCCCTTTTTTGTATACTCGATGATGTGGTATAATAAAATGAAATGCTTTAAGAAAGAGGTATACGCGGGTGCAATTACTGAAAATGGAGCTGCGGGGATTTAAATCCTTCGCTGATAAGACAACGCTTACATTTGACAAAGGGATTACGGCTATTGTCGGTCCTAATGGAAGCGGCAAAAGCAATATATCCGATGCCGTCCGATGGGTTATGGGAGAGCAGAATGTTCGTCAGTTGAGAGGACAAAAATCAGAAGATATTATCTTTGCGGGTACAGAAAAACGCCGTCCTCAGGGAGCGGCCGAAGTGTCTCTTTATTTTGATAATACGGATCATTCTCTTGACCTGGATTTTACGGAAGTCGTTGTTACACGACGTTATTTTCGTTCCGGGGAAAGTGAATTTTATATTAATAAAAGACCTTGCCGGTTGAAAGACATACATATGCTTTTTGCAGATACAGGAATAGGGCAAGATTCGATGGCGGTCATCGGCCAAAATCGTGTTGATCGTATTCTCAACAGCAAGCCGGAAGAACGGCGTATTATATTTGAAGAAGTTGCGGGTATCAGTCGGTTTAAAGCGCGAAAACAGGAAGGGCTGCGAAAAATAGAGGAAACAAATCATAACTTAGAGCGAATCCGAGATATGATGTCGGTATTAGAGGAACAAATCGGACCGATGGAAGAAGAAGCCCATCGGCTGAAAACCTTTCGTGAGTTGGATGGAGAACGGATTTCTTATGAAGGAACATTGACACTGCAGGAATTGCGCAATGCGGAACGCTTGTTGACAAAGGCTGAAAACAGTCGTGCTGCGGCGACTACACAACGGCAAGATACGATGGCAGCGTTAGCTAAGGTAGAAAAAGAACATGAACATCTCATGATAATTATGGAACAGGAAGGAACGACACTTCGTCAACTCGATGAAGCGGCTTCCCTGGCCCATAATGAACTGGACAGCATGAAAAACCGTAAAGAAGCAGGTGTTTTGAGAAAAAACGAATTGGAAGAAGAAGAAAAACAATTTATTCTGGAAGAGGCACAATTACAGGAAAAAAGTACGCAAATGGATCATCAGCGCCAAGAATTAGCGGTACAGCTTTCTTCCAGACAAACCGAACTGGATGCCGCACGAAATGGATTTGCATTAACAGCGGAGCTGTTTAAGCAAGCTGAAGAAAAAGCCAATACGGCGAATCAGGATTTGCAGGATATTTCTGTACAAAATGCGCAGCGGCAGCAAAATTTATTTATTGTAAAACGGGATATAGAAGAACTGCAGCGCCGTATTTCAGAAAATCAAATACAGTGCAATGAATTAAAAAAAACGACAGATGATCAGCGAATACATAATGTAACCAAGCAGGAATGCTGCAAGGTATTAGAAGAAAAATGTCTTATTGCAAAAAAAACGGTGGAGGAGCTGACTGCAAAAGCGCAGGAAATGCGATCGAAACGGGAGGAAGCTTGCAAGGCACAGGAGGCAGCGGAGCAAGAATACCGTACTGTACAGAATCAGGCTGCCAGTCTGGAACAGCGAATTCGTGTGTTGGAAGGAATGGAACAAGAACACGAAGGAGCCGGGCGTACCGTTAAGGAAGTATTAAACGCGCAACAAAGCTGGCGCAAGGATATTTGCGGTATCGTTGGAGAATTATGCACGATACCGCCTCTATATGCGGCGGCTTTGGATGTAGCGTTAGGAGCTTCGGCCCGTTATGTTGTAGCAGACAGTGAAAAGTCGGCAAAATCGGCTATTGCATATTTGAAAGAACGGCATGCCGGCAGAACAACTTTTTTACCTCTTGATACCATACGAGCCAAGGGACGCACAAGGGAAGAAGAACAGGCTGTCAAAGAACAAGGAATTATTGGTTTCGCCAATGATTTGCTGGAATTTGATACTGTATATATGCCTGTATTTACGTCTCTGCTCGGACGGACTCTTATTGCTGATACCATAGACAACGGTACCGTTGTGGCACATAAATATGGGCATCGCCTGCGTATTGTATGTTTAGATGGAACGCAATTTAATGTAGGCGGTTCTTTGACTGGCGGCAGTATGCGCAATCGCGAGGGATCGCTTATCAGCCGGCGCGGTCTTTTGGAAGAACTACGGCAGCAGGAGAAAATAAATAAAAAGAAATCAGTCCTATCTCAACAAACACAAAATAAACTTTTGAATGTACGGAATGCCATTGTGCAGCAATCGGAAGATGCAGAAGTACGCTATCAGCAGGCAACGTTGGATTGGCAGAAACTTTTCTGGCAGGCCGGTTCTGCAAAGAAAGAGGCGGAACAGGCGGTATCTGTTTTAGCACAGACAGAAAAAAAACTTTCCATGCTGCATGATGCCGGCCGTATTCTGCAAGACACACTGACTCGAAAAATGTTGGAACAGGAACAATGGACGGACAAACCGCAGCAAAATACGGAAAAGATGGAGTCAGCCTGTATCACTGCGCAGGAGGAAATGGAGAGCTGCCGGGCGGCTATGACAGAACGGCAAGTTGCATTAGCTACGCTGCAAGAGCAAGTAAAGCATGCACAAGAACAACTGGAACAGAATACAACCTGGAAAACGCAGCTGCAGGCAGATATGAAGCGATTGAAGACACGACGTGATATGCTGAATATACGCCGGCAGGAATTGACAAGCATGCTTGAACAGATAACAGAAAATATTTTTCTTAAAGAAGAAGAAACTAAAAAACGAAATGCAGATAAGGAAGCATTTTATCAGTTGAAAGCGGAAAACTTTAAACAGAGTCAAAAATGGGACGAAATGATGAAAAAACTGCGCAATGAAGTGGAAAATTGGAACCAACGGGTTAATACAGCGGAAATCCAATTAGAAAAGTATCATGGCGAAATACGGCATGGGGAAGAACGGCTGGCACTGCAGGGACTCAGCCGACAGGAAGCGATGGAACGGCGCAGAGAAGGGTCTCTTAAAGACTTAACGGACAAGGTCACATGTCTTAAAGAACAGATAGCAATGCTAGGGCAGATCAATCCTAATGCGGATGAAGAATATGGCAGGGCAGTGGAGAAAAAGCAGTTTTTTACAAAACAATGTGATGATTTATTAGAAGCTAAGCAAAAGTTGCGGGCTGTTGTCTCGGAAATAGATAATGCAATGGCTAAGCAATTTGGTCAAGCTTTTAAGGAAATCGGGGAACATTTTCAGCGTATTTTTACACGTCTCTTTGGCGGTGGCAGTGCCAAACTCCTGCTTACGGATGCGCATGATATTTTGAATGCCGGCGTAGATATATTGATCCAGCCGCCGGGGAAAAAACAGCAGCAATTAACCTTATTATCCGGCGGAGAAAGAGCACTCACGGTTATTGCTCTGCTTTTTGCTTTTCTAGCCTATCATCCCGCGCCCTTTTGTCTTGTGGATGAAGTAGATGCAGCACTTGATGAAGCAAATGTAGAAAGACTGGCACGGTATATTAAAAATTACAGCGGGCATACACAGTTTATTGTTATCACCCATCGCCGTAAGACGATGGAAGCGGCCAACACCTTGCAAGGTGTTACTATGGAAGAAAAAGGCATTTCTCGCTTGTTGACCGTAAAAGTCGATGAGCTTTTAAAGGAAGGGGTATACTAATGGGATTTTTTTCAAAACTTAGAAAAGGTCTGGAAAAAACAAAAGGTTCTTTTATTAAAAATATTGAGACGGTGGTATTAGGATATGCTAACATTGATGATGATATGTATGATGATTTGGAGGCAGTTTTATTAACCAGTGATATTGGAGTAGAAACAACGGAGTATCTCATGGATATGCTTCGTACCGGGGTGAAAAATAAAAGTATCAAAGATACGAACGATGTAGTGCCATATCTTCAAAAATGTATTACCGATTTGCTGAATGAAAATGCAGAACCGATAGGCAGTCACAGCGGTTCTGTTGAAGTTATTTTTATTGTCGGCGTCAATGGGGTAGGAAAAACTACGACAATAGGAAAATTGGCAAAATATTATAAGCAGCGGGGTAAAAAGGTAATGATTGCAGCTGGCGATACGTTTCGCGCGGCGGCTGCTGAACAGCTTACGATTTGGGCGCAGCGGACAGAGGTTCCCATTATTAAGCATCGCGAAGGAGCTGATGCGGCTGCCGTTGTTTTTGATGCTACGGCTTCTGCCAAGGCGCATGACATAGATATACTTCTTGTTGATACAGCCGGAAGACTGCAGACAAAATCAAATTTGATGGAAGAATTGCGTAAAATGGCCAGAGTCGCCAGTAAGAATATCGCAGGGGCACCGCAGGAAACACTGCTTGTTTTAGATGCGACAACCGGCCAGAATGCCGTTAGTCAAGCTAAATTATTTGGAGAAGTAGTGCCGCTTACCGGCGTGGTTTTGACAAAACTTGACGGTACAGCGAAAGGCGGCGTTATTTTATCGGTTAAGCGCGAACTGGGAGTGCCTGTCCGCTGGATTGGCGTCGGGGAAGGCGTCGATGATCTGCGGCCGTTTGATGCGGCGGAATTTGCCGATGCATTATTTGACAGACATATAACGGAACGTGAAAAAGAGGAAAATGAGGAAAATGATGACTAAAAATACGACGGAACTTTTGGAAATGGTGCATCAGCTTAATGTTACGCAAGAGGCAGACTGTTCGGCGGCAGAAGAACAAGCCATAAGCACTATCGTTGGCTGTGTGGGTGAACAGGAGCAGAGAGCATTTGCTCGGATGCTTGTCCAATATTGGAAGGATATTCCCAAAGGGATGGAACATGTTCCCCCGGAAATACGGCACCGGGCTCGAGAAGAGGCGGAATACGGGGGAATACCGGAAGATATACTGTGTATGGCTTGGCTTGTTTTTGACGGACCGGATTTCAATTCGGTCATGGGGAGAACGAAAGATTAAAAACACCCCGTAGTCAAGGAGTGACTACGGGGTGTGTCATATACACATGGACGGGCAGCAAAGATGGCATACCGTATTGGTTATACCGTATATACTGCGTTGATTTTGCCGATATAAAACGTGTGCTCTGTATCGCCGTACCATGTTTTTCTTTCCGCAGGGTTCAGGCATGCGAGATCCATCTTCCGTTCGTATACAACGGAACATTCAATCTGCAAAAACGGACCGCCGCCGATGACGGGAACAATACCGGTTTTCGGGGCTTGCGGGGTAATCCCGGCAGCTGCATATTTATCTATATCCCGGCCTGATTTACTGCCGCATAAAGCCAACGCGTCTTGGTAGGAGTCATCCATAGGGACGGATAGTGTGAATGCCTTGATAGTATTCAGGTTTTCTTTGGAATACCGGGTTTGCCGTACCATAATAGTAACGGTGGGAGCGCCCCACATAATACCTATGCTTCCCCATGACACCGTCATCGTATTAGCTTTTTGCCCGTTGCTTGTGTTTAAAAAAGCACCTTTATTCAAACGATCATTAAAGATTTTACCATATTCACTAGCTTGTATCATTGCTTATATACCCCCTTCTTTTGTTACTCGATTATAGCATATTTGTCAAACAAATCAAATAAAGGGAAGAATTACTGCAAGGAAAATAGTTTAAAGGACGCAGGAGAGGAGCTTTTTCATATGTATGTAGGAAATATAAACCAATGGAAATCAGAAAAAAGATATATGCCGGATTTTTTAGTGCCATGGATATCTAAATTGGCAGAAGCCGATATCCAATCTTTTTTGCCGGGGCGGCATGATCTGGGGAACGGAAACTTTATGAATGTTGACGAAGGTAAGACCGCTGCCGCCGCAGAACATCTGATGGAAGCGCATAAAAAATATGCGGACATACAAATGGTTATTTCCGGTGACGAATATATTGGATATCAACCGTTGTGCAATGCGGGAGAATGTGTCAAAAGTTATTCCGAATCGGATGGATACATGTATGCACCAAAATTATCGGAAGATATAAAGATTCTCATGATACCGGGCGCAACGTTTGCTGTTTTTATGCCCGGTGACGGACACCGTGCTTTATGCGCGCCCGATGGCATTTCAAAACCGATACGCAAGGTTATTTTGAAAATACGCATTAGTTAGGAGCGATGCAACATGAAATTATGGGAGGATGCAGGATCGGCGCTGCGGCAATTGCGGTCAAAACGACCACTTGTCCATCATATAACTAATTTTGTGACGATGAATGATTGTGCTAATGCTACATTGTCTGTGGGCGCTTCTCCGACCATGACAAACGCGGTGGAAGAAGTAGAAGAGATGGCAGCAGCGGCAGACGCATTGCTGTTGAATATGGGGACGTTACAGCATTGGACCGTAGACGCTATGCTGCTAGCCGGAAAAGCCGCAGAAAAAGCGGATATACCGATTATCTTGGATCCCGTAGGGGCCGGAGGCACTGCCTACCGTACAGAATCGGTACTGCGGGTGATACAGAATATACCCATCACGATTATACGCGGTAATTTAAGTGAAATACTTTGTCTAGCCTATAAAAAAAGCGGTGTCAACCCAGGTGTTGACAATCATGCAAACACAACTGTCGATCTATCTTTAATTACACGGATGGCACGGTTGCTGGGAACAACGGTAGTCATTACCGGAGAAATAGACGCCGTATCTGATGGAACACATAGCGTGCTGCTTGGAAACGGATGTCCTATGCTGACCTATGTCACAGGGACCGGCTGCATGACTACGTCTCTTATTGCTTCTTTTGCAGCGGTTACAGACCCGTTTACGGCAGCCGCAGCAGGTACCTCCGTTATGGCAATCGCCGGAGAACAGGCACTGGCGGAAGGCGGAGATGCCGGTCCTGGTTCTTTTCATCACCTGCTGTTTAATTCAATATATCAGTTTACGGCAGATAGTTTTAATTTATATGGAAAGGTTTTGATAGAAAATGGAACAAAATGATTTGCGGAAATTAACACTTACAGCGATTTTTATCGCTATTGGTGTGCTATTGGCACCTTTTTCCATTCCTTTGGGTGCGGCTAAAGCGTTTCCCGTGCAGCATATGATCAATGTGCTTTTAGCGATGATGCTGGGTTGGAGATATTCTTTGACCGGAGCTTTTTGTATTTCTTCTATTCGAATTGCCATGGGAATGGGAACTATTCTTGCATATCCAGGGAGTATGATCGGTGCCGTATTATCAGGTATTCTCTATAAAAAAACAGGCTCTGTATGGGGAGCTGTTGTGGGAGAAGTATTTGGCACGGGAATTCTCGGCGGGCTTATCGCGTATCCTATTGCTGCAATTATTCTTGATTCTCAGGCTGCAGCCTTTTTCTTTTTTGTCCTGGCTTTCTTGCCGAATACGATATTGGGAGCTGCTTTGGGAGCTTTAATTTATAAATTTCTGCCCGTTCGTCAAGTCCTGCATCGAATGATTAAATAGAATTCGTGGTGTTTTGTTCTGTAAATAAAAAACTTGTAATAAACCTGTAAAGTAATTGAAATATTATTGACATATATAGGTCAATATATTACACTATAAAAAGTGGTACTGGAATGATAAGAAAAGTTTTTCTCCTTGGCAGAGGTACGATATGACACAGGATATTAAAAAAAGAATACTTGCAGAAACGTTAAATAAAATGGATCGGCACGGACCGGATTTTCATATGGATGATTTGGCCCGGTGTTTGCGTATCAGTAAGCAGACATTGTATGAAAATTTTTCATCCAAGCAGGTCGTGGTGCGTGAAGCTATTTTTTCTATTATGGACGATTTATATGAGCAGCATACATTGCTGCTGGCTGATAAAAATATGAGCCCAGAAGAAAAACTGATCACGTATTTTTCTATTCGTTCTCGTGTAACCAAGGTCTTTTCCATGAAAGAAACCACGCGTTTTTTTAAGAAAATGCCCGGTTTATATGAACTTGTGCAGGAACGGTCTCGGCGGGATTGGAAACAGTTGGAACAATTCGTGGCGGAGGCACAGGAAAGTAATGAATTTGAGTATTTTGACAAGCAGCTTCTCATGCATATGCTGCACGGTACGGCAGTGGAAATTTTTGATCAATTTGATACGCTGGATCAAAGCTACACGTTTCCCGAATATATGGAAGCGTGTATCAAAATCGTATTGTATGGCATAAAAAAGAACGGAGGAAAATCAACGAATGATAAACACAAGTAGATTGTTAAAAACCGGGTTGGCAGTTATTACTATTGCGGCATTGCTTGCCGGCTGCGGTGCTAATAAGGGACAACAGAAAATGGCCGTCAGTGTGAATACCTATAAGGTTGCGGCGGAAGATACGCCGGTTACGGCAGAATACAGCGGGATGGTCATTGCTACAGATAAGGTACCGGTACAAGCGAAGATATCCGGACGCGTACTGGAAAAATATATTAAAGGCGGTGATATCGTTTCTGCAGGACAGCCTTTATTTCGCTTAGACAGCCGCCAGTATGATGCTGCCTTGGCACAGGCCAAGGCAACACAGGCGCAGGCAGCCGCTAACCTTGCTAACCAGCAGATGAATCTGCGCCGGTATCAGACGTTAGCGGATCAAGATGCCATTTCGCAGCAGACCGTAACGGACCAGGAAGCTGCGACGAATCAGGAAAATGCTGTTCTCGAAGCAAATGCTGCCCAAGTACAATCGGCCCAGGACAATGTGGATGATACGATTGTATATGCACCTTTTTCCGGAAAATTAAATGTAGATGATGTTCCTGTAGGAACCTTTGCCACAGCGGGTTCTACTGCACTGGTTACGATATCCACACAGGATCCCGTGTACGTAGAATTTTCCATCAGTGAAGCGGAATATCTGCAGATGGTAAAAAAGAGCGCAGATAATCCGGGAAGCTGGGGCAATCATTTAAAACTCCGGCTCAGTGACGGCACGATATATGCAGAAGAAGGACACGTAGTCCAGATCAATCATGGCATACAGAATAACAGCGGCGCTATTACGGTAAAGGCGGTATTTGCCAATCCGTACAATATGCTGATTCCCGGTTTATATGCTACTGTTATTTCCGACACACAAGTACAGCAGAAGGCGATTCTTGTTCCGCAGCGCGCGGTACAGCAAACATTAGGAAAATATTTTGTAGCGGTTTTGGACGAAAATGGTGAAATGCAGAATAAAGAAGTACAGCCGGGACAGCAGGTTGGTAAGTTCTGGATTATTAATTCCGGGCTGAAGGATGACGATACTATTATCGTCGATGGATATCAAAAGGCAAATACTGCGGGGCAGCTGGAACAACATTTGCTGACCAAAGCCGATATTGAAAAAGGTGATGCCAAGGCATCACAGAGCTAGTATTAAAGATAGGGGGAAATACGAGTGATTTCGAAATTTTTTATTCACAGACCTATCTTTGCAATCGTCATTGCGTTGATGATTAGCATCATCGGTTTGTTGGCAATGGTGACATTGCCGGTAGCAAAATATCCGAAAGTAACACCGCCGCAAGTATACATATCTGCAACGTATTCAGGGGCTAATGCAGACGTTATCGGTACTACGGTGGCATCTGTCATCGAACAGCAGCTCATAGGCGTCGAACATCTTGTCAATGTGGAAAGCAGCAGCACGGACAGCGGCTCGTATAGAGCAACCGTACAATTTACTACTGATTCCAACGGCGATATGGATACGGTCAATACGCAGAATAAAGTAAGTCAGGTTACGGCAACACTGCCGACAGATGTACAAAATTTAGGGGTTACCGTTGGTAAATCATCCAGTACGATGGCCATGGTGTTTTCATTGGTATCTCCCAACAGTACATATGATCAGGTTTTTATGAAAAACTACGCAACACAGTTTTTTATGGATGCGATCAAAGCCGTTCCCGGTGTTGGCGACGTCACGGAATTCGGGTCTGATTATGCCATGCGCATCTGGCTGGATCCGGCAAAAATGGCAGTTTTAAAAATTGTACCAACAGATATCTCATCTGCCCTTACAACGCAGAATGTACAGGCTGCCGTAGGTACGATCGGTACGAATCCTATCGGAAATAGTCAGCAGTACCAGTATACATTGCGCACAGACGGTCGTTTAAAAACAGCGGATGAATTTAAAAAAATTATTATTCGAACCAATTCTGACGGCAGTATGATTCATTTAGGTGATGTTGCGACAGTTCAACTAGGAGCTAAAAGCTATAGTGTATCAGGCCTGTATAATGAAAACGGCAAACAAATTTCTACTGCCGGGTTTCAGGTCAGTTTGACATCCGATGCCAATGCCGTACAAACGGTAAGCGGCATCTTAAAGGTATTGAAAAAAGCACAGGAATCCTTTCCGCCTGATTTAGAGTATCGCGTGATTTATGACAGCACGGAATTTGTTAAGGCTTCCATTACCGAAGTTATCCACACGTTTATTGAAGCACTGTTACTGGTTGCTTTCATAGTGTTTGTGTTTTTGCAAAGTTGGCGGTCTACCTTTATTCCGTTGATTGCGGTTCCCGTATCTTTGCTGGGAACATTTGCCGCTTTTCAGTTATTGGGCTTTTCTATCAATACTTTAACCTTATTCGCGATGGTTTTAGCTATCGGCTTGCTTGTCGATGATGCCATCGTTGTTATTGAAGCGGTGGAATATGAAATAAAGTACCACGCCCGAAGTCCGATCGAAGCGACAGAAGTGGCAATGCGCAACGTGCAGAATCCGGTTATCGGCGTAGCCTGTGTATTATCGGCAGTTTTTGTACCGGTCAGCTTTTTGAGTGGTATGTCAGGTATCCTGTATCGGCAGTTTGCTTTGACCATAGCCGTATCTGTCATGATTTCAGCGTTTGTGGCGTTGACGTTGACGCCTGCGTTGTGCGGCATGATGCTGAAGGTATATAAGCCGGAAGAACGAGAAAAGGGAATTTATAAATGGTTTAACGCATTTAATGATGGATTTGACCGGTTGATTAACTGGTATGGGAAAAAACTGGCCTATCTGCATATACACATCAAGTGGTGTGTTGTGTTTCTGGTTCTTATCAGCACGATTACAGCCGGATTATTTAATATTATACCGACAGGTTTTGTACCCAGTGAAGATAACGGGTTTGCTATTGCGGATGTGACACTGCCGGAAGGGACGTCCCAGCAGAAAACGGAAAAAACCGTCAGTGAAGTAGCCAACTGGATTGCAAAACTTCCCAATATACAGGGAGTTATGGGAATCAGCGGGTACGGTATGCTGGCAGGTGCCCAAAAACCAAACAGTGGCGCCGTTATGATAAAAATGAAAGATTGGGATGAACGAAAAACAGCAGATTTATCCGTAGATACCTTGGTTAAGAATATTATGGGATATGGTATGAAAGCTGTGCCCCAGGCTACGATCATGGCTTTTAATCCGCCGCCGATCGATGGGATGGGGGTATCCAGCGGATTTACGTATCAATTGGAAAATCGCGGCGGTCATACGACTGCGGAGTTGTACGATATGGCGCAGCAATTTATAGGGGCTGCCCGTAAACGGCCGGAAATCGGCTCTATCTATACGACTTTTACCAATGATACTCCCGGTTACAACTTGGATATTGATCGTGAAAAAGTTCAAAAATCGGGAGTGTCTATGAGTGACTTGTACAATGTGCTGCAAATATATTACGGCAGTTATCAGGTCAATGATTTCACTATTTTCGGCAAAAATTTTAAGACTATCATTCAGGCAAACCCTGCCTATCGTAAAAATATAAACGATAATAAGTTCCTGTATGTGAAAAACTCCAGCGGAGAATTGATTCCGGTTAATGATTTTATCCGGCCAAGGCCGATTGGTGCGGCATCCATTATTACGCGCTTTAATGACTATCCTTCTATTAAAATCACGGGTTCCCCGGCGAATGGCTATAGTTCAGGGGATGCACTGAAAGCGTTAGAGGAAGTCTCTAAAGAAACCCTTACAGACGGATACTATTACGAATGGGCGGGTATGAGCCGTGAAGAAATCGAAGCAGGAAATAAAACCTATTATGTATTCGGGTTAGCCTTGCTGTTCGTCTTCCTTGTATTGGCAGCACTATATGAAAGCTGGAAAGTTCCTTTTGCTGTACTGCTCAGTGTTCCGACGGGTTTATTCGGAGCGACCTCCTTCATATATTTATTGAATCAACAAAATAATATCTATTTCCAAATTGGTATTTTAGCGGTAATTGGGTTAGCTGCTAAAAATGCGATTTTGATTATTGAATATGCAAAAATTCGTGTAGATGAGCGTGGCATGGACCCCGTATCGGCGGCTATTGAAGCGGCTAAGATTCGTCTTCGTCCTATCATTATGACGTCTTTAGCCTTTGTTGTCGGTTCTATTCCGCTGGCGACAGCGACCGGAGCAGGTGCTGCTTCGCGTGTAACGATGGGGATAACCGTTGTTTTTGGTACATCCGTAGCAACCTTGCTGGGGGTATTTATTATTCCTATGTTGTTCATTATTATGGAAAACTTTGGGCGGGGTGTAAAACGCCCGTCAGGTAAACAAAAAAGTAAAATAGGAAATTTGGAAAATTCGTAAGTATATCATAATAAAAAAGTGTTCTCCACTTAAGACGGAGAACACTTTTTATTTATAAGCAATCATCGGACTACATTTCTGTTTGCAGCAACTGTTTTTTTAAGGATAAATATTTAGTTGTATAATATGGTTTCAGTTGTGCTTCCCGCAGGTCATACCCAAAAGAACGACGGCTGATCGATAAAATCGGCGGACTTTGTATGCGTTTAGCAACGGCAAAACCAGAAACCAGTTTCCACCAACGTTCCAAATCATCAATAAATTCTTTAGCTGTGGGAAAGAGAGTATGAACGACAATGCGGCAGCCGATATGTTCTTCCAGCGTTCCGTCTATATACCATTGCAGGATAGACTGTGGTGTAACACGATGCCAGTTTTCTACGAAGGAAGCAAATAAATAGTCATGATACGAATATATAATAGGATCCCCCTGACCTTTTGCAATATCTTGACTGGCCGATAATTCTGCACTGGGGACGATGTCGATACTGCCCTTGGGAATGACCTCCCGATGAAATACGTTCTGATTTAAATACATTGCAAGAGCATATATTTGATGTTTCCATAAATCGGCGGTAGCAGCTAGGTAACCTGCATGATCTCCATATAATGTGGCATATCCCACGGCTGTTTCTGCTTTGTTGGCATTACATGTAAATACACCGCCAAAGGAAGCCGCTACAGCAGCTAAAATTCGGCTGGAACGATCGCGAGCCTGGATATTTTCTTCGATAAAACTGGTAAGTTCAAGCTGAGAGACTCTTTTTTCACCGCGGTACACTTCCGCTGTTTGAATTTGTTTGCGCGTAAGTTCCAGGCTATCTTGCACAGGAATGACAGTATATAAGCAGCCGATATTATCAGCCAGTGTTTTTGCTAATCCTTTGGTAATAGAAGAATTGTAACAGCTGGGCATATTTACAAGCATGATTTGTGCCGGCGGTAAAATGGCAGCATATAATGCGGCATTTACAGCAGAATCAATACCGCCCGATACACCGATAACTACTTTATTTACACCGATCGAAGAAAGAAAGGAGGTAATGCCGTAATGCAGGCTGGTATATATTTCCTCTGTTTCTTTTTGAGGAAAATTTATTTTTTTGGGTGAGGTAAATGTACGAGATACTTCATCATATTGTACAAAAGCCAACTCTTCCTCAAAAGGCCGGCATTCAAAATGGGGCATTCCTTCTTTTGTATAGGCACAGCTGGAACCATCGAACGTATATATGTTCTTGCCGTTATTTTGTATTCCTGAACAATTGACATACAGTGTAGGAGCCTGCACTTTTTTTATGGATTGTCCAAAAAGGCGATGACGGCGTTGCGTTTTTCCTAAGGTAAATGGTGAGTTGGAAATGTTGATAAACATATCGGGCGAATAGTGTTTGCCTAAAAAAGACATGGGTTTAAACGGATAATTTTCATCCCAGCTGTCCTCGCAGATGAGAGGGCCGATGGTAAGAAGACGATTATTTCCGAAATCAATGCGGATAGGTGAGAACAGATCTTCTACAAAAACATGTCGTTCCTGAGCCACTTCAAGGAGTGATGTAAAGTATCTGGAATCACTGAATTCACGATAATTAGGCAGCAATGTTTTAATATAAAACGGGTATGGCGAGGCCAGAGGTGATAAAAATTCTTTGTTTCTGGCAACAAACATGGCATTGTATTTTCTCAGATGTCCATCGAGATTTACACGGCCTGATTCACAGGCGACGTTGCCGAATACAATGGTAATATCGGCAGAAAGCTGTCGAAGTTCTTCTCCAAAAGCAACACATTCATCAATGTAATCTTGCTGATCCCAAACATCGCCGATTAAATATCCCGGAATTGCCAATTCGGGAAAAATAATCATATCACAACCCGCTTTTTTAGCTTGTGCGATATTTTTTTTCATTGTCGTAACATTGTGACGCGGATCACCGGCATGAATGTTCATTTGTGCAAGTGCTATGTTCAACATGTATATAGTACCCCCCTGTGGCATGGTAGATTTATGCCTTAATACTACCACAAAACGACGGCTATTGCACTGATTAATTGTCCGTAGAATGAATTATGGCGATAGGGAAGCAATCTACTGCCGTTACTAGTGTCAGCGCATTGCAAATGTAGTATAATATAAACTAGAAGTTATGCTATGAGGAGGTATATTTTATAACTATGAACACATTGCTGGTTACGCTGAACGCAAAATTTATCCATTCCTCGCTGGCATTACGCTGTTTGAAAACCAGTTGTGATGCAGCCGGAATCAAAAACGTCGTAACGGCTGAATATACGATTAATCAAAATATATATGATATATTGCGGCATATATATGATTTCCGTGCATCTTGTATCGGTTTTTCCTGTTATATATGGAATATTGAAATGACGTATCATCTTATTCGACTTATCAAACAGATAGAACCTAATATTCGCATATTGGCAGGAGGTCCCGAAGTATCTTATACCGCTCGCGAAGTACTGGAAACCTGCACGGATATTGATTATGTACTGCAAGGGGAAGGCGAAGTTGTCCTTCCGCAACTTATCCGGGAATGGGAAGAAGGAAAAGATGGCCTTTCTCTGCCCGGTGTTTTAGGACGCCGTAGCGGACATATTGCAGGGGATGAATCTTTTTGCGAAGTAACACCGGATTTGGACGCCTTGCCATTTCCGTATGCCGGAGAAGATTTAGCAACGCTGGACCATAAAATTATGTATTATGAAAGCTCTCGCGGCTGTCCCTTCCATTGCCAGTACTGCTTATCCGGAATGAGTGACACCGTGCGTTTCCGTTCTGTATCCAAGGTTATTAAGGAATTACAGTATTTTGTGGCAGCGGGAATACGACAGATAAAATTTGTCGATCGTACGTTTAATTGCAACCCGCGTCATTATCGACCGCTTTTGCAATATATGATATCGGTACAAGAACCGATAAACTTTCATTTGGAAATAGAGCCCGGACTGCTTACTGATGAAGATTTGGCGCTTTTATCACAGGCTCCCAAAGGACGGATCCAGCTGGAAATGGGAATTCAATCAACCTACGAAACGACATTAAAGGCAATTCACCGACATAATGACTGGCCGCGCATAAAACATATCATGGAGATGCTCTTGAAAAAAGAAACGATTCATTTACATCTCGATTTGATCGTCGGACTTCCCTATGAAGATTATGATCATTTACGACATTCTTTTAATGATATTTATGCGCTGCATCCCCATAAACTGCAAATCGGCTTTCTGAAACTCCTGAAGGGGTCCGGTATCCGGCGCGATTATCCGCAGCAATATCGCTATGATCCCTGCGGTCCGTATGAAGTATTGGCCACGAAGTGGCTTCCCTATGAAAAGATACGATATCTTAAAGTATTTGAGGATGTATTTGAACGTATATATAATTCAGGAAAATTCTACTATACCCTTGCCTATTTAGGACGCTTCTGTCATGATGATTATATGCTGCTGTATGAACGCATAACGGCATACTGGATAGAAGAAAAAAATGATGCCGCTGCTGTTTCCGATTATAATTTGTGTCGTTTCTTTTGGCGGTTTTTATGTAAGCAGGCGGCCTATCAAGAGCATCTTGCGGTTCTGCGCGAACTTTTGAGTTTAGATATGCTGGTATTTTTCCGGTTTCGCATAAAACCTGATTTTTTGGATTGGCAGGAAGCGGAACGCAGTGTGACGGATTCCTTGTTTCGCTGTGAAGAAAATATGAGACAATATATACATGAATATACCTTTACTAACTGGCGCGATATAAAAATGAGGTATTTCCTTTGGCCGGTTTCTAATGAAACAAAAAATGAATTACAACGATATGCAAAAATGACGGAAGGGGCCGCATATATTCTTGCCGAGAAGCGCAGGAATGGAGTATGCTGGCAGTTGATTCCACGGAGGGGAATGCAGTAATGGAACGATATAATACATATTCACACTATTTAAAAGATACGTATGGAGAGAAGGTATACAAACTTCCTATCAGTATTCCCGATACGTGCCCTAACCGGGATGGCACTCTGGGAACCCGGGGATGCGTGTTTTGCGGTACTATCGGGGCCGGATATGAAAATCTGCCGGCGTCTGTAACGATCGGACAGCAAATTGACAAGAATATTGCTCATATTGCGCCTAAATATAAGGCGTACAAATATATTTCCTATTTTCAAAACTTTACGAATACCTATTTACGGCCCGAGGTATTTCGTCAATATCTTATAGAAGCCTGCCGGCCGGACATTGTAGGCATTGCGATTGCTACCCGGCCGGACTGCCTGCACCCGGCATATTTGGATATAATGGCAGATATCAAGGAAACATACGGCGTGGATATCCTTGTGGAGTTAGGATTGCAAACGGTCAATTATAAAACGTTGAAAAAAATAAATCGAGGACATACACTGGCAGAATATATTGACGCTATTCTTATGCTGCAGTCCTATCCTTTTAGAAATTGTACACATCTCATATTGAATTTACCTTGGGATACGATGGAAGATGTCATAGAGACAGCAAAAATTATTTCAGCACTGCCGACACATGAGATCAAACTTCATGCACTGTATATTATCAAAAATACAGTAATGGCGGATTGGTACGAACAAGGAAAGATTACCTTGGCACCCGTAGAAGAGTACGTCGAACGTGTGGTAACTTTCATTGAATATGTACGGCACGATATCGTCTTTCAACGGCTTATCGGACGTGCGCCGCAGGAAGCGACGGAATTTGCAAATTGGGGAATGGGCTGGTGGAAAATACGGGATATGATTGACGCGGAACTGGAACAAAGAGATAGTTGGCAGGGGAAAAAATGTGATTATTTGCAAGGTAAAGCAGTACGTAAATTTCTAATATAGTAGAAAAGAGGAATGCTCATTGTCTATGGAAAAGAGAATCCAGCTGGCCGATAGGAAAGAAGCAAAAGTCATTTTTGGAATGAAAGATGAATTCCTGAAAGTGTTGCAGCATGAATTTCCGAAATGCCGTATTGCGGCTCGCGGTGATGAAATAATTTTGGTCGGGGAGGAGTTGGACGTATCCTATGTAACTAAAATCATTGACATCTTACGATACCTAAATCGGGAAAATACATATATTACTACACAACATGTACGATACTCGTCTTTTATGATACAGCAGGGAAAAGAAGAACTGCTGCGTGCGATCTATTCGGATACCGTGAATATTTCCGCCAGAGGCCGGCTTATTAAGCCGAAGACACTGGGCCAAAAAAAGTATGTCGATTCTATTCGTAAAAACCTTATTACCTTTGGCATCGGTCCCGCGGGTACGGGAAAAACGTATTTGGCTGTTGCCCTTGCGGCTTTTTGCCTGCGCAATCGCGAAGTAGAACGAATCGTTCTGACTCGTCCGGCTGTAGAAGCGGGAGAAAAACTGGGATTTCTTCCGGGCGATCTGCAGGAAAAAATAGACCCGTATTTACGTCCCTTATATGATGCGTTGGCCGATATGTTTGGGTATGATCAATTTCAAAAACTCATTGCCCGAAATATTATTGAAGTGGCTCCGTTAGCGTATATGCGCGGACGAACCTTGGAAGAATCTTTTATTATTCTGGATGAAGCTCAAAATACGACGCGGGAACAGATGAAGATGTTTTTGACACGTATGGGAAATCATTCACGTGTTGTTGTTAATGGTGATATTACACAAATTGATTTAGCTGACCGAAAAACCTCGGGTCTCACGGAAGCGCAAAAAGTACTGGCGGATGTGCATGGTGTTGATATTGTTTCTTTTACGGATGAAGATGTTGTGCGCCATGATATGGTCGGGCGGATTATCCGGGCATATGACCGATTTTATAAAAATGAGTAAGGAGTTGATAGTATGAACATTAACATTAATTATGAGCAGGAAACAGTTAAAAACGCGGAATATGAAGCGGTCATCGAACAAGTATGTTCAGAAGCGGCGATTGTATATGGGTTAGGTTCCCATACGGAAATAAGCGTCCTTTTGTGCCATAACGAGTATATACGCAGTCTTAATAAACAATATCGTCAAATAGACCGGCCTACGGATGTTTTGTCATTTGCATTAAATGAAGGAGAAAATTCTGATTATGAGGGACCGGATGCCAATTTGCTGGGGGATATTGTCATTTCACTGGAAAAAGTACAGGAACAAGCGGATGAATATGGTCATTCTTTTGAACGAGAATTGGCCTATCTGACGATACATGGCATGCTGCATATATTGGGGTATGATCACATGACTGCGGAAGACAAGCTGGAAATGCGCAAGGAAGAAGAATTTATTTTGCAGCGGTTAGGCTATGTCCGCGCAGGTGAAGTGTTATGATCGATGAGACAACAGTAGCGATACTGATAAAAAAAGCAAGAGAAGCCCAGCAGCATGCTTACGCACCCTATTCACATTTTTCTGTTGGGGCGGCGGTATTAACCGAAGATAACCGTATGTATACGGGATGTAATGTGGAAAATGCATCTTACGGACTTACTATGTGTGCGGAACGCAATGCAATAGGTAGTGCCGTGGCAGGAGGCTGCCATATGTTTCGGGCGTTGGCCCTTGTCGGGGAAAATCCGGATTGGATTACACCGTGCGGTGCTTGCCGCCAAGTTATGGAAGAATTTCATATTCCTGAAATTATTTTGACAAAATCAAATGATACGTATAAAATAGTATCACTCCGGGAATTGCTCCCGCATGCTTTTAGTTTATGAACGTATTTTAAAACGGGAACACCATAGAAAATAAGGAGCTATATATGGAACAAAAATTTAAATCTGGATTTGTAGCGGTTGTTGGCCGTCCTAATGTGGGAAAGTCGACGTTGATTAATACGATCATCAAGCAGAAAGTAACGATTGTATCCGATAAGGCGCAGACCACGCGGAATCGTATTTTGTGTATTCACTCTGATGATGCTTGCCAAATTATATTCTTGGACACGCCGGGTATTCATAAACCGAAGCACAAGTTGGGGCAATTTATGGATGAAGCTGCCTTTTCTTCCATGAAGGATATTGATGCTGTACTTTTTCTGGTTTCTGGAAATGAAAAAAAAGGACCAGGTGATCAATTTATCATACATAAACTAGAAAATACAAAAGCGCCTGTTTTTTTAATAATTAATAAAACAGATGTGATGAACAGGGGAGATGTTTTGCAGAAAATTACAGAATATTCGTCGCTGTACCCATTTAGCCAAATTATTCCGGTATCTGCACGGACGGGCGAAAATGTGGAAGTCATTCTCGAAGAACTGAAAAAAATACTACCCGAAGGACCTAAATATTTTCCTGAGGATATGATTACGGATCAACCGGAACGATTGTTGGTAGCAGAAATCGTCCGGGAAAAGCTTTTTCGCTGCATGCAGGAAGAAATTCCACATGCTATTGCCGTGTATGTGGATGAAATGAAAACACGAGGCAATGCTAAAGTATATATACGCATGACCGTGTATGTGGAAAGAGAATCGCAAAAACATATTGTCATCGGTAAAAATGGTACTGTTTTGAAAAAAGTAGGCCAGCTGGCCCGCCAAGAGATAGAAAATATTTTGGGATCGCCTGTTTTTCTTGATATATGGGTAAAGGTGAAGCGAGATTGGCGAAATCAGGCGTCTGCACTCAGTGAATTTGGTTATAAAAACGAAAGATAGGAGAAGATGACTTATCGAAGCAACATTACAAGCAGTGCCGCAATATATACTATTATTAATCCTGTGTCTTATATGCAATGCCATTTTCGTAGCCGGAAAATTTGCCTTTGTGCAATTACGCCGTGAATATATTGAAGAACTTGTCCGGGACGGTAAAGAAAATGCGAAATTTCTATTGACATTGTATGACAGACCGACAGTTTTTCTGGGTATGGCCCAATTGGGGATGGCGATCTCCAGTTTAGCGGCAGGCGTTGTTATTACGCTGCTGTTCGTTCATCTATATCCGCTGCTGTCAAATAGTATTCCGTCCTGGTGGCTTTTGTGGCTGGTATACCTGTTCTTGTTTCTTGTGCTGGCCATTGTGCTGCAGTGGGTACTTTGTGAACTGGTACCTAAATCTTTGGGACTGGAGCGGGCGGAAAGCAGTCTTATGACGGTCGGGCATTTTATTTATTTTTGGAGCCGTTTGTTATTTCCGGCTATTCAGTTTGGTAATTGGTTTGGACGGAAAATCATGGGACTGTTGGGACTCAGTGTGACCAATGAAATTGACATGGCTCATTCAGAAGATGAAATCCGCATGCTGGTTACTGCCAGCCATCGGGAAGGGAAAATCGATCAGGTAGAAAGTGAATTGATCGGAAATGTATTTGATTTTGCGGACAGGCTGGCAAAGGAAATCATGGTTCCGCGCCAGGAAATCGTCTGTCTTTACGTAGGCGATTCGACAGCAAAAGATATGCAGACGATCCGAAAATCACGGCATACACGATATCCGCTATGCAGTGAAGATAAGGATCATATTTTAGGATTAGTCCATATTAAAGATTTTATGGATCTATATCTAAATCACCGCAGTAATCTGCGCCTTATTACCCGGCCGATCCTTATGGTCCCGGAAGTGATGCACGCATCTAAACTGCTGCAGCTGATGAGAGCCCAGCGGACGTATTTGGCCATTGTTGTTGACGAATACGGAAGTACAGTCGGCCTTATTGGACTGGAAGATATTATGGAAGAATTAGTAGGTAATATTCAAAATGAGCATCATGCGGAAAAGGAAGATATACAGCCGCTGGCCGATGGGGAATATGAATTTGATGGCACCGTTTTGTTGGAAGATGTAGAGGAACTTCTTCATATCCCGGTAGAAGAGGATGTGGATACGGATACGATCGGTGGTTATATATTTAATTTATTAGGCCATACGGCTTCTGTGCGCGAAGAGGTGGAAATCGGGAATTATCGGTTTATTGTTCTTGAAATACAGGGATTTCGGATCAGCCGGGTCAAAGCGGTTCCTAAACTAGCGGTGAAAGACGAAAACGGTGAAAATGATGAGGCATAATACAGGATATAATGCTGCACGGTATCAGCGATTTGACGGAGTGATTCTGACTATAAAAAAAAACCATTCATCCTATCAGATAATGACCGTATTTACCTTGCAGCAGGGATGGTTTCGCGTTTTTTTGAATACATCCAGAAAACATCGCAATCAAGGGATTGGCAGTCTTTCTGCTTTAAGCATTATTACCTTTGATGCTTGGGAACGGGGTGGCTCGCTGACACTCGGCGAATATGAATGCGTAGTTAATACGCTGATTTCCTATTTGACAGTAGAATCGTATGCATATGCACAAATATGTATTGAAATGGTACTGCATCTTATACCTGAGAAGGCAGCCGATAGGAATGTATATGGACTCCTCTGCCGGTATAGCAAACTGGTAGGGGAAAAAAATGAGCGGATCCTTACCGTCATAACCGGCTGGCAGCTCGTCGCGTTAGCGGGGTTCTGTCCTGATATCGATACGGTGCATATATATCGAAAGGGCATTACCGATACGGGCAGACCGGTATATTATTTGTCGGAGGAACCCGAACCTGCATTGCCGGCAGTCATGTTGCCTCTTTCGGTACAGCAGCTGTGGAAGACTATTTTAGCCTATGATTGGAATGCAGCACAGCCGCTGCAGATCAGTAAAAGAGCAATTAGCTTTCTTGAAGAATTGCTTTACAGCTACGTCCAGCAATGTACGGAACAGCCGCTCCGGGCAGTCGACTTTTTATATACGATGGAAACACAACATAATAGCAGATCGTAGAAATTTACAGTATCTGCGATCTGCTATTGTTTTTACAGTAAGGGGGATACAACATATCATACTTCCAGTTTTTTTTATGATCTTGTATCGAAAGGGATAATACGTTGTATGTGAAAGCACTGCGGATAATAAGAGTATCATAAGACGGATGCCAATAGTGGCGGATACTATTTCGGGATACATTCAAATGATACGTTATATGTGTTTTGCATGCGGCAACAAATTGGCTTATATGATTCTTACGATGCCGGGAATGGTGTTTGAGAATCATATGAATATGATTGGGCATAATAACATAGCAGTCAATGCCGATACCGTGGGATTGGTTTTTCAGTGATTCCATGCCTCTTGCTGCTGCCTGTCCCAAAACGGTGGGGATCCAGGTGGCGGCATTTTTTTCTGTCTTGATTTGTCCGAATAGGCAGTGGTGGTGCAGTGTTTTAATGGTGATAAACTGATGATGTGCTATTGCAAATGGTTCTGTTGGATACGTTCCGTCCTCAAATAATGTTTTCAATCTAATCACCTCTCCTATTACTATAAATAAACAAAATGAAAATAAGATTATGAAACGTTTTCTATAGATTAAAAATAAGTAAAACAAACATACATTTATAAATATATTTGTTAGAGACGGATTAAAATGTTTTTTAGATGTTCTCCGTTTACCGGAATATATAGTTGTTTTTTTATCACAGTGTGTTATAATAATCTCACTGCATAGTAGGAAAGTGAGATTGGTTTGCAGAATAATTAAGAATGTTTATATGTTTCAATGACAGTCTGCTGTTTGCGAATACGTGTTATAAGGAGAGAATATACATGGTTCATAGTATGACACAGGGGAACCCTATCCGGCTGATACTGGCCTTTACGGTTCCTCTTTTGATTGGTAATGTTTTCCAGCAATTTTATAACATTGCCGATGTTATTATTGTCGGCCGCATTATCGGAGTCCATGCGTTAGCTGCAGTGGGGGCAGCCGCTCCCTTATTCATGGCTGTTTTAGGGCTGACTATTGGGTTGACATCAGGATTTACGGTTATTACAGGACAGTGTTTTGGCGCAAATGATGCCGACGGAGTGCGTCGATCCGTAGCGATGTCGGTCATGTTGTCGCTGGCGGCTGCTATTTTATTGATGGTCATATCGGCGCTTTTTATGCCGGTATTTCTCGGCTGGATGAATGTATCGTCGGAGTTATATCAAGATTCGTACAGTTATGTTATTATTATTGCCTATGGACTTGTTGCCATGGTAGCCTATAATTTGCTGGCATGTATTGCCCGGGCCTTGGGAGATAGCAAAACACCGCTTTACTTTTTAATGCTTTCGTCCGTACTTAATGTCATACTGGCAATTGTTTTTATATTGCAATTCGGCTGGGGAGTACCGGGATCGGCCATTGCTCTCGTGACGGCGCAGGGAATCGCTGCTGTATCGTGTTTTCTGTATATGCGGAAACGATTTCCCATTTTGCGTATGCAGCGAAGGGACTGGCAATTTGATTGGGATTTTGCTTGGAAACATTTGCGAATGGGATTGCCTATGGCTGTACAATTTATGATTATTTCCTTAGGCCTTATCGTTATTCAATCTGTATGCAATACATTTGGACCGGAAACGATTGCGGGATTTATCTCTGCTACGCGATTGGAACAGCTGGCCTTGCAGCCGATGGTTTCTTTTGGTATTGCCATGGCTGTATTTACCGCACAAAATTATGGAGCGCAAAAATATGATAGAATTCGAGAAGGGGTAAAGCAATGTTCGCTGGTATCTTTGTTTTTTTGCGGAGCCGCGGCAGTGTCTATGTTTTTCTTTGCCAATGAGCTTATCAGCCTATTTACTGCAGAATATGATGAATTGCTTATGCGGCAAGCTTCATTATATATTAAAATGTCTGTCCCTTGTTATTTCTTTTTAGGTCAGATTTTTGTATATCGAAATGCGCTGCAGGGCATGGGGATTTCTATTGTTCCGCTCGTCAGCAGTTTGCTCGAACTTGTCGTTCGCGGAATCAGTGCGCTGGTACTGGCTTCCATGTGGGGATACTTCGGTATTTGCTGTGCCAGCCCTATCTGTTGGATTACGGCATGTCTGTTTACCGGCGGATGTTACTTTTATGTACGAAATACAATGATGAAAAGGAATTGACGGTCGATTTCTATGCATAAAACAAATCCCCGCCGGGGAATGATCCGGCGGGAATTTGTTTTATCTTACGTAAAAATTATATGCGTCATTTAAAACGCGGGAAGAATGGTTCCCTGGAAATGTTCCAAAATAAACTTTTTAATGGGTTCTGATTGATAAATCTCCAATACTTTTTTATAGGCAGGGTTATCTGTATCTTCTGCGCGAACTACCATTACGTTAGCATACGGAGAGTTTTTGTCTTCTACAAGAAGAGAATCTTTTTGTGGATTTAGACCGGCGGGAATCGCATAATTTGTATTGACGCAGGCAAGATCGGCATCATCCAATGAACGGGCAATTTGTGCCGCATCTAATTCAAGGAATTTAAGATGTTTGGGATTCTCTGTGATATCGGTTACCGCGGTATCGACGGAAGTACCTGTTTGGAGTGTGATCAGCTTGGCCTGCTGGAGCAGCAGTAACGCTCGGGCTCCATTTGTTGGATCATTGGGAATAGCGACAGATGCGCCGTCGGCAATATCGTTTAGATTCTTGTAGGTATGGGAATAGATAGCCATAGGAAGAATGATGGTCTTACCGATGGAGGCCAGCTTTAATCCTTGCTTTTTGACCACGTTATCTAAATATGGCTGATGCTGCATGGAATTCATATCCAAGTCTTTGTTGGCAAGCGCCGTATTGGGCTGCACATAATCGTTGAATTCTACGACATCAAGATGGATTCCCTGTTTAGCCGCTTCCTTTTTGACTTCATCCATGACTTCTGCATGCGGACCGGCAGTTACCCCGATTTTGATATCTTTTTTTTCTTGACTGGCTGTCTGAGTGCTCGAACTGCCGCAGCCGGCAGCAAAAAGGCACAGTACTGCGATAGCAGCGGCGATGCCTATTTTTTTGTTTACTAATTTCATGAACATACTTCCTTTCGTAGGGAAATTTTACGCAGCAATTTATTTTTTGTTTTTCTTGCGGGAGGTGAAATCTCCGCCGAATTGAATGACGTTGACAACCACGATAAGTATGATAATGGTTGCCAGCATAACGTCGGCCCTGAATCGCTGATATCCATAACGGATCGCGATGTCCCCCAGACCGCCGCCGCCGATGGCGCCTGCCATGGCCGAAGCACCTATCAGATTGACGATGAGGACCGTTATATTATTAATGATCGTCGGCAAGGCTTCCGGAAGTAATACCTTGCGGATGATCTGTAAAGGAGAAGCCCCCATGGATTGTGCCGCTTCTACAAGGCCGAAATCAACATCGCGGATCGATGTTTCTACAAGACGACTCAAGAACGGGATAGCGACAATCGTCAAGGGGACGCAGGCCGCCGTTGTGCCGATAGAAGTACCGGCAATAAGACGCGTCAAAGGTATAATGGCGACCATAAGGATGATAAACGGCACCGACCGAATGATATTGACTATCGTGCCGAGAATCTGATGAATATATTTATTTTCTAAAATATGATGTTTGCTGGTTGTAACAAGGGTTATTCCCAAAGGAATACCGATAAGAGCCCCGATGAAGGTAGAAATAAATACCATAAAGGCCGTTTCCTCAATACCTTGTAATAATAACTTAATGATTTCTTGGGACATAACCTAAAACCTCACTTCCGATTGGTAATTCTTTTATATAAGCCAATGCTCTTGTCTGTGTTTCCATATCGCCCATCAGGGTTACAATAAGATACCCGAACGGTTCGTCTTGGATATAGTCAATATTGCCGTAGAGGATGCTGATATCGGCGTCAAACTTGCGTATCAGGGTAGATACGATAGGATCTTTTGTGATACAGCCCTTAAACCGCAGGCGTACGAGCATGCAGCGATTCGGTGCCGGCTGATCGGAAACACCGAGTTTGACGATCCCTTCAGGCAACTCCATATTAATCACAGAATGAACAAATTCTTTCATCGTTTCCGACTGTGGGTTCGTAAATACATCGACGACGCGGCCCGATTCTTTAATAATGCCGCCTTCAATGACAGCCACGCGGTGGCAGATCGCTTTGATAACCGCCATTTCGTGCGTAATAATGACAATGGTTAAGTTAAGCCTCTTGTTAATATCCTTTAACAGATCAAGAATAGACTTTGTCGTCTGCGGATCCAGTGCAGACGTAGCTTCGTCACAGAGCAACACATTAGGATCACTGGCGAGGGCGCGGGCGATACCGACACGCTGTTTTTGTCCGCCCGATAATTGGGCCGGATAATTATATTGCCGGTCTGTCAGTCCGACTAGTTCGAGCAGCGACCCTACTTTGCTGCGGATTTCCTCCTTGGAAGCGCCGAGAAGTTCCAGCGGAAAAGCAATATTATCATATACCGTGCGGGAAGAAAGCAAATTAAAATGCTGGAAAATCATGCCAATATGTTTTCGTTCCTGGCGCAGCTGATGTTCATTCATTTTAGTTAAATCGTCGCCATCGATAATAACCGAGCCCGATGTCGGTCTTTCCAGCATATTAATACAACGGATAAGCGTCGACTTGCCGGCGCCGCTCTTGCCGATAATGCCGAAAATTTCCCCGTCATGAATGGTAAGGGAAATCCCGTTTAACGCTTGAACCTTGGTTTTACCGCCGTAGTTCTTTGTAATGTCTTTCAAATCAATCACAATATCAACTCCTAAAACATCTTAAAAATGAGTACAAAAAAAACCGTCAACAGATGACGGCTAACTTTGCGTACAAGGTTCATCTGCCGGAACAAATCCGATGGAATTGGCACCTTCCCGTGTGGGGGTTGCCGCAGCGTCATCAGGCCATTCCCTCAGCTGCTCTGGATGAATACAATATAGTATTGTTGGTGTAAATAATACCATTGTTCCTGATAAATGTCAACAAAAAAAGTATTTTTTTATAAGCAGGAGTTTTATCTGCATTTGTTGAATATAATACATATAAAGGCTGGTATCCGCAATGTTGTATCCTGCTTATAGAATCGCGGTTACGGGCTGATGAAAGGAAGGGATTGGTATGGCAGCAATCGTTAGAGGAAAGAATATTGAAGTAACTCCGGCATTAAAAGACTATGTGTTGAAACATGAAAAAAAAGTAACTAAATATTTTGATAATGAGGTAAATCTCCAGGCGCTTCTTTCTGTTGAAAAAGAACGCCAGATTGCTGAAATCACACTGAAAGTAGACGGCGTGGTATTAAGAGGTGTGGAAGCAAATGAAGACATGTATGCGGCTATCGACCTTGTATTTGATAAAATGGTCCGGCAGATACATAAATTTAAAACAAAACTGGCTCGCCGTATGAAAGGCGGGGCCTTTAAAGATGAACTGGTTGTCGGCAAGACGGAACCGGAAGAAGTATTTGAAATTGCCCGTGTTAAAAAATTCGCTGCACGACCGATGGATGTGGAAGAAGCCATTCTGCAGATGAACCTTGTCGGGCATGATTTCTTTGTATTTCTCAATTCAGAAACAGATATGATCAATGTAGTATATAAGCGGAAACATGGAAAATACGGAATCATTGAACCGGAATATTAAATGCAGCAGCTTGAAAGTAGCGTAATACATGTGTAAAAATCCCTCACGGCGTATGTACAGACTCCCATACGCTGTGGGGGATTTTTGTCACTATGAAATTATTCTTCCGAATTGATTTTTGAAATTTTTTGTTTAAAATGAATGGCGTTGTCGAATTCTTTCTGTATCGACATATCGGCACCGCCCTCCCAGACACTGACAAGGATAATAGCCAGAAGAGAGAATATAAAACCGGGTACGATTTCATATAAGTCGAACCAAGCAAATTGTTTCCAAATCAGCACGGTGACACCGCCGATGATAATGCCTGCCAGTGCTCCGTTTTTAGTCATTCTTTTCCAGAACAAGGAGAGTAATATAGTCGGCCCAAAGGCAGCACCGAAACCGGCCCAAGCGTAGGCAACCATGGTTAAAATGTAGTTATCCGGATCCAGCGCCAAGTAAATAGCCGCGGCAGACACGACCAGTACGGTTATGCGGCTGACGTAAATCAATTCTTTTTCACTGGCATGGGTACGGATAAAAGTGTGGTAGAAATCCTTGGAAATAGCGGATGCCGTTACCAAAAGCTGGGATGACGCCGTACTCATAATAGCTGCCAATACGGCAGACCAAATGAGACCCGACAGGAATGGCGGAAAAAGCTGTTCGCTCATAATAAGAAACACTTTTTCTGAATCAGCTCCGATAAGCGGCGCTGTCAGTACGACTTTGCCGACCAGTCCGACAAATACAGCTGCCGATAAAGAAATAATAACCCAAGTCATTGCGATATGTTTAGCCTTGTGTAATTCGGAGGCATCCTGGATTGCCATAAAGCGAACTAAAATATGGGGCTGTCCGAAGTAACCCAATCCCCAGCCGATGGCAGAAATAATAGCAATGATACCCGCAGGACCCTTGTCAGGGACTAAATCAAGGAGCTGCGGCGAGGTCGCTGCGACACGTTCCAGAATGACATCGAATCCCCCGGCATATAAGCTTCCGGCAACAGGAACCAGAACAATCGCCAAAAACATCATGCAGCCTTGAATAAAATCGGTCCAGCACACAGCCAGAAATCCGCCGAGAAACGTGTAAATGACGACAACGCTGGCACCTGCCAGCAGTGCCGTAAAATAATCCATGCCAAAAACGATTTCAAACAGTTTACCGCCGGCGACAAAACCGGAAGAAGTATAAATCAAAAAGAAAATAAGGATAAAAACAGCGGATATAAGACGAATAAGATTGGTATCGTCGTGAAAGCGGTTTTTTAAATAATCAGGCATAGTTAAGCTGTTATTGGCAATTTCTGTGTAGTTGCGCAGGCGAATAGATACAAAATGCCAGTTCAGGTAGGTGCCTAAGGCTAAACCAAAGGCTGTCCAGAAAGCTGAAATACCCGTGGAATACGCAAAACCGGGCAGTCCCATCAGCATCCAGCCGCTCATGTCAGAAGCTTCTGCGCTCATTGAGGTAATCCATGGACCCAGACTGCGGCCGCCGAGAATATAGTCGCTCAGCTCCTGCTGCGAACGATAATAATAGACACCGATTGCCAGCATCAGCAATAAGTAAGCCGCAAAAGCAATTAATACACCTGTATTTGTTTGAAACATAAGAAAAAACTCCTCTCAACGGGAAAAGATCCCATTTCTAATGATCTTTTACATGACTATATATACATATATAATAAAAGATAAAATAATAAAATTAAAAATATGTTTACATTTTACTTTACTTTACTGAATCAAGCAAGGCATTATTCCTATGGACGTTCATGGGACAGGTGCCGGAGACTGCATACATAGCGGCGGTATACGGAATTATTTATAGATAGTACGTTACAGAATCATACGTGTTACCGCATCTGTAAAACGGTATATGGGAAGAAAGGTATAATGCAAGTGCAATAACAAAATAACATGACGGTATTGCCATCATGACCTAATGATGGCAGTACCGTCATGTTGTTTTGTTAATAAATCAAATATACTGTTTGTAAATAATCGTAGTTGTTACTCAAAAACTACAATGGACTGTGGACGTTTTATCCGTAAACGGATTGTTTCGAGAATACGAAAACGATGATTGAGGTCTACTTCTTCTAAATATGCCGTTTTTAAATCCTGACCGACAACCAGATCTATATTGCTGCTATCCGATGTTACCAACACGGCTTTATTGTGGCCCAATATGGGGGTGGAATATACTCGTTTGTGCAGCAACTCCTTTATGCGGTCCACTTCCAACAATCCCGTACCTGGTTGGAGGCGGTGGAGCTGTAAATACAAGTCGGAACTCAGTACTAACGAATAGGTTCCATATATTCCCTTTTCAATTAACATAGTAATTGCGGTGGATATATCTGTGAAAGCATTTTCACCTATTTTCCAATCGGACTTCTTTAGCGTATGACTACCTGCGACGGTTAATAAACCTTCGATTTCTAATGCGTCATTGCCAAAGAAAATAAGTGTATCTTCACGGATTGCTGCCTGCTGAGCAGCACTGTCGGCTTTGGTCAAATCTATCGGATATCCTAAATGAAGCGAATTTTGTATATCTCTGCCATATAATGTAAAATCTGTATATACGGTCGGCAGTTCGACAAATTTTCTGCCGATCGTAGTTAGAATACCGTCTGTTGCTGTTTCCTTAAACGTGTCGGCATCGTCAATCGTAACGGTATTCACACCTATGCCCAAGGGTCCGAATAAGGGAATGAATTGCCGTCCAGTTAAAATACTGCTGGCTGATTGGGTAACTGTCTTATCGATTTGAGCCCACAGTTCTTCCTGTATAGGGGTGTCGCTTCTCGTTAAATAATCCATATCAATATCCCTCCCGTATAGTTTATATTACTCATCTTTTATTAAACTGCCAATAGTCGAAACAGGTGTGACTGCCGGTGTTTTTGAAACCACTTCTTCCGCTGCGTTTTTCATTAATTCATTTACTTCCGATTCACCTGATAAAAATAAATCCGCTTCTTGGGGATCGAGAATACGTAATAGCGTCATTAATTCGCCGACGTGTGCTTTTTCTTCGTCGCGAATATCGGAAAGTACCTTTATAGCAGCCTTGTTATCGGTAGCTTGTACATGGGCATCGTAAAGGTAGATTGCCTCTAACTCCCCGGAGATATCCAGACGAATTGCCTGTATTAATTCTTCATTTGTCAGTTTTCGATTGACATTCATCCCAAACGGATTTGCAAAATCGGCCATAATTCCATCCCTCCCATACATGTAAATAATAACATAATATATACTTTTCCACACTTTGTATTATATCATGAATAAGAATTATTTGTAAGATATGGTTGTTCTTATTAATTTAGTGGTTGGAGGGTGTAGTATTTTGGATGATTTTATAGTAAAATTCGAATTGATATATTTATATGGCGAAAGCAGCCATATAAATATTACAACTATGTCACAGTTCCGTCTAATTTTCAGTTCATCAATAGACGGCAAAAAAAATATGGCTTATAATACATATACGAATAGAGAAAGAAAGTTGTAAAGGAGGTATTCTGAAATGAAGAAAATAATGAGTACATTACTTTTAGGTACATTTTTAGTTACATTTAGTGGAATCGGAATAACGAATACCTATGCGATGCCGTCGCGTGGCCCACAATGGCAAAATCATGATGAACACTGGCAGCGTAATCACGATCAACAATGGAGAAATCATAAACAGGAGTGGCGAGACCATGATAGAGAATGGCGAGACCATGACGGGGATCGTGATTGGCAAAGAGCACATGCCCATGAATGGCATGATTGGTATCGGTGGCACCATGATAATGGGGATGATGGATTCAGTGAATTTTTATTGGGTACCATAGTGGGTGTTGTTTTAGGTTCAGCACAGTATTGAGTTAGAAGCATATAAATAGAAATGGATGCTTTTTTATTTATAACAAAAACTGGTTAACTATCTGATATAGCTGATAGAACATGAATATCCATGCTTTTCAGCTATATTTTTTGTGCCTTAAATAGTATAAAATATATAGAAGATGCCAAATAATGGCAGAGAAGGATACATTCAAAGAAAAGGGGCAGCGTAATTTTGTCGAATAATTGGCAGTATACAGTCATACGAGGTGTAAGTAAGATCGTTTGTCTTTTTTCATATCCAACCGTTTTGTTTGTTGGAAGAGGATTGGGCCCCCTTATGAAAACGATATTGAAGAAGCAGCAAAAACGAGGTGTCTTTCATGTGATGCGCGGTCTTGGCTGCAGTGAGAAAAAAGCGGAATGGATTATTGATGCCATGTTTAAAAATTTGGGGCAGTCGTTAGTTGAAATTTTGTATACGCCGAATTTAAAGAAACAACAGGTATTGAACCAGGTTTCTATTGATCATCCGGAACGGATAGAAGCGGCATTGAAGGAACAAAAGGGAGTGATTATTTTAACCGGCCATTTTGGCAATTGGGAATGGTTAGGAGCCGTACCTGCCCTGTACGGATTTCCCGTAACCGTAATTGTAAAAAAACAGCCGAATGATCAAGTCACCCGCTTTTTGAATGAAAATCGAGAAATGATGGGAATCGAAATCTTTGTTCGCGGCGGAAATGAAATGATATGTGCGGCGAGGTCGTTGAAACGAAAAAAAATATTGGGATTTTTAGCGGATCAAGACGGCGGATTCTACGGAGTTCCTCAAATGTTTTTGGGGAAAATGGCATCCACTCCCAGAGGACCGGCGACATTTGCTGAAAAATTTCATTCCCCTATTCTGCCTATTTTTGCCGTTCATGATAAAAATCATCATAACCAAATTATCGTAGGGGAAGTGATGCGTTATGAAGACACCGGACACCCGGAAGAAGATATAGCGCGCCTGACGCGGAAAATGGCGTCGTTGACGGAACAATTTATTAAAGATCATCCGACGGAATGGTTATGGTTTCAACACCGGTGGAGCACCAAACCGGAAGATATGATTGCACTGCAGGAAAAGAAAAATAAATAAGAACAGACAGTGTGACGGCGAATACTAGACGCAGCGGAATCCAGCATCACGGGGGGGGGGTGTAAATGAACAAATCATTTCTGCATCAAAATAGCAGTGCTTGCGAAAAAGTGCGATTTATGGGTATGCTATTCTATAAGCGACTATAGTAAAGAAGGTAATATCAGCGATGAATATAGTAACGGCAGAAAACGTAAAAAAATCATATGGCATGCGTGTTCTATTCGATAATGTGCATTTTTCTATTGACAACGGACAGAAAATCGGACTGATCGGGTTAAACGGTGCCGGTAAATCCACTTTGCTGCGGATTATTGCCGGCCAAGTAGAAACAGATAGCGGGGAGATACAGTACAATCAAAAAGCGCGTATTCACTTCCTGCCGCAAGAGCCGGAATTTGCACCGGGCCGGACTGTGCTGGAAAGTGTACTGGATGGGGATTTGCCGGTGATGGCGCTGCTGCGCCGATATGAAGCGGCCGTGCAGCATAACGATAATGAAGGCGTTGCAGCCTTGATGGAGGATATGGATCGCCTGCAGGCCTGGGAATTGGAACAAAAGGCAAAAATCATCTTGCAGCAATTAGGTATTGAAAATTTGGACCAAGGAGTCGATACGCTGTCCGGCGGGCAGCGCAAACGAGTAGGCCTCGCGCGTGCTCTTATTTTACCCTGTGATCTGCTGATCATGGACGAACCGACAAACCATTTAGATGATACGACCATCGTATGGCTGGAACAATATTTGCATGACAGTCCGGCGGCTTTGCTGCTCAGTACGCATGACCGTTATTTTCTGGATCAGGTTATCGATTCTATGCTCGAACTCGACAGGGGCAAGGTCTATGCCTATACAGGAAGTTATGCACAATATCTCGAATTGCATCAGCAGCGCTTGGAACGGGAAGAAGCCTGTGAAGAGAAGCGCCGTAATCTGATCCGCCGGGAAACCGCTTGGATCCAACGCGGAGCGCAGGCCCGTTCGACGAAACAGAAGGCGCGTAAGGAACGATATGAGCAGCTCTGTGCCATGGAATCGGGAAAACCGGCGGGTACTGTGGAAATGTTAGATACGTCGACACGCTTGGGTAAGACCATTCTGGATATAGACGACGTAGCATTTGCATACGAAAAAAAGGAACCCCTGTTCCGGCATGTGACCTATCACGTTGTCAAGCATGACCGCATCGGCATCATCGGCGAAAACGGTGTCGGCAAATCGACACTGCTGAAAGTGCTGGCAGGACAATTGGTTCCGACGGAAGGAAATTTGACTATCGGCCAAACGGTACGGTTTGGTTTTTTTACGCAGCAGCTGCCTGTATTTGATGAAAATCAACGGGTTATAGAATATGTGCAGGAGCATGGTTCGTATGTAACCAATCAATTCGGTAAGACCATATCTGCGTCCCAGCTGCTGGAACAATTTTTGTTTACCGAGGAAATGCAGTGGACTTATATCTATAAACTTAGCGGCGGAGAGCGACGCCGCCTGTATTTGCTGCGCCTTCTTATGGAGCAGCCGAACGTATTGCTTTTGGATGAACCGACCAATGATTTGGATATACCCACGCTGATCGTATTGGAACAATATCTCGATACCTATCAAGGCGTGGTCTTGACGGTATCCCATGACCGGTATTTTTTGGATCGCGTGGCGGATACATTGTTTATTTTGGAACACGGAACCTGGCAGCGGTACTATGGCGACTATTCTGAATATTTATTGGAAAAGGCTGTAAAACATACGGAAAAACCAACCGCCAAGCTCGTCACAAACGAAGAGAAGCCCTTTTCTTCAAAATCACTGCATCAGGAGAAAAAGGGATTGACGTTTCGCGAAAAAGAAGAACTGGCGACGATTACCCGGGAACTGCCGGGGTATGAAAAGATGCTCGCAGGATGGAACCGTGCGGTTGCTGCCGCCGGCAGCAATTATGAACAACTGGAAAACAGGATGAAGGAACAGCGGGAAATTCAAGAAAAAGTAGACCATATGACAGCACGCTGGTGTGAATTGGAGGACAAAAAACAGTAACTGTATAAATTATGCGTAAACGGAATGGTATCTATGTAAAATCCATTAGGGGATTTTCACAAAAACAATGGAAAAATTACAACATTTGTATTATCCTATAACCAAGAGATTGTGAAAATAATACTTTACAGTGGTTACCCCTAAGGAGAGAATACATTGCCTACATTTACAAGTCGTTTCAGAGAAATTCCTCGTCGAGTTCCCATCGACGAGCACAATATTGCTGTGCAATTCGATGAAAGTAAGTGCAAAAACTGTACATTGTGCCGCCGTACGTGTGCGAACGAAATGACTGTTCTTGATCATTATTATCTTCCCAGTACGGGAGATGTGCCGATGTGCGTGCACTGCGGTCAATGTGCTGCCGTATGTCCGTTCGGCGCGATCACCGAAGTCTCGGAAATTGAAAAAGTAAAGGCAGCTGTTAAAAATCCGGAAAAAATCGTTGTGTTCCAAACGGCACCGGCCGTGCGTGTCGGATTGGGAGAAGCCTTCGGCAAACCCTTTGGTACGTTTGTGGAGGGAAAAATGGTGGCTGCCCTGCGGGCCCTCGGCGGCAACTATGTATTTGATACAAACTTTGGTGCGGATCTGACCATTATGGAGGAAGCAACGGAAATGCTCAACCGCCTGCAGTCAGAAGAAGCTCCCATCCCGCAATTTACCAGCTGCTGCCCGGGATGGGTAGAATTTGCGGAGCTTTTTTATCCGGATTTGATCCCCAATTTATCGACCACAAAAAGTCCGATCAGTATTTTAAGCACGGTCATTAAAACATATTTTGCAAAAATGAAAGATATAGAAGCTGAAAATATCGTCAATGTCTGTGTTACGCCCTGTACGGCGAAAAAAGCCGAAATACGCCGGCCCGAGTTGAATGCTTCGTCGCAGTATTGGGATATTCCCGGTATTCGGGATACGGATTATTGTATTACCACGAGAGAACTCGCCCGGTGGATGACGGACGAGGGCCTTGATTTTGATGCCTTGGAGGATTCCCCTTTTGATGAGGTATTCGGGCGGGCTTCCGGCGGCGGTATCATTTTCGGCAATACGGGCGGGGTGATGGAGGCCGCCTTGCGGACAGCCTATTACCTGTTTACCGGCCGCAAAGCGCCTGCTATTTTTCTGCCTTTTGAACCCGTGCGAGGACTGGAAGGAGTAAAAAAAGCAACGGTCACGTTCGGCCATTTTGTGATCCATGTGGCAGCCATCAGCGGACTTGCCAATGCCAGAAGGTTCATTGATGATTTGATTGTTCGCAATGCCTTTGAGGATTACTCTTTTATCGAAATAATGGCCTGTCCCGGCGGCTGTATCGGCGGCGGCGGTCAGCCGAAAATGAAACTGCCCCAAGTCAAGGCCGCGCGGCAGGCACGGATGGAGGCTTTGTATGCCCGCGATGCGGCAACCGAAATCAAAGCCAGCTGGGAAAATCCGGCGATCCAGAAAGTATATAAAAAGTTTTTGGGAGAACCCCTGGGCGAGATACCGGAATCCTTGCTGCACACCTATTTTATGAGCAAGCATGCCCAGCTCGGTAAAATGGGACAAGTCAAGCCGGAGGACAACCCCATGTCCACCCGGTTCAAACCGCATGAAGTCAATAAAGTGTAACAACAGCGGACGGCGAAGGCAGACGGATATTCTTTTTTTGCATTCGCCGTTTGTATCGTTTATTTTCGATATACAAAAGTAAGGTTCCATTTCTTGGCTCTTTCATAGACGGAAACGTGCTAGGGCACTGACGGAAAACTATAGATCATGGAATAGTTTTCTCAAAATCATCGCAGTACATCTGGAAAATGCATACAAAATAATACGTGAAGCTTTACAAAAAGGAAACATTGAGATATAATAGCAACAAGATGATAGTACGGAAGCTGAATACTGAAGGTATGTGTTCGTGTGTACGTAGGTATCATCTTTCAGAGCCGACAGCAGCATACTCAAGGCAGTAAAAGAGAGGAAACTAGGACAACTCGCCAATGAACCCTTGAGGAATATGCAGAAGCTCGCACTGTAACGGAGCAAGTATTACAAACATATTTTTTCAGAAAAGGGGTTTTATTTTATGAAAAAGAAAATCTTGGCTTCTTTAGTTGCTACGATGGCCGTAGGCGCTACCTGCGCATTCGCTGCCAACCCGTTCGTTGATGTACCGACCGACAGCTGGGCATACAAATCCGTTGTAGAATTGGCTGACGCCGGTGTTATCCAGGGCGTGGACGGTACCTATTTCCAGGGCAACCGCAACATCACGCGGTATGAAGCGGCTGAAATGACAGCAAAAGCCATGGCGCACATGGACAAAGCGTCCGTAGAACAACGCGCTATGATCAACAAATTGGCTGACGAATATGCTGATGAACTCAACAGCCTCGGCGTTCGCGTAAGCAACCTCGAACAAAAAGTCGGCAACGTCAAGATGACCGGTGATTTCCGTATTCGTTACAAACACCAGTCCGATGCCTTTACTCGTAATGGCGGTAACAACGTATCCAGTGATCAGTTCCAGTATCGGATGCGTCTCCGTGCCAATGCCTACATCAACGACAAGACCAAAGCCGTTCTCGGTGTCAGCACCAACAACAAAACTTTCTTTGATGGTGATAACACTACTGCTGCTGATAAAGATACTAATTCTATCTTTGTGGATGATGCCTATGTTACGTCCGATCTCACCAAGAACTTCAACGTAAAAGCCGGCCGCTGGGATTTTTACAACCTCGGCAATGGCCTCGGCTTGCAGTACGGTGATGTATTCGAAGCCATGCAGGGCCAGTACAAATTAGGCAACTTCACCTTGACCGGCGGCTTCGGTGAATTTAAAGAAGGTGCTGGCTATACTGGTTACTACAAAGATGGTGATGGTAATATTGTTTACAACAATAATACTTTCAACCATACTACCCCGATTACTACAACTACTCCTAATGGAGTGACAACTAATACTCATTCCTTAGTAGGTGTACAGACCGGTTATGGCGAAATCGAGGGCGCGTTCAATAAAGTCGGCTTTGGCGTATACTACAATGCTTTCAATGATTCCGTTGCTAAAACGCAAAATCTTTCCAAGATTATTGGCGGCTATGCGAAATTCCAGTTGGGTAACCAGTGGAACTTGATTGGCGATTATCAGAAGGTTAAGAAACAAACTACTTCTGCAACTGATGATGATGCTAACTTATGGGGTGCTAAGCTTTCTTACGGTGCAGCAGCTTTCAATAAGACGGGCAGCTGGGATGCATGGTTGGAATACATCAATGCAGATCCGAATGCACTGTATGGCTCCACGAACAGTTGGAGACAAGCTAACCTCCTCGATAACGTTAAATCCTGGGGTGTTGGCGTGGATTACACGATCGGCAAGAACGTCATGTTCTCCGTTATGCAGTCCTTTGCTTCGAGCCTCAAAGATTCCTCTTACGGCACCAAGGATCCTAACGAAGAAACTCGTGCACAATTCGTATTCGTATTCTAATCTATCAAATACGGTCTCAAAAGACCACTCTTCGGAGTGGTCTTTTTTTGTGGAGCATTACCTGAAAAAACAATAAAAACTATCGTCAGCCTAATACCGGGGTGGCGATAGTTTTTATTTGTCCAGTGTGTTAATGGATGGCGGATAGTTGCATTTAATGGGATAGCGTGCTATAGTAATACGGTTGCTGTACTACATAGTGTTGACTGTTTCCGGCCGTCTTGGCTACGACCGCGTTTTTATGGATTGCGTGTTGCAAAGGAGTTTATTGATATATGATAGAAACCATCGCCAAAGCAGGTACTCTCGTTTCATTTATTGCCTGCGGATATATTTTAAAACAATTAGGCTTATTTAGCCGGGAGTCTTTTAATACCATTTCAACCATTGTATTTGATATTACGTTACCGGCAGCTATTATCATTCATTTGAACGGAGTCCATTTTGAAGGTCGTTTATTATATATTAGTGTGTTAGCTATTGTATGTAATCTTATTTTTATTGGACTGGGGTATATCCTGGGCAGAGACAAAATAGAAAAAAGTTTTTATATGCTCAATTTAAACGGATTCAATATTGGAAATTTTGCATTGCCTTTTGTTTCCTATTTTTTTGATAGTGCCGCTGTATTGATCGTATGCCTCTTCGATGCAGGCAATTCGATTATGTGTTTAGGCATTGCCTATGGGTTAGCGTGCTGTGTTCGAGGGCAGGAGGGGGAAAATATTTTTCATTTGCTGTGCCGCTCGGTGTTGTCTTCTGTCCCTGTATTATCATATATCGTCATGCTCTTACTGGCATTTTTTTCTATCACCTTACCGTCCTCTTTTATCCATTGGGCTTCTATTCCGGCATCGGCCAATACTTTTTTATCCATGATGATGATAGGTGTCGCATTAGGCATTTCGTTAAAAAAAGATTTTCTCCGCGTTATTTATACAGATATAGGCGTTCGCTTTATGGGAGCCGCGGGGATGGCTGCGGGGGTTTACTTTTTTTTGGACTATCCGATGGAAATCAAACGGGTATTGATCATTGTAGTGGTATAGTGAAGTTGTAACACCTCTGTCTAATAGAGTACAATGAATCTATCAGAGAAAGAGGGATAAACATGAAGCAATATGATGAAGAATTTAAGAAGAAAATAATTCGCCTTCATTTAGAAGAAGGACGGAGCTTAAGAGGGCTAGCCGATGAATATGGTGTATCAAAAGCCGCTATATCAAAATGGACTAAGTTATATCGCGAAGAATGCCAAACAACAGCAAGCAGCCAATCAGAATATGATTATATGAAAGAAAGCCTGAAACTAAGGAAGCAGCTAGAAGAAGTGGAAAAGGAAAATCGTTTCCTAAAAAAAGCGGCGGCATTCTTTGCGAAAGAAATCGAATAAAAAGGTATCAGTTTATCAAAAGATATCACCCAGAGTTTGGTCTCCGGTGGCTCTTGCGGAAATTCAAGTTAAGTCCAAACGCTTATTATAATTTCATCAAAAATAAAAAGAAGCAAAAATACATTGAGAAAACAAAGATTCTGAAGGTCATTAGCAAGTTATATCACGATATGAATGGCGTGATAGGCCACCGCATAATGCGGGTGTTTTTAGCACGAAAAAATATCTATTTAAGTAAAACTACCATTCATAAATATATGAATAAGCAGTTAGGCTTAAAATCCATTGTAAGGCGGAAAAAACCAGGCTATGTAAAAGGGAAAGCGCATAAGATATTTTCTAATCTTTTACATCAAGACTTTACTGCTGAATCAAAGAATAGCAAATGGTGTACCGATTTTACGTACTTATTTTTAACAGATGGCCGCCCGCGTTATAATTGTGCCATCATGGATCTTTATGACCGCAGTGTCGTTGCCAGTATAAATGGAAAAGAACTAACGAGTGATCTTGCTATTCGAACTGTGAAAAAGGCGCTGAATTCTCAAGCGGCGGTTAAACAACCGCTTATCCTTCATAGTGATCAGGGGGCACAATTTAGTTCAAAGGAGTTTGTCTCTTTCTGCAAGTCGGTAAAAATAACCCAAAGCATGAGTAAAGCAGGCTGTCCCTATGATAATGCACCCATGGAAAGATATTACAACACGCTGAAAAATGAAGAGATCAACTTACATTACTACCATTCGGAGAAAGAACTTGACCAAGCTGTCCATGATTTTGCCTATATTTGGTATAACCATGTACGGCCCCATTCTTACAACAACAATATGACTCCATTTGAGGCCAGATTTAGACGTTAAAAAAGTAGACTCAAGTGTTACAAAAATGCTTGACCACTACACATTTTGCTTTTTTCACCTATTGCCGGAATGGCTTGTTACTATACGGCTAAGCTAAAAGGAAATATCGGAGTGGCCGCATGCATTAGTTCCCTATATATTCTGGTTTCTATTGTAATGATGTCTACACTGATTATTTTCCTCAGTCATACTGTCTGAAATTTTATTGTATGCGGGATAGATGTTTTTTGTTTATCCAGTAGAAATAGGTGCTACCGAATGCCAAGAAAATTGTTAATCCATGAAATCAAAAGATGATGTAGTTGAAATGTTATATTTAACATTTTCTTTTCAAGTACACTGTGTCGGTGTATACTATATAATATGTAAGAAAAAATAAAAAAAATCTTTAATGTTACCTCCATTTTTATATTGTAAGAAAACAGAAAAGATGGGGAATATAAAATTTTTAGACTTCCCGCAGGGGAAGCCTATTTTTGTCAGAGACAGGAGGAAACGCTGTGAAAGTATACGTAGATGGGGAAGAACGGCAGCTCCACGTTATTGATAGAAGTACGGGCTTGGACTATGCCAAGCAGGTCGTTTGCGCACAGGAGGTGCTCACGTCCGATGAGTTTGGATATTTTTGCCTGACGGAGGAGGAATACGCGGATTGGCTGCAGATCTTGACCAAGCTGCAAGCTTCGGAGGATATGCGCTTTGCCATGCAAGACGATATAGATGAACAAGAACTCCGGGATTACCTCTATGAAGAGACCCTCTATCTGGCTACGGCAAAAGAGCTGGCCCAGATGGAGTATATTTGTGTCTGCGAAGTACAAAAGGCCATAAGACAAACCGATATAGCGTGGCTGCAAGAGAATAAATTTCCCAAAACAATACAGAAATTAAAATAATTCTGTTTGTACGATGCACGAGGGTCTTGTTTTCTCAATATCGTCATAAAATCACTTGTCATGACAGAAAAAATGTGGTACTCTAGTACCTGTACTATTGAATTTTTAACGTTTTCCGGGAGGAAATAGTGAAAAAGATCATTTGCTGGATAGTCGGTATGGTGTTGGCACTAGTGGTTCTGATGGCCGGTATTTTTTCATACTGGTACTTTGGAGCGGCTAATTATCATCTGACCGGTGTTCCGGTTTTGAACTATCATCAAGTCAATGACAAATATAAAACCGCGCTTACCATGACTACGGCCGATTTTGAAGAGCAAATGAAGTATCTTCATGACCGCGGCTATCATTCTATTACGCAGGAACAATTTATTCAGTATATGCGGGGAGAAGGACCTTTGCCGGACAAACCGGTACTTATCACGTTTGATGACGGATACATAGATAATTATGAGTGTGCCTATCCTATCATGAAGAAATATCATATGACCGGAACGATTTTTCTCATTATGGATTTGATGGAAAAACCAGGGTATCTGACGTGGAATCAAGTGCGGTCCATGTCTCAAAATGGCATGGAATTTGGTTCTCATACGATCAGCCATAAGCCGCTGACCGGGTTTGATGAAAAACGTATGAAGTACGAACTTACTCAGTCTAAACAGTTTATGGAACAAAAACTGGGAAAACCGATTACCTGTATTGCGTATCCCGAAGGAAAGTATAATGATTTGGTCAAAACCCAAACGGAAGCTGCGGGGTACTGCGTCGCTTTTACCGTAAATACAGGACGGGATTATCCTTGGGATGATCCGTATGAATTAGATCGTGTTCCTTTTTTTGAAGGGCCTATGAGTTTTGAACACTTTGAATTCCGTCTTATCTTTTCTGCTTTTTCGGCCTTGCTTTGGGATACACACGCGTATTTAGCTCATACGGAATGGTGTAAGCCGGCAGCGAAATATGTGCCGCAGCCATAAAAAAACATAAAAATAACGCCGCCGACGGCACGTCCATTTTCCGGGAACGTTGCATCGTCAAGCTGGCGTTTTTTTTGTGGCTGCCGATAGGGCAAAGGCATGCTCAGAAAAATCGTCCGATGCCGGGGATTTTTTCCGCATCGCTTCGTGTGACACCGCCGCAGGCGGTCATTAAACCAATATACACGGCTATTCCCAACAGGGTGGTGAGCAGCAGGCTCAAAAACAGGCCGATATGTTCTGTGTACTGAAAGATGCCCTGCATGGCGATGCCCATCGCTGCGGCACAAACGATATTTTTCAATACGTTTTTGAGCTGCATGGCATACCCGGTGTGTTTATAAATGAAAAACAAATTTAAAGCGGCAGCGACGCCGATATCGGCAACGGTGGCATACGAAGCACCGATAATACCCAACGTCGGAATGGCGACGAGAAACCAATTGCACAGCACTTTGATCACACAGGCTATTCCCATATTTATGACAGGGATCTTCGGCATCTTCAATCCTTGCAAAATACCCGTACTGACTTGATGCAGCCCCAGAAAAACGATCGCCAGAGCAATGGCCTGCGTAGCGTCGGTAGCTGCCGGAGCATTGTAGATGAATGTTACGACTGGCTTAGCTAATACATAGAGCATAACACTGAACGGGATCGTCGCCAGCAGGGCGACACGCATGGAACTGGCCGTTTTATCGTAGACCGATTCCGTGTCTCCCAGCGTATGATAATGGCTGATGGCCGGAACGAGATTCATGGCCATAGAGGCGGTCAGAATAGTAGCTAAATTAATAAGCGGTACAGACATGCCGTTTAAATACCCAAACAGTTCCGTAGCCTGGGCCGTAGCATATCCGGCAAGTTCCAGACGCCGCGGCACGATGAGCAGATCTAAATTGGATACAACGGGAAGCATGATGCTGGCCAGTGAAATAGGCAAAGCCAGTACTACCAGGCGTTTTAAGATATGACTGATTTTTTCCTGGGGAAAAACGGGGCCGTTTTTGGGCAAACGGTGTTTTAATTTGTAATAATAAAACAGCAGGACCAGCAAGGCTGCCGCCCCGCCGGCTCCGGCACCTAAGCTGGCCCCGCCGGCGGCATATTCCAGGCCGTACGGCAGTAATAACGCGGCAAAACCAAGCATGACGCCTACGCGGACTAATTGTTCTACAATCTGGGATACGGCAGTAGGAGTCATTTTCTGCCATCCCTGGAGATACCCGCGGTATCCGGCGATGATCGTCGTAAAAAAGATGGCCGGGGCTAAGGCGATAAGAGAATAGTACGCCCGGCTTTCACGAATAATATGGTATTCGATCAGCCAGCGGGAACCGAAAAAGACCAGGACGCTGAGAATCAATGCGGTTATGCAGAGCATGGTCAGAGATACATGGAAAATTCGCTGCGCTCCGGCATAATCTTCTTTAGCCGCTTTTTCCGCCGTAATAATGGAAATAGCGATAGGAATACCCGCACTGGATACTTCCAGTGCCAATAAGTAAATGGGAAAAGCCATCTGGTAAATACCAATGCCTTCACCGCCAAGGATGCGTGATAAGATGATCCAGTTGATACTGCCGATAGCTTTGACGACAAACAGAGAAACTGTTAGGATCAATGTACCGGAAACAAGTTTATTAGCCATAATTACCTCGAATCTATATAGAATTAACATCTTATTTTATCACATGCCACTGGAAAATAATAGTTGTCTTTAGCATAAGTAGTACCGTCTTTTCGTATCTAACATATGGATTACATATATCGAAAATGAAGAAGACTGCTTTTTATTATATATTCAAGAAAATACATGAAATGTATACTATTTTGTTAACAAATCGTAACCTTGTATACTGTATAATAAAGTAAATGCTTTTTCCTGAGCTGTTTTGTTGTAATAACATTATTTTCCGGCAGCCGGGAATTGTTTTTTCATATAAAATATTTTTTATAGTATTCATAAATATGGTATACTGTTTACATAGATACGAGGCAGGGAGGATTGTTGTATATATGAATAAAAACATTAAAATAGGGATAGCGGTTATTGTTACCATTGGGTGTATTTTTGGCGGATATACATATTATGAAACACAGGAAGGCGCAAAGAAAGCGACTGCAGTCGAAACGGCGGAAGCAAGCCGCAAAAATTTAAAAACCATCGTTTCTGCTACCGGTACGATTCGTCCTATCGATTCCGTGGAAGTGAGTGCCAAAATCACGGCGCGTATCAAGTCTATTCTTGTAAAGGAAAATGATTCGGTTACTTCGGGTCAAACCGTGGCGATACTGGACGGTAAGGATTACGAGGCCAAACGGGATCAGGCACAGTACAAAGTTACCAATACAAAAATCAAGTTGGAGCGGGCTCAACGGTTATATACGTTGGGAGCCGGAACAAAATCGGATTTAGATGATGCGCAATTCAATTATGATACAGCAGTCAGTGATTTGGCCGAAGCAGAATCAGACGTGGCGGAAACTGTGATTACCGCACCGATGAGCGGTATCGTTGTGGGCGAACCGAAGTCATCGGGAACGATGGCAGTGCAGGGGACTAGCAATCCGACAGTCATTATGAATATTGCTGATTCTACACAGAAACAAATACGTGCCAAAGTGGACGAAACGGATATCGGCAATATCCGGGTGGGGGAAGACGCAACCTTTACAGTGGATGCCTATACGGGAAAAACGTTTACGGCGCGCGTGTCTGGTATTTCCCAGACCGATGTAAATAACACTTGGGATACATCGTCTTCCAGTACTTCGGCATCTTCTTCTTCCTCCTCTTCGGCATCGTCTTCCTCCAGTAGCGTTATCTATTATTATGTCACATTGGATATCGATGATCCGGAGGACATATTACGGCTGGGAATGACGGCACGCGTAGAAATAACTACGGCGCAAAAAAATAATGTATTGTGCATTCCTATTGCGGCCTTAAAAACAAATGACCAGGGAACCTATGTCCTGCTTGTTGACAAATCGGGACAAACTCAGCAAACACCTGTAACAACAGGGATCTACAGCGGGGATGATGTCGAAATTCTCGGCGGTCTTCAGGAGGGAGAGGCTGTTTCTATTGCTTACACTGCACCTGCCGCTTCTTCCAATAAAAATCAGGCCGGACCGCCGCCCATGTAAAGAAAGCAGGTACGTAGTATGGATAAGGTAATGATGCATTTGCAGGATATAAAAAAAATATATCATATAGGCGGCGAAAATTTTGCAGCTTTAAACAACGTATCTCTTACTATTAAAGAAGGAGATTTTATTGCTTTGATGGGTCCGTCCGGTTCCGGGAAATCGACGCTGATGAATATTTTGGGGTGTCTGGACCGCCCTACAAGCGGCATCTATGAACTGGATGGCGAAGAGGTTTCCCGGTTGTCCGATGATCATTTGGCGATGACTCGCAACCGGAAGATCGGTTTTGTATTCCAAAATTTTAACCTGTTATCGCGCATTTCCGCTTTACATAATGTAGCTCTTCCGCTGGTATATGCCGGTGTTGGCAAAAAGGAGCGGGAAGAACGGGCTATAGCACTGCTGACTTCTGTAGGACTCGATTCCTGGGCACATCATCAGCCAAATGAATTATCCGGAGGGCAACAGCAACGTGTTGCTATTGCCAGAGCATTAGTTAATAATCCCCATATTATCATGGCAGATGAACCGACGGGAAACCTGGATACAAAATCTACAAAAGAGATTATGGGAATATTCGAAACACTTCACGCACGTCACCATACTATCATTCTTGTAACACATGAACCGGAAATAGCGTCATGTGCTGATCGGCAGCTGCTTATGTGTGATGGCAGAATTACCAGAGATGAAGGAAAGGGAGTATCGATGGATGTTGTTTAAGGAAAGTATTGAAATTGCGTTTAACGCATTATTATCCAATAAATTACGTTCCATATTGACCATGCTTGGTATTATCATTGGCGTGGGTGCGGTTATTGCCATGATATCCGTCGGTATGGGCGTGCAGCAAAAAGTGACTAATTCTATTGCCAGTTTGGGTAGCAATATGCTTATTGTAATGCCCGGTTCTGCTAATTCGGGCGGAGTCCGTTCTGCTGCTGGGTCCAGTCAAAAACTGAAACTTGAAGATGCGGAGGCAATCAAGGAAAAAATTAAAAATATTGATTATGTGGCACCTACCGTAAATAGTTCGTATCAAGTGGTGTATGGCAATCAAAACTGGAATACTTCTGTTTACGGAGTCACGCCGGAATATATGGCGATCCGTGATCTTACGGTATCGACGGGGGCTTTTATTACACAAAGTGATCTTAGTACGCGTACACGGGCAGCTGTAGTTGGAACGACCGTTGCAGCGAATCTTTTTGGTACGGTTAATCCTGTGGGGAAAACGTTCCGCATTGATTCTTCACCTTATAAAATTATTGGCGTTTTGGAGAGTAAAGGACAATCTTCGATGGGACGTGATCAAGATGATGTTATCTTGATTCCGCTGACTACTGCACAAGAACGGTTATTGGGAATCACCTATATACAATCTATTAACATACAAGTATCGCGTCTGGATAAAATGGATCAAGTACAAAACGAAATAGAAACTTTATTACGGCAGCGACATCGCATTATCGGCAATAAAGAAGATGACTTTACTGTTCGCAATTTAACGAGTCTTATGGAAACAATGAACAGTACAACGACCATGCTTACCTTGTTTTTAGGAAGTATTGCTGCGATTTCACTTATTGTCGGAGGAATCGGTATCATGAACATCATGATGGTATCCGTTACAGAACGAACTCGGGAAATCGGAATCCGTAAGGCATTGGGGGCAACCTTTAAAAACATTATGATGCAATTTTTAATTGAATCGATCAGTATCGGTGTCATTGGCGGTTTTTTAGGTATCGTTTTTGGTATCTCCACCTCACTGCTCATTTCAAAGTTCGGTGGGTTTACTACGGTTATCACGGCGGCTCCTATTATTCTTTCCTTTGGATTTTCGGTGGGTATCGGCTTATTTTTTGGCATTTACCCCGCACGTAAGGCCGCAAAATTAGACCCTATTGAAGCGTTGCGATATGAGTAAAAAAAATACTGTTTATATAATCATTTTTACATAAAATAACGTATTGTTTGATTGATTAAAAATGTTTAATATTGCACAATAATACAAAAATATATGTTTGACAAACCTACAGACACATACACGGTGTCATCAAATATTGATATTATCTTCAATTAATGGTATAATAAAAAAGGATTATTGGAAATAAAATAAAAATGGAATGTAATTGGTAAAAGCCACTTTTATTAAAGTGGCTCTTTTTGTAGTAGTTTAAGATTTTTTCCAAGTTAGTTTTACTTATCAGAGACTAAGTAGCTTATACTTTAAAAAGTTAAAAATATTTTCCAGCACAGCATTGAAACCAATTAATGACAGTAAAATTGCACATAAAAAACATTTTTATCAGATATAATGGTGATATCAATTTACTTGGCTTTTTTGTCATAAACTGCTTTTCCTTGCGTTTATTCTCAAGTTTTTCTAGAATTTATCATAAAGAAAAAGAGTTGAAAGTGTGGAGGGAAAAATGATTACATATAATCACTGGTATGATAAAAATCTTACATTTTATAATGAAATAAATATTGATCTTTGTCAATGTAATGTTCGGGGACAGCTTAATATTTTTGAATTATTACGTCTCGCTACAAGCATTGCCGATGAAGATTATACCCGACAAGGGTTATCAAGAAAAATACTGCATAATCATGGTGTTACTATTTTACTTTCTCGTATTATGTTTCATTTTTGTTCACTTCCTCGTGCAAATGATCGTATCACAATTAGCACATGGGAGGAAAAGCCGGGACCGTTTCAATTGACACGCGCGTATAATATAACCGCGCAAAATAAAAAAATTCTTATAAAAGGATACAGTTCATGGTTGCTTGTTGATTATAAATCACATAAAATTATCCGGACAAAAAAATTTACACTGCGTCCAGAGAGTACAAGACAAGAAAGCGGCTATTATAGGAAACTGGGGAAAATTAGTATACCGCATGACTTAGTTTTTCTTGGCAAACGGTATGTTTATTTTTCAGATATAGATATAAATGGACATATGAATGCTTCACGGTATTGTGCGTTTGCTATAGATTGTTTACCTGAAATATATCAAGAAAAAGATTTTACCGATTTTTTTATAAACTATTCAAAAGAAACGATAAAAGATGAAACAATTTATCTATTTGGTGCAGTTAATCTTAAAGAACAAAAAATTACTGTTATCGGTAAACAGGGAGAACATAATTGTTTTGAAAGTAACTTTTATTATACATAGTTTATTTTGGAATTTCGGGAGAGTTGTCTTAAAAATTTATGGAAATAGTAAAAAAATCTTTCGGATTAAAAACATAAAACGTGATCCATATTATGATTTACATACCATTTTAGTTATATTTTTGTATCTTAATTTCATACTATATTGAATAAATATAAAATTATAATAATATATTATTGTCAACAAAATAAAAATGGACGTATTTACTAAGACCCACTTTTATGAAAGTGGGTCTTAGTAAATACACTTATCAAAAGATAGAAAAAACGACAGTATGTGTAAAAATATCATTAAAATATAGGAGGCGTGTTCAATTGGATAGTAAAGAAAAAAAAATAAATATTGGTATTGGTTTTGTGACAGGCCGCAAAAATTTTAAAAATGTAATAAAAATGTATGTGCACAATTGGAAAGAATCGGGATTAATACATAATGATAATATAGGGATTCATCTGTTTATTGCATATGATTTGCATTATACAAATACAGTTGTAAATGATTACACCATTACGGATCCTAAAATATTAGAAATGATGGATTCCATTCATTATTTAAATAATACTGTGATTCTAAGCGAAATAGAAACATTGGTCAAAAAAAATATTGTCACATTAGAAGAAGCTGAACTAATATTTGGCGAGGGATATGCCATGAAAAGAAATGCGGTTTTATATTTTGCTATAAAAAAAGGAATGGATTATCTTGTTTTTTTTGATGATGATGAATATCCAATAGCAAATATTAAAATGAATAATACTATTTTATGGAAGGGAGAAAATGTACTGCTGACACATATCCAAAATCTTAAGTATGCTGATATAACACACGGATATCATTGTGGATATATTTCACCAATGCCGCAATTGGAGTTTAATTCTAAACTTTCAGAAAATGATTTTCGGATTTTTATCGAGGCGGTAAGTAATGACATCATCAACTGGCAATCTGTAAAAACAAAGATGGAGGATGGCGGAATTACGTATGCAGATGTTAACATAAAAACTAATAATAAAACGATACATGTTAAGGAAACGAATGGAATGAAATTTATTTCTGGTTCTAATTTAGGATTCAATTTAACAAAAATTGATAAAATATTTCCGTTTTATAATCCCCCAGGAGCAAGAGGAGAAGACACATTTTTAAGTACGTGTATTTGTAATAGAGTTGTCAAAAAAATCCCTTGTTATACGTTTCATGATAGCTTTTTATCCTGTGAACAATTACTTTTTGGTTCACTTCCGGGTAATCTAAAAAGTATAAAGATTGATCCGGGAACAACTACTCAAAGATTTTTAAAAGTGGCTATTGGATGGATTCGGTATAAACCACTGTTACTCTACGTAACACAAAATAAAAATTATGAAACCGAAATAGCGTTAATCAGAGAAAAACTTAAACATGTGGTGCCTTGTATATGTAATTATTTTAATGAAGATAAGTTTGGACTCATTTTAGATGAGTTTGATTATTTTCATTTACATGTGAAAAAACATTATGAAGATTTTAAGCGGACTCAAGTTGTTTGGTTGAAGTTAATTAATGTGTTAAAGCAATCCAATAATAAATAAATGTCACATTGTTCAATATAAAAATGACAGTTCATATGTGGGGAGGTGTTTAATGTGGAAAAGCAAAAAATAAAAATTATTGTTACAGGCGATATATGTGTCAACGTATTGCTCTGGAATATACTTCCGCAGGAAGAAAAAAAACTCAATTGGGAAAACAGCATTAATTTACATCAGTTATCCGTACCGGGTGCGGCATTTCTTTTAGCAAAAATGATTGCTTTGGCAACGGATCAAACTATTATTTCTCCAGTTATTCCTAAAGGGAATAGCTTCTATCATGATCATTTTTTGTATTCCTTTGTTGAAATAAAGCCATATCCTCGTTCAACTAATCAAAAAGAATCTAAAGTTTATAGACTATATAGATTTATGGGGTTTTCAGGTGGAACAACAAACAGTAATTTAAATGTATTACCCTTGGAAGAAGATGTAATTGATGCTCCCATTGTTGTTATTGATGATGAAAATAATGGATTTAATCAACATGCCGGGTATTGGCCGCTGGCTATCAAAAGCACAGGGATAACACCTGTTGTTTTTTATAAAATGGATAATCCCATAGAAGGAAATCCTCTTTTGCAGCACTTATTCAGGTATCATAGGGATAAAACTATTATTATTATTAATGCTGATGATCTTCGCTCAAAAGGGGTCAATATCAGCAAAAGCATATCTTGGGAAAAAACGGCGCATGATTTTACTTGGCAGCTAAAAAACAATCCTAATTTATCATTTTTATTAAAATGTAAACATCTTATTGTTATTTTTGGATTGGAAGGTGTCATTTATTGTGAAAATGATGATACGCGCCAATCGTTTTTGTATTTTTTGCCGTATGAGTTTGAAGGAGATTTCAGGAATAACAATGATGGAGAAATGTATGGTCTTGTTTCTGCTTTTGTAGCTGGATTTTCAACTGCATTTTTAGAATATAAAGCAGAAGGTCTTCCCATTTTAATTTTTCAAGGAATTCGAGAAGGAATTAGTGCTGTAAGAAAGTATTTTTATTATGGTTTTGGAGAACAGCCGGCCAGTTCTTCGTTTCCCAATCCTCTTATGTTTGAACAAAATTTAATTAAAGATACCGATCCTGAGTATGTACAAGATGTAAAAATACCAAATGTTTTGAATAGGGAATATCAGGATAATTGGTGTATTCTACAAGAAAAAAGTTCTGCCAGCATTTCACAAATGGCATTTGATTTGGTCAAAAACGGGGAAGAAAATGTGCTAATGCATATCCCAACCGCTAAATTTGGAAAATTAAAAACAATAGATCGAATTGAAATTGAGAGTTATCGAACCATACATAACTTAATTTCGGAATATATTGTATCAAAAAACGCTAACAGACCCTTATCTATTGCAATATTTGGTACTCCGGGTTCCGGTAAATCTTATGGTCTCAATCAAATGGCTATCAGTAAATTTTCTGAAAGCATAACAAAAATGAGCTACAATATTTCTCAGTTTTCAACGGTACTCGAATTACAGAAGGCATTTCATCAAATAAGTGATTCCAATCTGCGAGGAAAAATACCCTTTGTTATTTTTGATGAATTTGACTCGTATTTTCATGAAAGCTGGGGGTGGTTAAAATATTTTCTGTCACCTATGCAGGATGGAATTTATAAAGATGAAGAAAGTTTTCACCCAATCGGCAAGGCTATATTTGTTTTTGTTGGAGGTACCAGTAGTTCTTTTGCTGAATTTTGTGGAGAAAAAATTAAAATTGAAAAAGAAAAACAATTATTTTTGAATAAGTTTAAAGAAAGTAAAGGCCCTGATTTTATTAGTCGGTTAAGAGGGTATATTAATATACTTGGCCCAAATCAAGTCAATGAATTCGATCAATTCTTTATGATTAGACGAGCGATGTTGATTCGATCGCTTCTTGAACAAAAATTCCCTCATTTAATCAACGAAAAAGGTACCGCACAAATTGATAATGGTGTTCTCAGAGCCATGTTGAAAATACCTAAATATAAGCATGAATCGAGGTCCGTAGAAGCGATTATGGATATGAGCATGTTAACGCAGGCTAAAAAATGGGAACAGTCTTTCCTGCCGCCCAAAGAACAGTTAAAGCTTCATCTTGATGAAAATTTATTCTTACGATATATGATGCATGACGCTATTTTCAGCGAAAAAATTGATGCAATCGCTGAACTATTACGAAATAAATTTAATGCATTAGATGATGCTATGGTAGTTACAGGTGATGACGTTTCTTTAAAGTGGGAAGAATTAGGAGAAAGTCCAAAAAGTTTTTATAGAGATCATGTTAAGAATATTCCGGAAGCGATTTTGTTGATACAATATGATGTAGTATATATTGATAGTAAAGCTGATAATAGAATTTTTTCAGAGCAAGAGTTAAATGTACTGATTCAGTTTGAATATAAACGCCGTAAAATTTATGATAAGATGAAGAACATAAATTTTGTCTCTTCAGCTGAATCTTCAAATGATAAGATTAAATTGCAAATTTTTCAAATGGTTACGCTTTGGATCAATTGTCTTTCTGAATCAAATTTCAAATTAGAAAAACTCAATATTATCAACCAACATGATATATCCGTATGAGTTTTAATTACTTGATCATAAGAAAAATACATGTTAGATGATATTCTCTATCTGGACAGTACACCAAGGAGATGCTCATTGTAGATGCTTACTGTATTTTGGCACAAATTAAATTTGCATTTTTTTTGAAATAATAGAATTTCACTTGTATAATTCATGATATTTATAAAAAAATATTGCATTTATCTTTACGTTCAGTGTATAATTTACATGCCAGGGTGGCTTACATAGATGGAAACAGGTCAAGCTTGGTATATGTACGACAAGAGAATATATGGGTTTATTCGGCCATAATAGAAATTCATAGTATTCTTTTAGTACCGGTAAGGAACTGAACATGTTGTTTAGCTAACTTATCTGTGCTGTTTTTACAACTATATATAGTAGATCAGGTGCCCCTATGGGCTTAATAGATAAGCCGGTTGAAATCCGGCACGGTCCCGCCGCTGTAAAAGTGAGCCGCGTTGCACAATGTCACTGGAGTATTCCGGGAAGGCGCAGCAAAGCAATGAACTTAAGTCAGAAGAACTGCCTGATTCATAATCACCGATTGACCTGCGAGCGATGGGAATGGAGATTGTCTGGACTTTTTTAGATAAGCTGCCGTAAGGTTTTTCCTTGCGGCTTTTTTGTGTTGGAGGAATTGTTTTTTGAAGCGTATATATGGAGCTCTTTGTATTCTTTTGTTATCCATGCTGCTTATTTTATCAGGCTGCCATGCTCCTGCAGCAACAACGGCTTCTCCTGTATCCGCGGGTGGGTATGATGTGACGGACGTGCAGGGGACGGTTGTTCATTTTCACAGTAAGCCGCAGCGGATTTTGACGCTTTCTATGGAAACGGATGAGATAATGCTGGGCTTAGTATCCCCCCATAACATGGTGGCTGTCAATGCACTGCTCGACGATCCGTTAAACTCTACGGTGGTGCCGCAGGCACAACAGATTCCGGTAAAAATCACCGATCCTTCGGTAGAAGCCATCGCGGCTATGAAACCGGATGTCGTTATTATTCCGGATTGGGGAAGTTTGGATAAGGTGGGTCCGCTGCGTGATTTGGGAATCTCTGTCGTAGTATGTAAAGGTGCGGTGACTGTTGCAGAGGTTACGGATACCGTACGGCTGCTTTCCCGGGTCATAGGAGAAGAAGAACGCGGCAGCGAGATAATCCGGCAGATGGATGTGCAGCTTGCGGATATTAAACGGCAGGTGGATGCGATTCCGCAGGAAAAGCGAAAATCCGTTGTCCTTATTTCTCTTATGAACACCTATGGCGGCATAGGCTGCCTGTTTGATGATGCCTGCCGGTATGCCGGTGTAACTAACGGAATGGCCTCGGCAGGTATCCGCAATGGACAGGCAATGAGCAAAGAAATGCTGGTTAAAATAAATCCGGATTACCTGTTTCTGCCTTCCTATACCGACCACGGCAGCTATGATTCCGAACGATTTATCCGTCAATATCTGGATGACCCGGCGCTGCAAACCTTGACGGCAGTGAAGGAAAATCACTTGGTAAAACCACGTGAGAGCTATTTGTACAATGGATCTCAAGATGTTGTCTTCGGTATTCGCGAAATTGCATTTTCTGTGTATGGACAGGCGTTTGCACAACCTGCCGGGAAACATATTTCGGCTGTTCCATAAGAGGGTTTGTTATGACTGAATCTACTCATATAGTTTTATATATACATGCGCTGTCTGCCGGTTATGGTACGCGGACAGTCCTGCGAAACATTGATTTGACGGTACGCCGCGGTGATATGATCGGTATTATTGGTCCTAACGGTGCGGGGAAGAGCACGCTGCTTAAAACCATACGGGGCTTTTTGCCTATCCGACGGGGCATCGTAGAACTATGCGGTACTCCCATCGGAAAATTAAGTACCGGAACGTTTGCACAACAGGCGGCGTATTTGAAGCAGCACGAGAGCTGGCTGCCGGGGTATACTGCACGGGATGTGGTCACGACGGGGCGGTATCCGCATCTGCATTGGTGGCAGCAGGAAAGCGGCAGGGATCGTCGTATCGTCGATGCCTGTATGCAATACACCGGGGTACTGCAGGATGCCGACCGGGATATGCTCACGCTTTCCGGAGGCCAGCAGCAGCGGGTGTTGCTGGCGAAGATCCTGGCACAGCAAACACCGCTGCTGCTCTTGGATGAACCGACAGCAGGATTAGATGCTTTCTATCAGGAGGAAATACTGCGTCTTTGTCGTGTTCTCTGTGCCCGCGGCAGGACCGTCATCCTGGTGGCTCATGAATTGGCACTGGCAGCCCGGTTTTGTACAAAGCTGATATTGCTGGGAGCCGGAATGGCGGCAGCCATAGGAAAGCCGGCCGAGGTATTGACCGAAGAAAATCTTAGTGCCGTCTATGGGATGCCCATTGCCGTGCGGCAAAATAATACGACGGGACATCTTGATATCTACAGTGCTCCGTCAGCTGCTTCCGGACGCGATGCGTTGTTGGATGTGATCATCGGCAAGACAGGAGGCTATGATCGTGCGTGATACAAAAAAGCCCGGTTTACTGATTGGGATCGGCATGGGAATCGTCTGCCTGCTTGTCCTGCTGTTGTCTTTATCGTTAGGTCAATTCCCTATTTCTGTTTCGCATGTTTTACAAGGTATATTTCTGCAGGATGGCGGTACTGCCGCAATAGAGGAGCAGGCAGTGCTCTGGAACATCCGCATGCCGCGCACTGTCGTAGGGTTTTTGGTGGGCGGGGGATTGGCTGTTTCAGGAACCATCATGCAGGCCGTTTTTATGAATCCCTTGGCCGATCCCGCTATCTTAGGGGTTTCCAGCGGGGCTTCCTTCGGTGCTGTCCTTGCCATTTTTTCGGGAAGCGTTGTTCTGGGAACTGTATATATGCCGCTTTTTGCTATCGTGGGAGCTATGCTGGCCGTCAGCTTGACGGTACTGTTGTCTATACGGCATGGACGCATTAATGTTATGCCCCTGCTGTTAGCCGGCATTGTGGTCGGTATGATATGCAACGCACTTACATCCGGGCTGCTCACCCTGGGAACGAATCAACAGCTTCACCAATATTTGTTTTGGACCATAGGCGGATTGGACTATCGCAGTTGGGCGCATGTATATATTGCAGCAGGACCGATTATTGGGTGTATCTGCATAACCGGTATGCTGTCACGGCATCTTAACATCCTCGTGCTGGGAGATGTGGAAGCACAAGCATTGGGAATGCGTGTGCTCCCTTTCCGGCTAGGTGTATTGACCTTAGCCTCCCTATTGACGGCTATCAGCGTCTGCGTCAGTGGAAATATCGGTTTTGTAGGTCTTGTCATGCCGCATATGATGCGATTTATCGTAGGCTCTGATCATCGGCGGCTTATTCCGGCAGCAGCTCTTGCCGGAGGAGTTTTTCTTGTTTTTTGCGATACGCTGGGGCGTATTATTATCCCGCAAACAGAAATCCGGGCAGGTATTATGACGGCCTTATTGGGAACTCCTTATTTTTTATACATATTGCATACACGGCTCAGGTAAACAAGAGTAAAATGTACGGGACCGATCTGGCGCATTTTTAGGCCGGTACAGGAAAACGGAGGAAGTTATGGATTGGATATGGCAGGGGTTTCAACTATTTCATAAGGGCGGGTTTGTCATGTACTTGCTCCTTGCGTGTTCTTTGTTTGTTGTGTATATCGGGGCAGAACGATGGCTGTATTATAAAGAGGCCGACTCTGGCCGTTCTTTTGCTGCCCGATTTTATACATTGATGAAAACCAAGCAATATGAAAAAGCTAAAGAGTTTTCACGACATAGCAAGGGCGGATTGGCACAGATTCTCGAGGAAGCCATGAACCAGAAGGAAACCGTGCAAATTAACGGGTTTGTGGAAGTTCAATCAGGTATTCTGCTGGCTAAATTGCGCAGCCGGCTGTATTATTTGAATAGTATCGTTACCATGGCTCCGTTGCTGGGATTATTAGGCACCATCAGCGGCATGATCACGTCTTTCAGTATTTTTAATATGGAATCGGGACAGGCGGCAGCGATTACCGGAGGAGTGGGAGAAGCACTCATAGCTACGGCATTTGGACTTTGTGTAGCCATCTTGTCATTAGTGATCCATGCTTATTTTATACAGCGGCTGGATCATATCATTACCGATATGGAAATGTGTTTTTCGGCACTGGAACTGCATAGTGCGGATATACAAGGAAGGTGAAATGTATGCGGCTGCGGGATAGACGATCGTTTACTAAGCCGGAAGTCATGATTATTCCTATGATTGATGTCATGTTTTTTTTATTGGTGTTTTTTATGATCAGCACGTTATACATGGTAGATGTCAAGACGATTGCCGTTCATTTGCCGCAAGCTGTTCATGCGGATACACAAGCTAAGGTGAATTATTTGGTAACGTTGAAAAAAGATGGCACACTTTGGCTGGATGACCGTCAGATAAATAAATTCGATCTATTGAAGGAGGCGGCGGCAGCATGCAGAATAAATCCTCAGTTTGTTGTTGTTATACGAGCTGATCAAGGACTGGATTACGGGCAGGTAGTTGCGCTGCTCGATGAACTGAAAGGTGCCGGCATTACGCACTTTGGCTTGGCGGCTGAAGGCAGCAATGAACAATGAATAACCATAAACGGATAGCGGTTCTGTTTTCCGCTGCAGTACATATGCTGATTTTTATCGTTTTATCGGCTGCCGGATTTTTTGCTTTTTTGCAGCATCATGAGACGGTTCCCATAGATGTGACGCTCTATCATGAAGATTCCCGGCAGCCGAGGACAATCAGCGGCCAAGGATCACCGGGGGCATCTCAGGACGGCCATCGTGACGCGGATGCCATAGGTATAGTGACGCAAACAGGACTGCCGGCCGTTCATCAACAGGACATACCGGCCGCGGCAGGGGAACAGGAAATAAAAAAAGTGATGAGCCCGCAGTACGTAAATGCGGAAACGGCCACACCGCTCGTGGCACAAAACCCTGCGAGCGGTGTGGATGCTGCATCTGCCGACAGTCGCAGTGCTAGCGGTCCCACAGGTGGAATTACCGGTGAAGGGATGGAGCATCCCGGCAATGGTACGGGTGGTTCGGGAGAAGGAATAGCCGGTACTGGCGGTGGTACCGACAGCGACGGCACGGCAGAAGGAAACGGGTCAGGAGAGGGAGCCCGGCCGGCACATAATGCCGTTTTGATTTCAAAACCAAGTACGGGTACCTATTATCCGCAGGAGTTGCGCCAAAAAGGAATCAGTGGAATGGTAACGTTGTCCATTACCATCGCTTCTGACGGAACCGTTGCCAATGTGGAGGTCGTGAGTTCCTCCGGGTATGTTGCGATGGATGCGGCTGCGGTTCAAATCGCATATTTATGTCAATATAAACCGGCGGTAAATACGTACGGACAGAATGTTAGTAGTATCAAACAATTACATATACCTTTTAATTTACAGTAATGAGATAGAAAAAGAGTGTGTGAGGAGGTTTTTTTATGATCCATAGAAAAATGTTGGCATCGTTTATTTGTTTGTCTGTTATGGGAGGTATGTCCGGTAATGCGGTGACGGCAAGTTCTCTTGATACGGAAGAGGCAGATACCGTGGTGGTTACGGCAGACCGCATTCCTACGAAAAAATCGGAAACGCCGGCAAATATAACCGTTATTACCAGTCAGCAGATCAAAAACAATCGATTTGATAGTGTATCCGAAGCAATCAGGCATGTAAATGGAGTGACTGTGACGGACATGGTACCGGGAGGATCCATGTCCGTTGTGCGCCTGAATGGGGATGAACGGGTTGCGGTGTTAGTAGATGGCCATCCGGTCGATAACGTGCAAGGAATGGTGAGTGGTCACGGCACATTGGATTTGAATACGTTGCCCGGAGTACAGAATATAGAAAAAATAGAAGTAGTAAAAGGAAATGGATCGGCATTATACGGTAGCAATGCTGTGGGCGGTGTGATTAACATTATCACCAAAAAAGGTACAAAAAATCAAAGTACCCTTGATTTGAACACGGGTTCTTGGGGTACCCATACATATACGATGACCAATGAGGGAAGTTATGGCAAGACAAGTTGGTTTGTCACCGGTGAATTAGGGCGGCAGGGGTATTATGATTATCGTCACGGAAATGACACGATAAAGCTGGATGGGTCTGGTAAAGACAGTAATTATACGGATAATTCCTTTACTGCCCGCATGGATCAAAAAATAAATGAAAGTAGTTCGTGGCGTTTTTATGTATCGCATAAGAGTTATGATGGAAATAATCCGTATTTCACCAATCTTTTACCCTCAGGGACGACCGCAATGGAGCGGATAACTAACAATATTGCGGCAACCTATAATTTTAAGGAAAATACATCGACGCCTGGTTATATTCATATTTTCAAAAATTATACATCGACTGATTTTTCCGGCGCATATGATGTGGCAACGGAAGGGATTCAAGCACAAGATGGCTGGCTGGTGGGACGTCATCGCCTTACGTCCGGATTCGAGTGGCAAAAAGATACAGCTTCTAGTGAAACCGGCGGATATACTGATAAAAAACGTACGAATCGGGCTTTTTACGCACAGGATATTATTGACGTAGGTAAATTATCTGTGACGCCGGGTATTCGTTTTGATGATAACAGTACCTTCGGATTTCATAAAACGCCTAAAATCGCATTAAACTATAAAGCCAATGATAAATTTAATGCCTATGCTTCCTGGGGACGTGTCTTTTCAGCACCTACCATGGATGATCTGTACTATAATGTGGATTACGGCATATGGGGAAAATATGTTGGAAATACTGACTTAAAACCGGAAACAGGGTATTCTGAAACAATAGGATTTAATTATCAATTGGATCCCAAAACCAATTTTAATGTCAATTGGTTCCAAAGCAAGATCGATAATGCTATTAATTGGACCTATCTCGGATCCGATTCGTATAAGGCCAATAATCAAAACGAAAAGAAACACGGCATTGAACTTTCCATGCAGAAAACAATCAATGATGCTTGGAATTATGAATTAGGGTATTCATATATTTATGCACAGACAGATAGTGGCTCCGGTTATAGCTATGATACAGGAAACAGCCAGCCCAATGGATATCGTGCGGGACTTTATTATGCTAAAAATGCTTGGAAAGCTAATATCTTGATGACGGCAGGAACCGGACGAAATACCACGGTGTATACACATAATTCTTACGTTATCTTAGATGCCAGCGCCAGTTATGATGTAGCCAAAAATACTACTATATATGCTAAAATGAATAATATTACCAACAAAGAGTACGAAATGTATAAAGGGTATCCGATGCCGGGACGGTACTTTCAGCTTGGTGTGAAGTATACGTTTTAAGCCATGAAAGAATTAATCAATTTATCGAATACGGATTATGATTTGCAGGTTTTATTAAAGGGGCAGCCGCATTTGTTAGATACCCTTCTTTCCCGCCATAATCTGGACGGGGTGGAAATGATGTTTGCCGCGCCTTGGGATGGAATATTTCCGGGGCGGCACTATATTCAAGGTGTCCATCTTCGTTTTTGGCCAAGCTGGCTGGACTTTTGGCAGCATGATTCGTATAATTTACAGCGTATATTTCCCAACAGAGAAGCGCTTATATCGGAGTTTGGTACAGATAACTGCCGGCAATGGCTGGAACTGTTTCGGAAGAATCTGCATGTTGCCGTTGCCAGCGGCGCACCTTATTTTGTTTTTCATGTAACGAATATGCGGCCTTGGGAGTTGTATAGCCGGCAGTTTGCTTCTTCTGATCAAGAGGTGATCCAGGCAGCTGCTGCCTATATTAATGCTGTTGCTGACGATATACCGGAGGACCGGCTGCTTCTTTTCGAAAATCTCTGGTGGTCCGGACTTACCTTGCAAAGTGATGAAGCGGCCGCCTATCTCTTACAAAAAGTGCATCATAAACATAGCGGATTTATGTTTGATACGGGACATTTTCTTTGCAGCAAACCCCAGATCCGCACGGAACAAGAAAGTATTGATTATATCCTTCAGGCACTGCAATCTCTTACAAACACAAGAAAAAAAATATATGGTGTTCATCTTCATTGTGCCTTATCCGGTCAATATGCATTGCAATGCATGAAAAAAGCACCGCTGAAAACATTGCGTGAAGCCTTATCGTATACACTGGACATAGATTCCCACGAACCCTTTACGAATCAGGCGGTGCAGAAAATTATCCGCATGTTGCAACCGCAGTTTCTTGTGCATGAATTTATACCTTCTGATTTACAGGAACTGGATCACAAGATACATATCCAACGTCAAGCATTAGGTTGGGAATAAGATACATTTCGTACTGAAAAAGCTGCAAAATCTTGACATTCAGAGAGTCTGCAGTTAGAATTGTAGATAATAGCAAATAAACAAAGACGTTTTCTCATTTTTTGGGGAAGCGTCTGTCTATTTTGCGGCATTTTTTGAGCTGCCGTACTAGGTAAGAAAATACACGAGTTACATGGTCATGGGAGTGATGGGAATGGGACAAAAGAAACCTATTATTTTAATTAATGGGAGAATTAATCGACAAGTTTTGCCGTTATTGGAACAAAGCGAAGCATTTGAAATCAGAGATTGGAAAAAATCAACCGTCATGAGCGAAGAGGAAACAAAAGAGGCAATTGTCGATGCCGATGCGCTTATCGTATCCTATCGGTCGATTATTTCCCGTGATGTCATAGCTGCCGGGAAAAATCTTAAGATTATCGTGCAGCCTTTTGTTGGGTATGAAGATGTCGATGTTGCAGCATGTACAGAATTCGGCATTCCCTTTTGCAATACAGGCAGTCAATCAACAGATACGGTTGCCGAAATGGCGATGGCTTTGATTTTTGCTTCCGCACGCAACATTACACGCAATAATCAATATGCCCACAGCGGCGACTGGAGTTCCGGCAAAAAAGTACCTTTCCTGTTTGGTTGGGATCTTCATGGTGCAGTACTAGGGATATTGGGAATGGGACATATTGGATTTTCTATTGCCAAGATGGCACAGGGCTGTGGAATGAAAGTCTTATACCATAATCGTCATCCCAGAAAAGATGCCGATCATAACCACCTGATTTTTGTATCGGATGCAGCGCTGTATGCGCAGTCGGATGTTGTTGTAAATGTCCTTCCTTCGACAGAAGCCACCAAGCACAGCATTGATATGTCCGTATTTCGTCAGATGAAGAAAACAGCTCTTTTTGTCAATGTCGGACGCGGTGATACAGTGAAAACAGAAGACTTGGTAACGGCACTGCAGCAGGGCGAAATCAAGCAAGCCGCTTTTGATGTAGTGGATCCGGAACCGCTGCCCAGTAATCATCCATTGCTGACAATGGAAAATGTTATTATTACCCCGCACATTGGCGGATCAACCAATAAGGCCTGGAAGCAGAAAGGATATGCCGCTGCTCAGAATATCCTTGATTATTTTGCGGGTAATCCCTTGCATGACTGTATCAATCCGGAAGTATTTCAAAAAAAATAAAAGGGTGTCTGCACATATCGATGTGCGACAGCTATAAACAGGCAGACCATCTGAAACGGATGGTCTGCCTGTTTATTTAAGAAAATAACTTTTATTGTTATAATTTGTTTTAGCCGTTCTAATAGATTCGTTGAAGATATTTTTCTAGCATCTATTTCTTGAAAACTGAAAAATTGCAGAGAATCTTTTAATCCATCCTCTAAAGTCGAAATAACTCGTGGATAGTGGGCTTGATACGCATTGATATTGTCAATATCTCTTTACACTTTTTTCTCGAGGATATTGGATCTACGCTGCATCCTTCAATGAGCGGTAATACTGTTGTCTCTTAATCATTGGAGGTAATCCTCCATTGGTGGAGCAGATTCTTCGGTTATTCCAGTAACTAATGAAATATCTCCATATAATTGTTTTCATATGTTCAACAGTTGTTTTTGAAGCATTATATCGATTATAGATTAATTCTTCCTTTAATCTTGCCCACATGCTTTCGCAACGGGCATTATCATGGCATCTGCCACCTGCACTGTTCATACTTTGTACTATTCCGTATTGCTTAATTGCATTACGGTACAGCTCACTGGTATACTGTGTTCCCCTATCACTATGCAGGATACAGCCCCGAATTTCTGGATATGCTTTATATGTATTAATTATTGTTTGTTCACATAACGTGGCTTTCATATTTGTATCCATTGCTAATCCCAGTACTGCAGAATCGAAGCAGTCAAAAACTGCGGATACATACAGTTTTCCATCCAGACACTTTATTTCAGTCATATCTGTTACGCACTTGCTTAACGGTTTATCAGAATAGAAATCACGTTTAATTAAGTCATCAGATTTTCTGGCTTCTTTATCAGCTTTTGTGATTCCATTAGGTTTTCTTTTTGGTCTATGGCTAATACCGATTTCTTCCATAACACGGTATACAGTCCGTTCACTCGGAATCTCAATACCAGCAGGTTTTTTTAGCTCTAACGCTTGATGCATTCTGATTCGTCCGTAAGTATCATTGCATTCATCTTCAGCACAGATATCTAACATAGCATCTGCAAGAGACTGATATTTCCAAGGCTTATCTTTATATTTAAGATAATTGTGAAATCCCTGTCTGGTTACGCATAGGCTTTTACAATAGAATGAAATTTTACCTTTAATAGTGCCGTCTTCAGTTTTTATTGCAATAAATATCAATCTCTGTTTTTTGTTGACTTCCGACGGCTGGCGGCGAAAAAAGCGCTTGCTTCCTCAAGAAATTCATTCACTTCTTTAAGATGGCGATTCTCTTTGTCCAGTTCTTTAACACGCTTTTTAAGTTCAATAAGTTCCTCGTTAAGAGATAAGGCATTGGAAGGAGTATGAACAGCGTCTTTTGCCTCCAACCTACCTCCTTTGAAGGCTTTAACCCATGTATAGATAGTACTATCAGGAAGCCCCAGTTCCGTTGCGGCTTTGTGTCCACCAATCTCCTGAGCTAATTTTACAGCCTGTGATTTAAATTCTTGGTCATAAGTTTTTATAATTCGTTTTGCCATCTTATTTCTCCTATTCTCTATCAATTATATATCACAATCCTTGAGAATAGGGTGCCAATTTTTATTGTACAACATCATTTTGACTTGTTGGGTATCCCGAATTCGCTCGTATAACGCATCTACCAAAAGGACCGGATAGGTGGAATCTAATGGACGGTTTCGAAAAGCGTCTACTTGTTTATTCAGTTCTTTCGTAATGACGGAAACTTGCCCTCGTGAAATGGATTCTATGCCCAGACTTTTTGCTGATTTATCGATTTTTCGAGTGGAAATACCATTTACATACGCTTCTTGGATTACGTTCATGAGCGCAGCTTCCGAACGCTTTTTCGATTCTACAAAGAAGGGGGTGTATCCGCCGTTCCTGATTTTGGGAACCATCAAATACATCGTTCCCATTCTTGTGTCGAAACGGCGAACGCGGTAGCCTGAGCGGTATCCTTGACGTTCCTTGTTTCGTTCTGATTTTTCGGCACAAAGTTTACTATTCACTTCGGCCTCCATCAGTCGTTCACAAAGTCATTTCAGCATAGACTGCATGGGGTCTTCATCTGATATAAATTTTAATAGCATTTTTTCACGCCTTATTGGTTTGCTCGCTACTTACCTTTTCGGAGTTTTGATGGCTTTCCCCTTTTTTTACTTTTGCGAACTTAATTGTACTATATCCATATTCATGAGCTATGGATATATCTATGTAGCCCAGGTGGCCATGGGAGCGGATAAGGCGCAGTGTCTGAAAGCCATCCAGGAAGCCGAAGCGTATCCGGGCCCCTCTCTTGTCATTGCCTATGCATCCTGTATCAACCACGGCATCAAAGCGGGGATGGGCTGTGCGCAGCGGGAAGCGAAGAAGGCGGTAGATGCCGGATATTGGCATTTATACCGTTACAATCCGACGCAGGAAGAAGCCGGAAAGAACGGATTCAGCCTAGATTCTAAAGATCCCGTAGGAAATATCAAGGACTTCCTCATGGGCGAAGTACGCTATTCGTCGCTGAAGACGATGTTCCCTGATACTGCCGATGCGTTTTTTGACAAAACCGCCAAAGACATGGAACAGCGGTTGGAAGCATATAAAAAACTAGCTGATAAATAATGTTTATACTTTAGGATCCGTTTGTTACATAAAATCCGTTGATTTAGACAAATTTAAAGGTATTAAAATATATTCCTAGAACAAATAAGGTGCGTGGAAAATGGATAGTTTGGCGAACTGGTAAAAAAACTGGTTCGGGTAATAAGAATAAGGAAATGTGTAACAAGGGAAAAAATCCTCTGTTTTGTGTAAACCTTCGTATGGTGTAAAGTAAAATATACAGTATACGAAGGTTTTTTTATGGTAAAAAGAAAACGCAATCTAGAAAAAATGAGTGGTAGATGCTGTGCTGGATGATGAATCAGGGTTCTGTATACATACTTTCTAAAATTAAGGAATTTAACATATATTACCATTAATTACATAAAAAATATCGAAAAAATATTAATACATATTAGATTTAAACGTTATTGACATTTATATAGTAGTGTGTTAAAATTGCAAATGAAATTAATGATTCAAAAATTAAATATTGAATCAAATGTTACAACGAGGAGGAACTACATGGATCTTTTTAAAAGAATTCAAAATCAATATGATTCCATGTCGGATAATAAAAAACAAATCTCCAAATACTTTATGGATGAATGGATGGACGTCGCTTTTTCTACGACACGGGAAATTGCAAAAAAACTGGATGTCAGCGAAGCACTTGTAGTTCGTCTTAGTATGGAGTTAGGATATTCCGGTTTTAAAGAACTGCAGAACAGTCTGCGTGATCTGATGCGAGTAAAGTTAGGAAGGCTGGATCGTATAAAAGATTTTCAAGATGGCGATCCCAAAGAATTTGCGAGCAAGGTATTTGAAATAGAGCATCAAAATTTATCGCATACATTCGAAGTTAATACAGAAAGTTCTATTGAAAGAGCGGTTGCGCTTTTAATAAACGCGCGCAGAATTTTTACAGTCGGGGATCGTAATGCCGGAGCTATCGCAATATTGGCGGCCATTCACCTTAATGAAGTATTAAATAATGCGATGCCGTTAGTTGCTATGTATGGTACGGCAGATGATTATTTGCGCGATGCCGATTCAAGAGATTGTATGCTGGCAGTTTCGCTTCCTAAATATTCCAATTACACCTTACGACTCGTACAATTGGCTCAAAGTAAAGGTGTACCTGTTATAGCTATTACGGATAGTACTCTTTCTGATTTAGTCCGTTTTTCCGAAGTCGTATTATTAGTCGCCTGCGATACCTTGGCGTTTAATTTGTCTCATGTTGGGACCATTGCCTTACTGAATACGTTGATTGCACATATTGTAGCGGAAAATAGAGAAACTAGCATAGAAAATATCTCCGATATCGAAGGGATCACATCAGAACGTTTGGATCGCTTAAAAGAATAAGCAGTTTTGGCAAAGGGGCCACAAAAAAGAGTGGCCCTTTTGTGCTATCATATACTGAAAATAAAAATATTGAGAATGGGGGAGTGGTTGTTGTGTTGTTTAAAAATCTGAAAAAAGCTTCTTGTTTTTCCCTTGCAGCATTGTTGTTGGCGGCTGTTTGCTTAGGCGGGTGTGGTTCCAAAGATGAAGGTTCAAATGAAAAAACAGCAAAACAAGGCGGCGATACCTTAGTAGTTGGTACGTATGGCGGCAAATATGATGAAGCGTTTATGAAAGCGGTCATAAAAAAATTTACGGCAGAAACAGGTGTCGAAGTTGTACTGGATCCATCTTATTCCTATGCTAAGCTTGCCGGTGAAGGAAAAAATCCGAGTGTGGATCTTGCTTTAATGGATGATATCCAAGTTGCGCAGGGGAAAGATGCGGATGTGTTTCTTCCTTTGGATTTGACAAAGCTTCCTAACACGAAAGATTTATATAAAGGTGCTGTGGATCCTACCGGTCTCGGCGTCAGTATTCAATGGGGACGGTTGGGATTAGTATATCGTACGGATAAGATTAAGGAAAAGCCAACATCATGGCAGGATTTATGGAAAGATGAATATAAAGGGCATGTAACAATCAATACCTTGCAAGGCACGTCAGGATTACAAGTTCTGTGTATGGCTGCTAGATTGAACGGCGGCGATGAAGCAATTGGCAGCTAATTGCAAGGCCATTGCGCAATCCACTTCAAATCTGACAGATATGCTTACTACGGGGGAAGTGTGGATCGCGCCTTGGTGGGACGGACGAGCGTATGCCCTGGTGGATGAAGGTGTTCCTGTTGATTTTGTAGTTCCTAAAGAAGGCGCTTTTAATACCAATGTTGAAATGATTATCACAAAATATTCCAAGAATCAGGAAATGGCGTATAAATTTTTAAATGCCATGCTTGATGCCAAAGCGCAAGCCGAAATGTCATCCATCATACATTATGGACCTGTCAATAAAGATGCTAAATTGGATGATCAATTGGCGAAGCAGGTTGTGTATGGTCCGGAACAGGCGAAGGCTTTGATTATCTGCGATTGGAATATCTTAGCTCCTATCAAATCTGATTTGAGCGCTAAATTTGATAAGGAAGTAGCACCGTTAGTTGGGAAAAATTTGAATTGATTTTATGCGTGTCAATGGGGGATGTAATCATGGACGAGATACTAAAAGTGGAGAAACTGGTAAAATCTTTTGGTAATGTAAAAGTACTTAAAGATATCAACCTTTCTGTCGGCAAGGGCGAATTCATTTCTCTTTTAGGGCCGAGCGGATGTGGAAAAACAACGATGTTGCGCATTTTGGCGGGCTTGGAAACACCGACGTCGGGGCGCGTATTGGTTAACGGTCAGGATATGAAAGGCATACCGCCGTATAAACGATACAATGGTATGGTGTTTCAAAATTATGCCCTATTTCCGCATATGACAGTCGAACAAAATATAATATTTGGTCTTACTATGCATCATATGGATAAAACCAAGATCAAGACGATGGTAAAAGATGCCATTGGGTTAACACATTTAGAAAATTTGGAAAAGAGGTATCCGAGGGAAATGAGCGGCGGACAGCAGCAGCGGGTTGCTTTGGCGCGTGCGCTGGTGCTTCAGCCGAATCTTTTGCTGTTGGATGAACCGTTATCTAATCTTGATGCGAAATTAAGAAAAGAAATGCAGATAGAAATACGGAATATACAGAAGAAATTACATGTTACGACTGTTTTTGTTACCCATGACCAAGAAGAAGCACTTGTTATGTCTGATCGTATAGCCGTTATGAATAAAGGGGTTATCGAACAGTTTGGAGTACCGAATGATTTGTATGAAAAACCGGAGACAAAGTTTGTTGCCAATTTTATCGGTACAGCGAATATCTTGGAGGGAAAATTGGTTGAGGTCATGGATGATTCCATGGCAGTCGTACTTTTGGGAGATGATGCCGTAAAAATACAAAATCGACAACATATAAAGCCGGGCGAGAATGCGATGTTTTCCCTGCGTCCGGAACGAGTCATGCTACGAGAAGATGGCAGTACATTTAGTACAGAAAAACAAAATATTCAACAATGCCGTATTATCAATAAAAATTATTTGGGAAAAAGCACTAAATTCCAAGTCGAGTTGAAGAACGGTGTCGTTATTTCTGTCGAAAGACCGGCTGATAGCAGTGCTATCAGCCTTTCACCCGGGGATGAAGCCTTTATAGGATGGAAAGCGACAGATGGCTTGGGAATCTATGATACGGCACTACAAGCGTAGATATAATTAGGAGGCAATATGTTATGAGCAAAGTGGTGGAAGAGTTAGAAATCAAAAATTTGCAGGATGGTTGGTCCCTGTTGTATGTATGTCTGGCAAAGGCGGTTACGGGATTAAAGGGTATGGATGGCGAAGCAGCGCTGCGTGAGGGAAACCGGCAATTTGGCTATGATCGATCACGGAATTTGGTTAAGTTGCACAAACGCTTGGGATTAAAGTTAAATATGAAAAATTTATTTACCTATGGTGATTTGCCGAATGACCCTCGCTTTAAACGGGAACGCATTGCTTTAAATCCGCAGGAACGGATTTCCAATACGCTTGTTTGCCCTATTGCCGATTTATGGAAAAGAAATGATGCTCGTTGGCTGGGCCGTATTTATTGCGAAGAATTTCATCATGCCTGCTACGGTTCCTACGCTCCTCATGTCCAGGTAAATTTAGCTAAGACGTTGACACAGGCATATGATGATCATTGTTGTTTTGCCGTATATTTACGTCCCGGTGATTTAACGCCCGAACAACGTGCCGAAAGTTTTTCTGAATTCGATCCGGGATACGCGGAACCGGATATGAGTACATATCAACCGCCTACGGCTAAGGCGGGATTCAATAAGCTTTGTGTGAAATTAATTTTCCATCATTATACCAGTTTTAAAAATGCTTTTGGCAAAGAAGAAGCGGCTGGTATATTAAAAATTGCATTGACCTCTTATGTTGTTATGGAAAGTGATTTTTTGAAAAAACATTCGGATAGGGAAGGCGTATTGCCTGATGCTGCGTATATCGGAAGGAATGCGCCTTTGGCGTTACAATGGGAAGATGATACGTATTGGCAGGATGGCTATGAAAATCAAGATCTTTTCGAAATCCTGAAAAAAGAATACTATATACCTATGGCAACAATATTTGCCTAATAGGGTACCGGCCGCTGTGAGACAAACAAAATGCGGCCGGTCTATTTGTTAATTATATTGTATCAATAGAAAATCAAGGGTACACTCCCTGTTAGCAGATATCATAAAAGGAGGCCGTATAGCATCATGTATGACAGTATTATAAAAAATGGCAATATCGTTGACGGAACGGGGAAACCAGTGTTTCAAGGAGATATTGCCGTTACAGACGGCGTGATCGTTAAAATTGCCGCTCATATTGATGCGGAGGCATATCACCGCATTGATGCCGAAGGCAAATATGTATGCCCCGGCTTTATAGATTCACATGCCCATACAGATGTTCTGTTGCCGTATTGTCCGAATGCGGCGGGGAAAATCATGCAGGGAGTGACTACCGATGTAAGCGGATTATGCGGCACCAGCATCCATCCATTACCACAAGGAGCGTTTCGGCGAGATGCTTTAACATATAGTGATTCTTTTTTGCCGCAAGGGATTGAATCCCATGAATACACGCAGCCATTTTCAACGTTTGAACCTGTTTTAACGACGAATATGCCCATGTTTATCGGACAAGGGACACTGCGTATCGCTGTTATGGGGTTTGCGGATCGTAAGGCATCGGCTGATGAATTAAATAGCATGAAATGTATCTTGCGGACTTGTATGGAGGAAGGAGCTTTTGGTCTGTCATCGGGACTTTCCTATATTCCGGGCGCATTTACCCCGACGGAGGAATTGATTGCACTTTGTCGTGAGTTAGTGCCGTTTCACGGTATTTATAATACGCATATGCGTAATGAAAGCAACCATGTTGTTCCAGCGGTGAAAGAGGCGATTCGGATAGGGAGAGAAAGCGGCTGCCGCGTGCATATTTCCCATCATAAGGTAATGGGAACACAAAACAGGGGGAAAACGAAGGAAACATTGGCTCTTATAGAGGCGGCTAATACAAGCGGAATTGAGGTTACCTGCGATATGTATCCTTATACGGCAGGATCCATCGGGATCACATCGCTGGTTCCGCCATGGGTTTTTGCCAATGGCAGTGCAGCAGCAATGAAATATCTCCATATACCTGCTACTCGGCAGCGTATATTGTCTGAGCTAGATCAAACAGATTGGGAGAATGTAGTTTTATCCAACGGATTTGAACAGATTATCGTCAGTTTTGGGAAACATTGCGAGATGTATGAAGGTATGACGCTTCAACAAATTGCCGATTTTAATCATATCAGCCCGAAAGAAAGTATACTGCACGTATTAAAACGATGTGAAGGTATCGGTACGATCGTATTTCATTCTTTGGCGGAGGAGGATGTGAGCCGGGTGCTGAACTATCGTTTATGCACGGTAGGTACCGATGCCTATGCCAGACCGTATACAGGCATCCTTTCGGCAGGCAGGCCGCATCCCAGAAATTATTCCGGCTTTATACATTATTTGAAAAAGTATATTTTTGAGGATTCTTTATTTACCTTGGAGGAAGGCATAAAAAAAATAACATCCCTGCCTGCACATATTTTTGAACTGGGCAAGAGGGGGATTCTAAAAGAGGGCTACATTGCCGATATTACCATTTGGGATCCCCGCACGCTTGATGAAGTGGGTACATTTTTGGATCCTGTACACCAGCCGAAAGGCATTGATTATGTCTTGATCAATGGAAAATGCGTTGTGGATCAAGGTGTTTTTACAGGAATATTAGAAGGCAGAATGCTGCGGCATCATGTATGACGCCATGACGCGTATTTTTGATTTTGTTCATATAATACATTATATAGGTTGGAGTGAAATGTGATGGAAATAATGCAGGAGATTATTCAATCCGAACCGCAAATGATAGCCGATCGGCGTTTTTTACACCGGCATCCGGAACTTAGCCGCTGTGAGTTTGACACGACCGAGTTTATCCGAAAACGGCTTATGGAATGGGGGATTGAAATAGAGCCATTGCCGTTGCATACAGGCCTCAGCGCTATTATCCATGGAGCGGGATCCGGCAAAACAATTTGCATTCGCCATGATATCGATGCACTTCCTATTCAGGAAGAATCAGGGTTGGATTTCTCCTCGCAGGTTTCGGGAGTCAGTCATGCCTGTGGGCATGATATCCATAGTATTACCGCTTTATATGCGGCAAAAATGCTGCAGGAACGAAGAAATCAATTGGCGGGAACGGTACGCATTGTTTTTCAGCCGGCGGAAGAAGACGGTACAGGAGCAAAAACGATGATTGACGCCGGTATTATGAATATACGACCGGTTAATGATATAGTTATCGGATTGCATACCCATCCTTTTACAACGGCCGGAGATATTTGCCTGCGGAAAGGACCGATGGAAGCAGGAAGCGATGTTATCAAGATCACTGTAAAAGGCAAAAAAGGGCATGGAGCCTATCCGCATCATTGTATCGATCCCATCATGACCAGTGCGTTTTTATTATCTGAACTGCAAGCTGTTGTATCTCGTGAAAATGAAGCGGTCAAACCTACAATTTTGACATTCGGGAGTATACACGGCGGTACGGTGCCCAATGTTATTCCGGACATTGTTGAAATAATGGGAACGATGCGTACATTCTATCCTGAATGCCGGCAGCGGAATTTAAAAGCCATAGAGCGTATCACGAAATGCGTTTGTGAAAGCATGCGGGCTGAGGGGACTGTCGAATGTATCGGCACATCGTTGGCACCTATATATAACGATGATGTTGTTGCAGATACACTAATCACCGCGGCAGAAAAAATATTAGGCGAAGGACATGTTGTTACTATGGCACATCCCAGTCCGGGTTCTGATGATTTCGGCGTTTTTATGGGTTCCTGCAAAGGTGCGCAATTCTTTTTGGGAACCGGTAGTGATGCACCTAATACTCGGTTGGGGCTGCACACCGGCTCCAATATTTTTGATGAAAAAAGCATTCGTACTGGAGTTGCGGTATTGGTTCAATTTGTTTTAGATAACCTCAAAAGTTGATATTGTGAATACTTGTATCTCGTCGTTTTGTTTTTTCCATAAAACCATTGAAATGCTTTAAATAGATAGCATGAATCATATCGTTGAACCAGTCTTGAAGAATAGCATTGATTTTATAGTATATAAAGAAAAATTTGCCATATGCCACGGATTCGTCGGAACGATACAAAGGCCGAATGATTAGTAAAAGGCAAAATATAGTATTAGCACTCACTTGACAAGAGTGCTAATACTATGTATACTATATATGTAAGCAGGAAAAGTAAGAAAAGGCTTACCATTAAAAGTCAAAAGGACAAAGAAAGTCCTGCAAATATAATTTTAGTTTATTTTATTGAAGGGAGATTGATATTATGAAGAATTTATTGCCTGTAAATATCGATAACTTTTTTTCTCCGGATCCTATATTCGAAAATTTTTTCAATCGGGTTTTACAACCGGGAAAATTCAGTCAAATGACTTTTCCCAAAGTTGATATCCAGGATACAGAGAAAGCGTATCTTGTTACTGCAGATTTACCGGGTGTTGCAAAAGAAGATATTACCATTACCTATGATAATGATGTCTTGGCTATTATGACACAACAGAATCAGGAAAAAGAAGAACAAGACAAGGATAAAAACTATATCCGTAAAGAACGGGTAAGCAATGGTTTTAGTCGGCAGTTTGTTGTCCGTAATATTGAAAAAGATAGTATAGAAGCTGCCTTTTCTAACGGCGTCTTAACGATTACATTGCCGAAAGCAGATCCGACTGTCGTAGACGCTGGTCATCGCATCGATATTAAGTGATCGGTGCTTAATCATATATTTTACTTTATGTTAGCCGTTCCGGATTTTTCCGGGACGGCTTTTAAAATATGTAAATTCATAAAATATTATTGACATATGTCGATAATAAGGATATTATATAAATTGACATATGTCATAAACCATAGTATATTTACATTTTTGGAGATTTTGATGAAAGGAGTATCTTATGAAAATAGGAGTCCCCATTGACATGCCGTCAACAGATGAACCTGTCAGCAGTACGTTCGGAAGGTCAAAAAAATTTTTAATTTATGATACGGATAGCAAAGAAACGCGTTATATCGATAATCTTGCAATGAATAGTCAAGGCGGTGCCGGAATCAAGGCCGCACAAGTTATTTTAGATGCGGGCGTTGACGTCTTATTAACCCCGCAATGTGGAGAAAATGCAGCGAAAGTATTACATGAATCACATGTTACATTATTTCAAACGACAAGTGGGTCCGCACAATACAACATTGATCAATTTTTACAGGGAAAACTTTTAAAATCAGGAGATTTTCACGGAGGATATCATGGCAGGCAGGGAGAGGGAGGCCGTCATATATGAAAATTGCAGTATTGAGCGGTAAAGGAGGTACAGGGAAAACTGCAATTGCAGCGAATCTAGCTGCTGTATGTGATGCTTCCATGTATGTGGATTGTGACGTGGAAGCTCCGAATGGGAATTTATTGTTTACGTCCAGTATACAAAAAACGGAACCTGTTTATGTGAAAATACCGGTTATCGATGCACCGCAGTGCAATGGTTGCCGAGCTTGTACTGAATTTTGCAGATTTAATGCTTTGGCGTTTGTTTCCGGCAATGTTATGGTATTCCGTGAGATTTGTCATTCCTGCGGAGGATGTGTTTTGGTATGTCCTACAAAGGCGATTGCTGAAACCAGGCAGGAAGTCGGCAGTATAGCATATGGTACCTCAAAAAATATACATGTTATTTCAGGTGCTATGCATATAGGAATTGCATCGGGTATTCCCATCATCAAAGAATTGTGGAATGTAATAGAGGCGGCCTCTGAACCTGTATTTATTGACTGCCCTCCGGGAAGCGCATGCAGTGTGATGGAAAGCATGCAGCATGCAGAATATTGTGTATTAGTAGCGGAACCTACTGTTTTTGGCACCGATAACCTGAAAATGGTTCACGAATTGGTCAAACTGTTTCAAAAACCTTATGGAGTAGTATTGAATAAATGCCTGAAAAATGAATGGAATCCGGCGAAAGAATATTGTGTGCAGGAAGGTATACCTATTTTATGTGAATTGCCTTTTGATCAAAAATTAGCTGAAATCCAATCCAATGGAGGTCTTGTTGTCCGAAAAGCCAAACAATATAAAAACTGCTTTTCTGAACTATTAAAAAGCATAGAAAAGGAGGTGCGGCATGCAGCAGCTGTTGATTCTTAGCGGAAAAGGAGGAACTGGAAAAACTACGGTAGCAGGGGCTTTTATTAAGTTATCCGGAGCCAAAGCAGTTGCTGATTGTGATGTAGAGGCTCCTAATCTGCATTTGCTTATGAAATGCAATGAACCGCCAATGTATCATGCTTACTTTGGCATGCCGAAAGCAGTTATCGATCCAGAAAAATGTATTTCATGCGGTGCCTGTTATGATCATTGCAGATTTGATGCTATTGCAAAAGGAGATCCTTATATCGTTCATTCCTATCACTGCGAAGGGTGTGGTGTGTGTGACATAGTATGTTCCGTTCATGCTGTTTCTTTTCAACCAGCGGCTGCCGGTAGACTGTGTTTATTTTTGGGGAATCGCGTATTTTCAACGGCACAGTTAGATATAGGCAACGGTACTTCGGGAAAATTGGTGACAGAAGTAAAAAAACAGATGGTTACACATGTAGACGATGATATTATTCCGTTAGCTATTATTGACGGGTCACCGGGGATTGGATGTCCAGTCATTGCATCTTTGAGCGGTGCCGACATGGTTTTAATTGTAGCCGAACCTTCGGTATCTGGGATCAGTGATATGAAACGGATTATTCAAACCACCAAGCTCTTTCATCGACCTATGGCAGTCTGTATAAATAAATATGATATGAATAAAGAAAAAAGTAAAGAAATTGAAATTTTCTGCCGTTTAAATTATATTTCCTTTGTAGGTCGCATACCGTATGATACGGAAGCGGTTATTGCTGCTAACAGCGGCCTTTCTATCATAGATATGGATTGTCCGAGCGGAAGAGCGGTACAGCTTATTTTTAAAGAAACTATAAAACTGTTGTTTGCGGCAGATTTAACATAATTTTTGTTATATGGAATCGGAAAAATAATTAAAAGCGAGGTATTAGATATGAAAATAGCGATTGCAAGTGAAAACGGAATGGTAGCACGCCATTTTGGACATTGTCCTGATTTTACTATTTTTGAAATCAACAACGGGAAAATTGTACATACGGAAACGATTCCTAATCCAGGACATAAACCAGGATTTCTTCCTGTATTTTTGAGGGATAAGGGTGCGGATGTTATTGTTGCCGGTGGAATGGGGCAGGGAGCAGTAGAACTTTTTAGTGAAAACAATATAAAAGTAATTACAGGTGCGGTCGGAGATGTCACGGATACTGCATATCAGTATCTCCAAGGAAATTTACAATCGACGGATTCTATTTGTCACGATCATCAATACGAAAATGAATGTGGGAACCACCACTGATTCTTCATGATGGGAAAAAACATTATCCGTAAAGAACATTACGATAAACGTATCTTGAAAAGGTGTCAAGCGACAGATGCTATCGTATTAACATAAATGAATTGAAAGGTATGGGTATAGCACCTTGCCTGCATGGTACCGCGAATGACGGGAAGATAGAAAAAAGCTGTAATAAAATGAGGATTTTTCCTTATTTTATTACAGTTTTTTTTGTCAGGATTCCTGGATACAATGGTACAGATGTTTAATGCATTTTTTTACGGTATTTTTATGATACGCAAGCTATTTTTGACACTATTTTTATTTTTTAAATGGTACAATGCTATCAATGTATGACGATTTTAGATTCCATATCATCTACGCAGATGGGTCTGTTCATGCAAATGGAGAAAGAAAAATCGAGGAAATGTATAGTTTGATCGTATAATTCAGGAAGGGATGTATAATCATGAGAAAAAAATTGGCGTTTTTAACAACAACTATGGTAATCAGCACTACGTGCGGGCTGGCAGCCAACCCGTTTACGGATGTACCGACAGATAGTTGGGCGTACCAATCTGTTGTGAAATTAGCGGATGCCGGTGTGATTCAGGGAGTGGATGGTACTTATTTCCAAGGTAATCGCAATATTACCCGGTATGAAGCTGCTGAAATGACGGCCAAGGCAATGGTGCACATGGACAGTGCAAGTGTAGAACAACGCGCTGTAATTAATAAATTGGCAGATGAATATGCCGATGAATTACATATGCTGGGTATCCGCGTAAGCAATCTGGAACAAAAGGTGGGTAATGTAAACATTACCGGAGATATTCGTTTTCGATATATTAACCAAAATAATACGACATCAACTAGTAATGATGGAGTTACCGGAGATGCATCATGGTCTTATAGGGCTCGTCTTCGGGCGAATGTTACCATCAATGATACAACAAGTGCGCTGGTAGGATTTTCCACAAACAACCAAACTTTTATCAACAGTACGGCAGCTGCGGCAGAGGATACCGGAGCGTCTCCCGGTATATATAATGATGATGCCTATGTACAACATAATTTCAGCAAAAATCTTACGGTAAAAGCAGGGCGTTGGGATGAATATATTCTCGGTAACGCTTACGGATACCAATATGGCGATGTTTTTGACGGAGCACAGGCCGAGTATGACAATGGAAAAATTGCATTGACTGCCGGGTACGGTATTTTTAAAGAAGGTGCTACGGGTGAAAATGATCTGTTGGGAGTTAGCACCGGGTATGGTGAAATAGAAGGCTATTTGGGGAATAAGGCAAAGGTCGGAATATATTACAACAGCTTTCATGGTAACAACAGTCCCTTGAAGAGTCTTTTGGGAGCCTATGGGAAAATGGATATGGGTTCTAAATGGCATGCGCTGGTAGACTTCCAGGACATAACGCATGATGCTGCTACTGCAGGTACGAATGATAATTCCCGTGTTTGGGCAGGTGTGCTGACATATGGAGCGTCGAGTTTTTCCAAACCGCATAGTTGGGATGCATGGATTGAATATGTCAATGCGGATGCCCATTCTCTCTATGGCTCTACCGATACGTGGAGAAACAATAATTTGTTAGATAATGTTGCCTCGTGGGGCATCGGATTTGATTATACGCTTATGAACAATACCAAACTTCAATTCTTTCAGACATTTGGTTCAAAAGCCAAGAATTCGAGCATTTCCTACGATCCGAAAGAGGAAACGCGGGTAGAAGTTATGTTTGTGTTCTAAAACTGACAAAGCCGGGTTGTGTCGGATACACCACCTGTTTCTTTTATGGATTACAGTATCTTTATATTATTTTTATATTACGGCAACTATTTTTAACACTATTTTTATTTTTAACATGTTACAATGATGCCATGAAAGAGAGGAAAGTGTAGTAAAAGAAAGGAGGCTTTCCTATGATGAAAAATATCTTGTTTTTATTGGGATATCTTATTGGTATCATCATACTTTCTTTCGTGCTGCAATATCATTCGCTGCATATGTAAAGAGAGAAGTTATAAGGTGCAGTTTTTGCCTGTATATATACTATTTCCGTTATGGATACATACTTTTAATTTATAGTATTAAACAGCGTATGTTTTGTTTCAGCTTTTTTTCAGCGGCAAAGTCGGAAGGAGGACTTTTGTTATGTGGGAATTGGGGATAGCCGGAATATTGGCGCTTTTCTTGTTAGGATATTTGGTATATGCATTATTGAGACCGGAGGATTTTTAAAATGGGAAATGATATGGTGCTTTTTGCAATTTTTATGATTGTATTAATTGGGATTTCTATACCCTTGGGATCTTATATGTTTCATGTATTTAATTTTAAAAAAACATGTTTAGATCCGGTCTTTTGTCCTGTGGAACGAGGGATATATCGAATTTTGGGAGTTGATAAACGGCAGGAAACAAATTGGAAAACGTATACGATCGATTTATTATGGTTTAACTTTATTGGTTTCATAGCCGTTATTTTATTGCAAGTATTGCAAGGGTATCTGCCGTTGAATCCGGAACATTTTGAAGGAGTTGCGCCGTTTCATGTAGCATTTAATACGGCGGCTAGTTTTGTGACAAACACAAACTGGCAGGCTTATGGCGGAGAATCCACCATGAGTTATTTTACACAGATGACCGCATTAACGGTGCAGAACTTTTTATCAGCTGCGACAGGCCTATGTGTTGCCATTGCTTTGATACGAGGACTTACACGAAAAAATACGGATAAAATAGGGAACTTTTGGGTTGATATGGTTCGGGGTGTTTTGTGGATTTTGCTTCCACTATCCATCGTTTTTGCCTTACTGTTTGTTCAACAAGGGGTATTGCAAAATTTTTCTTCGTATGTTACTGCGCATACGTTGGAAGGTATCGAACAGCATATCCCTATGGGTCCGGTAGCTTCGCAGGAAGCAATCAAATTATTGGGAACGAATGGCGGTGGATTCTTCAATGCTAATTCGGCTCATCCGTTTGAAAATCCTACTGCTTTCACTAATTTCCTGCAAGTAATTTGTATTTTTTTAATTCCTGTTTCATTGTTATTTACATTTGGTAAATTTGTGAAGGACAAAAAACAAGGATATGCGATATTAGGTGCTATGCTGACTTTATTTGTCATTATGTTTGGCTGCATCTATGCGGGTGAAGCAACCGGCAATCCCTTGATCAGTCAATTCGGAATCAGTGGTTCTTCGGTAATGGAAGGACAGGAAGTACGATTCGGCTTAGGCGGGACGGCTTTGTTTACAGCTGTTACCACGGGAGCTTCCTGCGGAGCGGTGAATGCTATGTTTGACAGTATGACGCCTATTGGCGGACTGGTGCCGATGCTGCAGATCATGTTGGGAGAAGTGGTAGTAGGTGGTGTAGGAACCGGTTTTTATGCGATGATGGCATATGTATTCATGACAGTATTCATCGTAGGGTTGATGGTAGGCCGCACGCCGGAATATTTGGGGAAAAAAGTAGAATCCTGGGAAATGAAAATGGCTATATTGGCACTTCTGATTCCGTCTTTTGTCATTTTGACGGGATCGGCCATAGCTTCTACAACAGATGCGGGTCTTGCAGGAATCTTGAATAACGGGCCCCATGGATTGAGTGAAATGGTGTATGCCTTTACCTCTTCTGTTGGCAACAACGGCAGTGCTTTTGGTGGATTGACAGCAAACACCCCGTTTTACGATGTGGCTTTAGGCTTCGCTATGCTGATAGGACGGTTTGGCGTCATCATTCCGATGATGGCGATTGCCGGAAGTATGGCAGAAAAAAACACCGTACCCATAGGACCGGGGACTTTTTCTACAAAGAGCAGTCTATTTGTCGTATTATTGGTTATTGTCGTGCTTATTATTGGTGCACTTACCTTTTTCCCGGCATTGGCATTGGGACCTATTGTAGAACATTTGTTGATGCTGCAGGGAGTTACTTTTTAATATAACGGGAGCATAGAATATGAATAAGAAAAACACATGGAATCAAGCTATTGTTATAGCTGCGATAAAAGATTCTTTTCGAAAACTAAAATTGAATACACAAATAAAAAATCCGGTTATGTTTGTCGTATACGTGGGAGCCATATTCCTATCCTGTTTGACACTGGTCAGAGTCGTCTTGGGACAGTCGGCAGAGCATCTGGGTTTCACGATACAAGTGATTGTGTGGTTATGGTTTACCGTGTTATTTGCCAATTTTGCGGAAGCCATCGCAGAAGGACGCGGTAAAGCGCAAGCGCAGGCATTACGAGATGCCAGAGTCAATACAAAAGCAAAAAAAATAGCAGCGGGAAAACAAGAAATCGTTGATGCTACGACGCTAAAGAAAAATGATGTTGTATTGATCGAAAGTGGTGATGTTATTCCCGGCGACGGAGAAATCGTAGAAGGTATGGCCTCTGTGGACGAAAGCGCCGTTACCGGCGAATCAGCTCCTGTCATTCGGGAGGCGGGAGGCGATAGGTCTTCCGTTACGGGAGGAACCGTATTGCTTTCTGATTGGATTAAAGTACGGATCACGGCTAATGCAGGTGAAACCTTTTTAGATCATATGATTTCGCTGGTAGAAGGAGCTAAGCGCAAGAAAACTCCGAATGAAATTGCATTAACGATTCTGTTAGTGGGGTTAACTATTATTTTTTTAATCGCCGTTACAACGTTGGAACCCTTTGCAATCTATTCGCAGACTGTTATTCCGGCCGTTTCACTGGTTGCGTTGCTGGTATGTCTGATTCCGACAACTATTGGAGGACTTTTGTCTTCTATCGGAATTGCGGGAATGGATCGGCTTTTAAAACGGAACGTATTGGCTATGTCCGGACGTGCCGTAGAAGCGGCCGGTGATGTCAGCGTACTGCTGCTGGATAAGACAGGTACGATTACACTGGGAAATCGTATGGCCTCTAATTTTGTACCTGCTATGGGTGTCGATGAACAAGAATTAGCGGATGCTGCGCAACTTTCTTCTCTTGCAGATGAAACGCCTGAGGGACGTAGTATTGTTATATTAGCTAAAAAGAAATATAATTTACGTGAACGACAGTTATCTGCTTCGGAAACGGAGTTTGTACCGTTTACAGCGCAAACCCGTATGAGTGGCATTAATTGGCAAGGCAGGGAAATCCGTAAAGGCGCAATGGATGCTGTTAAGAAATATGTGGAGAAAAATGGCGGTCACTTCCCCGATGATGTGCAATTTTTTTGTGAAGCCATTGCAAAAGAAGGCGGAACCCCACTCGTTGTTGCACAAAAGGATAAAGTTTTAGGTGTTATTCAATTAAAAGATATTGTTAAACGAGGGATTAAAGAACGCTTCTGTGAGCTTAGAAAAATGGGGATCAAAACGGTCATGATCACCGGAGATAATCCATTGACAGCAGCAGCCATTGCAGCAGAAGCGGGAATGGATGATTTTTTAGCAGAAGCGACACCGGAAACAAAGTTGAAGATGATACGGGATTATCAGTCTAAAGGAATGTTGGTTGCCATGACCGGTGATGGTACAAACGATGCACCTGCTTTGGCACAGGCGGATGTTGGTGTTGCTATGAACAGTGGCACACAGGCCGCTAAGGAAGCAGGAAATATGGTCGACTTGGACAGCAATCCGACAAAATTGATAGAAGTAGTGGAAATCGGCAAACAGCTGCTAATGACTCGTGGTTCTTTAACTACCTTTAGTATTGCCAATGATGTAGCAAAATATTTTGCTATTATTCCGGCTATGTTTATGGGTGCGTATCCGGTATTGGGAGCACTCAACATCATGCATCTGGCAACACCGGAAAGTGCGATTTTAAGTGCTGTTATTTTTAATGCGCTGATTATTATTGCCTTGGTACCGTTATCTCTCAAGGGTGTTGCCTATGAACCGATCGGGGCTGCTGCCATTCTACGGAAAAATCTGTTGATTTATGGTCTCGGCGGATTGATTGTTCCTTTTGTGGGCATCAAGATTATTGATATGCTTATCGTCCTGTTAGGGTTAGCGTAAAAAAGAAAGAAGGTATAAACTTATGTGGCAGCCTATAATAAAGTCCATTAAATTAATAGTTATATGTACAATAGTGACAGGTCTTATCTATCCGTTTGCTATGACAGGGGTAGCGCAGCTATTATTCCCAACACAAGCAAATGGCTCTTTATTAATAAATACGGATGGAACCATTGTTGGTTCCGAGCTGATTGGACAAAATTTTCAGAGTGATCGATATTTTCACGGCCGACCTTCTGCGGCAGGCGATGATGGATACGACGCGATGTCCTCCGGCGGTTCCAACTTGGGACCCACGAACGAAAAATTAATTAGCCAAGTTCTGGATAATATGGACGATGTGCGCAAGTCGAATGATATGTTAGATTCCGCAGAGGTTCCCAGCGATTTAGTCTTGGCTTCTGCAAGTGGACTTGATCCGCATATTACACCTGATGCTGCCTATGTGCAGGCTAGACGAGTTGCGGAAACAAGACATATGAATGTGCAGACGGTGAAAAATTTGATAAAAGAGCATATAGAAACAAAACAATTAGGATTTTTGGGTAAAGACAAAGTGAATGTATTAGTGTTGAATCGTGCGTTAGATACGGCGGCTCAATCATAATAAATATAATAGACAGGACGTCGTTTTATGACGCCCTGTTTGTTGCATGTCATGCGCGAAAATAGGCGTGGTGATTATACCGTAAGGATGGGGATAGATACAATGACGATTGCAAAAGATAACCGGCCAAATCCGGATGAACTTCTAACGCAAATGAATCAGGAAAACCGAGGCAGGCTTACCGTTTTTTTAGGAGCTGCCGCTGGAGTAGGAAAAACATATACGATGCTAAAAGCAGCACAGGAAGATTTGCTGAAAGGAAAACAAGTATATATCGGTTGGATTGAAACACATGGCAGAGTAGAAACAGAAAAATTGTCAACCGGAATTCCTGTTATTCCTCCTGCTTATGTATCGTATCGCGGGCAGCAAAAAAAAGAAATGGATACAGATGCTATTCTGCATCTTAAACCGGAAATTGTATTAGTCGACGAATTGGCACACACTAATATTCCCGGCTCAAGACATGTACGAAGATACCAGGACGTAGAAGAATTATTGGATGCGGGAATACAGGTATATACAACAATTAATATTCAACATATCGAAAGTCTGAATGATATTGTAACACAGATTACCGGTGTTGCCATTCATGAGACAGTTCCTGATTCTGTTTTGGAACAGGCGGATAGTATCCAGCTGATTGATATTCCACCGGAGGAGCTTGTCACACGTCTGCAAGAAGGCAAGGTATATTCGCATGAACAAGCTGTACGAGCATTAAAAAACTTTTTCCGCTTGGGGAATATCAATGCACTTCGTGAATTGGCACTGCGTTTTATGGCTAACCGTGTGGATGATACGATGTCTGCCTATATGAAAAAGAAAAAAATTGCCGGACCTTGGCAGGTTACGGGACGTGTTATGGTATGTGTCAGTGCCAGCCCCTTTTCAACACAATTAATCCGAACAGCCAGACGATTGGCGGATGGCTTGCATGCTGATTTTTTGGCGGTTCATATTGAGATGCCTACCCCTCGATTTCCTATGGGAAATAGGGAAAGGGCACGATTGGCTGACAATATAAAATTAGCGGAGGAACTGGGCGGAAAAATATTTACTGCCGTAGGAAATGATTTGGTACATGAGATTTTGGATATTGCACGAACGCATAATGTAACCGCCATTGTTGCGGGAAAATCACAGCACGGTCGGCTTTGGGATATATGTCATGGGGCATTTTTGGAAAAATTGATCCGGTATAGCGGCGATATTAATGTATATGTTGTACAAGGGGAAGAAGAAAAGGAAAAAGAAAAGGAAAAAGAAAAAAATCCAATACAGTCACATCCATTAGAATACAAAAACAAGCATAAACAGATTTGGTATACAGTATGCGGGATTAGTATGGCACTTTGCATTACGGGTGTGGGATGGATATTTCAATCATCACTGGAATTGATTAATATCGCATTTTTGTACTTTTTGCCAGTCCTTTTATCGGCGTTATGGTGGGGACGATGGCCATCCTATATGACCGCTGTTGTTAGTGTGTTTTTGTTTGATTTTTCTTTTATTCCGCCTATATTTACGACTTCCGTCAATGATATCCAATATATATGGACATTTGGTATTTTTCTTATATTTTCATATTTGATCGGCAAACAGACAGAAAAATTGCGGAAGGAATCAAAAATTGCACGGCAGCGAGAAAAAAGCATGCGTACCTTATATGATTTCAGTCAAGAAATAGCGGCTATAATCAAACCGGGCCAGATATGCCAAAAACTGGCCGAATATGTGGGAGAAACATTAGATCGTTTTGTGGTAGTATTATATCCGGACAAAAAAGGACAATTAAAACAAGCTGGGCAGTATATTCCGGAAACGGGAGGCCATGCGCTAAGGCTGGTAGAGCAAGAATACGCGGTAGCTGTTTGGGCGTTTAAAAATAAAAAAATGGCAGGATGTTCCACAGATACCATACCGGGTGTTCAAAATTTATATATTCCGTTGCAGACAGGGGCACAAATAGAAGGCGTATTTGGCATACAAATTGGAGATAATCCTTTATTACCAGAGGAAAAACGTATTATTGATTCTTGGATTCGATTGACTGCTATGGCAATTGAACGATGCAAGTTGATTTATCAGTCACAGCAGGCGGCATTGGCGGTCGAATCAGAACGACTGCGGACTTCACTATTCAACTCGGTATCCCATGAATTGCGGACTCCGCTTGCTTCTATTATTGGGGCTGCTTCTGCATTATCGGATACGACTGTCCAATATAATCCAAAAGAACAGTTGGAATTATTGGAAACTATTTCCTATGGAGCAACACGAATGGAACGGTTGGTCAATAATTTTTTAGATACGGCACGGCAGGAAAGTGGAATTTTGCAATTAAAAAATGACTGGTGTGATATAGAAGATATTATTGGTGTCGCGCTGCAACGTGTTGAAAAAGTCAGTGTTACGCATAATATCGTATCGGATATATCTTCTCCATTACCTTTTTTCAAAGGAGATTGCGGATTATTGGAACAAGTGCTTGTCAACTTGCTCGATAATGCAATAAAATATTCTCCGAAGGGCAGTACTATTGCGATACGAGCTTACTTAGAACATGCGCATTTGGTTGTATCTGTAAAAGACCAAGGAATAGGTATCTTATCATCGGATCAAGAGCATATTTTTGAAAAGTTTTATCGCTCGTCGAATGTTAATACCATTTCAGGGACGGGATTAGGATTGTTTATTTGCAAAGGTATCATTGAAATGCATCATGGGACAATATGGGCCGAAAATAATCCGGGAGGAGGTGCAGCTATTTCATTCAGCTTACCCGTAGATGTACAGGAAAACGGCATTCAAGTAAAAGGAAGAGATACAAATGGATGTAATAAAAATACGGATATTAGTAATTGACGATGAAATGCAAATCTGTAAATTGCTGCAGGTATCGCTGCATGCGGCGGGATATGAGGTGTATATAGCAAAGACAGGAAAAGAGGGTATTCAAAGCGCGGCATATGTACAACCCGGTTTAGTTATCGTAGACTTAGGATTACCGGATATCGATGGTAAAGATGTAGTCAAAAAAATCAGGGAATGGTCACAAATTCCCATCATTATATTAACGGCTCGCGATCAGGAACAGGAAAAAATTCAGGGGTTGGATGTGGGAGCAGATGATTATGTGACAAAACCGTTCAGTATGGGGGAATTAATGGCTAGAATACGAGTATGTCTGCGTCATTCGACAACAAATGAACAAGAATCTATCTTAACATGTGGGGGGCTTTCTGTTGATTTTCCGCAGCATCGTGTTACTTTAAACGGTGTAGAAATAAAACTCACTCCCACCGAATATAAAATTATTACCATTATGATGCAGCAAGCGGGACGTGTTTTGACACACCGACAACTTTTGAAGGCTGTCTGGGGGGAAGGCTATGGAGAAGATACGCAGTATATTCGAGTCTATATAGCACAATTACGCCGAAAAATTGAAGCAGATCCGACAAAACCTAAATATATTATTACAGAATCAGGAATTGGCTATCGATTAATGGGGGAAGAGTAAATAAATGTTGATTTTAGCCGAAGCGTAGCAGGCAATACGTTACGCTTCATGTTACCTGTTTATGAGAGAACACCTTTTCTGTTGTGTGTGACATGGCCGCCTAAGCATAACACAAGGTGTTCTCTTTTTTCTGTTTTCGTAACTATAGCTACGGTAAACCGTTATAGATTGTTACTATACAACAAACCTATTTATCAACATGTTACGCTACATGTCAATGGACGGTGCTTGTGTCAGGGTGCGTGCCGTGGCATCGAAAATATCTGCTATCGGGAATGCTTGGATTATCTTATAGAAAAAGCTGCTTTTAAGATTAATCGTTTCTGTCAAATACGCGAAGAGATAATTTTCATTATAAATGCAGTGAACAATTTCCATATCTTCTCTCATAACGGGTTGAATAATTATTTTCAATTTGTTATACTATAAACAAGTTGATATAGTCAAATTGTTTATAGAAGGAAGGGATCGTATATGGATTATCGTGATGCAGCACATCATTTCGGTGTGTTATACAGACGTTCCCAGGCATTTATTGTAAGTGCCTGCCTGCCATGGAATATTGGGTTTTCTGAATTTGTTTTTCTTACTAAGTTATATGAAAACGAAGGAGCTACATTGGATGAATTAGCCTATCTTTTAATAACGGACAAAGGGCTGATGGCTCGGACTATAAAAAATTTGGAAGATAAAGGATATATACGGCGTGAACAGGATATTCACGATAAACGGCAGAAACATATTTATTCTACGCAACAGGCATTAGGCATCAAAGATAAATTATATGCCGTATTAGAAACGTGGATTACCAATATCACGGCAGGTTTGGAACCGATAGTCGTCGAACATACGATACAGGGACTGCGAAAGATTACGGAAAATGCCGCCACGATTGCTATTAAATCAAACAAGGGGAGTGAGGTAAAATGAGCCGTTTATATACAGCAGCGCGTATGGTTGTTGTTTTTGCTGCGATGATTGCATTAACCGGCTGTGGTCAGCAGCCGGCTGATAAAGAACTGCCGCAGCTGGTCAAGGTGACAACTGTTGGCGCAGGACAAAACACCAGTGAGGCGCAATATGCCGGAGAAGTTCGCGGCCGCTATGAGAGCAATTTGGCATTTCAAGCAGGTGGCAGGATATCTGCCCGTAATGTACAGCTGGGCAGCCGGGTAAAGGCCGGCGATGTACTTATGACGGTAGATCCAAAAGATGCGGCTCAATCGGTAACTCGTTCACAGGCAGCCGTAGAATCAGCAAAAGCACAGAGGGAGCTGGCTGCGTCTAATCTATCCCGGTATCAGGCATTGTATCAGCAAAATGCGGTTCCTGCCGCTGTGTTGGATCAATACAGCACGGCATATAATCAAGCTGTGGCGGCATATGATCAGGCACAGGCTACCGCTTCCCAAGAAGAAAATCTTTTGTCTTATACTGATTTAACAGCTGATGCGGATGGTGTCATATCGGCTTTATCCGGAGAAGTCGGTCAAGTCGTGGCTGCGGGACAGACGGTTTTAACATTGGTACATACTGGAGATTTAGAAGTGCAAATCAATGTTCCCGAAAATAAAGTACAGAATTTTGTGATAGGCAAAGAAGTAAGTGTTTCTTTTTGGGCACTGCAGGGGCAAAAGGTAACGGGTACCGTGCGGGAGGTGGCTCCCATGGCCAACCAGATTTCGCGAACTTATAAAGTCAGTATAGCGCTGCCGGATCCACCTGAGGACATGCAGCTGGGAATGACAGCAACAGTTACTAATCTTTCGCAGGAAACAGGTGATTCTGAGCCGACGGTCATATTGCCGCTAGCGGCAATATATCAAACAGGAAACCAAGCTCAAGTATGGATCGTCGGCAGTGATAAAACTGTCGTGTTGAAGAATGTGACAGTAGAAAACTTTAGTGATAATAAAGTCAAAGTGACAGGCTTGAAAAGCGGAGATAGTATTGTGACTGCGGGCGTACATCAATTAAGTGCAGGGCAGACGGTCCGGACGGAGAGTGAGGATCAATGAGAAATCTTTCGGAAATTGCTTTAAAGAATAAAGCTCTTGTCTGGTATTTTATTGTTGTCATTGCCATTGCCGGCATATTTTCTTATATAAAGCTGGGACGTATGGAGGATCCGGCATATACAGTGCGGCAAATGGTAGTCACGGTTGCTTGGCCAGGGGCATCGGCACAGCAAATGGATGAACAGGTCAATGACAAAATTGAAAAAAAACTGCAGGATACTCCCCATTTGGATTATATAAAAAGTTATGCCAGACCAGGGCAGACTGTTATCTATGTTACCTTAAATGACGAAGTTGACTCCAGTAAGGTACGCGATACATGGAAGGAAGTCCGCAATCTGACGGAAGATGTAAAGAAGGATCTGCCGCAAGGTGTTTACGGTCCGTATTTCAATGACCGGTTTGATGATGTATATGGTTCCATTTATGCAGTGACCGGTGATGGGTATTCCTATGAACAGCTGCGCATCAAGGCAGAAAAAATACGCCGTATGATGCTGGATGTCAAAAATGTCAGCAAAGCGGAAATCCTCGGGGAACAATCAGAAAAAGTGTATATTGAAGTTGAAAATTCTAAACTTTCTGAATTAGGTATCTCCCCGACAGTTATTTCCAATGCGGTAAAAGGGCAGAATGAAATGACTCCTGCCGGTATGGTCGACACAAAATCAGATAATGTGTATCTGCGGATAACTGGGACTTTTAAAGATATGGATGCTATTAAAGCGCTGCCGATTAACGCGAATGGCAAAATTTTCCGTCTGGGGGATATCGCTAAGGTAGAACGCAGATATACGGAACCTGCTGATCCAAAAATGTTTTATAACGGAAAACCGGCTGTAGGTATTGCTGTATCTATGACACCCGGCGGTAATATTTTGACATTGGGGGAACAACTGCACCGTTTAGTACATGAAGTTAACAATAATGACTTGCCGGCAGGCATGGAAATCCATCAAGTTTCTGATCAGCCACAGGTTGTTAAGGATTCTATCAGTGACTTTGTCAATACACTGCGGGAAGCTATTATCATTGTCATGATTGTTAGTTTTCTCAGTCTTGGTTTCCGAACGGGACTTGTTGTGGCCGGATGTATTCCGTTAGTATTAGCGGGTGTATTTTGTGTCATGGAAATTACCGGTATCGATTTGCATAAAGTTTCCTTGGGATCTTTGATTATCGCCTTGGGCCTTATGGTAGATGATGCTATTATTGCGGTCGAGATGATGAGTGTCCAATTAGAAAAGGGGAAAGACCGTCTTGATGCGGCTTGCTATGCGTTTAACGCTACCGCTAAACCTATGTTGACAGGGACGCTTGTTACTTGCGCCGGGTTTATTCCGGTGGCATTTGCTCAAGGAGCGGCTCCGGAATTCTGTAAAGCGTTATTCCCGGTTATTTCTTCATCCCTATTGATTTCTTGGATTGTTTCCGTTATGGTAGCACCTCTTTTCGGATATTATCTGATTAAGGTCAAACCGGAGACTATGGCCAAACCTTTATATCAAAATAAATTTTATCATTATTTCCGCGGGGTATTAAACTGGTGTTTAACCCACAAATTACCGGTTATTGCCGGAACGGGTGCTTTATTTGTAATTTCTCTTTTCGTATTGAAATTGGTACCGCAGGAGTTTTTTCCTCCTTCGTTGCGTCCGGAAATCATAGTAGGGATGACACTTCCGGAAGGATCTTCCATGAAGGCTTCCCAGGAAGAGAGTAACACGCTTTCCCACTATCTGGATTCTCACATGGATCAAATAGATAATTACTCTTACTATGTTGGGGAAGGCGCCCCTCGCTTTGTATTGACAACAGAACCCGTTTTACCGGCAGATAATTATGCTCAATTCGTTGTCGTTGCCAAAGATGTCAAATCCCGGAAAGAGCTGACAGAAGGAATCCGCAAAGAAATAGCGGAAAACCAACCTAATGTGCGTAGTAATATACAATATATCCAAACGGGTCCGCCGTCAGATTATCCGATGATGCTCCGCATATCCGGCTATGATACAGACAAAGTTAAAGCATATGCACAACAAATTCTGAATCGCCTGTCTAAAGATCCCAACTTGGAAAGCTTGCATTTGAATTGGAATCAAAAAAATAAAGTGATGCATCTTGAATTGGATCAAGATAAGCTGCGGGCTATGGGGCTTGCAGGACAGGATGTGGCGCAGACCCTATATACGGAATTATCAGGGGCTACGGTTGCGGAATATTATGCTGCCGATAAAACGATTGATATTCAGGTTCGATTGAAGGGCAGTGATCGGGATGATTTAGCCCGCATCAAAAATATACCTATTTATCTTGGTTCCGCCGGATATGTGCCGTTGGAACAGGTAGCAAAAATAAGTTATGCCGCAGAAGATGGATTCATCTGGCGCAGAGATTTGAAGCCGACTATTACCGTTCAAGGTAATATTAAATCAGGCACCAGTAATGACGCAACACAGAAAGCCTATGATTCTATCAAGGATATCCGTGACAGTCTTCCCTTTGGCTATTCCGTATCTGTTGATGGTACATTGGAAAATAGTCAAAAATCATTGAACTATCTGCTGGTTCCTGTTCCTATTATGATTCTGGTTATCATGACCTTGCTTATGTTCCAACTGCGACGTCCTTCTCTTATGTTTTTAACGTTGATTACAGCCCCTATGGGAATCATCGGTGTTGCGTTTGGGATGCTTATTTTTGGAAAACCGCTGGGTTTTGTTGCTGATTTGGGGATTCTTGCTCTTAGCGGCATGATTATCCGTAATTCCGTCATATTGATTGATCAAATAGATAAACATATGAAGGCCGGCGAGAGTCCCTGGGATGCCATTATCGATTCGGCTGTTATGCGTTTCCGTCCCATCATGTTGACAGCGGCGGCGGCTATACTGGGTATGGTGCCGCTTATGCGCAGTATTTTTTGGGGCCCTATGGCAGTGGCTATTGCCAGTGGACTTTTTATAGCAACTATTTTGACCTTGCTTGTTTTGCCGACATTATATGCTGCCTGGTTTAACATAAAAAAAGAAGGATAGTGATAAGCCATAACCGTGTAACAGATTATATACGGCTGCAAGTACAGCAATCGGCACAGAAAAACAACCGCTGATACGTGTATCAGCGGTTGTTTTTCTGTGCCGATTGCTGTTTGGTTAACGGGTAAACTTAAGAGGAACGGTAGAAACCACAACATCCAAAAACTGCAGCATACGGATTCTCAATATCCAGCCGCTCTGATTATGAAGCAGCCGATGCCATAATTTCTTTGTCTCAAATTCAGGAACAAGTACCGTTATAATATCATTCGGGTTTATCGTTTTGCGAAGATTTTTAATAAAGTCGATAAGCGGGTCTGTTAATTGCCGGTAAGGAGATTGAATCATGATCATTTCAATCTCCGGTTCTAGTTCCTGCCACAATTTTTGAATTTTTAACCCGCGGGCTTCATCACTATATACATGGACAACGTAAATTTTATCTTCCTTGCTGCTGATTGTTTTAGCATACCGAATGGCACGAGCCACGGCTTGTGTGGGGGAGGCTATCGGAATTACAATGATACTGCGGCCTAAACTTGTGTGCATGAATGTCTTGTACTCATTAGGAGTTAAAACTAATTGTTCCCGTACATCATTGTAATGATGGTGAATTTTAAGGAAAATTTTTACAAGAACGGGAATAAGTAAAACAATGATCCATGCGCCGTAAATAAATTTCGTTAGTAATACAATAATTACGACACAAGCAGTCACCATGGCTCCAAACCCGTTTATGCCCGCATATACCTGCCAGTTGCGCGGTTTACTTTTATGCCAATGTACAACCATTGCCGATTGAGCAATCGTAAAAGATAAAAATACACCGATGGCATATAAGGAAATCAAGTGTTCTACATTTCCATCAAAAGCAATAATCAGTATAGCTGTAGCTAACGTAAGCAATTCAATTCCGTTGGAATAATTGAGACGTTCGCCGCGGTTTGCAAAGTATCGGGGAACATATCCGTCGACGGCCATATAGGATAATAGCGGGGGTAATCCGTTGTAAGCAGTGTTTGCCGCCAAGTACAAAATCAGCATCATCATGATTTGAATAAAATAAAAAATAAAACCTCTGCTGAAAACTTCTTCAACAAGCAGGGACAGTAATGTGTATCCCTCTACCGGTAAAATATGGAAATAAATAATTAAATATCCCAGTCCGCCCAGCATGCCTGCTAAAATTACTGCCATAAGGGCCGTTGTTTTGATAGCGTTGTTTTCCTGCGGTTCCTTAAACATGGTGACGCCGTTGGCAATGGCTTCCACTCCGGTCATAGAACTGCAGCCGTTGGCAAACGCACGCAGAATGATAAGCATAGTAAACGCGTTCATTGGCATGGAGGAACTCGCTGCGGTTACCGTACTGGCAGGAATCTGTAATACAAAAATTTGATAAAAGCCGCCTAAGATCGTCATAAACATGGAGACGATAAAAATATATGTCGGCCATACAAAAACAGTCGAAGCTTCCTGTGTCCCCCGTAAATTAACAAGCATCATGATCAATAAAACGGCAATATCTATATGTAGATGATAGGGCATCAAAAAAGGAAACGCGCTGGTTAATGCTTCCGTACCGGAAGAAATAGAAACAGCTACGGTCAACAGATAATCGGCGAATAAAGCAGCCCCGGCAATCAATGCCGGATACACGCCTAAATATTTCATGGCGATGCCGTAAGAACCGCCGCCGCCGGGATTTACTTTTACTACTTGTGCATAGGAGAGTGCTACGACAGCCAATAAAATAATGATCGCTATGATGATCGGTCCAAAATAAGAATATAATTCCAATGCCGGTACGGAAGCTAATACAAGGGCGATTTGTTCCGGTCCGTATCCAACGGATGACAAGGCATCAGAGGAAAAAATCGGCAGCGCCTTCCATTTTGGAATGCGTTCATTTTCCAGTTGTTTATTTGCTAAGGGTTTGCCGATAAGATAGCGGCTTAGTGTCTTGAACATCATGTGTGTTCCTCCTGCTGAAATATAGCACATTATTTGTAAATAAAAATTGTATTATTACCTTATTCATTATATGTTCATTTGCCTTTTTGTCAACAGAAGGAATCGTATATTGTAAATATAATGTCAAAACCGCAGAATTTTTATGTACAATACCTTTCAGTCATACTATAATGTATATGGTATTTCTTTCATTATCTATCCAATTAATTTTTATACATAAAGGGGGGAGTAAATATGGACGACGGAGGTAGTCAAGAGACGCGGCATATATATCGTTTTTCTAGTTTCTTTTATGAGGAGGTAATCGTGTGTCTATATTTACGGAAAACCCTGAAAATCAACGTATTCGAATGATAGATATTATCTTGTTAGCTTGTATATTTTTTATTTTATATGGTATAGTTCATCTGAGCGCAGGCATGATCATACCTTTTTCCGTTGAACATGAACCGAAAGTCAACTTGCAAATATCCATGCTTCCCTATTATGGCGGCAGATCACTGCTTAGAATGTTTATTGCTTTTATTGCTTCTCTTATTTTTTCTATTGTATATGGTTATATTGCGGCTAAAAATGAGTTTGCCAGAAAGATATTGATCCCGCTTTTGGATATTTTACAATCTATCCCTGTCCTGGGTTTTTTATCGGCAACTATTCTTATGTTTATTAATTTTTTCCCCAATAGTTTATTGGGTGTGGAGATCGCATCCATTTTTGCTATTTTTACCAGTATGGCATGGAATATGACATTTAGTGTGTATCAATCTATTATGACGGCTCCCAAAGATTTGCAGGAAGCGACAGAATTGCTGCATTTGAATTGGTGGCAGCAATTTACTCGGTTGGAACTTCCGGTTTCTATTATTGGCTTAATTTGGAACAGTATGATGTCTTTCGGCGGTGCTTGGTTTTTCTTAGCTGCCAGTGAAGCCATCAGTGTATTGGGACAGGATATTCAATTGCCCGGAGTGGGATCGTATCTGGCTGCAGCCATTGATGCCGGCAACGTATCTGCTATGCTCTACGCTATGCTGACAATGTTGGTTATGATATTTTTAGTAGATCAATTGTTTTGGCGTCCTTTAGTAGTTTGGAGTCAGAAATTTAAGGTTGAGTTTTCTGAAAGCGATGTGCAGCCGACTTCTTTTGTGTATGACATTTTACATGCGTCATGGCTGATGGATCTTCTTCAGCATTTGATTTTTGCACCGATTCGCGGCTTTTTGAATTATTGCGGCAATATGTTGGCAGATATGACGGCTAAAATCACCGGAACAATTCATAACAACAGGAAGGAACGAAGCGTACATATCGTCATTAAATTATTTATTTTTATTTTCGTCGTTTCCGAGTTATATAATCCGGCAAAAAATTCTGCTGTCATGGTGTATGATATGGGGTTGCATGAAATTTTTACTGTATTTTCATTGGGTTTATATACATTTTGTCGAGTTATGGCGGCATTGGCAATAGGTGCTTTATGGACTATACCGGTAGGTGTGAAGATTGGTCTCCAACCTAAATTATCTGCTAAACTGCAGCCGATTATTCAAATGGTAGCATCTTTCCCTGCCAATATGATCTTTCCTTTTGTGACGATTATTTTTTTAAGATATCAATTGAATTTTGAGACCGGATCTGTTTTTTTAATGATTTTAGGGACGCAATGGTATATTTTATTTAATGTCATTGCCGGGGCCATGAGTATTCCCAACGATTTATTGGAAGCTGCTTCTGTATTTAAAATTACCGGTTGGAAAAAATGGAAATCTTTCATTCTTCCCAGCATTTTTCCAAGTCTGGTAACCGGGTTGATTACGGCTTCCGGGGGTGCTTGGAACGCCAGTATCGTCTCCGAGCTGGTCACATGGAAAGACGTTACCCTGACAGCTACTGGCCTGGGCGCATATGTCAGTCAGGCAACAACCGCCGGAGATTGGCCGCATATCGTGCTAGGGGTCATGACAACCTGCATTTTTGTAGTGTGTGTAAACCGACTTGTCTGGCGTCGGTTGTATCGTTTAGCAGAATCAAAATTTCATTTGGATTAGGAGAGTGGGCAGAATGAGTGAATTGCTTACATTGACAGGTATAGGACGTACATTTAATATAAAAGGTTCTGCTAATACAGCGGTGTTGGAGAATATAAATTTTTCCGTTAAAGAAGGCGAGTTTTTGGCTATTTTAGGTCCGTCCGGTTCAGGAAAATCTACATTATTACGCATCATAGCCGGATTAATACCGGCGTCTTCGGGTACTGTTGCCTATTTAGGCAAACCGATTACCGGCGTAAATCCGGGAGTCGCCATGGTGTTTCAATCGTTTGCGTTATTTCCATGGCTTACGGTACTGGAAAATGTAATGCTCGGTTTGGAAGGGAAGGATTTAAAAAAAGAAGAAAAAGAAAAAAAATCGTTAAAAATATTGGATATAGTCGGTCTTGATGGGTTTGAAAGTGCATTCCCGAAAGAACTTTCAGGCGGCATGAGACAACGTGTAGGTATCGGACGGGCTTTAGTAAGCGAACCGGATATATTGCTGATGGATGAAGCTTTTTCTGCTTTGGATGTGTTGACCGCAGAAAATTTACGTCGTGACTTATTGGAGCTTTGGCTGGAAAAGCAAATCCCTACAAAAGCCATTATACTTGTTACGCATGGTATTGAAGAAGCTGTATATATGGCTGATCGTGCCATTATACTTTCTACGCGCCCGGCAACGGTAATGGAAAATATGCTGATTCCTTTACCGCGGTGGCGAGATAAGAAATCACCTGAATTTTTGTCTTATGTAGATCAGATTTATTCTTTTATGACCAAGAGGCCCGCTGTGCGTGAACCAGTAACAGCCGCTGCCAGAATCAAAACATCACCATCTCAATACACATTGCTTCCCAATGTTACGGCCGGTGCACTTACCGGTTTTTTGGAACTACTGGAAGATTTAAATGAAAAAACAGATTTATATAAATTAGCCGATCGTTTTGTAATGGATATAGAAGACTTTTTTCCATTGGTTGAAATGTCTAATCTATTGCGGTTTACAATCGTATCTGAAGGAGACATTGAATTAACACAGGCAGGGATCGCATTTGCCAGAGCCAGTGTACTGGAACGCAAAGAGCTATTCAGAGCGCATTTGCTGAAAAATGTTCCTTTTGTGGGAAAAATGGTAGACAGTTTGGAAAAAGACACCGACAACGAAATGGATATCGACTTTTTTGAAGAACAATTAACGGAAGCTTTCGGTGAAAAAAAGGCAGCGCAGCAAATGGATTTGATTATAGGCTGGATGCGATATGCGGAACTTATCGAATATGATGATGCTACGGAACGAGTGTATTTGGAAGAGGAAGGCGATAAATAACCGCTTTGTTTTCCATTAGAAAGAAAAACTGCCTGCAGCATACGCAAGATGGATGAGAAGGTAGCTTTTACTCAAAAATATACGTACTATGACTAGTTGTATCCCCGAAATTATAGCTGATATACTGCGTATGATTCGGGGATATTTTAATGGGAATTATACTGACGGAATGTATCGTTTGTGGTAAAATATAATAATGACAAAAAAGTATTGGAAAGTATGGAAAGGGATTTTGTAATGAGCTCTATTTTTTCGCCGTTAACAAAAAATATAGGTATAGATTTAGGAACTTGTACTACGCAAGTCTATGTAGAAGGACGAGGTATCGTTCTTTCCGAACCTTCTTTGATAGCGACAGATGAACGTAATAAGAAAGTAATTGCCGTAGGCAATGCTGCTGCCGGACTTCTGGCGAAATCACCGGAAACGGTGAAGGTGCATAAGCCTTTATTGAATGGAGTAATTGCCGATTATGATGTAACGAGAACTATGCTTGGCTATTTACTCAGTAAATCCGTGCGCAGTGTACAGCGTTTGCGGATTATCGTAGGCGTTCCTTCCGCTGCTTCCAATGTGGAAAAACGAGCCGTGTTGGAAGCTGTTTTTCAGGCAGGGGCTAAAGAAGCCTATTTAATGGAAACGGCGGCGGCTGCTGCCATTGGTTCTAATCTTCCCATATTTGAACCGTTAGGAAATATGGTTATTGATATGGGAGGCGGTACGACAAGTATCGCAACCTTATCATTGGGCGGCATTGCGGTGGCAAAATCAATTCATTTAGGCGGATTAGATTTAGATGCAGCGATAAAAGAGTATCTGCGTGAAAAATATGATGTAGTGACAGGTGATTCTACCGTAGAAGAAATTAAAGTCCGTATTGGTTCTGCCGTACTGCCGCTGGAAGATCAACCGTACTATTTTACAGGCCGGGGGCTGGATGATGGTTTGCTTAAGGAGGTCACCGTCAAATCCAGTGAGATTTATCAGGTAATCGCCCAACCATTGTACCGTATTTTGGATTTAGTCCGAACGGTACTGCGGGAAACGCCGCCCGAATTATCGGCAGATGTGATGGAACATGGTATTGTACTGACTGGTGGAGGTGCACTGCTTCACGGGTTGGACAAACTTTTCAGTCAAGAACTGCGCGTGCCCGTTATGATAGGAGCTAATCCGGAATTAGCAGTAGTGACCGGCATAGGAAAAGCGTTAATGAATAGAGAAAAGTTGCCGGCTCTAGTTGAAGGCGCGCAGCATATCTACAGGAGGAGATTTTAAAATTGTTTTCATTCGGTAAAAAAAGTATCATTATTATGTTGATACTATTTATATTAATAGCCGCTGTTGGCTGGATTTGGAACCGCCGCGAAGCATTTCCCTATATTACCAGACCGCTGGCACTTGCAGCAGAACCATTTGAATACAGCTTTAGTCGTATTATGAACGGATTTTCTACAGGTATTCATATCGTCGATATTAGCCTTAAAAATCGTATTGAATGGGAAGCTTTGGAAAAACAAAATGAAGAATTAAAGGAACGGAACGTTAATTATGACGAACTGCTGGCAGAAAACAAGCGTCTCCGTGCCTTGCTTGATTTTCGTTCGAATAGTCACCAATACAAATTATTAGCAGGATCCGTTATATCCCGTGATTATGGAACATGGAGCAATACCTTGATCATTGACCAGGGCAGTGCAGAGGGAGTAGCCAAAGATATGCCGGTAATTACGCCTAAAGGCGTAGTTGGATTTATCAGTGATGTATATCCTCATTCTGCCCGGGTACAGCTGATGCTTGATCCGCGTACTAGTATCGGTGCTATTGTGCAGCGTCCGGAATCTCGTGTGTCTTCTGTCGTTCGCGGCAATGGCAATACACCGACGGAACCGCAATTTGTCAATATTGCCAAAGATTCGGATATTCTAGAAGGCGATACGCTGGTTACTTCCGGGTATGGTTCCATTTATCCGAAAGGTTTGTACATCGGCACGATTATTTCTATTCATCAAAGTGATAATGACTTTGTTAAATATGCAGTTATTCGCCCCAGTGTTGATTTTTCAAAATTGGAAGAAGTATTTGTGATCGTAAAATTTTCCGATACGGGATCATATGAGAAACCGACGGTGGATCCTAAACTGGTTCCACAAACGCAGCGTGATAAAGTGGAAGGCATAAAAGGAGCTGCAGCATTATGAGGAAGATGGCATGTTTTATGATGGCGCTTGCAGCATTTATATTGCAAAGTTCGATTTTCCCCTTTATATTTAACGGTATATATCAGCCGAATATTATTTTTGTCCTTGTTGTCCTTATTGCGCTTCATCACGGACAGCGTGCAGGTATTATTGCTGCTCTTTTAGGCGGATTCTGCCAGGATGTTATTATTGGCAATTTCTTTGGACTTCATTTGCTGCCATACTTGGTCATCGCTTTTATTTGCAGTGCCATGGGACGTAATGTAGAACGTGAACAATGGCTTTTATCTTTGGTCATCGTTTTAGTGGCAACAGAATGTTGTCTCTTACTTACTTGCGGCGTTTTATTGATGTCCGGTCAATTTGTAAAAGTGATGGCATATTTGTTTGAATATAGTGTACCAATGCTTGTTTACCATGGCATTATTGCACTTCCTTTAGATCACTTCGTTTGGAAATTAAGACGGGAAGATGCATATGGTTTTTTTGGATATCGTTGGTAAGCAATATTGTACAAGGAGTGTAATTCATGCTTGAAGCGTTAATGAAAAAGAAACATCAAGACGGCCGATTCAAATATCTGTATTGGATATTGATTTTTATTTTTTCCTTGTTGATCAGCCGTCTGATTTATTTGCAAATATTTGCCGGGAATTATTATCATTCATTGGCAGAGGGAAACCGCTTGCGCACGATTCCTATAGCAGCTATGCGGGGAGTGATGTATGATCGCAATGGTCAGATTCTTGTTGGTTCACGACCCAGTTTCATTCTTACCTATGTTCCGACAAAAAAGAACATGCCGGACAGTGAGGTAAAAGAATTATCCCAGTTATTGAACATTACCCCGGATACGCTGCAGAAAAAAATGAAGAAGATCAACAGTTCTTACGAACCTACGGTTCTTGCACAAGATCTTACGCAGGATGTAGTTACGAAAATAGAAGAACGCAGAAATGAACTTCCGGGGATTGCCATTGATGTACAGCCTGTTCGATATTATCCTTATAATTCTATGGCCGCCCAAATATTTGGATATGTTGGACAGATTGATGAAACTGATATGGAACGCATAAAAGGACAGACCGGTGTTACCAGTGTTACCAGTATTGGCAGGGCGGGTCTGGAAGCGTATTATGATGATTTACTGAGGGGAAAAGATGGCGGTCGTCAGGTAGAAGTGGATGCTGCCGGCAGTCCTGTGAAGGAAATGGATCGCAAAAAATCTATATCCGGCCACAACATTCATTTAACGATTGATCTTAATCTGCAAAAAGCAACAGAACAAGCGATGGATTCACAAATAGCGAATGGAATCGGAACGGCAGGTATAGCGGCTGTTGCCATAGATCCTAATACAGGTGCTGTTCTGGCGATGGCCAGTCGTCCGGCATATAATCCGAACTGGTTTACCCGGGGGATTACTGAAAAAGAATGGAAACAAATTAACGATAATCCGGGTCATCCTATGGAAAACCGGGTTATTGCCGGAGAATATCCGCCTGGTTCAACTTTTAAAATTATTGCCGGAACCGCAGCATTGGAATTGAAAAAAGTACGTCCCGATGAGTTGATTTTTGACAGTGGTCGTGATTGGCAGGTTAATATGAGAAATGCCGGCGGTGAAGCGTTTGGCTGGATTAATTTTGAGGAAGCGCTGGCAAAATCCGATAATGTTTACTTTTATGAAATGGGACGGCGTGTCGGAATTGATAAATTAGCTGAATATGCTAAGATGTTTGGCATGGGCAAAAAAACAGGCATCGCCCTGCGCGGGGAAGCTTCCGGATTGATAGCCAGCGAAGAATACAAGGAGAAGGTGTTTCATCAAGATTGGTATCTGGGTGATACATTAAATGCGGCTATCGGGCAAGGCTTCCAACTGGTAACACCGTTACAGGCGGCCATGATCGTTAGTGAAGTTGCAAATGGCGGCATTCAATATAAACCGTTTTTAGTCAGCCGTATTGACAATCTGGATGGAACTCCGTATAAGATTTTTGCGCCTGAACAGGTGGGGACTTTATCGGTTTCAAAATCCACGTTGGATTATGTGCGTGAAGGCATGCGCAATGTAGCGGAAGAATCAGGTACAGGCGGCAGTTTATTTGCTGGTTTCCCGATTCAAGTCGCCGGTAAAACGGGGACGGCCGAAAATTTCGGCGGTTCTGATCATGGTTGGTTTGTTGCCTATGCACCGTATGATCACCCGCGTGTAGTTATCGCTGTTTTGACGGAACAGGGAGGGTATGGCGTTTCTTCGTCAGGACCTATTGTAAAAGCGATGCTGGAAGCATTTTTCCATTTAGGTACGTATGCAAACTCCGATACGGGAGCAGCTGCCCCATCTGATAAAAAAAATTAATTATAAGAGAGGAGATTTCCCATGTCAGCAATCATTTCTATTGCCTCCGGCAAGGGAGGTGTAGGCAAGACATTAGTAACTTCAACTTTAGCCATTTCCTTGCAGCGGCATGGCTATTCTGTATTAGCGGTTGATGCTGATATGGGATTACGGAATCTGGATTTGATGTTTGGTGTACAAGATGAAATTTTATATGATGCTGTAGATATAATAAAACAGCGGTGTCTTCCGAACAACGCAATTCTTGCAGTTTCTCCCGGCTTGGATTTTTTAGCGGCTAGTCAAAAACATACATGGGAAAAAATTGATGCCTCCTCCTATCAATACGTGCTGGAAGATTTAGCCGAACATTACGATTATGTTTTATTGGATTGTCCGCCTGGCCGAGGGCAGGCATATAAAAAAGCGGTGGCTATAGCGGATTATATATTTTTCGTTGTAGAACCGACTTGGACTTCTATGCGGGATACGTCACGAGTAATGCAATTCTGCGATAAGCACAAAAAATTTAATTATGCCATATTACTCAATAATTTTTATCAGCCTTCCGATGCCTTTGTTTCCGTCCGTACCATGTTGGATATGCTGGATCCAGAACATTTAGCCGGCATATTGCCGCATAGTGATGTAATACAGAGGGCCGCGCAGCAAGGTACGTTAGTGGCTGTCCCTGAAAGCAACCCTTTTTTTAAATCTTTGGAACGTACATTGGTTTACATAAAAAAAGGAACAGAACTGCCAATTTCCGATTTGGAAGCGTTATTGCCGAACGCCCCTGATATAGCACTGCCGCAGGAAGAAACAGCCATATCTGAAGATGAAATTGCGGTGGAAGAGGGATCTGCATTGACAAAGCAAAATATAGAAAAAAAGTCTGCCGGACTTTCTTTGCGGCAGCGACGCCAAGAATCTTGGTCATGGCGTCGTTACCGTCGTTAGGAGTGTAAACATGTTTAGCCTTTTTAATAAGCGAGAATGGAAAAGTTTAGATAAAGTAATGCTGGGTGCCTGTATACTGCTTGTATGTGTGAGTTTATGCATTATCGGCAGTGCTACACATATTAATAAGGGGGCCATTAATTATGATTTTGTTATACGCCAAGGGGGATTTTTTATTGTAAATCTTCTCATCATATTAGGCGTTTGCCGATTTGACTATAAAAAATTGAAACGATTCGCCGTACCTCTATATGTTATTAATTTATTAATGCTGGTAGCTGTAATGTTTTTAGGCAAGTCAGCGTTGGGGGCGCAGCGTTGGATTCAGATGGGACCCATTACCGTCCAGCCTTCAGAGTTTTCAAAGTTGATTATGATCATATGTTTGGCCGCACTTCTTTCCGATCATATGGATGATTTGCATTCTTATAAAAAACTGTTTCCGATTGCTCTGTTCGTCGGTATTCCTTTTTTACTTGTCTTAAAACAACCGGATTTAGGTACTAGTTTAGTTTTTCTGGCAATTACCTTAGGCATGTTGTTTATTGCTAATATTAATATGAAACTTTTACGCAATATTTTCGCTGCTTGTATTGTATTGGCACCGATTAGCTGGTTCTTTATGAAAGATTATCAAAAGTCACGTATTCTGGTATTTTTGGATCCCAATAGTGATCCTTTCGGCGCAGGATATCATATTATCCAATCAAAAATTGCCATAGGATCGGGAATGTTTTTTGGAAAGGGTTTATTCCAGGGTACACAGAGCCAGCTGAATTTTTTGCCTGAAAATCACACTGATTTTATATTTTCTGTCATTGGTGAAGAGTTAGGCTTTTTAGGATGCATTTTTATTTTAGCGCTATATTTTATTTTGGTATATCGGGCGCTCATAACAGCAAAGGATTGTAAAGATAGTTTCGGCATGCTGGTTGCTGTCGGTATTTTGTCAATGTGGTCCTTTCAAATTTTGATCAATGTAGGGATGACCTGCGGCATCATGCCGGTTACCGGTATTCCTTTACCCTTTATGAGTTATGGGGTAAGTGCTTTAACTACAAACATGATGTCTTTAGGATTGCTTCTCAGCATATATCGAAGACAACAGACTATGATTTTTTAAAGGAGGTTGCACCGTGTCTCATACGGTACATATAGATCCCATTCTTTTGGGAAAAGTCAGTAAACCCGCCAGATATATCGGTGGGGAATGGAATAGTGTGGTTAAGGACCACCATGCAGTGAAATTAACAGTAGCATATGCATTTCCTGATGTATATGAAGTCAGCATGAGTCATTTAGGATTACGAATCTTATATGCATTATTAAACGAGCGAACCGATGTTGCCGCTGAACGGGTATATGCACCTTGGCCCGATATGGAAGAACTTATGCTGGATAAAAAATATCCTTTATTTACGTTGGAGACCAAAACATGGGTTCGTGATTTTGATATAGTCGGATTTACTCTCCAATATGAAATGAGTTTTTCTAATATATTAAATATGCTTTATTTAGCAGGTATTCCCATGCTTTCAAAAGAGCGGGGAGAAGATATGCCCCTTATTATAGCAGGCGGTCCTTGTGCTTTTAATGCGGAACCTTTGGCTGATTACATTGATGTATTTTGTCTGGGAGAATCGGAAGAATCCGTACAGTTGCTGGCAGATACCGTTATTGCATGGAAAGAAAGTGGAAAACCGGGCGGTAAAAAAGGATTACTGAAGACTCTTGCAGGTCAGCAGGGAAATTATATCCCGGCCTTTTATCATGTTTGCTATGATGCGAATGGCAATTTTGTATCTTTGACACCCTCTGAACCGGAAGCAAAGGCATGTATTCAAAAATGTATTGTGGCTGATGAAGAACATGTCTTTTTCCCCACTAAACCGATTGTTCCCAATATTGATATTGTGCATAATCGTGCCGTTCTTGAACTATTCCGCGGCTGCAGCCGTGGTTGCCGGTTTTGTCAGGCAGGCATGTTATATCGTCCTGTCCGGGAAAAGACTCCGGAACATTTGCTTCATTTGGCAAAAGAAATGATTGCTAATTCCGGATATAATGAAATATCTCTTATGAGTCTCAGTTCTGCTGACTATTCTTGTTTAAGCGAATTAGTGGACATGCTGTTGCAGGAATTCGAAGGGAAAAAGGTCAGTGTCAGTTTGCCTTCACTTCGTGTCGACAGTTTTTCGGTCGATATTGCAAAAAAAGTACAGCAAGTACGTAAAAGTGGGTTGACTTTTGCTCCGGAGGCAGGAACACAGCGATTGCGTGATGTTATCAATAAAGGCGTAACGGAAGAAAATCTGCTGGCAGCTTGTGAAAATGCTTTTAAAAATGGATGGTCTACCGTCAAATTATATTTTATGATGGGGCTTCCTACTGAAACAGATGAAGATTTAGCCGGTATTGCTGATTTGGCATATAAAGTTCTGAATTTATATCGTAAAGTAACAGGAAAAAATAATGGCCGCGTTACCGTAAGCGTTTCCAGTTTTGTGCCAAAATCCCATACTGCTTTCCAGTGGTTCGGTCAGCTGCCTATCGAAGAAATTCGGCGTAAACAAGAATATATCAAGACGTTGATTCGAGATAAACATATTATCTATCATTACCATGATGCCAAAACCGGACATATAGAGGCCGCTTTTGCACGAGGCGACCGCCGGTTGGGAAGCGTACTCATGGAGGCTTGGAAATTAGGAGCTAAATTTGACGGCTGGTCTGAATTTTTTAATTATGATCGATGGCTTCAAGCTTTTGCCAATGCGGGTGTTGATCCCGATTATTATGCGGCACGTTCACGAGACATAAACGAGGCACTGCCCTGGGCTCATTTATCAAACGGTGCCGTTAAACCTTTCTTACAACGCGAGTGGCAGCGGGCTGCTTCCGGTGAATTGACCCCTGACTGCAGACATTTATCATGTACGGGATGTGGTGTTTGTCCTTCTTTACATGTTCATGTTATTGATAACAAGGAGGGACGAGATAATGAAAAGACTTCGTTTAGCTGTTAAAAAAGAAAACGCACTCCGGTTTCTTTCTCATTTGGATTTTGCCAGAACCGTACGGTATATTATTATTCGTGCGGGTATTCCTATTTGTTATTCGGAAGGATTTAATCCTCATATGAAAATCAGTTTTGCTTCTGCATTAGGTGTAGGGGTGGCTGCCGACATTGAATATATGGATATGGAACTTACCGAAGAGATCCCGACAGCGGAAGTAATCCGCAGAATGAATGAAAAATCTTCTCAGGGATTTGCCGTTCTAAAGGGAGTTTATGTGGATGAAAAAGCTCCCAAATTAATGGCTATGGCTAATTATGCTGTCTACGACTTATCCGGTCCATTATCAGAAAACATGAATCAAGAAGAATTAAATACATTATTGGAAACGTTTAATCAAAAGGACAATATTATGTATGAACGATGTTCTCCTAAAACGCATCGAAAACGCATGATCGATGTAAAAGAACATGTTGTAGAACCTATAACAGGTACTATTGTCGGAGATACGGTTTCGATCCGCATCGGCATACTTCAAAATGAAAATGGTGCGATTAAACCAGGTCAGGTATGGGAAGTGTTGTGCAATCAGTTTGCTATGAAAGCAACCGCTGACATGATGCTGGCTAGACGCATCGGTATTTTTCATCGTGCAGAAGGTATTTGTTATTCTTTATTTGACGTATCTGATACCTAAATCTGTTTTTATTCTTTTGCAAAGGTGTGTAACTCATGAAAATGCTTATAGGCAACGTTATGGCAGAAGAAACGCGTATGGCTGTCGTGGAAGAGGGTGTATTGCGTGATTTCGCCATTGAACGAGATGATGAAACCCATATAGTCAACAATATATATAAAGGTGTTATCAAAAATATACTGCCGGCTATGCAGGCTGCCTTTGTTGATCTAGGCCGTAAAAAAAATGCATTTCTGTATTTAGGCGATATATTTCCTCGTGCCGCCACAAAGGAAGAGATACAGCAAACGCATATCTCCGTAGGGCAAAACATTCTTGTCCAAGTAATCAAAGAAGAAACGGATACGAAAGGACCAAAAGTTACTGCTAATATTAGTCTTGCCGGGCGTTATGGTGTACTCATGCCGACAGTAGATTATATCGGGGTATCGAAAAAAATCCGCGATGAAGCGGAACGAACCCGTCTGCGTACCATCGTAGAATCTGTGAAACCTGGGGGAATGGGGTTAATTATCAGAACCGTAGCCAAAGGTGTAGATGAAGAAGAATTGCTGCACGATATACATTACCTTCTTGGTACGTGGGCGGGGATACAGCGTCGTTATAAATTAGCTAAAAAACCAACCTTGTTATATCGTGAAGCTGATTTAGTAATGCGTATGATTCGTGATTATTTTACATTTGACGTAAAAAAAGTAATTGTTGATGACAAAGATTCCTATGAACGCATATGTCAGCTTTTTACAGGTACCAAAGAGTCATGGCTGGGACGTATCGAATATTACGAAGGCCAGCAGCCTGTATTCGAAGCTTATCAAATTGAGGAAGAAGTACGGCGGTTGAAATATCGGAAAGTAACACTTCCTTCAGGAGCGACGTTAGTTTTTGACCGAACAGAAGCGCTGACAGTTATTGATGTAAACTCGGGAAAATATACAGGAAACAGCACTGTTCAAGATACTATTTTTTATGTTAACAAAGAAGCTGCTGTGGAAATTTCCAGGCAGTTGCGGCTTCGTGATATTGGCGGCATTATTATTATTGATTTTATTGACATGGCGCTGCCTTTCCAGCGTGAAGAAATACTGCGGATTTTAGAACGAGAAACCGCTGCCGACAGGATGAAAACACGTGTTTTAGGTATGACAGCACTGAATTTGGTAGAAATTACCCGAAAAAAATCACGGCAGGGACTTCATCAAGTCCAATTCAGTTCCTGCGACGTATGTGGAGGAACAGGATACTTATATTCCCCCGAATCTGTTGCCATCCAAATAATTCGTCGGTTGCGTGATATGGTACATGTTCGTCATATCAAAGGAAATTTATTAATTCAAGCACATCGGGATGTGTTATCTATTTTACAAAATAAAAAGCGTAAAGCCGCTATGGAACGGGAACTGGCACGTTCGTTGTTTTTTGAAGAAAGTACTCATGCGAATCGTGAAGTTTTTACCATTTTATCTCATGATTAATCCGATGATAAATGAATATTCACTGTAAAACACCTGCAGGGGGGACTATGATACGATATCTTTTGGCTTTCTTCATAGGCTTTATTTGTTTTTTCCAGGCAGTACCTATTACTGCCTATGCGCAGCAGCCTTCTGGCCCGCACATAGGCAGTAAATTAGATAAGGCGTATAAACAATATATCTGCGCATGGGCATCGTTAGCCGCGTATGATGGGCGCGTGCAAGAATTGGCTCGTTCCGAACTGTCACAGCATGGCTGGAATGTTATCGGGTTTCACCGCAATACAGATAAAGCGGATGCAAAATTTTATCTTATCGGGGGCACATCTGCTCAAACCGGGGATAAAATGCAGATTTTGGCGATAGCCGGAACTGAAAATGACAAAGACGTTGCGTCAGATATAAAATTTCGCAAGGTCCCTTTTGGCGGCACTGCACTTGCTGCATTTAATACTATTACCGATAGCGGACATAGTACTACATCACAAGTGCCTATGGTTCATCAAGGGTTTAACGAATATATGAACACTGTATTTTCTACTCCCGTGGGCAAGGAAGGAAATCCCCTGGGAGAAAGCCTTGCAGATGGACTTAAAAATAATCCGAAAGAACATATATTGCTGACTGGGCATAGCTTAGGCGGCGCAGTAGCTACCTTAATGGCAGCGAGGCTTATTGATATCGGAGTACCGGCCGGGCAAATTGAAGTTATTACATTTGGAGCTCCCGCAGTAGGAAACCAAGCATTTTCCGATATATACGGAAAAGAGCTATTACTGGATCGTGTTGTAATAAAAAATGATCCGGTAAAGGGAGTATTGCAAACGATCACTTCCGGTGAATATAAACAATTAGGTGAAAAAACAGAATGGTACCGGAATCCAAATTCTGACCGATTTTTTCATGCTGTTGCACTTTATGCGGATGCCGCATTACGAAATTACTATGATATCAAAAATAGCGTTCCTGCTGAGGTAAATAAAATAGTTGGTAGTATTGCGGACTCACCGGTTGTTTATGCTGGGCCTATTTCGTTTCAACTTGATGAATGTATTCAAAATGATGAAAGATATATACGGCAAGTTGTACAAGATGAACTGCGCAGAAAATTTTCCGGCCATATTATTTTTTCATCAGGTAAGGCTCGGAGTTTGGAAACCGTGTGTACAGAAGCTGCTGTTGCTGGCTATTCTTACATTTTGTTGGATTTCATCAAGGGCGTACGGATGAAAAATACACCATACCGATTTAAACTATCATTTTTAGAGGAAGTTTTTGATACTGCGGGAAATTTAGTAACAACGAGCGAATCCATTACAGATACAGCAGAGATGACACCTATTGAAGCGGTATTATATCTTCAAGCAAAAGCGCAGGTTTCTTTGCCGATGTTATCGCATCGGGAGAAAAAAACAGCTTAAAAAGACCGGACATGCAACGTACGGCAGAGTAAAAAACTCTTCAAGGGTACGTTGCATTCCGGCCTTTTTGCACTCTATTGACTTATTGTAAATAGAATGTAATGTCGACTGATTCGCTAACTGTATTGGAACCACTTTCAATGGGCGTATAGTCAGCCCGTTTTACGGATATCAGCGATGAATTCATGGCAAAATTAGAACCGTAGGACGGTGAATTCCCAGAAACGTTGATTTCTTTTACCTTTCCTAGTGTCCCGCCTGCTGCCAAAGCAGCAGCTTCTGCGGCGCGTCTTCCATTTTGAACCGCCTCTTTGATCAAGCTGTCTTTTACAACATCACTATGTTCGGTCAAGAACTGGACCCCGTAAATTTGGTTAGCACCTGCGGTTTCAGACGTATTGATTACGTTTGATATAAGATCAAAATCAGTGATTTTGATCCGCAGCGCATTACTGACGGTATACGATATAATTTTTCTGTTTTTTCCATTGTCATAATTAGGTGATACCGTAAAACCGTTTGTACGTATATCCATTTTATTTATTCCCATGTTTTTTAAGGAATTTGTGATTTGCTGCATAATAAGATTATTTTTTTGACGAGCTTCTGAAGCATCTGTTTCCGTTGTTTCTGCACCTACTGTAATGAGTGCCGTATCCGGAACAACTTGTTGTTGTGCATAACCGGTCACGTGAACGATAGATTCTTGTGCAGGCTGCTGTGCTTCTGCCAGTGTTGGCAAACAACTAATTGCGGCCGATATAAACAAAGCCGACATAATAGTATTTTTCAAAAGGGTATGTTTCATAATAATTACCTCCTATTGTTGTTATTATATCACGGTCTATGAAATTTGACTATTTTCAAAAAAAATTTGCATATACGGCATATCTATAATATAATATAAGCAAATAAAATAAGCGCTAGGGGTGCCATTATTGGCTGAGATAACATATTCTGTTTGTCCCTTACAACCTGATGTAGGTAATCCTACCGTAGGAAAGCATTTAATTGATTGATATATTAGAAGCTCACCTGCGATGGTGAGCTTTTTTTTAGGAGGAAGATACATATATGAATTACACAACACAGATGGATGCTGCACGTAAAGGTATTATAACGAGTCAAATGCGTATTGTTGCAGCAAAAGAACAAATGTCCGTAGAAACATTACGGACATTGATTGCCGCGGGGGAAGTCGTTATTCCGGCCAATAAAAATCATAAAAGCCTTGATCCGGAAGCGGTAGGAAAGAAATGCCGTACAAAAATCAATGTGAATCTGGGTGTCTCTAAGGATCATAATGATTATGATGAAGAATTGCAAAAGGTACAAAATGCCATTGATATGAAAGCGGAAGCTATCATGGATTTGAGTTGTTTTGGCAAAACACGTGATTTTCGTCGTAAACTTATTGACATGTCTACCGCCATGATTGGTACGGTTCCTATGTATGATGCAGTTGGGATGCTTGATAAGGATTTAAAGGATATTACGGTAGACGAATTTTTCTCTGTTGTTCAGCAGCATGCAGAAGACGGCGTTGATTTTATGACTATCCATTGCGGTATGAATCAAAAAACTGCAGAGCGCATAAAACGTAATCCACGGCTAACAAATGTTGTATCTCGCGGTGGGTCACTGTTATTTGCCTGGATGGAAATGAACAAAAAAGAAAACCCTTTCTATGAATATTATGACCGGCTTCTTGATATTTGTGCAGCATATGATGTGACTATTAGTCTGGGTGATGCCTGTCGACCCGGATGTACGCATGATGCGACAGATGCCGCACAAATTGAAGAACTTATTACCCTGGGTGAATTAACTAAACGTGCCTGGGAAAAGAACGTGCAGGTAATGATTGAAGGTCCGGGACATATGGTATTAACTGAAATTGCAGCTAATATGAAATTGGAAAAACGGTTGTGTCATAATGCACCGTTTTATGTATTAGGCCCTTTGGTAACAGATATAGCGCCTGGTTATGATCATATTACCAGTGCTATAGGCGGAGCTATTGCGGCTTCCTGCGGTGCTGATTTTCTTTGTTATGTAACTCCGGCAGAACATTTACGTCTTCCTGATGTGGATGATGTAAAAGAAGGCATTATTGCTGTAAAAATTGCAGCACATGCGGCTGATTTGGCAAAAGGCATTCCCGGGGCCCAGGATTGGGATGATGCAATGAGTAAAGCCCGTGTCGATGTTAATTTTGATACGATGATACAGCTTGCCATAGATCCTGTAAAAGCCAGAACGTATTATGAATCCAGCAAACCAGAGTGTGAAGGCACTTGTACTATGTGTGGTAAAATGTGTCCGGCTCGTAATATGAAACGTATTCTGGCTGGTGAAGATATTACATTAAATGAAGATTAAATATTAAATGATAAAGCGCCGCTTCCCTCATCATTATCAGGGAGCGGCGTTTTATTGATGAGCTATTTCCAAATAAGCAATAGCGTCATTTGAAATTCTTTTTTAAATTGTTTTAAAAGCTGGTTCATCTCATAATCGGCGGCACTTGTGACTGCTCCGGGGGTAGTTGTTAATACTAATACGATAACATGTTCGGCTATTGTCAATGATACATCCAGTACAATGTGTTCATATGTAACATCAGCAGCTTCTGCTAAAGCCAGCAGCGTCGATAATTTCCGGATCATGATCCAATCTTCTGCTGTCGGGACATTGGAATAGCGATAAGCGCGTACGGTTTTGTTACTGATGCCGTGATGAAATCCGGCGATACAGGCAGTGATAATTTGTTCTTTTTGCGTTAGGCCATATAAGGAAGCATGGCCAATCATAAATGCTGAATTACGGGCGTGATCATAGTAATTGATGACTTTTCCTACATCATGGAGACGTGCAGCCGTAACTAACAAGCGTCGTTCTGTTTCGCCATATCCATGGATATCTTTTAGCAAATCAAAAAGGCGTTCGGTAATTTGACATACTTTGTTTACATGCTGATAATCTATATTATCTAACGTTCGCAGAAAATTAGTTGAACTGAAATCTAAAATATCTGTATTCCAGCCTTTTTTTAAATGACAATACGTACTATAATATTCAAAAAACAAGCCTTCCCGCAGACCATGGCCGCTAATCGTTAATTCATTATCCTGCGTCAGTTCAAAAAGGCATCGAATTACAGCAGCACCCGCAACGATAATATCAGCTCGCTCGCCGGATAATCCGGCAATTTTCTTTCTATTGGCATATGATTTAGTTATGACCATGGCGTACAGATTTTCAAAACGTTCACGCGGCAGTTGATAATTATGTAACTTAGGCAAAGGATAGTTTGTCGCTTTTTGATCCATTTTAGCTAGATTACGTACCGTTCCGCCGATACCAATGAGTGGCAAATGCGCACTTTTAAGCCAAGAAACCGTATCCATGTAGTGACGAATGAATGTTGCGCATTCTTGCATGTTTTCCGACGCTATATTGTTCTGCAACTTAAATTTTTCCGTAAGTGTGACCGCTCCAATAGGAATAGAAACAGCATGTTTTACAATACTGTTTTGAACCAAGGATAATTCCACGCTGGCTCCGCCTAAATCAAAAAGGATAAAGTCCTTCATGGCAATTGTATTGATCACACCTAGATATCCAAGATATGCTTCGCGCTCTCCCGAAATAATATCAATATGAATTCCTGTTTCATTTATTATTCGGTTCAAAAACATTTCTCCATTTTTCGCATTACGGACGGCGGCAGTTGCCACGGCTAAGCAGGTGTGAATTTTCATGACATGCATCATATGCTCATACACTTTAAGACAAATCATGGCACGTTCCATTCCATCTGCACTTAAGCATCCGGAAACAGATAATCCTTCACCCAGACGAATACTTTCTTTTTGCTGATATAACATAGAGTATGAATTATTATCAGCTATTTGTATGACTACAAAACGGATTGAATTTGACCCCATATCAATGATAGCTAATTTTTCCATATTTTTCCTCTCTTCAAGAATCCATTTTTATTATATATACATATTATTTATATATTCTACATTTTATTTTACATAAAATGTACGGAAAGATAAAGGATAATCTGTAAATTTCATGTATAATATATATAGTACAGGAACTACAAAAGAAATAAGCGAGGTGTTTCCATGAATAAGGAAATACAGTATTTGTTTGGCATCATTCATATTGGGTCAGCACGCATGACATTACGGATCATATCAGGTTCTTCCATGGACGATATGGAAGTAATAGAAAACGTTACACACGAAGTCGATTATGGGGAAGAGGTATTTCAGACCCACCGTATCAGCTTTCGTTCTTTGAATTCCATGTGCCGTATACTAAGCGGTTTTCATCAGCTCCTGAAAGATTATGGCGTTGAAGATGTAAAAGTGTTGGCAACGACTTCTGTACGGGAAGCAGAAAATAGTTTGAATGTTATTGATCAAATCTATATACGGACAGGATTTCATGTCGATATACTGGATATGACAAAAGAAATATATTATAAATTTTTCGGCTTATATTATTCCGTTCAAAAACATCATATTGATTTTGCCGGGGAAGCGGTACTGCTGATGGATATTACTTCCGGTGGATTGGGATTGACCGGCTGGCAGGCTGGAAAATTACTATTTCAGCAAAACGTACATATCGGTGCACTGCGGATATTGGAAAACTTTGATAAAAAACAGCGTTGTGAAATAACATTTCCCACTGCTGCCCGTGAATATATCCACAGTACCTTGTCTCCGCTGTGGGTCAGCGTAAAAAAACACCATGTTAAATATGTCATTTTATCCGGAATAGAAGCTAACTTGATCGGCAATTTGATGGGTGAAAGAATGAGGAATGGCATATGTTTAATTAAGTCACATGAATTCTTCGCATTTGTTGATTCTTTTGACGGAGTTACTCCCTTTAAATTAATGCAGCGTTTTCATCTTTCTGAAAACAGGGCCAACGTAATTATGCCGACTATTTTATTGTATTACGAGCTGTTCCGTGTTATTGATATAGATGTGATTCTTTTAATGGGAATTACTTTTACGCAGGGATATTCCATGTTTTATATTGCTGACCGGGGAAATGATCTATATCTTCGCAAGCAACGTGTTCTGCTCTTGGATTTAACTCGTACGATTGCTTCTAAATATGTATCTGATCAGACACATTCGTCCCGAATAGAACAATTTACTACTATACTGTTTCATAGCTTATATAAACAAATCGGCCTCCCTCATCATACTGGTTATTTATTGAGATTAGCCGCTATTTTACATGAAACGGGAAAGTTTATTAACATGCGGGGACATAATCGATGCACCTATGAGCTTATTATGGCAACAGATATATTTGGCATAACAGACGAAGAAAAAGAAATCGTGGCCAATATAGATTATTATTCGTATAAAGGCACTCCCAGCAATGGGGATGCAAATTATCGCTCTTTAAATCCGACACAAAAAATAATTCTTATAAAACTAGTGACTATTTTTCGATTAGCTGATGCACTGGATGCCGGCCACAATGGAAAAATAAGCCGGATTATGGCAGAAATCCGTGAACGAAATCTGGTAGTCAACTATGTATCTGATTTTGATGTTTCCTTAGAACGCTGGACTTTTAAAAAAGCTGTTTCTGGATTTGAAGAAGTATTTGGTTTGACACCTATATTGGTGAAAGGTTAGGTGAAAATAATGAATTTTCATGATGCAGCGTACTATTTAAATAGAGAATCTACTTGGCTGAAGTTTAATGAACGAGTATTAAATGAAGCCATGGTAGAATCTAACCCGGTATTGGAACAACTTAATTTTATTGCCATAGCCGCCTCCAATATGGATGAGTTTTTTATGATTCGGGTGGCAGGAGTAAAACATCTCATAGAAAGCGGTGTGGACCACCACGATATTGCCAATATGACACCGCAGGAACAATTTAATGCCATTGAATCCATGGCCCATATATTAGTAAATGAACAATATCGATATTTGAGCATTATAAGGAATAAGCTGCTTACCAAAGGTTTGCAATTTATTGCGGTTCGTCAACTTACAGAAGAACAAAAGATATGGCTGAATACTTTTTTTGAAAGTGAAATATATCCAGTTGTAACTCCGATGGCTGTTGATTCCAGTCATCCTTTTCCTTTCCTTTCTAGTCTTAGTTTAAATCTTGCCGTTCTTTTGCGGACAAGAAAAGACCCTGCCGTGCGTACAGCAGTACTTCCGGTACCATCTGCTGTTTTAGATAGAATTATTAAAGTTCCCGGTACAGAAAGTCCTGAGAAATTTTTGCTTTTAGAGGATATATTAAGCGCGTATGCTAAACATTTTTTTCACGGCTGTACCATTTTAGAGGTAACTCCTTTTCGTGTAACCCGGGATGCGGATCTGGATATTGACGATGATGTAGAGGATTTATTGACAGAAGTAGAAAAGTCTTTAAAAAAAAGACGCAAGGGAGCTGCTGTACGTTTAGAGCTTGCTTATAACGCAAGTCGTACGATACGCTTGTTTTTATCCCATGAACTGCAGCTGGATGATCAAGATATTTACATGATAAATGGTCCGCTGGATTGTAAAATATTTGCGCATATTCATGGATATGACTATTTACGATATAAGCCATTTACACCGCAGCCCGCTTATGAATTGGCTGCCGCACCTGCAGCGGACTTTTGGGAGGCCGTTTCATCACGGAATATTATGGTTCATCATCCCTTTGAGGCATTTACCATAGTTGAAAATTTTATTCGTTTAGCTGCCTCTGATCCTCATGTTTTGGCTATTAAGCAAACCTTATACCGTGTCAGCAATGAATCTCCTATTATTGCGGCTTTAAGTGATGCTGCGGAAAACGGTAAACAAGTAACGGTGTTGATGGAGGTCAAGGCTCGTTTTGATGAAGCGAATAATATTTTGATGGCTCGTAAACTGGAAAAATCGGGTTGTCATGTCATATACGGCATACAAGGCTTAAAAACACATTCAAAAATTACACTGGTAGTAAGACGGGAAGAAGAAGGCATTAGACGATATGTGCACTTGGCTACCGGGAATTATAACGGATTAACGGCTAAAATATATACAGATATCGGTATTTTTACGAAAGATCCATTGATTGGCATTGACGCTTCCGCATTTTTCAATCTGTTGTCAGGTTATTCGGATCCTCCTGTTTGGAATAAATTTGTAGTAGCTCCTTTAAATTTAAGAGAACGCATTATATCTGAAATAGATCAGGAAATAGCTATTGCCAAGACAGGCCAACCGGCAAAAATTATAGCCAAAATGAATTCTCTGTTAGATAAACATGTTATTGCTAAATTGTATGAGGCTTCCTGTGCCGGTGTTAGAATTAAATTAATCATAAGAGGAATTTGTGTACTGCGCCCAGGTATAAAAAATGTTAGCGAGAATATCACGGTTCGCAGTATTGTCGGACGTTTTTTGGAACACAGTCGTTTATTTTATTTTTACAATAATGGCAGGGAAGATGTGTTTATTTCATCAGCAGATTGGATGCCGCGTAATCTCGATGAACGGGTAGAATTGATGATTCCTGTCGATTACGAATTGCATAAACAAAGAATTAAAGAAATTTTGCACCTGTATTTGGAGGATAATGTAAAAGCATATTGTATGGAAGCTGATGGTTCATACCATAGAGAAGAAGTTTCTGATCCAAGGAAAAAAGTATATGCTCAGCTTACGTTATTAAAAAAAGCAGAAGAACGAATCAAGCAGCTTGAATAATGCTGCTGTATTATATATATTTCGCTATATTATAATAGTATTATACAGAAAGCTATACAGACCCATTTTGATTTTCCGGCTTTAAAAAGGAGAAAATCGATATGAAAAACACACTATTGCATTTTACTACCCGTGATTATGAAAATGTCATCAATGCTCTATATTGCTCTATTCTCATTGTAAATCGAGACGGACATCCTATTTATTATAATTTGGCAGCTCAAAAATTAGCAAAAGAATCAAATGTAAATTATCAAGAACTATTGGCAAAACTATCAGAACAAATTGATATAGGCAACGGGCAGGGACGTTTTTCTATTGATAATCGAACGAATTGGATCATTTGTAATATTTATCCTTGGATAAATAGAGAGAAACGTAATGGGAGCATTTTGGTCTTGCATGAATCCGGCCATGCTGTATGTGCATCACAAGAAGTTGACATTTTAACTAATACCTTGAAAGAAATTGATGCCATTATTGAATCTGTTGCAGACGGTGTTATCGTAGCAGATGGCGCGGGCATTATTATTCGTATCAATAAAGCGGTAGAACGAACTTTTAATGTACATCGCAATACGTTAATCGGACAGTCTTCCACCCTGATTGTCCAAAAAGGTGTTTTTAAAGAAGGTATTGTAGAAAAAGTTTTACAGCAGCAGGATAAAGTAATCGTAGCCTCTGAATATGCCGGTAAAAAATTAATTTATACGGGAATCCCAAGCTTTAATGAAAAGAAACTTACCTGTGTCATTGTAACCATTCAAGATGTATCGGCAATGAATATGCTTAGACACAAACTCGAGAAACAGGAGTTGGCCATGGCTGATTATGTACGGGAAATTGCCAATATGAAAAGTAAAGATACCGTCCATGATACTATTGTTGTCCATAGCAAAAAGATGACCCGTATTATGGAAATCATTAACGTAGTTTCTTCTGTTGATTCTACAGTTCTTATTACCGGTGAATCAGGGACTGGCAAAGAACGAGTTGTTGATGCAATCTACCAGCATAGTAACCGAAATATGAAACCCCTTATTAAAATCAATTGCGGAGCTATTCCCGATACATTATTTGAATCTGAATTATTCGGATATGAACATGGTTCTTTTACGGGTGCCCGTAAAAATGGTAAAATCGGTTTTTTTGAACTAGCTAACACCGGAACCCTATTGCTAGATGAAATCGGTGAATTAAGTCTAACTTCACAAGTAAAATTACTGCGTGTTATTCAGGAAAAAGAAGTATTGCGTATTGGTGGAAGTAAGCCGGTTCCCATTGATGTCCGCATCATAGCGGCTACAAATCGCAATTTGTGGAACATGGTGAAAGAGGGGACGTTCAGGCAAGATTTATATTATCGTTTAAATGTGATCAATATTGACGTTCCTCCATTACGTGAACGACGAGATGACATTATTCCGTTAGCAAGATATTTTGTTGAAATGTATAATGAAAAGTACAAAAAAAATAAAACATTATCATTAGCAATATGTCATGCCTTAGGAGAACGAAATTGGCCGGGCAATATACGGGAATTGGAGAATGTCATTGAAACGATGGTAGTTCTTGTTCCCGGAAATTTACTTTTGCCCGAACATTTGCCTCAAAAAACAACAGAAGACGACAAACCCGGAATTGTTGTTCATGGAATACAACCAATGAAAGAAGCTGTACATGATGTAGAACGGCAATTGTTGATGCAGGCCGCTAAAAAGTATAAAACCACCAGAGAAATTGCGTATGCTTTAGGGATAGATCAGGCAACGGTTTCTCGCAAAATGAATAAACTGTGCCGATGATGCATACCGGCATTATTTGATGCATTTTTTTCATCACGCTAAATATTGTTACCTAAGGAGATTAAAAATAATACGCCCTCATGTTGATGTATTTTTGCATCAACATGAGGGCGTATTATTTCTTAGACCGTGCGTCTGCACGGTGAAATAGAGCTTTTTTGTATTTGGCATACATATTTCATATAAATAAATGAAATATATATGATATGCCGGCAATTTTTTTAGGGAGGAGTGATGACAATGGATACTTGGAATAGGATATATGAAAAGAAAAAAATGTTGCCGCAGGAAATCGCAGCACAATTTAAAACAGGTGATATTTGTGTCAGTAATGGACAAGTCACGGAACCCATAGGAATATTATCTGCTTTGACCGCATACGCCGAAGCCAATAAAATGACGGATATATATCATTATATTCTGCTGCCCCTTCGCAATCAGTCGTATATGGCGGCGGGCATGGAGAAATATATACGTCATGTTTCCCATTTTGTCAGTGCGTTTGATCGTGAAGCGATTTGGCAGGGACGTGCTGATTATTTGCCTGCTAATTATAGTCAGGTACCCTTAGTATGGAAAGAAATATTAGGTGCTCCTGATATATTTTATGCAACCGTTTCCCCTATGGATAAACACGGATATTTCAGCTGTGGTACAGCGGCGGATTTAAGTGATATCCGCAAACGGGCAAAGAAGATTTTTCTGGAAGTCAATCCTACTATGCCGCGTACGTTTGGATCTTTTATTCATATTACTGAAATTGACGGACTTATGGAAAATAATACGCCTATCACCGAAGTAGCATCACCGCCTATTACCGAGGATGATTTAAAAATCGGAGGAATGATTGCTGACATGATTCCTGATGGAGCAACGCTGCAATTAGGCATAGGAGGTATACCCAATGCGGTAGCGAAAGCCTTATCTTCAAAAAAGGATTTAGGCATCCATAGTGAGATGTTTTGCGACAGTATGGTCGATTTATATCGAATGGGTGTCATTACGAACGAACGAAAAAAAATACATCCGGGAAAGTCGGTTGTAACATTTACCTTTGCGTCTCGCGGCACCTATGATTTCATTGATGATAATCCTGCTGTTGAATTTTTACCCGTTGATTATGTCAACGATCCAAGAATTATTGCACAGAATGATAATGTTATTTCTATTAATTCTTGTATGGAAGTAGATTTATTTGGACAAGTATGTTCAGAAACTATGGGGATGATGAATTATAGCGGAGTAGGCGGGCAAGTCGATTTTATTCGCGGGGCGGCCGCATCTAAGGGCGGAAAATCTTTTCTGGCATTTAAATCTTCTGCGAAAAAAGGCAGCTTGTCAAAAATCAAACCGATTCTTACGGAAGGTTCTTGTGTCAGTACAACCAGAAATGATGTCGACTATCTGGTGACAGAGTTCGGTGTGGAACGACTGAAGGGAATGACTTGTTCACAGCGGGCAAAAGCTATTATCCGTATTGCACATCCTGCTTTTCGTGAAGAGCTGACGGCAGCTGCAAAAAAAATGCATTTAATTATTTGACAAAATAGTATAAAAGGAGGCTTTATCATGTTAATGACAAAAAAACAATTCCAGGACAGTATTCGTGCTCGTAAACCAATGAATGTCTGGTTCCTGGGGGAAAAAATTGAAGATTTGACAACATTCCCCCCCTTGGCGGCGAGCTTTAATGCCATCTCAAAAGTGTATGAATTGGCACAGCGTCCGGCATGGAAAAATCTGATTACGGTGAAATCCCATTTAAATGGTGAAGATGTCAGTATTTATAATGCACCGCTTCGTTCTGCCGAAGATGCTAATAGAAAAACACGGGCTGCACGCGCATTGGCTGAAGTAATCGGCTGCTGCACACATCGCTGTACCGGTTCAGAAGCTTTCGCCGGATTAGGTCCTGCCTGTTATGATATGGATCATGACTTAGGAACACATTATTTCGAACGATTTATGAAGTTTCTTGATTATGTACAAAAAAATGATTTAACTTGTACGGTAACTGTAACGGATGTCAAAGGACTGCGTACTCTTCCGCCTCATGCACAGCCAGATAAGGATATGTATGTACATGTAGATGAAGTTCGTGACGACGGCATCGTTATCAGCGGATTTAAATGCAATCAAACAGGTATACTTTTTGCTCATGAAATTGTGATTGTACCAACGACTAATATGAAACCGGAAGATAAAGATTTTGCTGTCGCCTGTGCTGTCCCGGCCGATTCCCCGGGGATTACTTTTGTGCTGGGGCGGACACCGCAAGATAAACGATTTTTTGAAGTAAACGATACGATAGAAGGGATTGACTTGGGTAAAAAATATGCCGATCATCAGGCCTTGGTATATTTTGATAAAGTCTTTGTCCCTAATGCCCGCGTATTTCTCTGTGGAGAAGTAAAATATGTCAGCAGACTGCTTAGCTATTTTACAGCCGTTCATCGTCTTACGGCCGGCGGATGCAAAGCAGGCGGCTGTTCTGCTCTTTGCGGAGCAGCCAGCTTGATTGCCGATATGATTGGTGTGCAAAAAGCCGGACATATTCGCACCAAATTAACAGAAATGGCTATGACAGCAGAAACAGTGTATGGTTTATCACTTGCATCAGGCATTGAAGGTTTCCAACATCCCAGCGGTTTTTGGATTCCTAATCCGCTTATGTCTCATACTTGTAAATATACCTGCACCAAAATTCCGTTTGAAGCGGTGCGATATGCGCGTGATATTTTAGCTGGTTTTGGTGAAACAGCACCTTCCGAAATGGATATGCGCAGTGGAGAAGTAGGGCCCCTTTGTCAACGAGCTTTTAATCCGGGAAACTCTGAGTACACAGCATTTGACAGACTTCGGGCTTCTCGTTTCATAGAACATATGGTGAGAGGATCCAACTGGACCGCGATGGCTCTTCATGGCGGCGGTAACCAAGAGGCTTCGACGGTTATGGCACGTATGTATACCGACTGGGATTATGTGAAAGAGTTGGTAAAAGTTGCTTCAGGCATAGAAAAAGATACAGTTAAAACGGAAGAATTTCTTGATTCAATCGGTAAAAGACAAGGCCGCATATGCAACTATGGAGATTTGCCAAAAGTCGATAAAAAATAATATCGTATGATCCAACCTGTGGATCCGGACAGTACTGATTGAAAATTACTGTCCGGATTTGCATTATGTACAATATATTGTATGTCTTCTTACAGAAGACACAAAAAATCAATTTAAGAACAATTATAATAACAATACAGATAATACAATTTATTTATAATTATAAAGTGGTAGTAAAAGCAAAATTATAGTCCATAAGTGGCGAATTAATGACCGTTTTTTGGTTAATTTTACTTTCATGTGGGAAAATATGCAATATGCTCTCAATAACGCCTTCATTATAGATATTATCTATTGTTTTTGATTGATCATCATGGTTAACAAATGGCAAATGACATGATATTACCATGATTTAACTCTTAATTGTAAACCATTAAAAATTGACGTCATTGTCCTTCTTTGGTAGAATGTAAGTGCTTAGGAGGGATTTGATGAATAAATTGCAAAGAGGTCCCTTTACGCAAATGTATTTGATTCTTGTTTCGCTGCTTGTTATCGTTTCTTTAACGGGTTTTGTCACAAAAGGAAAATCGGTAACAATAACTGTCGATGGTCAGACGAATACTGTTTTTACACGAGCAGTGAATACAGAAGCTCTTTTGCGTGAAGAGAATATTTCCTTAGGGCCTAACGATGAAGCTGCACTATCCACGCCGACGCTTAAATCTGGCAGTACTTTGGAAGTACACCGTGCTGTCCCGGTCATGTTGATTTTTAAAGATAAGTCTAAGGTTGTAGAAACAGCCAAACAAACAGCGCAGGACGTTGCTGAGCAATACGGCTATGATCGGAAAAATTATCGTGTTTACGGTGATCCTTCAATGAAAGTCCAAAAAGGTATGTGGATTCATGTAGGTACGTTATCTAAAAAACAAGTTACGGAAGATGAAGTTATTCCCTATACTGTAGAAAGCGTTCCCGATGATAATCTGGCACAAGGTGAAGAACAACTTATTCAAGAAGGCATTAATGGCCGTAGAACAGTAAAAACAAATATTGTAAGTTTAGATGGAGAGATAGTTGGCAAGGAAATAATTTCTTCCTCTGTCATCGCCGAAATGAAACCTATGCTTCGTCACATCGGAACACGGGCAACTGTCGAAGTTTCCCGTGGTAATATTTCACGATACCGGGCAGTATTTAGCATGGAGGCTACAGCCTATCTTCCTACTGATGGTTCTGGAGAGGGTATTACGGCTACAGGAATACCTGCACATTACGGTGTAGTTGCCGTCGATCCGCATGTTATTCCTTTAGGTTCCCGGGTTTTTGTCCCCGGTTACGGGGAAGCAATTGCTGCCGATACAGGGAGCGCTATCGTGGGGAATCGGATTGATTTATGTATGGAGGATTATGGTTCTTGCATGCAGTTTGGACGTCGCAGTGTTGAAGTGTATATACTTAATTAATTGTTACAAATTATAACAAAAACGATTGTGTTCAATTGAACACAATCGTTTTTTATAAGTGCTGCGCCCGGCAGGGGCGCAGTTTAGGAGAAATCGAGAACCATATATTCCCCTGCTTCCCTTCAAAAAATGCTTGTGTGCAGGTTAGGGGTGTGATATAATGTTAAAGGTTCAAAATACACACGTCACGTCGAACTTATTGCTGTGCCGTTTATTCGGTGATAATGGGTAATGACCGGACGGAGGACAAAACAGGAGGAATTATAATTATGGCAGTAGTATCTATGAAGCAATTGTTAGAAGCAGGTGTTCATTTTGGTCACCAAACAAGACGCTGGAATCCGAAGATGGCTCGTTTCATCTTCACCGAACGTAACGGTATTTACATTATTGATTTGCAAAAAACCGTTAAAAAAATGGATGAAGCATATAACTTTGTTCGTGATTTAGCAGCAGAAGGCGGTACGGTTCTTTTTGTCGGTACAAAAAAACAGGCACAAGAATCAATTAAAAGTGAAGCAGAACGCTGTAATATGTTTTATGTAAATGAACGTTGGCTCGGTGGTATGCTGACAAATTATCAGACCATTGAAAAACGTGTAAAACGTTTAAAAACATTAGAAAAACAAGAAGAAGAAGGGATATTTGATGTTTTACCGAAAAAAGAAGTTATCGGTTTAAAACATGAAATGGATAAATTGCAGAAATATCTGGGCGGTATTAAAGAAATGAAGACATTGCCGAGTGCATTGTTTATTATTGATCCCAAGAAGGAAGAAATCGCAGTTGCTGAAGCGCGCAAGCTGCACATTCCTATCATTGCCACTGTTGATACAAATTGTGATCCCGATGTAATTGACTATCCTATTCCGGCTAACGACGATGCCATCCGCGCAGTTAAATTATTAACTGGTCGTATTGCAGATGCCATTCTTGAAGGCCGTCAGGGAGAACAAAATGAAGAAGCCGAAACGGTTGAAGCGGAAAACGAAGCAACAAATTCGGCAGAATAATATATGACGTTTTTTGAGAATTAAATGATTTTTATCATATAAAGGTAAGGAGTTATTTTGATTCCTTACCTTTATTAAACTGAATTATATTATTATAATTTTAGGAGGAATATTATGATTACTGCAAGCATGGTAAAAGATTTAAGAACAAAAACCGGTGCCGGTATGATGGACTGCAAAAAAGCGTTGGCGGCTACCGACGGTGATATGGATAAAGCTGTTGACTTTTTACGTGAAAAAGGATTAGCTGCTGCAGCTAAAAAAGCAAGCCGTATTGCCGCTGAAGGTTTAGTCTACTCTTATATTCATGGCAATGGACGCATTGGTGTCCTTGTCGAAGTGAACTGTGAAACCGACTTTGTTGCTCAAACCGATAATTTTAAATCTCTTTGTAAAGACATCGCTATGCAGATTGCTGCATCTAAACCGACTTATTTAAAGAGAGAAGAAGTTCCTCAATCTGTTATCGATCATGAAAAAGAAGTCCTTCGTATTCAGGCTTTGAACGAAGGTAAACCGGAAAAAATTGTTGAAAAAATGACAGTTGGCCGTATTGAAAAATTTTATAAAGAAAATTGTTTAATGGAACAGCCTTTCATTAAAGATTCTGATAAAGATATTACACAGGTTATTAATGAAAATATTGCGAAAATTGGTGAAAAAATCGATATCCGCCGTTATACGCGCTATGAACTAGGAGAAGGTTTGGAAAAACGCAGTGATGACTTCGTTTCAGAAGTAATGGCACAAGCTAAATAAGATTAAATAAGAGAACACCGTTCCATGTGTTCTCTTATTTTCTAATGTGGCTTATGGCCATATATCTGCGTTTTTTCAAAAAGATTTTTTTCCAACAGGAGGCACCATATGGACACAAGAAAGTTTAAACGAATTGTTTTGAAATTAAGCGGAGAAGCATTAGCCGGGAATGTAGGGTATGGAATTGATCCTGAGACAGTAGATAAAATTGCAGATGATGTAGTTGCTGTATCAAAAATGGGTATCCAAATTGCTATCGTAGTGGGTGGCGGTAATATATGGCGCGGTTTATCCGGAAGCGCTAAAGGAATGGATCGAGTTTCTGCCGACTATATGGGAATGCTGGCAACGGTAATGAATTCGTTGGCATTACAGGATGCTTTAGAAAAAAAAGGGGTTGCTACACGTGTGCAGACCGCAATTAATATGCAGCAAGTTGCTGAACCTTATATCCGCCGAAAAGCTATCCGCCATTTAGAAAAAGGCCGTGTCGTGATTTTTGGTGCTGGTACAGGTAATCCCTATTTTTCGACAGATACAACGGCCGCATTGCGCGCAGCCGAAATTGAAGCAGATGGCATTTTTATGGCTAAAAAATGTGTGGATGGTGTATATGATAGTGATCCTAAAATAAATCCCGCTGCTAAAAAATTCAAGAGACTTTCTTATATTGAAGTTATTAAACGCGAACTCGCTGTCATGGATGCAACTGCAACTACATTATGCATGACCAACAATATTCCCATATTGGTATTTAGTATAGATATTCCCGGAAATATCGTAGCTGCTGCCAGCGGAAAAGATATAGGAACTTTAGTCGACAAAGAAGGGTAATAGCTGTATTATAGTTATATATCATATCATATTATAATTATAGAAAAGGGAAGTGATTTAAATGGATATTCAGAGTTTATTTACACAGGAAGAAGAACGCATGAACAAGGCCATTTCCAGCTTTAAATTAGATTTAGCATCTATTCGTACCGGCAGAGCAAGCACGACTTTATTAGACCGTGTTTCTGTGGAATATTACGGTATCCCTACGCCTATAAAACAAGTCGCTAATGTTTCTGCACCGGAACCGCGCCTGATTACCATTGTTCCTTGGGAAAAAAATATGCTGGCCCCTATCGAAAAAGCTATATTGAAATCCGATCTCGGTTTAAATCCCAATAATGACGGAACTATGATCCGATTGGAAATTCCTCAGCTTACCGAAGAGCGCCGCAAAGATTTATCAAAAAAAGTCAATAAGCATGCAGAAGAAGCTCGTGTAGTTATTCGTAATATACGGCGTGATGCAAATGAATCTATTAAAAAGTTAGAAAAGAAAAGAGATATTACGGAGGATGACAGCAAGGAAGCACAGACTACCATTCAAAAATTAACAGATAAAAAAATCAAAGAAATTGATGAAATGAAGGCAAAGAAAGAAAAAGAAGTAATGGAAGTATGATGGATATACGGATTTTTATTGGCATGCCCCTACGGTATGCCAAATCTGTCTTAAAAGAGAAAGATATTCCTTTTACTGTTGAAGAAACAAAATCCCGCAGTCATTTTTTTAAATGCAATGAGCAGTCCATATATGTCATACGGGCTACTTATGTAAATGAGCAAATTCATTTTCTGGTCAATTACAGTTTAGAAGTCAGTAATGATGTTTGCAACGTTTTGCGAGACAGGAATGGTGACTATGAAGAACCTATTTTTTAAAAAAGAATCAAATACTAAGCATCTCTCTGAAGAGATGCTTGATAAGAATAACATGCCCCATCATATTGCCATTATAATGGATGGCAATGGCCGATGGGCTAAAAAGCGGGGAATGCCTCGCAGCTATGGTCATCATGCGGGGGCTGACACTCTCAAACAAATTGTGCGGGATACCAGTGATTTAGGAGTAAAAGTATTAACTGTTTATGCTTTTTCAACGGAAAATTGGAAGAGGCCGAAGGATGAAGTCTCTTATCTGATGAATTTAATTGAAGAGTATTTACGTAAGAATCTTCGTGCTCTTGAAGAAAATAATGTTTCGCTGCATTTTATCGGAGATATCGGCGGACTGAACAACAAATTACAGCAAATCATTTGTGACGCTGAACAGGATACTGCAAATAACACAGGATTAGTATTGAACTTAGCGATTAACTACGGTGGTCGGCTTGAAATTACGGAGGCCATGCAGCATATCGCATCCGATGTGCTGCGGCATACAATAACAATCGATGAGATAAATGAATCACTTGTGGGAAAATATCTGTATACAGCTCCTCATAATGATGTAGATCTGCTTATTCGTCCCGGTGCTGATAAAAGGGTAAGCAATTTTTTATTATGGCAAATGGCATATGCTGAGTTTTGGTTTACAGAATTATGCTGGCCGGATTTTACTAAAGAAACATTAATAGAAGCTATTTTATCTTTTCAAAGCCGGGATCGCCGGTTTGGCGGATTGAAGTAAGGTGGTAACGTAGTTATGTTGTCTAAAAGAATAACGACAGGTATTATAGGTGCAGCTTTTACGATTTTTGTTATTTATGAAGGAAATTGGTTGTTTTTTGCCATGATGACGATTCTTGCAATGCTTGGCTGGCAGGAATATGTCCGGCTTATGAAAAAAATGGATGCAAATTTGACTGTTATCCCCGGTCATATTTGGATTGTATGTTTATTTTTTGCTTATTGGTTTACAAATAATAAAGTAATCATGCTGCTCAGTGTGATTATGATGTCTTGGATTTTATTGCGCACTGTTATACGACATGAATTTGTAAAACCGGTGGATAGTGCTTACTCTTTATACGGTTTGATTTACATTGTCGGTGGTTTTTTATCTATGTTGGTCTTGCGCAACAGCATGATTGGCGATTCTCTTAATCAGTACTTTCAAACGGCAATGATTGAACCGTCAAAATTTATTGTTTTTTTATTAGTATTTTCTACTTGGGCTAGTGATACATTTGCTTTTGCCGTCGGCAAATTAAAAGGTAAAAAAAAGCTCTGTCCAGCTGTCAGTCCCAGTAAAACAGTAGAAGGTTTTTTCGGCGGTATTCTTGGGACAATTATAACCGCAGTTGTTTTCTCATTGATTTTTAAATTTTCTCTTCTTCATGGCTTAGTCATAGGTATAATTATTGCTATTATGGCTCCATTAGGAGATTTAATAGAGTCAATTCTCAAACGAGTATGCGATGTTAAAGATTCCGGAAATATTATTCCTGGACATGGCGGGATATTAGACCGTTTCGATAGTTTATTGTTTGCAGCCCCCGCTGTATATGTGTATGTATTACTCATTGGGCGGTAGTACAATGTAAAATTACTTAGGAGTGAATCATGAAAAAAATTGCAGTATTAGGCAGTACAGGATCCATTGGAACACAAGCAGTCGATGTTATCGATGCACATCCTGATTTATTTTCTTTAACTGCTGTCGCAGCAAACACCAATTGGTACACGGCTGCCTTGCAGATAAAAAAATACAAGCCTGCCTTTGCCTGTATGATTGATAAAACGGCTTCTGAACATTTGCGTTCGGAAGTAGGTGATATATGTACCATTTTTCAGGGCAAAGAAGGATTAATGCATCTTATTGAAGAGACGGATGCCGATATGATCTTAACTTCTCTTGTCGGTGCCGCTGGTATTGCACCGACCTTATCAGCAATTAAACGCGGTATAGACATTGCCCTTGCCAATAAAGAAACATTGGTTGCTGCAGGTGAATTAGTCATGCGCGAAGCCGCTCGCCGGGGAGTCCGTATTTTACCGGTTGACAGTGAACACGGTGCAATCTTTCAATGTCTCCACGGACGAAAGACAGAAGAAATAGAAAAACTTTTGATAACCGCCTCTGGAGGTCCTCATTTTCAACTTCCTGCAAAAGACTTTCCCAACATTACGGTAGAACAATGTTTAAATCATCCTACATGGAATATGGGTGGAAAAATAACGATTGATTCAGCGACAATGTTTAATAAAGGGTTGGAAGTAATTGAGGCTCACTGGCTGTTTCATATGCCTTTCAGTAGGATTGAAGTAGTTGTCCAGCCACAAAGTATTATTCATTCCATGATTCAATTTATTGATGGCTCGGTTATCGGACAATTGGGTATGCCGGATATGAGGCTGCCGATTCAATATGCTTTTACCTACCCTGATAGATTTCCTGTCCGCAATGCCAAAAAAATCAATTGGAACACGTTAGCCCGTTTGGATTTTTATGCACCGGATAATGAAAAATTTCCCGCTATCCCACTGGCGTATGAAGCTGGCATGATTGGCGGTACTATGCCATGTGTGTTGAATGGTGCTAATGAAGTAGCTGTATATGCATTTTTGCATAAGAAGATTTCTTTTACCCGTATCTTTGAAATCGTACGTGCCGTGATGGAAAAACACACTGTATGCCACGATATAACTTTGGATTCCATCAGCAGTGCCGATTCTTGGTCTAGACGTTGCGCTGTTTCGCTTATTTAGGGGGGAGGCCGCATATGTTGGTAACGATTGCCGCGACGGTTTTCGTCTTTAGTATTATTGTTTTTGTTCATGAATTAGGTCATTTTATGACAGCCAAGGCAACTGGAATGCAGGTTGATGAATTTGCTATCGGTTTTGGTCCCAAAATATACAGTTATCAGTACGGACCCACATTATATTCTTTACGGGCTATCCCATTAGGTGGATTTAACCGCATTTCTGGTATGTCGGAAGAAGAAGAATTAACCGAGACATCTTTTTTATCCAAAGGTGTCTCTTCACGTCTTTTTGTCATTGCGGCCGGAGCTGCTATGAACTTTATTCTGGCTATTTTTATTATTTGGGGCTTAATGTTTACAATTGGGACCAAGGATGTTTCTACAGAACCCATCGTCGGTTCTGTGATGGCTGATTCTGCTGCTTCGACTGCTCGTATTCAAAAAGGTGATCGAATTGTTGCTATCAGCGGTATCCCGGTTGAAAAATGGAATGATATTTCCGCGGCTGTTGCCCAGCATAGTCAGGAAGTACTGACGGTTACAGTACAACGTAATAATGAAAATATAAATTTGACAATGATTCCAAAATTAGAAGCCCAAACACAACGTCCTATAATCGGTGTTGTCCCGGTCATTATAACGCAAAATCATGGATTTTTTGAATCCGCCGTATTGTCGGTAGAACGTACGGGGCAAATTTGTAAAATGATGATTGTTGGATTATATCATATGGCGGCTGGAACAGAAAAAGCGGATATTGCAGGCCCGATAGGGGTTGCACAATTAGCCGGACAGGTAGCTTCTTTAGGCTTTGTTAATTTACTAATGTTTACTGCGTTTTTAAGCATTAATTTAGGAATTATCAATTTACTGCCTATCCCTATGCTTGATGGGGGGTATATTATCCTTTTGATATTAGAAGGGATTACTCGGCGCCGCTTACCTGCAAAGGCGTTATATTATGTGCAAATGGTGGGTATGTGTATCTTAGCGGCTGTGTTTATACTTGCAATGATGCAGGATATTAGCCGGTTTTAAAGAGGTGGTATAATGATAAAACGCAGAAAATCAATTGCTGTTATGGCTGGTAATTTGATGATTGGCGGGAATGCCCCTATTTCAGTGCAAACCATGTCAACCATTACACCTTCCGATACCGAAAAAGCATCAGCTGATGCCCGAAGGCTTGCTGCCTATGGTGCAGAAATTATTCGTTTTGCAGTTCCCGATATAAACGCTGCCATAGGACTCAAAGAAGTGGTACAAGCATCTTCCGTTCCTATTGTGGCAGATATTCACTTTGACTATAAGCTGGCACTGCAGGCTGTTGAAAGCGGTGTCGCAGCATTACGAATCAATCCTGGCAACATAGGACCCGATAAAAACGTTGCCTGTGTTGTTGAAAAAGTCCGTTCTTCCAATATACCGATTCGTATCGGTATTAACTCAGGATCTCTTCCAGAAGATGTTTTAGCCGAACATGGCGGACATCCCACTGCGGATGGAATGGTAGAAGGAGCGCTGCGTCATATTCGAATTTTGGAACGCCTGAATTATAGAAATATGGTTATTTCATTAAAATCATCCGATGTCCCTCTGATGATACAGGCCTATATGAATTTAGCCGAACGCATCCCTTACGCACTCCATTTAGGTGTAACGGAGGCCGGATTGATAAGAGAAGGCAGTATTAAATCAGCAATTGGGATTGGAACTTTATTATATCATGGAATAGGAGATACCATTCGCGTCTCTTTAACGGGTGATCCTGCCGAAGAAATCAAAGCAGGACAAACCATTTTAAGTTCTCTGGGTCTTAGGCAGTTTGGTCCGACCTTAATATCTTGTCCTACTTGCGGGCGTACACAAGTCAATTTAATTGAGTTAGCCGAAAAAGTACAACAAGCTATTGCGCCTTTAAATATACCATTAAAAGTTGCCGTTATGGGGTGTGTTGTAAACGGTCCAGGAGAAGCACGCGAAGCTGACTTTGGTATCGCCGGAGGAAAAGGCAGCGGTATTATTTTTTCTCATGGGAAAATTTTAAAGCGTGTAACTGAAAATAACCTCGTGGAAAGTTTACTTGAAGAAATACGAAAATATATGCAGAAGGAGTCTTGAGATTTATGTTAGCATCTAAATTATATTGCCCGACATTACGGGAGATACCGGCTGAAGCCGAAGTAGTAAGTCATCAATATATGTTAAAAGCAGGTATGATTCGGAAAAATGCTGGGGGAGTGTATACCTTTTTGCCTCTTGGCCGGCGTATTGTTCGTAAAATTGAAGCTATTGTCCGCGAAGAAATGGATGCGACAGGAGCTCAGGAAATTATGATGCCCATCATGCAGCCAGCTGAAATTTGGCATGAATCCGGTCGCTGGAGTGCCTATGGCGCGGAAATGTTCAAATTACAAGACAGACATGGCAATGATTATTGTTTAGGGCCAACGCATGAAGAACTTATTACGACATTAGTACGCAATGAACTTCGTTCATATAAACAAATGCCTTTAACCTTATATCAAATGCAGAATAAGTATCGTGACGAAATTCGCCCTCGATTTGGTTTAATGCGGAGCCGGGAGTTTGTAATGAAAGATGCCTATTCTTTTGATATAGATGAAGAAGGGTTGCATCATAGTTATCAGATTATGTACGATGCCTACAGCCGAATTTTTGATCGCTGCGGGCTAAATTATAAGCCGGTATTAGCCGATTCAGGTCAAATAGGCGGAAGTCGCACACATGAATTTATGGCATTAGCAGATGCCGGTGAAGCTGACGTCGTTTCTTGCTCTGTGTGCGATTTTGCCGCAAATGTGGAAAAAGCAGTTCCTCTTACACTTAATATGCCTGTGGAATCATTAAAAGATTTAGAAATTATTGAAACTCCTAATTGTTCCACTATTGATGATTTGACCCGTTTTTTGGAAATCCCCATAGAAAAGACAATAAAAGCGGTGGCGTTCGATGTGGATGGTAAATTAGCGCTTTGTATGATTCGAGGGGATCATGAAGTGAATGATGTAGCTGTTCAGAATCTCGTGGGCGGCAATACAATTGAACCGGCGTCTCCGGAAGTATTGGCAGCTCATGGATTAGAAGCCGGATATATGAGTCCTATTCATGCAGCATCTCCAGATGATAATTTTATTATTATTGTAGATCCAACGGCTATGAATATATATAATGGTGTCACTGGTGCCAATAAACATGGGTATCACTATAAAAATGTAACTCCGTCCCGAGATTTTAAAAATAGTACCGTAGCAACAATACGTCTGATTATGGAATCAGACGTTTGCCCGGTATGCGGAGCACCTATTCATATGGTTCAAGGAATTGAAGTCGGTCAGGTTTTTGAACTGGGGACAAAGTATTCTACCTCCTTGCAAGCAACGTTTTTAGATCAGAATGGAAAAGCGAAACCATATGTTATGGGGTGCTACGGTATAGGTGTAACACGCACAATGGCAGCAGCCATAGAACAATATCATGATGAAAAAGGAATTATTTGGCCGGTAAACATAGCACCTTATGAAGTCGCCATACTTCCTGTAAGTACTAAAGACGAGAAAATGATGAATATTGCCGGCACGTTATATACAGATTTACAAGCGGCTGGAATTGAAACGCTTCTTGATGATCGTAATGAGAGAGCGGGTGTCAAATTTAATGATGCAGATCTAATTGGTTATCCTATTCGTATTACTGTAGGGAAAAAATCCGCTGCTGAAAAGACAGTGGAAATCAAAATTCGTAGTACCGGTGAAGTGGAAATAGTGTCCATTAAACAAGCGGCAGACCGTGTACGAGACATATTAAAATTTTTAAGGGAAAACAAGAAATAAAATATTAAAATAAACGGCTGCCTAGAAATGATAGGCGGTCGTTTTGTTTTAATATAAAACAAATGTTCTGCGAAAGGTGAATGAAATTGTCAGAACATTTGTTCTTATATGGACTAAAATTACGAATATTTAATTTTAATATAACTTTAATGCGTATTAGAGAAATTATAAATATTATATAATCAAACTTTAATTAAAATACAAACTTCTGCCATCATAATAAATATAGGTAATCAATAAAATTTATAATGACGGGAGTAATGAAATGGTACAAAGCAGAGAAGAATTTATATTGGATATCATGAATCAAGGTCTGAAAATGAAAGAATGGCAACTTTGTTTGCAACAGCTTCAAGCAGAAAATAAAATACCCACTGAGTATAAGAATTCACCGGTATTATTAAACAAATTAGCATTTATTTATATGCATGCGGCCCGCTCCGAAGAACAGCACGCAAAATATATTAAATTAGCACATCAAACTTATGCCGCCGCTCTTCAAAAAACAGAAAATGAAAAAGAAAATTATAATTCAATTAAAGGGATGGCATATTTATACTATAGTGAATATATCGGCTATAATTCGTTGCTTTTTTCCAATAAAGCCTCTTGGCCTATTAGTATAGAAGAATGCGAACGGAATGCCGATATCTTATATGAAAAAATAAGACTGCATAGGCCTGACGTATTGGACTTATATCGCTATGCTCATCTATTATATATGGCTTCCAATAATATACATTCTATCCAATCTTTCGGCGAAATCATGGAAAAAAGAAAAAAAGCCTATATCATATATTTACAGGCAGTAGAGCAATATGAACATTTACAGGAAAAAGAAAAAAAGCGTCTACAACGAATATACATAAAATCCTGCTATGGTGTCTGCCGCTGCGGACTGGGATTAATTGCCAAACGATCTTCACTGCTCAATGAATTGATATTGCTATTTGATTTTCAACCAAAAGAAAAGGAAATATCTTCTTTCGAAATGAAAAAATTTTCCGAAATAAGTCATTGTTTAAAATGCATTTTGCGGGAAGAATGCCTTCCCACAGACGCTGGAGATATCATAGATATACAAACACTTGCCAATCGTGAACAAATTATTGCTAGATCTTGGGATGTTTATTATATGATAGGTAAGTTTTATGACTATTCATTACAATATACGCGGTGTTCCGATCCCCATATTTTATATGAAAAAGCCGAAAAATATTATAAACTTGCCTGTGAAATAGATTGCATACGTCGGCAAAATAAAAAAATGGCCTCTGGCTTTAAACACATGTATATGGGATTATTCAAATTATATTTGCGAAATCGTCAGGAAGAAGCATTCTATAAGTCTTGGAATACATATTATTATATTATCGATTTTGATGATTCTTACCGCTTTTTATTTCAGGCCCGTTGGTTGATTTTGAAAAAAGAATATAGGGAAGCAAAAAAATTACTTGAACAATGCAGCGAAATGATAAAAGGAAAAAATAATAATGTAAACAGAAAAATTGATCAATTATTAGATATCGTACATATTCTGATTGAAAAAAACAGCTGTAACATAGAAGAAAAATATAAGCCATATCAACGTAAATACCTCAATGAATTGCTCCAATTATAATTGATGGTTTAAAATAAATAAAGATATGCCGTTATAAGGCATATCTTTATTTATTTTAAACTACTTTTTTTGTTTATGCAGCAGTTCATATAGTTTCTTTTCAAACTCTACATCCGAAATAACACTCAACTTATGCATATCTCTGATGTCTTTGAGCTGATCCAATAATTCTTCACTGATAGCTGGTTTATTTTCCTTCATTTCCGGAGATTTTACCGTACTGGGATGCAACAGATAAAAAGTACGTTTTTCATATTCATCATCAGAAATAATATTTAACTTATGCATATCCCTCAATTCTTTTAATTGAGAAGCAATTAATTCCAATTGTTCTTTTTTTTCATCATTATTCATATTAGGTACCTCCTGTCAAAAACAAAAATCATCATTAATTCAATTATACTGCTATATGATTTTATTATATCAACTGCTCTTTAATTGTCAAACAGTGTGAACTAAAAACTTTTACCAATAGATAATCTTTGTAAAAAAGCAACCACATATCAGCTGCAGAAAATTTTAATTCTAAAAGAACGGCAAGGATAATCATTGACCGGATAAAACGTATCAATATTTTCGAAAAAGGCCAACTACCTTCCCCAAAATAGAACAGTTCCTGGTAATAATCGGTTCATAATTGTCATTTTCCGGCTGCAGACGAATATGTTCATCTTCTTTATAGTATCGCTTCACTGTAGCCTCATCGTCGATTAAAGCCACTACGATTTCGCCGTTATTTGCTGTATCCTGACGGCGTATTACCAGATAGTCTCCTTCATATATACCTGCTTGTATCATACTGTCACCTTTTACAGTTAACATAAAGCAATCGTCTTCACCAATAAATTCAGCAGAAAAAGGATATACATCTTCTACATATTCTTCCGCCAAAGCAGGTGAGCCAGCACGTACTTGCCCAACTAAGGGGAGGGGAACAATTTTTTTTGAACGCCATGAGCCTTCATCCAGTAATTCAATGGTACGATTTTTGGTTGGATCACGGCGGATAAAGCCTAGGGTTTCCAAACGGTGTAAATAGCCGTGAACCGTAGAAGTAGAACTCAGTCCTACTTCTTTGCAAATTTCACGAACTGATGGGGGATATCCATATTTATGAACAGATTCACGTATATATTCTAAGATTTGGCGTTGACGGGTGGTTAAGTTTTTTTCACTAGTCATCATCATTACGCATCACTCCTTATTCTTTTATCTCATTATATATGATATAAAGGAATAAATCAAACATTTGTTCACATTAATACTTGACAAGAACAATTGTTCGGCGATATAATAAACATGTAATCAAACATTTGTTCTAAACGGGAGTGATCTACATGAAGAAAAGAAATCAACACCCTCTGATAAATTTAAAATATTTTTTTGTTCTAACCGCTCTTATAGTATCCATTACTCAATTAGGATGGATATTTCATGATAATGCACAATATATTCCTGTCCGAGTACATACAGGAGATACCGTATGGAATATTGCATCAGCAGCCGTTGACAGCGGAACAGATGTACGGGATGTCGTAGACGGTATTTTAAAAGTAAATCATTTATCTAATAATGATGATATTTATCCCGGACAAATATTACAAATACCGGTGCATGACAGCAGCATTGAAACAGTGAAATCTCATTTTGATGTACAACTTTGATAGGAAATTAAGACAACTTAATATAGTACACATACAGCATAAAAACAAAGAGAAATGCACCTCAAAATCAAATTTTAAGGTGCATTTCTTTTTGTTTATTACTATTATGTTTATTTTTTATCACCCGTAATTTTAAATATAGGATTATCAATAAGTTTATCCGCTTCATCTATATACCGTCTAACGATAGCTTGTGATTTATGACGTGTCTGTCTCATGATTTGCCGTTCTTCTACATGGTGTTGTGCTGCTGACGTTGCAAAACCGTGTCGCAAGCTGTGCGCTCCATAATCTTTAGGATCCATACCCACAAGTCCAACATATTGTTTTACAAGGAGAGCAATTGATTTATCTGATATCCGATTTTTGCGGAGCCCATGGCTTCTTGTAAAACCGCGGAAAACAGGTCCTGTGGTAATACCGCTGAGTGCTATCCAATCTTTTAATGCTTGTACAGCACAGACATCTTTATCTTTAACATAAGGGATTGCAATCATTTGTCCTTGATCCATTTGATCGGTTTTAGACTTACGCAGTGTAATAAGCAGACCTAAGCGGGTAAATCGCAAATCTTCCATGTCAAGGCCGGCTATTTCTGAACGCCGCATAGCTCCGTAAAATCCAACAAGCAGGATAGCTTTATCTCTGGCTTGTTGTAATTCGTCTCCTTCCATACAATGTAACATTTCCCGTATATCATCGAATAATACCGGCAGTTTTCCACGCTGCATTGTCCCTTTCATTCGTTTTATTCCTTTTAAGGCATTTTTTACGATAGGGAAGCGACAGGGATTATCCTTGATGCCAGCGGCATCAAAATTTTCTGTTAATGCGCTGATTCTGCGAGCTACCGTATTTGCTTTGGCATTATCAGCCAAATCGTTAATATAATTTATAATAGTTTCCGGTTCGGCAGGGAATGCTTGTACATGATGGTGGTCACACCAATCATAAAAATCATTCCAATCCGACTCATATGCGTCAATTGTATTTTCAGATCGGGAAATATATATGCTTTGACGACTTTTGTCTGTCAATTTTGTGTTAGCCGCCATGATATCGGCATTATGTAAATAAAAGTATTTGGGTGGATGATCCAACATAATCACTCCTTAACAATAATATTGAATATAAAAGAATATCGATATATTTTATTAAAAAATTCCAGAAAGAACAAAAATACAATTACTTCCGATAACGTTAAATTATCGGAAGTAATTGTATCATACTTTATCTTTGAATTCAATTAGTTAAAGAAATATTTTATCATAATGAATTAAAAAGTTTATCTTTAGTCCGTTCTGCTTCAAAACGAATTTTATCAATATCTAATGTAGTAAATTCTTTATTGCGCAGCAAAATATTTCCATCTACAATAACGGTGTCTACATCAAAGCTATTCGCTGAATACGCCAGCAGTGACATCATATCATTTTTAGGATACCAATGCAAACCTTCACGATTTATTAGTGTAATATCTGCTTTATAGCCTTCCTGCAGTTTTCCGACATCGGTATAGCCAAGAGCCTTAGCACCGCCTTCTGTTAATAAATTAACAGCCGTTTCCGCAGGAATAATCAACGGATCCAGTGTATTCGCTTTATGGATCAATGCAGCCAACCGCATTTCCTCGAATATATCCAGATTATTATTACTGGAAGCGCCGTCTGTACCTAATCCTACGGTAATGCCTTTTTGCAGCATAGTATGAATCGGTGCGATTCCACTGGCTAATTTTAAATTACTTCCCGGGTTATGAGCGACACGGACATGTTTTCTGGCCATTATCTCTAAATCTGCATCGTCCACCCATACACAATGTGCTGCCAAACATCCGCAATCAAAAATACCCAAATCATCCATCAAGAGAATCGGTGATTTTCCGTACTGTTTCTTTATATTTTCAACCTCGCCTTTCGTCTCACATAAATGAATATGTATTTCTGCATGTAATTCATGTGCTAAAGCTACTACTTTGCGCAGATAATCAGGAGCGCAGGTATAAGGCGCATGGGGACCCAGCATAACAGTAATACGTCCGTCAGCTTTACCATTCCAATCTTGGTAAAACGTTTTACTTTCTTTTAAAGCTTGCATCCCACTGGGAGTACATCCAGTCATTCCGCGACATAAAGAAGCTCGAATACCTGTTTCAGATACTGCTTTAGCTACATCATTCATAAAAAAATACATATCTGCAAAACTTGTTGTTCCACAGCGAATCATTTCGGCAATGCCTAACATAGTCTGTGCATACACAATATCGCTGTCCAGTTTATCTTCTGCGGGCCAAATTTTCTTTTCCAGCCAATCCATTAACTGCATATCATCGGCATAACTGCGAAATACAGTCATGGCAATATGATTGTGCGTATTAACAAATCCCGGAGTTGCCAGCATCCCCTTCCCTTCTATTATCGTATCATATTCATCAGCATGTATAATATCAGGGAATCCACTGATTCGTGTGTCTTCAATGGCAATATTTTGATGTTCTGTTATGACATGGTCTTTATAAATGCCTACATTCTTTATTAATGTTTTCATAGATTTGTAACCGTCTCCTTAATCCAGATTAAGATACGCACGTTGTTTATCCGTAAGACTATCTATCTGATAGCCCATAGATGATAATTTTATATTAGCAATTTCCGTATCAATGGTATGAGGCAGTACATATACATGGTTTTCTAATTCCTGATAGTGTTCCATCAGATATTTTGCTGCCATAGCTTGTACAGCAAAAGATAAATCCATAATTTCAGCCGGATGGCCGTCTCCTGCTGCCAAATTAACCAGTCTACCTTCCGCAATTAAATTAATAATATGCCCATTCGGCAGCTTGTATCCTTCAATATTGTGTCGCGCTTCAAAATGAGCGACAGCCATCTGTTCTAACTCTTTTTTATTAATTTCAACGTCAAAATGTCCGGCATTAGCCATAACAGTGCCATCTTTCATATTCTTCATATGTTCACCGCGGATAACATTTTCACATCCGGTCAAGGTTACAAAGATGTCACCTATTTTTGCAGCTTCTTCCATCGTCATCACTTCAAAACCATCGAATACGGCTTCAATTGCCTTGATAGGATTGACCTCTGTTACAATAACATGTGCTCCCAGACCTTTGGCCCGCATGGCACAGCCTCGTCCACACCAGCCATATCCGGCAATAACCACGCGTTTACCGACAACCGTAAGATTGGTCGTCCGCATAATCCCGTCCCATGTAGACTGTCCAGTGCCATATCTGTTATCAAAAAGATATTTACAATAGGAATCGTTGGCTGCAATCATAGGAAATTGTAAAGCTCCCCTTTTATCCAATCCGCGCAGTCTGTTTACTCCTGTTGTGGTTTCTTCGGTGCCGCCCATTATATTTTCCCGTGCATCCGCTCGTGTCGTATGCAATAAATGGACAAGATCCCCCCCATCATCAATAATAATATCTGGATGATGATCCAATGCCTTATTTAGAAATGTGAAATATTCATCATTCGTTGCATTATACCATGAGTATACCGTTAATCCATCATCTACCAGTGCTGCCGCTACGTCATCCTGCGTCGATAACGGATTGCTGCCGGTAACAACAACATGTGCTCCCGCACGATGTAAAACTTTAGCCAGATATGCGGTTTTAGCTTCCAAATGAACGCTTACTGCAATCGTTTTTCCTTTAAAGGTTTGTTTTTCCTTTAATATACTGCCGATTGCATTTAACGTGGGCATATAATGATCTACCCAGCTAATCTTTTCGTGCCCTTTAGAAGCAAGTGAAAAATCACGAATCATTGATTCCATCATTACAAGACCTCTTTCTGTTTAAAAAATTTGAATATAGTATATGAATCGGGGTTTTGAAGTACACCAAACTCTGTAAATATAGCTTTAATATTTTCATGGGGTGTCACATCAAACGCAGGATTAAAAACCGATGCATTTTTTAAGGAAATTGCTACCTCTCCAATACATCGAACTTCATCAGGATTTCTTTCTTCAATAGGAATTTCCGCTCCTGTCTGCAGGGTTAAATCAAAAGTAGAAACAGGTGCAGCCACATAAAACGGAATGTGATGTGCTCTTGCCAATAAGGAAACACCGTATGTTCCTATTTTGTTTGCCGTATCTCCATTGCCTGTAATGCGATCCGCTCCGACAATGACAGCATCCACACCTTTTGTTTTCATAACCCAAGCAGCCATGTTATCGGTAATGAGTGTTACGGGAATTCCATCACTCATTAATTCTGTTGCTGTAAGTCGAGCTCCCTGCAGTAAAGGACGTGTTTCATCTGCATATACCATGCGAATTCGATTTTTTTTATGTAATGCCCGAATCACGCCTAATGCAGTTCCTACACCTGCCGTTGCCAATGCGCCGGCATTACAATGAGTTAAAATAGTAAGTGGTTTATTCGTATATTTCAATAATTCGTCGGCCCCATAAGTGGATAGTGCTGTATTAATGGCTACATCTTCATGCTGCATGGCTATGGCTTGTTTTTCGAGAATCTTAGTTATTTCCCAAGCAGCTGCGGCTGTCATATGGTTAGCAGTCGTCATTACTTGAGTCAGTGCCCAATGCAAATTAACAGCTGTCGGTCTTGCTGCATCCATTTTTTTGCTGATATGCTGCAACTCGGCAATATACTCAGACGTCGTGATGGTAGGATTGTTTTTTAAGACTTCATACGCAGCCAACACCATGCCATAGGCAGCAGCGACTCCAATTGCCGGAGCTCCTCGTACAGCAAGGATCCGAATAGCATCCCGTACTTCGTTCCAATGGGTACAGGTAATATACATCACTTTAGCCGGCAGTTTTGTTTGATCCAAAAGAATCAAGCGGCCATTCTTCCAACGCATTGTATCCATAATTATATCGTAAATCCTCCATAATCTTTTAACGTATGGCGGCATTCACAAGATTCATCATCTACATACATTTCAATTGATTTTAAAATCAATTTTTTCAATCGTTCCGAATTTTTTGCCATACATTCCACTACTTCGGAATGCGTCAATGGAGTCGGTGAAATTCCGGCGGCAAAATTGGTAATCATAGAAATGGTAGAATAACACATTTCAGCTTCCCGCGCTAAGCAAACTTCAGGAACATTTGTCATACCGACAAGATCTCCCCCTAATTTTTCAAACATTTTAATTTCAGCTGGTGTTTCAAAACGAGGACCTTCTGTACATACATAGGTTCCTTGGGGATGTACGGTATACCCCAGCTCCGCCCCAGCTTCAACAATAGTCTGCCGTAAATGCGGACAATATGGACTTGTCATATCTACATGGACAACTCCATTCTTACCACCATCAAAAAAAGTAGTATGACGCATTTTTGTAAAATCAAGAAACTGATCTTGAAGTACAAAATCATCCGGTTTATACGATTGGTTCAGCGATCCTACTGCTGTCGTAGCAATAATCGTTGTTACTCCTAGTTGTTTTAATCCAAGGATATTGGCCCGGTAATTAATAAGATGCGGTGGAATTTGGTGATTTTTCCCGTGCCGCGGCAAAAAAACAATATCTTTTCCTTTATAAGTCCCCTTCATATATTTAATTGTGCCATAGAAATTATCCATGGTATCTTCTTTCACCTGATTCAGCATCGTAGCATCACATACACCGGTACCGCCAATAATAGCAATACGTCCCATAGCAGTCATCTCCTTTTTTAGCAATGATATAAATGTTGCAATTCCTTTTGACTGATCACATATTTTTTCCCACAATAGTGGCATGTCATCTCCACCTGCGGGTCCTTTAATAATTCCTGCTTATCTGCATCGCTTAAAGATAGAAGGACATTTTCAATCCGCTGCTGTGAACAAGTACATTGCCAATGCAGATTTTGTCTGTACAGTTCCTTATAATGCAATCCATGCAAAATACACTCAATCAATCCTTCACCGCATATATGATTTGATAAATACGTTGTAATAGCGCCTATACCTGATATATTTGCTTCGACCTGCGCCAGATTTTCATCAGCAGCACCTGGCAGCGCTTGGACTAAAAAACCTCCAGAAGCAGCAATAGAATAATCTCTCTCTACTAATACGCCCAAACTGATTGTTGAAGGGACTTGTTCGGAAGTATATAAATAGTAAGCTAAATCTTCGGCAATTTCTCCTGTAACGAGATTTGATTGACTGGTATACGTTGTTTTTTCGGGTGTGAAGCGAGTTACCATAACCTTTCCTTGCCCCACAGCCTTTCCTACATCCAGCTTGCCATTTTCTTTCAAAGGAATATCGACAATTGGATTATCAACATAACCACGAACTTTATTGGTATCAAAAGCATCCGCATAAATAGCTCCTAAAGGTCCATCTCCTTTAATACAAATCGAAACGCCTTCATGATTTTTATAATCACCCGCTAAGAGCAACGCACCTGTCATAGTTCTTCCTAACGCCGCAGCGGCTACGGGGGATAATCCATGGCGCTTACGAGCGGTTTCAGCAATATTCTTTGTTAACGCAATAGAAACACGAATACGTTCTTCTGTTGTGTAATGTATAATCTTATCCGTATATAACATAATAAATAAATCGTCCCTTCTTCAGTACTGATATTACATATTATACATCAAAACGGACGCAATTTATATATGCCGGCAGGAAAAGCGTACTAATTTGGTGAATATATAGTATGAATGATTAAAATAAATTATTTAGGATGTGATATGCATGGCAAAAAAGAACAATAAAACAAAGGATATCACTATAATACCTCCATCCGATTCGGAAAGTTATGAAGAAAACGATCCTGAAACGCCTTATTTAGCATCAGATATGTATAAACGAATCGTCTCCTTGATTAACCATTTTGAATCAGATCTTCCTGATACTATGCAAGCTGGCGGTCGGTTAGTATCTTCAGGAAATATCACGTTCAGTATACAAGACGTTGGGTACTGGGACCCTAATATGATTGTTTTTTATGGAGAACTTTCAGATAATTCTAAAGTTGAACTGGTACAGCACTTATCACAACTCAATCTGCTGTTGGTTGCAGTTCCTCGAAATGATGATATTTCTGCTCCACGACGTATTATCGGTTTCAACACAAAAGATATTCCTGATGTGGAATCATATAAAGAGGAAGAACAGGAACAATAAAAGCAAAAATGAACTCGATGGTATATCGAGTTCATTTTTTATACTATTCTTTATATAGACGAATTAAAGAAACGCTTGACCAAAAAAGCACCATGCACCTGCAATCACCAGATACAGAACAAAATATCCAAAAATTCCCTTCATAATAACACTTTCTTTACCTTGAACAACCGTGCCAACAGCACCGATAGATAAGGCAATACTTTGAGGAGAAAGCATCTTGCCGATACCTGCACCGGCAGAGTTTGCAGCAGCAAGCCAAGCAGGACTAGACCCTGGAATGCCCGCAGCAGCAGCCGTTTGCAATGGCCCAAAGAGAACATTTGTGTTTGTCGCAGAGCCAGTAATAAATGCACCAAGAGCACCCACAACAGGTGCAAAAGCAGGATATCCCGTACCTGTAGCATATACAAGGGCTTTTGCAATATCCGCCGTCATACCACTGTATGTCATCAGTTTTGCGGTTACAACAACAGCTATGATCGTAATATAGGTAAAGCGAAGTCCTTTCAGCGTTGAGCCAAATACGTTAAACAATTCACTCCATGATGCACCTTGTACTTTGCCACCAATAAATGCAGCCAAGAAAATCATGATGCCAGGAGTTGCAATCCAAACAAACGTATACGGTTTAGCCCCTGCTCCGATATAAATTGGGACAGCTGTTTGAATAGCTGCCAGCGGAGTATTGATAAATGGAACCAATTTAGATGTAATAAGTAAAAATACAAAAATCAAAATAAATGGCATGGCAGCTTTAACCCCTGTATTGAAGTCAACAGGTTCGACTTTGGTATCCATTGCATATTCAGGATTGTCATTTTTAAATATTTTAGCACAAATAACAATGGCACCCATAATGATAATAGATGGAGCAATAACAGCTAATTCAGGTCCGATAGCAATACAAATCAAATATTCCGGAATAAGAAGTGCCAGTCCAGAAATTAAAGTGACCCCAAAAACGCCTTTTAAAGCTTTTGGACCCCCGGCAATAACCATCACTACCAAGAACGGACACGTAATATCTAAAACAGCATTCATCATTGCCGTATAAATTCCTAACTGGGATAAATCCAATCCAGTAAGAGAAGCCATCGTAGTAGTAGGAATAGCGATAGATCCGAATGGTGTTGGCACTGTATTGGCAATAAGGCAGGCCAGTATAGATTTAATCGGATCAAATCCCAAAGCAAACATCATGCTGGCAGGAATCGCAACAGCGGTACCAAATCCAGCCATTCCTTCCATAAATGCACCGAATCCCCAAGCAAGCAGTAAAGCAATGATACGGCGGTCATTACTTACACTAGTAAGCATTTGCTTGATGATATCCATAGCCTTCGTATATAATACCAAATTATACGTAAAAATAGCCGCTGTAATAACTAATAGGATAGGCCAAATTGCCAGTGCCACACCTTCCAATGCAGCAGATCCCATAACAATAGTACCTTGTCCATACGCTGCAATAGCGACAATAAACGAAATAATTACGGCAATCGTACAAGCCTTCCATGCAGGAACTTTCAAAATTGCCAGGCCTATAACCAGCCATAAAATTGGCAATAATGCTAAAATAACCATCATCCTTAAACACACCCTTTCATACGAACTTAAAACAAAAAACTCCACCTTTTAGTTATTTCATTTCGGCCATATAGGGTAAAGCGTGTATGTCTCTTATCATTTCCAAATACTTATTTTTGTTATAAAAAACACGCTACACTATATCTTGACCCTAAGCCTATCACCTGCCTTATAAAAATAAATTATTTACTACATAATACACCATCGGCATAGCGTTACATTGCGCCGCCCGATGTAAAGGGATGTAAGCCATGCCGTGTTTATTATCATACGTATTACATAAACTAATAATTTAATTTCATTATAGGCAAAACGTCATTAGTAATCAAGAGCGTTTTTGTTTTTCTTAATAACTTTTACTTATTTTGTTTATAATAGGCTATTACGAGAGAGGGACAAACAGATATCTCATTTTGCATATTAATCGTTGTTTAGTGTACAGTTACGCTTCCTTCAGGGATTATGAAATAATGAAACATTCTATACAATGCTTCATCCTATACAATTATTGCAACAGTAATAAGAAATGATTCTAATTTCGCAACTTTAAAACTTTAAATTTTATTTATTACTTTATTTATTATATGGGAACAGGGACCGGAAATTTTCCCAGTCCCTGTTCATCCAACAAACATTATTTTTTTAATTCTTTTATAAGATTGACCATTTCAATAGCACTGACAGCCACGTCAAAGCCTTTATTTCCAGCTTTAGTGCCCGCACGTTCGACAGCTTGTTCAATATTTTCGGTTGTAAGGATGCCAAACATAACCGGAACACCTGTTTTCAATGAAACTTGAGCAATTCCTTTGGCAGCTTCTCCGCAAACCAAATCATAATGACTGGTAGCTCCGCGAATAACAGCACCAAGACAAATAACTGCATCAAATTTTTTCGATTCTGCCATTTTCTGTGCAATCAGTGGAATTTCAAAAGCTCCGGGTACCCATGCGGTTGTAACATTTTCTTTATCTACGCCATGGCGGGACAGTGCATCATACGCACCGCCTAAAAGCTTGCTTGTTATAAATTCGTTGAAACGAGCAGCAACAATACCAAATTTTAAACCAGAACCTAATAAATTTCCTTCTTTTAACATTTCCATTATAGCACTCTCCTCTAATAAATAAATCAAAAACCATTTTCCAATAAATGCTGCAGTGTTAATTTTTTTGCGCTCGAAGATGTATAATCTGCAGTAAAGTTATAAACGTATTTACCAATCATATCTGTTTCCAGGTTAACAACAGCCCCCACACGTTTCGTAAGTAATATTGTGTTTTCCATCGTATGGGGAATAACAGAAACGGTAAAGTATTCTGAATGAACAGATGCTACAGTTAAACTGATACCGTCTATGGCAATGGAACCTTTCTCAACAATAAAAGGTGCCATATCTTCAGGAATCGCAACAGCAATAATACGAGCAATCCCATCAACAGTAATACGGTTAATATGGCCTATTCCATCGATATGACCGCTCACAATATGCCCGCCCAACCGGCTGCCAACTTGGAGTGCACGTTCTAAATTCACTTGTGAACCGCTCTTGCTGTCCCGCAAAGACGAGCGCATCATAGTTTCATGCATAACGTCTGCCGTAAATCCGTTGTTGGTCAGCATAGTAACGGTTAAACAAACTCCATTGACTGCTATACTGTCCCCTATTCGCGTATCTTCAAGCACTTTTTTGGCTTGGATGGTTAAACGAATGGAGTCGGCTCTGCGATCCAAAGAGCCGATAGTTCCGATTTCCTCAATGATGCCAGTGAACATAGGTCCCCTTCCTTTCTGCATTATAAGCTTCAATCAGTATATTATTTTCTTTTACCTGTACCGATTCGAACACCAAAGGTATGCATTGATCAAGAGAAGCAACACCGATACCGGCTACAGCCGGCAGAGACTGCATCCCCCCTAACACCTTATTTCCAATAAATGCATAAATTTTATCAATTAGATGGGCATCAAAAAAACTTCCTTGTACAGCGGCGCCTCCTTCGATCAGGATGCTATGTATTCCGTTTTCACCCAAACTGTCCATCGCTGCCGATAAATCAACTTGTCTTTCTTTATTCATGGGTACTTCAAGTACAGTAACTCCTGCGTTCTCCAAAGAAATACGTTTTGCAGGCAAACAAACTTCTGTCGTTACAACAATTGTTGAAGTCGTCCGGTCAGTAACGACGCGAGATTGCAAGGGTATACGTCCATGGGAATCAAGAATAATTCGGGTAGGTTGGTGAGGCGTTTCCTGCGCTTCCCGATCAATACGGCATGTCAGCATAGGATTATCGGCTAAAATCGTCCCAATACCAACCAAAATGCCGTCATGCACAGAACGGAGATAATGTCCGTAGCTGCGTGCCCAATGATTTGTAATCCATTGAGAATTTCCCGTACGTGTAGCAATTTTCCCATCCAGGCTTTCCGCTAATTTAGCTGCAATAAATGGTTTTTCTACAAGCATCCACTTGATAAATGCTTCATTAAGCTTAACTGCTTCTTTAGATAAAAGGCCGACTTCCACTTGTATTCCCGCAGTACGCAGGATAGCCGCTCCCTTGCCGGCTACCAGCGGATTAGGATCCAACATAGCAATTACAACTTTGGCTACGCCTTTTTCTACTAATGTTTTAGCGCACGGCGGGGTACGTCCATAGTGTGCACATGGTTCAAGTGTAACATATACGGTACTTCCCTTGGCTTCTTCTCCTGCTTCTTTCAAAGCCCACACTTCGGCGTGAGGAGTCCCTGCTTTATGATGGTATCCCGTGCCGACTATATGCCCGTTGTTAACGATAACACAACCAACGGCCGGGTTGGGTGATGTATATCCGGCTGCCAGTTTTGCCAGAGAAAGAGCTTTTTGCATATATTCTATGGGTTCCAATAGATTCATTCCTTTCCATTTATAAATAGCAAAAGGCTATCGGTAAAAACACCAATAGCCTTTTCAGCGCAACAAAAAAAGATATCTGCTGTCTTTTCCCATCCAGACTGTACTGTCGGTATCGAAATTGCATCGATTCAACCTCATGACGAGGTTAGCGGACTTTTACCGCCGGTCAGGAATTGAAAGTAACACTTTCGCACCTTGCCTCAAAGACTATATCTATATTCTCTTGTAATTCCTTTATTATGGTATCATAAAAAGAAACCAAATGCAATATTTATACATAAATCAGCCATATACGCGCTTCAACGCAGCGCAGCTATTGCTGTTTTTCGGTCGTCGGCACCAAAAACTGCACTGCCGGCAACCAGAAACATCGCCCCAGCTTCAACTGCTAATTTTGCCGTTTTCGGATTTATACCGCCATCCACTTCAACAACGGCATGTGTATTTTCTGCATTATCCAGTATACGGCAAGACTCTTTGATTTTATCGGTTGTGTAAGAAATGAATTTCTGTCCGCCAAAACCTGGATTTACACTCATGATTACTATCATATCGAGAAATGATGCTATATTCTTTAAAGAAGACACCGGCGTAGCTGGATTCAGAGCCACCCCGCACTTCATGCCAGCTTCTTTAATCTGATGCAGTACGCGGTCTAAATGGGTGCATGCCTCCTGATGTACAGTAACATAGGTAATCCCTGCTTTTGCTAAGCCTTCAATATAATTTTCCGGATGTTCTACCATTAAATGAGCATCAAAAGGCAGGTCTGAACATTTGCGTATTGTTTCAATAACAGGGATTCCAAACGTTAAATTAGGAACAAAATGCCCATCCATCAAGTCTAAATGCAAAAAGTCTGCACCACTCTGTTCTATATCCTTTATTTCTTCAGATAGTTTTGAAAAGTCTGCGGACAAAAGAGAAGGTCCAATCTTAATCATACGTATTATCGCTTCCTTTCCAATATAGTTGTTAAAATTTTACAATATGTTTCATATCGTTCCATTTTTATTTTTCCTTCAGCCACAGCACGTTTAACCGAGCAATCGGGTTCTGTGCGATGCAGGCAGGAGGAAAAGCGGCAGTTTCCAAAATAAGGAATCATATCCGGAAAAAGACAAAATAATTCCTTAGGATCTAAATGTTCAAATTCCAATGCGCTAAAACCAGGTGTATCCACTACATAAGTTTTATAATTAAGCTTCATTATTTCTGAATGTCTTGTTGTATGCCTGCCGCGTTGTATTTTACTGCTCACACATCCGATAGTTAGATCGTTTCGTCCTAAAATACGAGATAAAAGGCTGGATTTTCCCACTCCGGAAGGGCCGGCAAATGCTGTCATTTTCTGTGGTAAAAGTGATAATATTTCATCCATTCCTTCACCCGTTTGCGCAGATACGATCAATGTTTTGTAATCACATGATTCGTAAAAATCTCGATATGCCTCAGCCGTAGTTCTATCTAAATCGCATTTATTCAAACATAAATGCGGGTGAATGCCTGCATACTCACAGGTCATCAGCATTTTATCCACTAAAAAGCGGTTAGGAGCCGGTGATTGCGCCGCCATAATAACAACCATCTGATCAATATTTGCAAGTCCCGGACGACGAATTTCGTTGCGCCGCGGCAGTAATTGTTCGATAACACCGGTATGATTGTCCAGTACGGTTATTTCCACTTCATCACCAACAAGTATTTTCTGTTTCAACTTACCACGGCGCCGGCATTCTATCAAAGATTCCGGCAAGTCCAAGTCGATATAATAATAGCCGTTATAGTTTTTGATTACCTTTCCTTTGACCATGATCCTCCTAGATGTATTTGTCTTGAACCAAAGAATTGTTTATATAAACACGTACTCGTGTTTTACCTGTACCACTGACATTTTTAGTGATACTGTCCCCCCCTGATTGATTACGATCATAAACAACATGTGAGCCATTATCATCGCTTACAATAATTTGTACATGCTGGCTGGAGGCTCCAGCAGGTACACTGATATTAACGGTTCCTGTATGAGTAGTTCCGGGAGCCTCTTGATTATTATTCTTATCATCTGTCGTAGTTTTGCTATATTCTACGTTCAAATTGATTACATTCGGATTACTGCCATCTGCTGACTGCATGGTAACTTGTGCTTGACTAGTATCTTTACTATTGTCAATATTAGCAATTGTACCAGCAGAATATCCTGCACTTTCCAACGCTTTCACTGCAGCATCCAAAGGCATACCGATAACATTAGGAGCAGATGACTGCTGATCTTTTGTTTCAGAATTTTCACACACAACAACATCAATTGACGTATCCTTAGGGACTTTTTTAGGCGAAGAGGGACTCTGGCTCATAATCGTTCCTTCTTTATATTTGCTGCTGCTGGAGTGAGTAACATGTCCAATGGATAATCCTATGTCTTTTAATTTCAACTTTGCTTCATCTAAGGTTAATCCCCGTAAATCAGGAATAAGTACCTCGGAACCATCATGTCCCTTACTGACAGTAAGATAAATGGTTCGTTTGGCCTTTACAACGCTCCCCCCTGTTGGGGTTTGTGTGATGACCTGTCCAATAGGAACATCAGAATTATCAATTTCCTTAATAGAGACGTTTAAATTTTCCTTCGTCAATATTTGTTTAGCAATTTCCACCTGTTTTCCGGTTACATCAGGAACGGTTATTTCCTCCGTGCTCCAGAAATTACCAAAAGAAAAAAATGCCCATAAAAAAGCGATGACAAAAACCCCAAGCATGGCCATAATAATGGACTTTTTAGAATGGTTACTAATGTTATCCATAATACGGGTAAACACGTTGGATTTATTCGGTTCTTTTACTTTTACAGGCTGAATCTTCTGTGTGTTAAAATTGTTTTTAATAATAGGCAAGGCCCCTTTGTTAGGATTGACAAATCCCTGAGCCAAACGCATTTCCGCCATCATTTCACTTACAGATTGAAAACGGTCATCTGGATTTTTGGCCATTGCCTTTAGGATACACCGCTCTACCAATTGCGGAATACGGCGATTATATTTACTGGGAAGCGGTATTTCATCTTGGACATGTTGAAGTGCAACGGTAATTGCTGTATCCCCATGAAAAGGTACGACACCTGTCATCATTTCATACATGACGACACCTAAGGAATAAATATCTGTACGCTCATCAATTTTTCCGCCGCTGGCCTGTTCCGGTGAAAAATAATGAACTGAGCCGAGAATAGAACCATCTTTGGCGTTAGCTGTAGTAGAATTAACAGCTCTGGCAATCCCAAAATCAGCAACTTTAATATGGCCTGATTCGGTAACTAATATATTATGCGGCTTTATATCACAATGAATAATACCGTTACTATGTGCATGTTCCAGAGCCTCACCAATATCAAACGTGATTTGTATGGCATTATTGATAGGAAGATGTCCGTGTTTTTCAATAAATTCCTTAAGAGTCTCTCCGCGAATGTATTCCATCACTATATAATGAACATTTTCATCATATCCGACATCATATATATTTACTATATTAGGATGCGATAATTTGGCAGCTGCCTGTGCCTCCTGACGAAAACGAACCAGAAAATCATGATCATTCCCAAGTTTTTCATGAAGGATTTTGACTGCGACTATCCGATCCAATAAAATATCTTGTGCTTTATAAACACACGCCATACCGCCAGAACCGACTTTTTCCAATATTTTATATCGATTATCTAATATATGACCAATCATTTTGGATTCTCCACCATGTATATGTTCTGAAAATTATATCAAATAGTAACCAAAATAGCCGTTACATTATCATTCGCGCCATTTACATAAACGCGTTCAAATAAATCATTTATAATATCCCGTTCCTTGCGGGAATACTCTTGCAATGCTTTTTGTAAGTCATCCTTATTAACAAATGAATTTAATCCATCCGTACATAGCAATATTCGATCACCAGGAAAAATATCAAAAGAACCCGTGTCAACTTTAAGATCACGATCTACTCCAACGGCTCGGGTCAAAATATTCTTTTTGGGATGATGTTCTGCTTCTTCTTTGGTTATTTTTCCTTCATCCAATAAAACTTCTACGATTGAATGATCAACAGTGATTTGAGTCAGCTGATTATTCCGCAAAACATAAATACGGCTGTCCCCTACGTGAGCCCAGTTTGCTTTATGGTCTGCTATTGTAAGCAAAGATACAGTAGTTCCCATTCCCTTTAAGGAAGGTTCTATCATAGCCTTGCTTAATATACAGGAATTTGCATATTGAACAGCTTTTTCCAACTGAACTGGTGAGACATGCGTATAATTTTGAAAATAGTAAGCAATAGCTTCTACAGCCGTGCTGCTGGCAATTTCTCCGCCGACATATCCACCCATACCATCGGCAACAACAAAAACATCCTGCTCTTGGCTGATATAAAACGAATCTTCATTTACTTTTCGCACCAATCCAATTTTGGATTCACCGTATATGCCCAAATCCCCACGTCCTTTCGCGGTACTGCTTTACATACACAATTCAATCATATTCATCTGCATATGTCAAATATTTTCGCGCTTTATGCGCAATTGACCACAGGCGGCTTGTATTTGACTTCCCATCTCTTTCCGTAGTGTAACATTTAATCCCTGCTTTTGTAAATAAGAAAAGAAACGATTTGTTTCCATCTGGCTCGGTTTGCGTAATCCAACATCATAATTATCGTTGAGGGGAATGATATTGATAAGGATATTTTTCCCTTTCATGATACGTGTCAGTATTTCAGCACACGAAATACTGCAATTTACATTTTTTATAAGAATGTATTCATACGTAACCTTACGTCCTGTTTTAAGAAAATAAGTATCGGCAGCCGTTAATACATCTTCCAGCGGATAGGTGTTTGTTATGGGCATCAGTTCTTTTCGTATGTCTGTTGTAGGTGCATGCAATGAGACGGCTAATGTAATAGGAATTCCTTCCTCAGCCAAGTCATACATACGCGGTACAATACCTGCCGTTGATAGAGTAATATTTCGATATCCCATATAAAATGTTTCCTTTTCATGAATCATGTGCAAAAACCGGAGAACATTTTCATAATTCAATAAAGGTTCTCCTGTTCCCATAAGAACCAATGAATGCAGCTCCGAATCTACCTGTTTTTTAAATGCTAAAAGTTGAACTATCATTTCTCCGGCAGTTAAATTCCGTATAAATCCATTTTTTGCCGATGCACAAAATACACATTTTACAGAACACCCCACCTGTGTGGAAACACATATAGAATTTCCGTAATCATGCTTCATCATTACAGATTCAACCGTATTGCCATCGGCCATACGCAGCAATAACTTCACTGTTCTCCCATCACTGGATTCCAATCTATCCATTACTTCAGGGAAATATATAGGAGCCTTTTCCTGAAGTAATTCTCTGTCTTTTTTAGGCAAGAGAACCATATCATCCCAGTTCGTAATTCCTTGTTTATAAATATATTGAAATATTTGTGAAGCTCTGAACTTTTTGATATTATACATTTCTAAAAATTGTTCCAACTCATGTTTTGTCATATCAAAAACATTGACCATATTTATTCTCCTCTTCGTAATCGTGCAATAAAAAATCCGTCCAAATTATCAACTTGCGGCAGTAATTGTATATACGGTCCTTCTTTGTAAATGCTGCAATAATCAGAAGCTTTTTCCGGCTTAAACTCCGGATGTCGTTTTAAAAACGTTTCTACAACATGAACATTTTCATCATCATTCATCGTACAAGTACTGTAAACAAGAATTCCTCCCGATTTTACACACTTTGAAGCACTTTCCAAGATAGTTAGCTGCAGCACCGGCAGTCTTTTTAAATCCATCGTTTTTTTACGCCACCGCAAATCCAGTTTCCGCTTTAAAACACCCAATCCAGAACAAGGAGCATCCACTAATACGCGATCCGCACGATTCGCATACATCTCACCAATTGTTGCAGCATCTTGGAGTAATACTCGAACATTAGAAAGTCCCAGATGGTTGGCATTCTTTTCTATAAGCTGCAATTTGTGATCATAAATATCGCATCCATATACAATGGACGTATCTCCTGCCAGTGCTGCAATATGCGTGGTCTTACCTCCGGGAGCAGCGCAAACATCAAATATCACCTCGTTAGGTTTAGGATCAAGCACATGGGCCACCAACATGGATGATTCATCTTGAATAAAAGCCAGCCCTTGCTGTAATTCGGGAATATCGTGTATAGAAGGAATCGCGTTTAAATAAATTCCCTCCGGTGCATATGGCGCAATCTCAGCATCCATATTCCGCTGCTGCAGATTATGCAATAATTCGTCTCGGGAGATTTTCGTAGTATTTGCCCGGAGGCAAAGACGGGGAATCGTTTCAAAATAACGGCATAATGCAATCGTTTCCTCTGTGCCATAATCAGCAATCCATTTTTTTATCAGCCATTGCTGCTGATGGTATGTCAGAGAAAGATGTAAAATTGTATTGTCCTCCAATGTCGGAATAGTAAATTCCATACGGCGGCGAATCCCGTTGCGCAAAATTCCATTAACGAATTTTGCCATTCCCTTATTGCCAAAACGAGTTGCCAATTTTACAGACTCATTACAAGCTGCCGATTCAGGAACTTTTGTAAGACAAAAAATCTGATATAATCCCATCCGCAAAATAACCAGGCAAATAGGATCCAGTTTCATTATTTTACGTGTGCTTACTGCGTCAATAATCCAATCCAAATAATTCAAATGACGCAGTGTACCATAGACAAGTTCTGTGTAAAACCGGCGATCCCGATCAACTAATTTATATTTCTGCAAAGTGTGTGATACGACAATATTGCTATAGCCTTTGTCCTGACAAACCGTAAATAAACTTTGACAGGCTAATTCGCGTACATTCATAATTTTCTCCCTGTAATGATATCTAATAATTTTTCCAACTTTTCTATGTCAACAGTTGTATTGAAGCAAGGGCCATAGGGCCGTTCATTTAATAAGCCTAATACAGGCAATGGCGAGACGTCCTGCATGCCACTGATCAAATCCCGCTCACAGGCGATGGCAACAATTGCCTGCGGGCGATATTCCCGTACTATTTGCCGGGCAAGAGTCCCTCCTGTAGCTACAGAAAAATGCATATTTCTTTTTTCTGCCAATTCTCGAATTCTTCCAATGGAACACTTGCCGCACATATGGCAGTTATTGATATTTCTTGTTATTTTATGCGGACATTGATCCCACTGCAGACAGTGAGGTGCTAGTATAAGTACATGATGAGGTGGTATGGAAAAATGGCAGCGAAGAACTAAATGATTAAGAAATGCAATATACGCTTCGTTTACATTTTTTTTATTAGAAGAAAACAATTTAGTCAATGGGTAAACGATACGCAAATAGGTATTAAAAATACGATTTAATTTTTTACCTTTCAAAAAATTGGTATATGCAACTATCCAAAGTAATCCGTATAGAATTATGCAGCAAATTGCCGCAAAAAACAATACGATCCCTATAATAGGCTGTAATATAGGGATATACATAGACAATCCTGGTTCAAGAAGTTTCCAACATAAAAACAGGACAGCTGCGATACATGCCGTAGCTGTCCCGGCCGTATATAAAAATATAGCATAAGATCGATATGAATTCACGAATTTTACCTCTGCAATACTTGTCCTGGAATCAAGGCACACCCTTGTAAAAATTGGGCCGACGTTACCCGTTTGCGGCTTTCTGGCTGTATTTCATATATCTGTATTGCGTTACTTCCGGTTTGTACAGTAAAATATTGCTTTGTTACTTCAAGAATGGTTCCCGGTAAAGCGTCTCTTCCAGATACCACATCAGCCTTCCATATCTTCAAGCGTTTTCCCTGATACATGCAATACGCTCCGGGCTGCGGATCTAATGCACGAATCAGGCATTCAATATGTGCTGCCTCATCAGCCCAATTTATTTCTGCCATTTCCTTGGTAATTTTATCAGCATAAGTTGCCTCTGTATGACATTGTGCTTCAGCATGAGCTTCATAATGTTTCAAGTCATTTAAAACTTCAATCAAAGCCTGTGAACCAATCTTAGATAATTTTTTAAACAATGTTCCTGTCGTTTCTTTTACATCCAAAGGAATTGCACATTTTTTTAACATTTTTCCCGTATCCATGCCTTCATCGAGCATCATAATCGTAATGCCGCTGGTGTGAGCCCCTTCGTATATGGCTCGTTGGATAGGAGCTGCCCCTCTATATTTAGGCAATAAGGACCCATGTACATTAAGACAGCCAAATGGTGGGATTTCCAATACTTCCTTAGGAAGTATCTTACCATACGCAATAACAATAATAACATCCGGCCGTAATTTCTGCAATTGTGCAAGTATTGTTTCGTCACGCATCGTACGGGGTTGCAATACCGGAATTTTCAATAATTCCGCACATTCTTTTACTGGAGAAGAGGAAATTCGTTTTCCTCTTCCTCTCTCTTTGTCCGGTTGTGTTACGACAGCAGCAATATCATATCCTTGATGATGAATCGCCTGTAAGGAAGGTACTGCAAAGTCTGGAGTTCCCATGAAAACAATCCGCATATGTTTCACTTATCCCTCCACTAATCGTAAATTATTTGCTTTTTCAATAAACAAAATACCCGTTAAATGATCAATTTCATGTTGGAATATACGTGCTAAAAACCCTTCTGGATTAAAATATACGATTTTTCCCCGACGATTCAAGGATTTCACTTTGATTTTACTGTATCGTTCTACTTCGCCATAATATCCGGGAACACTTAAACAGCCTTCACTGCCAATTTCCGTTTCCTTAGATGTTTCAATTATTTTTGGATTGATAAGTTCAATCAATCCATTGCCTCCATCTAATACGATCAGCTGCTGCGGTACATTTACCTGGGGGGCAGCAAGGCCTACGCCTTCGGCAGCATACATTGTTTCTGCCATGTCGTCCAATAATTTTTTAGTTTGTTTCGTAATCGTTTCAACCGGCTGAGCTGTTCCTTTTAAAATAGGAGCTCCCGCCTTTACAATTGTAAGTATAGCCATTAAAAATTCACCTCATATTAAATGCTTGGATCTACATCTATTATTATACCAGTTTTATGAAATTCTGCCTCTTCTTTTATGTATTTTTTTATTTTCACTAAATCAGCCCCTTTGATTAGGACGATAATACGGAATTTATTACGTATTTTTTTTATCGTATCGACATAGGGACCGATAATCTCAATGTTCTGATCGTATTGAAGCCTCCAGGCAGACAGCAAATCATATATACGGTTTCCAATTTTCCACATGAACGCTTCATCTTCATAAGTAATAATAAGCTTAACGATTTGATGGAATGGCGGATATAACAATTCTTGCCGATATGAAATTTCTTTTTCGTAAAAAGACTTGTAATCTTGATATTTACTGCATTGTATTACATAATGTTCCGGAGCGTACGTTTGCATAACGACATGCCCGGGTACATTTCCTCTGCCCGACCGCCCAGCTGCCTGAGTTAAAAGCTGAAAAGTACGTTCCCCTGCCCAATATACCGGGAGATTTAACAAACTATCGGCAGATAAAATTCCCACTGCACTCACATCAGGGAAATCATGCCCTTTCGCAACCATTTGTGTACCTAAAAGGATATCATACTCATGTCGTCGAAACGCTTCGATAATCTTGTCACCGCTGTTTTTCCTGATAGTTGTATCTTGATCAAGGCGAACTATACGAGCCTGCGGATACATGTCATGCAGCTGTTCCTCTACTTTCTCCGTTCCTGTGCCAAAAAACTTAATATATTTGCTCCCGCAAGAAGGACAAATAACAGGAACCGGAGTTTCCGTATCACAATAATGACACCGCAGAGTATGCTGGCTTTTATGATATACCATTGCCACATCACAGGTCTTACATTTTACGACATACCCGCATTTCCGGCACATCACAAAAGTAGAGAATCCGCGTCGGTTCAATAAAATAATAGCCTGTTGCTTGCATGCCAGCGTTTGATCCAGTAATTTAGACAACGCGTCAGAAATAACACTTCTGTTTCCTCGTGCTAACTCCTCCCGCATATCTACGACGGTAACGTGAGGCAGTGGTTTATTTTTAACTCGCTGCTTTAGTTCTAAAAGAACATATTCGCCATTGCGGGCTTTATAATAGGAATCCAAGGACGGAGTAGCGCTTCCCAAAATAACAGGACATCCGTAATAAGAAGCTCGTTTACGAGCAACAGCAACAGCATGATAGCGTGGTGTTTCATCCTGTTTGTAAGAACTATCGTGCGCTTCGTCAACAATAACAAGGCCAAGATTGGAAACAGCCGTAAATATGGCGGATCTGGCACCAATACAAATATGACTTTCCGCCTTTTGCATACGAAGCCAGTTATTCTGGCGTTCTCCTTTAGACAATTGGCTGTGCATAACAACAATATCATTTCCGAAACGACGTATAAATCTTCGCACAATTTGTCCTGTCAAAGCTATTTCAGGCACAAGAACAATAATTTGTTTGCCTTGAGCAATAACATTTTCGGCTAAATTCATATATATTTCAGTTTTTCCGCTGCCCGTAACACCGTGCAATACATAAGTATACCCGTGGGTATCATTTTTAATTACAGTGACCGCATGCTTCTGTTCGGGTGTAAGCTGCCACGGTTTATCCGCTGTCTCTTTTTCTGTTAAATCTACAGTCTGCTTTAATTTAATATTAATAACCGCTAGTTTCGTTTGAACCAAATGCTGTATAATGTCTCGGCTATAACCCTTTTGGATCCAAAAGGAAATGGGAGCAGCTTCTTTTTCCTTTAATTCCGCCAATAATTGCATTTGCTTCTTACGATTTTTTAATATACATTGATGGTCATCCTCTGCAAAATACAACCATTTCTCTGTTTTATCAGCAATTTTATTTTGTAACTGTTTTTCTTCTTTCAAAACATGTTTTTCAATAAGTTTTTCAATAAATGTTTGACTAAATTGGTTGCATAATGTTTTTTTATCTACATTCTTCTTATTTTTGAGATGTTCCCATATGTTTTTTCCTCCCATCAGCAAAAGCATATCTTTATTTTCGACAGACACATACGTATGGGCAACGATTCCTTTCTTTTCAATCATAAACAAACGCAGTGAATCGGATATACTGCATAAATAATAGTCACTGATCCACAAAGCAGTAGCGATCATTTCTTCTTGAAATCCCGCTTGTACGGACAAGACCGAAATAATTGGTTTTAATACATACTCATGTTGTACAGGATAGTCTTGGTGAAGAGCTACAATAACACCTTCTTCTTGGCGATGACCAAAAGGAACTAACACGCGGGTCCCCACATGAACGAAAAGTTCTTCAGGAATGATATAGGAAAATGTTTTTTGCAGTCTTTTAGCGGTTATATTGATGATTACTTCTGCAATCATAATGATATACTCCTGTCAAAAAAAAAGAGAGACATAAATGTCTCTCTTTGATAATTTATGCGCACCTATATTATAACGCAAAATAAACAAACTTTGTACTATTATAAATTGGCTTCTTTCCGAAGCATTTCTGCTTTATCTGTTTTTTCCCATGGAAGATCCAAGTCATTACGACCAAAATGTCCATATGCAGCTGTTTGTTTGTATATGGGTCGTTGTAAATCAAGCATTTCAATAATACCCGCTGGACGAAGATCAAAATGTTTTTTTATAAGAGTTTCAATTACATCAGTTTCGACTTTACCTGTACCAAAAGTTTCCACATGAATGGATACCGGGTTAGCTACTCCGATGGCATACGCAAGCTGGATTTCACATTTATCAGCTAATCCTGCTGCCACAACATTTTTGGCTACATAACGAGCTGCATAAGCAGCTGAACGGTCCACCTTCGTAGGATCCTTACCCGAAAACGCACCGCCGCCATGCCGAGCCATACCTCCGTAGGTATCAACAATAATCTTACGACCGGTAAGTCCTGAATCTCCCTGAGGTCCGCCGATAACAAACCGTCCTGTTGGATTAATGAACAATTTTGTTTTGTCATCAAATAATCCATCTGCAAGTTCCGGTTTGATGACATATTCCAGTAAATCTTTTTCAATTTGTTCCCGTGTAATTTCAGGACTATGCTGTGCAGAAATTACAATCGTATCAATGCGTACTGGCCGGCCATTATCATATTCGACAGTCACTTGCGTTTTGCCATCGGGGCGAAGATACGACAATGTACCATCTTTGCGGACCTTGGACAGCCGACGGGCTAACCGATGTGCCAAAGAAATAGGCAGCGGCATATAGTCATCTGTCTCATTGGTAGCGTATCCAAACATCATTCCTTGATCACCGGCTCCAATTGCATCGAATGCATCACTATCACCGTCTTTTACTTCCCTGGCTTTATCAACACCCATGGCAATATCCGGTGACTGTTCGTCAAGTGAAACCAATACACCGCAAGTATCACAATCAAAACCATATTTAGCTCGGGTATACCCAATGCCGCGAATCGTTTCCCGGACAATATGCGGAATGTCAACATAACATGTAGTTGAAATTTCACCAACCACATGTACCATTCCAGTGGTAACCAAAGTTTCACAAGCAACACGGGCATTTTTATCTTTTTCCAAAATAGCATCAAGAATGCTATCTGAAATTTGGTCAGCCATTTTATCAGGATGACCTTCTGTAACAGATTCAGATGTAAAAAATTCGCGATTTTTTGTCATTATTATTTTCCTCCTAAAAAAAATCCCTCTGTAAAAGAGGGGTTATTTTCATACCCATCTTCCAGTTTGCACTGTTGGATTTAGCACCGTTTTCATTAGCTGAAAGGTTGCTGCGGCATCATCGGGCCAATCCCTCCGTCGTCTCTTGATGGCAATATTCATTTCAATTTATTATTTTAAATGATATACGATAATATTGCAAGACCTTTTCTTAAGATTTATTGATTATTTTTGTAACACGATCAATAATAATAGCAGCCAAATCAAATTTATCCATTATATCAAACTTTTCGCTCATTCCATCAGGAAATAGCAATGTTGCAACATTTGTGTTTACTTTAAATCCTGCACCAGCAGCACTTACATCGTTTGCAACAAGCATGTCCAGATTTTTTTTCTTCAATTTCTCCATTCCATAGTGAATCACATTTGTTGTTTCCGCAGCAAATCCGACAAGTATCTGATTTTTTTTACGTTGTCCCAGTTCATACAATATATCAGGATTTTTTTCCATTGATAATACTAATGTATCTTCTGATTTTTTAATTTTATCTTTGGCTGGGGTTTGAACACGATAATCAGCAACAGCGGCTGCTTTTATAACAATATCGGTGTCATCATATAGCGAATCTACCGCTTGTTTCATATCTCTTGTACTGACAACATCAACGCGCTTTACACCTAGTGGTGTTTCTAAACTTGTAACTCCAGCTATTAAGGTTACATCAGCGCCGGCCAATACAGCGGCTTTGGCAATGGCAAAGCCCATACGGCCGCTGGAATGGTTTCCAATAAATCGCACCGGATCGATTGCCTCCCGCGTTCCACCGGCAGTTACAATTACCTTTTTCCCTTTTAACTGTGCAGTACAGCAAGCTTTCATTTCAATATAATCAACAAGGGAAACAGGTTGAGGAAGACGACCGATTCCTGTAACACCACAAGCTAATAATCCTGCATCAGGTGTAATAATGGAATACCCATATTTTTTTAACTTTTCCATATTGTGTTGAACAATCGGATTTAAATACATATTTGTATTCATAGCCGGCGCAATGACAACAGGAGCCTTAGTAGCCATTACCGTAGTGGTAAGCATATCGTCAGCAATGCCACCGGCAATTTTTCCAATGCAATTAGCCGTAGCCGGTGCGATAAGAAACACATCTGCCCAAGATGCCAACGCGATATGTTCAACATGCCAATTAGTTACTTCGTTCCACATAGATACAGTAACAGGATTACCTGTTATTTCACGTAATGTCAGAGGGGTAATAAATTTTGCCGCATTTTCAGTCATGATACATTTGACTTCCGCGCCTCGTTTACACAATAAACTGGCAATTTCAGCGGCCTTAAATGCCGCAATACCCCCACAAACAGCGAGAATAACCTTCTTATTATTTAATAACATCGGAATCACCAACTTTTATTTTATGCCGCTTTTCGGGGCTTTATATGTAATTTTACCTTCATCAATCTCTTCCATAGCAATAGATACAACCTTTTCGGATTTTGTATCCACAAGTGGTGCATCACCGTCATTTAACTCACGCGCGCGTTTAGCCGCCAATGTTACCAATGTATATTTGCTATCTACTTTTGTCATTAGAGATTCTAAGGTCGGTTTAATTAACATAACATATCACTCCTAATCTTCAAATTGTGCATGAATGGAAGTTATTAAATGATGATTACGGGAAACTTTGCACTGTTCCGCCACAATAATCGCAGCAGCGCGTTCAACAGCCAATTCTAATACATCATTAATAACTACATATTCATACTCTGATAACCATTCTAACTCATTTTTTACTTTAGCCAATCGTCCGGCAATAACATTTGCCGAATCGGTATGACGGCTTTTCAAACGGTTAGCCAAAATATCCAAGGAAGGCGGAATAACGTAAATAAACACTGCCTTAGGATATTTCTTTTTTATCTGCATTGCACCTTGAATATCTATTTCCAGCATAACATTCTTTCCTTGCTGGAGCATATTAAACACGTATTCTTTAGGCGTTCCGTAATAATGCTCATATACCTGCGCATATTCTAAAAAAGAATCTGTATGAACCAATTCTTCAAAATGAAAATTGTCCGTAAAAAAATAATTTGTTCCATCCACTTCCCCATTACGCGGTTCTCTGGTCGTCATGGAAATAGAATAATAGATGTTCGAAAAACGCTTTCGCAAAGCATCGCAAATAGTTCCCTTTCCAGCTCCCGAAGGTCCCGACACAACGATGAGTAATCCGGGATCGTTCATGTCATTACTTCCTTTCTTCATCATCATTGTATACTGCTTCGTTTTCGTTCCCAACGGTAAGAATACGATGCGAAATTGTTTCCGGCTGAATAGCGGATAAAATGATTTGCCCGTTATCCATCATCAATACGGAACGAGTTTTACGGCCAAAGGTGGCATCTATCAGCATATTATGTTCTCTCGATTCCTGCACCATTCGTTTTATCGGTGCCGATTCGGGACTAATAATAGCAACTACCTTATTTGCCACGACCATATTTCCAAAACCGATATTTAAAAGATTGAAATTCATATTCTCACCATCACTCAATATTTTGAATTTGTTCTCTGATTTTTTCAATTTCATTTTTCAATTGCAAAACATATTCTGTGACATCTAAATCAGCAGCCTTCGAACCAATGGTATTGGTTTCTCTATTTAATTCTTGAATAAGAAAATCTAATTGCCGTCCTATATCGCCATTTTCTTCTAAAATTCTCCTTAATTGTACCACATGACTGCGAAATCGCACAACTTCTTCCGTAAAATCAACCTTATCCGCATACATGGCAACTTCCTGCAAAAGACGTTCTTCATCAGGAACAGCTTTTATCTCATTAAACATACTTATTATTCGTTTGCGTAATCTGCTTTCATAATGTGCCGCAATATCATCCTTTCGTTCTGCAATAGAATGAACTATATTCTCTATTTTATCAGCACGCAGCAATAAATCTTTTTTGATATTCAGCCCCTCCGCTTCACGCATCTGTACAACACGATTCAAAGAAGCTTGCAACGCAACGAAAAAAACCGGCCAACAATCATCTGCATCAATTTTTGGCGGTTCTTGAATAAACCAGTCCTTAGTCAGCGAAATAATTTGAGATAATGTTGTCTTTTCATGAAACAACTCTTCATTTACTTTATCCAGTGCATATTTACAGTCTGTTAAATTAGCAGAATCAATTCGTATCTGCGGCTCTTTGCATAGTAATTCTGCTACAGTAACATATACGTCCACTTTTCCACGATGCAGAACTGATTTCAATTCATTTCGTATGCGGTCTTCTAATACCAGATATGCATGCGGCATGCGTATCGATAACTCTAAAAAGCGTTGATTTACTGCCTTAATTTCTATCGTAACTTGTAAATTTTCGTTACTATAAGTTCCTGAACCAAATCCAGTCATACTTCGCAAGCCGATGACCTCCTTATACGCCATTCTGTATGATAGTATAGCCCAAATCAGTCATCTATGTCCACTATTAAAAGGAAAATACTTTTTACTATAGGTTTTTAATTGAAAATATACTACAATAGAAGAGATAATAAAAAAAGGAGTACCCACATGAATATAGATGGAATTACTTTACATAGTATAACAAAAGAATTACAGCAAATTTTAGTAGGCGGTCAGATTTCAAAAATATATCAGCTAGATCATCGCAGCCTATATTTTCGCATTTTTAATGATGCGGGAAGTCATCATTTAGTTATTACATTGGATGATGCCCCGCGTGTATACGTAACAAATCACATGCCTACAACCCCGGACATTCCTACCGGATTATGCATGTTTCTGCGTAAGTATTATGAAAACGGACGTATTGCAGCGATTCAACAACTTCACTTAGATCGTTTGATCGAAATTTCTGTGGATGTTCTAGATACACGAGGGCAAGTAGTTACACGAAAAATACATATAGAACTTATGGGAAAATACAGCAATGTAATCTTTACTGAAAACGGAATCATTCTGGAAGCGTTGATCAAGACAACAAAAGGAAAACAAGCCGTACGTACTATTTATCCTAAAGAACCGTACGACTTCCCTCCAAATTTCATGCGTATGAACCCATTTGATTTTTCCGCACAGGAATTAGCAGATATCATGACTGTCGATACCCATATCCCTTTAGGCAAATGGATGTTGAAACGTTTTAACGGAATGAGTACCATCGTTCTTGATGAACTTTCTTTTCGCACGGACTGCCACTTGGAAAAAAATGTTGCAGAAATGTCTCCCGCCGATATTTTTACATGGTGCCGCTCCATTGAAACGTTTGGGTATGAACTTAATGATGTCAAAGGAGCCTATGTATATGTCCGTGACAATCGGGATATTCTTTTCCCATTGCTTTTAAAAAGCTTGGAAAAGTATCCTCACCGGTATTATGAATCCATCGAAGAATATTTAAGTGAATATGAACACACTCATCGCAGTTTAAACAGTGAGCAGGAAGAACTTAGAAAAAAGGTTTTAAAATTAATCGAAAAGCAAAAACGTAAAATAAAACGCATCGCTTTAGAAATGAAAGAAACCGACAAAATGGATATATACAAGTTGTATGGAGACCTTCTTATGATATACGCTTATATGAAGCGGGATCATGAATCATCTATTACTATAACAAATTTATTATCAGATACCCAAGAACCCATAACCATTTCCTTAAATCCCGCCTATTCTATGACGGATAATGCAAATCGTTACTATAAACGATACACAAAAATGCGTAACCGTGTACAAATATCGCAAAAACTTCATGCGGAGAATAAAGAATACCTGGATTATTTATATTCTTTGGACTATGCACTTGATAACACAACAGACAAACATGAACTACTCGACATAAAAGCAGAAATGTTGAAAATGGGTCTTATAAAGTCAACATCAAAAAACAAATTACGTAAAGAATTTTCACAAAATATAGTAACCATAAAAGCAGATGGTCTCGAAATCTGGATTGGTCATAATAATCGTCAAAATGATTTCTTAACTTTCAAAAAAGCGCATCCCTACGACTTATGGTTTCATGCAAAAGACACACCCGGATCACATGTTATTTTAGCCTGCCATCGAGTAGAACCGACAGAACATCAAATTTTAATTGCTGCCCAATTAGCAGCATATCACAGCAAAGCAAGAGCCTCTTCTAAAGTAGATGTAGATTGCACCTTGTGCCGATATGTCAAAAAACCGGCACATGCAGCTCCCGGTTTTGTTACATTTGAAAAACAAACAACGTATGTTGTCGAACCAAAAGATTGGTCCAAAACAGCAAATGAAGTTAAATAAGCACGTATGTTTTGCTGTTAATCTAAAATATCGTTATATTCAGGATGTTTTTGGAACCAAACCACAGCATAAGAGCAAGTAATTTTCGCTTTCCAATGATTCTGCCGAATTACATTTGCAGCAGCCTGCATCAGTTTTCCTGCTGCCCCTTGTCCACGCAGTGAGTCATCTACAAAAGTATGCGTAATATTTACGACTGCATCCCCTTCAAATGGGAAAAGAACTTCCGCAATCAATTCTTTTTTTTCGTTTTCCGACCAAATACGATTGGAGCCATATTGTAATATCATAAAAATTCCTCCTTATCTCCTTATATAATGTATATAATATATTCTATCATTATACAAAAAAATTATGACGAAATCTGTCGTATTTATAACAAAACAAGGCATTTTTATAAAATGCCTTGTTTTTCGCATATTAAAAGACTATTCTGAATCCGATCTTATTTGGTTACGTCCACAACTTTGCCAGGATTCATAATATTCTTAGGATCCAAGCCTCTCTTAACAGCTTTCATCATTTCAATTTCAACAGGATTCGTGTATTTTGCCATCAAAGCAGCACGTTTGTATCCAATTCCATGTTCACCAGATACACGGCCCTTAAGAGAATATACAAGTTTATATATTTCCTGCTGAATCTTCGGCAACATATCTTCCCATTCTTCCTGTGTGCGATCATCTTTCAAGATATCGATATGTACATTGCCATCACCACAATGACCCGCACAATGCATTGCTACATTATATTTTTCACCCAAACGGGAAATTTGGCTGACTGCGCCCGGAATTTCTGTCATAGGAACAACGATATCTTCCATGGAGAATACCAAGCTGCGAGCACGGTCGGCTTCCAAATAGGCTTTACGGGATTTCCAGATAACCGTCGGATTAGCAACTAATACATCCAATGCGTTGCCTTCTCTGGCCAATTCATCAATTTTTTCGCATTGTTCATCAAGTAAATCTTCATTATCACCGGCAATCTGAACGATAATATAATTTCCTATGTCAGAATGCTGCAATTTTTCATTTAAGAATACTTCAACCTGTTTAATGGAAGCATTATCCATAAATTCAACACATACAGGCGTGATTCCGGCATTCATTACCTTTGGTGTCAAGGCAATAGCATCATCTAAATTATCGAATACTGCTAAAAGATCCATCGAGAATTTTGGTAAAGCAACTAATTTAAGATATATTTTGGTAATGATTCCCAAAGTTCCTTCAGAACCAATAAACAGATGCATTAAGCTGTAGCCTGTAGCATTTTTACGTACTTTCCCGCCTAATTCAACAATATCCCCTGCGGGAGTAACAACTTCCATGCCAAGAACCTGATCCCGGGTTACACCATATTTTACAGCACGGTTACCGCCGGCATTCGTTGCAACGTTGCCGCCGATAAAGCAAGAATCCCCACTGCAGGGATCTCCGCCGTAGAAAAGGCCGGCGTCTTTAACCGTATTCTGTAAAACAGCTGTTGTTACACCCGGTTCCGTAGTAACAATCATATTTTCTTTATCAATTTCAATAATTTTGTTCATTCGTTCAATAGAAATAATTACGCCGCCAAAAATCGCTACCGCACCAGCTGCAAGACCTGTACCAGCTGCACGGGGAACCATAATTGTATCGGCTTCATAACAAGCCTTTACACAAGCTGCTACTTCCTGTGTATTAGCCGGAAGAACAACACACTGTGCTGGTTTCATATAATGAGGATCCGTTACTTCATCGTGGCCATAGGGTTCCAATTTTTCTTTGTCTGTAATACAATACTTTTCACCTACAATAGATTTTAACTTTTCAATTAATTCCTGAGAAACTTCACCTTTTGCCATTTAAAAAAACCTCCATTCACCTTAAATACAGAATATTTGCGCATAGATACAGTATCCCCCCCATACTACTGATAGTAAAATCAGTAGTATGGAAATCAATACGTATCAGCAAATAATTAAAACACCGATAAATACATTGATCAGATACTTTTAACTGGCGCCAATTAAAATAAAATCATACAATATAGTTATCATTAAAAAAAACATCACCTTTTGACAATAGAGTATTAAATGATAATCAAGCCTTCTGTCAGGCAATCTATAGCAATACTGTTTCTTCATTGCTTTTCGTCGAGCTCATACCATTTATTACCTTAATTTATATCTTGAATTCATTATAGACATTTTGCAATAAGTGTACAATAGGTTTTTTTAAAAAATAAATAAGTTTTTCTTATTCAGGGTTTCAAAAAGACGCTTATTTGTAACGGTTTATACGTCAACCATGCTGTTAATTTATTTTTAAAATAAAAAATTTTTTTTACAATTTTTTTCTCATTTTCATTATACAAATTTTAATTTTCCAGTATGGTTTATCCCTTGGGATAAGATTAAAGCGTCTCGATATACACTGGCTACAGCTTCCAGCGTTTCCATCCGATATAACGCTTGGTATAAATCATTACCAACAGAAACCGCCCCATGATTTGCCATAAGAATTACATTAACATCAGCCAAAACAGCTGCACAAGATTCTGCAAGTTCCATAGAAGCAGGATCGGCATAAGGAACCGTTGCAACATGCCCCAGATAATCTCGTCCTTCCGTTATAATATTATCCGGAAATGCTACCCCTGCTACTGTCAGCGCTGTCGAAACAATAGGATGTGCATGTACAACGGCCTTGACGTCTGGCCGCTTACGATATATTGCCAAATGCAAATTAGTTTCCGATGAAGGTTTTCCTTTGCCGGTTATGATATTTCCTTGTACATCAAGTTCTAATAACATATCGCTAGTCAAACTGCCTTTGGAAACTCCAGAAGGTGTAATAATAATATGCCCATCTTCCTTGCGATAGCTTATATTTCCATCACAAGCCACCACCAATTTATACCAACACATTTTTTTGCCGATTTCACATAACCTATCTCTTGAATCCATTACCGAATCCTCCTTTTTATTTACAAATAAAAAATACCTTTCCTACATCAATTATAAACCCAAACCAGGTCTACTAGATATAGAAAAGGTATTCTATAATTGCAAACTATACTCCTTCTATGCGATAAATTTAATTTTTATCACGGCAGCAAGGCGGCAATGATGTGGTTGTATCCGTATTCACAGAGGCGTGTTTAGACTGACACGCAGAGCATGACGAAGTGCCGCAGGAACAACCGCTTTTACCACTGACAATATCACGAAAATGTCGAATCATATATGCTGCAGCTAAAATTACGATGCTTCCAACAATCAAAGTTGAAATATCCATAAAATCTGCACCTCCTTAACGTTAGTATATATTTATTATGCTCCCAATCCTGCCAATAAAGCAATATGATAAACAGCAAAGGCAAACACCCACGCCAGTATTATACCTAATCCTGCAGACATGGCCGGCCATTTCCAAGAGTTTGTTTCTCTTTTCATAACCGCCAGTGTTGCCAAACAAGGCATATATAACAACGAAAATACCATTAGAGATAACGCTACTGCCGGATTAAAATCAGGATCCTCAGATAAAAACGTAATCAAATTATCATCATCATCGGCGTCGGCACCTACACTATAGATAGTTCCCAGTGTACTTATCATTACTTCTTTGGCAGCCGTGCAGGCCACAAGGCCTACTCCTATTTTCCAGTCAAATCCCAGAGGACGAAGAACAGGTTCAACAAAGTGTCCAATAGATGCCGCATAACTTTGCTGTAATTTTTCAGACTTTTGGGCTGTTTCTAAATCATCAGTATCAGCATCCGCTTTTTGCTGTATATCATATAATGGAATAGCTCTGTTATAAACAGCAGGATCCGATTTTTGCAATGCGGCGAAGGCTTCCGGATAAGCACCTTGTTCAATCTTTTCCTTATCATCTTTTGCTTTGTCAGCCGCAGTAGTCATTGCTTCATACATCGTTGCTAACGTAGGATCCTGTTCCATGGAGTCCAACCCCATATCCTTTAAAATAGGGACTTGCTGTATATCAACAGACGCGGCTATTTTTTCTTTAGCGGCATCATAATCACGCGAATATTCCACATCCATAGGATATGCAGTCAAGCACCACACTAAAATGGATGCTCCTAAAATGATAGTCCCCGCCTTTTTCAGATATAATACGGTACGTTCCCACATATGAATCAAGACGCCCTTTACCGTGGGAATATGATATGGCGGCATTTCCATAACAAAAGGTTCCTGTTCTCCTTTAAATACAGTGGAACGTAACACTGTAGCCAGTACAACGGCAACTATAATTCCCAGTATATACATAGCAAACAGCACGGTTCCCGATTGTCCAGCTGTAAAGAAGGCGGCAATAAGAAGTGTATATACCGGAAGCCGGGCACCGCAGCTCATAAAGGGAAGTGCTAAAATGGTGACCATTCTGTCTTTTGGATTATCTAGTGTACGGGCAGCCATAATACCCGGTACGTTGCACCCAAAGCCTAATATCATAGGAATGAACGATTTTCCGTGCAATCCGCAAGCACGCATAATGCGATCAATCAAAAATGCAGCCCTAGCCATATAACCCGTATCTTCCAACAAACTGATAAACAAATACAATAATATAATTAACGGTACAAAGCTTAAAACAGCGCCAACACCGCCAATAACCCCATCCACAACTAATGACCTCAGTTGTTCGCTGGCAATCATGGGGCCAATCCATTTTCCTAAGGCATCAAACCCACTGCTCAGCCAATCTTGAGGAATAGCTCCCACTTCCATGACGATATTAAACATAAGCCACATAATGAACATGAAAATGGGAAGTCCTAACACTCGATTCGTAAGGATATAATCAATTTTATCAGATAAGGAATCACTAGTACCTGTATTTAAAACAGCATCATTATAAACAGCAACAGCAAACTGATGTCTATACTGGGCAAAGACAAATTCTAAATCCATTTTTTCTTTTAAACTATCACGTAAAGTAGCCGCTAACGCTAAAATATGTTCTGTATTTTGCAGAGCGGTTACACTATCTATTACTTCACTATCATTTTCTAACAACTTTATAGCCAGCCATCGGATAGGATAACGAATAATACCTTGTTTTGTGATAGCATCCGTTAATACATGAATAGACGGTTCTAATTCATTGCTGTAGTCAACTTCTGGATTATGAAATGTATTCACACTGGCAGCCTTAATAATCGCATGCAATACTTCTTTAGTGCCTAAATTTTTACTTCCTATAACAGGAACCACTGCGACCCCTAGGCGCTCGCGCAATTTCTGAATATCAATTTTAATTCCCATGCGGTCCGCTATATCCATCATATTTAAAACCAATACCACAGGACGTCCCAGTTCAATAAGTTGTGCTGTTAAATATAAATTTCGTTCAAGATTGGAGGCATCACACACATTAACGATTAAATCCGGTTTTTCATTAATAATAACGTTTCTTGCTACCACTTCATCCAACGAACGTGCCGTCAAACTATATGTACCCGGTAAGTCAACAAATAACATCTTCCTGTTATCAAAAACGCAAGTTCCTTCTTTTTTTTCTACTGTAACTCCGGGATAATTTCCAACATGTTGTTTGGCTCCGGTAATATTATTAAAAATGGTCGTCTTTCCGCAGTTGGGATTACCCGCCAAGGCAATCTTGATTATTCCTGCTTCACTCATGACTACTGTCTCCCCCTCTCGCAAGAAACGCCAATCATAGCCGCCTCATTTAATCGTAACGACAATGCACATCCTTTGACTTTAACCTCTACAGGATCACCCAATGGAGCCTTTTTTATTACTGTAATATGAGTTCCTTTTACAACCCCCATATCCACTAACCGATGTTGTATATTGCCATGTCCATGCAATGTTTCAACTACACCGGTTTCTCCCTTCTTCATCTCCGATAATTTCATACTTTCCATTATCTTCGCCTCCATTGATATTGATTTTTACTATCATAATTATACACAACAGTACATTGCTTTGTCAATGATAAACAATATCATTTATATTGTGTCTTGATATTATTTGCAGACATTGTATGCAGAAAAATGACACTTCACCGCACATGGCAAAGTGTCATCATGCGCAATACTTTTTAGGCTAATGCTGCCGCCGCTTTCCCCAATGCAGTACAATCAGTTGTATCTTCCGGTGTACCGTTTACGGTAACTGCGGGATCTATAAAAATAGCCCCGGCATCTTTTACTTCTGCAATCCAATTTTCCATCCATTCCCCAGTTCCCCATCCATAAGATCCAAAAAGGCCTACTTTTTTACCGGATAATTTCCCTTTTAACTCATCAAAGAAAGGCTGAACTACCGTTTCTTCTAAAACTTCCGCCCCCATCGCCGGGCATCCCATTATAATAACATCATGTGCTGCAACAGAATCTGCATCCGTATTTTCAAAGCTTACTCTTTCCACTTCTTTGCCCTCATCCTTCACTGCTTTCTCTATGATTGACGCCATAGCCTCTGTATTTCCTGTGCCACTCCAATATACGATTTCTACCATTTTTATTACCTCCTAAAAAAATATATATAAGCCATGATTTATATCATCAGCATATATGCGTTACGCAACAATTAAACTCCATAAAGAGTATCCCAAATTATATCGATGCAAATAATCCTGACGGCAGCAAGAATATTGCCGAAATGTTTCAATTGCCGTATTTACATTGGTATATACTTTCCATTCTCCACAAATTTTCGCCTGATCGCCGCCAAACTGAATAAATTTTTTTACATCTGCCACAGGATATCCTAAAAAAATTCCCAACTCATGAGGAAATGTATTTTTTTGTTTGACTCTAGCAGAGAGAATAATCAACTGTGTTTCTAATCTGAGTCCCGGTTCATATCCTGCGTCAGACAAAAAATGCTCATTTTCTGCCTTTGTTATATACCTTTCTACTCTTTCCTTATTATAGATATATAAAAGATATCTGTTTTTGCAAGAACAAAGTATTTGAAAATATATTCCTTTATTATTACATAAACGGTTATATTCAATAAGTAACTTGTTTTTTACAATTTTATATTCCGTTTCAGGAATACTGATCAAATTTGCAATTTTTAATCCAGCCAAGGTTGGCGCACCATGGTACACCAATAATTGCTCCAATAGCACAATAATTCAGCTCCTTTCGCGATTACCGGTAAAATTATTATTTCAGCATTCCACATGACCATCTAATATAGATTTTAAAGCGGACGAACTGCTCGTATGGGAACGTACTATAACGGCATTTTTTCGTTGGGCTTCTTTTATAGCACAACGTACCATACTATGGCTTACTGTGCTGGTAAATAAAACCACCAAATCAGGAAATCCAATTTTCGATTTAAAGTCACTCGGAACCTGGGTAAATACTTTCGCTTTACAATCATATTTTTTGCAAAGATTTTTGTATCTACATACCATACAATCATTACCACCAACAATGACTACACTCATATCCTCACCTCTCCTAAAAATAATACATCAAATATTACTTTTTTATTTTATCTTATTTGATAATAATTGTCAATATCAATTATGATATGAATTATCAAATACAACTGATAAAAACAGGTAATTACTTGATATATATTTAGATAATTACCTAAAGTTCACAACATATAAGTTGTATATTTAGTACTCATATCATAAATATATTGATAATGTTTATTATAAACAACTATATATGACACTTCAAACAGTCTGCAAAAAATACTACAAAAAACCAGCTACATCAAAAAAAAGATATAGCTGGTCCAAACAGATTAAAAAGCATGTGTAAGCGTAGCTTCAATTTTTGTATTATGAGAACCACTGGGAGCATCCTCAGCATCCCGCAGTGTTTTCTGATCTTTATATACGACTTCAACACTATCATTTTTAGTCAATTGATGCGTAATGCCATAATAAAATCCACGGTTGTTATTATCGAAATCACTTTGCTGTCCCATATCGGCATATGGTTCTACCCGAAATGCCGTAACATATACTGCTGTCTTATCATTGAAAGCATAATTCCAAGTTACGGCATATGCTTTATTATCTTGATCCGCATTGGATTTAGCTAATTCTGCCGTAAAAGTGCTTTTTTTAAATTTATACACGGCATCTACAGCCCCATTCGTCGTGTTTTGACCGGAACCATCTGCATAGATATAACGTCCTAATGTAGCGCCGACCTGCATTCGTTCATTTACATCATAGGTACCATGTATTGCATATAGGCGATTATCGGCAGACCCATCATTATCCTCCTGCACTGCAACGCCGGTTAAAGCAATATTTCCTATCTTCCCTTCCACTGTTAGCCCATCAACAAAATTACGGATTCCTATATTTGTATTTGAACGACTATATAACAAGGCCGTCGTTCCAATCGTCATATCCTGCCTCCCGAGTTTATAAGAAAAACTTCCTTTTTTATACGTTACTCCAAACAGATCTATTGCGATAACACCTTTTTTATTCACATCATAGGCATCGGTATTAAAATCACCTAAACTTGGCTGGGTAGCGTATTGAGCACCCAGACGGGCATATAGAGAAAATCCAGGAGATAACTGTTTTTCAGCATTTAAGCGGAGACTATACATTAATCCATCCATGTGGGGAGAATCCTCCATCGTATCACGTTCATATTTTATCGAAACATCGCCGGACCAAGTTAATTCCCCTGGAGTCATTTTTTCTTCCGCAGCTGCCTCTGTATCAGGCGATAAAGCAACAGCTGTTGCAGTTGTTTCATTACCTAATGCAAAACCAGGCGTACAAAGTATCCCTAAGCTTATAACAGTATTCATCATAATTTTTTTCATTTCATTCTCCCTTTCAGTCTGATAGTCGTTACCGATAAAATTCAAAAATATATCCGTTGATTATTTCAGAATAAAAAGCCGTCTCTTATTCAGAAACAGCCATTTGCTTTAATACGGTTCCTTTCTCTTATGGGTTTTCTGAGCTGTTCTAATTTTAAAAATCATTTTCTCCATAGGAATTTCAATTTTCTTGCGTTTTCACCGTTGTTTCGAGTCATTCTGTCATTTTATGCGGTTTCCTTTTCCAACCTTACCCCATAGGTACATACTTAAAGCGATACCTGCGTCTTTAATTCCAAAATTCTTTTTTACCATTACAATGCCTCCTTTTTAATAATAATGATAATCATTATTATTAAAATTATAATTGACTTTTGTCACAAAGTCAACATGTAAATTAAGATTAATTATCAATTTATATATATCTTTTTATATATATTACTATTATTGTTCTCTATCTTTATATTTGTAATTTATCTTATTTATGATATATTATATTGTATGTTTTTTATATTGCAAATATTTTATTTTCACTTATAATATGAAAATTATTTTCAATATAAAAATACCTCTTAGCTATTTTTAACTAAGAGGTATTTTTATATTGAACATCTAACGACGATACATTTCCGCCAAACCAATGTCTGGATGATGATATTGATCTTTTATCTGAACATGTTTACCGTGAACCTTAATCGCGGCATGTGGACACCAATGAACACATGCCATGCAATAAGAACAGTCTGTGCCTATATGAATACCTGTTTCATCTAATACAATATTGTCATTGGGACAAATTTGTTCACAAATACCACATTCTACACAAATATTTGTATCAGCAGAAACTGCAAAATATTTTTTTGCCCTTTTATTAATAAACCCAATATTAAAAATTGAACCTTTAATCTTATAGGTAATACTGTCTGAATTTTTTCGCTTTTGCAGAATATCTTGAGATATATCTTGAATCCGTTTTTCCTCCTCCTCTAAATACGCAAGTTTATATTTAATATTTTTTCGTGATGCGATCGTACTACTACAAGGCATTTTTAACACATTACCATAAGATAAACGGCAATTTTTATGCAAAAGAATATTTTTTAAATTATAAATAGCATTTCCTTCTGATCCGCCACATGTTGCAATCCCATAAATATACGCAGATGGATTAAAACGTGTGTATTCTACAAAAACACGCATCGGATCTGGTATGTCGAAGAAAAAGATCGGGAAAATAATCCCAATTCTTCCATCGTAAATTTTTGTTCCATCCCCCATCAAATCCGAGATATGTATTGCTGTATCGCCGGTTAAAATAGCTAATTTTTTTGCGACGCTTAAAGAATTACCTGTTCCGGAAAAATAGAGAATCATATTGACTTCACCTCAGTATATGATATTTAAACACCGTATCACTTATATGTTTTATTATATCATGTTACAGGAGAATTTATATAAAAACATTTTGTTATAATCCGATTATCTTTTTGTTCAGCATATCATTTATACCAATAAATATAATATCAAATGCGCTCTCGCCATAAATTTACAAAGTAAGAAATATATTAAATATGTTCAATATTGTTTATAAAATTATATAAGTCTTGTCAATAGACAAAAAACAAAACGGTGTCATCGAATATACTCGACAACACCGTTTTACCATAATTTATTTATTATGGACCACTTTATTCAAAACCAGTACCACGGGAACCGTAATGACAGCTGATACAACGGCTTCTGGAATACCGTTAAACGTACAAATACCAAGAATAATGTTAACTACATTATCCAAAGGAATATCACGAGCCGCTGCAAAATCTTTTGCGTAAATTACATAGATACCACCCATAACCCCGATGGTATTAATCATTGATCCTGCCAATGCTGCAAGTGCCATACTTACAGATTGCTTAGTAATGATTCTACTCAAAAAATGATATATATAATAGGCGCCAATGCCAATTAAAACCCGAGGCAAAATAGAAATAACAGGATTTAAAAAAGCGAAAGACAAAATTACAGGAGAGGTAATGGCTTGAAAAATACTAAAACAACCAAACATAAACCCTACCATGGCGCCTACCCTTGGACCTGCGACTAACGCTCCTATAATCACGGGTACATGTAAAATTGTTGCTTTCATCATTGGCAGCGGAACAAAACCATATCCGGTAAGCCCCAGCAACATCGTAATACCGGAAAGCATTCCCACAATAGTTAATTCTCTTGTCGTAAATAAAGGACGTCTTACAGGCGCCGCCGTAGATTTCATACCTAGTTCTTTTTGCATATTCGATTCCTCCGTTCTTGTTCTCAACGAGATACAAGTCGCTAATTATTAATGCATGCCATCACAGTTATAATTTAGTCCGGTTCCCATGATACCGACTGAATCATGTATTTAACTGTAATCATTTTTGCACTATGCGTAGTATAGCACACAAAATAGAGCTTGCCAATAGTATGAGATAAAATTTGTGAAAAAAAACACAAAGGTAGTATAACAAAACCCCCGCAATAATAAACTGCAGGGGTTTATATTCTACTTAAGCTTCAACCGGATATACACTTACCTTACGATTAACCTTACCGGCACGTTCAAATGCAACCTTGCCAGCTGCCGTAGCAAATAACGTATCATCCTTACCAATACCTACGTTAGTACCCGGATGGAAATGAGTCCCGCGCTGGCGTACGATAATGTTGCCGGCTTTTACAGTAGAACCGTCATGACATTTAACACCAAGACGCTTAGATTCACTATCACGGCCGTTATGTGTACTGCCCTGTCCCTTTTTATGAGCGAAGAGCTGTAAATCAAATTTAAACATTGTGTCCACCTCCTGACTTATCTGTTCAGTACGACGTACGAATCATACTGCCGTACAATTTGTTCTAACCCTAAAACCAAAGTCTTTAAAATAACTCGTGTCTCGTCAGTAACGCAATCCACATGAACATTCAAAAAACCATCAGCTATCTTATAATCAACTGACTCCTGCTGATACTCCATCAAACCCAGCAGCGCGGTCTGTGTAACAGCTGATATAGCAGCACACACAATATCACTGCCTGACTCACTATAGTCTGCATGGCCCGACACAGAAAATCCATTGTTTTCATGCAATTGATCATACTGCAGCGTAATTGAAATCATTATGCTTCAATCTTTTCAATAACGACTTTTGTAAACGGCTGACGATGGCCTTGACGACGACGATAATTAGATTTTGCTCTGTATTTAAATACCAAAATTTTCTTTTCTTTGCCGTGTTCTAAAACTTTAGCTGTTACTTTCGCACCTTGAACGACAGGAGAACCAATCTTCACATCTCCATCGTTGACAACTGCCAAAACTTCATCAAAAATAACTTCTGATTCGGCGGGAACAGCCAATTTTTCGATAAAAATTTTATCGCCTTCAGCAACACGATACTGTTTACCCCCGGTTTTAATAATAGCGTACATAGTGACACCTCCTCATCAATATACTCGCTGAATACGGCGCCTTACGGACTTATCAGCCTCTTCATGCGGCTTACCACAGCCACTGTGCTATGCTATGACCTATTCATTTTACCTTAGTAATAAAGAATTGTCAATATAAACCGTATCATTTGCCAGAATTTTGAAAATAATCTGACAATCCTTGGCAGATGCTTTCAGCAAAATTTTGTTGCTGGGCTTCTGTGTTTAATGTTTTTTCTTCATTGGGATTGGAAATAAAACCCAATTCCACCAATGTCGCCGGCATATTCGTATGCAGCAGCACATAGAAATTTGCAGTTTGTACACCACGATCCGGAAATGCCGTGGCGTTCATGTTTTCTTTATGAATATATTTTGCCAATCCTAAATCATACGGCGTTTTATTATTATAATACGCCGTTACACCTCCGACATCAGGAGTGGAATACGAATCAATGTGAATACATACAAACGCATCAGCACCAGCCGCATTTGCTACATCACAACGAGCCTGTAGTTCTTCTACTGCCCCGTCATTAGGTGCATATACATCAACGTCTGTCGTACGTGTCATAATTACCTTTGCCCCTGCCTGTTCTAAAAGCTTTTTCAGACGCATAGAGATTGCCAGTGTAATATCTTTTTCTTTTGAAAAAGCGCCTAAAGCTCCGGAATCACTGCCGCCATGCCCGGGATCAATGCAAATAATCTTATTCTTTAAGCCAGAGGTTAAACTATATGAATTATTCAAATTATATGCGGGAACCGCGTATGCCGTCACGTTTTGATTATCAGCCGCACTGTTTTCTTGGTATTGTTGTTTAGATTGCCACTGTCTCCATTGTTTTACGGTTCCAGACTTATCATTTATATCAATGACAATACGGTTCGGTCGACCATTTTTATAGTCACTGCTTAAAGAAAAAATTTTAATATCGTTTTTGTTTAAAACCTGAGGCACACGAATATTGATATCCGTAGCATACATATGTTGTGCCAACGAAATCTGTGATATAACATTTTTATCCCCCGCATAGGTGCGAGCTACTCCATCAGCAATCTGCGTATTAGGCAATGAAATAGTAATATATTTTCCTGTATTATCCAATACAGCTTTAGGCTTTACTGTATTTGTCACTTCCAGCACGGTTCTGACAAAAGGAACTTCTGCATCATTTCGGGTAACAACCTTGACATTCGTTATTGTACTATTCGCAGCATGCACCGGAAATAACGGGCAAATGCACATAATGGCCAAAATCGGAATTAATAATAGTTTTTTAAACAATGGTATCTTCTCCTTTTTGGGTTTCTTAGCTTTTATATTATACCATGTTTTTCTTCATTAATGAAATATAGAATGCCCTGTTAAGAAAGTATTTCGTATTTATACTTGCCTATGTAATAATTTAATTTCTTCCTGCATTTTTTTTTCTGCTTCTTTATTTCTTATAATTTCTAGCGTATATGCCATACCTTCATCCGCTCCTTGCGGAAGACAGTCTAATGGAATACGGATTTCATGTTCCGCCGCATCATCAACGATAATATATGCATCCTGTTCCGTGATCCTGTCTATACTGCCAATGAATTTCATATCAATGCTCCTTTTCTGCATTAAATTTGACGCCATCACTGTATATGGTAACAATACCGTCCCGATCTATACGAAAAATTTGTACAGATTCTTTTTTTAATATCTGTAATGTTTCTGTATGAGGAAAATTATATCGATTGCCGGCACCACAGGAAATAATGGCTGCCATAGGACGAACAGTCTTGATAAAAGTGACAGAAGATGAAGTTTTGCTGCCATGATGTCCTACTTTCAGCACATCGGATTTTAAATGGCTTCCGTAATCAGCAAGAAGACGTTTTTCAGCTTCTTTTTGCGCATCTCCCATAAAAAGCATAGAAAAATTTTTATATGTTAAACGGCATACGATGGAATTATCATTAGCAGCTCCGTTTCTTGTTTCATTTTCTGTGTTTTCCGTTGAAATAAGAGTATTCCTCGGAGATAGTACTTCAAATCGAATACCCTCTCCTAATACCACAATGTCTCCTTTACGTAAAACGCTGCGTGAAATATTATATTCCTTTATATGTTTTAAGTAATTGCGATACATGGCATTATTCGAACTGACTCCGTTATCATAAATTTGATGAATTTTAAAATTTTTAAACAGCGCGGACATACCGCCTAAATGATCACCATGAGGATGTGTAATAATAATAGACTCAATTTCCTTCACGCGCCGTTCCTGCAGCTGTTTGATTAAAGATGCACGGCTGTCGACATCACCGGTATCAATCATCATATTTTTTCCGCGATATTGTATAAGTGCCGCATCCGCCTGCCCTACATGTAAAACAGAAATACAAACCGTATCACCTGCTGTATCGAATGAAGAGCCTCCGGGATGTACCCGACCGCATCCTGCAATTACTATAACCGCCAATATAAGACACATTTCTAAAAAAAACATTAGAAACTTCCGGTGCGGACAACCCATTATACAGATTCCATTGTTCCAAACAAGTTTCTATCTTTTAGTGCGGTATTTCCAGCCATTTCTAATTCTTTTATGACATGTGGTACCGCATCAGCTACTTCGCAGGGAGAATATCCATACGGTCCATATGTATTATAACAATAATCGCCGGCAGCCCCATGTATAAAAACACCGGAACAAGCCGCTGCACACAAATCCGGCATTCCATCATGTGCCGCAAAAGCGGCAATCATACCAGTCAAAATATCACCCATACCGCCTGCAGCCATTCCTGCATTCCCTGTCGGATTTACATATGCCGTCTGCGCATCAGATGAAACAATAACTGTCGGCGCACCTTTTAACACAAGTGTCACGTTCCATTCGTATACAAAATGTTTAGCTGCTTCAATAACATCTTTTTTTACCTCTGCAATAGAAACACCGCTTAACCGGCTGAATTCAGCAAGATGAGGCGTCATAATAATACGATGCCCATATGTTGAAATAAATTTTTTTTCCGAATGAATAAGATTTAACGCATCCGCATCAATAATAATAGGACACGTTGTATTTCTGATAACTTCTTGTATAAACGTTTTAGTTTTCAAGTTTTTCCCCATCCCAGGACCCATGGCGATTACTGTCCATTTTTTAGCTTCTTCTAGAATCTGGAGTGCGTCATTTTCTGAAAACTCGCTGCCACTGCCAACACCTCTGACCATAATCTCCGGCAATTTTCCGATGCAATAAGGCGCTGTTTGTTCAGGTACCCGAAGAAATATTTTTCCTGCACCTGCCCGCATGGCTCCGCGGCACGTCATGAGAGGTGCGCCTATCATATCCCGACTGCCGCTGACAACAGCAATCGTTCCATGCATTCCCTTATGACTATCCAGCGCCCGGGGAGAAAGAATATGTCCGATATCCGCTGTTTCCAGAAGATATGCCGCATTCTGTTCTCGATTTCGTAATAAAGAAACAGGCATCCCAATAGGATCCCATACAATAGAACCACAGCATTTTTTTCCAGGATAAAACTGCATTCCTTTCTTTAATGCGCCAAAAGTCACCGTCATATCGGCATATATGGGTTCTCCGGCATTTTCTTCACCATTGCCGCTTATTTCTCCCGTGTCAGTATTAACACCCGTGGGAATATCAACAGAAATAACCTTAATTTTTCCATTCTTTGCCGCGTCATTAATACAGCGCACAAAAAATGCCGTCGGATTATGCAATTGTCCATGAAATCCGGTTCCCACCATAGCGTCAACTATGATATCCGCCTCTTTCAGACGCTGATGCAGCCGTTGGCTGTCATCACTTTCTTCTGTATAATTTTCTATCACACAAGGGCCTTCATCTGCCATGGCATATAACGTCTGCAAATGATGATTTGCTTCCGTGCTATACGACGCTTCATTGCCTAAAACATATACAAAAACATGTGCTCCTTCAGCCAGTATATGACGGGCAATGACAAACCCATCGCCTCCGTTATTTCCTTTTCCGCAAAAAACGATAACCATTTTGTTATGCCAGCTGATAATCAGATTTTTCGCTTTTTCCACAACAGCATGGCCGGCGTTTTCCATTAAAACCACAGGTGCAATTTTATATTTCCCATACATTGCGGTCTGATCCATATGGTGCATTTGGTCTGCTGTACATAATTTTTTCATATCAAAACCTCCTGTAATTAATTACTCCCACACAACTTGTGCTATGGCGTATTCACCATCATGACTAATAGAAAGCGCCGGCTCATGGTTGGAATAGTCAGCCGCTGTTGCTGCATAATAGCCATATAACTTGAAATAAGGTTTTCCTAAATCTGTATGGCATATTTCAACATCCGTCCATTTCCCCTGTCGAAATCCAGTACCTAAGGCTTTAAAAAACGCTTCTTTAGCTGCAAACATAGCCGCCAAAGAAGCATACCGGGATGAACCGCGGTTTTGGCAATATGCCAGTTCCTGTTGTGTAAATACTTTTTCCAGAGAAGTTCCGCGGCGGACAGCCAATTGTTCCATCCTGCTTATTTGTATAATATCCACACCTGCATACATAAATTTTCCTCCTGTAAAAAACCGCAATCCCAATGCATATTGAGATTGCGGTTTTTATTTACCATTTTTGCTTTCGGATGCATACAGCAAGTCCTTCTAATATCACTCTAAATGTATTAAAAGATATCGTTAAATCCGGATAAACAGAATTTGCCACTTTATAAGATATCGTAACACAACAATTCTGGTAATCATACATTAAACCATGTAAATTGGATTCAAACGTATATTTACTAGGCGGTACATTAAACTGCGGCATCCGTTCTTTACGCAGGCCCCGCAGCATCCTGTCTATAAGCGCAGCTTTTGGTACCTCCTGCTTCAACATCTCTTCAACAAAATTATCTAATACAGACATATGCGCCTCAGTGTTCATCAAAGAAGCGTGCATGGATGGCTTTTACAGCTTTTTCCACATTTTCTTCAGAAATTAAACAGGAAATACTGATTTCTGAAGTGGAGATAATTTCAATATTAATATCATTTTCTCCCAATACACCGAACACTCCCGCAGCAATTCCGGGATGTCCAGCCATACCGGCACCTACAATGGACACTTTAGCCATTTTATCGTCAATAAGTACGTTGTCAGCGCCTAATTCCTTGCAGAGATGATCCAGTACTTCTTTAGCTGCAATCAAATCGGAACGGGAAATAGTAAAAGTAATGTCTGTTTCCCCCTCATTGGCAACCCGGACACTCTGTACAATCATATCCACATCAATATTTTTATCCGCAAGTTCAGAAAATACTTGATATGCATAACCCGGTTTATTGGGAATGCCTAATACTGTAACTTTTGCCACATTTTTATCATCGGCTACGCCGCGAATCATATACTGTTTGATTTCCATGGAATATGCCTCCTGAATCATGGTTCCTTGATGGTCATTAAATGTAGAGCGCACATGAATAGGGACATTAAACCGGCTGCCCATCTCTACTGCCCGTGGCTGCATAACGCCAGCTCCCAGTCTCGCCATTTCCAACATTTCACCATATGTAATTTCTTGCATTTTAACAGCAGCAGGTACAACACGCGGATCCGAAGAATACACTCCATCTACATCTGTATATATTTCACATACATCAGCATTCATAGCGCCTGCAATAGCAACTGCCGTCGTATCCGATCCACCGCGGCCCAACGTTGTAATATCGCCTATATCAGTAATTCCTTGGAATCCGGCAACAATAACGATATTGCCGTTGTTCAAAGCATTTAAAATACGCTCTGGCTGTATATCCAGTATACGGCCTTTATTGAATGCGCTGCTTGTAGTAATTCCAGCTTGTGCCCCCGTAAAGGATATTGCCTTATGTCCGGCTTCTTGAAAAGCCATCGCCATCAGCGCAATAGAAATTTGTTCCCCCACAGAAAGAAGCATATCCATTTCGCGTCCTATAGGTTTACTGGTAACTTCATTAGCAAGACTCACTAAATCATCAGTAGTATTCCCCATAGCTGAAACAACGATGACAATCTTATCATCTGGTTGTTCCCCCTTCAACACACGGTTAACGATAACACGCATTTTGTCAGGTGTCGCTACTGAGCTTCCGCCAAATTTTTTCACTATCAATGCCAACTTGAATCCCTCACTTTTACACATACCTTCACGTATGCATAATTGATATTTTAGTGCTTTTAACCACTTATTACGATAATAGCATGGTATGTAATAAATGTAAAGTAAGAAAAGTCTCTCTTTTATTAAGAAAAAACAGGCTTTTTGCTTAAAGTAAAAAGCCTGTACCATTCGCAGATGAGTAATCAGTAAGCCGAGTTTTGTTCTGCTTGCGCAGCAGCAATCATCTGTCTAGGCGTAACATTGCTGTTACGCTCAAGCGACACAACCCGGAAGATCAGCGGGCCGCTTCATCCCTTCCCTATTCGGTCTTGCTCCAGATGGGGTTTGCCTAGCCGGTAAGTTACCTTACCGCTGGTACGCTCTTACCGCACCGTTCCACCCTTACCACGTACGTGGCGGTACACATTTCTGTGGCACTGTCCCTAAAGTTGCCTTCGCCGGACGTTATCCGGCATCCTGCCCTATGGAGCTCGGACTTTCCTCCAATATTCACATACTGGCGATTGCTTTTCATACTCATCCCAATTAGATTATCATAAAATGTCGGCCCGGTCAAACAGATTTTTTACTAATTTCAATCAATTCCCGCAAATGAGTTACCGCCGATGTTATGTCTGGTTGTGAAACAATGGCACTAATCATAGCAAAAAGACGAAAACCTTGTTGATATAAACTGCTAATGTTTTCTGTCTCTATTCCACCAATAGCAACAACCGGAATCGGGCATTCATGCAATGCATAGGAAACAGCATCTGCCGTCACAACCGGATTGGCATCTTTTTTGGACTGTGTAGGAAACATAGGTCCAAAACCCACATAATCCGCACCATCGAGAACCGCTGCATGAATCTCTTCAACCGTATTAGTAGATACTCCGATTATCATATCCGGCCCTGCTATCTTACGTGCAATGGCAAACGGCGCATCATCTTGTCCGACATGAATACCATCAGCACCGCAGGCAATTGCCAGATCAACGGAGTCATTCATAATAAACGTCACCCCATGTTGGCGGCACATTTCCGCAATAGCTGTTCCTTCTGCATATTTTTGACGCCATGTCTTATTCTTCTCACGATATTGAATAATTTTTACGCCTGCATCTATAACGGCTGCTGCCGTTTCAAGATTATTCCGACCCAATGACAGTGATTCTCCTAAAATAGCATACAAAGGTTCATTTTTCAGTTGCTCCATCTGTTTTGTTCTGCTCATGATATTCTTCCTTTCTCCCTGCACGAACAATCATCTTTAGTGTATCAGCAATGTTTAAAAATATCGCAGCTGGTCCTATCTTCTTTCCAAGCAACCTCCCAGTTTCGTTCTATAGACGCAGTCTGTAATCTTTGCAGTAAAACAGTCATAGACGATCTTTCTGTACCAAAATGACCGCCATCAGCAATAACAATGCCTAATTTTACCGCTTCCTGCGCTTCATGATACTTCACGTCGCCTGTAAGATATAAATCTGCGCCGGCCTGCTTAGCCTGCTTAAGTAACGATGCTCCCGCTCCACCGCAAAGAGCTACTTTTTTTATTGGCAAGCCTTCGCTGCCGGCATATGATAATATTTGAATATGAAGAGCACGCTTTATTTTTCGCAATACGATACGAGCTTCTTCCGGTTCATTCAGGCAGCCAATGCGGCCCAACGCATACGTTCTGCCTTTATTGACCATAGGATATATGTCAAAAGCGGGTTCTTCATAGGGATGAACCATCTTTACAGCGGATACTACAAGGCTGAGTCTCGATTCGGGAATAATGGTTTCCACGCGGATTTCTGCAGTTTTCTCTAATCTGTTGATTTCTCCAATAAAAGGATGTGTTCCTGCCAGCGGTTTAAACTGTCCTTCACCGGAAACGGAAAACATGCAGTGGCTGTATTTCCCGATAAATCCGGCACCGGCTTCTCCCAAAGCCTGCCGTACGGTATCTTCATAATTTCGGGGAACATATACAACAAACTTATATAACGCTTCTTTCTTTACCGGAATAAGACCTTCCACCTCTTTCAATCCAATTTGCTCAGCCAGTATATCATTAACACCGCCTTCGGCACTATCCCAATTTGTATGCGCGCTATACACCGCAATATGATGAACTAGGAGTTTTTGCAATAATCGTCCATCATATGTATCCGTACGGATAGCTGCGAGTTTATTAAAAATCACAGGATGATGACTGATAATAAGATCTATATTGTGATGAGCTGCATAATCTACATTTTCCATCGTTACATCAAGCGTTACCATAGCGGACTGAATCTCATCATCAGGATTTCCCAGCAGCAATCCCGGATTATCCCATGATTCTGCAAGTTCCGGTGGAGCAAAGGATTCCATAAGACGAATTATTTTTTGCAATTGTACAGCCATTTTTTTTCCTCCAATACAGTAATATGTGCTTGAACTTCTTTTATTTGTTTCGTTGCATCAAATTTACTTTTCTGAAGCCCTGCACGTATCACCTTATATTTTTCAATCAACTGGCAAATCAACGTCGACAACAACGGACCTTGCTTTTCCCAATTCACCGGACCGATTTCATATTGCCATTCCTCCAAAGACGCTCGGTGTCCTGGGACAGCATATATGATTTCGTATAAATGATTATCCTCAAAGACAAGCCTTTCGTTCTCAATATGCCAATCTATTTCATATATATAACGCCGTACGTGAGAAACATCCCTCATCGGCTGAATGATTAAATAAGACAACGTACTGCATATATCCGGTGCTTCCGACAGCAATTGACAAATCAACAATCCTCCCATGCCACAGAAAACGATGCCGTCTACTTCACCGGGCTGGATACACTGCAATCCATTTCCCAACCGACAAGAAACACGGTCAAGCACCCCTAATTGAACAATATGTTCTTTAGCCGCTGCCAGCGGCCCAGGAGCTATGTCTACCGCTATAGCCTCCGGGGAAATTCCATTGACACAGGCAATAGCAGGAATGTATCCATGATCTGTCCCTATATCGGCAATACGGGTGTTTGGTACCACTAAAGATAATGCTGATGCTAAACGCTTAGATAACCTCATAGAACTCATCCTGTCTGAAATTTGATATCAAAAAAGCTATTTCCAGAGGAAATAGCTTCTTTTATTCATGGTGGGCCCACCTGGGATCGAACCAGGGACCAACCGGTTATGAGCCGGTGGCTCTACCGCTGAGCTATAGGCCCGGGCCGTAAGGTCATCAAACCTTACTCGAATAGTATACGCTAATAACACCGAGCCGTCAAGACTTGAATTTATTATAAAAAATCTTTAATCTTTTCGCGCTTGCCCCAATTACGTAGTTTACTAAGAGCTTTTCCTTCAATTTGGCGAATACGTTCCCGCGTAACATTGAAATGCTGTCCGACTTCTTCTAAGGTCCGCGGTCTGCCGTCCTTTAACCCAAAACGAAGATATAGCACTTTACGTTCACGTTCTGTAAGACACGAAAACACATCTTCAATTTGTTCTTTCAGTAAAATAAAAGAAGCTGCATCATCAGGAGCAACCGCTTCCTGATCTTCAATAAAATCACCCAAATGAGAATCCTCTTCTTCCCCAATAGGCGTTTCCAAAGAAACCGGCTCCTGGGCAATTTTCATAATTTCCCGCACACGTTCTACAGAAATCCCCATTTTATCAGCAATTTCTTCCGGCAACGGTTCTCGACCTTTATCCTGCAACAATTGCCGGGAAATCCGGATAAGTTTGTTGATTGTTTCCACCATATGCACTGGAATTCGAATAGTCCGTGCTTGATCGGCTATCGCCCGGGTAATTGCCTGCCTGATCCACCATGTAGCATAGGTACTGAATTTATATCCTTTACTGTAATCAAATTTATCTACCGCTTTTAGTAGTCCCAGATTCCCCTCCTGAATCAAATCCAGAAACAACATCCCCCGCCCTACATAACGTTTTGCAATACTGACAACAAGTCGCAGATTAGCATCTGTCAGTTTCTTTTTAGCAATAACGCCGACATGAATATCATCTTGTTCCGCTTCCGGCGCATTTCCCTTTTCGATTGCTTTTGCCAGAGAAATTTCTTCATCTGCCGACAACAGCGGTACTCTACCTATTTCTTTTAAATACATGCGAACCGGATCATCTATATTAACCCCTTCGGGAACGGTCAAATCAACTGCTGACAAATCCGTATCCGATAACTTTTCATTATCTTCTTCATCCAAATCCTCATTTGGATTAACCTGATCGACTTCTCCCAGTATATCAATGCCTTTTTCTGCAAAGGTTTCATACATTTTATCAATCTGGTCTGGTGTCAACTCATCCTCTTCCATGACATTCATGATTTCAGTATATGTCAGATTTCCTTTTTTCTGACCTTCGGTTATTAATTGCTGGATGTGGGAGACCGCTAATAATTTACGTTCTTCCTCTGTTAATTGTGAAATATCCACTTTGTCCTTTTTAGATGACTTTTTTTTCGTTGATTTTTTCATAGATTTTGTATTCTTTTTCCTTATAATAGTATCTGCTTCCTCAGCAATATTTATATTTGCGTCTTTCAATTCCGCTGTTTTCTTCATTTTCACCATGATGTACAGCTCCTTCCTCCCTTTCATGACCACTTCTTCATTTCTTCTTTTATTCGCTTGCATTCAGTCAATTCTTCAACAAACCGCGTGTCACCACTGTGACTGAACGCAGCAGCCTTTTTACTGTGGATTTCATACCGCTTCTGCAATTCTGCCAAGCGGAACCGTTTAACGTAATCCATTAATACGGCTTCATCCATAGGAATATCCTGCAGAACCATAATACGAGCCAATTCCTCGGACTCCTCAGGGGTCAATTTCTCTTGGATGTCCGATTTTGTGTACATCCCTTGGTGTCCATAAACATTCAATACTATTTGATAAATATTACGGCGTTTTTCATTCATAAAAAATTCTACATCAATTTTAGCTTGAATGCGTTCGCAGGCTTTAGGCTGTTCCATCAGAAAACGGAGTATGTTTTCTTCGGCTACAGCCATTGTCCCGGTTCCCCTGGCAGCCATATTTTTATCTAAAATGTCCTTAGATACATGGACCTGTAATTGGCCGGTTTCAGGGTGTTGCGCGATATATTTATTAAACTCACTGCGAACAGCACTTTCATCAATTTGAAGTTGTCTTGCTGTTTTCGTCAAAAAAGCTTCTAGTATAATTCGATTATCTACCGCTGCCAAAGCGGGCATAATCATTGTCGTTACTGCAGCTTTCCCTTCCAGCGTGCTGCTGTCATACTGCTGCATCGCCGTCTGAAGCATGTAATCGAGTACATTCGGAGCATCATTAACAGCTGTCCGGAATGCATCGGGTCCTGCACTGTTAATGTATTCATCAGGATCCTTCCCCTGCGGCAGTGAAACAACGCGAATACGCATTCCCATGCCCCGAACAATTTCCATCGCACGCAACGTTGCCTTACGACCGGCAGTATCCATATCATAGGATAAGATAAGTTCTTTTGCCTGCCGCTGCAGGATGCGGGCTTGCTCAGTGGTAAAAGAGGTTCCCAAAGAAGCCACTACATTAGAAATTCCTCGGTTATGAGCCGCAATAACATCCATATACCCTTCCACCAGGATAACATTTTGTTGTTCATAAATAGATTTATGAGCAATATCCATGGCGAATAAAAGACGGCGCTTGTTAAATATAGGAGTTTCCGGAGAATTTAAATATTTTGGCTTACCGTCATCAAGAACACGGCCGCCAAAGCCTACTATTCTTCCCCGACCATCCTTGATGGGAAAAATAACACGATTACGAAACGCATCATAAAAGCGGCCATTTTTTTCCTTAGCTAAGCCCAGCGTTACCAGCAAGGTTCCTGAAATTCCTTTTTTCATAAATGCTTCGGTCAATTTATTCCAACTGTCTGGTGCATATCCTAGTTTAAAACGAAGGATCGTGTCATCGTCTAAATGCCGTTTATGAAAATAATCCAGTCCCGTTGTACCATAATGTGTCTTCAGCAAACAATTATGGTAAAAATTCCCAGCCATTTCGTTCACTTCATATAATTGCGCTATTTTCCTTTCTCGTTCGATTTCTTGCGCTGACTTTTCTATAACCGGAAGCGGAATATGCGCTCTTTCTGCTAATCGGGTCACCGCTTCGCCAAAAGTCAAATTTTCTTTCATCATTATAAATTTAAATACATCTCCAGAAGCATGACAACCAAAACAATAAAAAAATCCCTTATCGGAGGCTACACTGAAAGAAGCTGTTTTTTCGTTATGGAAAGGACAGCAGGCCCAAAAGTTACGCCCTTGTCGTTTCAGCGAAACATAATCAGATATAACGCTGACAATATCATTAGCCTGCCGAACCTGTTCAATAAATTCATTGGAAAACTTCACATCTATCACCTGATAAAGAAATATATTTACTGCCGAATATATATTATTCTTTATAACATATAAAATTCCTGCTTTCTAATTGTATTTAAATAGCAATTGAAATATTACATTTCATAATATTCAACGAGGATATTTCCATCATATATACTTATTCCATAAATGTTTCTAATATCCTTTTTTTTATAACAATCTTTTTCTAATGACGATACCGGCAATATAAAAAAATTATATCCACTGTTATCATCATATCGGGACAATTCTTAACCATGAAATTATCATTCCACATATAGATTTATTGCAAAGCATTTTGTATAATAGATATGTATAAAGTATTGGAAAAAGCATGGGAAAGAGATGCACATCTATGATTGAATTTACAGTTGGATCACTTACAAAACGCACTTCATTATTAGGCGCTTTGCGTCATAACGGCATATCGGCAACAATGCGCAGAAAGATCAAACACAACGGCATCTGCAAAATTAACGATATCCCTGCCACATGGCGTGATTTTGTCGTACAGGGTGATAAGGTGAATGTAGATTTGCCGATCACACAGTTTTTTGATCCGGAACCTATGGACCTTGATATTGTGTATGAAGATGACTATTTATTATTAATCAATAAACCTCATGGTCTTCTCATGCATCCTACGTCAGGACATGCAGAAGGAACCTTAGCCAATGGTATTATCTATTATTATCAGCAGACAAAACAGCATTGTGCCTTTCATCCGATGCATCGTCTGGATAGAAACACATCGGGTATCGTTATGCTGGCAAAACAGCCGCAGATACAGTATGCATTTTCCCGAAAACATCTATTCTATAATCGATTTTACTTAGCCATCACAAGCGGATACTTTCCCTCTTCTCAAGCAACCGTTCATTTTCCTATCAGCAGAAGCCCGGAAAGTATTGTAAAACGAATTATTTCTAAAGACGGAAAACCTGCATGGTCTGATTTTAAACGTATTGCCGCCAATACAGAATACAGCTTGATACTAGTTACCCTGCACACAGGCAGAACACATCAAATTCGTGTGCATTGCAGTAATTTAGGATATCCGTTGCTCGGTGATGATTTGTACGGTGGTTCCAAAGAACGAATCAACCGCCAGGCACTGCACGCATATTGTGTACAATTTACTCACCCTGTAACTGGTAAAATAATTAATATTATATCTCCTGTCCCGGCAGATATGCAGAAATTAATACGGGAAGCCGGATGGGAGAATATGGTAAAAACTACGCTGGGAGGAATTACAAATGCCATTAGTGACAACTAAAGAAATGTTCAAAAAAGCGTACGAAGGTAAATACGCCATTGGGGCTTTTAATGTAAATAACATGGAAATTATCCAAGGCATCACAGATGCGGCAAAAGAAGAACAGTCACCTGTAATTTTACAAGTTTCTGCAGGTGCGAGAAAATATGCTAAGCATATATATTTAGTAAAATTAGTAGAAGCCGCGCTTGCTGACTCTGATGATTTGCCGATTTGCCTGCATTTGGATCATGGTGACAGTTATGAGCTTTGCAAAGACTGCATTGACGGCGGATTTACTTCCGTTATGATTGATGGTTCCAAATATCCTTTTGAAGAAAACATTGCATTGACTAAAAAAGTAGTAGCCTACGCACATGATAAAGGAGTCGTAGTAGAAGCAGAATTAGGAAAATTAGCCGGCATTGAAGATGCCGTAAATGTAAATGTCCGTGACGCGACTTTTACCGACCCCGATCAGGCTGTAGAATTTGTAGAACGAACCGGAGTCGATTCTCTAGCTGTTGCTATAGGCACAAGCCACGGTGCTTACAAATTTAAAGGTACTCCGTACCTCGACTTTGAACGGCTTGAAAAAATTTCAAATATGCTGCCGGATTATCCGCTTGTATTACATGGAGCGTCTACTGTCATGCCTGAATTTGTAAAAAAATGCAATGAATTCGGCGGACAAATCCCCGGTGCTCAAGGTGTCCCTGAGGATATGCTGTTCAGAGCGGGAAAAATGGGCGTCTGCAAGATAAATATAGATACAGATCTCCGTCTTGCTATGACGGCTTCTATCCGCGAACAACTCATCAACGATCCATCCAACTTTGATCCGCGAAAATATTTAGGTCCAGCGCGTACAGCCATTAAAGGCATGGTTCAGCATAAAATGCGGGATGTATTGAATTGTTCTCATAAAATTTAAAAAGCATTTGAATGACATTGATTTTTTTGATTATTTATGTTACACTACTTTAGTGTGTTGTAGATTGAGGAGGTGAATCAATTGCCGCAAATTAAGTCCAATATTAAAACTATGGAAAAAGACGCAGTTCGTCATGCAAAAAATTCTCAGGTTAAATCTTCTGTTAAAACCGCTATTCGCCGCACTGTAGAAGCTATCTCTGCAGGTGACGCTGATAACGTTAAAACAGCATTTAACAAGGCCAGCAGCGTTATTGACAGCGCTGCATCCAAGGGCGTTCTCCATAAAAACAGTGCAGCTCGTAAAAAATCCCGTCTAGCATCGAAAGTAAATGCTATGGGAAAATAATTTGAATGCCGACACAGCCCCGTATTATACGGGGCTTGTTTTATATCTATTATCCGGAGGTCCTATGCTATTCCCGCAGCCTGAACAATGCAAACATTTTATGAAATTATTTCCCCCTATTTTTTTAACACAGATAGCCCAAGTTGGAACTGCTGTTTTCAGCAGTATTTTCAGTGGTCAGGCCGGTACTATAGATTTAGCAGGTGTCGCAGTCGGTGTAAATATATGGTATCCTATTTTTGCGGGTGTTTCCGGTATATTTTTTGGTATAACCCCTATCCTCGCACAATTAAGAGGCGCTCGAAAATTGGAACGCATCCCTTTTTATATCATGCAAAGCATTTATATTGCAGCTTTTTTCTCTTTATTTATACTTGCCGCAGGATATCTCGTAATTGATCCTTTTCTCTCCTGGCTGACGCTGGAACCACCTGTACGGGAAATTGCCAGTGGATATATGCATGCGCTTGGTATTGGCGTATTTCCTCTATTTATGATAGCGACGCTGCGAAATATAGTCGATGCTCACGGTAAAACCCATATATCCATGACAATTCTCTTACTATACATGGCTATTACTATCGTGTTATTCCGTTTATTGATTTTTGGCGGTATGGGCATTCCTCCCATGGGAGGAGTTGGCGCAGGATATGCCATTTCAATAGCAGCCTGGATTTCATTGTTTGTTTTTATTATTTTATTTCAAAAATTGGCCCCCTTTAACTCCTATCATATTTGGACACGCTTAAGACCGGTGATGTTTATTTTATGGATACAGCAATTACGTTTAGGATTACCTATTTGCATTGCCATATTTTGTGAAACAAGCCTTTTCAGTATCGTAGGCCTGTTGATGAGTGAATATGGTACTGTATTTCTCGCCGCCAATCAAGCGGCTATAAGCTACTCTACCCTTACGTATACTGTACCCTGGAGCATCAGTCTTGCTGCTACAATTGTTGTTGGTTATGAAGTAGGAGCTAAACAATATAAAACAGCGCAGCAATATGCCGTACTTTGTCAAATGACTGCTTTAATTATTGCCTGTTTTACCTCTGCGGCAACATTTATTTTTATAAACCCCATTGCATCTCTTTTCACATCTGATACAACTACGTTTATACATATTAAAGCTTTTATAACATTTGCTGTTATTTTTGCCTTTTGCGATGCGATGGGCACTCCAGTTCAGGGAATACTGCGCGGATACAAAGATGTAAAAAGCATTACATGGATTGCTTTTATTACCTATTGGATCATTAGTCTGCCCTTGGGCTTAGGACTATCCCATTGGACTTACTTGGGAGCATATGGATACTGGGTAGGTTTTATTATCAGTCTGGGAATAGCTGCAATTGCTTACAATACACGGTTATGGGGCCACACAGCATATATATATCAACAAAAAGGAGATCAGCCTAATGATTGAAAAAAATAAGCTTCACTCGTATGCTCTTACACTATTAAAAAAAGGAGTTAATTTGCAAAAAAAACAGATACTGGTTGTCAGTGCCCCCGTAGAGTCCAGTAAATTTGTTACCATATTAACAGAAGCAGCCTACAACTGCGGTGCTTCACAAGTAATCATAAATTGGCACTGTGATGATACCACACGATTGCAGTATGAATATGAAGCATTAGAAAAATTTAATCATGTTCCAAATTGGCGCCGTGAATTCAGTCTGCATTACTACCACAAAGGAGCTGCCTTTATCAGTTTGATTTCAGCAAATCCATATTTAATGAGCCATGTAGATCAGGAAAAAATTTTTTCTTGGCAAAAAGCACAAAATGCAGCTTTAAAAGAATATATAGATGGAATGATGGCATCTAAAGTATCGTGGCTCGTTGCTGCTGTCCCCAGTACCACATGGGCAAAAATTTTATATCCTGAAATGGATGAAAATAGCGCTTATGAAAGGTTGTGGAAACAAATTTTATCTTCCTCTCGTGCCGATGGAATAGATCCGTTACATGACTGGGATAAACATCTGGCTTCTTTGGAAAAACGCCGTAATTGGCTCTCTGATATGCATTTTAACAGTTTGCATTATACAAACAACCGGGGAACAGATTTAACGGTCGTGCTGCCCAAACAACATATCTGGCAAGGGGGTACGGAAGAAACAACTTCACATATTCCTTTCAATGCAAACATTCCTACTGAAGAAGTATATACGGCACCCTTATCCACAGGAACCAGCGGCATCGTCTATAATACAAAACCGCTTGTCTATAATGGCAATGTCATAGATAATTTTAACCTCACTTTTTGCGATGGACGTATTATCCACCTGCAGGCGGATAAAGGGGAATCTATACTGAAACAATTAATAGAAGTAGATGACGGCGCTTCTCGTTTGGGGGAAGTAGCACTGATTCCTTACCATTCTCCTATTTCACTTTCAAATGTACTTTTCTACGAAACTTTATTCGACGAAAATGCCTCTTGCCACTTGGCTTTGGGAAAAGCATATCCTACATGCCTGGTAAACGGTTCCGAATTAAACGAAAATGAACGGAAATCTGCAGGTATAAACAACTCTATGATTCACATAGATTTTATGATTGGCTCCGAGGATTTGACGATTATCGGAAAAAAAGAGGATGGAACGGAAATCCCCGTTTTTATAAATGGAGATTTTGCAATTTGATACGTTGTATATAAAAACACGTATTAGAAATATTGTAGTGACCCCCATAAGCTAGATTTCTAGGTCTAACTTATGGGGGTCACTACATAATCTGTTACTTCTAATACGTGTTTTTATATACACATGAGAAAATATTATAAAATAGGACCTAAAAACTTCTCCATCTCTCTTTCACTCATCCCCCCCGTGTGCTGTGATATTATTTTACCTCTTTTATCAATAATAAAAGATATAGGAATCGCATTTACATGATAAGCTTCCGATATACTATTCAAATCTCCTCTGTAAATAGGTATTTCAAATGAATTGTTCTGTAGAAATGCTCTTACATCCCCCTCATTTGAATCCATATTAATTACCACAAAGTTTATTTTATCCCCATATTTTTTATATAGTGCATCGATATGAGGCATTTCTTTTACGCAAGGTGGACACCATGATGCCCAAAAATTAAGAAATACAGGTTTATCCATATATATATCCCGTAAGCGCAGCTGTTGACCATTCCCCCTCACCATTTTCAATAGGATATCCGGTGCTGTCGTCTCCTGTTCCACCTGTGAAATTTGCTTAGCTTGCTCCCTTTTTTCTGTATCTGTAGTACAACCAGTCATTATAATCAATATGGCAATAAAGATTCCTAACAGTATTCCCTTTTTAACCATCTGCTTCCCTCATTTACAAAATTTAAATACAATAATTTAATTATATCATGAAAAATTTAAATCTTCTATACGGAATATAGAAGATCTTGTTTATACACTGTAGGTTTACCATAGATATGTTACAAAAACAGAAATGAGAGAACACCTTTTTGTGTTATGCTTAAGTTACTACGCAAAACCATAACAGAAAGGGAGTCCTCTCATGAACAGCATAACACAAGATGTAAAGTATCGTCTATCTATTCTTTCTTACGCCAGAAAATATGGTGTGACTATTGCTGCTATAAAATATCGTACGAATCGCCAGTTTATCTATCGCTTGCAATGGCGCTATGATGGGACCCCGGCATCGTTACAGCCCCGATCCAGACGCCCTCACCATCATCCCAATCAACACACGTCTCAAGAGATAACGTTTATTCAGAATATGCGACGACGAAATCCGCATGCCGGGCTGGTCGTGTTTTGGATCAAGCTAAGAAAACGGGGATATACACGATCCATCACTGGCCTATATCGCTGTTTAAAGCGTATCGGACTCACACGGGAATCCGTACCGAACCCAAAGTACATCCCCAAGCCCTATCAACAAGCACTGTTCCCTGGAGAAAAAGTGCAGGTAGATGTCAAAGTAGTTCCTTCTGCTTGCATCGTGGGGCAGGCACATGCGCTGGGTGAAAGAATGTACCAATACACGGCTATCGATGAATGTACGCGCGTTCGGTATTTGGAAGCATTCCAAGAACAGAGCACCTATTCTTCCACGATATTTCTCCAACACTTGGTACGAAGATTCTCGTTTCCCATTTGTAAAATCCAAACCGACAATGGCTTTGAATTCACCAACCGATTTGGTCGAAGTAAGACAGCGGAACTCACGCTGTTTGAACGACAATTGGCAGCCTATCACATTATCCATCAAAAAATACGGCCGTATACGCCGCGGCATAATGGAAAGGTAGAGCGCTCTCATCGAAAAGACAACGAGTACTTCTATGCGGAGCATCGTTTTTATTCTTTTGCAGATTTCAAAAAACAGTTAGCAGTGCGTAGTAGAGAATACAATAATTTTCCTATGCGTCCCCTGGCTTGGAAATCTCCCAATGAAGTTCTCCGATCTTTTCTCTCCGCTATGTAACATATGTTTGACAAACCTACAAATATAGAAGATCTTGTTTATACACTCTTAATTACTATTGATTAAAAATTATGACATTTAAAAGCAAGGTATGATACATACGTAACATATAAAAAAGCCTGCTCATCTATAGCATCTAAAATGAGCAGACTTTTCTTTTTACATCTTAAAATGCATTGTGAGAATATTCATAATACAAAGCATCTAATTCATCCATTTTTGCATTCATGGTAATCATCAAATCGGAAGCTTCATCATAATTTTTTTCACCTAATGCCTTTTTTATTCTTGAGAAAATGGATAATCCTTTTTCTGTATCACGACCTAATTCAGTACGTAAGTTATTGATTTTTGTCCAGCGTTCCACTTCAAGTGGATTTGTATCGGCATCCGTATGGAGAGCTTTTGCAGTAATAACCTTTTCCAAATTATCAGGAATAATGCGATATTGAAGTTCCAATGCCCACCGTGTCAAAGCCCCGATTTTAAAGGAATCCATTAACCTGGCAGGGAAAGCTTCGCAAGCAAGTTCTGCTTTCTTTTCTGGATATTCGGATAATGCTTTAAGATTTTCCCAAACAGTCGCGGGAGCCTTGCCAAACTTAGAAACCAATTCTTCTTCATCAAAGTTTTCAAATACATCAACTTCTGAGCGATATTCGCGATCTTTTTCAAGATATCCTGTTTCTTCGCCCTGTTTCTTGGAAATTTCCGCTAATAATTCCGTTGTATCTTTTTCTTTTCCCAACGCATATTTAATACCATCCAATGCTGCTAAATAAAATAAAGCAAGAATCAAATAGGTATTTGAGAAAGGATTCGGAGCACGTACTTCGAACCGAGTAGCTTTCGGATTATCCATATCACGGATTAATCCAGCAAGAACTGTACGATTCCGCGTCGGAACGTCCGGTGTTTCGCCGCCTAACGCGGTTACAATACAAATAGGAGCTTCAAAACCTGGTTTTAATCGATTCAAGGAATCGGTCGTAGCAGAAACAAACGGATTGATTACTTCATAATGTTTTAAAATCCCCATAATCGCGCCATAACCAACAGAACTCAGAAAATCTTTATTCATATTATCCGGACTGAACAAATTAACAAATTTTCCGTTCTTTAAAATGGCACCCATGCCAACGTGCGTGTGTTCACCACTACCGGCGACTCCAGTAATCGGTTTAGCCTGGAATGTAACTTCAAGCCCATTTTCACGAAATACTTCACGGATAATAATACGAGCTTGAATTTCATTATCGGCAGCCTGTACCGGATCATTTGCGTATTTCCAATCTACTTCCAATTGTTCCAAAACAAAAATCAATTTGCCGGAATCATCAATTTGCGCTTTGATACCGCCAACTTCTTTATGACCCATTTCTGGTTCCAGTCCATACTGTTCCAAACGTTCCACGGTCTGTTCCAACGCAGTCCGAACCAAGCCATGAGTACGCTGCCAGTATTGTTCCTGCATTTTCTGAGAAACAGACAAAAGACGGGTTGCTACATCCTGACTAGGTGTTTTTACCCAGAATTCCAATTCTGTAGCAGATGTGAAAACGATTTTTGCAATATCATCCGGGTTTATATTAATTCCTTTAATGCCATGTTTCTTTATCAAAGACAATACTTCTTCGCCTACATAATCTACCGTATTACGTAAAATTGAACGAGAATCTATATATCCAGTCGCATGTTTTAAATAGCAAGGAATTCGAAGAGTCCCAACCGGCTTTCCTGTCACACAGTCAATATTTCCGTCATTATAATCTACAAACCAATTAACTCCCGGATCAGCTTTCATATCCACACGGGCTTGATCCAGCGTAGCGATACCCGGTAATACGACAGATGAACCATCCGTCTGAATAGCTGTAGCATTAAAGAATTTTTCATATTCATCAAAGAATGTGGAAATAGGGATTTTTTCATCCGTATCGTTCCCGGCCAAATCAATTCCCACCAGAGATACAAATTTGATTTCAGGGTGTTGTTCTAAAAGTGCAAGAACACCTTCCTTACCATATTGACCGGCAGGAATAACATAAACTAAACCTTCCTTTGACATACAATCTCCTCCTTTTAATAGCTAAAGCTTGCCTTTAGCTTTCTTTTTCCAATACATATGCAGTTATTGAAAAAAAGAAAAAGACTTCTCCCCCTTGCAGGGTTGAAGTCTTCTTTGACTTAGTGACATGACTTATTCTATTTACAAATCATGCTTAGATATTACAATCAATTAGTAAATTTGTCAATACATATTCTTGATAAATTTAACTATTTTTTTGTAAAATATCTTTAACTGCTTGTGAAACCATACGGCCATCCGCCTTGCCCTTCACCAAGGGCATAACGATTTTCATGACATCTCCCATCTTTAATGAAATCATGTCTTTTCCAACTAAGGCATCCATAACAATCTGGTGTAATTCATCAGACGTCAACTGCCTTGGCATATATTTTTTCAATATATCCATTTCGGCTGTTGTCTGTTCGACCAAATCATTCCGACCGGCCTTATTAAACTCTTCTAACGATTCTTGTCTTTGTTTCATTTCTTTGGCAATGATTACACCTACACCCGTATCATCTAACTCGATTTTATTATCAATTTCTGTATTACGGATTGCAGAACGAATCATTCGAATAACAGACAGTGCTGTTTTTCCAGATTCTTTGGCTTTCATTGCTTCTTTCATGTCCTGTAGCAGATTTTCTTTAAGAGACATTCTATCACCCTTCTGTCTTTACCAAAAGATTATGCTCTAAATTTCCGTTTCCGTGCTGCTTCGGACTTCTTTTTTCTCTTTACGCTTGGTTTTTCATAATGTTCCCGTTTCCGTACTTCGGAAAGAACACCTGCTTTTTGGCAAGAACGTTTGAAGCGGCGGAGCGCGCTATCTAACGTTTCATTTTTACCAACTTTGATTTCTGCCATCTGATCTCCCTCCCTCCAAAATTTTGTTAGGGAGTGCTTTTATATTGCACACATTAAAATTATACTCAAAAAGAGCTATTTTGTCAATCCTGCCGGTATGTACCGTAAACAAATGGGATACCTTTAGTCTCGTATAAATTGTTCAAAAACATAGTTTCCATATGAAAATCCTAATTTGCTGAGACGACAGCCGGAAGATATGGGAACCAAAAGCTGCTGCGCAAATAATCGTTCTATGATATCTCCAAATTCAGTTTCTACGGTCGTTGAAAAAAGGGTATGAAATTTTTCATAATCAATACCGTCACACATACGCAGCGCTAAAATACAATAATCTTCAGCAGCTCGTTTGGATGTAATGGAAACGCTTGTCTCAACGACACTGCTTACACCAGCGTTATGTATATATTCAGGGATATTGGCAATATTGGCAAATCGCTTATTCTGATAAAAAGAATGCGCAGATACGCCAAAGCCAAGATATGGCGAATATTGCCAGTATTTGCTGTTGTGACGCGATCTAAACCCGGGCAGGCAATAACTGGATATCTCATAATGTTCAAAGCCTTCTGCCGCCATATTTTCGTGTACAAGTTCAACCATAGCCTCTTTTTCTCTCTCATCTGGCAGAAATACCCGCTGGTGGCGTATATCGTCCCAAAGAAGCGTATGCTCTTCCACTATAAGGCTATAAATGGATGCATGCGTAATCGGCAGCTGTGTCAGTATCCTTAAATCCGTATATACATCTGCCGCAGACTGGCCGGGAAGTCCAAACATCAAGTCTGCGGAAATATTGGATATACCGCCCTCCCGAATAGTCATCACAGCATGTTTTCCCTCTTCTGCCGTATGAATACGCCCCAATCGCTGCAGCTGCTCATCTGAAAATGACTGCACTCCCAAACTGAAACGATTGACCCCAATAGAGCACAAATCTTGTACATACGTTTCAGTTATATTATTGGGATTTGCTTCTATGGTAATCTCAGCAGAAGAATTCACTGAAAAATGATTTCTTACAGCACCTAAAATAGATTCTACTTGCTGTGCTGTCAGTAAGGATGGAGTCCCTCCCCCTAAATAGATTGTATCCGCCGTTTCGCCAGCACCGGCCGCATACATAATTTCCCGGCACAATGCTTTTACATAATGCGAGAGGAAGTATGATACACCGCCATAGGAAGGAAAATCACAATACCGACATTTTTTTTGACAAAAAGGAATGTGAATGTAAATGCCAAGCATTATTTATCTACCTGTAGTACAGCCATAAACGCTTCTTGTGGAATTTCAACGTTCCCCACTTGCTTCATTCGTTTTTTTCCTTCTTTTTGTTTTTCCAATAGTTTTCTCTTGCGTGAAATATCTCCGCCATAACATTTAGCTAATACGTCTTTACGCATAGCGCGAACATTTTCGCGGGCAATAATTTTATTTCCTATCGCTGCCTGGATAGGTATTTCAAAAAGCTGCCGCGGAATAATGCTGCGCAGTTTTTCAACCAATGCCCGTCCGCGCCGTTTAGCTGAGTCTTGATGAACAATCGTACTTAATGCATCAACGTTTTCTCCATTAATCAAAATATCCAATTTTACCATCGGCGACTGTTGATATCCGTGTAATTCATAATCTAATGAAGCATATCCCCGTGTAGATGATTTTAATGTATCAAAATAGTCATAAATAATTTCACACAAAGGTAGATCATAAACTAATGATACCCGTGTCTCATCAAGATAATCCATGCCTATATATTGTCCTCGGCGATTCTGGGATAACTCCATGACCGTACCAACCATGTCCTTCGGAATAATAATCGTAGTTTTAACGAAAGGTTCTTCCATATGATCTATTTTAGTCATGTCCGGCAGCAGCGAAGGATTATCAATCTCCTGCATAGAACCGTCTGTCAAATACACATGATAAATTACAGAAGGTGCTGTAGTAATAAGTTGTAAATCATACTCCCGCTCCAATCGCTCTTTTACAACATCCATATGCAATAAACCAAGGAATCCGCAGCGAAATCCAAAACCTAAGGCAGAAGATGTTTCCGGTTCAAATAATAATGCAGCATCATTCAGATGTAATTTTTCCAACGCATCCCGAAGGTTGTCATATTCATTCGTTTCTATCGGATACAGACCGCAATACACCATCGGCGTCGCCCGGCGGTACCCGGGCAAAGGTTCCGTTGCTGATTTTTCTACCTTTGTCACGGTATCTCCCACACGGCAATCCCGGACATTTTTCATGCTGGCAGCCAAATATCCGACACTTCCGCATTCCAATGAGTCAACAGGACGCATTTGCGGTGCAAATATACCAAGCTCCGTAGTCTCAAAGACTTTTTCGGACGCCATCATTTTAATTCGTTCTCCCGTTTTTAAACTTCCCTCTACAATACGGATATTAGCAATAGCACCTTTGTATGAATCAAAATGAGAATCGAAAATCAATGCCCGCAGCGGTGCATCGGCAGCATCTTCCGGTTTCGGGATGCGCTGCACGATAGCTTCCAGAACATCATCGATGCCAACTCCCGTTTTAGCACTGACAAGAATTGCTTCTGAGGCATCAATCCCTATGATATCTTCGATTTCTTTGGCAACTCGTTCGGGATCTGCACTGGGCAAATCGATTTTATTGATAATCGGTACGATCTCTAAATTGTGTTCCAGTGCCAAATAAACATTTGCTAATGTCTGAGCTTCAACTCCTTGTGTCGCATCGACAACAAGAAGAGCTCCTTCACAAGCGGCAAGACTTCGTGATACTTCGTAATTAAAATCGACATGCCCTGGCGTATCAATCAGATTAAGTATGTATGTATTTCCATCCTTAGCAGCATAAGATAAGCGAACAGATTGAGCCTTTATCGTAATCCCACGTTCGCGTTCCAAATCCATCGTATCTAAAAGTTGATCTTCCATTTCCCGCTTTTGAACGGCCCCTGTTTTTTCAATCAGGCGGTCTGCCAGCGTAGATTTTCCATGATCAATATGCGCGATAATCGAAAAATTGCGTATATATTTTGTTGCCATTATTCTTTCTCCTCTGTTTATATAATAACCCCGCCGCCAAGAACACGCTCACCATCATATAAAACAAGCGCTTGTCCTGCTGTCACGGCACGTTGTGGAACATCAAAATCAACTTGTATCCGTTCTTCATTTATATGAACCATACATGCTGCTTCCTTAGCAGCATAGCGGATTTTTCCCTGTGCTCTAAATGAAGATGCTGTGGGCTTCCCTTCGACCCAAGATACCTGGTTAGCAAAAACCGTATGAGAAAACAAAGATTCTTGAGCTCCCACAACAACACGATTATGAAGTGCATCAAGAGCCGTAACATAATACGGGCCTCCAGGCCCGCCTAAATCAAGACCGCGTCGTTGTCCGATAGTATAACAAGGGATACCTTGGTGACATCCCAGACAGTTGCCCTGCGCATCCACAAAATCACCTCTGCAAAAAGCAGTTGGAATGCGGCTGCGCAGAAAACGTTTATAATCATTATCAGGAATAAAACAAATATCTTGACTTTCCGGTTTGTCAAATACTGGTAATCCAAAAGTTTTAGCCAATTCTCGTGTATGCGTTTTTTCAAGATCAGCCATAGGAAATAAAATATGGGGCAATATATCCTGAGTTAATTGATACAATACATACGACTGATCTTTGTGCCTGTCAGTACCCCGCAAAAGTTCATATATATTCTTTTCTTGATTATATGCAATGCGTGCATAATGACCTGTTGCCAGGAAATCCGCACCAAATTGCTTGGCTTTCTCCCAGAGTAGTCCAAATTTTATATACTTATTACAGGCGATACACGGATTAGGTGTATTCCCTGAAGCATACGCTTCCACAAAATAATCAATAACAGTCTTTTTAAAAATATCTCTGAAGTCCAATGTATAATGAGGAATTCCTAAGATAGAAGCAACTGCTTTGGCATCATCTACTGCCGATAGCGAACAGCAAGCATGTACATTATCAATAACGTTGCATTGTGGCTCCTCTTCCCACAACCGCAACGTAATACCAACAACATCAAACCCTTTTTGTTTCAATAAAGCCGCTGTAACAGAGCTGTCTACACCGCCGCTCATAGCAACCGCTACTCTTTTATCCATGGTCTTCCTCCTTTCCCAACATCTCTCTAACAGTCCGATTTATAATTTCAACAGCTTCCTTTACTTCTTCCATTGTCGTTTCTGTACCAAAAGAAACTCGAACGCTACTGTGTATCCATTTTTCCGGCAGTCCCATTGCCTTAAGAACATGAGAAGGTTCAACGGCTCCGGCTTCGCAGGCAGAACCTGCCGAAACGCCTACTCCCTGCATATCAAGGGCAATTAACAGTACTGCATTATCTATGTCGGAGATACTGAAATCTAAAATATTAGGAAGAGAATGTTCCCATTCTCCATTTAAATGAAACATTTCACTATTCATACTAAATGTTTCATACATATATTTTTTTAATTTTCTTGCCTGATCATACCGCTGCTGTCTTTCTTTTTCTAAAATAGCCGCAGCCGCTCCAAAGCCAACAATTCCAGCTACATTCTCTGTTCCTGCCCGTAAATGACGCTCCTGCGGACCACCATACGCTTCCGATGAAATTTCTATTCCCTTCCGAATATACAGCGTTCCCATTCCCTTCGGACCGTAAATTTTATGACTGCATATAGACAGTAAATCAATATGATCTTTTTGAGGATACACAGGCAAGTAACCAAATGCCTGTACAGCATCCACATGAAAAATAATATGATGATCTCTGGCAATATTTCCAATATCTGCAATCGGCTGAATCATGCCAGTTTCATTATTGGCATACATGCAGGAAATCAATACCGTATCTTTACGAAGCGCCTTTCGAACATCGTCGGCATCTACACGTCCTGCATTATTTACCGGAAGTATCGTTACTGTATACCCCTCCTGCTCCAATGCGCTAAATGTATGCAATACGGCTTGATGTTCTACTGCGGTAGTAATAATATGTCCACCCTCAGGATGATTCGCTCGTAAATACCCTCGTATCGCTAAATTATCAGCTTCGGTTCCACCGCTGGTAAAAATCAGCTCTTCTGCAGAAACTCGCAAGCAATGTGCCACTTGTTCCCGTGACTTTTGCACTGCAGCCCGAGCCTGCTGTCCCCAATAATGAAGACTCGAAGGATTCCCAAATTCCGTTGTCAGCCAGGGCAGCATAACCTGCAATACTCGTGGATCCAGAGGCGTTGCCGCCGCGTAATCCAAATATATACGTTTCATTAGTTAACTCCTTGATAAACAAGCTTACTCTATATCATACCATAAAACATGATTTATATAAAAAGCAAATGTCCTAAAAAAATAAAAAAAGTCATCGTAAAAGCGCTTAATGCTGTTGTATTCATAACAACCTGGGTGGCATACTCCGGGCAGTTATTAAATTCGATAGCATACATTGCCGTATTTACGGCTACCGGCACAGAACAATAAATTAAAAAAACGATAGAAGCAACCGGCGAAAAACTCCCGGGAATAAGCAAATTAACAGCATAAATCGTTGCTAATCCCAAGAAAGGAAACAACAGTAATTTAACAATACTCGTAAGCCATACTTCATGATCCAACCACTTAATCGTTGTACGATGCAGCTGAATTCCAATACTGATCATCGCTACCGGCAGCAATGCCGCCCCTGACATCTCCATAATAGGCCAAAAGAAAAATTGGGTAGCATCCCAGCCCGAAAAACGTGCGGCCAAGGCTGCGATAAACACATAAATAATCGGCATCCGAAAAACAACTCCCAATGTATCCCTTGCCGATAAACGTCCACGTCCTGCCTGGTATAAACCAATTGTGTTCAACGTAATATTTTGTATAACAAAAATCAAAATCTGAACGACCATCGCTTCTGCCAGATAAGGGGTCTGTCCATTTACAACAAAAGGGTCATGAGAAAACACCAGAATAACCAGAGCCACCCCAAGATTTCCAGAATTGTTAAACATAAGAGCATTTCTGCAGGATTCCAGCATACATGCATCGTAGTGTCTCAGTTTGCCGATAAACGTTGCTACTAAAAAACCAATAAACATTAAAAAGAAAATACAAGAAATAATGATGGCACTGGTAGCCGGAAAATCTGTCTTATACAAATTAGTGAATACAAAACTCGGTATAATTAGATAAAATAATAATTTAGATAATGTTTTTACATCCAAGCTGAATCTTTTATCTAAATAAAAACCGATCAATACTAAAAGAAAAATAGGTACCATCGTATGTTCTAAAATATAAAAAAATACCATACATTCCCCTCCTATATGACTGCTGCATCATTTATAAGATATTTTCAATACAGCCGATTTATCTTCTAAATTTTTCGTTATACAGCCATGAATATCTTCCAAATTGGTAACAACAATTACAACCGTAGAAACCTTTCCCTGACTTTCCAAATAGTCCGCATTAAAAGAGAGCAATGTTTCACCTTTTCGTATTGTCATTCCAGGTTTAACATGGGATATAAAGCCATGTCCCTGTAATGTGACCGTATCAATGCCCACATGAATCAATAGTTGTACTTTTCCCGTTTCAACAGCAATCGCATGCAAGGTATCTGCAAGCAAAACAATCTTGCCATCGCAGGGAGCCGTAATATCAGATGTTACCGGTTCGACCGCAAACCCATCCCCGAGCATTTTCTGTGAAAAAACAGAATCATTTACTTCTGTAATATCTATCACGCGGCCCTCAACGGGGGCCGCAATAATCGTTGTCTTTTTACCTATCCCAAACATAATTTTCACCTTCTTTTTGACCTACTTTCGAATATATCGTGTCCAAGCATCTGCCACACAGGCAAATTCAGCCAGCGACATCGTTTCACCGCGTCTGCCCCCATCAATGCCGCAGTGATTCAATATATCCGTCACTGCTTCTTTCGAAAGTCCTGCCGCTTTTAATGTATTAGAAAACGTTTTACGACGTTGTGAAAAAGCAATCTTCACCACTTGAAAAAAACGTTTTTCTTCAAGAACTTCAACCGCCGGCTCCTTGCGTATATCCATAGAAATCACAGCGGAAGTAACTTCCGGCGCCGGCATAAAAGCCCTCGGTGGTATTTCAAATAATAAGTGCGGTTCCGTATAATATTGTACGGACACAGATAACGCCCCATACACTTTACTTCCTGGTACAGAGGTCATACGCTGGGCAACTTCCCGCTGCACCATAACGACCAGTTTCTCCACTGGAAGACGCTGTTCTAATAATTTCATGATAATAGGTGTCGTAATATAATACGGTAAATTAGCACATACTGTAAACGGTTTATGTCCCATCAGTTCAAGTATATCCGTCCGTAAAATATCCCCATGAACAATCCGTACATTGGGATAGTGTTCCAACGTCTTTTCCAATACCGGAAGTAAATGTGTATCAAGCTCAACGGAGGTAACAGCCGCACCTGTTTCAGCCAAAGCCTGGGTGAGGGTACCAATGCCAGGCCCTATTTCCAAGACCGGATCATTTTCTTTGAGTACTGCGGCATCCGCGATAGATTGAACAACCGCATGATTTACCAAAAAATTCTGTCCCAATTTTTTATTCATTCTTAACCCGAATCGATCAACAATATAGCGAACTACATCCGGTTTTGACAAATCCACTTCATTCATTCTCAGATACCTCATCCATCTGGCATATCGCTGCTTCCCACTCGGTACGCAGCACGCCGTAATGATTCAAACGTCGTAAAAATTGCTTGGCATTACCATAACCGATACCCAATACCGCGCCTGCCCGATTTCGTCGTTCAGCCGCTGCTGCGCTTCCATTCATGCCTGCTGCCATTAAGTCTTCCATAGTAAATTCGCAATATGGTTCAAAAGAAACACACCGAACCTTTGAAAGTGCCGAACGTATGGCTTCCGGAGAAGCTTGTTCCACTCCAAGATCATTATTGGCAATCGCTTCTTCTCTAGGAATAAATGCATGTTTAGCTTTTGGGAACCGCTGTGTTAAATACGTGCGAATCCGTTCACCGGCACTATCCGGATCTGTCAAGATAATAATTCCTCTCTTTTCATACGCGTACCTGATTTGTTCTAATGTATCGGAACGCAGACAAAATCCATCTGTTTTAATAATGTCGGCATCCACACTTTGCTGCAGCCGAGCTATATCGCTTTTTCCTTCAACAACAATGACTTCTTTAATCATTACCTTGTTCCTCGCCATTTTCAGAAATATAACGGGCCGCATTCAAAATAGCCAGCACATTATGTTCAAATACAATACCTCCCTGCAAATAAATCATATAGGGTTCGCGGATAGGTCCATCAGCAGAAAGTTCAATTGATGATCCCTGTACAAAATCTCCCGCCGCCATGATAATTTTATCGGCATATCCGGGCATATCGTCAGGAATCGGTCTAACATGCGCATCAACAGGGGAAAAAGATTGTATTCCCTGACAAAAAAGACACATATTTTTTTCGTTTTTCAAATAAATAGTTTGTATCAAATCACAGCGAAGGGTATCTGCCGTAGGAGATACATCGAAACCAAGCTCAGAAAATACGGCTGCCGCAAAAACAGCGCCTTTGATCGCCTGTGCCGTAACATGAGGTGCGGAAAAAATACCTTGAAAGAATAATCTATATCCGGCAGCATAGGATCCAAGTTCTGTTCCTAATCCCGGTGCAGTCAAATAATCGGCTGCCGCATCTACTAAATCTGCTCGTCCGGCAATATATCCGCCTGTAGGTGCGATACCGCCGCCTGGATTTTTGATAAGAGACCCTGCGATAATATCTGCTCCCACCTCTAAGGGTTCCTGTTCCGCCGCAAATTCTCCGTAGCAATTATCTACAAAACAAATTGTATCAGGACTAATTTCCTTAACCGCAGCAATAATCGTTTGTATATCTTCAAGTGAAAGAGATGCACGTGTACTATACCCGCGGGAACGTTGCAATAAAACAACTTTAGGTTTTTTGCCGGCGGCATATCGGATCCCTTCCAAATCATATGTATTATTTTTTAACGGCACTTCATCATATCGAATACCCTTTTCCTTGAGAGAATGTGCCGTCTCATGCGTATATCCAATAACACTTTGCATCGTGTCATACGGAGCACCTATTAGTGAAATCAATACATCATTTTGTTGCAACAATGCACAAAGTACAGTTGCCAATGCATGCGTGCCGGAAACAAAATGCGGCCGCACAATCGCTTTTTCTGCTTTAAAAATATGAGCAAATACTTCATCCAATTTTTCCCGCCCTAAATCACTATACCCATATCCTGACGTGCCGGCAAATTGGTATGACGATACTTGGCAGTCCTTAAATGCCTGAAGTACTTTTCCCGTATTATGCAAACTGATCGTGTCAATATGTTCAAATTGTTTGGCACAAACAGCCAACGCTTTTTTTCTAATTAACTCAAAATTAAATGACAAAATTCCAGATCCTTTCTTTCTGCTACATTTTCAACTTCCAGTATATTTCTATATCCGTTATAACACTATGTGCTAATTCTTCTTCCGAATCATAGTGTTCTTTTTCATACCAATGAATATATGGCATGCGTTTATACCAAGTTAACTGCCGTTTAGCAAAGTGCCGTGTACGAATTTTAATGCGCTCTGCCATTTCTGCAAAGGGTAATCGATGATTCAGATATGCTGTAATTTCTTCATAGCCAATAGCCTTCATTGACTGACAATCCGCCGATATTCCATTCTCGAGCAATGAAATTACTTCGGCGATCCATCCATTTGCCAGCATATCATCCACTCGCTGATCAATCCGTTTATATAACAATTCCCGCGGTAATTGCAGCCCGACAACATAAGCATCATATATAGGTGCTTTTTCCTTATCCGTATGTACAAATGCAATACCCTCCTTGCCTTCGATCGCACATAAAAGACGGACAAGACGGTGTGTATTGCAAAATAACTCATTCCAATCCACTGGCTGCCAATCTGTATTTTTCCTGATATATGCCGCTAAATCCTCTCGCGTCGAACAAGCAATACGTTCTCGTGCCCGTTCCCGCATAGCTTCACTTGATTTAGGACCATCAAAATGAAACCCTTCCAAAAGAGACTGCACATATAAACCGGTACCGCCAACAAGAACAGGAATAGATCCTTTAGCATTCAACTGTTGTATAGCTTGTCCTGCCATACGGCAGAACACAGCCGCTGAATAGGTTCCCGAGGGATCGATAATATCAATAAGATGATGTGTATAACGACGCAGTTCTTCTACTGTAGGCTTTGCCGTACCAATATTCATTTTTTTATATATTTGATAGGCATCACCGGATATAAGCTCGGTGTGAAGCTTCTCCGCTAAAAAAAAGCTCAGAGACGTTTTGCCCACAGCGGTCGGTCCAATAATAGCAATGACTTTATCCATGTTCACACTCCAATACGGCATATCCGATTCTGCTATATTTGCCGCCATATAATTTTACACGGGGATATACCATTTTCAATCGCTGAAAAGATCTTCCTTTGATTACAACTCGCCGTCTGGCTTTGGTTAATGCTAAAGCCAGACACTCATCCGACACGGTTTCATGTTCCAGCAAATTTCTTACAGGATGAAACTGCGGGCTGCTCCGTATAGGGCGGGCAAACATAGGATCAAAATAGATAATATCATACGGTGCTATATCCGTCCGCCGCAAATAATCCCGGTAATCATCATGTTGCAATCCTATGCGCCGCATGGCTTTCGTCACATCTGCCTGTTTATGCACAAAATGAGCTAATCCCCAAGAGGTAACAGCCGCCATATACGGTGATATTTCCAACGCATGCACATCCGATCCTGCCGGAAGACCAAAAGAAGCTACAATCGCATCCGATCCAAACCCGCATGTACAATCTAATAATCGTACCGGACCTTCAGCTCCCAAAGCTTCAAGAAAATAATCCGTCATTCCCTGTCGGATATGTTGAATACGGAGTTCCGCCATACTTAAATGAAAAGCATGCCGACCCAAGAATGTCCGTATTTCCGGTCCCTGCATCGTGAATACAAGAATTGCTTCAATATGATATGCTGTTAAAAGCTGTTCTATATTCTGCTCTCCGCGTTCTATAAAAAAAGCATGAATAGAAACTGCCCATTTACGGCCTTGGTTACAAACCGATTCGCTGGCATGCAGCGAGGTAGTAACATATACCTTTTCCATTTTCATCCTACGTTCTCTTAAATAACTTTGCCAGCTCTTCCGGTGTAAAACGTAAGATAATAGGACGTCCGTGAGGGCAGACAAAAGGTTTATCCGTGTGGAATAAATCCTCTAAAAGCTGCTTCATCTGTCGAATATTCAGAATATTTCCTGCTTTGATCGCACCATGACAAGATAAATACGCCAAAGACCGATGCCTCATCTCTGCTTTATCCGGCTCTTTATCTTCATGGAGAAACTTGCAGATATCGCGCAAAGAACCTGCAATATCACTTGTTTTCAAGTCACTGGGAATTGCTTGCATACGTAATGTATTCGGTCCTGCTTCCGAATAGACATATCCTAAATCATCAAATATTTCCTGACGCTCCAAAAGGAGTGTCATATCTTCTGCATCTACTTCAACAAATTCAGCAGTCAATAATTGTTGTGATGGCATCTTTTCTATGCGATTGCAAAATGTATCATACCGAATGCGTTCATGTGCAGCATGTTGGTCGATAATGTACAAATCCTGCCCTTTTTTCGCTATAATGAAACACTCCGCCACTTGTCCTAACGGAATAAAAACAGAATCATCGCCTTCAAAAATAATTACCGGATCTGTTTGCGGTGCAACTACTGCAGCCGGCGCCGATTCATGATCCAGTACTTCATTGAAAATATGCTCTTCCTGCTTCGTTGCTCTAGAGGCAACACTGTGATTCAATTCCGCATACCCCGCACTGCCGCCGGTATAGGAGAAAACATCATGTGCTTCAGACAACTGTCCCCTTGCATCAGGTAAATCGAGTGATTCTTGTGCAAAAGATAACGGACGTGTTTCAGGAACCGGCGATACGGTCACTGATTCCTTAGGTGCTGTTATGGACTCAGATACCTCCATTTTTTCCGCCTGAAATGAAGAAATATGGGGAACAGTTGCTATTTGTTCTGGTTTTTCCTGCTGCATCAGTGATTGGATAATACCGCGATATACGACTCGGTATATTGCCTGTTCTTCCGAAAATTTTATTTCTGTTTTAGCTGGATGCACATTCACATCAATTGAGGCCGGATCCATTTGCAAGTGCAGCATAGCAAATGGATAACCTGACTTTGGCAGCATAGCATGATACGCATTTTCAATCGCTTTAAAAAGAACCAGATTATGAACAATGCGATGATTAACAATACACGTTTGCCAGGCCCGGGAACTTTTTAAAACAGAAGGTTTTCCAACATATCCTTCTATATGTATATTATCTGAGTCATATGTTACCGGAAATATTTCCTTAGCCAGCGACGTACCGTAAATATTTGCGATCGTATCAAGAAGTTCTCCGTTTCCGCCAGTATGAACAACCGTCCGGCCATTATTGATAAAAGTAAACTCAATAAAAGGATGCGCTAATGCAAGCTTTATAATCATTTCATTTATTTTACCGCTCTCCGTTCGTTCACTTTTGAGAAATTTTTTACGAGCCGGTGTATTATAAAATAAATCACGTACCTCCATGGTTGTTCCCACAGCAGATCCCATTTGATCATCGGCAGTAACTTTTCCGCCATCCAGCAAAAGATGCGTAGCAAACGTATCTCCAGACTGTCGGGTTGTTATCTGCAAATGTGATACCGCCGCAATACTGGGTACGGCTTCACCGCGAAAGCCCAGCGAACTGATTGCATAAATATCCTCTACAGAACGTATCTTGCTGGTAGCATGGCGGATAATACATTTATGAGCATCATCTGCATTCATACCGCAACCATTATCGGTAACACGCATATAGGACTGTCCGCCATCGGCAATTTCAATTTCAATAGCAGACGCGCCGGCATCAATAGCGTTTTCCACCAGCTCTTTTACACAGGAAGCCGGCCGTTCCACTACTTCTCCTGCTGCGATTTTATTGGTTGTTGCTTCATCTAAAATAGTAATAATTGAATTCAATTTTTACCACTTCCTTCCTTGGCTTCCTTTTGCAAGGAATATAAAAAAGAAATAGCTTCAATAGGAGTCATACTGGATACATCGACCCCCATTAACTTGTCTATAACCGGATTAGAAAACAGATCACCTGATCCATCACCAGCCTCCACCGGACCGGATGCATGAGAAAATCCGGGAGACGCGCCAGGTTCTCCCTGAGCTTCCAACTCAGACAAAATAACTTCGGCTCTTTTCAATAGCCCCTCCGGCAGTCCTGCCAAGCGTGCAACATGCAATCCGTAACTTCGATCAGCTCCGCCGGGAATAATTCGCCGCAAAAATTTAATACTGCGGCCTCGTTCCTTCACGGCAACAGTATAATTTTTGACTTTATCATATTGTCCGGCCATATCAATAAGTTCATGATAATGAGTAGCAAACAGCGTTAACGCATGAACATTCTTAAGACAATATTCAATAACCGCTCTGGCAATAGACATCCCATCAAAAGTACTTGTTCCACGACCGATTTCATCGAGTATCAGCAGACTGCGAGATGTCGCATGCTTTAGGATATATGAAACTTCTTTCATTTCCACCATAAAGGTGCTTTGTCCGGTTAAAATATCATCACTTGCTCCGATACGGGTAAAAATCCGATCGACAGGACAAAGAACAGCTTCTCGGGCAGGAATGAACGAACCAGTCTGTGCCATAAGCGTCAAAACCGCAACCTGACGCATATAGGTCGATTTTCCTGCCATATTAGGACCCGTTATAACAAGCACTTCATGATCTTTGTGATTCAGTGTAACGTCATTCGGAACAAACATTTCATCCTTTATATATTTCTCAATAATCGGATGTCGCCCATCACGAATAATAAACGTATCATCCTTTGTAAACTGTGGACGTGTATAATGATTTTCATGCGCTGCACAAGAAAAACTATATAAGCAATCCACCCTGGCAATCGCCCGGGCTGTTTCCTGCATAGAAGGAATGTGCTCCTGTATTTTTTGACGTACTTCAGAAAATATTTTATACTCCAATGCCAGTGTCCGCTCTTGTGACGTCAGTACCTTCACTTCAAACTCCTTAAGTTCCGGCGTAATATAGCGTTCCGCATTGACCAATGTTTGCTTGCGGACATAGTACGCAGGTATAGGCTTGGTATTGGCATGAGAAATTTCAAAATAATACCCAAACACCTTAGTATATCCTATTTTTAATTTAATGCCTGTTTTTTCTTTTTCCTGTTCCTCCAGTTCTTGCATAAAAGCTCGGCTATTGGCAGATATTGCGCGTATTTCATCAAGTTCTTGTGAATATCCCTCGCGAATCACGCCGCCATTGCGAATCACGGTTCCCGGATCATCTTTTATAGCCTTAGACAACAACTGATATGTCTCTTCATGTCTCTGAATTCGTTCATTCAATTGCCGTAAAAGAGGTGAGACGGTTCCATCGAGAATCTTTTTTAATTCTGGAACAACTGCCAATGATTCGCGCAAAGCGACCATATCTTTAGGGCTGGCAGTACCTGTTTCAATTCGTGTAAGAATACGTTCAAAATCATATATGCGATCCAGTGTATCTCCCATATCCTGACGAATGATTTCATGCTGCAGCAATTCCTCGACTGCATCTTGCCGCCGCACAATATCCGCAATTCGCACTAGCGGAAACTCCAGCCATTTTCGCAGAAGACGTCCCCCCATCGCAGTATGTGTCCTGTCAAGAACATGTAACAGTGTCCCTTTACGTCCGCCGTCACGAACATTCTGAGTAATTTCTAAATGCCGTAGACTCGCGGCATCTATAATAAGACGTTTTTCATTATCCACTTGTTCCAGAACATTAATATGAGAAATGTCCGTTTGCATAACGGTAGCCACATAGGATAACAAAAGTCCCAGACATTGTATTGTTGTAAAAGTTAAAGAATCAATATATTCAGAAAAATGTGCGGTTGTTATTGCACGGTAATCTATATCTTCTTTACCATCATACAAGGTTACCACACATTGAGATAATCGGGTATGCACATACTCCAAAATGACTTCCGCAGAACTGCCCAGCTGCGAATAAATCAATTCACTGGGATCATACACGGAAAGCATATCAAACAACGTATCCTCTATAGAGTTAGTAACACAAAGAGACCACAGGCATTCACCGGTGGTCACATCCATGAGCGCTATTGCTATTTCATCCTCTTTACCCATCAAGCAGGCAATATAATTATTTTTCTTAGATGCTACAGCATTTTCTAACGTAATGGTACCCGGTGTAACAACTTTAATAATTTTACGCTCGACGAGGCCCTTTGCAAGTTTGGGATCTTCCATCTGTTCACAAATAGCTACCTTATATCCTTTATGTACCAACCGTTCGATATACGTATCAGCAGAATGAAACGGCACTCCGCACATAGGTACTTTTTCTTTGTCACCGCCGGCACGGCCGGTCAGTGTCAAATTTAATTCTCGGGAAGCCGTCAATGCATCATCAAAAAACATTTCATAAAAATCCCCAAGACGAAAAAACAATATTTTATCCTGACATTGTTCCTTAACTTCCAAGTATTGCTTTATCATCGGTGTAATCTTCTTTTCCGCTGGCAACGTCTATCCCTCCTGTTTCCATATATGTCCTTTCAAAACCCATGTTTGCCCTTTGTCAACAACAACGGGGACCGTATCACCGACAGCAACGGTATTATCATTTTCCCATATAATCATCTTATTTCCTGTCGTACGTCCAAACCAATGATTTTCATCATTTTTTGTCGGACCTTCCACAATGACAGAATAGATTTTATTTTCCATTTTCTTATTATAGGAAAGGCTGATTTTATTCTGCATATCCATTAACTTGCGTAAACGAAGGCTCTTTACATCTTGCGGGATTTGATCCGGCATTTTAGCAGCGGGAGTACCTGTACGCGGTGAATAGATAAACGTATACGCCATATCATATTGGGTCTTTTCCAGAAAATGCAGTGTTTCTTCAAACATTTCTTCCGTTTCTCCCGGAAAACCAACAATAATATCGGTGGTAAGAACTAAATCAGGAATTCTTTTGCGAGCGTACTCAACTAGTTCCAGGTAATGATCCGTTGTATATCCTCTATTCATTCTCTTTAATAATTCATCAGAACCGCTTTGAATTGGCAGATGCATATGATTAACAATTTTTTTACTTTCTGCCATGGCATCTATCATGGCAAATGTCATATCCTTAGGATGACTTGTCATATAACGGACTCGCTCAATACCTTCTATATCTTCGATTCGTCTGATGAGTGTTGAAAAATCGGTTCCATTTTTAAGATCCTGTCCATATGAATTTACATTTTGTCCTAAAAGCGTGATTTCCTTAAATCCCTGCGTTCCCAGTTTTTTTATTTCTTTCGCGATATCCTCCACAGAACGGCTTACTTCCCTCCCGCGAACATACGGAACGATACAATACGTACAAAATTTATTGCAACCGTTCATAATAGGTACCCAAGCAAAAAAATCACGAAAATGCCGTGTTGGCAAATCATGAAATGCCGGAACTTTCATATCTGTGGCAAGATAATGATCCGATTTTTTCTGACGTTCCTCAATAAGGGAAACAAGCTTATGAATATTATGTGTACCAATAACCAAATCAATATGGGGGGCTCTATGAAAAAGTTTGTCCTGCCATTCTTGTGCCATACAACCGGTTACGGCGATAATCAAATCAGGATTACGTTTCTTTAAATGTTTCAGTTCTCCTATTTTTCCCAGTGTTTTATCTTCCGCTGTTTCGCGTACACAGCATGTATTTAATAAGATAACATCAGCCAATTCCATATTCTCCGTCATGTGATACCCTAACTCTTCCAACTGGCCGGCATACCGTTCCGAATCGCTGATATTCGTCTGACAACCATAAGAAATAATAAAATAATATTTTTCTCCCATGTAATATAAACCTTTCCTTTACTATATTTTACCATCATTATATTTTACCATAGTGGACACTGCGGAGCAATTTATTTATTGTATTTACAGTTTATATCTCCATATTATTTTAATAGAACAAAGCAAAACAATAATGATCCACCAGCTTAGCTGGTGGTTTTTCTTATGCGGCCTATAAGGCCTAGTCTACCAGCAGCGCTTTACAGCGCATGTTCGGTCCGTTACTTGCATATTATTTCCGGTTACCCGTAAACGGGTCTTCTAAATCTAATGTAAGCTGTTCGGACATTTCATCTTCTTTAAGTTGTTCGCGAATATAGGTAATTATCTTCTTCTCGTTTTTCCCTACGGTATCTACGTAGTATCCACGACACCAAAATTGTCGATTCCGGTACTTATATTTCATATTTCCCCATTTTTCATAAATCATCAGACTACTTTTTCCTTTGAGAAATCCCATAAAACTCGATATACTCATCTTGGGGGGAATTTCCAATAGCAGATGTACATGATCCGGGCATGCTTCTGCTTCTAGTAATGTCACTCCTTTCCACTGGCATAATTCTCGTAGTATTTGCCCTATTTCATATCGCTTTTGCCCATAAAATACTTGCCGCCGATACTTCGGCGCAAATACTACATGATATTTACAATTCCATTTACTGTGTGATAGACTGTGTGTGTCATTCATTGAATGACCTCCTTTAATGTGGATAGGTTTGCAGTTGACGGACCGCATTCTTATCTTACATTAAAGGTGTTTTGTTTTAAACCTTTATAGACTCATCGCTAAAGCTTTTTGGAACCCCTGGTCTAACCAGGGGTTTTCTAACTACAAAAAAGCCGCCAAATTCCATGGCGGCTTAAATAAACAAAATTTATTCTTTCGGACTGTTATCATCTTGTGATACGGCTTTACGATTAGAAGTTTCCATAGGACCGCTAAAAAGTCCTCCGGAAATAATACTGTGATTATAGCTATACCCAAAGTAAATAAACATCCCCAAAATAAGCCAGATAACAAAACGAATCTGTGTCACTTCCGGCAGCATCCAAATTAAGATACCGCAGAAAACGATCGCCAAAATCGGAACCAGCGGAACAAACGGGCACTTGAAGGCACGCGGGCGATCCGGTGCTTTTTTACGCAGTACAATGATTGCTGCGGCAACTATCATGAATGCACACAAAGTACCAATATTGGTCAATTCTGCAACTACCCCAATCGGTAAAAATCCGGCTACGATTGCCGTAATGATACCAATGATAAGTGAACTTCTGGCAGGAGTTTTGTATTTCTGATGAATATGACCAAACACCCCTGGAAGCAGTCCATCACGAGACATAACAAAGAGGATGCGGCTTTGTCCGAAAAGCATTACAAGCAATACCGAAGTTAACCCGCAAATCGCACCAACGGATACCACGGCAGCGCCCCAATGATATCCAACCTGCTGCAATGCAAACGCGACCGGAGCAGCCTGGCCCTTAAAATCAAGATACGGAACCATGCCGGTCAAAATACCAGAAACAATAATATATAACACAGTACAAATAATCAAAGATAAAATAATACCACGCGGCAAATCTTTCTGTGGGTTTTTAACCTCTTCAGCGGCTGTGGAAACAGCATCAAATCCTATATATGCAAAGAAAATTACAGAAGCACCGGAGAAGACGCCACTCCAGCCATACGGCATAAAGGGTTCCCAATTAGCCGGGTTAACATGGCCAAATCCTAACGCAATAAATAATAAAACCACAACTAATTTAATAGCAACAATTACATTATTAACCGCAGAGCTTTGGCGTACGCCCATAATATTAATCCAAGTAACAAGAGCAATAATAGCCATCGCCGGTAAATTAATAATCCCCCCCTCATACGGTGCTTTTACCAAAGCTACGGGAAGCGCAAAACCCAGATTAGTCATAATATTGGCAAAATATCCAGACCACCCAATAGCTACGGCTCCGATAGCAAACGCATACTCCAATATCAAATCCCAGCCGATGACCCATGCCCAAAATTCACCAAGTGCAATATATCCGTATGTATACGCACTTCCAGCAACCGGTACCATCGCCGCAAATTCGGAATAGCAAAGTGCCGCACAAGCGCAGGCAATAGCGGCAATAACAAAAGAAATGACAAGTGCAGGTCCGGAATAATCAGCAGCAGCGACCCCCGTCAATACAAAAATCCCCGTACCGATAATACAGCCAATCCCCAGCATAGTAAGGCCAAAAGTCCCCAGAACCTTGTTCATGCCGCCTTCCTTTTGAGTCTCTGAAATAAACTCATTGATACTTTTTGTCCTAAAAATTTTTTTAGTCATAATGCCCCTCCCCTATGTTTGTTACTTAAAATGTAAAAATAGCAAAAAACTTAATAAATGTGTGTAACAAACATGAAAAATATTTATAAAAAAACCTATCTTCAAAAAGCTGAAGACAGGTTGGTAAACAGGTGTGCGAAATACATCACCTCTGTCCTTTTGCCTGAGAGATAGAGAATATAATATTCCTTACACCTTCGGCTCCCACCAGGGACTCTCCAGAGTTATTTCGGCATACAGTATGATACAATGAATTGTCATTTTTATTCATCATAGACAAATATTTTCATTTCCATAGGGATGGGTTCATACACCGCCAAAGCACCATATAAAATTGTAAATAATTTAAATATAAATTAACTGTTCTTTATTATACTCTATTTTTAATTTTTGTAAAGTATAAACAATAAAATATATTAAAATTAATATATTTTATTGTTTTAAAATTAAAAAAATTATATAAATAACTTTTTCAGTTAAATATTATATATTCAATATGCAATATATATATTACAAGCGGTAATTAAACTTTATCTTTTAAAGTCGTCATTTATTAAATCATTTTTATAATTACGACTACATAAATAATATAATTTAAAATATTCTAACTTATTCTAAAAAATAACTTATATTTAAAAAAACACATACTTCCGTACAATTCAAATTTGATAATCAATACACGCTTGTCATCCTTAGACATACAAAAAAAATTTATCAGAAGACAACGCTTTTTTTATATCATTTGTATTACATATAATATTAATATTTTCTTGTGAAATTAAGATTATTAAGGTTATTTATTTTTTCCCAGAGCAAATCACAGTAGTTTTCACAATCATGCTGCAGTTCCCCTTATAGAGGGTATCATGTGACATACTGTATGTACTAATCACGTAACAACTATCTCCTTACAGCAACATCCTAATCCCGGATTGATACATATAACAATAGGTGTCAAATAAGTCTATAACTAAAGCAAAAAAATCTCGACGGACTTTCTGTTTATTTTCTTGCTGAGAATAGAAAATATATTTTGACATCAAATACTGCATTTATTATAGGTTTGTATTTATCATCTTCCGTCATGTACCTTCTGTAGTATTTTCGTATTTGTATATTTTCATAAATAAAAATCTCATTTCACTGCCAATAAATACACGTCAACAATGTATGTGAAATTTTCAATCTCACTTTTTTGCCTTTATTTCAGATACTGTACATTGTAATTATTATAAACATATACACTGAAAAAAAACATCTAAATAGTGTTCATCGTCAATTCTTGATTTATTACATTACAACAAACAAAAAAGTCCCCGTCTAAGGCAGGGACTTGTACAATAATCTACAACTTGTATTACAAAAAAATCAATTAAAAATACTATAATTAATTATTTTACATTTACAGCTTTAAATCTGGATTTGTTTTTAGGGTCTGCTTCAACGTCAAACGTTACTTTTTGATCTTCATGAAGAGTCTTAAACCCATCGGACATAATTGCCGAAAAATGAACAAACACATCCGCGCCTCCGTCATCGGGAGTAATAAAACCAAATCCTTTACTTTCATTAAACCATTTTACTGTACCAGTAGCCATTATAATTCCTCCTAAATAAAAAAAACAAAACAAAATAGCTCACATAAATTTATAAATTATTGTACATAGAATAATCTTACAAATTTATGTGAGCTATACTTTACAATTTACAATTCACATTGTAACAAAGTATTGCGTTCTTGTCAAATTTTTTTTGTGTGTTCACACTAACTATACACACCTGTTTTATCTTTACAGATTTTTAGGTTATAGATGGTGTAACGTAAAATAACTTCTCTTTGCCTTTCAATAACTATATTTTGAAAGTACTTTTTATTGCCATACTGTCAACAAAATAGATTATTTAGGCAAATTGTAACATGGATGTCATTGAATTGTGACAATTACCGTGTATAGTACAGATAGTACTTAAAGTATAGAAATAATAAAGGAGTGAATAGTATGAAAACAACGCTCGCTTTGCGACAAAAACTTTTAACAACTTTATTGGCCGGCACCGCGGTTGCCGTATTAACTACTGCTTCATTTATCCCGGTCTCGGCAAATGATGATATGGCTTCCGGTTCCGATACCCCTACTATTACCACAACTGCACCTGCCCATCATAACCCAATGCAGCACCGCATGGCTGCCATGATCCAGGAAGGAAAAATTACCCAAGACCAAGCAGATAGTCTCCATGCTGCTATGCAGGAATTTCATCAGCAGATGAAAGCGGATCATCAAAAATTTATGGCACAATTACCGGATAAAACCGGGATTGATGCCGCTGTCTTAAAAGAAATCCTTCCTCCCATGCACGGCCATCACCATCCCGGTCACATGAAGCAACACATGGATCAGCTCGTACAGCAGGGAACCCTTACCCAAGACCAAGCCAATACTTTAGAAACTTCACTTCGTGATTTCCATCAAAGCCAGAAAGAAGAACAGATGACAGCACGAAAAGAATTTATGGCGCAGTTGCCGGATAAGACAGGAATCTCCAAAGAAACGTTACAGAAGGTTTTTCCTACTCCGCCGATGCGGATGAAACAACACATAGATACGATGGTCCAAGAAGGAAAAATCACGCGTGGTCAGGGAGACAAGTTAGAAAGTGCCATGCATGATTTCCACCAAAAAGAACAGGCAAAATGGAAAACATTTATGAATCAGCTGCCTGATAAAACAGGAATTTCCAAGGAAACATTAAAAGAACTTTTCCACCATCCGTCACCTATGCCTTCTCCTGAAAACTAACAAACGTAAAAAAAACAAGGAACCTCTTCACAGAGATTCCTTGTTTTTATGCTGTCGAGTTTACGCCTGCCGTATCAATTTACATATATTTTACTTTACTGCGATTGACAGTATGACATCTATCTTCTATCATAAGTAAAGCTTTTACATTGACCTCATACAAGGAGTGTTCTCCATGGACTTTTTACAAACAGTTATTTTAGCAATTGTACAGGGAATGACCGAACTATTCCCCATCAGCAGCGTCGCACACAGCGTACTGACTCCATATGTATTCCATTGGCAACTGGACAATATTTTTTTAAAAGAACATTTCCTGCCTTTTGTTGTCATGCTTCATTTAGGAACAGCCATTGCCTTGTTTTTGTTTTTTGGCAGTGATTGGACAGGTATTGTCCGCAGTATAGCAAAAAAAGATAAACAAAATCGAAAACTATTATATTTAATTATTGCTGGTTCTATTCCAGCCGCTCTAATCGGTTTTTTTTTAGAACATGCATTACGCGGTATTTTCAGCAGTGTCGTAAATGCCGGCTTTTTCTTAATGATAAACGGCTGTCTTTTATATTGGGGAGAAAAAATACGCAAACACGGTAAAAAAGAAATTAATGACTTGACTTACAAAGAAGCCTTGATTATCGGAGCCTTTCAGTCCCTTGCCTTAATTCCTGGGTTCTCGCGTTCGGGTGCTACCATAACTGCCGGATTTGCCGCAGGATTAAAACATGAAGAATCTGTCCGTTTTTCGATGTTATTAGCAACCCCTATTATCATTGGTGCCGGTATTCTGGAGGTTCCCAAATTAATGGTTACGGGTATGGGTGATCTCTTCTGGATTGCTGTCATGGGCGGCATTGTCTCCGGATTAGCTGCATTTTTCAGTGTCTGGATTATGATGAAATGGTTTCATAAAAATGAAATCACCGCTATGAGGCCATTTGCGTTTTATTGTTGGATTATTGGCGCTTGTGTGTTATTCACTTCTTTTTGCTTATAGTCAAAGCTTGTATTCATATAATAAATAATTTTATGCTTATCTCTCATATTTCTCAATATAAACAGCGCGTGAATTCCGAGTTGTACGTCTATATTAAAACTGCTGCAGGAGCCTTCTTCCTAAATATTATTCAACATTCTCATAAGCATTTCGACCATCGCATCTGCTTCGAACAAGCGCATACTGACAAATAACCCTATCATCAATATCCGTTTTCCAACTACTTTTCTGAAACAGGACGAAACAATCATAGAAAAAATATGGGATGTATCCTTTACAATTTGCAAGATCATTAGCACCTTCTCTCACTGTACCCGCCTATCCATTCTTATCTAAACAAACCACTCGCTTACAGATAAAACATATACCCCTAAATACCAGACACATCACTTCTTAAATATACTAATTTTGCAGCAAGACGTATCCTTCATGACCGACTGCATAGATTATAAAGTTAACGTCTCTGTTATGTATTATACCATAAAACGCAAGATATTTTACTTCAAATTTATTAATATCCTTATCTTTTCTTATGTTATTATATAAAAACATAAGTTAGTTTATTTTATATACAAAATAAACTAACTTATATCTCAAAATTCTTACATATTACACAAAAAATTCATTTTGACGATACCCTGCTATTTAAATTAATACGATATGCTACTATAATTACTTGATCCGGTCCATATATCATTGCCGCGGTTCTGCTGCCATTGCCATCAATATTATACAATTCTCCTTCTTCGGTTACTGCATTTGTACTATATAAAAATGTGTCTGCAATAAACGTTTTTCTATACATTTTATTTTTATATCATTATTATCTATAGTTTATTGTAATACCTATTTATTCTTGATTCTCTGCCACAATCTTTTTTCAAGGAAACTTCCGGTTACATGTTGTTCCATTTCAACAAACATAGCATAAGGAACAGCAAAAGATACGATATCCGAATCCAACATAGGCCGCACTGTAATATCGGTCAATCCTACCACCGCTCTTGGATTCTTTTTCTGTGATTCCGCATACGGTATAAGAAAAATAGATTGACAGCCAGAACTTTGTGGAATTATAACATTTTCATTCCCCGATCCGTAATAATTAGCCATTACGATAAGTGCTGATAACTGATCATTATTAACACCAAAAATACATAATACAGGTCGTTCTTCATCTGTATTAACTTGTGACAATGGCTTAAAAATAACATATTGATATGATATGTCTGTAATGGGCAAGCATTCAACAAAGTTTTTACCAAGTTCCGGTGTTTTTATACATCCCCCTCTTTCAAACTGTCTCGTTTTTTCTGTCGTCAAAAAATACGCAACTCCCTCAGGATGATTCGGAAATGTTCCAAAACCTAATCCGGCTATGGCATCAGAACACAGGTTAGTTTTTCGTTCAAAAACAGAGGATTTTCCTTTCATTGCTGCAATAAACAGAGAAATAATACAGTTTTTAATACCTTCCTTACTTTGCAGTGCATATTCTGGCTTTTTATTGCTAAGCAAAACGGCCACTGGTTCATAACGCAATGCCAATGCTTCGATTAATTTACTTTTCATGTAATCAATCCCTCTTTTTCTATTTTTGCCTTTTCCTTACTACACTACTTCCCGCAATGGCTAACAGGAAAAGAACTCAAGATATCATAAAAACAAGAAAGTACTGAAACTCATTTACACTGCTATCATACTGCAAATACGAATGATGTTCCTTTACCACCTTTCTTTACTTTCATACACCCAATACTTATTTATTCTTTTATACAAAACATATTATAATTCAGACTGCTTACGACGTCTATGAGCTTATTCAAAGAGTAAAGAAACTGTGAAATAAGTGTCACATAATTGCCATAATTACATTCTTAATTTAATTTTAATCGATAAGAAATCTTTCTTCGTTTTTTTAATTTTATTTTTATAACGAAACTATATTCTTTTAATAATTGCTTGATATAGTGTATTGTATATTCATAAAGAAAGGATTTTCAGGAAATGAAAGATAAAGAACTGGGAAACATCGGAGAATCATTAGCAGTCAAATATCTCCGAAAACAGGGGTACGGTATTCTCATTAAAAACTTTCGGACACGTATCGGCGAAATAGATATTATCGCACAAAAAAGTAACATGATTATTTTTATAGAAGTAAAAACCCGTATTTCTTTTCAATACGGCTGTCCAGCCGAAGCCGTTGGATATCGTAAACAATGTAAATTAAAAAAAGTTGCTGAAGGATATTTAACCCAGAAAAACAGTTGGAACACCCCTTGCCGATTTGACGTAATAGAAGTGATCGCAGCAACTGACAAAAGCTACCGCATACATCACATCAAAAACGCATTTATCGTTTCCTATTAGAAAGGAATACTTATGTTTGCATGTATACACGGAGCTACAACATTAGGACTCCACGGCAATATCATTAAAGTAGAAACAGATATTTCAAACGGACTTCCTGCTTTTGAAATTGTAGGTCTGGCAGCTACTTCCGTTAAAGAATCCAAAGAACGAGTACGTTCTGCTATGAAAAATTCCGCATATGATTTTCCTATGCGCCGAATAACAGTAAATCTGGCTCCAGCCGATTTAAAGAAGGACAGCGCCGGCTTAGACACCGCTATTGCCATCGGCATTATGGTATCCAGCGGTCAAATTGCTGCTGACAAAACTACTGGTTCTTTATTTATCGGAGAACTGTCATTAGACGGACATCTGCGCCCTGTTACAGGTGTTCTTTCTATGGTCCTGCAAGGTATGTATGAAGGATTTAAACAGGTATATGTCTGTCCTGAAAATACGACGGAAGCGCTTCTTTGCGAAAATATGAATATCTATAGTGTCTCTACTTTTTGTGAAATAATTAATCATCTCAATGGTCTTTCCCCGCTTACTCCTGCTGTCCGAGCAAAGGAACTGCTGACGGTTCCAGAATATAATGTTGATTTTTCAGAAGTACAAGGTCAATATACAGCAAAAAGGGCCTTAGAAATTGCGGCAGCCGGTGGGCACAATGTATTGATGATAGGTACCCCGGGAGCGGGAAAAACCATGTTGGCCAAACGGATTGCCACTATACTTCCGCCGATGAATATACAGGAATCATTGGAGGTTACAAAAATATACAGCGTAGCCGGACTTTTTCAACAAGTTGACATGTTGACAGAACGACCTTTTCGCAGTCCGCACCATACGATTTCTACTGCCGGGCTTATAGGCGGCGGTACAATTCCTAAACCGGGCGAAGTTACTCTAAGCCATAATGGAGTATTATTTCTTGACGAATTTCCGGAATTTCCCCGATCTGTTTTAGAGGTTCTCCGACAACCACTGGAAGATGGAATAGTGAATATAGCGCGTGTAAATGCAACATTGTCTTATCCTGCTCGTTTTATGCTTATCGCTGCCATGAACCCCTGCCCCTGTGGCTATTTAGGTGATAAAGACAGAGAGTGTACTTGTACGGCTGGCGAAATTCGTCGATATATTCGAAAAATATCAGGACCGCTTCTTGACCGCATTGATCTCCACGTACAAGTACAACGTCCTCAATACACCGAACTGACATCAGAACTACCGCAAGAAAAATCCGATTGTATACGTGAGCGCGTATTAAAAGCACGCCGTTTGCAAGAGACAAGACTGCATAGTTACCATATTGCCTGTAATGCGCATATGAGTCATCGAGCTCTTAAAGAAACATGCCCTATGACCAAAGAAGCACAAAAACTTCTTCATGCCTCATTTGATAAACTAAAACTCAGTGCCCGAAGTTATGACCGCATCATAAAGGTATCACGCACAATTGCCGATTTAAACAGCAGTGCCGTTATTGAAGATATACATGTCGCCGAAGCGTTAAGCTATCGCAACAATTTGCAAAGGATGTAAAACAATGACAAATGAACAACTCTATACTGCCGCTTGGCAATCATTATCTTTTATAGGTCCCAGCGGCGTACGTAAATTAGTCAATTATTTCGGTTCTGCGGAAAAAGCTTGGAATACAGCAGACAAAGAAATTTTTAATATACTGCATCATTGCATAGAAAAACAATTAAAAATTTCACAGGAAAAAAAGTGTTTTGACTGGGACCGTTTTTTAACCCATATAAATCAGCTTAATTTACAGATAATTAGCTATCAGGATGTGGAATATCCCCTACTTTTATCACAAACCTACAATCCTCCTGCTGCGTTATTCTATCGTGGAACGTTACCTGTCAACATTAAAAGTGTGGCAATCGTAGGGTCTCGCCGTTGTACTCCATATGGTAAGAATGCAGCACTCCATATTGCACAAAATCTGAGTGCTCAGGATATCACGATCATAAGCGGCGGTGCACGAGGAATAGATACATCGGCACATATAGGAGCATTGCAGGAAGAAAAACCAACTATCGCAGTTATGGCCTGCGGTCTTCATACATGGTACCCTCCTGAAAATAAACGATTATTTCAGGATATATTGGATATGAAAGGTGCAATTATATCTGAATATGCTCCGGGAATCGAACCGCTGCCACAACATTTTCCAGCTCGCAACCGTATTATCAGTGGATTGGCCCGCTGTGTCATCGTCATAGAGGCTGCCAAACGGAGCGGTTCCTTGATAACCGCGGATTTTGCTTTGGAAGAAGGACGCGACGTATTTGCTGTACCCGGCAGTATATTTTCCAAAACCAGTGAAGGTACAAATGAGTTGCTGCGCATCGGAGCTATTCCACTAACCAAAACAGATGACCTATTAAACGAATATGGCTGGAATTCCAGTATATCTATAGATTCACCACCAGATAAGCATAACTATATGTCTCTCACGTTGCTGGAAAATACACTTTTAAAGTTCATTTCTTATGACGAAGCGTTATCCCAAGATGATCTTATTGTACGTTCTCAAATAGATGCCGGTACCATCAGCCGCACGATAACCACACTTATTATAAAGGGATTTATATGGGAAGATAGTACAGGCCGTTACATACGTTCCCCTCATAACAAAGAACTGCAGTAAATATAAATTTACTGCAGTTCTTTGTTATGATATCTCTATATTCCCTTTATCCTCATCTGTTTCAGTCGAAGGTATCAAATATGTCCAACCATCTTCCTGCTTTATTTTTTTTTCTTTCATAAGATGTCCTATCGCTCTTTTAAAAGCCGCTTTACTTAAGCCAAATTTTGTTTTAATAACAGCAGGGGCTGTTTTATCTCCATAAGGGATCTTTCCCTTTCTTTCTACTAAAAAAGCAATAATTTTATCACAATCATCCTGCATAGCATTTTCTTTTGTAGGACGCAATGAAATATTAATACGGCCATCTTCACGCAAATAGGTAATACGGCCTTTTATCATTTGTCCTATCAATATAGGACGGGTAAATTCACTGCGATGTAAAAAAGCAATCCATCGTTCCCGTGTCATGAGATAGGCCCCTTGATCGGTCATATTATATACGGCACCTTCTACCCAGTCACCGACTTTAGCATCTGCAGCAGCCTTGGAAGCCCGCCGCATTTCATCTTCCACTTCCATAGACACTGCCAAACGATGAGATTTGTCTTCATACAATTTGACCCATACGTATTCACCCTCTTTAGGACGTCCTTTCATTTCTGCAAAAGGCATAAAAATCCCTCGTTCTGTCCCTACATCAACAAAAGCTCCAAATCGAGTAGTATTAATAACAGGAGTATACCCAATCTGTCCTACCTTAATTTTAGGCAAGTTCATACTGGCAGTCAATCGGCCTGCCGGGTCGTGATATAAAAATACCGTAACGATATCCCCCACATTTACAGGTTTTGTCTGCTGGTTCTTATGCAAAAGAATATCATCATTTGTATTGCCCGTACCTCCGTTCAAAAAAGCTCCCATTTCTCCTAAACGGAGTACCTCTAAAGAAACAATACTGTTTTCTTGTAATGTTTCTGCCATCTTATTCACCTGCGAACGCAATGCGTCCGGCATCACACCACAAATTATCTAAATCATAAAAGCTGCGGTCTTCTTCCGTAAATATATGTACAATCATATCCCCCGTATCAAGAAGTATCCAACGGCCTGATCGGTAACCTTCTACATGCCGAACTTCCATTTCATTGTTTTTAAGCTGTTCTTCCACATAGTCAGCAATACTTTGTGTTTGTCGGATATTCTTAGCACTGCAAATCAAGAAATAATCGGCCATGATAGAGGTGTTTTTCATATCCAGTATCGTGATATTCATTCCTTTTTTATCATATGCTGCCTGCGCCGCTATTTCATAAGATTTTTTTTGTTTTTCTGTCATTAGTTAACTCCCTTTCAATAACCATACGTGTAAAATTATTTATTATCTATATTTTTTACTGCATTGGGATCCGTAGCTATAGCATTATTGGAATTTCCCAGTATTTTCTGCACATTAATCGGATCATATGACCAGTACATCTGGTCTTTTATCTTAGAATATTCGCCTGGCAAGATATAAAAAGTAATATTCGAAACAGGTGTATCTTTAAATATATATGCTAATCCAGCTATTTCTTTAGCTGAAATATTAGAATCTACATTTTTCCAATACCTGTACATACGGAACATGTTTGTCACACCAAAATGTTTTTCCATTTCCGTATAAAAAAGTTTTACAAAACGTTCCTGACGCTGTACCCGCGGCAACTGTCCGTCTTGATCTACATAACGCATATATCCCAGCGCTTTATCCCCATCCAGATGCTGATACCCCTGCCGGAGATCAATATCGGTAGTACCTTGCTGATCTTCATGATACATATCTCGTTCCACATAGATAGATATTCCATTATTCTCATTCATCAGTTTTTTAAATGAATCCTGCGTCAATACAACATAATAAGGAATAGGAATATGGAAAATATCTTCTACTACAGCTTGCGTCAGTTTTAACCCGCCTTCACTGTAAATATCGGCCAATCGTTGATTACCTTTTTCCTGACGGCCTTCTATCTTTGTATTATCGGGAAGCATGATAAAATCAATATGTTTTTTCTCTTTATTGACAGCTGCTAAAGCAACAAAGTTGGCTTGGCGTGGAGTTTTATCATCCACCCCGACAAGAAGTACATATAAAGGAATATCCGGACTAACCTGTGTGAAAGAATCAGAAGAACCATTTTGAACAGCGTCAATTCGGTTTTGCAACTGTGTATTCCTGGTTTGACTATATCGCTGATATGCTGTCACCATCATCCAAATAACCGCAGCAAAGACTAAAACGACTATCAGTATTCTTTTGATATTGCGCTTTTTCTTTGGCAAATTCGATTGATAGCGCCGGTGTCGTGTCTTTTTTTTGCGTTCCATCTATCTGCACTCCCTATTACATTTTTCCATATATTCAATCAGACTATTGCGAAAGCGAACTGTACCTACATAAATCTGCTTTCTCTGTTCCAATAAATGTGAGATTGTCAAATCAAATCCATACAAAACCGCCTGATCCAAATTTTTTACTGCCATTTCTCGCAATCGCTGCACACCGTTAAAATTACGACTCTTTTCAATATAATCGGCAAGAAACACAATTTTTTCCAACACACTCATATGCAAGGCTCCGGTCGTATGATGAGCTATCGCCGCTAAAATATCGGCATCGTGAACATTGTATTTTTCTTTAGCAATCGTTACTGCTGCATAACCATGCAGCAAACTTCCAACAGCTGTAATTTCAGGAGGAAGTTGGTCTCCAAAAGAGCGTTCAGCTAGCTGCTGCATTTCTGACAATTTTAATTCTTTAGCACTGTCGTGCAACAGTCCTGCTAATTCTGCTTTATCTAAATCACTACCATAGCGTTCCGCCAATTCTCTAGCTGCTGCCGCAACTCCTAATACATGTGTATATCTGTTTTTTGAAAGAATCGCTGTCAAGTCATTTTTTATTCGTGTTTTACATTTTTCATACATAAATAAACCTCATTTTTAATGATATAATCTCGAACTTTACTGGGAAGTAAATATCGGACAGACATGCCATGCTGCAGGCGATATCGAAGTTCCGTAGAAGAAAGCTCCATCGTCGGGACTTCCAGTTTATGAATATGTCTGCCTAATTCTCCAAAATATGCAATAATATTATCAATAGTTTCCGTTCCGTCAGGACGTGTAGCTCCTACAAACTCACAAAGATCCAATACTTGTTCCGGGTTATTCCAGTTAGGCAGATCTTGTATCGTATCCGTACCGCATATAAAAAAAAGATGACAAGATATACCATATAATTTTTTCAAATAACGAAGTGTATCAATGGTGTAAGAACATCCTTTACGCTGAATTTCTATATCACTTACCATAAAATACGGATTATCACAGGTAGCCAGCCGCGTCATTTCCAAGCGCTGTTTCGCTGCCGCTCCTGTCATATCTTTATTCGGTGTAATATAGGAAGGAATAAAAATCACTTTTTCCAATCCATAATGCTGTCGTGCTTCTTCGGCAATCATCAAGTGTCCCAAATGTATAGGATTAAAGGTACCGCCCATGATTCCGATTTTACGTATATCCATGATATAGGTATATTCCTCCCCAAACTACTATCAATACCATCAGAAACAGCAATAAAAACAAGGCATAATGTTTGTACTCATACTGTGTTTTAGGTGAACTCGCATACTGACGAAACGTACGTATATAACCGCGTATAAGCGACATCATGTACGGATCTGCCCTTGGCCATGAATGATATATTTGTAACTGACTAAAGCCTCCAATCCCATAGGACCGCGAACATGAAGTTTCTGTGTACTAATTCCGATTTCGGCACCAAATCCGAATTCGAAACCGTCTGTATAGCGAGTCGAAGCATTAACATATACCGCCGCTGCATCTACTTCCCGTAAAAAACGTTCAGCAGCTGCCGTATCTTCTGTCACAATAGCCTCCGAATGCTTTGTTCCATATCTTCTGATATGTTCCATGGCTTCATCCATAGAAGTTACTGTTTTTATTGACATGATCAACGCATTATATTCTTGTCCCCAATCTGTATCATTAGCAGCTTTGACACCTGTGCCTGCCTTTTGAGCCAGTATGTCGCCACGCATCTCTACATTTTGTTTTTGTAAAACAGGAGTAAGTCTTTGTAAGAAATCCTCTGCTATATCTGCATGGACAAGAAGAGTTTCCATCGAATTGCAAGTAGAAGGGCGTGACACTTTTGCATTTTCTACAATACGTACCGCCATATCAAGATCCGCTTGCTTATCAACATAAATGTGACATACCCCGCTTCCTGTTTCAATTACCGGCACTTTGGCAGTACGCACAACCATCTGAATAAGCCCGGCACCGCCGCGCGGAATCGCTACATCAATATATTGACGCAGTGTCAACAGTTCTTCTACCAAAGCTCTATCCGTATTTTCCAATAGTGCTGCACTATCCGGATTAAGACCTGCCTGCTGCAGACCTTGTTTTAAAATACGTACAAGAACAGTATTAGAATGGATAGATTCACTGCCGCCTCGTAAAACGCAAGCATTTCCTGATTTAATGCAAAGAGCAGCTGCATCAACAGTGACATTAGGGCGTGATTCGTAAATCATTGCAACAACGCCAAGTGGAACGGTCACTTTGGTAATTCTCAGTCCATTCGGACGACATATTTCTTTTAACGAGATATGTGCGGGATCGTGTAAATCAACAACTTGCCGTACACCAACCGCCATATCCTCTATACGGCTTTTTGTCAGTCTCAATCGATCAAGCATCGCTTCCGACATGCCGCGTGTCCGTGCATGTTCTATATCCTGCATATTAGCTGCAATAATATCATCTGTATTTTTTTCTAATAATTCTGCAATGTATATCAATGCTTTATTTTTCTGTTCTGTGGATGCTATTCCTATTTCCCGCGAAGCTGCTTGAGCTGCTTTCGCCTTAATGACCACTTCCGATTCCATCATTCTATCCTCCTTTATACTATTGCATGACAACAAGATTGTCGCGATGGATAACTTCTTCATAGCATCCATCATGTCCTAAGATATCCGAAAGCTTAGTAGTTCGGACGCCTTTGATACGCTGTACATCACCACTATCATAATTGACAATTCCCTTAGCAACAACTAATCCGTCGTATGAAACCTCGATAATATCTCCTTCACCAAAATCACCTATAACATCTACTACGCCCACTGGCAAAACACTTGATCCATGTTCTACAATAGCATCACGGCACCCTTTATCAACAATAATAGATCCATGTATCCGTAATCCCGATACGAGCCATCGTTTTTTTGTATGAAGATTGGTATCCTTAGCCTTAAATAAGGTTCCCGTCACTTCACCATCACAAATACGGCGAATAATATCCATTTCACTTCCGGAAGCAATGACCATATCCACGCCGGAAGCCGTAGCAATAGCTGCTGCCTGAATTTTTGTATACATGCCGCCTGTTCCGCGGCTTGTCCCAGCGCCCCCTGCGATGTCATAAATATGTTTGTTAATTTCATCAACTTGAGAAATAACGGATGCCGCTGTATGCGTCAGTGGATTCGCGGTATACAGCCCATCCACATCAGACAGAATAATTAACAGATCTGCATCCACAATGGATGAAACGATAGCAGATAAGGTGTCATTGTCCCCAATTTTCAATTCGTCTATAGCCACCGCATCATTTTCATTGATAACCGGGATAACTCCCATATCCAATAGGGTAAGCAATGTATTGCGCAAATTCATAAAATTTTTTCGGTTATATGAATCCATACGGGTCAATAATATTTGTCCTACCGTTTGGCCGTAATCACGAAACATCTTTTCATAAATATTCATTAATATACCTTGTCCAACAGCAGCCAATGCCTGCTTTTCCCGCATATTCTGCGGGCGCTCTGATAATCCAAGTGGAGCCATACCTGCACTGACAGCAGCAGAAGTAACTAAAATCATCTGTTTTCCTTGATTCTGCAAATCAGCAATTTCCATAACCAATTTCTCAATGCGATGATAATTTAATTTACCTGACGCATGTGTCAGCGTACTTGATCCAATTTTTATTATAATGCGGTTTTTATGAATAAAACCTTCGCGTATATCTGTCATGTATACCATCCTTACTCTTGGATGAAATCATAATGTGACTTTTCCTTCTTTTTTTTAAACAGTATTCCATAATGGCCGATAATCTGAACAAGTTCAGCTCCCAGCATATCTGCAAGTTCAGTCATGGTCTCCTTAGTATCAAGGCTGGCATTATTAAGTACATGTGCCTTAATAAGTTCCCGAGCCGTAATAGCCGCTCGTGCACTGTCAATGACAGCATCCGTCAATCCATCTTTACCTATCTGTACTACTGCCGTCATAAGACTCGCCATGGCTTTCAGCTGCCGTTTATCTTTCCCTATCATCTATTGTACCCTCCTTATTTTTGAAAATCAAATTCCATATCATTAATACGAACTGTATCTCCATCTTTAATACCATTTTTTATTAATAATTTATCAAGCTCCATATAACGCCAAATACGTTGGAATCGACGTAAGGACTGATCATCAGCAAAATTAGTCATAGCTGCCAATTTTTCAATACGAGGCCCCGTGACAACAAACGCCCCTGTATCATCACGATGCACTTCAAAATCAGGCTTATTTTCTGCCTTATATACCACGACATCCTCTGTTTGTTCCGGTTCAGCAGCATATTCCTGCAAAAGAGTCCACACTCGTTCTAAAAGTTCAGGAATTCCTTCTCCCGTAGCTGCACATATAGGGAAAACTTCCTGCCCTTCTGCATTCATATATTCACGGACTCGTTCTAAATTATCAGAATCTTCTAAAAGATCTATTTTATTAGCTGCTACAATTTGCAATTTATGAGACAGTCGTTCATTATATTTTTTTAATTCACTATTGATTTTTTCAAAATCTTCTATCGGATCACGTCCTTCTGACCCAGATACATCCAGAACATGTATTAAAATCTTGGTACGTTCAATATGTCGTAAAAAATCATGTCCCAAACCTACGCCTTCACTGGCTCCTTCAATAAGTCCGGGAATATCGGCCATAACAAAACTGCGATGATCCGATAAATTCACTACACCCAAGATAGGATTCAGTGTAGTAAAGTGATATGCCGCAATCTCCGGCTCTGCCGCCGATACTTGACGTAAAATACTAGATTTGCCAACACTAGGGTATCCTAAAAGACCAACATCTGCCAATACTTTAAGCTCCATACGCAGCCAGTGTTCTTCCCCTGGTTCACCCATTTCAGCAAATGTAGGTGCACGATTTGCACTTGTCCGAAAATGATAATTCCCACGGCCACCGCGTCCACCTTTGGCAACTACAGCTTGTTGTCCATCGTAGCTTAAATCAGCAATAACACGATCCGTAGATTCATCCTTTACAACAGTACCTACGGGAACAGGAATCAAAAAATCTTCAGCATCACGTCCAAACTTATTACTCCCTTGACCTTTGCCACCCGGCTTTGCTTTAAATAAACGGCGATATCGAAAATCTACTAACGTATTTACATTCTGATCAGCAACCAGTATTACACTTCCTCCTTGTCCACCATCACCGCCATTCGGACCTCCCTTAGGTACAAATTTTTCCCTGCGGAAGCTGCTCATGCCGTCTCCGCCTTTACCTGATTGCACAAATATTCTTGCTCTATCTATAAACATACTACACCTCATTTACAGAATACTATCATATTATAAAAGAGACACAGCCAGTAAGGACCATGTCTCTTGTCTATCTGTCCTACTGATTCAATATTTCATACGCTTTTTCAAACTGTTTATCTGTCGTATCATCAGCCTGCAAAGGAACTACTACATCCGGCTCAATCCCAACCCCATCTATAAATCTGCCATTCGCGGTTTTGTATTTTGCAACAGTTAGTTTGATGGCATTGCCTTCATCAATAGGATAAACTCCCTGAACCGTTCCTTTCCCATAACTTTTAACTCCGACAATTGTACCAATTTTTAAATCTTGAACAGCTCCTGCTGTAATTTCTGCAGCACTGGCTGTATTTTCATTGATAAGTACCACCATGGGAATCCCGTCTGTGGTACCATCCGCTGTAAAATCGGTTTCTTTTCCAGAACGGTCGACATAAGAAACAATGGTACTATGCGGCGGTACAAAATTACTAGAAACAATAACAGCCTGATCAACAAGTCCGCCGGGATTATTTCGTAGATCAAGAATCATTTTCCCCATTCCCTGCTGTCGTAAAGACTGATACAAGTCTGTAAATTCCTTGCCAGTTTTTTCACTGAAAATAGCCACACGAATATAACCAATATTCGTTCCTGGTATAAGCTGACCACCAACTGTTTTTAATTGTATCTGGCTCCGAACCAGTTCTTTTGTATATTCCGTTCCTTTATGACTTAGTACAAGCGTGACAGCAGAGCCCACAGGGCCGCGAACCTCTTGTGCCACTCGTTCAATATCCATTTCATTCGCATTTTTTCCATTAATGGCAACAATAATATCACCGCGCTGAATACCCGCTTCTTTAGCCGGACTACCATCCACAACTTCTACAACAAAAGGTCCTTGATCGTTTTTACCAAGATACAATCCAACGCCGGCATACGATGCGGAGGTTTGATTAGCAAAAGATGCATAATTATCCCCATCAAGATAGATAGAATGCTTATCTGAAAGTTTCGCTACTATACCTTCTAATGCTCCGTTTAATAATTTTTCTTTATCTATTTCTCCTGCATATCGCGATTCTACAATGCTAAACGTACGAACCAGTTTTAAAAAACCAGTTGGTGAACCGGTATAATAGTATGATCCTAAAATAAATACTACAATAGAACAAAGCATTGCAGAAAATATCCATGCCCCTCCATGCCATACAAGACTTACAATTTTTTTATACTTGATTTTCATGTAGCGCCCCTATTATAGATAACCAGTAGGATCAACAGGATCCCCATTGGCACGTACCTCAAAATGAACATGAGGACCAGTAGAATTTCCGGTCGATCCGGAATACGCAATAACCTGCCCTTGTGAAACAGATTGTCCCGCTGATACATTCAACGACGAGTTATGTCCATATAAAGTAGACAGCCCGTTACCATGGTCAATGACAACAGCATAACCATATCCACCCAGCCAGCCAGCTTCCACAACAACCCCACTATCAGCAGCATGCACCGGTGTTCCTGAATCAACCCCGATATCAATCCCAGAATGAAGAATCTGACGGCCGAATATAGGATGGTTCCTGTATCCAAAAGGGGAAGTAATCACACCGTTGACAGGCCATATAAATCGGCCAGAACCACTGACAGGCTGATAATAGCTGCTATCAGAACTTCCTCCGGAAGAATCCGAACCAGAAGCGGCGGCGGCACGAGCTGCCGCACGGGCACGCAGCATATCACCGATTTGCTGTGAGGATGCTTCCAACTCATTATAAGCTTGTTCTGCTGTTGCCTTATCATTTTGAGCCTTATTCAAAATAGCCTGCTGTTCTGCCTTGCGTTTTTCCACTTCTTCTTTCTTTTTAGCTGATTCAGCCTTCAATTCTACCTGTTTCTGCCGTTCCTGTTCCAATATTGCTTTTTGTTCATTGATTTTATCTCGTTCGTCTTTGATGGAAGTAATAAGTTCCATATCTGAATTTACAATACGTTTCAACAATTCAACACGGTTAGAAAAATCATTAAAATCTTTAGCTCCAATAACAACATCCAAATAGTCTAATTGTCCATGCATATAGATATCCCGAATACGAGTACTTAAAACATCTTGGCGCCGGCTTAAATTAGTCTGCGTTTTTTCCAGCTCAGCTTGCATCTTCGTTATTTGTTCTTCAGTCTGTGCAAGTTGATCAGAAACAGTCTTAAATTCCTTTAATGCGGCATCAAGATTTTCTTGTGTAACCCGTAATTTTTCAAAAACACTACCAATAACCTCTTCTGCTTCATTCTTCTTTTGTGTCTGCTGATCCATTTGAGATTGTACATCAGATAGTTGATTTTGTAAATCGGAATCATCATCATCTGCCACAACCGCAAAACACGGAGTAAGCATAGCCGAAATAATCATAACAGCAATAATTTTTTTTCCAGACATTTGCTTTACCATATATTACACCTTCATATAACGTTTCAAAGAAATCGTACTACCTAGTGCGCCAATAATCATGCTGATAATTAAAAGTACGCCCCCGGTCTCATACATAAACGGATACATGCTGACCATCGGTAAAAAAGCTAGTGATTCATGTATTTCCGTAGTAACAAAGCCATAAAACTGAAACAATGCCATATCCGCAATGAGTCCGCCGATAAAACCTAAAAACAACCCTTCCAAAAGAAATGGCCAGCGGATAAACCAATTAGTAGCACCTACATATTTCATAATCCCTATTTCTCTGCGACGTGCAAACACGGTTAAGCGGATCGTATTAGAAATAATAAATAATGTAGCAAACGTCAAAAATATAATAAGAGCAATGCCGCCCCAACGAATAACCTGAGTAATCGAAAATAACTGTTCAACAATTTCTTGTCCATAGTGTGAACTTTCTACCTCTGGATAGTTAGCAACTACGGCTGCCGTTTTCTTTACTGCCTCTGGATTGGTAAAAGTTATTTCGTATGAACTAGGCAATGGATTTTTACCTTCCAATGCATCCAAAATTCCCGGCTGGTCTTTCATCCTTTCTTTCAAACGATTCATTGCTTTATCCTTATCGGTAAATTCAATGGATTTAACATCCGGCAATTCTTTTAATTCCCGTCCTACTTTCATCACCTGATCTGTTGTAATTCCATCCTTCAAATATACACTGATCTGAACTTGGTTTTCCAAATTATCAGCAAAATAATCAAGATTAGCTACCATCGTCATAAAAATACCCAATATGAATAATGATAGCGCTACAGTAGCAACAGAAGCAAAAGACATAAAGCTGTTGCGTCTAAAAGATGTAAAGGCTTCCGACGTATAATAACGCATAGTTCTAATCTTCATCGCCGTATGCCCCTTTCTGTTCGTCGCGGACAATTTTACCATCAACGATTTCTATCACTCGCTTATTCATCATATCAACCATTTGCTTATCATGTGTCACCATCAATACCGTTGTTCCCATATGATTGATTTTAGTAAACAAATCCATGATTCCGCGCGATGTATCAGGATCCAGATTGCCTGTAGGTTCATCAGCAATCAGCATAAGCGGACGATTCACAATAGCCCGAGCAATGGCAATACGCTGTTGTTCACCGCCGCTGAGATTTTGCGGCAGCGCATCGGCCTTTCCCACCAAGTTAACCAAATCAAGAACGTTATGCACACGTTCTTGAATTACTTTACGCGGTGTTTCAATAACTTCCATGGCAAATGCTACATTTTCCGCCGCAGTCTTATTCGGAAGCAACCGAAAATCTTGGAAAACAATTCCCATTTTGCGTCGTAAATAAGGTACACGATTTTTTGCGATACGGTTAACTTCAATACCATTTACAACAACAGTTCCCGATGAAGGAAGTTCTTCGTGTGACAAAAGTTTAATAAACGTTGATTTACCGGCACCGCTGGCACCTACAACGAAAACAAACTCACCTTTTTCAATATGAACCGTAACATGATCTAATGCAACGGAGCCATTATCATAAATTTTTGATACATCCCTAAAATAAATCATAGTTTACCTCTTTTCAAGCAGCTGCTTATTTACGAGCAATAACAGATTTAGCTGCCTGGACAATATGTTCGGCTGTTAGTCCGAATTTAACCAGAAGCTCATTCGGTGTCCCTGATTCGCCAAAAACATCATTCATACCTATACGAGTCAGAGGAACTGGGCAGCATTCACCAAGAACCTCCGCAACCGCACTGCCTAAACCACCCATAATCGTGTGTTCTTCACACGTAACGACAGCCCCTGTTTTTTTTGCACAAGCAATAAGCATCTCCGAATCAATCGGCTTTATCGTACTCATATTAACAACCGCTGCGGAAATACCTTCTTTTTCCAATTCTTTAGCAGCTTCTTGTGCTTTTGCGACCATAATTCCCATGGCAATGAGCGTTACATCTATCCCATCTTGCAATACAATGCCCTTGCCAAACGTGTACTGATAAGAATCATCAAAAATTTCCGGTACTTTGGAACGTCCCATTCGGATATAAACGGGACCGTCATATGCAGCTGCCCACTTAATAACAGCTTTTGTTTCAGCGGCATCAGCAGGAACGACGACAGACATATTAGGCAACGAACGCATAATAGCAACATCTTCATTCGCTTGATGCGTAGCTCCATCTTCTCCAACTGTAATACCGGCATGTGTTGCAGCGATTTTTACATTTAAACGGGGATAACAAACAGAATTTCTGATTTGTTCGAAGGCTCTCCCTGTTGCAAATACTGCAAAAGAAGAAGCAAACGGAATTTTCCCTGTCGCAGCCAATCCAGCAGCTACTCCAATTAAATTCTGTTCCGCTATGCCTACATTAAAATGTCGATTTGGAAATGCTTTCTTAAACACACTGGTTTTAGTAGAAGCCGATAAATCAGCATCTAAAACAACTATATCATCATTAACGGCACCTAATTCAGCCAAGGCTTCGCCGTATGCGTCACGCGTTGCTTTTGCCATTATTGTTCACCTTCCAATTCCGATAAGAATATTGCGCATTGCTCTACTGATGGTGCTTTCCCATGCCATCCAGCCTGATTTTCCATCTCAGAAATACCTTTTCCTTTTATAGTATGCATAATAATCATGGTAGGTTTTCCCGTAGTAGTTTTCGCTTCACAAACAGCCTGATGCAATTCCTGTACATCATGACCGTTCACTTCAATAACATGCCAGCCAAAAGCCTTCCATTTATCAGGTAATGGTTCAGGACACATAACCTCATCAATTTTACCGTCAATCTGTAATCCATTGTTATCAAGAAAAGCGGTTAAATTATCCAGTTTATAATGGGCTGCCAACATTGCCGCCTCCCAAACCTGACCTTCTTCTTGTTCACCATCACCCATAATTGTAAATACTCGGAAGTCTTTATGGTCAAGCTTACCTGCTATTGCAATTCCGCAAGAAGCACTAATTCCCTGTCCTAACGACCCAGTAGACATATCAATGCCAGGAATATGCTTCATATCTGGATGTCCCTGCAACAACCGTCCGATCTTACGTAATCCAGCAAGTTCAGCGATTGGAAAATATCCTTTTAATGCTAATGCTGCGTACACAGCAGGAGCAGCATGACCTTTTGATAAAACCAAACGGTCCCGGTCCGGATTATGCGGATCCTGCGGTGATGCATTCATTTCTACATCATATAACAAAGCCACCACATCCGCGATGGATAAAGAACCACCGGGATGTCCGGATTGAGCTTCGGTAATCATTTTTATGATTTCCCTGCGCATTGCCGTGGCATAGTTTTTTACAGATTGTACTTGTTCCTCAGTTAAGGTTTGCATAACGTGCCTCCGATTCATAAAGAATTTGAATATTTTTCAATAACCTTTAATGCCAAATACGCATTTCGGAGAGATAATTCTCTCAATTGGTTGATGCGAATCAATACAGACGGAGCCAGCTGACCCATCGTTAATTTTTTATCTAAATCAACAATCAGCATATCCGCCGTAACTGTTTCTATTGTACCGCACAGGCGTTCGCCAATTAAATCAATAAAATTATTAATCTTAGGATCATAGGAAATAGCGGTCACGGGAACATGCATTATGGATGCAAAGATGAGTGCATGCAATCGTATTCCTAAAAGTACATCCATACAACCGATAATCGACATAAGTTCTACCGTTGTATACTGTTCTTTGAGGATAATTGCTTCCCGTTTCATAAATCCGCACACATCCTCTGCGGCTCGAATATCATCGGGAAACTGCATAGGTACAAATACAATATTCGCATTATACCGTTCCTGAAGTACATCGGCAGCCTTAGCTACTTCAATTTTATAATGGCTTAGGTTTTTCCAATTCCGTATCGCTATCCCTATTTTAGGGCGTATACCGGTTATTGCATATTTTTTTAAAAGAAGAAAACCCAGTTTTTTATCAACAGGGTTTGCAGATAATACAGCATCGGCAGTAACCTCAATCGGCGGAGTAAGAACACCGATTGAAATTAATTCTTTTTTCGACTCTTCATCTCGCACTCCTATCATATCCACACGTTCCAATACCTTACGGACAGCCTCTCTGGCTTTACGGCGCCGCAAGGGCCCGATACCTTGTGCATACAGCATGACCGGTTTATGTAACAATAAAGCAATTTTAATAATTGCCAAATAATAATACAAACTGCGGGAGCTAGTCACATCCTGCAATAAACTGCCACCGCCGCTGATCAATATATGGCTGTGAGAAATCGCTGCCGTTATCCCCAAAAAATTCAGTCGATGTACTGTTTTCACTCCGTGATTTGCTTTTGTAAGTTTTTCATTTCCAGTGATTACCGTAATATCGGCCTCCGGTATTATTTCTAAAATAGAGTCCAATAAAGCCGCCAGCATTGCTTCATCTCCGGCATTACCGAAACCATAATATCCAGAAATAACAATTTTAGTCACGGCGACTCACCTGCTTCCCCATCCACGCCGTGATATATTGAAAAATAGGCAACGCACAAACGACGATAATCCCCAAAACCATTCCCGTTACCCATCCATTGAGTCCTCGTACGAAAGACATTTCAATGGGTGTGCGAATATGAGCAAATGTTTCCACCATAGATCCTTGTCCGATAACTGCCGCTACCACCATGAAAAAATGTATAATTTGCGGCCACTTTCGATACATTGCCGCCACCATCAGATAGAAGGCCGGATGACCAATAAGAAATTCTTTTTCTCTCGGCCGGGCATACATCGTATTTTCCAAAAAGCGCCGCATAGCCACTTCTGCACCCGGTACAGGAACACCGGCAGTATGTCCGCTGCGACCGACAAAAACAAATGCCGCAAACGCTAAAAATCCAACAAATATAAGTGAGCCCATTTTAATGGGAATATTCAAGAAATGTTTTACAAAATCAATAAACTCTTCTGGTGAATTTATCGTCCGGTCAAATAATGGAAAACGACGTACATATCCAATACAGATCAAAACAATTGGTAGGATGAATGTCAATTTAACTCCGCGATAAAAGTCAAATTCCATAAAGAAACGAATATTTCCCAACATTGCCGCAATAAATAATCCGCCAATCATCGACATGGCTACCGCACAGGCTAGACCAACAGTGCCATCTCGCAAAATACGGACAAAGCCTAATTTTTTCGTTATATTTTTTTTCTTCCACCAATCCAGCAAAATAAGAATAGAAGCCACAGGAGTGGCAGTAGCACACCCCACAGCCATAACTTGTAAAAATAACGCACCCTTGGCTATAACCGCACCGCCGCCTGCTGCCAATATGCCAATTAACATAAATATGTAATTATATTTATCTGCAAAAGGAAACAGCAAATTAAAAGTAAGAAGAAAGCCGCAGACAGCCGCAGCAGCAACAATAGCCAATAAAATTTTATTAGGATAATAAGCCGGTAAAATAGACGCCTTCCCTAAATGATATCCACGGTCCTTAAGTTTATTTGACACATCAGAAATATATTTCAAATTAGTATCGGTCAAGCTGCGTCCATGAGCGGGTTTCTTATACAAAGCAAACAGATTGATACGTACATTTCGTTCTAAATCACTAATATAATAACGCATCGCGGCTTCTTCCGGAGATATTTTTTCTAATTCTTCCTTGGCCATTGCATAGACTCGTCCCGTATCATAATTAAGCAGGCCTGCCAAATCATACATACCATCTTGTGTATTATACTGCAGTTGATTTACTGATTCAATCATGTAAAACGGTAAATTGCGCTTTTTCAGACATTCTGCCGTATAGTCCAACATTTCTTTATGCATAGCTGGATCCGGATTATATCCCAGCACTTCTTTTCCAACAAACATAATTCCGCTGACATTTTGAATTGTATCTGCACGGTCAAAGAAACTTTCTATTTTATTCTTAGTTACATTACTGTAATTTGTCGGACGTAGAATAACATGAAAACCATGTGAGGCAATCTCGTTTGCATCAGCAGTCAAAATTCCTAGATTCATTTCGCCTAATGTTGGCATAACACCACGTACACCCATAATACGATATTGTGGATTATCTAATATTTTTACATTCTTATTTCCCAGACGTTTTTTTAAATCTATGCATACTTCATCAAAGTAGGCATCCTTGGACCCCTTCGGTTTTCCGATAACATAATAATCATACGATAAATCCGAAATATCGAATTGAGGATAATACAACTTGAAACCCAGCTTAGTAATCAATGACAAATCTCCCCGCTGGGTCAATTTATTTAATGTCGAATCGTAAATAGTGAAACTGGTTATCCCAGCTTCACGGCATTTTTCCAATGCCGTATCTGTATCATAGCCGTCATTGCGCGCCATGGCCAAAATCGCATCATAATCTAGTGCCATTTCTATTGTTGTGTTTTTTTGTTCGACATAATACCGCTGAACGCACATGTAAACAGCACACAAAAGGCCTATCAAGATCGCGATTATCATCAACGTTTTACTACGTTTATTAGTATATTCCATCATATCCACCTTGATTAATAATTACGTACTCTGCCATGAATGGTTACCATATCACGTTGCATGGTAACCGTATCTGGCAGGATTCCCAGAGGAAAATTTGAAAAATCATATATCTCAACGCTGGGTGATTTTATTTTGTAGGCCATTCCCATTCCCTCGACGGAAACATTTGTAGGAATAAACATAAGCTTTTTTTCTTGCATTCCAAAATGCCCGCGAATGTTTGCTTTCGCTTCGATGATACCGCCTAAAGACATTGTCCCAGTTACGTATACCATATCATCGTCAAATACAACTTTTACATTGGAAAGATTGTCGACTTTATCTATCAAAAACCTACGCAAATCTTCGCTGCGTATAGATGCTGTCATATCTCCACTCTCTGCACGCATAATACTCAATTTTCCATCTATAAGAGAGGCTTGCGGACTGAAATGGACACCCTGCAGATTACAGTCAAAGGAAGCCAATTTTAGACTGCCGACTTGAGCGTCCTGGCCATGAATTTGAACAGTGTCCATCGCCCCTGTCACTATTTTTATTCCTGGCTGTGCCTTCACTTGCACATCAGAACGTCGCAACTGCATAGAATTTTGCAGGGAGTGATACAGCCCTTCTTCGGCAAGCTGCGGAGCATATTGATTGGCTCCGTAAACAAAACTGCCGACGCATATCAAAAAAATAATCAGTTTTTTCATTATAGGTCCTGTTTAGCTAGTTTTTTATCCTTCTCTTGTTGTAAATACCCTTCAATAAACTGTTCAAGATCTCCATCCATCACAGCCTGAATATTGCTGGTTTCCACCCCGGTACGATGATCTTTAACCAAATTATATGGGTGAAATACATATGAGCGAATCTGGCTTCCCCATTCAATAGCTTGGTGGGTACCACCAATTTCCGCTTTGAGCTGTGCTTGTTTTTCCTGTTCTAACTCAAACAATTTAGCACGCAGATACTTCATACACATCTCTCTGTTTTGTACCTGCGAACGTTCATTTTGGCACTGAGCCACAATTCCTGTCGGAAGATGTGTCATTCGGACAGCCGAACTTGTTTTATTGACATGCTGGCCGCCGGCTCCACTGGCTCTAAAGTAATCAACCCGCACTTCATCTATGTTAATGTCTATATCCATATCGTCAGGAAGTTCCGGCATAACATCAACTGCCGTAAATGATGTATGACGGCGAGCCGCTGCATCAAAAGGAGAAATCCGAACCAAGCGATGAACACCCTTTTCCGATTTTAAATATCCATATGCATGGTCACCTTCAATAGTAAACATGGCACTTTTAACACCGGCTTCGTCACCGGGCTGCATATCCATCATGATGATACGATATCCATTTTGCTCAGCCCAGCGGGTATACATACGGATCAACATTTGTGTCCAATCCTGTGCTTCCGTTCCTCCTGCCCCGGCATGAAAAGTTAAAATAGCATTGCAATTATCATATTCACCGGAGAGCAAAAGTAATATTTCCCGTTTTTCTATTTCTTTTTCCAATTCTTCATATTGTTTCTCTATGTCTTCTGTTAAGGAAGTATCACCATCTTCCATCGCCATTTCCAAGAAATCCATTAAATCTGCAGCTTTATTTACCAACGCTTCATGACCTTCGACTTCCGTCTTTAAAAGCGTAGCTTCTTGAGAAATTGTTTTGGCTCTATCTTGATCATTCCAAAAAGTCGGGTCACTCATCTGCATATCGAAATCCATAATTCTTTCTTTTTTTCGAACTAAGTTAAAGTGAATCCCCGATTTCTTGTATTCTTTTTTGCAAATCTTCTAAAGGTTTTCTAATTTCATCTAGTAACACAAGTTTCACCATCTTTCAAAATATATACATTTATATCATCAACAGCCAATCGTTTTATTTTTCATGTCCCCGTTCGTCTGCTTCAATATCTTCTTTGCTGACCGGTTTGTTTTCCGGATGCACGGTTGTAGCTCCTTCTAAATGATTTTCTGCTTTCGGCACAGAGCTGCTGTACGTGATTTGAATATGGTACAAGAAAGTAACAACGGTTCGTTTGATAGAATCCACCATTTCTTCAAACATTTCATAGGCTTCAAATTTATATTCAACAAGGGGATTTTTCTGTCCATAAGCTCGCAGATTAATGCCTTCCTTTAATGCATCCATCGCATCCAAGTGATCCATCCACTTACTGTCAACAACACGCAACATAATTGCCTTTTCCAGTTCACGCATCGTGGGTGCCCCTATTTCTTTTTCACGGGCATCATACAGTTCGGTTGCAATCGTATGCAATTTTTCTTGTACCTCTATACGGCTGAGATTTTCCAGTTCTTGGACCGTTGTGGCTCCCTTAGGTACAAAATATTGCTCCATTTGCTGTAAAAGGCCTGTAAAGTCCCATTCTTCCGGATATAGTTTTTCATTGGCATATTTTTCCAATCCATCCATGATAATGTCATCCACCATACCGATAATTGTTTCCCGCAGCGATTCCACCTGCAAAACCTGGCGTCGTTGACCATAGAGAACTTCACGCTGTTGATTCATGACGTCATCATATTCCAACACATATTTACGAATTTCAAAATTATGAGCTTCCACTTTTTTTTGTGCTTTTTCTATGGATTTAGTAATCATAGAATGTGTAATCGGTTCATCTTCATCCATCCCGAGCTTATCCATTACCTTGGAAATGTTATCAGAACCGAAAATTCTCATGAGATCATCTTCCAAAGACAAGAAAAATTGTGTAGTTCCCGGATCTCCCTGCCGTCCGGAACGTCCTCTAAGCTGGTTATCAATTCGTCTGCTTTCATGACGTTCTGTTCCAATAATCATGAGTCCTCCCAATTCAGGAACTCCCTTACCCAATTTGATATCCGTACCGCGGCCGGCCATATTGGTGGCTATCGTTACCATATTCGGCTGTCCTGCCTCTTTTATGATATCCGCTTCTTTTTCATGATATTTAGCATTCAATACATTATGTACAATATTTTCTTTGTCCAAAAGCCCACTGATGATTTCCGACTGACTAATAGAAGTCGTGCCCACTAACAGCGGTTGTCCTTTGGCATGGCGCACCTTAATTTCCCGAACAACGGCACGATATTTGGCATTTTTTGTTTTGTATATCATATCCGGCAAATCCTTACGTATCATTGGCATATTGGTCGGAATAACATATACATCCAGCTTGTAAATCTTGTTGAATTCATCTTCTTCTGTTTTGGCTGTACCAGTCATGCCCGCCAGTTTATTATACATACGGAAATAATTTTGGAAGGTAATAGTCGCCAACGTCTTGCTTTCACCTTGAACTTTAACACCTTCTTTAGCTTCAATAGACTGATGCAATCCATCACTATAGCGGCGACCGTACATAAGACGACCGGTAAATTCATCGACAATGACGATTTCTCCATTTTTAACAACGTAATCTTTATCCAAATGCATCATAAAACAAGCCCGTAAAGCCTGAATAACCAAGTGATTCAGTTCTAAGTGTTCATTATCGAACATATTGCTGATACCCAGCATTTTTTCAATTTTATGAGCGCCTTCTTCTGTTGGTGCAATCGTTTTTTGTTTTTCGTCCATCGTATAATCTTCATCTTTTTTCAAGCGTTTTACAATAGCTGCCAGTGTATAATACATATCTGTTGATTTTTCTCCCGGACCGGAGATAATAAGGGGTGTACGGGCTTCATCAATAAGAATACTATCAACTTCATCGACGATACAATAGTTAAGAGGGCGCTGTACCATCTGATCGGCGCTGATTACCATATTATCCCGCAGATAATCAAACCCGAATTCATTGTTTGTTCCATATGTAATATCTGCATTATACGCACGGCGTCTTTGGTCATAATCTAAATCATGGACAATCAATCCGACAGACAGTCCTAAAAATTTATAAATTTGACCCATTTCTTCACTGTCCCGTGTAGCAAGGTAATCATTGACTGTAACAACATGAACACCTTTACCTGACAATGCATTCAAATAAACAGGTAAAGTTGCAACCAAGGTTTTCCCTTCACCCGTTCTCATTTCTGCTATATCTCCACGATGAAGCACAATACCGCCCAGCAATTGTACGTCAAAATGCCGCATTCCCGTAACTCGTCTTGATGCTTCACGGACAACAGCAAATGCTTCGGGCAGCAAGTCATCCAATGTTTCGCCTTCCTGTATGCGCTTTTTGAATTCCAGCGTTTTACCTGCCAACGATGCATCACTCAAATCTACCAACGAAGCTTCCAATCTATTGACTTCTTTAACAATCGGCCACATCTTTTTTAATTCGCGCTCTGTATTGTTTCCAAGTAATCTATTTACTAATTTGTCAAACACCTGAACAGCCCTCCAATTAATTGCACAAATAAGATATCTACTCTATCAACATCAATAATATATTTTATCATAAATACATATTATTAGTCAAAAATATCCATCTTTTATACTTTGTTTGTCACGTTATGTATCATACCACAAATGCCCGAGGAATAACACTTGTTTTTTTGTCGTTTTCTTAACATTTATCAATCTTGCATCTCCTGCGTGTATGACAGGAAATAATAAAAATACTTTATTGTTTTCTCTATCTTTTTATGACAATCAATGCTATACTAGATAAGTTACATTAATAGGAGGTATACATGTTAGAAAAATTCAAAGAACTGAACATCAATGACGTAATCATCCAAGCCCTGAACGAAATGGGATTTGAAGAACCAACCCCCATTCAAGCCGAATCCATCCCGGTCGCATTGTCCGGTAATGATATGATCGGCCAAGCTCAAACTGGTACAGGGAAAACGGCTGCTTACGCAATTCCCGTGCTGGAAAAAATCTTGGCCGCAACACCTACAAAAGATATCCAAACTGTCGTCTTATCACCAACACGTGAACTAGCAATGCAGGTTGCTGAAGAAATCAACCACCTTGCACAATTTACCAACATTCAAGCACTGCCAATTTACGGTGGTCAAGATATTGACCGCCAGCTTCGTCGTCTGCGAAAAAATCCGCAGATCGTGGTAGCTACGCCAGGACGTTTAATTGACCACATGAAAAGAGGTACAATTCGTCTTAACCATATTTCAACTATTGTACTTGACGAAGCAGATGAAATGCTCAATATGGGTTTTATCGATGACATCAACCTAATTATGGCTGCAACTCCAGCAGATACCCGGCAAACATTGCTTTTTTCAGCAACCATGCCTAAACCGATTCAAGAACTAGCGCAGAAATTTCTGCACGATCCACAGATCATACGCATGAAAGCAAAGGAAGTTACAATTGATCTTATTGAACAATCATACATCGAAGTACCCGATCGTCAAAAGTTTGATATACTTTGCCGGCTGCTCGATTTACAGGATCCTGATCTAGCGATTATTTTTGTCCGCACGAAACGTCGTGTCGATGAAGTATCAGAAGCATTAAAAAAGCGCGGCTTTTCTGCGGAAGGCATCCATGGAGATTTGACACAGGCCAAAAGAGATACGGTCATACGGCAGTTCCGTGAAAAAACAATTGATATTCTCGTCGCTACAGATGTAGCTGCCCGTGGATTAGATATCAGCGGTGTCACGCACGTATATAACTATGATCTGCCGCAAGATCCGGAAAGTTATGTTCATCGAGTCGGCCGTACTGGCCGTGCCGGACAAACCGGCGAAGCCATGACCTTTGTTATTCCTCGTGAAATAGAACATCTCCGCACCATTGAACGGTTAATCAAACGGCCTATTCCTCGTCGCAAAGCCCCTTCCTTCTCAGAAGCTCTTGAAGGCGCACAGCAGAGCGCTATCAGAAACCTTGCTGCCGCAGCCGAAGACGGGAGCGTAGAAAGTTATCGTGCCAGTGCTGAAGAATTGTTATCTAATTTTGATTCTGTTGCCTTGGTTTCAGCTGCTATTAAACTGCTGACAAAAGAACCAGATACGACTCCTGTAAAAATTACAGAAGAAGCGCCTCTTCGTATAAAACGCAGTTTTCATTCCAACAATAGCACAAACCGCCGTCGTGATTATTCGGGAAGCAAAGATCGAAAACATGAAGGCGATCATCATCGCAGTTCCGGTGATCGAGAAAAAAAACGCCGATTCAGCGACTCTCGTTCTTCAGATCGTAAATCGCGTGAACCACGCAAATCAAATGAAAAAAAACAACATAAAGAACCAAACCGTTCTGTTTTTAAACCTTACTTTAAAGATTAAAAAAATCCTCATCAGAAATTTTTCTGATGAGGATTTTTTTACGTTATACTCCCGGCCAAGCCATTTCCTTACCACCGAGAATATGTGCATGCATATGGTGTACTGTCTGGCCTGCTTTTTCACCGGTATTAAAAACAACTCTATAGCCATCTTGAGACAACCCCAGCAGATCCGCTACCTTTTGGATAGCATACAACATTTTACCTGCTACTTCTGCATCTTCGGGTTTTAAATCAGCAATACTGCAAATATGTTTTTTGGGAACAACAAGAACATGTACAGGTGCTACTGGTGCAATATCCTTAAAAGCAAAGAAATTTTCATCTTCATACACTTTTGCACTAGGTATTTCACCCATAATAATTTTACAAAATAAACAATCTTCCATTTTATTCACCCTCTCTGAATTTACCTAATAACGTATCGTCAGTTACTTCTTTTAATACAGCCCGAACTATTATTTTTTTACAATCACAGGGGAGTCCGCTTACTTGAACCCGTTCATAATTTTCCGAAAACCCTTCACCGCTGTCCCCCGTTTGTTTTTCTATTAAAACTCGGACAGTATGTCCCAGCATGTGTTGCATTTCTTCTTTTTGCTGCCGTTTTGTCAAATCATTGACAAGCGATACCCGTTGTTTCTTTACTTGCTCGGGAACCTGATTTTCCATACTGGCTGCCGGAGTTCCCGGTCTAGGAGAATAGGGAAAGGCATGAATGTGTGAAAATTTTAAATATTTCAGCGTTTCTAAGGTTTCTTGAAACAAGGACTCCGTTTCACCGGGAAACCCCAAAATTAAATCTGTTGAAACCGTTAATCCATGAATATTTTCACGTAAATACTCAATTAATTGAACATACTCAGTCTTTGTATAATGCCGGTGCATCGATGATAATATTTCATCTGATCCCGATTGCAACGGCAAGTGAAGGTGCGGGCAAATTCGATTCGAAGAATTTATGACAGCAATCAAATCTTCGTCGACTTCCAATGATTCTATAGAACCCATCCGAATACGTTGTACTTGCGTTTCTTCAAGAAGACGGCGCAAAATCAAAGCTAATGTTGGTTGTTCAGGAAGATCCACCCCATAGGCACCTAAATGAATTCCTGTAAGTACAATTTCCTTGAATCCATAGGTAATAAGGCGTTTTGCTTCTTCAATAACTGCATCCGGTTTTCGGGATTTAAGACTTCCTCTTGTATAGGGAATGATGCAATATGTACAAAAATTATTACACCCTTCTTGAATCTTGAGGTCGGCTCGTGTATGTTCTACTGCCGCCGGATATAAAGGAATTTCTTCAAACTCCTTATACGTCCGTACATCACGAACCGCCGTAACAGCATATTGATGTCCTTCCCCAATGTACATGTCAACAATATTCACAATTCGATGTTTTTCATTTATGCCAATAACAACATCTACCCCTTCCATTGTAGAAATAAATTCTGGCTCAAGTTGTGCATAACATCCAGTTACAACAACAATAGAAGATGAATTTAATTTTTTCGCGCGTCGAATATATTGACGTGATTTTTTTTCTCCCATTTGTGTAACAGAACAGGTATTGATGACATATACATCTGCTACACCATGAAAATCAACCTCATGATAACCATGAGATAAAAATAAGCCACGCATACTGTCCGTATCATATTGATTGACACGGCACCCGAGAGTGGCAAATGCAATTGTAGGCATTATTTAAATCCTCTTTCATACATAATAATTGAAATAGTTGCTATCGCCGCGGTTTCCGCTCGAAGAATGTGTGTACCCAATGATACGGTACGACACCAAGGTACTGTTTCACGCAGCAAAGCAATTTCATTTTTGTCAAATCCGCCTTCCGGTCCAATGCAAATAACTACGTCACCATTCCCCACTTGTTGGCAGATATCGTGAAAAGGTGCCGTCTCCTGTTCATAGGGAACAACAAAACGTACATCACGATACGCTTTAATCAGTTTAGGAATATCAAAAACAGCAGTGACCTCAGGGACATCATTGCGACCACATTGTTTAGCTGCTTCTAGCGCAATTTTCTGCCAGCGTTTTATTTTATCCTGTTGATGTGTTTCGTTTAATTTTACTACACAATGTTTCATTTGTACAGGAATAATACGGTCTACCCCTAATTCAACAGCTTTTTGGACAATCCATTCAAACTTATCATTCTTTAGTAGTCCCGCAGCAAGAACCACCTTATCATTCGAAATAACAGCATCACTTATTTTATGAGCCGGCGTCAGAAAGACAGCATGATTTTCTATTTGCGTAATAATGCAATCATACGTAGTACCTGTAGAATCCGTTACAGCAATGCTATCGCCTACTTTATGGCGCAATACTACCCTTACATGATGAGCATCATCAGAAGATAATTCAAATGTGCTCGTCAACGGAAACGATGTAAAAATTTTTCTCATCACATCCACCTCATACGTACAGCGTACCAGCCATTACGGAGTTGTTCATCAATCCATATAAAACCGTTTTCATCTGCAGCCCTGCGTATATCTTCAATACGATCATCAATAATACCGCTGGCAATAAAAATACCGCCATCACGCAAATAATTTGGAAGCGCTGGCAATAAAGAAATAATAGCATCACTTACAATATTAGCCACAATGACATCCGCTTTATCAGTGCCATGTACTACGGAATTCAATAAATCACTGCAGGATACATTAATATATGCGGCCATATTATTGAGTTCTATATTGACAGCTGCCTGTACTACCGACTTTTCATCAAGATCAACGGCAGTAACATGTGCTGCTCCCAACTTTGCTGCAGCAATTGCAAGAATGCCAGTACCTGTTCCAATATCAAAAACTTTATCTCCATTTTTAATCGTTTTTTCAAGATAAGAAATACAAAGACTCGTCGTATCATGCAACCCACTACCAAAAGAAACCCCTGGTTCAATAGTAATAACCATATCGTCTTTGCCAGGTTTAACCTTTTCCCAAGCCGGTTCAACCCAAAATCTATTTGATATTTTCTTGGGGTGGAAATATTTCTGCCAAGTATACAGCCATGAAGAATCATCCGATTGTGACTCCGAAATATTCCACGCTCCCTTAAAATCGCCGCGGGTTTCCAACTCTTTTAATTTTTCTTTTAACCTACAGATTATATGTTCTTGTTCTACCGGAAAGTACGCCGTAACACAAACACAGGCCCCATGTGATTTCTCTTCATCAATAATAGAACCGTTACTACCGTACTCGCATAAAAGAAGGGCCACCAATTCGGTGGCCTCTCCGGGGACAAACAAGTCTATTTTCTTCCATTTCATTCGTTAAATCCCCATATCATGCACTTGCGATCAAACCAAGTGCGAATCATTTTTTTTATTTTATCCCAAAATCCATCTTTCTTTTCAGGCTCCCCCACCCATTTTTCACCACAAGAAGCAGCAAATTCCTTTAAAATTTGACGCTGTTTGTCATTTAAATGCTTAGGTGTCGATACTTGAATGCGCACGTAATGATCGCCGCGCTTTTCAGACTGGAGATAAGGCACTCCACGGTTTTTAATACGGAAACTAGTTCCCGTTTGTGTACCAGCAGGAATTTTCAACTCAACCTTGCCATCCAACGTATCCACTCGTATCGTAGTTCCAAGAGCCGCCTGAGCAAATGTAATAGTTTCTTCTGACAATACATCATTACCTCGGCGTTCAAAATGACTATTCTTGCGTACATAAATATACACATACAAATCACCATGTCCGCCGCCACGCACACCGGGTTCACCTTCCCCGGCTACACGTAAGCGAGCTCCATCATCAACACCTGCGGGAATTTTAATTTTTAACTTTTTACGGATTTTAAGAGTACCTTCTCCATGACATTTCTTACATTTTTCATGAACGATCTTACCCGTGCCACCGCAATGGGAACACGTCCGTACATTAACCATTTGTCCAAAAGGCGTATTTTGAACTACTCGCTGCTGTCCTGTTCCGTGACAAATAGGACATGTATCTACCTTACTACCAGGTTCAGCTCCTGACCCATGGCAATGATCACATGTTTCATTCTTAGGAACCTGAATTTCCATTTCTACGCCGAAAGCAGCATTTTCAAAAGAAATATCTACATCGAAGCGCAAATCAGCTCCTCGTTCAGGTCCATTGGTCTGGCGGCTGCCCTGACCGCCGAAAAACGTATCAAAAATGTCTCCGAAGCCGCCAAAATCGCCTTGTCCAAATCCGCCTCCTTGACCAAAACCGCCAAAGCCACCCTGTCCAAACCCTCCAGAACCTGCAGCGCCATTTTGAAAGGCTTCCGGTCCAAACTGATCGTACTGTGCTCGTTTCTGTTTATCAGAAAGAACACTGTATGCTTCATTTATTTCTTTAAATTTTCCTTCAGCCGCCTTAGGATCATCCCGATTTTTATCGGGATGATATTTAATGGCAAGCTTGCGAAACGCTTTTTTGATTTCGTCATCACTAGCGTCTTTAGAAACACCTAGAATTTCATAATAATCTTTACTCATATGGGCAGCCCCTCTTATCTATCTTACTTCTTGTCATCATCGACTACTTTATAATCTGCATCGACGACTTTTTCATCCTTTGGCGCTTCTTGTGAACCTTGTTGCGCACCGCCGCTTTGCTGTGCAGCTTGCTGCTGTGCATCAGCTTGTTTATACATTTCGCTAGTCAGCTCGTATAACGGCTTTGTCAATTCATCTGTCGCTGCTTTAATTTTATCTGCATCATCAGTTTTTACAGCTTCTTTTAAACTTGCAATTTTGTCCTTGATTTCAGAAACTTTAGCGGCATCTGCCTTATCACCAAGATCTTTAATTGTCTTTTCAGCCTGATAAATGATAGAATCCGCATTATTTTTGGCTTCAATTCCTTCCTTGCGCTTTTTATCTTCCGCTTCATGGGCAGCTGCTTCCTTGACCATACGATCAATTTCGCTCTTATCCAAACCGCTGGAGGAAGTAATCGTAATTTTTTGTTCCTTTCCAGTTCCCAAATCTTTTGCCGAAACATTCACAATACCATTCGCATCTATATTGAATGATACTTCAATGCGAGGTACACCACGCGGAGCAGATGGAATTCCGGAAAGTTCGAAACGCCCCAATGTTTTGTTATCAGCAGCCATTTCACGTTCACCCTGCAGTACATGAACATCAACGGAAGGTTGATTATCTACAGCGGTAGAAAATACTTGACTTCCGGACGTAGGAATCGTAGTATTGCGATCAATAATTTTAGTGAATACGCCACCCAAAGTTTCAATCCCTAAAGACAGGGGAGTAACATCAAGAAGCAATACATCCTTAACATCGCCGACAAGTACACCTGCCTGAATAGCAGCACCGACAGCTACACATTCATCAGGATTGACACCTTTATTTGGTTCTTTACCGAGGATAGACTTTATCGCTTCCTGTACAGCCGGAATACGACTGGAACCACCGACAAGAATAATTTTGTCAATTTCATTGATTGAAAACCCTGAGTCAGCAATCGCTTTACGAGTCGGTTCCATCGTAGCATGCACAAGATCTGCTGTAAGTTCATTGAATTTTGCGCGCGTCAAATTAAGATCTAAATGTTTCGGACCTGTTGCATCTGCCGTAATGAACGGTAAGTTAATATTGGTGGAAAGAACAGTAGATAGTTCAATTTTAGCTTTTTCAGCCGCTTCTTTCAAACGCTGTTCCGCCATCTTATCCTGAGAAAGATCAATACCGGTCTGACTCTTAAATTCTGCAACCATCCAGTTCATAACAGCATCATCAAAATCATCGCCGCCCAGTTTTGTATTGCCGTTTGTAGCCTTTACTTCAAATACGCCATCTCCTAATTCAAGGATAGAAACATCAAACGTACCACCGCCAAGGTCAAATACCAAGATTTTACCATCGCCGCCTTTATCAAGGCCATAAGCCAACGCGGCTGCTGTTGGTTCATTTACAATACGCAGTACATCAAGCCCGGCTATTTTACCAGCATCTTTCGTAGCCTGACGTTGACTGTCGGAGAAGTATGCTGGAACCGTAATAACCGCTTGCGTCACTTTTTCACCTAAATACGCTTCTGCATCCTCTTTCAATTTTTGCAAAATCATCGCAGAAATTTCCTGTGGCGTATATTTCTTCCCATTAATATCTACCGTATAGCTTTCCCCCATATGCCGCTTAATAGAAGCGACCGTATTTCCTGGGTTAGAAACAGCCTGACGTTTTGCCAGCTGTCCTACAAGACGTTCTCCCGTCTTGGAAAACCCTACAACGGATGGTGTCAAACGAGATCCCTCCGTATTTGTAATAACAGTAGGTTCTCCCCCTTCCATTACTGCAACCACCGAATTAGTCGTACCTAAATCAATACCAATTACTTTAGCCATTTTAAATTCCTCCATTCTTTTATTACAACGATAATTAACCGTTAAATGCAACTTTTACCATTGCTGGGCGTAATGTTTTTTCTCCCAACAGGTACCCTTCCTGCAACACTTCAATAACAATGTCATCTTCATATTCATCACTAGGGGTACGCATGACAGCTTGATGATAATTAGGATCAAAAGGCTTGCCAACTGCATCAATTTTCTGCAAGCCTTCCTTTTTAAGAACTGTCATTAATTGATTATATATCATCTGATATCCATCTAAAAAGGATTTTATATCATCCGTTATTTGATCCTTCGGCACACATAATGCCCGTTCAAAATTATCTATAATGGGCAATATACCCGTTAATATATCCATCTTTACAACTTCAGAAATTTGTAATTTTTCACTGGCAGTTCGCTTTTTATAATTAGCAAAATCTGCCTGCAGACGTGTATACTGTTGTTTCATAGCATCAAGAGCTGTATCGGATGTTTCTTCGGGTTGTGCCGCCGTTACACCATCCATTTTATTTTCAGCTTCCTTATTTTCAGCTTCCTTATTTTCAGTCCGCTTTGCTTGTGCGTCCTCCTCGTTTACCTTTGATTCCTTTTCCTGTGTATCCATTTCTTTCTCTTTAGATGTATCAGTTGTTTCCACATCTGATTTTTTGTTTTCGTCATCCATGTGTCTCAAAACCTCCTATTGATTATCATGGTAATGCTCTAATATATATTGTAAGTGTTGTTTCATGAAATCTAAAAGCCCGATAATCTTTGCATACTCCATCCGCGTAGGTCCCAGCACTGCTATTTTTCCCAAAACCACATTATCATCGGAAAATGTAGCTTCAATAATACTGCAATCATTGATGGAAGAAAGATTTGCTTCATCGCCAATACGCACACTTACTTTTTTGTTGTGCGCCCCCTCATCACTCATCAAAAGATTAGCCACCATATCTTGTTCCTCTAATAAGGTAAATAAGTTTTTAGCTTTATCTACATCTTTAAATTCAGGTTTATTAAGGAGCTCCATCGTACCGCCCTTGTATAGCTGCTGCTTATGGAAAGATTTTGTCAAGGATCGAAACGCCACGCGATATAACTCTACATCATCTACAATACTCTCATGAAGTTTATCAATCATCTGCATGGAAATGTCAGACATGGGGATTCCCGATAAATAATGCGTTAATTTCTCTGCAATCAAATTTAAATCATCCAGCGTTGCTGATACTGGCTTGGAATAAATGCAATTTTCGATTTGGCCTGTATCAGTCACAACAATCATAATAGCACGATGGTCGTCAAGCGGCAAAAAACGAATATACTTTAATTTAGAAGTCATTTGCCGAGATGCCATAACCAAAGTCACATTATGCGTAATACGAGATAACACTTTCGCCGTTGACTGGAAAATTTGATCAACATCGCTCATTTTATCTTGAAACCAACCTTGCACAATTTTTTTCTCTTCATTGCTGATTTCCGTAGGCTGCAGTAAACAATCAACATAAAATCGATATCCTCTAGCGGAAGGAACGCGTCCTGCAGATGTATGCGGTTGTTCCAAGAACCCCAGCATTTCTAGATCAAACATTTCATTGCGGATGGTTGCTGCACTTACACCAAGATTATATTTACGGGCAATAGTCCTCGAACCAACAGGTTCAGCAGACGTGATATAGTCCTGAATGATAGCTTGCAGTATTTTCTTTTTTCTTTCATCCATTTCCATATCTATCACCTCTGCTCCTTTATATTTTAGCACTCGTTTTAATTGAGTGCTAATAACTATATAAAACATAGCATGTTAAGTCTCATTTGTCAATGATTTTAAGGCAAAAAATCAAATAAAAGTCAAAAAGTCAAATATAAATACAAATACAAAAGAGTGCATTCCGAATCCCGGAATGCACTCTCGTCTTATCAGCAAAACAACTTAACAGTATTACTTACCCGTAAAGGACGGTTTACGCTTTTCAACAAAAGCTCCCATACCTTCTTTTTGATCAGCCGTTGCAAAGCAAAGGCCAAACACTTCTGCTTCATAAGAAATGCCGGTTACCACATCGCAATTAACGCCGTTATTAATAGCAGCTTTAGACATCTGAACAGCTACAGGTGCGTTTTTAGCAATCTTCTTAGCAACCTTCATGACAACATCCATTAATTCAGCTTGAGGAACCACCTTGTTAACCAGACCAATGCGATGAGCTTCCTGAGCATCAATCATACCACCTGTATAAATTAATTCTTTAGCATACCCGCGTCCAACTACACGAGTCAGCCGTTGCGTACCGCCAAAACCAGGGGTAATGCCTAAGCCAACTTCCGGTTGACCAAATTTAGCATTTTCAGAAGCATACCGAAAATCACAGGCACAGGATAATTCGCAACCTCCACCAAGTGCAAAACCGTTAATAGCCGCAATTACGGGCTGAGGTAATTTTTCGATTTCAGTAAATACACTTTGTCCAAAAATCCCCCACGCACGTCCTTCCGCCGGATTTTTAGTAGCCATTTCTTTGATATCAGCACCGGCAACAAAGGATTTATCCCCCGACCCGGTAATAACCAATACTTTTATGTCAGAATTAGCAGCAACCTTTCCAACACAATCTTTCATTTCTGTAACCGTCGCTGCATTCAAAGCATTTAAGGCCTTCGGGCGATTGATTGTCAACAACCCAATGCCGTCTTCCACACTAAAAAGAATGTTCTGGTATTCCATATTGATTAGACCTCCTGTAATTATACTAATATTTTATCAGCAAATACAATAATTATTTATAGTCATAAAAACCTTTGCCAGTCTTACGGCCAAGATATCCAGCTTGCACGTATTTGACAAGCAGCGGGCACGGACGATATTTAGGATCTCCCATACCAGAATACAGAACTTCCATTACATGAAGTACCACATCATTACCGATTAAATCGCAAAGAGCTAATGGTCCCATCGGATGATTAAAGCCTAATTGGCAAACTTTATCAATATCTTCTTTGGAAGCTACGCCTTCCATCAAAGCAAATATAGCTTCGTTTAACATAGGAATAACAATACGATTACCCGCAAAGCCAGGGAAGTCAGTTACTTTAACAGGAGATTTGCCCAATTCTTCAGATGCTTCAAATACCTTTTTGAAAGTATCTTCAGAAGTGGCGATGCCGTTAATAATTTCGATAAGTTTCATAACAGGAGCCGGATTAAAGAAATGCATGCCGATAACTTGATCCGGACGATTCGTTGCCGCAGCAATTTCCGTAATAGCCAGGGAAGATGTATTACTAGCAAGAATAGTATGCGGTTCGCAGCATTCACCCAAATTTTTGAAGATCTGAGCTTTGATTTTCATGTTTTCAATAGCAGCTTCAACGACAAGATCAATACCCGCCATGCTTTCTTTCGTCACATCAACAAAACCTGTGATGCGAGCCATAGCAGCATTCTTATCTTCCTGTGTCATTTTTCCTTTGCCGACAAGTTTTGTCAAGTTCTTGTCAATCTTTGCTTTCCCGCCATCAATGAACTCTTGTTTAATATCGTTCAAAACTACTTCGCAACCATGTGTTACAAATACCTGAGCAATACCCGAACCCATTGTACCGGCACCAATAACCATTACTTTTTTACAAAACATTACTAACTCCTCCTTCAATTCGCGTGATTTTTTTCACTTGTTTTTTTCCCATTCATCACGCATTTAGATATTTTAATTGCCTTGCTTACATGTATAGTATACCACACTTAGTAAAAAAATCTACTGAATTATACTCTTTTATAAGAAAATAAATGAAAGAAAATACGCTCAACCATGGGAAACCGCTAAAAAATGCGTACTCTGCATATATATATGCAAAATACGCATTGCATTGTGTTATATTATGAACTTTTATCATGTATACCTTTTGAGTTTTTTCACAAACCCTGTCATCCCACATACAGCTTCTATTTGACTTCATTCAAAGCCCTCAGCACATTCTTTCTTTTCTCATAATTACGTCGATATACCACTGTATGTTCACTATGGGGCATATAAACTTCCTTAGGCATTAATTTTCGCTGCAACACAAACTTTAAGTCAATGATATCATGAACTGCATATGCAGCAACAACACAATTAGTCGGGACGGCCCCACCGGCAACTTCCAATGTCAAAACCTGTGTATCAAGCATGTCTGCTTTAATTTGATTCCATAATGAATCCCGACTTCCCCCTTCCGTAACGGTGAGTTTATCAATGCAAATCCCAGCATGACGATATAAATCCGTTATTTCTAAATAATCATATCCAATCCCTTCCAGAACAGAACGCCAAAGAGCTCCTTGATCAGAATCAAGCGTTAATCCTAAAAAAGTTCCCCGCACATGTTGAAACGCTCCATTCCCCCCCGTCAAATAAGGGATAAATATAACTCCGTCGCAGCCAGCAGGATACCGGCCGGCTAAGGAATCCAGCTTTTCATAATATGTATCTTCTTCATGCCGGCAAATACTGTCTTTAAACCAACGAAGTGCCAACCCTCCTGTACGAACGAAGCCCCAATAAAAATAACTATTGGGAAGCGTACCCGAATTAAAAATAAGACCACTCCCGGGAACAGATAACTCTGGGACAATTCCTTCCGTTGCAACACAGAACATGGCACACGTCCCCGCCACATCTACAGCATTTCCCGCTTCCAATACGCCGCTTCCCATCATGGATTCCATCGTATCCCCAGCCCCGGCACAAATAGGAATCCCTGCAGGAAATCCTGTTTCTTTGGCATCTTTTTCACAAAGTCCTCCAATAATATCCCATGGTTTTAAAATCTTCGGCATATATTTTCTGGGAATTCCTAAGATTTTCAATTGTTCTTCGGACCATTGCTTGTTCATAACATTATATCCCAATCCCCACCCGGACATTACCCCCCAATCAAGGAAGGCATCCGTTCCTTTAAGTCCTGCTAAGTGCAGCAGAACATACGGACAGTTATGCATAAATTTTACCCCTTGTGTTCGAAACGGTTCACTGTGTTTGATAAACCACCGTGCCAGCATAGCAGGAAACATGCAATTTGGTTCAGCATTTCCAGTCTCCTGCGCCCAAATATCAAGTTTCTTTTTTTTAAGTTCTTCCACATCTTCCATAGTGCGACTATCAAGGTAATTAATAAAAGGCGTGACCGCATTCCCATCTTCATCAATACCGGCAATACCACAAATAATGCCATCTCCCATAATAGCCCGCACAGAAGTAACGGGTATCCCTTGCTCCTTTAATTTAGCCGAACAGGTCTTCATGCATTGTTTGATTAATCGGTAATATTCATCAATATCCATCTGTACCCATCCTGGATGAGGATATGTCAATGTTGTCTTCGCCGTATCCATTGCCACACACTGTAATTTGTCATCATAAACGGCAACCTTGACACTCTGCGTTCCCGCATCAAATCCAATATAATATTTCTGTTCCATGTTCATGCACCTCGTGATATCATGAATAATGTTCATATGAATATTCTTTTTTAATAATAGCATCGAAAATTTGAAATAGCAATAATACTTTGGTAATCTCATCAACAATTGTATTGATATTTTCTCCAAAACATGATAATATAGTAAAGTGCTTTTTAAACCACTTTATATTTTTACTTTTATCATGCGCCCGTAGCTCAGGGGATAGAGCACCGGTCTCCGGAACCGGGTGCGTAGGTTCGATTCCTACCGGGCGCACCAAAAAAGAGCAACCGTTTAAACGGCTGCTCTTTATTCATATGTAATTTCATTCTTATATATAAGGAGGAAATCTAAATGATAAAAATCGGTTATACCAAATTAAACACAGAAAATCCTAAAATATGTGTTCCCCTTACTCCTGAAAGCATTTACAGCGCAATCAGCCAAAGTCATATAATTAAAGAACATGCATTTGATTTCGTCGAATTTAAAGCAGATTCGTTCAATGGTGGTGCCAATCTTTCCCAACTTTGGAATGCGCTTATGACAATCAGTTTACAATTTCAAGAAAACCCGATTATCTTCTCCTGCCGCTTTTCCAATCTTGATTCCTATTTTCAAACCGACCGGGATTACCGTGATATCATAACATTTGCGATTCGTTCCGGCATTCCCGATGCCGTGGAAATTGATATGGATAGAGATGAACAGCATATTGCCGATGCCATTGATTTAGCACTGGATACAGAGGTAACCCCAATTCTTTTCATAGCAGCAGCCGCAGGTACCACACGGCAAGAAATAACCGCCCAACTGGAAAATGCATATAATGAAGATGTGGAAATATATCATTTATACCGACCCGTAGAAAAAGAAACGGATATATCCGATCTGACAGGTATTGTGGATACTTTTACATCTCTTCATGACGGAACAACGGTAATTTGTGAACCAGCCGGTACTATCGCTCGTAACGCCTTAGCCGCAGGTAATGCCTTCCACTCTCCCATTGTATATGCCTCCTGTCAGGAGCAAGATTCAAACACCTATATCGATGCGGATACACTGGCATCCATTTTGAAAAAATAGAAATATATATCGGTTATTTTACTGGATTCTGTTATGGCAGAATCCAGTTTTTTTGTACTTTCTGCCTATACGGGGATACGGGATATGCTATATACATACTTGAGGAGTACTTCATACCCATTTCATTCAGTCTATGATCATGGGAAGAATTTTTTGCTTACGTACATCTATAATACCTTTATCCGTTACTTTTATATCAGGACTGACAGGCAGGGATAATGTACTCAAGGACATAATGATATTAGGGTGATCATATCCCCATTCCCGCAGCGACTGCGTCACGCCTTGTATTTGTCTCCCTAATACATCTAACGGTTGATCTGATAAGATCCCTGCAATAGGAAGTGCGGCAAAAGCCGTCACCGTGTTATTAATAGCAGCTGCATATCCTCCTTGATTTTCAATAACTGTATTAGCTGCCAGCATCATGTCCGCTTTCGTTTGTCCTATAACAAGCAAATTATGATGATCGTGAGCATACGTAGTGGCAGCAGCGCCTTTTTTCATAGCCGCTCCCCCGACCAATGCATACCCGCAACCGCCATTTTTTCCATGACGTTCAAAAACAACAGCCAAATTATATGGACTATCTTCCCAGCAGATTTCATGATTTTTCACAGGAAATATTGCAGTTTCTTCCTGAACAAATGTAGTTTTATTACTAACACATAAAATTCGGCAGCATACACTTCCCGTTTTTTGTTCAACGTGAAGTGTAAAATTATCTTCCGTACGCGGAGTAACATGCACACTGTGATAAAAATGCGAAGGAAATGAAGTATCTCGTTCTTCCGGTTCCTGCACACCATCGCACCGGTAAACTTCTCGGCCGCTGCAATACGTAGCAAGAACATGAAACTGTCTTGGATCATCCAGAACAACAAAATCCGCAATTTTCCCTGGAGCAATACTGCCCTTATCAGACAATCCCATTCGCCTGGCAGGAGTATACGTAGCTGCATATATTGCCTGTTCGGGGGTCAAACCTGCTTTCATTGCTTTTTTTACAAGATAATTCAAATGGCCTCGTTTTATAAAAGAATCCGGCATAGTATCATCTGTTACAAGCGCAAAATGTTCAAACAGATTATGTTCTACAAGATATTGAATGAATTCCGGTGTAATCGTTTTTTCCTGAAGCTGCAGAAAACAACCACCGCCAATTCGCTGGCGGATTGTTTCCAATGTCTGGTCCGTATGATCAGAGTTGACTCCGTTATACAAAATTTGTGCCAAATCCCAATCAAGAAATCGTGGTAAATGGCCTTCCAGTGGAAATTTCGGAGCATTTTCTTTTACCTGCCGGACAAGACGGCTGGTTTTAGTATCCGGCCCAGCAATTATATCGTGCCCATTCATCACTTCTCCTAAACAAATCACCTTATCCATATGCAGCATGGCTGCAACACTGTCACTTCCTATTTCCGCACCTGTTGTTTCCAAGCAGGCATTCGTAGACGGTACAGAACTGGGAATCGCAATATAAATATCTGCGGGTCCGTCCTTTATAGATTGCACCATAGCTTTAATGCCTTCCAGTCCAAAAACATTCGCAATTTCATGTGGTTCAGCGATCAATGTCGTAACACCGTTTTTAACAACCCATTTCGAAAATGTACGCGGTGTACACATCGTGCTTTCAATATGCATGTGACAATCTACGAGTCCGGGAATTATATATTTCCCAGACATATCAATAACGTTTTTAGGTACTACGGGAGTTTTTTTTGTTCCAATATAAAGAAATTTATCTCCGGAAATTGCGATATTACCTATTATAAATTTTTTAAAATACACATTAAAAACATGTACATTTTTTAATAATAAATCAATTTGCATGTAAAGTTCCTCTCTGGCTATTTCACACCGGCCATAGAATAGAAATAATATAGTAACAGCAATGCCAGCAAATAATGCCCCCAAGTCATTTCCTTATATCGACGGGATGCTAGTTTAATAATAACATAAGCAAGAAATGCCAAGGAAATACCATTGGCAATATTAAAAGTAAATGCAGTAAATGCAATGCACAAAAACGCCGGAACATATTCTGCCATATCCGAATAATCCAAATTACGCATCCCCGCCATCATACTTACCCCTACATACAACAGCACAGGAGCGGTAGCCGCTGCCGGTATCATCAAAGCTAACGGAGTAATTGCCAATACAAGAAGAAACATTACTGCCGTTGTCACTGCCGTAAGACCTGTACGCCCACCTGCTTCAACCCCAGCTCCCGACTCCAGATAAGTAATCAATACAGGAATTGTAAAAAAAGATCCCAGTGTAGCGGCAATCGAATCTACTTGAAAAATTTTATTCAAATCTGGTAAATCACCATTTTTGTCAAGAAACCCAGCTTTTCCACCAATACCAATAGCTGTCCCAAAACTAGAAAAAAAATCAGGCAGAAAAAAGACAAATAAATAAGGAACATATCGAACGTCAAGAGCTCCTAGCAGATCAAAATTGAAAAAAACTTCGCCCATCCCTGAAGGAACGGCAAAAATTGCAGCCGGAATTTTTGTAACTCCCAGGGGAATGCCTATAATCGTTGCAATAACTATACTAATTAAAGCTGCTCCCCGTATCTTACGTGCTTCCAATGCCAAAAGAACAAACAGTCCTATAGCGGCTAAAACAACAACAGGCTGAGAAATGTCACCTAATGAAAGTGCCACTTTACTTGCGTTTGCTGCTAATACCTTAGCATTTCGCAGTCCGATAACGGCAAGAAACATTCCCACACCCGCACTGATAGAAATTTTAATTCCTTTGGGAATCACCATTACAATAGCTTCACGTATTCCCAATACGGTTACAATAAGAAACAGGCATCCGCTTAAGAACACGATAGCACTGGCAATGCCCACAGAAACATGCTGCAATTGTACAAGCGTAATCGAAAAAATAGCTACCCCGCCCATGCCAGGTGCCAAAACAAAAGGTCTATTTGTATACAACCCCATTGCCAATGTAGTGAAAAAAATCATCATAACCATAGCCGTTAAAATTTCTCCGGCAGGCAATCCCGCATCTCCCATCATTTTTGGTACTACAGCTAATACATAAGCCATTGTTGCAAACGTCGTCATCCCGGCGATAATTTCCGTACTTACTGATGTCCCCCATGATTTAAGTTGGAACTGTCGTTCACAAATACGTTGAATATAGGAATACATCAACGCTCCCCCTTCCATTTTCTAATACTGTGTTGCTTTAAACTATTATAGTACTATTACCGCCTGTATACCATAAATTAATTCAAAAAAAATCCCCACACAATATGTAGTGACCCCATAAAGTTAGATTTCTAGGTCTAATTTATGGGGTCACTACAATAACGTGCAAGGATTTTTACAATATTATATAACCAAACAAAATAAAAAACGTGCCGTTTAATGATGAAGTTTACGATCCAGATCTTGCAATCTTTGAATCCGCTTTTCTGTAGGAGGATGTGTACTAAACAAATTAACTAATCCACCGGAAACGCCACTGAAAGGATTTATAATACACATATGAGCGGTAGCGTTTGTAGCTCCCGGCATAACACGATAATGCGCATAATTATCAATTTTCCCCAAGGCTCTGGCTAAAGCCAACGGGTCGTCAATCATGCGCCCGCCTTCTTCGTCAGCCATATATTCACGAGTTCGAGAAATGGACATCTGAATAAGAGCCGCCGCAATAGGAGCAATAATAATAGTTGCTATCAAGGCAATCGGATTACTGCCTTCATCATCATCACTGCCCCGGCCAAATATTGCTGCCCACTGAGCGATATTGGCTATCATAGAAATAGCACTGGCAAAACAAGCTACAATTGTACTGATAAGAATATCTCGATGTAGTATATGAGACATTTCATGTGCTAAGACACCACGTATTTCTTCATCATCCAGCATTTCCAAAATACCGGTCGTCGCCGCAACCGCTGCATGTGAAGGATTGCGCCCCGTTGCAAAAGCATTGGGAACTTCCGTCGATATAATATATACCTTTGGCATAGGAAGATCCGCACGTTGTGCCAAATCCTTCACAATTTGATATAAACGATGCGATGAATCGACTTCTTCCGCATGATACATACGCAGTACGATAGAATCACTGAACCAATAAGAGAAAAAATTCATTCCCATGGCAATCAAGAACATGATATACACACCTTGTCGGCCACCAAAGGTTCCCCCAATTGCCATCATGATAACGGCCAGCAACGTCATCAAGAAAACTGTTTTCAAACTGTTCATCATTATAGGTCTCCTCTATTCTTAAAACGCTACTGCGGTAAAAATATACCGTAATAGTATTATATATGAGGTTAAATTTCCTGTCAATATATGGGATATGTGCATATATCCCATCCCCTCATTGTATGGTAGTTATATAGTTATTGATTTAGTATACGATTATTAAACCGCCGGATAGTAATGACATATTGATTTTCATCTTTTTCATACCGATATGATACCACAATAGATATATCCTTCTGCTTCCAAAAAACAAAATCCGATGCTTGGGCAACCGGCATGTCCTCTACGCCGGACCAAACAGTTGAAACCGCTCTGTCATATATTTCTTTTGCTATTTTTTTACTGTCCGTTTTAAAATAACAATCAAATGCAATAACTTTAGCCGATCCAGCCGGAATGGCCGTTGTTATTTTTATCCCTTCCAGAAGTGTTGTGCCATCAATTTTAGTTTCGCGTTCCGCCTTTTCATTTACTCCCATTTCATTTTTATAAAAACTCCAATCGGGAAGCATTGAAAAATCAAGATCAAAATCCGATTTAGGCATGCCAAGATATACAGTATTATAAGATGTCAATGGATCTGCAGCTATTTCATCAACTGCTTTATTATAGTCAAATGCCGCACAAGAAAAAAAAGCGGTAGACGTCAAAACAGCACTACTAAAAAAAACACAAGCTTTTTTATTTATCACATTGCCGCCTCCTGTCATTTTTTCATAGCTTAATCCTTCAAAATATAATTTTAAAATATACATTCAATAGATTAATGACTAATTTCATTATACCACAGGATGTTTTCTTGCAAAATAAATTTATCTGGTTGAACAAAAGTTAATGAATATGGATTGCATCAAGTCTGTTATTATATTCATCTTCAGGCATAGGTGCATAATAATAAAATCCCTGTATCATAACATATTGCTGTCGTTTTAAAAAAATAACGGCATCTTCCGTTTCAACACCTTCAGCAACTACACCAAGCTGTAAATGATTCGCAATAGTCAGCACATCACTTAATAATATCCGTACCCGTTCATCCGTATCAAAGTCATCAAAAAACAGTTTATCTATTTTAATTTCATCGACAGGGATATTTTTCAAAAAATTCAAAGAAGAATAGGATGAACCAAAATCATCCATGCTGACTTTGAATCCTACTTGCCGAAGACATTGGATCATCTTCACCATATTTTCCATTCGTTCAAAAAATACACGTTCCGTAATTTCTATAACAATCCATTGCGGATCAACATTATATTCCTGCAATATAGCTAACATATGCGGCACAGTGGTTGTATCCAGCATGTGTACTCTTGAAAAATTAACAGATACAGGTACTATATATTGGTGATGATTCAAGCGAGACCGTATGTGCTGGCATACCTTACGCAATACGTAAAAATCCAATAAAACTATTAAACTATTTTTCTCTAATAAATCAATGAAGTGATTCGGACGCATTACCTCTCCATTAGGTAAAATCCATCGCACCAATGCTTCACTGCCGGCAATAACATCGAGCCGTGAATCTATCTTAGGCTGATAATATACTGTAATTTCATTATTTTTTAAGGCATGGATAAAGAGAGGCAAAATAGAATTTTCCAGTGCATATCGTTTAGACAGCAGATCATCAAAAACAGAAAATCCATTGGTATTACTGCATGCATTCGCCCCTGCAAACATGGCATATGCACGCATTTTCCTTAAGTTCTCATGGACATCCCGTACCTCATATATCCCATAATGAAACAAACGAGACCGAAATGTAATAAATTGGTGTATCTTTTGCTCATTGTCATGAAGGCGTATCATAATTTCATGAATTGACCCGCCTCGCAAAAGACATAAAAAATTATCAGCATTCACACGGGCACAAATTTCTCTGTTTTTACAAATATCCCGCAAAAAATTTGCCACTTTAACTAAAACCCAGTCTGCTTTTTCTGGTCCATACAACATGATAAACCGCCTGAAATCATTGATATTTATACTGATTAAAAAATATTTATCATCTGCCGGCCAATTCTCCAATAATATTTTACAATGTTCATCAAATCCTTCTACATTTAAAAGATTTGTCAATCGATCGTGATACGACAAATATGCTAAATTAACCAAATGTTCTAACATAGCATTAAATGAGCTGGATAAATCATTGGAGAATTGGAGACGCTGTTCATAATCACCCGCAGTAATACGATCCATCAGCCAAATTAAATGCTGCAGCATTCCATAAACTGACTTAATAGGATCACATATTACATTTTCTGGCGAAGGTAGTCTCACTCTTTGAATATTCCCAGAAGACAATTCATTAGCAAACGTTCGTTCTTCCAGAATGAATTTCAATAACATATCCATCGTATCTGCCAAACGATTTTCAGATTCTTGTAGTCCGCATCGATCTAACTTTGCCGTCTCCGGCCTATAAATAATGTTATTCAAATACTCCCGCAATCTATAATCTATACTCTGAACCGTCATCTTACAACTCCCATATCTGCCGCCAGACGGATCTAAATCAGCATGCCTATAATTACATGCCTGCCAGCAGGTTCTCCAGACAGCATATTTTCTCTTTTAGTATGTTTCAAAACACTGGTAATGGTTTTTGCATTATAACAGTATACGCCTTACTGCAGATTATTCCTCATACCTATATCGGCACTTCGTATTACGCTATTAAATTAATTTTCATCAAAAAACCATATATAAATGTAGTTCCATTATAATGCCTATTAGCTATACATTATAGTGTTTACATATAACGTAAGAGAATAGTTTTATTAACTTTATTATAATAAACCAGCCTATATTATGCAAGTTTATTATAATAAAGCAACAAAACCGCATGTATTGCTGAAAGCAATACATGCGGTTTTGTCCCAAAGGGCAATTATAGTGTAATAAAAATTGAAATAATTGCCGTAAAGATGTTCAATATCAGATGTTGCAAGGGAATTAATATACTGCCCAATATGGGAGTCATCATCAATCCAATTAATATCAAAAAGCTATAGCGTTCAATGCTTATAAGTTTATAAGACCATTCCGTAGGAAGAAACGTCATCAATACTTTTGATCCGTCTAACGGCGGCAAGGGAATCATATTAAAAATTGCGAAGTTAATATTATACAACACAATCAAATAAAATACCAAGTGTAACCCATAAGACATCGGAAAACCTAATTTCACAAAAATGACCATGAACAGCAAAGCAATAAAAGCTGTAAGCAAATTAGCAGCCGGTCCAGCCAATGACACAAGAAGTTCTCCTTTTCGCCAATCACGAAAATTACTAGGTGTGATCATCACCGGTTTTGCCCACCCAAACTGCACAATCAACAACATCAACAATCCAATGGGATCCAAATGAGCCAACGGATTTAAAGTCAGTCTACCCGTTAACCGAGGAGTATTATCTCCCATTACATCGGCAATGCGGGCGTGAGCATATTCATGGATTACCATTGCAATAATCAATCCGGGAATACCGGCAATAATACCTATTATATTAAATCCAAACATGGAATTCCTCCTAAAAAAAATAATGTACAATGTACATTATATATGAAAAAACATATAATAACAATATATGTTCGGTAAACCTTCCATGTATTTTCAAGTTTAATGAACAGCATTAAATTCTTTGTTATGTTACACACCGGAATATACGAATAAATCTGTAAAATAATCATTTTCTCACAAACCTGTTTATCATTCATATCCTAACTTATATATACTATTAGCATTTTTAAAAAACACATTATCCCAACACTCCTTGGGAATAATATTTTTAGTAAAGATAATATAGTCTCCCAAATTAGCCAGCGGCCAATCCGTTCCAAACATAATTCTATCATAACAATCCAGGTAGGCCAGCCAGTTGTCCAGCATTTGCAAATATCCATGTTTTTTTTGGAAAAAAATAGAAAAATTGCGAATTTTCCCCTCTAACAATCCTGATAAGTCAGTTGCGACATTGCTATTTTTTTCCAAAACAGCAACCGCATCCTGCAGAAAGGGATTTCCCATATGGCACATGACAAACTGCACATCAGGATATTTGACCGCTGCTTCATCAAGCGTAAGGGGATGACTATATTTAAGCAGTGCGGCAGAAGTTGCTGTCAGTCCGGTATGAACAGCAACCGGTTTACCATATTTTCTTGCCAGTTCATAAAATGGATGGAGAAAATCTTCATACACATAAAAATGATTATACCCAGGATAAAGTTTAATCCCCACACAAGTTTTTCGTTTTAAATGTTCTTCTACCAACGCTGCCTGCTGTGCGATGTCTTTTGTATTAAAAACCGAACTATCGAGACCTACACAATAACTCATAAAATTTGGATATATGTGATCTTTAAGAGACAACGTCTTATTTCCCATAACAATACCATGAACAATGCCATTATCCGCATATGCTTGACGTAAATGTTTCTCAGTGTTCATATGCCCCGCTGTAATAGCAAGTTCATTAAATTTTTCCCAATCACAAAAATGAAAATGCGCGTCGATAATTTTCATATGTATATGCCTAACCCTCCGTAATTTTTACTCAAAAGCTATAGGTATAAATGAACATAAACAAGTAGTCAATTCACTTGACTGGAAATGTGATTATGTTCTTTTAAAACTTGCCGCATCATAAAATCAAAAAGTTGATTTCCCATTTTCATCGTAAGACGGATATATTTCTGCAATTCTTCATCACTGGGCTGCCCCATTAAGTTATACCGTCTTTTATATTCCCTTATTTTATCATTTTCTTCCCCTACAAGAGATATCATATATTTACAAATAGACTCACGAAATTTTTCTGCAATATCCTGATTATGAATCATAGCCGCATTTCCCATATGTTTGATATAGTTACTGACCTTACTGTAAAATTGTTGAATCCTTTCGGTATCTGGGTTATTCACAATTTCCAAATAATGTTCCAACATTTCCGGGTTTAAAGAAACATTACACCTAATCAAAAAATTATAAGCCTCAATACTTTCATAGGATTTACCAAGAAGATACAACGTTTTTCCCAACGCATAATAAATTTCCGCCTTCTCTTCTAATGATTCCGCCTTCTTTACACATTGGCGATATATTGTTTCTGCCTGTTCATAATTTCCTTTTTTAATACATTGCACTGCTTGTTCCATTGAATGTGCGTCTTCTGCCATAACGATTCCTCTCTTCTTCTCTAATTAGTTGTCATTTACGGACATTATGAGTTTATTATATTATTTTTATCTCTTAATGTCTAATTTATATCTGACTACGACCAGTGTCTCAAAATAAACAAGGAGTGACTATCCTATTAAAAAAATTCAAATAACAATAAAATACTCAATTTTCATGGATATTCTGTTTAAAGCAGACAAATTGCATTATTTCAACCAAGACATATTACTATCTTACCCGATTCTTAGAAAACATATGTATAATCCGCATTGATTTTTCATGTCCGGATAATAGAACCATTACAGATATGTTTAATATCTGCATATACCGTAGATTCTTTATTCAATTTATAATTTGTTTCTAACTCATATTCAAATCCAGTTTCAAAAATGTTGCCACTAAAATAGTTTGCTTTGCCATCAACATACACATGCGTATCTATACTTTCTACAAAATGATGCAAAACAGTAAATTAAGCCTATACATTATGATTATTTCCTAATTTTTTTCTATCAAAATTCTCCCGCTCAACCGAACTGTATCGATTATAGAATTTTTGACAGGAATGTTATCGTGGTCACCGGCATTACAGCAGAGAAAAAACAAGATATCTTAGCAGTAGAACCCATGTGTGAAGAATGCGCCGCTACCTAAATACCTATGCTTAAAAGAACGGAGAATAGAACAACTATATCTGATAGTATCGGATACATAAAATGTTCCACTTATTTATTTCAACACACAAAAAAACGGAATACCCACATACTGTGGATATTCCGTCTAAAACAAAATTTATATTGTATAACTTCTATGCACACAACACAAACTTTCAATACATATATTCATATCTTTTTTTGTATAATAGGATCAAGTTCCTCTGGGGTAACAGTAGGTTCATACCGCCCTAATACAGTACCATCCCTGCCAATTAAAAATTTAGTGAAGTTCCATTTTACTTCATTACCTTCCAGATTATCTGGATAATGTTCTTTCAAAACATCACGAATTACCTTACCGCCTTCTTTATCAAGTTCAAAGCCTTGGAAAGGAGCTTGTTTTGTAAGATACTTAAAAAGCGGATGTGCATTTTCTCCACGTACATCAATTTTTGAAAACATAGGGAATGTCACTCCATAATTTAATTTGCAAAAAGACGCGATGGCATCATCATTTTCGGGTTCTTGTGCTAAAAATTGATTAGATGGAAAACCCAAAATAACAAATCCCTTTTTCTGATATTTTTGATACAACTTTTCTAACCCTTCATACTGTGGCGTAAAGCCGCATTTACTTGCTGTATTAACAATTAATACAAGTTTTTTTTCATACTGGGACAAAGATACTTCCTGTCCTGCAATATTTTTAACTTTATAATCATACACCGTCATTAAAATTCCCCCTTTATATCGTCAAAGTAGGCGGAGCATACACACGAGCGGTCAGTTCCGAATCAAGAAGATACAAACCTTTCGGATCTTTTCCAAAAAGATCATACCGTTTTACAACATCTTCCGTATTTTTTTCTTCTTCCCCTTGTTCTTTAACAAACCAATCTAAAAACTGCATAGTACGAAAATCCTTCTGTTCATATGCAGCCGCATATAGGGTATTAATTGACTTCGTTATAGCTTTTTCATGCTGCAATGCGGCATTCGCCGGTTCACGAAAATCAGTAAAAATAATCTTAGGAGCTTTTATATCTTGTAAAACAAAACGTTCATTATTATTCAGCAAATACTGTGTAAATAACATGGCATGGTCTCTTTCTTCCTGCGTTTGGACATAAAACCAGTTACCAAATCCATTAAGATTCTGATCCATGTAATATCCATATATATCTAAGTAAAAATACGCTGAAAACCATTCAAGATTAATTTGGTTATTAATCAATGCTACCATTTTTTTATCTATCATTTTCATCTATCCCCTTGCTGTTTCAAAACAAAATTTTCTTATTACGCTATATCAACTTTCATAAAATCCGCTCGGCGTTTCTGACAAATTAATAAAAATATTTTTAGTTTGTGTATAATGCTGCAAAATCATCTTGTCCGTTTCACGTCCAATACCGGACATTTTATATCCGCCAAACGGAGCTCCTGCCGGAATAGCATTATAGGTGTTAATCCACATGCGTCCTGTTTCAATTCCTCGAGACACCCGTATAGCACGATTAATGTCCCGTGTCCAAACAGCGCCGCCCAATCCATATTCACTGTCATTAGCCATAGCGATAACGTCTTCTTCATTCTTAAACTTTAATATGCACACAACAGGTCCAAATATTTCCTCTTGTGCAATCCGCATATCGTTTGTTACATCGGCAAAAATAGTCGGTCTGACAAAGTTGCCTTTATCCAACCCATTATCCATGATCTTTTCGCCACCGCATATAAGCTTAGCCCCTTCGGCTTTTCCTATTTTCACGTATTCTAAAATCTGATCAACCTGTTGTTTGTAAATCTGCGATCCCATTTGCGTATCTTTATTCCAAGGCAAACCTACTTTTACTCGATTAAAGCGTTCCGCTAAATCGTGAATAAATTTGTCATAAATACTTTCCTGAACAAAAATACGTGATCCGGCACAGCAAACTTGTCCTTGGTTGAACAAAATCCCCATTTGCGCTCCATCCATAGCCATATCCCACTTGCAGTCTTCAAAGAAGATATTCGCAGATTTCCCGCCTAATTCCAATGTTGCCGGAATCATTTTTTCCATAGCTGCCTTGTATACTCCTCGACCAACTTCTGTAGAACCCGTAAATGCCAGTTTCTGTAAACCCGGATGATCTAATAAATATTGTCCCGACTTAGATCCGCTGCCTGTAATTATATTAATGACACCCGGTGGAAGAATACCTTCAATCAAACGCATCCATTCCAATACACTCAAAGAAGTATGACTAGACGGTTTCAATACGGTAGTACATCCCGCCGCCAATACAGGTGCCAATTTCCAAGCAGCCATAAGGAACGGGAAGTTCCAAGGAATAACTTGCCCGACAACACCAATAGGTTCCCGTAGAACAATGCTTAATGTTTGTTCATCCAGCATAACTGCTCGGCCTTCTTCAGTTCTAATTGCTCCTGCAAAATATCTAAAATGATCGGCAGCCATAGGTATGTCAACATTTCTGGTTTCTCTGATAGGTTTTCCATTATCTAACGTTTCAACCATTGCCAAATGATCTGCGTTGGCATCTATTACATCTGCAATTTTCAATAAATATTCTTGACGTTGAATCGGAGAAACTTTTTTCCATGTTTTCAACGCTTCTTTTGCTGCTTTAACAGCAGTATCCACATCTTCCTTAGTTGCCTGCGCACACGTGGACAATACTTCTCCATTGGAAGGATTATACGCTTTAAACACAGCTCCATCACTAGCAGGAACCCATTTTCCATTAATATACAATTGATATGAGTCTTGTAAATACTGTTTCATAAGTACCATTCCTCCTTTAAGCACACAAATTATTAGCATACCAAAAAAGCAATTTAATATTACCTTTTAATTATATGATACCAAATATTTCAATTTAATCAATCAATAATTTTATTAAAACTTCATAATCTACTTAAATGTATAGCAAACAAGTTACTATATATTTAACGAATGATATATAGAGTAACTTGTCTGCATATTACTTATATATTATTTGTCCTTATCTGTTAAGCAAAAACCACCCTTGCAAAAGGTTACTTCCACTTCCGGGCTATAGGTCATTGGTAAGTTAATGTTGGAAACTACAGTCCTGTCCGTACGCATATAATTTACTTCATGAACAATGACTTGATATAAAATAATACTGTCTTCTTCATTTGCTGAAAAATAATGTTTCATTTCCGGCACATGGTTAAGCATCATATCCCGCACTAAACGAAATTGAGGAGTCCCCGGTTTCGTTGCATCTTTAACTTGTCCAAAAACAGTTACGACACTGGAATCTTCTCCCATAAATCCCAATTCTACACGAGGATTTACACTTAGATCGCTGACTTTTTTAGAATCAAACCGACTGAAGAGCCATAAATGACCTGTTTCATCAACAAAAACCTTCATAGGACGAATCCGTGGCCGCTGTCCATCTACAGATGCCATAAATGCCGGTTCTTTTTTTATAATAGCAAGTACCTGATCTTCATACATAAAATATTCCTCCTTTTTATCATATACATCTAGTATACGATACACAAAAATTTTATATTATATATCTATCCTCTTATCATTATTTAAAAATCAAAACGCGTTTATCAACCGATTTTTTTTGTATAGGATCTGGTTGTTTTACAGCTTCACCAAATGGCATTTGCGCTATTAATTTCCAAGACTCGGGAACATGAAATATTTTTTTTATCTCTTCATCAATAATCGGATTATAATGCTGTAAATTAACACCTAATCCTAATTCCGACAAGGCCGACCATAAAGCAAACTGCATCATACCATTCGCCTGTTGTCCCCATACCGGGAAATTATCAGCATATAGTGCATATTGTTCCTGCATTTGTTTTACTATCTGTATATCATCAAAATATAAAATCGTTCCATATGCTGCGGCAAAAGAATCAATTTTATTTTCTGTTGTTGAAAAATTCTCCGGAGGAACTATTTCTTTTAATATATTTTTGGTGATATCCCAAATTTTTTTATGATTTTCGCCAAAAGCTACAATGATATTCCCCGATTGCATATTAAAAGCTGATGGTACCTCTGGAACGACGCTCTCTATTGTTTTAATAATTTGATCCTGAGAAACAGGAATATGTTTCCCCAATGCATAGTTGGTACGACGCTTTTGAATAACTTCCTGAAAACTTAACACATGAATCACCTCCATAATTATTTTATCTCTTTTTAATTTATCGATATTCTTATTTAATTATCATTATTTGTTATGTACTAATTATATATCTTTATTTGAAATAAATCAATACTTTTTTTATATATTTAAAAATAAATGTATTTCTTTTCAAATAAACAAACAACCCTGCTACCTGCTTGTTTATTAAATACAGGCAGATAACAGAGCTGTAAAAATTTTATAATTTTTAGAATAGTATATATAAGGCAATAATATTGCCTTATATATACTATATCTTAAAATCTTTATATGAATAAACTCATATTCCCATTTTCGGCAGCACCTAAAAAGGTTGCCACACCGCCAACATCCACACCATCCAGCAATTCTTCCTGGCGAATTCCCATAACATCCATTGACATTTGGCAGGCAATCATATGAACACCTCCTGCTTGCGCGCTTTGAATAAGGCTTTCTAATGATTGAATATTTTTATCCTGCATAATTTGCCTCATGAATTTAGTCCCCAAACCCATCATATTCATATGAGACAGTGTTAAACTACGACTGCCCCGAGGCATCATCCAGCCAAACATTTTTTCTATCAAGTTTTTTTTAACCGATACCTTTTCTGACCGGCGTAATGCATTCAATCCCCAAAAAGTAAAGAACATAGTAACTTTTTTCCCCATAGCTAACGCACCGTTTGCAATAACAAAAGCCGCTAAAACTTTATCCAAATCTCCGCTAAATACAATAATAGTTTTATCATCAGGTACTTTCATTCCCGATAGAGACGGAAATGCCGTTGAACTAATAACGTCTTTTTTTTGTATCCACACGGATACCAAGCCTTTCTGGCGTTCACGCTGAAGCAAGATATTGCCAGTTCGTTCACACCACGCCTGGCTATCACTATAAAATCCAGGATCAGAAGCAGTAAATTTAGCAATAGTACCGACAGGTACTGTTTCCATGCGCTCCCGTAATTTCATCAAGGGACCTGGGCAACTTAATCCGGTTACATCAAAAGCTAATACCTGTTTATCCATTGCGTAATTTTCTTTTTTTTCTTCCGTATTGCAGCAATCATGGCAAGAGCCATCTATTATTTCTTCTTGAATAGAAAACTGCTGATCTTTTGCTGCCATATATCCTCCCAGCAAATTTTTAACTGTATACCCGTGCTGCCGCAGCAGTCGTTCAGCAAAATATCCTCGCTGCCCTATTTGGCAGTACGTAACAATAGGAACGGATCTATCCAACTCTTCAAGATGATCACGCAGCACTTCCAAGGGAATATTTAAAGAATGAGGCAACTGGCCGGCGGCACATTCATCGGGCGTCCGTACATCTAAAAGGACAGCACCCTTGGCGGTCATATCCATCATTTCATCATAAGAAACGGGTTCCGTTAATCCATCCAATATATTTTCTGCCATATATCCTGCCATATTCACCGGATCTTTAGCCGACGAATACGGCGGCGCATATGCTAATTCAAGTTCAGCTAAGTCATGAACCGTATGCCCCTGACGAATCATGCTTGCCAAAACATCGATTCGTTTATCTACCCCTTCGTACCCGGCTATTTGTGCTCCCAAAACTCGTCCTTCATTGTCAAAAATAATTTTTAAAGCCATTTTCACTGCTCCGGGATAATATCCTGCATGAGAATCAGGATATACTTTAGCTACATGATAAGCTGCGCCGCGTTGTTTCAATGTACGTTCATTTTCCCCTGTCGCCGCAGCAGTCAAATCAAATACTTTCAAAATGGAAGTTCCCAAAACACCTTCATAACGTTCTGAGTGCCCTGCTATATTATTTGCTGCAATACGTCCTTGGTGATTAGCCGGACCCGCTAATGCAATTGCTGTTTTTTCTCCATTAATAATATGTGTAATTTGCACTGCATCGCCAACCGCATATACATCAGGTATACTTGTTTGCATCTTTTCATTCACCATAATATATCCGCGTTCCGTCAAAGCAATGCCGCTTTGTTTCAAAAAGGCCGTATCCGGTCTAACGCCGATAGACAAAACAACAAAATCAGCATCTATTTTTGTGCCGTTTGCTAAATGTACTCGGACTTGCGAAGGCAGAGGTTCAAAAGATTGTACACCATTTCCCAAGATAAGCTGAACCTTATGCTGAACAATTTCTCGTTCCGCAATGTTCACCATATCGGTATCAAACGGCGCCAAAATGTAGGGAGCTCCTTCAATCAGCGTAACGTTCATACCACGCTGCTGCAAATTTTCAGCCATTTCTACTCCGATAAACCCACCGCCGATTACAGCCGCATGTCCATTCCCTTCGTATTGATCCGCCCATTTTCTCAATACATCGGCATCCGGGACGTTGCGCAACGTCCGAATACGTTCGTTATCAATTCCCGGAATAGGAGGTCGTACCGGCTGAGCTCCCGGCGACAAAAGCAATGCATCATAGCTTTCTTCATATACCCGATCACTTGATCGCACCGTAACTATTTTATTAGCTGTATCAACAGAAATGACTTCACTTTCTGTTCGTACATCAATATGAAATCGACGATGAAATTTTTCTTTTGTCTGTACAAGCAATCGTTCTCTATCTTGAATAACATTTCCTACGTAATAAGGCAGTCCGCAATTTGCAAAAGATATATAAGAACCGCGTTCTATTAAAATTATTTCAGCATCTTCATCTAATCTTCTCAATCGTGCGGCAGCAGTAGCTCCACCAGCTACACCACCAACAATAATATATTTTTTTATCATATTCTCACCTCATTGTTCAGAAAATAAAAAAGGTAAAAGGTTCCCTATTACATCCATATTTAATTTATAATATATTTTTGTACCTTCTCGTGTCGCCAATATAATTCCTGCCGTCCTCAATTTTTGCAGATGCTGAGAAAGTGTTGATTGCGGTGTTTCCAGGCAAGATTGCATATGCGAAACATTGCAACCTCCATTTTCCCATAATCCTCGTACAATGCAAAGACGAACAGGATGCGCAAGCACTTTCAGTATTTCTGCTTTTTCATTTAATTCATTAAAATCGGCAATTGCCATTTTTATGTCCTCCTTTATAATTTGTTATATTTATATATTAAGATATTTGAATATATAAGTCAAGTCTATTTTTTTAATTATGCTCATTGAAAAAGATACGATTACACGACATCATGAATCGTAAAATAATTTAGTGTAAAATAAATATTTCTTGTATTAATGACAAAAAACAATTACAATTCAAATAGGAAATATATAACTTTATTACTATTATAAAAAAGAAGGGATACACTTATGAATATAACAACTATCACCTCACACCGCTATGCTACGAAAGCATTTGATGCATCAAAACGCATTCCACCTGAAATATTTTCGCAAATAGAAAATTTACTGCAATTGAGTCCTTCCAGTGTAAACATACAACCTTGGCATTTTATCATCGCTTCTACAGAAAAAGGACGCAGCCGTATTGCAAAAGCTATGGCACCAGAGCAATATGAATATAATATACCTAAAGTATTACAGGCTTCTCATGTCATCGTATTTTGCGCTAAGTCCAATATAGAAGACGAATATATTCAACATATCACCGATACAGAAGAGCAAAGCGGCCGGTATACTACCGCCCAATCAAAAGAAAAAGGATTGCAGGGCCGTACATATTTTGTTAATACACATCGTTTTGATCGACAGGACAGTACCAGTTGGTTAAGTAAACAAGTCTATTTGAATCTAGGCACTGTTCTGCTTGGTGCTGCACTTCTTGGATTAGATGCAACTCCTATGGAAGGATTTGACGAAACTATAATGGACACAGAATTTCAGCTTTGTGAACAAGGATATACCGCTCTTGTAGTCCTTGCTTTGGGGTATCATGCTGAAAATGATTTTAACAAATCACTTCCTAAATCCCGATTAGAAAAAAAAGAAATTTTCACTGAATTAGATTAAACAACCAATTGTAATATAGTGTGAAAATTATGAAAAAACTATGAATGGTGTAGTGTTACATCATCAATAGTTTTTTTATAATATTTCTTGACTTGTTTTATCCAGAATACTATAATAGAAATAAATCAAACACATAGGCCTTAAAAGGAGAAAAAAATTGTTAATTACAAAGGAAACAGATTATGCATTGCGCATACTTCGCTCATTGGCCGATGCCGGTAATACAAAAACACCGATCAAGGAAATTTGTGATAAAGAACTGTTGCCTCAACAATTTGTCTACAAAATAGCAAAAAAACTGGCAAAAGCAAGTATCATCGAATTAAGTCGGGGAGTTGGCGGTGGCTGCCGTTTAATCTGCGATCTCCATGATATTTCATTGTTCACGCTTATTACTATTATGGATGCGGATAGACCAATTAGTGCTTGTATGCAGACAAATTATCATTGTCCTTGGCGCGAAAAATACCGGCAAGTATGTTTGGTTCATACCCATTTAAGTCACTTACAAAAAGAGATTAACGAAAAACTACATTCTTATTCACTGTATACTATTTTATTTGATGCCCGTATTTTAAAATAATATATAAGAATGCAGAAAACACTCACTAGTTACACTCCAATTCTGGAGTATTTTTATCAACAATGTTCTTTTAAGGAGGCACTAATTATGTATTTTAAAACGACAGATGAACAAGAGATGCTTCGCACAAAAGTACGCGACTTTGCGGAAAAGGAAGTAAAGCCAATTGCTTTTTTATTGGATAAGGAAAATCGTTTCCCCGATGAAATCGTCAAAAAAATGGGTAAACTGAACCTCATGGGCCTTCCCTACCCCAAAGAATACGGCGGTGCCGGTCTGGACGTCGTCAGCTATGCTATTGCTGTCGAAGAATTATCCCGCGTAGATGGCGGAACCGGTGTCATTCTGTCTGCTCACGTGTCATTAGGTTCATGGCCTATTTTTGCCTATGGCACGGAAGAACAAAAACAAAAATATTTAGTCCCATTGGCACAAGGCAAAAAACTGGGTGCTTTTGGTTTAACAGAACCTGAAGCTGGCAGTGACGCTGGCGGCACAGAAACAACCGCTGTATTGGATGGAGATCATTACATTTTGAATGGCAACAAAATTTTTATCACAAATGCTGACAAAGCTGATATTTATGTTGTTTTTGCAGTGACTGCTCCCGATACGGGAACGCACGGCATCAGCGCCTTTATTATTGAAAAAGGAATGGAAGGTTTTACCTTTGGCGATCATTATGATAAAATGGGCATTCGCTCTTCTTCTACAGCTGAACTTATTTTCAATGATGTTAAAGTTCCAAAAGAAAATCTTTTGGGCAAAGAAGGAGAAGGCTTTAAAATTGCCATGTCTACATTAGATGGAGGCCGTATTGGCATCGCTTCTCAAGCATTGGGCATTGCACAGGGTGCTTACGAAAATGCCCTGGAATATTCCAAAGAACGTATTCAATTCGGAAAACCCATTTGCCAGCAGCAAGGTATTTCTTTTAAATTGGCAGATATGGCTACCATGCTCCGTGCTTCTCGTCTTCTTGTATATAGTGCAGCCGAATTAAAAGAAAATCATGAACCGTACGGCATGGAATCAGCAATGGCTAAACAATATGCTTCAGATAGCTGTCTAACAATTGTTAATGACGCACTGCAAATTTTTGGCGGAACCGGTTATTTAAAAGGTATGGAAGTAGAACGTGCATACCGTGACGCTAAAATTTGTACAATTTATGAAGGTACAAATGAAATTCAGCGTGTAGTTATTGCTTCTCACATTACAGATAAGGTATCTAACGACCACACCCCTGCTGTTGGCAAAAAACACGGCCCGATTACGGGAAACCGGAAAAAAATGATACTCAATGAAGGTTCTGCCAAAGAACGTACCGATGCCTTGGTAGCCGCTTTAAAGAACGACGGTTTTGATTTTACTGTCGGTATTGCTTTGGATACTCCTATTGTCCAAGCAGAACGAGTTGTCAGTGCTGGCAAGGGAATCGGTGAAAAAAAGAATATGAAACTAATCGAAAATCTAGCTGTCCAGGCAGGAGCGGCTATTGGTTCTTCCCGTCCTGTAGCCGAAACACTGCAATACGTGCCGTTAGATCGCTATGTAGGTATGTCCGGACAAAAATTCAAGGGAAATTTATATATTGCTTGCGGCATTTCCGGGGCCGGTCAACACTTAAAAGGAATAAAGGATGCTGCAACCATCGTAGCGATTAACAAAGATCCGCATGCTCCCATTTTCAAAAATTGTGATTATGGTATTGTCGGCGATTTAATGGAAATACTCCCCTTACTTACGAAAGCATTAGATAACGGAAAAGCCAAAAAGCCGGCACCCCCTATGGTTAAAATGAAACGGCCTACTCCCAAAAAAGAAATCCCGCAAAACCTCTATGTTTGCAACGGTTGTGGATATGAATACAATCCCGCCATAGGAGATCCTGAAAATGATATTCGTCCCGGTACATCTTTTGAAAAACTTCCAGATGAATGGATTTGCCCGGAATGCGGTGAAGATAAAACAGGATTTATCAAGGCCTAATCCCCAATATACCCCTGCATATATTTCATAAAACTATAGTAGTACCAAATCGTAATTGCATCATTTAGATAAAAAGGAGGATTTATTATGCATTGTGTTAGAAAAGTAACAGAAGATTTATACTGGGTAGGTGCAAATGACCATCGCCTGGCTTTATTTGAAAATATTCATCCTATTCCCCGCGGAGTTTCTTATAATGCGTATGTATTGCTCGATGAGAAGACCGTTCTTTTCGATACTGCTGATTGGTCTGTTTGTCGTCAGTTTTTAGAAAACGTAGATGCCGTGTTATCCGGCCGTCCCCTCGACTATTTAGTTATCAACCATGTAGAACCTGATCATGCCGCTTCCATAGCTGAAATCTTGCTTCGTCATCCGGAAACTGTCGTTATTAGTAATGAAAAAGCATTTATGCTGATGCGTCAATTTGGATTTTCTATTGATAGTCGGTATGAGGAAGTCAAAGAAGGTGATATTAAATCCTTCGGCAAACATACCGTAACATTTGTAGCCGCTCCTATGGTCCATTGGCCAGAAGCCATGGTCACGTTTGATACCACAAATGGCGTTCTTTTCTCTGCCGATGCTTTTGGTACATTCGGCGCTATTGACGGAAAACTTTTTAACGATGAAGTAAATTTTGATCGTAATTGGATTGATGAAGCTCGTCGTTATTATACAAACATAGTAGGAAAATATGGACCTCATGTCCAATATTTATTAAAAAAAGCCGCGGGTATTGATATAAAAATAATTTGCCCACTTCATGGTTTGGTATGGCGTAACAATCTTGGGTATTTTATAGATAAATATATGAAATGGAGCACGTATGAACCAGAAGAAAAAGGAGTTTTGCTGGTGTATGCTTCTATGTACGGCAACACGGAAAGTGCCGCTTCCCTGCTAGCTACTAAATTGGTAGAAAAAGGCATGACAAATGTATCTATGTATGACGTATCAAACACCGATATATCTTACCTTATTTCAGAAACATTCCGTCTCAGTCATATTGTATTTGCTTCTGTAACATACAATCTAGGAATTTATCCTAAAATGCACAATTATTTAATGGACATGAAGGCTCTTAATATTCAAAATCGTACGGCAGCTATTTTAGAAAATGGTTCTTGGGCATGTACAGCGGGATCATTAATACGTAAATTTCTCGATGAAGAACTAAAAGGAATAACTGTATTAGACGATACTGTTACTTTAAATTCAGCTATGACAACTGCCCAAGAACCATCTATGGATGATATGGTAGCCAGTATTATTGATTCTATGAAGTAACGTACTAGAAAAACGGTAAAGACAACGGGTATTTCTATTACAAATATAGTTCACAATAAGTACCAATTTTTAAATAACCATTTTTCTCTCATTTTTATGTTACTGTATCTTATATTTTTTCTACCTTTTACACATGTGATCCATCGCGTATGTTTGTAGCAAATTATATCCCTGGTCTATCTTTTTCCCATTCGTAATGAGTTGACTTATACAGAAAATTATTATATAATCATCATGTAATGATATAAATAATAATTATTCGTTAACGATTTAAATTACAGGAAACTAGTTTTATTTAATATTATATATGTATTGAATCAGGAGGTTTTATTATGAACGAAGTAGATTTTTATTATTGTGAAAAATGCGGTAATCTTGTTGCCGTTATTCAAGGCAGTAACAGCCAGCTCTCTTGCTGTGGTCAGCCAATGAAAAAATTAGTTGCGGGTGCAGTAGATGCTGCCAAAGAAAAACACATTCCTGCGCTGACATTAAATAATGGAGATTTAATGGTAACGATTGGTTCTGTTGAACATCCGATGACCGATGAACACTTTATTCAATGGATTACCTTAGTCAGTGGAAATAAAATAGAAACACATAAATTATTTCCAGGTCAAGCTCCTAAAACAATTTTTAAAGGTGTTGATGTCTCAGGAACTGTATACGCGTACTGCAATTTACATGGTTTATGGAAAAAGGAATTTGGCAAAGAAGGTATTCAACCATCCCTCGGTGGCTGCTCACCAGAATTTGGCGGCTGCAAATTAGAAATTTAACTATTTTGTTTTCAATATAGCTGTAATTTATCAAGAACAGGAAAACGACCCCTGCTTTTTTAACAGGGGTCGTTTTCCTGTTCTTGATAAATACAGAATTTTACAAAACAAAAAGCAGCAATATGTTTGCCCTTTATGAAATATAAAAATAAACTGATTCTCCTTTTATATAAACCAGCATCGTTCATAATATTGTTTTCAAACGACATTCTCAAACTGCTATATAAAAAATTAAAGTAATTTATTTTTACTATTCTATATTTTAAAAACAACCGTCTCAAAGACGTTCATATAACCTGAAACAATTTCGTCCCGCTTCTTTTGCTCTGTATAATTCCTGATCGGCTTTATCTACTAGCAGCATGATTGGATCCTCCTGCTGAGGATACAAACAAGCAATTCCGACAGAAATAGTCATTTGGCTTTTAAGTTGTACCGGACTATATTTAGAATATAAACTGTTAACATTCCTAAACAATCGTTTTACAACATGAATAGCCGCTTCTTTCCCCGATTGCGGCAGCAATATAACAAACTCTTCCCCGCCAAACCGTACTACCATATCTTGCGGACGCCGCACAGAACGTTGAAATTCTACCGCCATAGCTTTTAAGCATTCGTCACCTTGTAAATGTCCGTAAGCATCATTATATTTTTTAAAATAATCAATATCGATCATTAATAATGAAACCACAAAGTTATGCTCAATAGATTGTTCCCATACTTTTGAAAAAGTTTCCCAAAAATATCTGCGATTATATAATCCCGTTAAACTATCTATCCGGGATACTTCACTGAATTTTTCAAATAAAATTTTAAGTTCCTGCTCCGTTAAATCGGCAATTTTCACCAATGTTTTTACCTGTTTAAAAAGCTTTTTATATTCTTCGTACAGTTCGCGATATTCCTCAACAGAACAGTATTGTTTACTCATCAGTAAATTTTCTGATTTTTCCAAAACCATTTCTTCGGCCATATACAAACTTCTGATTGTCATAAATTCCCCCGTTTAACAGATTTCAACCGTAAATAAAAACTTATTTATTTCTTCTTGAAATTCTTCGCCGCATTCAATAGCTACATCATTATCTTTATCACAAATCCATTTTACTGTGATATTACATCCTGTTGATGCTTTTTGTTCCAGTAAATCAAAAATAGTCAGAAATACTTTCGATGTACTGCTATTAAAATAAATGATTTTAAACTCCAGTACCATGTCCTTCACATTCATTATAAAATAATCATGCAGCCATTCTAAAACCGGAGTATAAAACTTTATCACATTTTCTGGATACGATTCTCCTTCAATTCGAAGTTTTCCCGTCTCTGCACAAAAAAAGATATACGGTGTCGATTTTGTTTGTTCAATAATCAAATTTTCCATACTTTATCTCCTCACAGTTACTTTAATACTGAAAAAAAACCAATCGTTTCCTGCCGGTTCAAATGAATACTCCATCGGACCTTCTGACTTTCTTGCCATTTCAATCAAGCCAAGACCTGCACCCTTTCCATTTAAGGGAAGTACATTGCGGCGTTGTTTTTTATATAAATCCTTTAAATCTTCTCTGCTCAATTTATTAAGCATTTCTAGTTTTTCTTTTATTACCGGCATATCTTCTTTCAATACCTTGTTTCCACAGCAAACAAAAAATTTTCCGGCCGGATTTCGTCCCACAATTGCCATTCCGAACCGAAGTTCGTGTTCATCATCTTCCCGGACGGTTAATTTTTCAGCAGAATAATTCAAAATATTTTGAACCTGCTCAATAAAAATCGAAAACACTGTCAAAGCAGTTGAGGTTTCCGCTTCTTCAGCCGCTAAATTCTTTCGTATTGCATTGCCAATTCCTTCAATACTTTCCTGTGCAAAGGCACCGCAATAGGTCATCAAAATGTCGTTTGCCTTCAAATTTTGATACAATTTATACATCGTTATATCCATACCTTTGTCTCTCCTATCGCTCTTTTTATATTTTAAAACCAAATACAGTTATATCGTCACGCCGGCGTTCATTTCCCATATATTCATGAAAGGTGTCCATGATTTGTTTTTTCTGCATGTCCACCGGCATTTTGACCAGTTCACCTAACAATGCCAGCAATCGCTGTTTTCCATAAGGAAGATGCTGTTTACCACCAGGTTGTTCGTGATACCCATCTGTAATAATATAAAATGCATTTCCTGGATGACACATGATAACCTGATTACTAAAAAGCTTTTTCGTTTTGATTGGTTTGCAGTCAACTGCCATTTTATCGCCTTTTATTTCCGATACCTGTACCCCATTATAATAATAAAGCGGCATGTCAGCTCCTGCAAATAAAACATGTTGCTTTTTTGTTAAAAACAATATTGCAATTTCAAACCCTGTTGAAATAAATTTATCATTGTCGCTGCTAAAAGATTGACGAAAAGCTCGTGCTAATTCATTCAAAATGATTGCCGGATCGTCATGACAAATATTCTCAGTAATATGATTGAACATAGCATTTACAGCAGTTGCCATAAGTGCACCTGATACCCCATGGCCTGTACAATCTCCGACAGCTAACAACATACCGTCATCATAATTTCTCAGCCAATAAAAATCACCGCCAACACTTTCCTTCGGCTCAAAAATTACAAAAAAGTTTTTTAAATATCGTGCGATTTCATTGCTGGAGGGCAAAACAGCCTGTTGAATCAATTGTGCATATTCCATACCATCTTGAAGTTTGATGTTCTTTTCCTGCAATTTTTGAGTTCTGTCAGTTATCACATTTTCCAACCTTCGATTTAACTGCATTGCCCTTTTGCGTGGATTAACAATTTGATGGGTAATAAGATAAAAAAGCAAAGAAGTACAAATGAAAATAAATATATAGGATATCGTGATGATTCGCTTAATATTCATCAAAGATTCTATACTTGTTGATCGCGGTACACGGACAACGAGTTTCCAATTTGTATTCTTTAACGGTTTATATACAATATCATATGTTTGAGACCCTGTATCATTATTGTATTTACTAACCTCAAAATTTTTACTGGCTGTATCTTGTTTAATATCAGTTACAATACTTTCAGGAAGATACTGCTGTAATGAATGATTTAAATATTCTGTATTTGTTGAAAAACAGATATCACCCTTGTTATTGATAAGCCAGACATCACATGTTTCGTTTCCATCTGCATCTATGAGCTTTTGCATAATTTGTGCTGCACTTATCTTTACACCTGTTACGCCTAAGATTGTATTATCTTCCTTAATCACAGCATTAATCTGAATAACTGCCGTTTTATTGTCGTTATTTTCTATATTGACTACATAATCACGATCCTGCTGCAGAAAAGAAAACATCTGTCGATCCGTCGGATGTTTCGCTATATCTATACGCTGCGATTTAAATGTCCCGTCATGATAATCCCAAGAACGTAAAGTCTGCGCACTAATCAAAAAGACATCATCATACTTCATATACTTGGTCAAGTGATCCATCCGCTGTGAAATATAAGAATCCGCAAAATCATCGTGTTCCCCAGTAGTTAGCCAATGGATGATAAGCGGATCATGTGCCATCATTAAAGATACATCAGCAGCCTCATCAATGTTTTTTTCAACAATACTGCCGGTATTTTTTGCTTGAATTGGAAATTTATGCCGTTTTGATTCATAAAAAGTCGTTTCATTTATAATCATGGCACTGGTTATATATGCAATCAGCAACGCGACCGCAAGCAAAATACAGCCAATAATAATTACCGTGTTCGAATGATGATCAAATACTAATAATTTTTCTTTCTCTTTATTCTCTTTATTCTCTTTGTCTTTATGAAAAAACATCACTAAAAGCCTCATCCATTATAAAGTGCCTACTCCAGAAAAATACCATTTGTTTTATTATAATACTCTTTTATTACATTATATGCAATTCCCCTTTGTTGCTTTTTATAATTGTATATAATGTAATTATCTATACCTGTGTTTGTACGTATCAACTTCCGTCAGTAGTAATCCAAAAACCTCTTTCATGGATAATGGCTTGCTGAAAAGATATCCTTGAATATAATCACAGCCGCAATGCTGCAAATGTTCCAATTGTTTTTCTGTTTCTACACCTTCCGCAACAACTTTTTTGTCAAGAGTATGAATCATATGAATAATGGCCCCAATAAAATTCTCTCTATGTGAATCTGTTTCTATTTTATCTATAAAAGATTTATCCAATTTTATGGTATGAAACGGCAATTCATCCAAAAGTGTCAGCGAAGAATATCCGGTTCCAAAGTCATCCATGGATATATGTATTCCTAATGCAGTTAATTGATTAAGTTTATCAGTTGCTTCCTCCAAAGGAATGATGCCTGCTATACAAAAGCTTTCCGTAATCTCAAATCCAATATGCTGAAAAGATATGCCTGCTTTCTGAATGACAGCACAGGTATTTTCAACAAAATCAACTGCCGCTAATTGTTTCGGCGACACGTTGATATCGATACGCCCATTCCATCCTTGATCCAGCAATTGCCGCATAAAACAACAAGCACGTTGTAATACCCACTCCCCAATAACATGAATAAATCCGGATTGTTCTGCCAATGGAATAAATTTCCCTGGCGGGATACAACCTTGTATATGACTGTTCCACCTGAGAAGTGCTTCAAAACTGATTATAGCAGCACTACGTATATCAATTTGCGGTTGATATACAAGGAATAACTCATTTTTCTGCAATGCTTCATGTAAACAACCAATCAAATAAATCCGTTCCAATGCCCAATCCTGCATTTCCCGCGTGTAAAATTTATATTGATCTTTACCCGCTTCTTTAGCCGTACACATTGCATTATCAGCATTTTTAAGAATATCCACTGCCGTATTTCCATCCTTTGGATACACGGCAATTCCCATACTGACAGTCATATGGAAATGCAAGCCCGACATTTTCTGTTTTCGGCAAACAGCATCACATATTTTTCTTGCTGTCATATGCATCTCTGAATAGGTATATACTCCTCGTAATATTATGACGAACTCATCACCACCAACTCTAGAAATAAAGGAAGGTTTTTTTAACACTTCCTTTAAACGCATGGCTGTCGTTACAATAATTGCATCTCCACAGGAATGACCATAGGCATCATTTATCATTTTTAAATTATCTAAATCAATAAAAAAAATGACTCCGGAATTTTTCTCTTTGCATACCCATTTCATTTCTTGATTCAGCCACCTATGTAAATATTGACGATTCGGTAGTTTTGTCAGTGAATCATAATAGGCCATCTGCCGGATACGTTGCTGCTGCTGTTGCCGTTCTTTTGCCATACATACATAGTTAGTAATATCTTTAGTATATCCATATATATTGATAACACTCCTATCCTTTTCTTTTTCCAAAAAGCGTTGGGTTAACACATAGCGTACAGTTCCATCTTTACACACGATCCGATATTGAAGCTTTTTAGAATCAAAACACTTCCCTTCCAATACCTTTTTTCTCAATTGCCTCAATTTCCAGCGATCATTGGGATGCACAAAAGTATTCAAATACGAGTCAAAAGTCATCGCCGGCGCTTGCTCGGCCATAGTCGCATGATGCAAGGAAAAAAGCCCTTCTTCTACATTGTATATATCTGTTTCCGTATTATATTTCCATATTCCTGTTTCATCCGTTTGAACAAGACAATTCAACTTGTATTGACTTAATTGAAGCTGTTTTTTCAGTCTCTTTTGTATCTTTCTTGCCCGCCGGTACAAAAAAAAGTTTCGAAAGGAATCACCCATAAGTGCTGCAGAAAAATCTAAATTTTTCTGCAGCAACTGCAATTCTTTATCTGTTGGCTGCGGCATTGTTTCCAGAAAAGCAATACCTGCTGCACCAATCCACTGTCCCCGATATCGCAATGGGAATACGGCTATATACTGCAGTCTGTCAAACATATAATCGGTAATCCGTTTTTTCCATGCACTATATGGGCAAATTACCACACGTTTTCCGGTAACATACACTTGTTGTATAATAGGTTCTATAATTCTATCAGCTGCTTCATTTTGAAACATACTCTGCCGCAGTTGAACTCGGTGAATCGTTTTTCCATTTCTGAATACCCGTATAAAACAGTGTTCCGTTTTACAAAAACTAGCCATTTGAGACAATCTATATTTCATTAAATATTCTATACGGGCATCCATAATTGTAGTCAAACACAAAGTCATCGCATCTTTTCCCCCAAAAACACAAATTTATAACATATATATCATTCTATACAGCACCATTAATGTCTGCCAACTTTTGTTTTATATGAAGCATCCCTATAAATCCATGCTTGAAACAGCAAAAACAGGAAATACAACTGTCACCTTGTACCCCTTATTTTTACAGTTCAATAGTTACATTGTACTTAATATTTTAAATTTATGCAATTATACAATTTATTTAACTCACACAATTTTCCCATATTGTTTTTTTGACAATAAAAAAAGAACACCCAATACAATAAAATTGGATGTTCCTTCCATAATACCCACGTTTATATTTAACAGGCATAAAAATCCAAAATATTTTTTAATTCAAGATGCATAATAATAATATATCTGTTATCTGCTGTGTACCTGATATGCCGGCTGATGATTTGTTCCTTCATTCTGTATATCTATTTTACGAAGCACATTAAAATATACATCAACAGCATTAAGCACTAATAAGAAACTCGTAATAAAAAATACATTACGTATCCCCCAATGAGCCGCGATCTGTCCTCCTAAAATCGATCCCATAAATACACCTAGAAATTGCGCTGATTGATTAATGCTGAAAATACGGCCAGCCACATCAGAGGGTGTATTTTGCTTAAGCATAGTGTTAATTGACGGCAGCATAGCGCCCGTTGCTATTCCTACTCCAAACCGGAGTCCCATAAGCTGCCATTCATTTTGGACAAAAGCCTGCGGAATAAAAAGAAGGGCTCCGGCAATTAATGCCGCAAAAATAACCTTATGTGCGCCAATACGATCAGATAATTTCCCCAGCCACGGAGCAAAAAGCATAGTAGAAACACCAGAAGAAGCAAATACCAATCCAGAAATGAATGCCAAATGATCTGCACGTGCCGAAAGCATCCTAACGTAAATAGTAATAACGGGTTCAATGGAAAAAAGCGCTAATTGAATAAAAAAGGTTGTAATAAACATAGAAAAAAACAAAGAATGATTGGGTAATGAATGCCAAATTTCTGAAAATTTCTGCATATGACGAGTCTTAGGAGAAAAATCTTCATGAATAAAAAATAGAGAAAGAAGGAAAGCAATAAAAAGCAATCCTGCCATAACGACAAAACTATGGCGGATGCCAATAATTTCCACCAAATAACCACCCAACATCGGTCCTAACAATGTACCGCTGACAGATCCGGTGGACAGCGTCCCCAATGCCCAACCCGCCTTTTCCCGCGGTGTCTGGGTCGCAATTAATGTGATTGCACCGGAATTAAATCCTGATATAGTTCCCAGTAACATACGCATAGCCACAAGTTGCGAAACAGAGGTAACAAACGCAGTAAATATCAAAATAATCGTCATTCCAAAACTAGCTCGTAATAACATAGGTTTTCGACCATATTTATCGGCCAATTTACCCCACACAGGAGAGACAATCGCCATAATGAACGTTGTCGCTCCATAAGCAAACCCGGACCAAATAGCAATATCTCCTATATTAACCATGCCAAGTTCATGGATATACAACGGCAATATCGGTGCAACTTGACTTAATGCTGCCGAAGTAGCAAAACTGCCAAGCCAGCAAATCCAGAGATTTCTTTTCCACGTATCCATTACGTTTCCTCCTGCAATTTCTTTATCTCCCATGTTTCTATGCCATAGATATACGCTCTGATCAGTTGATGATAACTTTCAGATTTATCCGTTGGGTTTTGAAACCAACCGGAGGCTTCCAGCGAAACGAAACCATGCATTACACTGCGCAAGCCGCGGGCAGCATGAGTTAAATCTACATCTTCCAGATTATATTGGGATAATACCTTACGTATTATGTCCATAAAGGCATGAATGGATTCCTTCATTTTTTTATTTGTTTTGTATTTCCAAGCATCTGACATAATTACTTGATATTGGCCGGGATGTTCATGAGCAAATCTACGATACGCCTCTGATACAGCAAAAACAGCTTGTTCTCTGGATTGTCCAATAGCCGCTTCCGCCAATATAATACGAAGTTTTGTACACGCAAATACCACCATATCACATTTTATTTGTGCTAAATTTTCTACATGATTATATAATGATTGTTTTTTGACATCCAATTTCTCGGCAATAGATGTTAAGTTTACTTTATCAAGCCCTTGACTATCCGCGATTTCAATTGCTGTTTCAATAATAATCGCCGGTGTTATACTTCGCCGCATAAAAGTCTTCCCTTCTGATTAATCTATTTTTACGAACTATATATAATATAAAACTAACAATGTTCGTAGTCAATATAACAGACGTGTTTATTTATAGATATTTTGTAATATATTGTTAATTTTTTAATAAAGCACAAACAGAGGATCGTTTTCAAATAGAAATCATCCTCTGTTTGTGCTTTATTATATCAAGTATCTTATTAAATAATAATTACCCCTCATAAATCAAAGAAATAATTGCCATCGTCATATGATACGACTTTTCAAACGACGGCACCGGCAGAAATTCAAAACGAGAATGAAAATTAAGTCCTCCCGTAAAATAATTAGGGGTCAAAATCCCCTTTGTTGAAATAAAGGATCCATCTGTTCCCCCGCGCATAGCAATCGTATGCGGTTTAATATTCAAGTGCTGCATGGCCGTATAAATATAGTCAATGGCTTTCCGGTTATCAGGTGTTACAGCGTCCGCAATATTACCATATATATCCTCTATCGCATACGTTATATGAGCACGCGGATTAGCAGCACGTAATTTTTCTATATTTTCTACAATACATCTTTTCCGTTTTCTATATCTCTCCTTGTCATGATCACGAATATTCAAGTTCACAATTGCCTGCGACTGATTGGAACAAATCGATTGACACCAAATATACCCTTCTTTTCCTTCTGTATGTTCCGGTGTATCTTTGCGATCAAACATATTAACAAAATCCACCGCCACCAAGGTCGGATTTACCAACACTCCTTTAGCATTCATGGGATGTGCACTGACTCCTTGAATAGTAACAGCCGCATGACCAGCATTAAAGGTTTCATATACAACTTCCCCCTCTTCACAACTGTCAATGGTATAGGCAAAATCAACAGGAAATTTAGAAAAATCTATACTTTTAGATCCGTATAAACCACATTCTTCATCAGGAACAAATGCAACATAAATATCACCGTGATACAATGAATCATCTGCAGCTAATACGGATAAAGCTGTCATGATATTGGCAATGGCAGCCTTATTGTCAGCCCCTAATACACTGGTACCATCCGTTACGATCAAATCGTTTTCCATATATTTCTGTAATTCCGGGTGTTCGGCCGCGGCCATAACAATATGGGGGTCTGAATTCAAAAGAATATCCCCGCCATCATATTCAGTTACCACATGCGGATGAATTTCCGGTGAAAGGCAAACATCAACAGTATCTACATGTGCAATAAAACCAACGGAAGAAATCTGCCGATCACATTCTTGCGGCAATCTAGCTGGTAATTTTCCCGTAAGTACACACGTAGGACTTAACGCTACATCAACAAGTCCCAGCGCAGTACATTCTTCTTGCAGCAGCCGTGCCATATCCCACTGTCCTTTCGTGCTTGGTACTTGAATCCCGCCATTGGAACAACTTTGAGATGGAATGCTCACATATCGAAAAAATCGTTCTGTTAATTGACATTGTATCGTGTTCATTTACATATCCCCCTCTGATTTAACTACCACATAATGGTCCCCCTGCACAGCAAAATATAAACATCTTTATATCGTAATACGGCTGTATACCATACATACCATTATATGTATGGCTTAAATTATACTTCATTATTTTATTCTATCCAATACTGTTTCGTACAATAAAAAATAAAGGTTGCCAAGATCCCGTCAAAAACCGTTTCTAAAAAAGACACTGCACTCAATAACAAGTACAGTGTCTTTATAACAGCTATGGCATATATTAATCAAAAATAGGTTTGCGAATGACATCGATGATACTACCGTCACGATATTCAACAACAGCAACAATATCCTCTGGATCTTGCGACAGTTTTACTTCTTCAGGTTTTCCGACAAGACTATACGCAATATGCTGCAGTTCCTGAATTGTTTTAACGGGTAAATGAGCTGCTGTCAACTTTTCCAATAAATCCTGCCGTTTAGGATTTACCGCAATACCACGGTCTGTTACGATAACATCAATACTATCCCCCGGCGTAACCACAGTCTGAACATGATCGCGTATCATAGGAAGGCGTCCCCGAATAATAGGACACATAATCACAGACATTTTAGCTCCTGCCGCAGTATCGCTATGTCCGCCCGAAGCTCCCATGCAAATATCGTTCGAGTCGGTAATAACATTGATATTAAAGTCAACATCTACTTCGGTTGCCGACAAGAATACTACATCCAAATCATTGACAATAGGACTAGAATTCCATGGGTTGGCATAGGTAGATGCAGAAATTTCAATATGGTTAGGATTGGAGGCTATAGATTCAATTGCCGGAATATCAAAAGTCTGGGCATCATATACCGCATCAAATAATCCATCATGAAGCATATCAACAAAAATACCCGTCATTCCGCCAACACCAAAACTGCCTTTAATATTTTTTTCTTTCATCTTTTCGCGCAAATACATTCCGACTGCCAAAGAAGCACCGCCGCTCCCCATCTGCATAGAAAATCCATTTTTTAAATAACCGCTTTTTTCCATAACTTCTGCTGCATACCGAGCCATTACAAGTTGTGTTGGATTTTTCGTAATGCGAATAGCCCCTGACGCAATTCCCTCCGGATCACCAATAGCATCAACCACAACAATATAATCAATCTCTGATTGCGGGATACTGCATGGAAAAACAGGTGTATCTTGTAGATTATCGGTAATGGCAACAACCTGATCGGCATATTCCGCATCAATAATAGCGTACCCCATGGACCCGAAAGCAGACTTGCCGGTGCGGCCTGTACAATTGCCGCGGCGGTCACAAGTCGGCACCCCCATAAAAGCCACATCGATATGAAGTTCTCCTGATTCGATAGCTCTAGCACGGCCACCGTGAGAACGAATAATCACAGGCTTTTTTAAAATAGAAGGATTAGCACAGATAAATTTTCCCAATGAACCCCGCAATCCACTGGATTCCAACGCAGTAATCGTACCATCTTTAATATAATCAATAAGAAAGTCATGACAAGGCGATAAGGAACTGGATGCTATCGTAATATCTTTGATACCTTTCTTTGCAATAGCGCCTACTACCAATTGCATCAAATAATCACCATTCCGCAGATGATGATGGAAAGAAATCGTCATTCCATCCTTCAATCCAGTTTTTTCAATTGCTTCCTCTATAGAGGCTAATATTTTATTCGTGTGCGGCAAGCTAATGCGTATAGTCCGGGCGGTACCGGTATGAGTCGGCAAAGCCATAAATTCACCGCCATATAAACGAAACTTTTTTATACCTCTAATCGTTTCAGGAATCTCGCGTCCAATTGCATTCTTCATCTCAAGCCCTCTTTTCTTCAATATTCACACCGGCAGCAACAGCTTGATCAATCACACGCTGCGCTCGTACAACAATTGGTTTATCAATCATCTTGCCGTCAACATTCAAAACTCCTTTATTATCCGTTAAAGAAGCGTTAAATGCATCCAGAACCTTTACTGCTTTTGCAATCTGTTTATCTGTCGGCGTATAAATACTATGTACTACAGATACTTGTTTCGGATGAATGCAGGATTTGCCGTCAAATCCCATATCTCTGCTTTTTGTAACCTCATCTTTAAACGTATCCATATCATTTATATCGGAAAACACAGTATCCAGTGCTTGAATTTCTGCATCTCTGGCAGCCATGAGAATTTGTTCTCGGCAATAATAAAGTTCAATACCATACTTTGTGCGATTCGTTTTAATATTAGCAATAAAATCTTCCGCGCCTAAGGCAATGGCCACCATTCTGGGGTGCTTACACATTTCCCTTACATTATATAATCCTTTCACACTTTCAATGGCTCCAATGATATTGATTGTGCCTTCCGGCCAATTATATTTTTTTTCTGCTTTTTCGATTGCATCGGCAACTAATTCAATTTCGCTTATATCTTCAATCTTAGGCATACGAATTAAATTTGGTTTAGCCGGTAAAATAATCTTCAAATCCTCCATCCCAAAAGGAGTTTGTGTTGGATGGTTAATACGTACTACGGTTTCTGACTGAAATTTCATAAATTTCAATGCATGGGCAACAAGATTTCGTGCCGTATCCTTTTCAGTTACAGCAATAGAATCCTCAACATCAAACATCAAACTATCTGCACCGTAAATATCCGCAGCATTAATCATTTTCGGACTGTTCCCAGGTACAAACATCATCGTTCTGCGAAGTTTATGCTTTGCCTGTTCATTATTCAGCATGATTCATCCCCCGTTCCAGTGCGCTTTCCACCCGAGCTTCCAAGGTGTAATCCCACGCTCCATTATCCTTAACATCCAAAACTATATCTTCAAATCCTGCCTCTGTAACCGTATTTTTAATAAGTTCTTTTATATGTGTTCCATATTGCCGCATCACCTTTGATTGTAGATGGATGCTAATTCCAGAACCAGGTTCACCTGCTGTTGCTGTTACTAATACATCTTGTTTTTCATCAAAACCGGCAGAAGCCGATGTCACAAGTACATTTGCCATATAAAAACTCCTCCTTCACATTGCCCTCGCACAATTCTCATTAAAATATGTGTTCTTCTTGACCGACGAATCTCCACTAGGACCTGCATTAATTATTTCTTTTGGCATAGTAGGATATTTCTCCATAAAATTCTCATAGAACATTTTCGCTAATTTCTTGGCAGTTCTGTCATAAGCATCTTTATCTTTCCACGTATCTCTGGGATTCATGATGCTCTCAGGCACATGAGAACAATACTGTGGCACATCTAAATTAAACACAGTGTCGTGCTTGTATGTAGCAGTATCCAATTCACCATTAAGTGCAGCCGTTATCATAGCGCGTGTATAAGAAAGCTTCATACGGCTTCCCGTTCCGTATGAACCGCCGATCCATCCGGTATTTACCAAATATACTTTCGTATTGTATTTTTCAATTTTTTCTCCCAACATATGGGCATACACATCGGGATGCAACGGCATAAAAGGTTCTCCAAAAAGTGTAGAAAAAGTTGGCACAGGTTCCGTAATTCCCTGCTCCGTACCTGCCACCTTAGAAGTAAAACCCGTCACAAAATGATACATTGCTGCATTTTTATCAAGCCGGGAAATAGGAGGCAGAACACCAAAACTATCTGCAGCCAAAAAAATAATGACTTTGGGAATACCACCGATACCAGGAATCGCTACATTAGGAATAAATTCTATAGGATATCCCACACGTGTATTTTCAGATAAGCTGTTATCATCATAATTCGGTTTACGCGTAATCGGATCAATAACAACATTTTCCACAAGACTACCAAAACGGATCGCATGATAAATTTCCGGCTCATTTTCAGGATTCAAATGAATACACTTTGCATAACACCCGCCTTCAAAATTAAACACTCCTGTATCAGACCAACCATGTTCATCATCTCCTATCAATATACGTTCAGGATCTGCAGAAAGCGTAGTCTTGCCCGTACCGGAAAGACCAAAAAAGATAGCCGTTTCTTTTGTCTTAGGATCCATATTGGCAGAACAATGCATTGGAAGGATATCTTCCTGCGGCATAAGATAATTCATGATAGCAAATACAGCTTTTTTTATTTCTCCAGAATACTGAGTTCCGGCAATAAGTACAAGTTTATCCTCATAATCAATAATAATGGTTGCTTCTGAATGAACCCCATCTATCAAAGGATCACACATAAAGCTGGGAGCAGCGATAATAGTAAAATCCGGATCTCCGAAATTCTCTAGTTGCGATTCTGTAGGACGTATTAAAAGATTGTGCATAAATAAATTTTGACTCGCATACTCATTTACAATACGAAACTTTTTTGTACTTTCCGGATCGGCACCGGCAAATCCATCAAATAAAAAGATATCTGTATTTTGCAGATACGCAATCATTTTTCCCTTTAACACATCAAATTTCGCTTTAGTAATAGGTCTGTTAACATTGCCCCAACAAATTTTGTCATGAATAGCAGGTGTATCAACAATGAATTTATCTTCTGAAGCACGGCCTGTAAATTTACCGGTATTAACAAATAAGGCACCTGTTTCGCTTATAATTCCCTCCCCCCTTTTAACAGCTTCTTCTGTCAAAACCGCAGGGGGTAAATTACGGTGTACAGATTTTAGATTATGCATTCCCAATTTTTCTAAACCAAATGTCTCCATCGCTGTTCCTCCTTCATAACTGATTTTCCTATAATCTACAGTTATACGTCAATTGAGTTATTATTCTTCCTATCTGTAGGATATCGCATGCTGCCTATACTGTAAAATACTGGGTTTCGATACTTATCCATAAAAAAATTTGATAGTTATTTTTAAAAAATAAAAAGACCTGATGGACACTAAATCCTTCAGATCTTTTACTTTTATTAAAATTCAAATTTTTTGACAAAGTCAATAAACACTTTTGCAATTCGCAGATTCACAACCTCCGGATGATATAACAACCAGGTCTTCCGAATAAGATCCTGCCCCTGTTCATCTTGAAGTTTATACGTATATATCTCATCCAACCCCCGAACAATCCGTGAAGGGACAATGCCATATCCTAATCCCGCTTTAATCATTTCCCGGCAGGTTGCCAGACGATCTACTTTCATGCTGACTAAAGGCGGATTATTAAAATGCTGCCGCCACCATTTATCAATACGCAATTTTATCATACCGTCCGTATCATAGTCAATACGTGGAAGGAATGGGATATCCTCTAATTGAAATACATGGCTAGATGCAATGCATATCGGTTCTTCATACAGCACTTCACGTGTAGAACATGCTCCGTAATCAGCACTGACAAACCCAATATGAATTTGCTGATTGTCTAATAATTTGCTAACATCCTGACTCCAGGTCGTAGTGACATTAAAATCAATATTAGGATACAGTTCTTTAAATTTCTTTAATACTTGGGGCATCGTAAACATAGTAAAATAACTGGATGCTCCAATAAATAATACACCGCGCATACTGGTATCCAAATTTGACACTTCTTCACGAATATGACGCATTTGCTGCATCATACTCTCTGCAACACGTGCCAGATATTCTCCCTCTGTTGTAAACGTAACTCCTTTATGTCCCCGATTCACTACAGTCACATTGAAACATTGTTCAATATGTTTTAGCCGTGCTGTCAATGCAGGTTGGGAAATGTATAAAAGCTGGGCCGTTTTTGTAATATTCTTTTCTTTATACAAAATATATAATATCTGCCAATCTCGATCATCCAATGGATATCCCTCCTTTTTCCTGTTTTGCATATCTTTATAATACTATTAAACGATACAACTGTAAAATTAAATACATACTATTCACAAAAAGCGATTATACCCAATGTACACAAATCTATATAATAAGTTAAAAATATATGCCTATCCTATCTGGTGCCCTCAATAGAATACATTATGCAAAAATTTTTAGTTTTATAATTTTTCTGACCACGGACTTTCTTCTTTTATATAATATACCACCCATAATCCATCTGCCAGTCTGTTACACAACAACACCCGTTATCACTACACTATACATGCCATTATTTCACAATATATACTCATTATCCCATTAGGATGCTCATTCGTACGGTTTTCTAATTCATTCTAACTAATAGATTATTCTAAAAAATAATGTTTACACGATGCTACAGTTTTTATCAAATCAGGTACTTTTTTAAAATACGTTTTACTCCGTTATACCTCAGAACAAGCTATCGACGGCTGTTGTAGAATTAACTAATTTTCTATATAGAACTTTATTTACGGTTTATTTCCCTTTATAAATAATCTCAAGTCTACCCTTTTATACAAAAAAACAATAAGCCATACAAGTTAAATTATCTTTTGTTTGTTAAACCAATCAAGAATAAGCGCAGCTACTTGAGAAGAGTTTTTATCATGCATCATCATATGTGTATTACCTTGAATTCCTATTTCAGGTAATTCCAGCCATTCTGCTCGATGACACACTCTCTTTAATTCTTGATAATATTTTTTTACTGCTTTATAATAACTTTCTGTATCGGGAATGGTTTTATTCCAAATAGTATATTCATCAAGAAAATCCCCCCAAATATACATCTGAGGTATATTTTTCAAAATGCTTAAATCATATGTTTGATAATCAGGCATAGACGATGGTTCAACAAAAACAATAGCCTTTACAAGTTGAGGATAATGAAGTGCTGTTTCTGCTGCAAAAGAACACCCTTGGCTATGCGCAATGAGTATGCACGGACCAACTTTTTGAACATATCGATCATATGCCTTTTGCGTCACATCATTGTTCGATGACCACCGGGGAATAGAATACATCATAAAAGTTTCAAAAGAATCGACGGGATATTGACTTCCGGGAAACGGTTTGCGTTGACAGGGATCATTACAATACGTTTTCCCAATACGAAAAGATTCCCATGCATGTTGATATGACCGGAAAACAGGTTCCGTTGTAAAAATTTCAGGATACCGTGCCCAAGATGCCCTGCCTCGTTCAACAGCATCAGAAATATATACATTATAGCCAGCACGTAGAAAAAACATCTGCCATCCTTCTCGGCCATCCGGTGTCGTTTCCCAGCATGATCCTGACAGACCTCCTCCATGCCATAATAATAAAGGATACTTAGCCGTAGGATTGGATAATTTGATATATTGCACATACATTTGTCCCGCCCAAAACTCACCATTCGGATCTACCATACGAGGTTTACCATTCTTAACCATTGAAGCAGAATATACTGGTAATCCTTTTAATGTAACACGTCTTCCTCCGACAAAAAAACTGCCGATTTCTTTAATACAAATTGTATGATCCATGTAAACACCTCGCTGCAAACATAATAAAGCAGTAAGAATTGAAAAGAGAAATTTCAATTCTTACTGCTTTACTAATAAATTAATTTCCTGCTAAAATACGCATTAAAGCAATCGCCATCGTAACGTTGGCAACACCGCCAAGCCGTGTAGATACTTGAGCAAACGGCATCAGTTCCAAACGCTTGCCTGCCGTTAAAATCGCAACATCACCCGTTCCGCCTTGTCCGCTGTGACAAGCCACTACCATAGCCGCTTCCACTGGATTCATATTTAATTTTTGACTGACAAACCATGCAGTTGCAATAAGCGAAGATACTGTTATTAAAATAACAACAAGATAGGCAGGATTGGTAAATACAGCGACAACATTCTTCCATGGAGTCATAGCAACGCCTACACCAAGCAGCAACGGTGGTGTAAAAAGAACAATAAAGCGAAATAAAGCGTGTGCACCTTGGTCCACGTAATCGGGTACAAGCCCGGCAGCTTTAAGACAAACCGCAGTCACCAGCATAACAATAGGTGCCGGTAATCCAATAACTGAATCCACCCATGTCCCGCCTATAAACAGGGAAAAAGCAAATAAAGCAACGTTAAGCATTTTCGTATTATCAATAGGTATTTTCTTTTTTTCTTCTTCGGCAATCGCCGCTGCTTTCAATATTTCATCATCACCGGTTTTTAATAAATTTCCATTCCCCGTATATTCAGGATGCTTTTGTCCTAACATATTCAATCCGCCGGAAATAACAATAGCAATAAGACTGCCTAACATAACACAAGGAAGAACAGAAGCAAAAATGGCATCTTGTTCCGTTCCCATGATGGAAGAATACCCCATCGAAAGAGGAAGTGCTCCTTCTCCCACGCCGCCGGCAAGTATAGGGATGACAATAAAGAAAAATGTATGATACCAGCCAATACCAAAAAGTATACCTGCTAAAGTGCCTACTGCCATAGCTACGATAGTACCAATGACTAAAGGTACAAACATCTTAAGGAATGCTTTTATTAATACATATCGATTCATACTGCAAATACTACCTACTACCAAGCAAGCAATATATACATATAAAAAATTAGTAGTTTTCATAAAGGTTACAATAGACGTGACGGCAAGTTTCGGAATCAAATCAGCATATACCAGATACGATGGCAAAAATGTTGCCATAATAACCGTACCGCCAACATATTTTAAAAGCGGGATACGCCCGCCCAGTTCCGCGCAAGCATATCCATAAAGCGCCAGCAGCGTCATGCCTCCGATAAGTCCAGACGGCATAAGACCTCTGTTTACTGCTAAAAACATACACACAAGCATAAATAAATAAATGCCCAAGGGGACGATATTGATTTTAATTCCAAAAAGCTTCGATTGAAATGTTGACCGCTCCAATACCCCATTCTGTGTCTCTAAATTTAACATAATCTAACCTCCTAAAAAATGAACTCTTTTCTAATAATTAATATTTACTTTGATCTATAGCCTTAGACGATATGCTTTATGAGTTTATAGTACTGTATTAAGACTATTTTGTAAAATATGGAATGTTGATACCCGTCCATAAAAATTTATAATAACTATTATGCTAATTTGTTATAAATAGGCAGTAGCTCATGATAAAATCATATCTTATCACATAAAATATTATTATGTATATACTCATATTTTATATTTCTACAATTTTTTAAGAAATAGCTGAATTTACGACAATATCAAAAAAACACAGATACATATAAGAGAATTATACACCTCCCACATATCTGCGCATTTATACTGTATCCAGAGAAAAAGGAATAATCTAACGGAATAGTATTAATCATTTTTTCACTTTTGGCATTCTTTAATAATTTTTAAGGATCTTTAATTTTGATATACTTTTTGTTGATAACAAACCAAACAATCACAAAAACACAGTAATAATATAATCCAAAAATTATCACTAAATATTTTATATATTAAAAACACAATGGGTATCGTTGTCCCTGTAAATGAGATAATCATTATTCTACTCGATGTGCTGTTTCCCCATCCTACTTTCAATATTTTCGCTTATCACCGCAGCGCACCCGGCCACGTTATCAGGCAATGCCCTTAAATCCGCAAGCGAAAGAAAATTATTACACGAACGATTCCACACTCTCATTATACAAAAAGACACGGACAAATTTAAGAAGGAAATACTTCATACACTTATCCGTGTCATTATATCGTACAGCCAAATGTTTTTAAAATTAACCGTAAGCATAGTAAAGGCCTTCATGCAACAATATATCACCGGCTTCCTGCAAATCATCTGCAAGGGTCTCTGCCTATATCACATGCATATCTTTTACTGTTTCGGTTTTTCGTTGTGTTTTTCTAAGTTGAAAAACCATTTTATTAAATTAAAAGTAACATATCAAATTTTATTTTTAACAGGTTTAAATACAACAGCAAATATGGCAAATAGCACAACTGTTCCTGCAAGGAACAGCGCACCCGCTTGATATAGCAAAGACGGGTCGACGGTACTTGCAGCTAAAACCTCTCCTTTAACAACCGGGATCAAGAAATTCAGAGGCCCCGCTAGCATATAAATATATATGCTGACGATCGCCAGCAGAATAATAGAGTGCTTCATGGAAAATTTATATAATTCGCCTTCTTCTCCTACGATGTTGGTAACAGCAGCTGCGATAGCAATAGATTGCGGAGAAATCATTTTTCCCAATCCTCCGCCGGCTAAATTAGCACCTACTCCCAAAAAACCAGATGAGCCGATTGCTTCAAACGCCGTTGTTTGCAGTTTGGCAAACAATGCATTCGCAGATGTATCAGAACCAGTGACAAAGGTACCGATCCACCCAATGATTGATGCAAATAAAGGAAATAATGCACCGCTGCCTGCCACAAAATATCCCATAGTAGTAATCATTCCCGAATTATTGCCCACGTATGCATATCCGAGAACAGAACCAATGACCACAAATGTCCATCTCAATTGCTTGCATGAACTAATAAAAATTTTTATGGCTCGAACCGGAGAAACCCTAAGCACAATACACGATACCAAAGCGGCCAATACAATTGCCGTCCCGGCAGCAGACAACCAATTTAAACTAAATATCATGGGCAACGCTCTATGCGTGGTTCCACTGATAATAGCATTATTTATTATTGGTACCGGGAACGCAATTGTTACAGTATTCAACAAGGCTAACACCGATTTCATACCCCAATCAGCAATCATAATAATCAGAATAATAAAAGGGCTCCATGCACGAATAACTTCCTTCATGTGAAGTTTTTCTTTATTTTCTTCAATAGGTACATCATTCTCAAATCGAAAAACAGTAGTCGGTTTCCAAATTTTCAAGAACAGCGTCATACAAACCAAACACGCAATAGAAGCCGTAATATCAGGCAAAACAGGTCCTAAAAAATAAGACGTAAATCCTAATACAAGCGCAAACGAACCGGAACAGACCATGATAGCCGGAAACAACTCCCATACACCTTTGATTCCGGACATAACAACAACAATATAAAAAGGAATAATAATGCCGATTAAAGGTAAAATCCAAGCTAATAGACGTGAAATATTAGCACTATCCAATCCTGTTACTTGTGCCGCAACTAAAACAGGAATTCCCAATCCACCAAAAGCTACCGGAGCCGTATTCGCTAATAACGCCAGACAAGCTGCATATCTAGCCCTAAACCCAAGACCAACAAGCATAGCTGCGGTAATCGCGACGGGAGTACCAAAACCGGCGGCGCCTTCAAGAAAAGCGCCAAAACAAAAACAAATCAATAACACTTGCAGACGACGGTCATCCGTAATAGAGGATATTGATTTTTTTATAATTTCAAACTGTCCGGTCTCAACAGTCAAATTATATAAAAATGTCGCTGCAAGTACAATCCACCCAATAGGGAAAAAACCATAAACGAAACCGTGAACTGCTGATACAACAGCTAGATTCAACGGCATGTGGAAAAACAACACTGCCAAGACGATTGCCACACCTGCTGTCATTAAACCAGCCCAATATCCCTTTACCTTGAGAATCACTAGCACTAAAAAGAAAAAAATAATCGGAATAAATGCAATTAACGCGGATAAAGCCATGTTACCCATTGGATCAAATACTTGCGTATACATAAAACATCCACCTCCTTATAATACTTTCTACTTTTATTATAAATAAACTATAGCATGTATAAAAATGTTTTTCAATTTTTATTTTTTTACACATATAACATAGATTATCACATCATCAATACTCATCAACACTAATTGCAAAAGATAAATTTTTTGTGATGTTCCTATCAAATAAAAAAACATTTATTTTATTTTTATGCATTTACACGTCCTATAAATCGTATTATTACAACTATCATCTCATAGAAAAATAATACAAATTCAATATATTTTTTGATTATCAACCAAGAATGTATGGGCAGTTAAAAAAAATTACAGAACCGCGTAGGAAATCACCCATTAGTTAAACAACCGACCTCTCCATCGAGTAGTCCATAGGAATTTCAGCTCTTTTCCGATGACCTCTACCCTTCTTGTATTTACACATTGTCTGTTCTTTATGAACATTCTTAGCAATGTGTATCCTAGAAAGTCAAACCCTGTATTGGGATATGTTTTTTCTATTTTAATTTTAGCAATAAATAATTTTGGGGTTCAGCGGATGCAATTCAACCTGCCTCATCTACAGGATTGGCTTCGCATAGTTTTTTGAGTTTTAGGTGGAGTGGCAGCCTTGTCCGCCTACGCCTGCCTTGTATGAAGTTTCTGTTCGTCAGACTGATTTGCTGCCGGCTTCCTTTCGATTCCACCTTGCGATGGACGCCCTTATCTTACGCTATGTGCTCGGCACTATTAACCTGCACTCAGGACTTTTACCCGTTAGGCTGTGCTCATGGGCACACCACATATAACATCCCCCTTGCCATATGGCAAGGGGGATGTTACTCATAGAACTCCGCACGATAAACAAACACTATCATGAATATAATAGTAAATAGAGATTTTTACTAGTTTATGCGGAATCATTGTAGCAAATGAAAATAATTATTTTTGCATATACGTATATCCAAATGCAGCAGAAGCAGACCAATTCTGCTTATAATCCATAATCCTAATCGACGAAAACCTGATTCTAACCCAAAAATTTTCATAATGGTAAACGACGAAGAAAAACTATAAAACTTTGCAATAGCACGAAAGAATTCCTTTTGCAATTCTTTTGCAGACAATTGTTTAGGCATAAAAGTTACATGCATCATGTCAAAACGACTCCAGTCATGAGTTATCATTCTATGTTCAGATACAAACTGTTGGTGTATAGGGGTCCCTGGAAAAGGAGTCAAAATAGCCGGCTGCAGTTGATAGGCATGTATATGTCGGCAAAATCGGACATTACGTCTCATATCCTCTATACTGTCATTGTCCAATCCCAATACGATGCTCGCAATTACTCTTATCTTGTACTTTTTCATTACTTGGGAACATTGCTTGATATCTATGACCTGCTGTTTTTTATGAACAGAATCCAAGGATTTTTGATTTAATGATTCAATTCCAATCAAAACCCGGTTCAAATGCGCCTGCTGCAAAAGTTGCAACAACTCTTCATCGCGGGCTAAATCAGTCCGGCCAAAAAAAAATGTTTCTTTAAAAATTAATCCTTCTGATAACATACGTCGTAATAACTGTTTAGCACGTTCTTTATTCGCAGTAAAATTATCATCTTCAAAGTTCATATATTGAAATCCTGCTTTTTTATAACCACGTAATTCTTCTATAACATTTTCAATACTGCGTTCACGATATGGATGAAACATCCGAGATGTGGTACAAAAACTGCAAGCAAAGGGACACCCGCGTGTAGTCATAACATTGGCAGAATCACAAGGTGTTTTCAATAAATGATAGTCCGGAAATGGTATAATATCCAAATTTCGAATACTGGGAGAATATACAATAGGAGTCGTTAATTTACCGGAAACCACATCGGCGATAACACGTTCACCTTCTCCAACTATGACTTGATCTGCATGACAAATCGCTTCTTCAGGACAAGAACTGGCATGTATACCTCCAATTATGACCCTTTTTCTTTGCCTTCTAAAAAAATCAGCCAGTTCATACGCCCGCAGCGCACAAGAAGTCATCGTATAAATTCCAATGATATCGGCATCGGCACAACACAATGAATAATTAACATCGTGATTTAACTCTTCATACACCTCTACGTTATATCCTTTTTCTTTTAAAATCCGTCCCAATATCAAAGGTCCCGTGATTGCGCTGGAATGTCCATAAATAGCCCCGCCAATCCGATATAACGCAGTACGTCGGATTGGGGCCGCCGGAACTATAAAAACAATTTTCATACTATCCACCTTCTTACATAAATACAGCTAACTATACAAAATAAAAATAGTAAACTTGTTTAATACTTATATTATAATCCCATATAATATAAGCGTCTAATCTATAATGTAACAAATCTCAATAGTCCAATATCATGCTGACTTGATTAGCAACACTTTTTGGGAGAAATTTTTAGAGGAGTAATTGCTTAAATTTCATAAGACTTTTATAGCTCAAACTTCCACGAATTGTTTTGTTGTTAAACCAATACACATATGCCGCAAATTCTGTTTTTATGATTTTAATTTGACTAAAAAAGATTATCCATAATATTTGTTCCCATACAACGTTATTTTCAAAAATAGTTGAACACCGATGACGACACCCACCCATGACAAGCTCTGTAACTATGACATTGACGGAACACTCATACCATACTGATTAGGACACCACACTCCGCTACATCAATATCATTTTTCTGATCACACCATTCAGAATTCGTAATCATGACATCTCTATTATCAATATCTTTCATTTAATAAAACATATGTTCTTTTATTAAGAAAATAAAAATCCCATGCCATATGACATGGGAGAAAAATTATGTTGCCAATCAATAATTAAATTTATAATCCGTCATTTACACAAAACAGTTCAAAACATAATGTATAAAAACTTAATAAAATAAATATTTATATATTAAATTCTAAGCACAAAAATTATAATCTTCGAAATAAAGTGCCGACAAGATGTCAAAATGCCAAAAAACGGATTCCCAAAAATGAGAGCCCGCATATCTACTTGGTGACCCAGTAGGGATTCGAACCCTAGACCCACAGCTTAGAAGGCTGTTGCTCTATCCAGCTGAGCTACTGAGTCAAATAAAAAATGGAGCGGGTGATGGGAATCGAACCCACATAACCAGCTTGGAAGGCTGGCGCTCTACCACTGAGCTACACCCGCATTTTTTGGTCGGAGCAGCAGGACTTGAACCTGCGACCCCCTGGTCCCAAGCCAGGTGCGCTACCAAACTGCGCTATGCCCCGCGAACAAATAATATTATATCAGTTCAATGAATTTTTGTCAATCATTTATCCGCAATTATTCGCGAATTGTTGGCATATTTCTTCCATTAAATACTTCTAACATTTCCTGACGCACCAATTGTCTAATCAGCTTTTTTTCCTTCGGATTTAATTCGTCTTCTGTAACATTGAACAAATAATTATCAAGATCAAATTCTTTAAGAAGCATCTTTGTATGGAAAATATTTTCCTGATATACATTTACATCAACCATATCGTATAATGTACGCGTTCGAGGCGCAATATAATTTTGAATGGAATTAATACGGTGATCAATAAAAAGTTTTTTGCCATTAATATCTCTCGTAAATCCGCGAACACGATAATCCAACGTTACAATATCAGAATCAAAACTATCCAAAAGATAGTTCAACGCATTCAGCGGTGAAATTTTTCCACACGTCGATACGTCAATATCGGCACGAAACGTACTGATTCCACGATATGGGTGACTTTCAGGATATGTATGAACCGTCAAATGACTTTTATCAAGATGACAAACCACATCGGCATCTTTTCCCTCAATAGGTTCCTCAGAAATGAGAATAGTAACGCTGGCCCCTTGTGGATCATAATCTTGGCTGGCAATATTTAAAATATTTGCACCAATAATAGATGCCACTTTCTTTAGTATCTCTGTCAATCTATCTGCATTATATGCATCGTCGATATATTCGATATACTGGCGTTGAGCTTCTTCCGTATTTGCGTAGCAAATATCATAAATGTTAAAGCTCAACGTTTTTGTCAAATTATTGAATCCATATAATTTAAGTTTATTTTTCTTAACTGTCATAATGTATTATCCCTCGTCAATAGATTTTAGCAGAGACCTGCATTGTTATCATATGTAATTACAATTCATATAATTGTACACCTACAAGAGTACTATTATCAATAGTACCAACAGCATATGTTCCTGTTTTACCATCACGCGGCAGAGAAATACTTCCCGGATTAACAATTAGTATTTTTTCTCTTTTTTCCAGCATCTGACAATGTGTATGTCCAAATACCACTAAAGAAGCTTGATGATTTTTCCCTAATTCAATTAATTTTTTTAATCGGTTATCATACCATTGATGTCCATGTATTACAGTAATGATAACTCCATCAACAGCAACATCCCGGCAATCCGGTTTCTGATACGCATACAAATCATTATTTCCTCGTACCGAATAAACAGGAACTCCCGCATAAGCCGCTAATATCTCTGCATCTTCACAATAATCTCCGGCATGTATCCAGCAAACAACTTCCGGAGCCTTTTTCACCATACATTCTATATTATAAACACAGCCATGACTGTCACTGACAATTCCTATCCGTCGCTGACTCATCGTAAATGCTCCACAAGCTCTCGCAGCGCTTTGCCACGGTGGCTTACCGTATTTTTTTCTTCTCCGGTCAATTCTGCCATACTTTTTCCTTTTTCAGGAAGGTAAAAAAGCGGATCATAGCCAAACCCACTAGTACCACTGTAAAAATCACGCAAAATTCCTTCACAAGTCCCCTTAGCGGTAATATAATGACCATCGGGCCAGACAAGCACTAATACGCAAACATAGCGTCCCGTACGTTTTTCAACAGGAAATCGCGCCAGTTCACGAATTAATTTTTGATTATTTTTTTCATCATCACAATCATCTCCGGCATATCGTGCCGAAAAAATACCAGGACGATCATGCAATGCATCTGCAATAATACCGGAATCATCTGCCAGACAAGGCTGTCCCGTCTTCTTCATATAATAAACAGCTTTTAGATAGGCGTTTTCTTCAAAAGAGTGTCCCGTTTCTTCCGGCTCCGCAATATCAGGAATTACCTCATGGATAGACTGTACTGCATAGCCCAGAGGCACCAGCATTGCCCGAAATTCGCGAATTTTACCTTTATTATGTGTAGCAAGTATAATTGTTTTAGTCATTTCATCCTTACCTTACTCTGCATCAGTTGAATCCTCGGTTTTTTTTGCTTTCATCCGTTCTTTATTTTCCCTAACGACTTGTGCATAATTTTTAATAATTACAATGGGGGTTTTTTGCGATGCATTCCCAAACGGATTGTCAATTAATATTTTAGCTATTTCTTTTGGATCCAACCCCCGCGAATGTCCTAAAACAGCCGAACGTTTCAAATCATTGACATCCGCTATGCAGGCTCCATAGCAATTCATCCGTTTTTTTATTTTTTCAGCTACTCCATCCGGATCTGCAGGTCCATAAACAATACATTTATCGAAAGGCGGCATCGTTCCTGTCACATCATCCGTCAGGGAAGCCTGCCGGCACAGCTTATAAAATACACCGTTCTTGCCAATAAGTTTGGCAAAAAAACCCAGGATAAAACAAAATAACGTTTTCCATTCACCTTCCAGCTCCATTGCAGCCTGCATACCATACAAACTAGCCATACTTCCCTCTGCTGGTACAAAACGCCGCATAAGGCGGGCCTGCCACGAAGGCGTCAGTTCCTCTGGCCGCGTATATCGCCGCTGCGTAATCGCTACTACACTTTCAGCTGAACAGATAATATCATCGGGACCTACAAGTGCAGAGGCATATTCAGCAATACTATCTACAATATCGTCTTTGTCTGTAAGAATTCTTGTTTTAACCGGAACCAGTTCTAATTCTGCCATAATCTATTTTTCCTCCCATATGCTTTTTAACGCATGCTGAACTTCTGAAGCCTTCAAGGTAATACGAGCCTTATGAATATACCATTCACTGCGCGCTACTACCTGATAAACTAAGTCAATAGACATATCGGGGAAAGTCCGTAAATCTTGTTTTATATTTCCATTTTTACTGATAAGTTCTACTGTCACACGAATGTGACCGCCCTTACCAGGAAGAATAATGACTGATTCCCAATAACCATCGTCACGTTCGGCTGCTTTGTTAGCCAGTTGAGAATGAACGATACACTTATCATATTGTTCATAGGGTAAAAGATGGCGTGGATAAAAATCCATAATAGTTCCCCCCTGCTTGCCAGTATTCCTGAAAGGAACTTCTGTTTCAAACACGGCTGTATCCGTCGAAATTTTCTTAAGAACAAATGGTTTACGCTTACGTGATTCAATAACAAAATGAGCATCGCCTTGTCTCCAGGCAAACAACCTGAAAAGCAAATAGAAAACTGCGCATATACCGATAAGTGCAACGATAATGTTAATCAATACATAAAATAACACAATACAGGACTCCTTTTAATTATATTTTATATTAGGCTAGAGAGACTTTTTCCACCGTAAATTCATGTGCCGGAATAAGATGCTGCGCAAGAGTTGCTCCCCGTTCAGCTTCCGCCGTAAAACATAAACGCAGGTATCCATGTTCCGGGCTTTCATTGAGAAGATGTGATTTTTTCAAAACATCTAATGTCTCCAATGCCATCTCGTGAGCTGGATCAACAAACGCCATATGTTCACCACACAGCTGTTCAAACAGCGGTTGAACAAAAGGATAATGTGTACAGCCAAGAATGGCCGTATCTACACCGGAAGCAACAATTGGCGCAGTATACTGCCGCAGCGGTTTCATTACTTCTTCCCCTGAGAGGATTCCTCGTTCCACTAAATTAGCCAATACCGGACAAGCCTGTTCAACAATCTCTATTTTCGGGTCTATCTGCGCTGCCATTTTCTTATGGCTGTGATTAGCAATCGTCAACGGAGTTGCAAAAACAGCTATTTTTTTCTTGTTGCTGGTTGCCATCGCCGTATACAATCCGCGGCTCATGCCGATCACCGGGTAATCCACTTCATGCTTTACTGTATCATAGGAAGTCGCTGTAATTGTACCACAGCCAATGGCAACCAATTTTACATTCACCTGTGTCATAAAACCCAATAAATCTCTTGTAAATTGAAAAATTTCTGATTTTGTTCGTTCTCCATACGGATTGCGTTTTGTATCACCGAGATAAACAATATTTTCATGCGGTAATAGCATATGCAGTTTATTGACGACCGTCAAACCACCTACACCGGAATCAAACACACCGATAGGTAAAGTAGTCTTATCCATTACTTCTCCTCCATTATTGGGCTCGTTTCTTATCTTCTTCAAATAAAGCCTGTAATCCGGCCAGCCGTTTCATGTCGAGGCGTGCAACTTTACCGGTATCTTTATAGGCAAACACATTCTGCGACGTTCCTACAGCCAAAAGTTCTCCATCTTTATCACGGCGAATACGATATGAATATACCATCTGCGCCCGGGATAATTTGATGAGACTTGTTTCAATAGCAATAACATCGTCAAAATAAATAGGTCTAATGTATTCACAGGAAACATTTTTGATAGGATAGGATATTCCTTCTTCCAATAGCTCCAGTAAATCAATGCCCGCTTTACGCATATATTCCACTCGCCCGCACTCAAACCAGCGGATGTGATTAGAATGATGTACAATCCCCATCATATCGGTTTCATAATAACGTACTTTTTCTAAAACTGTAACCATAATCTAAGACTCCTATTTACAAAAATCCACATTGTCTTTATTGTACGATGTGGTATGAAATTTGTCAAAAAAAAGGACAAAAAAGAAGGACATTTCCAACAGTTGCAGCTGTTGGAAATGTCTCGTTTTCATGACCTTCTCTTGCAGAAAGGCAGAATACGATTTGTCTTTTCCCAATGTTCCGGTTTAATATATGCTCCAGCAAAATGCATGGCTGCAGCTAAGACGGCTGCATCATCAAGCCAGCCGACTCCTGCAATTACATCCGGAACAAAATCAAAAGGAAGAATAACATATCCGATGGCGCCCATAAGAATTAATTTCATGAATTTTGGGGTATCTTCATCCTGCATACAATAAAAAATAGTAAGCAGTTTAGGCAGAAAATGCACCTTCTTACCAGTTGTTTTTAAAAATAAAATAAATTTTCCCGGTGTATAAAAACGAGCGAAAAAAGACAATAATTTAATCATGGGAATCCGCCTTCTTAGTGTCCGTTAATAATCGGTGTTTTTGCGTCTTCAACAGCCGCTTTCACTTGTTCTTCCGTTGTTTTCGGAGCTTCTGCCTCTGCTTGGACTGCATCCTTTTTAGCAGCCGCATCCATTTTTGCTTCTTGTTCTTCTATCACTTCGTCGGCCAGCGTACTACGATGGCATACATTATTCAATGCTTCTTGCCCTTTTTCTTTTATATCCATAAAAATATCCTTTGCGGCATTGCCCCATTTTTTCATGAAGTCTACCGTTTCATCTCCCAGCGGAATATTCTGCAAAGGATTATCCCGAAGCTTATCTACTTGATCCTTAGCTTTTTCTTTCCAGTCACCCATCATAGCAATATACGGTCCCATATCACTTGGCATTCCATCTTTAAGCCAACGTTGTGTTACACGCCCCAAGCTGTATGTAATCCCAACAGCAATAGGAATTTGAATAGCACTGATGGGAATAAGCGTTGTCAAAAAATTTCCGGCCATCCGGCTGCAAGTTGCACCAATAAAAGCAATGACAGCACGTTCTGATAACTTAATGCCGTATACCCGGGCGATCCTGCTTACAAGATACACTTCATTGGCCATAAGAGCCGCTGTTCCCAAAAGCGGGGCTACTACGATAACACCCGCACGGGCTGCTGCCCAGCGGCATAAGGTTTCCACCTTCAAGTCGTCATCACTTGTTGCTTCGTCCATGGTGCGAATGACTTCAAGTGAATCTGCTGGCATTGTTTCATCACTCAATACATTTTCCTTGTTTTCAGCCGACAATTTCATCTGTGCCAATTCTTCGCGAAGCTTATCTATTTCCGTCTGCATCTGTTCCATTTTCGCAATGGCTTCTTCTGTCATCATTACCACCTCATTCGGTTAATAGTATATAACACAATAATAAAAAATAACTATATGAATATATTCTCCCAAAAAGGTTAAATATCCTCTTTTTTCTTCAATTTTTCTTATGTTTTACCAACTCGTCAATCCTCCGTCGACAGGGAGAGCCACAGCAGTGATAAAAGAAGCATTATCTCCCAATAAAAATACAGCTGCTTTGGCAATTTCCTCTGGTTCCGCAATACGATACAACGGATATAGTTCTTTCATAGATTCAATCGATACCTCTGGATTTTTCTGCAATTGTCGATCCAGCATGGGCGTTGCCACATCTCCGGGACATACACAATTAACTCGCACTCCATGCGGTGCTGCTTCAAGTGCCAAGGATTTTGTAAAAGCCACGACAGCTCCTTTGGTAGCGCAATAAACTGTGCATCCCACATTTCCCTGCAGCCCAGCATCAGAACCCAACGTAACAATACTTCCCTTATTTTTTTTTAAATGCGGCAATGCATACCTGCACAACGAAATAGTACCAAATACATTAATTGTAAATAAACGAAACACATCTTCCGGCACTGTTTCTTCCAACAACTGTTCTTCATAAATACCTGCCGAAGTAATCAATCCGTCCATACGGCCAAAGTAAGCAATGGTTTTATCTACCATAGAACAGCATTCCTCATCACGCGCAACATCGCCTTGTATATATATTGCCCGTCCTGGTAGCACGGACAGCATATGAAGAGCTTTTTCTCCCTGTGTCGTACTGCGTCCATTTATCGCTACACACCAGCCGCACTTAAGCAGCTCTGCTGCGCACGCCAGACCAATACCTGATGTACCGCCACTAATAAGAGCTACCTTTTCTTTCATACGCGCCTCCTTATTACACCACTCCTAAATAATTCAAAGCTAATTTACCAATAAGTACACTTGTAACAACCAGCATAACTATGCGAATAAAAGACGAGCCTTTAGTGATTGCCAAACGTGCTCCAAAGTAGGCACCCAAAAACAAAGATACTGCCATAGCAATGCCATACCCATACAATACTTTATCCCAAAAAACAAAAAGCACAAATGAAGTAATATTACTCATCATGTTAAGCATCTTGGCATTTCCTGCTGCAACGACAAAATCAAAACCTGTCATAACAAAGCCAACAATGAGAAATGTCCCGGTTCCCGGACCGATAAACCCATCATAAATACCAATAGCAAATGCGATCAAACACCACAACAATATTTTTTTTCTTGTCTCTCCCTGATAGGTACTTATACTCCCCCAATCACGTTTAGTCATAACAAACACAGCAGTAGCAACAAGTGCACAAATAATGATGGGTTTAAGAATTTCCGCTGATAAATGGAGCATACATACAGATCCGATACCCGCACCAATAAAAGTAAACGGAAGTAATTTTTTAACAAAATGCATATCCACTTTACCAGCCCGCCAAAACTGATACGAGCTCATTAAAATACCAAACGTCGCAGAAAATTTATTTGTCCCCAACGCATAATGGGGCGGTAATCCTGCAGTTAAAAGAACCGGCAGGGAAATAAGGCCGCCACCGCCGGCAATGGAATCTATAAACCCTGACAAAAAACCTCCGCACATAACAAATAACAGTGTACCCAAAGAAAAATCCCCACCAAATGCTTCCACAAAACATCCCCCTTATTGCATTAATTCTGAAGCGAAGACGATATCTACCCCTTCATCATGCAATTCATCAATCATTTCTGCAATCGCTTCTGCCGTATTAGGCCGGCAATGTCCGATAACAATACAGCTGCCATTATTCACAGCAATGTGTCCGGCCTGACGAATGCGTTTTTTTACAGATTCCACATCTGCATCATTATCAAGGAATAAGGAATTGCGTCCAGTCGCTATTCCCATCGACGCTGCCGTCTGTGCCCCAATGGAGGCACTGTTTGTACGACTGTCAAGGTATATAAGTCCTCGTTGTTTCATAACCTCCATTACAGCCTTCATAACACGGCTGTCTGCCGTCGCTCCTGATCCCTGATGGTTATTCATGCCGATTGCATGAGGCACCTGATCCAAAAGTTCATTTACTGTCGTTTTAATTTTGCTGTCGCTCATATGGGTACCGATATATACAGTTTCTGAAGAAGGAACATTCAATGGCTGCATCGGCATGTGGACAAAAATTTGTCTTCCCGCCGCATATCCCAGATTCGCACTCAACGTAGTATATGGTTTATACGGCATCACGGCATAGGTAAGAGGAATGGAAAGAGTATTCAATGTATATATAACATCGGTCCGTGAACCGCAATCATCAATAACAATGGCCAATCGGCCTTTAATGGTATTCGGATGTGTCTGCGGACTACTGCTGTTATCCGTTTTATCCTCTGAACTTTTTTTCACAATTCCCGATTTTGATCCAGCAATAACGGTTTTAATTTTTTCTATAATACCTACTGAGGTCCCCGGCGCCGTTACATACAGTTTTTCAACAACAAGATATAACTGTTCCTTATCCAGCATATCGAAAAGAGCGATATCATATTCTGTAACTTCAGTACCGTTGAAATTTGTTTTTCCCACATTATATAAAACAGCTTTATCACCGCTTATAGCTAATTCTTTTTCTAAAGAACTGCGGGAAAATGTTTCTTTCGGTATTACCTGCATGCGGTTTGTCGTCCAAAAAATTTTGCCATGTGTCGCCCGGCGGTTCTCTTCACGCTTAGCCGTATCAATAACAGTTATAGCCGCGCCCTGTGACTTCATCCATGTATCTACTGCATCTTGAAGTTCTTTGGACGCCTCCGTATAATCCATATTTTTTCCAGAAGCCCTGCCTCCTTCAATCTGTGTCATCTTTTCATCGGCCACATGTTTTGAAGAGCTGGTATCGTTTATATTCCAATATGCGCCCACACACAATGCTATCATAAGAAATAAAATAGACAATGGTTTTATGAGAGTTTCTTTCCTGCACACAGATGTTGAAGAAGTACGCTTTTGTGGTTGACGTCTGGATTTTCGTTCCATAAGTTACTCCTTTATAATAAAACCGGAGTTGCGAATAACTGTCTGCTATTCAATACTCCGGTTGTAAAATCATATATTATGCCCGGGTATCGGAACATTCCGCAAAGCCCATATTGGCAACATGCGCTGCTTCTTCAAGCTGCAGCATCTGTAAAACTTGTTTACCGACAATTTGTGCCCCATAGCGATGACATGCTACACTAGCTTGAGACATATGCCGCAATTCTTCTGGATTGGTCATAAGTTCAGATACGGTTGAAACCAACTCTTCCGAATGTTTCACCCAGCGAGCACATCCTTTTTTCTGCATATACGTAGCATTTGCCTCTTCCTGACCTGGAATCGGACTGTATAAAACCATCGGAATTTGAACGGTAGCTGCCTCCGTACAAGTAAGTGCTCCCGGTTTAGTAACAAGCAGCGTTGCCTGAACCATCAAGGAAGAAATACGGTTTGTATAGCCATATACATATACAGTATGTCGTAATTCACTGCGCATTTGAGACACTTGATCGTACAAATCCGCATTATATCCAGCAACGACAGTAAAACTATCCACGTTGTCAAGTTGATCAAGAAGCGCCAATGATTGTTTAATGGACCCCATGCCAAGACCACCGCCCATAATCAGTATATTACGTTCCCGCTTACGACTTGTTTCCAATTGCCACCGTTCCTGTTGAAACGTATTGCGAATTGGGATTCCTGATACAATAATTTTCTGTCGATCAATGCGCTGGTGAATAAGCAGGTCTTTAATTTGTGAAGCCGCAACACAATATAAATCCATCTGCTGATATATCCAAAACTGATGGATAGCAAAATCTGTAATGACCGCTACAAGTGGAATATCAATGCGATGCTGTCGTTTTAAAAGAGCCGCCGCAGCAGCTGGAAACGGGTGTGTAAATACAATAATGTCCGGTTTTCTTTCCGTAATAACACGCATCATACGCCGTTTCAAGCCCCATGCTACCATGGTCTTTACCATCATTCCCTTTTTGTATCCTTGCGAAGAGTAATACATCAAATCATACAACATAGGAAATACATCCAAGATTTTTATGTACGTTTCCTTAACCAAATTATCAATGGAAAGAAAATCATTGGATAAAAAGTCCACATGCTCTACTTCACATTGTCCGGGAACCTGTCTTAAATATTCTTCTATTGCTCGTGCTGCCTGCGTATGTCCAGCACCAATTGATGCTGACAGAATAAGCACCTTTTTCTTTTTCATCCTGTTTCCCTCTTTTGACAAGACTTATGAAACAATTGGATATATTACTATGTTACGACAAAATCCAAGAAAAGAAAAGGGCCGTATTAAGATGCGGCCCTTAGTACATTACAAAAGCTTATTTTTTATTAACCATATCTTTCAACTGTTTACCAGCTTTAAATGCCGGAGTCTTGGAAGCTTTGATTTTGATTGGCTTGTTGTTCTGGGGATTGCGACCTTCACGAGCTTTACGCTGGCGTACTTCGAAAGTACCAAAGCCGATAATTTGTACTTTGTCACCTTTATTCAAGGTTTCGCTGATGGAAGCAAACACAGCTTTTACAGCCTTTTCAGCGTCTTTCTTTGTCAAATCGGACTTCTGTGCAACACTAGCAATCAATTCTGTTTTGTTCATAACAAATCCTCCTTTTTTCTGTTACATCTATAAATTCGCTGCTAAATGAATTCCGTCCCTATACGGTGGAACTACGCCCTTCGATTTCCTTTGCTTCCTTCCAGAAATCATTCAATTCCAGCAGGGTGAACATCTGCCAGGATTTACCGCTTTCCTTAACTTTATCTTCCACGTAAGAAAATCTACGACGGAATTTGCTGTTAGCACGATGTAACGCACATTCCGGCTCTATACAATGCCGCCGAAATAAATTGACCAACACAAACAAGACATCACCTGCTACTTCTTCGATATGGGTCGGATTTTTCTCCTGCAGAGCATCTTTCAGCTCCTGCACTTCTTCTTGTACTTTATCCCAAACCTGGTCAGTTACTTCCCACTCAAAACCTACCTTGGCAGATTTCTCTTGAAGTTTATATGTTTCAAGTAAAGAAGGCATTCCTTTTACCACACCGTCAAGAAGATGTTGATGCTGCTGTCGTTGTTCTCCTTGCTTTAATCTATCCCAGTTTACCATACTCTTACCTATGTTTTCAAGCTTTTTCTTATCGAAAACATGCGGATGTCGTCTAATCATTTTATCGGTAACATCTTTCACGACATCCTGTGCACTAAATAGGCCTTTCTCTTCAGCCAATCGGCAGTGAAATGCAATCTGATACAGTATATCTCCCATTTCTTCCCGAATACCCAGCATATCGTCCATATCCACCGCATCCAGCATTTCGTACACTTCCTCCAGTAAGTAACGTCGCAGCGTACGATGTGTTTGTGCTCTGTCCCACGGACATCCATGATCATCACTCCGCAGCTCTGCCATAACATCGAGCAGGGGCTGCATATCAAACGGCAATCCTATATCAATCGGACTTCCTGTTTCGATAGCTATAGCAATGCCCGGATTCACCTGCCGAACCTGTTCATCCAATTGTTTTGCTACAGGATCGGCAGCCGCATCGACAGTAATATATAATACTTCATGTTGCTGTGCCCATTGCAGCAGCATGGAAACGGCTTCCTGGCAGAGAACTTCCTGTCCAGCAATCACCCGCACACATGGTAATCTTTTATATGTAATGTTTTCTTTTTCCAAAAAGTCCATAATATGGGGATAATGGTTACTCACAAATACAATCTCTGCCTGCTGCATCTTCCGGTACGCAGAAAGGCTAATGGACTCATCAGGGAACATGCCTACTGATATAAGTCGAATATTTCTCATAGTATCCTCCAAAAACGATTTGTTAATGATGCAGTTTCCCCATTATTTGATTCAATTTTTCCCCTGCGATTGGTATTTTCTGCACATCGTCAGGAGTCACCGCATGTACTAGCAGCAAACCCGCTAAATAGATGATAATCGCTGTCAATATGGCTGCCGTAGTAGCCACTGTATTACCTAACAGAAAAACCAGTGCATGATATACAAACCACGCCGTAACGCCTGTCAACGCCGATGCCGCAAGTAATTTTCCCATATATTTCCATTGTATGACATAGTGCGCGTATCGATATGCAAAATAAAGATTCAGTACCGTCGCCATTGCCAAATCTGCATTGGTCGCCCATGCCGCCCCCACTTCACCCAACCATGGAATCGCAGTCAAATGCCAGCTCAAAACGATTTTCAGCAATGCTGCTACCACCATATTATATAAAGGAATCGCTGTATGTCCCATTCCTTGTAAAAGTCCGCTGGTAACTTGCTGTACCCCGACAAGCAGGACAGACAAGGATAATACACAAATAGCCGGCCCTGCCAGCGGCGTTGCATATAGCATTTGAGAAATAGGTACAGCCAGCACCGCCATGCCAAACGTTGCCGGCATCGTAATAAGATTAGCAATACGCATCGCTGTATTCGTACGCTGCAGTACGATATCCATGCGACTGGCGGCATATGCCGCTGATACAGCAGGAACAAGACTCGTTGCTAGTGCCATCGTCAAAATAGCCGGAAGCTGCACGATACCGTTAGCCATGCCCGTCAAATACCCGAAAAGAGCCGTTGCCTGATGTACAGTATACCCCGCAGCCTCCAAGCGCTGCGGTACAATGAACAAATCAATACTAGCCACAGCAGGCAGCAGCATATTAGCTGCCGCAACCGGTACGGCAAGAATAATAAGACGTTTGATAACAGCCCCGGGAGAACTTTGCACAAACTTCCCGGTATCACAAGGCTGCTGTTTTTTTGTATACCGGTAATAAATCCAAACAATAGCGGTCAAACCGGCTATCGCACCCGGAACAGCGCCAAAAGTCGCTCCGGCAGCTGCTTTTTCAAGCCCGTAAGGCAGAAAAAAACTTGCCAGCGCCAGCATAGCACACACTCGCACAAACTGATCGAGCATTTGGGAAATAGCTGTCGGAGTCATAAGCTGCAACCCTTGAAAATAACCACGGAAACAACACGTTATAATCGACACGGTAAGAGCCGGTGCCAATACGAAAAGCGGCAAATAGGCCCGTTCATCTCGCACCAAACCGCAAGTGATAAGGAAGTTTGCACCTAAGGCTAATCCCAGTCCGCATAGTACAGCAATAATCAATGTAAAAACCAAGGTAATATGAAACACCCGCTTGGTACCACTATAGTTTCCCCTTGCCGCCTGTTCGGCAATCATAATGGAAACAGCAATCGGAATCCCCGCTCCGGCAATACTAAGCAGCAATATGTACATAGGATACGCCATTTGGTAAAGACCTATCCCTTCCCCGCCTAAAAGCCGGGAAAGAAGGATACGATTGACGCCGCCTAATATTTTAACCACAATACCGGCAAAAGTCAGTATCATAGCTCCGCGTAAAAATGAGCTCTTAGTCAAGCCGATTCCCCTTTCTTAGCCTAACAATCGACTGAAATAAATATTCAAGAAAAGACAATATATCTGTGATTCCCTTCGTAGAAACACGCAATGTAACGGATGAATCTGGAACTATCCGAAAACGTTTACACAGCGCATCTTCTAGTCGTGCCAACGGCGGCATTTCCGCAATACTCCGCCATTTTAACTCTAACCAATCTTTTTTCTCTGCAATAAGGATAAGTCCGATTTCTTTCCCCATTAATCGAATTTGTGTCGCCCGCAATAAGGTTTCCACCGGCAGGGTAGGTTTACCGTATCGGTCAATGATTTCTTGTCGCAAATCAGTAAATTCCTTCTGAGTTCGAAGCATCGCCATCCGCTGGTACATTTCAACTTTCTGGCCGCCGTTTTGAATGTAGGCGTCATCGATAAAGGCATCAATATGAATATCCATGACCGTTTTAGGCTGCGAAATTTCTCCGATCTGTCCATTTTCGTTCTGGGCTTTGGCAATGGCCTCTTCCAACATATGACAATACATGGCAAACCCTACGCTTGCTATATTTCCATGCTGTTCCCGACCTAATAAATTTCCGGCTCCGCGGATTTCTAAATCCCGCATAGCTATTTTAAATCCAGAACCCAGTTCTGTAAACTCCTTGATAGCCTGTAATCGCTTTTCAGCCACTTCCGAAAGAATTTTATCCTTGCGGTACAAGAAGTAGGCATATGCCATACGATGACTGCGTCCTACACGCCCACGCATCTGATATAGTTGTGACAACCCGAAATGATCCGCATCATAAATAATAATGGTATTGGCATTCGCCACATCAAGACCATTTTCAACTAAACTCGAACACAACAACACATCATACTGTCCTTCGTAAAAATCAAACATAACTTGTTCAAGCATGGCACCACTCATTTGTCCATGCGCAATTCCAATTGTAATATCCGGCAATAATGCTTGAAGCTCCTCCTTCATACGCTCAATAGTGGCCACTCGATTATAGACAAAAAATACCTGTCCACCTCGTCTTTTTTCCCGCATTATCGCATCATGAACAAGGTGGGCATCATATTCAACGACATATGTCTGTACAGGAAAACGATCTGTCGGCGGTGTTTCAATAACGCACATTTGGCGCACTCCGACCAAAGACATATGTAAGGTTCGCGGAATAGGTGTTGCACTCAACGTCAACACATCGATATGAGCTGCCCACGATTTCCATTTTTCTTTTTGTGCTACACCGAATCGCTGTTCTTCATCGACAACAAGAAGTCCAAGATTTTTAAAGCGGACCTTTTTGTTCAATAAACTGTGCGTACCAATCAATACATCAATTTCCCCAGTCCACACATTCGCTAAAATATCTTTTTTCTCTTTAGCCGAACGGAACCGGTTCAATACTTCACAACGTGCCCCGAAATTACGAAATCGTTCTGTAAAGGTTTGAAAATGCTGCTGAGCCAACACCGTTGTGGGTACAAGCACTGCAACCTGCTTGCCGCCCATCACAGCCTTAAATACAGCCCGCATGGCTACTTCCGTTTTACCAAAGCCGACATCTCCACATACCAAACAATCCATCGGATACGGCTGTTCCATGCTCTTTTTTATCTCTACAACCGCTTTGAGCTGATCTTCGGTTTCTTCATATGGAAATGCCTCTTCAAACTCTTTTTGCCATGGTGAATCGGGTGGATATGCAAATCCCGCAACAATTTCCCGCTGTGCATAAATAGCTACCAGCTTTTCCGCTAAATCAGTAATTGATTTTTGGGCCTTACTGCGGGTCTTTTGCCAGTCATTCCCCCCCATCGTATGAAGTTTCGGGGCTTCGCCCTCATTGCCTATATACCGCTGCAATAGATTGATTTGATCGGTCGGAACATATAATGTATCTTTCCCAGCATAGTGAATTTCCAAATAATCTTTATGAACATCATCCATTTCAATGGTTTTGATTCCCACATACTTACCAATGCCGTGTACTTCGTGAACGACATAATCTCCCACTTTGAGATCCGTAAAATAATTGATTTCTTCACCCTTTTGCACATGATGGCGCAATCGGTGTTTCTGCATGCCATATATATCGCGTTCGGAAAGCATAACCAGTCTGGCATAGGGCAATTCAAATCCGTTGCGTATCTCACCATCGGCAATATAAACAGCTGCCGGAATCAACTCCTGCTCCCCCTCATAAAACACAGGTTCTATGTCGTTCTGCCGAAGCCAGCTGGATAATGAATCACTGCGCTGTTTACTGCTAATAACAAAAATAACAGAATTTTTATTTTCTCGCCAATGATCCAACTCATCTTTTAATAAAACAAACTGTTTTTGAAAACTTGCCATTGTCTTTGCAGTAAAACTGGACGACTCATCAATAAACATATCCGGCACAGACTGTGCTAAAAGAGACAAAATAATCTGTACACAGTCTCTGGTCTCGCCAGCAAATTTTTTCCAAGGACAAAGCCATTTTTTGTAATCATCCGATTCCTTTACAACTTTTTTCAATGCTTCGCGAGTCCGATTCGGTTCATCCCATATAATAATACCATTATCCATATAATCCAGAATCGTCGATTTAAATATACCCGCTTCCGTTCCTAAAGACACCGGCAATATACGGATTTCTGCAACCTGTCGGACAGATTTCTGCGTATTGGCATCAAAAAAACGAAGACTATCAATCTCGTCTCCAAAAAATTCTATACGCACGGCTGATTCCTGATTTATAGCATAAATGTCCAAAATATCCCCACGGACCGAAAAATGACCGCGACGATCCACCATATCCACTCGCTCGTAGCCACCGTTTACAAGATGTTGAAGCAATGCATCGCGATCGCATTCCGTTTGTACCCGCAGTTCGACAGCTGCATCATCAATAACCTGAGGAGTCACAACGTACTGCGCTGCTTCTTCCGCTGTAGCAACCACAACATCTGGACGCTGCTGGCGCAAACCACTCAACACCTCCATCTGTCTGGCAGCTCGCTCCATACTTTTAGCCGTTGTTGAAAAAACAGCTCTGTCCACGAGCGGAAAATCAAGCGTTTTCAAAGCAGGTGCAAAAAACTGCAAATCAGAAATCCAGGAAACCTGCTGCTCTTTTGTCGGCACAACAATAACGGCCTTTTTCCCCGACATAGCCAATGTCATGCCGGTAAAAGCGACCTTTGCAGAACCTCCGAGACCATATATGCTATGGCATCCGGTAATAGTAAAAAGCTTACGCGAAGAAGTCAGATTTGTATCCTCACACATTCTTTGATATAACATATCATTCATATTCAAATTACCTCACAGCAAAGGGGGCTTTAGATACGCTAAAGCCCTCCACTGCCAGTCATTCGGCAGTCATTTTTTATTTGTTGTATCATTATAACACACATCACACGCTAACGCTAATAGAAAGATATTTTTCAAAATGAATTGCATATAATAGAAAAAACTTTTATAATTAATAATGTTTGATAAACTGAGTGAGGTGTATTATGTCCTTAATAGAAGAAATTAACAAACGTCGTACCTTTGCTATCATCTCTCACCCAGATGCCGGCAAAACGACTTTAACTGAAAAACTGCTGCTCTACGGCGGTGCCATTCATCTGGCCGGTTCCGTCAAAGCAAGAAAAACAACAAAACACGCCGTATCGGACTGGATGGAAATTGAAAAACAACGTGGTATCTCGGTTACCAGCTCAGTCTTGCAATTTGATTATGCAGGTCACCACATCAATATTTTAGATACCCCGGGTCATCAGGACTTCAGTGAAGATACCTACCGCACACTGATGGCCGCCGATAGCGCCGTCATGCTTATTGACGTAGCTAAAGGCGTAGAAGCACAAACAAAAAAACTGTTTCGTGTTTGTAAAGAACGGGGCATCCCCATTTTTACTTTTGTCAATAAAATCGACCACTTTGGCCGCAATCCGTTTGACCTTATGGATGAGATAGAAAGTCTTCTTGGCATTCACGCCTATCCTATGAATTGGCCCATCGGCCTCAATGGCAGTTATCAAGGAATTTACGACCGCGAAACAGCCACTATCGAATTATTTGAAAAAGATACCTCCCACGGCCAGCACAAATTGGCCTCCACAAAGGGATCTGCTGACGACCCTGTTTTCCGTGAACTCCTGGAAGAAGACGTACACCAATCGCTGATCGATGATATATCTCTTCTCGACGAAGCCGGCGATACGTTTGATTTCGAAAAAGTAAAAAACGGTCAGCTTACCCCTATGTTCTTCGGTTCCGCCATGACCAACTTTGGCGTCAAGCCATTTTTGGAAAAGTTTCTAAAAATGGCCCCCCAGCCGCAGCCGCGTAAAACGTTAGAAGATATAATCGATCCTGCCTCCGAAGAATTTACATCATTTGTTTTTAAAATCCAGGCCAACATGAATCCCCAGCATCATGACCGTATCGTATTCATGCGCATTTGTTCAGGAAAATTTGAAAAAGGTATGACCGTTAATCATCGTCAAAGCGGGAAGACCATACGTCTTATGCAGCCTCAGCAATTTTTAGCCACAGAACGCACTATTATAGATGATGCCTACCCCGGTGATATTATCGGAGTCTTCGACAATGGTACCATGGGCGTCGGGGATACGTTGTATACGGGAAAAAAGAAAGTTACTTTTGCTGACTTTCCCGTATTCCCACCGGAATTATTTGCCCGCATTCGTGCGAAAGATACAATGAAGCGCAAACAATTTTTGAAGGGGATGACGCAACTGGCCCAAGAAGGTGCTGTGCAAATTTTTGAAAATTTAGGTTCTATGGAAAGTTACATTGTCGGTGCCGTTGGTGAGCTGCAGTTTGACGTATTGGAATACCGGCTCAAACATGAATATGGTGTAGAGTTGGAAATGAATCGTCTTCCTTTCTCTGTTGCCCGCTGGATTCAAGATAACGGCCACGATTACAAAGAAATGAAAAACATTGACAGTGCTATGATTGTTAAAGATAATAAGCAGCGTCTGGTTCTCCTTATTTCCAATGAATGGCAGACAAACTGGATCATTGAACGAAATCCCGGATTTACCTTCTGCACTACTCCTGATAATTTAAAACGGGAAGACGAAGAATAATCGTCTTCTTTATACACGATTCCCCTTTTCCTGCCAGTCAAGAAAAGGGGATTTTTTTATACATCATGACTTTTACGATCTTGATCAATTTTAGACTCTACAGCCTTTGCCAAAGCCGTTGTTTTGCGGCGGCGATTCCAATACCATAGCCCGCCGTACACAATTACTACAGCAATCGTCACTATCGTAAGCCGCATAGCATGTTCTTCATAGTTAACAACATCATGCCCCAAAATAACTTCTATCGCCACAGAGGGCAGTTTTCCAATCAAGCAGCCGATAACATAATCCCGATAGCTAATACTGCTCAGCGCCCCTAATGCCGTTACTAGGCCGTTAGGAGCATACGGTACCGCCCGGGCAGCGATCATCGCCTTTAAGGTACTGTAACGATCAAGCTTACTGAGCATTTTACTTTTCTTGATAAGTGTTTCCGCACTTTTACGAAACAGTGTCCGCATAAAGAAAAAACTGATAATAACACCAATCGTTTCTCCCAGCCAAGACACCAGTGTACCGACATAGATACCAAACAACACGCCATTTGCTGTCGAAATAAAAATAGAAGGCAAGAATCCTACAATGTTAATCACAATATCAATAATCATGCTGACCAGCATCGCCCATATGCCAAAAGACCGAAGATACGCTATAGTACCATGCATATTGCCGCTGACAGACAATTCCCATACGGTACTGTAAAAATCGGGAATCGCTGCATATATACCAGCAAGCACCAGCAATAACCCTATAAAGAAAATTGCTTTGATATGGTTTTCGTTAAGCTTCCTTTTATGAATTGACATGACATATCTCTCTTTCATGAGTCATATATGCTATCGTATTTTAGTTTCCCGCATATCCATCACTCGATCGCGTTTAATCTTAGATAAATACATGGATCCGCTAATAATACACACACCACCGGCTACAGATAAAATCGTCATGATTTCACCAAAAACAAAAAATCCCCATACAGCGTTAAAAAATACACCTGTATACTGAATAAAGCTTACCACAATCGGATCTGTCCAGGCATAGGCATTGGTCATCCAAATTTGAGCCAATACAGATATAACTCCCATTGCTAAAATATACAGCCATTCGATGCCCTGGGGTCCTATATAATCATTTCCCATCAGGATAGCTCCGGAAATAGTGGCACAAATCAAAAAATAAAAAACAACTTCATATTGATGATGACCGCCGCCATTCGTCAATTTGCTGATTGTCGTATACACCGCTGCCGACAATACGGCCTGCGCCAATGCAAAAAGTGCATAGGAATTAAACGTGCTGTAATTCCAAGGATGCAGGATCAGGCTGGCACCCATAACAATCATAGCCATCGGGATCATCGCTTTTTTAGGTAAAATATCATGCAGAAAAACAGCCGCAAAAATAACGACGAAGAAAGCAGACAGCTGCGACAAAATAGATACATCCCCCAGCGGCATTCCCGACAAAGCATAAAACAAGCAAATCATGCCCATGCCACCTAAAACACCGCGCATAATAAGCGTCGGCACATCCCGGTGTGATAAATGCACATGCTGATAACGCATTAATCCCACAATGATAACAGAGCTGATCAATCCACGAAAAAAAGCTATTTCTCCAATAGGCAACGTAAAACTCAATTCTTTGACGAAAACGTTTAAAATACTGAAGGCCAACGCCGATATAAGCGCCATGATGACCCCTTTATTCATATAATCCCCTCTTTATTTTTATACCTGCTCTACATGTGTTCGGCATGTATCGCATCTACAAAAGACAAAACAGCTTGTCTCATTTCTTCCTTTTCAATCGTATCGGCAAAACGAACAGGCTTCATTTCCAATTCAGCCAGTGCCTTGGGCAGATATATGCCGGTACATGACGCAATGGTTTCCAACATATCAAAAGGATTATCCTTCTGTCCCAATGCCAATGCGTCACAAATGACCGGTGGAAATTTATATGGATGAGCTGTCGCCATAATAACCGTATGCCGCTGTGCCAGACCTTGTTTCCGGCGATTCAGGTAAACACCGTAAGCAACTGCCGTATGCGGATCAAGAAGATATCCAAAATCATTATAGACATGGTTGATTACCGCTCGGGTTTCATCATCATCGATCCAACCGCCGGAAAATTCTTCACGTAAAGACTTTAATTCTTCGGCACTGACAGCCATCTTGCCAGTTTTTTGCAAATCTTTTTCCCAAGCCGCCACCTTGGCACTATCCTCACCGGCAACATAGAAAAGAAAGCGTTCAAAATTACTGGAAAGCAAAATATCCATAGACGGACTGGCCGTTGTAAAAAATTTGCGTTTCATATCATATACACCGGTTTCAAAGAAATCGGCCAGTACCTTATTTTCATTGGATGCACAAATAAACTGTGCAACAGGTATTCCCATCTTTTTAGCAAAATATCCTGCCAGAATATTGCCAAAATTACCCGTCGGCACAACAACATCAAATGCTTCACCTTCTTCAATACAGCCAGAATCAACCAACGACACATAGGTTGACACATAATAAACGATCTGCGGTAGAAGACGTCCAATATTAATGGAATTCGCACTAGAGAAAAGAACTCCCTTTTCATTGGCATATGCATTGACTTCTTCATTAGTAAACACACGTTTCAGGAAACTTTGTGCGTCATCAAAATTACCATGAATAGCCGCTACGTTTACATTGTTTCCTTCCTGTTTCTGCATTTGCTGTTTTTGCATCGGACTCACGCCCAGGCTTGGATAAAAGACCATGATATTTGTACCTTCAACATCTTTGAATCCTTCCAGCGCTGCTTTTCCGGTATCCCCGCTGGTTGCCGTAAGTATTAAAATTTCTCGTTCTTCTTTTTCTTGCTTTTTAGCTGCTGTAAGTAAATAAGGAAATAGAGATAATGCCAAATCTTTAAATGCCAGCGTACGGCCATGGAACAATTCGGTAATACTTAATGCTGTATCTATAGAATGGAGCGGTACGATGCGGTTGTCTGCAAAATTCACATCATTATAAGCATTCCCTATCATCGTCTTACGTTCTTCATCGGTAAAATTAGTAAAGAAATAAGATAACACGACTTCAGCAATTTCTTGGTACTTCTTATTCTTCAAATCGGTGTACGACAAGACTCCTTCGGGAAATACTGACGGTACATATAACCCGCCATCCTGTGCCAAGCCGTGTAATAATGCGTACGACGGAGAAACCTTTTCAGATGAACGTGTGCTCCTAAAATTCATAGTAGTAAAATCCTCCTTTGTTTACACATAGTTTAGAATACGTGTACATTTTATTATAACAAATACAGGAAAAATGGCAACATACTTATCATCATACATCCCTATTATCTGCATCATAAATATAGCCGTATATCGAAATAATCTCTGATGCACGAAAAAGGCAGATTCCGAAGAATCTGCCGATATAGCCATACTTTACCGAAATCATGTGAATACTAATGTTTGCCGGCCCGGTTAAAGACTGCACCGCAAATCATAATCACTGCAAAGATAATTAAATATCCAGCCATGGATTTGCTGTGAGCATAAAAAGCCGCAACGACCATAAATAGACAACAGCAAATAGCGAAAAACGGCATAACATAACGGCGTATACTACCTAAATCCTTTTCTTTGCGCATCATTTGAACAAAGATAGGAATATACATCGCATAAATAGTGACAATCGGAAGTTCACTGCTGTCAAAGCTGAACCAGCCAAACCAGGGAACTTTCACTAAATTGGCCCCGTAAAAATATAAAAGCCATAAAGCTGCCAGCCCTAATCCCATAACACAAGCATTTACCGGCATATCAGTACGTGTATCGACTTGCTTAAACGTCGCCGGGTTAGGTCCCATATTCCGCGCCGCCAATGCATACAGGCCTCGGACACATCCCATCATAAGGCCATTCAAGGTACCCAGACAGGAAATAACGACAAAAACAAACAAAACAGTGCCACCAATATTGGAAAAAACAGACATGAAAGCGATTTTCGCCCCTTGTTCCCCATTTTTCATCATAACGGCATTTTCCACAGTTCCTGCAAGACCTATATAATACAATACATATGTCAATACAATAAATAAGGTGCCAAAGGTCAGTGCCTTAGGCAGATTTTTCTTAGCATCTTTCAATTCAGAATTGATGCTTGTTGCAATAATCCATCCTTCATATGCAAAAGATGTAGCCACAACAGCCGTAAATAAAGGATGCTGCGAACTAGTCGTCGTCACTGCGGCCTGTGAAAAGTTTTCCACGAGAATACCACTGTGGAGACCCGCAATTGTTCCCAGCACAGCCATCAAAAACAGTGGAATAAGTTTGATTACTGTCGTCGAAACTTGAAATTTACCAGCAATCTTAGGTGATAACGTGTTCATGCAAAATACGGCAATCAAGAAAAATGCCGCCAGTGTCATTGTTTCTCCACCAACGATATCCCAGCCCATGAGAACACCAAAATATCGGGCCGACACCCACGCCAATACAGAAGTCAAGGTAGGAAAATAAATAACTGCGAAAAACCAACCGATAAAATACCCATACTTCGTACCGACCATATCTTCGGCATAGTCGACTACACCATTTACTTTTTCATGACGCGTCGCCAAAGTTGCAAATACATAAGCGCAAACGACCATAATAATGCCACCGATAATCCAGGAAAGAATCCCTTCTCCTAGATCTCCACCCGTCGCCTGCAAAATCTTTTCTGCCTTAAAAAATACGCCGCTGCCTATAACAATACCGATAACCATCGCAACAGCTGTAGCCAGTCCGTATTTTTTCTGCAGCCCCTTCTCTTCCATAAAAACCACCTCCGTATAATTAAATGTGATGCATATCTATCGAAGAAGCTTGTAATGCTCCATATTATAGCATATTTATTTGTTAAAATCATTACATTTAACAAAATTTATGAAATTAATTTTTAAAATGTAAAAATACGAAAAGAACGTTACATATATTTCAGTAACGTTCTTTTCGTATTAAACCACTTGAAATAAATAAAATTTCAGATAATTTGTTTCCGGTACATTCCAAAGAATGGGATGATCGGGAGATTGCTGCCGCGCCTCTATCTGCCGCAGCGATACTCCGGCATCGGCAGCGGCTTCATGCAGCGTCCGCCGAAATAAATCTTCTCTCATAAAATGAGAACAAGAACACGTGGCCAAATACCCGCCTCTCGGCAGCAAGCGCATTGCTTTTAAATTGATTTCTTTATAACCGCGCATCGCATTATGCACGGTATGTCCCGATTTTGTAAACGCCGGCGGATCCAGAATAATAAAATCGTAAAGATGATTCTTTTCTTCTACCAGTCGTGTCAAAAGATCAAAGACATTTGCCTGCTGTACCGTAACAACAGCTTCCATACCATTTCTTCGAACATTTTCTTCCGTCATGCGAACCGCGTCCTCCGATACATCAACAGCCGTGACAACGGCTGCACCTCCTCGGGCTGCATTTAAAGCAAAGGCTCCCGTATGGGTAAAACAATCCAGTACATGACGACCGGCTGCAAGTTTTCCCACAGCCTTGCGATTATATTTCTGGTCAAGAAAAAATCCTGTCTTTTGACCATTTTCCACATCTACTTCATACAAAATTCCGTTTTCATCAATCGTCGTAACCGGCATTCCTGATGCAGACACCGATGGTGACGTATACCAGCCTTTATACTGTTCCATCCCATCTAATTCCCGCACCTTTACATCGTTCCGTTCGTAAATCCCCCGTATGGTTTCTCCCATTGCCGCCATGCCTTCCAGCAAGGCTTTGAATATAATGGATTTTATTTGATCCATGCCATAACATAAAGTCTGTACGACTAATATATCATTATACCGATCCACTGTCAGTCCCGGCATTTGATCGGCATCACCGAAAATAAGACGGCAACAAGAAAAATCAACCGTACCCATGACAGCACGCCGATACTCCAGTGCATACTGCACGCGCCGCTGCCAAAATGCTTCATCAAAACGATCATTGGCATTTGTCGACAGAATTCGTACACGAATTTTAGAAATATCATTAGCAAAGCCAGTTCCCAGATAACGCCCCTTTTCACTGAAAACATCAACAATATCTCCTGTTTTGTACTCCCCTTCCACATGGGTAACTTCTTCCCCATAAACCCACGGATGACCGCCTTTGGCAGCTTTTTCCCCTTTACGGGTCAAATACAATTTTGCATAACTTCTCATAATTCTCCTTCAACCGTTTCTGGAACCGTATATATGCCTTACAAAATGTAATGACTCAAATCAACATTCTGTACTACATCATTCAATTTGTTTGTAACAAACGCACTATTGATAACGATATGTGTATCATCGACATCAGGAGCTTCATATGCTACATCCTCTAAAATTTTTTCTAAAATCGTATGAAGACGGCGGGCTCCGATATTTTCTGTTTCTAAGTTAACTTTATAAGCAAATTCGGCAATTGTATCGATACCATCCTCCGTAAATTCCAACTCGATTCCCTCTGTCGAAAGCAATGCGATATACTGTTTTACCAACGATTGATCAGGTTCCGTAAGAATTTTCCGAAAATCTTCTACCGTAAGCGACTGCAGTTCAACCCGAATAGGGAACCGCCCCTGTAATTCCGGGATTAAATCAGATGGTTTCGACACATGGAATGCCCCGGCTGCTATGAACAGGATATGATCGGTCTTAACCGGACCATATTTGGTATTGACCGTTGCGCCTTCCACGATCGGCAGGATATCTCTCTGCACCCCTTCTCGAGATACATCGGGTCCGTTGTTGCGTCCTTTTTCGGCAATTTTATCAAATTCATCAATAAAAACAATTCCTGCCTGCTCCGTAGCTTCAATCGCCTTATCAACAATGACATCCATATCCAAACACTTTTCCAGTTCTTCTTCCTTGAAAATTTCACGTGCTTTGCTGACTGTCATTCTCTTTTTCTTTTTCTTTTTAGGCATAATACTGCCAAGCATTTCCTGAAAATTATTTGTTAATTCTTCCGTGGAATTTCCTGTCAAAATGCCTTGGATTGCTTTATCTTGTTCTGCGACCTCTATTTCAATTTCCCGGTCATCCATTTTATGTGCACAAATTTCTTCATACATTTTCTGCCGGCGATCAGGTTGCACACTTTCTAATTGTTTTGGTGTTTCTTCACTTTTCTTTTCTTCGCCCTTTTTTTCTTCCTCATTTCCAAAAATAATATCCATGGGATTGCGCAGTTTTTCTTCTGTTGTTTTTTTCGGCCAAAAAACCTGCAGAATCCGTTTATTCGCTTCTTCCTCTGCCTTTACCTTATATGTTTGGCTTTCTTGTTCTTCCACCATACGGATAGCATTAGCTACCAAGTCTCGAATAATCTGTTCTACATCACGTCCTACATAACCTACTTCCGTATACTTTGTTGCTTCCACCTTAATAAACGGAGCCCCTACAAGGCGTGCCAACCGTCTGGCAATCTCTGTCTTACCTACACCAGTCGGTCCGATAAGGAGAATATTTTTAGGAATAATTTCTTCCTGCATATCTTCGCTCAGATGCTTGCGGCGCCAGCGATTACGCAATGCAATTGCTACAGACTTTTTTGCTTCCCCTTGGCCGACAATATATTTATCAAGTTCCGCAACAATTTGTTTTGGTGTTAATTCCATGTCGTACATATACTGTTCCTCTTTTCTTAAATTTCTTCTACAATAACATGATGATTCGTATATACGCAGATATCAGCTGCAATATGCAATGACTTTTCGGCAATTTCCCGTGCTGATAAATCAGTATTCTGCATGAGTGCCCGCGCCGATGCCAATGCATAATTGCCGCCGGAACCAATAGCCAAGATCCCGTCATCTGGTTCGATAACCTCTCCATTACCGGATATAAGCAGAATACGTTGGTTATCTGCTACAAGCAATAATGCTTCCAGTTTATGCAGTATCTTGTCTGAACGCCAATCTTTAGCCAGTTCTACCGCACTGCGTACAAGATTCCCATTATGTTCATTCAATTTTTCTTCAAAATGATCAAATAATGTAAACGCATCGGCAACAGAACCAGCAAATCCGCTGACAATTTTGCCATGATAGAGGCGGCGCACCTTCTGTGCTGTCTGCTTCATAATAACCGAATTACCCATAGTAACCTGGCCATCACCGGCAATCGCGGTCTTACCGCTCTTCTGTACAGCCACGATGGTCGTAGCATGAAATTCTGTATCCATCTATATCTTCTCCTTTACAGCATCTATTTCTTCCAGTGCCCGTTGGGCCAAAAGTGCATTTTTTTCTTTTTTCTTCATGCGTTTTTTTATACCCAGAGGTTCCATAATTCCAAAGTTTATATTCATCGGTTGAAAATGGTCATTAGGGCCGGTAGAAATATATTGACTCAATCCGCCGATAGCTGTACGCTTCGAAAAAACAATATTCTCTTTATCTGACAAAAAACGAACGGCGTTGATTCCTGCCAACAATCCCATCGCCGCCGATTCCAAATACCCTTCCACTCCCGTTAACTGTCCTGCAAAAAAAAGTTTTGGATTATGGCGGTACTGCAGCGTCGCATGCAACAGTTCCGGTGAATTGATATAGGAATTGCGGTGCATAACGCCATAACGGATGAATTCAGCATGTTCCAGCCCCGGTATCATGGAGAACACTCTTTTTTGTTCTCCCCATTTCAGATGTGTCTGAAACCCGACCATGTTGTATAAGGTAGCACTGCCATTATCCTGACGGAGCTGCACCACAGCATAGGGAATGGTATCCGTACCGGGAAGTTCGAGCCCTACGGGTTTCATAGGTCCAAAACGCAGCGTATCGATACCGCGGGCAGCCATGATTTCTACCGGCATACATCCTTCAAATACGGCATCGTTTTTTTCAAATTCTTTAAGTTCCGTACATTCGGCAGTAGTCAAAGCCTGCCAAAATGCTTTATATTCTTCTTCCGTAAACGGGCAGTTGAGATAATCGGCTCCGCCTTTTCCATAGCGGGCTGCCCGATATACCTTCGTCATATCCAAAGAATCGACCGAAACAATCGGCGCCGCCGCATCATGAAAATGAAAATAATCGGCACCCGTCATCGTACGGATCGTTTCAGCCAAACCCTCGCTAGTAAGAGGTCCTGTCGCAATGATACACACCTGATCCTCGGGAATTTTCGTTATCTCCTCATGCCGTACGGTAACCAGCGGATGATTTTTCAGCCGCTCCGTAACCATCTGGCTGAAAGGAACACGATCCACTGCCAGTGCGCCTCCCGCCGGGACACGAGTTGCATCAGCCGCCTCCATAATAAGGGAACCGAGACGCCGCATCTCCTCTTTTAAAAGTCCTACGGCGTTTTCAACATTAGCCGCCCGCAGTGAATTGCTGCACACTAATTCAGCAAAAAGTTCCGTATGATGAGCTGGTGATACCTTGATAGGGCGCATTTCCACCAACTCCACGGGAACACCACGGCATACAAGCTGCCAAGCAGCTTCCGATCCGGCAAGACCGGCCCCGATAACTAAGACTTTATTCTTCATTGACTGTTTCACCCTTTTTATAATTTTCACATGCTGCATTACTGCAGAAAATTTTATCAGGACCGGTCTTATAGTGTTTAACAATCATAATACTGCCACACACCGGACACTTTTTATTTACAGGTTGATTCCAAAGCACAAAATCACAATTTGGATATTCACTGCAACCATAAAACACGCGGCCGCGTTTTGATTTACGTTTAATCATGCTGCCCTTGCCGCATTTAGGACAAGTAATACCAAGATCTTCTACAATAGCTTTTGTATTATGACATTCAGGAAAGTTAGAACATGCTAAGAACTTACCGAAACGACCAAATTTATAAACCATAGGAGCTCCACAAAGTTCACACATCTCACCGGATTCCTTTCCGGCAACCGTCACCTTTTCCATTTTGCTTTCTGCATTTTCCATTTCTGGTTCAAATACCTTGTAGAAATCACTCAATACATGCGTATATGTATTCTTTCCCTGTTCAATGCCATCTAATTCTTCTTCGAGTTCCGCAGTAAAACTTACGTTGATAATACGTTCGAAATATTTTTTCAATAAATCGACAATAACTACACCCAGTTCCGTCGGTATGAACTGTTTCTCTTTCTTTTCCACATAATTCCGTTTTTGGATCGTATCCATAATAGGAGCATATGTACTAGGCCGTCCAATCCCTTTTTCTTCCAAGGTCTTGATAAGACTGGCTTCCGTATACCGGGCCGGCGGCTGTGTAAAATGCTGCAAAGCCTCCGTGCTTTCATTATGAACAATCGTATCGGCTGCAATATCCGGCAACTCTGCCGCATTTTTATCTTTTTTTGCATCCTCATATAACTCTGTAAACCCCTTGAAAACAACTTTATATCCAGAGGCTTTCAATTCATAAATACCGCTCACGACGGTTACGGCTAAATGTTCTGTTTCAACAGCCGTCATCTGACTTGCCACAAAACGATTCCAAATCAGTGTATATAACCGTAGTTGATCACGAGACACATAATTGGCTACTATCTCCGGCGTTAATTCCAACGATGTCGGCCGAATCGCTTCATGCGCATCCTGACTGGTCTGTTTTGTTTTATAGACATGTGCTTTGGCAGGAACATATTCAGATCCGTATGTATCTGCAATAAACGTACGCACATCTTGAATCATATCTTCACTAATACGAACCGAGTCAGTTCTCATATAGGTAATCAGTCCTACATGTCCCTGCTCTCCGATATCCAGACCTTCATATAACTGCTGAGCCAGCATCATTGTTTTTTTTGCACCAAAGTTCAATTTACCGACACATTCCTGCTGCATTGTCGAAGTAGTAAAAGGAGGCTGCGGCTGCCGTTTACGCTTACGCCGCTCCACCTTAGTAACCATATCCGGTTGATGGCCTGTTGTTATAGTGCTCCCTTGTTTTTCCCACTGCAGTTCTGCTGCAATACGGTTGGCCGTCTGGCCGTCTTCAATCTCTGCTTTCCTGCCCTCTATTTTAATCAATTCCGTCTGCAGTACGATGCCATCTTCGGTCTTATAGCTTCCATTGACAGTCCAATATTCTTGTGGCACAAAAGCCTTTATCTCTTCCTCACGTTCGCAAATAAGACGTACCGCTACAGATTGTACACGTCCAGCACTCAATCCCTTGCAAACCTTTTTCCAAAGCAGAGGGCTGAGTTTATAGCCCACGATTCTGTCCAAAACACGGCGTGCCTGCTGTGCATCTACTTTTTGCAAATCAATGCACTGCGGATGTTCCATTCCCTCCATAATGCCCTTTTTCGTAATTTCGTGAAACATGACGCGGCACGTTTCGTGCGTATCCATATCCAGCAAATGTGCTAAATGCCAAGAAATGGCTTCTCCTTCACGGTCAGGGTCAGTTGCCAGGTACACTTTTTTAGATCGGACAAACTCATTTTGAAGCTCTTCAATCAATTTTTTCTTATCAAACATATTGGTATATGTCGGTGTGAAATTATCTTCAATATTGACCCCGAATTGATTGCGAGGCAAATCACGCAAATGACCGCGGCTGGCCAATACTTTATAGGAACTGCCTAAAAATCGTTCAATCGTTTTGGCCTTAGCCGGTGATTCCACAATAACCAGATTCTTAGCATTCTTCGGCAAGGGATCCAGTTTAGTAAGCTTTACCTTTTCCGGTACATGAACAGTACCTTTAATAATAGTAGCTTTTCCCTTCTTGGTATCTTTAGCCGTCGCCTTTTTGCCTTTTTTCTTTTTCGTATCGTCAATAATAATAGTCCGCTTAATTGGAAATTCCATGAAACCCATCCTTTACTTCAAGACTAACAATAAAACATGCGATGCAAGTAAAAACAAACATGCAAATACATCTTACACTATTATGTCAATCCGTTCAACTCTATAATACTATAATATAGAAAAACAAGGCAGTTCATTTGAACTGCCCTGCCAAATTAATTATTTAATTTTTTTCCCATACTGCGTAACTGTTGTAATACGGCCGATAGCTCTATGCAGTGCTAACTGGGCTCTTTCTACATCAATATCCTGCGTTTTAGCATTCAAACGCTTTTCTGCACGTTTTTTTGCTTCTTCCGCCCGTTTACGATCAATACTGCCCGATAATTCTGCATTCGGAGTAATCACGGTCACTGTATCATTTTTTACTTCCAGAAAACCGCCTACCACAAAAATACCATTCCGGTCGTGATCCTTTTCATACATCAACGGCCAGATTTGCAAAGAAGCTAGCAGCGGTGCATGGCTGGGCATGATGCCCAAGTCCCCGTCCAAGGCGCGAACCAGCACAAAGTCAACTTCGCCTTGGAACACAGATGCGTCCGGCGTAATGATTTCCAGTCGGATCGTCTTCTTTGTATCTGCCATCGCCTTATTCTCCTTTCAGCGTCTTGGCTTTTTCGTATGCTTCCTCGATATTCCCTACCATATAAAACGCCTGTTCCGGCATATCGTCACACTTGCCCGCCAGGATCTCCTTAAAGCCGGCTATCGTTTCCTTCAGCGGTACATACCGTCCCGCCTGCCCCGTAAACTGTTCGGCTACGGCAAACGGCTGGCTCAGGAACCGCTGTATCTTACGGGCTCTGGCTACCGTCAGTTTATCTTCTTCCGACAATTCATCGATACCGAGTATTGCGATAATATCCTGCAGTTCATTGTATTTCTGCAACACTTCCTGCACCGCCCGCGCCGTATGGTAATGCTCGTCTCCCAGAATATGCGGATCCAGAATCCGCGATGTGGAATCAAGCGGATCCACCGCCGGATAGATACCCAGTTCCGCGATCTGACGAGACAACACCGTCGTGGCATCCAAATGGGCAAAGGTCGCCGCCGGCGCCGGGTCGGTCAAATCATCCGCCGGGACATATACAGCCTGGACGGAGGTGATGGAGCCGTTCTTCGTCGAGGTAATCCGTTCCTGCAGGGCCCCTACGTCCGTCCCTAACGTCGGCTGGTAACCAACGGCCGACGGAATCCGCCCCAGCAAGGCCGATACTTCTGATCCGGCCTGGATAAATCGGAAAATATTATCAATGAACAGCAGGACATCCTGATGTTCTTTATCCCGGAAGTATTCTGCCATGGTTAGGCCTGTCAGGCCTACACGCATACGCGCTCCCGGCGGTTCATTCATCTGCCCGTATACCAGCGCCGTCTTGCTGATGACTCCCGATTCCTTCATTTCATTCCACAAATCATTGCCTTCACGCGTCCGTTCCCCGACTCCGGTAAAAACAGAATAGCCGCCGTGTTCCGTCGCCACGTTGTGGATCAGTTCCATGATCAGGACGGTCTTTCCTACCCCTGCGCCTCCGAATAATCCGATCTTACCGCCTTTCGCATACGGGGCAATCAAGTCGACGACCTTGATCCCTGTTTCCAGGATCTCCGTTTCCGTCGACTGTTCTTCAAACTTCGGCACCGGGCGATGGATCGGCCAATAGGCGTCCGCCTGCACCGGAGTGTCATCCTTGTCCACCGTTTTCCCGAGAACATTGAAAATACGTCCCAACACGCCCTTGCCCACCGGCACGGCGATAGGGCCTCCCGTATCTTCGGCTTTCGTGCCGCGGACCAATCCGTCGGTGGAACTCATGGCTACGCACCGGACCACATCATCACCCAAATGCTGCATTACTTCTGCTACCAGGTCGATCTGCTGTTCGCCTTCGCCGCCCGTTACATGGATGGCGTTATAGATGTTCGGCAGGTCTTCTTCCGAAGAGAAGCGCACATCGATAACCGCGCCGATGACCTGGATTACTTTCCCTACTTTATTGCTCATGAAGAGGTTCTCCTCTCTAGTATTTTGTCGTCACCGTTACTGCAGCGCGTTCGCGCCGCTTACGATTTCCGTCAATTCATTGGTTATGCCGGCCTGCCGTACTTTATTATAATGTACCGTCAGTTTATCGATCAATTCTCCCGCATTATCCGTTGCCGACGTCATTGCCGTCATGCGGGCCCCCAGCTCACTGGCTGCCGATTGAAGCAGCCCGTTGTAGACCACCATGTTGAGGTACTGCGGCAATAAGGTCGACAATACCTGCTGCGCATCCGGCGCAAACAGATATTCTTCCGCCGGCCCCTGCTTCGCTGCCGCCGCTTCCTGTGAAATCGGGAGCAGCCGGGTCTGTTGGACCTCTTGCGATAAAGCGGACTGAAACCGGGTATAAATAAGATATACTTCGTCAAACTCTCCGTCAAGGAACTGCCTGGTCACTTGCGCCGCCAATTTTTGTGCATGGCTGAATTGCGGCTTATCGGAAAACCCCGTCCATTTGAATTCCGGCGCAATGCGCAGATGCTTCAAATATTCTACAGGTTTTCGTCCCGTCACCATCAGATAGATCCCGTCACGGCGCCTGTCTTTAAGGACCGACACCAGCGCTTTGTTTACGTTGGAGCTGTAGGCTCCGGCCAGCCCTTTATCCGCCCCTATAACGATATAACACGTACGATGGACCTCTCTTTTCTTAAAGAAAGGATTGTCGTCCTCCGGCAGGGCCGCCGACAAGCGACGCAGCATGCCTTCTATCTTTTCTGTAAACGGCGCGGTCGCCAATGCGCGTTCCTGTGCACGGCGCAGACGTACGGAGGATACCATCTTCATGGCCTTGGTTATCTGCTGCGTGTTCGTTACGGACTTAATCCGTCGGTTTATCTCACGTGCACTCGGCATACGCTATTCCTCCTCTTTGATCAGCTGATGGGATGCCCCGTATTCCCGGGTGAATTCTGCTACAGCCTTAACAAGAGCCGCTTCCGTTTCACCGGTCATTTCCTTCTTGGCTTTGATATCCTGCCCGACCTGCGGATAATTGGCATGCATGAATTTGATGAATTCCGTTTCAAACAAGGTGACCTCCTGGACTTCCACCGGCATCAAGAACCCTTTGACCGCCAGATATATTTCCATGACCTGGTCTTCCACCGCCATCGGTTCATACTGCGGCTGGATCAGCATCTGCATGGTCCGTTCCCCGCGATCGATCTGGGCCTTCGTGCTCTTATCCAAATCCGACCCGAATTGGGCAAACGCCGCCAATTCACGGTACTGCGCCAGATCCAGGCGCAGGGTGCCGGCAATATTCTTCATGGCCTTGATCTGTGCGGATCCACCCACACGGGATACGGACAGTCCCACATTGATCGCCGGCCGTACGCCGGAATTGAATAATTCGGTTTCCAGGAATATCTGCCCGTCCGTAATGGAGATGACATTGGTCGGAATATAGGCCGACAAGTCCCCGGCCAGCGTTTCAATGATCGGCAGCGCGGTAATGGAACCGCCCCCCAGGTCATCGGACAGCTTCGCCGCCCGTTCCAATAACCGGGAATGTAAATAGAAGACATCCCCCGGGTATGCTTCCCGTCCCGGCGGCCGGCGGAGCAGCAGGCTCATCGCCCGGTAGGCCTGGGCATGCTTGGAAAGGTCGTCATAGATACAGAGGACGTCCTTCCCCTGGTACATGAAATATTCTCCCATTGCCACCCCCGCATACGGCGCCAGATATTGCAGCGGCGCCCCGTCAGAGGCCGTAGCCGTTACAACGATGGTGTATGCCATTGCCCCATGGGCTTCCAGGGTGCGTACGACCCGGGCCACGGTGGAGGCTTTCTGGCCGATCGCCACATAAATGCAGATAACGCCGCTGTCCTTTTGATTTATAATCGTATCAATCGCAATAGCCGTCTTGCCGGTTCCGCGGTCCCCGATGATCAGTTCGCGCTGGCCCCGTCCGATGGGGACCATCGAATCGATGGCCTTTAAGCCCGTCTGCAGCGGTTTCTTTACCGGCTGGCGGTCGGCAATGCCCGGCGCCGGAAATTCGATCAGCCGCGTTTCCGCTGTTTCTATTTTTCCTTTCCCGTCGATTGCCACCCCCAGCGGGCTGACAACCCGGCCAACCAGGCTGTCTCCCACCGGCACACGCATCACGCGCCCGGTCCGGCGGACGGTATCGCCTTCCTTGATAAGCGAATCATTCCCCAGCAACACAGCGCCTACATTATCTTCTTCCAAGTTCAATGCCATCCCATATACATCATGAGGCAGTTCCAAGAGTTCCCCGGACATGGCCTTATCCAGCCCGTATATGTGGGCGATGCCGTCCCCCACTTCCAGGACGGTCCCTACGTCGTCGACATTCATCTCCACGTCGTAGTCTTCGATTTGTTTTTTAATTATAGCCGTGATTTCTTCTGGCTTCATATTCATTTCGCGTCCGTCACCTCATTCGTCACGTTCGCCTGCAGCAAGGCATGCTCCATGTCCTGGAGCTGTCTGAGCAGGCTTCCGTCTATTAGTCTGTCACCGATCCGGATAACGATACCGCCTATAATAGACGGGTCGGCAGTATACAAGGGTTCGATTTTCTTACCCGTCAGTTTTTCCAGTCCGGCAACGAGTTCTGCTTCTTCTTTTGCTGATAATGGCTTGATTACATGAATCCTTGCCACTTCTATGTTCTGCGCCGCACGGGACAAATCGATGAACCCGTCTATGGCGGCTGCCAAGGCACCTTCCCGGCGCCTGTCAATCATGACGTACATAAATTGCAGCACGAGGGGAGACACATCATCGGCAAAAATTTGTCGGATCGTATCTTTTTTGGAACGATCCGGTACCAAAGGATGCAGCAAAAAACTCCGTAAATCCGGATTCATTTGCAAGGTATCCCGAACAGTTTTCAATTCATTACCATATTGTTCAATTTTATGTTGTTCGTTGGCAATATTAAACATCGCCTGGCTGTATTTGCTGTATATAATTTCAGGTACCATACTTATTTACCTGTTGCCTTTTGGGCATCTATTCTTTCAATACAGTCCGCGATTAATTTCGCATTCATATCCGTATCCATATTCTTCTTCAGTAGCTTTTCTGCCACAGCCATGGACAGCGTCACTACCTCATTACGCATTTCACGGATAGCAGATTCCCGTTCATTGATGATTTCCGCCTGGGCCACTTCTTTTTCACGCGTAATCTGCGCCCGGACAGAAGCCAGCTGCGCCTGGGCTTCTTTATCCGCCTGCTTGACAGCCTTATCGATGATAGCCTGGGATTCCGCATGTGCATTTTTGATTTGTTCCTGATAGTCGGCCTTCATTTTTTCGGCCGCATCCCGGGCTGCCTGTGCATTATTCAAATCAGATGCAATTTTATTTCTGCGGTCTTCCAGCGTCTTCAAAATCGGCTTATACGCAAACTTCGCTAAAATAGCGACAAGGACAAAGAAGTTGAGGAATTGGAATAATAATGTACCATTCAGATCTATCAATTCGATTTCCTCCCTCATTACATATATATACTATAGCTTATCCGACCTTAAAGCATGCTGGCAAACGGATTGGCAAATACCAGAACAATAGCAATAACAGCTGCAATAATAGGAATAGATTCAATCAAGCCGATAGATATGAGCATATTGACAAGTAGCTTGCCGCCCATTTCCGGTTGACGTGCCAGACCTTCCAGCATCTTAGCCGCGGCATGTCCATCCCCGATAGCGGCCCCTAATGCCGCAAGTCCCACCCCTAATCCGGCACTTAATGCCGAAATTGCAAAAACGATAGCTTTTTCCATAATAAAATACCTCCTATACGATTACTAATTTTTGTTATTTTTTACCGGAATACGACAGCTCAACTTTCCTTTAATGAATCTGCAAGATACGATGTCGTCAGTATCGTGAAAATAAAGGCTTGGATCAAACCGATGACCAGGCTGAAAACAAGCCATATAATCGGTATTCCGACAGGAACCAGCAGATATAATACTTCCATCAGTATTTCACCAGCCAAAATATTGCCAAATAGTCGAAAAGCCAACGTCAGCGGCTTAGTGAATTCTTCCATCAGGTTTATCACGACAAAAGGGATAAACGGTTCAAAATAATGCTTGAAATGTTTCTTTACCCCTTGGTTCCGCAGCGCAACAAAATGTACCATAAACGATGAAACTAACGCCAATCCCAAGGTCGTATTCAAGTCATTGGTCGGCGATGTCAGAATATGCGGACTGGGCAACAGACCAAGTTCATTGCCTACAAAGATAAACAAAAACATCGTGAGAAGCACTGACACCACCTGTCCCCATTTGGGTCCCAACGTTTCCTTAAATTGGGCAAGTAATGATTCGACAATGATTTCCACAACATTCTGTATTCCCGAGGGAACTAGAGACCTGCTGCGAGTAGCCGCCATCGTAACAATAATTACAATAGCCGCCGTCAACCAGGTCATATAGAGAGTATCCATATTAACGTTCATTCCAAAAAGCTGAGCAATTAAATGGTGTCCTGTATGCAGCTCCATACCTTCACCTCCTTTCTAATCGGGCATAGATAAATTTTGCCGTTACTTCCAGATACGTATAAACTTTAAAAGACAATACGCCGGCAACTGCCGCCCCAAAATGTATAATCGGAAAATGTAATACCACTATAAAGGAAAGAATAATAGTAATCAATCTAAGAAAAGCTCCCCCCTTGATAAAAGCCACAGCTTGGACAGGAGGCATTTTCATCGCCCGTGAAGATCGACTGCTGAGCATGAGAAAGTATACGATGTTCAAAGAACAGCCGACAAGCCATCCCAAGATCAGGTGCGTATACCCGCACAAAGCCAGTAGTGCGGTTATTATACAGGTAAATACTATTAATTTTTTTAAAGTTCCCTTTATATAGTCAATAAAGTAATTCAATCAGGTCCACCTGTATCCTTTTGCTTCGTACGGGATCCATGTCGATTTTGGTTATCCTCTTTCATATAACGCAATGCCTTTTTATACAATGACCAAAAACCCGTCACGGCTCCCAACAAGGAACAAAAAATCAGCCCCCATGGCGATGTATCCATTATCTTGTCAATATACCGTCCAAGAAATACGCCGGCAATCAGGCATATAACCAGTGTAATCCCTAGCGTTCCAGCCTCCGTCACAATAGCCAATAGAGAAAACGCGTTCTTTTCTTTAGAGGGTCCTGTTTTATGAATCATATGATGCTTTCCCTTCAGACGACAAAAATCCCTTCCATTTATTTACAGCATGCGAAAATTGCATATAATCCCTTATAAGGATAAACTAACTAGTGTAATCGCAAGGCTGCAAGTGGAAGGGTGTTAGCGCATCAATACCTGCAAAGCATATGAAAAGGTGACAACCATTTGACCGTCTTGAGATTATTCTAGCATGTCAAAGAGGTAAAATCAACAAACAAATTTAGCTAAACTAAAAAAGTTTGTTTATAATTAATAACGAAAAGCGTATCAATCCTGCTTATTGAAAAGCTTCCGGTATATCAATATCACTTCCCATACGATGAAGAATATATGCCACTATTCGTTTTGCCGCTTTACCGTCACCATACGGATTCACAGCATTGCTCATACGGTTGTATTCATCAAAGTCCTCTAAAAGACGCTTGGTCTCCTCATAAACGATTCGTTTATCTGTCCCAATCAGTTTAACGGTTCCCGCATGTACCGCTTCAGGACGCTCTGTGGTATTACGCAACACCAGAACCGGTTTTCCCAAAGAAGGGGCTTCTTCCTGAATGCCGCCAGAATCTGTCAAAACAATGGCAGAACGCCCCATTACGTTAGCAAAAGGCTCATACTCCAACGGATCAATCAGATGGATACGTTCGACACCATCCAGTTCCTCTTCTACGACCTTACGTACCAGTGGATTTCGATGGACGGGGAATACAATTTCCGTATCGGGGAACTCTTCAATAATACGGCGCAGCGCTTTATATATATGCCGCATCGGCTCGCCTAAATTTTCACGGCGATGCGTCGTAAGCAAAATAACACGATGATTTGTAAAGTCAATATGCTGCAATGCCGGGTCATCAAATTCATAATTATCACGCACCGTATTCATCAATGCATCAATAACCGTATTACCCGTTACATAAATAGAATGCGTATCAACATTCTCCTTCAAAAGATTTTGCCGAGCCGTCGCAGTCGGTGCAAAGTGCATGGCGGCAATAGCACCGGTAAGTTTACGATTCATCTCTTCCGGAAACGGTGAATAAATATCACCTGTACGAAGGCCGGCTTCCACATGTCCTACAGGGATTTGCTGATAATACGCTGCTAAAGCTCCGGCAAACGTCGTTGTCGTATCCCCATGAACAAGAACTATATCTGGTTTTTCCTTTTCTAAAACCTGCCGGAGTCCATTCAGCGATTTCGTCGTAATATCATAGAGCGTCTGCCCCCGCGACATAATATCTAAATCATAATCCGGCTGTATATCAAACAAACGCAATACCTGATCAAGCATCTGACGATGTTGTGCCGTTACTGTCACAATAGTCTGAATTTGACCAGCATGTTTTTTGAGTTCTAACACAACGGGTGCCATTTTGATTGCCTCCGGTCTTGTACCAAAGACAGTCATCACCTTGAGCATATGAAAAGCCTCCTTAAAGTCGCAAATTCTACCCTTAGCCTTTGCGGGTAGAATTTGTTGTCTTATGCAATATACCAATCCGCTTTGCTGAATAGATTATAACCGCCAGTACAATAACCACGGTCAACAAACCGACCTTATAATTGACATTGGCCACAAAAAGAGCCACAAAACCAAGCACAATACTGACACAATACATCGTAAGGACTGCCTGCTTTTGTGACAACCCCAGTGCCAAAAGGCGATGATGCAGATGCCCTTTATCCGGCTGAAAAATAGGAACACCACTCATCTTACGGCGAACAATAGCAAACAAAGTATCCAGAATGGGAAGTCCCAACGCAATAATAGGAACCACCAATGCTACGGTAGCTGCCGTTTTTACTAACCCAAGAATAGCGACTACCGCCATCGTATACCCTAAAAGCATACTTCCCGTGTCACCCATAAAAATTTTCGCCGGATTAAAATTATACTGCAAAAATCCCAGTGCAGCACCCGCCATAGCTACAATAATAATAGCTGGTAAATGCTGATGCATGCTGACAGCAATCAAAAACATAGATACCGACGCAATCACAGAAACTCCGGCAGCTAACCCATCTAAGCCATCAATAAGATTAACCGTATTCGTAAAACCTATAATCCAAAAAATGGTAACAGGAATAGCTACGATTTCCGGCAGGACAATCAAATCACCAAACGGATTCGTAAGCCATTCAATCTGAATACCGAAAAATACGGGAATAAAAGCACAGATTATCTGCCCGACTAATTTTACCTTAGCCGGAATCTGACACACATCATCCCAAATACCAAGCAATACAATCGCCGTACAACCGATAAGCAAGCCTATCACTTCATAAGATAAACTCACGCGGGCAATCACCGCGGCCATAAAACCAATGTAAATAGCCAGCCCGCCCAATCGAGGAATTATGCGGGTGTGTACCTTTCTCGCATTCGGTCGATCGATAGCTCCGATTTTAATCGCAAGCCTTTTGACACTTGGCGTCAAAGCATATGTTACGATCAATGCAATAAAAAACGGTACAAAATATTCGAGCACGACACACGCCTACTTTCTAAAAATGTTTAGCCCTGCGGCCATACTGATTAGTTTGTCAAACTGCGCATCGGTGCCGGAATACGGCCGCCGCGGGCAATAAATGCATCAGACTTATATTTATTCACATTAATAATAGGGCAATATCCCAATAAACCACCAAATTCAACGGTATCGCCTACTCCTTTACCGGGAACAGGGATGACACGTACAGCAGTGGTCTTATTGTTAATCATGCCGATAGCTGCTTCATCAGCGATAATAGCTGATATAGTCGCAGCTGACGTATCGCCGGGAATCGCGATCATATCAAGACCGACGGAACACACACATGTCATCGCTTCCAATTTTTCCAAAGAAAGACTGCCTCTTCCTACCGCTTCCAACATACCTTTGTCTTCACTGACGGGGATGAAGGCCCCGGACAAACCGCCGACACGGGAGGAAGCCATAAGGCCCCCTTTTTTCACTGCATCATTCAAAAGCGCCAATGCGGCTGTCGTACCGCAGGCACCGCAACTTTCCAGACCCATTTCTTCCAAAATCGCAGCAACGCTGTCACCCACAGCCGGGGTCGGGGCCAAAGACAAGTCAATAATGCCGAAAGGTACTTGAAGGCGTTTAGCTGCTTCCATCGCTACAAGCTGCCCTACGCGGGTAATCTTGAATGCCGTTTTTTTGATTGTTTCCGCGACCACATCAAATGGTTCGCCTTTTACGTTTTCCAGTGCACGTTTTACAACACCCGGTCCGCTGACACCCACACTCACGCAGGCATCTCCCTGCGTCACGCCGTGAAAAGCACCTGCCATGAACGGATTATCTTCAACAGGATTGGAGAATACGACCAATTTGGCACATCCCAATGCATCCTGTTCTTTTGTCAATTCTCCCAGCGTTTTGAATACACGACCCATTTCGGCAACGGCATCCATATTGATGCCGGCCTTCGTAGAACCGATGCCGACAGAGCTGCAGACCAGTTCGGTCGTGGCCAGTGCTTCCGGAATCGAAGCAATAAGCCGGCGGTCTCCCTCCGTATACCCGCGTTCCACCAATGCCGAAAATCCGCCGATAAAATCAATACCTATCGTTTCGCGAGCTTTATCCAACGCCCGGGCGACTGCAACATAATCCTTAAGATCGCTGCAGCCTGCCACCATAGCGATCGGTGTAACCGCAACGCGTTTGTTTATAATAGGAACTCCGTACTCAGCCGAAATGTCTTCTCCGGTTTTTACGAGATGTTCTCCGTATTTTGTAACTTTGTCATAAATATTTTTACACAACGTCTTGCCGTCGGCAGAACAACAATCCAGCAAGCTAATACCCATCGTTATCGTCCGGACATCCAGATTGTTCTTCTGAATCATTTGGTTCGTTTCTAATACATCTTGAATCGTCAGCATTCTATATTCTCCTTATCCCACACGATGCATTGCATAGAAGATGTCTGCATGCTGGGCTCTGATTTCGACGCCGAGGACATCGCCCTTTTCCTTTAATACATTCTGCAATTCCTCTAAATCTATAGCAGATTTTTCCATATCAACAATCATAACCATATTAAATAGTCCGTCTAAAATTACCTGATTGATTGTTTCAATGTTAATACCATATTCTGCCATTACATTACTTACTGTAGCAATGATACCTGTGCGGTCTAAACCCACTACGGTGATTACAACTTTCATGGACATGCCAACTCCTTTGTATTAAGATTCCACGCTTTTCTATTATAGCATATCTAGTATACAAATGTACACGAATAAATCAATACGGAAATTTTTAAAACAAGACATCTGCGGCTTTATTTCCGCAACGCTTTTGTTATTAATTTTTTCCCTTCATCAAGAAACAAATTTGCTTGATTATAAGAAATAAAACTTTCACTGTACAATTTATACATATCCTCCGTACCTGACGGACGAGCCGCTACCCAGCCATCCTTGGTGCAGATCTTTACTCCTCCAATCGGCATATTGCCATAGGGTGATTGAGAAAAAACAGCCGTAATAGGACTACCACATAACGTAATATCCGTAACATCGGCCTCCGTCAAATTCTCGATTTTTTTCTTTTCCTCCAGGCTAGCCGGAGCATCGCTGCGCATGGCATAAGGTGTCCCCAATCGATTGCAAATATCTATATAATATTGCATGGGTGATTTTCCTGTTACCGCCTTCATTTCGGCTGCCAATAAACACATGATAATACCATCCTTATCCGTCGTCCAGACACTTCCATCTTTTGCAATAAAAGAACCTCCAGCACTTTCTTCGCCGGCAAAGGCAACCTGCTGGGACGTGAACAACGATCCAAAATATTTAAATCCCACAGGAACTTCATATATAGGAATTTGAAGTTCCCCCGCAATCCGTGCCAAGAGCTGCGTCGTTACTACCGTTTCGGCAATACCGCGGCCTTCAAAATTACGGTGAGTCAACAGATAATGAGCCGCAGCCGACAAATACGCATTGGCACCAATCATTCCCAGTATGCCGCAAATAATACCGAAGCGGTCATAATCAGGATCATTGGCAAAAATCAAATTATAAGACGCCCCATGAGCTGCTGCCGAACTCATGACATATTTAGAAGAACAATCCATACGCACCATGCCGTCGTGATCATAATTCATAAAAGAGAACAGCGGATCATACGTATCATTGACAAAGTCCATGGGAATATTATACATCTCCGAAACCGCATGCCAATAATGCATTCCCGAACCGCCCAGAGCATTCACCATGATGCGCAGACCTGCATCCCGAATAGCATCCATATCGATAACCGAATCCAGTTCTGCTACATACAATCCCTTATAATCATATGGAATAACCAGACTGCTGGTTTGCACAACGGCAGCCGCTGCCCGTTGCACTTCACGGCAATGCCCGGCTAATATGCGATTAGATTCTTTTTCAATAGCCTTTGTAATATCCGATTCTGCCGGACCGCCAGTAACAGGATTATATTTAATTCCACCATGTTCCGGCGGATTGTGGGAAGGCGTAATAATAATACCATCCGCCTGCTTTTCTGAGCGGCATTCATTATACCGCAAAATAGCACGTGATACAGATGGCGTAGGAACAAAATCATGTTCACTATCCACATAGACCGTAACATCGTTAGCGACAAGTACGGAGAGAACCGTGTGGAACGCCAGTTCAGAAAGATAATGCGTATCCTGCCCGACAAACAAGGGACCCGCAGCCCCGAACTGGTTTCGCAGCGTGCAGATTGCCTGTGTTACCGCCGCTACATGATCCTCTGTAAAACTTCCATTATCGGCCTGTCCGCGGTGTCCCGACGTACCAAACCGGACTTGCTGATGCGGATTGTCAGGATCCGGATGAATATTAGTATAATCATTTTTTATGGCCTGCAAATCAATATAATCTTCCTTCCGTACCTTTGTTCCCGCTAAATAGTGGACCGCCATACTGATCACCTGTCTTTCTGAGTTTTGACAAACATATAATTTTTTCATACAATGAAGATACCTTCAAAAAAAACACGCAGAAGGCATATAGCTATATATTATTCTTAACACAGTAATATTGATGTAATTTATTATAACAAAATTTGCACCACTTATACAGTCTATGTATTATTTTAAAGGAGAAAAGAATGAAACTTATTTCTTGGAATGTCAATGGTCTCAGAGCCGCTGTAAATAAAGGTTTTATGGATGTATTCCACAACTTGGACGCCGATATTTTCTGCCTCCAGGAAACCAAACTTCAGCAAGGACAAATAGAGTTGAATTTGCCCGGATATGAACAATATTGGAACTATGCCGAAAAAAAAGGATATAGCGGGACCGCTATTTTTACAAAAAAAACACCCCGTTCCGTCACCTATGGAATCGGCATGGAGGACCATGACCACGAAGGCCGTGTTATTACCCTAGAATACGAAAACTTTTATTGTATCACCTGCTATACCCCAAACAGTCAAAATGAATTAGTCCGTCTCCCTTATCGCATGCAATGGGAAGATGATTTTCGCAAATACATACAACAGCTCGACAAGAAAAAACCAATTATTCTCTGTGGCGACCTGAATGTAGCCCACGAAGAAATCGATCTCAAAAATCCAAAAACAAATCGTAAAAATGCCGGTTTTTCCGATGAGGAACGAGCCAAAATGACAGAGCTGCTGCAAGCAGGCTTTACCGATACCTTCCGCTATCTGTATCCGGATACGACCGGTATCTACTCCTGGTGGAGTTACCGCTTCAAAGCCCGCGAAAAAAATGCCGGATGGCGTATTGATTATTTTATTACTTCAAAGGCACTTAACGACATGATCAAAGAAGCTCTTATCTACACTGACATCGCCGGCAGTGACCATTGCCCGGTAGGACTGCTGTTAAAATAGCATTGACGCAACGCCCTCCGTATGTTACAATACCTTTGCAGTAATTTGAGCGAGTGTGGCGGAATTGGCAGACGCACCAGACTTAGGATCTGGCGGTTAACACCATGGGGGTTCAAGTCCCTTCACTCGCACCAGCATAGACACCGTCTACATTCGTAGGCGGTTTTATTTTGCCTGCCCTCCTAAAGTCTGATGTACTTTGCCATCTTTTTGCCATCTTTGCAATTAATATATCCGCATCAAACCTGTTACAATTTATATAATACGTTAATACGTCCGGTAACGTGAACTGGAACATTTCTCAGGTATTTCTCCAAGTCGATTTTCTCCATAAATCGTTCGAAAACCAGCACAGGATAGCAGATATCCAGATAATCTGAAATAAACAGTGGTAAAATATCCTGTTTTGTTTTAAAATAATGTATAGTTGAATTTTTCATTGGTTACGTAAAATTTTACCACAAAATGAGGATCACCGGTTCTTTCGAACCGGTAATCCTCATTTATTTTTATAGGAGCTTTATTTCACAGCCCCTATAAACTATAAAAGTGTATCATACAGATACCGCCTTTCATATAAATCCAATATCAAAGCATCAACCAGCTTTAGCACATAGAAAAAGCAGAGAGTCCTACGCTTTCAGCAGAACTCTCTGTATAGGGGTTAAGGTATATCTTTCATTTAAAGCAAAAACAAAATTTCAATATAAAAACTACTTGGCAACGCATCATTATAAACATATCACTCCATAACGTCGCCCTTCTCTCAGGAAATATTTTTATGAATATTTTCTGTATGGCAAGAGAATCCCGTAACCGGCGTTACAGAAACACCCTGAGCCCCATCCATTTCCAGCCATTTGCTGATAAGAACAGATTTAACATGAATACGAATAGAATCAAACCCTTGTTTAATGATAAGTTTACTGGGATACCAAATAGTGACACCATCAATTGTTTCTTGTAGATATTGACTGTTTTCAACTGCCTTCCCTAAAGCAATTTCGGGTATATAGCTACCCCAAATCAAGTCACCTCTACAAGGACACCCACAAGATGGTTCAAATTTCATAGTAATCAATATGTGATTTCCATGTTTTTTTACATATTGAACTGCTTCCGATGTCAATGTAAACATAATTTTCTCCTTTCCGGCTACGCAAGAAACCGCTTAAGCATAACCGCAGTATATGTGATTACAATTGTACTATGTATATTAAGTATAGTGAATAATAACTGCCTTTGTCAATATAAAGCATAATATATATAGTACTTGTTCACTCTTGTTTTTTTAATTATGCGGTTATTTTATTTTTTTAAATCATTTGTATTGTATATCCATTTCAGATACTTTAATATACATAGTAGAAGCACTAGCGGAAAAACAAGTGCCTTTATCATATGATACTTGGATTTTTGCACGTAAACTTCCAAATGTACGAATACTGTAGAATTTGTACCTGTCAAAACCATTTATTTTTAAAAAAATTTAAATATTTTATTTAAGAAAACGAGGTAAAATTATGAAAAAATTGTTATTGGCAAGTCATTCTCTTTTATTTTTATTCTTTTTTATGTCGTTGGCAAATATTCAATACAATCAAGATATCTGTATTTTCCTGATTGCCGTAGTAGTGAGTGCCTATATTGTAACGACACCGCCAAACATTTTCAAAACATGGTTTTACTATACCTTGAACAGTTCATTATTTCTTTTATTTTATACTTACCGAAAATATGATCACCATTTTATTTCTATTCTTTTGGGTATGAATATCGTACTGCGCCTGATAGACACCTTTCAAAATTGGATACGTTTTAGAAAGCAAGAAATAAAAGAATTAGGATTATAAAAAAAGTAACGACCAAAAGTTAAGACATGATACTGTCATTACCCCTTACATTGTTTATTTTCGAAAGCAGGTAAACATGAACCTTCTCCTTGTAGTTCACATTTTTAACCATATTTATCGGCGCCATCGCCATTTCATATGTTGATGATATGAATAGATGCCTTGTGGTGGTCCTTTGTGACAACGACCACAGTAGGATACGGAGATATTGCACCTTCATCAATCGGCGGCCGTATTGTTGCCGTTTGTTTAATGCTGATCGGCATCGGTTTTTTAAGCACGCTGACTGGCAATATTTCCTCCTACTTTATTTTTCAGGGACACCATAAAAAGGAAACGTATGAAGAAACAATCATCCACGATATCCAACATAAATTAGAAAATTTTAATGAGTTGACTGCCGATGATATCTCAAGTATAAATGCTGTCCTGCTCTCACTGAAAAACAAAAAAACAATCCCTAATTCAGTAGCGTAACCACCTCCATTTTGTGCTATAATCACGTATAGAGGAGGTGATTATATGAACAAATTCACATCACTAGAACTATCTATTATCCGGGAAGCTTTAACTAATTACAACCAGCACTTAAATGAATTATTCCAAGAAGGAAAGCATTATAATTTACGATTGACTGCAAAGCTCCAGATAACAGAAGCATTACTAGAAAAAATCAAAACTGTTTATGTATCCCATCATGACTGCATTAAAGAAGTGTAAACCTTACCATATGTCACTGGATTTTGTTTTCCGTTGATTTCCAAATGGATCCTAAAAGAACGCTGTGAGCAACCATTGCAGTGTTCTTTTTTTATCTTTTTTAACACATTGTCATTGCCTTGATATGCTGGTAATTTTTACTCACAAAAAAACCGGACCCTGCTATCGCCTGATCCAGTTATTGCTGCTTTTTATGTAACGTGTCTAAAATCTATTTCATAATCTGATTGATCAAATAATTATAATTTGCAAGATTATCTTCAATAAATTTCTGTTCCGCGCTATCCTTTTGGAACTTATCACGAAAATAGGGTTGTACCAAATCATAGTACGCTCCGCTTTGCAATACGACATGGACTCTTTCATTCTTGAATCCCATGACTTTTCCATCGGATTTAGAGGTTTCTCTGCAGGAAATAATTTTGTCTAATGCAATCTTGGTAATTGTGAGTTCATCATAAATTTTAGTAATTGTCACTTCATCTGTTATGGCAGCATATTCCAAAACCATCAGACAGTTCTTTTTCAACAACACATATTTACGGACACCGTTTCTGCCACCGACAGCCTCCGTATATGCGGCTTCCACATCACTAAAATCGTCTTCAAAAGGCCATGTGTGTTTCTTACTTTTAAGCACTTCGTCCATAAAATATTTGTCGATAGTAATCCTTGCTAAATTTTCCATTCAACACATCTCCTTTACGTTTTCAACAAATAAAACAAGTATAGTATATAAATATAAATTTCTACTAAACTAATATATTTCCTGCAAAATATTTATTTTTTTATATATTTTCCATATTTTTTAATGTTTTTTATAAAATACCATAATAATAAGTAATTGCACCAAACAAGCAGTCAGAGCACGATTCTATTCGATATGCTTTATCCCTGCCTTTCCGCTAAAAACGCAACTGCCTCTTGTTCTGTCAGGGGTATGCTGTACACATATCCCTGAATATAATCACACTGTTTCCCTTTTAGACACAGTAACTGTCGCTCTGTTTCTACCCCTTCCGCTATTACTTTTTTATTCAACGAATGTATCATCTGTATGATAGAAGTAATAAGTCTGTCTTCATTAATACTAGTCCCTATCCGATCAATAAATGATTTATCTATTTTTATCGTGTCAAAAGGCAATCGATCCAACAACATCAAGGAAGAATACCCAGTACCAAAATCATCCATTGCTAAATGAATTCCGGCTGCCGTTACTCGTTCCAACCGATTCAGTACATGTTCCATAGATATAAAACTAGTCATACACGCATCTTCTGTAATTTCAATACCCATATGGCAAACGGGAACTTGCGTTTCTCGGATAATACGAAACAGCATGTCGACAAAATTATCCATGGCAAGCTGCATGGGAGAAATATTAACATGTACACAACCGTTCCATCCTTGATCTAAAAGTTTGCGGGCAAATTGGCAGGCACTCTTGAATATCCATTCCCCTACAACACGAGTAAGCCCTGCTTGTTCTACCAGTGACATAAATCGTGAAGGAGAAAGGATTCCATGAACCGGACTATTCCATCGTAAGAGCGCTTCAAATCCGACTACGCCCGAATCTACCATGGCAATCTGCGGTTGGTATACTAAAGAAAACTCATGCTTATCCATTGCATCATATAAACCTTCAATCAAACGAATTTTCTCAAATGCCATATGCTGCATTTCCGGTGTGTAAAACCGATATCGTCCTTTTCCTTCGGCCTTGGCCGCATACATGGCATTATCCACATTTTTGATAATTTCTTCGGTTGTGGTTCCATTTTTAGGGTATTCTGCAATACCGATACTGGCAGTCAATCGGAAGGAGATACCAAATATATTATGCTTTGCCTGTAATGAAATATTCAATTGTTCTACAATATCTCGTATTTGATCGTGCGCATACGTCCCACGCAAAACAACAAAAAATTCATCGCCGCTCATATGCGCAACAAATGCACTTGGTCCCAGTGCATTTGTAATGCACATCCCCGTCAATACAATCAGTTTATCACCGTATTGATGTCCATAAGTATCATTAACCATTTTTAAATTATCTGTATCAATAAAAAATACTACACCGGAAGACTTCCCCTCCTGGGCTAGCTTCAATTCCTTATACAGCCATTCCAACAAATACCTCCGATTGGGAAGTCTTGTCAGTGTGTCATAATAGGCCATATGTTTAATACGCTGTTCATGTCTTTTTTTCTCTTCTTCAATACGGACCTGCTCTGTAATATCACGAGAAAAACCGTATATTTCCCTATGACCATCCACTATATTGATAGAAATGCCCTGTGTCAATATATATCGTACTTGTCTATCTGTCCGAACAATACGATATCGAATTTCTTTCAATTTATTCACTTCTTCCGACAATAATTGCCTGCTTACCTGTCGAACCCAGTTTTGATCTTCAGAATAAACAAATTTCTGTACATATACCTCAAAAGGAATTTCTTTTTCCAATTCACTTGCGATACCATATATATCACAAAGCTCCCGCCCCATGATAATCACACTCGTTTCCATATCACAGATCCATATACCTGTTCCTGGAATGGAAAAAGTGATTTTCCTGCATTCTAAAATAAGCTGTGCGTATATATCGATCACTTCCTGTATTAACTTCACTTCACGCAAAGTTAAGCTTACATTCTCTGAAAAAAAAGAAATACCTATATTCCCAGCCCATTTTTCTCCATACTGAACAGGAAATACTGCAACATACCGCATCTGATCAAAACCCGGATTAGGAACACGGTACTCCCATGCGTTATATGGAAAAATAACAACAGTTTTTTTTGTTTCATATACTTGTTGAAAAACAGGATGGAATACATGTTCCATTATTTTCTGCTCAAAAATACTCCCCGGTGATTGGATACGACAGACAATATCTTCTTCAATACATATACGCACAAAATACTGTGCTGTTTTACACGATTCAACAAGTTTCGGAATATGCTGTTCCAGTAAATCACTGACACTCTTACTAATTGCAGAGTTAATATAATAACTAGTCGTACATTTCATATACTCATCGCCCCCGGTTACCACTATGAAAAAATACATTCATATGCTGAACACCGCACTGATATAAACGTTTAGGATATGGACAATGATACCAACGGATACGGTTACTTTTTAAAATGAAGTTCCTCTTTCAATGCTGCATTTAAACTACGGAATATAACACGATCAATATCTAATTGATATACCACCATATCCGGATCCATGAAAGTTTGAAAAAAATCTTTTATCCCCGGCAGTCCTTCAAACAACTGCTGACGTATTTGCTGCATCTCTTCCGGAGACATATCTGATCTCTGTAATAATTTTCCCTGTAAGCGAAGAACATTGGTATTATCATCAACTGTACAAAGTTCAACAACGTTATTCACCTCTATCTCCTTCGTTTTATCTGTTCCCTTATGACTAACAAGCCAAACATTTTCTTTCTCATCAACAAACAACTTCATAGGCCGAACATGTACTACCTGATTAACGGCAGTCCCTAAGAAAAAAATCTGTTCTTTGCAAATCTTTACAATTTTAGAATCCAACATAATATTCTCCTCCTTTTGAATATACACAACTGCCTATACGGCAGATAACGGGTAAGCGTTGGGGATTAAATGGCATCGGATTTTCTAAACTGCCTATACGGCAGATAACTTCACAGAACCGATCAGCAACAACCTGTTCAATTTCTAAACTGCCTATACGGCAGATAACGTGATTTTAATCCGTTGAAAGGTTTGTTAGGATTTCTAAACTGCCTATACGGCAGATAACGTACAGTAGCATCATTACCTTGGAAGTCTTCATTTCTAAACTGCCTATACGGCAGATAACATAGGTTGTCGTCTTGAACGTTCCCGCCAATGTTTCTAAACTGCCTATACGGCAGATAACTGTGGGCGGTATTAATAAAGATACTGGTAAATTTTCTAAACTGCCTATACGGCAGATAACCGAAAAACACAGCATTAGCAACCCACGTAGGATTTCTAAACTGCCTATACGGCAGATAACTTAAGCGCCAAGCGGTCATAGGATGATAACAATTTCTAAACTGCCTATACGGCAGATAACTTTTAAAGAAGAGTATGGTGGTGTATCTTTATTTTCTAAACTGCCTATACGGCAGATAACCACTTTTGTATTGTTGTGTGTACTTTTGTATCTTTCTAAACTGCCTATACGGCAGATAACCTATCCCGCGTCCATAATGAATTTCTAAAACATTTCTAAACTGCCTATACGGCAGATAACAGATTGTTACCCAGATATTGAATATTCTTGCATTTCTAAACTGCCTATACGGCAGATAACGAACAACGGCGCCAACGACATGGGGAGCAGTATTTCTAAACTGCCTATACGGCAGATAACATTCGTTCTATCTTTGCTAACGTTTGCCACATTTTCTAAACTGCCTATACGGCAGATAACGGCAGCGTGATATGTGGGCTGTTCTTGCGATTTTTCTAAACTGCCTATACGGCAGATAACTTGGATGGATAGAGTTTCTGGTCATTCTGCTTTTTCTAAACTGCCTATACGGCAGATAACACTGAATAGCATGACAAACAAATTTTGGTTGATTTCTAAACTGCCTATACGGCAGATAACACTTAAAGGAATGCGTGGAAGAAATAACAGATTTTCTAAACTGCCTATACGGCAGATAACTTCTGTCCCGGGTTTAGTTGACCATTTTTAAGTTTCTAAACTGCCTATACGGCAGATAACTTGGTCTCGTAGAACTCGTTTTGACTTCTATTTTTCTAAACTGCCTATACGGCAGATAACATCAAAAAATCCGGATAAAGAAAAGGATGATTTTTCTAAACTGCCTATACGGCAGATAACACGTAGTTGCATACGCAGAAAGGTTACCCTGTTTTCTAAACTGCCTATACGGCAGATAACTTCATAATTAACCTCCTAACAATCCCTTTAGATTTCTAAACTGCCTATACGGCAGATAACATGCATAAGCGATAATGGTTTATTTGCTCAGTTTTCTAAACTGCCTATACGGCAGATAACGCGTATGCAGGACTCATATAAAATAAAACAGTTTTCTAAACTGCCTATACGGCAGATAACTATATGAATATGTTATCGTTGTTCAGCGGTGTGTTTCTAAACTGCCTATACGGCAGATAACCGGTGCGGGAAGGGGTGAAATGCATATGAAATTTTCTAAACTGCCTATACGGCAGATAACAAGAAGAAATGGCCACCAAGCTAGGATATAGTTTTCTAAACTGCCTATACGGCAGATAACTTCAGATGTCGGCGCGCCACATAAAAGGGAAATTTCTAAACTGCCTATACGGCAGATAACAGGCGTCGGCCAATTCTTTTCATTCTTTATCTTTTCTAAACTGCCTATACGGCAGATAACGCCGAATGGGCGGAGACAGACGAAACATTTCCTTTCTAAACTGCCTATACGGCAGATAACTGATTGGGTTGAAATTCTTATGGGATTGTCGATTTCTAAACTGCCTATACGGCAGATAACACGATTCTTAGAATTTGAATCATTGTTTTTTTTTTTCTAAACTGCCTATACGGCAGATAACTTCCTTAGACGGTAGCGTAGAGCCACTCGGATTTTCTAAACTGCCTATACGGCAGATAACCAGTCGGACAAATGCCGGAAAAGAATCATCAATTTCTAAACTGCCTATACGGCAGATAACTAATGCAATGATTCCTTCTAGTCTCATCGTCATTTCTAAACTGCCTATACGGCAGATAACACCTTGAGAAATACTTTAAGAATTTTTATTAATTTCTAAACTGCCTATACGGCAGATAACCCTAGCAAATTCCTTCTGATACTGGTGTAATATTTCTAAACTGCCTATACGGCAGATAACGTCTATCATTCTTATCCCTCCCGTATGACATATTTCTAAACTGCCTATACGGCAGATAACAGTAAAACAAACTAAAAAATAATAGGCCTACACTATACGCAATCAAATTTTGACAAAAAAACCAAAAATTTCAATACATACTAGAAACCCCTATTTTATGCTGTTTTTCTTCTACATAAAATTTTTTGGGTCAAAACTCGGGAACTGTTGAATCCTTACTTAAACCATAAGATCCAAATCCACAATTTACTTCTTTATCCACTATTTTTTTACATATAAACATACTAAATTTATTTTGATTTGTTATACTCTTCATATGGATATACGGAAAATGAATTGTAGTATTATTACAATTCATAATTGAAAAAGCCTGCCCATAAGATACTTCTTCATGTCTTTTAGCATACCTCTTTGCCTTTTGTTTTAATGAGTTATCTGGTTGATATCTGCTATATATGGCAAACCCATGTATTCTGGATTCTGGAACTTTCCTTATACTTGTAATATGAACATAGTCACGCAATCTCCATAATATTGTTTCCACACTTAAAACTTCCAGATTTTCTTTTTCTTCTGCAAAAATCCTAAGTTTTCTTCCCAAACCATTATACTGATATTCTGGAAACGATACTGCAAATTCCAAAGAATCATTTTTGTTTTTCTGTTCTGCAATGGCAATATGTATTTGCGTAAAAACTTTTGTCCAAATAAAATTTACTGGAATTTCAACAGCAGGAATCAACGTTATCTCCAGATAATAGCGCATTTTTTTATTCCTTTCCACTTTGTCCAAATACACCACCCCGCACAAGTACTGCCATTACATAATTTTCTTCGTTTTCGTCAGCCAGTTTTTCCCCTAGTGAGTACTTATCAAATAAAGTATAAAAATCTTTCTTATCTTTAGGCGTACGATACGCTTTCCCTAAGTTAGTAACCGCGCCATAAGGTTCAATGGCAATGGGCCCCAGTTTTGCACTATCATACTCCGGATACCACGTATCGATAGTTCGCAATGCATTACTAAGTTTCTGTGAATGCATGGCTGCCGTATGATTGACTTGATACAACACTTTACTTTTCTTCCCTTTTCCTTTATCTAAAATCAATTCTTCACTAGGATATACCTCTTGTCCCTTTCCAAGTAGTGCATATGTTTCTACTTCAATGAACAAATACTCACGTCGTCCACAGAATGCATCGGCTATCAAATCGCCAAGTTCTTCCACTTCCGGATATTTTTCATCAAAATTTTTCAGCGTATAATCATAGGCATTAAAAACCCATTTTTTATTATCTAATTTTTCAGTTACAACAACTTCAATTTTTTCAGCTCCTACACGATTTCTCCAAAGAAAACGTGCATTAGCAATATTCAGTGCATAGCGTCTGGCTAATTCTTTAAATCCATTTTCTCCAATGTAATTTTTTCCCATTTCTTCAATTTTTTTATAATGTTCCTCACTGTTACACGCTGAAGGATATTGCACTCCCGATAATATCTTCAAAGTAAACTCGAGTTTCAGGGTATTCTGGTCCAAATTTAGAGAAGCACTATCTACTGTCTGAAGATTAGCTTTTTCAACTTCTGCATTAAGTTTTACCGGATCATCTTTAACCGCCCCTTTAAGTCGATTAGAAATTGTCCCCCGTACAGATTTTTCCACTAAGCTGAGAGGAATCGCCTGTACATCTCTTTTATCCCAAATAGTTCCATACATAAATCCATCAGATGCTACCATTTTCTTTTCAAATGCCAATACAGATGCCATTCTTGAATCTTGTTTTGCCATGTCAATTCCTCCTAATGTAATCAGTTATTGTTGATTTTTACATATATACATAGTATTGGTTTCATCATAGTTATAATGCCACATAATCTCTTCTATATTCTCAAAACGATGTGCCATTTTAAATTCTCCTACAGTAACCACATTTTCAACAAAACGGTGTCTCTTTGTTGCATCCCGCTGTTCTGAAACTATTCCTAATGGAGATATTCCTTTAAATCCAATGGATATTGGTACTAACCATCCCGAACATGTCTTTTCATGTTTCCAGCCACTTACAATGCCTTCTGCATCTATCTCGGCCATATGATGTATTTTTAATACATCGAGCAGTGCATCCAACCGATCTGTACCATTTTCTGATTCTTTTAACATCAAGTCACTTCGTTCAATGATAACGTATCCAGGCATTAGCTTAAAAAGCACCTTTTTCATAGCCTGCAATTGATTTTCATCTACATATATCATTTGCGCTTTTTCAAACCCCATAATATCACCGGAAGCCATTTTCATAGATGGTACTTGTTGCTGTACTGCCTTTAGAAAAACTTTGTCATTATCTCCATTGACTCCTTGTACTTCAATTAACAGAGATACCACTACATGAACACGCGCTTCTTCGATAAATGGCGGACGTTCAAAATCTGCGCCTTTTTTTCTAAGCGGATTCGCTGTAGCTATAATAGATTTTTTATAGTCTCCCATTCCTTTATATACCTGCAAATTGCATTCATGGCAGACTACCGCTGTTTTTACTAATTTCAAATCAGAAAACCCATCTTGTTTTGCAATTTTTCGCTGCAATGCATGAACAGCTCCCAGCCACGCCGTCATAGCAGGAAAACCAATGGTATATGTACTGCTCATAGCATTGGCATTGTGAATGCTAATTTTAGGTATCAACATATATGCTTTCATGTTCGGAATATCACCTCATCTTCCAGTACCTTATATAATCTTTCTTGAAAGAACACTAATTCTGCATCACCTAAAAGAATACGATTTTTCTTCATAATTTGTTCATACGTACGAATACACCATCTGCCAAATTGTTTGCTAACGTCTTTGATCCATACTTTATTTTCTCTGACATTCGCATATTGATTATCCAACCATATTTTTTGCGATAATGGTAATTTCCTGAATAAATCATCCTGACTCCACCCATCTCCTTCATTCCGGACTTGATAACTGACAGTCAACACCCTATCAACAATATCATCAATCGTATCTGTCATCATATTTCGTATTTCCCGATTATTTTTATCAATTCTCATGACTCGATCTAATTTGCGAAACTGATGAACATACATACTATAACGTAAGGTTTCACCGAAAAAATCAACTCTCGGTAAGCGGAGCCGTTTTTGTTTCAATGTAGGGGGAAGCGAGGATAATAAGTATGTCTTCCCCCCCCTTTTTAGCATTTAAAGCACTAATATTTTGCGGTTTTGTCCCTCCAAAACCAATAGCCGTAATATCGGTAATCTCGTAGCATTCATGTCCATATAAGGGATCTTTCTTGTCAGAACATTGCCATTTATAATGATTCATTCTATCAATCTTATCTTTCAATGTTTCCAGCAAACTGGAGGCAGGCAATACAGATAACAAATGGTATGTTTCTTTCGATACAGGAAAAAATACTTGTTTTAATCTGCCGTCAGTGCAATCAAGATTCCGTTCTTTACTGATTTTTTCAATTGCATCCTGTATAGGGATGAATTCTATACCTAACATTTCAAATTCTTTTTTAATAAAATCTGTATGTTGCTGTATATGTTCTAAAACAGTCTTTTTATCTTCCAGCAATAACAACAGAAAATTAGCGGTTCCAATATATTGAGCCGGAGTCAGGATATCGGTACTGCAATGAGTACCTGCGGTCGTTACATAGGGAATAGATAGCTCATTTTCTTGATCCAATAAAGATACTTTAGATATAATATCTGGATGTGTAAATTTTCCAACATGCGTTGCCAACAGGCAGTTAGGGATATGTGATACCGTATTTTTCAACCATTCATTTACTGTTTTATTCTTCTTCTCCGCAGATTCTTGCACATACTGCATTAAAATTCCCAAAATCATCCCTCCATCTTCTCATTCACTATTTTCCTCTTTAAATAACCCTAATTGATCTGAATACTGCCATTTTATATTTTTTCCTTTAGGGTCGGGTATTGTTAATTCACCAAACCGTAAAGACATATACTTCATAATCACTTCAAACGGTCTTTCATCTTCTGGCTTAACTTGTTTTTTTAAAGAAGAAATATAGTCACGTACAATCCAGAGCCTTTCACCCATTTCGTTTGTAATTTTTTTATACGCATGTATTCCAAAAAAATCGGTTCTTTTAACACACTCCTCTGCTGTATATTCACAAAAATCTATTGTACCTTCATCATAACAGGCATATAATTTTATATCTTCTGCATAACTTTCCCGAAATCGGTTAAAACACTGTGGTAAAGCCGTCAACCACCAATACTCTTGTATCCATCCATGCAAGCACTGCGGTCCCTGTTCGGTGGTACTATTAAAATCTTGCATCACACTATGTTCCAAATCGATCAGCTTATGCTGCGGATCTAATCGAGAAGCTTTTTTAATACGCAGCACTGCATCAATTCGCTTTTCCAAACTCACTTCATCCACAATATCTTTCAAATTGTGACTTGCAAGATAATATTTTCCTTGTTCATAACCGGGACAATTAAACGCCTGTTTTTTTCCTTGTAATCCTTTAATATTATATTGCATGATAGCCATATTATAGGTGTTAACTGCATGGTTAATTTTACGATGCCGCAATATCCGCCCTGCCAGTTGAATAATAGAACGATAAGAAGAAGGTTCTACTAACGCCCAGTCAAAATCATGATCTCTGCCGATTTCCTCAACAGGAGTGGCTACAACAAAGAAAATAACATTATCTCCTTTTGCAGCATCAATATGCTTCCGAATAACAGGATCCGTAAAATCAACAGGCACTGCACTCTCATATTTTCTTTTTAGGACTGCATCTAAGTATTGTTCCTGTTCGTGACGGAGAAGTAGTATTTGCCTGCTGTGATAGGTCATCATATGTATCGCGTACCCATCAGTCCATGTACATCGCATAAAATATAAACTTAATGCCACACAAGGTTGAATATTTGCCACACGCACAACACCAAAAGAAATCTTTTTCCCCGTTTGTTTATCGACTACATAATTTGCATCGTGTAGTTTTTCTATCGTCGACCGAATCGTATCAAAATAAGTTTCTTTCAGAGATAGGCTGTTCTTATTGCTTTTAGCATCCATATCCTCACTAAGCATACACTCAACAATATATCCTTTTCTTCTTACTGGTTCTCGTTCCAGACATTTTATTCTTTTTTCAATAAAACCATTATGCAGTTTTTGATATGCTTCAGGATTTCTGCCCTTTATATTATCTATTTTGCTCTTAAATTCATCACAAAGAATAACATTACAACTTTTGGGTTCAATAAAAAAACTATTATAACACGCAAGTCCTTCTACATATGCCCGATACATGCCTTCGGCTAAATCAGGAGGGATCGTTGCAGAAGACAGAACAGCATTTCGTCCAAACATCCCCGCCAAATGAACCAGCCGTGCAATAGCGATTAAATCCTTTTTATCAAAATCATCAATTTCATCAATAACCAAATCAGATGACATTAATCGTAAAAAGGGTAATATGTACCTGCCCCCGCGTGTGGTTTCAGTGGCACCCATCATGTGATCTATTGTTGCAACAAGAACCGGTTTATATAAAAAAGCCTTATTTTTCGATACGTTACCATTTTTCCCATTAAAAAATATATCCAAAAAAGCCGTCTGATTATCACTACAGGTATCTATATAATCCAAATCTTCAGCTAATAATTCCTCTATCACACCACTTATAGAAGGTTCCTCGTGCTTTTCTTGTTCATGCAATTCTTTAATGGCACTGGAACCTATTAATACTGCTAATTCACTTGCATCGAGTCCAATCCGTTCTCTATATTCATCTCCCGTCTGCAATGTAAGTGTCCTGAGTCCCAAAGCTAAAATATACCGCAGTGATTTTTCATCATCAGATATAGCCTGCATGATTTTGGCATTGGCAATCGTTTTTCCACATCCTGTACTCGCCATATTTACAATAAAATAGGCTTGATTATTTTCATGATCCTTTCGGAAGACTTTTATTTTTTCTACAACATGATCCTGCCATCGAAACTGTATCGGTCCTTTTTTCTTAAGAAATTTTACATCATATGCTTTTTCCATATTGTTATAAAACACGGGAAGTTGATGTGCTATTTTTAATGCCTGATGAGATACGTTTACCAAATGTTCTTCTAGATACTGTTTAACTCCATTCTGATCGGTATTAGCCCATAATTCATTTTTAGCCCACTGACTTATTTTCTTGCTATCTGTTACTTTTGGCAAAGAGGAAGAGTAGTGATCTCCTAACATCAAGCATAATCTTGCATACCCCAAAACCAGCCGAAACGATTTTTTAAATTCGGGTTCTGCCATTATATCTATTATAATTTGCTGCTGAGATAACAGACGTTCTGACCATTTTTTTATATTTTTTAACCAAACTGCCGCATTGCCAAATAAAATTCCTCTATGAAAAGTAAAGCATAAATCCCATTTTGCATCTTCTTTTTCAATATGTGTATTTTCATAGCCCCATGACGCATCTATACTATGAAGCATTTCCCAAAAGGTTTCTTTTGACGTATTTTCATATTTATTTTTTTCTATATTGGGAACTCGATGATGAGAAAGAATCAACCAAACAAGAACGCTGGCTATCGGCGGCAACGAAATTAACTTTCCTATTGAATCTTCCCCACTATGCTGTGCTGCAATACTTTCAATTTGAGGAATATCCAATGTATTTTCTGCAAATAACTCCAGCCATCTACTATCAGTATCTAATACGCCGGAATATATAACTAAAGCTTCCATTAATTTACAAGATATCCATTCATGTCGAAATGGATCTGCTTCAAAACTTTTATTTCTTAGTTTTTGCTGGAATAAATCACTGCTTTTCCCCCAATCATGGAGTAGTCCTGCCACTGCCGCCAACGATTTTATAACCGGCAAATACCGCCATCCATTCTCCCATTCACCATGAGTAATATTTTTTAGCGTCGAATTAACCGGAACAATACCTTCCTCATTAAATTTATCCCGATTTCCCACGATCCAAACCAATTCACTTCTGCTGCGAGATCGAATCCAATGACAGGAAACAGCCATACTTTTTGTCGCATTTTTACGTAACAGCGTCTTAACAGTAAGTAATCCCTCTGCAGTTATTACTGTTTTCCATGTATCATTTCCAATGCGGTCTGCAAAACTATCCAAAATTCGTCTGACTGTATATAATGTTTTTTTTTCACTTCTGCTGGTAAATATAACCATCATATGGCATCACCTTCACCTTAAAACAGCTGGCTGCATTGTTTTACTTCATCAAACATAAAATCCAAGGCTTTATGTTCTGTAAATTTTTGCAGACATGTTTGTCTGAATTCTTGTTCCGGCATGGCCATTCCCGCACAAATAAAAGCCCATGGCAGTACAATAGAATCTTTAATCAAATCAGCTACATCAAAAACCAACGCGCCTCTTCTTGTTTTTCCGTGCATTACCGCAAATCCATGAGGGATTCCTAACACCCATAACGTGCTGGCCGCCAATCCATACGCCAAATAATTACCATGATTTAAAAATATATTTGCTGTATCATCCGCATCATGTTTTCTCGAGAAATTATGCAACCCACTAACTCCAGCTGCGTATTTATATAACTTCTTTGTAAATTCAGCCTCACCCGCCAGAAGTTCTGTAACATTCCCAGCTTTTTTAATTTTCCGCTCAAATGTATGTAAGGCATTGTCTACAGCTTCATCATCATCATAGAAACCGGCTTCCTGCAATTCATTATCTTTTTCCCACGTCTTACACAAAAACTCACATCGTTTCTTTTGGAATTCCTTCGCGACAAGCAATCGTTTCGCATCGTCAAACCAGAACGACATCCAGCCTTGTACATATTCCGTCGGTCTATATTCACTCTGAGGATTTAACCACTCTACTTCTGTCCCCGAAAATAACGGAGTCGCTCCTCCGCCGCAAAATCCAACAAGCACACCTGCACTGGCTAACAATCGCATAGCTGCTTGGGTAATAGATGTTCCCGTTCCCAAAAGAATAACCGTGGTATTTGCAATAGGTATATTCCAATAAAAGTTTTCTTTTTTACCGTCCGTTAAATACACCACCCGACCGTCTTTCTGCATCACGCGGCATTTATTCAAATAATATATATTAGCACGTTTCGAGTGCAAAATGGCTTTTAAATCAGATGACGTTATATCCTGATTCATAAATGTCCCCCCTATAAAATAATTTTTATATCTCATACGTTATGAAATTATTCTTAGCAAGATTATCTATGTTTTGCATTCACGACAAAAACAAGTACCAAACAGTATTTTCCCATCATCCGAAGCTTCTCATATATTTGCTGCACGCAAACATTCCATTCGTTCTTTCAAAATTCCCGCCATATAGAACAAAAGGCAGCTATAAGAAGCGCAGGCTTATTAGTTATAGTTACCTTTCTATATGCAATAATGTACATCGTATTTTTCCCGTAGTTTTAATTACTTTCATTTTAGTTTAATAACCAAACATGATAGCTTATTTAAAACTTTTATTTACACATAGTATAACACACTTCTTTTGTTATTATATATTAATATTTTTTTAATGAATTCACATAAAGCTATTTACGCACTATGCCCGCACGATTTATTTTCTAAACCTATTCCCATAGATTACCATGCAAAAACGGTCCCCAAAAGGTTATATTTTTGAAGTTTAACCGTTGAGGAACAGTTCTTACATTTTTTATTCTATTTACTCCATGTATCGAATTTCTGCACCGTCTGCAGCATGCCCCTTAACCATCTGCATAGCCAAATTTTTGACACTGTCCGCTATTTTACTGCTATGGGAAATGGTATGGGTAAAATCAGTATTTTTAGATTTGCCATTAAAATTATTGTACTGCAATGCAAAGTTGTATCCTAATAACTATATAAAAATGAGTAGGCTGAAAATGCGATGCAGTTTTTCAACCTACTCAAAATATCTAAAATAAACATTGGTATGGATCCTTTACCGAAATCATTTTCCGCTCAGTAATAACCGCATCTTTTGGCAAATGACCAAATAGGACAGGTGACATAGGGTCATGACAAGCTATATGCTGCCGCACGGTCTGCATGGCTGAATTCGCATAACAATATATGCATCCATGTGCACAAGAATCGTACGTGCCAATTTCCACACTTTCCATACAGCCACACCCAGGACGTTGATTAGCATCTTTTTTTGAATGAACAGCGCAACCAAGAATATCCTCAATCAACTTTGCATCAATACAGGCAGCATGTTCAATATCATATCGACTCAAGTCTATCGCTTCACAGCAGGTAGATAACCGAATTCGATACTTTTGTGCAATGTTAGAAAAGCCCTCCGCAATTCGAAGCATATCGGATTGCTGCACTTCCATTACGGCTATATTTCGCAAGGCGCTACGCACCTTGGGATAGAAATCCAAAAAGCTGAAAATACAACGCTTCGTATAACCTTCTATCGCAGCTGCTATTTGCTCAAAATGTTTTAAATGATAGCTGACATCCATATGATCTGTTAGCATAATCGGATCATATCGCCATACGACTCGCTTCGCTCCTATCAATGTACTGAGTTTGCGAAAGGTTTGCACTAAAATAGTTTTAGGTGGTAAATATGTCTCTATTTCCCGTCCATACGGTGTCAAGGTAAACTGGAAATAAAATGGGTAGCCCATCGCAGCAATCTCGTCTAACTTTGAAATCATCGGCGCAGGATTTTTTGTCCAGAACACAAAACAGTCTACGGTTTGTGGCTGTAACTCCACCCGACTATAATGCAGCGGATTTCTTGGATTTGGAACGAATACATACCCGTCTCGCAAGCGATTAAGCAGCCATTCTGAATAAAAAGCCGGAATATCTGTACGACGGCTCGCACTCACGATCATGAATCGGCCTCCTTACTAAAGACATTTTTCCGATATACATTCGGTGACATATCCATGAATCGCCCGAACTGTGTATACATAGGTTAATTTTATTTTTTCGGCGTTCTCTTTTTTGGGCTGAAATTCTAATAAATCAGGGCGCCATCGTTTACAAGGACGAATGCCATTTTTTCTCGCCTGTTCTTCCGTATCAAAGAACACTGTATTTTTTCGCTTGGGTTGTTTAGATTTACAAGAGGGACGACAAAAAATAAGTTTGTCATTCCTTTCTCTTTTTTATTATCTTGATAGATTCCCGCTTCAGTGTTCGAATTTGTTTTTTCGTTTCTTTATCTACTTTTAAAGATTCCATGATTTTCTGCAATGCTTTATGATATGTAAAATCATCCAAACAATTCTTTTGCAGATACTGCAGCGTAATTTCAGGAAACTGAATATAACAGACAGAAATTGCCCAAGCGACTGCCATCTTTACATAATATCCACTATGCTGCACCCTATCCAGTTGATGAATAACTTCCACAATATAAGATTCATTAATATAGTAAAAAATCAACATAATGACCGCAAACCGGATATAAAATTCCTGATTTGACGTTAAATACGGTTGCAAAAAATCCCACATTTGCGTAGGACATTCTCTCGTAAATTTGAGTCCCGTGCAAAAGCTGTCACATACCGACCAATTATCAATTTTAGGAACAAAAGTTTGTATATATAAAAACCGTTCTTCTGGTGAGCACTTCACACAACCTATCACCATTCCCTGCAGCATGATCTCTTCAAATGAAGCATCCTGTGCCGTTTGCAAATATGTACGCCAATCCGATTTTGAAAGCTGCTTTGCTATTTTTCGAAGTAAAGGGAGCCGAACCCCCAGAACATGTTCCGTGTGCGGAAGCAGTCCGGAAGAAAAAATACGATAGTCTGTTTCCGCCAGCGCTTCTATCTGCTGTCTAATCTTTTTTTGCATCCGTTTTCTTCTCCTTTTTATTTAAAGTCAGATAAACGTTGTCTTTTTGTTTCCTAGGTGTATTTCTTCTTTGATTCCATGTTGTCCTGCTCCCATCCAGCCTATAAAAAAGCAATTTTCCATAAATAAATAGAAACTACCGAACCATACGGTGAATAGCTGCTTTTACACCTTTCAAACTGATCCGTCGTCAATTTTGGGAACCCATAGAGTTTTTCCATTCCTCTGCGAATAGCGATATCGCCCTAGCTAACGATATCGGACCGTTCCATACAATTAATCAACAGCATTTATGCCGTCCAAAGACCGATTCCTTTGATTGCGGTTAGACGCTCAATAACCGCCTGATCCGACAATGTCCATAAATTCTCCATACAAATACTGCACTGTATAATCTTTTTTGACCATGACGAAATCATAATCGCTTTTTTCATGATCATGCCACATTGTTGAATCGCATCGTCAGAAACGCACGACAGATTTTCCGGTGTAATATCGTCGATATTTTGCTACATATCCATCCAGACTATCTTTGCGGAACGTACAGAAACCAACTGACCTACAATTGCATAGACCAATACTGCAAATAAATCAGGAATCACCTCGCGTTCCACACTACCAAGCATTGCCATTGCAGTGCCTAACACCGGATCGGTAACAGCGAGGTATTCCACTTCTTTTCTTCCATAATCAAAATATTTTGTTTCAACAATTGGCATATGTTTGTTCCAATTTCAATAATTTTTCCTTAATATCCAAACCGGCTGCATATCCCACAATTTCCCATTTACGCCAATGACACGGTAACATGGCGTCACAAGTAAGATTGGATTTTTATTATTTGCCATCCCCACGGCCCGGGATGCTTACGAAAAAGGCTCTTCGACACTTCAACTCCCCAATCCCCTTAATTTTGAAAGATAGTGTTCTTTTTCTCGAAGACAGGTTTCTTCTCCATTCTCATTTTCGCGTTGTTCACAGTGTCATTTCTATTGTATTCTATAAGTTAGCTAAAACCAAAAATTTTATCTCTGGTTTTAGTTGCGTACCCCATACGTTTGACCGGCCGCTGGAATGGAATTCTCAGCTTTGCTGTCCTGCATGCAGCAGCGATATAATCATCGCTGAAATTTGTTACAATCATGCTTTGGTTTCTCTCAAGCAATTTGTCAAAAAAACAAAACACAAATTGCCATGCCGATCTTCTTGATTTTAGCTCCTGTCTGCTCCCATATCGGATTCATACTCACTGCATATAGATGTAATGTACGTTATAAATAAAAATTTTTTAGAGGATTTGGCCAACTCTTTTTGAAAACTTTTCTATTATAACAAAAGACCTTGCACAGGCTTCGTAAAAAGCTTTTATACAAGGTCTTTTTGTATATATCAGCAAGCTAACCATTTTTCCTCTCGGTGAATACATGAGGGTATCCTGAGACATTTATTTCTTATTCCCATTCTATAGTAGCAGGTGGTTTACTGGTTATATCATATACAATACGGTTAATGTGGTCTACCTCATTTACAATACGGCTGGAAATTTTATCCAATACGTCATAGGGAATCCGAGCCCAATCAGCCGTCATAAAGTCTGTCGTTGTGACTCCGCGCAGGGCCAGCGTATAGTCATAGGTACGGAAGTCGCCCATAACACCGACGGTACGGTTTGAGGTCAGTACGGCAAAGTATTGATTAATGGAGCGGTTCAAGCCGGCATTCGCAATTTCTTCACGGAAGATGGCATCAGCGTCCCGCAGGACCGCTAGTTTATCCGTCGTGATTTCACCCATGACACGGATAGCAAGTCCCGGTCCGGGAAAAGGCTGACGCCATACAAGGTATTCCGGAAGTCCCAGTTCAGCCCCGAGTTCACGTACTTCATCTTTAAAGAGGTTGCGCAGGGGTTCGATAAGTCCCTTGAAATCGACAACCGCCGGAAGGCCTCCAACATTATGGTGGCTTTTGATAACTGCCGCATCACCGGCCCCTGATTCAATGACATCAGGGTATATCGTACCTTGTGCCAGATAATCGACGGTTCCGATTTTACGTCCTTCTTCTTCAAATACACGGATGAATTCTTCGCCTATGATTTTGCGTTTCCGTTCCGGTTCACTTACTCCTTTTAATTTGCCAAGGAATCGGTCTGAGGCATCGACACGGACAAATTTCATCCCGGAGTTCTGAAATGCCGCTTCTACTTCGTCTCCTTCGTTTTTCCGAAGCAGGCCATGGTCTACAAAGATACAAGTCAGCTGACTGCCAACAGCCTTAGAAATCAATGCCGCTGCGACAGAGCTGTCTACGCCACCGGATAGAGCAAGAACTACCTTTCCATTCCCGATGGTCTTGCGAATAGTATTGATTGCCGTTTTTGCATAATTAGCCATCGTCCAGGATCCGGTACAGCCGCAGACTTCAAACAGGAAGTTATGAAGCATTTCCTTACCGTGTTCGGTATGCAGTACTTCCGGGTGGTATTGCATCGCATAGAGTTTCTTTGCTTTATTCTGCATCGCCGCGACCGGACAGTTTTCTGTATGTGCAATGATTTCAAAATCAGCCGGTATTTTTGCAACGTAGTCCGTATGGCTCATCCACACTGTTTCCTGTTCCTGCAATCCTTTAAACAAAGGGGATGCTGTATCGACAGAAATAGCCGTCTTGCCAAATTCACGCATATCGGCTTGTTCTACTTCGCCGCCCAGTGTTTGTGCCATAAACTGCATTCCGTAGCAAAGCCCCAGTACAGGAATTCCCAGTTGAAAGACTTTTTCTTCAATTTTCGGTGCCTTTTCTTCATATACACTTGCCGGACCGCCGGTGAAAATAATCCCCTGCGGCTGCAATTCCTTTATCTTGCTCACCGCTTTGTGATACGGGTACACTTCACAATACACATGATTTTCACGGACGCGCCGCGCAATAAGCTGGTTATACTGACCGCCAAAATCGACAACAACTACTACCTCTTTGTTATCCATTCATATCCTCCTCAATACTTTTAGTATATTTCATTATATCATCTCATAGATAGAATGGAAACCGTAAATTTTTAAAAACAAAGAGGAATGAACCCTGTCATGAGCTCATTCCTCTGTTTTTATATCACTTTTTACTTTTCTTCTTCCGTATCTGCCTTACCATATTCGGAATATAACTCTTCCAGAATGTCCCGCCGTGTAATGATTCCTACTACACGTTTATCCTTTACGATAGGAATAACCTTTAAGTGTTCGGCAACCATAACCCCGGCAATCTGTTCGATATCGGCATCGGGAGCGGCAATAATAACATTGCGTGTCATCATATCCCGAGCGGTGCAAGCCAGCAGTTTTTTAAAACCCTTATCATATTCGCTGATGCCATTATAATAAATACTGGCTCCTAGTAGATTGACATAATGCGGTACATGAGGCTTTATCTTTTTGTATAATAAATCCCCATCTGTAATAATTCCAATCAGTTTTTCTTCATCATCTACCACCGGAATAGCAGACACTTTGTTTTTTACAAACATGTCTACCAAATCAAACACAGATGTATCCGGGCTTGCTGTAATGACATATTTTTCCATAATATCCGATGCTATACGTTCTTGCATACGCTCAACCTCCCTGCTTTTAGTCTTTATACTGACGATATGAAATCCCAAGTAAATTTCATTCTTAGTATACTAATTACACAAAAGAAGTTGAAATTCCTGCTTTTATTTTTAACTTGCTCAAATTTCACAGATGATATGGTTCATGACGTCCTATTTTAATAGCTCTATACAGTTGCTCCAATAGTAAGAGACGTATCATTTGATGCGTCAATGTAATGCGTCCAAAGGAGATACACAGATCTGCACGGCGCCGTATCCTGTCCGATAATCCAAACGGACCACCGATAATAAAAGATAATTCACTGCAGCCATAGACAGCCAATTCGGAAAATTTCTCCGCCATCGCTTCGGAAGAGATAAGTGTTCCCTGTACATCCAGTACAAAAAGAAAGGAGTCCTCACGCACCTGGCGCAAAAGCTTTTCCCCTTCCGTATCAAGAACTCGTTTTTTGTCGGCAGCAGAAGGTCTGTCCGGCATTCTTTCTTCTGGTAGAACCGTTATTTCCACCTGTCCATACGGTCGCAGTCGTTTCAAAAACTCGTCCATGCCTGCCGTTAAATACGCTTCCTTGATTTTCCCAATTGTAATAATATGATATTTCATCCTATTTTTCATCATCCTTCGGTGCTTCCTGCAATGTTACCTGCACCGTTTCTTGCGCATTGTTGCGCAGATAGGTAATCGTCACGGAATCGCCGACTTTATGTGCTTTCATTACATCCTGCAAGGCATTAAAGTCCTTTAAGTCCGCATCATCCATCTTGATCAGTATATCACCATGTTGAATTCCGGCCTGTGCTAGCGGGCCTCCAGCAATAACCTGATATACATAAATACCATCCACCTGCAAGTCCATGCCAAACCGTCCGGCCATTTGCTTATCGAGTCCGTATACTCCCAGATACGGCCGAACTACCTTGCCATTTTTAATCAAAGATTCCAAAATAGGTCGTACCGTGTCGATAGGAATAGCAAAACCCAACCCCTCAACACCTTCTTTTGATATTTTGGCACTGTTAATACCGATAACCTGTCCATCCGCATTGACCAAAGCTCCGCCGGAGTTGCCGGGATTAATAGCAGCATCTGTCTGAATAAGTTTCATGCTTTGTCCTTCTGCCCCGATAGTACGATTCAACGCACTGATAACACCGGCAGTGACGGTACCTTGAAATTCCAATCCCAGTGGATTACCAATAGCAATGACCGGTTCCCCGGCCTGCAGCGAATCGCTGTCGCCAAATTCAGCAACCGTAAGATTGCTGACATTTATTTTGACAACAGCCAAATCAGTTCTGGCATCACGGCCGATAACAGTACCTTCCGTACTTTGTCCGTCTGCTAATGACACAATAACCGTTTTGCCGTCGCCGACAACATGATTATTCGTTACGATATACCCGTTTTTATCAAAAATGACACCCGAACCGACGCCTTCCCCGACAAGAACTTTGCGGTTAAACATATCGCGGTTATAGACTTTTGTCGTAATACCGACAACAGCCGGGCTGACTTTTTTAGCTGCTTGCACAGCCCATGTATTGCGTGCATCGGAAATTTTATCCGTTTTTTTAGGCGGTTCCAATTGATTTGTCGTTCCTTTAAAAGACTGTCCGTTATGAAGGAACGTATTGTTGAGAAAATATCCTCCCGCTGCCCCAACTATAATAAGTATGATTGCCGCTATCACTATGGTAATATGTTTTTTTGACATCTGTCATCACTCCTTATCTTGAAATCTCACTTGCCCTGATTGACAGGCCAACCGGATGATAATATCCTGTCCCATCACTATCCCCGCATTATACAGTATATCGCGTACCGTCTGTACCGTACAAGCAGGTGAATTATTTTTAGCGCTGCGATGAGCCAGCAATACTTTCATGCCTTGTTTGCGCGGCAAACGCGTCAATAAGGCTGCCGCCGTTTTATTTGACAAATGTCCTTTTTGTCCCAAAATCCGTGACTGCAGGCAATACGGATACGGACCTTCACGAACCATTTGTTCATCATGGTTTGCTTCCAAAATCAAAATATCCGCATATGCTGCCGCTAATTCCACATCCCGACTGATATAACCTAAATCCGTAGCCACCGTGATCTTGCTGTCACCACATCGCAGGGCATATCCTACAGGACGGGCCGCATCATGAGAAATGGCAAAAGGAATAACCTGCACATCTTTCAAATTGACACGGCGCGGTAATCTGACAAACCGCTCACTGTAATCATCAACCTTTTTGCCTATAGCCTGCCAAGTGTCCCGTGTTGTATAAATCGGCATATGAGAATGCTTCAACAAAACAGGCAGCCCCGACGTATGATCAGAATGTTCATGCGTAAGAAAAATGGCATCCAAATCAGCCACGGCGCATTGAACCTGCCGCAATCCTTGTTCAATGCGGCGGTAACTGATACCCGCATCAATCAGTATCCGTGTATTTCCCCAGCGGATAAAGGTCGCATTGCCACTGCTGCCGCTGGCCAGGATGCTAACGGTACAATCAGACGGACCATGGGTTGGCATCGTCTCCATAAAAGAAGCTTCCGTATGAGTATATGTTATTTCTTCGGCTGTCTCCGGAAGCTCCATATTAGGAGTACAACCGCGGGCCTGTCCGATAGAATACGCCATTTTCTGTAACTGAAATTCACTTTCCGTCATGCTTGCATACCTTTCATAATGGCTGGTCCGCTGCTGGTTCCTAATCTATCGGCACCTGCTGCAATCATGGCACACGCCGTTTGATAATCGCGTATACCGCCGGAAGCCTTAATACATACATTCTTACCGACCATGTCCCGCATAAGCCGTACGTCTTCCACAGTAGCACCACCGCAGCCAAAACCCGTCGAAGTTTTTACATAAGCCGCCCCTGCTTGCACAGCAGCACGGCAAGCCAGCTTTTTTTCTTCTGCCGTTAACAGCCCTGTCTCCAGAATAACCTTTACGGGGTGCCCGGGAACTGCCGTCGCAACTTGATGGATATCCTCTATTACATAATCCCAGTCACCGCTCTTTACCCGTCCGATGGCCAGAACCATATCTATTTCATCGGCTCCGCAAGCAACCGCATACACTGCTTCTGCCGCCTTGATTTTTGTTGCCATAGCACCCAAGGGAAATCCAACGACACAGGAAATCCGTACATCGCTACCCTTAAGCATGGCATGCGCCGTACTTACATACGAAGAATTTACGCAAACAGCAGCAAAGTTATATGTTATAGCCTCACTGCAAAGCTTGGATATATCCTGCAGCGTCGCCTCTGGTTTTAGATTCGTTTGTTCGATATAGGATGCAATGTTTACCATATACTAACCTCCTTTTTCTTATGGCATTGTATTATTATAACATACTTACATGCGTTTACGTATATAAAAAGCCCCCTCAGTATAAAAACCGTTTATACTGAGGGGAGAATTTTGGTGGGCCTGGGTGGACTTGAACCACCGACCTCACGCTTATCAGGCGTGCGCTCTAACCAGCTGAGCTATAGGCCCGCAAAAAGGAAGACCTGAACAGTTTAACAAAATACAAATTGTTTGTCAAGAACGTAATAACCATAGGCGGTAAAAAAGTACTTCACCGCTGCTATGGTTAAAGTCTCGTCATTACTATTTATATTGATTAATAAGTTTTTGGAACGCGGCAAAAGAACGTTGGATCATATCCGGATCCACACAATACGATACGCGAACATATCCGGGACAGCCAAAATCATCAGCAGGAACAATCAGCAGATTGAGTTCCTTGGCTTTTTCAGAAAACACCTTGGCATCTGGTTCCGGTGACTTCACAAACAGATAAAATGCACCGCTCGGATATATACATTCATATCCCATATCCTTCAATCCATTGTACAGCAGTTTTCGGTTAGCATCATATACAGCAATATCTGACGTTTTTCCCAAACAAGCCAGAACAACCTTTTGGAACAGATTCGGGGCACAGACAAACCCCATCGAACGGCCAGCACCACAAATAGCTGCATAAATTTCCCTGGCACCTTCCACATAGTCCGGTACAAGAATATAGCCAATACGCTCTCCCGGAAGGGACAAGGATTTACTGTACGAATAGCAAATCACCGTATCCTTATAGAACTTCGGGACATAAAGGATGGGCATATTATCATAAATGATTTCCCGGTAAGGTTCATCGGAAATAATGTAGACAGGATGCCCGTATTCCTTTGATTTCTGCGTAAGCAATGCAGCCAGCCGTGTATAAGTATCTGCCGTATATACTGTACCCGAAGGATTATTAGGTGAATTGATAATGATGGCTCGTGTATGCGGCGTAATCGCATGTTCCAACGCCGCAAAGTCAATTTGAAAATGCGTTGTATCCGGGGGAAGAACCACCCGTTTTGCTCCTGTATTTTGAATAAATACAGTGTATTCTGAAAAGAATGGCGCAATAAGAATAATTTCGTCCTCCGACGATTCCACTAAGGCTTTCAGAGACATCGTCAAAGAAGCCGCTGCCCCACAAGTCATATAAAAATTCTCTGCTCTGACGCCGGCATCATAGGTAGTATTCATGAAGTCAGCCAAGCCGTTACGGACGGATATATCACCTGGTGCCGAAGTGTACCCATGAATTTCCACGGAAGCCTTGGTATTCAGTAGATTTTCAATTGCTTCCTTAACGCAAGGCGGAGCCGGTACGGTTGGGTTCCCAATACTGAAATCGAAAACATTTTCTTTTCCTACTATAACTGCCTGCTTTTGCCCGTAATCAAATAAATCTCTGATAGCAGAACTCTTAGAGCCTAATTCAAACATTTCTTTTGACGCCATATGCTCAACTCCTTAATATCTAATACCATTTTTCCCATTATATCACATAGAGCTTTTTTTACCACCTGTAATCATAAATATACTGAAAAAAACACTTTACATGGCTGTATATAGTAGATATCTGCCTATTTCTCTTGAAAACTATAAAGTACTATGTAATAATAACGTATATGTAACACAAGAATATATAGACATCCTATAAAAAGAAGGTCGTATCTGCTATGAAAAAACTAAATCCCTTTGTTTATCTCTTTACTATGGGGCACTTTGCCGCTGATTGGTGCCAAGGAGCAATTCCGGCACTGCTGCCTTATTTTATTGCTGTTTGTAACTTAAGCTATCAAGATGCCGCTACGTTAATTTTCGCCAACATGCTCTTGTCCTCTGTATCACAACCACTTTTTGGTTATTATTCTGATAAAATTTCCAAACCTTGGTTTATCCCTGCCGGAACTATGATGTGCGGCATCTGTCTTACTATCATAGCATTTACGACCAATTACTGGACTATTTTTATCTGCGCCATGTTCAGTGGTCTCGGCTCTTCTATTTTTCACCCGGAAGCGGCGCTCATGGTCAACAAAATTTCAGGAAAACTCAAAGGCCAGGCACTGGGTAGCTTTTCAGTAGGTGGGAATGCGGGGTTTGCCGTGGGTCCTATGGTTGCCGGTTTTTGCGCCTACGCCTTTGACATTCGCGGATTAGTCATTTTCGGACTGGTAAATACCGTTCTTTCCGCTATCTTATATATAAATATGCCCAAAGTTCTAAAAATGGCAGCCGATGTAGAAATCAAAAACACAATAGCTCACAAAAATGAAACAAAAGAAAACGATTGGAGCGCTTTCAGCAAATTGACCGTTGTTATTTTTGCACGTTCCGTCGGCTTTACAACCTGCAATACATTCATTCCTATTTACTGGATTACCGTCCTGCATGAAACGCCGGCTAACGGCAGCCTTGCATTATCCATCTTATTTGCAATGGGTGCCTGCATCACCTTTTTAGGCGGAATTATGGCGGATCGCTTTGGCTTTATCCGTATCATGCGGGGATCGTTCTTATTAATGATCCCTGCTATGTTCTTTTTCACAAACAGCACAAACATCTGGTTATCTACATTATTGCTTATTCCGGTTGCCTTCTCTCTGTTTGCACCTTATAGCCCTATCGTCGTTCTCGGCCAGACTTATTTATCTAAAAACGTAGGTCTGGCATCAGGTGTGACCTTGGGACTGAGCACTACTATGGGAGGGCTCATATCCCCGCTCGTTGGCTGGGGAGCCGATCAATGGGGCGTTTCCACTGCACTGCAGGTACTATGGATTGTTGCCGTTTTTGGTGCTATTTTTGCCTTTCTTGCCCCCAGACCCAAAAATATAAATTAAATTAGTTCAAAAAATAAAAACCAGGCGTTCAGAAAATTTCTGAACGCCTGGTTCGCATATCTGTCAGGTATGGTTAGTTGCTTTCTTCACTGACAATACCGCTTTCTTCTTCGGGTTTAGAACCACGTTTATGCGAAGTATGGTTTTTCCATACGACCCACAAAGATGTATCTACACAGATGGAAGAATACGCCCCGCTGATAAAACCAATGAGCATGACCAGTGAAAAATTTTTGGTCGAATCACCACCAAAGAAATGCAGTGCTCCGCAGGCAAAAAGTACAGTGGTCAAGGTATAGATACTGCGGTGAATACTCTGGGCAATACTGTCATATGCCAGTTTTTCATAAGTATCCGTACGGCGGTGCGTTCGTGTATTTTCCCGCACACGGTCAAAAATAACGACGGCTTCATTCATGGAATAGCCTACTACTGTCAATATAGCCGCTAGGAAAGACGCATCGATTTCCAAATGGAAAAACGAGAAAAATCCAAGCACCATAATTAAATCGTGAAGAATGGATACAAGTGCGGATATGGCTATTTTATACTCAAATCGGAAAGAAATATAAGCCGCCAGTGCCACAAATGCCACCAGAAGGTTTATAATAGCATTCTTAGTCACTTCCGAACCAATAACAGCTCCAACAGATTCTGTCCGCTTGACTTCCACATTGCCAAGCTTATTCTGCACCTGATCAACAACGGATTTGCTTTCGTCACTGGAAAGATTGCGCATGCGAATCATAACATCGGCGGAAGAACTTTCATCGGTCACGCCGGTCAATTGGATAACGCTGTTATCCAGATTCATATTCGTGCTATTGACGGCATCACGAACTTGTGCAACCGTAACCGGTTTTTGAAACTGCAGATCCAAGATCGTGCCACCCGTATAGTCAATACCAAAGTTAAATCCATAGACAAACATAGAGATAATACTCAATATAACCAGAATAGAGGATAGGGAAAACCACCATTTTTTATGAGCTACAATATTGAATCTCATGACCGTCCCCCCTTTTTTGTTTCTGATTCGGCCGTCAGCTTACGGTTCAAACCATAAAACCAAGGATTCGTGATGAGACCAGTATTAATGAACCATGTCAGTAGTGAACGACTAACCAAAATTGCTGTAAACATACTGACAATAATGCCTAACGCCAGATTAACAGCAAATCCTTTTACAGTGCCGGACCCCATTACAATAAGAACAATAGCTGCAATCATAACGGATACGTTAGCATCCAAAATCGTACTGAATGCCCGCCTGAATCCTGCCTCCATAGACGTTCGCAGACTTTTACCGATCAAGACCTCTTCCTTAAATCGTTCAAAAATAAGAATATTGGCATCTACGGCAAATCCCATGGATAAGATAATACCGGCAATTCCAGGAAGTGTCAGTGTCGCATTCAGATACTTCAGAATCGCCAATAAAATCATAATATATACCAGTAATGCGACATTGGCTACCAGACCGGATACTCGGTAGATGGCAACAAGAAAAATCATGATAAGAACGATGCCGATAGCAAACGCTTTTTCACTCTTTATCTTAGAATCCTGCCCCAAGCTCGGACCGATCGTCCGTACTTCCAATACCTGGACCTTAACGGGAAGAGCCCCGGAACGAAGTAAAATAGCCAGATTTTTTGCATCCTCCAACGTCTTACTGCCGGTAATGACGGCTTTACCGCCGGTAATAGCTTCATTAACAACAGGAGAAGTCAACACCTGGCCATCAAGGAGGATGGAAATCTGATGTCCCACATTGGATGCTGTCAAATCGGCAAACTTCTTGGCACCTTCATCCGTAAATTCAATAGCAACAACGTTTTTCTTACCGTTATCAATTTGTTCTTTTGCCGTTTTCAAATCTTTACCAGTCATACGCGTTGCTCCGCTTTCATCTTTAAATTCCAAGACAGCGGTTTTGCCGATTGTTTCAATCGCCTTTTGAGGATCCTTTTCACCAGGCAGCTCTACAATGACCCTGCGGGCACCTTCTTTCTGCACGATAGGTTCCGTCAAGCCCATTTCGTTGATACGCCTTTCAATAATAGTAACGACACGGCTGAGCGAGTCGTCCGTGACCGGTGCATCCGGCGTATCCACCGCTTCCAGCACAATATGCGTGCCGCCCTGCAAATCAAGGCCTTGCTTGATAGAATTGGCAAGCGGATAAATAAATGTAATAAATGCAGCCAAAATAATAATGACTGCGCCAAAAAACTTTACCATGTTACGAGTCCGCAACAATATCCCCCCTCTTGGGAAATACTAACTTTATTTCCAATGTGTAATAATATACCGTTGTTCCGTTAAAATAAAAGGAATACACACATCATGCGATTCTTTAGGAACGGTCGGTACTATTTGCATATCCCAGACAATGCCAATCCAACTGGCTTGCTGTGCTTTTGGCAAAAAACGGTCATAAAAAGCAGCCCCATGTCCGAGCCGCCATCCCTTTTCATCAAAAGCCACGCCTGGAACAAGTATCAAATCCAAGGTATCCGGACTAGCAGACAGATTTTCCGCCGGTGCTGTCCGTATGCCATATTTTCCGTTTACGGCTGTTGATACTGAATCCAGCCGGACCGCTTCCATAACTCCGCGGGACAAGCATCGCGGCACATATACGTGCCGCCCTTCCCGGATTGCCTGGTCCAATAAGGAATCCAGGCATATCTCTCCGGGCATACTCAAAAATGCCATGATCCGCTGCGCCTTTTTGTACTGCGGCAACACTGCAATACGGCAACAAACATCCTTGCTTACCTCAGCTTGTTCTTCCGGAGATATTTTTCCAAGACGTGCCGTAATGGCTTTTCTAAGCTGTTTTTTACTTATCATTTCCGGCATCTTCATTATCCTTACCTAACACCTGATTGATAGCACTGCGTGTGACCTTGATTTCAACCTTTTCGGAAATACGGAGAGTTGCCGTTTTTTCATCTAAGGCTTCAATGGTTCCGTAAACACCTCCGACAGTAATTATCTTAGCACCTTTTTTCAAGCTGTCCAGCATTTGCTGGCGCTGTTTCTGCTGCTTTTTCTGCGGCCGGTACAACAAGAAATAAAAAATAACCACCATCAAGAGAATCGGCCACATAGCCCCGAATTCGCCCATACTGTTTATCAATTCTTCCACTCTTTTCACCTCCTAAAACACATAATATCTATATGCAAGATGAATATAATTTATCCATCTTGATATCGGTCCCAAAATTGCTTGCGAAACTGCCGAAACGTACCATCAAAAATAGATTGGCGCATATTCCGCATAAATTCCAAAAGAAAATATAAATTATGAATACTGACCAGTCGATATGCCAATAATTCCTCTGCCTTAAAGAGATGGCGGATATAAGCTCGGGAATAGTTCCTGCAGGTATAACACTGACATCCTGCTTCCAACGGTATAAAATCATGAGCATATTTTGCGTTGCGTACCGTAAGCCGCCCGGTATGAGTCATAGCCATGCCGTTGCGTGCTACCCGTGTAGGAAAGACACAATCAAACATATCCACACCGCGTGCCACTCCTTCAATCAGACAATCCGGTGTGCCGACGCCCATCAGATAGCGTGCTTTGTGTATCGGAAGATACGATGTCGTATTTTCTAATATATCATACATTATATCCTTTGCTTCACCAACACTCAACCCACCAATACCAAATCCATCAAAATTCATTGACGCCAACTCTTCACAACTTTGCCGGCGGAGGTCTTTATACATACCGCCCTGAACAATGCCGAATACTCCCTGCGTATCGCTGCGATGATGGTCCAGACAGCGTTTAGCCCAGCGACTGGTCCGTTCCGTCGAATGTTTGGTATAGTCATAATCCGACGGATATGGGATGCATTCATCAAACGCCATGGCAATATCCGAATCCAGTTTCATCTGAATATCCATAGAGACTTCCGGTGACAAAAATTTGCGTGATCCATCCAAATGGGATCGAAACGTAACGCCTTCTTCCGTAATTTTCCGCATCTGGCCCAGGCTGAACACCTGAAACCCACCGCTGTCCGTAAGAATGGCTTGTTTCCAATGCATGAATTTATGAAGACCGCCTGCCTCCCGTACCAAATTCTCCCCCGGCCGCAAAAACAGATGATAGGTATTGCTTAAAATAATCTGAGCTCCCATATCATACAGTTCCTCGGGCGTCAGCGTTTTTACGGTTGCCTGCGTTCCAACAGGCATAAACATCGGTGTTTTAAAGGTACCATGCGGTGTTCGCAGCAAGCCTGCCCTGGCACCGTCACATTCTGCCTGCAGTTCGTATGAAATAACCAAGAGTGTTCCTCCTTATCGTATAAACATGGCGTCGCCAAAACTAAAAAAGCGATACTGTTCCTGTACGGCGATTTCATATGCTTTTAATATTTTTTCCCGTTCCGATAGTGCACTGATCAGCATCAGCAGCGTCGATTCCGGAAGATGGAAGTTAGTGACCAATGCATCGACGATATGAAACGTAAATCCCGGATAGATAAAAATATTTGTCCATCCGGAGCCCGCTTTGAGCTCCCCAGAAGTACCTGCACTTTCCAACGTACGAATAGAAGTCGTACCTACAGCAATAACACGTCTGCCTTCCGCTTTAGCTCGATTCACAGCTGTTGCTGCTTCGGGTGTAATACTGTAAAATTCACTATGCATTTCATGATCTTCGATATTTTCCTCTTCTACCGGCCGGAAAGTACCCAACCCCACATGCAGTGTAACAAATATTTCCTGCACACCTTTATCGCGTATCTTTTCCAAAAGTTCATCTGTAAAGTGCAGCCCAGCCGTAGGAGCGGCTGCCGAGCCTTTTTCACGGGCATAGACCGTCTGGTATTGCTCTTTATCTTCCAGTTTTTCATGTATATACGGCGGCAGCGGCATTTCTCCAATAGTATCAATAATATCGTCAAATACGCCATCATAATTAAACTTTACAATACGGCCGCCAAAATCAGTCTTATCCAGTATATCTGCCGTCATTCCCGCCTCAAACGCAAGCTGCGTACCCGGCAAGGCTTTTTTCCCCGGTTTTACCAATACCTCCCAGGTATCTTCCCCGCAAGGCGTCAGCAGGAGTACTTCCACTTTTCCGCCCGTGGGAATGCGATGTCCGAAAAGCCGGGCAGGAATAACCTTGGAGTCGTTGAAAACAAGAACATCTCCCGACTGCAATTCGTTAACTAAATCATAAAAATAGCGGTGTACTACGTCACCCGTTTTTTTATCATATATCATCAGTCGAGCATGATCCCGTGGTTCAGCCGGATGCTGCGCAATTAATTCCTTCGGCAGTTCATAGGTAAAATCGCTTAATTTCAATTTAAATCCTTCTTCCTAGTATAACTTTTCTAATTTTGTATTGCTATAATAATGATATAAAATCGTTTGATAACTGATATTTTCTCTCCCCATCTGGTTGGCCCCCCACTGGCTCATTCCCAGTCCATGCCCCCATCCATAACCATAAATCATAATGGGAAATGTACTTTTTACAGTGAACATCGTATTGCGCAGGGGTTTCTTGAACATGTCAATATCTCCGGGTACTCCAGATCCCTGATAAAAATCAAAAAGGGTACTCTTTAAGCCAAAAATTTGCTGGAAAGAATTTCCCGTCATACGGACTTGTCCTTTTGTCCCAACAACGACCATCGAGGTGACTCTACCCGATATCCCTCTATCGGCAGCTGTAATCGGCCGTTTCTTCAGCGGAGTCAGCATAATGGCTCGAATCGTTCCCACATCCTTGCCGGCCGCTCTGAGTTTGCGTTCCATATCGGCAGCCGTTGTAGTAACTTGCCAGCGGTAATCCGGCATTTTACTACTGTCATCGTACACACCGCGCAGATACGGGACCATGCTGCCCCAAACATTTTCGCTATGTTCCGTATATCCTCCGCCCGAAGCAGAAAACAAGGCATCAATGGGCCGTCCGCCGTATGTCAGTATCTCTCCGCGCGTAGCATCTACCGCCTGCTTAATAGCCGGCGATTCTGCAAGAACGCCGCCATAGGACTGACTGCTGGTGTCATCAGTCATATCAAATCCGCGTTTTATAAAATATTCTTTATGTGCTACCGCATATGTCCGAGCTGCCACCGATTGCGCTTTCAATGCTTCCGGTGACCAAGAAGAAGACATTTCACTTCCTACCACACCATAGAGATAATATTCCAGAGGAACTTCGTTAATAACCGTCATCCCCCATCGCCCCGGAGATTTGATCAATCGTATATCTCCCCGGTACGGACGATTGCCTACCATTAAAACAGCTGTTCCACTATTTTTAACAGGTTCGATCGTAATGGACTCTGCTAAACTGCCACTGGCAGCAAGTGCACCATTATGATAGGTCACGGCAACAGGAGTATACGCTCTTATTTTTTTCCAAATCGTTCCATTTTTATACAATATCATGTCACTGGTTCCGCTGACCGATGTCGAGTTCTGCCCTTCCTTAATCCCGATACATACAACCGGACCTGTACCAGAAGCCAGAACAGAAGCGGTCATACATAAAAAAATAGCTGCCGCTGCAGTCATACGAAGGAGTCTTTGCCGCCACATACCTATACCTCCTGTTAATACATCTATAATTTATCGGTGAAAAAATACATTTAAAAAAACCGTTAAGATAACACTAATAATAATACAGGTCACGACAGGAAAATGAAACGATATATTTCCCTTGGTAAAATTAAGATCGCCCGGCAAATGCCCCAGCAACCGGCTTAAACCGACTTGATCAAGAAACATCCAGCCAAGGCCTGCTGCTATACATAATATACCGATACCAATAAGCATTCTGGCCATACTAACATCTCCTCAAAATAAGGATACGGACGTATCATCGTGTTTCGGCACGGGCAACCCCAGATGCCGGTATGCCGATTCCGTAACGATACGGCCTCGCGGCGTCCGATTCAAAAATCCCATCTGCATAAGAAATGGCTCATACACATCTTCTACGGCATCTACGGATTCGCTGATCGCCGCTGCAATCGTATCAAGACCAACCGGTCCTCCTGAAAACTTCTCGATAATGACTTGCAGCACTCTGCGGTCCGTACGATCTAATCCACAACAGTCCACTTCCAGTCGGTCCAAGGCCGATGACGCTAAGGCATCACTAATGACATGGGAGCCGGATACCTGCGCAAAGTCGCGCACTCTCTTCAGTAACCGATTGGCTATCCGAGGTGTTCCCCGCGAACGACGGGCAATTTCCAGTGCTCCCTGATTATCCACAGCAATATCCAAAATTTCTGCCGTCCGTTTGATAATAAGGACCAAATCTTCCGGTTTATAAAACTCCAAGCGGCAAATAACACCAAACCGATCCCGTAAAGGCGGAGCCAAGCGGCCTACCTGTGTTGTAGCGCCTACCAGCGTAAACGGCGGCAAATCAATACGTACAGAACGTGCGCTGGGTCCCTTGCCGATAACAATATCCAGTGCATAGTCTTCCATTGCCGCATATAATACTTCTTCAACACTATGGGACAACCGATGTATTTCATCTATAAAAAGCAAATCCCGTTCCTGCAAATTTGTTAAAAGAGCAGCTAAATCACCGGGTCTTTCAATCGCCGGGCCGGAAGTGATTCGCAAATTGACTCCCAGTTCATTGGCAATAATTCCTGCCATGGTAGTTTTCCCCAGACCCGGTGGTCCGTAAAGCAGCACATGATCCAATGCCTCTTTGCGTTCCTTGGCCGCCTGAATAAATACCATCAGATTTGCCTTGACTTTGTCCTGCCCAATATATTCTTTAAAATAATGAGGCCGCAAGCTGTATTGCCAAGAATCACCGGCTAGTGCTTCTGTTTCTACAATACGATCTTCCATGTTCTACCTCCCGCTTCCTAAAACACGCAATACTTTTTTAAGCAATTCTTCCACGGTTGTACATTGCTGTACATTTCCTTCTATCGCGGGCAGTACTTCCTGTGAAGAATATCCCAAACTGGTCAGTGCCGCCAATGTTTCTTGTGCAATCCCCTGCGGGACCGCACTATCCATAGGCATGCTGCTAATATTGTCTTCGCGGTCCAGTCTGCCTATTTTATCCTGTAATTCTAAAATCAACCGTTCTGCTGTCTTTTTCCCGATACCGGGGAGTTTAGTAAGGACCGCTATATTCTTCTGCCGTACAGCCATGCGAAAACTGTCGGGACGGATAGCACTCATAATACCCAAGGCAACCTTGGGACCCACTTTATTTACCCCTACCAAAAGCATAAATAAATCATATTCATCCTGGCTCTGAAATCCATAGAGCAGAATTGCATCTTCCCGTACGCTCATATAGGTAAATAACAGCATCTCCCGACCAACCGTCAATTTTTCCATCGTCGACCCAGGAACATATACCCGATAGCCTACTCCATGGACATCCACAAAACAAGAATCGATAAAAATATGAGTCACAACACCTTTTACATACCCTATCATAATTGAACCGTCCTTTTTAAGCTTTGCGAATGATTGGAATATAAAGCATAAATGGCCATCGCTAATCCGTCGGCCGCATCATCGGGCTTGATTTTCTCACGAATACTCAAAAGGCGCATCGTCATATCAATGACTTGTTCCTTCGTAGCCCGCCCGTAACCGGTAACCCCTTGCTTGACCTGCAAAGGAGAAAATTCCAACAAGGTAATACCTGCCTGCTGCGCCGTCAGAAGGATAATGCCGCGGGCTTGTCCTACGGCGATAGCAGTTGTAACATTACGGTTAAAAAACAACTGTTCCACGCCGATGATATCAGGGTGATATGTTTCATATAATCGATTTAAATTGTCATAAATCATGACCAGGCGCTGCCCATCCGTATGTTCCGGCGTCGTCTCGATAACACCGTACGTAACAGGATGCAAACGGCTTCCCTGTGAATCAACGATTCCAAAACCACATCTAGCCGTCCCCGGATCTATTCCCATGGCACGCATACAATTTTCCTCCCTGCAGCAGCTTTATTCTATATCAATATAAAATAAATTATTCACAATAATATATTATACCATGCTAAATCATTTTCGGGCAACCAATGTTTCCTGTTCCCGTCTGCCGTATTATCTCGCAGCAAGGCAGAAACAATGTTTTTTTGTGATACAGCTATAGGCACTATGTTCCTATCTGCATAACAAAAAAAGTGTGCCCATGGCACACTTTTTTGTTTCGCTTATTCAGCTGCAGTGTTAGCTACAACCTGCTTGCCTTTATAAAAACCGCAAGACGGGCATGCGTGATGAGGCAACATTGCTTCGTGGCACTGCGGGCATTCCACATATCCCGGTGCTGTTAATTTCCAGTTGGCACGACGACGGTCGCGACGACATTTCGATAATCTGCGTTTTGGTACTGCCATGTTCTGCACCTCCTTAAAATCATGGTACGTGTATTAGCGATTTGATTTCAGTAATTCACCCAATCTTTCCATTCTCGGGTCAATCCTGTCATCAGGACAACTACAAGGCCCTTCGTTCAGGTTAGCGCCGCACTGCGGGCAAAGCCCTTTGCAATCGGGCCGGCACAAGACCCGCATTGGTTCGCTGAGGACCAAGGTTTCTCTCACTGTCTTCGTCAAATCAATGTATTCTCCGTTATACGGTTCCACATCTTCTGGAAGCACGGCTTCCGTACCATAGACTTCAGACAAGGTTTCCTTCCGATCCACCGATACCGGTGTCAGGCAGCGGCTACAACGGTATATTCCCGAGATTTGGACGGTTCCATGAACAACCAAATGGCATCCATCAAACCAAAACAAACCTTCTACAGCCACATCATGACTCTTCCAAGAAAAAGCAGCTACATCACCGAGAGCGACAGCTGGTTCCCTAAAAGAAAAAGGAAATTTTCTGCCTTCCTCTTTCATTGCTTGTTCTACTTGTAGTTTCATCATTTCTACCTCGACTATACTATTATATCGATACACCCTTGCTTTGTCAATGATTTTTTTCATCTGCCAAACGTTTGCCGCCTAGCTTTTTTGTCCTAAAAATTCCCGCAGCAACGAATTGGCAGGAACAATGGATTGATCAATGACTTCAAAGGGCCATAAAAACATCAATAAACGCTGCGCTTCGTGATAATACGGGTTGTCCGGCGTAATAGATTTTAACAATGGCTCTGCATATGGCTTTAACGCGGCAATTTCATAAGGAAGCGCCGTATTAAAAATTGTATCGGCATCCTCTTGATAGGGATATATATTTTTTTCTTCCCCTTCCCGCACATCGCTCCATATTTCCAACGTCGCATCCGGTCCACGATCCCGAAATTGATGATCCCGTACCATACGGCGCAAAATACGCGTGTCAGACGTTGATATGCGATTATGGTCATTAATGCGAATCTGTGTCAATACCCCTAACGATATTTTTACCTTTTCATAACGCGGCAGCATATACGTCAAGGAATCATTCAATGCGTGCAATCCTTCCACAACGATAGGCTGGCCTTCCTCCAAAACAGTAACTTTGTCATCAAAATGCCGATGTCCCGACACAAAATCAAAATGTGCCAAATGAACGTCATACCCTTGATGAAGAGCATCGATCTGCTGATTAAACAAAGACACATCAATCGCCCGCAGTGATTCAAAATCATAGCTGCCGTCTTTATTTCGCGGTGTATCCTCCCGGTTTAGAAAGTAATCATCCAATGAAATCTGTACCGGCCGCAGTCCTATAACGCGGAGCTGCGTAACCAGACGTTTGCAGAATGTAGTTTTCCCAGCTGAAGAAGGGCCGGCAATAAGCACTACTTTTATTTTGGGGTGCTGATCTACAATAAAATCAGCTAGTTGAGCCAATTTCTTCTCCTGCAGTGCTTCGGCCATATCCACAATATCTTGAATAGATCCTTCTTCGATATATTTATTCAAATCAGACACATATTGGCATCGCACAATCCGTCCCCATTCCTCGGATTCCAAAAATACACGTGCTAATTTGGGAATTTCCATATATTCTGGCAATTCTTCGGGAGCATCTACCTTCGGATATTCTAAAATGACACCGGGAGCATACGAACGTAAATTAAAAATTGTGACATATCCCATATCAGGCAGCAGCGGTCCCATATAATAATCAAAAACCTGTCCGCACTGGTAGGTCATAATATGCTCGATATTTACATGGCTTAACAGATTGGCCTCCCGTTCCATATTGCGGTTCAAACACATGTCCTTAGCCGTTTCCGCACTGACTGTGACTTGCCGGATATCCGCTTTTTGATCCACTAATTCCTGCATGCGCCGTTTTATAGACCGCACATCCTCGACGGTTATCGTATGTCCTATGCTAAGCTCACAATATAACGCTTTTCTCAGTGCATGTTTGACATAGACTTTTCCCATCGGATATAGATCGGCAACCGCTCTGACAAGCAATAAAATAACCGTTCGCTGCATACAATTATTACCTTCTATCGTCGCCAGGGAAAACCATTCCACTGTTCCATCGGTCAGTATCTTTGTTTGCAATCCGACCATCTGGTTATTAAACAAAGCCAGCACAATACGCGCCTTTGAATCTGCACAATGCTGATTGCTGATATTAAGCAGCGTTGTGCCATATTCCACTTCATACACTGCATGATTGGTTATATCTTGGATTTTTATCATATACTCATCTCCAGAAACATGATACGTTTATTATATCAAACTATTCAGGAAAATGTGCCGTTTTCCTTTTTCTGCCGGTAAATGTGCTATAATGAAACCACGTGACAAAAGACCTGTCAGGAAAGAAGGATTTCTATGAAACACCGCATTCCTACTCCGGATATTTCTATCTGGATTGCCTTATGTATCATTATACTATGTTTAGCTGCCGCCGCCTATACATATACGTATATGTATAAAGAAACACCTGATTATTCCTTATCCCACATCATTGCCGCTGCCCAATCCGGTGATGCCCGTACTTTCGAGGAAATGACGGACGAAACAACCATCTCCGGACAGCTGTTTGATGCGATGATCCAAGATACAGACACGGCTGAACAACCATCTGTTCTGCTGCAATTAGCATGGCGGCCGCTGAAGACAGAATTCACAACCAATACGCAAACATATCTGCATGACCGTATCACCGGAGATGTGGATACTCCTTCTTTTAAAAAAGCAGAAGAAGAGATAGACAACCGGCTCCGTACATTCGGGTTTCCCTTATCCATGAAAGGCTGGCATTACGTCTCTTCTTCCTTCAGCCGCCGCGTAGATGACAAAACAGCTGAAATAGATATAACCTTCCATCAAAACCTTCTCAACAAAAATATAACCGGAACTGTCATTCTGACCCGCTATGATAAAAACTGTTGGCATATCACCGGGGTCGCACATGCAGATACGTTTCTCAAAAACCTGCACAGCGCTTATAAAAGTGAATTAACGGCATATAACCAACCGGTTCGGGATAAAATCAACCGCCTTGTTACCCTCAACCGGTTATCCTCTCAGCTGGTCCGCAGCAAAGATCACAAACAAACCTTTCTGCGTCTCCAGTATACACCTGTCATCAAAGGAGATCCGGAAAACATTAAGGATATAGAAGCTGCATATACACTGCAGAGCAGTGATGACAATACACTGCTCTATTATGCCGAGATATCAATCTACCCTAATAAGGCGGAGGCGACACATACCAGCCAGTTTCTCCTGAATCCACTGATTCCTTCTCAATATACAATAATCGGATACTCCGACCTCTCCGCAACAACATCCTCCCTATCAGTTACGGCCATTCATTTTAAAGACGGTACAACGTGGAAATTAGCCAATGCGTTGCCAGAAACATAAACAAGAAAACAGACCGTGTCTGTCATATCGCGGCAGAAAGCAATCTTTTTGAACCTGCTAGGTTCGAAAAGATTGTTTTTTTTACATGCCTACACGTCGGCAGCCAATTGTATCCTGCCATATGTCTCTCCCCTATCGAAATTCCAATATCTTATTTTTAATCCTGGGGTAAAAAATATAAGCGACAATAACGGTTAAAATCATTTCCGGTACAATATAAGAAACATTATATATAGCGGAGTATATCCACGGATTTTGTCCTTTAGGAGCATAGGCTGCAAATATGACCGCCCCGGATATAATGGAAAGCGCACATCGCCCCATGCAAGCCAGCAGCGTTCCCGCCGCTATTTTCCAACAAGCAGACGGTCTGATAAATCCGGCAATTCCCAATATTCCGTACCCCATAAGGTAATCCAATATAATACTCATGGGATGAATCGTAAATTTTAGTCCCAGCAGGAAATGGAACATCCCATATACGACCCCGACTAATATCCCTTTTCGTCCGCCCCAGCGAAAAGCAAAAAAGATAAGCGGAGCCATGCTGGCGGGATGAATAGCCCCCCCTTGCGGCAATTGGAACAAAATAATAAGACTAAGGATATACGTCAAAGCAATGGCCAGGCCGGCTTCCACTATCATGTTAAAACGAGTATGCATCATCAAAAACTTCCTCCCGCTGCATCTTAAGAAACCGCAGCAAACGGTATCCTATCAATCGCGCGGCCGAGAACACAAACACTTCTACGTCTCTATTGACAAGTATGCAGCATATATGTCAATGATTAAATTATAACACATTTAATTGTTTCTCATGAATAAAAGTAGAATATATATATTTTTATGTTTTCTAATATAACTTATATAGTATAAATTATCCAAAAATAAAAGCTGGATCCTATACAAACAGAATCCAGCAAAATACTATATATCATTTGTTATATAATCGATCACAATGAAACCAATATTTTTAAAACAATTTCTTATAGATATAGCGGATATCATCCAAAGACAATTCCTTGCAATTATTCACCAATAACCGTTGCTGCTGACTGCCTGCTTCTACAAGAAAATCGAGATCTTCGGCTTTTACACCTAATTCTTCCAAATTTGTCGGAATATTTACTTTGTCTACAATGTCTTTTATTTCTTCAATAATATAATCTGCTTTGACATTTACGGACTCATTGTATTTTTCCGGATATACGGCATCACAAAGCATCGCAAGCCGATTGGCACAGGCATCCTTATTAAATTCCATGACATGGGCAAAAAGAATGGCATTTGATACACCATGAGCAATATGGTATTTGCCGCCTAATGGGTATGACAATGCATGAACAGCCGTCGTTCCCGACCCGGTAATAGCAATTCCGCCATAAAAAGCACCCATCAGCATTTCCATTTTCGCTTCCATGTTTGCCGCATCAGCATAGGCTTCACGGATATTATGGAAAATTTTGCAAGCACCTTCTTTGGCATATGTATCACTAAGAATCGTTGCTTTTTTGGACGTAAAGCATTCTACTACATGAGCCAACGCATCTACACCGGTCGCAGCAATAATCTTAGGCGGCAGCTGGTTGATCATATCGGCATCCAGTATGACATAGTCGGGAATCATGCAGTTATTCACAATGCCCTGCTTCGATTGTTTTTCCGGAATAGCAACAATAGCATTGCATGTAGCCTCCGAACCAGTGCCGCAGGTCGTAGGAATCATAACCGTTTTAATATATTTTTTAGCAATAGACGGATCTTGCAAAAGATCACGAACGCTATATTCGGCTCCGATTACAATGCTGGCCAGCTTGGAAACATCCATAACGCTGCCGCCGCCTACACCTATAATAAAATCAATGGAAGCACCTTTCGTTTCTTCAATAACTCGTTCTACATCTTGGTACGACGGTTCCGATGCAAGATCATCAATAACAGTGTAACTATTCTTAGAACAAAGTTCTTCAATTCGTTTTGTAAGCCCAGATTCCCGTACCCCCTTATCCGTAAAAATAAGGATAGAACGAACCTGTTCACATTCAATGATTTCCGTAATTTTTTCTATACTTCCTTGCCCAGCATACGTAATGGCCGGAATCGTCAATTGACATTGTTTCATACTATTTCCTCCAAAATTTCTTTTTATTGCGTAATTAAAATGGGAATGACAAATTTTTATATCTGACGTTTCCATTAATAATAGTAACTTGAGGAAGAATCATTTTTTCTCCATCAAATTCCTCTCCCATTCTATTTTTTAAATGAAACGGTCTATCTGCAACACTAAAAATTGTAGCATTAGCAGCTGCACCATTGTCAAGAGTACCAATTCCATCAGGTAAATGATGAATTTTAGCTGGATGATAGGTACAATCCGCAATAACTTCTTCCAACGCCAGGCCTAAATTTAACCACTTTGAAAGTACAACGGGCAATCCCCAGCACATATTGCTAAATATACCGTTTTGTGTTAAATCAGTAGAAATTATGTCTGGCTTAAACCCTTGTGCTATCGCAGGTTGAATCACCTTATAACAATGATTTATGCGTGCATCTGCAGAATCAAAATATACCCCCCGTTTTCTCGCTTCGAATACAGCCTCTTTTACTTTTCCATTTTCATCAATGATAGTACTTCTCTTCCCTTGATAAATATGACAAATAACATCACCGGGCCTCATTTTTGAAACAATTTCTTCCATTGGGCAAGGTGGATTGGTAACATGCAGCGTGATTGGGCAATCCAGTTCATTTGCCAACTCTATTGTTTTATCTAAAACAGTATTCCCAAAACCTTCAACAACTTCAGCCCCATAACGTAATTTTAACCCTCTTGCATGTTTTGAATCTTTCACCATGATATCCCTCAATCTATTAACATCATAATGTTGTGGGTCCACATTCTCGGGATACCGTTCCGTAATTTGGCCTGCCGGAGATACATTAATAGAATAAAAAATATTTAAATAACCTGCATCAACGATATGACTCTTAAAAATCGGCCAAGTAGCAATACCTGAACTACCACCATCAATTGTTGATGTTATTCCCATGGGAATTAATCCTAAATCTGCGGCTAATCCCGGCTCTGTAACATCTTTGAAAATATGTGTATGAGAATCAATCCAACCAGGACTTACATAATACCCATCTGCATCTAGTTCATCGGTTATTGTATATGACGTATTAGAATGATATTCCACAAATTTTCCATTGCGAATTGCTATATTGCCTTTTGCAGATGTACCTTTTTCAGGATTAATTATATTTGCATTTTTAATTAATATGTCTATGCGTTCACCCATTAGACGAACTCCTTTCTTTAACAAAGAATGTTTAACACGTTGAACACGATTTTATTCTCCGACTTTTTTATTGAAATTAATAAATAAGGAAAATAATCCAATGCCTATACCAAAGCAAGCAAATAACAATATTGCCAGAAAATAAGAACCAGTTGAACCTACAATTGCACCAATAATCAATGGAATAATGGCTCCGCCAATATTACCAACACAATTCATGCATCCGCCTACTGTACCTATGTTTTCACGCTGTGCCAATGCCGCCGGCACGGTCCAATACAAACAACCAGACCATTTTTGGAAAAATAACGCCACTGTAATACAAGCTATGGCTCCATATATAGAGTTTGTTTGACTTAATAAAAGCATCGCCGTTCCAGTAGCAACTCCAATTAACAGTAAATTCCCATGCATAATTTTATTATATTTTTCTTTTCCAAACTTACGTTTCAATGTATCCGTAATGGTTCCACCCAATAAACCACCCAATACACTCACACCATAAATAACGAACAAAGCTCCGCCTAATCCTTTAATATCTAAGTGATGCACCGTCGCCAGATACATGGGACCCCATGTCATTAAACCGTATGCAATACAGTTACCACAGGTAAAACCAAAACACATTCCCCAAAAACTTTTATGGGCAAAATATTGTTTTAAATTTACCTTAATTTTTTCTTTTTTATCGTCTTCTTGGTTAGACTTCCATTCTTCTTCTAACGCATTTTTAATATACTCACGTTCTGCCTGATTCACATTTTTATTTGTATCAGGTGTCGTCATCAATTTTCTGCCGCAAATAAGAACGATAAGGGCTGTTAAAATACCAATCGCTACAAGCGCTTCACGCCAGCCATTAAGCCATAATACAAAAAAAGCAACAAGTGGTGCCCCAAACGCATTTCCCAAGGAAGAACCCACATCTACAAGAGCACTGCCACGAGAACGTTCCGTAACAGGAAGCCATATAGATTGTAATTTAGCTCCGGCAGGATAAATCGGTGCTTCTGAAACTCCCAACAACGCTCTAATAAACATAAAAACTTTGCTGCTGCTTATAAACCCTGTTATAATCTGGAAAACGCCCCAGCATAAACCACCAATCAATAAAACCTTACCAGGTTTAAATCTATCACAAAGCCAGCCACAAGGAATTTGCATTAATGCATATCCCCAAAAAAAAGCACTCAATATAGCACCCACTATTTCTGGTGAAAAGTGTAACTCTTCTTGAATTTGCGGCATGCAAACAGATATAACCGCTCTATCAATATAATTAATAGTGCAAATTACAGCCAGCATAATAAAGATTGTCCATCGTGCATTTGTTTTTTTCATCTGTTCCATTTAATACACACCTTCCTTTATAACAAAATAACGTATTCAGCATAATTTTTTCTGTTTAGCACAGCGGTTGCCATACTATTTTTCATACGCATGAATCATTGCTAACGGGGAGCATGGGCGTTTTCAAACAGCGTCAATCATTTCATATCGTCTTTATTTAAATATGAAAGAAAAAATTTACTGAACTAGTGGTGACCATTAAAATATACTGCAATTATTTTTGCCACCGTAAATGATCATACGCTTTAGGATTACAAACTTTGTCCCATTTTTGACCATTGACTATGGCTACAGCTCCTTCGGCTGCCATCGTAGCGACTCCAGAGGCTGCTTCTTGCGTTTGCCCCGCCATATGTGGAGAAACAATAATGTTTTCATGTTTAAACAGAGGATCATTTGGATCTATGGGTTCATGTTCGACAACATCCAAACCAGCGCTATGAATCCAATTTTCAGTCAGTGCTTTATCTAAAGCTGCTTCATCGACAATACCGCCGCGGGCACAATTGATCACAATCGCTGTAGGTTTCATCATCTTTAATTCTGCTTCTCCTATCATCCCCCGTGTTTCCGGTGTCAGCGGTGTATGTACCGAAATAACATCCGATTCTTTAATAATGTCATGTACATCAGCTCTATACCCATAGCCCTGATTTTCTACTACTTCTTCATTAATAAATGGATCATACACAAGGACTTTCATCCCAATGCCTGTCGCCATTTCAGCAAATACGCTGCCAATATGACCATAGCCGACAAGACCCAGCGTTTTGCCAAATAATTCATACGCCTTATACGCACTGCGAACAGCAAAATTTCCTTTTCGCATTTCAATATCACTATGCAACATATCCTTGGCACAAGCAAACATCATAGCCATAGAATGCTCTGCCACTGAACGTGTATTGGCTCCCGGCGCAATAACTACCGGTATTCCCAATTCAGTAGCTCCTTTTACATCGACATTATCGACTCCCACACCGGGGCGAGCTATAACCTTAAGATTCGGACATTGTTCCATAGTCGCTTTATCGATATGCCCAATACGTATAATGACTCCATCTGCATCTTTTAATTCCGGCAACATATCTTCCGGTTCACCGCTATTAGTAATAACTACATCGACACCTGCTTTTTCTAATACAGCCATTCCATCATCATGTAGTCTATGGGAAATAACAATTTTTGCCATAATTCATAAACCTCCTAAGCATTAATACAATTTAAAAATTTCTTCAAGCGCAGCTTTGATAGCTGGATCAGTACAGTTTGACGGCTGACGGGCCGGTCCTACATGATAGCCCCGCATATTGACTGCCAATTTAACAACGGAATTCGGATTTCCCATCTGCATCACGTTGCGGAACGGACGAATCTTCTTCTGGGCTTCGTTTGCTTTTTCAATATTTCCTTCTTTCCAATACGTGTAAATGCTGACCATCAGTTCCGGGAAAACATTGGAACATCCGGATATAGCTCCGCTGCCGCCAGCCAATAAGGCCCAAAGAATAAGAGAATCGCTGCCAGCTAATACATTCAAACGCGGATTCGTATTTTCAATATATTTCAGCATAGTATCAAAATTACCGCTGGAATCTTTAATTCCGATGATATTCTGGAATTTCGCCAAGGTTTTAACTGTTTTATATTCAATGGAATTACCGGTACGAGCGGGTATATTATACATAAGAATAGGCATATCTACACTTTTTGCGATTTCACTATAATGTGTAATAATATCTGCTTGAGAGGCTTTTACAAAATACGGGGTAATAATAGAAAGGCAATCTACCTGCATAGATTTCGCTGCTTTTGATAATTCAATCGTTTCTTTGGTCGTAACACAGCCAGTACCGGCATATACAGGTACGCGCCCGTTGACAGCTTCTACTGCCGCTTCGATGATTTCCAGCTTTTCTTTCATAGAGAAAGCATAAAATTCACCATTTGTACCTAAGGGAAAAATGCCGCTGACCCCTGCCTCAATCAAATGATCGATAAAAGTGGCATATTCCGCCTTATTGAATTCTTCTTTTTCATTTAATGCTGTTACTACGGGTGTTATAAGTCCTTCTGCTTTAAACATAGTATTACGCTCCTTTGTAATAAATAAAAATTAGGTCCTATACATAATCTAACTATCATAAAAACATATCATTTTTTATCCTTCGGCAAACCGCTTGCCTAAATCCACAGCATAGAGCATGCTTTCTTCATTGGCGATTCCTTTCCCCGCAATATCAAAGGCAGTTCCGTGATCTACGGATGTACGGATAATAGGAAGGCCTAATGTCACATTCACGCCGCTGTCAAATGCCACCATTTTCATAGGAATATGCCCTTGATCATGATACATAGCTACGACTACATCATATATACCGTTATAGGCTTTTAAAAACACCGTATCCGGCGGTACCGGTCCGCTTACATTAAGACCTTCCTGTTGTGCTTGTCTAACTGCCGGTTCGATTTCATCAATTTCTTCCTGCCCAAAAATACCCGCTTCTCCGCTATGCGGATTAAGTCCTGCTACTGCAATCTTCGGCATCATTTTACCGAGTTTTTTCATCGCATTATCGGCAAGATGAATACATTCCAACACTCTTTCCTTTGTTGCTCTGTCACAAGCTTCTCGCAGGGAACAATGCGTAGAGACATGCACAACGGATATCTTGTCGCTCCAAAGCATCATGGTATATGATTTCGTTTTCGTTAAAGCGGCAAATATTTCTGTGTGTCCCGCAAAATTATGCCCGCCTTTATGCAGTGCTTCTTTATTAAGAGGTGCCGTTGTTACAACGCTGATATCTCCCTTCAGGGCATCTGCAATCGCCCGTTCTACGTACCGATATGCCGCATCTCCGGCCACAGGGGAAACTTGGCCGATTTCAATATCCCGGCCAACTTGTAACTCAACAACCGAAATAACATTGATTTTTCCTTCTTGAAAATCAGCCACACTGTCTATTTGTACTAACGGTGTTGTGAGTTTCAACAGTGTATGATAATAGGAAAGTATATCGTAACTCCCATAAATCAATACTGATTTTTTGTATTCTTCTTTTTTTTCAATAGACTTCAGCGATATTTCAGGCCCAATCCCCGCCGGATCTCCCATGGTAATTCCTACAAATTTTGATTTCACTTCATTACCTCCTACTACGATAGTAACTATAACGAACAAATTATTTTGTTATTTTATGTTATTTAATGTTCTTTTTTGTTCGTATTTATTATATCAATATAACTTTATAACAGTCAATACAAAACAGCATTATTCCTATGCTTATTAGTAATATTCTTTGATGAAACGCCCTTTATACATTACAAATATGCATAAATTTATTCCTTTTATGTTTTTTATACTGATATTCGTTGTTTTTTTATGTTATTATGTCAACATAAAAAAACAGGCTGTCGTTAGTTACTGCGACACCTGTTTTTTATCCGTTGCAATATTTGTACTATGTTATCCTACTATTTCCTTTAATTTCATCATACTGCTGTATATATCTGAGTCCGTCCCAAAAGCACCCGCCTTGGTAACAATAGGAAGTCCGTCACAGATACCTCCCATCAGCCGTCCCTGCACAAAACCCGGCAGTAGTTGACTGTCAATGTGAGAACCGGAGGCCTGCAGGCGGTGAATCGCTGCAATCGCCGTATCCCCTCCGGTAAGAAAAATTCCACAAATCCGGGCCTTGGACAAGAGATAAGGAACCGCTGCACTCAATGTCTGCTTCGTTATTTCCGCTAATACTGCCGGTTCTTTGCCGCAGTCCTTGCCGTACTTCAAGAAAGTCTCGTAATCCTGCCGAGTCGCTGCTGCCGTCACAATAACATCCTGTCCCTTCTGCAATATGTCAACGGCAGGCCTAATAGCTTCTTCCATCGCGTCTCCTTCACAAATACGAGTCATATCGACGCACACAACAGAAATACCTCGTTCTTGACAATATGCGATTTGTTCCATTGTCTTACTGCTGACGCTCCCGATAACGGAAAGAACAGGTGCTTTGTGATAGACCGACGACAACAATCCCGCTGCCAATCCTGCCGACCCGATCCATAGGGTTTTTCTGCCTGTCCGCAGAACCATCTTGGCTATTTGTTCCAGCTGTTCCTGCCGGGTCGTATCAAACGTATATGCCCCAGACGTCAGCTGCATAGTTGCCGATGCCAGTTCCTTTTCCGTCACATGTATTACCGCCGTTCCTGTATACGAAGATAATAACTGCGCAATATCATCTTCAAAAACGGGATTGCGGGGATCTGCCGCTATTTCTGTAGTAAGAAGCGGTTTTCCGTATACGCAAAGACGGCGGTTTTCCACTGTTCTTCCCTGAGCCGGATATGCCGGATCAAAAACAATGAGTTCCGGCTTATATATGTCCAGCAGCGCTTTTATTTCTTCCTTCAAATTGCCTCGTAAAGTAGAATCGACTTTTTTATATAAATACCGACATCCCCCTTGCTGTACGACAATCTCCGCAATATGTACCATGCAGGCATAGGCTTCCGTTGGCGGAATGACCCGGCTTTCCGTATCAATAACAATGCTGCCCTCGCCTTGGGCAGCCGGGTCCAGTTCCAGTAATACATCAATCGGTATGCCTTGTTTCCTTACTTGAACTCCTGTATCATTGGCACCGGTAAAATCATCCGCAAGTATAACAAATTCACGCATTGTCTTTCTCCTTCCCTTTCTATATCTGGATATATTCAACGTCATGTTCCGTAAATACATTTTTTTCTGCTTCAGAGGCTCTGTAATCGGTAACCAAAATATCGGCCTCCCACAAATTGAATAAATAATACAACTTGTGTTTGTTAAATTTTGAATGATCTGCCAATAATACGACTTTATCCGAAGACGCAATACTGGCGCGCTTAACTCCTATCTTTTCCACATTGGCACTCATAATCCGCCAATCCGGAGTAATTGCCTGCGTTCCTAAGATACAAATATCAAAGTGCATGCTTTTCACCATACTGGTCGCAAAAACACCGCAAGTAGCCGCAGATTCGGCATCAATCGTTCCTCCTGCCATCAAAACACGAACTCCGGCAACAGAACTCAGCAATTGAGCAATAGCCAAATCATTTGTAACGATCGTCAAGTCAGACCAATGCTGTTCTGCTATAAGTGTCGCCAATTCATAGTTTGTCGTTCCTGCATCCATATAAATACTCATAGAAGGTTCTATCAAAGAAAGCGCCGCTTTTGCTATCCGTCTTTTTTCAGTAATATGTACGAGTTTACGATTACGATAGGTAGCTTCCTTGACGACAGATTCCGTAAGAATCGCTCCGCCATGGCTTTTCTCCACAAGGCCGCTGTCCTCCAAAAGCTGTAAATCACGCCGGATCGTCATCGGAGTGACCTCCAGTTCCTTTGCTAAATCATTTACCTCAACTGCTTTATTCTTGTATAGTTTATCTAAAATATATTGGCGTCGTTCTGCTGGCAGCATATATATTCCTCCTTGATTTTTAATTGTTCTTATGTGTTCGTTTTTGTTTATTTAATTATACCAACGATCAGGAGATATCGTCAATCTAAAATTGCTTATTTACATTGTCTATTTCGAATTATCCATGGCTGTTATGCCATATTGCATACATAATATGCATTGTTATTTTATATTCAAGATGAACAAATATCTTTATTTTAACTACAAAAAAACGGTGAAAACAGTATGTTTCCACCGCGGAATGCCCTATACATATTACATTAAAAAGAATCTTTTCCCGAAAATAACTCCTTTAAATACGCTTTGAAGGGTTCCCCTAAATCATCCCGCCGCAAAGCATATTCTACCGTTGCTTTTAAAAATCCCAGTTTATCCCCCACATCATACCGTTTGCCTTCAAAATTATAGGCAAATACGGCTTCTCGTCCAGCCATCACTTTTAAAGCGTCTGTAAGCTGTATTTCTCCGCCCTTCCCCGGTTCCGTACGACGCAATACTTCAAAAACATCCGGTGTAATGATATATCGGCCCAATACAGCACATCGGCTGGGTGCTTCTTCGACAGCCGGTTTTTCAATCATATCGGTCACGCGTATCAAGCGAGAATCGTCCAACCGTTTCCCTTTCACAATCCCATAGGAAGAAACCCGTTCTCGTGGTACTTCCTGACACCCCAACACAGTAGCACCTACGTTATCATATGCGTCGATCATCTGGCGCAAAGCTGGATTAGCATCATTATAAACAACGTCATCTCCCAAAAGTACTGCAAAGGGTTCATCATCAATAAAAGACTGGGCACAAAGAATAGCATCCCCCAATCCGCGCATATGCTTCTGGCGGATATAATGGATATTAATTTCCGAAATGTCCCGGATCATTTTCAACAAGTCTGTTTTCCCTTGCTGCTCCAGATGCAATTCCAAGCCTAAGGTCGTATCAAAATGATCTTCGATTGCCCGCTTGGCATGGCCGCTGATAATCAATATTTCTTCAATGCCGCTTTGCAGTGCTTCTTCCACAATATATTGAATAGTCGGCTTATCTACAATAGGCAGCATTTCCTTTGGCGTAGCCTTTGTCGCCGGCAAAAAACGAGTCCCATACCCGGCCGCCGGAATAACAGCTTTGCGTATCTTCTTCATTTTCCTTCCTCCTTATTCAAACCATCGGGATAAATCAAAATCTTCCCCGATTATTTCCTTCACATATGCCTGTGCTAAATACAAACCTAGGAGAGATAATGTTGATACTCGCAGCAGTGTGCTGTCCCAAAGATCTCCCATATCGGCAAATACCGGAGATATTTCTTCCAAAATATCCAAGGCTTCTTCTCCATTAAAACTGGTAGGATGTTTCTTAGCTAAACGCAGCAAGTGATTTTGTGTATTGCGGTCGGTAATCCCGGTCTGCCGAAAAAAGCGTGAGGCCATTCCTTCATCTACCAGCGCTAGTTTATAAAGATCAGAATTAAAAGAAGGAACAATAAATTCCGGTGGAATATGTTTTCCCCGCAGGGATGTCTGTAATTCCTCCAGCGTAAATCCCCGATAGCGGAATAACAGCGGATATGAATCAGCCAATATTTCGGCAAAAGGCGTTTCCTTAGTTTCCAGTGCCGTACAATGCAAATAATCCAGCTGCTGATAAAATGAACGTTCCGTCGGAAATCGTTCCAAGAAAGGCATTACATATTTATCGATATACTGCCTAAATGTTTCCGTGTCCACATTATGAGAATTACGGGAATACAAAAATACCAGCAAGATAGCTAAAATACGATAGTGTTCCTGTGAAAGATAGGGCATTACTTTCAATGTGTTGATCGCCACTAAATGACGTGTCGATGTAGGCGGACAATGAACCACATCACAAAAAGCCCGCAGCGCCACCGCCGCTGCATGTTCCTCCGGATGTGCCGAATAAGTTTTTTGCACATCCTGCAGCGCGTCCTGTATAATAAACGGTTTTATAATACGTTCCCGTTCTGCTTCTACAGAAACTCCTGCCTGTCGGAACGCCGCTGCTGTAATAAATTCAATTTGGTGTTTCATTTCCGGTGTTACGATTCCGTAATGATTGAGAAAATGTGCAACACACGTTTTGATAACCGGCGAATCTATATGTGTATCCTGTGCCCAGATAGATTTTGAAGGGAATGCCTCCGCCGTTTTTTCAGTCCCGGGAAGCACATTGCCCCATGGACTTTGCGAAACTTCTTTTTTAGAAGATATATCGGTACGTTTATTCTTATTCACAGGTTCTTCTTGCGTATATGCCGTATCGACATGAACAGGTGCCATTTTAGTCGTTACATCTGCCACCGTCGCCGATCCGGCCGCTGTCCCCGCTGCTGCAAGTTTCGTTTTCAGAGCTCCCGGATCCATAATCATGGTTTCGTCGGAAAGAATATTTTTTTGTTCAGCAGCTGCCGGTGCCGGGGAATGTACTACAGGTGCAGCAACGCTCATCGTTTCTTGTGATTTTTTCTCTTTCAGATCGGCTGCAACAACCTCTGCCATACCAACAATCGGGCTTGCTGTTTTTTCCTGCTGGGCAATCTCTTTATTTTTATCCGCTTCCTTCATAGCTGCCAGTACTTCCTCACGGGAAATGACCTGTGTCGTCCCAAAACCGTCATCCCCTGCTTTTTTAGACGTTGTTTTTTCATAATACATCTGGTCTCCCGCGCGCACAACTTCGCCTTTCGTTGTAACAAACCCTGTTTCTTCCGGATTTTCTCTGCGTTCCTTGACCTTTACATTAGAAATTTTTGGAACCGGTGTCGTATCTTCTTTCAAAGATGTCGAATCTTTGGAGTGCAGCGTTTCTAAAGTAGCCCATGCCGCATGTTGTTCATTTCGTTTTTTTTGTGCTTCCAACGCTATATTTTTATGTTTTTTCTTCACAGGTTTCTCCGTTAAATGCCCGGAATACATAATATAACAGATCACAAAAAATATAATAACCACACCCGCTAAAATAACATACGGCAAAAACTTCGTCATAACATCCACTCCTTGTATATCTATCCACCTAATATGCAATAGGTATTTTCTATTTTTATTGTAACATAATACAAGCTTCATTTTAACATGTTTTTATATATTTTTATAGCTTTTAAAAACACTAAAATTAGACAAACACCCTATTCACAGCTATAATAGGTTCAGACACTTTTTTTATTACAGGATAAGGAGGCAGATAATTTGAATTTTATTGATACGATTTCAAATTATTACAGTACAGATGAACACCTATAAAACAATTATTTTTGACATGGACGGAACCGTCCTTGATACGCTGGACGAGCTCACAGAAAGCTTAAATTATATATTGCGGAAATACCAGCTCACAGAAAAAACAAAAATGCAGGTCCGTTCCTATTTAGGCTACGGCTACGCCGGATTGATCCGCCAAGCGGTCCCGGGAGCAAGCCAAGATTTTCAGCAGGAACTGCAGGATGCGTTCAAAAATTACTACGGAACGCACTGTCAGGGTCATACTAAGCCCTATGAAGGTATTCTTGAAATATTAGCCTCCCTTCGCGATGCCGGATATAAAACAGCGATTGTTTCCAACAAGGGACAGGCTGCCGTGACCGAACTTCATAAAGAATTTTTTGAAGGTCTCGTACAATTTTCTCTGGGTGAATCGGCTAACTATAAAAAGAAACCAGAACCGGATATGATCTGGGAAGCCTTACGGAGACTTGATAGTGCTGCACAGGAAGCCATATACATCGGGGATTCCGAAGTAGACAAAAAAACCGCTGATAACTCCGGTTTGGATTCTGCCCTGGTTACTTGGGGTTTTCGGGATAAGCCGCTGCTGCAATCTCTAAACCCGGATTACCTTGTATCATCTCCGAAAGAGCTAGAACACTTATTTATTCCTGCAAAATAAATTTACATAGAGAGAAGAAGAAGACCTTGTCAGTAGTGGCAAGGTCTTCTTCCTCTCTCTATGTAAAAATCATATATATTTTATTTTTGTACACCCGTCACGACAGCATCGTGTTGTGCAATGGCCGGTAAAACATCTATCCGTACGACATGATCACCAACTGCCTTAGCTATAGCTGCTACCGTATCAGGATCAGCCGGATAATGAGCGGTAAGTACAATTTGTTCCTTTGTATAATCCGGTTCTGCTCCGACATAATTTTGTACTCCCTCCGCCTTCACAAATATACGGACAACCTTATTCATCATATGGACGTAATCGGACCGACTATATTTTGTCTTACGCAAAACAACGATGCCTGCTGGCGTTATTTCATCTTTCAACCGCCGTGCCAATTCCGGAGGAATATTCCCCTTCAAGGCTAATACCAATGTATCATCTTGCCAGTACATCGTCCCTTGATCAAAATAGCTCAAAGGAGATCCATACACGGTCCCTAATATCTTCATTACCTGCTTTTGCACATCAACATGAGAAATATAAGTTCCATCAGGTTTAACCAAATGGAACAGAAGCAATACGGCTTCCGCCCGTGTCACAGGTTGCTGCGGTCTAAAATATTCCGTTTTCTGCCCGATAATATGCTGTCGATGCAATGCTTGAACCATAGGCAGATAGGAAACAGAAATTTCTTTCTCATCAGCAAAAGGCTTAACTGCTTTATCGACAGTCTCCATTTGATAATACGCCATATAGCGATATACGGCTGCTGCCAATTCCTCCCGTGTAACAATATCTTTTGGATGGAATGTGCCATCTCCCCGATTGGTCATGATACCGCAGCGCAACATAGCCGATACAGCCTTAGCGCCTGCCTGAACTGGATTCTCTATTTTATTGATATCACCGGCAGTCTGAAACACCGGCATCGTATCACACAACAACTTCGCTAATTCTCCGCGCGTGATAGCTTGATCAGGATGAAAGAGGCGGATATCCACTGTTCCTGCAAAGGTAAGACATTTTGTATCATACAGATAATTGATTGCTGTTTCTGCCGCCACATTTCCAATATCTGTATAAGGGGCCCGCGCGAAAGCCGTAACATTCGCAGCCGTCAGCGCCATTGCCGTCAACACAACCGCAGCTTTAATATATTTCATGAGAACTGTACTCCTTCATGGTTTGTGCCTTATTGAATTACAATTTTAACAGTATTGCCTAATGCTTTATTAAGAGCCTGCTGCGTTTCCGGCGTAATGGAGCTGCATGTAAGAACAATTTTTTCATTTAAATAATCCACATCCGTCGAAACCTTAGCATCGGCTGGTTCCGTCGCGCGATATACTTTTTCCGCCTGTGTCATCATAGCTTTATAATCATTATAGCTGTATTTCGATTTCTGAATATACACCGTATCAGCCGGCAATGCCGCATCAGCAGCAATAGTCGTTGTCAATTTATCCCTCTTAGTGCTGGTTTTTGCACCCACATGAAGTTTATTCGCCTGCCAGTACATAATTCCATCTCCGGCAAAACTCTTGACGCTGCCATACACCGTCGTAATATCACTGAATACTTGGTTTTCTACTTTGGTCTTTGCTGCATTGTCTGCCTCTGTTCCCTTTAAAATACGGTATAAAACTGCAACAGCTTCGCCGCGTGTCACATTATCCTTGGGATGAAATACATTATTGGCTCCTTCCATATAGCCAGCAGCAGCCAATGCATCTACCGCCTTCTGCGCCCAAGGTGCAATCTGATTTTCATCGACATAACTGGTATCAACGACAGTTCCCGTAGTAGCACCTCGATAATTCAGGTAATTATACGCGATAACCGCAAACTCTTCGCGCGTTACATTCTGTTCCGGCTTAAACGTTCCGTTATTATACCCGTTCATAATTCCTTTTTCACAAAGTGAAGCTATCGCATGTTCCGACCAGCGTCCTTTTACATCACTAAAAGCACTTTTAGCTTTTGCATCATTGCCGATCATATTGCTGATGATAGCAGCTACCCCTTCACGAGTAGCTGCTTTGTCCGGATAAAAACTGCCGTTGGTACCGTTGACATAATGGTTATCATAAAAATACTGTACTGCATCCTTTCCCCAGTAATTATCTATATCTTTTAATTGTGTCGTACCGGCAGCAGCAAAAGCGGACATACTGATTGTTGCCGTCAATGCTGCAGCTGCCAATAAGGCTGCATATTTTTTCATCACCGATCGCTCCCATCTTATTTGTAATCATTACACCTATGTCATATATCAACACATAAATTTATTGTAACACAGACCCCCGTCTATTTCAATAAATGCATACGGTTCCGCAGTGCAGACATTCCTCAGTACAAATCAAAGAAATGCTGCAAAGCCTGTGGGTCTTGAGTCTGCAATAAAGCTAATTGCAATACTATCTTGGCCTTATGTGCTGGAAGATTGTCTCCTGCAATACGGAAAAATCCAGAGTCGTCTTCCGTTGTGCTGACGATGCCTCCCAATGTACGCGATGTGCATACCGTAACAATCCCTTGTTTTGCTGCTTGCTTTAATTCTTTAAGTACGGGTTCCGGAATCTTTCCATGTCCTAAGCCGGCCGTCACTATTCCCTGCACACCAGATGCGGCAGCTGCCCGAACCAACGTCGGCGACATTCCCACATAACAATACACTATACATACAGCAGGTAATTTCGTAATTCCTTGACAGGACAACTGTGAAAGATAGGTATGGCGCCGCAAGCTGTGCTGATAAAAATAGGGAATCCCATTCTGGATGATTCCCATATATCCCATTTGTCTGGAACGAAACGTATCTACATGCGTAGTATCCGTTTTTTCTACACTGCGCGCTCCGCAAATACGTCCGTTCATAGCTACCAGGACCCCATAATCTCCTGCCTGTCGGCAAGCCGCTATACGAACTGCATCCAGCAAATTCAACGGTCCATCTGCACTCAGTGCCGTCGCCGGCCGCATGGAACCAACCATAACAATCGGCTTACGGCTATGCACCACCAAATTTAAAAAGTATGCCGTTTCCTCCATCGTATCGGTGCCGTGCGTAATGACAATACCATCGACATCTTCTCTATTCGCTGCCGCTTCTACGCATTGAGCCAGACGCAGCCATAAATCCTCCGTCATATTGGTGCTGTCCATATTGCAAAACTGTTCTCCTGTAATATCTGCATACTCCGTGACCTCCGGTACAGAGAGCAATAGTTCTTCAATCGTAAGTTCTCCGGCTTTATATCCAATCAGTTCTTTTTCCGATCCTGCTTTTCCAGCAATCGTACCCCCGCAGGCAATAATATGAACATGAGCATGCGTCATATATACACTCTCCTTCCTATCTTTTCAGTATACTGATTTTTCCGTTCTCTGTCCACCTGGATTCCTACAACTATTCCAATCAAAAGATCTTCACTGCATTGACTTTTACAGCCATTCATGGTATCATTTTAGTACTGCTTTTCAGGCAGGAATAATAAAATGAGGTGATGTATAAATGGCAACAAGGAGAGACCCACGTTTTAAAGAATGTCGCCGGTTCGGACTCAATGTGTACGGACATCCTAAGGCATTGAAACGTGTAAAAAAAGATCAGCGTCAAAAGAAAGTTTCTGAATATGGTACACAATTATTGGAAAAACAGAAGCTCAGAGCATATTACAACCTGCTCGAACGTCAATTTGTCCGGTATTATGATAAAGCCAGAAAACAAGGCGGTATTACGGGTGAAAACATGCTTAAGCTGCTGGAATGCCGCTTAGACAATATCGTTTATCGTATCGGTTTTGCCAACTCCATCCGTCAGGCCCGGCAAATGGTCAATCACGGTCATGTCTTGGTAAACGGCCAACGATGCGACATTCCGTCCGCTAATGTTAAAGTGGGTTCGACAATTTCGTTGAAGGAAGGCTCTCGCTCCAACGAAATGTTCAAAAAATCCTTCCAAGAACTAAAAACTTTTGATCTTCCGTATATCGAAAAGAACTTTGATAACTTTGAAGGTACGTTGACTCGTATTCCGGAACGTGATGAACTTCCGATTGAAATCAACGAAACACTAATTGTCGAATTCTATTCAAAATAATAGTATAAGGTCATGCAATCATAACAGGTGGGAAATCAATGATTTCCCACCTGTTTTTTTTGAAAAAAAAGGATCTGCATCGCAGATCCTTTTATATACAATACTGGCAAGCCAATTAAAAATCCGCTTTCCAAAGGCCATGAAGATTACAGTATTCATATACTGTACCAGAAGGAACTTCACAAAATTCCGCTTTAGGTGCATCACCGGGTTTTAGATACTTAATCATCAGTCTATCTCCGGCAGCAAGTGCCACAAATTGAATGAAATGTTCCGGCAGCATAGGATGTTCCACTGACCCAACCGTAACTTTTATCTTTCCACCTTCCTTTACAATAACAGGAATATGTTTTTCCTTGGCTGCATCCACAGCGCCTGCTTCCAAATGCTTCATAGTCTGTCCGCAGCAGGTTAATTGTCTGCCCCCTCCATCATGAACAATTGCAATAATGTTGCCGCATAATTCACAGCGATAAAATTCTACTTGTGTCATAGTAAAAGCCTCCTTCGTAATTGAATTATCAGTAAAAGCACTGATACTCTTTATCTTTTTATCTTACTACAAAAATATCTTATTTTCAATAATTACAGCTCTATTTTATGTATATTATATGGCCAGATCGTATATTTTTAATACCACCGGATCATGGGGAGCTGATTATTGGTTCCTTTCGTCATCAGGATTTCATGTACGTCGATACTGCCGATGTAAAAAGATGCGGCACAACCACACAGATATAGTTCCCACATCCGCACAAATTCTTCCCCCTTATCCTCAATGATCATATCACGAACCTTCTCAAAATTCTGATACCAGCAATGCAGTGTTTTATAGTAATGGCGGCGCAGGCTTTCTACATCCAGTACTTGAAAATCATAATCATACGCTAGATTGATGATTTCCCGCAGCGAGGGCAGCGTACCGCCTGGGAAAATATACTTTCGCATCCAGGGATTGCCGATTTCTTCATCATGTCCGCTGATATAATGAAGCATGAACACACCGCCATCGACCAGCAGATGATCCACTTTTTCCATATACAAGGGATAATTGGAACGCCCAACATGCTCGATCATCCCAACACTGACGATACGGTCATATTTGCGTTCGCTTTCACTTAAATCGCGATAATCCAATAAATCGATTTGCACCTGCCCTTCCAAACCAAGTTTTTGAATCCGTTCCTGTCCTTTCTTCCACTGTTCTTTGCTCAGCGTACAACCATACCCTTTTACACCATATTTTTGAGCCGCTTCCAGCAGTAAATATCCCCAACCGCATCCAATATCGAGAAGGGACATTCCTCTTTCCAAATGCAGCTTATCTAAAATATAATGAACTTTATTATACTGAGCCTGTTCCAGCGTATCATCAGCATGTTTAAAATAGGCACACGAATAACTCATGGACGGATCAAGCCATGATTTATAAAAGTCATTGCCCAAATCATAATGGGAAGAAACTTGTACTTTCTGCTTAGCTTTGGATTCCGGCGTATACAAGATATTTCCCAACGCATTCTTATCCAAAGAAAATTGACTGGTCTGTTCCAGTAAGCATTTAAGCACAGTAAATAAATCTCCGTCAACGGTAATATCTTTACGCATGTAAGCTTCACCGAGCGCCAGCGAAGTAGACGCCAGTAATTCTTTTTTCGGAATATCCTGATGTATGGTGACCTGAAATACAGGCTTTCCCTCCCCCACGGTATACGTTTTTCCATGAAGAATCACATGAAAGCAATACTTATCAAAACGATTCAAATAATGTACTAAAAAACTATCTGCTAAATGCATTTTTTACACCTTCTTTTCAAACACTCACTCCGTTTGCTTTGTTCCGCAAACTACATTTTCAACGATCATCATTGTCGTAACGGCGCCAACGCCTCCCGGTACCGGCGTAATAGCTCCGGCGACGGTTTTTACCTCTTCAAAATCAACATCACCGACGGTCTTCCCTTCCCATCGATTGATTCCGACATCAATTACTACTGCCCCGGGTTTTATCATATCCCTACGTATTAGTTTAGCGCGTCCGGCAGCAGAAATCAATATGTCGGCTCGTCGAGTCACCTCGCTTAATTCACGTGTGCGGGTATGGCAGTGCGTCACCGTGGCATTACGGTTAAGACACAATTGAGCCAGTGGCTTTCCCACCACGTTGCTGCGGCCAACAATAACCACCTCTTTACCTGACAAAGAAACATGATAATAATCCAAGATGGATATAACCGCCCGTGGCGTGCAGGGAACAAAACCCGGACGGCCCGTAAACAAGTCGGCAATGCTTTTATCCGTTAAGCCATCCACATCTTTGCGAGGATCAATACAATTCACGACCCGGTTCGCATTCATATGCGACGGCAGCGGCATCATCATCAAGATACCGAAAATAGACGGTTGTTCATTAAAATGTTCGATCATGGCAATCAATTCGTTTTCCCTGACCGTACCAGGCTCTGCATATATTTCTGCTTTGAGTCCCATCGAACAGGCTACCTTGCACATTGATTTGGCATACATAGCCGACGGTTTATCCGAACCGGCCAAGATGATGGCCAATTCCGGATGAATCTGCCGCTCATGCAAATCATCCAATCGCTGTTCAATCTGTTCCCTATGAAAAGCAGCAACGGCTTTTCCATCTAATATCTCCATAGTGTCACCTCTATCGCATAAATGTCACGTGGACATCCGTTCCCGGTTCCACATACCGGCCACTGGCCGGATTCTGATAAACAGCACGTCCTGTCCCATTGGGAACAAATCCGAGATCCGCTTTATCAAGCCAGTCATTTACATCCCGGCTATCCCAGCCGATAAAAGAAGGCAGCAGTATACCGGCACTGCTTTGTACCACATCAGGAATCGTCCTTTTTTTGATTGCCTCTTGCTTTTTAGGAAGATCGGTATGGGTAACGGAAGTCGTTGGACGTATCCCTTTAATGCGTACGATCTGCGTCATCATTTCTTTAAAAATAGGTGCTGCCACTTGTGCACCATAATAAGTTCCCGAAGGATTATCAACAACGATAAGTACTACATATTGCGGATCATCGTACGGTCCGAATCCGATGAAAGAACCGATATACTGCCCTTCTGCATATCCTGTTCCTTCGGCATTCAGCCGTTGTGCCGTCCCTGTCTTGCCGCAGAATTGATATCCTTCCACTTTGGCATTCTGTCCACCGCCGGAAGATACTTCCTGCTCTAAAATAGAAGCGATGGTATGCGCCACTTCCTCCGAAACAGGCGTACCTATTTCCTGCGATTTCGTTTTTTCATATACCGATCCGTCGGGATTATCTATTTCCTTAAGCACATGAGGTCTCATCATATGTCCACCATTTGCCAACGCCCCAAAAGCCTGCACCATCTGCAGCGGTGTAACTGCCACACCTTGCCCGATGGACATGGTCGCTACATCGACACGGCTCATTGTTTTGGGATCAAAGAGTATCCCCGTTCCTTCTCCCGGAAGTTCTATATCCGTCGGTTTGCCAAACCCAAATTTCTTGGCATAGGAGGTCAAAATATCTCCGCCTGTATGAAGTCCTATATTAGCCATACCCGTATTAATGGAAAACTTCAATATATCCTTTAATGTTACGATACCCATGCCGGTCTCATCCCAATTGCGGATTTGCCGGTCATCAATATTAATATATCCTACATCATTATATGTCGTATCTACTCCCCATGTTCCCGCATCCAGAGCAGCTGCCGCCACAATGGCTTTAAAGGTAGAACCCGGTTCATACATATTGATCACGGCCCGGTTTTTATAGGATTCGCTGTTTCCCTTGCCGTACTGGTTAGGGTCAAACGTAGGCCGGCTGGCCATAGCCAAAATCTCTCCGTTTTTAGGATTCATAATAATGACAGAAGCTCCGGTAGGATGACTTTGCTTCACGACCATATCCAGTCCTTTTTCCGCTACATACTGGATCGTATTATCGATCGTCAATTGAACAGATCGTTGCTTGTCCGGCAAAATTTGCTCCAGCGTCGATTCAAAAATAGGTATATTATTGCGATCTGTCGTTAGCCGAAATTTACGGACATCTCCTTTAATTTCCTTGTCCAGCACCATTTCAATCCCATCCAGTCCTTGGTCATTATCCCCGACAAAACCGACAAGTTGAGCCGCCAAACTACCGTTAGGATAAGAACGGCAGCTTTCATCAATAAATGCCAGTCCCTTGAGCTTTTCACGTTGGATCATAACTTGCAGCGCTTCGTATTTTTCGTGATCCATCGTCCGCTGCAGCCAGACAAACGCCGTATCCCGCTGCAACCGTTCTTGGATTTGCTGCGGTTCAAGATTAATGTACGGAGCTAAAAGTACAGCTAACTCCGCGGGTGACCGATTAATCATCGTAGGATCCGCATACAATGATTTGGCAATAGAACTTACGGCAAGTATATTCCCGTTTCTATCAAAAATAGTCCCCCGCGGTGATTGCAGTTTTCGATCTTCTTCCGACTGCATATCCGCCCGTTTCGCTAACATGCTGCCTTGAACGACCTGCAGCCAAAAAAGCCGGCCTCCGATGATAATGCACATGCCGAGAAGAAGAACCAAGCAAGTACTGATTCTCCTGCGTATTCGATTGTTAGTACAAGTTTTATTGTTTGCTTTCATCGTCATTATCATAAGCCCCACGCTGCCGCTGTAACCATTTGCCGGCAGCCTTGGCTAATATCTCCGGATCATTTTTTAAATTTTTATTTTGTACTCGCTGCAATAATACTTGCAAGCAAGCCCCCGTTAAAATGCCACACTGTTCCGGTATGCGCCGGTCATAATGCAAATCTTTCGTATGGACCGGCATTTGTCCAGCCAACAGCTGCATATATTCTCCAAAAGATGCCGTACCGTTGGTATCAGACGAACCGCTGCAAGCCAGCACATCGCCGATAGCCAGCTGCGTCGCCTGTCCGACTGCCTCGGTAAGATCACCTGTTCTGTGGAATGGACCTTGCTGTGCTTCCTTGCGCAGCCACTTATCCACATCTCCCATCCCCGTATTGGCAAAATAATGGAATTTCATATGCGTTTTTACAAGCCAGGCTACCCGACACACCCAGGCTTCCGGTTTTTCCCAGCGAGTTAAAATCTGTGCTGCTATTGCTGCACCCTTTTCATCATGTCCATAATCTGTCAGGCGTCCTTGATGGACACCGCGAATACCGGGAAGCCCTTTGGCTACATCATGGAACAGTGCCGCATACCGTACCGTCAGCTCCGGCGGTGTATGTGCTACCGCTGCCAGCGTATGGAACCATGCGTCAAAAGCATGAAAAGGACGGGACTGCGGTGTATGCGGCAAATGTGCTAATTCCGGTAAAATCGGAACAAGTGTATAGACGCCGCTTTTTTTCTTTCGGCAGCAACAGTCACCCAGTCCGGACCGCACTAAAACATCCAAGCCTTTTGCGACATACGGTGTAACCATAAGTTTGTCAATTTCAGCAACAACACGTGCCAACGAAAGGCCCTCTACACGGGAAAATGCACGCGGCATCGCTGCCAATACATCTTTAGTCGGCAAAAAATCCAATTGTCCCGTAAAACGACAGACACGAAACAGCCGCAGTGCATCTTCTTGAAACCGACGCACGGGATCCCCCACCGCGGCCAGACGCTTCTTACGTATATCCTTGCATCCGCCTACATAATCGTATATCGTTCCGGATACGTCCATTGCCAACGCATTCACCGTAAAATCACGGCGGCTTACATCCTCTTGCAGCGTAGTCGCATACCATATCTTTTCAGGCCGGTGGCTATCGGTCCCATAGGATTCTCCGCGAAAGGTTGCCGTCTCTACAACCACAGAATCCACAAGAATCGCGATAATACCGAACTGGGCGCCTTGTATATCTACAACACGCCATCCCTGCTCATCGGCAACCGCACGGATTTCCTCCGGATGGGCGGAGGTCGTAATATCATAATCGTGGGGTACCTGATGCAGCAATAAATCCCGTACAGCGCCTCCGACGATATACGCTTCATAGCCTTTACCGGTTAATGCTATTAAGACTTTTCGCACAGCTTGTTCCAATTTGGTACACACCTCACACAACGGATAAATATACTGTAATGATTTAATTATACCATAGAGCGCCTTTCATATAAATGAATTTTTCTTTCTACCGATTGAATGTACATGCAAATATGCTATACTAAGATGGTATTATACTATCTATTTATGAGAAAGGATTTATATAAAGATGCTTGTCATATCCAATTTGTTATTAGAAATGCTGGAACGCATCAGCCTCGTCGCCATATCCGGCTATATGCTGACGCAAACGACCGTATTTCATCAAGTCCTCACACGTAAAATAGGTTCTATGGGAAATGTCATTATTATTCTTTTATTCAGTGGCATGGGTATTTTTTGCTCCTATGCCGGTGTACCCATCAATGATGCCATTGCCAACTCCCGCGAAGTCATCATCATGCTCTGCGGTCTGCTATTCGGACCGATTATCGGCACTGTTGTAGGGATCATTACGGGAATCCACCGTTATACGATGGGCGGCTTCACCGCGCTGCCCTGTTCCTTGTCCTGTATGTTCTCAGGTTTGATTTCCGGCTTTATATGCTATTATTATCAAAAGAAAAAAATACCTTGGATCGTTATTTTTACATTGGGAATTACCGTCAATATCCTACAAATGGTTATGATTTTGCTCACGGCATATCCGTTTTCGCGCGCCTTGGAATTAGTCAATACCATCGGATTTCCCATGACGGCAGCTAATTCCATGGGTCTTGTCATCTTTATGGTCATCGTCCGTCGGGCCTTTGAACAAGAAGACAGAATTTCTGCCGAACAATCTCATCGAGCGCTGCATATCGCAAATCATACCTTGCCATACCTTCGTACGGGACTGACGGAAAAAAATGCCCAGGCCGCTGTCAATATCATTCTTCAAACAACAGATTACCAAGCCGTTGCCTTGACAAATACGACGGAAGTACTGGGATTTGCCGGAGCCGAAAGTGCACACCATGGTCCCCATCGCAATGATGGCCTCACCAGTGCCACTTGTCATACCTTGAAAACCGGAAAAATAACCGTCGCTACCAATCACGAGGAAATCGGCTGCTCTTACCCCGGCTGCAAACTAGCCTCGGCAATCGTCGTACCTTTATTTAAACGCAACCATTTAGCCGGTACTCTAAAAATGTATTATACACAGGCAAATGCTATCAGTCATTCCGATTTTGTTTTCGCCAAGGATATCGGCACACTTTTTTCAACTCAACTTGATTTAGCAGAACTGGACAACCAGTCAAAGTTGGCCGACAAAGCGAAATTGATGGCACTTCACATGCAAATCAACCCGCATTTCCTGTTCAATACGTTAAATACGATTTCATCGCTCATCCGTACACAACCGGATACGGCACGTCATATCTTAACTAAGCTAAGCTCCTTATTCCGATTTTCCCTGCAAAAAACAGGGAAAATCATTTCTATCCGCGAAGAACTCTTCCAAGTTCACGCCTATTTGGAAATTGCTAAAATACGGGATGGCGATAAATTATCCATTACAGAATCTATTGATCCTGACATTTTCTCCTACGGAATTCCATCCTTGACGCTGCAACCTCTTGTTGAAAATGCGCTGCAACACGGCCTGCACAAAAAAGAAAACGGTGGAACTTTATCAATAAAAGGATCATTAGAAGAGGATACGATTTGCTTTACCATCCAGGACGACGGTATCGGCATGACCGTAACTGACGAAGTGTTCCATGAACAGCAAGATCATATTGGATTATATAATGTCAACGCGCGCCTTCAAGGCTTGTACGGAGACCGTTACGGCCTTAAGATCGAAAGCACCTTAGGGCAGGGAACCACGGTCTTCGTTCATTTGCCGAAACAATTATTGCCAACAACGGTGCCAAAATCAAAGGAGGTTATAGTTCATGCTTAATGTCATCATTGTAGACGACGAAAAACCGGCTCGCGATGAACTCCACTATTTATTATCCCGCTACAGCGATTTAACTATCTGTGCCGAGTGCGACAGCGGGGAAGAAGCCGTTGCCAAAACCGCGCAGCTGAAACCGGATGTCGTATTCCTCGATATCCAGATGCGCAGTATCAGCGGGATAGAAACAGCCCGTATTATCCGTAAATTATCACAGAATACCTTGATTGTTTTCGCCACAGCATACGATGAATATGCAATCAATGCGTTTGATGTCCATGCCATAGACTACCTGCTGAAGCCGTTCGATGAAGAACGGCTCGATGATACCATTGCCCGTTTAAAAGAACTGTCTTCTGCCGAAAAAAACAGAAAACTTCATTCTATCGATGATTCCCTGCCAAAAATTTCTCCCAGACCGCTGCATAAGTTAGTCGTAGAAAAAAACGGACATATCAACTTGGTCGACATGTCGGAAATACTGTATATCCATGTAACCGGCGGCGTCGTCCATGTAATCGCGTTAAGCGGCATGTATACATATAATGATACGCTATCCTCCTTAGAAGAAAAATTAAAGGATACATCGATTAAGCGTGTACATCGCAGTTATCTGGTCAATCTGTCCCAAGTCCGAGAGATCCTTCCCTGGTATAAAAGCACATATTGGCTGAAAATTCCATTACCCGGAAAAAAAGAATTAGGCGAAATTCCAATAGGTAAAAGCCACCTCAAAGAAATCAAGAAAATATTGGGAATAAAATAGGAGAGAGCCCTTGCTCCCTCCTATTTTTATTATAAAATCTGTGCACATTACCGTACCGGTGCCTTAAAAAAATTATTCTTCTATGCCGATTCGCGCAACCTGTCCTCTATCATATGGATGCTTGCGTTTACAGATTTCCGATACATAATCAGCGGCGTCTATCACCGCTTGGGAAGGACCGCGTCCCGTCAAAACGACCTCCAGCTTAGCCGGTTTAGTACGCAGAAATGAAAGCAGCTTTGATTCATCGACCAGACCCGTACTGCAGGCCACCAAGATCTCATCCAATACCAGCATATCAAGATGCCGTGTATGGCATTGCGCCAGCACCGTATCAAATAAGGAATTCTGTATATCATGTGCTTTCTTCCGTTCGGCCTTTGTCATTTGGAAGGTAAATTTTTTATTTCCCGTTCCCCGCACTACGGTAATCCCGGGAATCAAGGCTAAGGATGCAAGTTCTCCTGTCGGACGATCCTTGAGAAACTGGACAAACAATATCTTTCCGCCCCTTCCCGCACAGCGAACAGCAAGTCCCAGCGCAGCCGTTGTTTTCCCCTTGCCATCACCGCAATATACATGAATCAGTCCGGTCTCCATTATAATCCTTCCTCCACTATCTTGTAGATTTTCTCCATATCGATATGCCGACGCAGGCAATCCGCCAGTTTATCATACTGTTCTTGTTTATAAGAGCGATAATTAACACTCTGCATGTCAGCTGGTTTTCTTCCTTTCTTGGAGAAAAGTGCCCGGGCCATCGTCGACGCTACGCCTTCACAATCAAATATGCCATGTATAAACGTTCCGTACACATTCATCACATCATCAACATACTGGGAACCTTCCGGCACTATTTCTCCCGGTTCATACGTCGGCCGCATATGCGTTAAGCAGTCTTCCGTAGGAAAATCGGTAATCCCTGAATGAATTTCATATCCATAAAAGCGTTTGCCTTTTAGTTGGCGAAAGATACCTCGGACATTGCCAAAAAATCCTTCCACGCGAAAAGTCCGTTTCCGGTCGGAAAACATCGTATCTGTCTTGAGCAGTCCCATTCCTTTCAGTACACCGCCTTCTTCTACATGATAGGGATCAGCCAGTTTTTCTCCCATCATCTGATACCCGCCGCAAACACCAAATACCACGACGCCTTCACGAGCCTTCGTTAAGATCGCTTCTTCTATGCCATTCTGGCGCATCCATTTCAAATCACCGATCGTATTCAATGTCCCGGGAATAATGATCATATCCGGATCAGTTAATTCGCTTCCCTTATGAATATAACGCAATGCAACGCCGGGAATACATTCAAACGCATTAAAGTCCGTAAAATTAGAAATATGCGGCAGCGCTATAACGTCGATGGTAATAATTTTTTCCACATCATCACTTTTGATGCTTGCGGACAGATTATCTTCTATATCGATATTAGCCATGGGAACAACACCTAAAACGGGAATTCCTGTTTTTTCTTCAATCATGCGCAGCCCAGACGTCAAGCTGTCGGGTTCTCCACTGAATTTGTTGATAATAATCCCCTTGATCATCACCCGTTCTTCCGGCCGCATCAGCATAATAGTTCCAAACAGCGTCGCAAAAACACCGCCTCTATCCATATCGGCAACCAGGATTCCCGGTGCCTGTGCCACTTTAGCCATCCCCATATTAGCCAGGTCATCTTCACTGGAATCGACTTTCGATGGGTTTCCCGCCCCTTCCAGAATAACAATATCGTAGACGGCCGCCAATGCTTCATAAGACTCCCGCAAAACAGCCCCCAGCTTCTTATCGTGATATATCTGGAATGTATCCGCCGTCATGCTGCCGACAGGATGCCCCTGCACAATCACTTGAAATGTTTTTTCTCCGACAGGCTTCAGCAGTACGGGATTCATCAAACTCGTAGGTTCAATATCCGCGGCTTCAGCCTGAACAGCCTGCGCCCTGCTGATTTCTTCTCCTGTATCCGTAATAAAAGAACTGCTTGCCGTATTTTGTGCTTTAAAAGGAGCCACCGATTTACCATCTTGATGAAAAATCCGGCATAATCCGGTAACAATCCAGCTTTTTCCTGTGTTTCTCATCGTTCCCACAACCATAATAGGCTTCGTCATATGAATCTCCTCCTGTATATCGTCACTATGTACCGTTTCTACCTATCTTTGTAAGTAATTATAGCATCACCGCTTCTGTTTTTTCAACACATCCGGCAAGAATTCCTTCATTGACTTTACCGGAAAGACTGATTATAATGTTAGCATATTCGAGTATATATGTGATACAGGCCATTGATCGTTTTCGGTCAATGGCCTGTATCACATACCAAAAACAAAGGGATGATATATAAAATGAATGTAAAAGAAACAGTAATGCAACATTTCGAAGAATTGAAAAATATCCGCCGCTATTGCCACGAACACCCGGAGCTGTCGGCTGAAGAATTTGAAACCATGAAATACATTGAAAAAAAATTGGATAGCTATGGTATTGCCTATCATTACGTCAAAAACGGTGGCATTTTCGGCTGGATCGACGGTAAGGGAAACGGCAAAACAATTCTGCTGCGTGCCGATATAGATGCACTTCCCATTGTAGAAGACGAAAAAAACCTCAGCTGCCCACGCACCTGTATTTCTCAAAACAAAGGCGTAATGCATGCATGCGGTCATGATGGCCATATTGCCATGCTGCTCATGGAGGCTAAGCTGCTGCAGGAACAAAAAGACAACTGGCCGGGCAAAGTCATTCTCATGTTTGAAGAAGGGGAAGAAGGCTCTGATGCCGTACGATATTTACTGCCGTATTTAGAAAACGAAAGTGGCTGGAATATTGATACCTGCTATGCTACCCATGTACGCTGGGATATTCCTGCCGGAAAGATGGCAGTTTGCCACGGTCCTGCTATGGCCGGCGGCTTTGGATTCAAAATCAAAATCAAAGGACACGGCGGCCATGGTTCCCGTCCTGATTTGGCACAAAGTCCCATTGACTGCTTTACCGCATTTTACAAAGACCTGCAGGCATTGCGCATGCGGGCTGTCTCTCCCATGGAAACGCTGACGGTCTCCGTTGGCAGTCTCCATAGCGGCGATGTGCTGAACGTCATTCCGAACGACTTGATTTTTTCAGGTACCAGCCGATTCTTCAGCTATGACAATGCCGGAAAAATGTTCTACGAAGAATTTTTAAAACTGTTGGAAAATGACTGCAAAAATTATAACTGTTCCTATGAAATTATTCATATGAAAAAACCGTTATACGAAACGCGCAATGCGGAAATCTGTGTAACTCGTGCAGAACAGGCCATAAAAAAATACTTAGGCGATGCCGTACTGACACCCTGCGAACCCTGGATGGCCTCGGAAACCATGGCACTCACCATGCGGCTGTATCCCGGTGTACTTACCTTCACGGGAATTGCCAATGGAGAAAAGGGCTGTGGCGCCAATCACCATACTCCGGAATTTGACCTTGATGAAGACGGTCTTATATACGGCGTAACAACCGCTATCGGTTATGCCCTCGACTATTTAACAGAACAGCCGGACATTCCCTTCCACCGCAATATCATCTCCATGGAAGACTTAGTATCGCGAAATCTATAATCATATATGCAACAAGGTACCACTTCACGGAACAGCCCCCTGCAGTTAGATTTTAAATCCAACTTGCAGGGGGCTGTTCACGCTGCGGTACCTTGTTTATGTTTCTATACGTACGGCTTATGCCGGACTTCCCCATACGCATTGCATCGTATCAGTATAGGTTGCCTCCAAATGCTGCAGCATCACATCGATAATAGTCCGGGCCATATCCGCATCAAAGGCATCATCACCGGCAACAAGACAACTGTCCAACACAATATCTCCGTCATCGGAAATATAATATTTAAAAACCTTGAATTTCTTGTTACATTCATTAAGATACACAGCAATTCTGTCTTTATTTTCCGCCGTTACCACTTTGACGGCAACGAAAACGCGCAGCATAGCGTAAATGCTGTCATCCAGGATAACCATAAGCGGCAGCTGCTGTCCCTTGATTTGCAAGTTGGAGTAATATACGCTGCCATGAAAATCATCTCCCATTTCCCGCATAGTAAACGCCGTAATCTCTTCGGCTTTCAGCATAGCTTCAAATTTTTCCGCCTTTTTATTCATAATAACGTTCCTTTCTCTATCGTCTTTTTTATATTTTAACACATAGATATAAAAAAAGAAAAGTTATTTAGTTTTTTCGATGTTTTTATGAAAAGGATAAATCCATAGATAAAAAGCAACCATAGCCCCTATTTCCCCGCCAGCCATAATAAGTCCCATTGGCAGCGCCGTATAACTACCGGCAATACCTACTAACGGTGCCATCACAGCGCCGGATATCATGGAGAAAAAACCGATCAGAGCCGATGCGCCTCCGGCATTTCGCCCCTGAGCCTGCATAGCCATGGAAAAGCTGCTGGTACTGAGTGCTGCCAGCGTCGGAATCGTCAAAAACAATACCAAGACAACCAGCAGGAGAGGCGCTGTCATGATAAAACACAACAGCAGGACAAGACTTCCTATCAACGCCTGATACAAAGAAATGCGAAGGATCTTCCAATCCTCCACACAACCGGTCAATTTCCCCACCAAAGCCCCACTGATCATCAGTCCGATACCGTTCATCCCAAAAATATAGCTGAACATCTGCGCCGATACGCCATATATATTTTGAAATACAAAGGATGAACCGGAAATATAGGCAAAGAAGGCGGCAAATGCAAAGCACTGCATGATACAATGCCCCATAAAATATCGATTGCCGAATAAACTGCCGAAACTTTTTAAATGATCCAGCAAGCCGCCGGAAATGCGTTGTGCTGCCGGCAATGTTTCCCGCATCAGCAAAGCTCCTGCCGTTAAGGCAATGCCGATCAATACGAGAAGCAGAAAAATACCCCGCCAGGAAAAAACACGTAAAATCTGACCGCCTATGACGGGTGCCAAAATCGGGGCAATCCCGTTCACCAACATCAAAATAGAAAAGAACCGGGTCAATGCCGGTCCTTTGCATACATCTCTGGCAATAGCACGAGCGATCACAATACCGGCCCCGCCGGAAAATCCCTGGATAAATCGAAATACAAGAAAAACAGAAATAGATGATACACAAGCACATATAATCGTAGAAACAGTAAAAATCAACATCCCCGCAGTCAACGGTCCTTTTCGTCCTTTTCCATCACTGGCCGGTCCGGCAAAAATCTGTCCCACCGCCATGCCGGCCATGGAAGCGGTCAATGTCATTTGAATCATGGAGGGCGTTACCGAGAAATCAGCCATCATTGCAGGAAGCGCCGGCAAATACATATCCGTTGAAAGAGGCGCTATGGCCGCCAGCATTCCCAAAAATACGATCAATGCCTTCGTCATATACGCCGAAGGAACCTTTGCTATCACAGTATATTACCCCCTCTTCTTACCGCAATTCTTCCAGTGCTGCCGGAACTTCAAGCAAGCTATGTAATTCTTTCCACACTGTTTTTTTCACATCTGCCGGAATATCCACCATATCGGGAATCCAAACAGAAGGAATCGCCGCCGCTGCCGCTGCTCGCAGTCCATTTGCTGAATCCTCCAGTACAATCGCATTGGCCGGTTCTGTTCCCAATTTACTGCAAACCGTAAGGAATATATCGGGGAAAGGTTTACCACGTTCGATTTCTTCCCCGCTTTGTATCAATTCAAAGTACGGGAGAACCGCCAGCTGCTCCAGATACTGGCGGATGCGCACCAACGGTGTCGATGAAGCTACGGCACAGCATATATGCCGACTTTGGGCATATGCTAAACAATCATGCAATCCCGGTTTAGCCGGTACACCATGTTCTTCGATATAGGCAGCTGCCAGTTTTCTCTTTTCTGCATATATTTGTTCATAGGGAAAATCTTCTCCATATTCGGTTCGAAAAACAGATCCAATGCGGCGATTATCCATGCCGTTTATCTTATCAAATAACGTGTCAGGAAATGTATATCCATATAAATGTCCCACTTCTTTTAAGCATTTAGCCGCTAATCGTTCTGTATCCGTCATGAGTCCATCCATATCGAAAATAAGCAATTCAGGTGTATTCATTAAGCTATTCTCCTTTTTTTACATGTAAATCTATTATAAAATATCATTTTATATTTGCAAGAAAATAGTTGTAATTTTTTTAAAAAAAGACCGGTACAAGACCGGTCTCTTTGAATAGCAGGCTTCAGCCTGCACGTCTAATATATGCAAATCCCCCACCCAATACAGCTTCTTTAAACCACCGTGCGGGATCAAATCTTGTCATCAGGCCGCTGTCATAGCAAAGGGATTGGTGGTGTTTTCGTCCCAGCAAAGCCACAATGGAAATCCAGTGCCAATTGCTAAGTTCCAGTTCATTGCCGCGGCTGCGGTTTAAAAAAGCGACCGGTGAATCTTCTGCAAGACCGTCTCCGATAAAATCCACAATATCCTTGGCTCCTTTTTCGCAAAGATGAAACGGATACACAGGCAGCATTTCCACACTATATCGCGCCGGCGCGGCTTCATCAAGATATCGCTGCAGCCCATCTCTGAACCATTCTGTTTTGTACAAGCCACCGCAGTGGCTGGGGGTCACATAGTCCCACACCCGTTCCATCGCTTCCCGGCGTTTACCTATAGAGTCCAACGCATTATCCGGCATATATCCGTCGCGCTGCAGTACATAACCCGATAACAGTGCGGCAGCTGTTGGTCCGCAGCCGCTTGCCCGCTGCCATGAGGTATGGAACCAATCCTGATTATACCCGTAAATCATCGTCCCATCCTTTTTATGTAATTGTAATCGTGCAGGATGCTGCAGCACCATCGTATCCATTTTCATATTCCTTTACATCTGCGTATTGTAATTATGGTAATCCCGTTAAATCCCGTACCACCGCACCGGCAATAATCAAGCCACATGCAGAAGGTACAAACGAAATACTGCCGGGGCTGGGATGTACCGCATCGTCCGGCACTTGTATCGGACGCGGCATTTCCTTAGAATATACAACCTTAATGTGGCGAATATCCCGTTTCTTCAATTCACGTCGCATGACTTTAGCCATAGGACACACCGACGTTTTTTCAATTTCTGCTAATTCAAATAATTCGGGATGCAGCTTGTTTCCTGCTCCCATAGAAGATATGACGGGAATCCCGGCATGATACGCTTCTTCAATAATGCCGATTTTGCTGCTGATCGTATCAATGGCATCCACAATGTAATCGGCTCCGGAACCAGAAATATATCCTTCGTCTTTGCCCGGTTGATAAAATAAACACCGGGAACGTACGATGATATCGGGATTGATAATACGCGCTCTGGCTGCCATGACTTCTGTCTTGTAACAGCCTATCGTATTAACGGTCGCACCTAATTGCCGATTGATATTGGATGGATCAAACACATCTTTGTCCACCAGGATCAAGGTACCGACACCCGCTCGTACCAAGGCCTCAACAACATAAGATCCGACTCCGCCCAAGCCAAAAATCAACACTGTTTTTTCGGCCAGTATATCTACTTTTTCCTGTCCGATCAGCCGCACTGTCCGCTGTGTATATTCGTTTTTCATCCTATTTCCTTTCAGGCACTACTTCCAGCCAATATCCATCGGGATCCGCAATAAAATAAATTCCCATGGCCGGGTTATCGTATACGACACACCCCATGGCTTCATGTTTTTCATGTGATGCCTCTATATCAGAAACACTGAAGGCCGTATGGAATTCGTTTTCTCCTAAATTATATGATTCTTTCCGATTCTTCAACCAAGTCAATTCCAGACAGAAGTCCGATACGCCGTCACCTAAATAAACGATTGTAAACGCATCCTTTTCAATACGGCGCACTTCCTTCAGTCCCAATGCTTCCTGATAAAAATTCATGCTTTTCTGTAAATTCAAAACGTTGAAATTAGTATGTTTAAACGTATATTGCATAGATATCCCTCCTATCCGATTTGCCAGCCTTTAGAAACCTGTACCCATGCTGACGAATGGGAATATTTTTCCAATTCCGGAAGCGTCAATTCAATGGCACTGTTTCCCGTTCCACAGGCAGGAAACACGGTTGTAAAACGTTTCAAGGAGTCATCCAGGAACACTTTGACGTTCGGTTTGATCGCGAACGGGCAGACCCCGCCCACCGGATGACCGATCACCTCTTCAACCGCGTCGGTTTTGATCATCGATGCTTTTTTATGAAATCGTTCCTTGAATTTATGATTATCCACCCGTGCATCCCCGGCCATGACTACAAGAATCGGCTGCGTATCTACCATAAAAGACATCGTCTTGGCAATCCGTTTCCCTTCTGTATGCAAAGCAGCCGCCGCTTCTTCCACGGTTGCGCTGGAATGATCCAATTCCCGGACTCGGTCCTGCATATTCCATTGTGAAAAATATTCTTTTACTTTTTCAATAGACACTCTGTTCCCCCTCTTTTCCATCCTATCTTTAACTAAAATTGCTGTTGCTTAATATTATACCTTTTAGGTGTCGAATTATCAAATATTTTTATATAATTTTATTATTCACAACAATTCGAAGGCTGCGGTGCTGCCTCTGTCCGTTTTTTGCACGGCTAACCGTGTATCGATACGTTCCCGCAGTTCCGGCACATGTGAAATAATTCCCACCAGTCGTCCATCCTGCCGTAAATCCAACAGCGCTTTTAAAGCAAAATCCAATGTTTCTGCATCCAGTGTGCCAAAGCCTTCATCAATAAAAATAGTATCCAAATGGATGCCGCCGGAATAGGCTTGCACTACATCTGCCAATCCCAAGGCCAACGCCAGCGAGGCCAGAAAAGTTTCTCCGCCGGATAAGGTATTGGCCGGACGGGCGTATCCCGTATAATTGTCAAATACCTCAATATCCAAACCGATCTGCTTGATGCGCTTATCCTCCCAAGTATGGGATCGCTGCAATTGATAGCGCCTGCGGCTCATGTCACTTAGCCGCAGATTAGCCGCCTGCAGTACTTCATCAAGCAGCGCGCCTAAAATATATCGTTCAAAGTTGATTCCTGTCACTTTACCGCTAACTAAGTCATACAAAGAACCTACCGTTTTATACTGTTCTGTGAGTGCCGTTTGTTCCGTATGCCAAGACCGCAGCTGTCCGAGTCCTTTTTTCAAGGTATTGTACCGGCTTCTGACAGCGGCTTCCTGATCGGAAAGCTGCTGCCATATTTGATTTTTCATCTGCAGTTCCTTTGCATACTGTTCCACGTCCGGCTCCGGTTCCTGACCGATTGCAGCTTCCTCCTGTGATATCCGGCCGGCTGTCTGCTGAAGAAGTTGTTCATAGCGAGCCAATTTCTTTTCTTCTTCCGGCAGGCGGGGAATATCGTTTTGCAGCATCCTGCATTCCTGGACTGTAGAGAATCCGGCCTGCACCACCCGTTTCTTCACTTCCTCCATGCTTTCAGAATATTGGTTGCGCAGTGTTTCCACCTGCTGCGTCAGTAATCTGACCTGTTCCTGGTATCCTGCATCTGCCTTTTGCGCAGCCGTTAGATTTTCCCGGGCCGCCGCTGTCTTCTTTTCATAGTCAGCTACTTTCATTTCCAGTCGTTGGATATCCAGCTGCAGGGTTTGTTCTATACGATATATCTCGGGAAGTTCATTTTCTGCCCGTTGTTTGGCTTCTGCCGTCCGCGCAAAATGTAGACGCGCTTCCTCCGCGCTGCTGCGAGCCGCAGTTTCCTGTTCTTCCCATTGTTTTAATTCGCTTTGACGATCCTGCAGCTGTTTCTGCATCTGCTTAGTCTGTGCAGCAGTACTTTCCAGCACTGCTCCGGCAGCTTTTTTTTCGGCCAGCCGCTGTGCCCATTCTGCCAGGCTTCCCTCTTCTACATACTGAGAACGAAGTAATTCATACTGACGCTGCTGTTCCGCCAATGCGGCTTCCAGTTTTTGTACGGCTCCCTCCGCCTGCTGCCGTCCTTTCTCACTGGTGGCAGCGATATGCTTGCGGCGCTCCACATCTTCCTTCTGCGGAAGGTGTGCGGCTGCCGCAGCCGGCTGGGGATGTTCCCGTGAACCGCAGACCGGACAAGGACTTCCGTCTTTTAGCCCCTGGGCCAGCAGAGCAGCTTGTCCCTGTAAAAACAGTGTCTGCACCGACTCATAGTCTACCGCATCCTGCTGTGCCTGCTGCTGCTGTTTCGTATAAGCTTGTACTGCCTCCGTCCTTTGTTTTTGTGTACGGTTGATTGTCGTCATCAGCTGATCTATATGCTGTTCCTGCTGCAGGCGGTCCCGGAGATTTTTTTCCTCTCCTTTGTTCTTTTCCAAGGCAACAAAAAGCTGCTGCTGTTTTTCCACAATAGGAGCCGCCGCTGCTATCGCTTTTTTGCAATCTTCTTTTTGCGAAAGGATATGCTGCAGGCGAAGCCCTGCCTCCTGCGATTTTTTTTGGAGCCTATCGTACTGTCTTCCCAGTTCGGTACATTCATGAGCCTTTTCCACATACCCGTGGAGCTGCACGATTCGTTCCCGATTTTTGCGCATATCCTCTTGCTGGGCTTCCAGAGCCTGCTGATATGCAGCCATATCCCGGAGTGCCGCCGCTGCTTGCTTTGATTTTACCGCCGCTTTCTCCAGTGCCGTCCCTGCCGCTATGCCCTGCCGTTGTATCTCTTCGAGTGTACGACATGGTTCGGCCAGTAGTTGTGCTTTTTTTAGCTGTTCAATCAGACTGCGCCGTTTTTCCATCATTTCCTGCTGTTGCTGCAGTACTTCCCTCTCCTTGCGGTTATTTTTCAGTACCTGCCAATGATCGGCCAATACTTGCGCACGCTGCACGACTTGTTGATAGGCATCCCGGCTGGCAAGTGCCTTGGCCTTTTTGGCTTCTAACTCCTTTTGCTGCGCCAAAAGATCCTGTCGCAGTATTTCCAGGGAATCCTCCTGCCCGACATCATTCATCTGCAAATATTGATCTATTTTATATTGTATTGCCGTATATTTCTCTTGTACTTCATCATGCCGCTGCTTGACTAATTCTTGAAAACGGCTGTACCGTTCTGTATGAAATAAGACCTGCATGATCTGCTGGCGATCATTGGAATTCGCCAACAACAATTTACGAAAATCACCTTGCGGCAATAACACAACTTGGCGGAATTGTTCCGACTTAAACCCGAGGAGCCGTTCAACTGCGGGAGTCACCATTTTGCTGGCCAGTACGGCTTTATCTGTTCCGTCATCGCAAAGTTCATATAAAACAGCCGAAGCCGATTCTATTTTTAAACCGGTTCCGCGCTTTTTAGCGATCTCCTGTTCCGGCTGCCGCTCGATTCTATATTTTTTTAAGCCGATAGCAAAAGTAAATGTCACATAGGTTGTTTGTTCCGGTGATGCATATTCGCTGCGCATATTGGCTCCTGTGCGTGTATTGCCGCTTGTATCTCCGTACAAGGCATAGCAAATCGCATCCAGCACTGTTGTTTTCCCAGCTCCCGTCGGCCCATAAATCAAAAACAGCTTACGGTCCCGCAACAGCCGGAAATCAATAATCTGCCGTCCTGCATAGGGACCGAACGCATTCATTTCCAAACAGATCGGTTTCATAGCAGTCCGTCTCCTTCCTCTTTGATCAGTTGTTCCCATAATCCATTGGCACAGTCTGTTTCCGCTTCAGACAACGGTTGTTCCGGACGCATAGCTTCGGTAAAACTTACAAACAATTGCCGTTCCGTTGTATTGCGCACGTCAAAATCACGTTCGTTCCTGCCTTCATATTGCCGGTTAGGTGTTTCCAAAGCCAGTGCTCTCGGGTATTTTCGGCGTACCTTAGCCATGCCATCGAGTATGGGCTCTGCATCGCTAAGCCGTATCAAAACAAAATCATCTTTGTGGTCATCTTCTGCTTTCATAATCGTATCAAAAGACCCCTCTATGATGCGTACATCATGTTTGGGACTAAACGGCAGCCGCTTTGCAACAACCTGTCCATCCTTATGCAAATCTACCAATATAGCACCCTTTTGCTGATGTGCTTCGCTAAAAGAATATTTCATCAGGCTGCCGGCATACCGTACTTCCGGACGCCCTGCTTGCTGCGGGCCATGCAGATGGCCCAGTGCTGTATACGAAAACGGCTCGAAAATACTTGCATCCACACAGCTGGAACCACCTACGGATAGGGGGCGCTCTGAATCGCTGATACTGCCTCCGGTCACAAACGCATGGGCAATACAGACAGTACGTATGCCTTTCGGCAGGTTTCGGGACTGCGCCTGACATAAACCTGCCAAAGCCGTTTGATGATCTCTTATTTCTTCATTTCCTAAAAAATGACGCACCACGGCGGGTTCTGCAAACGGAATCGGAATAAAGGCTACCGGTCCGAAAGCATCCTCCAGTAATACCGGACCTGTCAATTTCGTCAGCTCCCCGGCAATAAATAATTGCTGCTGCATCAACAAACGGCTGGCGAAGGATAAACGGACCGCACTGTCATGATTACCGCTGATAAGCAGCAGAGGCACCTTAAGTTCACACGTAAGTTTGGTTGCTATTTCATCAAATAATTCCACCGCTTCTGTCGGCGGCAAGCTGCGATCATAGACATCTCCCGCTAAAACGACCGCATCAATGCCTTCATCCCGTACCATCGGAAGCAGTTGTTCTGACAAAATATATGCCTGATCCTCCGTCACATATTCACCATAAAACATTTTTCCCAAATGCCAATCTGCCGTATGTAATATACGCATACTCCCGTCCCCCTTATCTATTGATATACGCGCTGCGGAGCAACGCTATTTCATGGGCATACCCGTCAAGATCATTGGGTGTTTCCAAATAAAACGGCAAGTTCCGCAGGCGCGGATGATTGATAATGGCAACAAACGTATCCATTCCAATATATCCCTGACCGATTTTTTCATGCCGGTCCTTATGACTGCCCAAAACATTTTTGCTATCATTCAGATGAACGGCCAGCAACCGGTCCAAGCCGATAATGCGGTCAAATTCTGTTAAAACGCCCGTCAAATCAGACACAATATCATAGCCGCCATCAAAGATATGGCATGTGTCCAAGCATACACCGATATGATCAGACAGGCGGGCTGTTTCCAGAATTCTGGCCAATTCCTCAAAGTTTCTGCCCACTTCTGATCCTTTTCCTGCCATGGTTTCCAATAGTACCGTTGTTTTCTGTCCCTCAAACATGCAGGCATCCAGCATCTCCACAATGCGTGCGATTCCTATTTCCGCACCTTGCCCGACATGACTGCCGGGATGAAAATTATAGCGGCACTGTGCGACATACTCCAGACGTTGCAAATCCTCCGCCATTGCATGAAATGCAAACTTCCTGGTGTTATCGTTGGCTGAACAAGCATTCAGGGTATAAGGAGCATGCGCCAGAATCGGGGCAAAATGATGTTCCTCCCGAAACACATTCAACGCCTGTATATCAGATATATCAAGCTTGCGTACGGTACCGCCGCGGGGATTGCGGGTAAAAAATTGAAATGTATCAGCCCCAAGAGAAACTGCTTCCTGCCCCATATGCAGAAATCCCTTGGAAATAGATAAATGACATCCTATATGCAACATGGTTTCACCTCATCGTATAATCAGTTTCTATTATATACAACTACTTCAAAAAGAGCAAAAAAGACCGAAGCATATCGCTTCGGCCTGCTGAATACCTATACAACTATATATTAAACTTCACCGCGTAAATAGGCTAATTCCGTTTGGTTTTCGGCATAGTACCACTTTACAGATTTTCCGACAGAACAACAAATTGCATTCAATTTACCGGCTTCTGCCAATTTTTTCATCTTTTTCAAATCAAAACCGTTTACCGAAAAATATGTCGCCGATATAAACCCTTGTGACTTCATCCAATCACGATAGAGAGAGAAATCATCTCTTTCGACTATCAAATGTTTAATCATGGTCAGCCCCCCATTCGGTCAACGTACGGTATGTACAAATGTCCTGTACGCGCCAACGTTTATCTATATGTTGTTTGATTGCTAAAAGTATAACACAGCTTATAGTATAAATCCAGTAAAAAGATAGGCATTTATGTAAAATTTTTCAAACCACCTGCGCTTCATGCTGCAGCATAAAAAAACAAGAGAGCCATCCCCGTTAGAAGACAGCTCCCTTGCTGATACAGCTTACTTTTTTTGACATTCTGCACAAACACCCGTAAAAGATACACCTATACCATTTACTTTATATTTTGTTTCGTCTGCAGCCTGTCGCTTTAATTCTTCCATATTGACATCCACATCATCAACGCGGTTGCAAATCGTACACCGGATATGGGCATGAGGCGAAACATTAAAATCGTAGCGATGTGATTCTTCTTCACATTGCAAGATTTGGACAATTCCAATTTTTGCAAAAATTTCCATTGTCTTATACACTGTTGCCAAGCTCATAGACGGATAACGTGGCTGCAATTCTTTATAAATTGCTTCGGCATTCGGGTGCGTCTTATTCTGATCAATGACTTCGTACACAGCCAGACGCTGAGGTGTAACCTTATAACCATGCTCACGCAGAACTTCAGTAATGTTCATAACCTATATCCTCCTTTCGGACAACAATTTTTACCAATTTCAGATTTTTTAATAATCTTCATTGTTAATTATTTGTACTATTACATTGTAATGGTTATTGAAGAAAATAGCAAATGTTTTTTTTAATTTGACGTACACATTTTTTTTTCGCATAATAGAGAAGAGAGGAGATATATATGCAACCAGAAAAAATCATCCGAAAAATTGCCGTAACCCTTCATATTACCCCCAAACAAGTCGCTGCAACTCTTACTCTTTTCGATCAAGGAAACACGATTCCGTTTGTCGCCCGTTACCGGAAAGAAGCAACCGGCGAACTGGACGAAGTACAATTACGGCAAATAAAAGAAAACTTTGAATATGACATGGCACTGACTCAACGAAAGGAAACAGTACGTCAATCCATCGCTTCACAGGGACAGCTGACAGAGGAACTGGCAGAAAAGCTGGAAAACGCACAACGTCTGCAAGATATAGAAGATATATACCTTCCGTATAAGCCGAAAAAACGCACGAAGGCCTCCATAGCCCGTGATGCCGGACTGGAACCCCTGGCCGCACTGCTAATGGAACAAAAACCGGCAGGACCTCCGGCCGAATCACTGGCTGTTCCATTTCTCAGCGAAGAAATACCGACCGTTGAAGACGCCCTTCAAGGTGCCGGCTATATTATTGCCGAACATCTATCCGAATCGACGGAGTTCCGGCGCTACCTCCGCTCCGCTCTTTGGAAATCAGCAAAGCTGGAATGTACGCTGCTGGTCGAAGAACAAGATGCACAAGCAATGCTTACCTATAAGGACTTCAGCGAAAGTATCCGTCATCTCCCCAGCCACCGCATTCTAGCTATCAACCGCGGCGAAGCGCAGAAAGTATTAAAAGTCACACTGACGGCTGCTGATGATACCTATATTCAGCATTTGAGCAGTCTGCTAGTCCAGCAGCACTCCCCCTATGCAGCACTTCTGGAAGCTGCCGCCGCAGACAGTTACAAGCGCACTATTTTTCCACAGATGGAACGGGAAATACGCAATGAATTAACGGAACGTGCAGAAAAACAAGCCATCACCGTTTTTGCCGAAAATCTGCGCCAGCTGCTTCTGCAGCCTCCGTTTACAGGCCAAACCATCTTGGGCATGGATCCGGGATACCGTACCGGCTGCAAATGTGCCGTCATTGATTCCTGCGGTCATGTAGCGGATTATGGTACTTACTATTTGACCAGCTCGCAAAAACAGCGGGAAGAAAGTGCCGCGGCCCTCAGCGCCTTGATACAGCAGCATCACGTTACGCTCATTTCCATTGGCAACGGCACGGCATCCTATGAAACAGAACAATTTATTTCCTCGCTGATACGAGACAACGGTTTATCCTGCCGCTATTGCATTGCCAATGAAGCCGGCGCCTCCGTATATTCTGCCTCCGATCTGGCCCGTGAAGAATTACCGGAACTTGATGTTTCCATACGCGGTGCCGTATCGATTGCCCGGCGCATCCAAGACCCGCTGGCAGAATTAGTAAAAATAGATCCCAAATCAATCGGCGTCGGCCAGTACCAACACGACGTCAATCAAAAACGACTGTCGGCAACCTTGGATGACGTCGTCGAATCTGTCGTAAACTATGTAGGCGTCGATTTAAACACAGCCTCTCCCGCTCTGCTGCGGCACATTTCCGGACTTACGGCAAGCACGGCAGGAAATATCGTTGCCTACCGAAATGAAAATGGTCCGTTTCACGATCGCCGGGAACTGCTTAACGTCAATCGCCTGGGCCCTGCCGCCTTTACCCAGTGTGCCGGGTTCCTTCGTATCAAAAACAGCAGCAATCCCCTGGATAATACCTCCGTTCACCCCGAATCCTATCCGCTGGCTGAAGAAATTATCAAGATATATGATTTTACTATGCAGGATTTAGAAAATGAAGAAAAGCTTCGGCTCCTGCAAAGCAAATTACAAATGAATGCTGCCCCAAAATTAGCGGCTAAATTACAAGCCGGCATTCCTACGATCCGGGATATATTAGAAGAATTGCGCAAGCCCGGCCGTGATATACGCGACGGTTTCCCACAACCTTTGACACGCAAACATGTCGTTTCCTTGGACGAGCTGCCAGTCGGTACCATCGTACGCGGTACCGTGCATAATGTAGTCGATTTTGGAGCTTTCGTCGATATCGGACTCAAAACACCCGGTTTGATCCATCGTTCCGAATTGAGTTCCCATTCCTTTAAGCATCCGCTGGATATCATCCACGTGGGAGATATCATCGACGCCGTCATTATTTCAGTTGATGCCGGGCGCAGCCGTATCGGTCTTTCGATTAAACAATTAGGAATGAACAAACCACAAAAATAAAAGATATTAAAAAATGCTGCTCCTATGGAACAGCATTTTTAATATCTCTATTTACTTAAATTCGGTGTGCAGTCCACCGTAACGTTGGTATATGCGGTTCCTTCCATATGCTGCATAATGGTATAATTCCCTTTTGTTTCCGGAATAGCCGCCGCCAATAGATCGCTATGCCATTTTTGCACGACCATTTTGGAATCCCCCGTTTTTTTACTGCTTTCAGAAAGCTTCTTGCCATCTTTAGGAACCATTGTTTCGGGCAAGGGATTCTTGCCATCTTTAGAAGCAAACGTTATCGTAATAGCCTTATCCCCATCAAAAATGGTTTTATAGGCCCCATTATTAAACAATCTGATCGTATCCCCTTGTGCTGTCGGACTGCCCCATTCCGCAGTCCACGCCGTACGTGTATCTCCTAAACCGGGAAGTTCGCAAACTACAGCTTGCCGCGCAGCAGTTTTAGATGATTGCGTATTCTTTGTATCCTGCTGCCCCTGCTGCGTCGAATTCTTCTGCGTCGCCGTAGAACCCATATCACATCCGGCTATTAAAAACATAGTCAAGACAGCCATTAGTATTGCTACTGTTCTTTTCATGAAATTGCCTCCTTAGTTTAACCTTGTCGATCCTAGTTTTATTATACTGAATTTCGCAGGGAATGAAAAGCAATAATCCTGTAAATCAATTTTATTTCCCTGTCATTGTAAAATCATCGGCTCAAACATGACGATTTAGACAATAAGGTATATAATAAAGTCCGGAAGAAAAAAAGCTTCTGCTGTATCTTCTAGGATATGGAAAGCAGAAAGAGAAAGGAAGTAACTATCATGACTCTTCAATCAAAAAAATGGATAGAAGAAATTGCAAACGCAGTAACCCATGGCATCGGTACCGTGTTGTCCATCCTGGCTCTCGTTATTATGCTGTATATGACATTGGTTCATCATGAAGGAACCTGGCATGTACTTTCTGTTACCGTATATGGTGCTTCTTTAATCCTCTTATATTTAATGAGTACCTTGTACCACAGCTTTTTTAAACTGCCAAAGGTTTCCTATATTTTCAAAATACTGGATCATTCTGCAATTTATATACTAATTGCCGGTTCCTATACACCCTTTTTATGGATCACGCTCCGCCATTCCTCCGGCTTGGCCATCTCGGCCGTGATTTGGCTGCTTGCTGCACTGGGTATCGTATGGCAGTGCTTTAATGTACATAGATTTCATATTGTATCTACTCTTTGCTATATCGCAATGGGATGGATATCCGTCCTATTGCTGCCGCAGCTGATAGAATATCTGTCATGGAACGCTATCATGTGGCTCATCGCCGGAGGTATTTGTTATACCGTAGGTGCGATTTTCTATCTTTGGAAAAAGCTGCCGTTCCAGCATGCCATTTGGCATATGTTTGTCTTAGCCGGCAGCGCCACTCATTTCTACTGTATTTTCTTTTTTGTTCTTCCTTTATCGGAAGTCTTCTGACAGCAGCTAAAAAACAAATATGCAGTCTCCCGCAGCAGCTTTATATCGCAAAATATAAAGCTGCTGCGGTCATCTGTCCTATCTTCTTTTTAAACTGTCCTGTCTTTTCCCATTTTATTTTTATGTTATAATCAACTCAAAGGAGATGATTACCGTGAGTGAAAAAATGATTGGAATGACAAAAAAAGAAGTGTTTGAAACCATGCGGCACCTGGATAACAGAAAATATCATACGCTGTTCAATGCATTATATTTTGATACGATCCGCCATTTACACTCCCAAACAACGAAAGATGTATTAGCATCACTTGAAATATTTTCCGCTGTATACACGGAAAATATCTTATATCCTTTTGTTTCCGATTTAATAGAAACCAACAATAAAAAAATAACAGAAGACATAAAACAGCTATTCGCTAAATAAACGGCAGTCTCCTGTAAAAATATAAAAATCCCCCGCGCCCCAAAATGCAATATAGGAAACGCATTGCAAAATAAGAAAGGATGACCGCTTTCGTATGTCAAATGATTCAGCCCGTACCATTGTATATGCAGGAATATGTATTGCCCTAACCGTTATTTTTTCCTATGTATTTGCCATACGAACAACCTTTGTTCATATTACATTTGGCTTTCTCCCTATCTCGTTATACGCCATGCGGTTCGGACCGAGACAAGCCGGAATCGTAGCTGCCACGGCAGATGTTATCGGAACCGGCGTATTAGGTCTCAGTATATTTTTCCCTGGTTTTATCCTATCCGGATTTTTGACAGGCTGGATATTCGGATATTTCTTATATCAAAAAAAAATTACGATCCGTCAAGTCGTTCTCCCGTTTCTGCTTATTACCCTCTGCATTCATTTAGGACTAAACACGCTATGGCTTACGTTCTTTTACGGCAAGGCTGTTTCAGCTATCTTTTTAAACCGGCTGATCAAGAACATCCTCTGCTTCCCTATGGAAATTTCGCTGTTTTTTATGGCATACAAGTCCATATATAATTTACTGCCAACCTGGCAAAAAAATTGAATATGGCTAAAAAAAATCTTATAATACTTGATGATGTGCAGTTGCAGTTTATTGTATCAAAATAACAAATAAAAGGAATCTTTTTTGGGCAAATACGTAATTCGTTTCCTATAAATTCCTAATGTATACCGATAGAATCCCCAGAATAAACAAAAACGTCTTGTATATCCCACGATGTACAAAATGTTTTTGTCTATTCAATTATCTTAATATTCTTACAATTTTTACTGCAGATAGTTATAACGTATTTAGAAAAGAAAGGAGGTAATATCGAAACTGCTGCCGGCTGTAGGTTTACCATAGATATGTTACAAAAACAGAAAAGAGAGAGCACCATTTTGTGTTATGCTTAAGTTGTCTATACCAAACCACAACAGAAAGGGTGCTCTCTCATGAACAGCATAACACAAGATGTAAAGTATCGTCTATCTATTCTTTCTTACGCCAGAAAATATGGTGTGACTATTGCTGCTATAAAATATCGTACGAATCGCCAGTTTATCTATCGCTTGCAATGGCGCTATGATGGGACCCCGGCATCGTTACAGCCCCGATCCAGACGCCCTCACCATCATCCCAATCAGCACACGTCTCAAGAGATAACGTTTATTCAGAATATGCGACGACGAAATCCGCATGCCGGGCTGGTCGTGTTTTGGATCAAGCTAAGAAAACGGGGATATACACGATCCATCACTGGCCTATATCGCTGTTTAAAGCGTATCGGACTCACACGGGAATCCGTACCGAACCCAAAGTACATCCCCAAGCCCTATCAACAAGCACTGTTCCCTGGAGAAAAAGTGCAGGTAGATGTCAAAGTAGTTCCTTCTGCTTGCATCGTGGGGCAGGCACATGCGCTGGGTGAAAGAATGTACCAATACACGGCTATCGATGAATGTACGCGCGTTCGGTATTTGGAAGCATTCCAAGAACAGAGCACCTATTCTTCCACGATATTTCTCCAACACTTGGTACGAAGATTCTCGTTTCCCATTTGTAAAATCCAAACCGACAATGGCTTTGAATTCACCAACCGATTTGGTCGAAGTAAGACAGCGGAACTCACGCTGTTTGAACGACAATTGGCAGCCTATCACATTATCCATCAAAAAATACGGCCGTATACGCCGCGGCATAACGGAAAGGTAGAGCGCTCTCATCGAAAAGACAACGAGTACTTCTATGCGGAGCATCGTTTTTATTCTTTTGCAGATTTCAAAAAACAGTTAGCAGTACGTAGTAGAGAATACAATAATTTTCCTATGCGTCCTCTGGCTTGGAAATCTCCTAACGAAGTCCTTCGTTCTTTTCTTGCTACTGTGTAACATATGTTTGACAAACCTACAAGGTAATATCGAAACTGCTGCCGGCACCCTTGTTTCCATAAGAAAAATAATGTATCATATGCTAACCGGTCTGGCAGAAAAATATTACAGACCGATTTTTTTCTGCCAGACAAACATTTACTATATACCCTGCCGCATTTTTTATGAACAACATAGTATCAACATCTAGCACGTATTCTGTCTTTCAATTTATATAAAAATGTTATAAGAAAATGAAATTCATGTTTTTTTTGCAACAATCCACAAAACAACTTAAATTTAATATAAAATAACAAGATACACTTTACAAAATAATTAATTTATATTAATATACTTATGTTACTATAATTTTGTGCAAATAATCAACATGCATTTTATCGGAAAGAAGAAGCACTGTTATGATCAGTGCTACGGAGTATTACATATTACTTGCTAGATAGTCATATATAAGAAAATTTATTTTTTCGAAGGACCATCAACGTGTATATTGCTGCTTACTAACTTCTTTTCAGATATCTGAAAAGAAGTTTTTTTATATATTATACATTTGCTGCCATATTCTTTATATTGCTTTTTATTTTAATTTTCTGACAGCAATCACATGGGAGGGGTATTATGACTAGAAAAATTTTCAGGACGAAAAGTATCAATGAATTTATTTCAGAGACGCAAAAAGAAGGTGGCATGAATAAAGTATTGGGGACCTTCGAGCTTACCATGTTGGGTATCGGCTGTATTATCGGCACGGGGATATTTGTCCTTACCGGAGTGGCAGCAGCAGATTATGCGGGACCTGCTTTGATTATTTCTTTTATTATTGCTGCTATCGCCTGTGGCTGTGCCGCGTTATGCTATTCGGAATTTGCCGCCATGGTTCCTGTCGCCGGCAGTGCATATACCTATGGGTATATTGCTCTCGGTGAATTTTGGGCTTGGGTCATCGGCTGGGATCTGATTTTGGAATATGCATTTGCTATCGGTGCCGTTGCTATCGGCTGGTCCGGTTATTTTGCCAATATCATGTCGAATATCGGTATAAATCTGCCCGCTATTTTGACAAATGCTCCTTATGCCGGCGGTATCGTCAATCTTCCGGCTATGCTGATCATTGCTCTGGTAACATGGATCAATATCATGGGTGTCCGTCAGAGTTCCTCTGTTAATAACGTCATTGTTGCCATTAAACTGGCCGTTGTTTTATTATTTATCGTACTGGGATTCAGTAATGTAAATCCTGACAACTGGCATCCGTTTATGCCTTACGGTTGGAACGGGGTACTGTCCGGAGCTTCTGTTATATTTTTTGCTTATATTGGTTTTGATGCTGTCTCTACGGCTGCAGAAGAAGTGAAAGATCCACAAAAGGATTTGCCGCGCGGCATCATCTTATCATTAATTATTTGTACCGTTTTATATATTATCGTATCTGCTATTTTAACGGGTATGGTTCCGTATCTTGAATTTAAGGGCCAAGCAGCTCCGGTTGCGTTTGCATTACAGCAAGTAGGCTATCATTGGGGGGCTGCCATAATTTCTGTCGGTGCAATCTGTGGTTTGACCTCCGTGCTGCTGGTCATGCTATTTGGACAAAGCAGAATTTTGTTTGTTATGTCTCGTGATGGACTTCTTCCGGGTATTTTTGGCCATATTAATCAAAAATATAAAACCCCGGCCAGAAGCTCTTTGATTATTGGTATTATTACTGCTATCGTTGCCGGCTTCCTGCCCATCGGCATCGTCGCTGAACTTACAAACATCGGCACACTCTGTGCATTTATGATCGTAGCCGCTGCCGTTATTGTATTGCGCAAAAAAGCGCCGGATCGTCCCAGAGCCTTCAAGTGTCCCTGGGTTCCCGTTGTACCGGCACTAGCTATTATTTTCTGCGGCATATTGATTTGGATGCTGCCGGTCGTTACGCAAATTCGTTTTATTGTTTGGCTGATACTAGGATTAATTATCTATTTTGGTTATAGCTATGATCATAGCATTATCTCCGGAGGACTCTTCAGCGGTTCTATGAAACCCTCGGATCAACACACTACTGCCGCTGATTCTCCTACTGCTAAGAAATAAGTAAGCTTATCCTGCGAGCATCTTATATGCAGCAGGCAGCAGTTTATGGAAGTTTATCTGCTTGCATATCCCGAACCGCACACATGGTCTTGAAACGATTTAGTTTCAGCCATGTGTGCGGTTTATTTTTTTTTTACAAATTTTGTTTTTTTACAAAAAGATGGACATACGGGTATACTTCCGATACAATCAAAGAAACCGTATCTAAGGGAAAGACTATATCACACTCCCTTAGAATCGACTGCAATCTCATATTTTTACTTTATTCCTCGAAATTAAGACAGGAGAATCAAAATTGTGAACAGCGAAATATCGTGCTGCACCCCACCCATCATTCCCGGTGTAGAGGATAGATCGTGTTAGGTGTCCATCGGCACAAACTGCAGGTACATAACGCAATTCGCAGCCTGCTCCGCAAGATGAATATCATGCAAAAAAAACAATTTTCTGCACACTGCATTCAAAAAGGAATCTCTCATGAAAGATACTACTAAAGGATATTATGCAATAACGTTGCAATCAAGTATTATCGGACTCTCTTATATGTTTGTAAAAATCGCACTCCAAAGTACCCATCCTATTGATCTATTAGCTCATCGATTTACAATCGCTGCGATGGCTATTCTTATATTCCGGATATGCAAAACCAATACTATTTCCATCAAATGGCGCGATGTATTAAACATACTCCCCTTAAGCATTATGTATCCCTTCTTGTTTTTCTTATTTCAAACACTGGGACTGGACATCGTATCTTCTACAGCAGCCGGAATCATCTATGCGATTACGCCTATTCTTACACTGATTATTGCCAACATCATATTAGGGGAATCCATTAGCCCGAAGCAAAAAGCATTGATGTCCCTCTCCATATGCGGTGTCATTTTTATTAACATGATGAGCGGACAGGACACAGGAAATAGTATGTATATAGGATTTTTATATATCTTTTTATCCGCGGTTTCCGCTGCATTATGTACCGTATTTACAAGAAAATTATCTAAACATTATTCTACCTTTATCCTTACATATATAATGACACTACTGGGTTGTATAAGTTTCAATATACTCTCAATCATTCGCCATCTCCTGGAAGGAACAATTTCAGCTTATTTTGACCCCTTTACCAATCTATCATTTGTTTTTCCCATTTTATACCTAGGCATTGCATCATCCCTGTTAACATCTTTGCTTTCGACCTATTCGCTAGGAAAATTAGAGGCCTCTACGGTTGGACAATTCAACAACCTTTCTACTGTAATTTCTATTTTAGCCGGAGTCCTGTATCTGAAAGAACTTCTTTACGGATATCAGTATATCGGCATTACAGCTATACTGATCGGTACAATTGGTTTCAGTTATTTAAACCAGCAAAAGAAAATGTAACGGTACCCATTTTCTAGTACAACCTATACCCTAATATATTTTTGCGAAGCTTCTCTCGTAATGTATTATGGATTATTAAATCGCAACTCAATTGATATGAATTGAGTTGCGATTCAACAAAATTACAGCAATTCCAACAATTTTTCACCTTTTACTTCAAACGGTTTCCATGGAATGACCGCATACTGACCGTCGGATATGGTATCCACTTCATGGATCCATTGCAATTCAGTTGCGGCTTTTGCCTTCAAAAAATCACTTTTTGTATTCACCGTCGAGTAACTGGCATTGATTACCCACCATCTGACGGCAAGCCCTGCCCGCTTTAGATCATCCAATAACCGCTTTGCTTCATAAAACGGAGTCGTTTCTGCAAGTGTTACAATAATAACTTCTGTTTCATTAGGATCTTTTAATCTGGGAAGTAATTCTTTTTCTGCATCCGATACATCCCCACCGGAATTTTCTATCTGCTGATTGTAATTTTGGGTAGATTCCAGTAAAAGGATCGTGTGTCCTGTCGGTGCTGTATCCAGTACAACGATTTCGTCCCGACTCTTCGCAACAATATCGGCAAAGGCACGAAATACGGCAATTTCCTGGGTACACGGCGATCGAAGATCTTCCTTGACATATTCAAGATCATCCTCCGGCATAGTCTGGCGTGCTTTCGCAAGCACTTCTTCCTGATATTTTTTCAATTCACCCTTTTCATCGATATGACTGACAGATATATCTTCTTTCGGTCCCATGACAAGGTTCAAATGATCAGCCGGATCCGTGGTAGCAAGACGCACCTTTTTCCCTTTACGATGCAGTCCAAGAGCGATAGCCGCGGCGATTGTCGTCTTTCCGACTCCGCCTTTCCCCATTGTAAAGATTACTTTTTTATTTGACGCTTCAATTTCATCTACGACATCCGAAAGCGTGTACGCATTCGGATGCTGCACTGTAGACACGACAGGGGTATGTCCGGAATACGAAAGCAACTGTCTGACATGATCCACCCCAGTAATATTATACGCGCGCAGCGGTACCCTCGTGACAGATTGTCTTACTAAACTCCGGGGTATCTCCTGCAATGCCTCTTGTTGTTTTTTAAATAAAGCTGTTTCAACTGTATCATTTGCGTCATATGTTTCCAAAAGACCATTTATTACAAGTACCTGGTTACGGATCTCTAATGCTTCCAATTCATGGGAAGCCCGCTGTGCTTCCCGTATCGGTGCCGTTTCCGGCCGGGTGACAAGAATGATCGTAGTAAGACGGGTATCTGCCAACGTATGAACCGCTTTCTTATACATTTCTTTTTTATCCTCTAAACCGGACAGTTGTCCGAGGCAGGAGGCCCCATGTTTGCTTTCGCTGATAAAACCGCTCCATGCAGACGGAAGCTGGAGCATACGGAGCGTATGTCCGGTTGGTGCCGTATCAAAAATAATATGGTCGAATTCTTCTGCTTTTTCCGAATTTGTCAAAAATTCAGAAAATGCATTAAATGCTGCAATTTCCACCGTACAAGAACCAGATAGCTGTTCTTCTACATTTTTAATGGCAGAATCCGGTAATTTACCGCGATATGCGCCAATCACTGACTCCCGGTATTCCGCAGCAGCCGTCAGCGGATCCAGATTGGCAACGATCAAACGCGGGACATCCGCGATAGCAACACCTGCATCATTCAACGGGATACCGAATACATCTTGAAGATTAGAAGCAGGATCCGTACTGACAAGCAGTATCTTTTCCCCTGCATCTGCCAAGGATACCGCAGTGGCACAGGCAATAGAAGTTTTTCCCACACCGCCTTTTCCTGTAAAAAACAGATATTTCGTTGCTACTGTTTTCGCAGGATCATATAATGCTATTTCCATAACCGCATTCCTCCTTAACAGCAACAATCGTTCGAACTACAGTTACAATTGGAATTCTGTGCCGTATCCGATTTTGATTGTACTGTATCAATATCCACCTGAAGATATTCCGCAAATTCCGTATTGGTAAGATACCCACTTTCCTTGACGATCGCGCCGTCCACCATAGTTACCGGAAGTATTTCCATTCCTTTGGCATTCAATGCTGCATTGATGATCGTATTTTGTACAAATGCCTGAGGATCGGAAGACAAATTATGCCTTACAATATGGATTCCTTCTTTTTTTAAATTTTCAACAACTGCTGCCACCCGGATCAATTCGGGATTCACGGAAGGACCGCATACTCCAGTGGAACAACACATTGCGGGATCAAAAATTTCAATTTTTTTCATCATTACTCACTCCTTTAATATAAATATCACAAATACCGGCTCCTTGCTGTAACCGTATACACTGGTTTTGCATATTTTTTGATATAATTTCATCGTTCGCATAACATAATATGATTATTATGTTTGTTTCCTATCTCTTTCTCTCTGTGCTATGTTTTTTACATTCGTATACTCGATTACTCGTATACGCTATTATAGTATACCTTTTTCCATAGAAAAGCAAGAAACTATTCAAAATATATCCTAGTTAAAAATACCTGCTTGCAAGTAATTACTACGCATGCATTTCATTTTTATAAATTCCTTGTAACCTGGATTTTCCAAACGGAAAAAGATATAGTCCTTTTGTATATTTGGGAAGACGTACTCACAGGTCATATCAAACATTGAAGATAACTTGATACAAGCAATACCTCACATAATGAAAGTAGTCAAAACACGCAGTATGACAGCAAAATAGCCCCACATCATAACACTGTGAGGCTTATTACTGTTTGGCAAAATTATTATTGATAAATACCACGACTTTTTACATGTCTGATTTTTTCTTGTAACACCCAATCTCAAGCTAGACGACCTGTTTCATTGGCAAACTGCAATAATACGACCATGATATGAATTAATCTATATCCCATGCATAATTCCACATATAATTTTATCTTCACGTTTTGACTTAGCTATATATAAATTTTTGTCAGCCGTTTTTATCCATGCCGCCATATCCATATCTTTTTGTAACATGCACGCCCCTATGCTGCAAGTTGTTTTTATGATTCTATTCTCACTATTAAAAGAATACTGGTCTATATTTCTACATATTTTCGTCGCAATTATTTGTGCTTGTCCCCTCGTAACTTGATCTAAATATATTAAAAACTCATCGCCGCCATACCGAGCCACCCAACTAGTAGAATTTGGTATTTTTTCCTTTAATGCGGAGGCAAACTGCTGTAATACAGCATCGCCGCTTTGATGTCCATACGTATCATTGATTCGTTTAAAATAATTTATATCAATCATAAACAAACATGCCGGAAAATCGGATATACTTTGCTTAAATATTTCTACAGGCAGTCTTTCATTAATGAATCGCCGATTAAATACATCTGTCAATATATCTTTAAAAAGCGAATCATTCAGACGTAAAATTGCCTCTGTAAAATTTTCCTCCGTATTGCTGATAACGCTGTTCCATACACTTTTATGCGTAATATCTTGCAATAATTCAATTGCATATCGCCCTCCCTTGTATAGAAACGGAATCCCTGTTACCATACAACATTCATTATTCAATATTTCAAATTTTATGAGTGTTTTATTTTCACTTAGAGCGCGCAATGCAATGCAGTTGCTGCAAAATTTATTTTTTTCTAAAACATTATAACAAACCGTTGAAGGGGGAACTTTAGAATTATGTCCATTGTATATGACCTTGTTAAAAATCGGATCAACAATTCTAACTACATCATATATATCGGATAAAACATCAAGTACACGCTTTACATCATCCAAGCTTTTTTCCATTTTTGTCAACTCCACTAATTACTTCTGTAAATAGTACTGGATACTATTGCTGTTTACTTATAAATTAATTCTGAATATTATCTTGTCCGTTCCCAGTATCGTTCCCCTGATTATGTTCAAAATTTTACTTACTATTATTACCCGTACCAACGAAAAAACCGCTTGAAGTGGTAAAATTACCGTTATCAGCACCGGCAATAAAAGTAAAATGAGATGAAACGAAAGAATATAAACTATCAACTTGACTTTTTATAGTGGACATACTATATACCATACATCCTATTAAAACAATACGTAATAAAATAATGGCATATTCGGTGAATCCCTGCCCTTTTTCACCAAAATAGCGTTTCATTAAATACTGTATGCACGTGGACACAATTTTTTCTCCTTGCATCGATACCATTGCAACTTTCTCTTTACTATTTATTCTAACAAAAAAAATCAAAAAAAGAAACTATTATATAGAACAGGTATGTGTCAAGAAATTCACAGTAAACGGCATGCTTTCCCATTAATCGATTCGTCTGGTAAAGGCGAGGTGTTTCTTCTGTTCATACAAATTAAAGTTAAGTCCAAACGCTTATTATAATTTCATCAAAAATAAGAAGAAGCAAAAATACATTGAGAAAACAAAAATTCTGAAGGTCATTAGCAAGTTATATCACGATATGAATGGCGTGATAGGCCATCGCATAATGCGGGTGTTTTTAGCACGAAAAAATATCTATTTAAGTAAAACTACCATTCATAAATATATGAATAAGCAGTTAGGCTTAAAATCCATTGTAAGGCGGAAAAAGCCAGGCTATGTAAAAAGGAAAGCGCATAAAATATTTTCTAATCTTTTACATCAAGACTTTACCGCTGAATCAAAGAATAGCAACAACCGCTTCTCCTTCATAGTGATCAGGGGGCGCAATTTAGTTCAATGGAGTTTGTTTCTTTCTGCAAGTCGGTAAAAATTACCCAAAGCATGAGTAAAGCGGGCTGTCCCTATGATAATGCACCCATGGAAAGATATTACAACACACTGAAAAATGAAGAGATCAACTTACATTACTACCATTCGGAGAAAGAACTTGACCATGCTGTCAATGATTTTGCCTATATTTGGTATAAAACCATGTACGGCCCCACTCTTACAACAACAATATGACTCCATTTGAGGCCAGATTTAGACGTTAAAAAAGTAGACTCAAGTGTTACAAAAATGCTTGATCACTACAAAAGCACCCATATAAAATGAGTGCTTTTGGTGTAAAGGTTTACCCATTCCAACTCTTCCAAAGAATAGGTTTCAATAATTAATTTGTCTTTAATTATTATCCATTATAAATTCTTACCGTTTTTGGTACTTTTATTGTAAAATGGTTTCATGTATAAGATTTTCTTATTTTAGTTTGTACTAATTTTATTCTAGCAGTAAATTAATCAAAGAGGTACTCTATACGTTTTACAATTTTTCCCCCTCTAACATAAATACGCGGTACTCGGCGATTTATATTACATGTAATTTCATGCACAATTGTTCCTATTTTATTAGCAATTTCTTTCAAAGATATTGTTTGATTTCCTTGACTACCAAAAAGAACTACTTCATCTCCCACTCTGACATCTGGAATACTGCTAACGTCAATCATACACTGATCCATACAAATATTGCCTACTTGTGGTACCCGTTTTCCATGACATAATACATTGGCCTTATTAGACAACAAACGTGAGTACCCATCGGCATATCCTAATGGTAATGTAGCAATTATCGTCGGTTTATTTGCTGTAAAACAACGTCCGTATGATACAGTATCTCCTATTTTTATCACTTTTACATGCGTAATACAGCAATGTAACGACATGGTTGGTTGAACATTAAATTTTCTCCCTGATACTTCATCAGATGGATCATACCCATATTGGATAATACCAGGCCGTACCATATCATATCGAAAATCTGGATATTTCATTATTGCTGCACTACTACAACAGTGATGAAAATTGATGTTTACCCCTTCTTTTTTCAATATATCACAGAACCAAGAAAATCGTTTAAATTGTTCTTTTGTAAAAGCCACATTTTTCAAATCTATCATATCAGATACACAAAAATGGGTAAAAATACCTTCTAATCTAATATTGGGAAGTTTATGAATTTTCTTAATTTCTTCGATACTTTCCAGACATAGACGATACCCAATCCGCCCCATGCCGGTATCTATAGCAATATGTAAGTTAACTAAACGGTTTAACTTCACCGCTTCATCTGAAAATTTCTTAGCATCATCATAATGAAAAACGGTGGCATCAACACCATAATTAATCAGCTCCTCCGCACGTCTACCGTCTGTATGTCCTAATATAATTGTTTTGGCAGTAATACCTGCTTGACGTAGCTCTACCGCTTCATCCAAACAAGCTACCGCTAAACAGTCAGCTCCATTAGCCAAAAAAGTTTTAGCCATTTCTACTGAACCATGTCCATATGAATTTGCCTTAACAACAGCTGCAATCTTTTTTTTCGGGCCAATAAAATTACGGATATTTTGCATATTGTGTGCAGCTGCATCTAAATCGATTTGTACCCACACCGGCCTTTTCGTAAAATTCTGCGTAAGTTCATTGACATCCATATTTAGTCATCTTCCTTTTGCTGAATTAGAAACAACTATTTAAAACCAACATTTTATTTTTATATCATTAAAAATTTTAAATTCACAACTAATTACCAATTTTTAGTGCCTATAACACTATCTTAATAAAATTTCAAAAAGAATTCAAAACGGTAATACATACCCTCTATTTTTTACACATGTAGTATTTCAAACACCTTTAATAGCTTGCAGGAGTCATCGACCAAAGTGAAATGGCTGTTACATCTCCAATATTTACATAGCGATGCGGAATAGTACTATCTAAATAAATACTGTCTCCTTCGTACAAAATGTAGTCAGTAAAACCATATTTTATTTTCATAATACCTTGAATAACATAACCCCACTCTTCTCCCTCGTGAGCAATAAGTTTATCATAATCACATTCTCCCGGTTCAATTTTAACCAATAGTACCTCCATCCGGCGATTCTGCGGACTTAATTGTTCATAGGTAACATGAGAATCAGGTAGAATAATCTTCCTTCGTTCGTTTTTCTTAATAACTGCTTTTTTACCGTCAAATTCACAAAAAAAATAACTGATATGAACACCTAACGTTTTTGAAACATTCCACAATGTATCTACAGATGGTTTTGTCAAATCACGTTCCATCTGACTAATAATACCTGTACTAAGCCCGGATTCTTTAGCTAGTGTTTGGATACTCATCCCTTTTTGTTTTCTCAATTCTCTAATTTGTTGTCCTAGTGTCATAATTATATCTCCTATCTTGTTGAGATTTTTATTAGAACCACAAAAAGTTATAATTGTAATAATTCAGGAAATGTATTATTTCAGTCTGAGGATGATAAATTGCCAATATATTTTACATCAAGTAATTCTAGAAATTAGAACTACAGTAAATATAATTAACAATTATTATAAGATATTACAATCCAATAAATTCTTCTATACTGGAAAATTGTAGCCAAATAACATACTGATAATTTCATCCTGATTTCTAATTATTCTTATTTGCTTCTCCTTAATATCTAAATTTACATATTTGATACCTATTTATTTAATTCGATGGAAAAAAATATCTGACACTTTAGGCTCCATACGCAAAGTAAATCCACTAATATCCCCTGTATCTGTATTAGTTAAAAAAGTTAATGGTATTGTATATATATTAGTATCTTCTTTTATTTTTTCTACACTAAATGTATCGTAATGAAAATGCTTCATTGGACAATGCCGTACACACCGTTCATCCAACTCCAATTCATTTTTGTTCATCCGTATTGTAAATTCTCCGTATGCAGGATTAGAATAAATACCTTCATAATCTTGCAATAAATGAGATGGTTTTGTCTCTTTTACACATCTTTTAGGCATATAGTTAAACTCAAGCTGATGATATATCTCTTCTTGGTTTTTTCCCCCTCGATGAATATAAAATGAAAGCCAATCTTGTTGTGGGATTCCCAAAAAATAATCTAATAATAATCCCTGTAATGTAAAGAAGAACGGATTTGAAGGCGTGTGCAAATTATCTATAAATACAGCACCACTATCTTCTTTGGGTACATAAAATTGAAACGCACTATATCCTTCTATCTTCCCTGTATGTTGCTGTATTTCTGTGTCATGGTACATTAAAATTCTCCACCCCAATCCATATCCAATAGCGGTTCCCATTTTTAAATGTGGATAATTCATTATAATTTGTGGTGTATGCATATCCCGAAACAATGAAGAGGAAAGTAATTGTTTCCCTTGCCATTGACCATTTTGCATGTGCATCCTAACCCATGTACACATATCCTGAATTGTACTCATTACAGAACCACAAGGACCTGCCATATCAATTTTCCAAGGAGATATTACTTTTAACTTATGATCCCATAAATGCGGCATAGCCATATGTCCTGACTTATATGCGTCAGAAAGATGACAATAGGTATGTTTCATCTCTAACGGATCAAAAATTTCTTCTTTTAAAATAGTTTCCCATGTTTTTCCTGTTACCATTTCCATAATTCCGCCTAAAGCCACATACATAACATTACTATATTGAGCAAGTGTACGAAACGCTACATTGGGTTGCATATATTTCAATCGATATACAAATTCTTTTCTACTAATAGAATCATTTGGCCATGTACCATCATGCCCAGCAACACCAGTACGATGGCAAAGCATATCCCGAATAGTAACCATTTGTGAAGCTTTTTCATCATATAAAGCAAACCCAGGTATGTACGTATGAATAGGTACATCAATATCTAATATTCCCTGATCCATCAAACGCATAATAGCAAATGCCGTCATTGATTTTGTACAAGAACCAATTCCACTGACCGTCTCTAATGTAAAAGGAATATGTTTTTCTATATTTTCATATCCAAAATGAAAATAAAAACTTTTACCCTTATCTATAATTGCTATCGCACACCCTGGGATATGATAATAATCCATTACATTATGAATCGCTGCCATTAAAAAATTATATTTATTCATTATACTACCCTTCTAAATTTTTTATTATTACTTTATACGATTACTCTTCCGGATAAAAACAAGCAACACTACGATTTTTATCAAAAAGAGTAAGCTCAGGACGCATCTTTCTGCACTTTTCACAAGTTTTAGGACAACGTGGTGCAAAACGACATCCAGAAGGAAGATCAATTGGACTAGGTATTTCTCCTTTAATAGCATATTTTCGCGAGCGGTAATCAGGATTAACCAATGGAGCCGCTTTAATTAAAATATCTGTATATGGATGCGCTGGATGTTCATACAGATCCTTCGTTGTTCCTATTTCTACAATACTTCCTAAATACATAACAGCAACTTTATCCGCTATATACCTTACCATTCTCATATCATGTGATATAAAAAGCATCGTGAGACAAAGTTTTTCCTGTAATTCTAACAAAAGATTAACAATTTGTGCCTGTATAGATACATCTAATGCTGACAAAGGTTCATCAGCAATTAAAAAGGAAGGATTCATCGCTAATGCTCTCGCAATGTTAACACGTTGCCTTTGTCCGCCAGAAAGTTGCGTCGGTTTACGATCTAACGCTTCCGTCCCCATTCCAACATAATTTAAAACATGTAATGCTTTAGCTTCACGTTCTGTCCGAGAACATAGATGATGCACGCTAAAAACCTCGTAAAGCATTTGACGTACTGTCATAACGGGATTTAAAGAGGATTGTGGATCCTGAAAAATCATTTGTAATTCAGAACGAATTTTATTCTTATTGCTTTTATCTTGTAAGTTTTTACCATTAAACATCAAAGATCCTTTATCGGGTGTATATAGCAACGCCAATGTTTTCGCCAGTGTACTCTTACCACACCCCGACTCTCCCACTAAAGCAAGTGTTTCCCCCTTCTGTATTTTAAAGGATACATTATCTACAGCACATACAGTTTTAGCTTTTTTATGTTGTAGAATCTCAAATATATTTTGTTTAATAGGAAATTCTTTTACTACGTTACTAATTTCATAAATAGGCATTTCCATAATTTATCTCCTCCTCCCTAAAACTTTAACAATATTTTATATTGGATATTCTAAAATTGAAGGGAGCTCTCGAAGTTTATCAATATGAATACAACAACTATAATGATGTGGAAACGGTTGCTGACATATTGGATGTTTTTCCTTACATTGCTTTGTAACATATTCACAACGAGGGGAAAATGGACATCCTACAATAGGATCAGATAAATTGGGAGGAACTCCCATAATTGGCAATAATTTTTCTCTTTGATCTTGATATAAAGGAAGCGACTTCATTAACCCATATGTATATGGATGACTTGGATGATAAAATAAATCATGTGCAGACGCTTGTTCCACAATTCTTCCAGCATACATAACCGCAATAGAATCACACATGGCTGATGCTACCCCCAAATCATGTGTCACTAAAATCAAACTCATATCTAGTTCATGAATCAGTTGCAACAACAATTTAATGATTTGATCTTGAATTGTCACATCTAAAGCAGTAGTAGGTTCATCCGCTAACAACAATTTGGGATTAGGTGCTAAAGCAATAGCAATCATAGCACGTTGACGCATTCCCCCAGATAATTGATGAGGATAAAAAGCAAGTCTCATTTCTGGCGAAGAAATTTCTACACGTTTCAATAATTCAATAGAACGCATTTTTATTTCTTTTTTATTTAAGTGCAAGCCTATCATTGCTTCTGCCATTTGTTCTCCAATTGTTGTAACTGGATTTAAGGCATTCATTGGTTCTTGAAAAATCATAGAAATCTGATTCCCTCGTATGGAAGTCAATTCTTTTTCCGACATTTGCAATATATTTTTCCCTTTATATAAAATTTGTCCTCTGACATTATAACCACCCTCTTGCACTAAACCAATGATGGAGCGGCATGTTGAACTTTTCCCACATCCAGATTCACCAACTAATCCTAGTACTTCACCACGGTGTACATCAAAAGAAACTCCATTAACGGCCTGTACGATTTTCCCATTATTAGAAAACCACGTATGAAGATCTTTTACCTCCAATAATTTTTCTTGATTCATACCTAACTCACCACCTAACTATCCTGTCGCATTAAAGAAGCTAACCCTGCGCCCAATAAAGATAACCCACTACCAGTAATAGCTAATGCTATTCCAGGAAACGTAGAAATCCACCATGCATTCGTCATAAAAGACCTTCCATCAGAAATAATAGCTCCCCATTCCGGTGTGGGCGGTTGTACCCCTAATCCTAAAAAGCTCATAGATGCTGCTAACAGCATACACATCATAATATCAGATACCCCATACACAATTGCACTAGAAAGTACGTTAGGCATAATATGACGAAACATAACACGTAAAGATGAGTATCCAAGTACACGTGCTGCCAACACATAATCTTGATTTTTTTCTACCAGTACTTCACTACGTACTAATCTGGCATACTCTCTCCAGCCTACCATCCAAATAGCAATAAATAAATTTGCCACACCGGCCCCTAAAATCGTAACAATTCCAATAATTAATACAATAAAAGGAAAAGCCGTCATAATATCTAAAATACGCATAAGTATATCATCAATCCAACCACCAAAATAACCACCGATAAGACCAATTACACTTCCCAATAAAAATGGTACAACGGAGGCTACAACACCAATGAATAAATCTACACGTGCCCCATAAATTACACGCGTATAAATATCACGACCAAAATTATCAGTTCCAAAAAAATGTTGTATAGAAGGCGGTTGTAAAAGTTCTTTCATATTTTGCATAGTTGGATCTCCAGACGTAAAAAGACTTGGAAAAATAGCTACAACTACAACCATGAAAAGAACTACTATACCAATACGTAAAGACCAATTTCGTTTAGGTTGAAAAAATTTTTCTATATTTTTTTTACAATCTAAATCATCAGAAATAGAACTAATTAAATAAAGTCGTTCTTCCTTAGTCATCGCTTATCATATTCCTTTCATTAGTTTAACTTAACCCGTGGATCCAATAGAGAATAACATATATCTGTAATTAAAGTAATAAACATAACCATAACGGAAAATAATAATACAGTACACTGAACAACTGGATAATCCCGTGTTAAAACACCATTAATTAGTAATTGCCCTATTCCGGGAAGAGCAAATACTGTTTCAATAACGACACTGCTCCCCATCATATACGCAATTCGCATCGCCAATAATGTCGATGATGAAATCATTACATTTTTTAAAATATATCGTCTTGCTATTCGCGAAGAGGTAATACCTTTTGCTTTGGCAAAATCCACATAATCTTTTTGCATTACAATTCCAATGCCGGATTGCATATTTCTTACCATCATTGCTACAGAACTAATGCATCCCGCTCCTGCTGGCAGTATCATGCTTTTAAGATGCATCGGCCATCCTGTTCCCCAACCACCAACGGGGAAAATGCCACATTTCAATGATAGAAAAAACAAAAGGAGAATACCAACCCAAAATTCTGGTAAAGATAATAAGATTAAGCACACTGTAGAAATGCCTTTTCCAATACTACGCCGTTGCCAAATTCCAGCAAAATATCCCAATGGTACAGAAATAAAAATTGTAAATATCGTAGTAATGGCAACATAAGTAGCCGTTACTATAAAACGTTCCTTAAAAATATCCAAAACGGGTTTATTCATAAAAATTGAATTCCCTAAGTGAAGCGTAAATATTCCCTTTATAAAAAGACAATATTGCACAATTAATGGTTGATTCAATCCTAGTTTTTCCCTCATAGCGGTAACAGCAACTGAATCATTTGCCATTTTATCTCCTAACATGTTAACCGCTGGATCTCCTGGAATTAAATGCATGCTAAAAAAAATTATTATAGTTACAACAAACAATACAGGTATCATTTGTAGCAGCCGCCTAAAAATATACGATAATAACTGCATATATCTCCCTTCCACAACATCACGTTGTTCAAAGAGAAGATTATATATTTATAATCTTCTCTTAAAACACATTAGATTATTTAGACAAATTCTCAAAATAATAATTACCTAGTGGAGTCTGTACAAAATCTTTAACTTGATCATTCATAGCAACTGCAAATGGTACATAATATAATGGAATAATTAATTGATCATCTTGTATTAATTGCATCGATTGTCCATAAAGTTTACTCCGTTCAGCATCAGTAGTTGATAAATCAGCGTTCATAACTAATTTTTGTGCTTCTAATTGTTTTTCACCATTCCAACCTGTATGCTGGCTATCACTCATATTGCTAACACACATCAAATCCATCAATTCGGATGTATCTGTAATATCGGATGTTAACAAAGATAAAAGCATATCATAGTTTAAGGAGTTTCGACGATCTTTGAATACAGATGAATCAACTTGTTCAATATTGACATTAACTCCAATTTTTCCCCACTGTTCCTTTAACATTGTAGCAACTTGCATATCTCGTGTATTACCTGATGCAACTAAAAAATCAATTGATAAATTTGTTGCTCCTGCTTCCGATAAAAGTTGTTTCGCTTTTTCAGGATTATAATCACGCGACGTAATATTGCCATCAAAATGCGGAGCTGACGGAGAAATAAAAGTATTAGCAATTTTAGCATGTCCAAAGAACACTGCATCAATAATAGACTGGCGGTCCACACCATATGCCAATGCCTGCCGAACACGTATATCAGCAAATTTAGGATTTTTATAATTAAAAGAGATATAATCAGCTTCTGTTGAAGGAATCATATCCATTTTAATGCCTTGAGTCTGCTTTAACTCTTCTACGCGAGAAAAAGGAATATCACTGGCAATATCTATTTGTTTTCCTTGTAACTGCATAATTCGTGTATTATCATCAGGTACAACATTGATATCTATTTCATTAGATATAGGTTTATCCTTTTCATGATAATTAGGATTTTTCACGAAAATCATTTTTTGTCCTTTATCCCATTCTTTTAACATATATGGACCTGTACCAATAGGTTTCTGAGCAATACCATCATTTCCGGCCTGTTCACAATACTTCTTAGGCATAACCGTATTCGCTGGCAAACACAGATAAGACAAAAAAGCCGATGATGGTTTTTCTAAAGTAATAACCAGTGTATCTTCATTAGGTGATGTAATATCTTTTACATTTTTCATTGTAAACTGCCATGATCCAGATTTAGTATCACGAATACGTGTTAACGAATAAATCCAATCAGCTGCAGTTACTTTTTCTCCATCTGAAAATTTAACGTCTGGTTTTAAAGAAAAAGTATAGGTCAGTCCGTCTGCACTAACTGTCCATTTATCAGCTAAACAGGGCTCAATCTTTTTCCCTGATTTATCTGCCTTTACAAGCCCTTCCGTAACTAAGTTCATCATCCACAAATCATCATTATGAACTGCCATCATCGGATCTAATGTTTTAGAATCATTTGCCCGTGCCATAATGATTTTTTCATTTGACGATTCTTGTTCAGATTGATTTCCTCCACAACCACTACAAAACATTGCTACCATCATAAAAATAGCAATGACAAAAAAATAACTTTTTTTCCACTTAATTTTCATAAGTTTTGTCTCTCCTCTCGTTTTATTACAAACACAAAAAGCCGTATACTTTTTGTATACGGCTTCGTATTTGTAATTTTATTTTCATTCATTTTATTATAAATTATTTTAATTGTCAATGCTATTTTTTCAATAAATTGAAATATTTAATTAAAAAAACAATGTTTTTTTAATTAATTCATTGATTATAAATAATAAAATTATATTTAGTGTGCTTAGTATATATACAATAGTCAACAAAAAGTAAATACTTATCTTAAAATTTCACACACTATTAAAAACAAGAAACTTTCTCAATGCTGTTTTGGAATTATATAATTTAAGTTCCAAATACCATACCTGCCAATATCTCTAATACCTTTTCACTGTGTTTGCGACAGTACCCTTCCGAACAATTCACACAGGATGCCGTCATTTTCCATGACATTTCTTTTATATATTTATTGCAAATAATTGCATGATCCGTTTTATTTAATGCCTCCAATGATCTGTTCAAGCGATTCATGGCGGGTTCTTTCTCCGCAAGTTCTGTCCGAAGTGCAGCAATCTTGTTTGGAATTTTCTCTTTCTTGAAATATTCCTGTTCTTGCTGACTTAGATCACTACCACTGCCTCCGGGTGCAAAAGATAAAGATGGAATTTTGGTGCCGCATTTAGTGGCAGCATGGCTTCATAATTAGCAATATTCGCCTTCACGTTTTCTATATATGTCATCTACTCCTGATAGTGTTGTAGATAGTATTTTATTACCGCTACATTTTTACTACGATCCATGCCCTATTGTCTCCTGCTGTTATAATGAAACAATGTCAATCAGTTCCCCCGGTTATCTCTCTTGATCAAATTTTTAAGTTATAGCATGCTAAACGAGGTATATAATACTTTCCCCCATATTTTGTCTATATGAAATATAAATAAAAATGGTTAAAATAAGAAAGTTTTAATTTTGTAGTATCTTTGTTTGATGAAGTCCTTCTGCTTTTCCTTTATCATAAGCCCTGTATGCTACGACAACTACAAGCGCAGCTAAATCCATTTTCCCAATAGATATATATTTTAATTCGTCCATTGTATTAAATATTATTGTTTCAATTTCGCTTTTTTTAGTCATAATTCAGTCTCCTTTGTAATTATTTTGTATAAACACAAAACGGAATTGACAACTTTATGTTATCAATCCTGTTATACTAGGTATATTAATGTATAAACATACAATAATCATCAAACTATCAATGCTTTTGCTTTGATTCTAATTCCGCAATACGCTTATCAGCATCTTCATCACTCATATTGCATACATTGATGGGACCGCCATCTTTACCGGTAATCTCCGTTTCCTGCTTATCACGCCATTTATCCCGCTTACGATTCTTAAGCCAGAATATCTGTGCCGTTGGATTAGGCTGCACAACTTTATGTACAACCTTTGTTATTACTAATTTGCCGTCTTTACCCGGCTCTTTCGTTGTTTCGTCATATTCCCAACCACAGGCAGCTTTATGTAATGCATTTTCTACTTGCCAATCAGCTACATCCTTGGATTCTTTTAGGACCTGCGCTATCTGCGGAAATCTGACCTTCCATTCATAAAATGTCCGATCACCAATCTGCATATTCTCGGCTATCTGTTCATCCGTCAGTCCATCACGCGCCCAGCCTTGGACACGTAATAGTCCTTCATTCGTCAGCCATTTCTCGTATTTTCCTTTACGTCCTGCTTTCACCATACTATCATCTAATTTACGTACTAAAAAAGCACCCATTACTGAGTGCTTAATATGCATTACAATTTATATGCCGACAAATCAACCGGTATCCTTTCCAGTCTTTGATCTTTTTTCGTAGCGAGAAATTCTTCAATTTCATGCAATGACAACATATCTTTTGTTAATTGATTTCCAATGTCAACTCGTATCTTTCCAAAATCATCATAAAGTTTTTTCCCAAGTTCAATTAACTGTTTATTGTTATAAATGTCTGCTGACTCACGTAATTTGTATAACATATAATTTAATTTAGTTAAAGAAGTATTCATATCATTGCTAATCCACAATGTATGTAATTTTATCTTAACCAATAACATTATACATTTTGTAATATCGTCTTTAGTAGAAATACTTGGATAATAAGATTGTTGTCCATTCTCTCCTACCGCATAAGAAAATTCAGAAATCACTTGTTCTATTAATTCATAGGCATCCATTCTTTTTTGAAGGACCAGTGCATAATAAGTGTTTTTGTAATCAATATTCTTTGAATTAGTAAGCGCCTTACTCGACAGCCGAGCACTCCACCATATAGCAATAGCAGAAACACATGCTGCTACAATAGTTGCACAAGCCATAATTGCCGCATAAATCATTGCTGTTTCAGGATCCATATATATCGCCTCTTTATAGAGATGATACCATAAAAACCATCAGATTTATACTACCAATTAAAAAGCCGTCACTGCATCAAGTGACGGCTATCCAGAAAGGAGGCATTGAATCATAGACCTATGCAAACTCATTACTTGTAGTAGTGTTTTACATAATTCTACTGTATATAGTATAACATGTATTTTAGTCTCTTATTCCGCGAATAAGAGAGAGTAAATTTAATTGTCTTCATGCTCCAACATTTAAATCCATCTGTATTCATTAGATTGATTATATGTTGTAGTCTGTTGTGTTTTTTCTTCAAAACTTCTGGTTTCATCCTCATAAAGAAATTTATATAATAATTTCCCAACATCTTTTCCTGCTCCATCATGTGAATCCGCAGTTTTATTAAGAATATGCCAATTATATAATGCCTGAAGCGGTGTTCCATTCCAATCTTTATTAATCCCTCCGAATAAAACGGTGGAAGAAAATTCTGTATGTCCCGAAGAAACACACCAAGAATAAACTGCGCCTTGTATAAACGCCATAATTTCTGCTTGATTAGCAAGTCTTAATTTAGCTTGAGGATTAATAACTGCATGGCTGCCTTTAGGTAAAGTCATAATCATTCACTCCTTTTCTCAAAAAATACTAATGAATATTCACCTATTAGGTGGATTATCTAATATAAAATATGTCATGCCTCTTATAGGTATGCCATCCTTCTCATATCTTCCGAATCCCCATACAATACCTTCATAATCCATTAATATATCAAAAAGGATAAGTCCAAAAAATTTACCAGCTTCCTCCACATTATCACCACAAGCATGATAAATTGCTTCGTACACAGTACCTGTCCAATCACTTCCTGGCATCCAGCTTGATGTATTGATATCATTTTCCGTAATTTGTTTAATTAATGCCTTTTTGATATTATCATAATCAATACTGTTTAATTTTTTCCTCCATGCGTTAAATTCTCTATTATGCGGCATTCGAGTTACATATTTCCCACTGTCAACAGAATACAACATAAATCATTCGCCTTCTTTCCTTCCAAACAAACTCGCTGTTTGTATACCACAAATTCGGCAAGAAACTCGTTTTTGGTCACTATATTTCCATATATCTTTAAAGATAAAACCAAAAATAGCACCTAAAGCCTGACGGTCTGTCTTGGTAAAATCCTCGGCTGTTAAATGCATAGCCATTAAAAAAGTCTTGACTGGCGGAATCTTCATAACATCGTTACAAAATTTAATATGTGTCATAAGCTGAGGATTATTAATAGCCTCCATACACTTATCCCACAATACACCTCCATTCACAAAACCGGAAAAACGTCTGTACTTACTACTAAACTGTTTTTCTAATGTACGTGCAATGTCATACGTAGTCATCGCTTACCTCCTTACGTAATAAGACATATTGATATAATTTATGTTCTCATAATATTATTAAAGGATATAAATGTCAATATTTATTACGACATAAAATATTACGTAGTAAACATGTATAATAAAACCTCCGTATGATGTAATTTTACTTTACACCACACGAAGGTTTATATAAAACGTGGGATTAACCCAACGTTTATTTCCATTCACCTTTCAAATTATTAGATTTACTTTTGAGGACAATCGGAATATTATGCTGTCCTTGTTTATACAATTCAATAACTTCATCAAGATTCTCAGCATATACATCATCGCCATAAATAGTATATGTCTTATTTATACGAAATTCTTCACCAAACAATATAATTGTATTGCATTGTTGGTCTATGTTGAGTGGAATCGGGGCATATAATAAGTTTATTTTAAAGTTATCCATAAAATCAACCCGTGCAGTGAGTTTTGTAATATTATCTGTTTTATTTTCAATATAAGACAATAAAACATGAATTTTATTTATATCAGATTTATATAGGCATTGAATAGGATTCCTAAAACATTTATGAAAATGCATTTGTATTGCAAATAAAGCTGAATACACCTGGTGTGCATTCGTTATCCATTCTATTGTCTCACTAGAAAAGTGAGATCCTATGCCCTCTTCCCCATCATCAGAAAATGTTTTATCTGTTGATTGGAACGTCCATGGATTTTTTTCACAGATCCAATGATATAAAAAATCAAATGCCATTTTAGTGTTTATAAAATTAATATCTTCTGGAACTGTAAAGGAAACCTTAATGGAATCTTCTTTTATATTATTCTGATAAACAAGATTAAGGCATTTACACTCAATTGATAATTTTTTTAATTTTCCCGATCTCGATATATAAATCTTGCATTTTACGTTGTTTAAAATTAATTCGCTATTTTTAAAAACCAAATCCCCTTCATACGTTTTTATAGGCGTTGCCTGTATTACTAAACTTCCTTCATAAGAATACGGCAAATTAATTCCATTTATATCAAGCTCAACAACATTACTGTTTGATATATTAAAACTCTCAAAACTTTCTCCCTTCAATAAATCACTAAAGTAATCATCAGATGTTGTATTAAAAACAATTTTCCCTTTAAGTGACTTTTCCGTAGTCTTTTTTATCCCCCTTAAATATATATTTCCCTGGTTCATTTCAAATACAGGATCAATACCATTATCTTGAAATATTTTAGATACAGAAGAATATTCTATTTTTTTTTGTAATGTATCTGTAATCAAGTTTCTTTTAATATTTTTATGAATTATAGGTATAATTTCTTCTACTGTTGCTTCAATATATTTTATTTTATAATTTTTTTCATAAGATCTTTGCTTATGTGAAGGAAGCTGCGGCCCTATAAAGTAATTAATATTTTGTGTATTTCCTAAATTCTCTTTCAAAATATCCATAAGTTGGACAACGTTAGGATCTTCTAATGAGTACCCTATAAATAAAATCGAATGCTGCGCACAAAGAGAAACAATTGTAGACCATAATGGATTCCATATTCTGCTTGGGGAGAAAAAATTCGTATAATCGTGTTTTGTAATGATTATTGATTGAGGATCTAAAAAATCGCCATGGATTTTATACAACTTAACTTTTCTATTATTCGACTGGGGTAATAATGTATTTCCATAAACAACACTAATATCATCCTGATATACAGTTTCAAATAATGTATCATAATTAGTAGTAACAATATTCGTTATTTGTGGAATTTGTCTTATCATATTATGATACATAACGTTTTGATAAGGAATAATGGTTTCCTGCTCTAAAACTTTTAATAGTTTTGCTCTACTATAGAGTTGTTCGAAAGTCTCCGCAACAGAATCAAGCGTTTGGGTGCATTCCTCAAGGCTTGTCTTTTCATCCCCTGTTGAATGTTTGATAATATCTTTCATAAGCTTATTACCACTCGGGGCTCCAGCATATAAAGAAAAACCTGCGCCAACCCATAAAATTATCTTCTGTTGCCTGACTTTTTCAATCAATTCATTTATATTTGTCATATAATTTTCCTCTACTTATCATCAAGGAAGTATTTACTGTTATATTTCATATTTAAACGATACTTTACAAAGAGATTTACCAGCTTCCGTTAAAATAAATCGATTAGCTCTAATTGGTTGCCCTTTCTCTTCGTTCTTTCGTATTAAGCCTTTCCCATTCAATCTTCCAAACCAAAACATAGTTTTATCAATATCAGAGTGCATATCCTTATAGGTAAAATCATCATTTTGATTATTGTTGCAATATTGATAAATCTCACGTAGGCATTGAGCCTCATTTGTGCTTAGCTCACTTACAATATTAATCAAATCTTCCGCATCACCAAAAGACATACTATTTTCATTATCTGCCTCATATTTTCCTTGCAATATATCTACTATTAATCTTATTTGTTGTTGTTTGCTACATCTTATAGCCTTAACAACTGCATGCTGCACTAATTCTTCCCATTCTTGGCTTTGTTCAACTTTGTTTAAAAAATCTTCCATGTTCATTTGCCTGTTTTTTAGCTCCACAATTAACTCTTGCACCTTTTTATTTTCTATATTGTGAACAACATCATCGACAACATAAGAAAGAATAGATAAAGGCGGAAATACAGTACTTCCCATTAATAGCCAAAATCGTAATATCTTAGATATGGGGTTGTTGTAAATTCCCAAGATTTTTTCAATTTTTTTATGTTCTTTATCGTCCATGAATTATCTCCCTATTAATCTTAAAAATATATATTTATATTGATTTAAAAGATACGCCGAGAAAATGTAACTGTCAAGTACAAAAAAATACAGATACTAATGAAAAAACGGTTATCAAAGATTTATTCCAATGTAACCATTTTTCCATTTTCAATATTCTGTATTCAAACTACATGTATCAGTCCCAAATCAATTGCAATCTCGATCGCATGGTTATCCGCTTTCTCGAGAATTTTGTAATACATTGTCCGTCCCATATTCAGCTTATCGCATATCCGTCGCCAATAACTGCCCTCGTACCGCATCTTTACGGCCCTACGCTCGATATCATCCAAGCTGTCATACGTGGAGTCAATCACCCGAATCCACTTTCCGGGATTATCAATCACAATTCCATCCCGAAGTGTTACATATTTTAATTTCGTTGCTAATTTAATACCCTGTACTGCGGTAGAATCAGAAACAAAAGCATGACCACCTGAACCGCCCGTGTGACCGACCATACTAAGTGATTCTTCTCGCGCTTCCCGGACAGCCCGTTTAAGTACTTGTTTATGATAGAATATAAATTGTACTGTTTGTTTCTTGGGATCTTTTTGCGTCCGCTGTCCTTTTTTTATCAAGGGATATCACTCCTTTAGCACACATGTTTACATTTTTCCTGTAATGGGTACCATTGCCCCTTCTTACCACAAAATGAGCAGCTATGTTTCCTGCATGCCGTATTATGACAATGATTGCAATTACAATCCTTACAAGGTTTAGATGATCCTGCTATGGTTTTAACACTTTTTTTCATATTATTTTTCATTAGCTGCCTCCTACAAAATTCTTTGTTTATACTAAAAGGAGCTGATAATATGGCACTTAAAAAAAGAGAAGACGGGAGATATAAAGTAACATACACATACCATGGTAAGAGACATTATTTTATGGTAATACTCGCAATAAAGCCACTGCCAAGCGCGATATATTTATGGAAAACGTAAAAAAAGCGCCCAATATGGACGCAAATGTTACTGTTTCCGACTGGATGGATGAATAATATCTTATCGATGCCAAAACAAGAATGTCCCAAGCAACGTATTCAAGCTATGAGAGTATTATACGTATACATATTAAGCCAGCACTTGGCGATATGTCATTAATTGATTTACAGCCTAACATTATCCGTAAATTTCTCGACAAAAAGGTTATTGATGGAAAGTCCAAGCGCACCGTTGAATACATCCACGTTATACTTAAAGCAGCGTTGACGCTTGCAGTAAACGACGGATTACTATATCGTCACCCAATGGCCGGTGTGAAAAAGCCACATGTACAGAAATCCAAGATGGTAGTATTGACACTTACCCAATTACGCTGGTTGCTTGCGACAATTGACGATTCAGAATATTTTCGTTTGATTTATGTCGCAGCCAATACAGGATTACGGCGTGAAGAAATTTTAGCACTACGGATCCAAGATATTAATACCCGTAAACACACATTGTCGGTTGAGCAGACACTCCATTATAATAATCAGGAAACATACATCACGCCAACAACGAAAAATCAAAGCAGTCACCGTACCATTTCACTGAATGATATCACCTTTTCCTATATCAAGAAACAGATCGTATGTGTGCAAAAAGAAAAACTCGCCACATTAAACTATCAAGATAACGATTTATTATTCCCAACCCAAAATGGATTACCATTATTCCCCGCTTATGTATCCCGTAAGTTAAAAAAATACGTAAAATTGTTAAAACTACCGGATGACTTTACGTTTCACGGCCTACGGCATACCCATGCTACGTTATTATTGGAATCCGGTGTAAATTTTAAATTAATTCAAACACGACTCGGTCATTCATCTTTTAAAGTCACAATGGATACCTATTCACACGTAACTCCTGATATGGAACAATCACTTATAGAAAAGATACTCGATTTATCTGTGTCAGTCAAATGACAGTCAAAAGGAGCATGATATCTGGCAGTCAACCTGTTTTTAGGCAATAAAAAAAGAGCCTATAAACATAGGCCCTAACTATTTATATGGCGGAGAGACAGGGATTTGAACCCTGGATAGAGCTTTCGCCCTATACATGATTTCCAATCATGCTCCTTCAGCCGCTCGGACATCTCTCCACGTCTTACACATTGTTGCATATATGAAATTATGCAGTGTCTTCGGGATAAACACTCAACGTGTAACTATGGTCGGGGCGACAGGATTCGAACCTGCGACCTCTTAGTCCCGAACCAAGCGCGCTACCAAACTGCGCTACGCCCCGTTACCTGACTTACATATTATCTCATATTTTGAAAAAATGTCAAGCAATAATTTTAATAAAAGCGTCCCTGCTTACGGGACGCTTTGTGCATATTATATCCTATTTATGCCAGTGCTTCCAAGCGAAGCCCCCGGATAAGGTAAGCACAGTCAAACAAATTTTGATTACGGTACCATTGCCGTCAGCAAAAGGCAGCGATGCATCTGTTGCCAACATACCACCGGCAGCCCAGCCGAGAATGACACCGCCAATGTATATCAGGCTGGGAAACCGTGTCATGATTTTAATAACCATCGTACTTCCGAAAATAATGATTGGCACTGAGATCAGCATGCCAAATACCAGAAGTCCCATGTGCCCACCCGTGGCACCCACAATTCCCAGCACATTGTCAAGACTCATCAATGCATCGGCAACCACGATTGTTTCTACAGCTCCCATTAATGTATCTTTACTTTTTACACTCAAATTTTCTTTTTGGTCCTGATTGCCAATCAGTTTAACACCAATGAGAACTAACAAGATACCGCCTACCGTTTTCAAATAGGGGATCTGCAATAGCCATACAACGAGCAGTGCCATCAAAAAACGTAGTATAATAGCTCCCGCTGTACCGTATAATATTGCTTTTTTTTGCAGCTGCGGCGACAGATTTTTAGCAGCCATGCCGATAACGATAGAATTATCACCGCCAAGAGCCAAATCAATTAACACAACCTGCGCTACCATCCAAACATCTTGAATGAGTATTTCTTCCAATGAACATCCCCCTCTTTTTTTACTTCTATTTTATTATAATGGAAAAATAAGGCAATGACAAGAAAAGTATTCTGTTTTAGTCTTTATTGTGCTAAAATGATAAAAGACTACATTATGTGAGGTGTACTAATGGAACACTATCAGCTAAAACCAGAATTAGAAGCTTTTATAAAAAGGAATGTACAAGAAGCTGCTGCTACGCATTTCGTCATGACTCCGGCAAGTATGCGGGAAGCTTCTCTGCGCCTTGCCTTTTCACAGGAATTGCCAAAAGTAAAAATGGCCGCCGTTACAGATGCCGTTTTAAGCCAATGCGGAGAATATGACGTACCCGTCCGTATTTACCGGCCAACAGCAGGTACGGTGCCGCTGCCGGTACTGATTTATTATCATGGCGGTGGTTTTGTTATTGATTCTATCATGGTATATGATCCTATTTTACGGCGTATTGCCAAAGCTACCAATCATATCGTCGTAGCACCTGAATACCGTTTAGCCCCGGAAAATCCGTACCCTGCTGCTGAAGTAGATGCCTTAGCAACTGCCAAACGAACGCTGGCCAAGTTAGATGAGCTTCATATTCCGTATCTGCCGGATATCACCTTGGCAGGGGACAGTGCCGGCGGCTATTTGGCAGCGGTTGTCAGTTCTCATCTGCAGGAGGATTCACGTATTCCCATCACACATCAAATTTTAATATACCCCAGCCTTGATATGACCCATTCACTTCCTTCTTTTGAAGAAAACGGGATTGATACATACGGTTCCAATAAAAATAAAATGAAATGGTATTTTGATTGTTATCTGCACCATGTACCTAATCGGAAAGCTATCTCTCCTTTATTTGGAAAACTTTCTCCCCATATGCCGTCTACCTTGATGATAACCGTACAATTTTGCCCTTTCCGTGACGAAGGTGCTGCGTATACCGCTCGTCTGAAACAATATGGCGTACGAACCGAATTATATAATGTAACCAATATGGTACATTCCTATCTTAACTTTGAAAAAATCTGTTATGATGAAATTTGCGCTACGTATAAGAAAATAGCACAATTTCTAACATAAGTACAGCATACTGGCTTGTACAAAAACACAAAACTGCCGCATAAGCACCTGTATCAGGTATCTCTATGCGGCAGTTTTGTATATGTCTATCCCGCTAACGGCAGCAAATCAGCTATCAACAGCCGTGCTGCACGCTGAAGGTATCCAGTGTTGTATTGATCCGTTCTGCCAGCGAATCCGGAAGACCTTCGATATTGACGTTTAAGAACCCGCGGACGATGGTCGCCGTAGCTTCTTCTTCATTCATGCCGCGCGCCATCAGATACTCTATTTCTTCAGGAGCAATCCGTCCGACAGCCGCTTCATGACTCATTTCGTTATTATCCGTTTCCGAGTTCAGTTCGGGAATCGCTCGGATATACCCTTTTTTGGAAAGCATCAATCCATGGCATTCCAAATGTGCCTGGACTTCTTCGGCAGCTCCCGTTAAATTACCGCGGTTAATGATTTCTCCTCCTGTAGAGATACTCCGTGTAATAACTTCAGCACGGGTCCCCGGTACTTCTAAAACAGCCTTACCGCCAATATCCATATGCGCGCCTTCGGGGGCTACCAGAATAGAATTCAGGCGGGTAACAGCCCCCTTCCCAACAAGACGTACCGTCGGATACATCTGAATATCGGCGACTTTTTCCATGTTGACGTAGTTAGAAAGATAGGTCCCGCCTTCTTCGACGATGGTAACCGTCCGTGGCCGGACCGTCACATGTTCTCCCCAGCTATGGATCATCGTAAAAGAAAGTTTGGCATTCTTACCGACAAACATTTCACTGATACCGATATGTATACCGTGTTCAACAGACGTGTCACTGGCACAACCGCTGATAATATTTAATTCGGCGCCTTCTTCCAAAATAATGACATTGTGAACCCGCTGCAATTGATCTTCATGACCCATAAAAACACAAGCCTGCAGCGGTGCCGTAATTTTAGTTCCAGCCTTGACCCGGATAAAATATCCCTGTTCCTGTTCCAATGCTGTTTTTGCCGTATATTTGTCCGTGTCAGGTTTTACCGCCTTCCACCAATACTTTTCTACCAATTCCGGATATTTTTTAGCTGCAGTGCCGGTATTCATCAATTCCAGCGGTGTTTGTTCCTTGACTTTGGATTCAACAGCCGCATTATCCACCTGTACATACGTAGCACTGCGATTTTCCTCCTGTAAATCAATACCCACTTTTTCCAATTTTGACTTTCCCGTATCTGTCAGTTCTTCTGCCGATAAAACATGGGCATCATTATTATCATCAAATGCGCTTAAATCGATATCATTGCCAAACGCCGCTTTTTTACTCAGAGCTTCTTCCAGTATGTGTTTATCCATTATCGCACACCTCCCCGGCATGTTTCGCGAACACAACGTTCATAGCCCGACTGTGCAATACACTGCAGGACATATAGCGGATCGCCGCTTTGGCAAGTCAGCGTACCGTTATATAAAATATGTGCATAAGAGGACGGCACATATTTAAGGATATGTCCCAAATGCGTAATAATCAAGCCGCTATGACCACTTTCCTTGAGCGGATTATTATCTTCACATTCCGTGTTATTGCCGCAGCAAGACTTTTGACAGTCCCCTTTGCGACAGTCTGTATGCTGTAAAATATAATTCGCCGCTCGGCCTACCAAAGCAATATTTTCGATATCAACACCGCTTTCCGGTTCATCCAGCAACAACAATTCCGGTTTTTGCGCCATCAGCTGCAGTAACTCACTGCGTTTTAATTCACCGCCGCTGAAACCTTCATTGACACTGCGGTCCAGAAAATCGCTCATTCCCATCCATTTAGCCATGCTTTCTGTTTCTTTAGGAGTTGCTCCGCAAATTTCCACCATTTTCCGCAGTGAAAGGCCTCGAATTGTCGGCGGTCTTTGGATCATGACGCCAATGCCTAATTTAGCTCGTTCATAACAGGGAGCTGCCGTAATATCCTGTCCTTTGAAAAGAATTTTTCCTTCTAAGACTTTATATCGTTCAAATCCCATAATCGCACTGATCAAGGTCGACTTTCCTGTCCCATTGGGTCCCAAAAGTACATGTACTTCTCCGGGCGCAATATGCAGATTAATGTCCTTTAAGATCGTTTTTCCGTTAACTGCAACTGTCAAATGTTCAATATGTAACACCGTAACGTCTCCTTTTTGTGGGTAAATAGTCGATACTATGTTCTAATTTTATCATACTATTTACGATTAGGGAAACAAATCTGCTCCCATATGCCGAATTTCTCATTGTTGCATTACAGGGCTTTGTTTTTTTCTGTCGATGCCACAACTGCCGCTGCGGCTGCCGCCCGGAATCCTTTTTCTTCTAATACACGTACGGCTTCAATTGTTGTACCGCCCGGTGAACATACGTCATCCTTCAATTTTCCCGGATGTTCGCCTGTTTCCAATACCATCTTAGCAGCTCCTAAAACTGTCTGGGCCGCAAAGGTATATGCCATCTGCCGCGGCATACCTTCAAGAACGGCACCATCTGCCATCGCTTCAATGAACATATACACATACGCCGGACCGCTGCCGCTTAATCCGCAGACGGCATCAATCAATTGTTCTGCTACTAATGCTGCCTTGCCAAAGCTTTCAAAAACAGCTAACGCTGCTGCTTTTTCATCTTCTGTAACAGCATCATTCACAGCCAGTGCCGACATGCCTTCCCCGACTAAAGCCGGAGTATTAGGCATGACCCGGATGATTTTCGTTCCCTGCGGGAGCGGAGCCGCCAATCGGTCTATCGTTAAACCTGCCGCGATAGATATCACTACCGTATCAGCTTGTACCACATCATTGATTTCTGCCAGAACAGAGTCCATACTATTCGGCTTGACTGCCAAAATCACCGCTTCTGCCCGTTTGACAAGTGCAGCTGCAGAATCAACCACAGAAACGCCCAATTCCCGCTGTATAGCTTCTGCTTTCGCCTTATGGATATTATATATATAAATGTGTTCGGGCCCTATCAAACCGGATCCGACCAATCCCTGTATGATCGCTTTCCCCATATTCCCAGTACCGCATATACCTATTGATGTAAACATAATTTCATTCCTCCTCAACTACTACCTGATAAAGTAAAAATGCTGACGCCGTTTCATTACTATATTCACTCCGCCCTATTCCAATGATGGGTCGTTAAAAAAACACCTATAATAATAGCCGCCGCACCGACCAATTGAATCGGACCGATCTGGTCATTAAATAATGCAGCACCACTGACCATGCCCACGACAGGCATAATGTTCAAAAAGATAGCCGATATACTAGGTCCGGCCATTTTTACCCCTATATTATAGAAATATAAAGAAATAAGTCCGCCCAGAAACACCATATAAGCGAAAGATCCCAGTGCCACCGGTGATAGCGGTGTAACTTGCAACGTTCCAGAAACAATGCCATATAAGCACGTCATAAATCCGCCGATAAGGCCAAACCAGAACGTAGTCGCCGCTGCTGAAATATATTTCATAACTTTCAAACTGATAAAACAATAAACAGCCCAAGAAACCTGTGAAGCAAAACACAGTATATCGCCTATATTGAAATCTATCTGCCGTATCAATTCCATGGAACCGTTACTGACAATGGCGAGAACACCAGCAAAAGAAAAAAATATGCCAATCCATTTTATCACACTGAGCCGTTCCCGTATGAGAAAAACAGCCAACAGTGCCGTAACAGCCGGTGCCGTTGCCGATATAAGCGTACAATTGGTAACGGTAGTATACTGCAAGCCTGCGAATTGTAATACATTATTCACCAAAACCCCGAAAAACCCCATTAAAATCAGTCTACCCCAGATTGCCTTAGGCGGTAATATATTCTTCCCTTCCCGCAAATATACGATAAAAAATAAACAGAAGCTGATAAAAGCATACCGTACCACCGTTAAGGTAACCGGTGTCCATTCGGAAACCAGCCATTTTACGCATACAGGCTGAAATCCCCAAACAGCACTGGCAAAAGCCAGCATGAAATACGTTTTGAACATGTATATACCTTCCTTATATAAAATATCTATCTTCAGTATACGCTGCCATAAAAACATTTTCAAGAATCCAAAAAGTAATATCCCCTGCACACAGATGATTCATTGCGCCAAAAAAACCTAAGCTGACAACACTTATTTTTTATCCCAGTATTCACTGGAAATACCTACAATACTCGAATCAAATGTCGTCCCATCACTCTCTCTATAGTGTGTCGTCGCACGAAAAACATACTTGGCACCCATATATAAAAGAGGGATGTTAATATACACGATGGTAATATTTGCCAAATCAGAAAATGCCCAAAGATTTCCCAAATCATACCCAGCAATATTTACCATAATACCAAAAGCAGCGACAAAAATGCCAAAACTGCGAACCGTATTAATAAAAACAGTATTACGGCTGATGCGGTTGGCAGCAATTTCCGAATACGTAATCAAGCCGACCATGGTCGTATACGCAAATAGACAAAAACAAAAAGTAAGCAAAAACGTGACCAGCGCATTCCCAAAACCGGGTGCCAGTATATTGACAGACATAAGAAATTTTGGAAGTTTTCCGGCGGTCTCCCATACAGCCGCATTCTGTGTCCAAGCATGTGCCATAATAACGATGAATCCTGTCATCGTACAGATAATGTATGTATCCAGCAACACCCCCAGAGAAGCAATAAGCCCTTGTTCACAAGGATGTTTGGCATCTGCTGCGGCCGCTGCCATGGTAATGGTACCTTGGCCCGCTTCATTGGACATAAGGCCACGTTTTACCCCTTGTACCAGTGCCGTCCCAAAAAGGCCGCCGAAAATGGCTTCCGGCTTAAAAGCTCCGCCAAAGACTGCCGAAAAAAAATACGGAACACTGTCTACATTTGTAATAATAAGTGCAACAATGGTAACGACATAAACAACCGCCATGACAGGCACCATAGCATCTGTTGCTTTTGACACCCGTTTGATACCGCCAAAAGCCATAGTCGCACAAATCAACAACAAAACAACGGCAGTAACATAGTAAAAGGCAGAAACCGTTGGAATACTAGTACCCATAACAATTTCTCCCATAGCCCCAACCGAAGATACGACATTAAATGCCTGTGCCGGCAAACAAAACATAGCATACAAGATGTATACACAGGATAATGCAATACCAATCCACACTTTATTTCCCAGTAGGCGTCGGCCATAAAAAGGAAGACCTCCGACAAATTCATCATTTTTCTTCTCTTTAAATATCTGCGCTAACGTACTTTCCATATACGCCGTTGCCATTCCAAAAAAAGCGGATACCCACATCCAAAACAATGCTCCTGGACCACCTACCGAAATAGCGCCCGTCACACCGATAATATTTCCGGGACCGACGCGCATAGCGGAACTCAGAAAAAAAGCCGCCAGCGGAGAAATTCCCGTTTCAGCTGTACGACGCTGCACTAAAAGCTTGATACCCCGTTTAAATTCCGTAACCTGGATAAAGCCGAGGCGAATAGAAAAATAAATACCGGATCCTACCAAAACAATAATTGCCAAAGAAAAATTACCCAATACGGGAATCGCCTTGTACCAAGCAATATTAGTCGGAAAATCCCAGAAAAAATCGGATACGGCTGCAACAAAGGCAAGCACGCTATTAATACTATCAAATATGTCTTTCAAAAAAGTCCTTCCTTCCTCTGATGAACGTAAATGCCGGTACGGAAAACTTCTCCTGTACCGGCATCTTGGCAATTAGAAGATCAAGCCTACTGTTGTGCGCCTGCTTCTATAATAGCAGTCTTTATGAGCGCTGCAAGTCCTGTAATCTTTTTCTTGGAAACAGAGCATACGGCCAGCCGTATTCCTTTTTTCAACGGAACAAGGAATATATTCTGACGTTCCAGGATATCACAAACCGCTTTGGAATTCGTCATCGGTATCGTAATAAAAAATCCCGACAAATATGGCAAAATCTTCAAATCTGCAACCGCAGCTTCCGTCATAAAAATAGCAGCCCGTTCCTTCATGAGCTGGAAGTATTTAGCACGTTCCGCATCCAATTCCGCAATACGTTCCGGATTCTTGCAGATATTCACCATAGCTTTCATGGCAGCACTGTTGGAATTTGACCAAGTCGCCCGGCTGGTATATTGATTAACATCTACAAATTCCTTAGCCACATCGGCGTTGGAAGTAATCCCGATCATCGCACCAATACGCTGCCCATACATAGTAAACCCTTTACTCAATGTATAAGAAACGACGACAAGAAGGTTAGCCGGCAAATTGCCGAATTTTTTAAAAAACTTTCGGCATTCGTTCTTTTCACCGCTGTAATCCAAATAAGCTACATCAGAAACCAGAATAATATTTTTATCCTTATTTTTGATAATATCTTGTAAAAACGCAAGAACATGATCCCAGTCTTCTTCAGTAAGAGCAAAACCTGTCGGATTATTGGCCGGAGAATTCATAATAATAACGGTATTATATTGTTTGGATACCATATCCGTCACATGTTCTTTAAAACTAGCAAAGTTAAACTGATCTTTTCCATCTAACAATTCAAATTCGCGAAGCTTGCGGCCGTTATCGATACACATGCTGTTATAAGCGCCCCAATGCCAATCGCTGGTCAAAACATCGTCGCCCCATTCGGAATAATTATGAATCACATGATGCAAGACACCAGAACCGCCGGAAGTTGCACAAGCGCGGATATATCCATCCGGGCGAGATTCTCCGAAACACTGCTCAATAACAGCTTCCAAATAATCCGGATATCCTTGAATAGGCGCATAGGCAACAATCTCTTTGGGAATCAGTGCTTTATAGGATTTCTGAACAACATCCAGCATAACCAAATTGCCGTCTTCATCTAATAAAGAGCCAACGGTACCATTTGTAACCTTATCTACCCCTATCTTTTCTGCAAGTGCATTTGCTCTGTTATTAGCAGCAAAAATAGTATCTTCTGCGCACTTACCCTTAGCTTGTGGTGCTGCAACACTCATTGACATGAAAAATCATCCTCCCCTTCTTTATATACACTCATAATTATTGCACAAGAAGAAGAAATTTACAACAACAATCCCCCATGTATACAAAAGATTACGGATAACTATATCCCGATAGACAATACAATACGACAATCAAAACTACCTGTATAACAGGTAGTTTGCTCTGCGGCTAGAAGCCTTATTACCTGCCTAGGCCGCAAGGGCCTATGGAAAATCCACCAACCGCACTACACTTACCTGCTGCCCCTCTCCGAGGGGCGCTTCTTATTTATAGGGTTTCCCCGTGAATGGATCTACCAGTTCTTTCAGTGTCATTTGGTCACACACCATATCTTCCTGTAACTGTTCTCGGATATATTGTGCAATTACCTTCTGATTTCTTCCCACTGTATCAACGTAGTATCCTTTACACCAAAATTTTCTGTTTCCGTATCGATATTTTAATTGCCCATGTCTTTCAAAAATGATCAGAGAGCTTTTCCCTTTCAAATATCCCACAAACGCAGATACGGACAACTTAGGTGGAATACTCACTAACATATGTATATGATCCCTACACGCATTAGCTTCCAGTATTTCTACATCTTTCCGACTACATAATTCCCGTAAAATTTTTCCAATATCTTTTTTTAATTTCCCGTAAATCAATTGTCTACGGTACTTGGGTGCAAACACAAGATGATATTTACATCTCCATTTTGTATGTGCTAAACTTGAAGTGTCCATGGATAGCATTTTCCTCCTTTGCTCTAAGTACGGTTGGCGAACCTGTGCTTAGTATAGCAAAGGAGGTTTTGCTTTTTCTACGTATAGCTATAAGCTTTTAGAACCATACGCACAGCGTATGGTTTTCAATACGACAAAAAGACCAGCATACTGGTAAAGTATGCTGGCTTCCAATCAGCGGCTTCCTATCCTCCCAGGGCGCTTCCACCCAAGTACTTTCGGCGTTTGCGGGCTTAACTGCTGTGTTCGGCATGGGAACAGGTGGATCCCCGCAGCTGTCGCCACTGAATCGTTCAGGGTCATACCCTGACAACCACAAAGAAAAGTATCTGCGAACTAAAGGTCTTACATAGCGGATGTTTCGTGCTTAAGTCAAGTCCTCGGTCTATTAGTACCGGTCCGCTCCATACATCACTGTACTTCCACTCCCGGCCTATCAACCACATCGTCTCTGTGGGACCTTACTTACTTGCGTAATGAGAAACCTCATCTTTAGGCTGGTTTCACGCTTAGATGCTTTCAGCGTTTATCCGTCCCGGACGTAGCTACCCAGCTGCACACCTGGCGGTATGACTGGTACACCATTGGTCCGTCCACTCCGGTCCTCTCGTACTAGGAGCAGCCCCTTTCAAGTTTCTTCCGCCCGCGATGGATAGGGACCGAACTGTCTCACGACGTTCTGAACCCAGCTCGCGTACCACTTTAATGGGCGAACAGCCCAACCCTTGGGACCTACTTCAGCCCCAGGATGTGATGAGCCGACATCGAGGTGCCAAACCTCCCCGTCGATATGGACTCTTGGGAGAGATAAGCCTGTTATCCCCAGGGTAGCTTTTATCCGTTGAGCGATGGCCCTTCCACTCGGATGCCACCGGATCACTAAGCCCGACTTTCGTCCCTGCTCGACCTGTCCGTCTCGCAGTCAAGCTCCCTTCTGCCTTTGCACTCTGCGCGCGGTTTCCGTCCGCGCTGAGGGAACCTTTGGGCGCCTCTGTTACTCTTTTGGAGGCGACCGCCCCAGTCAAACTGCCCGCCTGAGACTGTCCGCAAGCTTGTTACGCTTTTCGTTAGAATTCCGGTAAAACAAGGGTGGTATCCCACCAGCGGCTCCGTGAATACTGGCGTACTCACTTCCCTGCCTCCCACCTATCCTGTACGTCTCTTACCAAAATTCAATCTCAGGTTACAGTAAAGCTCCATGGGGTCTTTCTGTCCAGTCGCGGGTAACCTGCATCTTCACAGGTACTTCAATTTCACCGGGTCCCTCGTTGAGACAGTGCCCAAATCGTTACACCTTTCGTGCGGGTCGGAACTTACCCGACAAGGAATTTCGCTACCTTAGGACCGTTATAGTTACGGCCGCCGTTTACTGGGGCTTCAATTCACTGCTTCGCTTGCGCTAACACTTCCTCTTAACCTTCCAGCACCGGGCAGGTGTCAGCATCTATACATCAGGTTTCCCTTTAGCAGACGCCTGTGTTTGTGGTAAACAGTCGCTTGGGCCTCTCTTCTGCCGCCCATTCCGGCTCCGCGCGCTTCTGCGCTTCACCTACTCTGGGCTATCCTTTTCCCGAAGTTACGGATATATTTTGCCGAGTTCCTTAACGAGGGTTTTCCCGCGCACCTTAGAATTCTCTTCCTGCCTACCTGTGTCGGTTTACGGTACGGGCACCACAGTCCTCACTAGAAGTTTTTCTTGACAATTTAGGTCCGGCCCCTTCGCTTCTGTCTCCAGAAGCTCCCCATCGCTTCTCGGCCTTCCGGATGAGGGATTTGCCTCTCATCCAACCTACCAGCTTGGACATGCTCTTCCAATCGCATGCGCGCTTTCCTTCTTGTGTCGCTCCTTCGCTCGAACAGACTGTCGTGGTACAGGAATCTCAACCTGTTGTCCATCTCCTACGCTTCTCCGCCTCGGATTAGGCCCCGACTTACCCTGGGTCGACGATCGTTGCCCAGGAAACCTTAGGCTTTCGGTGGAAAGGATTCTCACCTTTCTTTTCGATACTCATACCGGCATTCTCTCTTCCTGCCGGTCCACCTGTCCTTCCGGTCAGGCTTCTTCCCTGCAGGAACGCTCCCCTACCCATGTGTCCTCAGACACATGCCAAAGCTTCGGTTCCGTACTTTAGCCCCGGTCATCTTCGGCGCAGAGTCTCTCGACCAGTGAGCTATTACGCACTCTTTTAATGGTGGCTGCTTCTGAGCCAACATCCTGGTTGTTTTCGAAATTCCACATCCTTCGCCACTTAGTACGGCATTGGGGACCTTAGCTGTTGGTCTGGGCTGTTTCCCTTTTGACTACGGGCCTTATTACTCGCAGTCTGACTCCCATGTATAAGTACAGCCATTCGTAGTTTGATTAGGTTCAGTATCCGGATAGGACCCTACCCCGTTCAGTGCTCTACCGCCTGTACTCTCGCCATGAGGCTAGCCCTAAAGCTATTTCGGGGAGAACCAGCTATCTCCACGTTCGATTGGCATTTCACCCCTACCCACATCTCATCCAAAAGCTTTTCAACGCTCACTGGTTCGGTCCTCCACACATTTTTACCTGTGCTTCAACCTGGACATGGGTAGATCACTGTGGTTTCGGGTCTACTCCATCCAACTTGTCGCCCTGTTCAGACTCGCTTTCGCTGCGGCTCCACGTTTCCCGCTTAACCTCGCTGGATGAAGTAACTCGCCGGTTCATTCTTCAATAGGCACGCCGTCGAGCTGATATATATACGCTCTCCGACTGCTTGTAGACATACGGTTTCAGGTTCTCTTTCACTCCCCTCCCGGGGTGCTTTTCACCTTTCCCTCACGGTACTATGCGCTATCGGTTCATGTCAGTGTTTCGCCTTGGAGGGTGGTCCCCCCTGCTTCCCACAAGGTTTCTCGTGTCTCGTGGTACTCTGGATCCTACCCCGCGCGCGCCGTTTCGCCTACCGGGCTTTCACCGTCTCTGGCCCAGCTTCCCAGCTGGTTCGGCTCGCCTTGCGCGCTTGTTGGTAGTCCGCAACCCCGGGTCGGTTGCCCGTCCCGGTTTGGGCTCTGCCCCGTTCGCTCGCCGCTACTTGGGGTATCTCTGTTGATTCCTTTTCCTCCGGCTACTTAGATGTTTCAGTTCACCGGGTGCCCTCTCTCACTTGCGTGGAGTGGCAGCACTCCTGCTGCCGGGTTTCCCCATTCGGAAATCTGCGGCTCTCTGGTTACTTGCACCTCCCCGCAGCTTATCGCAGCTTATCGCGTCCTTCTTCGGCTGACATGGCCTAGGCATCCGCCGTACGCCCTTACTTACTTGACTTTCTCTTGGTACGTTCGTACCCACCTACTATGTTTGAGTTTCTTCGGTTCGTTAAGTTTGACTCTCTTTATTTAAAGAGGTTTTACTTATTCAATACTTTTCTATGCAGTTGTCAAGGTACGCGTGAGATACCATACAAAAATGGCCTCTCAAAACTAAACAATGTAACGTACATGTACCAAAGTGCCGACCTAAAGATGACTGCAGGCACCCCGTCGGGGTCCTGCCCATGTCTCCCTAGAAAGGAGGTGATCCAGCCGCACCTTCCGATACGGCTACCTTGTTACGACTTCACCCCAATCATCGCCCCCACCTTCGACGGCTGGCTCCTTGCGGTTACCTTACCGGCTTCGGGTGTGAATGACTTTCGTGGTGTGACGGGCGGTGTGTACAAGGCCCGGGAACGTATTCACCGCAGTATGCTGACCTGCGATTACTAGCGATTCCTGCTTCATGCAGGCGGGTTGCAGCCTGCAATCCGAACTGGGACTCTGTTTTTGGGGTTTGCTCCGGATCGCTCCTTCGCGTCCCTCTATTGAGAGCCATTGTAGTACGTGTGTAGCCCAAGCCATAAGGGGCATGATGACTTGACGTCATCCCCGCCTTCCTCCGCATTGTCTGCGGCAGTCTCTCCTGAGTCCCCACCCTTACGTGCTGGTAACAGAAGATAGGGGTTGCGCTCGTTGCGGGACTTAACCCAACATCTCACGACACGAGCTGACGACAGCCGTGCACCACCTGTTTTCTTGTCCTCCGAAGAGGAAAAAGGCATCTCTGCCTCGTTCAATCAATGTCAAGGCTTGGTAAGGTTCTTCGCGTTGCGTCGAATTAAACCACATACTCCACCGCTTGTGCGGGCCCCCGTCAATTCCTTTGAGTTTCAGCCTTGCGGCCGTACTCCCCAGGCGGGATACTTATTGCGTTAACTCCGGCACAGAAGGGGTCGATACCTCCTACACCTAGTACCCATCGTTTACGGCCAGGACTACCGGGGTATCTAATCCCGTTTGCTCCCCTGGCTTTCGCGCCTCAGCGTCAGTTGTCGTCCAGAAAGCCGCTTTCGCCACTGGTATTCCTCCTAATATCTACGCATTTCACCGCTACACTAGGAATTCTGCTTTCCTCTCCGACACTCCAGCCTGCCAGTTTCCGTCCCATCACGGGGTTGAGCCCCGCACTTTTAAGACAGACTTGACCGGCCGCCTGCGCGCCCTTTACGCCCAATAATTCCGGACAACGCTTGCCACCTACGTATTACCGCGGCTGCTGGCACGTAGTTAGCCGTGGCTTTCTCTTACGGTACCGTCACTATCTATGGGTATTGGCCATAGATACGTTCGTCCCATATAACAGAGCTTTACGACCCGAAGGCCGTCTTCACTCACGCGGCGTTGCTCCGTCAGGCTTTCGCCCATTGCGGAAGATTCCCCACTGCTGCCTCCCGTAGGAGTCTGGACCGTGTCTCAGTTCCAATGTGGCCGTTCGTCCTCTCAGACCGGCTACTGATCGTCGCCTTGGTGGGCCGTTACCCCTCCAACCAGCTAATCAGACGCAAACCCCTCCTCCGGCGATAGCTTATATATAGAGGCCATCCTTTCATCATCCGGCCATGCGGCCGTTTGATCGTATTCGGTATTAGCAGCCGTTTCCAGCTGTTGTCCCCATCCTGAGGGCAGGTTGTTTACGCGTTACTCACCCGTTTGCCACTCGGTCTTTTAAGAAGCAAGCTTCTTGAAAGACCTCGTTCGACTTGCATGTGTTAAGCACGCCGCCAGCGTTCGTCCTGAGCCAGGATCAAACTCTCCATGATATATGAAGAGCCATTCGGCTCCTTCTTGCTATTGTTTTTGGTTCGTTTTCTTACTCGTTTTGACGTCTTGTTTCCAAGACCTCGCACTCTGGCGTTTGTTTGTTCGTTACATTGTTCAGTTTTCAAAGGTCATTGCCGCTCCGCGGCGACTTAGTTAGTTTACCATTATCACAGGTTCCTGTCAAGCATTAATCCGAAAAAACTTTTTTTCAAATTCCATTAAAATATATTACTTATATCTTAATAGTTGCTCACGTCTTCCCTGATGGTTTGTTTATTATATCATACAAGCAACATTTAGACAATAGAAAAAAACAGAAAGTTATATGATTTTATAAAAACCCACCGTGATAAACGTATATCTTTTATCACGGTGGGTTTCGTTCTATCAAAGTGCCGGCCTTTTATTCCACAGTAACGCTCTTCGCCAGATTACGCGGCTTATCTACATCATTGCCGCGAACAACAGCAGTATAATACGCCAACAGCTGCAGCGGTATTACCGTCATAATAGGAACGACGAAATGAGAGGTTTTAGGTATGGTAATAACAGCATCCACACATTTTGCCACTTCCGTATCGTGTTCTTGGACGACACCTACTACAAAGGCATCCCGGGCTTTTACTTCCTTGATGTTGCTGATCATTTTTTCTTCTACATTCGTCTGGGTAGCCAAAGCAATAACAGGTACCCCCGATATGATCAAGGCCAGCGTACCGTGCTTCAACTCACCGCCGGCATATGCTTCTGCATGAATATAAGAAATTTCCTTGAGTTTCAGTGCCCCTTCCATCGCCAAGGCATAATCCAGAGAACGGCCGATAAAGAAAACATCTTCTTTTTCTTTAAATTGGTTCGCATAGGCATGGATATCGTCCACATGGTCAAAAATCTGCTGGCACTGATCCGGTACATTCATCAAATCGCTCAAAATATGTCCTTCCAATTCGGAATCCAATTCTCCGTTCAGCTGCCCCATATACAAAGACAGCAGCAGCAGTGCTACCAATTGCGTGGTATATGCCTTCGTTGAGGCAACGGCAATTTCCGGTCCGGCCCACGTATATACAACTTGATCTGCTTCGCGGGAAATAGAAGATCCCAAGACATTAGTAACAGCCAGCGAACGAGCTCCGCGGCGCTTAGCTTCCTTCAAAGCCGCCAGCGTATCAATGGTTTCACCGGACTGGCTGATGACGATGCATAACGTTTTATGATCCGTCAAGGGGTCTCTGTATCTATATTCCGAAGCAATATCCACTTCCACAGGAATCTTGGCGATTTTTTCAATAAAATACTTTGCCAGCAATCCGGCATGATACGCCGTACCACAGGCGGTAATCAAAATTTTGTCGATGGATTTAACATCCTCCGGCGTCCATTTCAATTTGTCAAATACGACATGCGTGCCGTCATTGGCGATACGGCAGCTCATGGTATCGCGAATCGCTTTCGGCTGTTCATAGATTTCCTTCAGCATGAAATGTTCAAATCCGCCTTTTTCTGCCGCTTCGGCATCCCAGTTCACTTCGAAAATCTTTTTGGAAATAGGAATTCCTTCATAATCAGTAACCCAGATTTTGTCCTTCTGAACAATAGCCATTTCCTCATCATTTAATATATACGTACGGCGCGTATAGCTTAAAATAGCCGGGATGTCAGAAGCAATATAATTCTCTCCGTTTCCAAGACCGATAATGAGCGGATTATCACGTTTGCTGCAGATAATCTTATCCGGTTCAAAGCGGCACAGGAACACCAGCGAAAAGGATCCACGCAGACGCAGCAATACGTGACGTACCGTGCTGGCAAAATCACCATCGTACATATCGGCACACAAGTGCGCAACTACTTCCGTATCGGTTTCTGACTTAAAGTGATACCCTTTGCCGATCAGTTCTTCCTTTAATTCCAGATAGTTTTCGATAATGCCGTTATGGACAACAGCAAAGTCACCTTTTTCATCAGTATGCGGATGGGAATTTATATCGGACGGACCCCCGTGCGTAGCCCAGCGCGTATGTCCGATCCCCACAGTTCCTACATTCGGATGTTTCTCTACTATCTTTTGCAGATTGACCAACCGGCCAACCTTCTTCTGTACGGTGATCTTGCCATCATGATACACGGCAATTCCGGCAGAATCATACCCTCGATATTCCAATTTTGCCAAGCCATCCATCAAAAATTCCGTTGCCTGACGATCACCAATATACCCTACGATACCACACATATGTTTAGACCTCCTAGCCTATTCTGCTTCTTATGATGAGTTTGTCTACCGCGTTACCGCTGTGTTTTCCCAACATATGACGACCGAAGCTGCCGAGAGACATCCGCTGAAAATTCGATACTTCTCTACCTCGTCTACCCGGAAATACCTCTCCGGGTACTAGCGCTATCCATTTTACGAACGGATTTCCAAACGCCTGTAAAAAAAACAGGATGGAATCATAACGTGATTCCATCCATACATTTTAATATAATCGGGTCCATTGGTCAATACCCTCTATTTTGCAGGTCCCATCTCATGTTCTACCACAGTGGAAATATCATCCACAATGCGTTCCAATTGCTGCTGGTCGGGACCTTCCGCCATAACGCGGATCAACGGCTCCGTACCGGAAGGCCGAACAAGGATACGACCGTCTTCTCCCAGTTCATCTTCACCGGCAGCAATAGCTGCCATAATCAGGTTGTTTTCTTCCCATCCCGATTTGGTCTGAACACGGATATTTTTCAAAATCTGCGGATATTTGACCATCATATCCGATAACTCAGATAACGGCTTGTGTTTATTCTTCATAATAGTAAGCAGCTGCACGGCAGTCAGCAAGCCATCTCCCGTCGTATTATAATCAGAAAAAATAATATGCCCCGATTGTTCCCCGCCGAGACAATATCCATTTTTACGCATATTTTCCAATACATACCGATCTCCCACGGCCGTGATTTCACTGCGGCAGCCAATCTGCTGCAAGGCTTTATGAAAGCCGATATTGCTCATAACCGTGCCGACAACCGTATCATATTTCAAATGCCCGTCTTCTTTCAATTTGAGCGCACAAAGTAACATAATTTGATCGCCGTCCATCTCACGTCCCTTTTCATCGACAGCCAGACACCGATCGGCATCGCCGTCATTAGCGATCCCCAAATCGGCCCCATGCTCCAGAACAGCCTGCTTTAAGCTTTCCAAATGAGTCGAGCCGCATTGATCATTAATATTGATGCCATTGGGTTCATGATGAATAGCGATTACTTCAGCCCCCAGACGCCGGAAAATTTCCGGTCCCAATACGGAGGCCGATCCGTTAGCTCCGTCATGAACAAGTTTAAGGCCTGTCAAATCCACATTTGTTGTACTCAGCACAAAATTCATATATTCCTCCTGCAAGTTATGCCAATCGGAAATAGTCCCGATAGCTTCCCCTGTAGGACGGCTATGCAGGCCGCATTGTTCATCCTTGAGCATGTATTCTTCCAATTGATCTTCCTTTGCATCGGGCAGTTTAAAACCATATTTGTCAAAGAATTTAATGCCATTATATTCAAACGGATTATGTGAAGCTGAAATCATAATTCCCGCATCCAAATGATGGATGCGTGTCAAATAAGCGATTGCCGGAGTAGGAATAACGCCTACCATATAACAATTTCCGCCAACAGACGCAATACCGGCTGCTAAAATAGAGGCCAGCATCGTACCGGATCGACGTGTATCCCGTCCGATAAGAAAGGTCGGATGTTCCTTATCCCGACCGAAAATATAAGCGGCAGCCCGGCCTAAATGATATGCCAACTCCGGTGTCAATGTATCATTTGCAATGCCTCGTACTCCATCAGTTCCAAACAATCTTGCCATTTAAATTCCCTCCAAAAGTTTGTATTTGTTGATGATTTCTATTGCCGTTTCCATTCCATCAATAGATGCACTCATAATACCCCCTGCATACCCGGCTCCTTCACCGACGGGATATAATCCCGGCACTCCGAAAGCCACACGGTCTTCCCCCCGCAAAATCCGGACAGGAGCACTCGTTCTGCTTTCCACTCCGGTCATGACTACCCCGCTGTGATCAAATCCGTGTATATGCCGTCCGAAATACGGCAGCGCCTGTTCCAGCGTCGCACTGACAAAATCAGGCAGTACGGTATGCAAATCTACCCAGGCAACACCGGGTTTATAGGAATACACCAGCGGGTCGGCCTGTACACCAGGACGTTTCAGAAAATCTCCTACCGTTTGCGCCGGTGCACAGTAATTACGTCCCCCGGCTTCAAAGGCTAATCGTTCATAATGCCGCTGGAATTCAATGGCTGCCAACGGTCCGGTACCGCCTATATCCTCTGTCGATACGTTGACGACCAAAGCACTGTTGGCAATGCCGCTGTCGCGGTGATACAGACTCATGCCGTTGGTAACGACCATGCCTTCTTCTGATGCCGCTGCTACGACGACACCGCCGGGACACATGCAGAAAGAATAGGCTGACCGGCCATTCTTTCCATGGTATACCAATGCATAATCCGCCGCATCCAATCCCAGTTCCGCTGCCGGACACCCGTACTGCGACTGATCGACCATCTCCTGCGGATGCTCGATCCGCACCCCCATAGCAAAAGGTTTTCTCTCCATTGCGATTCCCTTATCGTACAACATATGATATGTATCACGGGCACTGTGGCCGATTCCTAACACAACAATAGCTGTCGGAATTTCCTTTGAATCGTTGACGGTTACCGAGCGTACGGTCCCTGCCGCATCCCGGTTAACAGCGGTTACACATTGATTAAAATAAACATTGCCGCCCATCTTTTCAATAGCATGGCGCATATTTTTCACAACATCCCGCAATATATCCGTTCCTACATGGGGATTGTAGGCATACATGATTTCTTCCGGTGCACCAGCTTCTACAAATTTTTTTAAAATCATCGGTATGAGCGGATGATTGACACGCGTCGTAAGTTTTCCATCGGAAAACGTCCCGGCTCCGCCTTCCCCGAATTGAACATTGGACGCAGCCCGGAACCTCCCTGTCTTCCAGAATTCTTCGACATGTCCGGTCCGTGTATCCACATCACAACCTCGTTCCAATACGATAGGCCGGTACCCATATTGGGCAAGCAGAAACGCCGCCGCCATGCCCGCAGGCCCGGTTCCCACAACAACGGGACGTTTAGGTAGCGCCAGCGTCCCCGGCACGATAGAAACCGGATGAGGTTCCGTTATCCGGCGGACATCCTTATCCCCTTGGCAGCGGGCATACACTTCTTTTTCATTTTTCAAACGTACATCGACGGTAAACACAAAATAAATTCTCGGTTTACGGCGGGCATCAATAGAACGACGCACAATACAGATATCTGCAATATCCTGCCAATTGCAATGGAGTTTATACGAAATCAATTTCTCCAAGGTCTTTTCCATCGGCACTTTTGTCCGGATATTTAAAATACGTAACACAACTATCTCTCCTTTTTACTGATCCGGCTCAACTTCAACACGTATTTGTACCGTATCTGGATTCATAACGACACCATCCAATGGCGGAATCGCCACTTTCCATTCTCTATTTTTTTCCAAACCGTCGACACTGATAGGCATCAAATTAATTCGATCAATATTCTTGACTGCGTTGGCATTGCCGCGAATTTCTATTTCATTCGGCGTAATGACCACTTGTTTCATATGAACCTTAGGCGACAGCGCTCCATAGGTAATGAGATTGACAGGAACCTTCTTCGCTACAGCATTATGCGTAAGAGTGACCTTCACATTGCTTTGCCACGGCGTAATTTCAAGACCTTCCACCGGATTCCCATCTTTCTGCAGCAAATGGATAGGAGCCATCAAGGAGAAATCCTTTACTTTTCCATCTACAGGAATATCGATCGCAACTTGATCGATTTTATTGATTAATCGACGTGCACCACTAACAATAACCTTTTCCGGAACTAACTTCAAGTTTTCCACGGAAATATTTTCTTCCAAACTGCCGACTAAATGCGGCGTGATCTGAAATTCCTGCACGGCGTACACATCGATATACAGGTTCGCCGCAGTCATGCTCTGTTTCTTGAGCTCCGTACCCGCAGGCAGCTCTAAATGAATCGGCACGGTTGTTTCTCCCTCTTCCGCCTTGCTCAGATCAATATATGCCTTGATATCCGAAGCACCTATATTAATGATCGTATTGCGAGGACCCGATAAGCGGACATACACCGTCTTGGGTGCATTTGTCGCAATATATTTAGAATCCAGATTTTCTATAACAATCGGAACGGTATAACTTCCTTCACTCGTGGGGTTCTGCTGATAAATAACTACAAACCAAAGTACAATAGCCAAAAGCAGGCAAATAATCTTTAACTGCCAATTTTTACCTAATGTTTTCATCATTTTGAAGGCCTCCATTTAAAGATATTTGCCAATCCTTTGGAAGGCCTATTTAAAAATGTCATCAGCACATTACGCAAGGCCGTACTATCCAGATGTCGATAAATATGACCGCCGTACGTATACGAAACAGATCCCGTTTCCTCACTGACAACAACAACAACAGCATCCGCCAATTCACTGATGCCGATGGCCGCCCGATGGCGCGTTCCCAGCTCTGTTGCCAAAGAACGGTCTGAAGTTAACGGCAATAAACAGCCCGCTGCCATGATCTTATTTTCACGTATGATAACCGCACCATCGTGAAGAGGAGTATTGGGAATAAAAATGTTCCCCAATAATTCCCGTGAAATCCTACCATCAATGGCGATCCCTGTATCGATATAATCATTAAGCCCTACCTCTCTTTCAAAAACAATAAGGGCTCCGACTTTTTCCTTTGATAAATTATCTACGACCGCTACCACTTCATCCAAAAGCCGTTCCACTTCCTCTATGCTAATGACCTGTCCGGAACGCAGAAAACGGCCGCGGCCGATTTGTTCCAGCGCACGCCGCAGCTCCGGCTGAAACACTACCGGAAGAGCCACCAGAATAATCGTCATCCCCTGCTGCAGCATCCAGTTAATAACGTGCAGATCGAGGATCCTGCTGATAACCGTAACCACGCCCAGAACCAAAAGTCCTTTTACTAAGGCAACAGCCCGGGTATTGCGGATCAGCATGAATAATTTGTAAAGTACAAAAGCAACCAGTATGATATCTAATATATCAAGCAGTCTAAAGCTGCTGATAAATCCTTGCATCGGAATAAACATATGCTCTCTCCATATATAAAAAAAATACACTATTCGCAAAAAATGACCTTATCACCATATGTAGTCTTATTTTACTATATATTTTACATAATGGCAAAAATATGACAAAAATAAACGTGGCATACATAAATATATACCACGTCCGCTGCAAAAATGTATTTTAAATCATATAGTTATTTATTGGCATGAAATGTTCTTTCCTGTTCTGCCAACCCTTCAAAATTAATAGCCTTCAGCCGTTCCGCCAATTGATGCTGGATGTCTGAAAAAGCTCCGTAAATAGCACACATGCCGCCGCATTCGCGTGTGCAGGAACTCATGTCATGCAGGCAGCGCTGTAACTCCGTCTGTCCTTCTACCGCTTCTATAATATCAAACAACGTAATTTCTGATGGATGACGCTGCAAAGCAAACCCGCCATCCACACCGCGGTAGGATTTCATAATGCCTGCCGCCGTAAGGCTCCGCATGATTTTTAACAAAAAGCGTTCGGGAATATGTTGATTCTCAGCCAGTGCCGCACCGGTCATTTTCGTTCCTTCCGGCATCGAAGCCAGATACAATACCATTCGAAATGCATAATCCGTAGCTTGATTCAATTTCATGTGATGACACCTCCTATGTCGCCATTATACAATAATTAACCGAAAAAGTATAGTTTAATACATTAAAAAACTGCATAAGCATCTCTCCTTATGCAGTAAAAGCGACCATTACAAGCCAAACAGCACTTTCATAATAGAATAAATAATAGCGGAAATAAGAGCACTGGTCGGAATCGTAATGACCCATGCCAAAAGCATGCTGCGGGCAACACCCCAATGAACGGCGCGAACACGTTCTGCCGAACCGATTCCCATAATAGAACCGGATACGACATGGGTAGTAGAAACTGGCAGATGCAAAAACGTAGCGGTAAAAATAACAAGAGAAGAATTCAAATCGGCGGCAAAGCCATTGATCGATTCCATCTTAAAAATCTTCGTTCCCATCGTGGAAATAATACGCCAGCCACCGGCCGATGTACCTAACGCCATAGACGTAGCGCACGCCATTTTGACCCAAATCGGTATTTCCAAGGTATCTATATATCCTCCGCTCAACAGCGCCATCGCGATGATCCCCATAGCCTTCTGCGCATCATTAGACCCATGAGAAAACGCCATCAAGCTGGCCGAAACAAGCTGCATCTTGCGAAATTGGTGATTCAGTGTAATAGGTGAAAAATTACGAAATATCCATAACAGTCCGATCATAACAAAGTAACCGGTTCCTAACGCAACGATCGGAGAAAGTATCAGTGCCAGCACAATTTTTCCAATACCGTAATACGATAAAGCCTGCGGTCCCACACTAACTGAAACCGCACCGATAACACCGCCGACCAAAGAGTGGGACGAACTGCTGGGAATGCGGTAATACCACGTAGCTAGATTCCAAATAATCGCACCGATCAAGGCCGCGACAATAACTTCCAAACTAATACCGGCAGGATTCACCACGAGATCGCCGCCTATGGTTTTTGCGACCCCCGTGCTGATCATTGCCCCTGCAAAATTAAGCGTAGCTGCCATCAAAACAGCATGGCTCGGTGAAATAGCACGGGTCGAGACACTCGTGGCAATGGCGTTCGCCGTATCATGAAAGCCATTTATATAATCAAAGAGGACAGCAAATAAAACAACCGTCCATATGACCCAATGCTCAGGCATACTTTAACACAACCCGTCTGAACGTAATGACTAAATCCTCGCAATCATCAATGACATCCTCCACAGACTGAAGAATTTCCTTCCATTTGATGATTTCAATGGGATCCTTGCAATCCGTAAACAACTTCGCCATTTCCGAGTGATATAAATCATCACCTTCTTGTTCCAATGCAAGAATCTTATTACTGCGAGCTTCGACTTTCAAATAATCCTTTTTCAGATTTTTCATATACGCTATATTTTTCCGGGTTTCCTTAATGGATTTAGCGGCAATAGATGCCAGCTGCTTGGCTCCCTCTGTTGCTTCCCCGACTTGGTATATGCACATCTTATCCATAATTTCCTTAATGGCGTCAATGGCATGATCCAGCTGATCAATAAGCTGCTGAATATCTTCGCGGTCCATGGGTGTAATAAACGTTTTCTGCAGCCGTTTCATTGTCTCCATGACCAGCTCATTGGCCTTACCTTCTAATACAGAAATTTGTCCCAACGCTTCGTTCTTTTCAATATCGCCGTCCATAGCCTGCTTCAATAAATTGGCAGCCTCATAACAAAACTGGGCATGCTGCTCCAATAACGAAAAAAACTTTTCTTCCTTAGGCTTCAATCGGAATGCCATAATAATCAATTCTCCTTATAGATGTAAGAACAGAGCATATAACGATACATGTTCTTTACAATAAATTATAGCATAGGAAAATTTATTAATCTACACATAACACGCATCTACCTTAAATATATTAACAACTTTAAAATGCAAAATTTGCATACAGCCATGCAAAAAACCGGCATCAAGAGTAATTCCCCCCCCTGATGCCGATCTCACAATAGATTATTTTACTACTGCATGGTCAATAATATCCATGAAGTCATCGGCCTGCAGACTGGCGCCGCCAACCAATGCACCGTCAATATCCGCACACTGCGTCAGCACTGCTATATTGCCGCCTTTGACACTGCCGCCGTAAAGAATAGAGATTCTATCCGCCAGAGCCGAATTATACAACGTGCCTACCATCCGGCGGATAATAGCACACACTTCCTGCGCCTGTTCATGCGTAGCCGTCCTGCCGGTGCCAATAGCCCAAATCGGTTCATACGCAATGACGACCTTTGTCATATCTTCCGCCGCAATATCGGCAAAAGCATGCCGGATCTGTCCTTCGATCCATGCTTTCATTTCGCCCCGTTCTCGTTGTTCCAGCGACTCTCCGCAGCAGACGATAGGAGTAAGTTTGTGAGAAAGGGCGGCCTTTACCTTCAAATTTACCGTTTCATCTGTTTCATTAAAATATTCACGGCGTTCTGAATGGCCGATAATAACATGGGTAACACCAATGTCGATCAGCATAGCCGGTGAAACCTCACCGGTATACGCCCCCGTATCCTTCCAATGCATGTTCTGGGCGGAAATGGTTACAGAACTCCCGGCCGTAATCTGCACCGCGGATGCCAAATACGGGAATACCGGAGCTACCACGACCTCCATACCGTCTTTTGCCGTGACCCGCTCCACCAGTGATTTCAAGACAGCAGCCCCTTCCTCTCCGGTATGATTCATTTTCCAGTTACCTGCAATAATTGTTTTTCTCATGGACTTAACTCCTTCTCTTCATTGCTATATTATTTATCGGATAAAGCTTCAATTCCCGGAAGCTTTTTACCTTCCAAATATTCCAGCGAAGCACCGCCGCCGGTAGAAATATGGCTTATCTTATCAGAAAGTCCGGTCTTATTGACAGCCGCAACAGAGTCACCGCCTCCGACAATGGAAACCGCCTGCGAATCAGCCACGGCCTTGGCAACCGCTTCCGTACCTCCGGCAAACGATTCCATTTCAAATACCCCCATAGGCCCATTCCAAACAATAAGTTTCATAGAAGCCAAGACCTTGGCAAAGGCCTGCCGGCTTTGACTGCCGATATCCAAAATCATCCAGTCCGCAGGAACCGCTTCGATGGGAACTTCTTTTTTATCTGCATCATTAGAAAACGCAGAAGCCACGACGACATCCGTCGGCAGCATCAGTTGCTTTCCCTGTGTTTTAGCTTGTTCAATCAGACTCTTAGCCAATTCGATTTTATCCGTTTCCACCAAGGATTTTCCGATCGAATACCCCATTGCCGCGATAAACGTATTGGCCATGCCGCCGCCAATGATCATGGCATCGACCTTTGGCAGCAGGTTGGAAATAACTTCAATTTTGTCGGATACCTTGGCGCCGCCGATAATAGCAGCAAACGGATGGGCCGGATGGCTCACGGCGCCGCCGATAAAACGGATTTCTTTTTCCAGCAGAAAACCTGCCGCCATAGGCAAATAAGCCGTAATGCCGGCAACCGAAGCATGGGCGCGATGAGACACGCCGAAGGCATCGTTGATGCCGATTTCAGCCAATCCCGCCAATTGGCGGGAAAATCGGGGATCATTTTTTTCTTCTTCTTTATGAAAACGAAGATTTTCCAGCAACAGTACCTGTCCCGGCTGCAAGGCTTCCGCCATAGCCTGCACATCTGCACCGATGCAATCCGGCGCCATCTGCACGGGTATGCCAAGCAGTTCGCCGAGTCTGTCGGCAACCGGCCGCAGCGAATAAGCAGGTACAGTCTGCCCTTTAGGACGTCCTAAATGACTGGCCAATATCACTTTTGCATGATGTTCCAGCAGATAGCGGATCGTCGGCAATGTCGCCCGGATTCGTGTATCATCCGTAATAGTACCTGCCCCATCCAAAGGCACGTTAAAATCAGCCCGTACAAATACCCGCTTATTATCTACTGTTATATCAGTTATATTCTTTTTCATACTATCATCCTCCTTTATATGACACTCGGCACGACATGTCATTATATTACATAGAGTTCTTCATACTATACGTAGTATATAACGAATGCGCGATGGAGTATACCCCCAGTCGCGCATTACGTCCCACTTTTATATATTACGTAACGTAATGTTAAAGCCCCTTGCGGTCAAGAAATGTAACAAGATCGATGACTCTGCGGGCGTAACCCCATTCATTATCATACCAAGCTAAAATTTTCACCATGCCGCCTTCCATTGCAATATTCAACGGCAAATCAATAGTCGTCGTATTTTCATTTCCTCGGAAATCGACGGAGACAAGTTCATCCTCCGTCCAGTCAATGATGCCTTTAAAAGGACCTGCCGCCGCTTCTTTAAACGTATGGTTCAATTCAGCTGTCGTAACCTCCGTTTTTAATTCCAAGACGATATCCACGATAGAAACATCGGGAGTCGGTACACGAACAGCATAGCAGCTCATCTTGCCGGCATATTCCGGAAGCACTTTGGTAATCGCTTGTGCCGCTCCTGTCGTGGTAGGAATAATAGAAACCGCCGCTGCCCGGGCACGCCGCAGATCCTTATGCGAGACATCAAGTATCTTTTGATCGTTCGTATACGAATGAATAGAAGTAGTCATGCCTCGTGCAACGCCGTAGGTGTCGTTCATGAGTTTTAAAATGGCAGCCAACACGCAGGTCGTGCAGGAAGCCCCGGAAATAACATCATGCTTAGCCGGATCATAGGCATTATCATTGACTCCCAAAACGATTGTCAAATCATCATGTATGGCGGGTGCGGTGATCAGGACCTTTTTTACCGAACCGCCCAATTCCACGCGAGCTTTATCGGCATCAACATATTTGCCCGAAGCTTCTACGACAATATCAGCGCCCAAGGCATCCCAATCGACACGGGTAACATCTTTTTCACAAAAATAAGGATATTTTTTACCATCGACGATGATATGTGCATCGTCATAGCTTACTTCGGCATTCATTCTCCCGTAAATACTGTCATATTTCAATAAATGAGCCATATTCTTTGCACTTGTAATATCATTAATTCCTACGATCTCGATTTCATCTTTATACCGCATGGCAATTTTAAACGCAGATCTGCCAATACGCCCAAAGCCATTAATCCCGATTTTTACCATTATATACACCCTTTCTCACTATATATCCTCAAATCAACTTAGCGATTTCCGATGCGGCGGCTTCATCCGTCACCAGCGTCCCCGTATGGCAGGCCCGCATAACGGCAATGATAGCCTTGGCCTTGCTGGATCCGCCGGCCACTGCGATAACATGTAAATTATGCTGCAACTCTGTCAGCGAAATGCCAACATTATTCGTTGCATAAACCACCTCGCCGGACACATTGCAATAGGATCCCAATGCCTCCCCTACCGCGCCGTCATCCGTCAATTTTTTTCGTTCCGCCACAGTAAGTTCCCGTCTGTCAGCCATAATATCGGAGCGGCCGATGCCAAATAAAATAACCTCTGCTGTTTTGGCCATAGCTACTATTTTTTTAGTCTGCATATCACTGCGGAGCATGACCCGTAAGGTCGATTCGCTCAGCCCGTCGGGAATGTGAAGCATATGATACGTTCCGTTGGCTTTTGAAGCGACCTGTGCCGCAATGACATTGGCCTGAAATTCTACACGGTTCCCAATACCACCGCGTGCAGGCACTACGGCAACTCCCGACGCATTTTCCGGAAGCGTCGCCGCCACTCCGGCCATCGTCGAACCGCCGCTGATCGCTACGGTCTTGACGCCGTCCAATAAATCAGCCAGCAGCAGCGCCCCCTTACGGCTTAACTCATCCTTTGCCGTTTTGTCACTATCGCAGTTTCCCGGCACGATGCATACTTCTTTCAGCCGCAGTTTCTGGCGAATATACTGCTGCATTTCATCTAAGCGGTTCAGCCGCAAAAAGCATTCCAACAAATCCGGCATCATTTCTTTCCCTTGCGGTTCCAAGGCAATCCCCATCGTCGTAAACCGAACGATGCCGCTGCGCCGCAAAACATCGACATGAGCCCGCACGACCCGTTCGGAAAGTCCCGATATGCCGGCTAATGTCCGCCGTCCCACCGGTTCTGCATCTGAAATATGACGCAGCAATAAATACCGTTCCTTGACGGTCCCCATCAAATCAGGGGCAATTTTTTGAAATATTTCCAAGAAATCTTGCTTCATATACGTTCCTCCGCTATATATCGCGCTGCCTCACCGGGTCAATCAAAATCCCTTTTTCGCAATATAGGCTGCCAAATCGTTGACGCGCAGCGAATATCCCCATTCATTGTCATACCAGGCAACGGTCTTTACCATATTGCCTTCTACGACCTGTGTATCCAGCGCATCAACAATAGAGCTATGCGGATCACTGATATAATCAGAAGAGACTGTATGTGCTTCGGAATAGGCCAAAATTCCCTTTAACGGACCTTCTGCCCATTTTTTCAGCACACGGTTTACGTCCGCTACGGTGACATTTTTTTCTAAAATAGTGACTAAATCGGTCATGGAAACATTCGGAGTCGGTACACGCAGCGCCATACCCGTAAACTTCCCTTTGAGTTCCGGCAGAACAAGCGCCACGGCCTTAGCGGCACCGGTAGACGTCGGAACAATAGACTGTGTCGCACAACGGGCCCGACGCATATCTTTATGCACGCCGTCGACCAGCAGCTGATCATTGGTATACGAGTGTACGGTCGTCATCATGCCGCGAACGATGCCAAATTCACGAGACAGTACCTTGGCCACCGGAGCCAGACAATTCGTCGTGCAGGAACCGTTGGAAATAATGTGATGCTTGTCCGGTTCATACATGTCTTCATTGACACCCATAACAATCGTAATATCTTCATTCTTTCCGGGTGCCGTAATAATGACCTTTTTTGCGCCATCAGCTAAATGTTTAGCCGCCGAATCGCGGTCCTTGAATTTACCCGTTGATTCGGCTACGATATCGACTCCCATTTTATTCCAGGGAATATTGGCGGGATCGGTTTCACTTGTAACCGGAATTGCCTTCCCATCCACGATCAACTGCGATTTTTCCGAATCAAAAGAAACCTCATGATTCCACGTGCCATGAACAGTATCGAATTTTAACAAATCGGCCATAATAGGTCCGACTGTTCGGCTGTTAATAGCCGCAATTTCAACATCCGGACGCAGGAACGAAGTCCTGAAAGTACACCGCCCGATTCTTCCAAAACCGCTGATACCCATTTTTACTGTCATTACTTTTCCTCCTTACATTTTAAGTGGTACGATTTTCGTCCCACTTAAGCTAGACAAAAGTATTTTTCCAAAGGACGCTTGACCCTTTACTCAAATCTTACAGTTATAGTGTATACTAAACTTTATTTCTTGTCTACTACTTTTGCATTATTATTTAATTAGAATAAACGATTGAAGAAAGAAAAGGCTAAATACTTGGTATTTACCTTATTTTATAAGAAACAACGCATATCCTCGTTTGAATATGCGTTGTTAAAAATATCTTACATACATTATATAATAAGTACCATAAACTATAAAAATATTATTTTATATCTATAGGTAAAGGTTCTACCCTACCTACAAGAAATAAATATGACAGAGCTCCTACAATACATAAAATACCAGCAACGGCCAGCGGAATAAAAAACGATCCTTGTGTAATAGTCAACATTACCCCCGTAAAAGTAGTAATAAAAATACCGGCTAAATTACCAGCAAAATTCATAATTCCACCAATAGAAGCTACGTGTCCTGGCGTTGGCGATATTTCCCCAACTATTACCCATGTATTAGATCCTGCAAAAGACAAACTAGCATAAGATAATGCAAATAAAGCTAAACAAATCCATATGCTATCGACAAAAGCACACAAAGCAATACAAGAAGAAGTCAACATCCCACCTACAAGGCAAACTTTACGAGAAAAAGTAGCGGTATGTCCTCGACGCAAAAGCCAATCGGAAGTAAATCCACCTAACCAGCCCCCCGGTATCGCTAATAATGCGGGCAACATACCTAAAGTTCCCAGTGCCTTCAAAGAAAATCCTCGTGTATCCATTAAATAACTCGGAAACCATGTAATAAAAAAATAAATTGCAAAATTCAAACAAAATAATCCAATCATAAGTCCCCATACGGTACGATAATGAAATAAGCTAGACCAAGCCACTTTCTTCTGAGAAGTTTCCTCTGTTGCTTGTTCTCCTCGTTCGGCCAATAAAGCTTCTACCTCTTTCGGTGCAATATCGCGGTATTTTTCCGGATCACGATAGATAAACCACCATGCAAAAGCCCAAAGAATACCCATAGCACCAGTAATAATAAATGATCCTCTCCATCCAACAATAGTAATAATCCAAGCAATGAGAGGTAATGACAAAGCGGAACCAACGCGAGAGCCACTATCAAAAATACTGCAAGCTATTCCTCTTTGACTATGAGGGAACCAATTATAAGCAACCTTAGCAAAAGATGGCATAGCTGCCGATTCACCGACACCAAGTAAAAATCGGGAACCAATCATTTGTCCTATGCTATGAGCAAGCCCCGTCGTTGCCGTAAAAATAGACCACCACCCCACAGCAAATGCCAAGCTAACACGTACACCGACTTTGTCAATAAACCATCCAGATGGCAATTGGAATAGTGCATAAGTCCAGAAGAACGCACTTAATACTAACCCCATTGTAGCTGCATCTAATCCCAACTCAAGTCGAATATGCGGTGCTGCTATCGCTAAATTAGCTCTATCAATATAATTGATAGCATTCGCTAAAAAACACAACCCAATGAGTCCCCAACGCATTTTAAACATAAAACCACTCCTTTTTTATGTATCACTTATTTTTGTCCGCAGATACGACAAATTGCATCCCACAAGCCGCATAAATAATTAGCTCCCAGCGCTCTGTCGAACAATCCATACCCCGGACGGCCTGTTTCATCCCATATCATGCGGCCGTGATCCGGACGGATCGGTCCGTCGAAATCAATATCATACAAAGCCTTCATAATTTCAAACATATCCAAGGATCCATATTTTGATTTATGTGCCACTTCGTTAAATACCCACGGTTCATGGACCTGAATATTGCGGACATGCATGAAATTGATGCGTTTTTGTTTGCCGAACTTGCGAATAATGTGAGGAATATCATTCTGCAAATTAGACCCCAGCGATCCGGTGCAAATAGTAAAGCCATTGCTTTCACTATCTACCATAGCCGCAATCTTGTCCAGATCCTTTTCATTTTTGACAATTCGCGGAAGTCCAAACACGGAAATAGGAGGATCATCGGGATGGATCGCCATCTTGATGCCGCATTCCTCAGCCACCGGAATAACGGCCTTCAGGAAATATTCCAAATTTTTGCGTAATCCGTCTTCGTCCATGCCGGCATACTGTTCAAACAAAACAGATAGTTCCGTCAGTCGTTCCGGTTCCCATCCGGGAAGAATAAAACCATTGCTGTTGTCGATAATTTCTTTGGCCATATCCTGCGGTGTTTTACCGGCAATCAAATGATAATCATAAGATAAAGCCGTAGAACCATCATACAACGGCTTCGCCAAATCTGTCCGAGTCCAGTCAAATACGGGCATGAAATTGTAACAAACCATTTCGATCCCCGCTTTTGCTGCATTGCGCAGAGAAATAATATAGTTCTCAATATACTGATCCCGACTGGGAAGACCCAACTTAATATCTTCGTGAACATTAATGCTTTCCAAATCTTTAAAGACCAACTGATGTGCTTCTGCCTGCTCCCGAATCGCCATAAGCGGTTCCACCGGCCATGCCGCTCCTACAGGAACATCAAACAAAGCCCCTACGATGCCATCCATACCGGGAATCTGCCGAATCTCCTGTAATGTGATTTTATCATCTTTCTCTCCATACCAACGAAATGTCATTCTCATTGCCGTATGCCTCCATTATGAAATATATAGTGTATTACCCTATCGACTTTTTTTCTTACATAAGATATACTACCATACTAGTATATCTGTTTGCAATATAAGAGTCCTATAATGCAAAAAGCATACCATTTTATCAACCTTCATGCATTTTTCGAATATATGCCCATAAAAAATGACCGGCTGCTTGTGCGTACACAAACAACCGATCATCCCTATGCGTATAGCATAAAAAATACCTTGCGTTTATTTAAAATATTCCGGATACTGCTTTTTCAATGCATCTACGTCTCCGATCACTTTATTGACATGCTTCGTTATAATATCGATCCCCGCCGACACATCATGCCCGACGATAGACCGCATGATCAGGCGATGCTGCTCATAGAGCAGCTGCATTTCCGTCTGCGCGGCAGATACATTCAGTACGCGGGCACGGATATAATTGATATTGGCATTTTGCAGCAATTGCCAAATACTCGGTTTAGCACAACCGGAAAAAATGATACAATGCATTTCATTGTCCAATTCATAAAACCGGCTGGCATCGAATTTCTGCAAGACGTGCTCCTGATCCGCCAGACACGCTTCCAACCTCTTTAAATACGACTCGGGAAAAGATCGGCATGCCAGTTCCATGACGGCCCGTTCCAACGTTACGCGCAGAAAACGGAACTCGGCGATCTGCGCCGTATCAATTTTTGATATATAAGTCCCGCGCTGCGGCAAAATCTCCAGCAGCCCCGCCTGAGCCAAGCGGATAAACGCTTCCCGTACAGGAGTCCTGCTGATAGACAACCGATCGGATATCTCCTTTTCGGATATTGCCGTTCCCGGAACCAGATGCAGTGACATAATATTCTCAAAAATAACGCGATATGCATACTCTCGTACAGATTCATTTGTTTTCTGTTCCAACATTTCCAACTTGCTCACCCCGGCACGCCTCCATTTTTACGTGTTGACGGAATCCGGTCTCCCGTGACCCCTTTCATACACGGACATACATATATTTATTAATTATACTACCATACTACAATTAGATTATGCAAACAAATAGCAAGGCATCTGTACATATTTTCTGTCCTATACATTATATCATTTACAATAATCGCATATTCACGGACATCTTTACTATATAAGTTAACCTAGATGGTATCGGCGGCATTTAGTTAAAACAAATCTCTCTATACGCTGGTACGCAATCATAACCATCGTTCCTAAATAACGATGGTAAACTATAGAGGTACACCAGACAATAATAAATCCTCCCAATACATCCATAGGATAATGATGACCTACGTATATACGAGAAACCCCCACTAGTATCGACAATATAAATAACAGGCGTCCCACCCAAGGGGAACTATATAGAATTCCCATAGCTATGCTCATAGTCCCAACTGCATGATCACTTGGAAATCCGGCATCGGGAACATGAGGCAGCAGCATATTGACTTTGTGATCTACAAAAGGACGGTTTTCATAATATACCCTGCCAATACAAAGAGTAATAAACAAGGACAATATCACATATACTCCTGTAGCGAAAGCCTGTTGACGCAAATGGGAGTTTTTATAAAAAACTCCCATACCATACATTCCCATTAAAATAAGTATAAACACAATCGGCACATATTCCGTACATGCTTTCATTATGATGTCCAAAAGGTATATGTTGCCCGCAGCTCCATTGATCAAAGTAAATACTTCATAATTCATAGTTCCGTTGTTCCCTCCGATTAATTTCCATCATCAGCAGCAGTAGTATGCAATGGAGCTGAATTGGAATTATCCTGTTGTTCGAATGATTTTTTCTCTTTCATAAAATCATCGGACGGTTCTTGTTTAAGTTGTTCCTTATGATCGCGCCCATCCTTTGTATCGTGAACATATTTTCTATGATGATCCTTCTCCTGTTTTTCAAAATGTACTACCTGTTTGCCATAGTCGGTATACCAAGAAGTAATATGGGTAATGTCATTTACTATAAAAGAAGTGAAGCCTATTCCTAAACAAAATAACGACAATATGGCTGTAATTAATATTTTTTTCATATTCCGATCCGCCCTTTCAAACATGGTTACGCCATTTCATAATTTCCTTACCAATAAAGAAGAACGTCAACCCTCCGCAAAACCCAAATCCGGCAAGTGCTGCCAACGTAATCGGTGAAATCACCGGCAATGGCGGTAAATTAGTAAAAGGCTGCCATACTATTGATAATAAATACACCAAAATCGGCGTCACAAACCAGAATAAGATAGTCAATATGTATGACAAAACCCCGGAAGCCAATATAACGGTTTTTGATACACTTCTAGCCATATAAGGCAGTTGTGGCTGCACGGTTGTCTTAAATGATTCTTGTGCTCGTTCTACCATTTCTTGTATATTTCCTTTAAGCAATCCTTTCCGTTCACTTATAACGCCTTCACTCATATAAGCCTCATAGATATCTTTAGGACTTCCCAGCGATTCTATTATTTCTTGTTCGGTAAGGCCTTGTTCTGCCCCAATTCGAAAATGTTCTTCATAATCATATAATATTTCAGTTAGGTCATCTTTTTTAGCTTTACTAAAATAGTATCGCAATAAATCTATAAATTCTGTTTTATTCATTTATTTCACCTCGTTTAGTAACTGATTTACCGCTTCCGAAAAAACAATCCACTCATCTCTCATTTTTAAAAAAGCCCTTTTTCCCATTTCTGTCATTTTATAATATTTACGTGGAGGTCCGCTATTTGACTCTGCCAAATAGGTTTCTACAAACAGATCTCTTTTTAAACGATTAAGCAAAGGATATATCGTTCCTTCTGATATTTCCATATGTTTTGATACTTCTGCCACAATTTCATAACCATAACAATCTTTATGGACAAGTTGTGCTAAAACAAGCAATTCAATAACACCTTTTTTTAATTGAATATTCATTCGTTCACCTCCCGGGTCATATTTAAAACTGCAAGGTTCTTATTTTTACTACTTTTTTAAACTTACTGTTATTATATAGCATAGTATCTTTTATTGCAAGGTACTATGCTATATAATATTTATTTTTTATAAAAATAAATACAAAAGTTATATGTACCTTACCAACTATATTCTTATAATATTAAAAAGCTCTCTGTAAAAAGAGAGCTTTTCCTATCTGCTGCGCTTACAAATTATCTTTGATTTTTTGGATCATAGCCGCATAGGCTTCTTCTTGTAAAAAAATTTTCTGCGGATTCATTTGAAAAACTCCGTTCCATTCAAATTGATCCTTGTATTTTGGCACGAGATGCATATGAAGATGATGCCCTGTATCCGCATAAGCCCCATAATTGATTTTGTCCGGATGAAACGCCGCGCGGATCGCTTTCGCTGCCCGATTGACATCGGCAAAGAAGGCGTTCCGTCCCTCGTCACTGATATCCGTCATTTCACTGACATGTTCTTTATAGGCTACGATACATCGTCCCGGATGACTTTGTTCCTTGAACAAAACCAGCATGCTGACAGACAAATCACAAATATATATGCCGAAGGCATCCAGCGGTTTGCCCTTTACGCAATATCCACAAGTAGTATCTATCACGACTTTGTCCCCCTTGCGACTAAAATTTAATTTTTCTATAACAATCCTGACTGATAAAAAACCTTAAAGTAAAAAACTTAAAAGTAAAACCATCCCTAAGCCAACTACAGAATTTACTAATTCAAGCAGTCCCCAAGTTTTAAAAGTTTGTCCTATAGACAAATTAAAAGTTTCCTTCATAAGCCAAAAAGCAGCATCATTTGGCATGGTAATTGTGTTACTACCTGCCGCGGTTGCCAACATCATTAAGGTCGGATCAACATGAAACACAGGAATCAAAGGTCCTACAATACCTGCCGCCGTAATCGCCGATACAGCGCCTTGCCCAGTTGCCCAACGAATAATAACAGTAATAATCCATGCTAAAATAAGAGGTGAAATAGAAAGTCCAGTAACAGCCGCTGCAATATGCTGACCGACTCCAGCATTAATAATTACTTCTTTAAATACCCCGCCTGCTCCAATAATAAGTACTACTGTAGAAATTCCTTTAATCGCCACAGTAATAGATTCAGATGCTTCTGCAACGGTTCTACCCGCACGAACTCCGAACACATATACTGCAATTAATACAGCTAATAATAAACTAATATTAGGACTCCCTAAAAACGAAAACACGTGAACAAGCGTATTTTCGGTCCCATAAAGACCTGTAAGAATGGTATTTCCAATCATTAACAATGCAGGAATCAACGGAATTAATAAACAAATTATAAAATGCGGTAATTTATAGTTGCACAAATCTTCCTCTTTAAAACTTCCCAATTTAGGTTCCGCATATGTATCAATCCCCTTTAAAAATCGAGGAAGAATGATACCTGCACAGATAACAGAAGGGATTAAAACAATCATACCTAACAGGTAAATAGATCCGCTATCAGCACCAAAAGCATCCATCAATGCAACCGGACCTGGCTGAGGAGGTAATAAGCTATGTGCTTGTGCCACCGCTGCTAAAACGGGGATAATTAAAACCATGTACGGTATTTTAGCTTCTTTAGCAATACTAATTACTAAGGGTACTACAACCATAAACGCAACTTCAAAAAACATCGAGACACCAAAAATAGTACCAACAATCAAGAGCCCCCATCTTAGAAAACGTTCGCCACAAGAAGCTACAATAGTATCTGCTATCTTCTTGGAAGCACCACAATCTGTCATCAATTGCCCCAACGCTGCACCTAAAACAATGATAAGACCTACTCCCCCTAAAGTGCTTCCCGCTCCTTGAGTAACAGCTTTAATTAAAGATGTGCTATCCATACCTTCTGCAAAAGCAACAAATATAGCTATCAAAAGCAAAGCAATCATACTGTGTAATTTAACTTTAACGGTCAGTATCAATAATAAAATGATGGCAAATATAACCCATAACACAGGTATCCAATGTTCCATTTCAATCTCTCCCTATTTAATATATTTTTTCAGCACGTTTCTCACGGCATGCGGCCCGGCTAGTAATTCAGTAAAATATCCTTCGATCTTTTCACCCAGTCCGACGGCATATAGATCACTGCCAAAAATGCTCCGGTTGGAAAGGATCGGTTGTAACTTGCCTGCTGCCGACTCCGGTTTTCCTAATTCGATTCCCCGCAAAGCCTTTTGAAGATCCTCCAATAACGGATCCGAACTCAATTCAAAGGCCTTCCCGTTATCATCGACAGCCAATAAATACCGGCACCAGCCTGCAATGGCCAGCGGAATAAAGCGAAGCTGGGAAGCTGCATCGCCATAGGCTTTGATCGTTTCTCCAAAACGGATGCCGACCTTCTGTGACGTATCCGTAGCAATACGCTGCGGTGTATCCGGCAGATTCGGATTCGGGAATCGCTGTTCTAAAACTTCCTTGATAAAGGTTTTCGGATCCAGCACGCCCGGATTCGTAACGACCGGCAGCCCTTCCTGATACCCGATCAATTCAATAAACCGCTTCAGCTGCGGATCGTTCAGTTCATCGGCAATACGCGTATACCCGAGAAGACAGCCGTACACAGCAAGCGCAGTGTGCAGTGGATTTAAGCATGTGCAGACCTTCATGCGTTCTACTTTATCCACGGTTTCTCTATCCGTAAAAATGACACCTGCTTTTTCCAGCGGCGGCCGGCCATTCGGAAATGTATCTTCAATAACTAAGTATTGTGCTTTTTCCGTATTTACAAAAGCAGCATACGTTCCTTTTTTCGTCTTGATCAATTCCGTATCGCCAAACCCGCACTCTTTCAGATACGTCTGTACTTTAACGGAAGACCGCGGCGTAATTTTATCGATCATGCTCCACGGATAGGTAATCTTGCTTTCATCCTTGACATAAGCGACAAACCCCGGTTCTACGGCTCCGACAGCTGCCCAGTTGTCGGCAAAGGTAAGAATCGCTTCTTTGATTTTATCGCCGTTATGAGAACAATTGTCTGTACTCAAAAAAGCAAGAGGATAGGCTCCGGCTTTATATCTGGCATAGACCAGCGCCGCAATGCAGCCCATAGAACTTTTTGCTTTTTCCGGTCCTTGCTTCATATCTTCGGCAACAACAGGAAAATAATGACCTGAATAGTCGGTTACTATATATCCTTTTTCGGTAATCGTAAAACTGGCTATCTGCAGAGAAGGTGACTGAAATATCTCTTTCAGGCGAGCCCAATCGGCCTTGAAATCCGGACGGCATACGACGGATTCAACAACACTGCCTATGACTTCCTTGTCATATCGGCCATCGGCATACATAGTAACGGCTAAACTCAAATTGTCATATGGCCGATATACGTTTTCGATTACCTCTTCATCATATGTTTCCGCTGCTATAATACCGGTTTTAACCGCTCCCTGATCCAGCAGCGATTGCTGCAGTGCCGCAATAAAGGCTCTAAAAATATTGCCGCCGCCAAAATGGATCCATTGCGGTGTCTGCTGCGTTGCCGCTATAACAGCATCTGCATCAAAATGGTACAAAGAAATACCGGCTTTTTCCCATTCCGTCTTCTGTTCTTTTATATGTTGACGATTTAAATGCAACATATCTGACATCTCCTTTTATTTTTATCCGCAGATACGATGAATCGCATCCCGCAAACTGCATAAATAATTGGCCCCCAGCGTTCTGTCGAACAATCCATCCCCCGGACAACCTTCTTCCTCCCATGTAAATAGTAACTCCATTGCTTTCACTATCTATCATAGCCGCAATCTTGATACTGCATTTTTCAACCACCAAAATAGCGACCTTCAAGAAATATTCCAAATTTCTGCGTAATCTATCTTCGTCCATTCCCGCATACCGTTCAAACAAAACAGACGACGCTGTTAATCATTCCGGTTCCCATCCGCGAAGAATAAAACCATTATTACGCCTCCTAAGCATTAGTTTCACGAACTTCTTTTTTATAAAGTCACGCCATCCTTAAAGATAGCAAGATCATGCTTATCGAGCTTTTCTGATTTTGCATGCTTTTTTCCCGATGCCACATCAAGTATATACTGCATCAATCGATCAGCCCCTTCTTCCATAGATTCTCCCCGGACCAATACCCCGGCGTCAAAATCTATCCAGTTCTTTTTGTACGCCGCCAGCTGGCTGTTGCTAGAAATCTTGATTGTCGGCACGGGACAGGCAAACGGGGTACCCCGTCCCGTCGTAAACAAAACCATATCGGCACCGGCTGCCGCCAATGCATTGGCGGCTACCAAATCATTGCCCGGCGCCTGCAGCAGCTGCAATCCAGACCCTTGTATCCGGTCACCGTACGCAAGGACATCTTCAATGATTGCCTGTCCGCCCTTTTGCACGCATCCCAGAGATTTATCTTCCAGTGTCGTAATACCGCCGGCTTTATTTCCCGGTGACGGATTTTCATCGATTTTTTCTCCGTACCGCATAAAATATTCTTTGAAATGATTAATAAGTACAGTGGTCTTATCAAATACAGACCGATTCCGCGCCCGGTTCATCAATAACGTTTCCGCACCGAACATCTCCGGCACTTCGGTCAATATCGAGGTACCGCCGGCAGCAATGATCCGGTTGGATATTTCTCCGACCAGCGGATTTGCCGTAATACCGGACAATCCGTCAGAACCGCCGCATTTTAATCCGATCGTCAGCTGGCCGGCATCGCAGGGCACTCGTTTAAATTGATCGGCATACCGACATAGTTCCTTGACGATCGCCGTTCCCACAGCTACTTCATCCGCTACCTCTTGGCAGACAAGAAATTTCACCCGATCCGGATCATACTCGCCGATAACGGCCTTCATCTGGTCGATTTGGTTGTTTTCACACCCCAGTCCAAGAACCAATACGGCTCCGGCATTGGGACTATGAACCAGGCCGCTCAATATTTTCTGGGTATGAATATGATCTTCCCCGAGCTGGGAACAGCCGTGCGGATGACTATAGGCAAAAATACCGTCGATATGTGCTGTTTTAAACGGCTGTGCCGCTTCTTCGATTGCCCGCGCGATCGCATTGACACACCCTACCGTCGGAATAATCCAAACTTCGTTGCGGATACCGGCTTTTCCAAGTTTTCGCGGATATCCCAGAAATTCGTACTGCCGCGTCCCGGCAAGTTCCGGACGTACCGCGGTGTCCGGTTCGTATGTATAGGTCAAAAGATTTCCCAGTTTGCTTTTTGTATTATGGGTATGCACCCACGCACCTGGTGCGATCGCCTCCCGGGCGACGCCGATGGGGAAACCGTACTTAATGATATCCTCCCCGGCTGCAATGGGTCGTATCGCCATCTTATGGCCTGCCGGAATAGCGGCTCCGGTCACAATAGACTGGTGCTGTACCATAACGACCGTCCCTTTAGGAATACTTGCCGTCGCAACTGCTACATTATCTTTTTCGTTAATTTGATAGATATCTGCCATTTTTTATACCTGCTCTCCCAATTCGGCAATATGCGCCTTGACCCCGACTTCGGCCATGCGTTCCAGATGGGCTGTTACTGCTTCGGCAAACCCATCTATATGAGTCAAATCTTCTCCCCAAAAGGAGGTATGCGCCATCATGTCCCGTACATAGTCACCGGCAGCAAGGCCGGCATGCGTGCGGACAAATGCAAGATTGTCCGGTTCATCATGAATTTCATATATATCAGTACCGCGATTCCCGATCAGACAGCCGTCTCCCCTGTGCTCGCTGCGATAAAACGCCAACAATGCTGCCAAGGAATAGGTCAGCCATTTCGGCAGTCTGCCCGTCTGCGCTATGCTATCCTTCAGTGTCGGCAATACCCGGCCTTTCCATTTTGCAATGGAATTCAGCGAAATAGAAAGGAGAGCATGCTTTACAAAGGGATTTTCAAACCGTTCATATACATCCGCCGCAAACGCTTCGGCTTTTTCCCGCGGCATATGCACCGTAGGGATGATTTCACCATACACAGACTGATCCAGCTGCCGGCGGATCACCGGATCCGCCATACATTCTCCCACATACTCCTTGCCGGCAAGATAGGCCCCCAGTACCATAGAGGTGTGCGCCCCGTTCAAAATACGGATTTTCCGTTCCCGGTACGCCTCCAAATCATCGGTAAATTCCACCTGCCACTGCGGACTGCTTACCGGGAATTTTTCCTTCAAGGATGCCGCTCCAATGACCCAGCTGTTGAAAGGTTCGGCAATGTCCAGCAATTCATCTTCATATCCCAGTTCTTCGTACATTGCCGCAATTTCTTCTGTATCTTTGGGATATCCTGTTACAATGCGGTCTACCAACGTACTGACAAAGGCACATTTCGTGTCTACCCAATGTTTAAAATCTGCCTCCATCTGCCATATATCAATATATTGAAAAACACATGTTTTAAGCGCTTCGCCGTTATGATCGATCAATTCCACGGGAAGCATCGTCAGTGCCTTATCGGCCGCTCCCTTAAAAAATCGGTACCGTTCATACAGGAATTGTGTCAATTTACCGGGAAACGTGCTCGCCGGTGTATCCGGCAGCGGCCGATCCGTATCATCAAACAATATTCCTGCATCCGTCGTATTGGAAATCACAAATTCCAGTGTATCCCTATGGGCCAGACGGAGAAATCCGCTGAAATCATAATTGGCGGATACGACCGTTTCTACACAAGTAATAATGCGGTTTTCCCGGTAAACACTGCCGTTCTTCTGCCCGCGCAGGCAAACCGTATACAAATTGTCCTGCTTGTCAAATGCTTCTTTTTTAGGAGAACGCGGCACGACCATCGCAACATTGCCATTATAGTCCAAAGTTTCATTCGCTATATCAATGCCATATTCGATGAATGCTCTCAAAAAATTCCCTTCGCCGATTTGAAGAATCTTGACAGGCCGGGAAACACGTGACGATACATCTTTAACATTTTTCATTCCAGGTAACTCCTCCTCCTTGCCGTTTACATCTTGAATTGGAAATAGGCAGCGGCATTGTTGAAACAAATATTTTGCACCAACTGTCCTAAAAATTCCATATCCGCGGGATATTCTCCGTTTTCTACGAGATTGCCGATCCAGTTGCAAAGAATACGGCGGTAATATTCATGCCGGGCATAGGACAAAAAGGAGCGGGAGTCCGTCAGCATTCCCAGTATATTGCCGAACACGGAAAGATTGGCAATACTGGTCAGCTGGTCGATCATGCCCTGCTTGGTATCATTGAACCACCAGGGAGCTCCCTGCTGGATTTTACCGCAAGCCTCCGTTCCTTGGAAAGAACCGATAATAGTCCCGATCATCGTGTTATCGGCCGGTGTGCCGGAGTACAATACCGTTCTCGGCAAAATGCCTCGTTCATTCAAATGATCCAGAAAAGCAACCAGTCCCCTGCCGCAATTTCCTTCTGCGATGCAGTCAAATCCCGTGTCAGGCCCTAATTTTTTAAACATCTGTGTGTTATTATCTCTAAGCGTTGCATAATGGATCTGCATGACCCAGCCGCGTTTTGCATATTCACCGGCCAAATACGTAAGCAGTGCCGTTTTATAGGCTTCCATTTCTTCTATGGAAATCGATTCGTGCCGCAGTGCCTTGTCTACGATAGCATCCAATGTTTTTTCATCTGCTTCCCGGCAGCATACATATTCCAGAGCATGATCCGTTGCCCGGCAGCCCATGGTTTCAAAAAAAGCAATGCGGTTTCCCATAGCGGTGCGGACATCCTGCATCGTCCAAATAGATACGCCTGCCGCCTGCCCCAATACAGCCATGTAGTCCGCAAACCCGGGTTTATCTATATTAAGCGCTTTATCCGGCCGCATCGCGGGATATACCTTGGCACTGCAAGACTGTTCCTCCTGCAATTTCTTATGCCATTTTAAATCATCTGCCGGATCATCGGTCGTACAAATGACTTTTACATTGGATTTTTTGATAAGACCTTGTACGCTCATATCCGGCTGTTTCAACTTTTCGTTGCAGAAATCAAAGATTTGTTGTGCTGTTTTTTCACTAAGTGGTGTAGTACAGCCAAAATATCGCTGTAACTCCAGATGACTCCAATGATACAACGGATTTCCGACTGCTTTTGAAAGAGCTTTCGCATATTCGACAAATTTTTCCAAATCGCTGGAATTTTTACCGGTGATTTTTTCTTCCGGTGTTCCATTGGAACGAATCAAGCGCCACTTGTAATGATCACCGCCGAGCCATGCTTCCGTAATACTTCCGAATCTGTGATCCTCTGCGATTTCCTGCGGAGAAATGTGACAGTGGTAGTCAATTATCGGCATATCTTTGGCATAATCCTGAAATAATCGTTTGGCTGTTTCCGTTTCCAATAAAAAATCTTCATCCATAAATTTTTTCATTCTATTTATCTCCATTCATTTTTTAATCTCTGAATTCTTCTCCGCTTATAATGTAATCGCTTACATTTATTAATGGTAATGTATCATTCGTTTCCTGATTCGTCAATATGATTATGCCGAATCGGCATGAAAACGTGAAAAATAGCACACATATATATCATATTCACATAATACATTGCAAATCTTCGGCAAACCTCCTACTATTATCCATGAGGACTTCTCTCTTCCCATGTTCCGCAAATCATGTTACTATGTGTAGTCATACGTATAGTAACAATATAAAGAGGAAAATCATGACTATTTACGATATAGCAAAAAAATGCAATGTATCGATCGCTACGGTTTCGCGTGTATTGAACGGCAGTGATCGCGTAAGCGAAAAAACGAGAGCCAAAGTACTAGCCGCCATAAAAGAGCAAGATTACGCCCCCAACCCATTTGCCCGAGGTCTGGGGCTGGATTCTATGAAAATGGTCGGCGTCCTCTGCTCGGACGTAGCCGACGCTTTTTATGCCAAAGCCGTATCGCTTATTGAACATGCTCTGCAAAAACACAATTTTGATGTGATGTTATCCTGCACGGGAGAAAGTAACGGCAAAGATATTAAAGCACTCCGTTACTTGATGCAAAAACATGTAGACGCCGTCATTATCATCGGGACTCCCTTTGCCGTGCAGGGCAATGCGGCTGCATTAAAAAAAATAGCGGAACAAATTCCCTTAGTCGCGATCAATAATAATTATAAACTTCCGGGGACTTACAGCATCATCTGCGATGAACAAGCAGGCATGCGCAATGCCGTATATGCGCTATCTAATACTGGCTGTCGTTCTATTTTATATCTATATGACGCCCTTACCTACAGCGGACGGCACAAACTAAACGGGTATAAGCAAGGGGTTCTTGAACTCGGTCTGGATACACAGCCTGCCTTGACACAAAAAACACCGCGCACCTTTGAAGCCGTGGCGGCCATGATCCATAGGCTGCTGAAACAGAAAGTACCGTTTGACGCCATTCTCGCTTCCGAAGATATCCTGGCAGTTGCCGCGCAGCGAATCGCACGAAGAAATAATCATGGTGTCCCCGTCATCGGCTGCAATAATTCGATCATTGCCGAATGTGCCACTCCGACGCTTACCAGTTTAGATAACCGCCTGGATCGTCTTTGTGAAACGGCGATCAAAACGATCATCCAGCTCATGCAAAGCGAGGCTCCGGCCCTTCCCAGCAAAACCGTGTTCGACGCCAACTTGATCGAACGGGAAAGTTTTCAAACCCACAAGCAATAAAACCTATATTAAAAACCAAGGGGGCTGTCGCAGCAGTAAAAATCACTGCCTGCGACAGCCCCCTTGGTTTTTAAAAATTAACATTGGTTTATACATGTTATAATTCTATGAAGTTAGAGATCTAATATATTATTGAGTCATTAGGATTTATTCAATTTATCTAATATTTTATCTAGTTGATCAATAAAATAGTCAACATGTTCTTTTTTCATAATAAGCAGAGGGCGAAGTTTAAGACAATTTTCAAAAATACCGTACGTACTTACAAGAACATGCGCTTCACGAAGAGAATTTACAACTGCCAAAGTTTTTATGGAATCTGGTTCTTTAGTCTTTCTTGATTTAACAAATTCAATAGATAAATAAAGTCCTACCCCCCGTACATCCCCAATACATGCATATTTACACTGCAATTTTTTTAATTGCTGTTTCAGATAATTTCCTGTTACACGACAATTTTCTAATAAATTACATTCTTGCAATTCACTTAAAACGGCAGATGCGGCCGCAATGGAAACAGGATTTCCACCGAAGGTATTGAAATAACGACACGTTCCGAATGTATCCAATAATCCAGGAGCTGTTACACATGCGGAAATAGGGATTCCGTTCCCCATTGGCTTTCCCATTACAACAATGTCCGGAACGATATGATGTCTCAAAAATCCCCAAAAGGCATCCCCGGTGCGACAGAATCCGGACTGCACCTCGTCGGCAATATAAAGGCCGCCATGCCGGTGGACGACATCGACCACCGGCTGCAGAAGGCCGACAGGATCAGCCGCAAGTCCGTCACTGGAAAAAATCGTATCCGCCAAAAATGCGGCGAACCGTATGCCATGCCGTTCCAAATCAGTGATAGCCGCTTCCGCATCCTGTGCCAGCCGTCTCCCTACGTCTTCACTATCAGACCGATAGGCGATAGGCGCCCGCACGGTGCACACATGCTGCCCCAGCGGAACAGCATCCCCCAGGGACGGAGATACGGAGGATACCGCCATCGTCGTACCGTGATAGGCAAACTCGCTGATAATGACACCCTCTGCCTGCGTATTGGAAAAGGCAATGCGCAGCGCCAGATCGACCGCTTCACTGCCCGTACAAGCAAACATAATACGGGATAACGGATCCGGGAAAGTAGCGAGGAGTCGTTCGGCATAATCCAAAATAGCCGGGTGCAGATACCGCGTATGCGTATTCAGCAGCGACACCTGCCTTGCCACGGCCTCGGCCACCCGCTTATTACAGTGTCCGACAGACACGACGTTGTTGTAGCAGTCCAGATACGGCGTTCCTTTCACGTCGTACAGATACATGCCGTCGCCGCGAACGAACTCCAGCGGATGATCGTACATCAGACGATACGCCGGTCCCAGAAGCTCCATACGCCGCGTGATCAACTGCTGCTCCCCTGCATCAAGCTCTCCCATACGATCCAATGAAAATCCGTTAGGCATTCCCGACGGATTTATTTTGTTGTCCATATCGTATCACTCCACTTCTCTATGAATCCCGCAACCCCATGACTGTCGTTTCAGAAATGCTACGGCCACCATCGATAATAACGGCTTGTCCCGTAATGTAGGCAGCGCCGTCACTTGCTAAATATACAGCCAGATTCGCCACATCTTGCGGCGTTCCCAATCGCTGCAGAGGAACGCCGGCAGCGATTTGCCCAAAGACATCCTGCAGGTTTCCCGGCTGCGAAATTTCTGCACTGTGCCGGCTCATATCCGATTGAATATAGCCGGGGCAGATAGCATTGACCGTAATATGATACGATGCAAACTCCACAGCCAGTGACTTGGTGAATCCGATGAGCGCCGCTTTCGTCATAGCATAAGCACAATCACCGGGATCTGCCACAAACGGGCCTGTCACGGAAGACATATTGATGATCCTGCCAAAGTGCTGCCGCATCATGTGCGGAAGAACAAGCTGCGTACAATAAACGGCCCCCAATACGTTCGTTCTGTAATGCTGTTCAATCAATTCGCCGGACATGTCTAAAAACCGACATAGGTGGGACATGCCGGCATTATTGACTAAGATATCAACAGAGCCCATATCCTGATCAATTTTGGCTGCGGCTTCTCGTACCGATGCAGCGTCTCCGATATCTGCCTGATACGGATAAACGGTATCCCCCAACACAGCGGCGGCCTCCCGTACTTTTCCGCTCCGTCCCAAAACGGCAACAACGGCACCGGCTGCACTGAAGGCAGCAGCAACGGCTCTTCCTATGCCGCTGCCGCCGCCTGTAACAAGCGCTTTTTTCCCTGCTAATTGATTACCCATACTTCGCCCCCATGTCAATGATGTACTGCACCGGATAGATACTGTTCCGCCAAAGCAAGTGTTACCTCGAAATAGTCGTCTCCGACATGTGAAACAACATCATTTCCTTTACGCGTGGAAAGCCAGCCTAAACGAACTAACCGGCGCAACAGCACAAAAACAGGGATCATCTGTATATCTTCATCCGTAAGCGCCCTGACAGTTTCATATCCCGTGCACCAGCCATTGACCAGCTCATCCAAATGATCATTCTGATGACTCAAAAAAGCCGCAAGATCATAAAGAAACCAACCGTACCCGCAATCGTCAAAATCGATGACCGTCACATCGTTCCCGTTGACCAGAAGATTGCCGGTATGGAGGTCGGAGTGAATGAGGAAATAGGTATCCCTGCTTTTCCCGTACGTCTTCAATTTACGAATGATCCGCTGCGCTGCCGTATTTAAAAGCTGCCGGGATGCGTCAGCTGCCGGATACAGATTAAAATCACCCCAGCGCGCCCGATGTCCCAAAAGATTTTCCACATCCCACTGAAAACAATCCAGATCCGGTTTTTCACGAGATCGAAGAAAAGACTGCACATGTAATTTAGCCGCTATTTCCCCGACTCGTACAGCCATACTACTGTCGATGGGTCCGGCAAGATGCTCCAATTCCTCTCCTTCCACGTATTCCGAGACGATATAATAATAGATCTGTGAATTGCCGGGAAAGGTAAAATGCCGCACGGCAGTTCCCTGCATATCGGTATAGACCTGCGGGATATGCACATCTGTCTTTCTGCGTATTTCATCCATCCAGGCAACTTCTCCAAGCAATTCCTTGGGTCGATGATATCCCGGCTTATTCACACATATGATCGCTACCTTTCCACCTGCTCCGTCATATGCGGCGTAAGTGATATTTTCCGAATACGAAATACAGCAAATGGATTCTATCGTTCTCAAGTCATAATGCATCATGATTTCATTCTGCAAATAGGGAATAAAATTTTCCCGTAATGCACCAAATTCCGCCATTACAGTTGTCCCCCTCGTCTCAACCTTCCGTTTTTCGAAAAAGTCGCCCGATCACGATGAAAGAACGCGCTGCAGAAATACCTTGGTGCGTTCATTTTGCGGATGGGAGAAAATATCGGCCGGTTTTCCTTCCTCAATAATATATCCCTTATCCATGAAGATGACCCTGTCTGCCACATCGCGTGCAAATCCCATTTCATGAGTAACGACGGCCATCGTCATGCCGGCCTTCGCCAAATCCTTCATGACGGAAAGTACATCGTTGACAAGTTCCGGATCCAATGCCGATGTCGGTTCGTCGAAAAGCAGCATATTCGGCTGCATTGCCAGTGCTCTGGCAATCGCCACACGCTGCTGCTGACCGCCGGACAATGTTGCCGGGTAGGCTTGGGAAAAATCGGACAGGCCCACCTTTTCCAACAACTCTATCGCCGCTTCCTTCGCTTCCTTCTGGGAGACATGCTTGATTTCCACCGGCGCATACATCACGTTTTTCAGCACCGTAAACATAGGAAACAGATTGAAACGTTGGAACACCATGCCGACTTCCTGGCGCAGTTTGCGGGCGTCCGTTTTTTTATCGATCAATGTTTCTTCGTAATAGAGCTCGCCGCTCGTCGGGGTTTCCAACAGGTTCAGACAGCGGAGAAACGTGCTTTTCCCAGATCCGGACGGGCCGATGATAACGACGACCTCTCCTTCTTTTATTTCCATGTTGATGTCCTTCAGGACTTCGTTATTCCCGAATTTCTTTTCCAAATTCTTGATTTTAAATACACTCATTTTATTCACCTCAGCCGCCTACGAGATCGGATAGTCTTGAAGCGCGTCATAGCCCTCTTCACCGGTACGAATTTTAATGACATTTTCCACATCGTATACAAATATTTTCCCGTCCCCGTAACGGCCCGTGTAGAGTATCTTCTTGGCTACGTCGACAATGGTCGTTGTCGGTACAGCGGAAACGATAAGCTCAATTTTCACTTTGGGCAGAAGGCGTGATTTCACCTTGGACCCGCGGTACACATCCGTATGCCCCTTCTGCAGACCGAATCCAAGGACCCGTGTCACAGTCATGCCCGTAATGCCGACTTTTTCCAGGGCATCCTTCAGTGCTTCAAAGCGCAGTTCTGATGTAATGATGACAACATGCGTCATCTTCGGTCCTTTACGCGTTTCAGGAGCCGCCGGAAGATGCTCTACCGGGACCGCGTCGTCCACATTGACCTTGCCCGTGCTGCCCCGCTGCGGCCGCCATCCTAATTTCATGCCCTGCAGCGTGGGTATGGGATCACCGGACATCCGCGTATCAGCCAGTGGATCAAGTACCGGTGCCGAATCGGCATATATACCGGCCAGCCCCTGTTCCCAAAAATCCAATCCTGCGACTTCCTCATCCTGCCCGACACGCAGTCCCGTAAGCCGGGAAATAACATAAAACAGAGTAGCGCTCAGGATCGCTCCGTAAAACAGGAGACTGATGATGCCTCCTAACTGCGTCAAAAGGAACGTCGTGCTTCCCGTATACAAGATGCCGCCCTGCTGTGACAGGACTCCGGTAAGGATGCAGCCGAGGATGCCGCAGACGCCGTGTGCCGAAACGGCACCGGTCGGATCATCGGCCCGCAGTTTCTTATCCACAAGTTCTATCGAGAATACGACAACGAGCCCGGAAAGGATGCCGATAGCAAACGCCCCGAACGGCGATACGAGATCGCAACCGGAAGAAATAGCAGCAATACCGGCAATACCGCCGTTCAGCATCATGGAAATGTCCGGCTTGCCGTAGCGGATCCACGTAACAAACAGCGTCGCCGCAATACCGGCCGCCACTGCCAGATTCAGGTTGAACAGGACAGTTCCAATGGTTTCACCGCCGGGTCGAACGAGAAAGGAACCGCAGGCGATGCCGAACCAACCGAGCCAAAGGAGAAACATGCCCTGTACGGATAAGGACAGATTATGACCGCGGATGGCGTTGGATGTACGATCCAGATTGTATTTCCCGATACGGGGCCCGACCATCTTGCATCCGATAAAGGCTGCGATTCCACCAAGACAGTGGATTGCCGCACCGCCGGCAAAATCATGAAAACCGAGAGAGGCAAGCCAGCCGCCGTCGCCCCAAATCCAGTGACCGGCTATCGGGTACACAATGGCACTCATGCCTATGCTGCAGAGGCAAAAAGCAGAGAATTTGGTCCGTTCCGCCATGGACCCGAATATGATGGCCACGACTGCCGCACAGAGCATCGTCTGAAACAGCAGAATCGCCTGTGTATCAAACTCGCTCCCATATCCCAATGTATAGGCGGCGGCAAACAGGTCTGGGACTCCCAGTATCCCCGTAATGTCCCGCCCGAAAAGGAAGCTGAAGCCGATCGTCCAGAACAGCAGCGTGGACAAACTCAGATTCATGAATATCCGGGTCATGATATCGGCAGCATTTTTCGTACGGACCAGACCCGACTCCAGCATTGCAAATCCGGGCTGTAATACAAACGCCAGGAATGCTGCCAAGACAAGCCAGCCGATATCTGCCGCGGGGTACGCAACATCTGTCCCGGCAGCCAGTGCACAGGGTGCCGCAGCAACCAGTACGGCAGCCGGAATACCGATCTTTTTTGCGTCCATCATACTCCCCCCCTAATAACTAAATAACTACTATTGAACTTACGAATTTACTAACTGCGAACTTACAAACTGCTAATTACTAACTCTTCGCATTATTAACAGCCAGTTCGCTGTATTCTTTGATCCATTGCTGCACTTCACCACTATCGCGGGCTTCCTTGATCACTTCGTTGACAACGTTCATCAATTCGGCATTATCGCGATCCTTGCCGGCACTCACGATCGTATCCATTTTGGCCTTTGGGCTCTTGAACTGAACAGAAGCGACCATAACATCCGGATTGGTGATAAGGTACTGCTGCGCAATAACTTCATCCACAGCAAAACCGTCCAGTTTATTTTGCTTCAATTCCATGAGCAGATCCGGGATCTGGTCGAGGACGACCTGCTTGGTATTCGGCATATCGGCCGTTACAACAGGAATCGCCGTTGAAGATTTTTCTACTCCCATCTTCGTGGAGGCATCAAAGGATTCCAGCGTCGTAAATTTATCCGCATCAGACTTGCGAATAATAACGACATATTTCGAATTGATATACGGGTCGGAAAAATCCATCGTCTTGGCGCGTTCTTCCGTCGCCGTCATACCGGACATGCCCAAATCGACCTTATTGCTACTGACGGAAGCCAAGAGCGCCGTAAAGTTGCTGTCAACCATTTTCACCTTGACGCCCAGCTTTTCCCCGATTTTTTTGGACAACGCCACGTCGATGCCAGTCATCACTTTCCCCTGTTTTGATGTATCGACGAAATCATACGGCGGATAATTGGTTTCGATAGCGACAGTTATTTCTCCCTTTTGCTTGATTTGTTCCAGCGAGGATGGTGCTTTTTTGGTATCGCCGCCATTCGACGGCGTCGCACCGCCGCCGCATCCGGCAGCCAGCAACGTAAGTCCGGCCAACAGTGTACATAGGATAGTCTTTGTCTTCTTTTCACTGCATAACATATGAATTCCCCCTTAAACATAAATACAATCAAAACCAGACATCTTGCGATTTTTATTTACTGTTGCTTTTATTCAGATTCATTTCCATCAGTCGGACCAAGGCCGAGATAATAAGCGTCATTATCAAATAGATAACGGCTACAATGACAAGCGGCGGGAACGGCTGAAAGCTGATGCCCTGCACCGTCGTTGCGGAAAACATGAGATCTGCCAGTCCGATAACGGAAACCTGCGAGGATGCTTTTACCATGACGATGAATTCGTTGCCCAAAACCGGCAGTAAGTTTTTCAGCGCCTGCGGCAGGACAATCTTCAGCATCGCATGCCAGGTACTGAACCCCAATGATTTGGCCGCTTCCATCTGCCCGCTGTCGATAGACTGCACGCCGGAACGGATGATTTCGCAGGCATATGCCGACATGTTGATCGTAAGTGCGAATATACCGGCAAACATACGGTCGAATTCAACTCCCATAAACTCGACCGAGGGAAACTGTATCCCCAGCAGCGGCAAACCGAAGAAAGCCAGCGCGATCTGTACCAAAAGCGGTGTCCCGCGGATAACTTCTACATAAACGACGGTAAGCCAATACAACGGCGGGATCTTGAAAATATTCATTTTGAACAAAGCCAGTAGAATACCCAACAGCAATCCCACAAATGTGGCAAGGAGCGATGTGAAAATCGTGATTTTTGTTCCCATGATAAATATGTCGCCGTATTTGATAGCCGTATTCAATATAACATCCATAACATGCTGCTCCTTTCTGCGGATAATAAACAAACGGCGCTCTTAAACCACGTTGGGTTCAAAAGCGCCGTTGCTTTTAGTAAGTCCGTTATGTAATTTCAGAAAATCCATTAAGATAGACAAACCGTAAAGCAACTATCCAGAATCGTGACAGCTTCATCTATTTCTTTTTTGCTGACCGTACATGGCGGGATAAAACGAATAGCATTATGATATGTGCCGCAGCTGATAAGCAGCAATCCTTTATCAAGTGCTGTATCAATAAGCTTGGTTGTCAATTCCGTATCAGGTTTCTTGCCATCCTTTACCATTTCAATTGCCAGCATCAGGCCGAGTCCGCGTACATCGCCGATCACCGGATATTTCTTCTGCAGCTGCAGTAATTGTTCTTTGAAATAAGCTCCCATCTTGGCCGCATTTTCAATGCCGCCGTTCCGAAGGATCTTGAGCGATGCAAGTCCTGCCGCACAGGAAACGGGATTTCCGCCGAAGGTGCCGCCATGCGCACCCGGCAGCCATTTTTTCATCACCGATGTCTTGCCGATAACGGCACTAAGCGGGAAACCTGCCCCGATGCCCTTGGCTGTAGAGAAGAAGTCCGGGCGGACACCGAAATGTTCCTGGCAATACAGTTTGCCCGTACGGCCGTTGCCGCACTGAACTTCGTCAAAAATAAGCATAATACCGTATTTATCACACATATCACGCATAAAATGAACGAATTCCTTTGGTGGTACGATATAGCCGCCTTCGCCTTGTTCCGGTTCCATAATGATGCCTGCTACGGAATACGGGTCTACGATCGTATCAAACATAGTTTTGAACTGTTCCATGAAGAATTCCGGACACTTACCGTCCTTTACCGGTACAGGACTATGGTAGAGATCCGGGTACCGGGCATAATAAACACTTGGCATAAGTCCTTCATAATGCTTGCGGTATGCCGAATTCGATGCCGTTAACGCCATCGCCCCCATCGTACGCCCGTGGAATGCATTGATAAAGGTGATGATTGCCGGACGTTCCGTCGCATATTTGGCAAGCTTGATCGCTCCGTCGTTCGCTTCACTGCCGCTGTTGCTGAAATATATCATGGAATCTCCGCCGACGGCTTTGGTGATTTCTTCCGCAAGAGCAACATAAGATTCATAATATACCACATTGTGACCGGCATGAACCAGATTTTCCATTTGTTTACGAGCCGCTTCTATAACAAGAGGATGGTTGTGCCCGACATTATTGGCACCGATGCCCATAACGAAATCCAGCAGCTTCCGGCCATCGTCCGTATACAGATAGGATCCTTCCCCTTTGACGACCCCCAGTTTCGTATACCGTGCCGTACCCACCGGCGGGATCACCTTACATGCTCTTTCATATAAACTTGCCATATCTAACATCCCCCTTATTATAAATAGTTGTATATAGTCTGCATAATCAGTTCCGGCAACACGCCGAAACTATATGGCATATATACTCGTTCTGTCTTTCTATGCGCATCTTTTCCAAAACAACCGTAATTGATGCTTGGTATGGATAGCTGTCGAATCATATCTGTAGGTACAGGAAAGAGTGTATGGTAGAGCGGAAAATTATGAATAAGCTCATCAACCGATTCCTGACTGTCATCAATTTTCAAATAACTGCTATCGCTCAGACTTGGAAAAAAATGAAGCATTTCGAATGTTTCCCCTGTTTCTTTACCTACCGAGGCCGCTATGTTTCCGATTCCTTCCATTAATTCCAATTCTGCGCTATTGTTGCTGTGAAGTGTATTATGCGGCAAATACGGCGGTGACAGGAAGATAACCACAATCGGAGCACTTACATTAAGACGTCGGCATAATTCACGCACTGCCATAAGAGAAATCTCACGAGCATCACTGCCAGCTTCCTGTTCCTTGGCTGCAATATTTTCAAGTACTTGTGGCATATCCGAAATCCCTTGTCGCAAAGCCCGCTGCATAAGTTCCTCAAACAAATATACATGTCCCTCAAATTGCAGTGCACGTTGGGAGCTCCCGGAAATTTTCGAGTACATATTTGCTTTTTTCTCTTGCTGCTGTAATACTTCTGTCAACGTTTTCCGGGCAATATCTTTAAGTTTGAATAAAACATTTCCCATATCGTCATCTTCTACCATATAACTGAAGTACACCAACGCTTCACGAATAGTTTGAACATCATACCGCGGCTTGAGATCCTTCATCTTCAACACAACCGGCGGCAAAGAACATTCCCCGTCATAGGTATCGCATAAAGCAGGATTTAAGTCGATAGCGTGAACAATACGGGAAGCTATACCAGCGGCACTGACGCCTTCATAACATTGTCCTACATGCGTCTCCTTGCCAAGCACATAGAAGCTTGGCAATATTTTCCCCATAGCCCCCGTATAGATATAACGTGTTGTATCTCCGGCATACAACGGACAAATATAATCATTATTGACAGCAAAGATATAATCCAATCCCTCTTGCTCCCGTAAATCCAATAATGTTTGCAATGCTGCAAGAATACCCGTATGATGATTCTCTTCCACAGGGTTGAACATAAACAAGATATTCCCATCGATCTGTTCCGGCTGAAGACTAAGATGTTTCAGAAGGATAAGGAAAACAGCATCGCCGCTTTTCATATCGGACGCACCGCGGCCAAACAGATAATCTCCCGACTCGAGATCATGTCGAACCTCTGTATCCTGAGGCAGTTTTTTCATTTCTTCTGCCAACCGGTCACAATCAAAGGCAACCTCTTTAAGTACACCCAAATCATCAACACCAACGGTATCTATATGTCCATGAAAAAGCAACGTCTTACGGCTCTTCCCTTTTGTCCCCCGTAACAGCGCAAAAACATTTTTACGCCCGAGCGAATCTTTGGCAATATTTTGGACAAATACATCTCCGGAATGGTTTCGAAAATACGGCATATCGGCAATGTACTGATAGATGAAATCAGCGATGGCTGCTTCTCCCCCACGAGAACCGTTTATACTTGGAATAGAAACCAGCTTTTTCGTTAAATCTTTCATTTCCTCAAACATAATTTTATTCACTATGCACACCTCTTACTGTTTAGCAATACGAACAGCCAATTCATCATTTTTATGAAGGGATTTATCTATCTCCCCATTACCCTTTTCTTCTTTAATTACTTCATGAAGTAAACAGGTAGATTCCCCCCATCCACAAAATCAAAAAGAGACAATGAAATCGATAAACGACTTCATTGTCTCTTTCCTTTATGGTATATCATAACACCAAGTCAAAGACAATTCTTGTAAAAATTCATCATGATAAAGAAAATTTAAAAGTTTTATAGAATTTTTTAGGTGAATAGCAGGTGTAATATTTAAAAGTTTTTGAAAAATGTGCCTGATCATAAAATCCCATTTCTGTGGAAAATAACTGCAAATTATTGATTTTTTTATGGCGCATGAGATAAATTGCCTTTTGCATCCGCAATGTATCGATGAAAAATTTCAAGGACAAGCCTGTTTCCGCTTTAAAAATACGGTTAACATGGACATGGCTGTATCCGGTTTCCGTGATAAGATCATCCAACACGGCAGCTCCCCCTGCCTCATCCAGTCGTGACAGCAGAAATTTTGTAATAGGATGAAAATGAACATTGTCCCCTATCGGCATCATGTGATTAAATAGATGAATCCGTTCGCAAAACTCTTTAGTATGAGACATTTTTTCTAATAAATCGCTGAATGGTTCTTTATCATTGAGACAAATAAACGAATCAATGATTTTATTCAAAGACTCGCGAAAGCAGTTAAATACAATTCCCGGACGGATGCGAACACCGAAAGCTTTTCCTGCTATAGGAATAATGCGATTTCTGCCTTTGAGTGCCGTGCCGCCCAGATAAACCGCCGGATGTTCCTGCCCGTAGAGAAACAAAAAATCAGATGCACCATCAGGTATAACGATGATCGGTTTATTACCCGGATTATAAAACTCAAAGTAAGCTTCAATAATAGGATGCTGTACCAATACTTCTCGATATAAAACATCCTGATCAAAACAATAGGTTTGTGAACGCATTCGTACCACCTCTTTTCAAAACAAAAAGAAGCCTCGGCAGCGCCAAGACCTCTTTGTCTTTACTATATTTTTATACTAGTTCAATCACGGTGTTTTGTCAATCAAAATATATTGCTAAATGACCTGAAATTTCAAAGGTTGATGATAATACGAAGTAGGACACACAAAAAGACAAAGACAACATCTTCTGGTACGATAGACTCGTCACCAATTCACCAACCGGAAGTTGGCGGATTATATTGCCAACCAATATCACAAGGAGATTTCACTATACAACCACACCATCATTTTACTCATGCTAAACGAATGTATCTATTTTTTTCATTTGTATACTATCACCGATGGGAATTTCCATTCCATCCGTCATGACAACAATGCCTTCATATTTTTTTATTTTTTTCACATGACCGACAACTGTAATATAGGCGCCGCCGTCTTTTTTATCATCCGGTTTAAAATATGTAATAGCAACCTTCGGTTTATAGTCTATCTGTGCCTGTATTCGCATCAGTGTTTCATTGATGTCAGCTTTCCTATCTTCATCTAACTCCAGTTTCTTATTTGTCAACCGTGCCGTTTCTTTTACCGCATCGCCATAGCCGGCCAGCGTTGCATACGGAGAAAACTGTGCCGCCCGAGCTGAAATAGACATACGGGGATGTGTCGGCGAAGTGGGATGTGGTAGATGTATGATATCATCGTATGTACTCATTATGCTTTATGCCCCCCTATCTGTGTATTCCGTTCTATCGCAGTAGCCCCGTCTTGCAGGTCGATTCCCTTTAAGATCGCATTTTTCCCGTATTTTTTCTGGATAGCCAGCATCGCCCTCTGCTCTTTTCTTTCCCGTATCAGTGCTGCTTCCTCTTCTATCCGCTTCTGATCTTCCATGGCATACTCCGTAAAGAGATCCCCTTGTTCCGGAGTATGCATGTCTATAACACCCTTTTCATCAACGACGTGGTTGGCTGTTACATGGATCCGTCGGACTAAAAGAGCAGGATCGAGAATGTTATCGCACAATTCCATAACAGCCTTCATGATGAGCCGGGTGGAGGAAGTCTGCCGGCCCAGGTTTGCTGTACCGTGCGCCTGTTTAGGTATCGTGCGTCCGTAACGGTCCGTGGTGATTTCGCCCTGATAGGACTCTCGCAATGCTTGATTTTTAATGTTTTCCACATCATACCCCACCGTTAGTACCACTTGATCGGTCACCCGATTTTTATCTACCAAATCAAGGACAAGCCGTTCCGTCATTTCACGAATGACCAGTTTGGTTTTATCGAAAGTATAGGGAAACTTGAGGACCTGGCCCGAGCTTACACTTGCCGAACTCGGCGTATAGGCTTTTACATCTGCTATGGTACAGGGTTCCCAGCCCCATGCATGGTCTATCAACAACTCCGCAGGAACACCGAATAGCGTATATAGCAATTCTTCATTATGATATTCATACTTTTTCCCCAGAGAACATCTGGCAATATCCCCCATTGTGTATAAGCCGTTTTCTTCCAATTTTTTTGCATAGCCGCTCCCCACCCGCCAAAAATCTGTAATAGGACGATGGTTCCAAAGATTCCGCCGGTAGCTCATCTCATCCAGTTCTGCGATCCTGACGCCGTTTTCATCCGCTTCTACATGTTTGGCCTGCACATCCATGGCAATTTTACACAGGTAGAGATTGGTACCGATTCCTGCCGTTGCCGTGATACCTGTCGTATGAAGCACATCCAAAATCATTTTCATCGCAAGTTCCCGCGGTGAAAGCTTATATGTTTTGAGGTAGCCGGTCACATCCATAAATACTTCATCAATGGAATACACATGGATATCCTCCGGCGCAATGTACTGCAAGTAAATTTGATAAATCCTCGTGCTGTATGTTACATACAGTCCCATCCGTGGTGGCGCTGTAATGTAGTCCAAGGATAATTCCGGTGAAGCTTTCAATTTGGCATCATCAAAAGAAGAATCTGTAAATGTATGCCGGGGCGCCATGAGCTGTCGTTTTGCATTACCCTCTTTGACTTTCCGCACGACTTCGAATAGTCTTGCCCGTCCGGGAATACCATACGCTTTCAGCGATGGGGAAACGGCAAGACAGATTGTTTTTTCCGTCCGCCTTTTATCCGCCACTACAAGGTGTGTTGTCAAGGGATCCAGCTTACGTTCCACACACTCGACGGAAGCGTAGAACGATTTCAAATCAATTGCAATATAAGTATGCGTATCCATATGCTCCCTCCCTGACGAATATCTTATTTCTTATATTGTATCACACTACAGATTCATCATCCATCTTGAAAAAAGTGCATGATGTCATAAAAATTCTATCCGTCCTAGAAGCTTATATTCGCTCTTGCCTACATCTCTCATGGACGTAATGGTATAATAAAACGTTACAAGATCATATCAAATAACGCTTTTATATTTTCTACCTATACAATATACGTATTTGCATTTTAAATACTTTTTTCTATAACACAATTGCAAATATTACAGGATTACCATTTCTTATTTTTTTAAATAGCAAAAAACAGGAACTGTCTACACACCGGCCCATTGTCCGCATGCAGGCAATTCCTGTTTTTTCAGGTTCTTTTATGTTGTGATCAATAAATTTTTACCGGTCATTTCCTCCGGTTGTTCCATCCCCGTCAGATGCAGCAAGGTCGGTGCTACGTCTGCCAGAATTCCATTTTCCAGTGTATCCGATTGATGCTGCCCGCTCACGAGAATACATGGCACGGGGTTTGTCGTATGTGCCGTATAGGGAGATCCACTTTCCGGATCAATCATTTTTTCAGCGTTGCCGTGATCCGCAATGATCAGTATTTGTCCCCCTATGGGAAGCATGGCGTCGACAATGCGTCCCACGCAGGCATCCACTGTTTCCACGGCTTTGACTGCAGCGGCAAATATACCTGTATGGCCTACCATATCGACATTGGCAAAGTTAAGTATGATCACATCATAGGTGCCTGTTTCAATAGCCGCGATAACCTTGTCGGTAACAACAGAAGCATTCATTTCCGGCTGCAGATCATACGTTGCCACCTTGGGAGAGGGTACCAGAATACGATCTTCTCCCGGAAAAGGTGTTTCTACGCCACCATTGAAAAAGTATGTCACATGCGCATATTTTTCAGTTTCTGCAATACGCAGTTGTTTTTTTCCGGCCGTACTCAGCACCTCTCCCAAGGTGTGTATAAGCTCTTCTTTTTCGTATATGACGTGCGCCGGAAGTCCTTCTTCATAAGAGGTCATAGTCGCATAATATACTGCCAGCTTTTTAGGACGGGAAAATCCTTGAAAATCTACTGCCGTGAAGGCTTCACTCAACTGCCGCGCACGATCGGGACGAAAATTGAAAAATATTATACTGTCGCCCTCTTCAACCGGATGGGTATGAAGGACTGTCGGAACAACAAATTCATCCGATATCCCCGCAGCATAGGATTGCTGCAGTAGTGTCTGCGCATCAGGTGCCTTTGGACCTTCACCCAAAGCCACTGCGGCATACGCTTTTTCTACCCGTTCCCAGCGCTTATCGCGGTCCATCGCATAATATCGGCCGCTGACCGTAGCGATTTCACCGACCCCTATGTCTTTGCATTTTTTTTCAAGCTCTGCCAGATAGGCGCCAGCACTGCGCGGCAACACATCCCGTCCATCCAGAAACGCATGAATATAGACCTGGGAAATACCATACCGTTTTGCCATTTCCAGCAGCGCATATACATGGGCCTGACTGCTATGCACGCCGCCCGGCGAAACCAATCCCATGATATGCAATGCTTTATGATTGCAAACAGCCTGCCGCATCGCTTCTACAAGGACAGGCTTTTGAAAAAACGCACCTTCTTTTATATCCTTCGTAATGCGTGTCAATTCCTGATACACCACGCGCCCGGCACCAATATTCAAATGACCGACCTCGGAATTGCCGATCTGCCCCGCCGGCAGGCCTACGGCCTCACCGGAAGCCTCCAGTTGTGCATGCGGATACGTCCGTATGAGTCGGGGCAGTACCTGCAGCTTCGCTTGGGCTACTGCATTTCCCTCCTGAATACGGCTGCAGCCAAAGCCATCCATAATAAGCAACATAATCGGTTTTTTTGCTGATGTCATTCGTTCATTCTCCTTTGTTACTCGTGATGAGTGCTATTATATCGATCCATGATCTCGATCAGATTCACGACCTGATTGGCATATCCCACTTCATTATCATACCAGGCTACCACTTTGACAAAATGGTCATTCAATGCCAGCCCGGCGGTCGCATCGAACACAGACGTCGTCGTCATGCCCAAAAAATCAGAGGATACGACTTCCTCTTCCGTATACCCTAAAATGCCCTTCAGCGCTCCCGACTCGGAAGCTCGTTTCATGGCCTCGCAGATTTTTTCATACGGTGCCGGATTTTCCAGCACGACCGTCAAATCTACGACGGAAACATCCAATGTCGGCACCCGCATGGACATGCCGGTCAATTTTCCGTCCAATTCGGGAATGACCTTGCCCACAGCTTTTGCCGCACCGGTTGCCGCCGGAATAATGTTGCCGAACGCAGCACGGCCGGAGCGCCAATCCTTAGCCGAAGCGCCGTCTACCGGATTCTGGGTAGCTGTAATGGAATGGACAGTCGTCATGAGACCTTCTTTGATGCCGAAATTATCGTACAAGACTTTGGCCACCGGCGCTAATCCATTCGTCGTGCAGGACGCATTGGAAACGATCTGCTGGCCATGATATCGGTCCGTATTCACGCCGCAGACAAACATATCTGCCTGCCGTCCGTCTTCCCCTTTTTTAGACGGTGCCGACATAATGACATACTTGGCACCCGACTTCAGATGCTTTTCCGCTTTGTCCATTTTCAGGAAAAGTCCCGTCGATTCTACGATATACTCTGCACCGACAGCACCCCAATCGATCTTTTCCGGTTCTTTTTCCTGCGTGACCCGAATCACGCTGCCGTTGACGATAAGGCAATGATTGGCAACATCTGTTTCCACCGTACCGTTAAAGGGACCGTGCATCGTATCATATTTCAACAAATATTCCATATAGTCTACATCCATCAAATCATTGATAGCGACAACCTCAATGCTTTTACGCATCAACGCCATACGCAGTACAAAACGGCCAATACGTCCAAACCCGTTAATACCCACTCTGATCATGTCAAGCCACCTCTTTCTGCCGTAAATACATCTTTATAAAACATTTCGATTGTTTCTTACTATGTATTATGGCACATTAAGAGAAATAATACAATTTTATCCATAGCGGCCGTATCAAACGAACAGCCTGTACAGGAAAGAGCGCGCCGTGTTGTCAAAAAAGCAAAAAGCGGCAAAGTCTCCCTCGCCGCCTCGACTCACTCTTATATTATACAACTGCTTTTTCCGCATCTTTTTTTGTATCAAAGCTGCCCGCTACACAATCATGATGTTTGACATGATAACGTTCCATTTTGGAAATAAGGTCCAATACTTTGTTGGAATAGCCTATTTCATTGTCGTACCAGGAAATAACCTTGACAAACGTATCCGTCAGCGCAATCCCGGCGGAAGCATCAAAAATAGAAGTCAGCGTCGTTCCCAGAAAATCAGAAGAAACAACGGCTTCATCCGTATATCCGAGAACTCCTTTTAATTCACCTTCCGAAGCCTTTTTCATTGCCTGGCATATTTCTTCATAGGAAGCCGGTTTTGCCAAGTTGACAGTCAAATCGACAACAGATACATCCAACGTAGGAACCCGCATAGACATGCCGGTCAATTTCCCGTCCAATTCGGGAATGACCTTGCCTACTGCTTTTGCCGCCCCTGTCGAAGAAGGAATGATGTTGCCGGCAGCAGCCCGTCCGCCTCTCCAATCCTTCATAGACGGACCATCTACAGTCTTTTGCGTAGCCGTTGTAGAATGGACGGTTGTCATCAAACCGTCTGCAATTCCAAAGGCATCATTCAATACTTTCGCAATAGGAGCCAGGCAATTTGTAGTACAGGAGGCATTGGATACGATACGCTGTCCTTTATAGGAATCCGTATTCACGCCGCAGACGAACATATCCGCCTGCCGTCCATCCTTGCCCTGTTTGGAAGGTGCCGACAATACTACATACTTAGCCCCGGCCTGCAAATGCTTTTCCGCCAAATCCATGGTAAGGAATCGACCGGTAGACTCCACAACATAGTCCGCTCCGACTTCGTCCCATTTAAGATTAGCCGGATCCATTTCCGCCGTTACGCGAATCGCCTTGCCGTTAACGATTAACCGACTGTTTTTCATATCCGCTTCAACAGTACCTTCAAAACGGCCATGCATGGTATCATATTTGAGCATATAAGCCATGTAATCGACAGGACACAAGTCATTGATACCTACAATTTCAATATCATCACGAGATTGTGCTGCACGGAAAACAAAACGACCAATACGGCCAAACCCGTTAATACCTACTTTAATCATATCGTACACTCCTTTGAAAAATAAATGAACAACATGGAATTTTTAATTTCATCGTTCTTACAATGTCATTATGCCACTCCGGGTAATTTAATGCAATCCCATGGACGAATAATGTCCCAATAAATAAATAGAAAACCCGATAAAAAAACAGGCCTTATTGCAGACCTGTTTTTGCGGCAGCGATGCCCACATATTCTTTTATAGCTAAACACGAAGTATACAACGCAAACGAATTCGGAATAACGGAAAATGCCGACCAATGATACGGCTCATCCGTATAATAATCGCAAGGATACGGTGTAATGTCCATCCCCTCCCGTTTAAAAAACACAACAGACCGCGGCATATGAAACGCACTGGTTATCACAACAGGATGCTTCCACCCCTGTTCAATGCATATTTCTTTGGAAAACCGGGCATTTTCCGCTGTGTTGCGGCTCTGATTATCCAGAAAGATTTTATCCTCCGCCACCCCCAGAGAAAGAAGCATGCGCTTATCGATTTCCGCTTCGTCGGCATCATAGGAAAAAACCGCGCCGCCCGAAAGCAATATGGGCAGATCCAGTGTACGCTGCAGCCGCACTGCCGTCAAAAACCGATTAGCCGCCGCCGAGCCTACCTGCCCAATCCCGTCAAAATCAGGAACGCCGGCGCGTGTCCCGCCGCCCAGAAGGATAATCACATCTCCCTGTACTGCCTGCGGCGGCACGTAACTGTTTTCCAAAGGCTTCATGATCATATGGGAAACGGGCTGCACCGATAAAGCATACAACAATACGGTGATCACCAGCAACGGTTTTCGTCCCGGTGAGCGGCGCCAATATAAATATATCGTCAAAAACACCAAAGCCGCTGCAATGCACCCGATAGGCAGCAACCAGGCATATACCCATTTAATCAAAAAAAGCATGTCCTACTCCTATATCAATACTCATGCCGTACGGTATATTCAAATTCACGGTTCACCGTAAGGTTTTGTCCTTTTTGTATCGTAACCCGGCGCAAAGAATACTCATTGCCGTCAAGAACAAAGGCGTTGAAATAATCCCAATTCCGGATATATTGCAGTACGTCCTTCTCCGGATAGGCATAATACGCTCTGGCTTTGGCAGACACTATAAACAACATGTATTCCCCAGCCGGAACGCCGTTGATTTCATAATATCCGGCATTATCTGCCGCTGTAAAAAAAATATTCGTTCCTTCCGGCGGCAGATTGGAACTATACCACAGCCGTTCCCGGACATCAGTAATGCTGTTCTTGTTAAAGGTGACGGGAATCAGTTCTACTTTAGCGCCCACGTCTCCCCGGGGTTTGGCATACTCTTTGTCCCGCAAAGCATTGAGATTCAGTCCGCCCTGCGAAAGTCCATCATGTCCCCGCTCTCTGATAAACTTGCTGTACTTCCAGGTAACAACGCCCCGAACGCCGCCGGTGTCAGAAGCAGCCGCTGAAACATACACCGCCCCGCAAACCAATACAATGAAAAGAATCCATACCCGCATCATTCGCTTCATCTTACGATCACCCTTTTCTATGCTGTATACAATAACAATACGCCGCAAATTTCACTTGTCATCTATAGTATATCGTATATTTTACCACAACACCAGTACAAAAAAAAACGACAGATTACTGAAAAAAATCCGCCGTTTTGCTGTATATTATGTATTCGTGATTTTGCCGATATTTTTGATTTCGATGGAAATAGTCCCATTAGGATTATTGACAAATTCGATATATTCCTGATTTTCAAAATAAGCCGCCGGAAATATAACTTCGATTCCTGTATCCGTCTTGATTTTATGATTTTTTCCGGTCTTGACGGCAACCTGCTTTTCTACCTTCACATCAGCCGGCAGTTTTTCCTCTGCCACCTGGGTTTCAAACGCATGCTGCATCTCGCGGGAATCGGAAAATACTTCTTTTCCCAATGCTACCGGAGAAAATCCATCAGATACGGCTGCGTTCTCCATAATATAACTTTTCGCCTTGGAAAGTGCTACCGCTGAATTAGCCCCATATTCCTTTGCCACCTTGCCGACCGTCTGATTGACTTTTTTAATAGCATCTTTAGCCGAGATCTGCGTCGTACACTGCAATACGCGGTCTGCCAGAACAAACACCTCTTGCCCGTCTATGATCCGCTTCTTATCAAACAAGCGGATCGACAAATCATCACACCGGATGACCGCATAAGACTCTATCTTCTGCGTCACATTTGGCAAAATAGCAAAATGGCGGATAAGCTGATTGGATATTCTGCCTTCCGTCCGGTTCACTTCATGCGTATATGCCGTCTTATGCCCTAACAGCAATATCGCCACATACGGGATATCATTATCCGTATAATCAACAACCGCCAAATCAACAGATGCCGTCTCCTCGCTCCCGGCCAGTCCTTCATACAGTGTATTTGCCACATCCGCCGTAAAAGGAATAAACTCCACTTGTCCGCTTATATACTGTTGCAGGCGCAGCTTACACGGACTGGACTCATAAAAAATTCCCGTTTGGCTGCCGGCATCGTTCTGTACCCGTTCTATGTGTTTCTCTAAAAATATATCTATCTCTCCACGGGAAAAATCCAGTTCCTCCTGTGACAAAATGCACATGCCTGAATTAAAATCCAAAATATGGAGAATTCCTTTCCGAATCATCATAATAAAAATCACCTCTGCCTAAGGCAGTATACCACCGAAAACCGCTGTCATGCAAGAAAAAAAATGTGCTGCATTTACCGCAGCACCACCCTGCACGCCCGGAGGCAAGTATGGTATGATAGATATAGGCAAACCCTGTCCATACGAACCGAAAAGGAAGTGTTATACTATGCTTGATCTGTCTCAATTAAACCCTGCCCAGCGCCAAGTAGTAGAAGAATGGGACCGCAACATCCTGCTCATCGCCTCTGCCGGTACGGGAAAAACCAATACCCTGGCCTATCGGGTTGCTTACGGCATCGAATCGGGACGTGCCAAGCCGGAAGAAATCCTGTGTCTTACCTTCACCAATAAAGCCTGCCGTGAAATGCGGGAACGCATTATATCCCGTGTCCGCGAAAACGGCACCCGCGTCGTAGTACGCACCTTCCATAGTTTCTGCTCCGACATCGTCCGCTCGGAAGCAAAACGGCACTCCGATCTGTATGCGGACTATATGATCTTTGATGAAGAGGACTGCAAAGAAATCATCTCCTCCCTATATCCGGATTATGCCGTGCATGCCCTGCAAAGCTTCATCGATCTCGTTAAGGAAAGCCGGCCCGCCTATGGCTATTACTCGGAAGATGCCGCCCATGACTATCAACAGACCATTGCCCGCCTGTATACAGAAAAGGAAGCACGCCTGCGTGAAATATGCGGCAATTCCCGGCATGTCTTGGACGAAGAGCTGTACAACGTATTGAAAATATCCGGCGAAACCGTTGTCATGACCTATAATGCGGCCCTCCGTGATGCCCATGGTCTTGATTTCAACGATCTCCTCATTACCACCTATGAATGCTTCAAAAATGAAACGATCCGCACGACTTGGCAGAACCGCTTCACGTATATCAACATTGATGAGGTCCAGGACACAAGCGAGTTGGAATATCATATTCTCTCTTCGATTTTCGGACACAATAGGATCCTTCTTTGCGGCGACTATTTTCAGACCGTATATGAATGGCGCGGTTCTCATCCCAAAGCCATACTCGCCAGTTTTAAAGCAAACTATGACCCGCGCTGCATCCGGTTTAACGAAAACTATCGTTCCACCCGGACACTTTTGCACGCTGCCGCAGACTGCCTGAAAAATTTATTCGGTCCCGAAACGGTCACCGCCATGTATGCCAAGGATCCGGAGACACCTCCAGAACAAGAAGCAGGAAGCCGGATCACAATCAAATCCTGTCGCAATATCACGGAGGAAGCCCGCTGGATCTATCGCCGCATACAGGAAATCCGCCATCTCTCTGGAGATCCCGCCATATTGTCTAAAATCTGTATCCTCACACGCACCAATCGGTACAATATACAACTCAGCCAGCAATTGGATTTCCTGAACCGGCAGCCTGCGGACACCGCACCCCTGGACTTTATGCTCGTCGATGAATTCAAATTCTTCCGCCGCCAAGAAATAAAAGACGTCTTGGCTTTTGCCAAAGTAAGCATCAATCCCCATGATACAATCAGCATGACGCGCATCATAAAGCGCTTTGCCCCGGGCATCGGCAGCGCCGCACTCCGGGCCATCTCCTCCGAAACCTATAAAAAAGCCGGTATTCGCCTTACGGATTACCTGGATTCCTCTACGCAGAACCGGAAAGATGCTTTTGCACTGCTGGAACAAGAATTGGAAAAAGAAAACATCGTTGTCTTTGACGTAGAATCTACGGGTGTCGATACCTTAACCGACGAAATCATTCAAATAGCCGCTATCCGTCTTGACAAAACAGGAAACATAAAAGAAAAATTCATGCACTTGCTCAAGTTAAAAGATAAACCAACCGTCGGTGATTCCGTGCGGATCCACCATTTTACCGATGAACAGCTGCAGCAGCAGGGAGAAGAACCGGAAACCGTATTGACCGCTTTTCTTTCTTTTATACAGGGAGCCGTACTCGTAGGACACAACGTTTCCTATGATATCCATATCCTCAAAAGCTACCTGGGCCGGCTGCACATGGCGCAGCCACAGTACCTTTCCTATTACGATACGCTGGATATATTCCGCCGTTTCTATCCCAATTTGAAAAACCACACATTGGAATACTTAGGCTCGTATTTCCACGTGACCCACCGCTCGTCCCATGATGCTGCCGACGATATTATGGCAACCGCGGAGCTTCTATGGTATGCCGTATCTCATGATATTCACCCGACGGCGGCAGTACGCCAGGCCTATACGGAAAAATACCTGGAAAAATTCAAGCCGGCAGCCGCAGTTCTGCAGAAGCTGCGGGAAAAAGCAGCGGTCCTGCGGCCCTGTGATTTCCTCTTTGAAATCATTAAAACCAGCGGCATAGTCGCCTATTACGAAAAAAGAGGAGAAGAAAGCCGGGTAGAAAATTTGCGGTCCCTCTACCGCAAGGCCAAAGAACTGGACACTCTCGGTCAAACACCCCATGATGCCTTGCTCAGTTTGCTTACCTACACGGCGTTATCCAATACGGAGCTGGATATGCTGCTCGCTAAAAAGCCCAAAATACCGATCATCACCATCCATCAAGCCAAAGGCAGCGAATTCGACTATGTCTTCCTTGCCGGTATGCAGCAAGGTACCTTTCCGACATGGTTCGCCTTAAAAACCAACGACCTGGATGAAGAAAAACGGCTCTTTTACGTAGCCGTAACGCGGGCCAAGAAAAAACTATGTATCACCTGGTGCCAGCAAAACCGCAACACAGAATATGTACAAAGTCAGTTTTTAAACACCCTGCCCAGCCTCTATACCGACTACGAATGATCCAGACGCCGGCACTTATTCCTCAAAACAGTTATACATCGTGTGATATCGGTAAGACAACGTATCACCGGCTTTTCCATAGCGGTTTTTCAATATGACCAGTTCAATGCTGCGGATCGGATGTGCGCTCTCTATATCGCTATAGGTCTCTCCGGCCAGCTGCATGCTGATGAGCACATCACTGGAATGTTCGATGGCCCCGAGTTCCTTCATCTCGCCGGGAGAGGCATACGCATAGGTACCGCCGTCCACACTATCTACACCGGAAACGGCAACCACAGGGACTTTAAAATCCCGACTGATCCGTTTCAATTCCAATACGGCCTTATTCGTATTCTGCCGATCATTCATCCGTTCATCATACGGCGACAGCCGATGAATATAATCAATGATCACCACCGGTCGGCGGCCGGTAAAACGAATATGCTTGTCCACCATTTTCCGGATATCCGTAACCCCGATATCTCCCAAGTCTTCACTGATATACACATGACCGGCATATGTTTTATACGTCTCAATCGCTTCATTGATCAAATCTATCTCTTCTTGATCATAGGAGGTATACCGGCGGCCGGTACTGATAGCCCGCGCCGTCTTGGCCAGTTTGACCTCCGCCGACTGCTGCATGGCCTTTTCAAAAGTAATACGGGAAATACTCTTGGCCATTAATGCGGACCGCCCGGTTTCCAGAGAAAAGAAAACAACATCGGTGCCGCCCTTTTCGGCAGTACCTCCCTTGCCCGCCGCAATTTGATCGGCCATCTGCAGCACAAACGTCGTCTTTCCCAGCGAACCGGCGGCACTGACAATATACAGTCCTTCATACAAGCCGCCATCCAACACGGCATCCAACTTGGCAAACCCCGTAGGGATAACGGAAGCATGGACGCTGGTATTGATACCGCGGATGAAAGCCGGAATATGATTCAACATGCTATTCTGTAAATACCCTTCCTTGTCGACCTCCCAAGCGGGTTCTTCGATACTTTCATTTTCCATCACAACCGTCCGGAAACCATCCCGTGCCTCTACCAAGGCCTCACTGGCATCCTTATACGGTCCTGTTAAATTGACACAGTAAAAGGGGATATCCATCTGCTTCAAGGCGATCTGTAGTTCTCGGGACGCGGACCGACCCTGGGAATCATTATCCATGGCAATAAGCAGCGGATGCTTGGGACGGCAGGTCTTTAACAATTCGATAAACTTATTGATATTAGATGTCGTGCCCAAGGCCACGGCATCTCCGCCGACCTCCATAACGCTCAGTGCATCGAGTTCGCCCTCCACGACGAATACAGGCTGCTGGGCATTTTTAATGGCAATGGCATTATAAATCGAATTCGGCCCTGTCTTGCGGTACCGCTCATTCGACGCCGTATCTGTATTACGGGCGATAAATCCCGATTTATTTTTAGGGATAATGACAGCTTTCCAAACCTTGCCGCCTGTCCCGCGAGTATAATTGGGATCATAGCCGAGCCCGGCCCACTGAATAATCTCATCACTTAACCCCCGCTGATGCAGATAGTTTATTTCCCCTATACGCTTGGCACACGCCTTGAAATACTCCGTATAATCTACAGCGCCGCGGCGCCGCATCATAGCCTCACGCCGTTCCCGCAGTCCCTCATAGAGAGGCCATGCTTCGGGAACAGTTTGTTCATCTTCATCCACTACCACGTCAAAAAGCTCGCAAGCCCGCCGAAAAACAGCCTCCCTGTCGGATATATCCTCCAACACGCGAATCACATCAAAAATATCATAATCTACACCGCAGCCAAAACAATGTACTCTGTTCCGCTTTTCATTAAACCGCATAGACTGAATTTCTTTTTCCGCATGAAGTGGATTCAAACACGGAAACGAATCACTTGTACTGATTCCGCGATTTTCCAAATACCGTCCCAACTGTCCGCGAATAAACTCCACTGCCGTATCCCGCTTCATAAAAAACCTCCCATGTATGCTGTATGCAAGAACGCTGATCCCTTCCCTGCATGTCTCTTCGGAATCGAATTGCCAGATATCCGTTCCACCCGGCGGCAAACCAAAACAGCTGCCTTTTTTTCGATTATACATGTATTATTATATCGCGCAATCGCCAAACACACCACATAAAAAACGGGAATATATGGTATCAAAAATAAAATATCTATCCTACATGCGATGAACCATAGGCAGCGTAAATAAATAGGCATTCGCCATCGTTAATACTACAATCAAAATACCGATAGGCAGCGTAATCCGCAGAATATCTGCCGCAGTATAATGAGACTTGGAAATTTTATAGGCTGTATACATAGACCCAAGCATTCCCAGCAGCAACAACACATATTGCAAGATATGAATCGTTCCCATACTTACGACAGCGGCCGAGGAGGAAGACACCGATATGCCCAAAGCAGCCATACCGGTACTAAAAATAGATTTTCCTTCTGCCAGTAAATGGAACAGATTATGAGCCATGTGAGCAGAAAAATCCAGTGGTATCAACGAATAGCCAAACCGTGAAAAATTCATATGTACAGACTCTCCGTCTTTTTTCGCTGCTCCCCAGCTGCCGAAATACAGCAAAGCTACGGGAATCGCCATGGCAATCAAGAATATGACCGTGAACGTGATGGCATATTCTTGCGTGCCCAACAGGTGTTCCAGCCATGTCTGCGCTTCCTGCCAAATAGCTACCATCGTTATATTTTGTACAAATACAATGCCCATAATGACAACGGCTAAAAAGGACTCTTCAAAGCGAGGTCTTTGAATGAACCAAAGTTCTTTAGTCGGCAATCGAAAAGATATATGCGGAGAATCATAGGGGCAATTTTTCAGACAATTCCCGCATAAATTACAACGGGCATTCGTATCCATTGTTTTAGGAAATTCAAACATAGGACATCCGGAAGCTTTCCGTCCTCCTTTATAACAGGCCGCTACAGTACATGATCGACACTTTTCGGGAGTTCCCCGTAATTCCACCATGCCTGCCCGGGAATAGTTCCCGGCTAATCCTCCTAAAAAACATACATAACGGCACCACGTCCGACGTTCAAAAAAAGCTCCCGCCGTAATCGCTCCCAATGCAATCAGCACCATCATAAATCCCGATCCTCGCGGGGATTCCACAATACCAAAAACATGATCGCCCCAGGTAATCATGATGAAAAATACATCAATAAACCATATGCCGTATTTTTTTAAAAACCGAGGAACGGGCCTATTATTTCCCACTATTTTCTGAACCCAGTCACTGATAGTCGCAAACGGACAAATAGCACACCAAAACCGCCCCATGCATAAAAACAACAAAGGAAGTACCGGCCACCATAAGACCCATGTCAAGGCTGTCCCAAAGTTTTTATGCGCATTCATCGGTCCAAAAAACAACTCATAGGTAATAAAAATAAATACCGCTAACACAGGAAATTGAAATATCCCGGGATACCATTTGCTCTTTACTATTGATTTTAACATTGTATCAGTGTGTACCATTGGCCATTTCATTAGGCTACCTCCGTTTTCTTATTCCCATGTATTTCAATATCCCAGCAATACCGATAACCAGAACGGAAAGACCTGCAAACACAGACAAAATACTAAATGACGTATCCTGCGTCTGCGTTTCATGCGTTTCACGATCATGTCCGCTCATATCATGTTCATCCATGTCGTCCTTGTTCATATCATGTCCGCTCATGTCGTCCTTGCTCATATCATGTCCGCTCATGTCGTCCTTGTTCATATCATGTCTGCTCATGTCGTCCTGTGTCATGCTGACAACCAACGGTTTCTCGGAAAAATTTGCCGCTAATGCAGGCATAGAAAACATAAGAAATGCGGTTACACTACACATTACTTTTTTAAGTCTCGTACCATCGGATATCATATAGTCCCTCCTCGGTTCATTATCCAGCTGCCGCTTTTTCTTCCCTCTATTAACCATATCGGTATTGAACTCCGGAAGTCCGTTTGGGATAACTCCATTGAATGATTCCCTGTTTTCCCATGACAGCACATACAAAACGACACGTCCCGCATTCCAAACAGCCTAAATGATCAAAATGAAGACTCCCGTCCTGCAAATCCTGCGTATATAAATGTGCGGGACAACTGGTTAAACAAGGCCGGCTCGTACATGCTGCACAGCGGCGGCTATCAACAACAATATGTGGATGTTTTTCATCTGTATGAAACCGGTCACAGGCCAATAGATCTTCTATAGATGTATATTTAGTAGTCATAATGAACGCAATACCTCCCACGAATCTAATGCTAAATGTTTAATGCCAATGGATTTTTTCGCTATCTTCCAGGCTTCTTTGATTGACTCTGCCGGAACCATGCTGCTGTCTACAGAAAAAACGGCATGCATCATATCATTGGCAGCTGTTGGATACTCTTTAAATAATCTGGGATTTTTCAACAACTTCGGATACCGTTTATATCGTTCCATTACCGGTATAATCGTTTCATTCGTATATTTCATATACATTTCATTGATTTCTCTGGCTGAAGAGGCTGTAAGAATCGCCTTTGCAGCGTTTATTCCGCTCCAGACAGCCAGATCCATGCCTCGTATCGTCGTCCCCATATTAATAACAAAGCCGGCAGCATCTCCGATGACCAGCAAGCCTTCACGACACAACGTCCGAGGTACACTCATCAGACCGGCTTCATTTACTAAATGCGCGGAATATTCTACTGTTTTCCCTTGTTGAATCAACGGAAAAACAGCATCCCGTGTTTTAAACTCCTGCAGCAGCTCATATATAGTCTTTTCCTGTCCGGCAAGCTCCTGCGGATCAACGACAATCCCCAACGAAATACTGGAACGATTTGTATAAATAAATCCGCCTCCACTTAATCCCTGTGTCACGCCTAAAAACAGATGAGCAGCTCCTTCTCCTTGTCGTAACGAGAATCTCTCATTTATTTTTTCTTCAGATAATTGAATTATTTCCTTCACACCCAGTCCCACCGAGTCCGTATCCAAATCATTTTTCAAGCCGGCTTGTTGCGCTATAAAACTGTGAATACCATCAGCCGCAATCACGGTATCTGCTAAAATTTCTTCTCCTGAAATTTGTACGCCCGCGATCCTGCCATCTTGTTCTACCAATTGCTCCACCTGCACGCCAGTAAGGATCATCCCGCCCAGTTCTTCGATTTTATCTGCCAGCCATGCATCAAAAACACTTCGTAAAATAGAATACGATTGAAAATCTTCCTCTGTTGCATGGACATCCGTATATTCCACCATGGTTGTTCCCGTCGTGCTCATAATAGACATCCGTTCTTTGACAATCAATCGTTCTAAAGGTGCTTGCGCTACTGCGGAAGTTCCCAGTAATTGTTTTAAGGAATGTATATAAATTCTCCCTCCTGTCATATTCTTACTGCCGCACGTCTCTCCGCGCTCCATAAGAATAACGGACTTTCCTTCCTTTGCCAGCATATAGGCTGCCGATAATCCTGCTATACCGCCGCCAATAATAATAACATCTGCTGCCGTATCCTGTGTCATCGATTCCACCCTCCCTCAATTTTGATTCTCATTGCAGATCTAACTATATACTGTCATTGTGAAAAAATTGTGAAGAACCATTGAATAACCGATGAATGTTACTTATCTTTTTCTCCTGCAAACCTTGTCGCTATAGATATACTTATACGTAACATCTGTTGACACTGTACAAAAGTCCCTTTATAATAGAAAAATAAAATGTATAAATTTATAGGCAAAGACGCTGTGATATAATGGAATCATAGCGTTTTTTTGTATGTTGAGGGGGAAAACTGTACATGAAAAAATTATCGTCATTGCTCGATCATATGCCGCCAAAGGGAATCGGTATCGTCACGGAAAAAGCAAAAAAAATGGAACAGGAAGGTGCCGGTGACATGATCTACATGACCAGCGGCCGGCCTGATTTCGATACACCGAGCTATATCAAAGAAGCCTGTATACAAAGTCTGCGCAGCGGCAACACGTCGTATACGCCGACGCAAGGTCAGTTGAATCTTCGCACCGCTATCGCCGATAAACTCGCCGAGGATTACCAGCTGTCCTATACAGCCGATGAAGTCGTCGTAACCTCCGGTTTATCCGAAGCCGTGTATGACGTACTGAACGCACTGGTCGAAGAAGGCGACGAAGTCTTGCTGCCCGATCCGTGCTGGCCTTCTTACAACGGTATCTGTCATATGCTGAAAGCCGGCATCGTAGAATACAGCTTGCAGGCCAGCAATGATTTTCAGCTTTCGACAAAAGAATTGGAACAGCGCATAACAGCAAAAACAAAGGCGCTGGTCCTGATTACTCCGCATAATCCGACAGGCACGGTCCTCACCAGGGAAACCTTGGAAAAAATCGCTGCCCTTGCCCAAAAGTATGACTTTTATGTTATTGCCGATGAAATATATAACCGCATTCTATATGACGATCTGGAAGTTCCCAGCATCGCAGCCCTGCCGGGCATGAAAGAACGGACGCTTACCTTGAACGGCTTTTCCAAGATATATTCCATGACCGGCTGGCGTGTCGGCTATGTGGCCAGCTCGCCGTCTCTCATTAAAGCCGTAACCGCCATACACGGCTATGGCTCCAGCTGCCTTCCCGGTTTTATTCAAGATGCCTGCGTTACGGCACTGCAGGAAGAAGACGAATCCATTGCACATATGCAGGCAGAATACAAAAAACGACGGGATTATGTATTTCAAGCCATTAATGAAATAGACGGACTCTCTTGTCCCAAACCCACAGGCGCTTTTTATGCCTGGATAGATATACACGCACTTCATATGAGTGCCCAGGAAGCCTCCGACTTTTTCATGACAAAAGCACATGTAGCCTTAGTCCCTGGCACTGTCTTCGGCTCCGTTTGCGGAAATACCTATCTGCGTATGTCCTATGCGACCCGTTTAGATGTCATCAAAGAAGCCTGCCGGCGGATGAAAGCCGCCGTAGACGCACGGTAGACACATATTTTATATAACACAGCAAGAGCAACGACGCTTTGTATCTGAGGGGAAATCAAAGCGCCGTTGTTTTTATATGCAAAAAAATTTATAAGAACTATATGCAGGGGGGAATGATGATGAAACGGAACAAGGCAATGATTATCGGAACACTATGCGCCGCCATGTTTGGCATGATAGCTGCCGGCTGCGGTAATGATGCCGGCAGCGGCAATGCAAAAACAGGAGAAAAAAGCAAGCAAATAGACGGTGTACAGCGCATCAAAGACCGCGGCGTAGTCAAGGTCGGCATCGGCGATACGGTAAAAGGCTTCGGCTTCAAAGAAACAGACGGGACCATCACCGGTCTGGATGCCGACATGGCCAGAGCCATTGCCAAAGATATTTTAGGCGACCCCAGCAAAGTAGAATTTACGACGGTCGTGGCAAAAGCCCGCGGCCCTATTCTGGATAGTGATGAAGTCGACTTTGTCATCGCTACCTATACCATCAACGACGAACGCAAAAAATCCTGGGATTTTTCCGATGTATACTATCGGGACCCCGTCGGCTTCCTGGTCCTTAAATCCAGCGGCATCACCTCTGCCAAACAGCTCGACGGCCAGACGATCGCCGTACAGCAAGGAGCTACCAGTCGTCAGGCCGATCAGGAATACGCCAAAAAAGCCAACATCAAACTGAAATTCACAGAATTCCCAACGAATACGGAAAGCCTGTCGGCCATGAGCTCCGGACGCGCCGCGGCCTACAGCACGGACTCTTCCATCCTGAACAGTATGAAAACACCGGACATGATGATCCTGCCAGAAAAATTTGCACCGCAGGACTATGGCATTGCCGTACGCAAAGACAACAATGCCCTGCTGCAGGAACTAAATAAAGTTATTCAGCAGATGAAGACTTCGGGAGAACTCGAATCCCTGATAAAGAAAAATGATTTGGTAGATTTCCACGGAGAAGGGGAAGAGTAATTTCTTCACTCTATAGAATCCCCTACGCAAAAACAGCCGGGAATCGTTGTATCTATACGCCAATAGATACAACGATTCCCGGCTGTCTGCCATGTACATATATAAGGAAATATATAAAGGAAATATATAAAAAATCCCCGTAAACCAGCGAACTGCAACAGTATCGCAGAGACCTCCTCCTTGCAATCAGCCTAATGTACCGTAAATATGAGCGACCAGTTCCGCCGTTACATCATAGGAGGTATGCTGCACGGCTTTAGTCGGCATCGTCAATTTTGTAAATTGGTCGATTTCTTCTTGGGTAAGTAGCACCGTATCGGGCATCAGTTTTTTCATGAGCGCCGTGAATTCCGCCAGTCCGTTCACGTCCAACAGTTCCCAAACCGTATCGGTTTTATCCGGCATCGTTTCGCTCATGTATTTCATATACTGGGGAAATAGTATCCCATTGGCCCGGCCATGTGTCAGCCCTTTATAATAGGTCAGCGGATAGCCCATGCCATGGATCAAGGTCGTGCCGGTCTGGGCAATGACGATACCTGCCAGCGTCGAGCCGTACATCAGGTCCTCCCGGGCATCATAGGTCAGCGGTCCGCCCAATGCCGGCAGCTGGGAACCCAGAAAACGCATCGCTTCTTCCGCCCATACATCGCTGACCGGCGTCGCCGTGCGGGCCATATACCCTTCCACTGCATGCGATACGGCGTCGATAGCCGTATCCACGGTAACCGACTCTGAAACGCCCAGGGTAAACGCCGGATCTGCGAAGGACAGTGTCGGGAAAATAAGCGGATCTGCTACGGATTGTTTAGTCCCTGCGTGCGGATTCGTGAGTATCGCCGCTTTGGTCACCTCGCTTCCCGTTCCGGCGGTCGTCGGGACGGCAACAATAGGCAGCGCCTTGTTGTAGGGCCCGGTAAAAAGCTGTGTGTCGTCCAACTCGTTAGTACATAATAAGGCGATGACTTTCCCGGCATCCATCGGCGAGCCGCCGCCGATAGCCACCACAAACTCCACCTGTTCCGCTCTGCCTACGGCGGCAGCGCGGCGCACCGTTTCAATGGACGGATTGCTTTCCACTTCATCAAATAGGACCCAGGAAATATGCAGTGCCTCCAGTACGTCGACGACCGCCTGTTGTGACCCATTCACTTTGGCAGAATGACGTCCCGTCACCAAGAGTGCTTTCTTACCGAGCCGGGCCAGCGCCGCCCCGGACTGGGCAATACAATCTCTGCCAAAAAATAATGTTGTCGGCATTTCATACATAAACATATGACCATCTCCATGCAGTAATTCATATATAGAAAATTTCCAAAAAGAGATATCTAACTGCGCAGATACCTCTTTTTAGGATGCTTGGTGTATATTTCAGAAACGATCCGATCGCACTTACAAGGCGATCATCCCATCGACTTCACCTAATACGTCGTCCATGATCGCCATGGCTTCCCGCAGCTGTTCCTCCGTAATAATGAGCGGCGGTGCCACCATAATAATATTTTCATGAGAATAGGTGAAAAACCCTCTGGCAAGAAGCTTTTTAATGATGGCGGGCATGACGCCGTCCGGATCTTTTCCGTACGGTACCAATGCTTCCTTGGTCGTTTTATCTTTGACCAGTTCGATCGCCGACCACAAGCCGATATACCGGACATCGCCGACACAGGCATGCTTTTTCTTCAATTCTTCTTCTATTTCTCCCAGCACGGCCCCGACTTCGTTTACGTGTTCCAGAATATGAGCCGTATCATAATAATTCAAGCAGGCGATACCCGCAGCACAAGCCAGCGGATGGCCGCTGTACGTCAAGCCGCAGGATAACACATGATCATCAAAAAAGGCCGCAATCTTTTTAGATACCGCTACGCCGCCCAATTGCACATAGCCGCAGGTAATTCCCTTGGCAAAAGATACGATATCCGGCTTGACATCGAAATTTTCGAAGGCAAACATTTTTCCCGTCCGGCACCAACCGCCCATGACTTCATCGCAAATCATCATGATACCGTAATCATCACAAATCTTGCGCACGCCTGGCAGATATCCCTTCGGCGGGATAATGATGCCGTTAGAACCGGTTACCGTTTCCATCACGATAGCCGCAATGCTATCCGGCCCTTCATACTGTACCTGTTCCCGTAATTTAGTGATATAAAAGCGTGTGGCTTCTTCTTCACTGGCAAAAGAAATAGCTTCCCGATACACATAGGGATCAAAGAATTTCACAAATCCCGGAATGCCCGGTTCCAAGGCATATCGCCGCGGTTCGCCCGTAATATTGCCGGCCCCGAAGGAGGATCCGTGATAACTGCGGTACCGACTCATGATCTTATGCCGTCCCGTATACATTCTGGCAATTTTAATGGCATTCTCGTTGGCATCGGCGCCGCCGTTCGTAAAAAACACCTTTCCCATCGTATCCGGCATGCGGTCAATGACCATCTTAGCCAACTTGGCTCTCGGTTCTAACGCAAACGCCGGTGATAAAAAACAAAAGAGATCGGCTTGTTTCTTAATGGCTTCTATGATATCCCGATTGCCATGTCCCACATTGGAGTTGACCAATTCTGACGACATATCCATGTATCGTTTGCCGTCACTGTCCCACAAATAGATGCCTTCCGCCTTAGTAATAACCATGGGATGTAAAGAACCTTGCTTCGCCCACGAATGCAGATTATATTGCAAATCCATTTCTTTGATTTCCTGTCCGGTCATATCCCCGTCACCCCTTAAATATAATGAAATACATAAAATAAAAAAACAACGGAACTATCTTGCGCGACAGCACCATTGCTTTTTTCTGTACTTTCAGTATAGCCGTTGTACCGAGGCAATACAATTAGTCAATTCCTCGACTTTATTGTGCACATGCACTATGCACAAATACCGCGGGATTCTACTTCTGATCGGCAATATCCCGGATTTTAAATGCCATGAGAATCGCTAATTTATTCTCCTCCACCGCAATGTCCATTCCAATAATGCTGCCGATCTTATTGAGTTTATACATAATGGTATTCCGGTGTACATATTCATGTGCCGCCGTTTCTTTTACATTACAGTCGTGCATCAAATAGTAATACAACGTATCGGTTAAATTGGCATTGTGCATAGCATCGTGTGTCTCCAGCGCTCCCAATACTTCATTATAATAATCCTGCAGAAGGGCCGGGTTGTTCCCTTCGAGCAGGAGCTTGTAGATTCCCAATTCTTCATAGAAAAAGATATGCTTGCCTTTCTTGCATGCCAGATGCACGATCGTATGTGCCTGCACATAGCTGCAGGAAAGTTCCGTAATATGAGTAACCGCCGCACCGATGCTGATACAGACTTTTTTCACCCGGCTGGTCAGATAGGCATACAGTTCCTCCGTAACCCGCCGTTCCGCTTCATACGACGGCTCCGCCAATACGACAACCAGATCATCATGATACGAAAACACGATAACATGGTTGTTCCACATTTTCAGCAAAGCCATAATGGCATCCTGATCATACTCCCGCGACTTCGACCAGATAATGGCTGCCCGAAACCGTCCCACCGCGCTGAAACCTTGATTTTCCAAAGATAAGCAGATGGATTTTCCCTGTTCCGGCATAATTAGGATCTGCTGCAACAAGTTCAAAATACTCAGCCGCTGTTTTTCGTCATTAATAATAAACCGGCATAAATACCGGGTAATATCAACAAGATGAACATCCCAAGGCAGCACGAATAAAGGAAACGCATGCTCATCACAATAACGCACCGCCTCCTGCGGCACTTTTTTGATATACGGTCCTATATTGAAAACGACACCGGCCCCGCCATGGAGGTGCAGCTGCCGGACAAAATCAACCAGCCAGGCTTCTCCCTTATTCATAACCCCTGTCGTAAATACCAGTTCGCCGCCGTGAAGGAAAAAAGCCGAATCGGGACTTTCCAGCATATGTATCCATTCGACAGGATGATCTACCCCGGTTTTGCCGCCTATGAGCTCCATGCGATAAAGATGCGAGCTCTTTTCATATAAATACTCAATGGAAACTCCCATACGTACCTCCTATATACGGAAAGAGCCCTCGATAACTACACACGGCATCGAAGGCTCTGTTTCCTGTCACTATTTATTCCGCTATCGGTTTTACGAGTCCATCCGACTGATAGACAATATCAAACGCGAGATTGTCATTTACTTTGCCGATATAACTGTTAAGCCAAGCATGATGATTGGTATCATCCATTTTTATTTTCCCTGCGGGCGTATCGATTTCCAGTCCTGCCGCCGCCTTGATGATATCAGCCGCACTCTTGGAATCAGCCTTGGCGATCGCCGCCGCCAGCATATACACACCATGGTACGCCCCTTCGGCCTGATTGGTTACGGTCGTATCGGTGCCGAATTTCTCCTGATACTTCTTGATAAAGTCTGTATTAGCCGGTGTATCGATCGTATTGAAATAATCAAAGGACGAATAGGTCCCGATCGCCGCTGCACCGATTCCCTTCAAAGTCGCTTCGCTGGTAGAAATGGAGCAGATAGGCACCTTCTTGGGATCCATGCCGTACTGGCTGTATTGCTTGTAGAACGGAACTGCCGCATTGCCGGCCACCACCGAAAAGACCACATCCGGTTTAGCTTCCTTGATCTTATTGATCATCGAAGAAAAGTCCGTCTGCGTCGTCGGTACGTATTCTTCTCCTACAACAACACCGCCGTTATCCTGAACCAGCTTCTTGGCAATGGCAATGCTCTTCTTGGGAAATTCATAATCCGTACCCGCAAAGAATACCCGTTTTCCGAGATTCTTCATCATCCAAGGTACGAAGGCATCGATCTGCTGACTCGGCACGCTGTTGGTATACAGCACATTAGGCGATGGCTTTTCCCCTTCATAATACGTATTGTACACCAACAGCGAATCATTCTGTTCTACTGTCGGAATAACCGCCAGCCGCGTCGCCGACGAATTGGTCCCGACGATCGCGCAAACGCCGTCTTTCAGGATGAGTTCCTGGGCCTTCTGTGCTGCCATCGTCGGATCCGAACCGTAATCCATATAGATTGCATCTATCTTTTTGCCGTTTATGCCGCCTTTTGCGTTAATTTCGTCGATCGCCATTTTAGCAGCGTTCTGCATCGGTGTTTCATTAATGGAAAAGGCCCCCGTCGTCGAGTACAGCACTCCGATTTTCACACTGTCCCCCAGTCCCTTTTCCGCGGTTTTCGTCTCTCCGCCGCACCCGCTCAATGCCGTAATGCACACCATCGCCGACATTCCCAATACCAACAGTTTTTTTAACTTTTTCATATACTGTTCCCCCTATACATATATTCCCTATCTATCGTCTATCGGATACCCGATGTTATTTTCCAGCCAGTTCCGCATACATAGCAGCATAACAAGCCGGCCGGAAATCGGCTTCTTTTCTTCCCTCCTTCGGTACATACAAACTCCGGGACGCCAAGGTCAAATCGATGACGGCGCTGTACATTTCCGATTCCGGAGCCGCCGGATCATCAAACGTCCGTCCGGCATAATAATGGACCTCGCCATACGTCCGTGACGGGCCCATGATGCTGCTGCCACCCAGAAAATCAGTAACCAGATCCACCCCGCCTAAATTAGCCGTAGCAATATACACATCTTCGCGCAATACAGACGCCTCCAGCGTAGTTCTGGCACGATTCGGATTGCGTGATTTGGCAAACGCCGTCGCATTGATATACAAGCGGCACCCCTTTGCCGCATAATATCGTATTAACTCCGGAAAACTGTATGCGTCATAGCAAATACTGCACCCAATAGGTCCCCAAGGCGTAGGCAGCAGCAGCGGTTTGTCGCCGTGTGCCGCCCAATTGGGTTCCTGCAGGGGCAGATGCATTTTTTTATACGAAACGATCGTCCCCTCCGGCGAACAAGCCGCCAGAGAATTATACACCCGGCCCTCATACATCTCGGGCATGCCGAACAAAACATAGATACCATGAGCTTTCGCCGCCTGTGCCACCGCCTCCGATGCCGGACCGGGAATCGTCTCGGCCAGCCGTGTCTGCATTTTCAAAGCGGCCGGTACCTGTCCTTCATCGTCATACCCGGTCAAGCTCATTTCAGGAAACACGATCAAATCGCTTCCCTGTCGTGCCGCATGCTCTATATATCCCAGCATGCGCTGCAGATTTTCTTCTTTCTTTCCCCATTGTGCCTGAAACGTCACAACGGATATGCCTATAATATCTAACATGGATATCATTCCTTTCCCTATACGGTTACGACGGTATCAGCCAGCCGCAAAAAAGCGCGGATCGCCTGTTTTAAAACAGGCAGCGGTGTATCTTCTTCCTTGCAGTGGGACAAGCCGTTATGGGACATGGCAAACATCATAACAGAGGGTACGACCTTGGAAATTTCGACGGCATCGTGAAGAGGTCCGGAATACATCGTCGCAGCCTCGCCCGTTTCAGCTTCTACAGCCTGTTGACACAATGCCGTTAAGGACGCATCAAATACTGTCGGCGGCGTATACCATATTTCTTCAAAGGAAACAGTGACGCCATTGTCTGCAGCTGCTTGTTCCGCTGCCTGCTTCGCTTCCGCCGCCATGATATCCAAGGTCGCACCCTCAATGGAACGCTGATCCAAAGAAATAATGCAGCGTCCCGGAAAAATAGTAACCACGTCCGGTTCTACCGCCACCTTGCCGACGGTGCAATACCCTTCATGCCGTATTCCTATCTCGCGGAAGGCCAGCGATGCCTGAGCGGCAGCTAAAAACGCATCGTGCCGCATAGCAATCGGGGAACCGGAATGGGACTGTTGTCCGGTAAAGGTAAGGTACTGGCGGTAACACCCTGTCACACCGTATACACAGGCCACGGACTTATGCGCCTGTTCCAGCACCGGTGCCTGTTCAATATGCAGTTCCAAATACGCCGTAATCGGCTTTTCCAAAAATTCCGTTCTTGCCTTGCTGAAATCTTCTGCCCGCAGTCCGTAACGCTGTAAAGCTTCCTGGAATCGTATTCCCTCATTATCCATAAGATTTTTTGCTTTTTCGGCAGTAAACATACCACTGACCGCTGCCGATCCCATGCAGCTTTGACTGAACCGGGCGCCTTCTTCATCTGCCCAGCAGACGATATAAATCGTCTTTTCAGGCTTTACTCCATGTATTCCATACCGCTTGCCGATTCCCATCCCGGCAACAACACCCAGCGCACCGTCCAACCAGCCGCCGTCCGGAACACTATCCAGATGGCTGCCGATGACGACCGCCTCCTCCGTCTCTCCGGCAAACTTCGCCCACACGTTATGCGCCGAATCCACGGTAATTTCTGCTCCTTCGGCTATCATTTTTTCCTTGAACCATGTTTCCGCTGTATCCCACACCGGCGTCCAAGCTACACGCTGTGCTCCTTTTTCATCGGACGTCAGGGCCGCCAGTTCCTGCAGATCGGCAATAACGCCTGCCGCCGTATGTTCTATATCCATGCTGTATTCCCCTCACTCTTATACACTTAAATACGCAATGCTGACTTCATCTGTCAATGCTTCTATCGGGCCGGATTCCACGATAGTCCCCTTTTGAATAATCAGGAATTTATTTCCCAGTTTACGTGCAAACTTCAAATTCTGTTCGACCACGATGAGCGGAATATGCTTTTCCTCGTGATACCGCGTCAAAATATGAGAAATATGAGACACGATATTCGGCTGGATGCCTTCTGTCGGTTCGTCCAGCATCAATACGGCCGGTTCACCGATAAAGGCTCTGGCAATCGCCAGCTGCTGCTGCTGTCCGCCGGACAGGACACCGCCCTTACGCTTCATGTGTTCGGCCAAAATAGGGAAATACTCGAGTACCTCCGCCAATTTATTTTTAAAATCGACGGGGTGCGACATGGCCCCGATCTGAAGATTTTCTTCCACTGTCAAATCGGGAAATATTTCCCGTCCCTGCGGCACATACGCCAGTCCGCTGCGGGATCGCTTCGATGCGGAATCGTTTGTAATATCCGTATCCTTGAATGTCAGCGTTCCTTTGGTCGGCAAAATCCCCATAATGCCCTTGAGCAAGGTCGTTTTGCCTACGCCGTTGCGGCCCAAAATAATCAGTTTATCATCTGCGTTCACCGTAAAGGAAACATGCGATACGATAGGTCCCGCTCCGTAACTGACAGAGATATCCGCTGCCTGCATCATACGCTTCCTGCCTCCTCTTCCTCCGTATCATCCGTTTTTAAATATACGCGGATGACCTCTGCATTATGCGAAACTTCTTCATACGTGCCTTCCGCCAGTATTTCTCCCTGGTTCAGCACCGTTACGGTCTTGGCGATCTGCTTGATAAAATCCATATCATGCTCCACGACGATGACGGTCTTATCCTTCATGACCGACTTGATCATTTCCCCCGTTTTAAAGGTCTCGTCATCCGTCATACCCGCCGCCGGTTCATCGAGCGTGATAATCGCCGGATTCTGTGCCAGAATCATGCCCATCTCCAGCCACTGCCGCTGTCCGTGAGATAAGAAACGCGGCAGCATATCCCGCTGTTCCGTCAAATTGATCTGGCTCAGTATTTCCTCCAGCCGGGCATCTACCGCCCGCGTCCGGCGGTACGTAAACGCCTGCCATAAGCTCGTATGTCCGGAAAGGGCTACCTCCAGATTTTCATACACGCTCATTTCATCAAACACATTCGGTCCCTGAAATTTACGTCCGATCCCATAGGTATTGGAAATATCATAGGATTCTCTGCCGGCGATATTGACGCCGTTCAGCAGTATCTCTCCCTGCGTCGGCTTTGTCTTTCCCGTGATCATATCGATAATAGTCGTTTTACCGGCCCCGTTCGGCCCGATAATGACTCGGGTTTCTCCTTTTTCGATTCCCAAACTTACATCATGTACGGCCAAAAAGCCATTAAAATCAACGGTTAAATGCTTCACTTCCAAATACATGGCCTACACCTCTACTTTCTGCGCAGGAGGAACCGGATCTGTCCCGGATTTTGCATGCTGCCTGCCGTGAATGCGCCGCATATACTGCCAATCGATCAAGCTGCCTATCAGTCCTTTGGGCAGGACCATGACGATAAGAATCAAGCCGACACCCAGGACGACCTGCCACATGCCGCCGAAATATCCGGATAAAATATTTTGCAGAAAACTGACCAATAAGGCACCGGCCATAGCTCCCGTCAGGTTCCCCCTGCCGCCTACGGCCAGCCAGATGATGATCATCGTAGAAAAAGCAACTCCTGAATTTTCGATCGACACAAAGGAGGACATCGGAACGTACAAGAGTCCTGCAAAGCCTGCGATGGCCGCTGAAATAGTGAAGATAGCGATCTTAAAAACCGCCGGATTATACCCTAAAAACTGTACCCGCATCTCATTATCGCGGATAGAATGGATGATTTTGCCAAACCGGCTGTGATTGAGCCATAGGCAGAACATATAAATGACCACCAGAGAAGCGAAGGCAATATAATACCAATCAAAGATCGAGATCTTGCTGCCGAACAGGCGCAGCGTCATAAGGCCTGTCGGGATACCGTTGACACCGCTGGCGCCGCCCGTATAAATCTGCTGATCCGTAATAAACAGTTCAAAAAGTGCTACAAAAGCCAGGGTAATAATACTGTAAAAAACACCTTTTATTTTGCTCGTAAATACAAAATACCCGAGAATCAGCGCGACCAGTCCGGGAATCACGACGCAAAGGAGAGCGGCAACGGCGGGACTTTGAAGCGGTACATATAACCAAGGAAGCTCCGTCAATCCGCCGAAAGACATAAACGCCGGCAATCCCTTTTGTATCGCCATGGAAATCCCGAAAATGTAACTACCCAACCCGAAGAAAATAGCAAAACCCAGATTCATAAGTCCCGTACTGCCCCATAGAATATCCAGCCCCAGCGCCAGTATAGTATAGGTAATATACTTACCGAATATCTGCACGCTGTACCGCGAGGAAAGCAGCGGCAATATCAACAGTCCGATAAAAATAAACAACGCAATATATTTATCAATCGTCATATTTTCCAACATCGATTTTATGTTTTTCATGTCGTCCTCTCCCTCCTAGCGCTTATCCTTGTTGAAGAACAAGCCTTGCGGCCTGAACCGGATAACCCCGATGATTACGATAAAAATCAAAAGCTTCGCCGTGATTTCACTCATGTATCCAGCCATGACCGTAGACGATTCGCTGACCACAAAGGAGCCCATAAAACTGCCGAAAATAGAATTCAGACCGCCCAGTACGACGACCATGAAGCTATCGACAACATAGGTAACTCCCATGTCCGGCGTAACGCTCTTGACCGGTGCGATCAGCGCTCCGGCCAACCCGGCCAGCGCGCAGCCGTAACTGAAGGTCAGATTATCAATGCGGGCAGAATTAACGCCCAGACATTGCACCATCGTACGATTCTGGACATTGGCCCGGAGCTGCATCCCGAATTTTGTTTTGATCAGCAACAGCAGCGTCCCGGCCAAAACGAGGATAGAAACAACGATCAGTACTACATTATAAACCGGCACGACAATAGACCCGAAATGTAAGGTCGTATCAAGGGGAAGCGCCATCAACTGATCCTCCGGTCCGAAAATAGTACGGACAAGCTGTTGGAAAATATAACTTAAGGCAAATGTCCCCAGCAATGTTTCCGCCACCTTGCCGTACAGCCGCTGAATGATGAATCGTTCTACGACCGATCCGACAAGAGCCGTAAACAATGCCGCGATCAATACTGCCGCGGCAAAAGGCAAATGCAGCGTATTGACACATACCACGGCACTATAAGCACCGAACATGATAAATTCCCCATGGGCCATATTGACGACATCCAGCAATCCAAAAATGACGACCAGCCCGACGGCCACCAAAAACAGAATAGATGTATTCGTTAACCCGTTAATAACTTGCGATGCCAGCAATCCCATCTTGACTCCTCCTTATATATATAAGCTCCTCCAAGACCTTCTGCAACAAAAAAAGCGTTCGCTCTACCTTCCCTAAAGAGGCAGAAGAACACCATTGTCCTGTACAGATTAAAGTAATAAAAAAAACAAAGGAGCTATTCCAAGCTTCTTTGCTTGAAGATAGTATACCAAATAAAATTATTACGTGCAATATCAATTATTTTTAATTTTATTAGTATAAATAGTCAATAAATAAAAAAACACAAAGGCAGTCTATATAAAAACACGTCCTTGTGTGTATGCCTCTGTTTGATTTACATAGTATAGTATATCCACTTACCCGTATAAATTCCATCAGTAAATCATACAATATTTCCGCTATATTTTGTATAGTTGCACAACGCACGGCTCCTGCGTCGGCCCCCGGCCGGCAGATAGCACCGCGTTCCGGCTTCAGCATATGCACAAAACACAGTAAAAAAACAAACGGCTCTTAAAAAATCACTCGCCATATTGCAATGACATGATCGTCAACAATATTAAGCTGAAATAAATAAATACGATGTAGTATATTTCAAATTTATACTCTTCCAGTATGTCTTTCATCATATCCTATCTCCCCTCGATACTGTTTTCTTGCTACCTGCCCCCAAAAACACATTCCCACGGTGTCATACTGCGTATATCCTCCCTCCCGCAAACAAAAAACGACGGCATCTATGTAAAGATAACGCCGTCGTTATGTGCTATTTTTTATTTTTATTAAGTATAACATCATCATGCGCACGAAACAATTGTGTAACAGCAATAAAATTACCCTTCCGTTTTGTGCATATGCCCAATGGCGGACACCACCATTCTCCGTGCCCCGTTTTTGTCTGACAGTACCATTAATACAGCCATTTCACACTGGCTAGAGCAAAGGTATCATGATCGGTGCTGCTCGTATAGTTAGCATGTTCTACCCGTGCCGCTCCGATCGTGCCGTTCAGATAGACATTGTCACGCAGTTTCCGCTGTCCCGTAAGGCCGATTTCGTCGACCGTGGGATGCTGGGCCGTTCCCCGGTCCATATCCGTCCGCATGACATAGACGCCGATAGTCCCTTCCCGGCGAAAATGCCGCGTAAGACCTACATAATATTTGCGGGCATTGGTTCCCATGGCATCGCCTATGATATCGCCGCGGTACGTCCAGCCGTTCTGGAACTTACTGTGGACATACCAGCTGTTATTTGTATTTACGATTTCAGCCGTCATATCCCAGCTTCCATCCTTAGTAAGCTGCGGCAGGTAGACGCCTGCCCGATATGCAATATCCGAAGGCAGATATCCGGCCTGATCCTCTCCGTACAACTCTCCGTACAACTGCACGCCGGGAAAACGCAGCCGGAAATCCACCCCGGCAATATCATCCCACCGGTCCTTCCGATTATCATCGTTGCGTCCGTATATCCAATGTCCCCAGTCGGAGGCATTCAAGCCGTTGCCGTTGCCGCCGAGCATGGATATCCGTTCCAACCCCACCGTAACATACGAAGTCGGCGTAATATCGACACGCATACCGAGCAGTCCGGCATCATCATACTCCGTCCGGCCGTACGCTGCCGCCCGATCCGATCGGTCGCTCTCCAGTTTTCCGTAAAACAGATGAACGTCGGCCTGTCCGAGAAAACGGAAAAACCCACCGACCTGCTGCGGTTCCATAAAATGGGCCTGCAAAGTCGTCAAAGGACTCATCGTATTGCTGAGAGCCAGCGTGCCCGTGGCTCCCTGTCCCCATCGCATAGCCTGACGGCCGGCTTCAAATGCCCAGATACCGCTGCGCGTTTTGATATATCCTTCCTCCAAACTCATGCTGAGATGATTATTCTTGTCGTAGCTCACCCGCGGGCGGATATAGACTGCCGTTTCATGCCCGATCATGCCGGAGGCTTCAAAGGAAGCAATCGCATTGCCATCCGCCCCGTACTGGTATCCGTTGCGATTTGTCCCAAACGGCTGCCAACTGCCGTGGACTCCGGAAGGATAGCGGTACGAAGACGCATCGCCGCCTTGATAAGCCAGCGCCGCCGTCACGGAATACAGCCGTACCCCGTCATAGGTACGATGTCCCTGCAGCGTCGCCAGTTCGGGAGCAAACTCCGTCTCCATAGCTTGCAGCACATCCTGCAAATAGCCGGGCATCGGCTTTTTCTTCGCCGTTTTTTCCGCCTCCTGCACCCACTTGGCCATTTCCATGCGGCTGTACGGTCTGGCACCATTCGGCAGGGAGGTAATATATCCCATGCCGCTTAACTTGTCTACATACGAATAATACACACTGTCCGCCGAAACATTTGCCGTCACAACCGGAGCCGCCGCCATTCCCACTGCCGGCAGCGCCGCCAAACACACACCCATACCAAAACGCAATACCCTATTCATCATACATCGTCTCTCCCATACATCCCAAATCAATGTCTCATATGATAAAAATCTATATAACGACAGTCTTTCCGTCACCGTTCCTGAAAAATAAGCAGAATATCCGTTTCTCTTTCAGGAACAACGGCACTTCGGGCTGCTTTATCCCGCCGATCACAGGTTCGGAATATCGGCGGGCAATACATTTCTCATTTTATGTGTATCTATGCTCGTGCCGGATACTTGTTCTATCGTCGTATTGCTTCCGCCGTTTTCCACTAATTTATAATACTTGCCGTCCGTATCTTCAAAATACGAAGTTCCTCCCAGATATGCCTGCAAGCTGTTGCCGCCGCCCCGTGCGCTCATTCCCACTTTATATTCTTTATTGCCCTTGCCGCCGTCGTTTATGAACCAGTATACCCGATAGTCCTTGGTCGGATCATCGGCACCGTCCATCGTCTGATAGATCAATGAGGTCTGATGCCATACATTGCCCTGTGAATCCGTGAAGGTGATTCCCGTATCATAGTCCGTTTTCGGTCCGTTCACAATAGAATGTAAACGGGTAGAGGCCGCACTGTACAACGAGCTGATGTTTTGGCCTATATTTCCCGAGTAATATTCGCTGACTCCCAAGAGTGCGACAAATAGCAGAATGATGCCATATTCAGTTATACCTTGCCCTTTTTTATTTAGTATCTGGTGTAAAAACATGTAAATGAGTTCCTTATATGCACGTAAATAGTTGTTGTAATCAGGTTATTCATCCCACTCCCTATGGATCAGCCGCATATCCGATATCCATACTCCCTGTATGTAAAAGTCGTTATCCTGCTCTTGCGATTCATAAAAATAACAATGGGCATCTTCCTTGTTATGCAGCACAAAAAAAGGACGATGTCTCTTTCCGGATACAATCCATCATCACACCCACAACCGTGACAGCAGATAAATCCTTATTTAAAATATTCGGCACACGTTAACAAACTCCTGCTTCCCCTGCATTGCAAAATGAATAGCAGCAGAAAAAAAGTATACATCTTAACAATTCCTTCACATGTTCTTCATATCTTCTGTATATACCCTTTATATACTAAGGATATATCAAAAAAAAGGAGTGTATATATATGATAATGACACATTATATGGAATTATTGGCGATGAATCAGCCTTGGAACTTGATCTTGTTTATGGTCATCCCCGTCGGAATGGCTGAGGCCCTTGTAGCAACCGAATTTTTTACACTGTATTGGGGAGAAAGCAAAAACAAGTACTGGCGTCTGTGGAATAAATATATCGGTATGATATTAGGAGTATACTTCCTTTTCGTATTCCTTTATTTAGCCATTATTATCGTTCCGTCTCTGACTTGGCGCGGATGGATCGATCAAGTCGCGGTATACGCATACATGCTGGGTGTTATTCCTTTATTTTCCATTACCCTCATGGAATGGGGTCTCCTCGGCTCCGGCCGCAGCGAGCATACCCGTCTTAAAATACATGCCGTACTGTTGATCGCGTTTCTCGTCGTCAGCCATATTGCCATGATCTTCGGCATGGTAAATCCCACTCTTGGCGGCTGGCAGGAACCCTTGCCGGCAGCCTATATGCAGATGGACCATTCCCAGATGAACCATGAAACGAACCGCCCCTAGCAGCATAGCAGAACCGGGAACAGCAAACCACCCTGTCCCCGGTTCTGCGGTACCGAAAAATAAAATGTACGGTACCGCTTGAAGTACCTGGCCCGAACAGTGTATAGTAAGGAAAAGAGACAGGAGGAATTGCGATGCTGCAAAATTCAATTTTAATCGTAGACGATGATGTCAAATTGGTCCAAGTACTGCGCACCTATTTCGAACGGGAACAATTTGTCGTATATACAGCCTTTGACGGCCGCAGTGCCTTAGACCTGCTGCGACGCTACGAACCGCAGATACTGATCCTTGATCTGATGATGCCGGACATGGACGGCTTCGAAGTCTGCCGCCGTGTCCGGCAGATCAACGATCTTCCTATTTTGTTCTTGACCGCCAAAGATGATGAAACCGATCGGCTCGTAGGCTTGCATATCGGTGCCGATGACTACCTGACAAAACCGTTCAACATCAAAGAACTCGTAGCCCTGGTATATGCGCGTCTGCGCCGCGTCCGCGGCGAAATCGTGCAAGCGACGACGCAATACGTCATCGGCGACCTGCACATCGACAAAGAAAAATATACCGTATACCGCGGTACGGAACCCATCCTGCTCACACCGACGGAATTCAACATGCTGGAAGTGCTCTCGTCTTCCCCGGACCGGGTATACAGTCGGCTGCAGCTCATGGAAAAAGCCCAAGGCGGTTACAGTTTCGAAGGCTATGAGCGAACCATCGACACCCATATCCGCAATCTGCGGAAAAAACTGGAACGGGATCCCGCCCACCCTGAATATATTCTAACGGTATACGGCATCGGATACAAATTTTCCGGAGGCAGCCATGCGTAAATATAACAGCATTGTCTATCGTTTGACAGGAATGTCGTTTATCCTACTTATTTCGACGATCGGAATCCTGCTGTTCCTTGTCAACCTGCAAATGGATCAGCATTTTTCCGAATATCTGCAGTATAACGGCACGACATTGACGCTGCCCTACTCGGCACACGGAACGCCGGAACAGCACTTTATGGCCTCCGTCCATCACTCTCTCATCTGGGTAGGCGCCGCCATCTTGACGATCAGCCTGTTCATCAGCTATTTGACGGCCCGCAGCATTACAAAACCCTTATGCACGCTCAATGAAGCCGCCCAAACGCTGAAAGAAGGCACCTACGGAAAAACTGTGGCTATTACGAGGCAGGATGAAGTCGGCATGCTGGCCGATACGATCAACGCCATGTCCCTGCAGCTGCACCAAAACGACCAGATGCGGCATCACCTTTTTACCAATATCGCTCACGAACTCCGGACGCCTTTGGCTATTATACAAGGGAACCTGGAAGGCATGATCGACGATGTGATACCGGTCAACAAAACCATGCTCCTGTCTATGGAGGAGGAAGTCCTGCGGGTCAATCGTCTGGTACAAGACCTGCGTGATTTATCCTTGGCGGAAATCAACGAATTGGAACTGCACAAAGAAGATACGGACATCAATGCCATGCTATCCCGTGCCGTCAATATGCTGCAGCCCCTGATCGATGAAAAAAATCTCTCCGTGCAGCTGAATCTGCTGAAAAACGGCTGTACCGCCTATATCGACAAAGACCGGATCAATCAGGTACTCTATAATATTATCAGCAATGCGATCCGCTATATTCCGGAAAAAAGCAGTATTTTTATTGTCACGGACCGGATCGAAAAGAAAAAAGTTCCCTATATCAGCATACGGATCACCGATACGGGCCCCGGCATCGCCCCGGAGGATATCCCCTATATCTTTCAATATTTTTACCGCGGCGAAAAATCACGGAACCGTAAAAGCGGCGGCTCCGGCATCGGGTTGGCACTGGCCCGGCAATTTGTCATGAGCCACGGCGGCACCATCTCGGCAGCCAGCACCCCGGGGAAAGGAACCACCTTTTCCATACTCCTGCCGGCACGGCTTGCCTGATCACATTTTTTACCGACACAAAATATTTTTTAAAATCGCGTAGGAGGTCACCCATTAGTTGCGTGACCGGTCTCTCACAACACCGTACGTATCGTTCGATATACAGTGTTTCAACTGCCTTCGTGCTGTTTGCATAATCGCTCGTATTGACTCGGAAAGTCATATTATCCCGTCAATACGAGCTTTTCGTTTGTGATGGCACGTGTTACTATAGGACGTCCGGTCATTCGCCAGTATCCCAACGTGTCTCTTGCTTATTTTTTGGATAATCATACCCGTTCCATACGCTTTAATTAATTCCAAACGACAAAATACATGAGTCAGCTTTGTGAAACGGATTAAATAAATAATAAAATATGTCCCAATATGTTTACTTTTGTCCCAAATCTGATATACTATGATTAAAGACTTTGCTAGGGGGCCTCTATATGAAAAAGAAGAACATAATTAACTTAATAAAATACTATGCGGAAGAAAATGATGCCGGTTTTAGAAGTGAAGCCTATGAAATTGCTAAAGACTTTGATTCTGCCGGTGATTCCCAGTTAGCTGAATATATTATGGCTTTATTGTCAAACGCAAATACGTTCATTCCTCAAATAAGCGAAAGTCCCTCGGGCTTTTTTGAAAAATTAAGTATTAGTAATGAACCACTTCCATTACCTGAGTCAATGGAAGAAGATATAATTGGCCTGGTAAATGCAGTAGGACGTAATTTGGGAATTAACAAATTTCTATTCCAAGGTGCGCCCGGAACAGGAAAAACTGAAACAGCAAAACAAGTTTCTCGTATTTTGGGACGAGAATTGTATTCCGTAAATTTTTCCACTGTAATTGATAGCAAACTTGGCCAAACGCAAAAAAACATTGATTCGCTTTTTAAGGAGATTAACAGCTTTGCCCACCCGGAAAAAGTACTTATCATGTTTGATGAAATCGATTCAATTGCAATGGATCGTACTAATTCTAACGATTTACGAGAAATGGGCAGAGCCACTTCTACCATTTTGAAGGGGCTGGATCGATTAGATGATCGCATTGTTTTAATTGCAACAACAAACCTATTTGAACATTTTGATAAAGCCTTAATAAGGCGTTTCGATTCAGTAATAGATTTTAACCGATATCGCAAAGAAGATCTATTGGAAATCGCCGAAATTCTAATGAATACCTTTTTAAACAAGTTTAAATGTGTTGGTAGAAATGTTCGACTTTTTAGAAAAATAATCAGTCTACTAGATCCTGTTCCGTACCCAGGAGATTTAAAAAATATGATTCGTACAGCAATTGCATTTAGTAATCCTAACGATGAATTTGACTATCTAAAACGTCTGTATTATACCGTAAGCGGAGAGCAAACTTCGGATCTAAAAAAGCTTCAGAAACAGGGATTTACAGTAAGAGAAATACAAGTTCTTACAGGTGTTTCAAAAAGTCAAGTATCCAGAGACTTAAAGGAGAATTAAATGAATAATATATTGCAATTAAAAGGCCAATTTCAACAGCAAAGCAACCCAGGCAAAATGGGTCCGCCGAATTTGCCTAAAAATGGTTTTGTTGAATCAACCCATCTGGAGGATTTAAAAAATCAACTGCAACGAATACTGCGGTTTTGGCAGGAAAATACATTGATAAAAGGCGCTCTTGTGAGTGTACATTATAAACACGTTGTTGCAAAAAGCAACAGAATCCAGGGCCTATTATGTAAAGGTTCTTCGAATCCAAACGATTCCATAAGAGGATCAAAATTTGATGGCGAAAAACCGATAAAACATGTCTTTACGCATTATGTGATGCTAGATGTCTTGCAAGAGTCTATCATTCGATTGGATGTCTGTATTACCGTCGTTAAAAATGAATATGCCGGGAAAATAACCCAAAAAGATATCGAAGCACTCAACAACAAGCGAAAAACCTATAGAAATACAAAACTTGCGAAGACCAATTTTTTAAAGGTGATTAAAGATGCTTATTACGTCCAAAGGTTCGATGTGGATCAGGATGCCGAAGGCGTGGAAGATCGCTCAATCATAACCATTTACAAAACAAATGTTTCGACTAAAGATCTGCTTAGCAAATTGGGAATTGACATGATCAATGCAAAAGTTATTGATGATACTACCATCCGTTTAGAACCGGATGAAATTAAGCTATTGAAAGAAAATGCTCCCTATTTAATTGCAATGAAAGTTCGCGATTTAAGGGAAGTAACCCCAGAAGAAGCACTTGGTAGTAATACAAAGATCGTAAATATTCCAGCGCCCCGGCAAGAACCAACAGTTGGCGTCATTGATACACCGTTCGATAAAAAAGTGTATTTCGGAGAATGGGTTACTTACGTTTCCATGATAGATGAAGGTATTGAAATCGAACCTCGAGACTATAATCATGGAACAGAGGTAACGTCTATTATTGTTGATGGACCAACTATTAATCCTGAATTAGATGATGGTTGTGGTAGGTTCAAAGTCAAACACTTTGGTGCCGCAAAAGCAGGGCGTTTTAGTTCATTCAGTATTTTGAAAGCAATTCGCCATATTGTTGCTAAAAACCAAGATATCAAGGTATGGAATTTATCACTTGGTTCTGATATGCCAATTAATAGAAACTTTATATCTCCCGAAGCTGCGGAGCTCGATAAAATCCAAAGTGATTACGATATTATTTTTATTATTGCGGGCACTAATAAAAGAGAAGCGTCATCTGAAGAAATGCCAATTGGTGCTCCTGCGGATTCTTTGAACGCTGTTGTGGTTAATGCAGTAGATTTGAATAATAAACCCGTATCCTATCATAGAGTCGGCCCTGTCCTTTCTTTCTTCCATAAGCCAGATATTAGTTATTATGGCGGAGATATAGGGCAGCCAATGAAAGTTTGCACTCCGTGTGGTGAGGGATTCGTCATGGGAACTTCATTTTCAGCACCATGGATTTCACGAAAAATGGCATACTTGATTTATACTATGGGCTTTACCAGAGAGGTTGCAAAAGCTTTGCTTATCGATGCGGCTGCTGGATGGAATAGAATGGACATGGACACGGTATCTCATTCTGTTGGGTATGGTGTTGTCCCACAACGAATTGAAAATATCCTCCAAACTCCAAGTGATGAAATCAGATTTATCATGACCGGATCATGTGATTCTTACGAAACATATACCTACAATATTCCTATTCCGATTTATAACAACAAACAACCGTTTTTCGCTAGAGCAACCCTTTGTTATTTTCCTAAGTGCTCTAGAAACCAAGGCGTTGATTATACCAGTACAGAAATAGATGTTCACTTTGGACGCGTGAAAGAAGATAATGGCAGGGCAACAATCAAATCGATAAATGCAAACAAGCAAGGTGATATGGGTTTTAATCCACTCCTTGAAGAGGAAGCGCGAAAACTATATCGCAAATGGGACAATATAAAGCTCATTAGTGATGTCATTACAGACCGCTCAAAACCCCGAAAAGTATATGGTGTAGGTGCATGGGGCCTTAGTATCAAGGTAAAAGAAAGACTACGTACCAGAAATGGTAGGGGATTACCATTTGGCGTTGTTGTTACGCTAAAAGAAATGTCTGGTGAAAATCGAATAGATGATTTCATCAAACTTTGCATGGTTCGTGGTTGGATGGTTAACCAGATTGACATAAACAATAGATTCGATGTCTATAACAAGTCTCAGGAAGATCTTTCTTTAAAATAATTTTATTATCTCAGCACTCCCTACACGTTAAGCGGTCTCGGCTGCAAAGAGAAGTCATGAAAAGAAAGGCATCAAGATTTCCCCTCTACAGACAAAAGCATTTTGATGTAATACTCATGTCGTGTAGCAACTACATAGCAACACATTGATAGGTTTAAGTGCAATATGATATTCGTCGCTGGAAAGATATAAATCAACTTGCCCTATCTAATGTTAATCATCCGAAAAATTTTACATATGATACCAACTATCTTGAGTAAAAGTCTTCTGGACTGTTCGGTAAAAAGCACCCCGTTATTACGTTGCCTGAGGATTTATTGCTCTACGCATCGCAATAGCGGGGTGTTCTGTTTAATGAATTATATACCTTGCAAAGCAAGTGACTATGAAATGAAGAATCTTTGTTGTCTAAAATAGTTTCTACATAATCAGATGCTGCAATGTTGAGTAACTGATTACAACCGTCGGACGTATCATAATCCAATTCGTCCGATGTATTTGCTGTTATATAGGGATCGAGTGAATCTTCGTTTCATCTCTCCCGATCATTTCACCATTATCTTGGACTCTTATGTAAAGGTTTCCACCCTCGCAGTTTGCAAAGACTATCATCTCTTTTTTATATCATCTACACGGATAGCTTATCGTCCGGGAAACATTCCGTCAACACGATCACATAGCGGCAGCGGATATAGACGCTCCGTTTCGGACACGGACATCACAATATACATGTCTTGCTGCCATTCCGGCAGGTTCCCAAGGCCGCCGCAAAGAAAACACCACCGTTTCCTTCCCGCGTACCCCTTCTTTAGCCTGTAAAATAAATACGGTCCGCACCGGTCCTCCTGTAAATCCGTTCGCATGCAGCACCGGTGCCTCCGTGTGATATTTTACCTCCAGCAGCTGCAATGCCGTATTATCGATAACCCAGTCATACCCCGTTCCGCCGGCAGCCAACAGTTCTACCCGCAGACACTCTCCCGGCGTTATAGCGACTCCGACCGTCGTCGTATTCCTATCATCGATGCGGACAGTCACGCCTACGGGAAGCTCCCGATACGCCATCCCCTCGGCAACCGCCGTTGTCGGTGCCGCCACCCACATCACGATTCCGAAAATGCTGATCATCAATCCCCATTGAATCCGTTTCCACATACGCATACCCTATTGCCTCCTCCCTACCACTCCGCTTCTGCAAGCGGACTCGACAGCGCACCGCTTGTATCCGGCCGATCTATCCGGTTCCTGTTCCGGCGAAGGACGGCCACGCTTCCTTATACTAAAAATAATTCGGTGCCGCCAGTCCATTTCCTGCAAGCCAAAACAAATGCTCCTCTATAAGAACGACGGGCTAACGCCTGCAGCACCGGTATGAAACACTGCCGTTTTTGTCTTTTCCTCAAAGAAGCAAAGGATATATCTTATTTATTGATAAAAAGATAACAAATTATAGCATAATCTTGTGACGCAAGTAGATAAAAATGTGTTATAAATTAACCTATTTTATAGTAAAACGCAACAAAGACAATAATCATCGTCCTTGTTGCGTTTTTTAAAAGACATTACAATAAATACATAGGAGCTATTACCATCACTCATAGCAACAAGAAAGGAGTTTACCCCACATGGAGTTTACTACAACGTCAGATATCATGCAAAAAACCTCTCGCATCATCATGGAAAGCGTCCCGGGAAAACAAATCACACTGGCTCATGTCATTGCCAGTCCCGATCCTATATTATACCGCAAGCTGGGATTAGACCCAAACATCGATTACCATAATGCAGCGATCGGCATCTTATGCCAGACTCCCTATGAAACCGCTATCATCACCGCCGATATAGCACTGAAATCCGCTGCAATTACCCTGGGATTTGTAGACCGTTTCAGCGGAACCCTGGTCGTGACCGGCTCTATTTCCGATGTCACCATTGCCTGGGAAAAAGTACTGGAGTATGCTTCCCATGTTCTCTGCTTCGAAGTTTGTCCCATCACCAAAGCATAAAAAAAATCTTCCCGTCAATAAGAAAGGAGGTTCCGAATGAAAAAAATCATGCTGGTAGGACGTACCGGAGCCGGCAAGACTACATTAACGCAAGCACTAAAAGGTTCCCGAATTACCTATCATAAAACCCAATACATAACACACGAAGATGTAGTCATTGACACCCCCGGCGAATACTGTGAAAATACAGCACTGGGCCGGGCCCTTATCGTCTATTCACATGAAGCGGATATCGTCGGTCTATTGGTAAACGCGGCAGAAGCCTATACCCTCTATAGTCCGAATATCGTCTCTCTTGCCACACGCGAAGTAATCGGCATTGTCACGCATATCCACGATACCTATGCCAACCTGCCGCAGGTTTCTCTATGGCTTGAGCTCACGGGATGCAAAAAGATTTTTTATGTAGATTCCATCACCGGGGAAGGAATTCCGGAACTGCTTGAGTACCTGAAAGAAGAAAATGACAAACTTCCCTGGGATGAAAAATATGCAAAGGAAATAGCAGAAGCAAAGCAGGCAGCACCCTATAAATAATAAGGCAGTTAATTTAAAGGAGGTATTCAAATGTTTTTGTACATATGTGAATTTGTAGGTACATTTATTCTAATTCTTCTCGGCAACGGCGTTGTCGCCAACGTTACGCTGAACAAATCAAACTTTAAAGGCGGCGGTCTTTGCATGATAACCTGTGCCTGGGGCCTGGCCGTTATGATCCCGGTATACATTTTCGGACCGTTTTCCGGCGGCCATTTTAACCCTGCCGTAACTATAGGTCTTGCCGTCGGCGGCCTCTTCCCCTGGAGCATGGTTCCCGGATACCTGATTGCCCAATTCTCCGGAGCCTTTTGCGGCGCCGCACTCGTTTCAATCCTCTTCCGTGATCAATTCAATGCAACCGAAGGCGATCCCAATGCCAAATTAGGCATTTTCTGCACGCAGCCGGCAGTCCGCAATATTCCGCTGAACTCCTTAACCGAATTTGTCGGTACCTTTGTACTGCTGTTCTCGATCATGGGTATCTCCAACGCCGCCGGACTGCACCCGACTCAAGGAATGGGACTTGCCGTCGGCATGGGAAATCTGTACATCTTCGGCATCATCGTTGCCGTCGGTCAATCACTCGGTGGTCTTACGGGATATGCCATCAACCCCGCTCGTGACTGGGGCCCTCGCCTTGCCTACACGGTAATGCCGATCCACGGCAAAGGCTGTGCCCACTGGGCAGACTACGCCTTAGTACCTATGATAGCTCCTATCCTGGGCGGCTCCTTCGGCGTATTGCTCTATGAATTTATTTTCAGCATGGCCAGATAAACGATACTATCCGGTGTATAAAAACGGGGCTGTTCAACGACAGTCCTATTTTTATTTGAAAAAATACGATATATACGAAGAAAAAATCTGCCTCTCTCCCGGTATATAGCGAAAATATAAAAATAGACCTATTGGTCTATTTACAAAACAGACCGATAGGTCTATAATGAAAAAATCAACAAATAACCAGGAGGGATAGAGGCCCGTGAAAAAAGGAGAACAGTCGAAAAACCATTTGATCGTCTGTGCCGCAAAATTATTTTGGCGCAGCGGATACCATGCGACAGGGATAAGCGAAATATTAAAGGAAGCGGCCTTACCTAAAGGCTCCTTTTACTTCTATTTTAAAAGCAAGAAAGATATCGCAGCTGCCTGTATTACTTATTATGAACAAACCGTCACCGCCACATTACAGGAATTCGCTAACAACACGGCGTGGGATGTCTTTATCAAAAAAATATATGATTATATGATCGACGCTGCACGGGACGGCTCTCATTACGGCTGCCCGTTTGCTGTTGTAGGAATAGAACTGGCTATGGCGGAACCAGAAATCGCCCAACACTATGCAGCAGCACTGAAACGATTGAAAAACGTATTTACCGCGGTCATCATGAACTCCGGCATATCGGAAGAAACAGCGGTAAAAGTTGCAGATATACTCTTTACCATGTATGAAGGCCGGCTCCTGCTGTTCCGAATCAGCGGAGACTGCCAGCAATTTGAAAAAATGCGGCAAGACCTGCAAGATATTTTTAAACTGCTGACGACAGCAATTGGTAAATAGGAAAAGGGGCGATCCTATGTTGAATCAAATTCTTTCAGAAAAAATCCATCAGACGGCATTAGCGTGTGGCTATGATGGGTGTGGTATCATTCCTATCGAAGCGATGACGGGGTACAAAATGCGTATAGAGGAACGAATGGAAAAAATCCCGGAAAGCAAAAAGGTATATGGTTTTTATAACGCCTTTACCCGGCTTCGGGAGTTGCATCCTTGGGCCAAGTCGGTTGTTATCTGTACCATCTGGTTAGGAAAATACACCTATCTCAAGTCCCTGCAGGGAAAATACGCCAAAGCATTTATGTTGTCCCCGGATACCGTTCCGGAAAGTCCGGCACATCAGAAAAAATTGCAATTCGAGACATGGCTGCAGGAACAGCATATCCATTTTGAAGGCGGAGAAAAGGGTGCTCCGGCCCGCATTATGCCTTTACGTCATGCAGCCGTCGCAGCCGGTCTGGGAATTTTTCGAAAAAATAATTTCTTTTATGGGGAAAAAGGCTCGTACTATATGCTGGAAGGCTATCTGATCGACCAGGAAGGTGAATATATTCATACACCCACTATCAAACCGTGTGCCGAACAATGTACCCTTTGCCGTCAGGCATGTCCCACAAAATCCTTGTCTGAACCGTATACGATGAATCCTCTTACCTGCGTATCGTTCCTAACGACATTCGGCGGCGGCATAGTTCCCGATACGCTCGAGGAAAAAGACCTCGGATCTTGGATATGCGGCTGTGACGCTTGTCAGGATGCCTGTCCGTACAACAGCCGGCATGACTGGAGCCGGGGCGAAGATTTCTACGGACTGAAGGATATAGAAGACCTGCTGAAACCGCAGCATATTGTAACCGCTTCGGACGAAGAACTGTGTACTACGGTAATTCCCAAAACAGACGTTCATATTCCTCCGGAAAAAGTAACGATCTTGCGAATCTGTGCCGCACGCGCGATCCGTAATGAGGGTATCAAAAAATAATAGGACAAAAAATCTGCTTATTCGGCAACCTAGCGCGCGTCCGTAAAAAAGACGACCACGCAGAAACCTTTCCGCTTCTGCATGGTCGTCTTTTGGTGCGTCCTCCTATTCCTTGAAAAAGGTACGCTGTTTTCTCCCGTCAAGAGAGCCTGGGCAGCACCTACAAGTCGGATGTATCCCAACAGTCATCTCCCTGACAGGGGTTATTGCAGGCTGCTGTAAATTTCATCCAAGTTTTCTTTCATCCGGTCGAGATAGGAGGCACCGCCTTCACTGGCTTCCATCGTGTGTATCTGCTTGACCGAGGCGCCTACTTCGTCAGCCAGGGTTTGTGAGGTTTTCGGGCTGACCATGTCTTCGACAAAAATAGTTTTTACATGGTGCTGACGGCAATATTCCGTCAAACGGACCAGTTGCTGCGTACTCGGTTCTCCATCGGCAAATACGGATTCAACACTGTTTTGCTGCAGTCCCATATCACGGCACAAATAGGCAAACGCGGCGTGCCCCGTGACAAATTGCTTGTTTGGCAGGGCTTGGAATTTACGAGCATATTCCTCCTCCAGCTGCTGCAGCTGTGCCGTATAGTCCGTTGCATTCGTTTGGTAGAAATCCGCATTGTCAGGATCCGCTTCTGCCAGTGCATCGGCAATATTTTTCACTTCGATCTGCGCATTTTCGAGGCTCAGCCAGGAATGGGGATCATATTGGCCGTGTTCTTGTATTTCCTCTGTATCGGTCAATGAGATCGGTCTAATTCCCTTAGATGCCTCCACTATGATCAAGTTCTTATTTCCGGCGCTTTGCACCGCTTTTTCTACCCAAGGTTCCATTCCCAGACCATTGTATACAAACAAGCGGGCCGTCCCCAATTGTTTTACTGTTTGTATCGTAGGTTCAAACCCATGCGGTTCGGTTCCATCGGGAATCATAGTGACGATTTCGACTTTGTCTTTGCCTACGGCATGTACAAATTCCCGCATCGCATCAAACGTGACCGCCACCTTCACTTTGGAAGAAGACGTTTCTTCCGGTATTTTATCGGTACTGCAAGCCGTCAGCAGCCCGACTGCCAATAGTGCACTGATAACCAGTACGATCCATTTTCTCATTACTATGTACCTCCTTGATCTTAATTGCAAATAATTTGCATTCGCAATATAAGAGTCATTTTAGCATGAAATCAAAAAATCGTCAACTAGATGCAAACGTTTTGCATCTAATATGTCCTCTCTGCCAGGAAGCTTTTGTCATCTGATATATTTTATTTTTGATTTCTTCCTTCAACACCTGCGCCATCTGTCTGTTTCCTTTCCCTAAAGGAGTATAATACTGAACTTAAGTTCAATTATAATACAAAAACAAGTACGGCAAGTCTCCTAAAAAACAACGTCCCCTCCATGATGGAGAAACAAAAACACGCCGAAGCACGGCAGCTGATGAAAGCCGCCGTGCCTCGGTGTGTTAAGCCTATTTACTATCTACTGCTTCACTCAAGGTGCAATTTTAGTTACAAATGCTTGCTGTCCGCCTTTAAAGGTCAGGATGACCGCTGATTTAACGGGATCATGGAATTCGTTAAAGGTGATTTTGCCGCTTACTACATCAAAATCTTTTATCTTGCCTAAGGCTTCTCTTACTTTATCTTTATCAATGCTGTTGGCATCTTTGATTGCTTTCGCAACGATCATGACGCTGTCATAAGCTAGCGCTGCCGGTGCATCGGCTTTTTGATTGTATGCTTTTTGGTAATTGGCAACAAAAGTTTTTACCTTTTCCGACGTATCATCGGCTGAATAATGATTGGCAAAGTAGCAGTTTTCCAAATTAGCCGCACCTGCTATTTCCGCTAATTTAGAACTATCCCAACCATCCCCGCCGACGATCGGCTGTGTAATCCCCATTTCACGGGCCTGTTTGATGATCATCCCGACTTCCTGGTAATAGCCCGGTACGAAGATGACATCCGGATTAGCCGCTTTGATTTTCGTCAAAGCCGCTTTGAAATCCGTATCCTTTTGCAAATAGGCTTCTGACGCTACCACGTTGCCGCCCGATTTCTGGAATTCTTCTACGAAGAACTTCTGCAGCCCCTTCGAATAATCGCTGGAATTGTCTACATATACAGCGGCGGTTTTAGCATGCAGCTGGTTGGTGACAAAGGTCGCCATGACTTTCCCCTGGAAGGTATCGATAAAGGCAGCGCGGAAGACATAGGGACGGACCTGTTTCGTTGCCGGATCCACCGTGATATCGGGATTCGTGCCAAACGGCGTCAACAGCGGTATTTTTTCCTTATCCGCCGTACTGACACACGCCAGAACACCGCTGGAAGTATCCGGTCCGACAATCAGATCGACCTTGTCATCCAGTAATTTCTGCATGGCATTGGCTGCTTCCGTTGCTTCACTGCGGTTATCCGCAAAATCGACTTCTACTTTTTTTCCCAAAAGACCGCCGTTGTCATTGATTTCCTTAACAGCCATTTCAATGCCGTTTTTGGCGGATGCCCCGTACGATGCGCTGTTGCCTGTAAGTTCAAGATTGGCTCCCAGTTTGATCGTATCTGCTTTGTTCCCCTCTGAACCGCCGCATCCGGTCAGTATGGCCGCCATAGATAAGATGGTTATTGCGGTCAATACACACTTGCTCAATGTAAATTTTTTCATGCTCGTTCCTCCCCCGTATAGGTCCTCTGCATATGCCTTTGAAGGCTCATCCCAGAGAAAAAATATAATAATGTAGTATTACATGAATACCCTTGCCATGAAAAAACATAAAAATCACCAATCACACCCGCAATCCCTTGGAAAACGCAAGGAACAGGCTGCTATCATCCGCCTAGATAGGCTTTTTTTACATCTTCGCTTTCCGATAAGGCCCGCGCATCCCCTTGCAGCGATATGGTTCCGGTTTCCAGCACATAGGCATAGTCGGAAATAGACAATGCCATGCGGGCATTCTGTTCCACCAGCAGGACCGTAGTACCGATCTCGTGAATCTCCTTGATAATCGTAAAGATTTCCTTTACCAGCAGAGGTGCCAGCCCCATGGAGGGTTCATCGAGCAGAAGAAGCTTAGGTTTGCTCATGAGCGCCCGGCCCATGGCCAGCATCTGCTGTTCCCCGCCTGACAGCGTCCCGGCCATTTGAAACATGCGTTCCTTCAAGCGGGGAAAATGTTCATATACCGTTTGGAGCGTTGCCGCCACTTCTTTTTTATCCTTGCGGGTAAACGCTCCCATTTCCAAATTTTCGCTGACTGTCATATTCGCAAAGATCCGCCGTCCTTCGGGACAATGGGAAATCCCGCTGCAGACAATATATTCTGCACTTTTTTTTTGGAGCGGTTTGTCAAAAAACGTAATTCCTCCCGTTTTAGACCGAAGGAGTCCGGAAATCGTGCGCAGCGTCGTCGTTTTGCCGGCACCGTTTGCCCCGATGAGGCTGACGATTTGTCCTTCTTCCACAGACAGCGTAATTCCTTTAAGCGCATGAATAGCGCCATAGTATACATTAATATCCTCCAACTGCAACATCGGCATGCGACTACACCTCCTCTCCCAAATACGCTTTAATGACCTCTGTATTGGACTTGATTTCATCCGGAGTCCCATGGGCCAGCATTTTGCCGAATTCCAGCACGTAAATACGTTCACAAATGCCCATGACCAGAGACATATCATGCTCGATCAAAAGGATCGTCAAGGCAAACGTTTTTCGGATCCAGCGGATCATATCCATCAATTCCTTGGTTTCCTGCGGATTCATCCCGGCCGCCGGTTCATCGAGCAGCAGTAATTTGGGCTGCACCGCCAGTGCCCGGGCGATTTCCAGTCGCCGCTGCTGGCCATACGGAAGGTTGGAGGCCAGCTCATCCCTTTTATCGGTCAAATTAAAAATAGAAAGCAAATCTAATGCTTTTTTTTCCACTAATTCTTCTTCCGACCCATATCGGCCGATACGCAGAATCGCTTCGGGCAGCGTGTACTTGATATGGTAATGATAGGCAATTTTTACATTGTCGAGTACCGTCAGCTTATCAAATAACCGGATATTCTGGAATGTCCGGGCGATTCCCAGTTTGGTAATTTTATACGGTTTCAACCCGACGAGACTGTTGCCGTCAAACGTAATGGTTCCCGTCGTCGGAGTATACACGCCGGTCAGCAGATTGAAAGCCGTCGTTTTTCCGGCTCCGTTCGGTCCGATCAAACCGACCAGCTCTCCCGAATGTAAATAGATATTAAAATCCTGAACAGCCTTAATACCGCCGAACGATTTCGACAAATTACTTGTTTTCAGCAACGGTTCCATCATGCTTCCCTCCCTTTTTAAACCTGCCTAGAATAACGCTGACCAACTCTTTATCCCCGCATATGCCATTCGGGCGATACAGCATGAGTATGATCAGGAGCAGGGCGTAGACGATCATGCGATATTCCGGATAGCTCTGCATGGCCGCTGCAATAAACGTCAAAATAACAGCCCCGATGATAGAACCGGACAAACTCCCCAAGCCCCCCAGCACGACCATGGTCATGATATCGAAGGACCGCATAAAGGTAAAACTGGACGGATGGGCGATGCCGAAATAATGAGAAAATAAACCGCCTGCCAAACCGGCAAAGATAGAGGCAACCGTAAAAGCAAATACCTTGAACTCCGTCGTATTGATTCCCATAGCCGAGGCGGCAATATCATTTTCCCGGACCGATAAACAGGCCCGCCCTTGATTGGAGTTAATGATATTCTTCAGCACGAAAAGTGTCACGATCATGCAGAAAAACAACCAAGTAAAGGTCGTTTCCGTCGGGATCCCCGACATCCCCGACGCACCGCCGACCTGCGGGATGTTGAGAATCGTGATCCGGATGATTTCCCCCATCCCCAGGGTGGCAATCGCCAGATAATCGCCCTGCAAATGAAGTGTCGGCACGCCGATGCAAAATCCCAGCACGCCGGCCGCTGCCGCCCCGGCAAGGATACTGCAGATAAAGGGCAAATGAAAGAACATCGTGCACACAGCGGACACATAGGCACCCACCGCCATAAAGCCGGCATGTCCCAGAGAAAACTGGCCCGTTACGCCGTTGATCAGATTGAGGCTGGAGGCCAGAATAATATTCAGGCAGATAACGGCAATATTCAGCCGCCAAAACGAACTCAATATCCGTTCAGAAATCAAGAATTGGAATGCCGCAAAAACAACAAAAGAAATAAGGAGAAATATCGCATCTTGTTTACGTAGTCTTTTTATCATTATCATCGCCTACACTTTCTCGTGTTCATTTTTGCCCAAGAGGCCTGTCGGCTTAATAAGTAAAATGATAATTAAAATAGCAAATGCCGCAGCATCGCGGAAGGTAGAAGAAATAAAACCGCTGATCAGCGCCTCGACAATACCCAGGATAAGACCGCCGGCCATGGCCCCGGGAATAATGCCGATCCCGCCGAGCACCGCCGCAATGAAGGCCTTCATCCCCGGCATGATGCCCATAAGCGGTTCGATGGAGTTATAATAAATACCGACCAGCACACCGGCGGCACCGGCCAAACTGGAACCCACAAAAAACGTAAAGGAAATCGTCTTATCTACATTGATACCCATCAGCTGTGCCGCATCGGGGTCATAAGAGACCGCTCTCATGGCTTTTCCCATTTTGGTACGGTTCACCACATACGTTAATAAGATCATCAAGATAATGGATACCACTAAAATAACCAGCTGCTGAAAGGATACGATCAATCCGCCGACCGTATAAATCGTCTCCGGCAAAAGCGGCGGAAACGTCCGCGGCTGCGGAGTCAGTACCAGCATGGTCGTATACTCCAAAAATAAACTGACCCCGATAGCCGTCGTCAAAATGGCTATTTTAGGACTGTGCCGCAGCGGCTTATAGGCCAATCGCTCTACGGCCATCCCCAAAATACCCGTAACCACCATTGCCAGCAATATGGATGGAAAAAACGGCAGCCTAACAGCTGTCGCAGCAAAAAATCCAACATAGGCCCCCACCATATACACATCGCCATGCGCAAAATTGATCAATTTCATAATCCCGTATACCATCGTATACCCCAAGGCAATCAACGCATATATACTCCCCAGTGATATTCCGTTGATAAGCTGTTGTATAAATTGCAAAAACAACGTATCGCCCAACATAATCGCCCCTCTCCGAATCCCCTCAATCTCTATCGGTATATGCAATACGCCATACCGTATGCTTCTTCCATGCAAAGGCTGCCTTCTTCTTTCCTATGTGAGAAATCCATATGGCCGGACACTCTGTTTTTTACATTTTTCCAATACGATTGTACAATCACACAAACCGCCCCCGACGGCTGCCACACGCCGCTGCTTTTCTGCTTACATCAGCTGTGTACTGATCGTATAACTTTCATCGATCCGGCGGACAAAAATCCGTCCGTCTCCGGCCTTCCCTTTGGGTAGGGTTTTGGCTGTATGAATAATCGTCGTAACAACCTCCGTTTTATCCTCATCCTGCACGACGAGGTACACCATTTCCTTCGGCAGTTCATCATAACAAACTCCGTCTATGACAACCCCCTTTTGCTTTCCGCGGCCCATCACATGCCAGTGAGTCAAGCCGTTAAAGCCTTTTTCCGCCAGTTGCTGTTTCACTAAATCAAATTTCTCTCTCCTGATAATTGCCTTGATTTCAACCATCCTGATTCCCCCTCGGCATTCATTTTTTCCATAAAAAAACGACGCAAATCATGGTATCATGACCCCGTCGTCGTAAAAATTTGTTATTCAATTTTACTAAGTGTAACATTCTTATCGATAATAGACAATTGTTCATTTGCACAAAAAAAAATACAAAAACTATACATCGGCACAATCCTTATAAACCTGCCTTGTACACTAGCTTTAAAAAGCACGGTGCCATCCCGCTGAGCCTCCTGAAGTCTCGATGAGAAACAAACATCATGAGGCTGTAACAAAATAAAAAAAACCTTTATTCTGTTACAGCCCCTTATAATCACATTTCCTGTTTTTTATCTTACCAAGTATAATCTTCTGTATCAGCACGTCCTTTGCCTGTCAGTGCATCCATCATAATACGTTGTTCTACATGGGCAACTAACTTTTTCGTTGCTGTCACGGCATCCGGATTGACCGAAATAGAATCGATTCCGCTCTTCACCAAAAATTCGGTGAAATCCGGATATACGCTCGGTGCCTGTCCGCAAATGGATACCGTCTTGCCATCTTTATGCGCAACGGTAATAAGATGACGTATGGCTCTCTTGACTGCCAGGTTCCGTTCGTCGAACAACGGCGCCACGGTATCATTATCCCGGTCGCAGCCCATGATCAGCATGGTTAAATCATTCGATCCGATCGAATATCCATCGACAAATTCGTTAAACTGATCGGCTAAAATGATATTGGATGGAATTTCTGCCATGAGCCATACTTTAAAGTCCGGCCCACGCCGCAATCCTTCCTGCGCCATCAAAGCAACGATCCGTGACATTTCATCTACTCTTCGGCAAAACGGAATCATAACATGCAGATTCTTGTACCCATATTCTTCCCGCACTTTCTGTACCGCTTTTATTTCCAATTTAAAAGCTTCTATGTAGTTAGGATCGTAATACCGCAATGCTCCCCGCCATCCCAACAGGGCGCTGCTTTCTTCCGGTTCATATTTATCGCCGCCTTTCAGATTGCGGTATTCGCTCGATTTAAAATCACTGAACCGCAGCGTGACCGGACGCGGTGATAACGCTTGGCATACTTTCCGTATGCCATCGGCTAATTGATCCACTACCCGTTCGGGATGCCCTATTTCGATCAAATATAACGGATGTTCATGAATAAACGTCGTCCAGATGAACTCTTCCCGCATCAGTCCGATCCCATCACAGGGGAGCACGCCGTATTTTTCGGCCAGGTCCGGATTTCCCAGATTCATGTAAATTTTCGTTCCCGTTATCGGAGCGCTTTCTGCTGTAACCGCGGCACTTCCTGCCGCCTGCGGCGCTTCTGCTGATTTTACAATATCCGCTACGATTCCTTCATATACGATGCCGTTTGTCGCATCCACCGTAATATCCATACCGTTTTGAATCGTCGTTGTCGCTTCCTGACTGCGGCTCTTCGTACCTACGATGCAGGGAATTCCCAATTCGCGGCTGACAATCGAGGCATGGCACGTCATGCCTCCTGCATCGGTTACGATCGCTTTCGCTTTTTTCATAGCCGGTACCCAGTCCGGTGCCGTCATCGTCGTCACCAAAATTTCTCCATCTTTAAATTCTTCTATCTGAGCGGGATCCAGAATGACGTGTGCTTTGCCGGCAATACGTCCCGGACTGGCCGGCAGTCCTTTGACTACTACTACACGATCGTTGGTCATGGCTGTAGATGAACGAACTACGGCAACCTTCTTTTTTTTATTGCGCTGGGACCAAACCGTTTCCGGACGGGCCTGTAATATCCACAAAGCATTCGTTCGGCTATCTACGGCCCATTCCATATCCATATAACAGCCATAATGGTCTTCAATACGATTGGCATATCTCGCCAGTTCTTGTATCTGTTCATCCGAAAGAACCGGTGTCTCGATCAACGCATCCGGTACCTTTTGTTCTTCACAATCACCATTCTCTTTGCGCACCAACATAACTTGCTTGGCATTTATCGTCTTGCCCATGATTGCCAAATCCGACTTCCGTACTTTGAAATTGTCCGGGACTACCGTTCCCTGTACTACATATTCCCCCAGTCCCCAAGCCCCTTCAATAGTGATACTGGAATCATCTCCTGTCGCTAAATCCACGGTAAACATAACCCCGGCCGCCTTAGAAAACACCATCATCTGAACCGCCGCACTTAATGCCACCTGCAAATGGTCAAACCCTTTTTTTACCCGATAATACGTCGCCCGATCTGTAAACGTGGAGGCATAGCATTCCTGAACCTTGGCGACAACGCGGTCTGCTCCTGTAATATTTAAATAGGTATCCTGCTGCCCGGCGAAGCTGGCATCCGGCAAATCTTCGGCCGTAGCGCTGGAACGAATGGCTACAAACGGGGCCTCCTCTACCTGTCGCCTACCTAATTCCACATAGCTATCACGTATGGCCTGTGCCAAATCAGCCGGCATTTTTGCCATGCAGATTTCCTTTCTAATTGCCGCAGTTACCTTACGAAGACATGCGGAGTCCTCGACATCGGTCAACGTTTCCAGTACTGTTTTCAGCCGCATATCCAATCCCGTCTGCCTCATAAAATAGCGGTATGCATAGGCTGTCGTAGCAAATCCATACGGAACCGGGAGTTTCATATTTCCGGTCATTTCCCCTAAGGAAGATGACTTACCGCCTACAATTACCCCGTCGGCACGCCGCAATTCATCAAACCACAATACAAATGCTGTTTTTCTGTCCATGTCTCATTCCTCCTGACCCTTCCTGCGTTCCCTTGCAGGTATCGTTTATACCGCTTGTTTCATACATCTGCTCGTGTACCAGAACACCGGTATCGCCGCCAGTTGCACCAGCACGGAAATACTGATCATCAGCGGCAAAGACCAATCATACAGCGCCCCCAGCAAAAAGCTTCCGGCAAACCAGGCGATGCCGAAGCCCGTTTCAAAAATACCAAACCCCGTCGAACGCAGCCCGCGCGGCATAATCATGCTAACCGCGGATTTGAGCGTTGATTCCTGGGCTCCCATCCCGATTCCCCATAACACGACCCCCATGTATACCGCTTCGCGTGAAGTTGCCGTAAAAACATAAAACGCAAAGGGTGCCGCCACCAAGGTCGATATCATAAGCACCTTCATACCGATCATGTCGAACATCCAGCCAAAAGTCAATGCTGCCACCGCATCGACCAGCATGGCCCCGGCATACAACAGCGGCAATTCTTCGGTGCGAAGAAGTCCGTTATTCGCCACATGCATGGTAATAAGCGGAAAGTCAATAAAGCCGAACGCCGTCAGGCAAATCGCCGCCATATACCATATAAACGATTTTTGCAAATGCATCGTTTCTTTTTTTTGTTTTACCGGTTCAAAGGTTTCCGGATGAGGAAACGAACGTTTAGCCAAAAGAACGCAGGCGATACAGCAAACCGCCGGCATCCCTAACGCGGCAAATCCCCACGAATAGGTCCGGAGCGCTCCGGTGCCACTTTTCATAAGAACCACATAGTATAACAAAACAGGTCCCAGAAAAGCACCTATTTGATCCATACATTCTTGAATGGCAAACCCTTTCCCCAAGCCATTCTGCGAAGCAGCAAACGACAGCAACGTATTTTTAGCCGGCTGCCGGATCGCCTTGCCTACGCGTTCCGCAACAATCAGGATCGATGCCCATACCCACCCGGTATCGGGAATAAGGGCTAAGCAAGGGATAGCGATAACATTTACGGTATAGCCCAAAATCGTCATTGTCCAGTAATTTTTTGTCTCATCGGCTATCCGTCCGGTAACATACCGCAAGGAGTAGCCCAGCAACTCCCCCAGTCCGGTAACGAAACCGATGACCGTAGCCGAGGCCCCCAATAAATTTAAATAATTTCCGTAAACACTGCGTGCGCCTTCATGCGTCATGTCGGCAAAAAGACTGACAATTCCCATAAAAAGAATAAAAGCCATGGCTGACTTTGTTTTATTACTCATAAGATCACCCCAAATTTTCTTTGATAAATATCCTCCCCATAACTTGTTTCCAGCGGTCTTCCCACCGCGATCACATACGGTCTCCGGCCATCCGCCTCTCGTTCAGCCCGCAAAAACAATACATGTGCTGCACCGTCACTTTCGTAATAACTGTTTGCCAAGGTATAAAAATGTGTAACAAAAATAATCCGGAGTGTACTGACAAGACATCCATCAAGGAAATCCATGGCTATCGTCGTTCCCTCCCGTTCATTTGTCGCAGCAAAGGATTCATTCATCAGCAGCAAATCACCGGGACGCAAGCAAGCTACAACATCACTCATCCGTTTAAGTTCTTCATCAAATTTACCGCTGTGAAGTGCCCGGTCTTCCTCCCGCTTAAAATGGGTAAAAACACCGCCTGCACTACTCTGAAACTCCGTTCCCGCAATAAACATGCCGCTGTTCATCATCAACTGCGCCTGTCCCACTGCCCGCAAAAACGTGGTTTTTCCGCCTTGATTGGCTCCCGTAATCAAAATAAGCGGCTTTTTTTCCGCCGTAATCGTATTGGCAATCACCCGGCCTTGTGTCCGCAGTGCCAGACTGATGTTGCACAATCCACAGCCGGATAGTATATCCGGTTCCTCCCGCGGGACAGGAAAGGAATAGGATATCCCCCATTCCTGCAGCCGATTTTCCAAATTCAGGCAGCCGATATAAAACGCCAATTCTTTCCGGAGCACCGTGAAAAACGAACGGATTGCATCCCGTACCGCCATGACCGTATGGGCGAGGCTGCGCAGGCCCCGGTCATGAAGTTCGCCGAGAATGCGCGACCCGCTTTCGTCACGAGGATCAATATAAATGCAATGTTCTTTTTTCCTACGGAAAAAATGCATCACCCAAGCATGAAACGCAGATTCCTGCTTGCTGTGTTGTTCGCAGGGAATATAAGAAGCCCCTTTCAGGGTAATATCCAAATGTGTTTTCACCAACATACCCCGGGGAAAATGGAGGGATTGTAATAGGTCTTCCATTTCCGCCGTATAGGCTGCCGGAACAGTCTCTTCCAGCATGTCAAAAAAACGCTGCCAGCCGGAGGACTGCATCAGAGGTTTCATGCGCTGCGCCATATGGCACATTGCATCGAGGATCGGCAGAAAGCCGTGCAAATCGGCGATCGAACCCTCCAGCATCAGATAAGGCGAATGCTGAAACATAGATAAATAACTTCCTTCGTGATATTCCATTCCCGCAACAGCCAACTGATACAACGCACGAAAATCATCCGGAAATTTCATGCAATCCTGCAATACCGCCTGCCGATAACAGATTGTTTCCTTTGTTTTCCGGCCGCCGCACAACACCGCTTTACCCGATTCTGCCAGAAATGCATCGTCAGCCGCCATCGTCTGCAGCACCTTTTCCAGTTCCAAATCCTCCCACACAGCCTCCATCGGTTTCGATACGGCGGCATCAAAATTAAAATCAGCCGTTTTCTCCAGTAGACATACTTTCATGCAAAACCCTCCTTATGATGTCCTCCCGGCCCAGGTTATATCGTGCTGCAAGAGCATAAGCATACGCTTTTCCATCGGCAGGCTGTCTTACGATTTGATAGGTCCGCATTTTTAAATCAGGTGCAATCGTACACACCATGCTCACTGTTTTTTCATCAAAGGAAGCTAAATCCTCTAAAAACGTTACATACACGCAATATAGATCCTTCCGGGAAATAATATGCATAACCTTTCGTCCTAGACAAAGGGAATCCTTCAAAACCGCCGACGCAAACATTTCGTTGATAATAATAAGGCTGTTCGTTGTTGCCTGCTGCAATATATCATAGATACGTTCCACATCATCCTGCAATTTCCCGTTCGCAGTAACTTCTCGCTCCTGCCGTTCAAAATGGGTATAGATGGCATCCGGCAAAAAAATCCGGCCCGTCTTCGCCGGAATCGGCAATCCCAGGGATGCCAGATATACCAGTTGTCCGATCATGCGGGCGAACGTCGTCTTACCGCCTTGATTCGGTCCTGTCACCACCATGTTGCGTTCCGTACCCCGCAGCGAAAAGGAATTCGGCACCAACCGCGTATCTTTACCGGACTGGATCGCTAATGCCAAATCATAGGCCTGTTCACAATATATTTCACTTTTTTCACTGGCTGCCTCGGGATAACAAAAAAGCAGTCCCCGTTCCTTCCCGCTGCGTATGCAGGTCAGATAGGCTAAAAAAAATTGACTCTCCCGTTCAAATTGAAGCAGCGTATCCTCCCGAAACTGTTTTGCCTGCCCGCAGAAGGAAAGCAATCCTTCGAATACATGGGGATATATTGCTGCCAATTTCTGTACGATCCGTGCTTCTATATGATTCAATCCGTCCTTGTGGATCGTATCGCCGGAAAAACGCGGTGTCTCCTCGGTGAAAAATCGCGCAAAAAACGTTTGCATGCGGTGACTTACATCCGCTTCTCCCTCATACGGCCGGACCTCAATCGCGGCATCCTGCAAATATAACGCATACACGACTCCTTCCAGGGAAAGCGCTGTTTCGGCAGAAGTATTCCACAGCCGCTGAAATGCCGGGGAGGTGTAGTAGGACTCCATATATGCCAGAAAGGATTGCATTCCCTCTGACAGGACACCTGCCGCACGCAGACCGGCATACAATGTATCCGTACCTTCTACATACGCACAAATAGCACGTAATTGCAGGCTGGCCTTTTCATATATATCATAACAAGCTGCTGCCTGCTGCTCCCATCGGCGCGATTCCTTCATGTGACTTGCAAACGATTCTATACAGGAACAAACATCGGGTCTTGAAATATCCTGCATAACTTCCTGCCGGTATATCACTTCTTCTTTATGCAGAACAGGACTGTAAAAATATTCCTCCAATCTGTATTCTTCTCTACCACGGAGGGCTTCTGCAATAATCACAGATAAATGCAAATCATGGAACAACGGCAAATCAGCCGTCACTCGGTGCGGCTCGTATAACGGAAACAATAACCCCGTAAAAGCCATCGGAAATCACTCCTTTGTTATTTTATAATAGTCACCGGCACCTCTGCATAAGTCATCACACGCTGTGCCACACTGCCAATGATCAGATTTTTAAAACCACCCATTCCACGGGTACCCATGACGATAAGATCAAATTTCCCGTTCGATGCATACCGCACAATACTTTCAGCCGGATGTCCGTGCAATATTTTGTATGACACGTTTGGTATACCGGCATGCTCCGCCTGGATCTTAGACTCCTCTAGCGCCGGAATATAATGAGAATCTCCATCAGAATAAAATTCATCTATCTCATCTACATTGGTACTGAATTCCGGGGGCGTAACCACGGTTATTATTTCTATGTCGCTTTTCAATTGTAACGCAAGCTGTATGGCCCACTGCAATGCTTTTTCGCTCCGCGGCGAAGCATCATATGCTACCATTATTTTTTTGAACATCATCGTTATCCACTCCTTTTTGTTATGTACCATTACTAGTTATATTCTTTGGGAAAAACCATCGTTGAGCCACCAATGTCGGGACTACGGCACTGAATATGACCGTCGCTACCAAAATGGTATACTGGCTGTTGTCTATAAAATGATTCGTAAGACCGTACAAGGACGAAATAGTACCAAAGGTAAGACCGGTACTCATAAGTAGTGTCGTATACATCCCCGTCCGGAATTGATAATGGAACACCCGGGTAAAGGGATACACCCCAATAAATTTGGCCGCTACCTTTAAAACAAGAAAAATCAATATGATTCCTATCATATGATATAATGCCGCAGGAGACACCAGTGCCCCGGCTTTTATAAAGTAAAAAGGCGTAAACATAGCAAATACAATTGTCCGCATCTTAGTAAGTGTTTCTTTATTCTTTTGAAAGAAACCGGCCATGGCTAGTCCCACGACATAGGCAGGTAAAACAGCTTCGCTTCCGCAGCGGACAGCAATATATGCCAGCACGAGAAGAACTAAAAACATAAATTTTACCTCCAATTCACTGACTCTTCCCCCAAAAGACGTAAACAATCTTTTGGAAACGGGTATCAGCAACAGAACGGATACCGCCACAGCTACCACAAAATACAGTATCTGTATGGAAAACCCCGTAAATAAAATCCCCAGTGCCAGTACAGTCCCGATATCCGTAACAAAACAAGAAGCTAAAATAGCCTGCCCTAAAGATTCTTCTGATAATCCGCTCTCCATCATGACGGCATATACTACAGCCACCGAAGTAGTAGAAATGGCAATGCCGGCTATTTTTGCAGCATTGGCATCCCATCCGAGACCATAATACGCAAATCCAAGACCGCAGAAAAAAGGGAGAAAAAAAGACATGCTGCCAATCGTCAAGCTCTCCCTGAGATTATTTTTCAAACTTTCCGGATCAATTTCGGCCCCCGCTAAAAACGTCAGCAGTACCGCTCCAAACCCTGCCAAAAATGTAACCCATGACGTGATTTCGATACCGATTGCATTTCCTCCGACAACGCCCACCATGATTTCCATCAACGCGACAGAAATACCCAACCGTATGGAAAGCACCGTAGCAATGAAAGCTAACAAAAACCATTGTGAAGCTACCAAAAAATTTTGTTCCATATTCCACCCCCGTCTGCCCGTTTACATAAATTTTCACATCCTGGCAGGAACAAAAAAACTCCTACCAGTTTTCTGGTAGGAGTCATCAAGAGCAAGTTTATAGCGAACTCCATCGCTTATTTGATTTAAGTATAAATTACACATCGTAAAATGTCAATAAATCATATTGCTATTTTGCCGATAATATTTTACAATAGAAACTATAAGACGATGGAGTTCGTCTCTACCCCGTTCTTCTGAACGTAATGACTCCTACCTGAAATAAACAAGGTAGGAGTTTTTGTTATGTCAAAAAAAAGAGAGGAGATGCACAAGATGAAACTTCATTGGAATGCATTAGATATGGAATCAAACTTACAGCCGCTAAAACAATGCAATCAAAAAAAAATAGACATAGCCGCACAATGTTACGAATTATATCAGCTATTCAGCAAAACAGAGAAAACCACATGTCTCGCCGATGCCGCACAAAAGCACTGTCTCACGCTGTTGGAAGACCGGTTCCGGTGCATTATCACCGGCGAAAACAACAAAGATACTGATTCCGTCTTAAACGCCCTGCTCGGCCAGAAAATCTACAATGCCGCCGCGGCCTCGCGTATGGATATGCCTGTCCACATGCAATACGGTACGAAACAGAAAGTAATCCTCACCAAAACAAACTCTATCTTCCCACAAGAAAAAGCCATAGAGGATCTGCCGATCATCATAACCCCAAAATACAATTCCGACACTGTCCTGCCAATCAAATCCATCCGGGTGGAACTACCGGTCCCTATGCTACGCAACAGCGTTATCTACACCTATGTTCCCTGCCTGAAAGCCCTCACTGCGCACCTCTCACAACCAAAGGGAGCAGAAGAACCGCTTGCAGATCTCCTGCTAGTCGTCCACTCCAGCGGTGTTCCCTTGACGGAAGCAGAAATGACCCTCCTCCAAAACTGTCCGAAGGACACGCCGCTACTCCTCGTACTCCCACAGCACACCTATACGTCCGGAGAAAGCGGAGAAAAATCGGCCGCCCGCCTCTACTCTGACATACAGAAAAAAACAAATCTACCGCCGGAAAATCTGCTCTGGCTGTTTCCGGAAGAAGGACTGCTGTCCAAAAAAAACAACAATAACGACGGATACATAAAAAGCCAACTCGCCTTTCTAGAAAAAAAACTTGCCGCCCTTCTTTCCTTCCATAAAACAAAAACACTGATAACCCAAATGGAAACCGAAATCGGCCCCCTCCAAACCGCAGCCCGAAAATATGACCATATTTCAGACACTACCTCACCGCCCGCAGAACTGCCCAAAATGAAATACGAGGTATCCCTCGAAGAAATTCTAGCCGAATGTGCGGACGCCGAATGCCCCCTCTGTCAGCACTTGGAAAAAGTAACTTTCGACTACTATGCAAACTTTCAATACCTATTCAGCAAAAAACCGGAAATCCAGCTGAACGTTGCCCAAAACCAAGGCTTCTGTAACCTCCATACATGGCAGTTGCTGACACTCTCCTCAACCCAAGGTTTTTCCACAGGCTATGCCGTTCTTCTCGAAAAGACAGCTGAATCTCTTTATCACTACCTATCCCTTACACCCCTTGTAACAGAAAACTCCCCACTCCAAACAAGTCCCTCCGCATGTGCCATCTGTCACATGCTTGACCGCGTTGAAACCAACTATCTCAATCAACTCGCCCTTCTCCTGCAAACACCGGTCGGATTTCATCACTACCAGCAATCACAAGGGCTCTGTCTGCCACACCTGAGAAAATTAGTTCCCCTTCTCACCGACCAGAAAATCAAAATGCAAGTTGTGACCCACGCTGCCATCAACCTAACATACACTGCGCAAAACATGAAAACCTTTGCGCTGAAACACGCCCTGCTGCAGCGCGATACTATCACCGACGAAGAAAACAGTGCCAACAGCCGCGCCGTAATACACATCGTTGGTCAGAAAGACATCCTCATTCCACAAAACCAGGCACCTGTAAAATGAGAAAACAAGCCGTTCTCTTCTCCGTCACCTAACGAGGACAGTGCAATACTATCAAATGCAACACCTAAAAACAGTCTACATACGGAACGTCTTATAAAATAAAATTACCAAGTAACATCACAAAGAAGCCTTGCCACGCAGCCGTATGAATCCTTTTCTACGAACAAAAAGTACGTTCACACACCTCTCTGAACGTACTGCCAGTTATCCTGACAAGAGAATCGAGGCAACCACAAACAAAAGCCGGAGTTACGTCCTTGGCGGCGTAACTCCGGCTTTTGTACTATATATAGGAGCTAGATTGTGTTTTAATAGATTTCATGGAAAATACGTACGGCTGCCGCATAGGTAAGCAGCACTGGATTTTCCGGCAAACATCGGTCTTGCAGCGCATTTTGCGCCATAAGAGATATTTCTTCTTCATAGTGCTGCTGCGGTATGGATTCAGGCAATGCGGATACGTGTCTCGGCATGTCCATATTATCCATGAGTGCCAGCAATACGGCACGCAGTGCCGCCACCGCTCCATCGTGCGTCAGGGATCGCGGAGCGATGCCGACTTTATATGCTAAGTCAGCATATTTTTCTTTTACCTCAGATAAACAGCTGTTATACGTAATACTAGCCGGCAGGAACATCGCACAGGCCAGTCCATGCGGAACATGGAACATGCCTCCCAGCGTATGTGCCAAGCTGTGTGCCATTCCCAGTCCGCTCAGATTAAAGGCCATGCCGGCCATATTCGATGCAGACAACATCATTTTGCGAGCGGTTATATTTCCTCCGTCATGATAGCAAACCGGCAAAGACTGCAGCGCCAGTTCAAAACTTTTGCAAGCTACCCCATCGGTAAAATTCGAGGCCGATACGGAAACATACGCTTCGATAGCATGGGTAATCACATCGAATCCCGTATTGGCCGTAACTGACGGCGGTACCGACAAGACCAGATGGGGATCTAAGATGGCCAAATCCGGATACAAAGTATCATCTATGATCGGCAGTTTGCGCCGGGTCTGCGCATCAGTCAGTACAGCAAAAGCTGTCATTTCCGAACCGGTGCCGCTCGTTGTCGGAATTGCGATAAAGAACGGTTTATGGGTTACGACCTTGCCAAATAAGGAGAAATAGATAATGCCTTTGGCCGTATCGATAGCCGCTCCGCCGCCGAAACCGATGAGGATCGTAGGCTGCATGCCGGCTGCCATGGTAACCCCGCTGGCAATGACCTCCAAGGTCGGGTCCGGTACCGTATCCGCAAAAATAGACACAGTATTGCTGGGATCCAGTTCTTCCGTTATGCGCGCAATACTGCCATTATCACGCAGAAATCGATCGCAAATAATCAATATCCGTTCTTTCCGATAGGTCCGCAGCATGGTCAGCGAATGAATGCCTGTAACGACTTTTGTAACAATTTGACATTCGGCCATAAGTTTCCTCCTTATCAACGGATATTAAACATGTCCTTCAAGACGCATTCCCGGCGGCGGCAGAAGGATTTAGGACTGGTCAGTCCTTCTCCTGTCGGACCGGCAATGGTAAAAGTAGGATAGCCTTCTCCGCCGATACCGAGACCGGCAAAGGACGGGCCGTTTTTTACAAAAATAGTCGTTTGCAGCAATTTTGCCATCTTACTCAATTTGGCAATATTAGTAGAATGCATCATGGCACTGTGCCGATTGCCATGTTCGCTTTCATAGGCCCATTCGATGGCCTGATCCACGTTGTCACAGCGGACCAGCGGTAAAATAGGCATCATCATTTCCGTTTGTACAAAGGGATGATCCTTGTTTGTTTCCATAATAATGAGATGAATAGAATCGTCTACTTGAATACCGATTTTATCCAAGATATATTGCGCAGATTTACCGACAAATTCGACTTTAGGACCGCCCTTTTCCTTAGAAACCACGTTCCACAATTTTTCTATCGTTTCCCGGTCTTTGATCTCATAAGCTCCGGCACCTTTCATATTGATCAGGAGATAGTCAAAAATAGAATCCACGGCAAAGACTTCTTTTTCGGCAATACACGGCACGTTATTATCAAATGAACTGCCTGCCACAATATCTTTGGCCGCCTGTTCGATATTGGCGGTTTCGTCTACTACGACCGGCGGATTTCCCGGTCCGGCACCGATTGCCTTTTTGCCGGAAGATAACACGGTCTTGACAATTCCCGGACCCCCTGTCGCTACGAGCATGCGAACCTTGGGGCTGGCCATCATTTCATTGGTTGCTTCGATAGAAGGATTTTGCACCATGGTGATCATATTGGCCGGTGCGCCTGATTTTTCCAGTGCCCGATTCAGTGTCTGCACCAAAAATGCCGAAGTCTTGCGGGCACGCGGATGCGGACTGAATACCACCGTATTGCCGCCGGCAATCATACAGATGGAATTGTTGATAATCGTTTCCGTCGGATTGGTCGTCGGTGTAATGGAACCGATAACGCCGAACGGACAATATTCAAATAAAGTAATACCGTGGCCGCCGGTCCGTGCATCTGTCGTCAAATCTTCAATACCCGGTGTATACTGGGCTGCTGCCGTATTTTTAATGATTTTGTCTTCATACCGCCCGATAGCGGTTTCTTCTACGGCCATCCGGGACATCATTTCCATATTCCGTTTATCCAGACAGGTCCTGCGGATAACTTCCACCCATTTTTGGCGTACCGCCGGCGTCTGGAACAACAATAGTTCTTGTGCCTTTGCCGATGCATCAATGCATTCGCCCATCGTCGGGAATACGCCATATAGGCTGGACGCTGCTGCCGGTGCAGGACAGCTCGTTCCCGCCCCATTTTCCTTTAATTCTTTTATGACCTGCGAAACCAATGTCCGCATAACTTCAGGATCAATATTGGTACTCATCATTCACCCTCCCATTTATTCTTTTATCCGTTCATGGCAATGCCTAACGGGGTAACAAACAAGCAATCATTAGGCTTCCATACAGGAATGTGCAATTGCTTTTCAAATACGTCTTCAAATTGTGTAAAGCAGCACGCGCCGCCGACAACGTAGATATCGGAAACAGGATGACCGGAAATAAACCGCCCGACAATAGATGCCATTTTTTCGGCTACCGGCTTGATCACAGGAAATACATCCGCCTCCTGGGCCGGATCCAATTTCATTTGCTCTGCCGCATCAAAATCGATGCCGTGGTAACCGGCCAATACCAAAGACATATGGGTACCTCCGGTAGCTTCATCGGCCGTAAAAATGACCTCGCCGTCATGCAGTATACTGATTCCCGTCGTGCCGCCGCCTACATCGACAACCGCTCCGTCCCGTATACCCAGTACCGTAGCGGCAGCCGTAGGTTCGTCAATGATATTCGTCACTTCAAAATCGGCTCCGGCCACACAGTTGGCAATACAGCGTATATTGCCCTCTATAATGCCCGGCGGTATGGCCGTAGCAGCCTTTGTCAGTTCCACACCGAGCTTTTGTTCTAATGTATTTTTCATAGCCCGGACAGCATGCACGGCCCCTACATAATCAACGACAATACCGTCCTTGACGACCTTCGAGGGTGTCGTCATTCCGGCCACCGGTTGGTTATGACTATCTACAACGGCCAACACGATATTGGCGGTTCCCAGATCGACGCCTGCTTTCAAAGGACCTGTAAACGGCTTCGTCTGTCCGCTTCGTACCAATTCGGCAAATTCTGCCAGCAACTTATTTTCCATCATCCTATGCGCCTCTCACTTCGTAACACTACGGGCAAATCATGACATAGTCTTTATTCTTTAATGAACAAGCATTGGCTTCATCCACATCGACATGCATTTCCAAGGCCGAAGCTTCCGATACGCGGATAACCACATCACCCAGCATCCCTTGCCGTTCCCCGAAGGTTTCAACGGATACGATTTGATTATCATGGAGTCCCCGTTCTGCAGCCTGTGACGGAGTCATGTGGATATGCCGCTTGGCAATAATAACACCCTGCGGCAATTCCACCGAACCGCGGGGGCCGATGAGCGTAATGCCCGGCGTCCCTTCCAGATGACCCGATAGGGTAATCGGAGCCGCGATGCCCAAGCGAAAACTATCGGTCTTACTGATTTCCACTTGACTTTGTTGGCGGATAGGCCCTAAAATTCGCACATTTTTAAATTCGCCTTTCGGCCCTTTCAAGGTCACTGTTTCCTTTGCCGCAAATTGTCCCGGCTGGCCCAGCTTGCTTTTTTGGGTCAATGCATAATCCGCACCGTATAATACATCCAGATCCGCACGGCTCACATGTACGTGGTGGTTGGATACACCTACTTTGATTTTTCCTTTATCGTATTGAATGACCTTACCTTGTATCCGTGCTGTAATAAGGTCAAATAAATCTTGCTCCTCCATTATTGCAAATGCCCCTTCCTATACGGCAATTTATGGCATACACGTAAATTGCCTTTTTTTCCTACTCCGTTTTTGTTGTATCCGGAGTTTCTTGTGCCAAATGGGGCAGGATCTTTTCCACATCCGCATGCGGACGAGGAATAACATGGACGGATACGACCTGTCCCACGGCTTTCGCCGAAGCAGCCCCCGCATCAACGGCAGCCTTGACAGCTCCCACATCACCGCGGACCATGACCGTTACCAGTCCCGAACCGATTTTTTCATACCCTATCAAATATACATTGGCAGCTTTTACCATCGCATCGGCAGCTTCAATAGAGCCGACCAGGCCTTTTGTTTCTACCATTCCCAATGCTTCATTTGCCATTTTTTATTCCTCCTTATGATATATATCATGCAGCAGGCGAAGTACTATCGCACCGTCTAATTCACGTAATCAATAATGCCGACGATAGCCAAATCTACCGGCTTTTCATGATTTGCATCTCGCGTACGTACAGCGGATCCGCTGGCTACCAGTACGAGTTCACCGACTCCGGCACCTACGTAATCAACGGCAACTTCTTCATTGCCGTATGCAGCACCTGTACTCGATTCAAATTGGACAATCATGAGCTTAGATCCCACTAAAGCTTCTTCCTTTTTGGTTGAAACGACGGATCCTGTTACTTTTGCAATTTTCATGATCGAATCCCTTCTTTACTATTCATCCTGCGTTTTTTTCGAAGTGTTTCGGCGTTTAGCCGTTGTCTTGCCTTTCCGTGTTTTTTTTACGGGTGTTACCGGTACTGCCTTTGTTTCTTGCGAAGAAGCACTTGCTTCTTCTGTGACCGTCTTTTCTGGTTCCGCTATCTCTTTCGTTTTCAAATCTGCCGCCTCACGGGCTGTCGGATCGGATTGTGGTTCTGCCGGCTGCGGTGAGCCCGCAGGAGAATCCGCGACGGCTGCCGACATCATCCGGCTGTTGTAAAACATCGGTCGTTCACGCCGTCTGGACGGATCAAGGAACATCGTTTCCGTACTGGCAATGGGCCGGGCAATAACATCGGCAGAAACAAACGCACCGCAGGCAATCGCCGCCGCACTGCCGGCTTCCACCGCCGCTTTGACAGCACCTACGTCGCCGCGTACTTTTACCGTCATCATCCCGCTGCCGCGGGCACTTTCCAGTTCGACGAGTGTCACATTAGCCGCTTTGACCATAACATCGGCTGCCGCGATCGCTCCGCTCAATCCTCGTACTTCGACTAGTCCTAAAGATTGTTCCACTTGTACTCACCTGCCTCTTTACCTAGTTACAAATTGAATGTCTTTATCTGCTGCCCGTTCTCGTGCCAAAGCAGTAATAATCGTTTCTGCAGAAATCGATACCTTGCTCCCCGCGGCGTATCCGGCTACATCGGCAGCCGTAATGATCTGCCGCCCCGGCGTACGGACCGCCCGAACAGGTACGGTATCGTGAGGTTCCCCCGGCAGTGCCTGAAAACGGGCATCAGACAGCTGTTCCAAGGTTTCCCAAAAACCGATTTCTACGTCATACGTCAATAAGATGCGGTAATAGGATAAGATTCGTTCTCTGTACGGTTTCGGTTCGTTTCCCGTAAACGGTTCCAGTCCCGACAACAACAGGCGCACCGCTGCTCCTGCTGACAAACATCGTTGAAACCACTGCGTTTCAAAGGTATCGCAGATGCCCAGCGCCGCCTTGACAATACCGTTCCGCGAGGCTACCGGATAAACGGTCAGTGAATCGGATACAGCTAGATCCACTGACGCCGTCCGGCCTATCAGCTTACAACACGTACAGGAATCCGTGATACGCTGTGCCAAAGGAGACCCCGGCCAGTGATCGGGGACAACAGCGCAGACCTCATAGTCTCCTGTAAGAGAACGCAAGAAGGTATCATAACGAACATCAAAGGAATCCTCAAAGACGATGTACAATCGGCGCGCCGAATGTTGTTGTTCTTGTAAGACCTGCCGCACAATACGCATGACCATTTCTTTGAACTCATTTCCGTTGATATCCAAAATATCACCTCATCGACGACCTAGTCCAAATGCGGCAGGATTTTTTCTACATCCGTATGGGGACGAGGAATAACGTGGACAGAAACAACTTCACCGACGATTTTAGCCGATGCAGCACCGGCATCAACAGCCGCTTTAACAGCGCCTACATCACCGCGTACCATAACGGTTACCAATCCGGAACCGATTTTTTCATATCCTATTAAAGTTACATTCGCAGCTTTTACCATTGCATCCGCTGCTTCAATGGAGCCTACAAGGCCTTTCGTTTCAACCATACCTAATGCTTCATTTGTCATGATAATTCCTCCAGTTTATAATTTTCTGTAATAGTTGTACCTAAATGTACGGTGTCGTTGTAGACTTAGGTTCGCTGCCGAGTGCCCCCAACAGTTTTTTGCCTACCGCGATAGCTGCCTTGACCGCCTGCCGTACCGCACCGGAATCACCGCTGAAACATAAGATAACTTCGTTGGAATAGCTGGTGCCGCCATTGCACGGAGACGAATAGCCGACAACTTCGACATTCGCCGCTTTGACCGCCGTATCCGCCAACACGACACCGATGGCTGCCGGTCCGGCACAAGTCATGCCGAAGGCCTTGCCAAATTTGGCACCCATTGCTTTTTCCAAGCAATAACTGGCACGAGCGGAGTATTGGAATTCCAAATGTCCGGCTTCATTGCCGTATACATCGCCAAAATATTTCGGTAATACGGAAAGTGCCGTTTCTACCGCACGGCGAGCATCGGATACATCTTCCGCCCCGATGATGATCAAGGAGCCGTGTCCGGCACCACCTTTCGTATCACGCGGCATTTCAACAGAAATAATTTCTGTATTCGTTGCTTTGACCGCATCATCTACCGCCATGATCTGCGGACCTGCTCCCGTACGTCCGCCGATAATTCCGATCGAACGGAATTTTCCCAATTTCATCGAATCTTTGAGCATCGGATCTACGCTGGCAATAACCAATCCTATCGTATCGCCTACCGATGTCCCTACAAACTCTGTTCTGCCTGTTGCGTGATTGATCCCGGAAGCATCCCCCTTACTGCTGCTTTGTTCGCCGGCAGTATTCAGTTCCGCCTTTACCTGGTTCATCACTTTTTCTAATAATTCCTGATCCATGAATGTCCCTCCTTTAGGATTCATCGCCTATTCTACAAGGCACACCTGCTTGTTCCACAAGGGAACGATACTTTTCTAACGCTGCATTGTCCAGCGGTTTCGCACTCAGGCGATTCATTTTATATTCGCGTCCGAGCATGTTATATTTATTCTCACCCAGCGAATGATACGGCAGCAGATTGACACATTGGACGTTAGGCAAGGTAGCAGCAAAACGGGCAATATCGCCAATTTCCTTTTCCGTATTATTCACATGAGGAATCACCGGCACCCGTATCGTGATAGGTGAAAAAGCGGCAACGGCCTTGATATTTTCTAAGATCAGCCGATTGGAAACACCCGTAAATGTACGGTGCTTTTCTTCATCCATATGCTTGATATCGACCATGATATGATCAATATACGGAACGGCCCGCAGTATATCTTCTCGTTCGGCACAACATTCCGTTTCGATTGCCGTATTCCAGCCCTGCGCTTTACATGCCTTAAGCAGTTCCACCGCAAAATCGATCTGCATCAGCGGATCACCGCCGGACAAGGTAACACCGCCGCCGGAACGCCGGAACAGAGACCGTTCTTTTTTCAGTTCACTGATCAAATTGCCAACGGTTATCCGACTGCCCTTCATGACCAGCGCCTGAGACGGGCACACGGCAGCACAATCCCCGCTGCCGATGCATTTGTCATAAGAAAAATGCCGCGTGCCGTCCTCGGTAAACATAACGGCCTGCTGCTTGCAAGCACTTTCACAACGTCTGCAATGCAGACATTCCGCTTCATTGTACATGACAACCGGTCTGCGTCGCTGCGATTCCGGATTGCTGCACCACCAGCAGGAAAGGGGGCAGCCCTTCAGGAATACGATTGTTCGGATCCCGGGACCATCATTCAGTGAGAATCGCTGGATATCAAAGATATCGCCCTCTGTATCATATTTAATTACCATTACTAACCTCCCTTCATCAAAAGATTTTTATATAAAATTTAAAACCGCAATTCTGTTCTACTAATAATATTATCCTGTACTTCTTTAGCCAGGGAAATAAATTGTGCACTATACCCGGCAACCCGGACAACCAGATCCTTATGATTTTCCGGATGCTGCTGTGCATCAAGCAATGTGGCTTTATCAATAATATTGAATTGTATGTGCATACCCTTATTATCAAAATATGTACGACACATGGCTGCAAACCGTTTCAAACCTTCATCACCAGCTAAAGCTTCCGGTGCAAATTTTTGGTTATACAAAGTACCATTGGAGAAAATTTCATGTCCTAACTTACATACTGACATTACTGCGGCTGTTGGACCATGTGTATCTGCTCCGGCACGAGGAGAAACTCCATCTGCCACTGGGGTCCAAGCTAATCGTCCATCTGGCATAGCAGCCACATCTTTACCAAATAATACATTCGCCGATACTGGATAAGCCCCCGCTTGGAATTGACCACCACGAGGATTTCTATATTTTTCTACTTCACGGGCATAAATCTGGCCCACTTCACGAGCAATAGAATCAACAACATCATCATCATTACCGAACCATGTAGTATTTTCCATAATACGTTTAATATGCTGATATTGCGTTGCATCATTAGAATTAATTGGTGTTTGGCAAGTAGATGTTCCTTTTTCTAAATCCTTTTGAAGTTGATTGATATCAATATTACCATTAGCGCTCAAAATACGTTTAACCGCTTCATAAATTTGCTGTTCATCAGTTCCTGGAACAGCTGTATACGAATTAACAGAGCCTGTCCCATAAAATTGTTCATTTTTGCCGGATGCATCTGAATATCCAAAGTTATGATTCATGGCTTCCCGTAATTGACTCATCGTAACATCTTTATTTTCAAATACATGTTTTTCAATAGCCATTAATGAGTCTCCATTATCAGCAATACCAAAGGCTTGTGGCCCCGTAAAGTTATACCGTGCCCCACCTTCTTGAACACTTTTGCCATTTACTAGGCAGTCATCAATAAGAGCTGATTCAAAAGGTAATGGTGCTCGTTCCATATGAGCATAATCAACACAATTATCAGCTTCAGCCACTAAACGAACAAAATATTCCATCTGTTTTTTATAGGCTACCATTAGATCCCCTAAATTTTTAAAATCTTCCATTTCTCCTGTCTTTGGTCCTAACTGCTTTTTACCACAGCGACCATTATGGAGAGTCAATTCTAAAATTTTAGCAATATTGAAAAAAGCAGCATCATGCCAGCCATCGGTGCGATGGCTAGCTTGTGGTTCTACACAACCCACAAGACCATAGTCACGAGCATCCCGCAAAGATACACCGCGATTTTCCAGCGCCGGGATAATTACTTCATCATTGTACATAGCTGGATATCCATGACCTAAGCGGACAACTTCACAAGCCCTATAAAGAAATTCATCAGGTGTTTTATTCCAATACCGAATAGAAAAGGATGGAGATGGCATAGCCACATGAGCCGCTGCATCAAACATCATATAAGAAAGTGCATTTGTAGCATCCAATCCTTCAGAGGTTTGTCCACCACATTGAATATTTTGGAAACACATATATCCAGCAAAAGCTTGATACGAAATATCATCCCTTGTTTTATTTAATTCATTAAACTTGACCCATAAATCATCCAATATTTCCTGAGCAAAATCTTTGTTGATATTTTTATCGGCAACTAAGAACGGATACATATATTGATCAAAACGTCCCGGGGATACAGAATGTCCATTGGATTCAAGTTGTAAAATTAGTTGGGTAAACCAAAATCCTTGGACAGCTTCCCACCATGTTGATGCATTATATTCTGGTACATGACGACAATTAGCAGCCATTTGCTTGAGTTCAGATTTACGTGTCGGATTCATTTCCTGCTCAGCCTTTTTATCACACAAATCAGCATATCTATGAGCAAAAGTAATAGCTGCTCTATATACAATACATACTGCATCATAGAATTGTGATTTTTTTAAATCATCTGGATTTGTAATATCAAGAGTTGCTTTTTTAGCTTCTGCTTCTTGAATAATTCCTGCGTATCCTAAATTCAACACCTTACCATAATCAACTACCATATGACCAATACCATTAAAGTAATAATTACCAACGCTGAAAATACCATTTTCTTGCGCATCCAAACATGGCTGTGACATGTAAGATGTTGCCAGTGCATGCGTTGTTTTACCAGGCCAGTATTGAAAAGCATTGTGCAACCGTTTCTTCGTTTCTTCAGGTATAACAAACGGATCTGCCATACGAGTTCCCATCGTATCAAATTCTTTTTCTACCCATTTAAAAGAAAACTCAGGAAAAATTTGGCAACTACGATTATTTACAGTCATGCTACCAACAAGCAAATCATTATCACGAATGACAACAGGCAATTCAGTTAAAATTTTTTCTACCGCTTTAGCCCGGCGAATAATAATCGGCATCCTTTCTGTTTCTTTATACGAAGCCGTTATTAATTCCGCGCGATCTGCTTCTACAATGGGTGTTGCATCGTAAATTGCACTCCGTAATGCCTTGATCCGATCAGTCGGTTGGGAAAACCCTTTTTCTAACATATCCATAACAATACCTCCTTAGTATTTTACTGCTAACGTATGACATCAAATCGCGATGTATCTAGGCCTATGCGATAATCTCAACCTGATGTTTCGAATAGATTATAGCATGATCTAATACAACAAAATTATGCGCCTATTTCGGAAATAACACTTTTTTGATAGTCTCTCTTTCCCACGGAAAAACAGTCGTCTGTTTCGCCTGAAAATGACCGCCGCCGGCAGCATAAAAACAAAAAAACACCACCAATACCACGATTGATGGTGCTCTGTTATCACTATTTACGTTCCGGCTAACCGCCGCAATTCGTCCTTCTTATCCGTGCGTTCCCATAAAAAGCCTTCCTCTTCCCTGCCAAAGTGCCCATATACCGCCGTCTTTCTGAATTGCGGCCTGCGCAGTGCGAGCGTGCGGATCATATCGGCGACGGTAAAGGAAAAAACCTGCCGGACAACTCGTATGGATTAGTTTCAAAGCGGTATACACATACGTAAAAGATGCATCTTTTAAAACCGTTTGATACGCAGGAATAGGCAAAAAAAGAAACAGCAAAACAAACGAATCAATAACAACGATCGGAATGATCAACAGATAGCCATCCTGAATAGCTCGTAACGTCCGATTTTTGGAAACTCGCATGGCTAAATTAAAAATACAGTTCTTATACTCATTCACCCTGATCCCCCGCAAAAAATGTGACGTGTAGTTCTCGTATACAGTATAACAACTTTTCCTCAATTTTTAAATCATTAACTAGTGAAAATTATACTTTGTTACGTATTTTTCTTTTTTGACAGACAAAATTGGATTGGCAACACTTTTCCGGACAATTTTTCAGAGGAGTGATTGCTTAGTGTTATTTTTTGCTAGTTGATAATGTATCCTTTATACGGAGAAACAAATTGACCGAATGATACTCTTTCAAATACACGTAACAGTTCATTTAAACTTTCTCTAATTTCTATACATCGTATATATTCTTTTCGATATATGGACTCTTTCATATACACTTTCTGAATATGAGAAAAACATTCAATATAAACGATATTATCTAAATCGATTACTTTTATGCCTCCACCAATAAGTTTAAAAATTCTTTTTATAGTGTATAATCGATTATAGTAGAACATAATTTGCCTCATTTATACAAATTTTTATAAGTGTTTCTGCTTGTGTCGGTAATTGTGTCATTTTAAATGACGGTCCCCCCCACCAAACGAAAAGCAGCGTTCAAAATGCCAGACCGTATGGCAAATACTTTTTTAATAAATACAGAAAATTTGACTTTTTTCATGATCTGCTTTGAAATTGCATGAAGTAACACGATACCGGGAGAACATGGAAAAGCTTTTGATTCTGAAAGCCGGATCCTGTTCTTTCGGCAAAAATGCTAAAAACTTAACACAGACCTAATACCACAGATAACACAAGCCCTAAAAAGGCAATTAATGGAGTTTTACAACACATACGCAGGGGAAAAATAATAAGCCGACATATTACTGCCGGCCTTTTTGATGCGGATTATCATTTGATGGATATTCTATTTGATGTTTCCCACATAAAGAGTTTTGCCCAACGGTGCCAATACTTTAAGTACCGTATTCAAATTAGGTGATGTACTGCCTTTTTCCATTCTCGCAATGATCGGCTGTTTTACGCCACTTAATCTTTCTAACTCCTTTTGGCTGATTCCCTTTTGCCGCCGTGCCTGTATAAGTTCCCCAATCAATGCCACTCGGAGATCACTTGCGGCGTTTTCTTCCGGGGTAAAAAGTTCTTTTCTTGCATCTTCCCAACTATGACCGATCGCACTATTTTTCATAGGTAACCCCCCTTTCTATTAAATCATTCAATTCTCGTTTGGCTTTATCTATTTCTTTCCGTGGTGTTTTCTGGGACTTTTTCATAAAATGATGCAGCAATACAAAACTGCCATTTTGCCACCCTACAAACAGTATCCTGTTCCGTATGGGCCGGAGTTCCCATATGTCCCCGTCTAAATGCTTAACGTAGTTTTCACTTAATTGTGTACCGTAAACGCTTAAAGCCTGTATATAATCGTTTATTTTGTTAAGTTTGATGCGGCTGTCTTTGTCTTTCCGATCTGCTAATTCATACATATACTCTAAGACTGGTTCATTGCCGCTTTTATCCTTGTAAAAGAATATCTTATGCAAGTATTTACCCCCTTTTCCTATCACAAGTATACTTTAAAGTTATCATGATGTCAATAACTCAAAAGTTATTAACCATGCCATACGTATTATTGATAAAAGTTGACATTCCACAATATAAAAGAGAACCGCCTACACATTGGCAGGCGGTAAAGGTGAGATGATTTCATTGTAATTTTAGTGGGCAGAAAGTGGGCAAACTTCCTTCAATTTGACGAGTTTTGACAAATTCGCAGCATGAGCGAAAAATCCCGACGAAAAATTGGACTTTGCCGTCGGCTATGGCAACTATAAAAATACCAACGCTGTAGCTATCGGCATGTTTTACCGCCCCAGTGAAAACACCATGGTAAGTACCGGTCTATCCATGGGCGGCGGAGAGAACATGGTAAACACCGGGATGACCTTTAAGATAGGCCAAGGCGGAAATACCACAGCAAAACTCTCTCGAGCAACCCTGGAAAAGAAACTAGGCAACGTCATAATAAAAACACGATCGCATAACGGCAGATGACCAGCGCCCTGTACTGGTCATCTGCCGTTATGTAATATATCCATGTTTTGTTTCCATCAATCGTTTATTGCTGCTGCATGAACTTATCTATTCCCATTACCGTCGCAAAGGTCCCCTGCAACGATGCCATGATACTGGCATGGACGGTTTTCGCATCAATCGTTTCGCCTTTCCATACCAAGTCCTTCGTGGTGCAGGCATCGTCTATTACGGTGACCTTGTAGTCATAGTTTTGTGCTGCCCGCACGGTCGTATCAATGCACATATGGGTCATCATGCCTGCAATTACCAGCGTATTTGCGTGGAGTGCATCTAATGCGTCCTTCAGTCCCGTTTGCAAGAAGGCACTGGGATAGTCTTTTTCTATGATGGTTTCCCCTGCTTGCGGCAGGACCGCTTCATTAAATTCCAGCAGATAGCGTCCTTCCGCCTGGTCCCCAACAGGAAACCGATGCATGACGTGAATGACCGGTTTCTGTTCCTCTCTGAATTTTTTTAATAGAATAGCCGCCTTTTCTGCTGCTTTTTCAGGTTCATGTAATTGATACGCGCCTTCGGAAAAATACATGTTCTGAATATCAATCAAAATCAATACGTCATGGTTCATGTGGACACGCTCCTATCCCCTATGGAAATTTTCCCTATACCCCCAGATCTATCGTCTGCCTAGTTCAACGGACCTTCCTCGCTGCCAGTTTTTAAACGAACGGACAGGCGATGCCTTCTATGTTGCGGCATTGGTTGCAGGAAATACAAGCCGCTTTATCTTGTCCCTGTGCCAATCGGCGGACCAGATCCGGTTCCCGTACAAAAGGCCGGCTCATGGAGACCATGTCTGCCGTCCGGCTTTCCAAAACCTGTTCCATTACAGACCGGGAACGCAGGCCGCCTACCAGAATCACCGGGATATGGACCGCATCCTTGATCATTTTCGCATTTTCCGCAAAATATCCTTCTTTTTCTTCCGTTGTGATTCCGAGCCAAGACAAGGAATTTTCAGGCTCCGATGTGACACCGCCGCTTACCTCGATGGCACATATGCCGAGCTGTTCCAACCGGACAGCAATTTCCACGACATCCTGAATAGGAATGGCCGCCGTACCCAAAAAGCCACCCGAAGAATTCAGCTTGACCATAATCGGGAAGTCCTCTCCTACCCACTGCCGGGATTGATGGACTATTTCGGTAACGATGCGCAAGCGATTTTCCACCGAGCCTCCCCACTGATCGGTCCGAAGGTTCGACTGCGGAGACAAGAACCGAGATAATAAATACCCATGAGCTAAATGCAGCTGTACCCCATCACACCCAGCCAGCTGAGCCCGACGGACAGCCTGCGCATAGCAGCGGATGATTTCCTGTATCTCCGCCTCGGTCAGCGCATTGGTTTCTGCCGGCGCAACCCCCTGGGTCGTTTCCAGCGTCGTCTGCACACCGGCATGAGAAACCTGGAGGACGATCTTTGCTCCATAGGCATGAACGATTGTCGCCAATGCATCATACCCTTCTATGAAAGAATCATCATACACGGCATTTTGTTTCGGAGACGCTTTTCCTCTCGGATATGATACATACGAATGGGCCGTCACAATAAGTCCGACATCATTTTTTGCCAATTCTTTATAAAGCGCATACGAACGATCTGTTAAATACCCGTTTTCATCACCCAGCCAATCCTGCGTAGCCGACCGCACAAATCTGTTTTTGACGGTCATAGAACCGATGGATATAGGAGAAAATAAAATGCTCATAGGATTCCCTTCTTTCTGTTCAACAAAAGATTTTTCAGTTCAAGATCATAGTTTTATTGTATCGGTAATACCCTCCGATAGATGTATTGTACCAAACTCCCCTCCGTGATTGCAACCGTAGTACAATCTCTCCCCCTAACAAATAGTAGTTTCCTCCCTTCACGTAGTATTTTTTTTTCTCCCAACCCCAAAAAACGAATACGTTTTTTACCAAAAATCCCCTTTACTTGGATATCTGGCTATACGCGAATGGTAACGTACCATTTTAAACCGCTGATTATATAATATGAAAACTGCTGAATGAAATTGGCGAAAACTGCTGAATGAGATAAAATAAACATAAAACAGGAGTCGAAAGGGTGTTTGGAGCACTTTGTATAGAAGGACCTAAATGGTGTGGAAAAACGTGGACTTCATTAAATCATGCCGAAAGTGTTGTGTATATGGGCGATCCCACAAATAATTTTCAAAATCGAACGATGTCATTATATGAATCAGGAGATTCCAACGGACAAGTATCTTTAGCAGCGTTGTTTGATGGTAAGCTGCAATACTGTTGCTGCGATCTTTGGCGCGCAACGAATGCACGGTTGCAAGTAATACAAAACTTGTAAAAGATATACAAGAATATGATAATGAATCAATGGATCGAAATACAGTAAGTAATTATTTGGATATCTTTCATCGACTTTTTATTTTAGAAGATCAGCCTGCCTTTAGTCCCAATATCCGCTCTTCCATCCGAGTAGGAAAATCACCGAAACGTCACTATGTCGATCCTTCTTTAGCAGTAGCTGCACTGGGAGTTAATTCCACGATGCTGCTTCAAGATTTAAATACATTCGGATTTTTGTTTGAATCATTATGTGAACGTGATTTAAGAATTTATGCGGAAGCAAACGGGGGCAAACTATTTCATTACCGAGATGAGAAGGATAAAGAAATCGATGCCGTAGTAGAACTGTCCGATGGTCGCTGGGGCGCATTTGAAATTAAATTAGGGGCAAATCAAATTGATAAAGCGGCAGAACAGTTGCTAGCAATGAAGAAAATACTGAAGGAACATGAACCAGCCATTCTTTGTGTTATTTGCGGTATGTCCCATATAGCATATACGCGAAAAGATGGCGTGATGGTAGTTCCCATCACTTCGCTAAAGGACTAATCCGAACGCTCTATATACTTGTATCCAATACCACGCCAAACCCATGAAAGGATAAAAGAAACAAAAAATTTACAATTGATTTGAAGGAAGTATCTTGTATATTTAATTTTTCATGTTATAATGTATACAAAATTAGTATTTATTTAATAAGTAATGTTGAATGAGGTGATTTCTATGAAAACAGAAGTGGGAACCATTACCGCTATCAAGGATAATAATCTAGCCGAAGTAAAAGTCGGCAGACACTCTGACTGTATGGCTTGCGGCGCTTGTCCGGGTGCAGAAAACATCACGATCACAGCCATAAATACGCTGCATGCAAAACTCGGTCAAAAAGTAGAATTTGAAGTACGAGATGCCAACATTGTCATCGGTGCCTTCATATGTTTTGTCATGCCGCTGCTAGCTGCCTTAATCGGGGCCTTAGCCGGTAGATTTGCGGCACTAACTTGGGGCTATGATATAACCCAAGCAGAAAGTATAGGCGGAATCGCAGCCTTTGCCCTGGGCTTAGTAGGCGTGAAGCTCTTTGATCGTTCCCTATCAAAAGCAGAACATACAAAGCCCAAGATCATTGCACTAGTATAATGTGCTTTCGGAGGTGATACACAAATGATGCTCTCAAAGAAACTCATAGGCTTAGTTGCCATAGGCATTCTGGCTCTGGGAATCGGGGTAGGCTTTGCCGCAAATAGTACAGCTGATAGCAACGGACAATCGTACTATTGTGGATACGGCGCTCCCGGTTATTCCTCCGGCCGAGGCGGCTGTATGGGTTGGAACCGATAACAAAAATGGAACAGTAAAAAATGTATACTCATATGAAAAAAAGACACAGCCGGCAGAATCTTGTACTGACCCCCATAAGCTAGATTTTTAGGTCTAACTTTATGGGGTCACTACATCTGCCGGCTGTGTCTTTTTCCGTGCTTTCATTACCGCACAATCCCTACACCCCGCTCAATGATTTGATAATTCACTGCTGACCTGTGCATACACAAGCAGCGTAAACACAAAAGTTCCTCCTATTATATTTCCAATACCCGTAGGCAGTAAAAAAGTAAAAAAATATTGATATAATCCCGCATCGCCATGAAAAACAGCATATGCCATTTCACAGGAACCAACAACAATATGGGCAAAATCTCCTAATGAAATAAAATACGTAAAAAATAAAATCATAAAAAAGCTAAAACTTCGTGACATCGGCATCATCCACACCACAGCGGCAATCAAAATTCCCGCCGGAATACCGCGAATTATATTTTCCATAGGTACCATATGGACCACATGGACAGCGATCTCATGCAATTGTACCGCCACATCGGCAGAAACCAATAATGAATTCGACAAAAAAGCCGCCGCCAGACAGGTACCTAGTAAATTAGACAATAACACAATTCCCCAAAGCCGTACCACCTGAATAAATTTCTTCATAGATCGTTCATAAAATAAAGGAACAACAGTAGTAATGGTATTTTCGGTAAAAAGCTGCATCCGTCCCAGGATGACAATAATAAATCCAACGGTATATCCCAGACTAGCAATAAGATTTCCCCAAGAAACAAACGACGTATGCTCCATCAAGACCGCTTTAAATAAAAAAGAAGAAGAAATAACAATACCCGCAGCGATTCCGGAATAAACCAAGGCCTTCGTCGATCGATGCAATTCCTCTTCTCCATCCTGCCGAATAATTTCAAACAATAAATCCGGAGATAAACGCTCATATTCTTCTAATACTACTTGTTTCTTACACTCTTTTCTCATTTCCGGATCGTTGATATTACTGCATGAAAACCTATCCATCAACCAATCACCCCCATCTATACTATATGTTCCCATTATACTATTTTTTTCGAAAAGAAAAATAGTAAGAAGCCTTTATTTAAAAAAAGTGCTTCCCTATATACAGAATGATATATTGGACATAGGAGAAGCACGTTATGCACTAACACGTTTATACTATTTTTCAACTATACGCTCCATACGGCACACCGCTGCGCGCCATCCTCTACGGATATCAATACACCGGTACATTTTCATGGAACATCTTCAAAAGAAACTGCTCCATGCTATATAATCCCGGCTGCTGATGAACAATGCGGTTGACCGCAAAAATAGCGCCCTGACCGAAAGCAGCCCGATTTGTGCTCTCATGGCTGATACGGATCGTTTGATTAGGAAGACCGAAAATAACCATATGCTTGCCGATTGTTTTCCCTACGCGGATAGAATGAATCAAGGACGGCGGCAAATTCAACATATCCGCTATCTTTTTAGCCGTGCCGGACACGCTCTCCTTCTCCTTAAAATGCTCCTCTATGATCTCAATATCCGCATGAGGAGTTACTTTTTCCAATACTTGGGAAATAATCATCAGCAAATTGATTCCTATCGTTATATTCGGCGAATACAATATGGCAGCCTTTTCCTTGCACGACGTCAAAAGTGCCAAATCATCCGGTTCATAATGTGAAATAGCCGACACCACCGCGGTAGACTCACCTATATAATCCTTGTACAATCGAATCGCGGCACTCGTCGAAAAATCCACAATAACATCCACAGGCTTTTCCTTAAAAAACGTCTCAGAGAGGTCATTAATACTATATATAGGCCCCTCATCCACATGAAGACGCAAAACCTGCCCAGCAAATGCCGGTTCTGAATTCGGTGACTTTTTAATAACCCAAACCAACTCCATATTCGGCTCATGGATAAGCTCTTCTGCAACAAGCTTTCCCGTACGGCCAAATCCAAAAAGGCCCACTCTGATTTTTTCCATAATAACCTCCTTTATCATAATAAATTGATACAAAAAAAATAAATGGCACCTTTTAAGTATACCATATATATATCGCAGATTTCGATACTATAACAAAATAAGCATAAATATTTTATTATACTCTTATAAAATGCAAAAAAACAAGAAATTTATTAAAATATAAGGAAATAATACACCTGCATGTATAAAAAAATAATTCATTTTTACGCTTTTTAAAAATTTGAAACGGACAAATTCTATTTTTATGATTTTAAATCCACTGCCATACTCCGTATGAATATGCCCATATTTTTTTATTATATATACAGATACCATGCCATTAGCACACATTATTCTGGCAATACACCGTCGTAACACCTTATAAGTTTTCTTTGCCAATTCTACTTTCAATTTTCATATCCCATATACATGCTGATTGTCATTCAATACGTGTACCACACATAGCTTTTTTCTCCATATAATTCACCGGATATACTGTATAATGCAGCGGTATGCTATAATACAATTATACAGAAATAAGAATAAGGCGGTGATAAGATGACAGACTTATTTGACTTAAGAAAAGACAGTGCCTCCATGGAAGAAATATACAATCGGATTGGAAAAGACTCTACAGTACAAGGTCCCAATCTAGTTATTTTAGTAACAGCTATTTTAATTGCCTGCGTAGGATTAAATATGAACAGCGTTGCCGTTATTATCGGAGCCATGCTCATATCCCCGCTCATGGGAGGTATTGTCGCCATCGGGTACGGAATGGCAACATATGATATCCAGTTTATTAAACAATCCGTTATTAAACTAGGATTCCAAGTCGGTTTCGCACTACTTGCTTCAACCATATACTTTTCACTCACACCTATTTCTACTCCCTCTTCAGAATTAATCGCCCGTACCTCTCCCACTATCTGGGATGTACTAATAGCCTTATGCGGGGGTATTGCCGGAGCCGTTGGAAATACGAGAATAGAAAAAAGCAACGTCATACCCGGTGTCGCAATTGCCACCGCACTTATGCCGCCTTTATGCACAGCCGGTTATGGCATTACCATGCACTCCTTAAATTTTTTTGGTGGAGCTATTTACCTGTTTTTTATCAACGGTTTCTTCATCGCGCTGTCAAGTTTTTTGATTTTCAAAATACTGCGCGTGCCTGTAAAAGATGGAATTGGACGAGAACATTTTAAACGGCAGCAAACACTTCTATGGATTATCGGAATTCTGATTACTGTCCCCAGCATCTATATGGCCTATCAATCCGTAGATACCAACATAGCAGACGCTCAAGTAAAAAAATTTATTTCTAAGGAAGCTGACTTTGATACATCCAGCATTGTCTCATACCAATTTGATAATGGAATACTCACGATAGACCTGATCGGCATGCCACTAACCAATACCCAAATTACCAACCTAAAAAAATCTATGAAACACTACAGCAAATTAGACAATGCAGAACTACGAATCGTACAAGACAACAGTGGAGATTCACTAAACAAAGAACAAATACAGCAAATCATCAACACAAAAATAAGCAATGAAACCAAAGATGATAATGGAAAATCCTATAAAGAACTCGCCAATCAATACTATCCGGACTACAGACGAACAATCAACGATCAAAAAGTTATTCTGGCTCTCAAAGAACAAGCTCCTACACTCTTTCCGGAAATAATAAACATCCAAGGCGGCTCGATTGCCAGCATAACAGAACAACAAACCATAACGTATCAAACCTTTATTGCCTTTATCACTGTAAAAGAACAAATACCGCCAGCAGATGCAGAAAAATTAAAAAACTGGATCAGTCAACAAATAAAAATACCCGTCATACTATATATATCCCTCCCAAACAGTAATGAACAAGAGGTATATGGAAACGGAATCGAATAACGCAGAAAAATTAGGTCTTCCTCTACCATCCTACAAATACCGCCAGTATACGTATACGCTGCTAATGAGAACGGACAAAATCGTTATGGGAAACGCAATTTTCATATATCCCATAAAGGAAATCTGCTTTCCTCTCTTAGCCGCCATAGAGGCAACAACAACATTGGCACTGGCCCCGATCAGCGTCCCGTTCCCGCCGAGACACGCGCCCAAGGACAGCGACCACCACAGCGGATCCAACTGCGTGATTCCCAAATTCCCCATATCCCGGATCAACGGTATCATCGTCGCCACAAAAGGAATATTATCTACAAAAGCCGATGCAATAGCGCTCATCCAAAGCACCAGCATCGCCGCAGCCGTCAGATTCCCTTGCGTAAGCTGCATCGCTTTTACAGCCAAATCTCGGATAACGCCGGTTTCCACCAACCCGCCGACCAAAACGAAAAGTCCGGCAAAAAAGAAAATCGTAGTCCATTCCACCTTGCTCAACACCTTGACAATCGTCCCTTCATCGCGCGTGCAGCTGATGAGCAATAACAGTCCGGCTCCCGTGAGTGCGACCGTCGCGGTTTCCAAATGAAGCGCCGTATGGAAAATAAAAAAGGCAATCGTAATACATAATACGAACAGGCATTTTTTCAGCAGTCCCGGTTGACTGATCTGCCTGCGCGCCTGCAGCTTCATGATCTGATCCTGCAGCGCCGGTGTCGTGTGCAGCTGCTTCCGATAGACAACCACCAACAGCACCATCACGACAACAAAAATAAACAAGTTGATCCCCATGACGTTCCCGATAAAATCCATAAAATCCAAGCCGACAGCACTGCCGATCATAATATTCGGCGGATCCCCGATCAATGTCGCCGCCCCGCCGATATTCGACGAAATAATCTGGGAAATCAAAAAAGGCTTGGCCTCCATATGAAGCTGTGTTGTAATACTGAGCGTAATGGGCACGATAAACAACACCGTCGTAACATTATCCAAAAAAGCCGAACAAAGCATGGTAAGCGTAGACAATACTACCAGCAAGGCTACCGGTTTAGCTTTGACCTTCTTTGCCGACCAAATAGCCAGAAAATTAAAAAGCCCTGTTTCCGTGGTAATATTGACAATGATCATCATCCCGATCAAAAGCCCCAAGGTATTGAAATCAATATACCCGATAGCCTTCTCCTGCGTCAAAATCCCGCAAAGGATGACCAGTATCCCCCCCACAATACCCACAATCGTACGATGAACTTTTTCAGAAACGATCATCACATAGGCAACCAAGAAAATAATGATCGCCATCATTGTTTTTATTTCCACCGCTTCAACACTCCTTCCGGCATACTCATGCCTGCAAAAAATCAAATACACAACAGGCAGATACCAAAAGAGGGCCTATCCCAGCCCTCTTATACCTTACACTGTTCCTCATATAAATTAAGTATAACATACGTCTCGTTTTCCCTTCAATACCCCTTACAATTCTGACGATATTCTGTTTTTAATTGACTAATTTCAGCATCTAAATAGCCACCACTCCTATCCTAAAAAATGGTGGGATAGGAGCGGCATCGCATGAAAGAAATTTGCGGGTTTCTGCAAAAATGTTCAATAGAAGTTGTAAAAACAATGTGACAGGCGTGTAATCATATTGAAGAAAATTACGGGTTTCTGCAAAAATATTCAATACAAGGAGGACGTGTGACATGGAAATGTAACTACTATGCCATACTTCAACATATGTCATTCCCCTACAGGATTTCGGTGTATATACACGATGCATGCCCTTGCCAATCTTCCCACCCATCCCACCTTGTCAGCTAAATGCGACAAAAAAACATCGTTCCTCTCTCTTACAACCCCTTCTTTTCAAACCAGCGGAACAACAGTATCACAAACACCGTCATGCAGAAAATAACGACCCAATGGGATACACCCAGCACCTGGGGGATCGTGATCTTTCCATAATTGCCCCACGTCAGTACCGTCTTGGACAAATACGGATAGGCTTCTGCATATAATCCGGCTCCCACCAGCATCCCAGCAATCCCCCACAACGCATCCAGACGGCCTTCTCCCAAAGCTCCTAACGACGTACCGGGACAATACCCCAGCAACGCCCAGCCGACACCAAAAATAAGACCGCCGATCACGACGCCGCCTAAAATCGTCGGCTTCAACGACAACTGAACCATCTGAAAATCATACAATACATACACACCGATCATGGCCGTCACAATATGAGACAACATAAATTTCATGATCGTCATATCCTTCAATAACAAGGCCCCCAGTTGCACATCATAGCGGATAACATGACTGCGCTGTAAAAGGAAACCAAAAAGAATCCCCGTAACGATTCCATATACCAGCATCATAAGCTATCCCCCCCTTTTTCCATACAATAATCGAGCCGCAATCAACCCACCGATAAAAAAGCAAGCCAATGCAATATACCCACTCACCGCCAACTGCAAGCCACCGCTAAGTCCATGCCCGCTCGGACACCCATCGGCCAGTCGTACACCAAACATAGCAATAATCCCACCCAAGAAGGCAACTGCTGCTCTCTTCTGTACAGACAGACCAAACCGTTCACGCCAGCGGTCAGGAACCCACTGTATTTTGAAATCCTGATACAAAACGGCAGCGATACACGCTCCCACGGCGATCCCCAGGACAAACATCCATTGCCAATCAATCACGGGCATCTCCTTTAAGAAATATGGCATACTCGCTACCCTATCCGGAGAAAAAATCTGCTCGATCATCCCTGTAGACCGGACAAACGTAGTAGACGCCCCAAAAAACTTACCCACAAACCAAATGGAACCAATAGAAACAAACCCGCTCAATACGCCGCACACATATACATTCCAACCCTTTCGATTTCTCACAGCAAGCACCTCCTGTCTTACAATACCGCACGCATAATTCCTAATACTATATTTATTCTACAATACCTCTTTCATATCCTTTTTTTCTCGTCCAAAAACGGCGAAGTTAGATCTTTTCCTTGCATCTTTCTCCTCCCAATAGACTTCCCGAAAAAATCATTGTACAATAAAAATATATCACAGCACTTCCGAAGTCTGTTTTGGAGTGCCACACATAGCATGAATACAGACCCTACGATAGGAGGCGTTATACTATGGAAAGAAAAGAAAGATATGTCCTGCAAAAAATACAGGGAACTCGTACCGTCGATGGAGCCGGTGTACATCTGGTACGTGTCTTGGACAACCGTACCGTCGGTCCCTTCGATCCGTTTTTGATGCTGGACTCCTTTGACAGTCAAAATCCCGACGAATACACGGCCGGATTCCCCATGCACCCGCATCGGGGCATCGAAACCATCAGCTATGTCTACAATGGGAAAATGGTCCATAAAGACAGCCTCGGCAACGAAGACAGCATTACCGACGGCGAAGTACAATGGATGACCGCAGGCTCCGGCATTCTTCACGAAGAACAAGTCCCCGCCGTCAAGAACCTCTTGGGCGTGCAGCTATGGCTCAACCTTCCCGCAGCGGACAAAATGGCTCCACCCATGTATCACAGCATCAAGCGGGCCGACATTCAGGAAATTCCCTTGCCCTGCGGCAAACTCCGCCTTCTGGCAGGTTCGTATCACGAACACCAAGGCTATCAAAGCCGCTATCTGCCGCTGGACTACTACGACATTCATATGAACCCCCATACGACGGTTACGCTCGACACCGATGCAAACCGGTCAGTAATACTCTTTACACTGGTAGGAAATATATGCATTGGCGGTGAAACCATACCAGAAAAAACAGCTGTCACACTCTCTGCCGGCAACACTCTCACCCTCGACAGCGAGGAAGGCCCGGCACAAATCCTGTACATGAGCTCCACGGCCATTCACGAACCCGTCGCTTGGGGCGGTCCCATCGTGATGAATACACAGGACGAACTAAAAAAAGCATTTTCAGAACTGAAAAACAATACCTTTTTAAAAGAAAAAACTACCTATAAATAAAGACAAAATAAAAAGAGGGCAGCACCTTCCCATGGATGCGCTGCCCTCTTTTTATTTTTCCTTACTGTACGACAAAAAACCAACCGTTCCGACACCTTGCGGTATCAGTCAACAAACCACTCTCGTAAACGGAAACCTATCATGATGATGCTAAAACGACTCCTACGATCGTACCGAGTAAAAATTCGCTGAATCCATCATCTCCATTATCATGATGCCACTGGTACCAATCATGCCATTCACGCGCATGAACTTCCCGCCAATGCCTGTCCCCTTCATGTTCTCTCCATTCGCGGTCATGATCCTTCCATTCCTGCGAGTGTTCACGCCACTGCCTTTTATGGGTATACTGCCACTGCCTGTCGTGCGTATGCCGCCTTTGTCTGTCGTACTCCTGCGATCCCTGTCTGTCGTACTCATGCGACTCCTGTCTGTCATACTCATGCGGCCCCTGTCTATCATGAGTATGCGATCCCTGTCTGTCGTGAGTATTCGGCCTTTGTCGGGTATCGCTCTGCTGATTATGACTATGCTGCCACTGAGATTCATCTTGAGACATGGCATATGTATTCGTTACCCCGATCCCACTCAACGAAAATAAAAAAGTTCCTAAAATAAGCGCATGCACTATGTTCTTCATTTTTAATCACCCCATCCATATGTTTAACAAGTATAGTACTATTAGATACGCTAATTATAAAATATATGTTACGTAGAATCTACCCCTTGGCTTAAAGAGTTGTAAAACTGTGAAAAAAATGTCACATACTTGTTATAATCCATATATCATTTCACGTATCACGGTATCATCACGTCTTGATTGCAAATGACAATAGAGCGACTCCCGCTTGCTATTTAAGTCGATGGCTGTGCTGTTAGTAAAAATTCCATCGCTTTTTCTTCTGTTAACGGTTTACTATACACATACCCTTGAATCACGTCGCAATGATGCACTCGCAAAAAGGCTAACTGCTGCTCTGTTTCGACGCCTTCGGCTACTACTTTTTTATGTACGGCATGAATCATTTGAATGATGGAAGACACCAATTCCTCATCACTAACCGTAGTTCCTATTTTATCAATAAACGATTTATCTATTTTTATCGTATCAAAGGGCAGCTGATTCAGAAGTGTCAAAGAAGAATATCCGGTACCAAAATCATCCATTGCCAATTGCATGCCCACATCTGTCACCTTACGTATTTTCTCAACAATCTTTTCCATAGACATAAAACAGGCCATACAGGCATCTTCTGTAATTTCGATTCCCATATTGCAAAAGGGGACCCGGGTTTCTTGTATAACCTGAAACAACATGTTCACAAAATCATCCATCGCTAACTGCATAGGAGAAATATTAACATGTACACACCCATTCCACCCTTGATCTAACAACCTGCGAGCAAATTGACATGCAGTTTTAAATATCCACGTTCCCATACTGCGAGTAAGCCCGGCCTGACCGATCAATGGTATAAATTGAGAAGGGGAAATACACCCGTAAACAGGGCTATTCCATCGCAACAGTGCCTCAAATCCAATCACCGAGGTATCTGCAACCGCAATCTGCGGCTGATATACCAAAAAAAATTCGTTGTTATCAAAGGCATCATATACCCCTTCCAACAATTGTATTTTCTTAAATGCTGCATCTTGCATTGCCGGTACATAAAATCGGTACTGCCCTTTGCCGTTCTTCTTGGCCTCATGCATGGCATTATCTACATTCTTAAGAATCTCTTCCGTCGTATTGCCATCTTTCGGATACTCCGCAATACCGATACTGGCAGTTAAATGAAAAGAAATCCCTAATATTTCATGCTTTTTCTGCAAAGAACGATGTAATCGTCCCACAATATGCTGTATGGGGTCACGTGTATACGCACCATGTAAAACGGCAATAAATTCATCCCCGCTCATATGGGCCACAAACGCGTCCGGCCCTAATACATCCCGAATACGCTTGCTCATCGCTATGATCAACTGATCCCCGTATTCATGCCCATACGTATCATTGACTATTTTTAAATTATCTATATCAATAAAAAGTACGATCCCCCCCATCATTCCTTTTCGAACCAATTTCATTTCCTGATTCAGCCATTTCCCCATATATCTACGATTCGGAAGCTGTGTTAAAGAATCATAATATGCCATACGTTCAATACGCCGTTCATGCTGTCTCTTCTTTTTCTCTGTATCCACCTGTGTTGTAATATCCCGGGTAAATCCGCAAACATCCTGCTGGCCATCAAGGGTTTTAACCGAAATCCCCTGCGTCAATATATACCGTACCCTTCCATCGGTACGGACAACACGATGCTGCACTTCATTTAGTTTAGCGGAACCCTCTTGCCGTATTTGCTTTCGTATCTGTCTGATTTTCCATCTATCATCAGGATACACGAATTTCTCAATATATTCATCAACGGCAATCCTCGTCGTCCCGCAGGCAGTCGTAATCCCACATATATCGCACAACTCCTGCCCCATGGTAAGCATACTGTTTTCCGTATTATAAATCCATATACCCGTTTCTGGAATGGAAAACGTACTATTTCTGCAGCCTAAGATAAATTGTGCATACATATCGATCAACTCTTGAATCAACTGAATCTCATGGGGATGCAATACCGTCCCTTCCGCAGCAAACGCAATGCCGATGCTTCCTGCCAAGTTTCCCGCATATTGCACGGGAAATACAGCGATATGGCGAATCGTGTCAAAATCCGGATCAGGAATGCGCAGCGGCCACGCAAGATACGGATAAATAACAACCGCCTTTCCGGTCTGGCGCATCTGTCGAAAAATAGGTTGTAATACCCGCTTCATCGAATCACGTTCAAAAACACTTGCCGGAGATTGGACATGACAAACAATATCGTCATGAATACATATACAGGCAAAGTACTGCGCAGTGTGACACGCCTTGACAAGATGTGGAATATGCTGTTGCAGTAAATCATGGATTCCTTTCGTAATAACAGCATCAATATAATGAACCATAGTACATCTCATATCTTCATCGCCCCCGTTATTACTACAAAAAAACAATATACTTTTGTACCATACGCGTTAGACCTGGTATGATATGCTTAATGTATTTCCTCATTGTCCTACATAATATTGTAACCATTATATCATACCCATCAGAATGAATACATAATATTAATTTTCATATTTTACTATATAGTAAGTACATTCAAAAATAGATACCGCCTTATATTATTTAAATATTTTATGATTCATTGAATAATTTCTTAAAATAAATTATAATTTAAATATAAACATATATTTTTATTCTATAAGAAAGGAGTGCTGCCTACATGATAAAAAAATGGAAGAAAATAACAGCCCTTGTAATCGGCAGTGTATGCATGATGGGTTTGTCCGTATCCTTTGCGGCGGAACCACCGCAGCCAATGCCCATGCAAATGCAGCAGCAATGTCAGGACAAAAACTGTAAAGACATGAAATGTCCGCAAATGAACTGCAAAAATCCAAACTGCAAGGACAAAAACTGTCAACAGCACCATCCGAAAAAAACGGATAACCAGCACGACGGTCATCAGATGCCCGCACCGAAAGCGTAATGAAAAATGCATGATAAAACCCCAAGGAATTTGTATATATGTAGTGACCCCATAAAGTTAGACCTAACCGTAGTAGCATTTATTGCTGCTACGGTTTTTATTATGCTGCGACATGACGTAACCGATAGTTTACCGGACTTAACCAGCCAAGCTTTGATTTGATTCTACGGTTGTTATAATAGATGATGTATTTCTCAATTGCTTTTTGTAACTCTTCGAAGCTGTGATATGTACGGCCATAATATAGTTCCTGTTTTAAGAGTCCAAAGAAATTTTCCATCACGCTATTGTCAAGGCAGGTTCCCTTTCGGGACATGCTCTGATAAATCCGTTCTTCTTTTAAGCGACTAACATATCCTCCCATTTGATAGGCCCAACCCTGGTCGGAGTGAAAGGTCCGGCGATAAGGACAGTCGCCGGTTACCTCAATGGCCCGTTCCAAGGCAGACATGATTCCCTGTGATGACGGGCGTTTCGTAAAGCTGAAGCTGATAATCTCACGATTGAATAGATCCAGGAATGGATCAAGGTACGCCTTACGTGTAATGATGGTTCCTTTTGTGTCGATCTCATAATATTTAAATTCTGTCGTATCCGTGGTGATTTTCTGATGTGGGATACAGGTGTCGAATCGTCGGCGCAGACGGTTAGGCGCGACGCGGCCCACGGTTCCTTTGTAGGAATTATACTTACGGTTTTTGTGTATAAATGACGTAACCTGCAGCCCCAGCTTCTGAATCAGTCGTTGTACACGTTTTCGATTGATGAGAAGGCCCTCTTCATGCAGTTTCCCCCAGATACGACGATAACCAAAGTCCTTATCACTTTTACGGATGGCTATAATCTTTGCTTCTATATCTGCATCTGGAGAAGGCAGATCGAAGCGCTTCTGCCAGTACATATACGTTGCCTTGGGAAGCTTGGCAACGGCAAGGATATCTTTTAGTTTGAATGATCCTCGGAGACTGTGGATGATCCTTGCTTGTTTTTCTGCGCCTCTTCCGCTAAACGCAGTCTCCTCACTTCTTTTAAATATGCTACCTCAATTCGTAATTTGAGATTTTCTTCCTCGAGTTGTTTAAGTCTCTCCGTCTGCGCTTCTGGTGATGCTGGGTGGATAGTTGATTTATCTGACACCTTCGATCTCCTGCCTTTCCGTTGCGGTTTGAGGCCATCTACACCAACCGCACGATAACGCTGAACCCAAGAGGTTAGCATACTTGGCGTATGTATACCTAGCGAAAGAGCTAACTCGTTGTAAGATGACTCTGTACTTAGATATAACTCTACCGCATGTTGCTTAAATTGAAAAGAGTATGTTTTCTTCTGGCGTGACCGTTGAAGAGCTTGTGAACCGTTTTCACGATACACGGCAACCCATTCTCTGAGAACTTTGTTGCTAGGAATATGATACTTCTTTGATAATAGCATATAGCCTAATTTTCCTTGCAAATACTCGTTGACAACTTTCATCTTAAATTCAAAACTATATTTTGCCATAAAAAGCTGACCCCCATAAGCTAGATTTCTAGGTCTAACTTATGGGGGTCAGTACAATACTCCTTGGGGTTTTACCATGCATTATCTATATACTCATGCCATCACACCATCAGGCAAGGCGATATTCACCTACATCTTCAGCCACGGTAAAATCAGCCTCTGTGATATTCCGTATATCCTCCACAGTCTTTCCGGCTGCTATTTCCGTCAACACTAAGCCTCCCGGCTGCACCTTGAACACGGCTTGTTCCGTGATGATGATATCGACGATGCCGGCTCCGGTAAGCGGCAGCGTACAATGTTTCTTTACTTTAGATTCCCCTTGTTTATTGGTATGCAGCAGCATAGCCACAACCTTGCGGGCTCCCGCCACCAGATCCATGGCGCCGCCCGGTCCCGGCGAATATCGTTCCGGTGCGACCGGCAATGCCCAGTTGGCAATATTTCCCTCTTGGTCTACCTCCAGTGCTCCCAGGAAAGTACCATCCATATGGCCGCCGCGGATCATGGCAAACGCCGTCGTCGAATCAAAAACCGAGGACCCGTCTACCAAAGTAATAGGCTGTCCGCCGGCATTGGCAATATCCGAATCATACGTGTCCCCCGTAGGTGTCCCGCCGAACAATAAACAACCGTTTTCCGACTGCAAAATAACTTCCACTCCTTTGGGAACAAAATTGGCAACACTCATCGGCATGCCGAAACCAAGGTTGACATATTCCCCATCCTGCAACTCTAATGCTGCCCTCCGTGCAATACGTTCTTTATCGCTCATTATACGTCCTCCTTTTCGGGTGCAACCGTTTTCAAAAAACCGGCCTTATACCACAAATCACCCAAAACCTGATGCTGCTCTTCCATACTATTTCCCTGTACGACAGCATCCACAAAAATCCCCGGAGTTCCTACCTGGTTGGGATCGATCTCTCCTATCGCTGCGATTTCGTTCACTTCCGCTATCGTATAAGCGGCCGCTGTAGCCATTGCGGGATTACTATTAACAGCTACGCCGCGATACTGTACATTCCCCATCCGATCTGCGCGGAAACCTTTAATAAGGGCAACATCTGCCTTAAGAGGTGTCTCCAGCAAATACGTCTTATCCGCTACAACGATCTTCTGCTTCCCCTCTTCCAAAATAGTACCCAAACCGGTAGGAGACAAAACGCCGCCTAACCCGGCCCCTGCCGCTCTGACCTTCTCTATAAAACTCCCCATGGGATGATATTCAATATCAATCTCTCCTGCCTTATACTGCCGAATTGCCTCGGGGCATGTTCCGGCATGGGATGTAATCAATTTCTTTACCATTTTATGCTGAAACAAAGGAGCCAAATCAAAATTACCGGCCGGACTGGCACTCACAATAGAAATAATCGTCAAATCCGTGAGACCTCTTTCAATCAACTTCTCTATACAGCGCAGCGGAACCCCTACTCCCAAAAATCCACCGATCATGACAGTCGAGCCACTCTTTACATGCTGCATAGCTGTATCCAACGATATAACCTTATCCATACGATAACCACCTCTCAAACCAAAAAAAACGATAAGCGTTTATGAATATATCCACTTATTAAATAATACGTGTTAATTGATAACAATTATTTATATTGTCATTATACAATATTTATTATTTATTGTCAATCCGTCTATCCGGCGGCCAAATGCAACAGCTCTAAAAACCTCCCTTAACAGGAGATAAGCAAAGAGCTGCTTTTGCAGGAACGCAGTGACGCACAAAAATATGCGAATCGCTCAATCCGTCTATCCGGTGGCCAAATGCAACAGCTCTGAAAGCCTCCCTTAACAGGGGATAAGCAGAGAGCTGCTTTTGCAGGAACGCAGTGACGCACAAAAGCATGCGAATCGCTTAGTTTGTCTATCAGGTGGATTCGGACATGGGTTTCGTCCGAAGACGGAGAGGTTAGCCCTTGCTCCTGCCCTTCTCCCGTTCCCGTGTCTTTAAATCCCCACTGCATCATATACAAAAATCTCCCAATACAATCCGTATTGGGGGATTTTTGTTACACTTTCCTATGCCACACAATAAGACATCAACGTCGTTCTTTTTTCTTCTTCTGCATCATGATAGCCAATATTTGCTTGTCGGTTTCTGCCATTCCTTGACAGGCCAGTGTCCCGATGTTATCGATAGAGTCGTCAATATCATCCGACACAATACCTTCCTCCCCGGTGACACGAATGTTCTGGAGTGCCATGAGCACGGCTTTATAGGCAGCCATAACAGAAGTCGTGACTTTCATCGAGCAGCTATGAGCGGCTCCGTCGCAGATGATGCCCGGGATATCTCCGATCATACTGGATATAGCCATACAGACCGTCTTGAAATCCTTGGTATAAAGGTAGGCTATTCCTGCAGCAGCACCCATGGCGGCTGTCGAAGCGGCACACAGGGCTGATAATTTCGGTAATTTACTATGAATATAGATAGCCATCATGTGAGAAAGCATGAGGGCCCGTATCGTAGTTTCCCGATCTGCCCGCAGGTATTTGGCAGCCACGGTTACCGGTACGGTAGCCGTGATACCTTGATTGCCGGAACCGGAGTTGGTCATGGCCGCCTGTGAGGCCCCGCCCATGCGTGCATCCGAGGCGGCCGCCGTGCAGGCTGCCATTTGCAGCAAGAGGGATTGATCCAACTGTTTTTCACATATTTGTTTTTGTAATATTCTGCCGATCTGCAATCCATACACCTGCTGCATCCCGGTTTCTGCTAAAGCATCATTCATTTTTGCTGCTTCTTCAATAAAGGATATAGAATCGATAGGTGCCTGGGCCGCAAATTCGAAAATATCCTGCGCCCGTATACCGGTAAGAGAATAGGCTTTTTGCCTGTCATTAGATTGTTGGGGAGCCGCTTTAAAAATGGCTTTCCCATTTTTTTCTATACGGATGACGTTCGTATGCGTATCGGCGATGCAGACACGTGCCGATGACGTCCCATGCAGAACACGTACTTCGGAATACAGGACATGGTCTACATCGGCAACACTGATCGTTACCTTTCCGTCCGCCACCATTTCCTTCGCTTCGGCAACTTGCCCCGGCGTAATATCCTTCAAGACCTCCAGTTTACCGTCCGGATCTCCGCCGATCGCACCGACAGCCGCCGCGATCAAAAGTCCCGCGGTCCCGGTTCCGGGAACAATGACACCCATACCGTTTTTCATCATATTGGCAGACACGCGCGCTTCTATGGCATACACAGGTAATGCCAAGGTTTCTGACGCAATGGCTGCCGCCAGCGCCAAGGATACCGGTTCCGTACAGCCGATAGCCGGTACGACTTCATGCCGTACGGCTTTGATCATTTCTTTCCATAATGGATTCATATCTGTATTACTTTTCGTATCCTGCATAACGTAACACCTTGCCTTTCCAACGAATTAAATTAGGACATAAACGCCAAGAACGGGGATACACACAACAATATGCCCGTAATAATAATGATGTACAGTGACACACCTTTATACCGGTGCAGCAGCGGCACCCGATATACAAGATACGCCGGGATCAGACACCCTACCATCCCAAAGACCGGACTGCAGATGGAAGTAAAACTCAGTACCGGTGCGTTCAGCACGATAGCGCCCCACGATACCATGATCGTAAAAAAGATAATGCCATATTTCAGGATCGTCTTGTTAACACGTTCCTCCGGCATCACACGGCACAGCATATTCATGGCCAGCCCTTGGCAGGCTTCGCGGAATCCGAGATATACACCAAAATACGCCGTCATAACCGCAAAAATATTGAGAATCAAGCTGAATACCTTAACATATTGCTGTCCGCTGCCCTGGGCCGCCATCGCCAGTGCCGAAATATTGGCATGGTACGCCGCGACTGCCTGGTCATGTCCCATCGACAATGTGAACGATACGGCATAGAAAAACACGGTGACGAACAGGATGCAAAATGCGATATTCATGGCCCGCATCGCTTTATACCGAGCCACGGCAATAGACTTTTCATGGGACCGGTAAGAAATAACCATGGGACTCAAGCTTTGAATAAATAAGATAGAAGTCAGCGTAAACGGCAGCATGACGATCGTATCATGGATGAGCTGGCCGATCGGCGGGATGGCCCCGACATTCGCCAGATTCCAGTGGCTCACCATCAGGCAGCCGAGGATAGCTACGACACACAACTTAGTAAGCACCATGCCCGTTGCGATCTTGAACAACACTTTTTCCCCGCGGGAAGCCAGCAGGACCAGCAAGCAGATGATTCCCAGTCCATACAGCGGATTTTTCGACAGCAGCGTGTCCGTCACGCCAAAAGACTGCAGGAAAGAGGCACTGTCATTGTTGATCGCCGTAGAATACACAAACACCCAGATGATCAGCATAACAAAGTACAACGCACCCAAGAACATGCCCCAGTTCTTCCCCAAATACCCTTTGATGACGCTGGGATAATCCTGGCACTTCGGGGAATCAGCCAGCGTATTGATAAATAACCGCTGGAATAAATACATTGCCGGATATCCGATGACCGAAGATAACAAAAATACCCATAATCCCATCAAGCCTACCTGCACCGGCAAAAATACAATACCGGCACCAATAGCCATGCCGATACTCATAATGACCCAGCCCCAGTCTGTACTATCGAAGCGGGTCGCTTTTTTCCATTCCTCCGGACTCAGCCCGGAATGCTTTTCCAACGCCCCGGCAGTAAAATCATCTGCCATAGACGTTTTTGTTGAAGACGGTTCCATTTCTATTCCTCCTTAAATATGATACGGTATCCCTTATATACGAAACCTCGCCTCCTTTAACTGTCTGGAACCGGAAACAAGCACATCCGGTTACAAACGTATCGTTTTGACATGATACGCATATCCTCCCCTTTCCCCTGCTGTCTGCCGTATTTAAAACGTGTCTTTTAAGATACATTCCGGCCAAAAAAAATAACGGTCACATCAATCTCCTTTAACTTAAGACGCACGATAATCCGCTGCATCTCATCCCGATCAAACTCATAGATGCCACCGATTTTCTTGTTCCAGGTAGAAGACGACATATGAATAGATTGCAGAAAACGCCCCATGGATATGCCTTCTTCTCTGATCTTAGCCAGCAATAACTCCGCATTCAATTCCTATATCCTCCTTTTTCTACGTATCTTTTACGACACTTTAATTATACGTATTCCCCGCGATGCTGTCAACATGTGCGGACACAGTTGCCAATATTGCATGAATACCGTTGCCTCTTAGCAACTTTCACAGTATAATAAATATATTAACAGATGAGGTAAATCCAAATGAAAATACAAGATGTACTATCCTGGCGCCGTAAACAATTAAACCTGACCTTAGAAGAAGTCGCCCGGCATGTAGATGTCGGAAAAAGCACCGTGCGAAAATGGGAACACGGCATCATCAAAAACATGGGACGAGATAAAATAGCACTCTTAGCCGAAGCCTTGACCCTGCCCCCGGCCCTGCTCTTAAAAGATGATGTTTCGATGGAAGAACTGCAGGCATATACCCGTATATACGCAGAAAACGTCCCTATGCCGATTACGATTCCCATTATCCGAGAACCCGCCGGAGAATCCGGCACCTGTATCGAAGAACAGGCCCCGTATCAGCTGGATATACATGCCGACTTTACGCTCCGCATGCAGGGAGACAGCATGACCGCTGCACGAATCAACGATGGCGATATCGTATTCATCCATAAGCAGGACCACGTCGATGACGGGGAAATCGCAGCCGTCCTGATCAATGACACGACGACCTTGAAACGCGTATACTTCATAGGCGAAAAAATACAATGCCTGGCAGAAAATCCCAACTACAAACCGCTGTATTTTGACACCTGCCATGATGACACCTTCAAAATACTGGGCAAAGCCGTTGCTTTTTATAGTGAAATCGAATAGTACTGCACCTATAAAGCCTTTTTTCACAGGAAACGCTTCATAGGTGCAGTACTAGTATTAAAAATATTAAAAAGCAGAAATGTCCATCGTCATCCAAAAAATACGGAAAACAAAGAAAGGGAATGGGAATGTTTTTTATCCGGAATACGCCCGGAATGATTCGCATTTTCCGCCGCAGATTTCATCACGATTAATACCGCTTTATCTAACACATTGATGGGTTCATCCACCGCATAGGTTGTGATCTGCGCCTTATTAATATTCAATTTTCTCGAATTCGTAAACAGCAGTTGATTCTCTTGCACTACATCCGTGTTTTTCACAAATCGATCATCGAAATGTTCGCAGACACAAAATTGATCTTCAATCAGTATCGGCCGTACCAATTCCTTTACACTGTGGATCATGCCCATGCTTTGCTTGGTTTCCGGATCTATGATCTCATTATTTGCGCCTATAATTTGAAAATAGCACTGCTCTGTTATATGCCTGTCCGCTCCGGCATTAATAACAATCCGGTATTCATCTAAAATACGTATCACTTTAAAAAGAGTATTATTTTCCATATGATACCTCACATCAATACAATACACGGTAACCGAATCATACTATGTCATCATAGTATATACGTAAGTTCTGATGCCTAGCTCTTACGCAGGTTAACTATGCCCACCTCACTTTCAATTTTTTAGTTTACATCCTTGTTTCGTCCCGTTTTTGAGACGATTGGCTTAAAAAAATTTCATTGCGTTCCGAAGAATTTGTAATATGCAAAATATCGCATAACTTAATGGCATCATCCAGAAAAAACCGGGTATCTCCCCGCATCTTCCGGTTGAGAGCCTGTGGTGTAATTCCCATTTGGACAGCAACATCACAATATTTAATTCCTCTTTCCGCTATTTTAGCTCGCAATTTTGGAACATTCATGAATTCTCCCTCCTTTTCGTTCCATTTTTTGGGACAACTATATTATAAAATATTTGATATAGTCTGTCAATCCCATTTTTGAAACGACTGGCATATTTTACGCAATCCATCGTTGCGTTTATGAAACCAAGAGTTTATAATATTTTAATAAGGAGGGTTTATTATGAACCAAAAAAACCTGCCAAACGAAATCATATCGCTAATAAAACAAAAAATGAAGGAAGATGCTGTCAGTTACGGTGAATTGTCAAAAGAAACAAAAATACCAAAATCCACACTGCAACGCTACATCACAGGGCGGACATCCAAAATCCCCCTCGATGCGATCAGTGAAATCGCAAAGGTATTGCATATATCGGCAGACATTGCCAGTGCCCTGTCAGACAAGACAAGTCCCCTAGCAGCATACCGTACACCCTATCAAAAAAAGTCTCCTTCCTCTGTGTATTATGAAATTCCTATCGGTATGCCCATCGGTGATGTATTAACCGCAGATAGTATGATTCATCTCCCCCACATGTCTATAGCAGATACGTTGCTGGGTCCCTACGCCGGCAACAAAAACCTGGTCATCATGCACGTCACCGGTGACTCTATCAACAACATTGTAAAAAAAGGCGCTGCCATTGCCGTGCTCACACAGATAACCATAGATACACTCCATAACGGAGATATTATCGCCGCCCTATATGGTACAGAAAAAAAATACATCATAAAACGATTCTATCGGGACAAAAAAACAGGCGATATTATCTTACGCCCCGACAGTACAAATCTATCCTTCCGTGAAACCGTCATCACCCATGAAAATCTTGAAAAATTTAAAATACTGGGCAAAATCGTGGTATACAATGTCATACTATAAAAAAACGTGCGGGCTGACACAGTCCGCACGTTAAATAAAGAAACAACGTGACGCATGAATAATACGGATCTAGTTGAGCCACCTGTCCGATCAAAGTGAGCCACCATACCGTTTAAGCCTGAGCCACCTGTCCGGACGAAGTGAGCCATGACCATAACCCGTATAATGTATGTATACATCTAGAGATGTAAATACATTATACGGGAGGTCATATGATGACCAAATATCGCGAAATCATAAGGTTGAAGCACCTTGGTTGTATATTCCAACAAAATAGTGCAGTCTTGCCGACAATTTAGTGCGTATCTTTCCGATAATTAAGTGCACTCATTTTCGATAACAGTGCATGCCCTATATAATGAAAATGGCACACATACGTGTGACTATCATTATTGGAGGTCGATAATCATGTTAAATTATCGAGAAATCATCAGGCTTAAAAGCCTGGGGTACAGCAACTTGCGTGTCGGCAACAGTTGTGGAAGTTCCCGGAATACTATCGCCGAAGTATGGAAATTAGCTCAAGACAAAGAGTTAACATGGCCAATTCCAAATAATCTTACAAATAAGGATCTATCTGCTATTCTCTACCCTGGACGACTCACGTCTCAAGGACGAAAACTCCCTGATTATGAGTATATTTACAAAGAGCTGGCGAAACCAGGAGTTACGCTTTCCCTGTTGTGGTCGGAATACTGTGAGAAATGTCGACATGAAGGAATGATTCCCTATCAGCATTCCCAATTCAGTGACAAGTACCATGCATACGCTGCTTCAAAGAAGGCAACCCTTAGGATAACAAGAAAACCGGGAGAAATCATGGAGGTCGACTGGGTTGGAAATACATTGTCTGTTATTGATGAAACAACAGGAGAAGAAATAAAAGCTTATGTTTTTGTGGCATGCCTACCATGCAGCCTTTACAGTTATGCCGAAGCATTTCCAGACATGAAGTCCAATCACTGGATTGAAGCCCATGTTCATGCTTACTCTTTCTTTGGTGGCGTAACCCGCATTCTTGTACCAGATAATCTCAAAACAGGAGTGATTAAAAACACAAGCACAGAGCTCATTTTAAACCATTCCTACCATGAGATGGCAGAACATTATGGCACCGCCATAATTCCAGCTAGGCCATTCACTCCACGAGATAAAGCTAATGCTGAGCGAACCGTTGGCGTTATTGAAACCTGGATTTTGGCAGCAATTCGCAACAGGAAGTGTTTTTCCTTTACGGAAGTAAATGCCGTAATCCTTGAAAAGCTTACAGAATTCAACAAAAAACCGTTTCAAAAGAAGAAAGGAAGCAGATTCACAGCATTTGAAGAGGAAGAAAAGGACTTCCTCATGCCACTGCCTGCTTCCCCGTATGAGACGGCTATCTGGTCGAAAGCCACCATACAACCCGATTATCTCATACCCGTCGGGAATTGCAAGTATTCTGTGCCATATGAATTTATTGGTAAAAAAATTGAGGTACGAACCACGGAAAAGACAATAGAGATGTTTTTCCATGGACAAAGAATTGCTTCGCATATCCGTAGAGCATACTCCCAAGAACCAATTTATGTACCTGAACATATGCCGGCAAACCACAGGCAGTATCTTGCATACAACAGTGAGAATTTTCTTAAATGGGGTGAAAACATAGGGGATAACGCGCTGCTTGTTATTAAAAACTTTCTATATATGCATAAGATAGAAAGACAGGGCTACAAATCCTGTGTTTCGTTAATGAGACTAGCAGACCGCTATTCTACAAACAGGCTCGAACAAGCATGCGGTACCGCTTTAACATATACCCCAAGTCCCAGCCTTAAAAATATTGCAACAATTCTTAAAAACGGTCTGGACAAAGTTAAGGTAAAGCCCCCGTCCTTACAATCTGATACATCTCACGGCATAACACGCGGTGCAGCATATTTCCGGGGAGGTAAAGAAAAATGTTAAAACAATCCACTGTTGATAAACTACATGATATGCGTTTGTCCGAAATGGCCGCTGTTTTTGAAGAACAATGCAATGATAAATATTTCGACAATCTCTCCTTCGAAGACAGAATCGGGATGATGATTGATCGAGAATGGACTAAACGCCAAAACACGAAGATGAACAAGCTTATTCATACAGCAGCATTTCGTTATCCAGATGCCTGCGTTGAAAATATTGAATACCAGCCTGACAGGAACCTTGATAAAGCACTAATTAATTCGTTTGCTACTTGCCAATACATTCGTGAAAGTCACCATATTATTCTGAAAGGAGCATCTGGAAATGGGAAAACATATATTGCCTGTGCCCTTGGCAATGCTGCCTGCAGAAACTACTTAAAGGTTCGGTATATAAGGTTGCCAGAGCTTCTGGATGAACTGGCAATTGCTCATGGTGAAGGAACATTTGAAAAGCTCATTAAATCTTACCAAAAAGTTGGATTGCTGATCGTAGATGAATTCTTGTTAACACCTTTATCCAGTGATCAGGCAAGAGAATTGCTAGAAATTATTGAAGCAAGAAGCGTTAAGGGATCTGTGATATTCTGCACACAATTTGAACCAGGCGACTGGTACAACAGGATTGGTACAGAAAGTGATGCCACCGTATCTGAAGCCATTATTGACAGGATTGTACACAACAGTTATGAAGTCTTTATTGACGGACAGGTTTCAATGCGCGAACGTCACGGGTTAAAACAATCTGCACAACAAAAAACATTAAGTTATTAAAAGGTTTACGACTGCATAGCTTCCGGGAGCACTGCACTGAATTTTCGGGAGCTATGCACTAAATTTCTAGAAAGGGGTGCACTAAAACTTCGGAAAGATTGCACTTTAGGAATGGAATATTCACCTTGGTTTCAGTGAACGGAACATAGCACGTAGCTGCCCTTGTTCTAGAAATACCGTCGCAAAAGTTTTAAAAAAGGCTGCTGAATTAAAGCTTTTCTGGCCCTTGGACGAAAACATGACAGATGTTGCACTTGAGAAAATATTGGTTTCTCATCCAAAATCCAATGTTCAAAGGTGCCAACCTAATTTGTCCTACATCCACAAAGAACTGATGAAAAGCGGGGTAAACAAGAAACTCCTATGGACAGAATATATGGAGACGTGCCGGCTAAGTGGTGAAGCGCCTCTCATGTACTCGCAGTTTTGCTACTACATTCAACAGGATGAACAAAAGCGTCGGGCCACCATGCATATCAACCGCAAGCCTGGCGAACAGGTCGAAGTAGATTGGGCTGGAGATCCGGCTCACATTATGGATCCTGATACGGGTGAAGTTATAGACGCATATCTTTTTGTTGGTGTGATGACGTACAGCCAATACACGTATGTCGAAGCCTTTATCAATGAAAAGCAACAGGCTTGGATTACAGCTCATATCCATATGTTTGAGTTCTTCGGTGGTGTTGCTAAGATCCTTGTGCCAGATAATTGCAAAACAGCCGTTGTACATAACGGTGGTTGGTATAGTCAGCAGGTCAACACCATCTATCATGAGATGGCGGAGCATTATGGCACGGCTATTATTCCTGCCAGAGTGAAAGCTCCCAAGGATAAACCGAATGCTGAAGGTACAGTCGGCAAAATTTCTACATGGATTACGGCGGCGCTTCGTAATGAGCAGTTCTTTTCTCTTGCTGAGATCAATCAATCAATCCGAGAAAAGCTGGCAGAGTTTAATGCCAGACTCTTTCAAAAGAAAGAAGGCAGCCGGCTGAGACTCTTCCACGACGAAGAATTGCCATTATTGGCACCTTTACCTGCTACCTCGTATGAACTAGCGGACTGGAAACAGTACACCGTTCAATTTAATTATCACATATCTATCAGCGGAATGCTATACTCCGTCCCATATGAATATATAAAACGGAAGGTAGATGTGCGGATAACAGATAAAATCATTGAGATTTTTTACAATCATAAACGAATTGCATCACATCGTCGGCTTTACGGACGTAAGGGGCAGTATAGTACCATTCTGGAACACATGCCAAAGGATCATCAGCAATATTTGTCATGGAACGGCGACAGATTCCGCAAATGGGCTGAAAAAATCGGGCCCAATACGTATAAGGCAATAGATGCAATCCTTACCTCCCATCGTGTGGAACAACAGGCTTATCGAAGCTGTATGGGACTGTTGAAGCTCACGGAAAGATATTCTGGAATGCAGCTTGAAGTTGCTTGTCAAAAAGCTTTAAGCTATACGGTAAATCCGAGCTACAAGAGCATCAAAAATATCTTGTCAGCAAAAACGGATACGGATAAAACACCAGTTGAGTCAGCGTCTACGCGAAAGAACCATGGCATTACCAGAGGTTCTGCATACTACGGGAGGAAACAGCCATGACGAATCAAAGTACAATAGATAAATTACTTGCAATGCGTCTTACTGCGATGTCGGATGCTTTTCTTACTCAACAAAATGATCAAAAAATGAAGGAAATTCCATTTGAGGATCGGTTTGGTATGCTGGTGGACATTGAATACAGCAGTCGAAAAAATAATCGAAGGAAAAGGCTTATTAAAGGTGCTGGATTTGATCAGTCAGATGCCAGCATTATGGATATCAACTATAAATCTGGCCGCAAACTGAATCGGGGTCTTATTGAAAGACTCGCAAATTGTGAATATATTACGGAACATCGAAATATTTTCATTACGGGTGCAACCGGTAGCGGCAAAACCTATATGGCCTGTGCATTCGGTATGGAAGCCTGTAAACAATATTACAAAACAAAATATGTCAGGTTGCCAGATTTTCTCATCGATATAGAAATCTCAAGGAATGATGGCACTTATAAGAACGTTATGGCTAAATATGCCAATCCGGTGCTGCTTATTTTTGATGAATGGCTGCTCATGAAGCCGAGTGAGATGGAATGCAAAGATATTTTCGAACTTCTTCACCGGCGCCGCAAAAAATCTTCGACCATTTTCTGTTCTCAGTATAGAGACAACGACTGGTATGAGCAACTAGGAGGAGACGCCAGTCCACTAGCCGACGCCATCCTTGATCGCATCGTACACGATGCATATAAAATCAATATCGAAAGTACAGATCCATCAAAGGATATTTCAATGCGTGAAGTATATGGATTGGATCAATCTTTAAGCGAATAACTTTGGGGGATAGTGGCTCAACAGTTCCGGTCATGCGGCTCACGCCGCACCGGAACGCTGGCTCTATCCGATCAGTATATTCAACGCACAAAAAAGAAGCGCATCATAAAACAATTTCCAAATGGAATCACAAACTATGTCCCCTTTCCTACAATTACATGTATATCGTTGAACTGCCTCACCGGAAACGAAAGAAATCCGCTACCATCTTTTGCTCTCAGTATCAAAATAAACATGTAAAGCATTGCTTCAATCCATATACGCTCTGCATTGAAGGATATGAATTGGAACAATCTGTAAGCGAATACTTTTAGGGATAGTATCTCAACAATTCCGGACATGTAGCTCACGCCACATCGAAACGTTGGCTCTATCCGACCAGTATATTCTCTATTATCAACTAATGCGACAAAAAAAGAGCGTCCCTGTTATCTTCTACTATAGTTTCTATATTTAACTATTCACTAAAATTCTTTTTATCCTACTGATTACTTCAATAATAAACTTATCTTTTAAAAGAATTAAAACCATAATATATATAACAATTCCTGAAAAAATACTAATTAGTAAGTAAAGTACAGTGGGAATATTCTGAGGAATAAAATACAGTATAAAAAACATGATTGCACCAGCAAAAATATAATTTTTCATACTCAAAAAATATTGGCGAAAGGGTAATTCCTTTCGTGTCACCCAAAACTGATAACCAAATACTCCAATTTCCGCAATAACAGAAGCTATTGTTGATCCAAGTGATGCATAGGCTGGAATAAGTACTATATTAAAAAAAACGTTGATTATAGCACCTATTGTCACTGAAATAGTCAACAAATGTTCTCTTCCAATGGGTATCAAATACTGACTTCCTAAAATATTACTTAATCCAATCGCTAACAAAAGAAAACTAAAAATTTTTAATAATGGAATTACCTGGTCAAATCCATTTCCAAAAAAGAATGGGACAAATATGTTAGCCACTAAAAAAATTCCAAAAATCATAGGAATAGCCAAACACCCTACAATGTGAAAACTATATCGCAAATTTCGTAAAATACCTTCATAATTTTTATTAGCATATAAAAAAGATATTTGAGGAGACATAACAGTCCCCAAAGAAGTTACAATTGTTAATAAGACTAAAACCAGTTTATGTGCCTGATCATAAAACCCAACTTCCATCGGCGAATTACTTAATACACCAAGTATCGTCTTATCCATAACCAAGTAAATCGTCATTGCAATTTGAGGAATAAATAATCGAAAAGAACCTACTACATGCTTCCAACAATGAATATCTATAAAATGAACTTTGCAAATGTATGTTGTTAATAAAGGGAGCATGGATGCTGTGCTTAAAAAATCCGCAAATGTCATACACAAAACATAGATCACAAAATCATTAGATGTTTTAACAAATAAAAATATAGATATAGTAGCTAGTGTCCTTATAAAAATATTTCGTACTGCTAACACTCTAAAATTTTCAATACCTTGAAAAAACCAATCCACATTACAAGAAACAGTAACAATCTCCATAGCAAGAATAACATATAAAAATATATTAGAAAAACAAAAAAATATGAATACAAGATACATAAACAACACAATCGTTGATAACACTAATTTGACAATAAACAACCCCCAAAAGGTTGCACTTAGTGTATATATATCCTGATTACGAACATAAGCTATCGTTCGTTGTCCATAATTATTCATTCCTAAAAACGCAATCATCGTAAAATAAGTTACAACAGATAATGCAAATGCATATTTTCCTAGCCCTTCGGCACCAATGACTCTTGACAAATAAGGGATAGTAATTATTGGTAAAATCAAACTATATACTTGAAAAATCATGTTATAAAAATAATTTTTAGATATACTCGCCATATCAATCACTCATAATCAATAATTATTGCACTTTACTTTTATAAAATCAAAACTTTTCTCTGCATCATTATTGATAAAATCCTTTATTTTATAATATTTTAAAATTCATTTATCAAAATAATTACATCATATTAAGATAACTCTTTTTCCGTAAGATGTAATGCCGATTGTATTACTTTATCCATATCATAATATTTGTATTCTCCCAGCCGTCCTCCAAATATAACATTTTTTTCTTGTTTAGCTTTTATCAAATATTGTTGATAAAGATTTTGATTTTTCTCATCGTTTATTGGATAATACGCTTCATCACCACGTTTCCAAAACACAGGATACTCTTTGGTAATATAAGTAACCGATTGTGTGCCAAATTCAAAATGCTTATGTTCAATAATCCGTGTATACGGTGTTTCAGCATCAGTATAATTAACAGCTGCTACTCCCTGATAATTATCTATATTATATTTCTCCGTCTCAAAACGAAGACCGCGATATTCCAGTTCGCCCAAACAATAATGAAAGTACTCATCTATCGTTCCTGTATAAATCACTTTATCTGCTATATCTCTCCATGCTTCTTGATTTGTATTAAAATCACAATTTAACCGAACGTCTATACCTTCCAACAAATGATTAATTAACACATTATATCCCCCAATGGGAACTCCTTGATATCGATCATTAAAATAATTATTATCATACGTATAGCGGACTGGTAATCGTTTAATAATAAAGGCAGGTAACTCAGTACATTTCCTTCCCCACTGTTTTTCTGTATATCCTTTAATTAATTTTTCATAAATATCTGTACCAACAAGATGAATTGCCTGTTCTTCCAAATTTTGAGGTTCATGAGTAATTAAAGCTCTTTGCTTTGCAATTTTTCTCTTAGCTTCCCTAGGTGTTATAACCCCCCACATTTCATGAAATGTATTCATATTAAAAGGAAGATTATACAGTTCCCCCTTATAGTTAGCTATCGGGCTATTTATATACTGATTAAATACAACAAATTGGTTTACATATTCCCAAATATCGGGTGCATTAGTATGAAAAATATGTCCCCCATAAAAATGAATGTTAATGTCGTCTCTATTTTGGCAATATACATTTCCACCTAAATGATTCCTTCGCTCAATAACGAGACATCGTTTCCCTTTATTATTAGCCTCGTGTGCAAATACAGAGCCAAATAAACCACTGCCAACTATTAGATAATCATAAATACTCATCTTTTCATCTCCTGAATAAAACAAATATATTATCTCTAGAATTTTGTTGAATAAATTATCAAATCAAAAATTTATCTTTTAACATTCATAAAATTTCTTATAAATCATAATTCTATTATAAATAAAAAATAAAGCCAAAATAACTACCATCTTAATTTTCTTAAACCATCATATATCATGAATCCATATTTCACTTTATGCATAACAAGAAAATATAAAAATTGATATTTTTTATTTAAATAAGTAAAACCATATAATTGATAACAACATTTAAATTCTTCTGAAATTTTAGAAACATATTTCATTTTTTCATTAATATCATATATTTTTAAAACATTTCCTATCAAAATTTTTATTTTTCTTTTTTTATAAATATCTAATACTTTTCTTTCAATACTAGGATTATTATTTAAAAATTTTTCAATTTCTAAAAATTCAATATGATTAGACATCACTTTTTTCATACTAACAGACTTCACCGATGACTGGGGATTATCTTGTCTGTAGTATAAATATCTGTTTGAAGTAAAATAAATTGGACCTGATTTTGATAATGCTTTAAAATTAAAAGAAGTATCTTGGTAAGAAGCTCCTGGAGTAGTTAAAAAACATATATTTTCACTTCTTAAAAAAGAAGATTTATAAATAGAATCCCAAATAGTAGCTCCTATCATAAAAATATCAGTATTAATTAATGGATCGATGATTTTATTTCTCGGCACAGAAAAAGGCATATCATCAAACGGGAAAACATTTTTGTTATCCCAGTATAAATAATGCAATGACTTTACAATATTAACATTAAATTTTTTCGCGAATCCATAAAGTTCTTCAAACATATTTGATGCAGCAAAATCATCAGATTCAACAATTCCAATATACTCTCCCTGTGCAATATTTAACCCTTTATTTAAAGTATCTCCGTATCCAGAGTTTTTTTTATGAACAACAACAAATCTTTTATCATTATCTGCATATTTATCTAGTATATTAGAACAAGAATCCGTAGATCCATCATCCAAACAAATAAACTCGATTTCTTTCAACGTCTGTTGTTTCAAACTATCCAAACATTCAGGCAAATATTTTTCAACATTATAAATTGGTACCAAAACAGATACTTTAACATTACTCATAATACAACCTCATTTCAAAATTCTATAATCGAATCGATCTTCATCTATAATATTTTCTTTAAAAGTCATATTAATAAGTCTCGTTAATCTTTTCTGATAGTCATGATCTTTCCATGCTCGTATCTTACCTGCATTAGCAATTTTATTTCTCTCATCATTATGACCTAAATAATATCGAACTTTCTGAATCATTTCATCCATTGTACGATAAGTAACAATTTCACGATCACATACAAATAAATCACCAATCGCTTTTTTATGCTGTGCAATCTGAAATCCTCCTGCGCCTGCATATTCAAAGGTTCGTACATTTACACCATATATTTCTGGAGGATCTATTGTATTTAAAGAAATTTTAGCATATTTAATTGCGTCAGCTTTATCATGATTGGATAGAAACTTATTAGTATGATATTGAATAACTTTAGAAGTATTAAGCCACCACGTTCCACGATTACCATAAATTTTAAGATCAAAATCAGTAAGTCGTTCTAATAAAGGAAGCCTAGCTGAATGTAATGAACCAATCATAACTATATCGCAACGATATTTATCTTTTAACACATTTTCATTGTGATAATCACATGTAGGCGTGTGTCTAAGTTTGCTAAAGGCTTCTGGTAAATAGAATACATTTAATTTATAAATATCATGCAAATATTTTACAATATATGGTTCTTTATAAAATAGAGCGTCATAACCAGCAATTATGGCAAGCCCACGTTGATAATTACTAATAGCATCAGGAAACCATAGAATTATTTTTCCTCCAGTTATTTTTCTAATTAACTCAATTTCATCAGGCAGAAAATAATCATATGTGCATATTACTAGATCACATTTTATATGTTTTAACGCAACAAAAATATGTTTTAATGAAAAACGTCTTAATCTCGGAGACGCAAATAGCATCTTTCTTTTGATTTTATTAATAACTTTATCAATAGGAGTTACTCGATACATCATCACATTCTTATCATTCGAGAAAGGAATACAGGCAACTACTTCATGCCCCATAGCTTCTAAATTTTCTTTGATATGAAACCCAAAGGCTTCTATTCCAAATTGTCCAATGATTACAATTTTCATCTCTCACTCCTTATGGCTAACTTATAAAAAACATATAACAAAATCATAGTTAACATTCCATTTCGTATTTCCGGGAAAAAATCGAGCCATTCAAGTTCTATGGTAGTAAATAATTGTATAAATGAAATTTTAGCAAAAGGTGAATATGGCCCCATTTTACTTAATTCAATATCCAATGCATTAAGTAAAAAAATAATAAAAGGAAGTATGGTAATAAAACCAACAATTCCAAAATTTTCAGTCCCCATAGAAAAATACGTATCTGCATAATCTACATCAGTACTTAAATTGGCTTGACTAAGAATCCTATCTTTAGAAAAAGTCATATCATTTACATTTTTCTCGCCTATAATAATTGATGGAATTGCAACTATAATTCCACTTTGAATCGTTCCTAAAGAAAATTCCCCCCAATCTCTATTATGGATAAGTGCTAAAGGATAATCAGACAATTCAAATCTATATGATAAATCATCAACTATTGCCGCATTATCACCTGAATATCTTCCTGAAACATTAAATGCTAATAGACTTACTAAAATTATAATCCCTGGAAGTATAATTAAAAGCTTTGTAAATTTAATAAGATTAATTTTCCTAAACAAAAGAAACAGAAAAAATAAAATCAACATTTCGTGAAAAAAAATATATCGAGAACCACTTAGTGAGCTTTCCGCCAACGTAATTCCCATTAAAAAAAATATTGGAATTTTTGAAATAAAAGATTTTTTTTCAAATTGAGCAACAGCCAAAACTGAAAGAATAATATATAAAAAATCATTAGCAAATAAGATAATTTGATCATACATCGTTAATTCGATAGTAGGCTGTAAATAAGGAGATATGTAATTATTGGAATATTTCGCATAAGTTGTATAAATTAATAATATTATACATATCATTAACCAAGTTTTACTGATCTTATATTTCATCGGTGTCTTTATTGCTTTTGTATTTTTATAAGCAAGCCATGGCATTAATTCAACACTACCCAATATAAGAAATCCTGTAAATATAGAAAACAAAAAGCGATATAAATTATCTTGCACAAAATAAAAATATGGGGGTGAAGTAAAATATTTCACACAGCTTAGTTCATAATAAATAGCAAACATTAATAATGTAATTAAAATCAATGGAAAGTCGTTCTCAGCATAATAATGCAATATTTTTTTCCATGTTTTTATTATTATATATACAGAAAAACATCCATGTACTATAGCATACAATAAATCATCTATATTCGCAGACGACAGTGAATACAAATATATTATGTAAATAAAAACAGATAGCTCGAAAAAAACAGTATTATATATCCCTATGCCCATTTTTGTTTTTTTTAGCATATTTACCTTCTTTCTTTCATATTTGCCGAATGGCTTGCCATACTTCATTTATTGTTATAGCCTGCATACATTTAGCAGGATATCCATACTTGCATTTTTTTTTAAGACAAGGAGAACATGACAAATTTTTTCTAATTGCAAGAGTATTCATCCCATAAGCCACCCACTTGTTTGGAAAATCATAAGCAGTACAAAGTTCTATACACTTAGTATTCATAGCCGCCGCCATATGAGCAGTCCCAGTATCAATGGATAGCAAGAATAATATCTTCGTCATGAAATAAAAGCTTTGTTGGATAGAAAATTTTCCACAAAAATTCAATACATGAAGAGACATACTATCTTGCATAATTTGATTTCCGTTCTCCACTTCACCTAATCCACCAATGAGAATTACTTTATGATGATCAGAAATGTTACCCCACCGACGAACAATTTCAGAAAAATTCTCATTGGCCCAACATTGTGCTTCACCTTTCCCAGCAAAAGAAATAGCCATAATCTTGTCATTACTGTTTATTCCACTTTCTTTTAAAACATGATTTACAAAACATTTATCACGTTTTGTAATATGGATCTCAAATTGGGGAATATTTTTACATTTAAACGGCAAATTACTTAAATTCCGCTCCACTTCATTGGGAAAATGACAAAATTTAGTTTGTGCCTGTGGAAAAATCCGTACTGTATTAATACGAAATCCAGTAGCATTTCTAATACCACAAAACCTAAAAAAGACAGCATCCCTCAACACTCGCTTTATATCGCCACTTTCATTAGACAAATAAAATAATTTATCAAAATTTTCGGCTTTAACTTTTTTCTTGAAGCAATTTATTTTCGAAAGTGAGTTAATGTCATTATGATAATAAAGCATTATTTTATTAATACATGAAACTCCACATAAAACGTCTGCTGCCCCAATAGAATTTAGTGACCCTGGCGAAGAAAGAAGTACTATTTGAGCATCTGGATAATAATTTTTTATAGCATATAATGTTGGAATAATACATATTAAATCCCCAATATTTCCTACTTTGTATATGCATATGCGTAAAATATTCTGTTCTTTTGATGTAAAAAGAACAGATGTAATTATGTAAATTACTGCATTACTGAATAATAAAATGCCATGTGCAATATTTGCCTTTATTTTGTCAAATATCATTTCAATCCCCCATATATTCTCATAACTTGACTTAAATATACAAGTTAGTTTTTATTCAAGCGTAGTACATTCATAATTTGTTTATATACATCTTCAACTGTAATACTTCGTATAAAATTATATTTTAAAACATGTGTACATACATTTTTATTTCCACATGGTCATTTAGAACAACTATCTTTGGATATTATTACATTGGTCAATGGCGTTTTCCAACACTTATACCTATTACTGACACACAGCAAATTTCTCACATTTCTTTTGTAGATCAATATGTCACCTGCTTTATTAGTTGATAAATTCGTTGAAACCATGATATTTTATCAAAAGGATCGCAAAAAAATACATTACCATAATTAGACAATATCTCTTTGGAAAACACTGTATCACTCGCAACAATTAGACATCTACTTAATTTAGCTTCTAATAATGGAAGACCAAATGTTTCTATATAGGATGGAAACAAGAGAATGGATTTGGAATATAAATCAAAAACTTTTTCTCGCTTTATGGGACCCAGAAATCGTATAGGTAATTTATTTCTAACAGCATATTGATAGATTTTTTTTGTATATGAATTTTCATTACCTTCAATAGTAAATAAAACTTCATAAAAGCTATTATCAACACCTTTCATTTGCAACATTTTACAAGCTTCAAGAATAATCATGTGGTTTTTATAACTTTGCACGCCAGCAGGATAAAAGAATGTCTTCCGCTTTAAGTTAAATTCAACAAAATATTTCAGCTTACTACTATCAATGGATGGTGCTATCACATCTATTTGTTTAGAGACCACGTGGCATTGTTCTATACAAACCTGCTTCATCCATTGTGTTTGTACAATCACCTTCGTTGCATGGCAAACAGAGTGTTTTATTAATTTACCGATAATATGCTGATATATCCAAAATGTTCTGTTTTCAAAAAGGCTAAATTGATATTGTACAAATGGAAGTGGCTGATGCAAATATAAAATTTGTGGAACAGTCATATGCCATACTATTATATTTTGTAAAGATATAATTTGTTCAATATTATAGGATTTAATAATTTTACGAATTTTGAAAATATCAAAAAAAATCCTATGTAACCAACTTTTTTTTATATCTGGAAATCGTAATACCGTAATATTGTTTGTATTTTCAAGCATCGGCGTACTAATCACAAAATAGTAGTGATTGCTTTGATCTTTACTACATTTACTATAATATTCTTGTAAAATGCTTAACGCTCCACCCTCACTTGCTGCCACGTCATATACTAATATATTCATTTTCTCCACACCATTTTGTTAATAATTCCCGTATAACCTTGTATAATCTTAACAACCTTATTGCTTACATCTTCCATATAATATGGTACCGGGATTCCAAAATCATGATTGTGAATCATCTGAACTGCTGTATCAACAGCCTGTAGAACCTGTACTTTAGTAATTCCTGCAATAATAAAGTTTCCCTTATCTAAAGCCTCCGGCCGTTCCGTGCTGGTACGAATACATACAGCAGCAATAGGTTTTCCTATAGAAAGATAAAAGCTGCTTTCCTCCGGCAGTGTACCACTATCAGAGACCACAGCAAACGCATTCATTTGCAAACAGTTATAATCATGAAACCCCAGAGGCGGATGCTGCATAACACGCGTGTCAAATTGAAAATGACGGGCAGCAATATATTTAGCACTTCTCGGATGACAAGAATACAGAATAGGCATATCATATTTTTCTGCCATCGCATTTATTGCATTCATTAAATCAAAAAAATTCTTTTCTGTATCGATATTTTCTTCCCTATGTGCGGACAAAAGTATATATTTCCATTTTCCCAGATGTAACTTTTCATGTACTGTTGACGCTTCGATTTGTTTTAAGTTAGATCTCAAGACCTCTGCCATCGGCGAACCTGTAACAAAAGTATGTTCTTTTGCAGTTCCCTCTGCATTCAGATATCTTCTGGCATGTTCTGAATAACACATATTCACATCAGCAATATGATCTACGATTCGCCTGTTTGTTTCTTCCGGCAAACATTCATCAAAACAGCGGTTCCCCGCTTCCATATGAAAGATAGGAATGTGAAGTCGCTTGGCAGCAATGGCAGATAAGCAGGAATTAGTGTCACCGAGAATCAACAACGCATCCGGTTTCTGTTCCACCATCAGTGTATAACTTCGGGCAATGACATTCCCAATCGTTTCTCCCAAATCTTTTCCAACAACATTCAAATAAAAATCCGGTTCCCGTAAGTGTAAATCCTCAAAGAACACTTGGTTCAACTCATAATCATAATTCTGTCCGGTATGAACCAATATCTGATCAAAATAAACATCACATTTTTTGATAGTTTCCGATAAACGAATAATTTCCGGACGTGTTCCGACTATTGTCATTAATTTTAATTTCGCCATGTTGTTATACCTCTTCACTATACGTGTCAGGTTTTTCTGAATCAAAACATTCATTACACCACATAAATGTCACTAAATCTGTATCTCCCTCATTCATGATACTGTGTGTATATCCCGTAGGAATATCTACAACTTTTATCATATCACCATTTACATGATACCGATAAACTTTTTCCGTCCCAATCCTACGAAATTGTATCAACCCTTCACCGCTTACGACGACAAACTTTTCATTTTTCGTGTTATGCCAATGGTTGCCTTTTGTAATACCCGGTTTAGAAATATTTACGGAAAATTGTCCCCGATCTAATGTACGAATAATTTCTGTAAATGAGCCCCTATTATCGGTATTCATTTTAAGAGGATAACTAAATTTATCCATCGGCAAATAACTGAGGTAGGTACTGTATAAATCCTTAGTGAATGAATCATCCAATTGCGGCACAGAAAGATTTGTACGGCTTTCCTTAAATTCTTTGATCAGCTCCGCAATCTTTCCTAATTTGACTTCATAAGACGTCGGTACATTACAAAATTCATTTTGTCGATGTTCTTTCCCCTGCAATGCTCCTATAATTTCATTAACAACATCATCTATGTAAACTAAGAACATATCTGTATCAGGATTATCAATTCGTATTGGTAAATCATGCGCTATATTATAACAAAATGTTGCAACTACGCTGTTATAATTAGGCTTACACCATTTACCAAACACATTCAGCAATCGATAAATCAATACCTTAGCACCCGTTTCTTTTTCATAAGCAAAAAGATAATCTTCGGCCATCTTTTTAGAAACACCATATACATTATCAAGAACAGCTTGAATAGATGATGTAAAAAGGACAGGCGATTTATTGTTATGTCTTGTTAAAGCAGTCAACAATTCAGTTGTAATACCATAATTTCCTGGCATAAATACTTCACGATCTTTAGAACGATTTACTCCTGCCAAATGAATAACAAAATCACAATCTGCTGTATATGTATCCAACAAAGCCGAATCACTATCGTGACTAAATTCATATAATGTCAAATCTCGAGTTAATGTACAATTGGGAATTTTCCCGTCCCGAATATTATGAAGTTGAGCCAATAAGTTTTTTCCAATAAAACCATTAGATCCGGTAACTAATATTTTCACTTCATTTCCTCCCAATTGGCTAATTCTTCCTTGATATACGGAATTGTCAACAATTTTTCTTTGATTTCCGCTACATTTAATAGTTTTGTATTTGCAGAATTAAATTCCGTCAACTTGTTTCGCTTTGTATTCCCCTGTGTAAAATAATTATCATAATTCAGGTCACGATTATCTGCCGGTACTTGATAAAAATTACCACAATCTACTGCCCTTGCACATTCTTCATTCGTAAGTAGCGTTTCATACATTTTTTCTCCATGACGGATACCAATAATTTTAATTTCGTTATCCGCATGAAACAATTCTTTAACTGCCTGCGCTAAGTCACTAATCGTACTAGCCGGAGATTTCTGTACCATCAAGTCTCCAGAATGCGCATGTTCGAACGCATAGATAACTAATTCTACGGCTTCTTCCAAACTCATGATAAATCGTGTCATACTCGGTTCCGTAACAGTTAGTGATAATCCAGCCTTTATTTGTTCCACAAAAAGCGGTACCACAGATCCTCGAGAACAAAGCACATTACCATACCGAGTCCCGCAAATCAATATTTTATCAGGTGAAACTGTACGTGATTTCGCTATATATACTTTTTCCATCATAGCTTTAGACGTTCCCATCGCATTAATAGGGTATGCTGCCTTATCCGTAGAAAGACAAATAACCTTTTTCACACCTTCTTCAATGGCTACCGTTAACACATTATCGGTCCCTATGACATTGGTTTTCACTGCCTCTAAGGGGAAAAATTCACAAGACGGAACCTGTTTTAATGCGGCAGCATGAAAAATATAATCTACACCATATATAGCATTTTTGACTGATTGAATATCTCGTACATCACCAATATAAAATTTTATCTTATTGCTAAGTACAGGATATTGTACTTGATATTCATGTCGCATGTCGTCCTGCTTCTTTTCATCTCGAGAAAATATCCGAATTTCTTTTATATTTGTGTCTAAGAATCGTCTTAAAACAGCATTTCCAAAAGATCCTGTTCCTCCAGTTATAAGTAATATTCTATCTTTAAACATACATTTACTCCTCTAAAAAATGATTTATAATAATCTGATATGATTGTAATGAAGTATATTTATTTTCCAACAATTCAAATGCATTATTTCCCATTTCTTTTCTATATTGATCATTATCAACCAACGTATCCACAGCACAATTAAAAGTCTTTAAATCACCTTGTAACACACTAATACCACATCTATTTTTCTCAACTATAGCACCAATATCGGTACTAGCATCAGTACAACAAAGTACAGGCAGTTTATTTTCTAAATAACTCAGCAATCGTGAAGGAAAATTTGGTATATGATACCGACCATCTAATAAAATGAGCCCAACATCAACCGATTCACATAATATTTCATATTCACTTTTAGGAAGACGTTTAATAAATTTAAAATTATTTACATGTGCTTTCGAATAATCAGAAACAACTTTTGCTTCAGTTCCATCTCCTACAAATAAAAAGAAAGCATTTTCATTATCCGTTTTTTTTAACATATTCAAAAAGCTTAATATTCCTTGTGGTTTTCCTAAATTTCCTCCAAACAAAAAAACACACCGATTATCTGGTATTCCATATTTTTTGCGAACTTCCCAATTTTTAGTTACATTATATTTTCTAATTTTAATCGAATTAGGATTCTCTTCTACAATAGGCTTATTTGCCAATATATTGTGCTGTTTCACAAACTTTACATTTGCAGGAGACATACAGCCAATAAAATCACTAGTATTATATAAACGTTGCTCTTGCCATGAAAAATATTTATATATTAATCCCTTATTTTTAATTAAACCTAAATCGGCAATTCCCTGTGGCCAAATATCTTTTAACAATAAATACGTACTTGCATTATATTTATATTTCAATTTTTTATATACACCCGATAAGGTAATGGGAGGTGTTGACATTATAATAAGCTCAAAATGTTCTCCAGAAAAGTATCTATCAATGGCTCTCATAAACTGCATACTAATAAATAAATTTGAAACTCCTTTTTCAACAAAAGGAGTTTTAGTTAAATTGCCCGTCTTTATTCGTAAAACTCTAATTCCATTTTCTTCTTCTAAATATGTTTTACAGCCAAACCTTTTTTCTATCGAACAAGCAACCGTTACATTATGTTGATGTCCAACAAATTCATCCATTAAATCTGTATATAAGTTATTTTCTCCCAATTTAGGCCACGCAATCGTAAGAAATAATATATTCATTTGCTTCCCCTAAATTCTTCCATCGTCACAGACGATTTTGATGAAATACCTTTTCTCTGTAATACTTTTAGTATTGTTTGAAAAACAATTTTACAATCTCCCACAAAAGTAATATTTTTAACATACGCAACATCATACTCAAATTTTTTTTCCCAAGTAATTGCATTTCTACCATTTACTTGAGCAAGTCCAGTAAGTCCCGGCTTAACATCATGACGTTGACGCTGTAACTCATCATACAGTGGTAAATACTTGACCAATAATGGTCTTGGTCCAACAATAGACATGTCCCCTCTTAAAATATTGATCAACTCCGGTAATTCATCTATCGAGGTAGATCGTAAAAATTTTCCAAACTTAGTCAATCGGAGTTCATCGGATAATAAATTTCCATTTTGATCTTTGGTATCTTTCATTGTCCTAAATTTAAAAATTTCAAAAATTACTTCATTTTTACCTGGCCGTTGTTGTTTAAAAAAAACAGGTTTTCCTAATTTTATGCGTATTAAAGTCCCAATAACAATCAATAATGGTGATAACATTGCAACTGCTATCACAGATAATATCAGATCTATTAGTCGCTTTATGCAATGTCGATACATATTTACACCACCTTGTTTTTATGAACTTCTCTTGCAGGAATACCTACTACTGTTTGATTATCTTCTATTTTTTTAAGAATTACTGCCCCTGCTCCAACGATCACATCATCTCCAATTTGGCTACCTGGGATTGCCAATGAACAATTCCCCCAAAAATTATGTGTCCCAATTTTTACATTTCCCGCTATATCTACATAACACATAATACTTGTGTAATCTCCCACAATAGAATCATGCCCAATACTTGAATACAGATTAAACATCACATGACTGCCTATAGTAGTATCACAGGTAACAATAGTATATGGACATAAGATTAAATCTTCTCCTAATATTGCATTTGGTGCAACCAACGCAGTTTTATGAATAAGGTTAATAAAATGTCCACCTTTTTCAGTAATAATATTGGCTATTTCATTTTTAACCTGCGAATTGGCTAGTGCAATAACAAATACATCATCCTTCTGCACTTCATAGCTAGTAACATTTTCATATACTTTAGCCGGTAATAAAAAATACTTTTCAGGTTCTAAAGGCAGTGTCCCCTCTAAAAATCCTTTTATTTCAAATTCGGTTCCATACCCAATAGAATTTTGTGCATGCCAGTATACTTCTCTCGCAAATCCTCCAGTTCCTATAATCAACAGTCGCTTCATGTATGTACTCCTTATTTAAATAATCCATCTATAATTTCTATAACTACGTCTTGCTGTTTTTCGGTCATTTTATTATCACTCGGCAAACAAAGTCCTCTAGCAAATATATCTTCTCCCACAGGATCGTCTAATGTAATAAAATCGTTTGCAGCATATACGGGCTGCAAATGCATGGGCTTCCATATCGGTCTGGATTCAACATTATACTTTGCCAGTTCTAATCGAATATCATCGGGTGTAACAGCTTGTCCTTTATTAATAGTGAAACAACTAAGCCAAAAATTAGGTTCACTGTAAGGTACATAAGGATTCATTTGCACAGGAACCCCAGTAAACCCTTCTTTATAGCGATGATAAATGGCTCGCTTTTGTGCAATGTGTTCGTCAATATGATGCATCTGTCCCCGGCCGATACCGGCTACGATATTGCTCATGCGATAGTTATAGCCAATTTCCTTGTGTTCATAGTAGGGAAACGGTTCCCGTGCCTGCGTTGCCCAGAATCGTACCTTTTTGACGGCTTCCACATCGTCGCTAAGAAACATGCCGCCGCCACTGGTTGTAATAATTTTGTTGCCGTTAAAACTAATGGCATTCCAGGTTCCAAAGGTCCCCGTCTGCTGCCCCTTATACGTAGCTCCTAAACTTTCTGCTGCATCCTCGATAAGGACCGTATCATGGGTGTCGCAAATCGTGCGTAATTCATCCAACTTTGCCGGTGTTCCGTAGAGATTGGCTACAATAACAGCTTTAGGTTTGGGATACGTTTTCCCATCATATTTTTCAAATGCCGCTTCCAGTGCCCGTGGATCCATATTCCATGTATCCCGTTCACTATCGATAAATACTTGAATGCCACCTTCATAGCTTACTGGATTCACCGTCGCCGCAAAGGTAAGGTCGGAACACAGTACTATATCTCCCGGTTGTACCCCGGCAAGTTTTACGGCTAAATGGAGTGCTGCCGTACCGGCAGTCAACGCCGCTGCTTCTTGTACCCCTACATACGCCGCTACTGTTTTTTCAAATTCGTCGACATTTTTTCCCAATGGAGCAACCCAGTTGGTATCAAATGCTTCCTGAACATACCGCTGTTCTTCTCCATGCATCGTAGGAGAAGACAGATATACTCGTTTTTCAAAAATTGGAAATTTTTCAATTGGCAATGGAATCCCTTCTTATGTTTAAAATAGTAAAGAAAAAAAGCGTAAAACTCAACCTCTCAGACACCTTCAGCGCCAGCTCCCCCGTCAAGGGAGCCTGTAATAACATTAACTGCTAACAATTAATTACCCACTATTGTCCACTATCCGATTCCTTACGATGATGTCTATGCCCTTTATGTTTTACATGATCTGCATCGTAGTAGTAGTAATAGTAATAATGACTATACCCATAGCCTCGCTGTGCGGGTACCTTGTTGAGAATCACACCGAGAATATTGGCTCCTCCTTGTTCCAGCTGCGCTTTTGTCCGGTTGGCTTCCTCCGGTGAGATATCTCCTGACGATAGTACGAGAACAACCCCGTCTACCTTGGAGGATAGGACCGCCGCATCCGTCACCGGCAGGACCGGCGGCATATCGAGCAGAACATAGTCATACACATCCCGGACTGCCTGCAAGACTTCTTCCATCTTTGCCGAGCTCAACAGTTCCGACGGATTCGGCGGCACCGGCCCGCTGGGCAGAATATCCAAATGGGGCAGTACCCCTTTTTGAATCACGGTGTCTAGTTTGGCTCCCGTAGCGATATAGTTACTGAGTCCACGATTCGGCAATTCAAAATACTTATGCTGTACGGGCTTACGCATGTCGCAATCGATAAGCAGCACGTTCTTTTCATTCTGCGCCATGACGATGGCCAGATTGGATACGGTCGTCGATTTTCCTTCGGAGGGTGTTGCCGACGTAAAGCTGATTAATTTCAACGGTTTTCCCGCACCGGCAAACTGCAGATTCGTACGAATCGCCCGATAGGCTTCGGAAATAGGGGATTTCTTATTATATTGGGTTATGAGATTTATTTCCGCCATAGTTTATCCCTCACCTTCGCCAGTACTCCTCTATATCTATTTTTTTCCTTCATGTGATCTGCATCGGGAACCATTCCCAATACAGGCAAATGGAGCAACTGTTCCACGTCGTCCGCCGTGCGTATCTTACGATTCAGTAAATACCGTGCCACAACGAGGACTATGCTACAAAGAATACCTAATACAGCGGCTAAGACCAGTGTCAATGCTTTTCGCGGTTTGATCGGTCGTTCCGGCAAGGTCGCCGCATCGACCACCTGGACTTCCGTCGGCACCATGGCTTCCGCAACTTTAGCTTCTTCTAACCGTTTTGCCAGCATAACATAGATTTCCTGTGCTACGTCGGCATCTCGTTTGGCCCGGACAAACCCTTGTTCCTGTACGGGAAGCGTTGCTATCATCGTATTATTTTGTGCATCCAAGTCGGCAAGTGCTTGATTCTTCCCTTGCGCTACAGCGATGGCAGCTTCGTTCTGAAATTTATCCGCCATCAGTTTTTGCTGTACCGTACTGCTCGACGGGGCTTCTTGTGCTACGATTTTAGAAATCTCCTGATGTAAGGCATCCTGTGTTGCGGCAATCTGGTTATTGATTTCCTGCATCTTCGGATGGTCCTCGGTGTATTTTCCGACATAGCTTGCTTTCGTTGATTCCAGCTCCGCCAATTGTTTTTTATACTGCTGAATGGCCGGACTATCGGCAATACTCTTGCCGGCACTTTCCAGTTGACCGTTGACACTGGCTAGCGCCGCCTGTGCCGTTTCCAAGGCCAGTTGGTTATCTGCCTTTGCTTTATCCACCATGGACAGCTTATCCGTCAGCCCCTTCATCTGCTCGCTGGGAGAGTATACTTTGTTGGCTACCTGATATTGCTGCAGCTTTGTTTCGGCCTCTGTTAGTTCTTGCTTCGACGATGTCAGCCGCTTTTCCAGAAATTGACGGATGGACTTCTGTTCATCATGAGACATTTCCGTCAACCGTCCCATAAATCCCTGTACTAAAAGAGTATTGGCTTTTTGTGCCTGTTCCGGCGAGGTACCGGATACGGCGATTTGTAAAATCTCCGTATCTTTAAACGGTGTCGTTTTGATATGTCCTTTTACATATTCTTCGTAGCCTGGGTACTTGCCATCCTTATCTTTTTTTTCGGTAGCCCGAATGACCGGAATGACGACGTTACGGCTTTTTAGAATTTCCGCATCGGTCATCATCAATTTCTTGTCCTCCATATCATTCCCACCGGTAATACTTTTGAGGATCGAGTCCCCCAGTCCTTTTTCCTGTTTTACCCGGACCAAGGATACGGACTCATAGGTTGGCGATACGACAAGAAGATACACGCCCGCACAGAGAAGAAATCCCGACGTAATCGCTGCAATTATTTTTTTATGATCATTGACGACTTGCAGGAGTTCCCGCAAATCGATCGTCATTTCCTCTTCCAAAAAAAATCAACTCCTAAAGGATAATGGTAGTACTAGATGAACGTGCTTGTTATAACCTCTCCGTCACCTTCGGTGCCAGCTCCCCTGACAAGGGAGCCGTAGAAGATAATACACAATGATATTAATTCGTATTGTTCTTGATTTCCGAGACCATATAGGCTCCTGTCAGGATAGGTGCTATATCACGGGAGAAGCTGATGCGGCTGTTCCTCGTAAAGTACAGGACATCGCCTTCGCGCATAACGTAGTTCTGGCGCATGTCTCCTGTTTCCAAAATATGATTCAGATTGATGACAATGGGTTTATCCGGTTCATCCTGGTGGATCAAAAAGATTTTCTTCTTTGCCGTATCCCAGTTGAACCCATTGGCTGCTCCGATAGCATCCAATACCCGGTGGGATTTTTCCAATTGATAGACACCGGGCCGATTGATCTCACCAAAGACATAGACGCGGACCGTTCCCAGTTTTGCAATGTTCACAGCCACATCGGGATTTACGATATACTTGCTCAATCCATTGCGCAGAGTATCTGTAAACTGCGCCACCGTCATGCCTTGGGCATCGATCTCTCCTACCATAGGAAAGGATACCTTACCATCAGGGCGCACGAGAAACGGATTGGGGTTGGTCGTTGAGTTACTCAGATCCGGTTCCTGTGTAACCGTTATATACAATTCATCACCGGGACGCATGAGATAGTCTGCCGCCGATACCATGCCTGTCGACATAGCCAGTGCCAAGGCTATCGCTACTACTTTTTTTTTCATATATCATTCACTCCAACTGATAATAATAATAAATAAATGCAATATGATACTACTATCTTTCTAATTAAGTATAGCATATTCTATATACCGAGTCAGTAAAAATATACAGGTAACCGTAGTGAATCGTTGCGTAGTTAAACTCATCTGTAACACACATCTCCTGTTTACCCATTCCTACAACCGCTTCCGCTTTTTCCACAACCACTCTTTCTCCTTACAACCACTCTTTCTCCTTACAACCGCTCTTCTATTTTTTACTCCGGATCATGGTTGGGATGATAGGTTGGGATGATCCGCTGCAGGACATGGATGACTTCTTCTTCCGTCCGGCATTGCTGAAAGGAATCGATCTGCTGATGAAGCCAGGTTTCATCGACTTCTTCCAGTTGTGCCGTAAAAATCTTTTCGTGAGCGGTCTTCCGCGTTCCTTCTGCCTGGGTCAACAGTTCTTCATACAATTTTTCGCCGGGGCGAATGCCGGTGATTTGTATGGGAATGTCCACTCCCGGTTCATAGCCGGAGAGGCGGATCATATTTTTGGCAAGATCCATGATCTTGACGGGTTCTCCCATTTCCAGAAGGAATACTTCGCCCCCTTTGCCCATGGAACCGGCCTGCAGCACGAGCTGACTGGCTTCGAGAATGGTCATAAAGTACCGTGTCATGTCGGGATCCGTCACGGTCAGCGGACCGCCCGCAGCGAGCTGCCGGTGAAATAAAGGAACGACACTGCCCCGACTGCCTAGGACGTTGCCGAAACGGACGGTAATATATTTCGTCGCATAGCGGTCATTCATGACATGGACTACTTTTTCCGCGACCTGCTTCGTCGCGCCCATGACACTAGTAGGGTTGACGGCTTTATCCGTAGAGATCATGACAAACCGTTCTGCGCCGTATCCGCCGGCAGCTTCTGCGATGTTGCGCGTTCCGTATATGTTATTGAGGACCGCCGCCATGGGCTGGTGTTCCATGAGGGGGACATGCTTGTGCGCCGCCGCATGGAAGACGACCTGGGGCCGATATTTATCAAAAATACGATCCAGCTGCCGCGGATCGCGGACACTGGCAATGATGGGAACGATCCGTTCCGTCCCGTATTTTTGGCTTAGTTCCTGATGAATAAGATAAATGCTGTTTTCTCCGTGTCCCATGAGGATCAGCCGCGCCGGCTTCATATACATGACCTGGCGGCATATTTCCGAGCCGATAGAACCGCCGGCCCCGGAAATAAGAACGGTTTTCCCCGTAATGTACTCTTCGATGTTCTGGATATCCAGCTTTACCACGTCCCGTGCCAGCAGATCTTCAATGGATACCGGACGAAGACGCTGTATAAGTACCTCATTATCCAGAAGCTGGTACAATCCCGGCAAGGTATTTACCTGACATTTGAGAGGCGAACAGATCTCAATCGTCTCCCTGATGACGGCCCGTCTGGCTGACGGCATGGCAATGATGATCTCCTTGATGCCGTATTTTTCCACCATCGTCGGAATATCGCCGCGCCCGCCGAGGATGCGGATCCCTCCCATGATATGATGCTGCTTCCGCGGGTCATCGTCAATAAACCCCACAAGATTCCGCCGTCGCGTATGGAACTGCATGATTTCCCGCGCGATCATGGCACCGGCGTCTCCGGCCCCTACGATCAAGACCGGCGTCTGTTCTGTCTCTGCCACCTTTTCCGTATCCGCATGGATAATGACATAATGCAGCAGGAGCCGTCCTAAGCCAATAAATCCGGTCGCCACAATATAGGAAATAAAGTACAAGGAGCGTGGTAGATGGATATTGACAAGCAGTGTGCAAATAAAAAAAATCACGGCGCCTGCGGAAGTGGCAAACAACACAGCCCCCACCTCGCGAGTGCCGGCATAACGCCATACGCGGGTATACAGATGCATGGCCGCCAGCATCAACAGATAGGAAATAACAAAAAAAGGCAGGCATACTACTACCTGCACAAAATACGCATCGATCACGAGTTCTCCAAAGCGTAAAAAAAGACTGATGAAAGCAACCATGATCAATGTAAAAATATCAGCCAGTACCAAAAATCCCGGCAATACATACTGCCGCATAACAGTATCTCCTCCTTGCATATTTTTGCATAGTTATAATGATATTTCATCATTATTATTCATTTTCGTATATACACTATCGCTATGATGTATGTTCACATTGTATCATACCCCTGCAAAGAGTACAATCAGGAACAGTGTATTATTTTATTTACATCGTATGTGCTATGTAAAATATATGTATCAGTTTACTTGCCCAACAGACGGGAAATGATCCCCTTTTTGGGTTTATCCCAGTGTTCGGGAAGCTCCGGATAGAGAACGCGGTCTTCGAGGATCCGTTCGGCATTCCAGGTACACGTATCCTCTGCATCCGTATCTCCCATGGCTTCTATCGCCCGGAGTCCTTCCCGCATGTCTGTATTGCGGGCTTCTGTCCGATGGGCATCACTCCCCAGGAAAATAACCATATGGTGGCGCAGCAGATTTTCTGCCCGGAGCTGCGTATCTTTTCCGAAAGAGCCTTTGAAACTGCCGGTGTTGCACTGTGCCAGCACACCGTTATGCATCCATTCCAATACCCGGCGGGGATGCGTCATGATCCGGTCATAGCGTTCCGGATGAGCCAATACCGGTACAAAATCCCGCAGCATCAGTTCATATAAGAGTGCCTCCGCTTGATCCGGCTGACTCTGTGCCGTGAACTCGCAGAGAATATATCGGCTGCCCGCCAGGCAATAATCCCGGCTGCCTTCGGTGATAAATTCCAGCGTATCATAGTTGAGTTCTACTTCCGCCCCCGCATGGATCCGAATAGAAATGCCTGCCGCGTCTGCCTGCTGCTGCAGGTCTGCCGCCTTGGCTGTAATGACCGGCCATTCCGGGACTACACCGCGGCGGTTCACATGGGGCGTGGCAAAAATATCGGTCACATCGGATGCTGCAGACATGCGCAGCATGTCCAAGGACATCGCCAGCGACTGGGATCCATCATCTATGCCATACAAAATATGAGAATGTATATCTATCATGATACCCCCACTCCTTTTTCTATATGCCGTTTACTTTATTATCATCATCACGCGTAAGGATACTCTTTTTATAAATATACACCAACAAGAACGGTATCGTCAATATTCTCAAAAACGAATTTGTTTAAATACAATATTATTTGTTATATATATGCATTTCAGCATTCCTATTTTTCTGCGGTATTTCCTTTTTTTTAAAAAAACATATACTCGCAGTTTCCTTATCTATCACCAGGATTTCATATCCTGTGTCCCTGCCGCCCGGCTGGGCGGTTTTCCAGCGCAGGAGAAATACATAAAAAAACATCCGGACCTCGTACGATAAAAAAAGGGTTATCTGATATCGGTTGATCAAATAACTCTTTTTTCTCTTTTTTTATTATTCCGCCGGATGAAATACCTTTCCCGGATTGAGAACCCAGTTGGGATCCATAGCTCCCTTGATGGTTTTCATGAGTTCCAGTTCTACAGGATCTGTATATTCTTCCATATAGCATACCCGCTTCATGCCGATGCCGTGCTCGCCGGAAAGGCGGCCGCCTAAGTCATAGACGTAGCGGTACGCCGTATGGCGGAATCCCTCCAGCTGTCGTTCCCACTCGGCATCGCTCATATCACATCGGAGAATCTGGAAGTGCAGATTCCCGTCACCGGCATGGGCCAGACAGAATACCCGGAAATCATATTGCTTGCTTTCTTTGACGAGAGCCTGAATGCAGTCGGCAATCTTCGTAACCGGAACGACCAGATCCTCTGAGGTCTGTACCTCGGACAGGGACCGCGTGCTTTCCAGACAGTTGCGGCGCACCTGCCATACACGGTCGTCGGCTTCGAGTACGTCCGTGGCCCCGCATTCTTCGCAGATGGCGCTCAGTTTTTCCATTTTGTCATCCAATTCATCTTCATTAAAGGTTTCGATCGACACGATATCATAACAGCCATCTTCGTAATGCGGCAGTTTCAGATCCGAATAGTCGCTGGCACTGCGGACGAAGTTATTGTCCATAAATTCCACGCTCGTCGGATTGAGTCCGGCTTTGACCAGTTTCGGCACCAATGCCGTTGCTTTGGCCAGATCCGTGAAGACCGCCAGTACATCCAGTTTGTAGGGCGCCAGGGGCACGAGTTTCAGCGTGGCCTTGGTGATGATGCCCAGCGTCCCTTCGGAGCCGATGATCAGCTGATCGAGACAAAAGCCGGTCGAGCATTTTTTCAGTGTAGCCCCCAGTGTCGTTACCTTGCCGTTCGGCAGCACGACTTCGACGGAGTATACCTGATGGCGCGTCGTACCGTAGCGGACTGCCTTGTTGCCGCCGGCATTGGTCGCCAGATTGCCACCGATGAGGCAGCTGTCCGAACTGCAGGGATCTCCGGCATACATGAGTCCTTTTTCATGGGCCAGGTTCTGGATATCGATCGTGCGGACACCGGCCTCTACGACCATGTACATGCCTTCTTCGTTGATTTCCAGGATACGGTTCATCCGTTCCAGCAGCAGTACGATGCCGTGATATGTCGGAATGGCGCCGCAGCTCACGCTGGTACCGGCACTGCGCGGGGTAACGGGAACACCGTATTGATTGGCGATCTGCATGATCTTGGCTACTTCCTCCGTACTGCCTGCCGATACTACGACCTCCGGCAGACGCCAGAAGGTGGGATCCAGATTTTCGTCGAGCTTATATTTGTCCAGCGTTTCGGCATCGGTCTTGACGTATTTTTCACCGACGACCGCCTGCAGGGCCGTTACGACTTCGGGTGTTACAGGATTATACTGTCTCATGATGTGATCATTTCCTCTCTGTGCAGCACCGGCCTGAACGCAGGATGCGTATTTTTTGCAAGCCGGCTGTTTTGTAAATTGCCCCCATTATACCGCAACAGGAAGCATTTGTCTTGCTTCTTTCCTATACAAATTACGCTAGAATACCTATGATTTTTTCTTATAGGTACCAGTAAAACGTATAACTTATTGTTATAGTAAGGAAAACCAACAACCGTACACAGTTGTTGGTTTTCCGTGTTATTTCGTATAGACAGGAAAGGTAGCCGCCGCATGTCCCATGATCGTCACGGTATAGTGTTCGGGTACTTCCTTCCGCGCCATGTTCCAGGCAGTCTGCAGATCGGGAGCCGGGATCTGGCCGGTCTGGCGGATGATGTCGAAATTCTCCGGTCGCGTAACGACATAGCAAGTCTTCATCGAGGCAATGATGCAGCGTGTCTTGAACGCGACAAACCCGGGCATGAGAAATTCCCGGCGCAGTTCCTGTTCCACCTGATCCAAGTCGCTGCGGAAAAACCATTTCGTAAAGATTTCCGGTTCTTTGATATCCGGACAATCCAGTGTCAGGATCATGACACCGCCGGGTTTCGTCGCAAAAACGGCATTCATATAGGCCTTGCAGCCTTGGTACAGGTTTAGGTCCTTCGGGTAGCCGCCGGCCGAGGCAATCGTAATATCGGCTTGCTCCCGGATCGGCACGCCGCCTGTCGCCAATACGTCCTGACAGCCCTTTTCCCAGGCCTTGCGCCAGTGTCCGCCTACGACGTCGCAGAGATCTCCGTCTGCCGTAAATACCGTATTGACCAAGAAGTCGGGATGGACCATCTGCGCCGCCTCCAGCATATCATGATGGAACGGATTGTCTTCGAGACTTGCCGTGTCGCAGTGCGGATTACACCCGCCCCCCGGGGTTTCGGCTAAGGCCAGGGAATGATTCGTCATGATAGAATCAAATCCGGCAATCCCCGGCAGTATCGCCTTGCGGCCGCCGCCGTAACCGGCCATGGGATGAAAGGATACGGCTCCGGTCAAAATGAGTTTGTCTGCCTGCAGGGCTTCCGTATTGATATATACGTCGTTGCCGAAGCTGGTTGTTCCTACATAGGATAGAGTATCCTTATTCCGGCAGTCATGCTGCACCATGCGCAGGCGCCGGGTCATTTCCGCACCGCAGACGATGGCGTCTTCCTCCGGTGTATGGGCCCGATGCGTTCCTTGGGCCACGATGACCGTGATCTGTTCATCCTTGACACCGGCTTCGTTCAGTTCTGCCACCAGGACCGGCAGCATTACCTCCGTATGTACTAGGCGGGTAATATCACTGACGACGATCGCCACGGTATCCCCGGCTTTGACGATGTCACGCAGGGGTTTGCTTTCGATCGGCTGCCGCAGTGCCTTACGGACCGCTGCCGCTTCCTCGGTCACGACCGCCGCCGTATTGCCGTGCAGAGCATACAATATATGATCCTCCGGCAGGTCTATATGCTGTACTTCTTTCCCAAAGGGAATAGAAAATGATTTCATGAAATGACGACCTTTCCTTCTGTATTGTTTGTCTTACATCGGCGGGAACAGATTCCAGCGTCCCATGATCATCGCCACGATGACCCGTACAAAAAGCAAAGAAAAAAGGATCGTCACCAAAATCAGCAGAAAATTTTCAAAATCATCGACTCCGTGAAACATGCGTTGCAAGCTGTGCCAAACATCTATCATAGTATGCCTCCTCATGTATTTCATCTTCTTTAATTATCTGTATGGGGGAATAGGTCATGCACCATTTGTGCTGATTTTTCGTCCTTGCTCATCCCCTTGAGCAAGGTCTTTTCCGAGTTTTCCATATGTTTTTTAGCTACGCGGCGAGCCATCGTGCTGTTGTGGTTGGCAATGCTTTCTACCATTTGGCGATGTTCCTCCCACGTTGCGGCCAGCCGTCCCGGATAATGCATGGAAATAGAACGGAACCGCAGCATCTGTTCCCGCAGGTTGTTCAGGATATCTACCAGGCGGGTGTTGCGGCTGGCATGATACAGGACGTCGTGAAAACGCACATCTGTATCAACTATTTTGTCGAAGGCACCTTGTTCGATGTATTCGTTGATTTCTACCATCATACGTTCCAGTGTTTCCAGTTCTTCGTCTGTAATACGTTCGGCCGCCAGTCCGGCCGCCAATTCCTCCAATGCCCCGCGGATTTCAAACACCTGGGCGATATCCTTGAGAGAAATGTCGGCCACATACGTGCCGCGCCGCGGTACCATGACGACGAATCCTTCCAGCTCCAGTCGGCGGATCGCTTCCCGGATCGGCGTACGGCTGACGCCCAGTTCGTCGGCCAGCTGGATCTCCATCAGCCGTTCCCCAGGTTTTAATATGCCGTCTTTAATTGCCTGCCGCAGCGTTTCGCTGACGACCTCGCGCAGCGGCTTATAGGCATCCAGCTTGATCGGACTCAGTTTCTGATGTTTTACTTCAGTATTCATCTCCATACCCTTCTCCCCTAGAAAATCTGCTGACGAAGACGTCTGCATCATCCAATACTCCGCCAACGATACTCAGCATGCCGATATCTCCCGGCGGCGGAACGATAGCAAACACGGTCGGACCGCTGCCGCTCAGCATAGGCTTTAAGTCATACATTTCCAAAATGTCCTTGCAGCGCTCGATCTCCGGATAGTCGGGAATGACTAGTGATTCAAAGGTATTGCCCATTAATTTTGATAATTCGTCCAAAGAACCGTGCCATACGGCCTTTTCCATCAGGTCAAAGCGAAGCGGCAGATCAATGGGATTTTCATCAAACTTGGCATAGGCCTGCTCCGTATGGATGGTTATGTGCGGATGAATCAGCATGACCATCATGCTCGGAAAATCAGGAAGCTGCGTGATGATATCGCCGCGGCCCCGGCCCCGGGCCGTACCGCCGCGAAGACAAAACGGCACATCGGCGCCAAGGGCGGCTCCGATACGGCACAATTCTTCATAGGGAAGCTTCAGTCCCCATAACCGGTTCAGGCAGCGCAGCGTAGTGGCACAGTCGGCACTGCCGCCGCCCAGTCCTGCTGCGATAGGTATCTTCTTTTCTATATGAATACGAGCACCTTGTCTGTTCCGGCAAAAAGGGCGCAGCGCCACTGCCGCTTTGTAGGCCAGGTTCGTTTCATCGCAGGCAAGTGCCGGATCCGTACAGGTTACTTCTATCGTATCCGCCGCCTCCACGTGGATGGTGTCACTGAGTTCAATGGATTGGAATATCGTGTCGATATTATGATATCCATCCTCGTGTCTCCCTAAAATACGTAGTGCCAAATTCAATTTTGCATGTGCTTTTTCTACTATCATTCGCGTATCTCCATTCTGAAATCTTTTTTCCCCGTTTATTATTATCTACATATTCATTATCGGGGAATCGTATGTTATAATTTTAACATATAAAGCACATGTTGCCGAGACATAAATAAAATCTATGCACAATATGCAATTCCCTTATAACTAATAATGATTATATTTTATATATTTGATTATACCTGTTTTAGGATAACTTGACAATATAACACCGTAAATTGATACCGTAAATATTCTCTTTTCCATAGGAGGTTCTTATGAACAAATACACGATTGCCTATATTGCTACCTTGGTAGGTTCTGTTGTATCCGCTATTGGCATTAATACGTTTTTTATCCCCCATCATCTGCTCAGCAGCGGCATTACCGGCATTGCCATCATGATCCATTACACCACCGGTTTTCCCATCGGGATGGGACTCTTCGTCATGAATCTGCCGATCATGTGGTTCTGCAATAAATTTATGGGACGGCAGTACACGATCCTCAGCATCATCGGTACGATCATCTTTGCCGTATTAGTCGACGCGACCTCTTTTATGTCCGGCTGGAACGTCATCAAAGACCCCATCATCTCCACCATCACCGGCGGCATCATGAGCGGCATCGGCATGGGGATCATCTATCGCTATAACGGCAACAGCGGCGGACTCGATGTCGTCGCCGCCATCATCAAAAAATTCTATGCCCTGGAAATGGGCAACGTCGTCATGGGCATCAACGCCATCATCATCATCGGCGCCGCCTATATGTACGGACTGGAACTCGCCGTCCTGACCTTCGTCGGTACCTACATCGCCGCCCATGTCACCAATAAAGTCGTCATGGGTCTCAGTCAGCGAAAAACCGCCATCATCATCTCGGCCCACGCTGACGAAATCGCCAACGTCATCATGCGCTACATCGGCCGCGGCGCCACCATCATGTACGGGCAAGGTGCCTACACCCATCAGGAAAAACGCATCATCTACGTCGTCATCAAAATGACGGAAATAGCCAAAGTCAAAGACATGATCAACAAAGTAGACCCCAAAGCCTTCATGATCATCAGCGACGCCTCGGAAGTCATGGGAAAAGGCTTCACCCGTCCCAGCAATGCCTTCTACCAGCTCCACGACGAATCCCTCGCCAGACCGCAAACCAAAAAGCAAGCCCCCTCCGACCGGATGTAAAAAACACACGGTAAAGGGAGCAGGAGATAGGTAGAGAACCTTTTTTGAAGGAACAACGTGACGCGCAAAAAAGAGTGAATCACCTAGTTTGTTTGTTAGCTGGCACCGTGCTTAATCGGCTCCCTTGAAAGGGGAGCTGGCCGCGAAGCGGTCTGAGAGGTTGCCCTTTTCCTTTTTCATTCCCAAAGAGGTGACGCATGTACTATCACTATCGTCCAGAGAATATAACCCACGCTCGAAATCTCCGGAAGGAAATGACCCCGGAGGAGCGTCATTTGTGGTACGATTTTCTAAAATCGTACCCCGTAAAATTCTACAAACAACGCCGCATCGAACAATACATCGTTGACTTCTATTGCCGGCAAGCTCGATTAGTCATCGAAATCGACGGCGGCCAACACTATGAAAAAGAAGCCCTGCAGTACGACGAACAGCGCAGCCGGCTATTGGAACGCTGCGGACTCTACGTCATGCGCTTCACCAATCTAGACCTGCAGCGTAACTTCCAAGAAGTATGCCAAGTCATACACGAATATATCCGATCCGGCATCGATATCCGGACCTGAAAAAAGACACGGAGGAAGGGAAAGGACAAGGTCTAACCTCTCCGACCTCGCTGCACTCGGCCACCTAGAAAACAAACTAAGCGATTCGCATGCCTTTGTGCGTCACTTCATTCCTGCAAAAGCAGCTCTCTGCTTATCTCCTGTCAGGAGAGGCTTTAAGTGACTCTGTTATCCACAAAAAAATAGGTCCTTGCCCTCGGCTCTCTTGTCAGGGGATAGGTAGAGAACCTTTTTTGAAGGAACAACGTGACGCGCAAAAAGAGTGAATCACCTAGTTTGTTTGCTACCTGGCACCGTGCTTAATCGGCTCCCTTGAAAGGGGAGCTGGCCGCGAAGCGGTCTGAGAGGTTGCCCTTTTCCTTTTTCATTCCCAAGGAGGTGACGCATGTACTATCACTATCGTCCAGAGAATATAACCCACGCTCGAAATCTCCGGAAGGAAATGACCCCGGAGGAGCGTCATTTGTGGTACGATTTTCTAAAATCGTACCCCGTAAAATTCTACAAACAACGCCGCATCGAACAATACATCGTTGACTTCTATTGCCGGCAAGCTCGATTAGTCATCGAAATCGACGGCGGCCAACACTATGAAAAAGAAGCCCTGCAGTACGATGAACAGCGCAGCCGGCTATTGGAACGCTGCGGACTCTACGTCATGCGCTTCACCAATCTGGACCTCCAGCGTAACTTCCAAGAAGTATGCCAAGTCATACACGAATATATCCGATCCGGCATCGATATCCGGACCTGAAAAAAGACAAGGTCTAACCTCTCCGACCTCGCTGCACTCGGCCACCTAGAAAACAAACTAAGCGATTCGCATGCCTTTGTGCGTCACTTCATTCCTGCAAAAGCAGCTCTCTGCTTATCTCCTGTCAGGAGAGGCTTTAAGTGACTCTGTTATCCACAAAAAAATAGGTCCTTGCCCTCGGCTCCCTTGTCAGGGGATAGGTAGAGAACCTTTTTTGAAGGAACAACGTGACGCGCAAAAAAGAGTGAATCACCTAGTTTGTTTGCTACCTGGCACCGTGCTTAATCGGCTCCCTTGAAAGGGGAGCTGGCCGCGAAGCGGTCTGAGAGGTTGCCCTTTTCCCCCTGCAATCACAAAAAGCCTGTTCTTGTATGTGTCGTCACCGGCAAATACAGAACAGACTTTTTTTCATCTTTTTTCATTTCAGTGTATTATTACTTCTATATAGTATCCAGTCCGTGATATTCGAGGCGTGGTCAGCCATACGTTCTATGTATTTGACAATGAGTACATAGGAGATGTATTGGCGTACATGGTTGGGTTCTTGGACCATTTTTTGGCTGATTTCTTCCATGCTTTTGGTAAAGGCCATGTCCACAATGTCATCTTTATCACAGATCAGGTCTATCTCGTCAATATCTTTTACATCGCCTTCGTTATACAGCCGCAGGACATCTACGACCATCGAGGCCATCACACGATACATTTCCTGCAGGCCCGAGGGGGGTGTCACAACACCGCCTTCCTTAGTGAGGTGGAAGATATAGTGGCAGATGTCGGCACAGTTATCCGTGATGCGTTCTATGTCGTACAGTATTTTCTGGGTTGCCATAAGATGTCGCCAGTCCGTGGCCACCGGAGTTTGCATGAGACTGATAGTAAGGTCTTTTTTCATGCATTCGCGCACCATTGCGTTGATGTTTTGATTGCCGTGATAGATTTCACTGGCTAGTTGATTATCTAAGGATTCCAAGGCAGTCCAAGTATTGGTAATCGTAGTTTCTACAATTTGTGCCAGCTGTATCATGTCTTGGGATAGTTCGTTCAATGATTCTACGTATGCATCTCTCATAGGGTCTCTCCTCCATCAGCCGAAACGGCCGGTGATATAGGCTTCCGTCTTAGGGTTGGCCGGTTTGGTAAACATGTCGACGGTGTTGTTGAATTCCAGTAATTCTCCGAGCAGGAAGAACGCGGTCCGGTCCGATATCCGGCGGGCTTGCTGCATGCTGTGCGTAACGATGACGATCGTGTACTTTTCTTTGAGCTGCAGGGCCAGATCTTCTATTTTCTGTGTAGAAATCGGATCGAGTGCCGAGGTCGGTTCGTCCATAAGGATAACCGACGGACGCGCCGCCAGCGTACGGGCAATACATAGTCGCTGCTGCTGCCCGCCGGAAAGACCGAGGGCACTTTCGTGCAGCCGGTCTTTCAATTCATCCCATACGGCGGCTTGATGCATGCTTTCTTCTACGATTTCCGCCAATTTCTTTTTATTGGAAATGCCTTGGATACGGGGACCGTAGGCAATATTTTCAAAGACGCTCTTGGGAAAGGGCGTCGGCTGCTGGAATACCATGCCAACGCGATACCGCAGTGCCAGTGAGTCTACTTCTTTATAGATATTTCTGCCTTCAAAGAGAATTTCTCCCGTAACGCGGCAGTTTTCTATCCAGTCGTTCATGCGGTTCAGGGTTTTGATAAAGGTCGATTTTCCGCAGCCCGACGGTCCGATCAAGGCAGTGATTTCATGTTTTTTGATGGTCATATTGATATTTTTCAAGGCTTGTGTTTTATCATAGAACAAGTTCAGTCCCTTCACGTCGAAGGTATTTTCTTGTGTTATATCGGCAGCCGCCGCTTCGTCCTTACTGTGAGCGTCGTCGTGAACTTGTGCCGCATATCCCGTAAGGGTCGTCGTTAATTCTGTCATGAATTGGTTCCTCCCATTTTCTTATCCAGTCTCCAACTAATATATCGGGCCGCCAGACTAAAGCTGACGACGAGTACCATAAGGATTGCCGAGGATACACTGGCTAGCTGTGCCGCGTTGGGATGCAGTGCTTCTGTCCGCAGCGACCAGATGTGCAGGGCCAAGGTTTCACCGGGGCGGAAAGGATTCAGGGGGCATGAGGCCGAGGTGATATCCCAGTTGTTCCAGTTGATATCCGTCGACATACCGGCGGTAAACATGAGTGCCGCGGCTTCCCCGAAACCACGTCCGGCGGCCATGATGAGTCCCGTCATGATCCGCGGAAAACAGGCGGGTACCAACACGCGCCATATAGTCTGCCAGTGCGAGGCCCCCAGGCCCAGACTGCCTTGCCGGTAACTGCTCGGTAGATTGCGCAGGGCATCTTCGGTCACGGAGGTTACCAGCGGCAGTGTCAAAATAGACACGGCCAGGGATCCGGCAAACAGGTTCCATTGGGATCCGGTCATCACGATAAAGGCTAAGTACCCGAAGAGACCGACGACGATAGATGGCAGGGATGCCAGCGTTTCTATGGCCATGCGGACCCAGTGGGTTACTTTTCCCTGATGGGCATATTCGGCAAGAAATATCCCTGCCGGTACGCCGGTCAGCATGCTGAATAGGAGTGCCAAAAAGACCAGATACAGCGTATTGAACAGCATATTTCCCAATCCGCTGCCGCTGAAGGATAACATATCCGGGGTCATGACGCCAAAGCCCTGTACAATAACAAAACCGATAAAAGCAACAAGCAGGATCACGGCAAAGGCCGTACCGCCGAAAAAGAGAGCCGTCATGATCTTGTTCACTTTTTTCTTATGTTGAATGCGGCTCATATCAAGCCCTCCCTTTCAATTGTGATGCTCGATTGATGCGATGGATCACAAAAATAAACAAGAACGAAAGAAGGAACAGGAGCAGTGCCATCGTCCATAGGGCCGCACTGTATTCGCCGCCCTCCATGGCACCGCCCATATCCGAGGCAATCGCAGTCGTAAGCGTACTGGCCGGTAAGAACAGGGAGGTCGGAAATACTTTCATCTGCCCGATAACCATGGCTACTGCCAAGGCTTCTCCCAAAGCACGTGCCAGACCGAGTATGATGCCGGTAAAAATACCGCCGCGGGCTGCCGGAATGACGATCCGCGCAATAGTTTCCCACCGTGTCGCTCCCAATCCGTAGGAGGCTTCCCGCCATGTTTTGGGTACGGCTGCCATGGCATCTGCCGACATCGTGGTAATCGTCGGGAAGATCATGACTGCCAGCACACAGCCTGCCGCCAATAAGGAAAACCCATACGGCATAGTGAAGAAGTGCCGCAGGAACGGAATAAGTACCGTCAGCCCGATCCAGCCATAAACGACGGAGGGAATACCCGTAAACAATTCCACAGCCGGTTGTATCAGACGCCGCGTCCGCGGCGAAGCGATTTCTGTCATAAAGATAGCCGTCGATATGCTTAGCGGCAGGGAAATAAGCAGTGCCAGCCCGCAGGTCACAAGCGAGCCCGATAAGAACATGGCTGCTCCAACGTGACCGCCGCCGACAGCCGTATCACTCGGAGCCCATTGGCCGGACAGGAGAAATTCTCCCAGACTGTGGCCGAATAGCAGGAACGTATCGCTTCCCTTTAACAGAAGGAACCCTCCTATAAAGAAGGGTACCAGTGCCGCTCCGATACCACAGATCGTAATGAGGAACCTGGCGGCCCGCTCATCACGATGTGCATTCTTAACAGCGATTTCAATAGGATTCATATTACTTCCTCCGTTATCTGACGTACCTTAGTGAACTTCCTTCGTTTGCATTTTGCTTGATACACCGTAACCTAATTCTTCGATGCGCTGGCCGTATGTATCAGAGAGGACAAAGTCAAGGAACGCTTTGACAGCGGCTTTCGGTTCTTTGCTGGTATAGATGTGTTCGTATCCCCATACCGCATAGGTGCCGTTATAGGTGTTTTCCAGCGAAGGAGCTACCCCATTGATAGCGATCGTGCTGACCGTCTTATCGTTGATCAAGTACGGAAGAGCGACGTAGCCGATAGCGCCTTTGTTCTGTGCCACACTCTGTACGAGAAGGCCGGAGTTATCTGTTTCGAGGGATTTGTTGCTCGATTCTTCTGCCCCTTTAATAGCATATTCTTTGAAGAGTGCCCGAGTGCCGGATGTCTGCGGACGTGTCACCAGGATGATCGCTTCATCCGGACCGCCTACCTCTTTCCAGTTCGTGATTTTAGCAGTGAAGATATCCTGCAGCTGTTGTGTAGTCAAACTCTTGACGACCTGTCCGATGTCGGGGTTTACGATCGTGGCAACCGTCATGACGCAGACTTTATGATCTACGAGTTTAGCGACCTGATCCTTGGATAATTTTGTTTCAGCAGGTACATCAGAGTTCCCCATATCGACGGACCCATCGGCGATCTGCTTGAGGCCTGTTCCGGAACCGCCGGCATTCAGGCTGATGGAAACGCCCTGATTATCTATCTTGAACTTATCTGCTGCATCCTTTACCAGCGGCAGCAATGCCGAAGAACCGGAACCGGTAATGCTCCCGGACACAGCGGCGGAACTAGACTTGTCACCGTCCGCCTTCTGCTGGCTGCCGCATCCGGCAGCACCCACTACCATAACAGCGGCGAGAGCTATGAAGATAAGTTTTTTCAATTTCATATATGATCCACTCCTTTTTATTTTGTGATTACATCGTACCAAGTCTATGTAAGTGTCCTGTGTAAAGAATGTAAAGAATGTGAAAATAATAAAAAAAAGCAAAAATGGATAGGGAAAAGGTCTAATCTCTCCGACCTCGCTACACTCGGGGCCACCTAGAAAACAAACTAAGCGATTCGCATGCCTTGTGCGTCACTTCGTTCCTGCAAAATCAGCTCTCTGCTTATCTCCTGTCAGGAGAGGCTTTAAAAGATTCTGTGTTATAAAAACATTAAAAAAACAGCCCTTGCCCTTCGGCTCCCTTGTCAGGGGAGCTGGCACCGCAGGTGACTGAGAGGTTGCACTTTGTTTTCCTTTATTTTCCGGCAAGCAAATAATGATCCACCAGCTTAGCTGGTGGTTTTTCTTATGCGGCCTATAAGGCCTAGTCTACCAGCAGCGCTTTACAGCGCATGTTCGGTCCGTTACTTGCATATTATTTCCGGTTACCCGTAAACGGGTCTTCTAAATCTAATGTAAGCTGTTCGGACATTTCATCTTCTTTAAGTTGTTCGCGAATATAGGTAATTATCTTCTTCTCGTTTTTCCCTACGGTATCTACGTAGTATCCACGACACCAAAATTGTCGATTCCGGTACTTATATTTCATATTTCCCCATTTTTCATAAATCATCAGACTACTTTTTCCTTTGAGGAATCCCATAAAACTCGATATACTCATCTTGGGGGGAATTTCCAATAGCAGATGTACATGATCCGGGCATGCTTCTGCTTCTAGTAATGTCACTCCTTTCCACTGGCATAATTCTCGTAGTATTTGCCCTATTTCATATCGCTTTTGCCCATAAAATACTTGCCGCCGATACTTCGGCGCAAATACTACATGATATTTACAATTCCATTTACTGTGTGATAGACTGTGTGTGTCATTCATTGAATGACCTCCTTTAATGTGGATAGGTTTGCAGTTGACGGACCGCATTCTTATCTTACATTAAAGGTGTTTTGTTTTAAACCTTTATAGACTCATCGCTAAAGCTTTTTGGAACCCCTGGTCTAACCAAGGGTTTTCTAACTACAACAAAAAACAACCATCCCGACGGATGGTTGTTTTTTGCTTGTTCACCTGCATCACGACCTGCATCACGTTGCCAGTGTCAGGTACACGGTTATCTTCGTTCCTTCTCCTTCTTTACTTTCCAGATTGATTTGACCGTGGTGGTGTTCCACAATGTGCTTTACAATAGAGAGTCCCAGACCACTGCCGCCGTTTTTCTTATTGCGGCTGGCATCGGCTCGGTAGAAGCGTTCAAAAACTCGCTTTTGCTTGTCTTCGGGAATACCGATTCCCGTGTCCCGGACAGCAAAGACGGCTTTGCTGCCTTCTTGCTGCAGCGTGATATATACGTGTCCGCCGCTGCGGTTGTATTTCACGGCATTATCGATGAGGTTCATACAGAGTTCCCGCAGCATGCCGTTATTGCCGAAGACAGCGATATCTTCCATTTTCCGGTGTATTGTAACGTGTTTTTCTTGCGTTACCGGTTCCATGAAATTGACGATTTCTTCGACGATAGTATCGAGTTTGACCGATGTCATTTCTATATTCGGCCTATGTTCTTCTATTTTCGTCAGATGGATGATGCCTTCGATCAGCCGCAGCAGTCGCTGTGATTCTTGCTGGATAAGTTTGCCGAAGTGCTGGACGTCTTTTTCTTCTTCATACAGTCCTGCCGAAAGCATTTCTGCAAAGCCGCTGATCGAGGTGAGCGGCGTTTTGAGTTCGTGCGAAACATTGGAGGTGAATTCTCGCCGCAGTTGTTCCCGATGTTCACTTTCCGTAATGTCATAGAGAATGAATAAGGCACCATACAAATTTTCTTCTTTATATATAGGCCGCACCGTCAATTGATAGAGCCGGTCATTTTTAACTAGTTTCTGTGTATAGGCCACCGGCGAGTCTTCTCCTGTTTTGATCTGATCCCATTCCACACCGGGAAGGATTTTTTCAAAGGCCAGGCCGCTGACCTTCATCGTTCTGCGGATCTGCAGGATATCCTTGGCACAGGTGTTGAGAGCCAGTATTTTTCCTGCTTTATCGGTCAGAATGACACCTTCTCGCAGATTCTCCAAAATAATGCGGACCGTATTGCGCTCCCGCTCCAGTGTTTGGATCGTATGGTTGATGTAATTGCTTTGGTCCATGATCTTTTGCACCAGCGGACGTAATTCACGATATACATGCGGCATTTCCTGCGGCAGCTGCTGCGAAGGAGTGCCGATATTTTCCATGATACGGGCCGTTTTGCGCAGCGGAGATAACAGACTGGCCGTCAGCATCCGCGAAGCACGAATACAACAGATGCCCGCCAACAGCAACAGCAGCAGTGCCATAGGCAGCAACGACAAAAAGTGAGAATACAGCGTGGCACGCTGCAGACTGACACGCAGGACCGTTCCGTCGGGAAGTTTTTTGGCCGAATAATACAGTGCTTTTTCAATCGTAGCGGATTCCCGGACTGCCGATCCCGTCCCATAAGCAAAGGCCTGCTGGACTTCGGGACGTTGGAGATGATTTTCCATTTTGGCTGCGTCATAATCGGATTCGAATTTGATACTGCCATCCGTATCGATCCAAGTGATCCGCAGCGCCCCTTTTTCCGCATCGGCTACTTGCTGCAGATATCCGTTGGGTTCCGGGTCACGGGCCATACCTGCCGAAATCATGGCCACAGCAGATTCCATTTCTACGGCAGCCTGCTCCTGTGCAGACCGCCAAAAAATCCAGCCGGAAATGACCAGGGCCATAACCATGCAGGCCAAGCCGATGGCGAGCAGGCTCAGGTAAATTCGCTTTTTCACTATTTACCTCCTACGAGATATCCGATACCGCGGACAGTTCGGATAATATGTCCGCCTGTTCCCAATTTTTGACGAAGACTTTTGATATGCATATCAATGGTGCGACTTTCGCCTTCATAGGTAAAGCCCCATACCTTTTCCATAATCTGTTCCCGTTTGAGAACGATATTGACATTGACCAACAAATATTGCAGCAATTCAAACTCCTTGACCGTCAAATGACGGGGTTTTCCATCCACCAGGACCTCATGCTTCCCCGTATCCAACGATACATTTTCATACGTATACACGGTCTGTTCATCGGTCGGCGTCGTGCTCCGCCGCAGTACGGCGCGAATACGGGAAACCAGCTCGACAATACCAAAAGGCTTGCAGATATAATCATCCGCTCCCGTATCGAGTCCTTTAACAATATCGTATTCACTCGTTTTTGCTGTTAACATAATGACCGGCAATGCGCTGCAATCTTTCCGCTTGCGGAGTTTTCCCAAAATCTCCACGCCGCTTTCTCCCGGCATCATGATGTCAAGAAGTACCAAAGATGGGATTTTTTCTTCAATCGCGGTCCAAAACTCCTTCCCATCGGCAAAAGTTCCTACATCGAACTTCTGACTGCGCAAGGCATACCCTACGAGTTCACGAATATTTTCATCGTCTTCTACGCAATATATCAATGCCATGTGATCCCCTCCCAAAAAATCCGATTATCATTTATTATTATACAGGGAAACGCCTCAGATTACAGGTAAGTAATGTAAAAAATCAGTAAAAAAGCGTCTATTACGAAATATAATACCATGAAAATAAAAAAAACAAAACGGATACTGCAAAAAAGAGGTACTCTTTTTTCAGAGTACCTCTTTGTATTAGAAAAAGTCTTTTGCTACTAATTGAAAATCCCAGCTGCGAGAGACAGATTCCCATGTAATCGTTGCCACAAAGGAGTGCATGTCACGAACCCACGTGAAGTCACGGTCCGCTACTTGATCGGTATCCAGATCTTTATCAAAGGTCAGGATAAAGGTATCCAGCGGCGTCATTTTGTAGCCGATGGATACACCCTTTTGCCGCGGATGGTCTATGGTGTCGAATCGATAGGGTGTCACACCGCTCATATTATGTTTTGTATACCACCAACTGGTCCATACCCGTTCATTGATTCCCTGATTTAATACAACGCCCGTATAGGGATCGCGAACGATGGAATCATCAGTACCGTATGTATCCTTACGATAGCCGGCAAAGAAACGAATATTGGCTTTTTTCCATAGCGGCAGCGGCGTATGGCTTATTTCCGTTTGGAAGTCTTTATGCACGCCCGTTGCTACCCCGTCTTCAGACCAGCGGCCCCAGCTTGCACTGTTGTCCATATAGATACCGGTGCGGCCAAAGGTAATACGCGGCATATAGTAGGTTAATTCAGGGAATTTCTTTGCCCATACTCTATCGGTGCTCTGCGTACTTTCTTCTGTCGAATAGCCTAAGGTAAAACGCCCGATACTCGTGTCCCGGATAAACAAGGCTGTCGGCTGGAATCCGCCTTTGGTATATATGGCATATTTGAATTGGAATTGGAATGTTTCCTCTGCATTCAGCGGAAGCGTGGCTCCGCCATATATGCCAAAACCATCATCGGAGGTATAGCGCGGTCTAGGCAGCAGAGAGAAAAGAGTGGTATTGGTCTTATGCTGCGAATCCAGATTCCCTTCATAATGGCCGTACGTAAGCAGCCGGATATGCTTAAACCACAGTGCCGTATTTTCCGAGGTAAATTTAACACCCGGATAAATGTGGATGTCGTCCCCAGTCAGATAATAATCCGGTGTTTCCGCTACGGCATGGGGAGTGGTAATCAACCCATGTTTCATGTATCCGTTGCCGTTAGTCAATTCTCCGTCTGTACCGCGGATATATACGTTGGGCGCAATAAACCCGGCTATTCTTTCCACTTTACCGCTGTGCGTATTCCCGTCATAGGTAATTCCCGATCCGTCCAGCGCGGTTTCTCCCTGGATCCATACAGCCTGTCCCGGTATATAATACATTTTTGTTTTCGTATTGCCTTCCACATAGTTGCTGTGAAATTCATCGATTCCCTGCTGAATATCTACATTGCCCCGCCCTTGTACATACCCGTCCTGATTGCGCATATACAGAGAGTCCGCCGCTACTCTTACCGGCTGCGGCGGCAGTACGATATCGTAGCGTCGGGAAGCCCAGTCGAGATTTACAGGTTCTACGGTTTTTTGCTTTTTTTCTTTTTTATTCACTTGATCGGCAGTGCTTTTGGTTACCCATGCTGTCTTGTCCATAACGGAGCCGGCATCTGCTGCATCCTGATTGGCAAAGACAGGCAACGTGAAAGACACGGCGGCAGCCAAAATAAATACTGCCAAATTTTTTTTCATATACGTCACCTATTTATTGTTTTCCATTGGAAGTAATGGCTACCGTTGTTTGATTTGAGGTATCTTGTGTATTTTCTGTCGCTGTTTGCGTTTCCTGTGCTTTTTCCTCTGTCACCGGAACGGTCTGCGTCGGTGCTTGTGCTGTTCCTACGGGCATGTTAGCATCCGCTGCCGGCGGTGTCGCTATAGGAGTCGTCGCATTCGGTCCTATCGCAACAGTCTGCGTACCCACCGGAGTCGCCACGCCGGACACACCGGGAACGGCTACACCGCTGGCTGCCATATTCGCCGTCTTCATTTCCGAAGAGTCTACCGGTGTTTCTGTAAAGCCCATAACGTCCGTATCGGTTTTAACTTCTGTAAACATCGTCGTCCCCGCCGGGATATTGACTTCACTGCCTTTAACAAACAGTCCGCCTACTAGTCCTACCGGTCCCAGGATAACGGCGCCGGCAACAGAAGCTCCAGCCGCTATCTTCATTTGTTTATATTGTTCTTTTGCTTTATCTCCTACGATCAAGGGGACCGCCGAACCGTCGACGGCCTTGATGCTGCCATAGGTAATGACCAGTTTGCCGTCACGACCGAAAATACCCGACCGACGTACATCGGTTACGGTACCTTCACATTGAGAACCGCTGGGAATGGCTACTACATTGCCTACCATGACATTTTCCATTGCCGCAAGCCGTACCGTATCACCTTTTTTCAACGTCTTGGAACTGAGTGCATCCAGATTTTGCAATTTAACAATGATTCCTGCAGGAATCGTTACCGCCTGCGAAACAAACTTTTCGTTTCCCAACAGGGAACGACGCAGTGCTGTTACACGTCCATTCAAGGAACCCGTCCCGACCTGGCCGTTCAAGTTTTCTTCCAAGGAGGATACGCGGGCCAGCAGAGAGTCGTTGGAAACTTGTCCCCCATATTTCCACTGCATCATATTCACAGCAGCCAGCATGGATAAGTCGGAACCCGGATTACCGTATACTTCCTTATATAGGGTATCCACACGGTTTTCCGTGCTGCCCGTGTCCGCCGACTGACCGTTGATTAGTTTGTCCAAAGAGGCAACCCGGTCATTCAACGCGCCTTGTTGTACGGTCCCATAGACGGTGCTTTCCACCTTCTGCGCCTTTTCCAAAATAGTATACCCTGCGGCACTGACCAGCATAGAACCGCATAATGCCATAACTGTCGCCATGCAGGCAAATTTCTTTTTCAGCATCCTATATTCCTCCTGTAATTGTGTCATCCTCATCGAAAAAGAAGACAACTGTAATGCTTTTCTGTATATCGCAATGAATTAAAAACGCACATCGATCATAGCCGAGACACCCACGCCTTGAATGCGGTGCATGTTCGTAATACTTTCGGCATCAATAGGAATCAATGCCTTGGCTCTAAACAAATTACCGTTAAACCCCGCTTCGATCTGACCGACAGCTTTGACCTGCTCTACTTGCTCTGCCGGACCGACTACCTGCGCAGCACCTACATACCCACCGCCGCCTACACTGATCACCGGCACGACTTTGGTTGCATAATTGGTACCTACGCCGTTTTTCATCAAAAGTTTATTCAGAAAATCGTTGAGTTGTTCGCCAAATTTGCTGACTACTACCCCAACACCGCCGATTTTAAGAACAGACCCAAAATCAAAAGCCTGCGTAGCCAACGTACCGCTGAATCCGGTAAGTGATATGACTAAAGCCCCCACGATAAGTTGTTTTTTCATATGGTCGCCTCCTTCAGTACACATTTATTTCATTATATAAGAATTATGTATAAAAAGCAACTTGCATAGCAAAAACCCCGCACGCCAAGCATGCGGGGAAAAAGCCGGATATGTTTAATTTTTATGACCAAAGTAACGAGCGAGGAGGCCATCAAAACCACGGCCATGACGTGCTTCGTCTTTCGCCATTTCATGCACGGTATCATGAATAGCGTCCAGATTGAGCTGTTTTGCGAGAGTTGCCAATTCTTTCTTGCCAGCACAGGCACCCTGTTCAGCAGCAGCACGGAGTTCCAGATTCTTGAGTGTATCCGCGTTTACGACTTCACCGAGCATTTCGGCAAAGCGGGATGCGTGATCCGCTTCTTCCAACGCATAGCGTTTAAATGCTTCCGCGATTTCCGGATAGCCTTCACGGTCAGCCTGCCGGCCCATAGCAATATACATGCCGACTTCAGAACATTCGCCGGTGAAGTTCATGCGAAGACCTTCAATAATACGGGGATCAACACCTTTGGCAATTCCAACAATGTGTTCATCCACATATTCTTTTTTACCAGCGGTCATTTCACTGAATTTTTCCTTCGGAGCACCACACTGCGGACACTTTTCCGGAGCTTCTTCTCCTTCATAGACATACCCACAGATACTGCAAACAAATTTTTTCATAATATATTCCTCCTAATTTATATAACAATTATATGATGAAAGCTTTAAGAAATTCTTACTAACAAATAATTGTTATTTGTTATGATGTAATTATAGCAGATGTATTTTAGAAAAGCAAGGCCTTTTTTGTAATTTCTTCGTTACTTTTAAATTTTTTTGTATTTACCGCTCGCCGGCCGGTTAAACCAGGGAAAAGTGCAACCTCTCAGTCACCTGCGGTGCCAGCTAACAAACAAACTAGGTGATTCACTCTTTTTTATGCGTCACGTTGTTCCTTTAAAAAAGGTTCTCTACCTATCCCCTGACAAGGGAGCCGAAGGGCAAGGGCTGTTTTTTAATGTTTTTATAACACAGAATCTTTTAAAGCCTCTCCTGACAGGAGATAAGCAGAGAGCTGATTTTGCAGGAACGAAGTGACGCACAAAGGCATGCGAATCGCTTAGTTTGTTTTCTAGGTGGATTCGGACATGAGTTTCGTCCGAAGACGGAGAGGTTAGACCTTGCCATTCTTCTCTTAGCATATTCCTTTTCTATTTTCCGTATATTATCCATAGCTTTTTTTCATGTTTTCCTTTATGATATACAGTATATACTAGGTGTATAGGTATCTTAAGGAGGTGCTTGTATGAAGGGTTCCTGGCTGTTAGCCGCATGGATAACGATCGTTGTTTCTGTTCCGCTGGCTGTTCATGCAGAAAAGGATGATTGGTCCGATAGTTCTTATGCTTTTCCAAAGATACAGACGGTCATGGTTTATAATCTGGATACGTCCGAAGCCACAAGTATCAAGAATGATATTGTGGCAAAAACGCTGCAGGATGCGTATGTAACACGCGCAAAGAAGAACGGCAGTTATGTCAGTACGGATCCGCAGATCGCTCCTCCCGCATCACAACCGACCGCTTTGCCCGCAGCCGGCGCACCACCCGTGTCTTCTGCGTCTTCTGCGTCTCCTGCCACTCCTGCGCTTCCTGCTGCCGATGTGTACATAAAAGCCCGGCTGCTGCAGTATCGCCAAGATAGCAGTTTTGTCGCTGCCCATACGGAGTGGCGGTCCCAGTGGATCGATCGTGTCGTGTATGACCGCGACGGCAGACCGTACACGGTATCACAGGAGATTACCGTTCCCGAATATGTACCGGATACATATATTCCCAACACGACGGTAACGCTGCGATTTGACGTGTATGATACCAAAACAGGCAGTGTCGTATTTTCCCGCGAAGAAACCCGGACACGGTACAGTTCCGACGATACGATGGGTGTATATAAGCGAATCGTTGATGCATTTTTCAAAACCTTAAAGGAAAAAATGACGCCGTAATATCGGATGATCTGCATAAAAAGAGGACCGGCTTGCGCCGATCCTCTTTTTGCAATGATTTTGTACTATTTTTTTGTAACAGAGATACGATCTGCTTCATGATGGCATTCTATATGGGCCAGTTTCGGGCGGTGTCTTCTTCTCCACCACATAAATCCGTATACGATAACTACCAGCAGAATCAACACCAGCAGGCGTCCCCAGTGTTCATGAAAACGGAGCAGATCATGTCCCAGCCAGACTTCTATGACGACAGCCGGTATTTTGCCGATAAGGTTGGCAATAAAATGATCTTTATAGGAAATATGACTCAGCGCACTGAATGCAGTTACTAATACATTGGGCGAATACGGTATAGCCCGTCCCATGATAATCGTCTTGATACAGCTGTAAGAATCAAGTTTTTCCAGCATATCATTCCGCTCGATCATTTTTTTAGCTTGCCCGCGCAGCAGTGTCCGCGTGAGGTGAAAACTGATTTCAATGCCTAATACTTCGCCTGCCCAAGAAATAATAATTCCCGGAACCAAACCAAAAATAATACCGTTCACTGTCAGGAACGGAATGGAGGGAAATCCGATCGCATTGACAAAGGTGATCATGAAAACACTGACCAATATAGCCTCATAGCCAAAGGAAGCAATATAGTCCGTAAGACCGTCTATATCCCCTTGTACCATGAGATTCCACATGGTCATGTAGAAATCCGGCAGAACAAGTTGAATCGCCCACAACACGGCTACTACAGCCAGAACGCCAAAGACGTGGATCGAAACCCCTACTGTTTTATCCTTCATATTATATATCTATCCTTTTATACAAGTAGTTTCGAAATGAGTTATCCCCGCATGGTTCTATCAGGAAATACGTCATAGGGATACCTATAGATGAACTGACCGCTGCACAACATATACTATTCGGCCAAACAGGCAATTCGATACTCTATTATACCACAAGTGATGTCATTTCCAAAATACTAGTTCCGTTTCAATCATCTCTTTTAAGCAACCAAGTACATCCTATTCTATATAGATACAAATAGGGCATAGCCTGAACCGTCTGCCGCTTATCAAAAAGGGGCCGGCAAGAGAGAGTCAAATCTTCTTTTCTCTCCTGTCAGCCCCGTATACACGGCGGTTATGTTTACAAAAATTCAGAAACGCGGGAGCGTTCTATCGCAGATAGCTGCTGACTCATTTTCAAGAATTCATCCAGTTTTTGCATCGCCTTTCCCGAATCGATAAGCCGTGCGGCTTCTTTCATGCCGGCTTCCAACGTAAGCGCCTTGCCGCAGATGTAAAGACCCGCTCCGGCATTCATGATAATCGCCGTCCGTTTGGCACTTTTTTCGCCGTTCAAAATGCTGCGGGCTATGGCAGCATTTTTTTTCGGCGTGCCACCTGCCAGCTCGTCCGGACGGCAGCGAATCAGGCAAAAATCCTCCGGCCGGATTTCATAGGTTTTAAAGGAATTTCCTGTAAATTCGCAGACTGTCGTAGCTGCCGAGGCCGAAATTTCATCAGATCCATCCTGCCCATATACTACCATGCCGCGCACGACACCCAGATTAGAAAGGACACGGGCCATCGGTTCGACAAGTTTTTTCTTGTTTACTCCTAAGAGTTCATATTTGGCACGAGCCGGGTTGGTCAAGGGCCGCAGCACATCAAAGATAGTCGGAATCCCCAGTTCTTCGCGAACGGAATCAATATGTTTCATCATATAGTAATAGTACCGTGTATAGAAATAGCAGATGCCGATCGTATGGAGCATCTCCAGACAACTGTCCGGTTCCAGGAAAATATTGCCGCCCAGCGCCTCCAGCATATCTGCCGAACCGCTGCGCGAAGTTTTGGCTCGGTTGCCGTGCTTAGCTACCAACACGCCTCCGGCAGCGATGACAAACGCTGCGGTGGTAGAAATATTAAAGGTCTTGGCCGTATCTCCGCCGGTACCTACGATTTCAAATAAATCCAAATGATGTTCCACCTTCAGGCTGTGTTCACGCATCCCTTGGGCAAAACCGGTTATTTCCGTATCCGTACATCCTTTGACCGCCAACGCTGCTAAAAATGCGCTGAGCTGAATATTGGAAACACGTCCATCCATGATCCGATCCATGGCAAATACACATTCCCGAGAGGTCAACTCATTACCTTCTGCCAGTTTTACCAGTAAATTTTTCAACATAGCCCTCACTCCTTTGTACGTACATCCTGCATGTGATCTTAACGAGGTTTCTTATACTTATATTATACCACATCGGCTTTGTAATCAATATAATTTCCAAAGCGTCTTACGATGTATCGCCCATATTGTTTTGCAAGACAGCCACAAAATCAAGGTAGTGGCACAAATCAACAGGAATAACCCCAGCGTACGTGTCCAGAACACGGTGTAGTCGTTGCTGAACTTCAATACGCCGTTAGTAAACGCCATGCTGGGGAAACTGGTGGACCACCAACCCATGCGAAACGGAGTACTGAGCATGATAGAGGCTACTTTGCAGACAATGGGTACCAGAAGGAAAATACCCGCACAGATAAATAACGCCGTAAAATTATCCGGGCCGAAGGTATCACTGTAAGTGATATAGCCCATGCCAAAAGGTGCCATGAGAATCATCAAGCTGGGCTGCACCGCATCAGGCAGCGGTTTGCCGATAATGCTGCGAGTCAGCAGCAGGGCGATAACCGGGATACCCGTCACAATACCGATGGCGACACAAAATACGGAAATATCATGAAATCCAGGGTTCTGAAGGACATTCCCGGCGATCGGGATCGTAATAGGTCCCAGCACCGGCAGCAGCCAAGCCGGAGTGACTTCGTTGATATGCTGACGTTCCAGCAGCCAATGGCTAAGCAATATCCAGCCAAACAGCAGAATCATCACCAACGCCACCCACCAGAATATACTGGCAATCATATGACTGTACGGTGCCAGTACCGCTGCCAGCAGCACCGTAGAAACGGTAAAGGTCCCAAAAAAATTGACCTTAGACGGGGAATTCCATTCTGCCCGTACGGCCGCCGCATCAATACGCAGTTTACGGAAATATTGGAAAAATACCCAAATGTAAATCACCATGGCGACTATTCCGAAAAACTCTCCAATCCAAGCGGGGACTCCCCAAATCTGATGCGCTGTGCGCCAGCCGAAACACATGCCGCAATACCCCATGGAAGCGGCAAAGGTAGAAACAGACATAAAATGAACAAAGCCAATTTGCCGTATGATTTCTCTTTCGTCCGGTGCTATGATTTCAATATGTTGTGCCATTTATAATACCTTCTTTTCAAAATTACCAAGTACATGCATGCATTTTTTGCATGTATTACCTTTTTTTAACGTTGCTTTTAAAGTATGACACACAAAAAGGCGAGTATCAATATACACGCCTTGCATTGTGTCATATTATTTTTCAATATGCGTCATCAAATTTTTATATTTCTGTTATAATGCGTGTTCTCGCAGCAGTTTTTCTGTTTCTTTTACCCTTTCATAGGAATAAAACACGCGTTCCAGACATAGTCCCCGAGCCGGGGCAGTCGCTCCCAGTTTGGTCCGGTCCCGGCCTTCCAGAATAGTACGGAAAGATTCTACCGTCATACGATGAAGTCCCAGATCCACAAACCCGCCTGCCATATTACGAACCATATGATATAGGAACCCATCTCCCAGAACATTGATCTGCAGTGCCGCCCCTTCTCGCTGAAAGGTAATATCGTACATTGTCTTCCGCGGGTTCATGGGTGTCGTATTCTGTCCTTCAAAGGCAGAAAAATCATGAGTTCCCCGCAATAGTTCCGCACCGGCTTTCATGATTTCTATATCCAGTGGTTTTCGTATAAACCAAGCATACCGCAGCAGAAAAGGATCACAGACTTGCGCATTATTGATCGTATAGCGATAGTGCTTACCTGCGCAATCATGACGCACGCTAAAGCGTTCCGGCATTTCCTGCGCCGTACGTATGACGATTTCCGGCGGCAGATAGCCTTTGGCCGCATAGGGGATTTTCTCTGTCGGGATGGAGCCTTCCCCATAAAAATTAACAACTTGTCCGCGCGCATGGACGCCGGCATCGGTACGCGCTGCCCCATAAATCGTAATCGGTGCAGAAAATATACGGGATAAGGCCCGTTCAATTTCCATCTGAATCGAAGGAGCATTGCTCTGCCGCTGGAATCCGTGAAAATCAGTCCCATCATAGGCAACGGTCAGACAGATGTTCTTTTTCATACAAACCACCGCATCCAAATCAGGATTCCCGTTACGAGTACGATAGCTGCCATGGCAATCCCATCCCGATAGGTATAGGATAATTCATTCATACGCGTCCGTCCGGCTCCGCCGCGATAGCAGCGGGCTTCCATCGCCGTCGCCAATTCGTCGGCCCGGCGGAATGCACTGACAAACAGCGGAACCAGCAGCGGTATCATGTTCTTGCCGCGCTGCAAGATACTGCCGCTCGTAAAGTTGGCACCGCGAGCCGTCTGGGCTTTCATGATCCGATCCGTTTCCTCCAATAGTGTCGGGATAAACCGCAGGGCAATGGTCATCATCATGGCCAGTTCATGCGCCGGTACGCCGATACGTCGAAAGGGATTCAATAAGTGTTCGATGCCATCGGTCAGAACGATGGGAGATGTCGTATAGGTCAACAGAGAGGAAAAGACAATCAAATATACCAGACGGGCCGTCATCAGACTGCCTTGGTATACGCCTTCTTTCGTAATGGAAAGAAATCCGTATTGCCAGAGCACGACCCCCGGCGTCGTAAAGATATGGATACCCATCGTAAACACAATAATAATCCACAATGGTTTCAAGGATTGTACGATGAGTTTCAGCGGCAATCGCGATAACGCAAAATTAAGCACCACAAACGCCGTAACGACGCCATAGGCCGGTATGGATTCCGCAAAAAATATCGCTATAATAAAAATCATCGTCGCCATAATTTTAGCTCGCGGATCCAGCTTATGCAAAAAGGAGTGTCCGGGAAAATATTGGCCCAGCGTAATATCAGTGAGCATGCGTATTCCCCCTTACCCCCGCATAAATGGAAGCCGCGGCTTCTTCTACGGTCCGTACACGGTCCTCGACCGGCAGGCCGCGTTTCTGCAGATACTGCAGCACTTCGGTAACCGGCGGTACACTGACTCCGGCACGATGCAGCAGGTCCTGCTGTTTTGCAAATATTTCCAGCGGTTCTCCATCGAGAATAATTTCACTGTGGTCCAGAACGATCAAACGGTTGGCCAGATGGGAAATATCCTCCATATTGTGGGAAACAAGGATAACCGTAATATTCTTTTCTTCATGCCAGCGCTTAACCTCGGCAAATATGTCTTCACGGCCTACGGGATCCAGTCCGGCCGATGGTTCATCGAGAATCAGATATTCCGGATGAATCGCAATGACACCGGCAATGGCAACACGGCGCATTTGACCGCCGCTCAACCGAAAGGGCGAGCGATTGCCGTATTCTTCATAATCGAGATGGACGAATTCCATCGCTTCCTTGACACGCTGTTCTATTTCTTCTTCAGCCAATCCCATATTGCGCGGACCAAAAGCAATATCCTTGGCAACGGTCTCTTCAAATAACTGATATTCCGGATATTGGAATACCATACCTACTTTATGGCGCATATCCATCGCTGCTTTTGATTTTTGGCTGATATCCATGCCGTTGACTGTGACCTGCCCCATCGTAGGCTGCAACAAACCGTTCAGCAGCTGGACCAAGGTAGATTTGCCGGATCCCGTATGACCGATGATCCCGACAAAATCGCCGCTGCTGATTTCCATCGTTACATTGCGCAGTGCTGTCTTTTCAAACGGCGTGCCTACTCCATAGGTATACGACACGTTTTCTAACTGTATTGACATAATGCGTCCCCTAATTCTTTTTTTGTTATGATAGTATCGGGCAGGGAAATGCCTTTTTCCCGCAGGCGCAAGGCCAATTCAGCCGAAACCGGTACATCCAGTCCCATTTTCTTTAGTTCCCGCACATGGGTAAAAATATCGTGCGGCTTGCCATCCATCTGCAATCTGCCTTTATTGATGACAATAACACGATCTGCCGTAACGGCTTCTTCCATAAAATGGGTAATCAAAATAACGGTGATTCCTTCTGTATTGAGCTGGTGAATCGTATCCATTACTTCCTTGCGGCCCATAGGATCCAGCATCGCTGTCGGTTCATCGAGAACGATGCACTGCGACTGCATGGCCAAAATGCCCGCTATGGCAATACGCTGCTTTTGGCCGCCGCTCAAAAGATGCGGACCATGGTGAGCGTATTGCGTCATGTTGACGCGTTCCAGCGCCGCTTTGACACGTTTTTTTATTTCTTCCGGCGGCACTCCCAGATTTTCCGGTCCGAAGGCTACATCTTCTTCCACAATGGCGGCCACGATCTGATTATCTGGGTTCTGGAAAACCATGCCGACTTTCTGCCGAATATCCCAAGTCAAATCAGGATCATCCGTACGCATGCCGCAGACTTCACAGGTTCCCTCTGTCGGTACGAGAAGAACATTGAAATGTTTGGCCAAGGTAGATTTTCCGGAACCATTCGTGCCAATAATCGCCACGAATTCCCCGGCCTGGATCGATAAGGATACATCCTGCACGGCGTATACTTTCTTTCCTTCTTCATCCGTATAAGAATGGCTCATGTGGTCCAGTTTTATCATAGGTATACTCATCGTATCTCCTTACATCTCCTATATAATAGATAAAGTGAAAAAACGCTCCCGTTTTTACACGCAATTATTATACAGTGTTTTACCCAGCTTGTCTATTATTTATGTAAACTTTTTTAAAATCACATTATCGTTTACATAATACGTTCTCGATCTGCTTCCATGCCCCATCCTAACGGTAAAATCCGCCATAATCCCATTGACTCATACGGAAAGAACTGCAGATAAAAAATCCCCAAAATACGCCCTGTCTCCGCGCTTAATCGGCTCCCTTGAAAGGGGATAGGTAGAAAACTTTTTTAAGGAACAACGTGACGCCTAAAAAAGAATCCATCACCTAGTTTGTTTACGCCCTGGCACCGCGCTTAATCGGCTCCCTTGAAAAGGGATAGATAGAAAACTTTTTTAAGGAACAACGTGACGCCTAAAAAAGAATGCATCACCTAGTTTGTTTACGCCCTGTCTCCGCGCTTAATCGGCTCCCTTGAAAGGGGAGCTGGCACCGCAGGTGACTGAGAGGTTGCCTTTCGTTTTTCCGCCTGCTTGTGTATTACAGTATCCGGCTGCCTACTTGATATACGATAAAGGTGACGATCCAGGCCACGGCAATTTGAAAGAAGGCGGAAAAAACAGTCCATTTCCAGCTGTGCGATTCCGAGTGTATCGTCGCCAGCGTAGCGGCACAGGGAATATACAACAGGGAAAACAGCATCATGCAATACGCATTGAGCGGAGTAAACCCTACACTTCCCAGCGCTCCTGCCAAACTTGTCAGTGCTGCATCGGAGTTAATGTTGAGTCCGTCAAAAAGAACGACAAAGCTGGATACGACAACTTCTTTGGCAGATATCCCGGCGATAAGCGCTAAGGATATCTGCCAGTATCCCAGACCAATGGGGGCAAAGAACGGCACCAGCCATTTTCCCATAAGGGCGCCATAACTATTGGTCATTTCTCCGTAGCCGCCGGGGCCAAAGTTGAGAATAAACCACATGAGAATAGAGGCGGCAAAGATAATGGTACCGGCCCGGCTCAGATAGTCCTTGACTTTTTCCCATACATAAATACCCACAGTACGGCTGCTGGGACGTTTATATTCCGGCAGTTCGATGAGCAGGGCGTTTTCCTGCGTCCGTTTTTCCACAAGGTTCATGCCCAGTAAGGAAAGAAGAGCTACGACGATTCCGATGATATACATGGAATAGGCCGCCAGCATCGAATTCTGCGGAAAAAACATGCCTGAAAACAGGATATAAATCGGCAGTCTGGCACTGCAGGACATAAACGGCGTCACGAGCATCGTACGATACCGATCTGTTTTATTTTCCAGTGCCCGTGAGGCCATGATTGCCGGCACAGAACAGCCAAAACCCAGTATCATGGGAATAAAAGCACGTCCCGAGAGCCCCAGCCGTTCCATAATGTCATTCATAATGAAGGCAACGCGCGACATATAGCCGCTGTCTTCCAAAAAAGCCAGCGTCAAAAACAAGATGCAGATATTGGGCAAGAACGTCAGAATACCGCCTACTCCGGCAATAATTCCTTCGACGACCAGCGATATAAGCATATCATTGGCACCGAGCATCGTCAATCCGTTGGTCGCTTGTTCCGATATGACATCCAGTGCTAATTCAAAGTAAGATTTTAAATAGTCCCCAATATAAAAGGTCAGAAAAAATACGCCGGCCATGATCAGGAGAAATACGGGTATACTCAGCCAGCGGTTGGTCAATATACGATCTGCGTATTCTGTGGCAGCTACTTTTTCCTCTCGGTTGACGACTACTTCATGGATGATTTCTTCGATAAAATCATATTTTTGATTAATAATATCCGTTTCGTAGCTTCTATCAATAATATTGGCTTCTTCATCGATCGGATATTTCTTAGTGACCTCCGCATCCTGCTCCAATAGCTTGAGTGCGTGCCAGCGGTGATTGAACATCTGCGGATAATGCAGCTTGAGCTGTTCTCTGATTACGTCGATCTTGTCTTCCAGCAAATCACTGTATACCATGGCAAATTCGCTATGATGGTTATGCCGATGCCGGGTATGGCTGGAATGATCGTGTATAAGCCGGTCCGGATGGACATGATCCCGATGATGAATCGCCGCATGCAGGAGCACGCTTAGTCCGCGCCGCTTCAAAGCCGATACGGGAATGATAGGAATACCGAGCATTTCCGGCAGCCGGTGCAGATCGATTTCCATGCCCCGATTTTCTACAATATCCATCATGTTGAGTGCCATGACAACCGGTTTGCCCAGTTCCAGCAGCTGCAAGGTCAAATACAAATTTCGTTCCAGTGCCGATGCATCTACCACATCAATAATAACATCGACTTCATCGCTCAATATAAAATTACGTGATACCTGTTCCTCCATGGTATAGGAGGTCAAACTGTATGTTCCGGGCAAATCGACAAGATGTATAGTGACACCGTGATTGACAACAGAACCTTCTACTTTCTCTACCGTTACACCCGGCCAGTTAGCCACTTTGAGATTGGCTCCCGTATACGCATTAAATAGTGTCGTTTTACCGCAGTTCGGATTTCCGATAAACGCCACTGTCAAATCTTTGTGTGTTATGCCATGCCGATAGCGGTGTAAATGCTTGCGTCCTCTCGAGGCATTTGATACATCCTGTTCCACTATATTCAACTCCTAACTTGTATATGGCTGGAAATCCCTTTACCGATAGCCAGCCGTGTCCCGCGTACCTTAATAATAAGGGTACCGGCATTTTTATTATTCAGAACTGCGATTTTCGTTCCTTTCGTCATACCCAAAGCCTGCAGGCGTTTTTCCATTTTAGTCGGCAAAGACAGTTCTTCTACAAGATAGGTCATTCCTACTTTTCCTTGATCCAATGTCATTCGTCCGCCCTCCCCCTTTCTCGTCACATCGGCACGCTATCTCCTCAGCGTGCGTGCTCGGCTCCGTATGCATTGTCGCCGGAGTTTCCTTTTATAGTAAAGAGTGCCAAATACGATACGGCGGTAATGGATTGCACCAGGATTTCCAGATTGTGCAGTCCCAGCACGGGAGCTGTCAAGCTTCCTATATAGCAGATATACGGTATGGCAAACAACGCCCCGGATTTATTGAAATCATGACAGCGTCTGATACCCAAGGATATTTCTGCCCAGACAACAGGAATCGTCAATGCGATAAATATAATTGCAAAAACAGCGGCCAGTTCTGGTCGTCCGATAATCAGTGATTCCACAAACTTGCTGTACAGAATCAAGGAAAACATGATCTGCGCAAAGACAAGGACCAGCGTGCGCAAAATAAAGGGGCGGCGCTGCACCCGTCCGTGAAACGCATAATATTTGGCTTTGAGATCCTGCCAATCACGAAAACTCACCGCGTTGTTTTCTCCTACGCGGCCGACCGGCATGGCAAGGCCTTTACGGATTTTGATCGATTGATCCGACCGTTTTTTTAATTTAATCTTTTTTTCTTGAGACATAGTTTCCTCCTAACGGCGCTCAAAAAGCTCGTGCTTATATTTAGTTGTCATAATAATGGTATCATATTCTACGATCTTACTCAAATGAATTTGACCGGAAGATATAAATTAAACCATCTTACCGGTTTTATCCGTTCCCGATTACAGCGTATCATGATATAATGAACGTATCTTGATTATTTAAAGGAGACTATTATATGGGAAAACATGTATATACAAATCTGGTGAATTCGGAAGGGATATTCACCTACAATTTTTTCTGTGAATCCATCATCAGCAGCTTGCATACCTTGCTGCACATCATGGAACATGCCGAACTGGATCCGCCGGAACAGCTGGCGTCGATTCCTGATATGCTGGCTAAAATGGGTACGAACCTCATGCAGGATTATAGTGAAGAAAAAGTGGATCTCGACCGGCTCAAAACGGAAATGGTCGATTTTTATAATGTCGCTTTTGCCGTGAACGAAACCATGGTTCCCGTTGTGACACACGGCAGCGATGAACTGCAGTATTACTACTTCGTGTTTGAACAGGGAATCAAAATCATGTTTCCTACCCTGCTCGAAAATATTTCTATGGATTTGCCGGAGGGTGTCCGCGCCGATGACTTCATGGATGAAATGATGACCGAGTTTATTCAATAAGCATATCCGCAAAAAGCGGGTACCTATTGCTGCAGCCTGCGCTGCGACAATAGGTACCCGTTTTCTTTATATCGCCGTTAGTTCAGTACAAAAAAATGCAGGAAAGAAACCAGCGCGACTACAAACCGATAATAAGCAAAACTGGCCAAACTGGACTTATTCAAGAATTTGAGGAACCACAGTACCGAGACATACGCCACGGCAAAGGCCACGACAAAGCCGATAGCGATCATGATCAAATCACCGCCGGCAAGGTCACTCAGATTTTTAAGCAGATCGTAAATACAGGCCACGACCATGACCGGCACAGCGATAATAAAGCAAAAGTCGGCAGCGCATTTACGACTCAATCCCAAGAACAATCCACCGGAAATCGTCGATCCGGAACGAGAAAACCCCGGCCACAATGCGAGTATTTGGAAGGCCCCTACCAAAAAGGCCTGCATGATCGTCATTTTTTCCACATCGTCACACACGACCCGCATATGCGCTCTTTCAGCAGCCAGCATAAAAAAACCGCCGAGAATCAGCCCGATGATAACGGTGCCGGGAGAAAACAAATACGTCTTGATCGCATGGTGTGCCAAGTAACCAATGCCCATGACCGGCACAATGCCGGCAGCGACATGGGCTAAGGTCAGTCCCGTATCGTGGCGGAACCAGTTTTCCCGGCGATACATATTCCAGCACCGATATTGCCGTGCCATGCGTAAGAATTTTTCCTTATAAATTACCAGAACAGATAAAATAGCTCCAAGTTGAATAAAAACTTCAAAAACACTGGCCCGCGGCCCGTCAAATCCCAACCAGTCGCCGACGAGGATCATATGCCCCGTAGAAGAAACAGGAAGATATTCTGTCACCCCTTCGACAACGCCGAGTATAACCGCAATGATATAATCGTTCATTCGATGATTTCTCCTTTATATATACAACAAAATAATATAAACCATACTGAAATATTATACCACGCGGAAAAAAAGAAAAAAAGTGTTTCTACCAGTAAAAAAGCAAGGCTGTACTGACAATATCTTATGTCCGTACAGCCTTGTCATGGTGCATCTTAATCCAAAGAAATGACATGGTTCTTGTTTTCTACCTTAAACTTAGCATATTTTGGATCCCCATTATGTTCAAAGTACAACGTATCTTTTTCAATGTGTCCGCGCCAGCTCACGATCAGGGGGCATTCATGGCTGAGATGTTTCAGCATCTTTATGGGATTCAGGTTCAAAATTGGTGCAAATAAAAAGCCAACATTGTCAATCATTACCACACGTGCATTCAGTCTGTGAATGGCAGCCGAAATAAGAGAAATTGCTTGTTCGGGACGATCCGCCCGTGGAATTTCCAAAAATTCGTCGTCGAACAGTTCTTTTGCATCGACGATCTTCCATCCTTCCTGATACGTTAATTCTCGAATCAGTCTACTTTTGCCGGAACCCGGGCCGCCGATAATAATCAGTAACTTTTCTTCGTCCTGGGCAATGTACTTCCAGCGTTTCAAAACCTCTGCATCTGTAACCATAGGAATCACCTTCATCTGCTTTATTGTTATCTTTATTATACTGGAATTGGCCTGCATAAGTAAAGGCTTTTGTCTATCTAAATTTTACATGGTTCTCCTAAGCGGAAATGCAGCCTTATGCTTCCAAACCATATCGTTTCTTGGGATTCTGCAAATCTTCGATAGGAGCACTTAGAAGAAGCACATCCTCCACATAATTTTGCACATGGTCGATCACGAATAACAAGTATATCCCTTTTTGGTATGGGTTGTCATAGAAGTATCCATCGACAGATTTAATGCCGTCAGGACCTTTTTCCAGCCGCTGCGGCAGTCCATACAGCCCTAAAATCGTCGAGGCATGATAGCCTAACGTCGCCCCGCGGTTCGTATACGCGTTATTGGTCATCAGGAAGACACGCTTTATCGTATTGTACCGATCTATTTCCACCCCATAATCACCGTAAATCCAAAATTTGTTGCCCTTATTTGTTATCATATTAGTCCACATATTATATTTATTGGCTTCAAATGGATTTTCCAGTGAGAATCCCATAAGGGAAAAATCTCTGGGGATAAAACCGGCATGGATCGGCAGTACTGTCTCAGCGGACGGATTAATGTACGGTGCACGCGGCGGCATCAGTGCGATCCGTTCTACTTTCCGGTTATAGATGGCAAAAACAAGCATCGTATCCTTTTGCGGACTCTCATATACCAGATAATAGATATTGGAATCCGTATCACGCAAAAGATTGGTCGGTGCACCATACCGCCGCATAACCGATTCCACCGGATATCCCAGATGGATGTCGCGGCCGGCCGCTATATCCGTTCCCTGGGCCAAGAAAATAGAATTGACACCGACTTGTATACGGTCTCCCTGCTCGTTCGGCTGTTTCAGCATATCGATCGTATCATTGCGCAGGACGACCCGCAGTTTTTGTGTGTCATCATTGTACCGCAGCGTCGTATAATGTTCACTGTTCAAATATTTTTCCGGACTGCCCAGCACACGCCGCACTTTTGCCAGGGTATCTCCGGCTGCCAGTCCGGCAATAGTAAAGTCTTTTTCCACCAGTGGGAAAATATACAAGGGAGTTACCGCCATATCGGATAGTTTAGGGTTGGTTATTACTTCATCTTCATAATGGTCTTTCCCTTCGATTTTAGGTACGTCGGCGTCCTTGGCCGTATCATTTTTTACGGTGTCATCATACGGTGGTGTTCCGTTCGCTTTCGTTTTATCGCCGGCCTGCGTCGTTGCTGTCGTCGTCGTTTTTCCCGCAGTCTTCCCTACGGGCTGTTCTATCGGCATAGGGTGCTTGCGGATAATAATCGAATCCGGCTCATCCGATGCGGCCCACGCTGCAGCCGTATAAAAAACACCAATCAGTAGTGCGGCACCCAAAATCTTTCGTGAGCGCTTCATAGTAATATCTTCCTTTCTCTATGTAAAGAGTAAAAACACCCTTTGAAGCCATTCTTTCAAAGGGTGTTTGATTATATTATTTCTGTTCCGGCCGTGTCAGCGGGAATAACAATACATCTCGGATGGAGGCGTTGTTCGTCAGAATCATGACGAGACGGTCTATCCCGATCCCTAACCCGCCTGTCGGCGGCAGTCCGTATTCCAAGGCACGGACGAAGTCTTCATCCATCTGGTGTGCTTCGTCATCACCCATGGCCCGTTCTTTCATCTGCTGGACAAAACGATCCCGCTGGTCGATAGGGTCATTTAATTCGGAAAATCCATTGGCCAGTTCGCGTCCGTAGATAAACCCTTCAAAGCGATACGTCAGCAGAGGATTTTCACGGTCTTGCTTGGTCAGCGGAGAAATCTCCAGCGGATGCCCCGTAATGATCGTAGGCTGCATGAGGTTTTCTTCTACATAGTCTTCAAAGCAAGCGTTGATGATTTTGCCGATGCCGCAGTGTTCCGTATATTCCACATGGAGCTTGTCGGCTATGGCTCTGGCTTCTTCAATCGCAGTAACCTGCCCGAAATCTTCACTGGTATATTTTTTAACCGCTTCGATCATGGTCATGCGGTCCCACGGCGGCGTGAGGTCGATTTCCATGTCCTGATAGGTGATCTTTGTTGTTCCATAAAGCATTTTGGCTAATTCCGCCGTCATTTCTTCGGTAATGCGGATCACATCTTCCAAATCACCGTAGGCCTGGTATAATTCCACGGTCGTGAATTCCGGGTTGTGGCGGGTATCAATGCCTTCATTGCGGAAGCAGCGGTTCATTTCATATACGCGTTCCAGGCCGCCGACGATGAGACGTTTCAAATGCAGTTCCGGTGCAATACGCAGGAAAATGTCCATGTCCAGTGCATTGTGATGCGTTTTGAACGGTCTGGCCGCAGCTCCGCCGGCAATCGTATGAAGCATCGGTGTTTCTACTTCCAGGAAGTCCCGTTCATCCAGGTATTTGCGGATTCCTTTAATAATTTTGGACCGTTTGATAAAAGTATCTTTTACTTCCGGATTGACAATGAGATCCAAGTAGCGCTGGCGGTACCGGGTTTCCGTATCCGTCAGGCCATGCCATTTTTCCGGCAGCGGCCGCAGTGATTTGGATAACAACTTCCATTCGTCGACCCGGACTGTCGTTTCTCCTGTATGGGTCGTAAATACCGTTCCTTCCACTCCTACTATATCACCAATATCCAACAGTTTAAAGAGAGTATAGGAATCTTCTCCGAGAATATCCTTACGGAAATACAGCTGTACTTCACCGGTAATATCACGCAGTACGCAGAATGCCGTTTTGCCATGACGGCGGATCGCCATTAAACGTCCGGCAACCCGTACTTTTCCTTCATTCTTTTCCAGTGCTTCGGCGTTGTCTTTTACGTCCTGGGCATGATGATCCCAGTTGTATTTTTCACCAAACGGATAGACACCGGCTTCACTGAATTCCCTCATTTTTTCCCGGCGTACGATCATCTGATCATTTAGCTGTTCTTCTTCTATAACAGGTGTTGCTTGTTTTTCTTCGGACATGTAGTTCCCTCCTGCTTCTTATTCCGCATTGGGCGGTAGTATACGATACTTGAGTTGTCCCGCCGGTGTTTTTACAGATACAATGACAGGATGCTGCTTGCTGATATTTTTACCCAAAATCGCCGCGCCTACGGGGGATTCATTAGAAATACGATTATTGAACGGGTCGGCTTCTGCTGTGCCAACAACAGTATAGGCAAAACGGTCGCCTGTTTCGATATCTTCCAAAACGACTTTAGAGCCCAAGCCTACTCTGGCCGCGCTGTCCTCCGATTCTTTTATGATTTTAGCCGTGCGGATTTTGCCTTCCAATTCAGCGATACGCCCTTCAATAAAGGCCTGTTCGTTTTTAGCATCATCATATTCAGAGTTTTCGCTTAAGTCACCTAACGCGATGGCTTCTTGAATACGCTGCGAAACTTTAATGCGGCGAACAGATTTTAATTCTTCCAGTTCATCGGTTAGTTTTTTCAAACCTTCTTCAGTGATTAATGTTTCAGTCATAACTATGCTCCTTTGCTCGTATAGTGGTCATATACAGAAAATAGTGTCAAGCGACCCTTGGCACTATACGTGTATCTATTCAATTGCAAGTACATTTTATTATATTCTTATATGCCTCGTCTGTCAATAAGAGGTAACTTGCAGAAAAATGCGCAGGATGGGGCCTGCTCCGGCAAGCATGCGTCGATAAGAATACTTTACAGCAGTCCTCGGATTATGTTTCTGAATTCGTCTACTCCCGCTGCCCGGTTGATCCGTTCGCGCAGAGCAGCCGATCCGTGCAGTCCCTTCGTATACCAAGAGGCATGAGCTCGCATTTCCCGAAGCGCAATGTATTCCCCTTTATACTCCAGAAGGCTTTCAAAATGTTCCAGTAATTGTTCATAGCGTGCCGCAGCTGTCGGCGGCGGCAGGATTCTTCCCGTTTTCAGATAGGTGATGATCTGCGGAAAAATCCAAGGGTTTCCTTGTGCGCCGCGGCCGACCATAATTCCCTGACAACCCGTTTCTTCCAACATTCGCAACGCCGAAGGCCCGTCGGTAATATCCCCGTTGCCAATGACAGGGATGTTTACAGCCTGAACAACATCTTTTATTTTTGTCCAATCGGCTTTTCCCATGTAAAATTGTTCCCGGGTCCGTCCGTGAACGGTGACTGCAGCCGCACCGGCTTGTTCAGCCCGTTTGGCAAGTTCGACTGCCGTATTATGTTCTGCATCCCAGCCGGTACGCATCTTTACGGTTACCGGCAGTGAAACTGCCGATACGACGGCGGCAATAATAGCTTCTGCCCGCGGCAGATCTTTCATAAGGGCCGAGCCTTCTTGATTTTTTACGACTTTATTCACAGGACAGCCCATATTGATATCCACAATATCTGCTCCTGCTTTTTCTACCTCCTGCGCCGCATTAGCCATAGTCGACGGATCGGATCCGAATATCTGCATAGAAAGAGGATGCTCGCGCGGATCTATGCGGAGCATCTCTTGTGTATGCTTATTATGATATAACAGCCCTTTATCACTAACCATTTCTGCACACACCATAGCCGCGCCATACCGCCGTGCAATCACACGATACGGCAGATCACAGACGCCGGCCATGGGTGCCAGGATTACCGGCATTTCCAGGGTAACACTGCCGATAGAAAGAGGTTTAATTGTTCCGATCATAGATAATCCGGAGTCCTTCCAACGTTAACATAGGTTCTACTACATCAATCGATTTGGCAGCCGGGGCAATAATGACGGACAATCCGCCGGTCGCTACGACCTTAGCCTTGCCGCCCAATTCCTTTTTCATCTCTCCGACGATGCCTTCTACCTGGCCGACAAAACCGAAGAAGACGCCGGCCTGCATGCTCTGCACGGTATTGCGGCAGATAACGCGTTCCGCCGTAACAACTTCGATGCGTGGAAGTTTGGCTGTCCGCTGTACCAACGCTTCTGTCGATATACCGATACCGGGAGCGATCGCCCCGCCCAGATAATCACCGCCGGCTGATACGGCACAAAAGGTCGTAGCCGTTCCAAAGTCAATAATAATGAGTGGTCCGCCGTATTTGGCATAGGCGCCTACGGCATTTACAATACGATCGGCTCCTACTTCACGGGGATTATCATATTTAATATCCATACCAGTCTTAACGCCCGGTCCGATTACCAGCGGCATAACCCCGAAATAACGCTGACACATGCGTTCCAGTGTAGGCATAACAGGCGGCACCACGGAAGAAATAATAATAGCGTCGATTTGATCGGCATTGACCTCGTTAAAATTAAAAAGGTTGCGGATCAATACACCGTATTCATCTGTTGTCCGCAGACGATCCGTGGAAATGCGCCAATGATCAAGTAAATCTCTTCCGTCGAACACACCTAAAACAATATTGGTATTTCCTACATCAATTACAAGTAGCATAGCTTTTATCTCCCATACATTTTCAATTTCTAGCTTACGCCCTATATAATACCATTGTTTGTATGAAAAATACAGAACTTTTTGAAGGTATAAACAAAATATATGCTATGCTTTTTTCACCATATTCCGAAACCCCAATCCTGTTTTTTCCAAAGCCTGGGTAATTTTAGATCCGGCAGTCACGCCGATGACCATCTTAATCAAATCAAACGGGGCAAAGGGAGCGGCACAGACCAATATGGCCTGATACAACGTCATCGGCTTATGCAGCATCCAATGAAAATACGCCGTAAACCCCAGTACGCCCACTATATACACCAGCAGGATAGAAAGAACGCCAAACGCAAATGCCCGCAGTTGTTCTTTCCTTTTGGCTTGTCCGGGAATATAGCAATACCCGCAAATCCAAGCTTCCAAGAGGAAACCAAGAAAAAATCCGCACAGCGGACCAAACAACGAGCCCAATCCGGATCCGCCCATAGCAAATACAGGCAGGCCAAAGGCGCCCAATAACAACCATACAAGGACACTCAATGCCCCATAGCGCGGTCCTAAAACAACACCGGCCAAAGTCACCGCCATCACCTGCAGGGTGTGCGGAACCGCTCCGATAGGAATCGCAAATTGAGATAAAACAGCAATAATAGCCGCAAAAAAAGCGGCACCAATCATTTTTTGAATAGGCATATACGTCCCTCCCCTATCAAACTAGTATGATGTCCGCTTCTTATGGTAGCAAAAAAAGAATCAATTGTCAATTTTTATTATCTGTAAATAGTTAACAATACATTATGATACGGCACGTACCCGTACATCTCCGGCAAGTACTGTTTCCCGCCCTGTCTCTGTTTCGACAATAAGATTGCCGTTGGCATCGAGATCTACCGCTTTGCCCTTAAAAGACCGCCCCGGTTCGATTACTTCCACGTCCTTGCCCATCATCATGGATAACACTTTCCATTCCGCAAGAATAGGTTTAAATCCTTCCGTTTCCGCAATTTCATAATACCGTTCCAACTGCAGCAATACCTCCTGCAAGAGAGTCTGGCGATGGACGGGGATATTTTCAATGGTAAAACTCGTAACCGTTTTTCGAAGGTCCTTAGGCAGTGCTTTTTTAGTCAGCGAGGTATTGATGCCGATTCCCATGATCAGATAGTTAATATGTTCCATAGACGCATTCAGTTCTGTCAGGATACCGACCACTTTACGATTTTTGACAAGAATATCATTCGGCCATTTAATGCCGCATTCCACTAATCCCATTTTATGCAGTGCCTTGGTCAGAGCAACCGCCGCCAGCAGTGTCATTTTGGAGACTTCCATAGGAAGAAAAGTGGGACGAAGAATCAGGGAAAACCACACTCCCTGTGCAAAGGGCGACAAAAAGCTCCGTTCCAGCCGGCCGCGGCCGCCGGATTGTTCTTCCGCCAAAACGATTGTTCCTTCCTCTGCGCCTTCTTCCGCTAATTTTTTAGCCACATTATTGGTAGAGTCTACTTTTTCCAAATAGTGAATTTTTCTGCCGAAAATTTTTGTCTCTAGTCCTTCACTGACTAACTCCGATAATAAGAGCTCCGGGGCTTCCAGCAGACAATAGCCCCGTTTGGTATATGATTCAATGACATATCCCCGCGTTTTTAAAACGCGTATGTGCTTCCACACGGCCGTACGGGAAATTCCCAGTTCTTCAGAAATTTTTTGTCCGGATACGTATTCACCTTTATGAGTAAGTAAATATTCCAAGATATCTTTTCTCACAGTTTCACCTCATTTTCAAAAATAAATGATGTTGACAATTTCATTGTAGCATATATGACTCATGTGTCAATTACTCCCAGTATCCCGCTTTACGGCATTTTTACGCAAAAGACGACGCAAAAAAGTGCGCCGTCTTTACTCTGCTGCATACTGTTTCTTACATGTTACTCTTTGTTATCCGAAATGACATTGCCCCACGGGCTGATGCCAATATGATCGTCTTCTGTTTCTTTTTTGACCGGCTGTTCCGGTGCTTTCGGTTCTTCTGCCGGCGGTACTGCGGATTCTTCCGTTTTAGCCGGAGCCTGTTCTTCAGGAGCCTTCAAAGAACCATATTTAATAATATTTTCCACTTGGCTGTGGTCAATGGTTTCTACCTGCATCAGCGCATCGGCCATACATTTCAAGGCGTCTATATTGGCATGGAGAAGCTTAAGCGTATCTGCATATGCTTCCGATACCATATCGTGCATTTCCTTGTCGATAAGTTCGGCTACGCCATCGCCGTAATTCCGCTCATGCCCCAGGCTCTTGCCCAGGAAGACCTGTTCCTGCTGCTCCCCGAATACCATCGGGCCCAGCTTGGAACTCATACCGAGACGCATGATCATCTGCCGTACGATATTGGTAACACTCTGCAGATCACCGGAAGCCCCGCTGCTGATTTCATCAAAAATGATTTGTTCCGCAGCTCGTCCTCCTAAAGCGACACGGATCTGTGCCAGCATATACGATTTCGTTTCATAGGAGCGGTCTTCTTCCGGAAGCATCATCGTATACCCACCGGCACGGCCACGCGGAATAATCGTGACTTTATGCACCGGATCTGCTTCCGGCAGCAATTGCGCTACAATGGCATGACCCGATTCATGGACCGCTGTCAGACGTTTTTCTTTTTCGCTGATCACATGACTGCGGCGTTCCGGACCAAAGCATACTTTTTCACTGGCTTCCTCCAATTCAGGCATGCCGATAATCTTTTTATTGGCACGGGCAGCCAGCAGTGCTGCTTCGTTCAGAAGATTGCCCAAATCGGCACCCGTGAATCCCGGTGTCTTCTTAGCAATCGTCTTTAAATCAACATCTTTCGCCAAGGGTTTTCCTTTGGCATGGACTTCCAGAATCGCAATGCGTCCGCGTAAATCCGGACGGTCTACGGTGATCTGGCGATCAAAACGACCAGGACGCAGCAGCGCCGGGTCCAAGATATCCGGGCGGTTGGTAGCGGCAATGGTAATAATACCTTCATTCGCGCCAAACCCATCCATTTCCACCAGGAGCTGATTCAAGGTCTGTTCCCGTTCATCATGGCCGCCGCCGAGACCGGCACCACGCTGACGGCCTACGGCATCAATTTCATCAATAAAGACGATGCAAGGTGCGTTTTTCTTTGCCTGTGTGAAAAGGTCACGCACACGGGAAGCACCGACACCGACAAACATTTCCACAAAATCAGAACCGCTGATACTGAAAAACGGTACGCCGGCTTCACCGGCAACGGCTCTGGCCAATAAGGTTTTACCGGTCCCCGGAGGTCCGAAAAGGAGAACTCCTTTAGGGATTTTGGCACCAATACTGTTGTACTTACTGGGGTTGCGTAAAAACTCTACAATTTCTGCTAATTCTTCCTTTGCTTCATCCTCACCGGCCACATCCTTGAAGGACACTTTGATTTTACCTTCTCCATGCATTTTCGCATGGCTTTTACCAAAGTTCATCACCCTGCCGCCGCCGCCTTGCGTCTGCTGCATGATAAAGAACCATACGCCAATGAGAATCAGGATAGGCAATACAGAGCTCAACATGCTCATCCACCAAGAAGGCTGTTCCGGCGGTTTGGCAATAACGTTGACTTCTGCATCACGCAGTGCTGGCATAAGCGCCACATCCGTGGGAGCATACGAGGTAAAAGCCGTCCCATCTTTCAGTTTACCGGAAATAGCATGGTCGTTGGTAATCTGGACGGTGTCTACCTTCTTCTGCTGGACCTGATTCAGGAAATTCGTATACGTAATTTCCGATTTATCGGTTTTATTGGTCGTAAAGGCATCTATAAGGGACACGGCAACAATAATAATAAGCAAGTAAAGACTTACATTGCGTACAAATTTACTCAAAATACTGCTCCTTTCATTCCAATCTAGAACTGTTATTGGTTAGTCATACCGATACAATTGTATCATACCACAATTCAATGAAACCAACAATGATTTTTATTTAGAATATATTTCAGGTTTCAAAACTCCGATGTACGGAAGATTACGGTACCGTCCGTCATAATCCAGTCCATACCCTACTACAAAGGCATCGGGAATTTCAAACCCATTATAGTCAACAGGTACATCCACCTTACGCCGCGATGGCTTGCTCAGCAGCGTCGCAAGCTTGACGGATTTCGCTTTGCGGGCTCTCAGAAGCGGCAGCAGCCAGCTGAGCGTGATGCCGGTGTCTATAATATCTTCGACAAGCAATACGTTTTTGCCTTCCACTGATTTATCGAGATCTTTTTTTATTGCCACCTGGCCGGAAGAAGTCGCACCCGATCCATAACTCGAACAGCTGATAAAATCAAAGGCCACGGGACGATCAATGATTCTCGCCAAATCCGTAAAAAAAGTAACGGCACCTTTCAGGACACCGACCAGTACGATTTCTTCATTCGCATAATCCTTGGTAATCTGCGCTCCCATTTCTCGTACCCGCTGTTTGATTTGTTCTTCCGTAAAAAGAATTTTTTGTAAATCGCTATGCATGCAAATCTCCTCCTGTAATAGTGCCTATCATATAGAATGTTGTCTCCGTTTGTACCGAAGCTTCAAATGCCGCTGCCTGTCCGAATATCCAAAAAATATTCTCATTATGTGCTATCAGCGGGATACTGTCCCGCTGCGACAGAGGTATCTTTTTATCAATAAAATACTTTTTCAACGTTTTGCCGTTATGTGGTCCAAGTCGAATTTTATCACCGGGACGACGATAACGCAATACATAAAAAGCAGAATGTCTATTATAATCAAGCACACATACCCGCAAATCCTTCTCCTGCGGCCGTTTCCGTGAAAGCGTAACGGTAACAGTATACGGCCCTAATCGATAGGTTCCCGGTCCGTCCAGCGGTACAATGGTATCATCTTGGCGCCGGACATCGGGAATCACCGGAATCGCAGTACCTGCCGGAATCATATGCAAATTGTCATACGTCGTATAGGCCCATATCGTCCGGCACCGGAACTGCCGTCCCGTATACTGAGAAGCCATCATCCGCAGCTGTTCCGTATAATGGAACGGAATATTGCCGGCTTGTCCGGAAATCTGCTGAAACATTTTTCGTACTAGACGCCGCTGCAAGGCCACCGGCAAGGATGTCAGCTTTTTTTTAGCAATATGGCACCCCGGAGTATCCTGACACACCCATGCGGCATATGCCGTCTCTGTTTCCTTTTCCATATATGCGTCTTCGCCCTGCGCAATATCTGCCAGGCGGTTCAAATCACTGACGATATTCGGGTTATACTGCATCAGTTCGGGCAAAAGCCGCCGCCGTATGCGATTTCGCATATATATATCCCAATGATTTGTTTCGTCATCGCAGGGAACCAGTCCTCGACCGGCAATATACGTTTCGATATCGTTTCGCGTAACCGCCAGAAACGGGCGAATAATATCTCCGCTCTTGGGCCGCATCCCGGTTAACCCGGTCAGTCCGCTGCCGCGCAGCAAATGCTGCAGTACCGTTTCGGCCTGATCGTTCTGGTGGTGTGCCACGGCAATCCCTGCCGCATGATGCTCCGCCGCCGTCCGGCGCAGAATACGATATCGTTCTATCCTGCCCGTCGTTTCTTCCGATTCGTGCCGTGCCGCTGCCAAAGCCGGAACATCGACCCGCGCAGTGACAAATAAACAGTCCCTGTCCTGCGCTGCGCGGCGGACAAACCCAACTTCACGGTCTGCGGCCTTGCGTATGCCGTGATGAACATAGCAAACGACCAATTTCAAAGCATACGCATCCTTCAGCCGAGCCAGCACATCCAGCAGCGCCAGTGAATCCGGTCCGCCTGAACACGCGACGACAAGCGTATCTCCGGGTGCAAATAAATTATGTTTTAAGCAAAATGCTTCTACTATCTCCAGCATACCTGATCCCTGCCTATTTTTCCGCCTTATTTATATAGTATTCAGCTTAGCGAACCTAATACAATTATACATAATCCGGAAACACCTGAAAAGAGCCGTTCTGTACCGGATGGTCTTCATTTCCTATCTTCTGCAGCAAATAAGCCGGATTTCATAGGGCATAAAATACGCCTTCCAACAAGTCATGTTCACTGATTTGAATTGCCGAGACATCATAATGACGCATGAAGGCATCGGCTATAAGCAGTCCGGCCAGAATGACATCGGCCCGCTTAGGCTGCAATCCGGGTATATGCCTTCGTTCCTCGGCTGTCATATCTGAAAGCTGTGCTATGCGGCAGCGCAGTGCATCCGCTGTCACGATATAGCCATCGACCTGCTGCGGGTCATATGGTTCCAGCGAGAGTTCCATGGCCGCCAGCGACGTAAGGGTCCCGCCTACGCCGATCCATACTTCCGGTGTGTAAGGCAGGGGAAGAAAGGCCGCTTCGCACCGCTTATATATCTGTTCCGCTTCGCCGGTGCGGAAACGGCCATCCGGCGAAGAAAGCCGCACAGCTCCCAGCGGATAGCTGTGCGACCATACTACGGCATGGTTCCTGCCCAGCGCCGTCTCCGAACTGCCGCCGCCGATATCCAGCACTCCGTCATATCTTCCCTGATCCGTGATAGAAACCGCTCCGCTGAAACTCAAAGCGGCTTCTTCTTTCCCGGAAATAATACGATGCTTCCAATGGAACTGTCTACCTATGGTCTCCATAAAGGCAGCCCCATCTGCCGCTTCCCGGACAGCACTGGTGGCAACGGCCAAAACGGGTATATCCGGCAACGTTTCCTGCCAGCGGCTCATGGCCGCCAGTGATGCTTGTACCCCTTGCGGAGATAATGCTCCGGTCTTATCTATTTCTCTTCCCAGTTGTGTCGTCGCTAATTCCTTAGGGCTGAAATGCCACCTTCCCGCTGCGTCACAAAAGCCTTTCATCAACCGCAGCGAGTGGGACCCGATATCGATGACGGCCTGTGTATATTGCTGCATAAAACACCTCCGGACTGGACCGTACCCGGTCTTTTTCTATCTCCAACACAAAAAGAGTACTCCCGTAGGAATACTCTCTGCATTCATTTTGATTCCCAGAATACGATATTAATCAGCATGTCTGGCACCACGACCGCCGCGTTTTGATTCTGTGTTCCGTTTCAGATCCGTCAATCTTTCATCGCTATCCTTGAGAAATTTGCTTAGACGGTCTTCAAAGGACAAATGTACCGGCGGACGATGGCTGTCAAAGCCCGCGTTTCGGCGGAAATCATTTTTCGGTCTAAATTCACTTTTCGACCGGAAGTCGTTTTTAGGTTTGAATTCTTTTTTTTCTGGAGCAGGTTGTGTCTGTTTAATGGACAACCCGATTTTACCTTTATCGTCAATCGATAACACTTTGACGTTAACCTTATCCTGTACCTTCAGGAAATCATGTACGTCCTTTACATATTCATTGGCTACTTCCGAAATATGGACCAAGCCGACCTTCTTGTCAGGAAGCTCAACAAAAGCCCCAAATTTTGTAATTCCTGTAACGGTACCTTCCAGTACACTACCTACTTCGATTGTCATGCTAATTAATTATCCTCCTCTTAATATAAATAAAAGCATTTATCCACATTATAATCATAAAAACGGAAAATTTCAATCCGTAATTTATAAAATGTTATCGCTTATAAGGAATTTCACCCGGTTTTACAAGACCAAATTGCTCCCTTGCCCGTTTGCTTATCTCATCAGGATCATCTAAATTTTGCTTTTCCTGCTGCAGTTTTTGATGTTCCTCTATCAATCGTTCCTCCTGCTGTACTGTAATTTCCATGTCCTGATGGATTTTCCACAATTGATACATTTTAAGACTAATGAACAGGCCGCCGAAAATGAGAATCACAATAACAACAAGCTTATACAGACTCAGGGAAGACTTTTTTTTGCGTCGCCGTCTCGGTCTTCTGACTGCCCTCTGCTGTGCTTCCGGTCTCACGATCGTTTTCAGCCCCTTCCTACCATGTCTTTATTATATAGTATACCTTGAAAATGCTTTAAATTAAAGCTTTTTTTATCTCTTGTCATGTTTTGCCCCTCATATTCTTGTTATTATTTTGAAATTTCCCCTTTTAAAATGGATAAACCTTTCTTATAATAATAGAAACGATACTTAAGGGGGGCATTGCTTCATGAAATATAAAAAAATCAGCCAGGAAACACTCGGCAACATCAAATCTATTGTCGGAGAAAAAAACGTTATTACCGATACTAATACAATTCAGCCATATTCCCATGACGAAGTGACAGACCCGGCATATCACCACATGCCCGAGGTCGTGGCATATGTCGAATCGGCTCAACAAGCAGCTGATTTGGTCAAACTGGCAAACGAGCACCACTTTCCGGTCGTACCCAGAGGGGCGGGTACCGGTCTTGCTTGTGGAGCCGTTCCTATCTACGGCGGCTTAGTCCTTTCCCTGGCAAAAATGAATAAAATTCTGGAAATCAACGAAGATGCCTTATATGCTGTCGTTGAACCCGGCGTCCGCACCGCTGATCTGCAGGCAGCCGCAGAAGCAAAGGGGTTATTTTATGCCGGTGATCCCTGCAGCGGGGATTCCTGTTTTATCGGCGGCAATATCGCGACCAATGCCGGCGGCAACCGCGCCGTCAAATACGGTACGACCCGACATCAAGTGTATGCCATCGAAATCGTCTCTCCTACGGGAAAGATCATGACTCTCGGGGCCCGGCTGCAGAAACAATCTACCGGATACTGCCTGGATCAACTGGTCATCGGCTCCGAAGGCACACTGGGCATCATCACTAAAGCTACGGTAAAACTGCTGCCCAAGCCGCAATTTACCCTCGATCTGCTCGCCATATTCCATACGGTGGACGCCGCGATCGGGGTCGTCAACAAAATCATCAAAGCCGGTATTATGCCAACGTGCGTGGAATTCATGGACAACATTACCATCCAATCCATAGAACGCTATTTAAACGAAAAACTGCAAGGCAGTGAAAATGGCAATTACCTTATTATTCAAGTCGAAGGCATCAATGAAAATGATTTGGATGATAAAGCGGTCGCCTTAGATGAAATCTGCACGGAAAGCGGTTCCTCTTCCGTCCTCGTCGCTGATTCCGAAAAAATCTGGCGGGCACGCAAGTCATTTGCCGAAGCGGTGCGTGCCGAAAGTCTCATCGTCTGCAAAGAAGATGTTGTTGTCCCTGTTGATAAAGAACCGCAGCTGCTGCATGAAATTCTCCTGCTGGCCAAAAAATACAATCTCATTACTCGTATTGCCAGTCACGCCGGTGACGGAAATGTTCATCTGAACATCATAAAAAACAAAGATCTCAACTATGAAACCTGGGACAAAAACATAAAAGCTATGCAGCAGGAATTATACAAGACGATTTATGCGCTTGGCGGCCGCCTGTCCGGTGAGCACGGTATCGGCTATAAACGCAAGCATCTGATGGAAGAATTCACAGATCCTAACGAACTGGCATGGATGAAAGCCATAAAAAAAGCACTGGATCCCAATACTATATTAAATCCCGGCAAAATTTTTGATGTAGAATAAAAGCGGCCGGTCTCTTCGGTGAAAGAGCTGCCGCACACATCGTTTCACATAGATCCCCCTATTGCATTTTCTGCAGTTACCCTTTATAATAGAGAGCGTAACATAATTGCATAGTATATCTTCAGGGCAGGGTGAAATTCCCGATCGGCGGTAAAGTCCGCGAACGCGTTACAGCGTGTTGATTTGGTGCAAGTCCAAAACCGACAGTACAGTCTGGATGAAAGAAGATACCGTTTTTTAGGCAGCCGCATTGACGGCATTATTGCCTGTGAAATCCAAAGCCCTGATACTGCACCGCAGTTGTCAGGGTTTTATTGTATAGGAGGTATTTCGTAATGAAAAATGCAAAAAGACAGTATAACACAGTAGAAGAAGCTATCGAAGAGCTGCAAGCCGGTCATGTTATTTTGGTAACGGATGATCCCGATCGAGAAAATGAAGGGGACTTAATCTGCGCCGCTCAATATTGCAGCACGGAAAATTTAAATTTTATGGCCACCGTAGCCAAAGGCTTGATCTGCATGCCGATGAGCATGGATTATGCTCATAAGCTGGGATTACCGCAAATGGTCAGTGAAAATACAGATAACCACTGTACCGCTTTTACGGTATCCATTGACTACAAAACAACAACGACCGGTATTTCCGCTGTCGAACGTGCCTTAACGGCCCGCAAGACAGTCGAAGACGACGTATCTGCCGAAGACTTCCGGCGTCCGGGACACATGTTTCCCCTCACCGCCCGCAGAGGCGGCGTACTAACTCGCAATGGTCATACGGAAGCCACTGTCGATTTTCTTCGTCTTGCCGGTCTTAAACAAGTCGGCCTATGCTGTGAAGTGATGGCAGCCGACGGCACCATGATGCGCACCCCGCAATTATGGGAAGTCGCCGATAAGTACAACTTGAAATTTGTTACTATTCATGATCTGCAGAACTACTGCCGCCGCCATGATAAACACGTCGTCCGTGAAGCCCTCGCTCAGATGCCGACGAAATTCGGCGATTTTAAAATCTACGGGTATATTAACGACCTCACGGGGGAACACCATGTAGCTCTTGTAAAAGGCGATATCGGCGACGGCAAGAATTTACTCTGCCGTGTCCATTCCGAATGCCTGACCGGTGACGTCTTTGGTTCGCTGCGCTGCGACTGCGGCCAGCAGCTAGCTGCCGCATTAAAGCAGATCAACAGAGAAGGCCGCGGCATCCTCCTCTATATGCGTCAGGAAGGACGGGGCATCGGACTCATTAACAAATTGAAAGCCTATGCGCTGCAAGAACAAGGCTATGATACCGTTGAAGCAAATGAAAAACTGGGATTTGCACCAGATCTGCGCGAATACTGGATCGGCGCACAAATTCTCCAAGACATTGGTGCCAGAGAACTGCGTCTCCTTACCAATAACCCCGAAAAAATATACGGTCTCGAAGGCTTTGGCGTTGAAATTACAGAACGGGTTCCCATTGAAATCGCCGCCCAGGAACACGATGAATTCTACTTGGAAACAAAGAAAAATAAAATGGGCCATCTTTTGAATAATATTGATTAACAGCCACGGAAAAAACGACGCAACGAAAAATCAGTTACGTCGTTTTTTTCTTGTTACTCAAAAATACATATATGCAATTCTCATATGAATATGCACCGTTTAATTTGACATGGAAAAACAAATATTTATATAATGCAGGTAACGACTTGCTAAAAAGAGGTGTTTTTATTGATAAATCTGCGGCCGTATATGACAACAGCTGCCATTACCTACCTGCTTATTTCCATCGTTATATTTTTTATGACTTGGCTTCACTGGTATTATGGAGTACCTGCAGCGATTCTTTTAGTATATGCTTCCTATCGATTTCTTCACTCTATCCCAAAAGAAAAAACGGCAGATTCTTCTATTTCATGGTCAAAAGAAAGTCTTATCGCTTCTATCCTCTTATTTCTATTTCTCCTTTTGACCGGCCACGGCATGTTTATCGGCGGTTCCGGCTATGATATTCCCTGGCGGAACGCCATGTATTATGATTTGATACAGCAATCCTGGCCTGTTCTATATGAATATTCGCAAAGCGCCTTGATATATTATCTGACATATTGGCTTGCTCCGGCCGGTATTACGTATGTATTTGGATCACATACGCTCCTGGCAAACATTATCCTGTTTTTATGGACATATATAGGCCTGCGGATTTTTCTTTCTCTCTTGTGGAATTTCTTAAAGGCAGAAAAAAAATACTATATCTACATTACCCTTATATTTCTATTCTGGAGTGGATTAAGTACCATCGGAATGATTATCGTATCTGCCACCGGTATTATGCCTTTTTATATAGACGCTGATTGGGGCTGGCACGCCTGGCAGTTTACCGCCATTACGCAAAACGGGTATACTATGGGGTACATGATCCGCTCCACGTTTGACGGGTTATCCAATATTTATAACCAGCTGATTCCCATTGTCTTATGCACCGTACTGTTTTTAAAATATCGCCAGCCAGCATCCTATGCATTATTTATCGCATTGCTCCTGCCGTACTCTCCTTTCGGAGCTGTCGGTTTGTGCCTGCTGGCAGGGATTGACATCGTCAGACAAGGTCTCTCTGCATTCCAATCGCATCAGTCGCACTCTTTTTTTAAAGAACTCATCAGTCCGGCAAATATTCTTGCCGTTGTTGCCGTTTTACCTGTTTTTTCCCTCTACTTTACAGCAAATACGTCTTTGGATCAAACCAACAGCTTGTGGTCAGCCCCCTTAGCCGATTACACGATCATACGAATTACGATATTAGGTTTATACTATATGTTCTACTTTATTATTTTCGCAGATTTATGCCGTTCGCATACAAAAGACTCTGTATTGTTGGGTTCTGTAATTCTTACATTGATGATTATTCCTTTTTTCAAAATCGGACGCTCATTAGATTTTTGCTGGAATGCTTCTATTCCCGGTTTTTATATAATTATGGTTTTTCTTATGCAGGAAATCCTGCGGTTATTCCGGGAGCACGATAGAAGCCGCCATTTTGTCATCACAATGGTCGTCCTGTTCATTGCTGTGACAACACCGTTTCTGCAATTAACGTCTCAATGTATCAAGTGTTATACTGCCGGTACTTATTTTGTATATGTCAATGTACCGAAGTTAGAAGATACCTTAAGCGATAAACCCAGAGACAGTGTTATCCGTACATATGGAAACTTCATGAATCCATACTATAAAGACAAGCCATTCTACCGCTATATCGCCAAATAATTGAATCAGCGCTGCTGCCGCAAGAGCATCCGGATAATATTCATCTGGACTTCAAAGTTCTTGCGGTTATTTTTTGCGTTTGTATCCAAAATAAGACCGCAAACAACAGACAAAAACGCCGCCAGCATAAGAACAACACTGACAACTAATGTCGGCATACGCGGTACTAATCCCGTTTCTATGTATTCAATAAACACAGGAATAAACAAGATTATAGATATAAAAAACATCAAACAAGCTGCATATCCAAAGAACTTCAGAGGCTTATAATCACGATACAAGTTAAATATAGTTCCCATTACTTTACATCCATCGGAAAAAGTATTCAGCTTGCTATAACTGCCTTCCGGTCTATCCCGATAAGAGACAGGCACACTGCAAATACGTAAATTCTTATCCAAGGCATGTACCGTCATTTCTGTCTCAATTTCAAAACCGTGAGAAAGAATGGGAAAACTTTTTACAAACAAAGGGCTAAACGCACGGAATCCCGTCATGCCATCTTCTATATGACAGCGTTTTCCCCAAAACATATTGATGCATTTACGGACTAACATATTGCCGACCCCGTGAAAAGGCCGCTTATTTTCTTTAAAGTACGTCAAAGACAAGCGATCACCGATTACCATATCCGCCTTATTCCGCAGCACCAGTTTGCACATTTCCCCTGCACTTTCTGCTGGATAGGTATCATCTCCATCTACGATCAGATAGCAATCTGCCTCTATCTCTCTAAACATAGCCCGGACTACATTTCCTTTTCCCTGACGAGATTCTTCACGGACTATCGCACCGGCCGCCCGCGCAATCGCAGCCGTATTATCCGCCGAGTTATTATCATAGACATAAATAACCGCTTGCGGCAATACTCTCTGATAATCGTGCACTACTTTTTCTATTGTCTGGCCTTCATTGTAACACGGTATTAACACTGCTATTTTATCCATATGCGTTCCCTCTATTTTACTTATATTCAACATGATATACCGTATACCCATTGGCTGCATCCAGGGGTACTAAGACGACCGTATCATTATGCATTACGCTTAAATCGCGGTTGCTTAATACATACGATACATTTAATTTTTTTAAATCGCCGATATTTAATCTAATATTGACAATATCCGCAATAATAGAGTTTCCTTTCGGATTTTGAAATTTTGTCGGTTTTGTATTATCCAGCGTGATATTCATATGTGCGTACCGGTTCAGTATGCTGCGTTCCTTTTCTGTAAGCCCGAACGGTTCCCAACGCGGCCAATACACATATAAATTAACACTGTTAATGGTAGGTGCTCCAAACATGATAGGATAACTATTCATATAGTTAATATGCTCTGTATTCCATGTATCCCCATTATCAACAATCCAATATCCTTTATCCTGTGCTGCGATCTCCGTGATTTCTCGTGCCAAGTGCGTGCCATATACACTTTGTACGCCCCGTGCCACTGGATTCACGGCCATACCGGATACAAATGCGGTCAAAACAATGAACAACACCAATCCATGCCGCAACCGCAGTATATACAACGCCGCACAAACAGAAAACATAGATACGACTATAATCCATAAAGCAGCATGTTCCGGTTTAATGACCGGCAATACCATCCATAGCTCAAACCCTGTAAAAAGCACCGTCATGCAAGCCGTCGTCTTTTTGCTGCAAGCAATTGGCCGGAAAGACAATACCCGCAGCAAAATGAGTACTTGCAAAAAATCTATAGCAGGTATCATCCTCGCCGCAGGCGAAAAAGCAAGCAAGGTTACACGCGCCAGAAAGTTGGGCCACGGATATAAAAAGTGAGTGATATACACAACGAGCAATATAATCAGTGTACCGGTAAGACTATCCCGAAAATGCGTTTTACAATAATTCCAGCCAGCCAGCATAATCCCCATCGGGGCGAAACTAATAAACGTTGCGGCGCCAGTCGGCGCATAGCCCATATCCCAACCAAACGGCGCCATATACAACAATATATAATGAAACAGCCAGTCAAAGGAAAAACCGCCGCCCAAATCCCGGCGCTGTCCCGGATAGATAGAATTGGCAAAAGCTAGAATCGTATCCCAGGATTTAAAAAGGACATGTACTATCGGAAGAGCAGTAAGACAGATAAGAATAATTCCCAAAAAAATATCTTTATATGTCCTATACGTATTTTTGCGATTTTTATAAATAATCCAGCCTGCCATGAGTAAGAATACATACGCAAAAGAAACCTGCCAAGCCGGATAAAAAGATACGGCATACGCCACCATGACATATGCCAACCCCAACATATATAAAATCCTTTTTTTATAAAGAGAAGTATGGATATAGCCATTAACCGCAAGCACTCCCAGCTGTCCCCAAAGGAGCGTCTCTACAAAACCGTTGATACTAAACCACCATTGTACCATAGGGGAAAACGCTGTTAACAGCGCATAACTCAAAGATATTTTCTTATCTTGCTGAAAAAAAAGCATGCCGAATTCATAGGAAATAAGAAAAAGAAAAATAAGTCGTCCCGTCCAAAAAAAGGACAATCCATTACCGGCAGGCAAAAACAAATAGCCCCATAAAAAAGGACGGAACACCGTTATCATATCCCAACAGGGCTGCCCGTAAACCAAGGCAACATCCGTAACAGCCGCTCTGGATACATGACTGAAATAAGAAAATCCATCAAAATACTGCGAAAAAGCAAGCGGCGTGAAGACCGCCCATTCATCCAGCTGAAAGGAGTGATTCGTACCTATAAGTGCCGTATCCAAGTCCGGTGCTTGCAATATATGTGCATAAAACCCTATGGAGGATCCATGTATTTGAAAAATAACTAATAGGATCCATACTATAATTCCGATGGTCCAGCGATGCGAAAATATTTTATACATTATACTTTTCCTGTGTATTTTCATCAAAATTCAGTCTTTTTTCTTCAACGACTAACGGCCGGTGCAATATGCGGGCATTGATATTGAGAATATATTCTCCTAAAAGCCCAATAAAGAAAATTTGAACGGAACCAATAAAAAAGATACCGATCAAAAGCGGTGCCATCCCGAAAGGAAATGCATCCCACCAAATCAATTTAGCTATTAAATATAACAGCGCAATCATCATCGTCATGGCAGAAAATAAAAAACCGGCAATAGTAGCGATGCGTAATCCTATTTTAGTATAGGAAGTAAAACCTAACATAGCAAAATCATATAAAGTATACAGATTATTATGCGTCTTGCCGTTCCTTCGTTTTGGTTGTACATACGGTATTTCTTTACGTTCCGGTCCCAGTTCGGCAACGATCCCCCGAAAATACGGCAGCGGATCATCGAGTTCCCGCATGACATCAATAAAACTTTTATCATACAGGCCAAATCCGGTAAAATGTTCTATTTGTTCAACAGATGCCATTTTCTTGATCGCTTTATAATAACAAGACCGCAGAGCATAGACAAAAGGATTTTCCTTGCTGTTCACTTTAATGCCGATAACGATTTTAAATCCTTTTTCCCATTCTTTTACAAATTGAGGAATCATTTCTACGGGATCTTGAAAATCTGCACACATTATAATCGAACAATCTCCTGTGGTTTGGCACAATCCATAATAAGGTGAGTTAGCTTGTCCAAAATTTTTAACGTTGAATATAGCTTTTATTCTTTTAGTCTGTTTGCATAAAAGTTCTAATTTATTTCTTGTTCCATCTGTAGAGAAATTATCTATAAATATTATCTCATAATTATATTGATATAAGTTTTCTTTGAATTCATAAATTATTGCTTCACTTAGAGGAACAACATTATCAACTTCATTAAAGCAAGGAATTAATATACTAATTTTTTTCATATTTTCACTCCATAAGTTATTTAAAAGCCCAAAATTTATTCATAAAAAAATTCAATGGAACGGTTATAAATAATATCAAAAGTGGTGCTATAAAAGCAGAAAATTCAAACCATTCAACAATAATCATTAATAATGATGTTCCCAAAAGAAAAGATAACCCATAAGAAAAATAAGTTTTAATTAAAGTAGTCTTCCATGTTCCAGTATTTTTAAACACATAACGGTTATTCCAAAAGAAAGCATTAAAAACACTAATTATCCAAGAAACAAAATTGGCAATTAAATAATGGACTCCAATAAATAATAATAAATAATACGTTATTAAAGCAATAATAGTATTAGAGATACCTACTAGTCCAAATTTCATAAATTGTATAAAAAAATTTTTTTTTTCCATATACATAATGACTACCTTTTTGAATACTTGCTTTCTCCTTATCAATTCTTTTCGATGCCATTTACACCTAATGTTACTGAAATAATTTCAGGATATTTTCTTTTTATAATTTCATTTATTTCATTAGAATATCCTGCAGCCATAATTAACACTGCTCCAATTTTTCCTTTTTCTAAAATATCTGGTGAGACAACAGGAATATGAGTTGCAGGTGTATATCTATTTTGTTTAAATTCTGCCGAATCAATTACACAACACACATATTTTTTTATATTCAATATGGAGAGATTCGCTAATGACTGATGTCCTGCACCCCATATCGCAACGCTAATATTTTGTGATTTCATTAAATCTAAAAATTTATCTACATCATTTTGAATATATTTTTGACTTTTATAAAATTCTTTCAAATCTAATGCTTCTCTTTTTTTTACTTCAGCTCGTAAAATATATTCATGCCAACAACTATAACAAGAAAGTATTTCAAATCCATTCATTGATAAAAGTAATTTTAATGTATCAGCTGTAAAGTATAAAAGATGATCTTGAATAAGTTCAGAATAAAGATGTCGTTTTAATATCATATCCATATTGGGAACTTCTATAATTCCAACTGCTCCATTTGATAAATTATTGGCTATTCCTCTAAGAAATTCTCCTGGACAAGGGATGTGTTCTAAAAAATTTAAAATGTAAAATGCATCATATGGTGCTTTGGGAATTTGAAATTCTTCCGATTCAATAAATGCATTAAAAACCTTATATCCATTTAATATATCCTTATCCACGGAACTAGCCAAATGTTCTATGCCATAAACATTTGCACCTATTTCTTGCATTATACTTATATACTCACCTGCTCCACAACCAATCTCCAGAATTTTTTTACCCTGTAACCTATATTTTCTTATCCACTTTGAAAAAAAATTTTTTCTAAATTCACGCATTTCTTTCGAAACACCGGAAGCTCGAATTACATCCCGATAATATGGAACGGGATATCCCCCTAGTTGAATCATTCCACAATAATGACACTGAAATAATTCTAAATTTACACCTCTCTCTGCTTTGACATGTTCTGCATCAGGAAAATACTGTGCAGATTTAGGCATATTACTATAATGAATCGAAGCTACTTCGGGTAATTGTAAACCACAACAACGACATTTCATATAGATATCACTACCTATTCTTAATAAATTAAAATATTTCACTTAACTGAAAACAAAATACTCTCATAAATTTCATTTATCCCTTGTCTAAACGAATAGTCCGGTACAAAATTTGTATCTTTTTTTAACTTAGCAATATCGGCTCTTAAAAACATTAGCTGTTGACTATTATATGGAATCTCACCTAATTTTGGAGTTTTATCTGGAGCTACAATATGGTAAATTGCTCTTATATAATCGCGAAGTGCATATGTCCTTCCATTTGCCACATTATACGTTTCTCCATCCTTGCCCTTTTGAGCTAATAGCATTAACGCTTTAGCCGCATCATAAGAATATAAATAATCCCATTCCTGTTCACCAGACGTATAGGCAACCTCTTCCCCTTGCAAAAGTTTTTTAATAGTTATATCTACAAGGCTCTGTGTTGAATCAAATGGCCCATACACACTAAACAAAATTGGCCAAATATGTTGTATCCCATATGATTTACATAAAAGACGAGTCATACTTTCTGCACACAATTTGGCCATGCCATATCCATTTTCAGGTTTTTTTTCTGTTTTCTCGGTAATTATATTATCTTTTCTACCATATTCAGCTTGTGACCCTGTCATAATAAATACAGGACAACTAATAGCATGACAAAGTTCAACGGCATCTATAGCATATATTATATTCTGGCTTTGTAACTTAAAATTATTGCGATTATCTATCTTATGACTTCCCATAGACCCCTCCCAGGCCAAATGAAAAAACACATCATAACTCTTATTATTTAACAGTTGAACACTCGAATGATAGTCTTCCATCGCACAATAAATTATATTAAAAAGCAAATTTTCGTCTGGTAAATATTTCCGCCTTATAGATTTTGGGCGGACTAGTGCTGTAACCTGTACTTCATTTTTCAATAAGTAACGAATTAATGCGTTTCCAGTTACACCTGTTCCACCTGTAACAATAGCAGAATGAATTTTATGCATCATTGACAAACTCCTATTTCCAATATGGATTTCTTGTTACATCTTCCTCACTAAATACTTCTGTAAAAGGAACTGGTACTGATTTACCATAAATGCGATTTGCTACATATTTTTTAATAAAAGGCAAATCTTCTGCAATCAAGCAAGTATCTACATGTTCTCCAAAAAATTTAATATTCATTCCGTTTTGTATAATATTCTTAAGCGGTGTTTGAAAAATATTACCGATAGAAGTATGAATATACGGACAAGGTTGAACATCACCATATTCTGTTACAGAAATAAACCCTTTAACACCTATACACCCCATATTTAACCCATATCCAGGTGTTAAATGTGTACAAACCATATACTTTTTTTCTAATTCACACATATAACTCATATCTGCTCGATTAATTAAATTATCAAAATGTCCTTCCCATGCTCCAACGGGTTTTGCGTACGAAACAAATACATTAAGACCCATTGTGTTAAAATATTTTAAAAACTCAATAAATTCATCAGAATGCAACCGTTCTTTAGTCACCACCGTTTGTATATATAATGGCAATCCTATCCGCTGACATTCCTTAATGCCATCCATCGCATGTTTAAAAGCGCCAGGCATATGACGAAATTCATCATGTTCTTCAGCATTTAAACTATCAATGCTGAGTTGAATACGATCAATTCCTATATTTTTCATATGTTCTGCCTTTTCTGCCAGCAAATATCCATTTGAATCACTATTAATATAAAACTTTTCTGGATCAATTGCTGCTACTACTTCATCAAGGTCTGGAAAAATGGTTGGTTCTCCTCCACTAATTACAAATCTAGCCAATCCCATTTTATCAGCTTGTTTAGCTAATAAAGCCACATCTTTTGGCATAATTTTCCGTCCATTTTTTTTATTTTGAAAGTGTTTAATAGAACAATGTTCACATTTCATATTACACGCATAATTGTACTGTAATTGAATAATAGCTATACTTTCACCTTTGTTATATTTTTCTGCAAATTTTAAAATTTTTTTATATACATATGGTTTAGTTTCCTTTAAATAATTGCGTTTATTTTGTTCCTGTATAGACAAATACATTTTTCCCTCCACACAATCACTCATTTATTTTTAAATTGCATATCATTTCATTAGTAAGATATATTTTTGTTTTCCGCGGATACACAAAATTTTCAGCGTTTTCATAAAAAGAATCATTAGGATAATGTGTTGTAGAAACTTCTTCAAATACACATCCGGTTTTAGACTTAAAACTATGATGCATCCCTCTCTCAACAACCATAGATTCTCCTTGATGAACAATACTTGTTTTTTCATCACAAGTTACTTCTAAATCACCATACAAAACAGTAAAGGTTTCTTCCTTCTTTTTATGCAAATGCATAGGATGTTCTTGACCCGGCAATAAAATTAATATTTTTTTACAATACTCCCTGTTTATACAATCAATAATGGTAACTCCTATTTGTTGATATGTATCCAGACCATAATGATGCGATATTTCACAACTACTGTTCATGGGGACTACTACATGACTTTTTTTCAATATATGCATAACTGCACAAACAATATGATGTACTTTTTTAGTACTATCTGAAATAGTAACATTATCTAAAAAAATTGGTTTCCCTTTTTCAACCATTTTACCTGTCACAACAATTGATGCATATTTGGACATTTGTCCAGAAAGAAGCTGTCCTTTTTCACATGGGAAGGCAAAATAAACAGAATGGGAATCCAGATTGTCTCCCACTTGAAGCGTCTTCTTAGCAAAAACACCACGCTGCAAAGCGGCTAAATCAGATTGTTCCTTTACGGAAGAAATGTATCGTTTTCCAATAACCCCACACATTTTATACGTTTTTAATGCAGCGGCAATCCATTTATCCGCCTGCTCAGGTGTTGCTGAATACATATTTAACTGAATTTTTTCCGTTGGAAGACCTACATGTTTTTCAAAAATTTCTGCACCTTTGGCTACTGCTATTTTTATAGGTTCTATATCAAGAGGATTTTCATGCGTCGAGAATCCAATAGGTATCTGAGGATATCTTTCTTTTAACAGCGTAATCTGATTCATCTCTAATCTATCTTCTATTGTTGGATACTCCGCAACACAATGCATTAACGCTAAGGAAATATGACGATGTTCAAAAAAAGCCACTACTTTATCAATATCTTCCAAAGAACTTCCCGCGGTAGATGCAATAACAGGTAATTTTGTTTTTGCAATTACTTCTAACAGTGGCCAATCTGCAAAAGAACAACTTGCAACTTTGATAATATCATAATTTTGTTTTCCCACTCGTTCAGCAGACACCTCATCAAAGGGTGTACACATAGTATACATACCTTGCTTTTCCACTTCTGCCTTAAGTTCCAAAAACTGTTCTTGTGTTAACTTAGTGTCTTTAAAACGCTTGACATTTTTTATATCATCACGATTTAAATAATCAGGACGAATAAATGTGTCTAAATCTCTATATTGAAACTTTACAGCAAAGTCAAAAATTTCTTTATACTTTTCTGTTATCTCTCCTAATTTATGAATTATCCGTTTCCCATGTTCTATACTTCCTTGATGGTTATTGGCCATTTCAAAAGTAAACAAAGGTTTATTAAACAACGTCATATAAAACACTTCCTCTATATAGATTCACTTAACAATTCCATAGTAATTTTTTTCATATCTTTTTCCGACATATATGGATACGGATTTTCTAAGAGAGCCGATATTCTCTTTTTAGTTTTTTCATCTATTTTAGAAATACATTTAGGAATTTCATCAAACCATAATGAACCACAAATTTCACATAGAACAGGACCTTTACTATTCATTACGGCTGTAATGGTACGTATTATATTGTCATCGCTTTCAATACAAAAATAAGGAATATCATATGCAGTTGCTATTTTTTCCAATTTAGGCATACATACGCCACTTTTTTCATTACTTCCCACATAAAATCCTCCAAAATTGCGGTCTTGCATAGTGGTAATTGCTGCATATCCACGATTATCAAAAATAAACATTTTGACATCAATATGATATGCATAGATAGTTTCCAGTTCTTGAATATTTAATTGGAAGCTGCCATCTCCTTCAATCATAATAACTCTTTTTTGACCACTGCCATAATACGCGCCGATAACGGATGGTAAAGCAAATCCCATCGCTCCCATTCCCATCGATGAGATAGTTTTTTGCCCTCGTTTATGATTAAACGCTATATGTCCTGCAGTATTACACCTACTTGTCGATGAAATTACTATCACATCATCCGACTTAGCTTGTCTGGATATAGCGGTTGTCACCGCATAAAGATTAACTTTTTCCTCGTTATCCTGTTTTTCGGACAAAATAGGGAATCGCTGTTTCACAGCCTTACAATGTTCACGCCAAACTTTATACTCTGTATGCCATTGCTTATCTTTTAAAAGAAAATTAATTTCCACCATAAAGTTGTTAACATCAGCAACAACAGGATACACATTTGTCATTGTTAATTTAGTTATCTCATTTTTATCAATATCAACAATTATTTTTTTTGCTCGATAAGCAAAATGTTCCTCACTAAAAGCAGTAATCATATTATCTAACCGGCTGCCAAGAACAATCAGAATATCGGCATGTTGAATAATAAGATTAGAATAACGAGGTGCCTGCAATCCCGGACTGCCAAAAAATCCTTCATCATCTGAATCCATAAAATCAAGTGCCCGCCAAGTTGCTAAAACAGGTATGTTCACCGTTTTAATAAATTTGCGGATTGCATCATAGGCACCCGAAGAAACAGCGCCCTGCCCAACAAGCATTACTGGCCTTTTTGCTATCTGGAGCAATTGTAACGTATATTTAGCTGCCTCTGAGAGTACTGGATTTTCAATATGTATCGGTGGAATAAAGTGCCGCAACTTATTTTCATCTATTTCTGCCGCCTGAATATCCAAAGGAATATCAATCCACACAGGTCCTTTTCGATCTCTTGTCGCATAATAAATACACTTTTCTAATTCATATTGAATATTTTCCGGTTTCGTAATCATAACTGCATATTTTGTAATGGGAGCAGCCATTGATATAATATCATTTTCCTGTGCACCAAATTGACGTACACCTCGTAAGCTTGCAAAGTCCGATGTTTTTACCTGTCCTGTCATAAAAATAATCGGTGTGGAATCCATATAAGCAGCGGCTGCTCCTGTAAGCGCATTTGTTCCTCCGGGTCCAGTGGTAACTAAACAAACGCTAAGTTGTTCTTTATACATATCGTAAGACTGAGCCGCAATTGCTGCTGCTTGTTCATGATGACAACAAACATACGTTAAATTACTGTGCCCCAAGGAATCAACCAAATGCATAATTCCCCCACCGGTCAACGTAAATACGGTATCTATCTTCTGCTTTTCCAAAAAATCAAAAACAAAGTCGGATAATTTCATGATTCTGTTCCCTTTCTGCTTTATATGGATTGTTTTATTGTTCTCGCCATATATGCTATCTCTTCATCGGTCATTCCCGGATATATGCCAACCCAAAAAGTATCACTCATTATCCGGTCTGTTTGCCGAAGCGTGCCGATTTGCCGATATCCAGTCTGTTTTTCTCTCATCATATCAAAACAAGGATGTTTAATAAGATTTCCAGCAAAAAGCATCCGTGTTTGTATCCCTTTATTCTCCAAGTACTGTACTACATACTTCCGGTCAATATGTTCCCGGCAGGTCAATGGAAAGCCAAACCAACTGGGTGTTGAAGATACACACGCTTCTGGAAGAATAAATGCTCCCTGGACGTTCTCTAATGCTTGCCGCAATGTTTCAAAATTATGTCGGCGCCGTGCTATAAAAAAAGGAAGTTTATCTAATTGAGCGACTCCCACAGCAGCCTGCATATCTGTCGCTTTTAAATTAAATCCAAAATGGGAATACACATATTTATGATCATAGCCGACTGGAAGTTCTCCATATTGTGTATCAAACCGGTGTCCACAGGCATTGTCCTGCCCTGGGGCACACCGACAATCCCTGCCCCAATCTCTGAGAGACCGAATAATTTTATGTAGCAGTGGATTTTTCGTATACACGGCACCTCCTTCTCCCGTCGTCATATGGTGCGGCGGATAAAAACTAGAGGTTCCGATATCACCTATGGTACCTGTATACCTATCCGTATCGTTCAGTTTATATTGAGCACCCAAGGCATCACAATTATCTTCAATCAACCATAGTTCATGTTTCCGACAAAATGCCGTTACCGCTCCCAGATCAAAGGGATTGCCCAATGTATGAGCCAACATAATCGCTTTGGTTTTGGGAGACAGTGCTTGTTCCAGCTGATCTATATCAACATTGTATTGCGGAATGGTCACATCGACAAAAACCGGCACCGCGCCATATTGGACAATCGGCGTCACCGTTGTCGGAAATCCGGCAGCCACGGTAATTACCTCATCACCGCGCCGGATAGCCCGTTCTTCCAGCAAAGGCGAAGTCAATGACATAAACGCAAGTAGATTTGCTGAAGATCCGGAATTTACCAAAGAACAAAAAGGCACCTGCAGATACGCGGCTAATTTTTTCTCAAATTCCGCGGCATAGGTTCCGGCAGTTAGCCAGAACTCCAAAGCACTATCTACCAAATTTACCATTTCATGATAATCATAAACGCGAGAAGCATACGGGATATACTCTCCGGCATGAAAAATCTTCTGTTGGTTATGATACGTTTGACAATATTTTTTTACTAATGCTAATATGTTTTCTCGTGCTTCCTTTTCTGTCGCCATTCGTACACTCCCTACTGCCGATTCCGTGGTCCGTCTTGAAAATATTCTTGTATTTGTCGTGCCATACAAGCTGCTATATTGCCTCCGGCATAGTATAATTTTGCCCATTCTACCGTTTTTTCCACGGCCATATGAATATCCCATTTAGGCTGCCATTGCAATGTGTTTTCTATTTTTCGGCAATCCAGTTTCAAATAGGATGCTTCATGAGCTTGCTGCGTATGGCTGGTTTTCCAAGATATTGCGCCGCCCCAGCTTTGACAAAAATATTCCACCAGTGTTCCTGTCGTTATATAGTCTCCTTTTCCCGGACCTACATTATAGGCTCCGGCATAGTGTATCTCCTTATACTGTTTATAGGCAATCAGCAAATACGCAGATAAAGCCTCCAGCACATACTGATAAGGACGTACGGATGATGGATTTCTGACAACGATAGGTTCTCCCCTAACTGCAGAACGGATACAGTCAGGAATAATCCGATTTTCCGCAAAATCGGCTCCGCCGATTACATTGCCGGCCCGCACAGTAGATACGGCGATGCCTAACTGATCGAAAAAGCTTCGCTTATACCCATGTGTCACAATATCCGAACAGCTTTTGCTGTTAGAATACGGATCATAGCCATCCAGCCTATCTGTTTCACTATATTGTTTCGTTTCTTGCTCCTGATTATCATACACTTTATCGGTTGTCACATTCAGAACAGATATAACCTCCGGATGGTGCCGTACACATTCCAGCAAGTGTATGGTTCCCATGATATTCGTAGCGTAGGTTGCCAATGGATCTTCATAACTTTTTAATACCAGTGGCTGCGCCGCCAAATGAAATACGATCTGCGGTTTATAGATATCAAATACCATGTTGAGTGTTTCATAGTTCCGAACATCTCCCAAGACAGAGGTCATCTGTTCTCCTACACCAGAAAGACAAAATGCCTTTTCCCCTTCTGCCGTAGAAAAGGGCATTGCATACCCGATCACGTGCGCCCCGGCCATTTCCAATATTTTACATAGCCACAATCCTTTAAATCCCGTATGACCGGTTACCAATACTCGTTTATGATGAAAAAAACGTATGTATTCTACCATATTTTCCATGGAGCCCTTCCTGCTGTCCATAAGTCTTCCAGTTGATTTTTATCCCGCTGTGTATCCATACATTGCCAAAACCCATCGTGATGGTACGCTATTAATTGCTTATCCTTTGCCAGCTGTTCCAGCGGTTCTTTTTCAAAGGTTGTCCTATCATTGCCGATATAATCAAAAACCTGGGGTTCCAAAACCATAAATCCACCATTAATACGGCCGGAATCCGTCATTTTTTTTTCACGAAAATTTTTTACTATATTATTTTCTCCTATATCAATAACACCAAAACGCTGTTCCACATTAACGGTAGTTAACGTAGCGATTTTTCCATGTGCTTTATGAAATTTAAGCAATTGAACTACATCTATATCTGCAACACCATCACCATAGGTAAACATGAAGCTTTCATTGTCAACATACTTTTGAATCCGCTTAATACGACCTCCTGTCATCGTATCCATTCCCGTATCGACTACCGTAACCCGCCAGGGTTCCGCGGCTCTATGATGCACGATCATTTCATTTCCCTTGGTAAAATCAAAGGTGATATCCGATGTATACAGAAAATAATTAGCAAAGTATTCTTTTATAATATGCTGCTTGTATCCCGCACATATAATGAAGTCATGAAACCCATATGCTGAATAAATTTTCATAATATGCCATAAAATAGGCTGCTCCCCGATTTCAATCATCGGTTTAGGTTTTAAATGACTTTCTTCACTGATACGGGTTCCATATCCACCCGCAAGAATAACAACTTTCACTGGCATCACATCCTTTGAAGTCTCAATTATAGTATCCTACATTGTACATTATTTAACTTCTTCGTGATATTCTTCTTCTGCATTGACATTCCATATATTTTCTTTGCTTACTACACCATTTACGATATTCTTAACGGCTTCCATGGCAGTCAGCATGGAATGGTCCATATTGTTATAGCGATGCATACCGTTGCGGCCAATAAGGTATAAATTCGTGATAGGATCTGTAAAATTGCGGACCGTATCCATTTCCTTATACGTACCAAAGTAGGCAGGATAGGCTTTAGGAACTCGAACAACCGTGCTGTCACATACATCTGCTGCATCAATAATACCTATTTTAGCCAATTCCCCTGCCGCAAATGCTGCAAAGTCTTTGTCCTCCATGTTCCAAAGTGAATCGCCTTCATTGCAGAAATACTCCAGCCCCAGCCAAACCTTGGAGCAATCGGCTACCATATAGGGACTCCAGTTATTCAAAATCTGCAGGCGGCCTATTTTTACATCGCGTTCCTGGATGTAGATCCAATTATCACGGATAAGCTGTCCATCCTTTTCCCGTATCTGCAGGCGTTTGACGAGCAGCCCTGCTGTCATGAAATCCCGATAGATCAAGCCTTCGGATACACGACGGACCTCCTCGGGTACGGTATCACCCATAGCCCGAATCAAATTTTTGACCGGCATTGTCGATATGACATATTCCGTCGGAATATAGGCACGCCCCGTTTCCGCATCTTCTATCCAAACCCCTTTTACCTTGTTATTTTCATACTCTACCTTATCTACTCGGCAATTGAGCCGGATAATTCCGCCTTGTTCCACGATCGTATCGGCTACGGTCTGCCACATCTGTCCAGGACCGTATTTAGGATACAAAAACTGCTCAATCAGCGAAGTCTCCACTTCTTTTTGCCGTAAGGAATAGCTTTTATGGAAAAACTGAAATATGGCATGCTTAACGGTTCCCATGATAGATAACCCTTTGACACGTTGTGCTCCCCAATCCGGTTCGATTTGATTGCACGGAATACCCCAGACTTTCGCAGTATAGTCTTTAAAAAAAGTTTCATATAATTCTTTGCCAAAGCGATTAATAAAAAAATCCTCCAGCGATTGTTCCGGTTTGATAGGATGTGCCATACATCTTAAATAGGAAAATCCAATGCGCAGCATGCGCAAGATTCCCAGATTATGGATCGTTTCCCATTGAAAAGAAATCGGGTATGCAAAAAACTTACGCAGAAAAAAAATACGCGACACGCGATGGCGTACCATCATAATACGGTCTATATCATCGGCCTCCCGCATATTTCCAAAATCATCTTCCGAGCCTTCTATAGGTAAAAAATGAAGCCACCAATCAATGACTTCATCCGATTTGGAAAAGAAACGATGGCCTCCCATGTCAAGATGGTTTCCCATGTAGCTTACGGTTTTAGCAATCCCGCCAACCATGGTATCCGATTCCAAAACGATGGGGCGGATATCGCTTTTCTGTAATAATTCATAGGCAGCTGTCAAGCCTGCCGTACCCGCACCAATGATGACAGCTGTTTTCTTATGCTCCATTTATGATGACTCCTTATCATAGAGTACCTTATATATGATCCGGCCATTAGCCCATACAATAGGTTTGAATCTGATAGTAGTTGTATCAAGCGGCTGCAGATCTGTATTGTCTGATAAAATATAGCGCACACCCAGCCTCTGTACATCCTCGCGGCTCAGTGTAAGTTCTGCTAAGTCACCATGTTCAGATATATATGTCGACGGTTTTTCCGTAATTTCTCCGATTTTGATATGACCGCAGCGGTTCAATACCCGGCGCGCTTCGTCATTCAAATCTAATGTATTCCAATTATCCCAAGCCACATACGTATTGTAACTGTTAATGGTCGGAGCTCCGAAAATAGGAGGATAGTTATTCAACGTTGTTTCCTCTCCTATCACGATCCATTTTCCCTTATCGCCGGAGGCAATCTGTGAAATCGCCTGTCCCAGTTCAGTCTTATACACGCTGGCAGTCCCCTGCGCAACGGGGTTGATCATGCCGCCGATACACAGAAACAGGCCCAGCAGCAGCGGTCCCAGATGACTGCGGTACCGGCAGAAACAAACAATTCCCACTGTCGTTACCAGGAGCAGGACGATCGTATTCATCGGCATATATGCCTCTTTACAATAATGAAACGATGCCCACGCCGAAAACAAAGCTGTCCCATCTGCCAAAAAAGCAGTCTGCCATCGGCCGAGCCGCTGCGGATATATGATAATCGTCCGCAATATCAACACCACATTGATATACGAAATAGGAATAATCATACGTCCTTCGGGAACTTCAAATAATAAGGTTCCCGCGGCCAGCCATCGCGGCCAAGGAATCAGGCAAAACGCGATGAATATCACATCCAGCAGCAGCAATGCTGTGATCAAGGCATCTATTTTACGCGCCCTCGCCATTTGATAGAGTGCCAATAAAAAACCAAAAGGAGCAAAATCAAAAAATTGGCTCAGGTTAAACGCATATTGCGGCTTTGTAATAGCACTAAACGGCGTAAATAATCCCAGTCCCGAATTAAACAGCCAATCCCAGGTCAATCCGCCGCCGGTAACAAAACGTTCCCCCGGATAGACACTGGAACGGATAAGTGCAATGGCTGCCGACGACATCTGTAGGGTATGCAGCAGCGGCAGAAGCAGCATACCGACAAAAATACCGCCGCAAACCACATCCAGCCGACCCCATTGATGAGCCCGCCAGTGGTGTCTTATGATCCATACGGCAAAAATGAGAAAGATGTAGGCAAACGGAATCTGCCACGCCGGATACATGACGTATACATAGATACCTGCCAAATACGAAAACAGCAGCCCCCAGCCAAGCTGCCGCCACCCCGGACGACACTGCAGGTATTGATAGATAACGAGGACCGCAGCCTGTCCGGCTATGAGCATTTCCACAAATTCATTGACGCCAAACCACCACTGCACAGCGGGAGACAAAACGGTCATCAAGGTATAGTACCACGCCCACGTATGGTTATCTTTCAACCACAACCGGCCAAATTCATAAGACACAAGTCCCAATATAATGAGCCGCCCTATCCAGAAAAAAGCTAGGCCGTTTCCCGGCGGCATTACCAGATATCCCAGCATAAAGGGACGAAACAGGGTACATATATCTCGTACCGGTTGGCCAAGGACAATAAACACATCCGTCGGTACCGCCCGCAAATACGGATTGAAATAGTTGAATGTACTTCCATCCGGTCCGGGGACATACTGGGAAAACGCAAAAGAGGTCATATTAAGCCATTCATCAAAGCGATCCGGTCGGCTGAAACCGATAATATCTGTATTTACCTCGGGATCGTTAAGTAATGTTGCATATACGCCGATAGCCGAGCCATGGATTTGAAGCAAGGTCAGCAGTCCCCAAGTTCCCAGGCCTACATACCAGCGATGCCGATACAACCAGCCCGGCCATCGTTTGATCCGCTGCCCCATGGCATGCTGTATAATAAACTGCTGCAGAGGGTGTCTTACTTTATACAACACCCAGCTGATCATCAGGTAGCTCACTACGGACGGAATAATAATAGGAATATATTCAGCAAAATTATATCGCTCTTCACTGGGAATAAAAACAGCAATAGGAATAACAATAAAATAGGCCAATCCCAATAAAAACAGCAGCCATTTTTTATTTACTTTTTTCTCTCGTGTATGCAGCATGCAGATAACCCTCAATTATTTGTTAGTAAATCACTTTTATTATATCACAAACCCCTTTATAATATAGATAAGAGGGACATGAAGAATTTTTCTTTATATCTCTTTTTATGTTCGTCTCCCATCTGCCAAAATACTTTAGGATCCTGTGTCTTCATTACTGCCATCATCTGCAATTAGTTTTGTGGAAGATCCTCCAGATGAAGATGACCCACTAAAATTGTAATAAGTAATATTATCTCCACTATGTAAAATAATTTGTTTCCCAATAACACTACCTTTGACACTACCATTTAAAGTGATTGTTCCATTAGGAGCATAAATCAATCCCGTAAAAAGATTGTTATTATTATTTAATTGTATATTCCCATTCAAAGATACTAAAATGACATTTCCAGTTAAAGGGGTAGTAATATTAGCAACCATATTTCCTTGAACAATAATAATAGTATATGCATTTCCCCAACCACCAGTACTATTTGACAATCCCACATACCCCATACTTGTAGTTTGTGTTTGGAAATCCTGCTCTATTGCTGCACTGGTTTTATTATCATAAAATGTATGGGAATATGCATTTATATATTGGATGGAAGAACTAGAAAAAGTATTTTGATACTGGCTGGGTAAATATGAATTAAGAACATTGGCCATGTAGGAATTATTTAATGAGACATCAATAGTATCGGCATTAAGTTTCAATGTATCATAATATACCTCATAATTATGATTACCCCATATTGTATTTTTACTTCCTGATAATGTTCCATTTATAGTATTTTGATAGGGACCATCTGCATAAACATAACCATTGGTATGAACATCCCCTATAACTGTATCACCATTACAATCAAACCAAATAGATTTATTTCCTGGAAGTCCTCCAACCATAGCATAATTCAGCGGACTATCAGCACTAGACGTTTCATATTCACCTGTAGCCACTACCGCAATGGGTATAGTTGTAATACCAAGCGGAGCCAATAAATATTTTAAAAAGAATAAGGGAGCCTGTTGACGCATTTCTACTCGTAATGTTTTTACATTGGTCGAATCCTTATTATATGCATTGATAGTGGGATACACATAAATGGTGTCTACGGCGCTGGGAAAATCCCCAGAGCTTCTTTGGGTAATCGTATCTCCCTTTTTACTATTGTTCTGCACATATGTTATTGCCATACTTTTTGCCGTACTGCCGCTATCCGCTATTCCTAATTGTGCAGCTCCTGCCAATGCGGCGGCATCTACTGCATTTTGCATACGTGTTCTATATACGCTGGCATACGCAAAATCAACGGAAAGGCCTACCAGCGCTATCAATAAAGGAAAAAGGACGGCAAATAAAACAAATATTGCCCCTCTATTATGTGCCCAATATTTTGATATTCTTTGCATGGATGCGCCACCCCCATCGTACGTATATATTGTTCCTACCTTTAACCATCTGTTACAAAAATTTATATAGAAGCTTCCACTGCGCAGTTATACTTTAAGCAGCAACACAATCTATCTTATATCCTATTTATTTAATTTTAAATTGGAATGTAACTTCCAATCCAATGTTTCTACTGTCCCTGCAGGCAACTCAATAACATGCCTAGCTTTACAACAGCCGCTTATGTGCCAAGGACGCAGATCTGCCACGATCTTCACAATACGAAAATCGGCATCTACATACACAATATCGAGGGCATAGCGCATAAAAAACATATGGATGGCGTGACAGTCTGTAAGCAATAACCCCGTATGGGCTGCCAATGTTTGGGTCCCCAGAAGCCCCCGCAGGCGTGCTAAAAACGAGCCGGCAACATAGAGTTCTATGGCCGGCTTTTTATTTGTCATGATACGATATTTTTTCTTCATATCAGAAATTCCCCTTAAGTTGCGTCAATACAGTCAAAACCAAAGGGCCCAGCACTACAATAAAAATAGTTGGGAAAATAAAGAAAGCCAAAGGAAACACTAATTTGACCGGCAGCTTCATCGCTTTTTCCCGAATCATCTGCCGATGACGGTCCCGCATATTATCGGCTTGGATTTTCAGCATATTGGCCAGACTCACTCCCAAGCTTTCCGTCTGAATAACGGCAGCCACGAAGAGATACACGGAATCAACATGACAACGGTTCGCCATTGCTGTCAAAGACTGCCGGCGGGTCATCCCCATGCGAATATCACGAAGCATGCGGTTGGTCTCATCAGCCATAGGCCCTTTCATCCGTTCTCCGACCTGGGTCAATGCCGCATCAAAGGAAAGGCCGGCCTGTACACTGACGCACACCAGGTCCATCATATCCGAAAGCTGCGCGATAATTCCCTGCCGTCTTTTTGTAATCATGACACTAAGACAAAACCACGGCAGAAACATACCTCCAAAGAACAGGACGAGGACGATCATCAGCCGCTGCATCAAAGGCAGCCTATCCGTAAAAATAAAGCCCAAGGACAGTACCACCAAGCCTACCCCGCATAAAACCATAACAAAAAAGAAGGTTCCTGCATTCCAAAGATACTGTTTGCCCGCCCATGTGATACGCTGATCCAGTGCCTTATACAGTGCCTGCGGCGTCATTGCTTTGACGCGATTCCCCACAAGGACCATGATCCAGGACCAGATGCGCAGCAACGAATCCCGTAAGGAATTTCGTTGTTTTTGCCGTCCTGTTTTAGTATCTCCGCCCTGCTGCATAATATCAATAATCTGCAGACCTTGTACCCGGTTCCGCACCTGATAGCGCGTTGAAGAACGCCGCACAAAAATGATAAAGATGAGCAGAAAGACAGAGACTCCGGCTGCTATAGAAGAAAATACAATCATCTCTCTCACCATTCTTCCTGTTGTTCTGTAAGGTTAGATTCCTGCATATTCTCAGGAAATTTCACCCCATTGACAATAAACTTTTCCATAAAGTTTGGCCGCAGTCCGGTTGCCTGAAAATGTCCTAATACTTTTCCTTCTTCATCGACGCCTTCTGGAACAAATCGGTATAAATTCTGCAGCGTGATTACATTTCCTTCTAACGATTGCACCTCGGTAATATAGGTAATCTTACGGCTGCCGTCCCGCATCCGGGACTGATGCACAATGAGATCCAATGCTGAGGAAATCTGTTCCCGTATGGCCTTGATCGGAAGCTCCATGCCCGACATGAGGACCATGGTCTCCAATCGGCTCAGCACATCACGGGGACTATTGGCATGCGCTGTCGTCAAGGATCCGTCATGGCCCGTATTCATGGCCTGCAGCATATCCAGTGCTTCCCCGGAGCGAACTTCCCCTATAAGGATGCGATCCGGACGCATACGCAGCGCATTACGCACCAAATCACGGATAGAAACGGCACCGCGTCCTTCGATATTCGCCGGCCGAGCCTCCAAGGTCACGACATGATCTTGTTCCAATCGCAGTTCTGCTGCATCTTCAATGGTAACGATGCGTTCACCGGCAGGAATAAAACTGGAAAGAACGTTCAATGTCGTTGTTTTTCCTGAACCCGTACCGCCGGAAACAATGATATTCAGGCGAGCTCGTATACAAGCCTGCAGAAAATTCACCATGTCCTGATCCATCGTACCGAATTCCATCAGTTTTTCAGCACTGATAATATCCCTGCTGAACTTACGGATGGTCACACACGGCCCGATCAGCGACAGCGGCGGAATGATTATATTCACACGGGACCCATCGGCAAGACGGGCATCTACCAGCGGCGATGCCTCATCGACACGCCGGCCCAGCGGCGTAATAATACGTTCAATGATATTCATCAAATGCGCCGTATCATAAAATTGTACGTCTGTATGGTGCAGTTTTCCTTTTTGTTCTACAAAAACATTTTTCGGTCCGTTTACCATAACCTCCGTAATCGTGTCATCCTTTAAAAGCGGTTCTATCGGCCCCAGGCCAAGAATTTCATCAATGACGTCATTAATAATGGCCTGCCTGTCCCCCCGAGGAACCACAAACGGGTTTTCGTCAATCACACGGTTGCAGTAACTGGAAATAACCTGTTCTACCGTATTCCGGTCCTGTCCTCCGTGCGTCAGCAGCCGCTGCTGCTCAACATTCATTTCGGTTACGATTCGGTGATGGATTTCCAACTTCAATGCACGATACTGATCGCTCTCATTGGCGTTCATCGTTTTTTCCCGTATAGAAAATATTTTTTTTGGTATATCTTGTTCCGGCAGTTTTCCGAGCCGTTTTACTAACGTGCCCATCGTAAGACTCCTTTATAAAAATAATATAATTACTGACTGGAGGAGGTACTCCCTTCCCAGTACATCGTCGAAGTAGCTTTGATCGTATTTGGCAGGATACTAAATATATCGTTCAGGCCGCTTTGCGTTTTTGTCGCCGTCATCGTAACGGTCACATATGCATCACCATTCGTACTATTAGAATCATAGTTATACTTAAAGGCATCTTCTGTATCCTGTGAAATCCCTTGTATCGGATTCCACACATAATAACTGCCCAACAATGTCTTTCCATTCGCCTTACGGGTAATGATCGCATCTCTGGCTGTCGACATAGTCGAGGTCGTCTGTACGGATAATTCCCGCGCACTTTCTCTGGCCAAGGAGGCTACCGTGGTATAATCATAACAAAGAATAAATATAAAATATGCCCCAAAAACAAATGGGATGGCAAGCATTAGGACAATGCCAAATTCCACAATACTCTGTCCTTTTTTATGCAGCAGATTCATCTCCATTGCCCCTTTCTTTTCTCTATTTTAACAAATCCAGCCCTAAAAGGGAACAGGTTTAATACTTCTGCAAAAAAAAAACAACTTCTCTCTAGGAGAAGCTGTCTTTACCAGTTCTTTGAAGTATAACCTCCGTGTTACCGTCGATATAAACTCATTATCTGATTTTATTACGTCGAAGTATTTGCAATGCTGGTTAAATCACTGCCAATTTTGCTGTAAATCGAAGATAAGGAGCCTTTAATGTTAAAGCCAAACCAAATCATGACACCAATAAGAACTACAAGCAGTAAAATAATAGCGTATTCGGTAAGTCCCTGACCTTTTTCGCCTAAATAGCGATTCATCAAATACTGTACATACGTCAACATATCGTTTCCCTCCCCTCCATCCGTACTCTTTATATACCCTTGCATAATCGTAAGGTATATTACGTTTTGATTATACACTATGTATTTTTATAATTCAAGACTCATTTACTATTAATTGTTTCTTGTTTACATCTCGATATTGACCAATTTTCGGATAATCATCAGTCCTATAAAATCAAGAAAGATTCCTACCCCAATTAGAATCCTGCCTATAGTAAGCGTAAACAAAGGCATCATAAATTCAGGTGCCACCATAAACATGATCACAGCAAAGCCGATCGGCAGACATGCCAGAATATACCCGGACAAGCGACCTTGTGCCGTCAGCGCCTTGATTTCCCGTTTCATGCGGATCCGATCCATAATCGTCTGCGCTACGGTATCCAAAATCTGCGACAGATTGCCGCCTACCTGCCGTTGAATCAGTACGGCCGTTACGACAAGGTCCAAATCCTTGCTGGGAATGCGCCGTCCCATATTTTCCATGGCTGTTTCGGTGCTGGCTCCCAATTGTATTTCCATGATCGTCTTGGTAAATTCTGTGGAAATAGGCGGACTCATTTCCCGTCCCACCAAGGACATGGTCTGATTAAAGCTGAACCCGGCTCGCAGGGCGTTGGCCATCATGACCAAGGCATCCCCCAATTGATTGCCAAAAGCCGTTCGCCGCTGCTGTATATGAATCTGCAGCCAAAAAAAGCTGGCAATCATAGCCATCAAGCCCAACAAAACTCCTGAAAACACATTCTGAAAGAGAATGGCCGCAACCACACCCGCAACGATGCCCACGAGAACCATCAATACGATAAAATCAGCCCCGCGAAACGGCAGATCTGCCTGCTGCATGCGCTGATCCATGGAAATGGCCTGCGGCATACGGATAATAGAAGATCCAATGGGACGGATCACGCGAAGCAGTGCCGCAAAAAACTGTCCTGCCACCTGTCTTCTCGGCTGCGCCGCCTGTATATTACGCTGTTCCATATACGGCCGCATCTTCGCATTGACATCCACACGCTTCGTTGATACGCCGGCACGCAAAAAAAAGATGGTTATGACAATAAAGAAAAACAATCCGAGTGTCAGAGAAAGGAGAATTACCACAAGAATCACCCCTTTCTATCTGCTATATACATTTCTTTGGCAATAGCCGCAATACGTTTGGCAAATGCGGAATCCGGACGAATATCCGCCACAATACGACCATTATTAGCCGCCGTAGATAACAGAAGATACTCATTGGGAATAATGGCATAGATAGGATTTTCTAATTCAGCTTCCAACCGCTGCCGCATCTCTTCCGTACAAGGTTCTACGCGGGAAAAGAAAACCCGGACTCGTTCGGCATAATCATCCCAGGTTCGGAAGATGTCCAGACATTTTTTCATATGCTCGATCTCAAAACCGCCGCTGATCATCGCCATGACTGCCGTTGTATCGGCTATTTCACATGCCATATTGGAAATCGGACGAAAGGCTGGCGGTAAATCAATCAAAACATACGGGAATATACCGCGAGCCATCTGCACCAGCGCCATAAAATCGCTCGGCATGATTTGCTCCGCCATCTCCGGTACACGCGTACCGCAAAGAACACTGACTTTTTCTGACACGGGGATAAAATATGAATTTAACGTTGTCGGTGATAAAAAAACGATATCGCGGACAGCTTCTACTATGGTACTTTGCGGATTCAAATTAAAAAACATCGCCATATCGCCGAACTGCAGATCCGCATCTATGATGCCGACACGTCCCTGACTCTCTTCTGCCAACGCCATGGCAAGGTTAGCAATAAAGGTCGTTTTGCCGCTTTTCCCCTTCGGACTGAAAAAAGCAATAACTTTTGAATGGATTTCCTCTTCCTCAAAAGCCCGCACGCTATTTACTAATTCCATAGAAGAAAACGGTGCCACCAGAAAACCTCCGGCGCCGGATTTGATAACAGAGCGAAAAAGATTCAGAGACCACTTTTTTCCTAACGCCAGCAATTGCGTATTAGGGAATTTTTCCCGGAAGTCTTCAATAATGCCATAGCTTTCTATATGATCGACATCAAGCAATAGCAGCGTCGGACGAAATATACCGCCTTGATTCAATGCATCGCGCGAATCAGGGTATGCCGCAGCCAGCTGAAAGCCGACGGTTTCCTGTATGATTGCCGCCATATCCTGTAGTAGTTCTGCATCATGTTCCACAAGCAAAACACGATATTCCTGTGTCGCCATGTTATATCTTCCCTTCTATCCTGCCTATACACCAAACAAATAGATACTGTTTCCGTATCTATTTGTGAAATAATCCAAAAAAACCACCGCCGTTCTGCTGAAGCGCTGCGGTCTTGGTACCCTGTGTTTTCCCCATCCTATTCGTATATTTATCGGTTAACGCTATGAGCCCTGCCGCTAGCGGAGAATCTTTCTTCGTGAGGTCCAATACAATCGGCACCGCCGAGTGGATGGATTCGACGGCTGCCTTAAAATCATTTGGCAATACATGATAAAAACTGGCATTCAGCAGATGTTCCACGTCACCGATTTCTATATTTGTCTTGGCATTGCTGCGATTTAAAATGAACCGGATTTTATTAGCCGCATATCCCATACGTTTCATAGCTTCATACCCCATTTTCATATTCTTGATAGTCGGGATAAAATCCACGATAGCTACGGCTGTAATAAGTGTACTGATATCCATGACTTCCAAATTCAATTCGGTAAAAGACGAAGTAGTATCAATAATCACGTAGTCGTACTCACGACGCAGTTCTCTAATAACTTTTCCCGCCTGTTTAGCAGAAACAGCATAGGCTTGTTCCAAGGTTTTTGGTGCCGTAATAACGGAAAATGTCGTTTCCCCGTATGTATACGGCGTTATATATGTCATCAGATCAAAGCTTTCCGGATTTTTATCTATGGCTAATTGGGCATCATATATCGTCTGCACCGGTTGAAGCTGTAAAAAGTTCGCTATATCGCCAAACTGCAGATCCAGATCAACCACACAGGCTCGAAATCCTTGATGGGCCAATTCCGCTGTCAGATTCACTGCTATCAAGGACTTTCCCACTGCGGAAGCCGTACTAAATACAGTAATAATAATACCGTTCCTACTTATTTCTACCATTGCTGTTTCTCCTTTATAACCGATACTGCACAGGCTGCTATCAACATATATCTATTTATGTTTTATCATTTTTTGCGCGGAGGATTGCCAGTTTCTGTTCCAGAATTCCTGGCGTATATTCTGAGTGACTCGTATTATTCGTATCATTCATATGTTGGTCTAACCGCACGGGAACAATGCTGTTATTCGCATTATTAGCTGCCACGGTCTGCTGGTACAAATCGGTGGTCCTGCTCATCGTATGCATGCTGGTGATCCGATCTGCCTCGGAAGCTGCATGGATACCCCCGCCAGGAGATTTGGTCTCTTCCGCGGCTGCCTTTGCTAGCCGTTTGGCTCTCGCTTTAGCGATTTCCTGTTTTTCTTTCAACTTCCGTTCTGCTCTCTGGGCCGCTAACGATTCATCTTCCTCCTGATATTCGTCTTTAGCAACGACGGTATGGCTGTCCATAATTTTAGGAATTACCGGCATCTGCTGTTCATCCCGGGTTATGGTATGCAATTCATGCTGCATAGCTTCAGAAACTCTTGTAGACGTCGAATTATCGACCATTGTCGGTGTAATAAAAATCAACAATTCTTTTTCATCATGTGATTCGGATACATCACGAAACAGGCGTCCTAATATGGGAATATCTCCTAATATCGGGATCTTATTAATAGATTTTGTGTCTTCTGTGCTGATAAGACCGCCGATGACCATGGTTTGGCCAGAAGGCAGGCTGATGACCGTTTCCGCTTTTCGCGTAGCGAGTCCCATTAATGAAGTACCGTTTACAATAATCCCCGCTGCGGAACTTAACGTGCTGACGGATACCATTACTTTGCTGGTAATCAATCCGTCCTCATTAGCAACGGGTTCCATATTGAGCTCAATACCATAATTTTTCCATTGCACATTGGTAGACCCATTGGAATTGGTAGAGGGGACCGGCATTTCTCCGCCAATCAAAATGCTGGCTTTTTGTCCGCTCATCGTCACCACATGCGGCTGCGATAATACTTTGGCATCGCCATTTCCGATCAATAAATTTAAAGTTGCCATTAAAGGGGCTGCGGAGTTATAACTCCGTGAGTTGATAGACGTAGGATTGCCGCTGGAATCATACGACATCGTTGTCGTATCAAATTTACTATACTGTCCAAAAGAAAAGCTGCCCGGATTAACGGAGGCAATCCCGGTCGTACTATCAACAGAAGAGGCATTGCCCCAATTAATACCTAAATTTTTGGTTTTATTTTTAGAAATTTCGACAATTCGCGCTTCAATACGAATCTGCATCGGATCTGTCAATGTCAGCATATCCACTACATCACTGCCATACATTTTTGCAATAGCAGCCGCACGCTGCTGCTGCTCCTGATCTTTTACTTCTCCTGTAAGGAGTATTTTGCCGCCGATCTTATCAACCCGCACGCCGGGATAGCCGATACTGTGTTGAATTACCTCTCCCGTTCCTACATCTTGATCTGTAATAACAACCGTATAGTCATGACGACTGCCCCCGCCATCCCACACATACAAGGAGGTCGAACCTACTCCTTTGGCAACAATCAGCAACTGCTGCCCGGATGTCACCGTCACATCGGCAATGGCCGGGTTAGCAATGGCAATGCGGGAAATCCCGCCATTTACATTCATCACTTGCGATTGATTGACATCTATCACAATTTCTGCAGCCGCCCATGCCACGGTACCGGACATCATCCATACGGCGGCGGTATATACGGGCAATGCCCATATGCTGTTTTTCAGCTTTTTCTTGTTCATAACTTCCTGCCCCCTATTGTACATGTACCTGACTGACCGAATTACCGCGGATAACTTCAATCCCGCGGCCGCCGCCATCGCTATATCCCGATGAGCCGCTGGAAATCACCTGCGCTTGTGCCGGTGGATAATAAGGCACCGAGGCTTGTGCCGATGGATAATAAGGTACCGAGGCTTGTGCCGACTGAACGGGCTGTGAAGACTGCTGTTGTTTTGGTTCTTCTTGTCCGCCGGCCATATACTGGAAATAATCAGGGACAACCGTATAGGATTCACTTGGTAAATCGGGCCGCAGCGCAAGGTACAGGGTTCCCTCCTGCAAAGCTCCCTGGACACGCATGACATCGGAAGGCTGCACAGCAATCGTAACCATTCCCAATTTTCCTGCAGGCTGCTGCTGTTTATCTTTATTGTCCTTCGCATCTTTGGCATCATTTCCCTGCCCATTGCCGAAAGACGTATTCACTGCCAACAGTAATACATTCTGAAGTATCAATTTTCCGTATACCGCATTTTTATATGCCTTGTTCGTACTGATCATAAAAATGTCTACATAATCCCCCGGTTTTACCAATCCGGCAACCCCTGTAAGATCATTGATAGGAATTGTAATCGCCCGCATATTATCCGGAATCGTCCCGGAAAAACCGTTTCCGCCGGTAAGTTTTTGTCCGGTAATAATATCTTCCTTCACAATCTTTACAACAGCCGCTTTTCCTACAGCATCATCGACCGAATGTACGGCATCCTGCGGTACTACATTTTTCGGAACGTTTATGGTTTTTAACATATCTTTGGTAATTCTCGTCCGTTCCGGTATATCCACTGCCGCAACAACAACATTCTGATACTGCGGCATGACAGCTGTCTCTTGCTTCGGTGTCAAAAATCCTGTCAAAATAACATAAATGATACTTGCAACGATTACACTCAGTACAAATGCCAGCAATACCAGTTTGCGGGGTGACATAACCGCCAGCTTTTCCGGCATGGTTTTGAGTTTATCCCATAATTTCATAACAAGGGCCTCCCTTGTATTCTATATCAAATCCAGGCAGTATGGTCACTTTCAAATTTTATGGATACATCATACATATTCAATGATACGCAACAGTACTGCTCTTCATTCAAGATATATTAATTTTAGTTTTTATTACAATTAAATTTAGTATATCATATTTGTTATTTCAATGCTATGCATGTATTGCATGTTCAAATCATGTACTGCGTATTTTGTCTGTATTCTGAAAAAATCCGCAAGCTATGCTATAATTAAAAAATAATTCACGTAGGAGGAGGACATCGTTATGAAGCCTTTTTTTTCCATATTTTTAATCGTTTTTATACCTTTTTTAGCATATGGAACAGCGATTGTATTAAATCATACTATCCTTTGGGGATATAAAAAAGCATCTTCCGAATTGGAATTTCCCGAAAAATTATCACCAAGAGCCACACACGCACGCCGACTGAAACTGACGTCCGTACTCTTTATCTTTTATGGATTGGTTTTGTGGACTGCAGTCTCCTGGCCGCTGTTATTGACATATATCATATATGCAGCCATCTTGGCCGCTATTATTATCATGGATTTTGAACAGCAAATTATTTTGAATACTTTTGTATTGGCACTGGCACTCTTGGCATTGGCAGCCACTCCCGTATTATCTGCGGCACTGACCGAACGAATTCTTGCCGGAGCCGGAAGTTTTGCCGTTTTTCTTCTCTTAGCCGTATTGACCCGCGGCGGCATAGGCGGCGGCGATATCAAATTAATCGGGGCCCTCGGATTATTTCTCGGCTTAGACCGTATTATTTTTACCATCGTCTGCGGCATCATTGCCGGCGGCCTGGTCAGCCTTTTCTTATTATCCACTAAACGCAAGAAACGGAAGGATGCCATTGCCTACGGCCCCTATTTTGCAATCGCCGCCATGATTGCTTTATTTGTTTAATCTCCATGCAGCGTAAAATGATTCTTATGAAACTCGATGATTCCTTCATCCCGCATTCGACCTAATTCGGAGGACATGGCACTGCGGTCTACGGAAAGAAAATCTGCCAACTGCTGCCGGTCAAACGCAATATCAAAAGAAGAAGATCCGTGCCTGCGTGCTTCATCAGACAAAAACGCCATCAATTTCTGATGTGTCGTACGTTGTGATATATACCGTATTTTTTGTGTCAGAAAAATATTTTTTTCCGCCATAATTGCCAAAAGGTTTTTTGTCAATAACGCGGCATATTTCCCGGCATTGATTTCCGTTCTTACAAACTTATCTATATCTAAATACAGTATCTCTGTTGCCAGCGCCGCTACCGTATCTACTTCACTTGTAGCATTTTGTACGCAGGCAAAGCCCTCGCCAAACATCCCTCCGGGTGCCACACGCGCCAAAATATTACGGTTGCCCCAGAAATCTTCCTGTATAATATGGACTGCCCCGCTTAAAACAATTCCGATATGATGAATTTCATCGCCGGCATAAAAAATAAAGCTGCCTTTTTTGTAGCTTTTTTTTCTTGCCTCCAAGCCTTGCAGCATAGGCAAAAATTCATCTTGCTGTACCCCTTTGAACAGAGGATTTTTTTTAAAAATAGCGGTGTAACTTCCCATAATTCACCTCCATGTTGTAAAAACAACAGTGCTTTTCCTTTTATTGTACTATACTTACACCGTAAGGTAAAGGAAAAACAATACATGACACTAATTTTTATACAGAATGCTCATTTTTAAGGAGGATATTATCATGATCAGAAAAATTATACATATCGACCAAGATGCATGCAACGGCTGCGGAGCGTGTGCCCAAGCCTGTCACGAAGGAGCTATTGCTATGGTAAACGGCAAAGCACAGCTCATGCGCGATGATTATTGCGACGGGTTAGGTGATTGCCTGCCTACCTGCCCTACCGGTGCCATTACGTTTGTAGAACGGGAAGCCGCCGCGTATGACGAAAAAGCAGTAGAAACAAACAAGAAGGCAAAAGGTCTTCCCCCACGGGGTGGCTGCCCGGGAAGCCGCGCACAAACAATCAGCCATACTCCGCCCGCCGATGGCTGCCCGGGACACAAAACCGCAGTCATTACCCCGGCGCCTGCCGCCACTGCCGTATCTGCCGGAGTGTCACAGCTGCGGCAGTGGCCTGTTCAAATTAAATTGGCTCCGGTCCATGCCCCTTACTTTGAAAATGCACACCTTCTCATCGCGGCAGATTGTACAGCGTATGCCTATGCTAATTTTCACGAGGACTTTATTAAAAACAAAATCACGCTGATTGGCTGCCCCAAACTGGATGAGGGAGATTATGCGGAAAAACTGACAGAAATTATACGCCGCAATGACATCAAGGATGTCACGATCGTCCGCATGGAAGTTCCTTGCTGCGGCGGATTGGAAAACGCCGCCAAAAGAGCGTTGCAGGCAAGCGGAAAATTTATTCCTTGGCAGGTAGTTACCCTTTCTATCGACGGGAAAATAATAAGCTAGAAGGTACGCGTTCTTTTTTGCCGAATGGCAATTCCAGTACTTTTACTGCATTTTCCTTAAATTGCGAAATAACGGTATCGATATATATGTATATCGATACCGTTATTTTTACGCTTCTATTAATTTTCCAGGATTCAGAATCATATTAGGATCCATGGCCCGTTTTATCGTTTTCATCATATTTAATTCACCGGCAGACGTAAATTTTTCCATATAGGCTAACTTTTTATTGCCGATGCCGTGTTCTCCGGCTAACCGTCCGCCGACTGCATACGTATAGGCATACACATCTTGATGAAATGCTTCTACATTCTTATCCCACTCTTCATCACTCATATTCATTTTACAGAGAACGATGTGCAGGTTACCGTCCCCAATATGCGCATTAATTTTAACTTGGAAGGGATATTTTTTGCCCACTTCCATAATATGTTCAATCGTTGTCGCTATGTTATGTACCGGTACAACAATGTCATCCGTAAGTGATACCTTACTGATATGTTCTACAGAGGTTTGACAATTACGCCGCATATTCCATACTCGTTCATCGGCTTCCAAAACCTCTGCCGCCCCCGAGGCTTCACATACCTGACATACCGTTTCCATGCGGGTATCCAGTTCTTCTTCCCGAAAGCTTTCTACTGTTATAATAACATAAATACCATCTTCATAGTGCGGCATGTTGGTATACCCACAATAATCGGCACAGCCGCGCACATATGAATTATCCATATATTCAACACTTGTGGGTTCTATGCCGGCTTTCAACAGACGGGGTACCATTTCCAGTGCTGTATCAGGTGCTGTATAAATGGCCAAAACATCAAATTTGTACGGAGGTAAGGGAGATAATTTCAATGTCGCCTTAGTAATAACGCCTAACGTACCTTCGCTGCCGATAATCAGTTGTTCCAAACTGTACCCCGTAGAACACTTCTTCAAACAAGCACCCAGCTCAACGATTTCTCCCGTAGGCGTTACCATTTCCACGGCATATACCTGATTACGGGTGACGCCATACCGGACAGCCTTCAACCCGCCGGCATTGGTAGCTAAATTGCCGCCGATCAGGCAGCTTTCCGAGCTGCTGGGATCTCCGGCATATAACAAGCCTGCCTCCCGAGCTCGCTGCTGCAGATCTACTGTACGGACGCCAGCTTCCACGACCATATACATTCCGTCTTCATTCAGTTCCAAAATAGTATTCAATCGTTCCATAGACAATACCAGTCCGCCGCATACAGGAATCGCCCCATCGGCTAAACTAGTTCCGCCGCTGCGTATCGTAACCGGAAAATCATATATATTAGCCAATTTAAGAATCGCGGATATTTCTTCAGCATCAGCAGGAATAACGGCGGCTTCGGGCATATGAAACCGCTTTGGATCCGATTCGTAGTCCGTCTGATACTGCGCTAATACATCCGTATCGGTTTTTATATAAGATGGCCCAACAATGGCCCGTAATTTTTCTATTATCTCTTCTGTAATTGGTTTGTAGTCTTTCACGTTACAGTCCCCCCTTATGCAATCTCTAATCCTACCCGGTCCTGTGCAAGTATTGCTGCCGCCTGCACAGGCAGAATACAGTCTGAATCTATATTGCAATTGCCTCTCATTGTATCATGTCCATAAAAAATTGCAATACCTATTGGTTTATACTACGGAACACATCTTCTCATCAAAAAACGATGCCACATTCCTGCCACATCGTTTTTTTTGTGTACTATCCCGCTATATTCAGATTTAATTTCATACATTCCATTCTTCCTTCAGTGTCGATAGACACATAAAAGTTTGAGACGAAGCTACTGTCGGTATTTCATTTAATTCGGTCATAAGGAAGTGTTCCAAATCATCCGGTGTATGAACCAATACTTTTAACAAATAATCAAAGGCACCCACTACATGATGGCACTCCAACACTTGCGGAAAATCAATGATTTTTTTACGGAATTCATCAACATCTCCCGATCGTTCCAGATTTACCATAATAAACGCCGTTACATTATACCCGGTCTTCCTACGACTGATTTTTGCACCATATCCTTCAATAATGCCGCTATGTTCCATCTTACGGATACGTTCCGCTACAGCTGGGATAGACAGACCTACAACCTTACTGATTTCTGTCGCCGAAACTTTACCATTCTTTTTTAGGATTGTTAAAATTTTGTCATCGATTTGATCCATTTTCTACTCCTATCTTCATGTAAATATTCCCTCCACCCGCTCTCTTTATTATCTTATATTATAAAGAAAAAGTAAAGGGATAATTTAAAAGTTAAAAAAGTACTGTCTCCACACTTGTTCAGACAGTGCCTTCTACCTTAATTCGATACACGAAACGCTCTATTTAAATCAGAAAATTGTTTTTTAAATCCGTCTGTGACATATACGATCCCATTCGTTCCCGTTACCCTTAAGCGATATCGTCGTATCCATTGCAATTCCACTTCTATCATAAGACTGCTCCGGACGCAAAGAGCATCCGGAGCAGCTTATCATCACCATAAAAACGGCCAGACATATCGGTCTGATATACCGTTTTCTTTTCATATTAACCTACATTTTCTTCTTTTTTTGTTCTAGCGACCAACGCAGCAATGGCATTCGTCGGGCATTTATCAACACAGGTCAAATCATCGCATATACGGCAGATGGACGGATCGACAATTGCCAAATGATCAACAACCTTTACACCGCCCTTATGCGTACAGTTCTTCATGCAAAGACCACAGCCAATGCAAGCTGCTGTACAAGCTTTACGCGCAGCGGCTCCCATTTCTTTCGAGCTGCAGCTTACCGTAACCTTAGCACTGATAGGAATTAATTCAATAACATGCTGCGGACATATAGACGCACATTTGCCGCACCCGGTGCAAAGAGATTTATTCACCACAGGGATTCCGTTTTCTCCCATACTCATGGCACCAAAAGGACATGCTTTGACACAATTTCCAAAGCCAAGACAACCATACTTACATTCTTTCGGACCTTGCTGTACCAATTTAGCGGCAGCACAGTCATGAACCCCTTTATAGTTGAACGCGAGTTTAGCAATACCTACACCGCCGCGGCAGCGGATATGAGCATATTTGGGTTCTGTAGCTTCCGCAACTTTACCGGTAAGGTTTGCAACAACAGCTGCAACTTCAGCTTTACCAGGAACACAGAGGTTAGGCGGAACTTCCGGATCCAGAACGACGGCTTCCGCATATTTTGCACAACCGGCAAAACCGCAGGCACCGCATTGTCCTTTGGGAAGTGCTTCTTCCACTTCACCAATAAGCGGATTTTCTTCCATGGCAAATTTCTTATCGGCCAGAGCCAGGACGAAGCCAAAGACAACGCCGACACCGGTCATGATAACAACCGCCATTATCGCGATTTGAGTGTAATCCATAATAACTATTCCAACTCCTTTGCGTAACGATTATAACATACCGGAGAAACCGAGAAATGCCAACGAAAGCATCCCGGCTACAATAAAGGCGACAGGCGTGCCTTTTAAGGCTTCCGGAACATCGGCATAATCCAATTTTTCACGAGCGCTGGCCATCAGGATCAATGCTAAAGCAAAGCCTAAACCGGAACCAACGGCAAATACAATATTTTGGATGAAATTGTAATTGTTGGTTACGCTCAATACAGGTACAGATAAAACAATGCAATTTGTTGCAATCAGCATAAGGTAAATGCCCCACATGTTATACAAGGTCGGAGACATTTTCTTAATAACGATTTCCAGCAGCTGTACAAAACTTGCGATCAAAACAACAAACGTAATAGTACGCAGGAAGGTCAAGCCAAATGGTACCAAAATGAAGTTGTACAAAAGCCATGCCAAAATTGTACTCAAGGTAATGACAGAGGTAACGGCAAAGCCCATACCGATTGATGCATTCAAGTTCTTGGAAACACCAAAGAAGATACACAGGCCCAGGAACTTGGTCAAAACGAAGTTATTAATCAATACTGCACCGATAAACAGTGTAAAATAGGCACCCATTACGCTTCACTCCCTTTCATTTTCTTCATTTCCCGCGATTTATTCCACATCTTAAGCCCTGCCATCATAAACCCGATAAGCATAAAGGCTCCCGGCGGCAATGCCATAATCAAAGCAGGTTGATACGACGCACCAAACATGGATACACCGAACAGCGTACCATTGCCAAAGAGTTCACGAACAATGGAAATGGTAACCATCGCAATGGTAAACCCAATCCCCATGCCCATGCCGTCAAGGAAGGAAACGACAACGCCGTTCTTCGAAGCAACAGATTCTGCACGAGCCAAAATAATGGCAAATACGACAACCAAGTCAAGATATACGCCCAAGGCTTTATACAGATCCGGAGCATAGGCCATCAAGAATAATTGTACGCAGGTAACAATCGTAGCAATACAGGTAATGTACACCGGTACACGTACCTTTTTATTGATCGTTTTACGAATAATAGAAACGACTACGTTATTTGAGGTAATAACGAACCATACCGTAAGACCCATCGTAAGGCCGTTGACTACGCTGGTTGTAACAGCAAGTCCCGGACACAGGCTCAATGCCAGTACGAAATACGGGTTTTCTTCAATGATGCCTCTGGTAAATACTTTCCATAAACTCATAATCAGTTACCTCCTAACTGCGCTGCTGCTTCAACAGCTTCTTTAACGCCCTTAGTAACTGCGCGGGAAGAAATAGTAGCCCCGGTCATAGCCTGGATATGTTTTGTATCACTCGGTGTCTTTGTTACTTCCAGGTTATCTAATTTCTTACCTTTAAACTGATTACGGAACGGTGGTTTCGATGCATTTTCACCTAAACCCGGAGTTTCATTCGCTTCGAGAATAGTGTAATCAAGAACAGCGCCGTCCTTAGAAACAGCTACCAGCATTTTGATCGGTCCGCCATACCCTTTCGGTTCGCTCGGAACAATAAAGGCGATTGTCTGTCCGCCCTTTTGGGCCAAGAAGGTATCTTTTTTGCCGGCTATTTCTTTAAAGTTGTCGGCATCAGGAACAAGAGCCTTCATAGATTCCTGTTTCATTTGTTCCGCCTTTGCCGCCGCCGTTGGTCCTGTAACAAAGAAAACAGCACCGATAATACAGCCGGAAACAAGGCAGGTAAGTATAAGATTGAGTGCAATCTTAAAAATGTTACTTTGTTCGTGATTTTCAGCCATTTTTATTTTGCCCCCTTTGCCTTTACTGCGCCAAAGACTCTGGGTTTAACGAGGCGATCAATAAGCGGCGTGAGCGCATTCATCAAGAGGATGGAATAGCAAACACCTTCCGGATACCCGCCAACAAGACGAATCAAAACCGTAATCAGACCACACCCCAAAGCGAAGATAATTTGTCCCTTTAACGTAATAGGAGCAGTAACCATATCTGTAGCCATGAAGAACGCGCCGATGACAAGACCGCCAGCCATCATGTGGAAGAGCGGATCACCGGAGAATAAGCCTGTACCAAGAGGAATGCCGCCAACGATCCACATGAGGATGCCTACAGTAGCAATCATGGTAACAGGAACCTGCCAATTTACATATCCTTTATAAATGAGGTATAAACCACCAAGGACTAACAGCACGGTGGAGGTTTCACCCATAGAACCATTACGGAAACCAATAAACATTTGCTGATACATTGTCATGGGATCCCCGCCGAACATAGACAGCAATGCATCATGACCATTATGTTTCAATACATTCAGTGGTGTAGCGCTGGCTACCGCATCGACAGTGCCATTCAGGCTTGTCCATGTCGTCATGGCGACCGGCCAGGAAACCATTAAACCGGCACGGCCTACATGAGCGGGGTTGAATAAGTTATACCCCAAACCACCCATAGATTGTTTACATACAACGATAGCAAGGAAAGAACCAACGATGCTCATCCACCACGGTAACGTCGGCGGACAGGTCATTGCCAGCAATAAGCCGGTAATAACAGCACTACCATCTTGAATGGTAATTTTTTTGTGCATCATTTTTTCCCATAAATATTCAAATATAACTGCGGAAACAATTGCTACAAAGATGTTGACCAAGGCGTTCATACCAAAATAGAACACCCCGAAGGCCGCTGCCGGTACCAATGCGGCAACAACATTCCACATAATCTTAGGAATTGTTTCGTTACAGCGAACGTGCGGCGAAGATGATACAGTAAATTTATATTCCTGCATGTCTTTAGCATCCTTTCCTTTTGTTTGTCCTTCTGCTACTGGACTCATGATATCCCTTCTTCCCTATTACTTGTCTGCCAGGGCTTCTGCCGTAGTTTTCCGTTTCGGCTTCGGCCATTTTACATTCTTTTAATCGTGTCCTTCAGCGAAGGTTCCGCCTTAGCTTTCTGCGCTTCGGTTTTAGCCTTGGCAGCCGCCTGCAGGGCTTTGCATTGTCCTTTTGCATTGCGGATATATTGAACAATATTCCGTTTTGCCGGGCAGGTATATACACAGCTGCCGCATTCTACGCAGTTCATGACACCGTATTCCATGCATTTTTCCCAGGCAGAGCGTTCGGAAAAGATACTCAACTGGCTCGGGATAAGTCCCATGGGACAGGCTACAACACAACGGCCACAGCGAATACAAGGAGATTCTTCTCCGACTTCACATTTTTCAGCAGATAAACAAGTAATACCGGAAGCACCTTTAGCAATAGGAACATCCAAGCTGAACTGTGCAAGCCCCATCATAGGGCCGCCGCTGATTACACGATCCGGCTGTTTAGAAAAGCCGCCGCAATAATCAACACAAGCTTGATACGATGTACCGATACGGACCAAAAGGTTTTTCGGTTCTTTAATGCAGTCACCGGTTACGGTCGTAATACGTTCGATGAACGGAATACCGTGACATACCGCATCCGCAATAGCTAACACGGTACCCACGTTGCTGACAACACAGCCCACATTCATCGGCAGGCCGCCCGGTTCCACTTCACGTCCTGTAACTGCCTTGATCAGCATTTTTTCTGCGCCTTGCGGATATTTAGTCGGTAAGGCTTCTACAGAAACACCGTCCACACCCTTAAAGGCTTCCTGCAATACTTTTACTGCTTCCGGTTTATTATCTTCGACACCGATATAACCGGTTTGAACACCCAAAGCCTTCATACAGATTTGGACACCCGTTACTAACCGATCAGAGCATTCCAACATACCGCGATAGTCGGCTGTCAAATACGGTTCGCATTCCGCACCATTCACAATAAATACGTCGACAGGTTTGTTCGGAGTCAATTTTACATGTGCAGGGAAGGTAGCGCCACCGCAGCCAACAACACCGGCCTTTTTAATCAGGTCAATGATTTCCTTACTGTTCAATTGATTCCAGTCATGTTCTTCCGGAAGTCCATCTGCCCATTCATCCAAGCCGTCGCTCTTAATGACAACGGACATGCACTTAACCATCATGTTATGGGGCATAGGGGCTACCTTGATAACGTCACCGGAAGTAGATGCATGGATGTCAGCATGCAAAAATGCATCGCTGGTCCCAATAAGCTGGCCTTTTTTCACATGATCGCCGACTTTTACGGTCGGAGTACATGGAGCGCCAAAATGCTGGCTCATCGGGATGACTACTTCTTCCGGTACTGCCAGGGTTTCTATTGCTTTGTCCTTCGCATAGATCTTACCATCATCCGGATGGACCCCACCGATAAAGCTTTTCATCATCAAAAATCACCTCATTAAATATTATAATGAAAAAATAATAAAAACAGTTAAGCAACCAATTTAGAGAATCGATACGATCTTCGGCTTCGAACTTTCCTTATCGGATAAGAATCGATCATACATTTTAACTCCTACTAAAGCAATAAGAAATGCCACGATGCCGCCGATGATTTCCGCCTGCACTATATCGTATCCCAAAGGGGTGCTTACCCATCTACCAACAAAAACGCCAATCGCCGCAACAAGCAGCGGCATAATGAAACATACAAAAGCACCAATAACAACATTGGTTTCTCTTACTTCAAACGTTACCCGGTCGCCCACCTTGCCATGAATAGGATTTGTTGCTTTAACAACAATGTTTTCAGCGCCCGGACAAGCTCCGCAAGCGATGCAATCGGAATGGCGTCCGACTTTTACTTCTGCGAGACCTACTTCATCAATAGAGATAATGGTCCCTTCTTCCGTCTTCATAATTTCATCGCTCCTTTCCCACAAAATAAAATCAGTGAAAACCGTTATCATTACTAATAGTGTGTTCTCAACAGCTTTAATTATAACATCATATTTTGCAATATTCAATGTGAAAATTATCGCAAGCTAGCTCACATACCGCAATTTAAGCAAAAGATTTTTACTAAAATAAGATGAATCTTTTAATAGCATAAGTATTAATTATACATAACAGCGCAAAGGTTCGGTAATTATCCTGCATTCACTCTTATTGATACATATTAGCCTTATCCGGTCTTTTTTCTAACATGCTAAAACGAGATGTATATGTTGCGTTTTTTATATATATGAACTATTTAATATTATTTTTTTTATTTGTAACTTTTTAGAACATATTCATTTTAGCCTGTTATCAATTTGCAATATCTTTTTGTAATACCATCTCATCATGCATTTATTTTATCAGCACCCGCATGCTAAATAATTCATCGCCGTATTAGTAAAAAATAAATCATCGAATGTTTCATCCGCTATATTTGATTTTTATAAGTGAAAATATGCCGTTGTATAATTGATGTTCCTCGCCATCAATTATACCCGGCATATTTCCATAAGGAGTGTTATATCTGACAAAAAATTACGAAGAATACAGATTTATTTTATTATAGTGTCTTCTTTATATTGTGGTGACGTAGGACAAGTCTGCGGTGTTATGTCATCCATAGAGCCTAGTCGATAATGTTTATTTTTAAAACTGGTATGCAGCATGGATTCAGCAATGGGGCTCAGCGGCGACATTAAAAATTCCGAATATAACTTCTTGATATCTGGATTTTGCCAACTAGACCGTATGGAACATTCCAAATCCCGTTTATATAAAGAATCGGAGCGAGATTGTTTGGCTGCATTTGTCTGCGGCAGTTTAGTATGCGGCTGACCGCCGCCACCGATGCATCCGCCCGGACAGGCCATCACCTCAATAAAAGAATAATGTCCCAGCATAATATCTTCTTCCATCTCGTGAATAAACAGTCTGACATTAGATAATCCATTGACAGCCGCTACATGGAGAATTTTGTTTCCGTAAGGTACTTCCGCTTCTTTTACCCCATTTAACCCTCTGATCGGTTTAAATTCCATAAAATCTGCCGGGGCCGTTTCCCCGTTTTTTAGGTAGTATGCCGTACGTAGTGCCGACTCCATGACACCGCCGGTACTGCCAAAAATAATACCGCTTCCGGACGCTTTTCCAAAGACGTCGTCATATGCTTCCTCTTGCAATGATGCAAAGTCAATGCCTGATTCTTTAATCCAATTCGCTAATTCCCGCGTAGTAATACATAAATCAGTATCACGCATGGAGGGAATATCCCAAAATTGTGCGGAGGCATTCATTTCCGGACGCAGAATTTCTGTTTTTTTTGCTGTACATGGTGTCACACAGACAGATACAATTTTACTGGGATCTATCTGCTTGTTCTTAGCAAAATACGTTTTTATCATGGGAGCCAGCATACTGATCGGACTTTTTGACGTAGATAAATGCGGTATCATTTCCGGGAAAAAGATTTCGGCAAACTCTACCCATGCAGGACAGCAGCTGGTAAACTGGGGTAATAAATCCTTTTCATATTCCAACCGATGCACTAATTCAGAGGCTTCTTCCATAATGGTCAAATCAGCCCCTGTACAGGTATCAAAGACATAATCTGCGCCTAAGGCTCGCAGCGCAGCTACCATCTTACCCTCTACAAACGTACCGAACGGCATGCCGAAGGATTCTCCCAAACTAACGCGCACAGCCGGCGCGGTCTGAAAAATGACCGTATAATTTTTATCAGCAATCGCCGCTTTTACATCTTCTACAGAGGATACCGCCGTCGTTGCCCCAAAAGGACAAATGGCAGAACACTGTCCGCAATGGACACATATAGGAACATCTCCGGTACTCTGTAAATAATAATAATCTGTCACAGACATGGTGCTTGCACATTGGCGTCGGCACATGGTACAATTTTTGCATTTTTCAACATCAAAATGTACGGAAGCATTATGTTCATCAATAGCAACACGCCTGTTTAATTCTTTAAATCTACTCTCGAAATCTGACATTTTCATATCACCTCTCGTATGACTCTTGTTATATCCCTGCTGCCGCCAGTACGTAACCCGTTACATAACACAACGTTTTTTATACTGTTTTACAGCAATTGCATCATTACAGCAGATTGCCGCTACATCAACGATATCCTCCGTTGAACAGCCGCGCGACAAGTCTAATACAGGTCTGGCTAATCCTTGCAGCAAAGGTCCCAGTGCAGTAGCATGTGCGAATCGCTGCACCAGTTTATAACTGATATTAGCGGCATCTAACGTAGGAAAGATCAATACATTAGCTTTGCCGGCTACACGCGAGGCAGGTGCTTTAATTTTACCGACATCCGGGACTACCGCCGCGTCCACCTGCAGTTCCCCGTCAAAATCAAAATCAACATGGCGGTTATGCAATATGCGCAATGCCTCCTGTACCTTATCTACCGAAGAACCCGAACCACTTCCTTTGGTTGAATATGACAAAAGGGCCACTTTAGGATCCAAGATCTGCACGGTCGTACGAGCGCGCGCTGCACAGCTGCAGGCAATATCCGCTAGTTGTACGGCTGTGGGATCGGGAATAACACTGCAGTCTCCCACAACAAGGATACCATTATCACCGTACTGTTTCGTATCCGTCAATAAAATAAAGGAACTGGAAACGGTTTTGCAGTCATGTGCCGGGCCGATGATCTGCAATGCTGCCCGAATAACATCCGCAGACGTCGTCACTGCCCCTGATACCATTCCGTCCGCAATGTCAAAAACGACTAAACAAGCTGCAAACAGCGTATAATTAGTTTTTAACAAAAATCTAGCCGCTTCTTTTGTTACCCCTTTATTTTTACGGCGCTCCGCATAATAATCACAAAACATTTCAAACATAGAAAATTTAAGAGGATCTATGATTTCAATCTCTGCTAAATTAATATGGTACAATAAAGCCCGAGACTTTATTTCCGATGCATTGCCCACTACAATGACGTGAGCAAATTTTTCAGCCGCTATTTGTTCCGCCGCCTTTAACACTCTGCGGCTCTTGCTTTCTGGTAAGACAATTCTCATTGGCAATTTTGCTACGCGATTTTTTAAATCCGATACAAATCTCATCTCATCTCTCCTCATATAAAACATATAATGTTCTGTAATGTCCTTGCAATACTCTTGAAAGTCATGCCGTGCAAATGTTTGTATTAGATAGTATATATTACATAATGTAACTATATGTACATTGTATAAATCCATCACAAAAGTCACAAGAAAAATAAGACGAACAGCTTATATTCGATGACAAGATACAAATAGCTCCTACAAAAAAACCAGAGAAATATACGTTTCTCTGGTTATATCCGTTTGCCTTGTTATAATTCTATATATTGTTTCATTTTATTGACATATACGCGTCCTACGGGAATTTCTATCTTATTTTTCCCATTGAGAACTAATAAATATCTTTGTTTAAACCACGTTACAATTTGACGAATTTCATCTATATTGACGATAAAGTTCCGATGACAGCGAAAAAATTTTTTTACAGGGAGACGTAACTCAAAATCATGTAAGGTCATACGAGTCAAATATTGAACATCGTCTTTCGTTACAATAAAAACCTGGCGATCTTTAGCATAGATATAGCGAATGGTATCACTGTCTATAATCTCCATGCGATCTCCTTTTTCTACAGAAAATTTTTTACAAATCTCTTTAGAATTTCTTGCATCTTCTCCATCAAATTCCCAATGCTGTAAAATATTTCGGCATTTTTCCAACACTCGCTTAATGGATTCTTCATCTAATGGTTTTACAATATAGTCTACCGCGTTGACAGAAAAGGCTTTTAAAGCAAACTCATCATATGCCGTCACAAAAACAATCATGGGCGCATTATTGGTTTTTGACAAACATTCTGCAACTTTCAAACCATCCAATCCCGGCATTTCGATATCCAAAAATATTATATCCGGTTTTTTTTCCATAGCCAGCGCTAAGGCTGTTTCTCCATCATAGCATACATCCGTAATCTCAATGGCCGAATCAGCTTCACGAACCATGATTTTCAGTTCCTCAGCCATACGTTGTTCATCATCAACGATCATTACCCGCAATGATTTCATATTTTTTCTCCTCTTCTTTTATATCCCAAGGAATGATAAAACCAACTTTTGTGCCAGCACCCTGCAAACTTTCTATTTGTAAACCATATTCTTCTCCATAAATTTTTTTCAGACGGGCATTGACATTCTTTAAACCAAGACCGGTACTTTCTTGATTATTGACTATATAATCCATCTTTTTCAACTGACTAAGTTTTTCTGGATCAATCCCTACTCCGTTGTCTTCCACATAAATCTGCAGGAAATCTTTTTTATGACTTACCGTAATATATATAATACCACCCTTTTTAACTTTTGTAATTCCATGTTTTACTGCATTTTCCACTAATACCTGCATAGAAAAGGTAGGGACTTTATGATTTAATGCTTCTACTGCTATTTTCTTAATAACTGTAATTCGATCACCAAAACGAGCCTGTTCTAAACGAATATAGATATTTACATATTCCAGTTCTTCCGTTATAGATATCTCTTCTTTACTGGATTTTAAATGCACCCGCAAAAAATCAGATAAATCCTTAATCAAACTTCTGGCTTTATTGGGATTAGGTCGAATAAGCGCACTGATATTGGCCATCATATTAAATAGAAAATGAGGGCGTATTTGTGATTTCAGCGAATTAAATTCCGCTTGCATTAATAAGGTTGTTTTTTGATTCAATTCCGTTTGCAATAATTCCAGATTCAAAAAATTCACAACCCCTTCAATCAATCGCACTTCATAAGGAAATATTTTTTCTCTGCTTGTTTTATAAATTTTAACACTGCCAACAATCGTATCATCAATGCGCAACGGTAAATCAACAACTGTTTCCAAACAAAGATGCATGCGCTGGCATACAATATCCTGCTTATTTTTTACGATATCCTGATTATATTTTTTTTGTCCGCGCAATAAAATTTTAGCTTTCTTGTAATTGTCATTTTCACCAACAAAGGCTAAAAACTCTTCCGTATCCGCAATGGCTACTGCATCCGCATTGATTTCCTTGAAAAGTATTTGTGCTAATCTATAGGCTGAAAAACGATCTAATCCGTGATGACGCAGCACCCCGCGGGCCGATAAAATCACACACATAGCCTGTTGTGCTGACTGCGCCCGCAATCGTTCTTGTGTTGTAAATGTACCTCTGGCAATATAAAAACACACACATACGCCGTTGACAACGGAAAGAAAATGAAGGATAAGATAAAATCCAGCATCGGATATTTGCTTAAAACCATATGGATAAAAAGTATAGCTAATTACTATGTACAAAATTTCTAAAGCACATGCAACAAAAAAACTATCCCGCGTGGTAATCTGTCTTTTACCATACAATTGATATACCATTCCAGAAAAATAACCGGAAAATATGTTAGACATCATACCCGCTGTCATACCTGGAATTCCATTATACCCTAAAAAAAACCGAGGAATCGCATAGACAATTCCAACGCCCAAACCAATCAAGGGTCCCCCCAATAATCCTCCCACAGCAACACTGATCAATGACAAATCCATAAAGATTCCCGTACCAAAATATCCCATGCCCATCCCCAGCATTGCCAGTCCGCCGAATACACCCACAAGAACCAGCCAATTCCGCCGTCTAAAAAGTTCCTGATTCAATAAATTGCGAAAATATGTCAATCTGGTTATCAAAAACATAACCATTACAAACACAGCAACATTCCTTACATAATCATTAAAAATAAGTATATATTCCATAATAACTCCAAAAGCAAAAACACCATTATGCCCCTATCCACTCGACAAATCCTTCCGATTTCGATTGTCTCCAATGCTTTTATTATGCTATATGATAGTAATTTGTCAAGCAGTCTTTTATTTAAACAATGTACCCTACTTCTATAACCACGTAAAACTACACCTCGATTTTATAAAAGAGGTGTAGTTTTACGTGGTTTAGCATACCTTTCCCTATCCACATGACCAGCAAGACAACGCAATATATACTATAAATGTATGTGGATAGGATTTATATAAAGCCGACGCTGCATTTCCACTATTTGTAGTGGCGGCCGGTCGTTTTCATGAACGTGCCTATCATTACCTCCTGCGTTATTTGGAAATACGTACAGTCTTGATTCGTCCGAGAGCCCTATGCAGTGCTAATTGTGCTCTTTCTACGTCTAAATCCGCAGCTTGTCTGTATAAGCGGTTTTCTGCTCGTTTTTTCGCTTCCTCTGCCCGTTTAATATCAATTTGATCTGCTAGTTCTGCTGCCAAAGTAACAATAGTTACCGTATTGCTATTCACTTCCAAAAAACCACCAGAAACAAACAGATTTTTTTTATGATTTTCTATCATACAGCTCAACGGCCAGATTTGCAAAGAAGCTAGCAGCGGTGCATGGCTGGGCATGATGCCCAAGTCCCCGTCCAAGGCGCGAACCAGCACAAAGTCAACTTCGCCTCGGAACACAGATGCGTCCGGCGTAATGATTTCCAGTCGGATCGTCTTCTTTGTATCTGCCATCGCCTTATTCTCCTTTCAGCGTCTTGGCTTTTTCGTGTGCTTCCTCGATATTCCCTACCATATAAAACGCCTGTTCCGGCATATCGTCACACTTGCCCGCCAGGATCTCCTTAAAGCCGGCTATCGTTTCCTTCAGCGGTACATACCGTCCCGCCTGCCCCGTAAACTGTTCGGCTACGGCAAACGGCTGGCTCAGGAACCGCTGTATCTTACGGGCTCTGGCTACCGTCAGTTTATCTTCTTCCGACAATTCATCGATACCGAGTATTGCGATAATATCCTGCAGTTCATTGTATTTCTGCAGCACTTCCTGCACCGCCCGCGCCGTATGGTAATGCTCGTCTCCCAGAATATGCGGATCCAGAATCCGCGATGTGGAATCAAGCGGATCCACCGCCGGATAGATGCCCAGTTCCGCGATCTGACGAGACAACACCGTCGTGGCATCCAAATGGGCAAAGGTCGCCGCCGGCGCCGGGTCGGTCAAATCATCCGCCGGGACATATACAGCCTGGACGGAGGTGATGGAGCCGTTCTTCGTCGAGGTAATCCGTTCCTGCAGGGCCCCTACGTCCGTCCCTAACGTCGGCTGGTAACCAACGGCCGACGGAATCCGCCCCAGCAAGGCCGATACTTCTGATCCGGCCTGGATAAATCGGAAAATATTATCAATGAACAGCAGGACATCCTGATGTTCTTTATCCCGGAAGTATTCTGCCATGGTTAGGCCTGTCAGGCCTACACGCATACGCGCTCCCGGCGGTTCATTCATCTGCCCGTATACCAGCGCCGTCTTGCTGATGACTCCCGATTCCTTCATTTCATTCCACAAATCATTGCCTTCACGCGTCCGTTCCCCGACTCCGGTAAAAACAGAATAGCCGCCGTGTTCCGTCGCCACGTTGTGGATCAGTTCCATGATCAGGACGGTCTTTCCTACCCCTGCGCCTCCGAATAATCCGATCTTACCGCCTTTCGCATACGGGGCAATCAAGTCGACGACCTTGATCCCTGTTTCCAGGATCTCCGTTTCCGTCGACTGTTCTTCAAACTTCGGCACCGGGCGATGGATCGGCCAATAGGCGTCCGCCTGCACCGGAGTGTCATCCTTGTCCACCGTTTTCCCGAGAACATTGAAAATACGTCCCAACACGCCCTTGCCCACCGGCACGGCGATAGGGCCTCCCGTATCTTCGGCTTTCGTGCCGCGGACCAATCCGTCGGTGGAACTCATGGCTACGCACCGGACCACATCATCACCCAAATGCTGCATTACTTCTGCTACCAGGTCGATCTGCTGTTCGCCTTCGCCGCCCGTTACATGGATGGCGTTATAGATGTTCGGCAGGTCTTCTTCCGAAGAGAAGCGCACATCGATAACCGCGCCGATGACCTGGATTACTTTCCCTACTTTATTGCTCATGAAGAGGTTCTCCTCTCTAGTATTTTGTCGTCACCGTTACTGCAGCGCGTTCGCGCCGCTTACGATTTCCGTCAATTCATTGGTTATGCCGGCCTGCCGTACTTTATTATAATGTACCGTCAGTTTATCGATCAATTCTCCCGCATTATCCGTTGCCGACGTCATTGCCGTCATGCGGGCCCCCAGCTCACTGGCTGCCGATTGAAGCAGCCCGTTGTAGACCACCATGTTGAGGTACTGCGGCAATAAGGTCGACAATACCTGCTGCGCATCCGGCGCAAACAGATATTCTTCCGCCGGCCCCTGCTTCGCTGCCGCCGCTTCCTGTGAAATCGGGAGCAGCCGGGTCTGTTGGACCTCTTGCGATAAAGCGGACTGAAACCGGGTATAAATAAGATATACTTCGTCAAACTCTCCGTCAAGGAACTGCCTGGTCACTTGCGCCGCCAATTTTTGTGCATGGCTGAATTGCGGCTTATCGGAAAACCCCGTCCATTTGAATTCCGGCGCAATGCGCAGATGCTTCAAATATTCTACAGGTTTTCGTCCCGTCACCATCAGATAGATCCCGTCACGGCGCCTGTCTTTAAGGACCGACACCAGCGCTTTGTTTACGTTGGAGCTGTAGGCTCCGGCCAGCCCTTTATCCGCCCCTATAACGATATAACACGTACGATGGACCTCTCTTTTCTTAAAGAAAGGATTGTCGTCCTCCGGCAGGGCCGCCGACAAGCGACGCAGCATGCCTTCTATCTTTTCTGTAAACGGCGCGGTCGCCAATGCGCGTTCCTGTGCACGGCGCAGACGTACGGAGGATACCATCTTCATGGCCTTGGTTATCTGCTGCGTGTTCGTTACGGACTTAATCCGTCGGTTTATCTCACGTGCACTCGGCATACGCTATTCCTCCTCTTTGATCAGCTGATGGGATGCCCCGTATTCCCGGGTGAATTCTGCTACAGCCTTAACAAGAGCCGCTTCCGTTTCACCGGTCATTTCCTTCTTGGCTTTGATATCCTGCCCGACCTGCGGATAATTGGCATGCATGAATTTGATGAATTCCGTTTCAAACAAGGTGACCTCCTGGACTTCCACCGGCATCAAGAACCCTTTGACCGCCAGATATATTTCCATGACCTGGTCTTCCACCGCCATCGGTTCATACTGCGGCTGGATCAGCATCTGCATGGTCCGTTCCCCGCGATCGATCTGGGCCTTCGTGCTCTTATCCAAATCCGACCCGAATTGGGCAAACGCCGCCAATTCACGGTACTGCGCCAGATCCAGGCGCAGGGTGCCGGCAATATTCTTCATGGCCTTGATCTGTGCGGATCCACCCACACGGGATACGGACAGTCCCACATTGATCGCCGGCCGTACGCCGGAATTGAATAATTCGGTTTCCAGGAATATCTGCCCGTCCGTAATGGAGATGACATTGGTCGGAATATAGGCCGACAAGTCCCCGGCCAGCGTTTCAATGATCGGCAGCGCGGTAATGGAACCGCCCCCCAGGTCATCGGACAGCTTCGCCGCCCGTTCCAATAACCGGGAATGTAAATAGAAGACATCCCCCGGGTATGCTTCCCGTCCCGGCGGCCGGCGGAGCAGCAGGCTCATCGCCCGGTAGGCCTGGGCATGCTTGGAAAGGTCGTCATAGATACAGAGGACGTCCTTCCCCTGGTACATGAAATATTCTCCCATTGCCACCCCCGCATACGGCGCCAGATATTGCAGCGGCGCCCCGTCAGAGGCCGTAGCCGTTACAACGATGGTGTATGCCATTGCCCCATGGGCTTCCAGGGTGCGTACGACCCGGGCCACGGTGGAGGCTTTCTGGCCGATCGCCACATAAATGCAGATAACGCCGCTGTCCTTTTGATTTATAATCGTATCAATCGCAATAGCCGTCTTGCCGGTTCCGCGGTCCCCGATGATCAGTTCGCGCTGGCCCCGTCCGATGGGGACCATCGAATCGATGGCCTTTAAGCCCGTCTGCAGCGGTTTCTTTACCGGCTGGCGGTCGGCAATGCCCGGCGCCGGAAATTCGATCAGCCGCGTTTCCGCTGTTTCTATTTTTCCTTTCCCGTCGATTGCCACCCCCAGCGGGCTGACAACCCGGCCAACCAGGCTGTCTCCCACCGGCACACGCATCACGCGCCCGGTCCGGCGGACGGTATCGCCTTCCTTGATAAGCGAATCATTCCCCAGCAACACAGCGCCTACATTATCTTCTTCCAAGTTCAATGCCATCCCATATACATCATGAGGCAGTTCCAAGAGTTCCCCGGACATGGCCTTATCCAGCCCGTATATGTGGGCGATGCCGTCCCCCACTTCCAGGACGGTCCCTACGTCGTCGACATTCATCTCCACGTCGTAGTCTTCGATTTGTTTTTTAATTATAGCCGTGATTTCTTCTGGCTTCATATTCATTTCGCGTCCGTCACCTCATTCGTCACGTTCGCCTGCAGCAAGGCATGCTCCATGTCCTGGAGCTGTCTGAGCAGGCTTCCGTCTATTAGTCTGTCACCGATCCGGATAACGATACCGCCTATAATAGACGGGTCGGCAGTATACAAGGGTTCGATTTTCTTACCCGTCAGTTTTTCCAGTCCGGCAACGAGTTCTGCTTCTTCTTTTGCTGATAATGGCTTGATTACATGAATCCTTGCCACTTCTATGTTCTGCGCCGCACGGGACAAATCGATGAACCCGTCTATGGCGGCTGCCAAGGCACCTTCCCGGCGCCTGTCAATCATGACGTACATAAATTGCAGCACGAGGGGAGACACATCATCGGCAAAAATTTCAAAAATAATATGTTTTTTCACTCTTTCCGGTACTCTAGGATGTACGAGAAATTTTTGCAATGAAGGATTCATCTGCAAGGTATCTCGTATGGTTTTCAATTCATTATCATATTGTTCAATTTTATGTTGTTCGTTGGCAATATTAAACATCGCCTGGCTGTATTTGCTGTATACAATTTCAGATATCATATTATCTACCCGTTACCTTTTGCATATCTAATTTTGCAATACAATCATGGACTAATTTTTCATTTCTATCTGTATTTATATTATTTTTCAACAACTTTTCTGCCACAGCCATGGACAGCGTCACTACCTCATTACGCATTTCACGGATAGCAGATTCCCGTTCATTGATGATTTCTGCCTGGGCCACTTCTTTTTCACGCGTAATCTGCGCCCGGACAGAAGCCAGCTGCGCCTGAGCTTCTTTATCCGCCTGCTTGACAGCCTTATCGATGATAGCCTGGGATTCCGCATGTGCATTTTTGATTTGTTCCTGATAGTCGGCCTTCATTTTTTCGGCCGCATCCCGGGCTGCCTGTGCATTATTCAAATCAGATGCAATTTTATTTCTGCGGTCTTCCAGCGTCTTCAAAATCGGCTTATACGCAAACTTCGCTAAAATAGCGACAAGGACAAAGAAGTTGAGGAATTGGAATAATAATGTACCATTCAGATCTATCAATTCGATCTCCTCCCTCATTACATATATATACTATAGCTTATCCGACCTTAAAGCATGCTGGCAAACGGATTGGCAAATACCAGAACAATAGCAATAACAGCTGCAATAATAGGAATAGATTCAATCAAGCCGATAGATATGAGCATATTGACAAGTAGCTTGCCGCCCATTTCCGGCTGACGTGCCAGGCCTTCCAGCATCTTAGCCGCGGCATGTCCATCCCCGATAGCGGCCCCTAATGCCGCAAGTCCCACCCCTAATCCGGCACTTAATGCCGAAATTGCAAAAACGATAGCTTTTTCCATAATAAAATACCTCCTATACGATTACTAATTTTTGTTATTTTTTACCGGAATACGACAGCTCAACTTTCCTTTAATGAATCTGCAAGATACGATGTCGTCAGTATCGTGAAAATAAAGGCTTGGATCAAACCGATGACCAGGCTGAAAACAAGCCATATAATCGGTATTCCGACAGGAACCAGCAGATACAATACTTCCATCAGTATTTCACCAGCCAAAATATTACCAAATAGTCGAAAAGCCAACGTCAGCGGCTTAGTGAATTCTTCCATCAGGTTTATCACGACAAAAGGGATAAACGGTTCAAAATAATGCTTGAAATGTTTCTTTACCCCTTGGTTCCGCAGCGCAACAAAATGTACCATAAACGATGAAACTAACGCCAATCCCAAGGTCGTATTCAAGTCATTGGTCGGCGATGTCAGAATATGCGGACTGGGCAACAGACCAAGTTCATTGCCTACAAAGATAAACAAAAACATCGTGAGAAGTACTGACACCACCTGTCCCCATTTGGGTCCCAACGTTTCCTTAAATTGCTTTAGCAGTGCCTCTATAACAATTTCCACGACATTTTGCACTCCTGAAGGAACAAGTGAACGGCCACGTGTCGCCAATACGGTAATACCAATTACAATAACTGCAGTTAACCAAGTCATATATATCGTATCCATATTTACGTTCATTCCTAAGAATTGAGTAATTAAATGATGTCCTGTATGCAGCTCCATAATTCCACCTCCTTTTTTCTTTTATACGTTGATTTTTCTATATATTATTTTAAAAGGTAAATAGATTTCCTGACAATGAGAAAGTTACGAGCGTCACGTATTACATACTGAACGGTTCTTATCAAGAACAAAAGTTATTCTTCAAATACGAAAAAAAAAACTGTCGCACATAAAACGTACGACAGTCTTTTTTGAGTTATTCGTTATGCCTTTATTTTTTACAATAAAAAATCACGGTTCTAATGTTGTATGTCTAATGCTGCCTTGACTAAACCACGGAACAACGGATGTGCATTAGTGGGCCGAGATTTCAGTTCCGGATGGAACTGACAGCCTACAAACCATGGATGATCTGCTATTTCGATCATTTCTACCAAACGGTCATCCGGTGAAGTTCCCACTATTTTAAGACCTGCATTGATCAGTTCCGTCCGGTATTTATTGTTGAATTCCCAACGATGGCGATGCCGTTCATAAATAAGGTTCTTACCATACACGCCAAATGATTTGCTGGTTTCATCTAGTTTGCACGGATACAGTCCCAAGCGCATAGTTCCGCCTTTTTCAGAAATATCGACTTGGTCTGCCATTAAATCAATGACCGGGTATTTTGCATCTTTTTCAAATTCAGAAGACGTTGCTCCTTCCATACCGGCAACGTGCCTGGCGAATTCCATAACAGCGCACTGCATGCCCAGACATAATCCCAAAAAAGGAATTTTATTTTCACGAGCATACTGAATTGCCTTGACTTTGCCTTCAATGCCGCGATTGCCAAATCCGCCGGGAACCACAATACCCTGAATATTTTTAAATACTTCTTTTAATGATACATCCGGTGCTTCCAATATTTCCGAATCGATCCAATCAATATGAACTTTCGTTTTATAAGCAATCCCGGCGTGTCCCAGTGCTTCTGCCACACTAAGGTACGCATCATGGAGTGCTACATATTTTCCGACAATAGCGATAGTTACTTCTTTTTCCGGATGGTAAATATCATATACCATCTTTTCCCAGTTTTCCATATTGCATGGCTGATTCGGAAGTTCCAGTTTTTCTAAAACGATACGGTCCAAGCCTTCTTCAGACATCATCAGCGGTACTTCATAAATACTGTTCAAGGTTTTATTTTCAATCACCGCGTCTTTATCAATATCGCAGAACAATGCCAATTTATCTTTCATTTCTTCAGAAAGGGAATATTCTGTACGGCATACGATGATATCCGGCTGAATGCCAATACTGCGAAGTTCTTTGACACTGTGCTGTGTCGGCTTGGTTTTCAATTCACCGGCACCCGCAATATACGGAACAAGCGTGACATGAATATACAGCGCATCGTTGCGGCCTACTTCTTTCTTAATCTGGCGAATCGCTTCCAGGAACGGCAGGCTTTCTATATCTCCGACAGTACCCCCGATTTCTGTAATAACGACATCTGCATTATCATCATCACCCACACGGAAAATACGGTCTTTGATTTCATTTGTAATGTGCGGAATGACCTGGACTGTATGCCCCAGATAGTCTCCGCGGCGTTCTTTTTGCAGCACAGACCAATAAATTTTACCAGCCGTAACATTGGAATTCTTGCCTAGATTAATATCAATAAACCGTTCATAATGACCTAGATCCAAATCTGTTTCAGTACCATCATCAGTGACAAACACTTCCCCATGCTGATATGGGCTCATTGTACCGGGATCGACATTGATGTACGGATCAAATTTTTGAATCGTTACCTTGAATCCACGATTCTTCAACAACCGGCCCAAAGCCGCCGCCGTAATACCTTTTCCTAATGAAGATACAACCCCGCCTGTTACAAATATGTACTTAGCCATAATTCCTCCCTGTATGCCTTGTAGTATATAAAAACATGCCGCAATATACGGCAATAACTAAACTATTGTATTATATTACATCATTACATTTTTTTCGGTGCCGAAACACCTAAAATTGCCAAACTGTTGGCAATCGTAATACGAACTGCCGTAATCAAAGCCAATCTCGCTTCTGCCAATTCTTTATCCTCTTGAATAATCCGGCAATGATTATAAAATTGATGGAATAAACTTGCCAGCTCATATACAAAATGAGCAATGCGATGTGGTGCCCGGTCACGAGCTGCCTGTTTAATAATATCAGGAAAAGCTGCCATTTTCTTTATTATTTCCAATTCTTCTTCTTCCTGCAATGTATTCCAAACTACATGAGACCAATCTGTATCCAATTCGATACCCGCTTCCGCAGCTTGTGCGTAAATGCTGTAAATACGAGCATGAGCATATTGAATATAATATACCGGATTTTCATTACTATGCGATTTGGCCAAGTCGAGATCAAAATCAAGCTGTGTATCCAACGACCTCATGATAAAAAAGTATCGCGCCGCATCTGTCCCCACTTCTTCTATTAATTCATTCAGCGTAATTGCCTGCCCTGTCCTTTTCGACATCTTGACCGGTTTGCCTTCCCGGAAAAGACTGACCATCTGCAGCAGTAATACTTCCAATTGATCCGGATCATATCCGAGAGCCGCCATCGCCGCTTTAACACGGGCTACATAGCCGTGATGATCTGCCCCCCATATATTAATCAGTTTCTTAAATCCTCTATCATATTTATTCTTATGATATGCGATATCCGCCGCCAAATAGGTAGGCACACCGTTATCACGAACAACGACCCGATCCTTATCATCACCGTAGTCCGTCGATTTCAGCCAAAGGGCCCCATCTTTCTCATATATCTTGCCACGTTTTTCAAGTACATCGCATGCCGCGTGAATGGCATCCGGATGAAGCGTTCGTTCACTGAACCAGGTATCATAATGAACATTAAAATGAGCTAAATCTTGTTTCAATATATTCATTTTTTCCGCATAGGCCCGATCTTTAAAAAATTCCAACCGTTCCTGTTCCGGCATAGCTAAATAGGTATCACCATCTTGGTCGATAATCGCTTGCGCTGTATCAATAATATCGGTTCCATGATATCCGTTTTCGGGAATCTGGCTTTTTTTCCCCAAGAGCTCCAAATAACGGGCATTGACGGATGCTGCTAAATTATTCATCTGATTGCCTGCATCATTAATATAGTATTCTGCCTGTACATTATACCCGGCCGCACATAACAAATTGACCAGCGCACTGCCATAAGCAGCTCCCCGGCCATGTCCCACATGAAGCGGCCCCGTCGGATTAGCACTGACATATTCTACCTGTACCGTATCTTCCGGACGCAGGGGCGCTTTCCCATACTGCGAACCTGCCGCCAGTATCTGCTGCAGCGAATCATAAAGAACTGTATTATTTAAAAAAAAGTTGATAAAACCGGCCCCGGCAATTTCTGCTTTATCCAGCCATGGATACTTCATTTCATTAACAATGGCCTGCGCTATTACACGAGGAGCTTTATGTGCTACTCTGGCAGACTGCATTGCAATATTTGATGCAAAATCACCAAATTCCTTCTGCGGAGGTACTTCCAAATTAATATCCGGATAGGTACCTTCCGGCAGCACGCCGGAATGAATCGCTTTTGCCATCGCATCTGCGATTCCCTGCTGCAATAATTCTTTCATTTCCATTACGATTTATCCTCCTGCACAGTAATTGTCAGCTGATTATAACTTGTCCCAATACCTTCTATTGTAACATCATACCCAAGACGAACCGTTCCGATACCCTTTACCAAATGAATTTCCATCTCATAGGTTTTCATGTGTATCAGAACTTCGCCAAACGGCATTTTATAGGTTGCCTTAAAACTGCTGCCTTTACGAAATACTTGGCGCTGTCGGACATTTCCCCTGCGAAGCAGTACTGCCGAATCGGGGAGCAGTTTAATAATCGTGGTAACGCCGGCCATGCCTGTAATTTCGCTCTCTTCATATACAATATATTGGACATTTTGTTTACAATAGTATTTTCCTGCAGAAACAAGCTCAAGCTTCAATTCCTGTCCGTCCTCATCTCGCTGGATGCTTTGTACGGTTACTAAGACAGGTTTCACTGAATCCAAATCCTTCCCTTTTTTATCTCAATGTTACTATTATATAACATATGACTTGAAAAAGAAACAATGAATAATGGAAATTTTCAAAAGAATTCCATAGAAAAAGTGGCAGTCAGAAACTGCCACCGCTGTTGTATATCAGTAAAATTCGCCGCTGATTTTTTTATGATGTTCTATGTGGTTTCCCTGATCCGTATGGAGCAGTTTAGCACCAGCAATGCCAGGCTGTGTCATTTCTGCCGGTGAAAGAATATATTCTATTTGTTCCTGTGTCAAAAGTCCTTTTTCCATAATAATTTCTTTTACAGGTCGTCCTGACATATAGGCCTCTTTTGCCAGCATGGAAGATTGTTCATATCCAATATGCGGCAGCAACGCCGTAATAATGCCAACACTGTGATCCAACCAATAGGCACATTGTTCCCGGTTGGGTTCCAAATTGATGAGCAGGTTATCAACAAATGCATTGACTGCATTGGTCAGATAGCGCATGGAGTTAAACAGATTGAAGGCCATGACCGGTTCCATCACGTTCAGTTCAAACTGCCCGTTCTCTACGCCTAAACTGATTGCAATATCATTCCCGATAACTTGATAACAAGTTTGGTCTAATACTTCCGCCATCACCGGATTTACTTTGCCCGGCATAATAGAGGACCCCGGCTGACGCGGCGGCAGCTTTAATTCATTCAGTCCGCAGCGCGGTCCCGATGCCATAAGACGAAAATCATTTGCCATTTTGATGAGTACTAGTGCCGTTGCCTTCATGCTTCCTGAAAAATCAGCAAACGCATCGGTATTATTGGTCATGTCAATAAGATTCCGTGCTGTAATAAACATCTCACCCGTAAGCGTAGACAATTGACGGGCAACAGATTGAATATATTTAGGTTCGGCGTTAAGTCCCGTCCCTACGGCAGTCCCGCCCATATTGATCGTATGAACGCCTTCAATAGCACGCTCGATACGATGAATACCGCGGCGAACAGCCGAAGCATAGGAGCCCATTTCCTGCCCCAGCGTAATAGGTACGGCATCCTGCAAGTGTGTTCGTCCCATCTTTACGATATCTTTATAGTCTTCGGATTTGACTTCCAATTCGTCTGCCAGACGACGCAGCGCCCGCAGTAAGCCTTTACTTTTCATAATAATGCAGACTTTGATGCTCGTGGGAAACACATCATTGGTTGACTGCGCCATATTGGCATGGTTATTGGGAGATACAATATCATACCGTCCTTTTGGCTTTCCCATAATTTCCAACGCACGGTTGCATAATACTTCATTCATATTCATATTGACAGAGGTTCCTGCTCCCCCTTGAATGGGGTCCACAGGAAACTGATCAATAAACTTTCCCTGTATAACTTCTGTCGCCGCCTGTACAAGTACATTGCCGATGCCCGGATCCAGACGACCTGTTTCCATATTAGCCAGTGCCGCAGCTTTTTTGACGGTTGCGACCGCAATAATAAAATCAGTATCGAGATGTTCTCCTGTAATATGAAAATTTTCCATAGCCCGCATAGTTTGTACACCATAATATACTTCGTCCGGTATTTCCATCTCTCCTAAAAAGTCATGTTCTTTTCTCATGATATTCCCCCTGTTGTAACAGCGATGTATAATTCTATTGCATATTGTATACAAAAAAAGCAAGTTTGATTTAAAAAACCGTAGGGTATGTCCCCTTTGACATAGTAAAAGGCGCTGTCGAAATAAAATTCAACAGCGCCTTTGCCGTACGAGCTTCTTAAATTAACCACATTCTAATACTTCTATTCCGCAAAGTCAAGATACTCCCTTATGCCAAAATCACCAATGTTAAAAATAATAATTAATCATTTCGGAATCGGATCGTTCTTGATTTCAAAAAATATATGTAAATGATTTTTTTACCTTATAATTTTAAAAAAATAGTAGAAAAATATTTTTTGTTTCTAATTTTCTCATATTCTTGCGCTTACTCGTGTTCATTCAATTCTATAAGATAGGGCCAATATTTTTTAGGCATAAATTGGCGTCTTAACTTTGTATTGGTTCGTTCTTTAATCGCAATCGTCCGATAATAGTCTCGCCAAAGTTCTGAAAAAAAATGTTCTGCCTCTGTTATTTCTGCCGTCTGCAGTATCTTTGGTATCTCTACGATTTGTAAGTTCTGCGTATCATAAAACACCCCGAAATTCCGCCGCGCATCGTGAATAACCCACGTTTCTCCCTGCAGCCGCCGCACAAAATGAGGTGCCATAATAGGGACAACACAATAATCCGGTGCGATTTTTCCATAAAGCATGCCGTTGGCTACTTCCCGGAAACGCAGCAGGCCTAATAACCTATGCCGTTCATTTCCCGTCTTTACTGCCCACCGCCGTACTTCCCAGATCGTTTCGTCACTCAAATGGTGCTGAAACTCTTGTTTTTGATGAAAAGCCTGGCGGATAAAGCGTAGAAGCCGCTGTTCACGTTTCGGTTGTTCCGCCAAAAACGCATAATACAGCAAATGACAAATTTCACTGCCGCACTGCTGTCGCAGGCTTTCCAAAACCTTACCGGCTTTTTCCATATCTGTGCAAACAAACCGTTCTTCCCCAAAGAGACAAGTCTGACTTCCGTCATGGATTATTCCTGTCCGACAGATACCGTCATGATAGGCATCAAAAACTGCCGATATATAGCCAAAAAAACTGCCATCATATATATAATTCATATGCGTACCTGAGAAAACAAGTCTCCGGCCTCGTAGCGGCTGTTTTTTTCATGCAGACAAAGGCTGTGGTGGATCGCCTCCGGTTTACCTGAACCGCCATAATATTTTCCACGGCAGGTAATAAAATATTTAGCCCGCTTCAAAACAATACCCATCCGGTGCAGCGTATCATAGGAAACCCAAGCTGCCCGGCGGGCGGCACAGATTCTTTTAGCAGAAGTGACGCCGATACCCGGTACACGAAGCAGCATATGGTAAGATGCTTTATTCACTTCCATCGGGAAGCATTCTATGTGACGGAGAGCCCAGCACGCCTTGGGATCGAGGGACAAATCAAAATCAGGCTGCTGTTCTGTCAATATTTCTGCCGCCGAAAACTGGTAGTACCGCAACAGCCAATCGGCTTGATACAGGCGATGTTCCCGCAGCAGCGGCGGTTTAATAAGAGCCGGCAGATTAGGGCCGCTCAAAGCTGGCACATAGGCTGAATAATATACCCGTTTCAGCCCTACTTTCTGGTACAATGCCTCACTTAATTCCATAATGCGGCGGTCGCTATCCGGAGTTGCCCCGATGATGAGCTGTGTTGTCTGCCCGGCCGGAACAAAAGAAGGCAGCTTTTTATAGGATCTGCTTTCTTCCTGCCGTTCCGTAATGCCTTGTTTTACCTCCCGCATCGGTATCATAATCGCTTGTTTGGTTTTTTGCGGAGCTAATAACTGCAGACTGGCAGATGATGGCAGTTCTATATTAATACTCATGCGGTCCACATATCGGCCAAGTTCGCGAATGAGACGGCCGTCTGTCCCGGGAATCCCTTTCATATGTATATATCCGTTAAAATGTTTCTCCTCACGCAGTATTCGTGCCGCTTTAATAAGCAGTTCCGTCGTATAATCCGGAGACCGATATACTCCGGAACTAAGAAACAATCCTTCAATATAGTTCCGGCGATAAAACTGAATCGTCAATTCGGCAATTTCTTCCGGCGTCATCATGGCTCTCGGCGTATCATGACTGCTGCGGTTTACACAATAAGAACAATCGTATATGCAGCGATTGGTCATCAGAATCTTAAGGAGAGATATACAGCGTCCATCTTGAGACCAGCTGTGGCAGATACCGGAATAGGCCACACTTCCGATACCGCGGCCTTCATTTTTACGAGTACTGCCGCTGGATGAACAAGATACATCATATTTTGCAGCATCACTCAAGATTTTTAATTTATCTTGCATCGTATCCCAGTCCAAATAATCCCCCTCCTTTTTTTATTATCATACCATATCGTATTGCGTATTTCAAACATATGTTCTTATCTTTTGTTAAAAACGTATATGCATCATTTTTTCGGTTCTACTTGATCATCTTTACCTAACATATAGTGCTTATTGAAAAAATGCGTATGCAAAAGTAATGTTGACATATAACTTAACGGACCTTCTAAAAAGTCTTTATACAACATTCGCAATTCTTGATTTTCCCAACTGGCATGAATATCACATTCATCGTCAAGCCGATACAGAGAAGCAACGCGAGCCTTCTTGGCTTCTACTGCTTGAGACAGCTTTGTTCGTGGTTGTCCGCCACCGCCAATACATCCGCCAGGACACGCCATAACTTCGATAAGAGAATACTTCTTCCAAGCATGCCGACGTTCAATCGTATTAATAAATTTCCGTGCATTCGCCAATCCGCTGATAGCTGCAACGTTAATTACATCATCATCAAACATGACAGACGCGGTTTTTATGCCTTCTACTCCGCGGATTGGTTCAAAATGCAAAAAATATTCAGATATATGCTCCCCTGTATGAAGAAAATGAGCAGTCCGTAATATGGCTTCCATAACCCCGCCGGAATTACCAAAAATAATACCGGCGCCAGAGGCTTCTCCCAATAAGGAATCATAGTTTGAATCTTCCAATGTATTGAAACCTAATCTTTTTTCTTTAATCCATTGAGCTAGTTCACGGGTAGTAATACATAAATCCGTATCACGCATGTCTCTCGTATCCCAATAGTGTGCCGCCCCATTAAGTTCCGGCCGCAGGATTTCTGATTTTTTAGATGTACAAGGTGTTACACAAACATTCACGATCTTATCTGGCGGTATATCCGCTTTTTTTGCAAAATACGTTTTAATAATAGAGCTCAAAGAACTGATAGGGCTGCGCGTCGTTGCTAAATGAGAAATAATTTCGGGAAAATAAATTTCAACGAATTCTACCCAGGATGAACAACAGCTTGTGAATAAGGGTAATTGTTCCTTGTGATTTTTAAGACGTTCAAGAAATTCCGAGGCTTCTTCCATAACGGTAAGATCGGCTCCAAAGTTAGTATCAAAAACATAGTCGGCACCTAATTTTCGCAAGGCAGTTATCGTTTTTCCCTTGACAATGGAACCAAAAGGAAGTCCAAATTCTTCTCCTAAGGCAACACGCACGGCCGGCGCAATCTGAAAAATGACAACTTTATTAGGATCGCTAATGGCTTCTTGAACCTTTTCTACTTGTGATACAGTCGTAGTTGCGCCAAACATACAGGTCAAAGAGCACTGGCCGCAATGCACACAAATAGGTATATCTCCCGTGCTGGGCAGCGAATAATAGTCTGTAATGGACATTGTTTGTGCACAACGACGCCGACACAGCGTGCAATTTTTACATTTCTCCGGATCAAATTGGATAGAGGCATTGCGTTGGTCAACCGCTACACGCTTATCTAATTTTTCAAAACGACTGGTAAAGGCAATATCCCGTTCTCGTTCTGCCTCCAAAAAGACAGCATCACTGCAGCAGACTGCCACAACGGAAACAATTTCTTCTACAGAACAACCGCGGGAAACATCCATAACGGGTTTGGCCAATCCTTGAAATAAAGGACCTAATACGGTTGCTCCCGCTAAACGCTGCATCATTTTATAACACACATTGGCTGTATTCAGATTTGGGAAAACTAGCACGTTCGCCTGTCCATTTATTTTTGATTCGGGAAATTTATGCGCACAAATCTGCGGAGACAATGCTGCATCCACCTGCATCTCCCCATCATACATAAAATCGGCATTTTGTTCTTTCAAAAGTTGAATCGCCTCATGAATCTTTTCAACCGTGGGACCTTCTCCACTTCCATCTGTGGAATACGATAGAAAAACGACCTTTGGATCCAGTATTTGTGCGGTAATACGGGCCCGACTCGCGCAAACGCGGGCAATGTCGGCCAACTGTGTCGCCGTAGGTTCCATAATAACACCGCAATCACCAAGAACAAATATACCGTTATCACCATATTGCGGTGTACGAGTGATCATAATCATGGAACTCGTGAGAGTTTCCGTCCCCGGATGCATTCCAATGACCTGTAAGCCTGCATGTATCACGTCAAATGATGTAGTAGCGGCTCCCGAAACCATCCCATCAACAATATCAAAAGCCACTAGACAGGCTCCAAAAAAATTATAATCCTCTATCAATATTTTTCGAGCTTTTTCTACTGTCATGGGCTGTCTTGCATCTACGATCAAATCGGTGTGATCTAAATAATCCAATTCCGGTACTGTAATACTAGTCCCATTCAAATCAATCGCATAACCAGATCCCAACCCAGTACCAAAAAAGCCATATTCTGTTGTTAACATTTTTCTTGCAGTTTCAACTGTCATACTCGGTTCTGCTTGTCGATCAACCAAGTATTTAGAAAATTTATCCAGCATCGGATATGTTTCGGGATCAATAATTTCGATACCGTTTAAATCAATCTGGTATTTAGCCGCAGTTTCTACTATACGTCTAGGTTTTCCTATCAAAATAATACGAGCAAATTCTTCATCACGAATACGTTCTGCAGCTCTTAACACGCGCCGGCTGTTAGATTCCGGCAAAACAATTTTTTTCTGTGCCTTTGCCACTCGTTTCTTTAAACTATCCGTAAATTTCACGATAGACCCTCCTACATTTCGCATGTGCATATACGAACAGTATACCATGTATACGTAGGGCATGCATCAAAACAGCCTAATAGTTTTATTAGTTTCTAGTCCAGTACTTTCATTCCCTCATATTCCGGCGATACTGTAATATATCCATTGGTATCGATAACTCCCCATTTTCCATTGCATTGAATGGGTGCGTACCCTCCTGAAAAATCTCCTGCTTTGTTAATGTTAGAAGCAAGCGTGACCGCAACCATTCCCCAACCATTTACATACGCCAATGTCTTTCCTGTTTTCACTAGAAGACGATCGCCTTGCAGCGTTCCTACGATTTCATCAAAAACAGGCCGACAGCGTTCTCTTCCATCAGGCTGCAATAATCCCCATTTTTTCCCTTCTTTATAAGCGAGTATCGCCCCTACACTTTGCAGTCCATCATACTTGAATGGGATAATTGTTTGTCCTGTTGCTAGGGAAAGTCCTCCCCATACATTTCTTTCATTCTCTGCAAGAAATAGCCCTAGATCTGCACTGCGTTCTAAAGATTTGTATGCCGGCGGTATCAAATAGGATCCATCGATTCGTACATACCCCCACAAACTGCGATTCCTCACATAGGTCCCGTCCTTTGTCATAGGATATACAATGTCCCGTTGTGCCCCAATAATAATTTTTCCCGTCGTGTCGATATACCCCCGCCGTTCTTCTTTGCCTACCGAGGTCGTAATCCCCAGACTCATACCGGTTCCATTGCGATAACCAAAATACGGTTCACTGTCATCATAATATGGATCACCGCCGATACAAATACCGATATTGCGTGCTAAGGGAACTTGCCATGCCGGATATCCATAATGATCATTTCCACCGACAGAAACAGAAATAGTACCGCCTGTTTTAATTGCACGCACCTTAATACCATATTCGGCAAGATTATTTTGAAAAGTTCCTAACGTATCATAGTTTGCTTTGATAACCATTTTTCCTTCCGCATCGATATAACCTTTCGTCCCATTTCGGAAACGAACCGGCGCCAGCCCTTCATTAAATTGTCCATATATGGCTGATAATGGTTCCGTCAGCGCGTTCCCATTGGTGTTAATAAAAAATACTCCTTTATCTGCCGCTACCGCAGCAAACCCTTCATGGAAACTGCTGACTATTTTTTTATATTGCGGCATAATGACAATACGGCCTGTACTATCGGCAAATCCCCAAAGACCATTTTTTTGAACGCCGATGTATCCGTTTTCATAAGCAGATTGCATGTCATCATATACACAGGGAATATATTCTTTTCCTTGTATATCGATAACTCCCCATTTCCCATTTTTACATACGGCTGCCCGGCCTTGCTGAAAAGAACCAGCTTGTCCGTATTGCAGGGGAATACGGAGCGTTCCTCGTTCATCGATATATCCATACCGTCCCTGTTGCCCAACGCTTGCCAACCCTTCACTGAATACAGCGGCACTATCATATTGCGGAGATGCAATAATCGTACCGTCACTTTTATAATATCCGTATTTTCCTTGTACACGTACCAGCAGCGTATGATCGTTCCAAGAACTACGCCGGTCATACGATACAGGAATGACCGGTTTTCCTTCCCGGTTAAAAAATCCTCGCAATCCGTGAGATTGGACTTCTATCAATCCCAATTCTTTATTTTTCTGAACATCTGCATGAAAAGCATCCTTGCTTACAGCTTTATCATTTTCTAATGATAATCCTACTCGATCATACTTCAAAGGAATTATTTTTTTATTAGTACCGTCAATAACACCCCAGCTGTTATTTTGCTGCACTGCCGCATCGAATGATGGTTCTGCCATAACCGTGATACTTGCAATAGTAAGAATAATCACTGCATACATCCATTTTTTCATAAATACCTCCTTGTTTCATGTCTTACAAGATACAAACACAAAAAAATAAAATCAGGCAAACTGAACAGTAAGCCTGATTTTATCGGTTATCCCATTTGTAAACCTTCTTTAAGTTTTTCAAAAATTTTCTTTTCTTCTTCTGTTAATGGACGACCTAAATCAAATTGCAACTGTTCGCCGTTATTTGTAGCTTTGGCTTGTTTATGCGGATCGCCGGCTTTAGCACTGTCATCTCTAATAATCATACTTACAGACAACCTCCTTTACATATGCTGCGATTATATTATACCACCGGAAATATCCCTGCGACAAGATACAAAAAAAACCGCCCGTTTTTACACAGACGGTTTTCTATTTGATTAAACCAACGAATCCGGTTCCGGAGATTCCGCAATATTTTTAGCAATGGTTTTAGCCATACTGTCGAGAATGCCTTCTTCTTCATCCTTCAAAGAAGATTTAATATCCAGCGGTGTTCCCAATACTTCACAATTCTTAAATTTCTTTTCCACGTATTCAATCATCGTTTTTTGTGCTGCCGAAGCCCAGCTGTGGCAGCCTATAACCGCTATTTTACGATTCTGGAACATTAAGGTCTTTAAATCGTGCAGGAAACTTTCCATCGGTAAATACAAGTTAAGATTGTATGTCGGTGCCGCCAAAACCAGATGACTATACTTCCAAGCTTCTGCCGTAAGAAATGACGGGTGAACTTTGGACACATCATAGAGATGAATATTTCTGATACCCTGCAGACTTAACTTATGAGCCAGCACACATGCCGCACGTTCTGTATTCCCATAAATGGAAGCAAAGGCAATGACAACCCCTTTCTGTTCCGGAATATATTTGGCCCAGTGGAGATATTTATGGATGATCAATTGAATGGTTTCCGGTGTACGGAATACTAACCCATGTACCGGAGCTACTATTTCAATAGGAAGTCCGTCCATTTTTTTCAGTACATTGATAACCTGTGGTCCATATTTACCAATAATATTAACATAGTACCGTCGGAATTCATCCATATAATCTCTTTCAAAATCGACCTGATCGGCATATACATTCCCGCTGGTACCGAACATGCCAAAAGCATCTACACTGAACAATACTTTATCTGTCACATCATATGCCAGCATGACTTCCGGCCAATGTACCATAGGGGCCTTAATCATTTGAATAACATGTTTTCCCAGTTTGATCTGGTCCCCTTCTTTCACTGTAACATAATTATTCGGCATAGGATGACGATAAAATTGTTCAAAAAGTTTAAAGGTCTGTGCCTGCCCGATGATTTTTACATTCGGATACTTTTCCACTAACGCCAAAATAGAACCAGCATGGTCGGGTTCCATATGATTTAAAAAGAAATAATCAAGCGTACGCCCTTTCAGCAAATATTCAATATCCTCTAAAAATTCATCACGGACACTTTTATCCATCGCATCCAGTACTGCCGTCTTTTCATCATCAATGAAATATGAATTATAGGAAATACCGAAAGGCAACGGAAAAATATGTTCAAACATTTCAGTCCTAAAATCGTTGCACCCCATCCAATAGATACCATTTTTAATTTCTTCAACACAATGCATATATCATACCCTCCTGACTTATTAATATTGGTAATGGAAAACTATCTGCTATGTCCCACTGCTATATATAGCATACCATTTTTTTTCATGTTCGCAAATAAGAATATGCTAAATATATCCATTACTTGCTTCCTTTTGTCGTTTTTCCACTTCCCGCCGATGCTTTTGAAGCCGGTCCGCTTCCAGAATTACCTGCCGTCGATGCCGACTGTCCTGAATTATCAGAATTATCAGAACCGCTGGCAGTACTATCAGACGTGCCGGCAGTATCTGAGGATGCAGAATTGCCGGCAGTATCACTCAGTGTACTGCTGGAAGACAAATCATCGGCTCGTTTCTGTTCTTCCGATACGCTGCGTTTTTGAATCGGCGTCTGTATCACCGTCTGTCCACTGCCTATATCTTCTGCTTCTTGGATAACACGATTCACTAACTGCTGTAAAACATCTTTATCAGCCTGTGACAAATCGCCGCTGTTATCCAGCAAATCCTTCGCCTGTGAAGCCAGTTTCTGTGCTTCTGCCTTGGCTGCGGTCTTACTGTATTGTCCCGACTGATACCCACGGTTTAAATCGCGCAAGGAATCCGATATTTCCAGCATTTTATCCTTGATATGTATAATTTTGCTGTCATTTTTACGAAGTTCGGCATCATGGAGGCGACGATCTTCTTCCCGGTTTTCAAGTAATTCTTCTTGCTGCTGCTGTGATACTTTTGCCAACGTATCCGCTGTGACATGCGTACCGACAAAGTATTCATATCCCATATACCCCAAAATAAAAATAGGAATAAACAGAAGCATCATTTCCATGCGGCGCATTTGAGCGGCACGCTTCCAACTGATAACATTACGCCGCCGATGTTCTATCAGCAAAACGATGATAACTATCACAATAACCAACATCACTGCTATATAAATAGCCAGCTTATGCCAAACCGTCGCCTGCAGTTTGATTGCCTGTGGATGAGAATTATTCAAACTCCATAAATAGGTACTTCCCTGGTTATCACTCTTTGTACTGTTGCTGGTAACTTGTGTTCCCGAAGGGAATGAGACAATATACTCCAAATCGGCGTTATTTTCTTCCATGGGAATTCCCATGCGAAGCGACTTTATACTATCCGAATTATATTGATAATCGATATAATAAGTAGAACAAATAAGTCCGTCATGCGTTTTATGCACAATATGGTCTACCGAGCTTTTATTAGCGCCCTCTTTCGTAATCGTGCGCATAGCGCGAAACCCTTCCCCGTTATTGTTGCTATAATCCATGATAGTATAATTTCGTTTTTGAAATTCATCTGCATCGGCACGCAGCTCTTTTTGCCCGGCAGTGGTGCTGGATACTTTCAAAACATCCTGCGTCTCACTGCCGTCATCATGAATGATCGTCTGTGCTCTAAATCCTGACAACAGTATAAACGCGGTGATGAGCAAAACGGTACATCCTAATTTCCAATACCCCTTCATAATTCCCTCCTTTTCCATTTAGCTTATGTATTTTTATTCCACTTTCTGCTGCTTCGGCGGAACCATAGCAGATCCCAAGATGTGAGTTTTAACGCTTGCTGCGGGCTTATCGGCATTCTTCCCGGCCAATGTTTCTGCTGTTTTTTCTGCTTCACTGCTGCAAAATTCCAACGGCATGCCGTTCACAAAGATACCTTCAATAACTCCTTCTCCCTTTTTCATGCGAATACTGGCGATAACACTGTCCGATACACCAATATCATAAATACCGTCAGCTTTCGCCGGATCAATGCGGTACCGGCCAAACCCAACCATGAACTGTACAATATTGTCTCCATACCCTACGACAGAGGCGTTCATATAATCTTCACCTACCGGCGGTTTATGTGCAGAGGCACCCTGAATCTGTATTACTCCCTTGTCATCACGTGAAATATACACATAAATAGTTTCCTGGAGCCGCGGTGCCGTATCATCCAGCCATTGGGTCGTATCCTCGGGAAACACTACACGGATATAATCCGTACCGAAAGCAGACTGTTCCAAACGAGGAATGCATTTCCACTGATACGGAATGCCATCTACTTGAATATTATGCCAGCGCCAAGCTATATATCCACAAACACTGAATTGTACTATGACAAGAAAAATAAAAAGTACCCACCTGTATTTACTATCTGGAGATATTCTAAAATTCATAACCTTCATTTTTTAGATTCTCCTTCCTTTGCCCACGGAGACTGCGTAAATTGTTTTTTACGTTTGATGGGGGCCGGCGTTTTCCACGGAGAAGATGTCACCGGTTTTATTGTTGCAGCTTCACTGCGTTTTTGTGTTTGTTCCATCTTATTTCCTTTTGCTTCTTTTTTGATTTCTGCAAATATCTTTTTATCAGGCAGCGGGATTTGATCAGGTCCATGAAAAACAGGTGCCACAAAGGTGGATGCCGCGGGTTCTTTAGGTGACACAGTTTCTGTATGAGGCAATGCTGCCTCCGGTTCCCGGCTTACTGCACCCGCCATCCAATCGGGAAGTGCTTTCTGCTTTTTTTCCGTGATACCGGCAGCATCATTTTTATATGTCGGATCGGCATGATGGTTTTTCCTCTTTTTATTGATCCCTTGGCGAACGGATGTGACCGTATGATCCTTTTTAGTCCGTCTATTCTGATGAGTTTGTTGAAAAAATAATACTTTCTTTTTATAAAAAAAGTGTTGAAACTGCCATACAACCGCACAGATAACAATAAGTGAAACAACCATGGCAAGCGGCGATACATGACTCCCGACCAGCACAGCGGCTCCCATAAAAATAAATATGGCTAGCCCCCATCGCAAATGATGCGTTTTGCCAAAACGGACACCTTGAAATACTTCAAAAATACCCAAAAAGAAAATGTAAATCGAAGAAACAATAACAGGTAGGGAAAAATTAATGCCATTTCGTACTAAAACGGTTTCCGCTCCTATCACCAGGGGAATCAGCGCATATAAAGTCGGCGACCAACACTTTCTTTTCAAAGCTTTCATATATATACCCATGCCAAGAAACAGTAATAAAAATGTAACGGCTATATTCGCCCATTGAAATCCAGCGGCACTAATAACGCTGTCCCATGCGGCTGGCATGCAAGAAATAAGCAGTGCCCCGACAGAAGCCAGGCGTCCCAGCCAACGGAACGGAAATCCCCAGGCTTTGCGGGTATCCATTGCGTACCCCGTCAGTAAAACAACTCCGGCCAACGCAGAAAAAAGCAAAAAAGAAATATACTGCGCCTCTCTGACGGCAATACCAAAAGCAATGAACACGGCGATCGTACCTACCCACGAAAATATTGTTAACCGCACTTCATCATGATGTTCTCGAATCAGTGTATAAAAAGGTCCGGCTAAAGCTAACAAAATCCACATCGTGAGGCTGCCGCCGGAGGAATAAGAAACGCCTGTCATAGCAGCCCAGTATAATACAACACAGACATACCCGATAATGGAAGCAGCAGAGCGCAGCAAATACGCAACCGGCAAAATAAGCAACGCACAGACCAACATATAAAAATAGACACTGCTGCCAATATAAAAGGTCGTTTCCAATAATGTCACAGAAATAAATACAACAGCACAATGAACTACTGCTACTCCTTCACCAATCCATGTTCCCTGTCGTTCCTGAAACATAGCCGTACCTACACCTACTTGCGATATAAATAAAATTGCCAGTGCAATGGTCATTTTCGCCCATATCGGTATGTGATACCAAGTAAATGCCGCTCCCCAAATAACGGCTATGCCCGCCACGGATATACCTATGACGGCAAGTATTATATACAGCGAAAAAAACCGTGTCCGGCTTCGTGTATTTGCTATTTCAAATTTATGTTTTTTATTATCAGCTGTCATTTTTTATATTGCCTCCCAGGCAAAATCTTGTTAATTATAATTTCATATACGAACTATTATCGTATATCTTAGTTCATTCCCATCTATCATAGTATATCATAAAATTTACGTTTGCCATATTCTTCAATATGTATATATTCTATTAAATCTATCCCCCGAACCATGATAATGGTTCTTTTTGTTAGGAAAAGGAACGGGATTATACAGACACAAAAAAAGCCTTGTCTTCCTACAAAGGAAACAAGGCTTTTAGTATGTATATGAATTATTTTACAATTAATGCCGGGCATACAGAATGGGTAACCACATAACTGCTTACGCTGCCCATAAACAATCCTTTGAGTGGTCCCAGACCGCGGCTTCCCATAACAATAAGATCGGCATTATATTTTTTTGCCACCGACAATATCGCCGGTCCCGGTGATCCGACTTCAAACACACTTTTAACACTAACATCCTGTGGAATCGCTTTAGCAAAGTCTTCCAGAACCTTCTTCCCATCTTCTTCCATATCTAAGGCAACCTGTTCTGTTACATATCCGTTCGCATTAGGAATCTGGTCAAAATTGGAAATGACAGATACGATGTTTGCCACATAGACCAATGTAATCGTAGCCCCTACAGCCGATGCGATAATAACCGCATGTTCCAAGGCGCGCTTGGAATTTACAGAACCATCGGTAGGAACAATAATATTTTGATACTTTTTCATAATAATCCCTCCTGTCTTCCTCAATTACCTGTTTACTACTTATTATTCTCTATTGGATAATACAATTCCTGCTAGTACAAAAAAAATATACAAAATTTATTTTTCAAGTACTACTTGCGTAAAAGCCCGCTTGGTCGTTTCCCCCATTTCCTTTTCAAAGTATACCCCGTGAATTTCCGGTTCAAATCCAGGGAAACGATTGATAACCTCCTGCCAATATTGAAAATACCGCTGCGCCGTCTTATTCCAGCGTTCTCCCGGTGCAACACAAATGATCCCGGGCGGATATGGTATAGCTCCCTCTGCAGCAATACGGCCTAAAGCCATTTCCAGCGGGATTAATTCCGTTTCATTGCCTACCAATTTCCAATTTGCTTCTTGTGGATTCATCGCATATGCAGGAAGCTTGGCACTGCGAAACAAATCCTTTTGAACGCAATTTATCTGCCATTGTTTTGAAAAATCATGCATTTCCTGACAAAGCTGCCGAATTGTGTATTGCCCATACCGTTCCCGATATTGCCGCACCAATCCGGGTAATACCGCTTTGAGCGGCATATCCATCCGTACATATCGTTCAAACCGTTTCAATAACGTAATCATGGTATTCATCTTGCTGGCAGAATCTGCCGGTGTAAGCAAAAACAAGATAGAGTATAAATCACTTTTCTCCGGCGTAAATCCATTTTCTATGCAGAACCGGGATACTATCCCGGCGGGAATCCCAAAATCTTCATACGCCCATGAAGACTCTTTGATTCCCGGCGTATACAGCAAAATCTTGCAGGGATCCACAAAATACTGATTATCACCATATTGATCAAACGAATGCCAGCTTGCCCCTTTTCGAAATCGGAAATATTCAATATCATCGGCCATTTTCTCAGTATCACCTTCCTGCCAGGGTTTACCGTGCACAACGGGAGGTACAAAAGGATGGATCATCGTGCATTCACGAAAGATATCTTTGCGGACTTCAATCCCTAACTTGACCGCATCCAGCCAAATACGTTTTCCCGCTGGTCCTTCATGAATTTTAGCATTCACATCCAGAGAAGCAAACAGAGGATAAAACGGACTGGTCGAAACTTGTATCATAAATGCATTGTTAAATCGCTTATGGGGACAATATCGTTTTTGTCCTTGCAGATGACTATCTTTTTTATGTATTTGAGAGGCTTGTGAAAAACCACAAAGCTGCTTATGCACCGATTGTGTAACCATAATTCCAGGATCATCGGGGCCTAAATTCAACAGCAGCGGGCTGCATTCTTTCATCATCGGTATAAACTGTTCATATCCTACCCATGCAGAATCAAATAAGATATAGTCACAAAGCGACCCTATGCGATCCACGATTTGACGAGCATTATAAATAGTTCCGTCGTAGGTACCCAACTGAATCACTGCTAATCGGAACGGGCGCTTTTCATCCGCCCGCAGCGGATCTCTTTGCCGAATGAGCGAACGAATATATTTTTCTTCCAAGCAATGGTCGTCTATGCCGCCGATAAATCCGTATGGATTTCTCCCGGTTTCCAGATATATAGGAGTCGCTCCGGCCATAATAAGAGCCCCATAGTATACGGATTTATGATTATTGCGGTCGAAAAGCACCAAGTCACCGGGACGCAAAAGAGCAGTTGCTACAATTTCATTAGAAGTAGACGTTCCGTTCAATACAAAATATGTCTTATCCGCATTAAAAACACGGGCCGCATGCTGTTGTGCCGCAAAAGGAACTCCCTCATGAATCAGCAGATCGCCCATCCGAACATCAGAGCTGCTCATATCGGCCCTGAATATATTTTCACCAAAATATTCATAAAAGTACCGGCCGGCCGGTGTTCGGCAAAAAAACGAGCCCGCTTGATGACCAGGTGTCGCCATGGACAAACTGCGATCGTCCACATATTTAGCCATTTCACCGAAAAATGGCGGCAAAACTGTATTTTCATAAGTTGCAGCCGCACGTTCCAGTTCTTTGCTCAACGCAATCTTATCAAAGGAATCATCGAGACAGACCTCATATACCCCTTCACTCTTTTCTATCGCTGCCGTATTCGTTACTAATACAAAAACAGGAATTCCGAAGCAAGTAGCTTTTATTTTATCGATATAGGCTTTATCCTGCTGCATCAGAACAACCGCTGCCGTATCTGTAAAATTGGTTTCCGCTACTTTCACTGTTTTACGTCTGCCAAAAACATCAAAGTACGCAGCGGCAGCATCGGTATATGCTATCTTCAAATGCTTCACGCCATTTCCCCCTCTAATATATTTCGTCAATTCTGTTTTTAAAACACTATTATTGTAGTACATATAACCGAGAAAAGAAACAATAATTCAAAAACAATACAAAAAAATCTGCAGTTTATATAAAACAAAGCTGCAAATTTTTCCATATATCAGAACATAATCGGTCATATTTTTTCCCAGCCTGTATCCTACGCTTTCTATTGCCCTCTTTTCAAAACATAAAATAACGAACAACGACATACAGGGGGGGAAATGTACATCGGTCCCTACAGCAAAGCAGCCGCAAACTATATCAAACAGCGAAGAGGGTACTGCCGTAATAACCGACAAGAGGATCCATACGATTCTCGGTATCATTCCAGCCAATACTCCCCATGTATTAAAATCAATGGTAATGCCGGATAGCATGATTCCCAGATAGAGTATCGTAAATTCTCCCCCCTTAGCATGTAAAATCATTTCAACAAAAAAGCCTTCCGGAATACTATTCCGAAAGGCTTTCTTCTGGTGATCCACCCGAGATTCGAACTCGGGACACCCTGATTAAAAGTCAGGTGCTCTACCGACTGAGCTAGTGGATCATGCTTGGCAGGGGTAGCTGGATTCGAACCAGCGCATAGCGGAGTCAAAGTCCGGTGCCTTACCACTTGGCTATACCCCTATTGGGGCGAGTATAGGGACTCGAACCCTAGCGTAACGGAGCCACAATCCGCCGTGTTAACCACTTCACCATACCCGCCATACTATCATACGCTACTAGTTTCTGCCTACCCGCAAGAACCGGTAACGTATAACATTTTACCATTACTTAAAAATCTCGTCAATAGATAATTTAAGAATTATTACATTTGAATATAAATAATCTGTCTGCAGCGTACTTTTTTTATGTTATCCAGCCTGTATGTCTCCCATATTGCACTCCGGCATCTACTGCAAACTATTTATTTTTTCCATACAATAATTCTTTAACAAAATTCGGCAAAACAAATGCACTCCGTTGAATACCTTCATTATAATACCGGGTTTTAAAGGTCTGCGGGCGATTCGGTTTCCAGGTCAATGGATCATATTTCTTGGATCCTATAGTAAAGCAATGCATTCCGCTCGGATAAAGAGGAATGAACGTAGTATATAAACGAGTGATGGGGAATATTTCAGAAACAGATTTCCATATTTTCTGAATAAGCGGCTGGTGCATAAATGGAGATTCTGTCTGCTGTACAAACATCCCGTCTTGTTTTAGCGCTTTATAGGTATTTTTATAAAAATCGTAGGTAAACAAGCCTTCTCCTGGGCCAATCGGATCCGAACAATCTACAATAATAACATCATAATAATTTTCCGCCTGTGCCATAAAGCCAATGCCATCTCCGACCTTTACAGTCAGTTTAGGATTGTTTTCCAACATGGCCTTCGCTATTTCCGGAAAATATTTTTTGGAAAGTTCTATGACCTTGCCATCAATATCCACCATTGTTACCTTTTCTACTTCCCGATGGCGGACAACTTCTCTAGCCGCTCCGCCATCACCGCCTCCGATAATTAATACGTTTTTAGGATTGGGATGAAGAAACAGCGGGATATGCGCAATCATTTCATGATACATAAATTCATCTTTAATAGATGTCTGGAATACTCCGTCGAGAACGAGCATTCTGCCAAATTCCTTAGATTCGACAACTTCAATATCCTGAAATTCAGATTTTCCCTTATATAAAATGTCCGACACTTCGGCTGATAAATCAAGGTACGGGGATTGATGTTCTGTTACATATTGTTTCATGTATAGGTCCTCCTGCATTACTTATATAAGTATATTTTTAAAATACGTCTTGTATAGTGTACCACATTACTCATAAAAAAACATCCCCCATACCGCTCATGGGAGATGTCTGCAAAAAAAGCATCAGTTAAGAAAAACATATCTAGCTATGACAACGGCGGCTAACACATACATGATCCAGTGCAGTTCCTTTCCTCTGCCCGTAAGAATCTTCAGCAAGGGATACAAGATAAGTCCTGCTGATACACCATTGGCAATATTGTAAGTAAACGGCATAAGGACAATGACCATAAAAGCCGGGAATCCTTCCGTAAAATCAGAGAAGTCGATGGTATGTATTTGTTCCATCATAAAAACACCCACAATAACAAGAATCGGAGAGGTAGCCGCTTCAGGAATCAACATCATAAAAGGGGAAAAGAACAAGGACAGCAGAAAACAAATACCACACGTTACGGCAGTTAAGCCAGTCCGGCCTCCTGCACCCACACCTGCTGCGCTTTCTACAAAAGCCGTTACCGTACTGGTCCCAAGCAAAGCACCGATACTAACACCACACGCATCCGTAAAAAATGCCCGGCTCAGACCGGGAAATTTTCCCGATTCCGGATCCAGGATGCCTGCCTTCGTAGCAGTTCCTATCATAGTCCCCATCGAATCAAATAATTCAACAAAGGTGAATGTGAAAATAATCGTTACCAGTCCCATATTAAACGCATCGCCAATATTCAATTGAAAAAATGCGGCACGGCTGAAATCAGGAATTGCCATAAGAGAGAAGTTATCCGGAAGATGACAAATTCCCGTTACATAGCCCACCAAAGAAGTACCAAAAATACCAATGAGCATGGACCCGGGAATTTTGCGGGCAATAAGCAGCGCCGTAAATACAAGTCCAAATAATGCCAGCAGGTGTTCCGGATTATTTAATGTTCCTAATTCCAGAATCGTTTCTTCCGCCCCCGGAACAAAATTTCCATGCGTCATTCCCACTTGTTCCAAAGAACCCGGTGTAAGAGATAAGCGAATCGCCATCAACCCTGATAATTTCAAACCAATAATTGTAATAAACAGGCCAATACCGACAGTAATGGCATTTTTCATAGAAGTCGGAATGCCTTCTACGATCATCTGCCGAATACTGGTTACCGTCAAAATCAAAAATACAACACCGGAAATAAATACCGCGCCCAACGCCGTCTGCCAAGGAATGCCCATACCAATAACAACTGTAAACGAATAAAATGCCAGCATACCAACGCCGGGAGCCAGACAAATAGGATAATTAACGAATACCCCCATAGCAATCGTAACTAATCCGCCAGCCAAAGCTGTCGCAATAAGTACTGCATCTTTGTCCATGCCGCCAAGGCTAAGCAGAGATGGTGCCAGAAACAAAATATAGGCCATCGTCATAAACGTTGTCAATCCCGCCAATATTTCAGTCCTGACTGTCGTTTTTCGTTCGCTTAGGGCAAACAATTTTTCTAACATGACTTCTCCTCCTCATATATATAATTAAAATATTTTGTCTCTGCCTTTGCATCAGGCAAAAAGACAATCCAAGACTCCATTTGCCGTTATATATGCAGATGGATATTCTCATTTTATGGTTTCACTTATCAAAAGTCAATTGTTATCATAGGAAACAGTCATTTTTTTTCATATTTATTGACGGAAGCTGCCGGTACTGCGTATTTTTTTATGATTTTTACCGTTTTTTTCATTGTGCAAATCAGCAAAAAGTATATTTAGTATGATCTCCTACCGTTTTCTTTGTTTTTCTTTAAATAATAACCGTTACAGTTTTGCTACAATATGTTACAATATAGGTAAAATAAAGACAAGGATATACGATATTATCAAGCTTGTATCCAAGATTATAGAAGGGCCGGTATTTTAGCCGACAGGTGAATCATATGCAAAATATTTTACATATTGGTATCGATATTGGATCGACAACCGTAAAAATTGCTGTGCTGGATGAAAACAAGCATTGCTTACATGCCTGCTACGTGCGCCATTATACGGACATACGCCAAAAAGTATGGGATCTACTGCAAAATGCTTATGAAATATTCGGGGACAGACAAATAACAATCGCTATAACGGGTTCGGGTGGTATTGCCCTGGCCGATTATCTACATATTGCTTTCGTACAGGAAGTTATCGCCGGTACAAAGGCCGTCCGGACATATTACCCCCAATCGGACGTCATTATCGAACTCGGCGGGGAAGACGCCAAAATTACGTATTTAACAGGTGGCAACGAACACCGCATGAACGGCAATTGTGCCGGCGGTACAGGTGCTTTTATTGATCAAATGGCAACATTACTGCATACGGACGCTGCCGGTTTAAATACCTTGGCGGAACATGCCGATACCTTATATCCCATTGCCGCTCGCTGCGGAGTATTTGCCAAAACGGATGTGCAGGCGCTGATGAATGATGGCGCCAGCAAAGAAAATGTTGCCGCTTCTGTATTTCAATCTATTGTCCTGCAGACGATTACCGGTTTGGCCTGCGGACGTCCCATCCGCGGCACGGTCTGCTTTCTCGGAGGTCCGTTAACGTTCCTTCCGCGCCTGCGTCTGCAGTTTGCCAAAACATTAAATCTAAAAGAAGAACAAGTTATCGCCCCCGACAATGCACAAGTATATGTCGCTATGGGTGCTGCGTTAGGCAGTTTTCAAGAAAAGCCCGTCTCTTTTATGAATCTGATGGGACAGTTAAAAGGTGTCGATGAATCCTCCTTAGCTAAATCAGACCGTATCGAACCATTGTTTGCCTCACCCGATGAATTATCAGAATTCAAAAAACGTCACAGCGAACACACGGTCCCACAAGCACCGCTTCAAGGTTATAGAGGCCCTTGTTATCTCGGCATAGATGCCGGGTCTACAACAATCAAGGCCGTGTTATTGAGTGAAGATGATAAAATTCTTTATACTCATTACCAAAATAATGAAGGCAGCCCGCTGAAAGCTGCCAAAAAAATTGTCTCTCAAATTTACGACCGGCTTCCTGCCAGCGCGTATATTGCTTATTCCGGCATTACCGGATACGGGGAAGCACTGTTGAAAGAAGCACTGCGCATTGATTTAGGAGAAGTAGAAACCATTGCCCATTATCAAGCCGCTTCTCATTTTTGTCCTGATGTGGATTTTATTTTGGACATTGGCGGACAAGATATGAAATGCACGAAATTAAAAGATGGACATATCGAAGATATTCTATTAAATGAAGCCTGCTCCTCCGGCTGCGGTTCTTTTTTAGACACATTTGCCAAATCCTTGAATTTATCTATCGAAGAGTTTTCCAAAGCGGCCTTGGAAGCCAAGCACCCTATTGACTTAGGTTCCCGCTGTACGGTGTTCATGAATTCCAAAGTGAAACAAGCACAAAAAGAAGGAGCTACCTTATCAGATATTTCTGCCGGACTTTCCTATTCGGTAATTAAAAATGCACTGTATAAAGTAATTAAAGTCAAAGATCCCAATAAATTGGGAAACCATATCGTTGTTCAAGGCGGTACCTTCTATAATGATGCCGTACTGCGGGCTTTTGAAAAATTATTAGGACGCACCGTCATACGCCCGGTTATTGCCGGCTTGATGGGAGCCTTCGGCATGGCTTTGATTTCAAAAAACACATGGCATAAACATCAGACACCCTCGACATTGCTCAGCAAACAAAATTTAAATGAACTCAGCGTAGCGACGTCAATCCGTCACTGCGGCAAATGCACCAATAATTGTCTTTTGACCGTAAATACGTTCAACGACGGGCATGCCTATATTACAGGAAATCGCTGCGAACGCGGAGCCGGCGGTACGGCAAAACATCATGATCCACTGCCGAATATGTATGCCTTTAAATATAACCGCCTGTTTAATCATTATACGCCATTGGAACAGGCTCCGCGCGGTACTGTCGGTATTCCACGGGTGCTTAATATGTATGAAGATTATCCGTTCTGGTTTACTTTTTTCACTACCTTAGGATACCGCGTTGTTCTATCAAACAGATCCTCCAAGGCACTCTTTGAAAAATCAATGGATACGATTCCGTCCGATTCCGCTTGCTATCCAGCAAAACTTGTACACGGTCATATTGAAGATTTACTGGAACAACATGTAGACCGTATTTTCTATCCCTGTATTCAAAACGGCCCCGACGAAGGCAGTAAAAACAACACATTTAACTGCCCTATGGTGATGAGTTATCCTGAAGTAATACGCAACAATATGGCTGAACGACTGTCTATTACAAACACGCCTTATTTGTGCCCGTTTTTGCCCTTACATGATAGAAAACGCATCATTCCCCGTTTACAGGCGGAATTAAAAATCTGGAATATTGGCAAGAAAGAAATAAAACAGGCAGCAAAAGCTGCTTGGGCCGAAGAAGATGCGTATAAGCAGCAGTATTATGATCTGACTAAAAAAACATTAGCTTCATTAGAAAGAAAAGGGCAGCGTGCCATTGTATTATGCGGTCGTCCCTATCACGTGGACCCGGAAATCAACCACGGTATCCCTGAACTGATCAACAGTCTGGGACTGGCGGTGCTTACAGAAGATGGGATTGCCCCATTGGGAAAATTTGACGGAGTACTGCGCGTCGTCGATCAATGGTCTTATCATTCTCGTCTGTATCGGGCGGCCCAGTATGTTGCCCAGCAAAAAAATTTGGAACTTGTAGAGCTCAATTCGTTTGGCTGCGGTCTCGATGCTATCGTTGCCGATCAAGTTCAGGAAATTCTTGCCTGCGGCCATAAGATCCATACCTTGTTAAAAATTGATGAAGGTTCCAATTTAGGGGCGATCCGTATTCGTCTGCGTTCTTTGCTGTTTGTCATGAATCACCGCAAACCGCCGACAGCAGACGTTACACCGTATAGTTATAAGAAAACCTTGTTTACCAAAGAAGATAAATTGCAAGATGTTATCTTAGCTCCGGAAATGACACCGATTCACTTTCCATTGTTTAAGGCCGCTTTTGCTCATGAAGGGTATAGAATGGAAATCCTTCCTCATCAAGGTCAAAAAGCCATTGATACGGGTCTGGCTTACATTCATAACGATGCTTGCTATCCAGCTATCATGTCCTTGGGACAAATCATTACGGCGCTGCAGTCCGGTACTTATGATCTGGATCATACCTCTGTCATTATTTCTCAGACAGGCGGTTGCTGCCGTGCAACCAACTACATCGGCATGCTGCGCAAGGCGCTAGCCGATGCCAGTCTTCCCAACATTCCCATCATCTCTTTGAACACCAAAGGATTGAACAAACAACCGGGATTTAATCCCCATATGGGCTTTTGGCATCGTCTGGTTATGGGTATGATTTATGGAGATGCACTGCAGCAAGTCCTATACCGTACACGTCCTTACGAAAAGGTCAAAGGGACTGCCGAAACGCTGCTAAAAAAATGGCAGGAAAAATGTTCCATTGATTTGGAAAAAGCTGATTTTTCAACTTTCAAAAAAAATATAAAAAACATGATCTCTGAATTCGATGCCATACCCATGCGTGATGAAAAAAAACCACGTATTGGTTTGGTCGGTGAGATTTATGTAAAGTTTCACCCAATCGCCAACAATCACATCGTCCGTATGATAGAAGAAGAAGGCGGGGAAATCATCGTATCCGGATTAGCTGATTTCTTTTATTACGGACTCCTTGATAATCAATTCCGTCATAAATACTTATCAGGAAGCTGGTTATCATCGACTGCCAGCAAAACTGCCGTGCGCATCTTGAACTGGTACCGCAAGCCGTATAAAGAGGCGGTGGAAAAGAGCCGGCATTTTGATCCTATCACTTCCATATATGAAATCGCGAATGATGCCAAGGAGTATTTATCTTTGGGTCATGAAGCGGGTGAAGGCTGGTTTTTAACAGGAGATATGATTGATTTGATCAAGCGCGGTGCAAAAAATATTGTTTGTCTGCAGCCTTTCGCTTGTCTGCCAAACCATGTAACAGGAAAAGGAATGATCAAAACCTTAAAAGCAGCTTTTCCCGAAACGGGTATTGTTGCCATTGATTATGACCCTGGTGCCAGTTCCGTTAATCAAACCAATCGGTTAAAGCTTATGCTGGCTACCACTTTTGAAAGTATCCGGGAGCCGTTAAATACTTCCGATCAGCCTCCTCTTCCTTTTTTCAAAGAAGGAAGCGTCAATGCCTCTCTCAACGTAAAAAAATAAGGAAGTACGGTAAGCGGTTATACTGTACGATTCTTCTCTTATTGCATCAAAATGAAGTAACAAAAAGGAGCTGTAACGAATATATTCGTTACAGCTCCTTTTAATAAAGTCGTCAATTACAGGTCTAATTTAAAGAGAACGAACCACGAACATCACATTGTTAAAGCTTATCGCTTTACGCAGAAAACAAAAAGCAACCGATTTCCCAGTATATAAATAAATCAACACATACAGAATATGCGACTATATGTTATTACTGGAATTCTGGTTCAAATAATACATCAACGGCAACCATTGCCATTGCTTTAGCTCCTGTAAGAGCCTGCAACTTACCATACATACTGCCGGCTGCACTGGCAAATCCCGGTGTATGAGCTGCTATATCTTCCCCAATTTCAATTTCCGGCTGACAGACACGGGTATCATAGCTTACATTTCCCACATCCGTAGAACCTGAAGCATATGTATTTTCCTTAACTGCAAACTTTTCATGCAAAAGATTGAAATTTTCTGCAAAATATACATCCATTCGCGGATCATTGACCATATCTTTGCACAAGGGTTCATAATGAACCATTTCCAACGCCGTACCGTGCTCTTCTGCCGTCTGTTGGGCTAATTTACGAATCTGCGGCAACATCGTATATTCCAGATATTCTGTTTTGAGTGCACGGATAGTTGCTTTTAATACGCTCCGATGCGGAATAATATTAGGTGCAAGACCGCCTTCCGTAATAATAGCACCGATGATGTGAGGTTCCGTAAAAGTCGCATCCAGTTGCTTCAATCGACCATAAAAATCCACCAGCGCATCTAATGCATTAATCCCATGATAGTCCGGATCGGCAACATGGGCACTTTTGCCTGTAAAGGTAAATTGCAGCGGATGGGTAGCATAGGAGGTACCGCCAATGGCGGTTTCATGAGAAGGATGTATAATAACAGCGGCATCCAGCATATCAAAAATATGCTGTTCACTCATATATACTTTACTGCCTTCCGTTTCTTCCGCCGGACAACCGTACACGTGAATCGTCGCTTCTTTTTTCGCTACGGCAGCAAACGCAATAGCCGCACCAATACTCATGGCGGCAATCAAATTATGACCACAAGCATGTCCTATTTCCGGCAGTGCATCATATTCAGCGAGAAAACCCATTTGAAACGGTCCGTTTCCGATAACCGCGTGAAACGCAGTCGGAAATTTTTCGGGAACCAGGGGGGTTACGAGAAAACCTGCCTTTGCCAAAATATGGCATAAATAGTCTGCGGCCATTTTTTCCTCCGTGCCTATTTCCGGATGACTATGCAAATATTCAGCAATGCCGTAAATCACAGGCTGCATTTCCTCTACCTTATGTTCAATTATGTCCTTCATTGTTTTTTTATCCATGGTATCACCCCATCTTACTTATTCTATAATAAACCGTGCCTTTCCATTATTCTCAATTTGTATAGATGCGTTAACACCCAGCGGCAGCCAGCCGTTTTGTCTTCCATGTCCCACCGGAAGTCCCATAAGTGCCGGTTTATTCCATCGTTCTGCATATTGTGCAATGATCTGCTGCACGGTAAATTCAAAGGGAGCTTCTATACGAGGTCCGCATCTCGTAAATTCACCAAAAATAATTCCCTGAATACGATCTATGAGTCCCGATTGTTCCATTTGCCGCAGCATTCTGTCAATAGCATAGGCATCCTCCCCTATTTCTTCCAGAAAAAGCAATTCTCCTCTTCCTTGAAGTTCATACGGGGTGCCAATCATCGCCGTTAACACAGAAATATTGCCACCGCATACGGTTCCCTGAGCAAAACCGGGGACAAGTCCCCGCAGCGCAGCGCGCCGCGGCAGCAAAAAGGGGCCCTGTCGAACTGGCTGGATAAGTCCGGCAGCAAATTGCCGCAGCGTATATTGGGTTGTAACTTTGCGGCCCAGCGTCAGTGCCATAGGCCCATGAATCGTAGCCATACGGCACCGTTCGTGCAGCGCAGTATGAAGTGCTGTAATATCGCTGAACCCGATAAATAATTTTGGATGAGCCGCTATACTATCATAATCAAGTAAATCCAAAAGCCGCGTTGCCCCATAGCCGCCGCGTAAACAAATAACGGCATCAATATGAGAATCTTTAAAAACCGCATTTATATCCGCTGCCCGTATGTCATCTCTGCCAGCTAAATATCCCCAGTCGGAAGTCACGGTTTTTCCCAATACCACATGGTACCCTAAGGTTTCAAGAAAAATCCGACTTTTCTGCAGCTCTTCGCCGGCCAACGGAGCGGATGGGGCAACAATAGCAATCGTATCGCCCGGCGTAAGTCCTTGTCCCATTATATATGTATTCATCATTTCACCCTATTCAATATATGCTTTCTTAAAATCGACCAAGCCCAGCCGCAGCCAATGATAGCCTTTTACATAAGGCTGCGCTACATAAGGCTGTGTCGTATAATATATGGGGATAATAACACAATCATCAAAAAGAATTTGTTCGGCCCGATGCAGGTCGGCCATACGCACCGCCGGATCGTTTGTTTCCTTAGCTTGGTGGATCCACTCATTATATGCTTTATTATGATATTGCGCATCATTTTCCTCATCGGAGAAAACTTCCATAAAATTCATCGGATCGATATAATCGGCTATCCAGCTGGCTCGAGCTATTTGATAGTCTCCCTTACTGCGCGTCGCCATGAACACCTTGGACTCTTGGTTCATTAAAGACACTTGTACTCCTAATGCATTCTTCCACATGGCCTGTAAACTTTCTGCCACTGCTTTATGCATTTCATTGGTATTAAAAAGAATCGTTATCTCCGGCAGCGGATGATCGGTATCATAGCCGGCCTGTTTCAAAAGTTTTCGTGCCTGTACCGCATCCTCTGTTGTCAGATTTCCGCCTTCTTCACGAAAATCTTTTCCTGTAGCCGGATTTTTTAATCCCGGCGGAACCCATGCATAGGCCGCCTGTTTTTGACCGCGAATAATATGCCGGACAAGTGCCTCCCGCTGTACCGACAGGGCAAATGCCTTACGGACACGCACATCATCAAAAGGAGGTTTCGTCACATTAAATACATAATAGTAACTTCCCAAATAGGGTGCCACTTTATATAATCCGGCTTTCTCCAAGCGGGTTTGATCTGCCGGCGGCGGCTCCACTGTGATATTAGCTTGATTACTTTCTACCAACATCAGTCGAGTCGCCTGCGAATCACTGATGGGAAATTCCATATGAGATAAGCGTACACTCTTTGCATCCCAATAGTTTTCATTTTTTTCAAAATCTATTTCACTGGAATGAATCCACTTGGTGATTTTAAAGGGTCCGCTGCCAATCATTCCTTTCGCATCCGATGCCCATGTTTGCGGATGCGCCTTCACCAGTTTTTGCGGTACAGCATAATAACAATGTACGGCTGTCAAATTAAGAAAATAAGCGGTCGGATACGTTAATCGCACTTGCAATGTATGTTCATCCAGTGCTTTAACCCCAACTTCATCGGCTGTCGCTTTTCTATTAAAATACGCTTCCGCATTTTCAATAGGAAACATCATATACGCATTTTCTGAGGCTGTATCGGGATCAACGACCCGTTTCCAGGAATATTCAAAATCCTGTGCAGTAATAGGTGTACCATCGCTCCATTTTATGCCTTTGCGAAGATGAAACGTATATAGTTTTCCATCCGCTGAGATATCCCAGCTTTTTGCCAATGCCGGCTGCGGGTCATCCTGTTCATCAAGACGCGTTAATCCTTCAAATAACTGCAGTTCCGTATCATTTTCCGGTAAGGTAGTCGTCATTGCCGGATCGAGGCTTGAAGGTTCCGCTTCCAACACATATATTACAGTGTCAGGCTTAGTAACTGTCGAACATCCTGCACTAAAGAGAACGAACCCGCTCAACATGACGGCAAGTACATAGTGCCATTTCATACGGCATCGCCTCCTCGTACATGATGACAAGCTGCAAACCGTCCCGGTCGCACTTCGCGCCATACCGGAGATTCATGTCGGCACTGCTCACTTGCATAGGGGCAGCGCGGATGAAATACGCAGCCTGACGGCAGCGAAAGCGGACTGGGAACTTCTCCGCCTGTCGGCACGGCAGGCACCGCATGGGGATCCGGTTTAGGAATCGCTGCTATTAAAGATTGTGTATAGGGATGCAGCGGATCATGATAAACGATATTTCCTGGTCCTAATTCAACCAATTTCCCCAAATACATGACTCCGATCCGATGACTTACATGATGAACCATAGACAAATCATGGGCAATAAAAAGATAGGCTAAACCAAACCGCTGCTGTAACTCTTTGAGCATGTTAACGATCTGTACTTGAACAGAAACATCAAGGGCCGATATAGGTTCATCACAAAAGATACATTCAGGATTTAGGGCCAACGCCCGGGCAATACCTATCCGCTGACGCTGTCCGCCGCTGAATTCATGAGGATAGCGCTGGGCCGCTTCGGAATTAAGATCTACCTGTTCCAGCAATTCAAATACTCGTTTCTCCATATCTTGGCGATTGGCACACATATGATAATTGCGTAAGGGTTCGCTGATACTGTCGGCTACTGTCATCCGCGGATCCAACGATGCATAAGGGTCTTGAAATATCATTTGCACATGACGTTTAAAATCAGCATAAACAACATTATGATCAATATTTTTCCCTTTATATAAGACAGTTCCGTGGTTTTTTTTATATAATCCCAAAATCGTACGGGCAAATGTTGATTTTCCGCAGCCCGACTCCCCAACGAGTCCCACTGTTTCCCCCGCTTCAATAGCTAACGAAACATCATGCACTGCCGTTAAAATCTTTTTAGGCCGTCCCAGCCAATCACTTTCAATGACAAATTCTTTTGTCAAATGCTGAATATCAAGTAATGTCATTATCATTCCCCCGTTCCGGACATAAAAGCCAACAGGCAGCCTGATGTCCATTTCCTACATCATAGCAAGGAGGCGCTTGTCTCATACAGATCTGCATGGTCTGTCTGCAGCGAGGATAAAATCGGCATCCATCAGGCAAATGGAATAAATCCGGTGCTTGCCCGGAAATACCCTGCAGCGGTTTATCTTTGTGTTCCGGATCCGGTAATGAAGCAAGCAAACCTTTTGTATAGGGATGAGCCGGTTTATCGAAAATATCCTCCACCATGCCGCTTTCTACAACACACCCCGCATACATGACATATACCCGACGACACATTTGTGCAATAACGCCCAGATTATGAGAAATAAGCACGATAGCCATCCCCAGCTTCTGTTGCAAAGAACGAAGCAGGTATAAAACCTGGGCTTCTGTCGTCACATCCAACGCAGTTGTCGGTTCATCAGCAAACAGCAGTTGGGGAGAACAAGCCAGTGCCATTGCAATAAGACTGCGCTGCCGCATGCCGCCCGACAATTCATGAGGATATTGACGCAATCGTTTTTCCGGAGCTGTAATTCCTACGGCACGCAGTAATTCTTCCGCTTCGTATTTAGCTTGTTGCTGTGATATTCTCCGATGCAGAACCAGCCCTTCACAAATTTGATCACCAATCGTAAGTACCGGATTCAGTGCCGTCATGGGATCCTGAAAAACCATGGACATGTCTTGACCGCGCAATGCATTCATTTCCTGTTCCGTAAACGGCACTATATTCGTTCCCTCCCACATGATTTTACAATCGGGTGAATATATGGCCGTTTCCTTCGGCAGCAATTTCATTACGGCATGCGCTGTTACAGATTTTCCGCATCCGGATTCTCCGACAATACCAATGGTTTCCCCTTTATTCACAACAATGGAAACATGGTGGATGGCTTCCAAAACACCACGATATGTACGAAAGGAAATAGAAAGATTTTGAATATCCAATACGGTCTTCATCTGTTTCCCTCCTTTTGATTTTGCGGGTCTAAGGCATCACGAAGCCCATCTCCCAAAAACATAAACCCCAGCATGGTAATACACAAAGCAGCTGCCGGAAAGATAAGCTGAAACGGAAAGGATCGCATGCTGTTGATGCCTTCTGAGGTAAGAACTCCCCAGCTGGCCATCGGTGCCGAAACACCCAGACCGATAAAACTCAAAAACGCTTCTGTAAAAATAGCTTCGGGAATAGATAAAGTCAGGGTAACAATAATCGGCCCCATACAATTGGGAATCATATGGCGCGTCAATATATGCCAAGTTGATGTTCCGTACGACCGAGCCGCCGTCACATAATCCTGTTTCTTCAAACTCAGTATTTGACCGCGGACAATCCGAGCCATATTCAGCCAATATGCAATCCCCAGGGCAATATAAATATTGAGCAGTCCCGGTTTAAATACGACCATGAGCAAAATAACATATAATAACATGGGAATGGAATATAGGATATCAACAATATGCATCATGATTCGATCCACTCTGCCGCCCACGAGACCGGCAATTCCACCGTAGATAACACCGATAAAAAGATTGATCAAACTAGCCGCCAGCCCAATCGAAAGAGAGATGCGAGCTCCATATAAAACTCGCACCAAAAGGTCCCGTCCCAATGAATCCGTACCAAACCAATGAAGAGGACTAGGATACGCATTGGCCATAGCAAAATCTTGATCATCATAGGTGTACGAGGTAACCAGCGGGCCAAAGATTGCAATAATAGTCATAATGACCACAATGCCTAATCCCAAAAGAGCCAGCTTGTTCTGTTTCATTTGCCGCCAGCCCCTGCTTCGGAGAGTTTGCGGTGGTATCCTAATCGGAACAATACATTTCGGATCTACTGGTTCAAAATCATGAGTATTCATATTTTATTCCCCCTTCCGTTTCTGCAACGCAATGCGGGGATCAACCATGGGATATATCACATCGATAACTAAGTTCATCATGATAATCAAAAAGCTGTAAAATATAGTAATTCCCAAAATCATTGTATAATCACGGTTGTAGATACTCGTAACAAAATAACGTCCCAACCCAGGAATCGCAAAAATAGATTCTACAATAAAACTTCCCGTCAGAAGCGAAGCCGCTAACGGTCCTACATAACTGACAACAGGAAGCAGCGCATTGCGCAGGGCATGATGAATCAAAAGCGACCGGGTCCCCACCCCACGCGCACGTGCCGTTTTAATATAATCTTGTGCCAGTGCATCAAGAATGCTGGATCGTGTCAATCGCATAATAAAAGAAGTCGGCTGTGCCGCCAGTGCCAGTGCCGGAAGCACAACATACGACGGACCATGCCACATAGCCGCCGGCAAGATAGGCCACGTAAAGGCAAACAACTGAATAAGAATGGCCGCAATAATAAAACTAGGTACAGAAACTCCCAAGGTAGCACAAATCATCATGCTATAGTCGACCCAGCTGTTTTTACGCCAAGCCGCCACCATACCGGCACACACCCCCACGCCCAGGGCTAAGAACAAGCTAATGAATCCTAATTCGGCAGATACGGGAAAGGTTTCTGCAATAATATCATTCACTGTTTTCCCCGGATATTTGTAAGAAGGTCCTAAATCTAAAACAGCCGCATGTTTCATATAATCCCAATATTGAGTTGCTAGAGAATCATTCAAATGATATCGTTCCTCCACTGCAGCGACAACTGCCGGCGGTAATTTTTTTTCCTGTGTAAACGGGCCGCCCGGAATCGCGTGCATCAGTCCGAAGGTAATGGTAATAATAACCCAAAGAACAACGCAGGCACCTGCCAACCGTTTCATTAAATATAAAATCATAGACGTTTCCTATCCCCTCATAAAATATAAAACAGTATATGCATATGATTTATTATATAGTTGCTGCTCCCTTTTTTCAATTTAATTGATACAAAATTCTATATTAACAATAATAAAGCTTGAAAACTGCCGCATTCTGTTCCATAATAGTTTCTATACCAAAATGATGATGAATCAAATTCTTATAGAAAGCGTGATTAAATGAATTGGAAAATTGTATTGGCTATATTATCTTGTAATATAGTATTTATGTCGGCAAGCTATACTATGCTTATCCCTTTTTTACCCATGTATCTAACGCGTGAATTGGGTGTCGATCCAGCTTCTGTCAACATCTGGTCCGGTGTTGTTTTTTCTGCTACCTTTGCAGTAAGTGCCGTCATGGCACCTATTTGGGGACGCTTATCCGATAAAAAAGGAAAAAAACTCATGGCCATACGTGCCAGTTTACTATTATCTATCAGTTATTTTCTCGGCGGCATTGTCACAACACCGATGCAGCTTGTATTCATGCGTATGTTTCAAGGCTTTGCAGCCGGCTTATGGCCTATGGAATTAGCTATCATGACACTCTATGCACCGCGTCAAAAAATAGGTATATGCTTAGGTATAATGCAAGGAGTCATGACGGCCGGTGGAATTATTGGTCCCTTATTCGGTGGTATCTTAGCAGAATTATTCGGTATGCGCATGTCTTTCTATTTGGCCTCTGCTGCTTTATTTCTAAATTGCCTGGTCTTTATATTCGTCATCAAAGAACCTCCTGAAGAAGACCGATCTACAACACCTGTAAAAAATACATCAGCGGAAAGCTCCTGGGGATTGTTAAAAGTCCCTTTGCTGCGAAATATGCTCATTTATGCTGCATTTGTACAAATGGTCATTTTAATTTTGCAGCCTATCCTTACTACCTATATATCCAGTATGGCCCAACATATTGATAAACTTGTCTTAGTTTCCGGCTTGGTTTTTTCTCTAAGCGGCTTCGCCAGTGCTATTTCCGCTCCTCTCTGGGGGCGTTTCGGTCAGCATAAAGGTTTTTTTACCTCTTTTTCTTGGGCATTGATTACAGCCGGTATATGTATGGTTTTACAGGCATTGCCAAATAATCTTTATCTATTTGCAGTCAGCCAATTCGCCGTCGGCCTTTTTTTTGCCGGAATCAATCCCTCTATTAATGCAATATTAGCGGAAAACACCGATTCTCATACAAAAGGACGAATCTTTGGACTTATGTTTTCCGCGCAGCAAATAGGCGCTATGATCGGACCTATTTTAGGTGGTGTAATTGCTACCTTCATCGGTATCAAATTTGTTTTTATCGCTGCCGGTTTTATCTTAATTGCCATCAGCCTCCTATCGAGAAAACATCGCCGCGAGTATATTGGCATGTAAAAACAATTGCTTACACGCCAATATTTCACATGATATGACAAGGCAAAAACGCTGCCAGGATTTTCATCCTTGACAGCGTTTTTTACTGTATCTTGTACTACTATTCGTTTACCTCTAAAAGGCAATCGCCACTCAAAATCGGCATTCCTTTTGTCGCATAAATTTCACCAACAGTGCCACTAATCGGAGACGTTATCGTCGTTTCCATCTTCATTGCTTCTGTAACAACTAAGGGTTCCCCTTTTTTGACAGCTTGTCCTTTAACCACCAGTACCTTTACTACAGAACCGGACAATGTCGCTCCGATATCTCCCGCTTTATCCGGATCTGCTTTTTTGCGAGATACGGTTTTCATATCAACATTTTTATCCATCACTTGGATTTCACGTTCCGCGCCATTGAACATAAAGGTAATCGTCCGCATGCCGCTTTCATCAGGATCGCTAATATTAATCAATTTGATGACTAGATCTTTGCCTTTTTCAATTTCAACCCGTATTTCTTCATTCTTGCTCATACCGAAGAAGAAGGTAGGTGTATCCAGCACACTGACATCTCCGTACTTTTTAATGATTTCATTGTAATCTTTAAACACCTTGGGATATTGGCAATATGCATTGATTGCTTCATCATCATGCAAGTATCCTGCATCCTGCAGTTGTTTACGTACTACTTCAAAATCTACGGGTGCCAAACTTTTCCCGGGGCGTTCTTTTAAGGGTTCTCTTCCCTTCAAGATGATTTTCTGCAATTCTTTTGGGAACCCTTGATAGGGTATGCCGATCCGTCCTTCAAAGAATTCCACCACAGATTGTGGAAAATCAAGAATATCTCCTTTTTCGAAAATATCATCTTCCGTCAAATTATTTTGAATCATGAATAATGTCATATCACCGACAACTTTAGAAGAAGGCGTTACTTTGATAATATCACCAAACAGCATATTAACACGATGGTACATCTTTTTTATGTCATTCCATTTAGCGCCAAGTCCTACTGCTTTTGCTTGTTGGCGCAGATTCGAAAATTGCCCGCCCGGCATTTCATGCATATATACTTCTGTATTTGGATAAGGATCCGCTTTGTCTACCCCTTTATAATACGGGCGAACGGTAGCCCAATACCGCGACATTTCTTCCATCGCTTCGATATCCAAATCAGGCTGACGGTCATTACCGCTCAATGCATAATACAGGCTGTTCATACTCGGCTGGCTGGTACCGTTGGCAAAGGAAGAATAGGCAACATCGACGATATCCACTCCCGCATCAATAGCACGAGCCAACGAATATACCGCATTACCCGCACCTTCATGCGTATGGAGATGAATCGGAAGATCAATTGCATCCTTCAATGCTGAAACAAGACAATATGCCGCTTCTGGTTTCAGCAGCCCTGCCATATCTTTGATAGCAATAATGTTGGCACCTGCTTTTTGCAGTTCTTTGGCCATTGTCACATAATAATCCAAGTTGTATTTTGGACGGGCTGGATTGAGAATATCTCCCGTATAGCATAATGCAACTTCAGCGATTTTTCCTGTTTCACGAACAGCCTGAACAGCGCCTGCCATATTATCAAGACTGTTTAAACTGTCAAAAATACGGAAAACATCGATGCCGTTCTTCGCGGATAGTTCCACAAACTGTTTTACCACATTATCCGGATAACTTGTATATCCAACGGCATTCGCACCCCGAATCAGCATTTGAAGCAGGATATTCGGTGCTTTTTCTCTCATCTGGCGAAGCCGTTCCCATGGATCTTCGTAAAGAAAACGATACGCAACATCAAATGTAGCACCGCCCCAGCATTCATAAGAAAAGAAATTCGGCAGTTTCTTCGAAGAAGTTTCCAATACCCGCAGCATGTCAATCGTCCGTACCCGCGTAGCAAAAAGAGACTGATGCGCATCCCGCATCGTTGTATCCGTAAACAAAACTTTTTTCTGATCCATAATCCATTTTGAGAATTTTTCAGCTCCCATGGAGTCAAAAAGTTGCTTTGTCCCCTGCGGATATTCACCGCTCGCTTTCGCCGGCATTTCCAACGCTTCAAACTGCGGTTTGATTTGCGGACCGCCAGCATAGCCGTTAATTGTAGTTTCCCCTATATATTTCAAAAGTTTTGTTCCACGATCGTGAATTACCGGAAGATTAAATAATTCCGGATGACCGTCAATAAAGTTTACATTATATTCTCCCGTGACAAAAAGAGGATTACTCAATACATTGATAAGAAATCCGATATTGGTTTTTACTCCGCGAATACGGAATTCTTTCAACGTTCTGATCATTTTCTGCACGGCAATGGCATGGCTCAATCCCCATGTGGTTGCTTTTACAAGCAGCGAATCATAATACGGCGTGATAACCGCTCCTGTATAGGCATTGCCGCTGTCCAAACGAACACCGAAACCGCCGCCGCTGCGATATACCATGAGTTTTCCGGAATCAGGCATAAAGTTGTTCATCGGATCTTCCGTCGTAATACGGCATTGAATGGCATTCCCACGACATTGAACAGATTCCTGCCCATAAATACCGATTTCATCGCTGTCCAGTGCATACCCTTCGGCTATTTTAATCTGTGTCTGGACCACATCGATACCCGTAATCATTTCTGTTATTGTATGTTCCACCTGCACACGAGGATTTACTTCAATAAAGTAAAAGTTATTATCCGGTGTTACCAAAAATTCCACGGTACCCGCATTGACATATTTTACATTATTCATAATCTGCAAGGCAGCATTACATAATCCTTGCCGTACCGATGCCGGCAGTGAAAATGCCGGTGCAATTTCAACAACCTTCTGATGTCGGCGCTGAATAGAACAATCCCGTTCAAAAAGATGAACAATATTACCATATTCATCACCGATAATCTGTACTTCTACATGTTTTGGATTAACAAGACATTTTTCCAAATATATTTCATCACTGCCAAAAGCCAATTTTGCTTCTGATTTGGCTCTATCATATGCATCTCTCAGTTCAGACATTTTAGCAACCATACGCATGCCGCGTCCGCCGCCGCCATTAACAGCCTTGAGCATAATGGGAAAACCATAGTCATTGGCAAACTGTTCCACTTCAGAATAGTCCGTAATGGGACCATCACTACCGGGAATATACTGAATTCCCGCCTTTTTAGCTTGAATACGGGCATTGATTTTATCCCCAAACATGACCAAATGTTCCACCTTCGGACCAATAAAGACAATGCCTTCTTCATTACACCGTTTCGCTAAATCGGCATTTTCCGACAAAAAGCCGTAGCCAGGATGAATAGCATCCACTTCATGCTCATGGGCAATTCTAATAATATCTTCGATGTCCAAATACGCATCGACCGGTTTTTTGCCTTCGCCTACCAAATAAGATTCATCGGCACGGAACCGGTGAAGCGACAGCGAATCCTCTTTCGAATAAATAGCAATCGTACGAATCCCCAGTTCATTACATGCTCGAAAAACGCGAATCGCTATTTCCCCTCGATTTGCAACTAAAACCGAACGAATTTTTTTCATTCAAAGTCCCTCCACTTCATTTTCACATAATGAAAATTGGACAAGAAATTCCTGTCATATTTTTTCATTATGGAATTAATTATACCAAAATATAGTAACTTTACAAGTAAGATTATTACTTGCTTTACATTAATACTGTATACAATTTGTATTTACACAAGGAATAGTTATACATCATTAAAACACAGAGCAAGCAAGCGCTTATAGTTTTCTAAATATTCGTATATTTTCTTAATTTATTTTGGTAATTCTCATATATATTTTTTATTACAAATTATTACATATAAAATATTAAAATTGTTAATTTTAGTTAAAAATAATAATGAAAAAAATATATAATTATTTATACATTGTATTCATGTATTTTTACGAAAAAAAAACAAACAGAGACTCTTTCTTCCATAAATCTCTGTTTGGATAACCGTCATTGCTATTTTTTTAAAATATACCGTATCAAAATAATACTAATTTCATATAAAAGCAACATAGGTACCGCAATCATTGTTTGAGAAAATATATCCGGTGTCGGAGAAATAACCGCGGCAAAAACAAAAGAAAGAAGAATACATATTTTTCTTTTACGCCGTAAAAAAGCCGAACCAACAAACCCCATTTTAGCTAAAATAACCAGGCATAACGGCATTTCAAACACGATGCCGAAAGGAAATATAAAGGAAATAACAAAAGATAAATATGAACCCAAAGAAAACATAGGTTGCAAGCTATCTGTAGCAAATCCCAAAAAAAAGCGCACTCCTGCAGGAAGAACAAATATATAGGAGAAAACAATTCCCGCATAAAATAACACAACAAAGGCAGGCGTTAAAAACAATGCCAATCGGCGTTCCGACCGAGTAAAGGCCGGTACAATAAATTTCCAAAGCTGATATACCAAAACAGGAAGTGAAATAAGGAACCCGGCAAAAACAGAAATTTTCAAATACGTAAAAAACACCTCGGCGGGATTCATAAAATAAAGCATTCCCACAGGCTTGGAAATTATTTTTATCAATTCCTCCGCATACATATAGCTGACAGAACTAGCAATAAACAATGCAGCAATACAAATGATAAGACGCCGGCGAAATTCCTGCAAATGACTGATAAGAGACATCGTTTCTTCCCCATCCTGCAAAACTTCTTGATTTTCTTCAGGGGATTGACTCATGCTATCTACCTCACTGTTTATCTTTAGATATAGTTTCTGATGGTGTTTCCTTTTGTTCTACCACTTTTTCTACATCAACAGGTTGTTTTTTTACATCTTCCGTAACTTCGCTGGAAGCTTTACGAAATTCCTGCAAACTTTTTCCCAATGCCTTACTCACTTCCGGAAGTTTTCCCGGGCCAAATACAATTAACGCAATTACTAAAATTAATATCAATTCACTCATACCAATATTGAACATTGTAATTCCTCCATTCTTTATACTGCACAACAGTCATATATTTCCAACTTCCTACAAAATAAATTTTCCAGTAAAATACAGTCAAAAACAGTTGCAATACAGTAAGAAAGCTCCTGCATTGATTACAAGAGCTCCACATGGCCTATAAATAGTGAATTCGTGTCGGATCAAAGCGGTCTTCCTTTAATCGGGGATCTTTCACATTTTTTGCATACCCAAAAGGAATGATAGCAAAAGGTTGTAATTCTTCAGGAATGCCCATCAGACGTTTAACAAACTGCATACGCATCCGTATAGGAGAAACCCCAAGCCATACAGCACCCAATCCTAAATATACCGCTTCCAACAAAATGTTTTCGACAGCTGCACTCATATCAATATCAGCAAAAGACTTAAAACGCAGCTTTTTTTCACTATAGCAAGCTACGATTGCCACCGGAGCATTGCGAACACAATTCGCATACGGACTGCACTGTGCCAATCCTTCCAACAGTCTTCGGTCTCTGACAACATAAAATTCCCACGGTTGTTGATTACCGTCCGAAGGTGCTGCCATAGCTGCCCGTAATAATTTTTCTATTTTTTCATCTTCAACAGGAATATCTTCATAAGATCTAACACTCGTTCGCTTAAAAATCTCTTCCACACTCTCAGCCCCTTCTGAATGACTTTATTATATCATAATAAATAAAAAATCAGAATAATAACTTCATTTTTTGTAAGTTGTAATAGTTTTATTATATAAAAAACATGAAAAATTTATTTGTTTCTTTTATATATAACTATAATGATTACAGGTTATTTAGCAACGTTTATCATTAAAATTTCTTCTGATCATATGCCATATTATCAGACTTTCGCTTTTTAAAATGCAAAACGGTTATAGCAGGAAAAATAATTTTTCTATCTTACATAGAATGAATCGTTTTTGGACGCTAAGATATTTTTACATATATTGTGTCCCGCAACACATATCCATTTATATTGGTGCCGGGGGTGGGACTTGAACCCACACGGTGTTACCCGCCTGATTTTGAGTTACAAAATAGTTATTTTATAAATGGCTATTTAACGCCCAAACAGCTTAATAGAGCCATTCTTATACATGGATAAAAAACTATATTTCTCTATATTTTGGGGACACCTGTTGTCAAAATGTTGTCAAATAAAGCACCCCCTCAAACCAAGTTAATTCAACAATTTAATGTATATAATTGTAAAAACATCTTTTCTCAAAGCAACCATTTTCTCATACATCCGCTATTCTCTTTTCAGCTACATTGATCATATAATTTTTGCAAGTCCGAGTCATGAATAATATATTGTGTTTTTATGATATTATTGCTCTTGACAAATTTAAACCCTTTTATTATAATAGGTTTAAATTTAAATGTATTGTTTTTTTGTTAAGGAGGTTTTATTATGAATTCATTATCATACAGTGAGTTTTTATTATCAAGTCCTGGAAAAAGGGTAAGCACCGTCCTGTCTCTAACTAATGGAAAAGTAATTTTTGATTATCTGATAAAACCCATAAATATCACATCCATGATTATTTCTACCAAAAACGGGTTGCCAGCACTGGAAGGTTGCATTAAAGGGGTAGAAAAATTAGAAAGTGCAGCAAAAATGGATTTTAATAATAATCATCATAAACAAATAATAGGACTAATGGCATCTTATATCATGAATTGTTTTGGATATTTTAAACTGTTCGATGAAACGGATAAATTTAACAAATCGTTAAATTTACAGTACTTTAAAACAGCTTCTATATACTCTAAGTTTGATGAACAAAAAAGAACATACGATATCAATATTAATATCGTTGCCGTAACTAAATAAAAAGGTAATTTACAAAAAGAAGCGCTAAAGCATGATCCATTAATGCTTTAGCGCTTTCATTTTTATTATAATTATTTTAGCATATTAGTTTTAAACTGTCCTATTAAACAATATAGATTATAAAGAAAAAATAAATTGTTTTTTATAATTTATACATCCATCATCCTTTGTTCAGCCACATCATAATACACTGCCGTCTTTTCAAAACCAATGTACTGCCGGCCATGTTTTTTTGCTGCAATACAAGTCGTACCGCTGCCGGCAAACGGATCTAGAATTACGGAATCTTCCGGAACGATCTGGACAAGCTCTTCCATGAATGGTGTCGGCTTACCGGTCAAATGAAATTTGTCTTTCTGCCTTACCGGGAAGTCAAAACACCCGGGATACGGACCTGCATGTTTGGCATGTGAACACTTCCCGTTTGTGCCCCACACAATGTATTCACATTGATGCCTAAAATAGCCCTTATGCGGGGCTCTCGCCCCAAGTCCTTTATTCCATGAAACAATCCCACGCCATATCAAGCCACCCATCTGCAGAACATCGGAAGCCGTCGGCATTTGCCGCCAATCAGTAAACATAAGGAAGTATCCTTCTGGCTTAAGAATACGTTGACAATCATTGATCCACATCGTACACCAATGCAACCACGACCGCTGATCCATGGTATCACCGGCAAAATCCGGTCGATGGACAATTTTATTTCCCGATTGTTCGTACTTACTGGATGGCGTTTGCGCTCGCGCATTTGCTGTTTGACCACCGCTGCAGTATGGTGGATCTGTAATAACAGCATCCACGGAATTATCTTCAAGCTGCTGCAGCAATTCGATTGAATCACCACATATAATTTGATTTAAAAATCGTTCGTTCGTACAACCACCTCACAATAATAGATTTTGACTAGTCCAGTATTATTGTATCATGATGGTGGTTATAAGGCAAACATTTGTTCTGTATAAAATGATTTGAATTAAATTCTAAAAAATTTATCTTTAGCGGATAAAGATAATACTACTTCATCATCCTTTATACCTAATCGCGCTATTCGGTCACTCAATATTGGAATAATATACTGCCCTGAGAAATTTCTACCTTCATCAACAATTTTCGTCAACTCCATTAAATCAATATTCTCCATTTTATCGTGAATAAGGAAAGTAGGCATATGATATTTTTTTTCGATTATTAAATCTATATGTGCCATGTCAAAACAAGTAATCATTGCTTTTTTTATTCCGGTACCGGGTTTACCATTTAATCCAACTATTTTTATAGGAAAAGAATCCTCTTTAGCATCAAAAACAATTGCATAACTTTCTCCGATTATGTTATGCGTTAAACGTTTAAAATAAAAATTTAATCGTTCTATAATTTCACTTCTTTTCTCAGAATTATCGTTCTTAATTAGTTTATTTCTAATATTATTGTTTTCAATTTCTTTTTGTTGTTTAACATATTGATAATCGCTAATATAGGTTTCAAGTTTGATTTTATTTGTGACAAACTCATTATATTTTTCTTCAAATTTGTCTTTCAATACAACATTAAAAGACACATACTTACTCTCATAAATTTTTCTCTGTTCTTGAAGTTTTAGTGCTAATTGTTGTGTTTCTTTCGTTATTTCATTTAACGTATCTTGTAGCATTTCTATTCTTTTATTTACCATACTATTATGAAAATTTGTCAAATCATTAAAATCATATAGTGATTCACTTAAATGCAACTTAGTTTCTGCATATAATTCTTTCAACATTTTTATATCAACTGAAAAAAAATTTTCCTTTTCTCTTTCTATTTTTGCTTTCATCAAATCTTGTTTCAATCGAAGTCGTGCATATTTAAGTTCTAACTTCTGTATATTGGATAATAGAAGCTGATTTTCATTTATTTTAGTGGCATAATCATCAACAACTGTTACTTCAGCATACGCTTTTTTAAACTTATCAATTTCCTCTGTCATTAAGTTAATTTTAGTTTCAAATTCAGTTAATGAAGATATTGAATTTTTTCTATAAATAGCCTCAATATCCTTATCAATTTTTTCATTTTCCTCTAAAATATTGACATTTTCTGATTTTGTATTATCAATACCAAATAAATAGTTATACACCGCCTGATATTTATAATTTTTTGGGTAAGTTCCTAGAAATTTTAACAATGCCGCTTCATTAGCGTTATCTAACCGTATAAACTTAGAAATTAATTGGCGTAATGTAGGCACATTATTTTTATTATCAAAGACAATACTATTAAGTTTACAACAATATATTTGTAAGTTGTTAACAGCTTCGCCATCTATTTCATATGTACCATTTTTATATAGTGATCGTTTAAAAACATGTTTTTTATTACCAATTTTACAAGTTAATATTGCAATAACTTTGTAATCTTCCAAAAATTGTCCAACAATTATATTTTCTCCAGTATCTTTTTCCTTATATAAACTAGATACTGACCGTGCCCCCAAACAAAGGTCTATAACTTTTACTGCTGTGGTTTTACCAATATTACTACCACTATTGATTTTATTAGTTTTATCAACAATTAAAGACAGTCCAGTTTTATTAAATGATATAGTTCGGATAATCTCATTGGTGGTAGATTTAATAACTTCTAACTTTATTAGTTGCATAATACCACCTCATTTTTTTTATTAATTTCTTTAATAACTCCAATTAGAAACAACCAATCAATTGTCAAAATAAAGATAGAGTATTCCATCTTTTGATTTTTACAATATTGATATAACCTATCAAATGTAATACTACATTGATGACTTTCAAAATATGTTAGTATAATACTTCCTGAATATAATATGGAATTTTTAGGACTATTTTCATAATCAACAATCATAAAGCAAAACCCCTCTTTAAATCAAATTACTTTTTCCTGAATTACCGGAATAATATTGCTAATGTATTTATTAAGCCGAGTAAATACTATAAAATCGCATAGTACTCTATTCGAATCAGCCGAATACATTAAAAATAATGATAGTTTTTATTTTCAAAGCTTATAATGTTTTCTCGTTATGTTTTATCGAGAGTTCCGCTTCTTTTAGATGTCTCAATCGGTATTAAAATTTTACATTCATAAAATACATATGCTGTAATAGAATTTAAATACGTAATTTTTTTATTAGTTTCTATGTCTGATTGTCTGTTATTAAAAATTTGGGCGCTTATAATTTCAATTATACGATTATATATTTTATCCGAATGGTCCTTAATACATTGTTCATTTTCAATATCAATATGTAAATCAGTTAATACGTCTATATATGTTTCCCAATAATAATCATATAAGTCACTTCTAATAGATGCTTCTAAATTGCCAATCTCGTCTATAGCATCTTCTACAATGTTGTACGAATCAATAAAACATTTTTTAATTTTATGTTGTAAATTATTAGAAAAACAATTTAATATTATTTTATCATCTATAGTATACGCTTGTGTCTTTTTTTGTTTAATGCGATTTATATCATTTTTGATATCCACCATTTTAATAATTATTTTACTAATATCAGAAACTTCCATTGTAGTAGCATCGGTAATCAAAGTTTTCACATTATCAATATTAAATGTATCACTCATTTTTCTGCCCCTATTTCACTGATTTACGATTATCGAATTTTCCTACATTTTCAATGTTAAAACTATCTTGACTTGTAATGGTCGAATTTTTATTAAATATCAGTTCTATTTTATTCTGTATTGCTAAACATTTGTTCTTTTGACGCCGACTCAAAAAGAACATAATAATACTCCCAATTCCAGCAACTATTGATATCACCGTATTAACATCCTTTAAAATATCCATATATAACCCTCTCTGTTTTTTTATAAATAGATACACTCCACCTATAAACCATGCACACATAATTCTGTAGTGGTCCTATGTCAATATTTAGTACAAAATAAAATGAGAAATGTATCCTCGGTTTAACTTGCCAACAAGGCATCTTTTTCTGACACTGCTGATACAATTTTTCATATTCGTCTGGCGACATGTAATCGCAATGACTGTGAATCCGTACCGTATTGTAAAACGTTTCCAAGTATTCAAACACTAACGTATACGCATGTTGATAATCTCGGATCCGGAACCGATTCAGCCATTCCCGTTTAATCAACGAATGAAAAGACTCAATGCAGGCATTATCCCAAGGAAACGCTTTTTTGGAATAACTGCGTTGCATGTTTTTCGTAGCTCGTATATACTCCCGCGAAACGTAAGCGCTGCCGCGATCCGAATGAATAACCACCGGTTGGTCTAATAATTGTTTATCAAAGTGCTTCGCCATGATAAGTTCCTCCCGTTCCTGATACTTCTATTGTATCATGGTTTCATGTATAGGGTTTTCTCATTTTGGCTTGTACTATTTTTATTCTAGCAGCATAGTATATTTGCATTATTATAACATATTTTCCCCTAAAGAGGACAGCAAAAACAAAAAAGTCAATAGAAAAAATTCAATTATACAAATTTTTAGAAAAAAATTTCTAGCGCATGGTTTGGGTAAAAGTGTTAAAAAGAAAAAAACCGGACCACTCATCTACTGAGCAGCCCGGCTTATTTATCATTTTATCTTATATTTTATTCTTTTACCAAATCCACTAATCCCGCTTGAATACTTGCCACAATGGAAGTCACAGCGTTGTTGATTGCCGTAACGTACAAACGATTACGGATTTTTACCCACACGCTGGACGTCGTGCTGATCTCTGCTTCCAAAGGATCCGTGATGGTTTTAATCTGGGCCTGTACCAAGGGTGTCAATTCGTCTACGCTCAAACTACCCAATAAAGATGTTGCCTGGTCTTTAGCTAAAGAGGTTACTTCCGTTACTACTGTGTTCAAAATTTCTTCTTTTGTCATAATTGATTTCTCCTTTTATATACACTAAAATTCATAAAATAGTTACAAAACGTGTTTGGCCAAACTTATTCTTGATACTTTTATGCACAATGCCGTATTACAGCGTGCATTCATAATCGGTAATGCCTCTGGCAATCGCACGGGCAAAATCGTCCTCGTAGTCTACCAACAACTGTGCATCGGCATCATTGTCAATAAATGCCATTTCAACAAGGCACGCCGGCATATCCGTATGCTTAATAACGATAAGCCCAGGCATTTCCTTTACACCGCGATCAACGGTACCTATGCTATTGATGATCTGAGACTGAATGCATTGTGCCAATTGCCCTCCAGCGTCATTCCTGTCATAGCATTCGACTTCCGTTCCACGGGCCTGCGTATTGGCAGCATTACAATGAATACTTATAAATACGTCTGCCGACCAATCATTTGCCTCTGCACATACAGCAACAGGACGATCCGCATACTGACTGTCGTAATAGAGATTATCGCTCTGCAGCAGCTGCACTTCACAACCGGCTGCCTCCAAGTACCCTTTTACACGATCCCCCACTCTGGCAGCAACATCACATTCCCGCAAGCCTGAATTCGGATTCACGGCCCCACTGTCATAATCAATATCGTGCCCTGGATTAATAAATACTTTCATTACTTCTGATCCCCTTTCTTTTCACACGCCAGTTGCTCTAAGGTATCACGTAGTTTTTGTGGAATCGGTAAGCCTGCTTTCCCTGCATTTTCGAGAATGGACAATCCCTCGTTCCCAATAAAAAACCACACGACAACAGATTGCATAACCGGCTGTCCTGTGGCTTTATCTAATTCGTGAGCAAGAGCAACTAACAACAATACAACAATTTTCTTACAAATACCTTTAAATCCTTTTTGGCTGTTTAGTGCCAGGTTTGGATTGATGTAGGCCGCCAAAACTCCTGTAATATAATCAATCGCCATGGCTACAATAAGAGCTTCAATAATACTGTTCCATCCAATCAAAAAAGTAAATACCGTGCCCGCAACTGACACGGCAGTACCCCATTCAATTTCAGTGTGGACTGGGGCCATCCCTCGAAAAAAATTTACAATCACTTCGATCATTTAGTTTCCTCCGTTGTAGTTATATTTTTAACAGTTTCTTCTTGTGCTGCAGCTTGCATAATTTTTGCCCGGATTGATTCCGGGCATTTTTCATTGGTACAATATCCAGCATCATCCAATTTTTTACCGCAAAATTTACATCTAGCCATTATTAATCGCCTCCAATTCTGCCGTATAAGCGGCCATTAACTCTGTATATTCTGTTTGTAATTCCGTCACGGTTGCTGTATCTCCAGCCAATGTAGCCGTAGCCAATGCATCTTTTAGCTCTACAATCTGCGGTTCATACTTGGCCGCCACCACAGATGCTTGTGATGCTTTCTTTTCTGCTGCCGTAGGTTCTGGGGCTATATACTCAATTGGTTTCCCGCTCGTCATATCCCGCACATATCCGGCAAGATATTGATTGTAAATATCCGCGGTCAGAATCTCAACCACAGCCGCGTCCGTAAACTTGTTTTTGGCACTGGCTATTATATCTGCCGCTTTGCCGTCATCCGGCCCGCAAGAGGATATATCGCATCCTATGCGCTTCCCGGCGCTGTCAAACGCACATACATAATAGTTAACGTTACTTGCAAAACTCATACTTCCATCTCCTGTATAATTAAAATAAAAAAGGTGTGTGATACTATGCGTAAGCCTAACGGCTACGGCAGCATCAAAAAATTATCCGGCAACCGGCGGCGGCCGTTTGTTTTTTGCGTGTCTGAAGACGGACGACAAAAGCCGGTGGAATATTTTACCAACCAAGTGGACGCGGAAATTTATCAGGCAGATTATAACAAAATCCATTATCATCGCTCCCTTCCAGGCCATAAAGTTACATTTGCAGAATTATATCATCGCTGGCTCCCGGCCCATATTGAACATTACCGTCCAATTACTATAAAACTGAATGTAGGGATTGAATTTGTTATTATGGTCCCTAATCCACTGATACCTCTTCCGCGTGCTTCCAACGTTGATAAATTAATGATTCTGGCTCCGATTATAGACTGCGGAAAATTTCCGTCATCAGTATAAAAGTCAGTACATACTGGCCAGGCCCAATCAGTAAACGTAATCGGTAATATTTGTGCAACATGGTTATTAGTTTCGCATGAAGTACTTCCCCACTGTATAATTAGGCCGCCAAATAAATCGCCGAATTTAACATACCCGTTTTGTGCGATATTATACTGCACCCCCGTGGCATTAAATACCAGTTTCACCAGCTTGGCCATGAGACTATCTGAAGTAATACTGCTGATCGTACTTGCTAATACATTGCTGGCAAGATGTGCAATCACGCCCTGCCCAAAATCTGTTACCTGGGCATGTTCTGTTTCCGGATGTAACGTATCATAAGATGACGTTGTTTTATTGTACCGATGGAAAATTGATTTTAATACGGACATAGTACGTACTCCTTTCAAATATCAAAAAAGCAGACCCGCTTAAGTCTGCTACGTTGTAATTTCTATGACATTTACGTCGGTTCCGGTCGGGGATGTATTGGCGATATAGACGTTTTCCCATGGCACTTCAATCCACACGGACGATCCCGCCGATGCCTGTACGGAACAAGTCACATCAGACGGGCACCGGATATATTCCAGATCATTCCATGCCGTACTTCCATCGCCGCATTTTACATACTTTGTATCCGTTTCTATCCCAAGTTCGCCATTTAGAAGCACTTTGTTACTTGCCGCCCACTCTGCAGCCGTTCCTGTTGCCGTTTCTAATCGTCCTTTAACTCGAATAATCGACATACCGATACCTCCTACGTAGAGGCGGATCCACCATCAAGTATAAGGACATCTCCGGATGGGACAAATAATTTTGATGTAGATAGACTGGCAGCTGCCATTTTCGCATCGGTGATAGCGCCATCGGCAATTTTGGCCGCTGTGACGGATCCGTCAGCAATTTTAGTCGTGGACACCTTGCCAGCACCAATGGTCGGATTCGGGTACGATCCCGTCAAATCTCCGCCGGCTGAACCACTAGGAGGCATACTGGCCGGCATCGGATGTTTATGATCGGCTCTTGCAACAGAGGCACTGGTACCGATAGCCCCGGCATCACCGACTGTTTCCGTTGCCGGCATAACGGTTGCCAAACTGGCATTAAATGCGGAATTCTTTGTTGCAATCTTCGGTTCATATGTACTTGCAGCCGTGTCAGAGGTTATATATCCTTTGGCCGTAATAGCCTGTTCTGTACGCAAGGGTGTCATGGCTTTCGTATTATCCGTACCCGCCGTTGCTTCCGCTTGACTGGCGATATCCAATGGATTAGAAACGGAAACATAGGCAGTACCACTCCACCGATATTCACAAGCCTTTGCATCTGCTGTCGAACTGATATCAATATAAATTTTCCCGCCCTCACCGGTTATGACCGTGACGTGTGTTGATTCTTTATAAAATTTTCCGCTGTAGTAATAGCCCTCAATAATATCATCCACATAACTTGGCAGTTGGCTGGATGGCACCTGCCCGGAACTGTCCAATGTGGCCACACCGTTAGCCACGCCTTTTTGTGATGTAGGAATCTTATCACTATCAGAAATGGTGATATTTCCCGTACCGTCAAAGGATACGCCGTTAATCGTCCGTGCTGTCGCCAGTTTATCTGCAGTCTTCACAACACCATCCGCACTGCCTTTATAGTCCGATATCTTCATACAACTTGCCAGCGCGCTTTCAATGGATCCTGTAAAATAAGGGAGCGAACTATATGCCGTGACACCATCTCCGAATTTAAGTTTTTTAGTGTCTGTCTCATACGCAAATTCCGCTGCCAGCAGAACCAAATTAGACGTTGCGAAATTAGCTGCTGTATCAGCCCGTGCTGTCAACCTTGCCACTACTGCATTATTAGCCATTTGCATTACCTCCTGAAATATATTCAATAGCGTTAAAATCCCGGCCGACACAATAATATTTCAAACTATCATCGTCCCACCGGTACGTTGCATTTTCCTTTGTTGCGATATAGACAATATCTGGATTGCCGACTTTGGGAAACGAATAAATGTCAGCATATTGAACTTGTCTTACATTTTCAATACGTTTCAGCCATTCTGCTTCCGTGCCGACAAATCCATGATCCACGGCAACCGCATAGGCGCTTTTCCCATCGGCTCCTACATTGCCGGTATCACCTTTGTCCCCCTTATCGCCTTTATCACCCTTGGCAACTGCTCCCAAGCTGGCGTCTACACTACCACCAGAAATAATAGCAACCGATAAAGAAGCAGCTGTTTCTTTCAAATCTCCTTGTAAGTCTGACATATACTCACCTCGTTACATCCGGCCTGACATAGTAGTTATACGGTCCAAACGTTTTGACTTGTGCCTTGCCATATTCATCCGTATACTGCACTTCAATATCATATACGTAGGTGCCATATGCCAACGTATTGGTGTCGTCATGCTCAAACGTAACCATTCCGGAATTCACTGTTTTTTGCAATACAGGAACCTCATCGTCAAACGTTTTTTTCGCCGTGAACGTTGCCGTGTATTTTTCTATCAGAACCCCATCTACTGTAGGCGCAAACGCAACAGTTCCCGTATCACCCCGGGTATGATAGATGCAATTATTAATTGTTTTTAACATATACCATCACCTCAACTGACAATTTCGCACCACAAGCCATTATCGATCATGGATGCTGGCTTATTGGCGGTCGTCGTTACCCGTACTGTATCGGAAACAAGCTGCCGGATATCGGTATGCGCTGCAGTGTCCTTATTATGCGCGCCTATATCCGTTCCGATCTTGGTACGAATAGCTTCATGGGCCGTTGCGTCTTTATTATGGGTGACTATGTCAGTACCAATTTTAGTACGAATATCATTATGTGCTGCCCCATCCTTGTTATGACCGACTATTGCGGTATCAAGATTGTCATCGGCTTCCTTTTTACATGCATCTATATCTTCTTTCAGGCGCTCATCATTACTAAAAAGCTGACTGGCCATTGCATTTTCCAAGTCATACCGCACCGGATCATTTGCCATCCGCTGCGGGAATCCGTCCGTATTATACTCAATAGTATTATCGATTCCGTCTTCTGGCCGTGTTTGATTCCCGATAACCTTAGGGAACAAGCTCAACCACTTACTAAGATAGCTCATTATCCATCACTCCATTCCGTATTACTGGACCCATAGGTGTAGGTGCCGTCAAAATTAATATGCCCGTTCCAACTATAGCCGGTGTAAATATTCATTCCCAAATGAGCCGGCTTAGATGTCAAAATTTGCTTTCGCATTTCCTGCATCATACCAGCATCTTTACAAGTCGTATATAAGTTGAAATAATATAGATCATTATGTTCTTCAACGTATCCAGCTCCGTACGTTTGTACAATTTGATTCATCGCATCAACGGTACTGGTACGGGCACCGCGTATTTTTTCCAGTAACTTATTCCGTCTGTACTCATACGTATCATTCGTTCCCGGAGACAGATTATAGACCCGTTCCCAATCATCAAGCCCCCAAGTGGCACTGCTGGCAAATAATTGCTTTGTCATATCAATAATTTCCAGTCTAAGTTTTTCATGCTCCCAGGACAAAGCACCTTGCAACAGTGTAAAGACGGGGTCTTCTGCAAGAAAATCAGGCAAATACCGCTGTACATTAACCGGCGTTGTTCTCAAGAGTTCAAACGTCATGAGATGGTCACCGTCCCAAGAGTGGCAATTTCTTCTGACGTCAATGCAATATTTGCTGTCCCATCATTTATTTTTAAATTTGAGTAATCATTTACTCCGTTATCACTTAATAAAATCGCTCCGATTTTTGCAATAGACACGTAGCCGGTATCTGACGAATTAATAATATTCTTTTCAATGGTAATAAAGTAATTTTTCACATTTTCTTTAAACGTTGATTCATTCAAGGTTCCATCAATAGAAACGGATATATTAATGGCTTTGGGCGCAGCGCTGGCGACGGTAACGGTTGCCCCAATAGGGCGCACCGTTTCAACATAAGCCGCAACGCTTTGAACTAACGTATCGCTTGCTTGTTCATAGTTATAATTGACAATAACAACTTTAACCGTTCCAGGGCCATCCCATAACGGGATCACTTTAGCAGATCCCACGCCTGAAACGCTGGTGGCCCACTCCATATAATGATATTTGTTTCCGGACGTTCCCGGAGTCCGCACATGCGTAAGGTATCGGCTCAACAGACTGCTATCATCTTCCTCATCGTATCCATCATGCATGGCTTCGGCATTGACAACGCCGGTAATGCCGGGTATCGACATGGGAATAACTGTAATTTCCCCGGCTGCCACATTCCCGTCTGCCCCGGCGATGACAGCCTGCACAGCTACGTCCGTGCTGCCGGAAATCGTCACGGTTGCCAGCGTTTTAAATTGTGTACTGGCTGCCGTGGCAAAAATACTCCCCGTAGGAAGCGTTCCACTCCCTTTGACTGTAACCGTTCCCGTTGCACTAACTGCCGATTTTCTAATAATGCCCGCTTCAGCCGCCCGCCTGGTAAGATAATCACCCCAGCTGGTATCCGCAAACGCCGCCTTGTATAATTGCTCCAGCTCCACTTCTGCTTTGGCAAATTCAATACTATTTGAGGAAAATATATCATATTCAAACGTTCCCTCAAATTTGCTGGCAGCCGTCGTACTTTTGATTTGCAATTCTTCTAATATATCAGCTTGTTCTCTGGCACTATACATTGACGTTCACCTCCCCATACACGGTCGTAATATCTACCTCACAAACCACTTTATCACCGGTGGCCGTAAATTCGACCGAATCGACGCTGGTAATATATGGATTCACCATTAAACACTCAATAATAATCCGCTTAATTTCGCTGTACCGCTCCTGCACGCCCATGACTTTGCCAATAAATGGCTTTACTTCGATGCCATACTGCCAACTGTAGGCAAGGTATTGATACCGTTCCGTCTGCAGAGCTTTATATACCCACACTTTTACGGCTTCCACACCCTCGACCATGATATGTTGTCCATTCCCGTTGTATAGGAAACAGTTTTTCTCGAAATCCCAAGCATATTCCCGACACATTGACAGATTATCTTCTGTTGCCGTTGTATCCGTCATACCAGACCCGGTCCCTACAAAAGGAAATTCCTCACTCATAGCTTCACCACCTTATCCTCAATGATATACAGCTGTGCATCTTGTCCATATACCGGGATCACACTTACTCTGTCGCCTACTTTTAATGTGTCGGTATAAATGATCGTATCGGTATAATCATTGTTGATATCATGATTATGACTTTCATACGCCGCATCGCCGCTGCCGCCGCCGCGGTTTTGCGTGGCACTAACAATGTGCCCTTTTCCTGTACGTTGATATCCAATGAGCAAATATTCAGAAATATAGACATCCTCTTTGGTAAGTTCGATGTTATTCACCATTACTTTGATATCCGGCGGCGGGGCTGTCACAATACCAATCATAGTGCCCTGTGGTCGTTCTTCCTGCGCTATTCCATGCATGGTATGGACCATCTTTGCCATAGATTGCGCTGCGGTTGGTGTATTTTTGGTTCCCATTGTGGATCATCCCCTGCTTGTCTTGATAATCTTAGTCGGTGTCATGCCAACGTCCGTATAATCATGGCTGTGGACAACATGATTTGCGCTACTGCTATTGCCATAATATCCTCCGGAACCATCATAGATAACAACATGGTCGTTATCCCCATAGACAATGCAGTCTCCTTTTTGCAAATTACCGGGATCAAATGATTCTACGGCAATGCCGCTGTCTTGCGCATCGCTTACCATCGTGGGAACGCCGGTCACACCCGCATTGGCTTCTTGTGCCAAAAATGGGCTGTAGTAACTCCCCACTTTGCCAACGGCTTCCGCACAGCCATTTTGACCGTTGTCCATTGTTACGCCGCCCCAAGCCTTATATCCAGCAGTAAGGCCCTTACTGACAGGAAGTTTCCCGGTACCAACGCCGTTCCCATCGCTCCATTCGGTTTCATTCATCAGATTTTCAAATTCGATTTCCAGTCGCATAAAATGCATACCGTTTTCAAAGGTATGCGAATCTGATTTTACCCAAAATTTCCCGGTAAGTTCTGCCTGTATGTCTTTGATTGTAATGGAATACGAGGATTTGACGCGGTAATCTCCTAAAACATCTATCGTTCCAGTGCGTTCCGGTCCTTTTAGCATGGCCTTTACTTTTTCCTGCGTATTAGCTTTCGGACTGGATTTATAGACATCCTGTATCATGCTGTATTTCTTTATCCAGTCTTCATTGGACTGATACCCGGTAACATTGCCCTGTTCATCGGTAATCATAACGACATCGACCAGATTCTCGATACTTTCCTTATAGTTACTGTTTTCCACATTGACATACTGATCCGCTGTGACCTTTTCGATCAATGTTCCCTTTTGTATCACGTCCAGTGCATCGCCATTCATCACAAGATGATACAAGACATCCGGGTCATTTGCGTTGGATTTGGCATTATTGATTTGTTTAGCAGCATCGGTGTAGGCCCGCATAATAATTTGGTACCCGGTCTTTTCGGCCGCAATAAAGCTGACCTGTTTGCCCGTTTCGATGATGTTACCTGTTTTGATACCCATCTCAGCACAGACAGCCTGGGTAATCGCTTCTGGCGTCATATTCGTGAATTTACGCGTAGTCTTCGACCGGCAGAGAATAAACAGATTGTCGTATGCAGTGACCGTAATATTGGATTCCTGCGTATTCTTTTCAATACTGTACACATTGCCTTGAAATTGCAAATTTCCATCTTCATCATATCCATAAACAGTTTCACCATTATTAATTACGCAATTCGGCAAATTATGGTCCCGCGCATCCTGCACATAATCAAATATAAGCTTCCTGGCAACCTGCAGCCGTGCGCCGGACCATGTGATTTTCTTTACCAACTTGGATATATCTGTACCATTGTGTTTGATAATCAATTTTTAATCACCAACTTGCGTAGCTTACTAATATTATTAATTGCCAGGTCTTTTAAATCATTAGATTGCACAATACGACGCCAGTGCGAATATTGGCCATATGATTTTTTGGCCGCATCCAGCACATCAGCCCCTTTTTGTACCAACGTGGCCGACGTAGCTGCCTGTGTATTATCGGCTCGTTCTTTTAGACCTGTTGTACTATCAACCGCTTTATCATTATTGGCTGCTGGCGTATTTAGATCTTTATATTCGGTAAGCCCCAGTGTGTAGTAAATATCCTGACTGCCGTCTTGTTCCCGATAATCAAATGTTTGTATAGCCATCGCCATGTTTACGGGTGTCCCGGTAATAATGACCCGAATCGGTGTTCTTGTCTCTTTCCACTTGATAAGCTGTTGTACACATTCTGCCGGAGATTTAGTATCTCCCACAACAAACGGATAATCATGAATAAGAGCTGGGAAAAAACATTCCAGCGTCAAGGTTTGCAGCTTCGGCATCCCAAAAATCAACGCTTCCCCCACTTGTGTAATACTGACGATTTTATTGCCTTGAGCCGTAGACACTTTATAGGTGGCAGGGGTAACGGGCAATATCAACTTGTCTGTATCATAGGTCAGGATGACCTGTCGATACGCTCCGCCAGTACCCCCGCTTAATGCTGCCGACAATATTTCTATGACATTACTTAACGCACCTAACCCCATTAATACCCACCTCCATAGTTCAAATTTGCTTGGTCCATCAATTGAAACAACTGATGTGCCACTTTATCAATATCGTCTTCTTCCCGGACCACAAAAGTATTGCCCGTAAAAAGAACGCCACCGGATGAATTCCTGCTGCGTCCTATCTGCTGTTCAATAATCCGCTGTGTTGTAGCAGCTGGATAGATACGGCTGCCTTGTGGCAGATCCACAATTTCGCCGCCATGCTCGTTTATTTGTGTAAGTCCGCCTTCAAAATAGGACGAGCCTGTCGCATGTCCACTAAGACCTGTGATTTTTGACCCTCTGTTCTGTACATAACTTACGTTATTAGATATCCAGCCCCAGGCACTAGAGCCTCTGCTTTTAATAGGTTCCCATACATTTTCATTGAACCAGTCTGCAAGCCCGCCGAACGCACTTTTAATAGATCCTACAGCTTCACTAAAACCGTTTTCAATCGCAGTAACCGGCCCAGATACAGAGGATGTAATAGGCTGCCATACGTTGGAATCAAACCAATCGGCAGCCGTGCTAAAAGCACCCGTAACAGAATCCCAACAAGATTTGGCTACATCTGTTATGCCAGACCAACAAGAACTGGCAAAATCTGCAATGGGCTGCCATACATTGGAATCAAACCAATTAACAGCAACATCCCAATATGGCTCAATCGCATCCCAAACAACAGCCCCAATGCCAACAATAAAATTCAATGCTCCTATGGCATCATTTTTTATCGGCTCCCATATATTACTGCTAAACCATGACGATATTGCGCCCCAAGTATCCGATAGCGATTGAACAGCGGTAGCAGCCCCATTTTTTATCCAATCCCACGTCTCGGACGCCCCTTTTTTAATGGCGTCCCATTTGCTGGAAAGATCAATAGCGTTAGCAACCGTTTCTCCCAATGCACTGCCCCCAAAATACCCGGCAGCGCCTCCCGCAATCCCTCCTATCGCGCCCCCGACCGCTGTCCCTGCGGGGCCAAAAATAGATCCAATAGCCGCACCACTCATCGCCCCCAATTTGCCGCCGGCCCACATACCACCAAGACCGCCAATGGCACTGGCGGCAGCTGTACCGCGCTGTCCTTCCGGCGCGTATGCCACATCAAGAGCGCTGCTTCCCAATGCAATAGCAGTCCCAATAATGGGAGCTCGCCCTAGCAGCTTACTCCATCGGGAAGAGGCTTTCGGAATAGAGGTTCCTGTGGGAGTCGGTTTCTGTTTCGCTGGTTTTCCATCCGGACCCAGTATGGTTGTGCCATTGCCTGATGTAGATTTCAGCCCGTTTACGATGACAGTTTGCGCATTGACAACCATTTCCCGTGCCATACCGGTGGCATCGCCTATACCGCCACCCAGCTTTGTACCACCTAGCCCTGTAACAGCATCTTTCGCTTTGAGTGCCAATTTCGTAATCTTATAAAGTCCGGCTGCCAACACGCCGCCTGCTAATACCGAACCCACGCCATCAAATTCCAGAAATTTATTTTTTAAATCGTTGATGCCTTTACCGGCAATCTTAAATACATCTGAAAAATCGAACCCATCTTTAATGACCGTTCCGGCATACTGCACAACATCGGTCAATTCCGTAATAAATCCGCGTAAGCCAAAGCTATTGTGACTATCCATTAGCGTATCTTGAAAATTTTCCCAAGCGCCGGATAATTGTTCAAGATCCCCTTTGAGATTATCCATCCGAGTAATGGCGACGTCTTTAGCTGTAACTTTCCCCATTTCGTTGAACATCTGCGTAACGCCGTCAGCACCTTCACGCAGCAATATCATCCCGCCGCGAATTGCATCAGAGCCGAACATGTCATATAGTGTGCTAAGTTGTTCTTCTTTTGTCATATCCTTTAAACGATTGTTTAAAAGTCCGGCAATATCTGCCAGACTTTTCATTTTCCCCGCTTCATCGAAAAAGGCAGATGAACCGCTTTCTGTAAGCAAATTCAGTTTTTCGAACGCTGCAATTGCTGTTTTCCCTTTCGGTACGAGATTCGATAACATTGTTTTCAAGCTTGTACCGGCATCCGATCCTTTGAGCCCGTTTTGTGCAAAGACAGCAAGGGCAGTGTTTGTATCGTCAAAGCTCATACCGGCCCCTGCAGCTACCGCCGAGCAGGCAGCCAGTGAATATTTCAGCTCGCCCACACTGGTGGCACTGGCATTGGCGGCACCGGCTAAAATATCTGCAGCATGTGTCGCATCGTCTACTTTAAAAGCATTCATGGCCGTACTCATGATTTCAGCGGCATCAGGTAGTGCAATATCACCGGCAACCGCCAAATTCAAGGCAGCTTCAGAAGCATCGCCTAATACATCTTTGACATCCACGCCAGCTTTCAAGAGTTCGGCCATGCCTTTGGTCACTTCTGTATTGCCAAATACGGTAGCTTGCCCTAATTCCATAGCCTTTTCTTTTACCTGATCCATGGCCGCCGCATCTAACCCCGTAAGGGCTTTGATTTCCGACAGTTGGGCTTCAAAATCCATATATGTCTTTATGGTGTCGTAGATTCCATACCCGATGCCGGCTGCTCCTGCCATCTGCAGACTGGTACCCATGAGCATACCACCGGCCATATTAGACATGCCATTTGACAACTTGCCACCCACACCACCGTCTTTAGATAGGTTATTTTTAACATTGACGATTGCCGTATAGGTTTTTCCTTTAAATTGATTTAGTTCCGTCTGTGCTTTTCTAAGTGTTGCCGTCGCATCGTCTTTAACGCGTACGGTTGCCGCATAAACGCCCCTGATGCCAGACAAATTTGTTTTTAATTTAGTAGTTTTTTGTGCTGCCTGAACAGCGCTTTCACCCATCTTATCAATAGATTCTGTCGCACGGGCAGCAACAGAGGGCATGCCCGTCAATGATTTAGAAAACGTATTAAAGCCGCTTTGTGCCTTTTTGATGCCGGAAGAAAATTTATCTTTCATTTCTATGACTGCACTTAACGTATATTCGCTCATGGCCGCCTCCCTCCTGTTGCAATCCATGCCATCATGTCGTGCTGCCGTTTCAATTCCAGTTCCATTGCCGCATGACAAAAAAGTTTGTCTGTTTCAGATAACGAAAAAAAGTAATGTACTGGATGTCCATGGAGAACCAGAAAAGCGGCCGTAGCCGCTTCCCAATTCTCTTCAATTAGTTTTTTACTTCTTCATGTACTGCTGATTTAATATCTTTGCCATACCCGGCACATTCCATGATTTTCTTTGAAATAGCAATCACTTCCCCCGGTTCAAACAACGCATCTACGATATCCGTGGGTTCTGCACAACCATAGGCCTGCTGCAAAGACGTATCTTTGAGATTTGGGGCCGTCACTAAGTTCAAAATCATATACTTATCGCTTTCGCCTGACTCTTCTAACCTGGACGCTTCCAATACAAACGACCGAGTTGGCTTTTTAACGGTAATCGTTCCAATAGAAGTGTCTAAATCATACGTTTCTTGTTTCTGTGTCTGGATCTGATCTTTCTTATTAATTAAGTCTTGAATACTTACTGCTGCCATGTTCTCATTCCTCCTAAATAAACAACTATTACGAAATCGTTTCCATAAACGACGCATCTTCTGGCGTAAACCCGAACGGGAATTCTTTTTCAACTACTTTTCCTTTTTCAAAATTCATAATCGCCAGCTCGTTAAACCAAACATTATCAATACTGCACCGTTCTTTCTGCTTATCCACTGCATCCGGATCCTCAATTAATCCAACAAACGTTGCCCGCGGATCCTGTCCAGATTTCCACGCTTCCAGATAAGCACTAATATTACGGTTGATAACACTTTTTATAGTAATTGTGCCTTCTCCCTTGAGAGATACGATCTTACTGTCAACGCTGTTGCCAATAATAACATCTTCACGGTTAGCGGTTACCTTGCATTCAAATTTTTCAATTTCAAACAGTAATTCATTGTCCCACCACACCTTACCATGGCTGCCATTCCAGCGCCGGCGGCCACGATAGGTGACATCTTCTGCAGCTCTTGCCATATTCCATCACCCCTTCCTTACATCGTAAAGTCAATGTTCAGGTTTTCCATTGCATTGACAAATTTCACGGATCCAGCCAAATAGACATTATCACCTGTATTGTATTCCCGGATCTGCTGAACCGTCATATCATCCACATCTTCGCCTTTCAGTGTCGCATAACTCTTCTGATAGGTTTCATTGATATCGACCGTATTCCCGGCATCCTTATCCAGTACATTCCCTTCAATTTCAGAAAAATAAACAAGAATTGCAGAAATGAACAGCATTTTATGATCATAATCATTGATCACCTTGCCAACGTAGTATTTTTTAAAGGTATCCCGGATATCATCGGTAACCATATCAATTCCCTCAATGATCTTGATATACCGGAAGTCTTCTCCTTTGTCGGTTGTAAACGTTGTCAAACTATTGCAGGCCCTGGCGATTTTCACCCCGTCGCCGTCCTGTTCATCAAACAGCAGCATCTGCCCCTGATCAATCAGTTCATCAATATCTTCATACACTTCCACACTTTCAATTTCGGTCAGTTTAAAATACGTGGCCGATCTGTCAAGTGCCAGTCCTGCCAAAATTCCGGCGATTCGTGCCGTATACTGTAATGCCGTGTACGTTTTATAAACCGCATTGCCGCTGCTGTCCGTACCCGTCTGGACTTTGATATCACCAGTGCAGAAGTTAATAATGCCTTCATTATCGGCCGCTTGCGCATTCAACACGGCCTTGAAGGTCTTCTTCTTATTAGTTCGCATGGATTTAATCCAGCTGGCAAGGTCTGCCTGATCCGTACCGCTGGCCATGGGTGCGCACAAATAATTCCACTTGATACTGGTCAACATTTTCAACACATCAGCCTGTATCTTTGTGGCCGATTCAACCGATGCCGCAGGCAGCGTATACAACAAAATTTTTAGCGGAGTCCCGTCCAAACATTTTTCGATCAGATCCTGCGCATCCTCACTCAACGTACTGGGAATATCCGATACGTCGGCAATCTTATACGTCTGGATCACGTCCGTAGTCTCGCATCGCAAAATCATAGCTACAATGCCGCGGGCAGATCGCTTGATTGCAGTGGTACCCTTTGTCCTGAAATTAATCAGGACTTGCGGCAAGCCAAAGACTTCTGCTTCATTTGCCATTTATAATTCCTCCTCATTCAACTCTTGACCGTTCAGTTCGAGTCCTAACTGCTGCATCAGTTCGTACTGAATACCGCCGATTTCTTCGCTTGTGAATGCATCAGCAAAATCAAGATTAAAAATATAATGCAGTATTTCATCAAAAAATGTGGTTTCTGCTTCCAACACCGTAATATATCGGTCTTCAATCCGGAATACTGGCCGAAACATTACCTCCATGCTGTCAGCCATATCATATAGTATGTTTCGGTCTGCACGACCATATTTATCGAGCAGAGGAATAAACTGAATATCTATCTGAATAATTCGCTCGCTGATAATGCGATCCCACGTGTTTGCGGTTGGACGCATCTCGACATAAAAATAAGGTGCATCTGATTTTTCCACGTTATCAAAATGTACCTTATAATCCGGGTATTTAGTTTTTAGTACCGCTATGATCGTTGCTTTTATTGTTCGTAATGTAATCATTTCAGCAGCTCTTTCAACATAGTGTCCGCATTTGCCTTAAATGATTTTCCGGTTTGCAGCATACCCAGGTGCAACATTTTTTTGCCGGGAATGATCTTATTCGTCATCCCGCCTTTTTTAGCCCGAACCCGATGACCATATTCCACATGAGCCGCATATTTCGTATTATTGTACACACGCACAACTCCACCAACAGCAGTTGTACGGTGCCATGCATTTTTTAGCTGACCGGTATCTGTCGGGGTATTATCTTTTGTCTTTCCGAGCAGTATCTCTGCCTGCTGTGCTGCAAATTGATTGCGTTTCACAGTGCCGGACTGCGCTAATTCGGACAACTTATCATTCAATTCCTCAAATCCCGAAAAAGATATGTTCATCAGGCTTCCTCCCTTCGCCGCACAGATATTTCTTGATGATCTTCATAACAAAATGGCTGGGCAGCGTATAGGACAAATGTCTGGTCCTCATGGCAAACAGTCATAATATCGTTTGGCAACACTTTGTACTTCGGATCCATGCAAAGCCGTAAATCAGTCCGCAGTTTAAAAGCTCTGTCTTCCTGATTCGATTCTAATTCTTTACCATACTGAGACAATTTACAGGGAATATTGACATATACATCGACCGGCTTGTATCCATCAGCACCTTCTTCATCAATGGTAGGCATCTGCCTGGTTACCGTAACAGTATCCGTATACATGATGCTGGACAATAAGTCTTTCAAGTATGTATTTTGTATCATGGCCATACAACCTTTCGCCATCGATTCAATTTGGGTTTAATACTATCAAAATCAGCATCACTTAAAATCCCTGCAGCATTGGTCGCATTTACTGCCCATTCATAGGTAGTGTCATTCTGCTGCAATCTCTTGAGAGGACCCGGAGCACCGGCAGCAGCTTTCACTTCATCATCAATACGTTTGCAAATGAGATCGGCAACGGTATATACCAAACTAGGCGGAAAATCATCACGATGACAATAGTCTAAAATATCTACTACCAACTTTTCAGCAAAAAAGGTAAGGCTAGCCGTATCTGTGACTTGCTGGGCTTTCCTGATCTGCACTTTTTCAATAATAGCTTGTACGGCTTCATCTTGTGTCATCGTGTTATTTCTCCTTTCGCCACTGTTTAAGCGTCATTGTCTGATCTACATAAATAGCGTGCCAATCATCATATGTCATATTGGCCGGTACATGAATGCTTTTATTATTGCTGTTTTTGGCAATCCGGGTACCGCTGCCGTCTGCATGATCACTTAAACTGCCAAATATTGTAGATCTGCAGTTCGGATGCAACGGTGGCATATTTGTTCCCGGCTGTGCGTCTTTTACTAAGTACACATGCCGATCATGGGCCCGGCAAATTTGCGATGTACGGCGGTCCAGCGTTGCAATGAACGTATAGTACTTCATGCCGGATTCGGCGATGCTGTCTATAGCAGCCTGATTCTGTACATAATTCAATTCTGTCCGAACCAACCGTGTCGCATTACTGATACTTACATCCATACGCTGCGTAACTACCTTTGCTATTTTCTGCAAACTTTCACCACGATGTATTGCCGTGACCATTTCATCCTGCAGCAACCGATTCAGCTTCTGCGTATTTTTCCATACCCGTTCGCTATAATTTTTTCCGCTCCATGGCGTTCGCAATACCTGTTCAACATCTTTAGGAATCACCTGCGCCACTGGATTCGTGATTTTCCACTTTTGACCAATATCGTACAAACCATGATAATAATTATCTGTATACGCATCAGTCAAAAAATGATCCATCTGTCCTATAGCAGTGCGTCCAAGCGTATCGAGTTCCATGAGCGTATCGCTATACAGTTTATCCAGTCGAGATATGCGACTACGCATGGCCAACGTATTTAATTCCCGCAACAATCCTTTGTCGTTAGTCTTTTGGATCATAGCAACATACTGCTGCAGGCCCATCCGCCATGTTCGATACTCTGCCCCCATTAAGAGTTTCCGGGCATCTGCTATAGTAAGCTGATTGTCCTTGGCATATCGGCCATACAGCGCCGCTATCTCAGTCTGAATCTTACCCAATGCATCTCGATAGGCCTTGGATAATTCCATTTCAACAGTATTCTGACTCTTTTTGTGCCATGCCAGCTCCCGCTCTTCTGCACGTTGAGCCCAGTATTCTTCACTGTTCATGGTCTACTCCTTACGCGATTTTATGCTTAATAGCAACCATGCGAATTTGCTTAGGCTCGTATACGCGTTTCCAGTTAGTAGCATCTGCCAATTCCGCCCGCGTAGGTGATTCCACATTTTCACGCTTAGCATTCTGCCATGCGATTCCACGAGGATGCATGATAAAACAATGGCGATTATAAAGCATATTTACACCGGCACCTACATCCGGATCACGCCGAGTTTCAGTCTGTACAAAATCAACCGGAGATCCTTCACCAAATGCAACGGCTCCCTGCCCGAAAATATACGTCGTATATACCCCAGAAGTCACAGGACAACCATCATCGACAATAACGCGTCTCCCCTGATATGCCGAAAATTCCACATCCGAAGAATCACGTTCTGTAGTAATAAGGTTTTGCTGTTTGAGGTAGGTTTTAGTTGCCGAATGCATCGCTACGGCCGTCAGCTGATCTTGTGCATCACCTAACAGCTGCAAGGCATTCATGAACGCCAAGGCAGAAATATTAGCAGCTTTCCCTGTACCAGAAGAAATATCAAGTACATGATCTTCCATTGTCGCCGCTGCAAAGACACCAGTTAACAGATTAATAAGTTCTTTCTGATATTGCCGAGCCCAGTATCTTGATACTAAATCACCAATAGCACGCATCGGATCAGATCCGGCAAGTGCACCAGAAAGGTCTGTTGCCGACCACTTCTGCTGACGCATAATGGTTGTCGATACGTCTTTATTCGATGTAATTTTCTGAAAATCAATTGTTTTCCCTTCGACGATATTTTGTGCCTCACCGGTAAGATCTTCAAAGAAAGGCATATTGTGAGTACGTGCAGCCTCACTGGCAAGTTTTGTAAATTCAGGGCTTGTTGTGATAATCCCGGAATTAAAGAGAGCCGAAAGCTCCATGGTACGATTGACTACATACGGATTAAAAAGTTCAGGGACAATAACGTCCACTAGTGTAGTTCCTGGCATATTTCATCACTCCTTTAGATAGTTACCCCCGCTGCCGCGGCCAACGACCGTGCCTGTTCGGGGTTTTCTTTTAATAATTTCCCTTGTTCTGTCAAATTGAATGAATCTTTTGCAAATGGATTTTTTCCTGCACCGCCAGAACCGCCCGCCGGATCATACTTAGGCGGCTTACCATCATTTTTGAATAAGAACGGCTTACTTTCTACCAGTGCTTTTAATTGTTCATCTAACCCGGTCACTTTTCCATCTTGGCCAAGGATGAGTTTTTCTTTATCAAACAGTCCAGATACGATATCCACATCCTGCGCTTTATCCGCTATGGCTAATTTAATAGCATTGGTAAACTGCAGTTCCTTCATTTTAGTTTCTGCCTCGGTTTTCTGTACTGCATTGGTATCCTGAAGCTGTTTAATCTGTTTTTTCAGGGATTCCATATCCCCTTTACTGTTTTTCAGCGTATCCAACTGTTTATCCCGGTCGGCAATTTGTCCGGTAAGCGTTTTCTTTTCTTCATTGACTTCATTAAAACGCGACTTGGTGACATACTCCCCGTCCAAATACCCTTTAAGAGCCGTAATGGCTGCCGGCCTCTGATCTTCGGCAATTCCTAACTTTTGTGCCACAAATTCTTCAATTGTCATGCTATATTCCTCCTAATTTTCCGGTTTTTACCGAGGTTACCTGCCTCGAATGAGAGTGATACATTACGTTCCCGACGAAGCCGCCGATGTATCTGTGCTTGTTCCTGTACCTGTACTATACTCCGTATTCGTCAGGCAGCAGGTTTGAATGATACGGACAATCTCATATTCCGTATGGTCAGCAACGGCAGTAATAGGAAAATCCTTGTTAAACTGTTTGACATACGTAATCAACCATTTATACATTCCCCTCACCTCCTTCGCCGCCAGCCGGTTCATGTTGATGGGTATCATCATACGCATCCAGCTGCGCATCCCGTTCTTTTTGTTCCTTCTGCAGCTGTTTTTCTTCATCTTCCGCATTTTCCACAAAGGGATGATGTTTGAGAATCGTCTTTTTCGATACAATCTCTTCTGATTGGGCACACATAGCAACTAATTCAGCATCGTTACGGATGCTGGTACGTGTCCATGTTTGAATGATCGTGCCGCAATCACGATTATTAGCATGGCAAATGGCCCGCACCAGTTCGTTAAATCCTAATCGAAATTCGGTTTCCATCAAACCAGCTTTGAGTTCTAGCAGCGCATATAAAAATTTCATTGCTTCGCCGCTCGTAGCGTCCAGCCCCTGCTGCTGAGGGTCAATGCCCTGTCCCATGTCAAAAATCGCCTTACGCGTGATCTCAAGCATTTTATCCCGTGCTTCCACAGGGATATCAATCGTCAGCGTAGACACGCCGCTGGTATCTCCACTTCCTACGCTGTCCGTACAAATAGTTTTGTAATATTTGAGGTCTTTTAAAAACTTGTTTAATTCGCCGTCTTCACTGGCACCGCCGTAATTGGTCAAAACAAAAATGATCTCTTGGATATCCTCGAGATCATTCATGAATCCGCTATAGGTCTTGTCATAGGCATCAATAAGGTCTTTAACGCGATCTAAATCACTACTAGGTATGGAATTGTTAAAAAACGGAATAAACGGCACAGCGCCCAAATCATGCACCATAGTATTCGCTGAATCCGTCTCTCCCGCCTCATAAAAATCGGTAAAGCAGGGATAATCCATGAGCCCCGTTACAATTTCATCTGCAGCCCGTTTCCGGAAAGCCTGGCATTCTGTATCCGTCCAATATTCATACACATCATACATTTCGCCGTCTTCCGGATCGATATCTTTATATACTCGCAATACTGCAAGCAGCTGCTGATCTAACTTAGTAGACCACACGGGGATAATCTGTGCAGAAGGTACGACGCCATACTGAAAACCGGTTTCTTTATCTACCCAATAATGGATCCATGCTACTCTGGCATTGCTGGCATTCACACATAACAGTTTGGCTCTTTTCGCCCATCCATCCCCTAACACATTGGCAATAACTTGATTCGTTTCGTCGTCCTTTACGTCAAAAAGAGGCGGGGTTGTAAACATGTATGCCGCTTTCTGATCCACCAATAATTCATAAAAGCTGTGCGGAATACGGTTATCTGCATTGCGTAACGGATTTTCTACTTCGGTGGCATCGCTGCCGGGTTTCTTTTTAGGCTTTCGGAATACGATATCATTTTGTACCTGATAATATCGTTCCGCTATTTCAGCCTTTATAATAAAATCAGCATGGCCTTCTATATATCGGGTTATTAACTTCTTTGCTGCATCCAAATTCAACGGTACTCACCTCATTTCATAATGCGTAACCGGCTGCGGGCCATTTCTTTTTCCATGGCATACCGGATATCATCAATCGCATGGTTGTTTTTATCCGGATAGGCACTAATAAACTGACCGTCCTTATTGCGCTCGTACTCATAATTGACAAACTCCTTATAGGTATTGGGACAGCGCTGCTTATCAATATAAATATGTGCCCGTTCCTGCAGCCATTTCATACCATGCTCCACACTGTCCGGGCCTTTTCTGGCTCCCGTGATATTTAAGCCAAACCCGCGCATTTCTACAATGCTTTTAGGTTCAGCCGAATCAGCAATGATGCGGCAAGAGTTATATTTCTGTTTAATCATTTCAGCTGCCCGCTTATTTGTCAGCTTCTGTTGATACAGTTCGTCAAATATATACAAATCTTCGTGTTTTGCATCATAGTGCATCGCATTAAATGCCAACGGATCCACCGCAAAGCCGAAATCCAACCCATAATGCCGCCGGTCAAACTGTGCGATCATGTCGTCACTCATACGCAAGTCTGATACGTTTTCAAACACAGCCCCGCCGGTGCCGGTGACTTCGCCCAGGTATTCATGCTTGTACAGCACTTCATTCTTAGCTTTGAGCTTTTCGGCTTCCAGGATGAACTGATCGCCTAACCACGCTTTAGGCACGTCTAAATATGTAGAATGATGTACTAGCCGGTCTGGATCATCAAAGAGTATTTCTTCATTCACCCAGTTGTTTTGGCTTTTCGGCGGATTGTACGTACAAAACACCCAGTATTCTTCGCCACCACGCAGCAGAGATTGAAACAAATTCCGGATTTCTTCCATTCCGCTGAATTGATCCAATTCTTCTAACCACACAATCCCCACATACCCAAACGGCAGCTTAATGGACTTGACTTTGGTCGGATCATCTACCCCAAAGAACAAAATCTTCTGTCCGGTTGCCTTATACGTGATTTCATGCGGCGACGTTTTGAAGCGGAAACGGTCAGCAACACCCAACTGATCAATACCCCATTGTACTTGTGGATATACACTGTTTTTGATGGTATTGCCTACCTTACGCAAGACGACGGCATGGCACTGCGGATGCTGCATCAATAACGTCGGTACTTCAATACCTCCGATAAAGGAAGATTTTGTACTGCCACGGCCCCCAGCCAGCCAATAAAACGTATGCGTATGCTGTTGTATATCCCAGAACACCGGATCAAACGCCGGTGAAATAATATTAGCGATATTTACTTCCATAATCAATCACTTTTCCTATCAAATGTAAATGTAACAGTCTCCTTATCCGGAGCGTCATTTTTAATAGAATCAACTTCAGCCTTAAGCTTTTGAATACGCAGACGCTGTTCTTCATCTGCCTGTCCGGCCCGGCACAGTTCCTCATACTGCTTGATCATGTTGTTAAGCGTACCCATGGCCCGGGACTGGGCCATTAAAAAAGCAGCCTGTTTTTCATAGGCTTCTGTATATTGATATGTATCTGCTTCTTCACTTTCCATAACATGACGCCTGGTCAAGTCTTCCGAATCAGTTACATACATGATCTTCTGCGCTCGGATAATGGCAGCATATTTGATGCAAATATTTTCCCAAAGGATATCTATAGGCGATTTCTTTTCTATGGCCTGTACTAATTTAGCCGTTTCCGGCGGCAGGTACTTAGCAAACAGCCCGTGCTTTACAGCGTTACTGTTTTGCTTAGGGACGCTGCTTGCGTGCCCTACTGAATTTGTATTACAAAAGGGTGCACCCTTTTTCTTTTTGTGTGCACCCTTTTTACGCTGCCAGTTATGCCGTTGCTTCCATGACTTTACTGTATTGATGGATACACCGTACTTTTCAGCAATTTCTTTATACTTCATACCGCCCAAATAATCGTTATACGCTTTATCCCGTAGTTCCATTTCACATTGTCACCACCATCCCTTGTTTTGTTTTGAAAACAGCCCGGAAAAAAATTATTTTAATATTCTATTTCGAGTAGAGCGCACCACGGGCACATGATTGATTTCTGTTTCCCGGGTTTTCTTCTGCCGATGCATCTTAATTTCAGACGATATACATCGCCCGTTACGTATGGACATCCGCATGTTAACACATACCTCGCGCCGATTAAACCGGCATCGTACATTGTCACAATCTATCATACTATCACCCACTTTTGCGCATAAAAAAGACGCCTACAAAATATAGGCGCCCTGTATATAAATTTTCATGCTATTAGTATACCACACTTTTCTGCTCAAAATCTGCTCAATTTTTACTTAGCAAAAATAATTTTTGAATTTGTATCGTCCGCATTTTTTCCAAATATCATAATCGCCAACTTTTCTAGCAGTACATTGCTACGCCGACGACAACTGGCATAACTAAGATGAACTTCACGGGCCACATCCTCCCATGAATCCCCTGATACCCATTTTTGCATTAATAAACTTCTGTCCTCGGGATCCAATTTATTAAGTGAATTCTTTAGTTTATTAAAAGTGGGTTCTATTTCCTCTAACTTTTTATGCAGCTCTGCAATTCGTGCCGGTGCCGATTCCTTGTTAAAGTATAATACTTCCTGCGGACTGACACCCTTACCACTCCCGCCACATCCTCCTGCTTCGGATAATACAGAAACTTTGGGAACTCCTTCCAGTTTCATCGTGTCTTGGATATCCTCTATGGCCACATGGATATTACTGATGTATACCCCAAATTCTTTATATCGCCGCAGATACTGTTTAACGACAATCACATAATCATTATGATACATACTTTTCATCGTCCCTTCATGTTGCGAAAGGGCATAATAAGCCCATATAAAACTTTTGTTGCATCGTAAAAAAACAAAGGACCATCTTTTTTAGGATTATTAATTCGCACAGTATCCTCCCTTGGATCATATGGAATACGTTTTAGTAATTTATTGGACACCAACACTTCGCGCCCCGCAATTGAAAAAACAGCAAGTACATTATCCTCTATGTGTTTCACTGTATTCTCATCCTGTAGCGCATTGCCTTCCCCCATATCAGGCTCTGCAAATACTCTTCGGTACATGTCCTCACTCATTTCTGAAAATTCCATATCCCTTAAATTAAAAGGGTGCGGATGTGGAATCCATACCGCCATATATGCGTTTGCCAATACCATTGTACCTTCCCCTTTATATAAATAATGCACCCCGCCAGAAAATTCATCGGGCCTAATAATTATATTCAATGCCGCTTTCCATAGCTTTTCTGTTCGTTTCGTTATCATATTCTCACGCTCCTCGTAAATGTGCTTTAATGGCTTCCATCAAGGCATCCTGCCCGCTGCGTTTCCGCTGCAGTGCCGCGATGACCTGTTCATCTATGGTGCCGACGGTAACAAGATGGTGGATAATAACCGGCTTATCCTGTCCCTGCCGATACAATCGGGCATTGGCCTGCTGATACTGCTCCAGGCTCCAAGTCAGGCCATACCACACAATGATGTTGCCCCCTGCCTGCAGGTTCAGCCCATAGCCGCAGCTTGCCGGATGCGCCACCAGCATTTCTATTTTCCCGGCATTCCAATCTCGTACACTATCTGCCCCGGACAGTTCTACCGCGTGCGGAAACGTAGACTTGATAGTCCACAGGTCATGCTTAAACGCATAAAACACAAGCACCGGTTTGCCTGGGTTGTCTTCCACAATTTCATATAGTTTATTCAGTTTCGCTTTATGGATCTGCGCTGTTCCTCCGAAATAACCTCCTACGTATTCCACATTCGGATCCGGATCTTCATACACGCTGCCATTGGCCATCTGTAGTAATTTATTGGACAGCGCGGCAGCATTTAAGGCAGTTATCTCCGCACCATGCAGCTCTAGTGTCATTTCTTTTTTCATGCTCTTGTAACAATTCTTAGCGGTTTCATCCATCTGCACGTGGATGATGTTATCGATCCGCTCGGGCAGTTTTAAATAATCCTTCGTTTTTAGGCTCATACAGATATCCGACACTCTGGTATATATTTCCTTTTTTGATTTCTCATCTCGGACCAACCATTCATATACGGCGTATCCATTACTGCGCCCCGGCTTGAAATAATTTTTCCGGAACTCGCTTAGCGTTACGCCTAACCGTTTGCCGGCATCCAGCAGGTACACTTGTGCCCATATATCATGTAAGTTATTAGGTGCTGGCGTTCCGGTCAATATGACAATCCGTTTAAAGAAAGGCCGGGCTTTGCGAAGTGCCTTAAACCGTTTGGCCTGTGGATTTTTAAAACTGCTGCTTTCGTCTACCACCAGCATATCGAAGGACGGCCGGAAACGGCACAACTCCATCAGCCACACAACGGAATCCCGGCTGATTACGTAAATATCGGCTTCTTTCTGTAACGCCTTTTTACGCTGTGCCTCCGTTCCCATTACCGTGGAAAAGGTAAGGCCCCGCAGATTGTCCCATTTCTGCGCTTCCTCCTGCCAGGTAGCCTCTGCTACTTTTTTCGGCGCCACGATAAGGACCTTACGAATGGTAAAGCAGTCATACATTAAGGCATCTATGGCATCTAATACGGTAGACGTTTTGCCAAGTCCCATCTCCCAGAACAGGCCGCAGTCCGGATGCCCTATAATATATTCGATACCTTCTTTCTGATAGGTATGTGGTGTAAATATCATAACATCGCCCTTCTATCTATTTTGCATTGGTCATCCAACATATACTGCAACAGTTTGGCCAGCTCTTCCTCACTATCCACGGTAAAGACTTTCTGATGCAGGCGTCGCATACGCCGGATTACGACTTGTTGTAAGGGTCTTGGCTTTTCACCGGGTGCCTTCATTTCCACAAAATACGTTCTGCCCGGCATCATTACAATCCGATCCGGTACACCGTCCTGCCCGGGACTGGTAAACTTTAATGCCCAGCCACCCAGCCGCTTTACTCCTTGCACTAATTTTTGTTCTAGTTCTTTTTCTAAAATTTTCATGCCGTCTCCTAATTTTTTATACAAATACAGATGTTACCGATGTTACCAATTCAAGGGCCCTCTTATAAGTATTTCCCATTAGACAATTTAGAGAAGTTCCTCACGCGCGTATACGTGTCTAAAGTCTCATTTTCAAATATCTCTATATATAATTGGTTACATTGGTAACAACAGTTACTAAACTTAGCCCCTATCTAGCTTAAAAGTGTTACCAATTGGTGTTACCAAAAAAAATAATTGGTAACACCTTGCTTTCTAATTCTCTACTTTTTGCATAAAACTAAATAATTGGTAACATCGTTTTTCTTAATAATTGGTAACACTTGAAAATAATTGGTAACACTAAAAATGCTAATTTCATTCATTATATTTATTTATTTATTCTTATATATGCCCGCTGCAGGCCATACAGATTGCCAAAGCGTAATTTTCCACTTCGTTCTTTATATGGCATCCATCCTTTCATCCCCTGCATGATACTATTCAGTTCCCGGGCAACGGCGTTCGTTAACTGCGGCCGGCTGCCGTTCATGGCTTCGCACCATATTTCTAGGATGCATACCCGGTTACGAACCACACCAGTTTCGGCCGCCCCGTCGTCGTAATCCTCTAAATAGGCCTTACGGTCATACAAGTCTAAGCTGCCCCAGTTTTCCGGCAGTTTCTTATCCAGATAATCCTGTATCAGTCCGGCCTTTTCACTGCCTTCTGTATGCGCTTCCTGTAGTTCCGCAGCCGTCTTGGCAACGTCCGCTGGCAGCAGTAAAGTATCATCCTGCTGATAGGCTTCATACACCTCTGCCCATATCTGGTCTATATCTATCTCTCCGATGTCCCGGTCACTTCCCTGCACAAACAGCGGCCAAAACCTTCGGCCACCTGTGCGGTCCTTCAGAAAAATATAATCATTGGTCGTTGCTGCAAATACGCACTGGCGGGGAAATTCTTCCGTGCGTCTGCCGTAGGGTGCTCGGAACTTATCCACCTGCCTAGAAATAAACGCTTTGATCTGGTCATTTTCCGCTTTGTTTGCCGCCTGCATTTCAGATAGCTCAATCATCCAGCTTCCCTGCAGCTGTTCCATGGGATCTTTTCCCTGCAGGCTGACGATAGAATCGTTGAACCACTGTCGGCCAAGCTTGGCCAATACCGTAGACTTGCCAATACCCTGCGGGCCGGAGAGAACAATGCAAGGATCAAACTTGATGCCCGGATGCAGCACACGGGCAACGGCAGCCTTTAAATGTGTCAGCGTGACTGTGCGCACATATATGCTGTCTTCGGCACCCAGATAGTCAATATAAAGCGTTTCCGCCCTCTTGACGCCGTCCCAGTGCAGGCCTTTTAAATACTCCCGTACCGGGTGAAACCGGTTCTGCGCCATGACTTCTGTCAGTGCGTCATCAATGACGCCCCGGCCGGTCAATTTGTAATACTTGGACAGGTAGTTCCGAAGACTCGCGTCATCGGCATCACGCCAGATAACTCCCTCCTGCATGCGGTGCCAGGGCAAATCTTTCTTCAGCAGGATGCGGTGGGAAAAGTCGTCTAAACCAAAACTGCCTTTTAATAGGGGATCGTGCGATAAAATCAAAATGAAGTTTTCAGCCGTCGGCTTAATGGCCGCGTTCTTGCCGCGTTCTAAGTGTTGGAGCCAGGACTGGTCTTGCTCTGCGTCCGGAAGGTCCAAGCCGTCATCCGTCATGAGCCCTCTGATTTCAGCCATATCATGTTCGGCCAATTCTTGTTTCGTGGCTTCGTCATTTCCTGCCAATTTCATCATGGCCACATAGGAAGGGCGTTTGTTGATAGGCGTCCGGTCGTCGGTATCGTCATCCAGATGACTGAACTTGTGGATCCGCACCAAATCAAACGCATTACACAATTTTCCTGATGCCGGATCCGTTCCGTGATGGGAATACGCAAATTTATCATCATAGAGCACCAACCCAGAAGACGTACTGCCCTCGGCGTATGTGTATCGGTCTTCATGCCCCGTCGGGAGATATACCTCATTTAAAAATGTTTCAATGGCCTGTGTTATAGTGTACTGTCGGCAAAAAGCTCCGATAAGTCCCGGTTTTTCCGCCGGCTCCCCTTGATGTTTGGCCTCCGTCTGTCGTGCTTTTACTTCCGTAGGGCCTACAGGCCACTCTGCCGTGTCATGCCAGTCTTCATACGTAGCCAGTACGTCCGCAGGCGGTATAGGCGGTGCGTCATTATAGGTAAAGATGTACGTGCCGTCCTGCGGTGCTGATGGCCAGTACATCAACCGGTGGACGTCATAGGTAGTAACATCAAACTGTCCGATGCCGATAGTATCGGCAATACGCCGGGCAACAGCCGGATACGCTTCCGCCGGTATGGGTTCTGAAAGCGGTATCACGAGCCGCAGCCGCGGAGATTCAGGTGTATGACTGTGAGTAGAATATAAAGCCCAGGCATAATGCCCAACAGCCAAATCTACCAATAGGAGAAACGTATCCAGGTCATCCACATGGTCCGCATCCAGACAGACCAGCTGGCGATGTATCACATTCTGCTGCAGCCGTCGGCCGCTTTTTAGTTTGCCGCCGACAAAACCGCCGACGTCCTTTGCCTTGTCCTTATCTGACTTTTTAAAGGTCCTGTACTCAGCTGCGGTTTCACCTGTCCGTGACGGAGTCTCCAGTTTATGCAGAAACTCTGACCATAAAACAGACTTTGTGCGCCAAACTTCCGCAAACCGGTTGGCCCCTGTTGCTATATCAAACTGTAAATCGTACTTCATAGGTTACACCGCTTTCTGCTCCTGTTCCGGCATCTGCAGATCGGAGCAGGGTGTCAAATGATGTTTTTGCACCCATCCGCAGATGATGCTGTTCATCCGTGCGTCGCTGGATGCCAATTTGTTCTGCAGCAACTTGGCCTGTATCAGGGTTCCTTGCCGTACTTCGATGCAGGCCAGTATCGTGTCACCGGTACGTACTCCTACAATGATGCATTGATGTTTTACAGCCCGATCACCATAAGACTTCACACAATTATGGAGTGCTGCGCTGATAGCATTCAGCTGGTGGGTACACTCCGGCGTGTAAAACTCCAGTCCACTGATTCTGTCTCGGAGTGCCTTCATTTCCCGCGTTTGTGGAATGACCTGGTTCGCATATTTTTGCTTGTCGTGCAGCACCATAACCGCATCATGTAAATCCCGGGCGCCAACATGAGGCTGCCGCCAGAACACTTTTTGGTTTTTAGGAGTCAACTGTGCGTACATGCGTGCTGTATCACAAAGAGTTTGGCAGTACTTCGTTAAAAGACGCATTACCGTTTCATCGTTATAGAAGCGGGCAATTCGTCGCAGAAATTTCATAACCTCTTCATTACGCCAAAATCCGGATTCATCATATCCGTTGTAACACCGACTCCCATTAAGGGATCTAAGGGATCCCAGAGACTGTCCGATGCGCAGCAGCATATCAAAATTGGAAGTAATGCGCTGCGCGCTTTGGAATAATATTTCTGAAAAGAGGCCTTTGTCTTTCAGCGCCTTACGCATTGCCTTTTTCTGCGGCAGTGCAAAGGCGTCACATACGGCGGAGTAATATTCCTGCCCCCTGCGGGTGTGCGCCAGGACGGACCCCTCAAAATTAAGGAGTCCGGAAACGTTGTTCTTGGCGCGTTCCCATTTATCCCGGTCATACTTTGGGGCTGTCGGGGCGGCCAATCGCCATGCAATATTCTGTAAAGCATTAAAAAACATACCGTAGCGACCTTGCAACGATGTTCCTACGTACATGGAAGGAACTCGATACCCAAGCTTCTTACATAATTTCTGTTCGATCGTCTGCCGCCATAATTTAAAAATATCCGTTAGTTCCTTGCGCCGGATAGAAGCCCTAGATTCATTCGTTAAATAGTACAAAGGTGTTTTTTCCGGCCAATCAGGTTGGCTTAATAAATCAATGCGCCGTGTTCCTTCCGCATCTCGCACTTGTATACATTGGCGTTTGATATCCGCCTGAATGGTATAGTGATGTTTTCGTCTCCACACGGTAAACCCTAAGGGTTGCCCGTATGCTGCACTTTGCAGCGCCGCGTATCGTATTTCTAAATTAACCGTTGTAGCTGTTTCTGTTACCCGGAACCACATCTGGGTAGGAATCGTTTCTGCGCGCTGCGTCATATAAAAATATTTGTGGTTATATCCGGTACGATTCAGGTGGGTACCACATTTCGGGCAATAGAAGGAATCGCCTTCGTCGTATGAATGATTGTTACGACACTCTACATGCCAAGTGCAACTGAATGTATGCCCGCAGTCTATGTGCCTTTGTGCCGCTGAGTAGTCGCAGGCGTAATAACCTCTTACGGGGGTATAATGCTGCACCACGTCCCACAGCGGACCTGTTTCCGCGTATCCTAGTATTTTCATACCGACACCCCCCTAAAACAGGTCATCCAAGTCAGCGGTAATGTCTTCCTCTGCTGCTGGTTCTTCCACTGGGGGCTTATCCTTTTTGTGGTGAGACCGTTTTTTTGGTTTATCTTCCGGTACAGGTTTCGCTTCATCTGCAGTAATTTTTTCGTCCACAAGTGACGTAGTCGGTTCTACTGCTGCCTCTTCTGCTTTTTTGGCTTCCTTCTGCTGATTCAGAATCTCCGCGGCCAACCGGCAGGAAACAATCGCACCATTGCAGTAATCTACTCCCGTCTTGATATCCGTCAGCCGAATTTCATCCGTCGTATTTACAATTTCCTGTTCCAATAAATCCTTGATTGATTGTGCCATTTCTCGTTGTTTGTTGAGCATATATTCTGTTAATTCCATAGTAATCAACTCCTAATCTTTCATATAATAGTTAGTTTCAAATCCGTCGGCATTCAGTACGAGCCCTTCATTCCAGGAAACATTCTGTGTCATAATAGAAATAGCTTCTTTCAGACTTCCCCGCCCTTCCGGCATTTCACAAATCACTTCATCGTGCACATGCGCCACTATCTTATACCCCACCTTATCTAGGCGCATCATAGCAACTGCCAAACAATCTCTGGCCACGGCCTGCACAATGTTTTCAACTAACTTACCGCCATAGGTTTCAAGGCGCCCCCATTTCCGGCTTGTCTGTTCCATCCCCATATACTCAATGGATTCTCCCCCGAATCGATTCGTACCGATCCGCGGATGGATGTACACCAAATGCCGGCCGCTGGGCAATTCAATAAATAAGGCGCCTTTTGCAACTCGGAATATAAGGCCACCCTGCTTAATGCGCTGTGGTTTACGGGTACGGATGGCAGTTTTTGCCGCCCGATCGGCAGCCCCCCAAAACTGAATAATTTTAGGTGACGCCGCGCGCCATTTTTCTACAATATCCGGCAGTTCTTCTTCGGATAGTCCCTTTTCTAGTGCGCCCATGGTAACAAGGGCATGCGGTCCGCCGCCGTAACCTAAGGCCAATTCAGCGACCTTCCCTTTCTGTCGCAAGTCCCCATTAACGCCATGCTTGACAACCGGAACATGGAACATGGACGAAGCTGAAGCACAATAGATATCGCCACCTTCGGCAAATACGTTCATGCGCCACGTTTCCCCGGCAAGCCATGCAATCACCCGCGCTTCGATCGCTGAGAAGTCGGCAATGATAAACCGTTTTCCTTCCGGCGCTACGAGCGCGGTACGTACGAGCTGGGATAATACATCGGGTACGTTATCATACAGCATTTCCATGACGTCGAGATCACCATCTTTTACGAGATTCCGCGCCATATCCAAGTCCGGCATACTGTTCCGCGGCAGGTTCTGCAGCTGTATAATACGTCCGGCCCAGCGTCCGGAGCGCGCTGCCCCATAAAACTGGAACATGCCCCGGCACCGGCCGTCTTTGGCCATGGACCCTGCCATAGCTTCATATTTCTTGATACTGGTCTTTCCTAATAACTGCCGAATTTCCAAGATACGCCGCACATTCACCGGTAAGTCTGTTTCTGCCAAAAGTTCCTGCACGGCTTTCTTATCCATGCATTCCAACGTTTGGCCAAGCTGTTCTTCCATCCATTCCTTGAGCTGCATGACGCTATTTGGATTCTCCAGTCCGGTGATATCCGCAGCTTCTACCATCAAATTGTCGTGATGTATTACATTCATACAAATTGCATTGTTGACGAGCGTCTGGTCAATGGCAATACCGTTGTTGTTGATACGTTGGTCTAAGCACCACACCTGATGTTCTGTGTCCGGTGGCCGCAACGCTAACAACTTTCTCCGGATTGCCTTTTCCACTACGACATCCTGCCGGTTGTACTCGATATATTCCGCCCATTTATCCGGGGCATCTGTCGGCATGTTTCGCGTTCGGCCGCCATTGGCTTTCGTCGGTTTACAGGGCATTGAAAAATATCGGATCAACGCCTTGCCCCGAGCATCTTTCTGCTTATCTTCACCAAAGTGCAGCACCTTGGCCACGTTAGCCAAACCCGTAGGCAAGGAATTATAGCAGGCAAGTACGCTGGAGCATTCCCACTGCGCTGTCTGCAAGGGTAGTAAATTTCTGCGCTGCAAATACTTGCTTAAGCATGTTATTTCAAAATTAGCATTAAAGGCCGTTTTGATGATATCGGTATCGTACAGGCACGCAGTCATGTCGTCCGGTAATCCCTGTCGCGTCATATCAATGACGGTAACGGGATCATCATCAAAGCTGTACCCGAACAGCAGGATGGTAAAAACATCGGAGTCTACATATCTGTAGACTCCGTATTTGATTAAGTTGACGTCGCTGTAGGTTTCTATATCAATTGCGAGCGTTCTCATATTGCTCAGCTCCTAAAATAAATCATCCACGCTGCTGTTGCCACCGAACGCATCGTCTTCGATATCATCATCACTGAAATCACTGTCCGTCACCACAGAACCACTAAGCGGTTCCCCGTCCTTTATTTTACGCAAGCCCTGCAGCCCGCATCCGATGCCTTTATTGCCGGAGGCTGCATACGGATAAAAGGTAATAACAGCTTGGCAGTAGCATCCACTATATACCTCCGACTTATCGAGAATTTCGTTTCTGTCACGATCCACTATTTTAGGCGCCCTATCCTCGTTTGCATTGGCGTTGATAAAATAACAGTCTTCGTAATTCGGATCACCTGGGCGATCGGTATCACCGTCCCGGATCGGCATATGCAGTTCCTTGATTACTTTCCCCCATTTTTCTTTAGATGCAGAATCATTTTTAACCTGTTTCAGCGCTTCGCTGATCTTAGCCAACGTCTTCTTATCGTCTTTCCGGATAAGAAGAGAACAACTATATTTCATGGTTCCGGACGGCGTTTCTTTCGGCGCCCAAATATTTGCATAACTGATCCGTACTACTCCCGTAGAAATCTTAACTGTCATAATGTTTTATCTCCTTTTTGAATAAAATCTTCTAATAACGTATCATCAAAATCGTCGGCAACATCCTGTAGCTGCATCGGTTCCCGCTTATCCGTTTCTGAAACCAGCGTCGGCTTGCCTTCCGGTTTTTCAATAAATTCCTTTAATAGTTCACTAAAATGTTTCTTACCGCATAATTTTTCTAATTCCGTAATGGTTTTGAGCTCGCGGGGTTTATATACCGTATCGTGTTCATACCCGTTGAGCTGCAGGATAGAAGCTGCCTTGTCCTCGTCGGTGATCTTGCGCCGGCTGATGCCCTCTACTACTTTGAGCCCCGGCCAGGTGGTACCGGAAAGAGCTTCGGAGAGTGCATACTCCTCGATATCCTTCAACCAGGATTTTATTTCCTTGGCCTTTAAGATAATATCTGAAATTTCCCAGTCCTCCAGCTCCGCACCGGGTGCAAAGTCTTTTTTAACAGAAGACAGCATATACTCTGCCAACGCCCGGCACGTAGTACGGCACCGGCAAAACCGGCAATGCACTCCGGCTGTCGGGGCGCCCTTACCACTCCACGCCTGCTGCGCAATAGGGCGAATCGATGTGCCCCAAGCAAGCAGTTCCGCAATAGATATTTCATCCGTAGAAACGCTGTCCAGCCGCGGCTGCACGATCGTCATTTTGACATTGTCGTAACCGTAGCAGATACCGAACGCATTGTGCGCCCCTAGTGCGTAAAGCCGCATCTGTGTATTTCCTACGGCAGAAACGGGCGCCCCCTTTCCGTATTTCAGATCTACAATTTCTATATAGTGATCTGATACGATCACCGTATCGCCTGTCCCGAATCCTTCAGGAGCCCATGGCGAATAGTCTAAGTGATATTCGATATGTACTTCAGCATCCGGTGAAACAGCTCGAGCTTCGTTGATCTTTTCCACTACGATATCTGCGTATTTCATTACCGCTTCAATCATTTCCTGATCCGTTTCCGCACTGATAGAAGAAAAACCTGGCACTTTTAGATACTCTTTCAGGTACTGTTCCGCCAGCGCATGCGCCCGTGTGCCCTCTTCCGCATACGGGCTTGTCGTATCAGTGAGCTTTTCCTCCATCCGAGCCGAGGGCGTGCATACCAGCCATCGGCCCGAGCTGGAAGCGGACAACAATGCATGTTCTCCCATTATTCCGCCCCAATTGCTTTCAGGAAGTCCGGCATTTGAGACTGTGCCATATGAGATAAACGATCTAGTTTATTTGCTTTCAGCCACGCATTGGCCGCATCCATCGTTTTGGTTTTATCTTTTTTGAGCAGCGGTGTCATTTTTTTGCGGAGCTCCTGATTTTGAGCGTCCGTAATAACGGCGTCCGTTGGTTCTTCTACCTGTGCCGTCTGCGGAGTCTCCGGAGCTGTTGTTTCAACAGGTTTTGTAACTGTTTTTTCTGGAATGGCTTCCTTAGCCGGCTGTACTACATTAACAACATTTGGTTCCTTGACTTGTAAAAAATCCTTCAGTACTTCGCTAAAGGTATTCAGCGTGGTAAGCAGTGCCGGTGATTCATCTAATATTACATGTACATTAATATCCATAATTTATAATCTCCCTTCGAATGTAAAACATTTACAAATTGCTTCTTTTTGTGTTATAGTTACCTTGAACTAATAATTTTTTTTGCAGAGCCGTTGACATTGCCGTGTCAGCGGCTTTTCCATTGTCTAATATTTTTAAATCTTTGCAGTTAAGTGGTTTTCCTAGAACAACATTAATTTTTAATCGATTGGTATCATCCAATCCGATTTGCATAACACCATCCTTTAAAATTGCTACTAATTCCCCTTCTGAGGGATCGTATTTTTCGCCCTCAATTTTCTTATACCGTTCAAGTACTTCTCTTGCAATTGAAATAATATCCATTTATTCGCTTTTCACCTCCTCACACAACTTCCCATAAACCATATGCCAGTAGACAGCCCATGCCTGCATAAACCCCAAGCCAAAAAACAATTTCCAGAGCGTCCTTGATTGTTGCGGGTTCGCCATAGTCAAGGGCTTTATTATAACAAATGACATTTAGTTCCTGCCGCCGTTCGTGATTTTGGTTTACGAACCGCCATGGTGTGCCGATATAATCCGTTGTTTCATTCATGCTGTTTCTCCTCCTTTCTGCTTGGCTATGCTGACCGGATTATGTATTTCATATCGGCGTTCTCCATAGCGGAGTTCACATTTTTTCCGGAGCCAATCGGAAAATGCGTCAGCATGTATCAATCTTTTACCTCCACGAGCCCCTATCTTCATACTGGGGAAATCAAAATCTTTGGCCCAATCCCGGATTTGTTCATCTGATACAGAGGCAACTTTTGCCGCTTCCTCGACAGTAATACATATCTTTTCCATTAGGTTACACCTCACTTTCTTTGGTGATCTGATATGAATTTGATTAAATTCGAAGCAGCAAATGCCGATTTTAAATACTTGTTAAAATAGGGATGCCACTCCTTTACGTTTTTTCCTCCATATGCAATAATTTTTACCGAACCATCATTGTCCACATAAGCACCTAATGAAAATGTTTTGTCTACTAATCTTTTAGTCGCCATCCGCTCTCACCTCCCTTCGGTGTTTCGTGTTGACACATTTCTACACTTTAAGTGTGTTTACGGGGTATAAAAAAGAGATTCAATTGATGCTTTATAATAGTTTGAAAGTTTTACTTTTACCTCATCTCTTGGAACTCGCCTTCCCTGTTCGTACATGCCCAAAGCAGATGAGCTAATTCCTATGTCACAAGCGACTTTTCCTTGAGGTATAGCACCTCTCAATCTAACTAGCCGTTCACCAATTGTTTTTTTATTTGCCATAATGCTATTCATTAGTACTCACCTCTTTTCTACACTCGTAGTGTAGCATTTTGTTATTAAAAAGTCAACACTAAAAGTGTGATTTACTATTGTATTTTCACACGCTACGTGTTAAAATAACTCATATAGAGGTGATACTAATGGCATTTAAAGATAAAATTAAAGAATTACGATTAGCTCGAAATTTAACACAAGAAGAAGTAGCCAGAGGAACAGGTTTATCCGCTAGTTCAGTAGGAATGTATGAACAAGGCAGAAGAAAACCAAGCTTTGAGGTACTAGAAGCCTTTGCCGATTTTTTTAATGTCGATATGAATACGTTAACTGCAAAAGATCAAGGCTATTACAACGATCCCGAAATTGCTGCCATGGCAGAAGAATTGCGTACCAATCCTAAAATGCGTATTCTTTTTGATGCATCCAAAGATTTGAATAAACAAGATATTGATTTTGCTATTAATATGATTAAGGAATTAAAGAAAAAAGAAGGTATTGACGATTGAATATTATCCTTATTTATAAATCAATGCCTTTGCACATGAAAGCTTTAGTGCACCCTAATGAGGACGAGACATACACCATTTTTGTAAACTCTTTGATTGATCACGATAATCAGGTCAAGGCCGTTCTCCATGAAGTGCAACATATTCAAGGCGGTGATTTTGATGCCGAAGCGCATGCAAATTTATTGGAGTATTTATTACATAACCAAGAGATTGCAGAATCTGATTTGCCAGATGTAAAGTTTTTTGTAGTTGCTTGATTTTTTGCGCAATTTACTTAACTTTGTTCAGCGCGGATAAACTATAAATATTTAATAAAGTTAGTCATTATTCGATATTTATAGTTTAAATTAATATTTTTATTTCAACATAAGGAGGAGTTAATGATGATAATTTTATTTACTATTTTATTTTTTCTTGCCATCATTTCTTTAATTTTAGGATTAATAAAACCAAGTTTAATTATTCGATGGGGCCCGAACGAAAAGAAAACCAGAAGTAAAGCTGCTTTAATTAGTATTGTGGCCATCGTTATTTTTGCTATTGGCGCAATGTCCTCTACTAGTTCCACGCCAAAGACATCCACCTCTGAACCTGCAGCAAAAGCATCACAGGAAACACAAAAAACAATCCAATGGAATAAGTCTGATCCTGACGCATTAAAAAACGGTAATATGAAAATAGCTATTGGAGAAATAAAAAAACATGAGACCTTAGCTCCTATTGCCGAGTCTCAAAATCCAACAGCTGTCTATAAGTCCCCATGGGACTACTATGGTAAGGTGATTGCTTTTACGGGCACAGTAGCTATCGCCGAGAATACCCCTCCCGACAATGATTTATCTAAAGCACTTGGCGGTGAAGCATGCGAAATTGTCATCGAATCCACTGACAAAGTAATTGTAGACGCCATGATTGCTGGAAATGCTAACAATATCCAAGTAGGACAACAGGTAACGTTATATGGGTATCCAATAGGACGAACTGAGGTAAAAAATAAACTCGGCGGATCCTTTACACATTTAGTAGTTATTGGCAAATTGCAATAGGGATCTCCTAAAAACAAAATAATAAAAATCCCGTCACCGGCTGCCATCGATAATGATGACGGGAAGGAAGTGAAAACATGGATAATGATTTGGTTTTATTTAAAGATGGTCAATTTGAACTAAATGTTACCGTCACACCAGAAAAAGATACCGTTTGGCTTAGTGCAAATCAAATGGCTTTACTATTTGATAAAGATGAAAAGACAATTCGTCGACATATCAATAATGTTTTCTCTGATAATGAAGTGGAGAAAAATAACAACACGCAAAAAATGCGTGTTGTTGGAGTCAAACAAAAAGTTGCTTTTTATACACTTGATGTAATCATTTCCGTTGGCTATCGTGTGAAATCTCAGCGTGGCATTCTATTTCGAAAATGGGCGAATAGTATCTTAAAGCAATATCTTCTTCAAGGTTATGCTTTAAACAATCCCAGGCTGAAAGTTTTGAATAAAGTAATCAATATCCAGTCCAGCATTATTGCCGGTATTGTTGGCATTGACACAAATGAAGTTATGACCGTAATACAGGAATATTCACAAGCACTAGAATTACTGGATGATTATGATCACCAATGTATTACTGTGCCACACGGATCCAGCTGCACATATCAATTAGAATCTGATGAATGTATGTCTATTATACACAACATGGAATTCAGTAAAACATCAGATATATTTGGAATTGAAAAAGAGCCAGGGAAATTACAAAGTATATTAGCCGCGATTTATCAAAGCGCTTTTGGTAAAGAAGTATATCCAACACTAGAAGATAAAGCTGCCAATCTATTATATTTTCTTATCAAAGATCATCCTTTTAATGATGGATGCAAACGCATAGCCGCTACATTATTTTTATACTTTTTGGATAAAAACAAAGCATTATATCGTGGAAAAGACAAAATTATTAGCGATAGTGCTTTAGTTGCCATTACTTTAATGATTGCAGAATCCAATCCCAAAGAAAAAGATATTATGATACAAGTTATTATGAATTTTCTACATTGGTAACAAAAACTCCCTCATCGTGTTTGCACCACAATGAGGGAAAACATAATCGCACCACCGTTCAAAATGGGCTGATTACCTATATAGTATACCATAATCAGCCCCCTATTTCACTATATCTAAGGAGCTGATTTTATCATGCCAAAATTAAAGAAACGTACCGACGGCCGCTATACAATTACTGCCACTATTAATGGAAAACGTAAGTATTTTTATGGTCGCACACGAATTGAAGCACAAGAAAAATGTGACGCGTATGAAAAACAATCGGATAACATAGCCAATTTTAATGCAGATATAACAATTGCTGAATGGGCACCGGAATGGCTGCATATAAAGGAGCCAACCGTATCCCCTGTGACAATGGATAGCTACAAACACATTATAGATAATCACATTCTGCCGCTAATTGGGAATGTGAAGCTATGTGAATTAACGGTGATTATGGTACGGCGACTATTAGATATAAAGCTTGAAAAAAATCTGTCTTCACGAACCGTCCGCTATATCTATACCGTGCTTAATGCTATGGTCAAGCAAGCCGTTAATGATGAACTAATAGGTAAAAACGTTGTTTCAAAGGTTCAAAAACCAAAATTAGTGAAAACCCATGAAATGGTTACACTGTCAGCCGATGAAGTGAAAAAATTTTTGTCTATTATCAAGAACGAAGAACACCATGCCTTTTTTAAGCTTGCGTTTGCATCCGGACTGCGCCGATCAGAACTTCTTGGCCTTGCATGGAGCAATGTTGACTTTAAAAAACAAACGATTACGGTAGAACAAACCGTGATTCGTGTCGGCAACGATATCATACTGTCAAAATCAACCAAAAATGCCTCGTCAAAGCGTTCTGTTAAGCTTGATACTGAAACGATGGCAGAGTTAAAGAAACACTCCATAACCGTCAAAAAGCGAATGTTATCGACATATGAATGGATCAATAATGATTTGGTATTCCCAGGTGAAAAGGGAAATCCCACATATCCGACCTATGCGTCAGAACTTTGCAAAAAATATGCTGCAGCAATTGGTAAGCCGGCGTTTTCCATGCATGGAACGAGGCATACCCACGCAACGCTGCTTATTGAAGCAGGTGTTAATTTCAAAGTCATTCAAACACGACTGGGGCACGCATCATTTAATGAAACCATGGATACTTATTCACACCTTACACCCATACTTGAATACGATGCCGTTGACAAGTTAGAGAAAATACTTTCGTGATGTTGTCAAAATGTTGTCAAAACGCGCATAACTAAATGTTGTCAAATAAAAATAGCACCCCGCAGGGTGCTATTTTACTGTATGGTGCCGGGGGTGGGACTTGAACCCACACGGTGTTACCCGCCTGATTTTGAGTCAGGTGCGTCTGCCATTCCGCCACTCCGGCATATATTGTTTTCCCGAGTACAAAAAATATCATACCATACTGTATCCCATTCGTCAAGTTTTTTTGAAGTGGAGCCAATTTTTATAACCGGTTCCACTATTGCAGTCTAATTTTTAAGAGGTTACAAAATATCTTTAACGTCTGCCATTTTATCAAATGCGGTCTGACGCCAATACAAGGGGGTCAATGCAATGTGTTTTCTCTTAATACACGCCACATCGCTGTCATCAGGAGCCGAATCCATATCCATGTCGCCTAGGATACGATAACAGCGGCTGCCATCAATATCTTCGCGTTCAGCAATAACATTATGATATATCTGCACGGTCTGAGGAACGACTTCCGCGTTTTTCAAGGATATTTCGCCTTGCAGCGGTACATTTACGTTTAAAACCCCTTGATATTGACAATCAACAAAAAGCTTTTCCACAACGTCTTTCACCAATCCGGCAACTTCCCTGCCTCGTTCTTCATCCATGCGGGCCATAGAAACCGCCATAGCCGGAATATGATAATAAGGTCCCTCCATAGCCGCGGCAACCGTCCCTGAATACAGAACATCACTGCCAAGATTGTAGCCATTGTTAATACCGGAAATAATCAAATCCGGCTTATGATCTGCTAAAAAGTATTCAACAGCCATTTTTACACAATCGACAGGTGTACCGGAAACAAGAATTTCCCGCACATTGTCTTTTTGTGGAAGTTCTCTACAATACAATGCCCTGTGAATCGTCAAAGAATGCGAAGCTGCACTTCGTTCTCCGCTGGGCGCAACTACAGTCACGCGATCAGCATAGGCAGCCATCTCCTTTTTCAGGATTTGGATTCCCTTGGCACGTAACCCGTCATCATTAGTCAAAAGAATATGCATGCACCTTTATCTCCTTATTTTTTAAAGTTTTTGCGAGTTACCTGCGCGTCTTCAAATGCCATGGATCGGATATGTTTAGTATGGCTCCATTCTTTTTTATGACGATCTCTAAAACCAAGAAACGTCACCGGAATCCAACTGTACATAAAGAGCGGATAAACAATCAGATACAGCCATGCCTTTTTAGGGACTTTAATCTGCAACAACACAATAATCGGAATCAAATATTGTCCCACACCTATAATAGTCCATATCTGAATAGGTACAATCTGATACAGTATATTCGTGTAACATGGAATATATGCATTAATATATGTCATAAAAACATAAAATGTAGACAAGAGCATAAAGAACGGCTGTGATAACGTAATAATGCCATCAAGCATACGAATATTACCCGTTTTTATGCCGCGGGCAAACAGCTTGGGAATAAACCGTTCTCCACAGTCAAACTGCCCTTGAGCCCATCTTTTACGTTGTCTGCAAGACTGCATAAAGCCCAGAGCTTTTTCATCATAGATAATCGCGTCATGGGCCCAAGTCGTACGTACGCCTTCCAATAATACTTTCATGGAAAATTCCATATCTTCTGTCAAGCAGTCACAACCCCAGCCATATTTGCGCACAATTTCCGTCGCAATACACATGCCCGTTCCGCCCAAAGCCGTAGAGAGTCCAATGTTATATTTTGCTAAATGCCACATATGATTAATAAGCCAGAATGCAATGGAAAAAGTTCCAGAAATCCATGTATCTGTTGGGTTTTTAGCATCCATGTATCCTTGGATGACCTTTTCCCCCTTACATAAGTGGTTATTCATTTCCCGCAAAAAATCTGGATGAACTAGATTATCCGCGTCAAAAACAACAAATGCATCATACTGCTTTTCCTGTTTTAACAGCTGATCAAACATCCAGTCCATCGCATATCCTTTACCCACCTGTTCCTTATTAATCCGCGTATATACAATCGCACCCCGTTCCCGGCAGATAGCCGCTGTATTATCGCTGCAATTATCGGCTACAACATAAATATCCAATAATTCTTTGGGATACCGGAGTTCTTTTAGATTGTCAATAAGAGGTCCTATGACACAGGCCTCATTGTGAGCACATATAACGGCCGCAAAGGAATTTTTCGGCGGTACGGTAATCTTTTCTTTTTTTTTCATGAGGCCGAATATGGCCAGAACAAAGTAGTACAATGAAAAGAATACAATGACTACTTGGATGGGTATCATGATGATATCCAAAAGATGTTCCATACTATACTATCTCCACCATCAGTTTATTTGGCAAATCCATTCATCGACGTATTAATAAGTCCAAACACGATATATAAAGCAAAAGGCATACAAAAAACAAGCTGCCATCCAGCTATATACATAGCTGCCAAACCCAACACCACAGCAATCACCAAAGCCGACTTATGCAGCACATCCGCGCTCTGTCCTTTAAAATCAGGATGATGTACCTTGCTGACAAGATCATATCCTACAAGAAACACGAGTACTGCTATTAAAGCCGCCGGAAGATGCACTCCAGAAATAACATAGGTTGCAATCAAGCAGCCGCCATTTGGTATAGGCATCCCCATAAAATAGCCATGTACCACAGTCGTATTAAGGTTAAAGCGCGCTAAACGCAGCCCGCCGCATACAGCATAAAAAATAGCGGGAATGACTCCCACCCAGCCTAATTCATGCAAGGCTGCCGTATAAATCAAAAAAGCTGATGCCGTGCCGAAAGAAACCACATCCGCCAAGGAATCCAATTCCTTGCCAAATTCACCACTGACTCCCAATGCGCGAGCAGAACGGCCATCCATTGCATCGCAAAACAGGGATCCCAGTATACAAAAAGCTGCCAGTTTTAAGTCACCTTGTGCAGTTAAAATGATACTTAACACACCAAATCCCAAATTACCAGACGTAAATGCATTCGGTATTAAAGATTTCATTTCTTAATCCTCCCTATAATGGTCTCGCCGCCTCGGACGCGATCACCTTTTTGTACAGTTATTTCCACATTATCCTGGACATACACTTCTGCACAGGATCCAAATTTGACCATGCCATATAATTGTCCGTGAAGCAAATCGTCGCCTAACGTAACCCACGATACAATACGGCGCGCCAAAACTCCGGCAATGGTAGTAACCAGAATATGTGTATCTCCGTGATCAATGCCAATAGAATAACGTTCATTTTCAAAACCAACTCCGTCTTTATAAGCCGGTCTGAATCGTCCGCACGTATATTGTTGGAATTTAATGGTTCCTGCTAAAGGAGCCCGATTAACATGCGCATCAAAAATAGATAAAAAAATAATTATTTTCTTGCACTCTTGGTTCAAATATGTGTCTTCATATACCGTTTCTATCCCCATGACTTTTCCATCCGCAGGTGCCACCAACAGTGATTCGTCTTTTGGAATTGTCCGGTGTGGATTACGAAAAAAATAAACGAAGTACAGGGCAAACAGAGCCGGTATCACAGCAATATACACGTTCACAAATAGCTTGGCAAGTACCGCCAGTATCACTGCCCCTAATATAAACACATAACCATCTTGTACAATGAGCGGTTTATTCAAAAAATCACCCCTAGTTCTTATGTGTATTTTTCTTAAATCGGACAGCTGCCACAAATTTCGGTAAAGCCAACATCCGCTTAAAACGGGTTGGTTCTTTACATAGTCTATAGAGCCATTCTAAACGGTTCCGCTGCATCCACCGAGGCGCTCGGCAAGAGTTACCCGCCAATACGTCAAACGTTCCGCCTACGCCTACACAAACACAATCTCCCAATTCAAAAAGATGTTGATATATCCACTTTTCCTGTTTAGGAACTCCCAGTGCAACAAGTAAAATTTTTGTACCGCGTTCCCGTATATCTTGAATAATTTGCTTCTCTTCTTCGGCTGTAAAAAAACCGGAGTGTATACCAACAACATTTATTTTACCGAAAGTTTCACTGCATTTTTCAACAGCCGTACACGCAACACCCGCAGCACCACCAAAAAGATAGACGGCTGTCTGTCTGACAGCCGCTTCCTGCAGCAGCCGGCAGGCTAAATCAAACCCGGCAACACGCTCTTTGAATTTGTCACCCTGTTGTTCTGCTGCCCAAAGAACGCCAGCTCCATCAGGAATAACCATATCTGCATTCTGCAATACACGCGCCAGCTCGTTATCTGTCTGCGCTTTCATAACCATTTCAGCATTAGCTGTAGCAATAATAGCTGCGCGATTTTCCTTGATACATTGAAAGACAAAATCCGTTGTCTCATCCATTGTCACGTTCCAAATAGGAATGGATAAAATCTCAATTTTACTAGCCAAATCGACCCTCCGCCTTGCCTTTATTAGTTCACGCTATAGTTTGGTGCTTCTTTAGTAATACTGATATCATGCGGATGACTTTCTTTCAAACCTGCACTGGTAATTTGGATAAAACGAGTATTTTCGATCATTTCTGTAATATTATGACAGCCGCAATATCCCATGCTGGCTTTCAGACCGCCAACCATTTGGAATATGGTATCTGCTGCCGCGCCTTTATACGGAACCCGGCCTTCAATTCCTTCAGGAACAAGTTTTTTAGCATCTTCCTGAAAATACCTGTCTTTACTGCCATGTTCCATCGCTCCCAAAGAACCCATGCCACGATAAACTTTATAACTGCGTCCCTGATAAATAACGGTTTCACCCGGACTTTCTTCCGTCCCTGCCAAAAGATTGCCCAGCATAACAACATTACCGCCGGCTGCAAGAGCTTTTGCCATATCACCGGAATATTTTATACCACCATCGGCAATAATAGGAATGCCATAACGGCGGGCAACCTTAGCACATTCATAAACTGCCGTAATCTGGGGCACGCCAATGCCGGCAATAATCCGTGTCGTACAAATGGACCCCGGCCCAATTCCAACTTTAACCGCATCAACACCGCATTGAATCAGTGCTTCGGCACCTTCTCCAGTAGCCACATTGCCAGCGATAATCGGCAGATTGGGATACATTTTCTTAATTTCTTTTACAGTATTCAGAACCCCTTCGGAATGTCCATGCGCTGTATCAATCACAACGACATCCACTTTCGCCGCTACAAGGGCATCAATGCGGTCTGTCATATCATGAGTCACACCAACTGCCGCCGCAACCAAAAGCCGCCCATTGGAGTCTTTGGCAGAATTAGGATATTTATGCGCTTTTTCAATATCTTTAATAGTAATAAGTCCCTGTAGATTACCTTCTTGATCTACGAGTGGTAATTTTTCTATACGATGACTGCGCAAAATGTCCTTTGCTTCTTCCAGTGATGTTCCAACAGGAGCTGTAACCAGATTTTCTTTAGTCATAATATCACCGATACGCAGACTCATATCTTCTTCAAAACGCATATCTCTATTGGTAATGATACCGACGAGCTTTCCATCTACCGTAATAGGAACACCGGAAATACGGTATTTACCCATCAATTCATTTGCATCTGCTAATAAATTATCCGGGTGAAGGAAAATCGGATCGATAATGATGCCGTGTTCTGACCTCTTAACCTTATCTACTTCTCTGGCTTGAACAGCAATCGGCATATTTTTATGAATAACGCCAATACCGCCTTCGCGAGCAACAGCAATCGCCATGGGTGCCTCCGTAACTGTATCCATGCCAGAACTCATGATGGGGATATTCAGCTTTATATCCCGTGTCAGATTGGTCGATACATCTACTTCCTTCGGCAAAACATTGGATTTTGCCGGCACCAACAACACATCATCAAACGTTAAACCCTTCATACCAAATTTATCAGATCTCATGTTTGCACCACCTGTTAAAAAATACAATAAAACCTTTAAGCCAAAAGCTTTATCCCTTATTATAACTGATAACTCGCATTCTGTACATATTTAAATCTAATTATTTAACAGTCCGTCAAAATGCCTTCCAAAGCGCCGACTCAAGATAGCCAAGACATGATCTTCATCTACAGAACTTTGTAAAAATGCCGCCGCACACTCTCTGGCTTTCATAAGAATAGATACATCACGTACAATATCTGCGGCCTTTAAATCCGGCATGCCATGCTGCGCATACCCAAATAAATGACCTGACCCGCGTAAAAGCAAATCCTTTTCCGCAAGAATAAATCCATCATGAATGGTTTCCATCCAATGCAGTCTCTGTTTTGTTTCTTCGCTGCCCTTCGCCGATAAGAGAATACAGTATGACTGAATATTGCTTCTACCGACACGTCCCCGCAGCTGATGCAGCTGCGCCAAACCAAAGCGTTCTGCCCCATCAACTAAAATAACGGCTGCATTGGGAACGTTAACACCTACCTCAATAACGCTTGTCGCTACCAGTAACTGTATATCTCCTTTTTGAAAAGCTTCCATAACGGCTTCCTTATCTTTTCCATTCATACGACCATGAACGAGACCGCAGCTGCGGTTAGAAAACACCGTAGTACGAAGCTGTTCATATAATGCGGTTGCCGCCTGCAGATCAGCCGTTTCTGATTCTTCTACCAACGGACAAACAATATAGCATTGCCGTCCTTGTGCCATATTTTTTTCCAAAAATCGATATATCCGTTTACGCATAGCTTCTCCCACTGCATAGGTCTTAACAATTTTTCGTCCCGGCGGCATCTCATGAATAGAAGAAACATCTAAATCGCCATATATAGATAATGTCAGTGTCCGGGGAATCGGCGTAGCTGTCATATACAATGTATGCGGCGAATGACCTTTGTTCTGCAGGGCTGCCCGCTGCTTGACACCAAAGCGATGCTGTTCGTCTGTTACCACCAGTCCTAAATCAAAAAAATGCACATCTTTCTGTATCAATGCATGTGTTCCAATAAGGATCTGCACAGTTCCCGCTTTTAACTCCTGCAGAATAACGGTCCGTTCTTTCCCTGTTGTCCGTCCTGTCAGGAGGGCAATTCGCAGGGAACATCCTTTGAACAACCCGCAGAATTCTTCATAATGTTGTATCGCAAGAATTTCTGTCGGTGCCATAAGAGCTCCCTGATACCCGTTTTCTACGATTTTTGCCAAGGCCATCGCCGCTACCACTGTTTTTCCTGATCCTACATCACCTTGAATAAGACGCTGCATGGGAACTTCTCCTTCCATGTCGTTTTGTATATCAAGAAATGTTTTTATTTGTCCTTTCGTCAAGGTAAATGGCAGCTGGTGAACAAGCTGTTTCAGCAAACTGCCATTCGGTCCGCATTTGATTCCCGAAGCTATACGGGCACGACGCCGGCGTAGTAAAAGGCCTAGCTGCATATCAAATAACTCCCCAAAGGCCAATTGTCTCCGTGCCTGTTCTTGCTGTTTCATATGCTTGGGAAAATGCATAGTTTCATAGGCCGCTAATTTCGACATATAATTATATTTCGTATATTCAGGTGTCGGTATGCTGTCTGGTAAGATTTCTTCATGTTCTACAGCAAAATGTAATGCTTCTCGCACCGCATTCCGCAAGTCTGCTTGATATAATCCCTCTGTTAAGCTATATACGGGAACAAATCCTCCCTGCTGCACAAGACCGTTTTCAACTTCTGGTGCATTCATCTGCCGGTGGCCATAGGACCATTCCATCTTTCCAAAAACCGAGATTATTTGTCCCTTTGAAAAAAAACGTTTTTTATATGGTTGGTTAAACCAAGTCAATTCAACGGATCCGCTGTCATCGGATATAACCACTTTAAGTATAGTCATCGACCGACGCGGGCGAACTTCCTGAATTGTTCCAACCTTTCCGCAGATAAGTACAGACTTATCAGATGATATATCAACGTTACCAATAGGCAGCACATGGCTTCTATCTTCATATTCACGTGGAAAGTATTGTAATAAATCAGTAATTGTCACTATTCCAAGACGAGCAAAAAGCTTTTCTTTACGCAGTCCTATTCCTTTAATTTGACGAATTGAAAAATCCATTAGATTCTCCTTGAAATTTATTTACATTTATTGTATCATATTTTGTAGACTATTTAGTAATTTTATCTTGATTTTACTTGTCTTTTATGATAAAATTCTTATGTTGTACTGCGTAAGTGCAAGGAGGTGTAACGAATGGCAAATTATTGTGAAATTTGTGGAAAAGGTATCGTAAGCGGCATGAATGTCAGCCACTCCCACTTGAAAACTAAGAGAACTTGGAAACCGAATATCCAAAGGGTACGCGCTATCGTAAACGGTGAAGTAAAACGTGTCAATGTTTGCACCCGTTGCCTGCGTTCCGGTAACGTTCAGCGTGACATTTAATCCATTATAAAAAAAGATGATTCTTACGAATCATCTTTTTTTATGCTCTTTTTCAGTTAATCTTCAGGATATATTTCCGCATTGCGCTTCACAATATCAAGGATAAGATTTGCAGTTTCTTCAATCGCTTTAGAAGATACATCAATAATCGGACAATGTATCCGCCGCATAACACCACGGGCATATTCCAGTTCTTCATTAATGCGTTCAATATTTGCATAACTGGCATTAGCATCCAAACCCATCGCCCGCAATCGTTCTGAACGGATAAAATTAAGTTTAAAGGGATCAATAATCAGTCCTACAATTTTATACGGAGGAATTTCAAACAATTCAGATGGTAAATTTACCTCCGGTACCAAGGGAAGATTCGCCGCTTTAATCCGCTTATGTGCCAAATACATAGAAAGCGGCGTTTTCGATGTACGTGAAACGCCAACAATGACAATATCTGCTTTAAGAAATCCCAGCGGATTTTTACCATCATCATATTTTACAGCAAATTCGATTGCTTCAACCCGTTTAAAATATTCTTCATCCAGACGATGGATCATCCCGGGTTTCATCGTCGGTTCTGTTTCCGTAATTTTACTGACTCCCTGCAGCATAGGCCCGATAATGTCAACTACCGTAACATTCACCAGCTTTGTTAATTCCTTTAGCTTGCGTCTCAAAACAGGAGAAATAATCGTATAACAAAGCATAGCATGGTTTTTCTCTGCTTCCTGTACAATATCTTCAATTTGCTGTTCTGAACGAATATAGGGTACACGGATAATTTGAAATTCTTCTTGATCATATTGACTGGCCGCTGCTCTCGCAACCCGTTCTGCCGTTTCTCCTAATGAATCGGACAAGGCATAAATAATTGGCGTTTCCATTAAGATCTCCTTCCCATACCGCATTCTACAAACAAATGCGTGATGTTCGTTTTAGAAATTCTTCCTATAATTTGCAATTCTTTTTTATCGACGCCATCTCCCGTCGCTTTAACTGAAACAACGGGCAGGCAATCAATTTCATATTCAATCATACGCTGTGCTGCCACCAAGGCAGTTTCTCCCGATTCCACATAAATCAACTTACTGACAGGTGTCATGACCATACGCACAGGCAGTGAGCGCAAATCATTGTTTCCCATAGCGGCCTTCAGCAAATCTTTCCGTGATACAACTCCCGCTAACATACTATCCGTCCCAACAAAAACAGTACCTACATCTTCCGTAAACATAGCAATAACCGCATCATACGCACTGGTATGTTCACCAACCACAACGGGCTGAGATAAAGAAGCATCTACAAGAATATCGGCGATAAGCCTAGACAACAAATCTTTTTCTTTATTGCCTGTGAAAAAATACCCTAGTTTAGGCCGCGCATCAATCAATCCCAACATCGTCAAAATTGCCAAATCAGATCTAAGTGCAGCTCGTGTTACATGCAAATGACCGGCAATGTGTTCACCCGTAATCGGACTATGCTGTTTGACAATATTCAGAATAGTTTCCTGACGTTCCGATAACATGTCACCATTCACCTCCATTTGTCTTATAAAATTTCTAAATCAAAATAAACCGGGTACACATAGAAAAAAGGTCACACCAAAAGACATACCTGTACTTTTGGTGTGATCCCTGCCATATACATCTTACCAAGTATAATCTTCTGTATCAGCACGTCCTTTGCCTGTCAGTGCATCCATCATAATACGTTGTTCTACATGGGCAACTAACTTTTTCGTTGCTGTCACGGCATCCGGATTGACCGAAATAGAATCGATTCCGCTCTTCACCAAAAATTCGGTGAAATCCGGATATACGCTCGGTGCCTGTCCGCAAATGGATACCGTCTTGCCATCTTTATGCGCAACGGTAATAAGATGACGTATGGCTCTCTTGACTGCCAGGTTCCGTTCGTCGAACAACGGCGCCACGGTATCATTATCCCGGTCGCAGCCCATGATCAGCATGGTTAAATCATTCGATCCGATCGAATATCCATCGACAAATTCGTTAAACTGATCGGCTAAAATGATATTGGATGGAATTTCTGCCATGAGCCATACTTTAAAGTCCGGCCCACGCCGCAATCCTTCCTGCGCCATCAAAGCAACGATCCGTGACATTTCATCTACTCTTCGGCAAAACGGAATCATAACATGCAGATTCTTGTACCCATATTCTTCCCGCACTTTCTGTACCGCTTTTATTTCCAATTTAAAAGCTTCTATGTAGTTAGGATCGTAATACCGCGATGCTCCCCGCCATCCCAACAGGGCGCTGCTTTCTTCCGGTTCATATTTATCGCCGCCTTTCAGATTGCGGTATTCGCTCGATTTAAAATCACTGAACCGCAGCGTGACCGGACGCGGTGATAACGCTTGGCATACTTTCCGTATGCCATCGGCTAATTGATCCACTACCCGTTCGGGATGCCCTATTTCGATCAAATATAACGGATGTTCATGAATAAACGTCGTCCAGATGAACTCTTCCCGCATCAGTCCGATCCCATCACAGGGGAGCACGCCGTATTTTTCGGCCAGGTCCGGATTTCCCAGATTCATGTAAATTTTCGTTCCCGTTATCGGAGCGCTTTCTGCTGTAACCGCGGCACTTCCTGCCGCCTGCGGCGCTTCTGCTGATTTTACAATATCCGCTACGATTCCTTCATATACGATGCCGTTTGTCGCATCCACCGTAATATCCATACCGTTTTGAATCGTCGTTGTCGCTTCCTGACTGCGGCTCTTCGTACCTACGATGCAGGGAATTCCCAATTCGCGGCTGACAATCGAGGCATGGCACGTCATGCCTCCTGCATCGGTTACGATCGCTTTCGCTTTTTTCATAGCCGGTACCCAGTCCGGTGCCGTCATCGTCGTCACCAAAATTTCTCCATCTTTAAATTCTTCTATCTGAGCGGGATCCAGAATGACATGTGCTTTGCCGGCAATACGTCCCGGACTGGCCGGCAGTCCTTTGACTACTACTACACGATCGGTGGTCATGGCTGTAAATACCTCACTTTCTGCTTGTACATTTTTCTCTTTATTTCGTTTGGACCAAACTGTTTCCGGCCGAGCCTGAAGCAGCCAAATTTTATCTGTTCGTTCATCAATTCCCCATTCCATATCCATATAGCAACCATAATGCTTTTCAATAGCGATTGCGTATTTAGCTAATTCTTTTACTTGTTCATCAGAAATAACCTGTGCCTTCATCTTATTTTCTGGAACTTTTTGTTCTTCGCAATCTCCATCCGGTTTACGTACAAGCATAACCGGTTTTGTATTAATCATTTTAGAAAGAATATTCAAGTCGGATTTGCGAATTTTGAAATTATCCGGCGTAACCGTTCCTTGCACTACATATTCTCCCAGTCCCCAAGCTCCTTCAATAGTAATACTGGAATCATCGCCTGTCACTAAATCGACGGTAAACATAACCCCTGCCGCTTTGGAAAATACCATCATCTGAACAGCCGCACTCAGCGCAACCTGCAAATGGTCAAATCCTTTTTTCGTGCGATAGTAGGTTGCCCGGTCCGTAAAAGTAGAAGCATAACATTCCTTAACCTTTTGTATAACCATATCCGCTCCTTTAACATTCAGATAGGTATCCTGCTGCCCGGCGAAGCTGGCATCCGGCAAATCTTCGGCTGTAGCACTGGAACGAACAGCAACAAAAGGATCCGATTCTCCGACTTTTTTACCCAATTCAATATACCCGCGGCGAATCTCTTCTGCCAAGGCAGTCGGCATTTCAGCATCACATATGGCTTTACGTACAGCTGCTGTAACATCGCGGAGCTGTACAGGATCTTCCACATCGGTCAATTGGGTCAAAAGTTCCTTGATTTTACTATCAAGACCGGTTTCTTTCATAAAATATCTATACCCTGCAGCTGTAGTAGCAAAACCATAAGGAACTGGAACATCGGTGCTGGAGGTTAATTCTCCTAAAGAAGAAGATTTCCCACCAACAAGATCAACGTCTTTGCGGCGAAGTTCATCAAACCATAATACAAATGCTTTTTCTCTGTCCATATCCATACCTCCCGGTTAATTCTGTGTATGCTAATTAACTATTTTTCTTAATTATCGTACACTATTAGTGACATTATGTCAATACATTTATAGAACCGCTTTTCAATATGGTGTATTCTATTATTATGATTTTTAGTTGTAAATTATACTTTATATTTTTTGCATTCAGGCATTGTATTTTTCAGAATTCTTGCTTTTTACTCATATGATGATAGTCTCAATTGTGCTATAATAAGGAATTAGTAAAACTTGATTTATGATGAGTTGCTAAACTTCAATGCCCCCCAGCATTGAAATCTTTAGGAGGATTTATGTATACACCCAGACGTAGGGCTAAGCATGTAAAAAAGCAAGGTCCTTTTAGATTTTTTCGAATTATAATAGTTTTGTTGATTGTTGTCTCCGCAGGATTGGGCTTCGGATATATTTTTGCTGCCTACCAAACTTTGCCGCCTGTCAGCAATAATATGCGGCCGGCTGCTTCATCCCAGGTGTTTGATATCCACGGACGGTTAATTACGACGCTGCATTCCGACCAAAATCGTATCCCCATTGATATCAACAAAGTCCCTCAAAATCTGCAGAACGCATTCATTGCAGCTGAAGATAATCGTTTTTACGATCATATCGGTATCGACCCGCGTGGTATTTTTCGTGCTGTATGGGCTAATGTCACACATCATGGAATTGCTCAAGGCGGCAGTACCATCACACAACAGCTGGCAAAAAATGCATTTTTATCTCAAGAACAAACCCTAAAGCGTAAAATCCAAGAAGCCATGTTGGCACTAGAAATAGAACGAAAATATAGTAAAAAAGAAATTCTCGAAATGTACATGAATCAGATTTATTTCGGACAAGGGGCCTACGGAATTCAAACGGCAGCTAAAACGTATTTCGGAAAAGATGTCAATGAATTATCCTTGGCTCAGTGCGCAATGCTGGCTGGATTGCCAAACAGCCCGAATTATTATTCCCCTTTTAATAAATTGGAAATTGCCAAAGAACGCCAAAGTGTCGTAATTGATCAAATGGTAAAATACGGTTATATCAATCAAGCCGAAGGAGAAAAAGCCAAAAAAGCGGATCTTGAACTGGCAAAACAAAAACAATCTGTCCTGAATCCGGAAACGTCTTACTTTATTGACTATGTATCCCAACAAGTTGCTGAAAAATACGGGGACGATGCCTTATATAAAGAAGGCTTGAAAATCTATACAACGATGGATTCAGAAAAACAGCATGCTGCCGTAAAAGCAATGTCCAATCTTCCGGACAATTATAAAGATGCCAATGGATTAACACAGCCGCAATGTGCTATCGTTTCCATCGACCCGCATACAGGATACATTTTAGCCATGGTCGGCGGCCGCGGACAAGACAGCTTCAATCGCGCCAGCATGGCTGAACGCCAGCCAGGGTCTTCCTTTAAACCGTTTGTTTATGTAACGGCCTTACAAAGAGATATGACACCTGATACCGTTATGGTCGATAAAAAAGTTACATATGGCAACTGGAGCCCGCAAAACTCTGATAAAACATTCAGCGGCAGCATGACCTTAAGTCACGCATTGGCACTATCTGTTAATACGATTGCTGTTCAGCTCGCAGAAAAAGTGGGACCTGAAAAAATTATAGAAAATGCTGAAAAAATGGGGATTACCACCTTAGTCACAAAGGGCAGCCCCAATGATATCAATTATGCAATGGCGTTAGGCGGTTTAACCAAGGGCGTTACCCCTTTGGAAATGGCCAGTGCCTATGGTACCTTCGCCAATAAAGGCGTTCATGTAAAACCAACGGCTATTATTAAAATATTAGATCGTAACGGCAATGTGCTGGAAGACGACAGTACCAGTAAGAAAGAAAATAAAACACAAGCTATTTCCGAAAAAGTAGCCTATGAAATTACAGCTATGCTGGAAGGAGTTATTGATCACGGTACAGGTACCGCAGCGGCAATCGGTCGTCCTGCTGCCGGTAAAACGGGAACTACTGATGATAACAAGGATGCCTGGTTTATCGGATATACACCGGACATTGTAACCGCGGTCTGGATCGGTGATGATACGGGAAACCACACATTAGGAGATGTATACGGCGGTACTATTCCTGCTCAAATTTGGCATGACTATATGGTGGTTGCTGCAGAGGATGAAAAAACAAGAGATTTTTACGTCCCAGCCGGCATGAGCAAAATTCAACCGCAGGAAGATTCCAAGGAAGAAAAACCGGAAAAGAAAACAGATGGAATAAAAAAAGCCGCTGATGCAGATAAGCAAAAAGCAAAAAATGATGCACAAAAAGCACAGCAACCTGCGCTGAACAACAAGAATAATAAACAATAGAAAAGAACTGTGTGGTCATATGGATCACACAGTTCTTTTTATAGCTTAGCTTTACCTTGTTTTTTCGTCGGCATCAAGTATGCTTGAAAAACGCCTTTCGTTGCCGATAAATCTTCTATGCCGGAAACAACACGGCCAATAGGTATCAAATCATCCGAATGTTCTTTATCCTGCAAATAAATAATGACTGATTTATTTGCCAAGTTCAATGCAATATCCCCGGTTCTCGGAGTCAATCCATTTTCTTTGTCTCTCAGAAATGTCTCTTCAGGAAATCCGGTCATTTGAATCATTCCCCCTGCATGTTCCATTGTAAAAACAATAGGCTGCCATTCCATAAATTCTCTTGTCGCCGTATCATCATACAATCCAATGACCGCCTCGCCGCCATCAAATGTGACTTTGGTTTTATCGATAAAATCCCGGTCTGCCTTTTCTTCATGCCGAATAACACTGCTATTTTCATGTGTCTCTGTATTTTTTAAAATATTCGCACAACCAGTCATAAAAAAAACAGCTGCCAAGATACATACAAATAATACATTCCACTGTTTCACCCTATCATCCCCTCCGCTTTTTCCCGAATAAAAATATAACACAATCTTATTGTTGTCACAATCATTTATTTGTATTATTCAACAAAGGTTTTATATTTTCCTCTTAGAATTATGAATGAATTTTAACGGCAAAACAACTGTAATTCTCAAACAACCTATTTTCTGTCTTTTAAAAGTACATGTCAAAAATAGTTAAGGCTGCCTATCAAAAAAAATTTGACATGCAGCCCACTCCAAGTATTACAATACTATGTATGATATTCTATACATTTTTAAAAGATTTTATTGATCTTATGCAAAAGGAGCTGATTTTTATGAAAATCCATGAGGTAAGTGAAAAATATAATATAACTGCCGATACACTTCGCTATTACGAGCGAATCGGTCTGATCCCTTTTGTTTCCCGCAATAAAAACGGTATTCGGGATTATTCTGAAGCAGATTGTAGATGGGTCCAATTTGTTAAGTGCATGCGAAGCGCCGGTTTATCCGTAGAAAGCCTTATCGAATATGTAAAATTATCGCAAGAAGGTGACAGTACTCGGAAAGCCCGCAAAGAAATCCTCTTGGAAGAGCGGCAGAAACTCGTAAATCGAATGACCGCCATGGAAGATACGCTGGCACGCTTAAATTGGAAAATTGATAATTATTATACGCTTGCCGATCATACAGAAAATCTATCTGAAAAACAATAGCACAATTTTACATCATAGTTTCTTTCCGTAACATTGCTTACAAGATCTCTTTTCTACTTGGCATAAAATAAATTCTGATAGGAGTTTCTACATTATGTTTAACCGATTTATTTTCTTTTGGAGTATTGCTGCCATTGGTTCTATAAGCGGTATCGGGATGTGGTGGATGTATAGTCAAGGATTTTCCTTTCTTTCTTCTACATGGACTTTACTTTTCTTTTTACTTTTCCCCATTTTATTTACATTACCCCACGTAGCCATTGACCATCTGCCCGTCATTCTTGTAAAAATATTTGCTTGGGCCGGTGCGTATTGGTTTATTTTTGTATTATATTCCATCATGCTTCTAATCCTATATTTTATCTTATATATAGGAACCAACCTCTTGCACTATTACACTTTTTGGCAGGTTTGGTCAAGTCGACTTTCCATAAGCGTCTGTAGTATTGTGTTACTTTTTATCTTGAAAGGAACTTGGAATGCTTTTCATCCAAAATACCGGCATATTACTATCACAACTTCGACACCACTGGCACAAAATATAACGATCGCTTTTATAACAGATATTCACTTGGGCCCTATTTTAAGTAACGGCTACAGTCATGCATTAATTCAACGTCTCAATGCAGCAAATCCTGATGCCGTCATTTTCGGCGGGGATATCATCGATGGTAATATAGCATTCGTCTTAGCAGACGGCAGTTATAAAAATTTCACAAAAATCAAAGCTCCCCTTGGTGTATATGCTGTATATGGAAACCACGACTATTTTAACGGCGATCTTGACGCTGAAGCCGCACGATTTAACCCTTTGCATTTTTTGCGCAATCAATCCGTTGTCCTTAACAACAGTGTCGAACTTACAGGCCTTGATGATTATCTGCACCATCCTGTACATACGATACCACATAAAGACAATGCCTATTTCAAAATCCTTATTGATCATGAACCCCTGCGAATTGCCCCTGCCGCTCTTGCCGGATATGATCTGTACCTTGCGGGACATACGCACAAAGGACAATTTTTCCCTGTCAATTTGATTACCAAGCACTTATATGTACTGCACTATGGTATGCGAAAGTTTGGGCATATGATCACAATTGTATCCAGCGGGTATGGTTTTTGGGGCCCTCCCATACGGCTGGGATCGATTCCAGAAATCGTATTAATCCATATACGCAATACCTCCTCTTCCATATAAGACTGTATCCGAAGAAAATCTATAGATGTATTTACCGTTTTCCATTAAGCAATTTATTTTTCCGCGGCAGCCACGCAGATAATGCCGCCGCCATCGGCACCGTAAATAGGACACCAAAACTACCGGAAATTCCTTGCATAATTTGAATGCCTACATCATTTGAATTGATAAGTTGTAAAAAAGGAAGATCATAGGCATAGTCAAGCACCCATATACTCAAGGCGCCCCCAAAAAAAGCTAAAATAAGCGTGGTAGCCATTGTTCCCATAACATCGCGGCCTACGCTCATGCCAGCGGCAAATAATACACCCGGCGGCAAATGGGGAGTATGCTTCCGCAATTCTTCAATAGCAGAGGATACATCCATCGCAATATCCATAACAGCGCCCAGACTGGCAAAAAGGATTCCTGCAAAAAGAATCTGCCCTACATCAATCGATGAATTTTGCCCTACAAAGAGAAGTGTCTCAATATTGGACACATTATATCCTGATAATGATGCCGCATATCCAAAAATAACCGCTGCCACCGCTGCCGTTAAAATACCGCCAAAAGACGATAAAACAGCTGCACATGATTTTCTCGTCCATCCATTAGTTAAATAGATAGTAACCGTGAGAATGAGGGAGGATGTAATCACTGCTGCAATTCCCGGTCCTATTCCTTTCATAATCATAGGGAAAAATAATAAAATAAAGCAAATAAAAGTAAAAACAAGAGCTATCGCCGATTTTATCCCTTTTTTACCGCCAATTAAACAGAGAAGAATCAAAAAAGCACCTATATACAGCGCGATCGGCCATGACCGATCTATATTATATACCGTGAAAATATGCAGTGCTCCTACACGGCTGGAAATAATAATAACATCCATTCCCGGACGGCATACCGTACCAAACAACATGCCGTTAGGACAATTAGCCGTGATTATTTCACCGGCATGCGTTCCGCTGGAAAGTCGTACAGACACCACTTGATCTCCTATGCGGCTGCCATTTTCCTGTACATTATCCTGTATAATTTCAACTACGCTGGCCCTTTCAAAAGTGCGTCCTTCCGTATTGACCAGCTGCGGCTTGTCTACTTGATTGAAAACATACAAAAAATATCCGGCTCCCAATACTATGCTTAGAATAATACCTAATCGAATCATTTTAGAAATATAAGATTTCATAGTACTCCTTTCGCAAAAAATGCGGAAAGATGATCATTCATCTTTCCGCATTTACTGTCTGTATCATCAATCTTTTACAATACTGTACGAGGTATCAATAGCGGCACCCGTCTCTACATCATACGTGTTTATGGTAAATCGGTCATCCGTAATATGGATAACTGAATAGGTAGGCCGCCATGTCTGACTGCGGGCTGCAATATAATCCTGCTGCTGCGGAATTAAGTTATAAAATTTAGAACCGGTAGCCGAATTAGAAGACATATAGAAAACGCCTTTCGGATTAACCAAGGTTCCCTGCTTCATGTCAGCAATGGTATAGCAAAGATTTTGTGATTCATATGTATTCTTAAATGCCGTATCCTGCAGTGCCTGGTCAAAAAGATAATGATCTTGCCCACTTTGTCCTTTAATTTTGACATTATCAAAAACCGCATGATTTTTTCCATCACTGCTCAACTGATAGGTTCGGGCATAGGTATGATCATGTCCCTGCAATACGACATCAATATGATTAGCATCATAAATAGGGGTAAGCTGCGTCCGTAAAATAATCCCATCGGAATCAGAATGATCTAAGCCGCTTCCATAAATATCCTGATGCATGACAACAACCCGCCACTTAGTATCCGGATGTGCCGCAATTGCTTTTTTTATAAGAGTTTCATGGTCGGCAGCATTATAATTATTAGCATTAATAACAATGAATAATGCATTGCCATAGGTATAGTAATAACCATGCCCCGCCTTGGTAGGATTTGCTTCTTCCGTGAATGGATTCGGAACATTAAAATGATTTTCATATCCTTCAGTCATGCTGTCATGGTTGCCAATGCTGGTAGCTTCCGGCAAATTGCGTAATACCGCTGCCGAAAGATAGCCTGCATATTGATATTCCTGAAGTTGTATTTTTTCTGCATCTCCTTTAGCTGCCGGTTCATTTATCTGATCTCCGGGAGATACAAGGAAATTAATTTCCGGATGCTGCCGCAACGCTGCATTTAATGTTTTATTCCAGTTATACGCATCATTGCGGGCCGCTATTTCACCATCTTGTTTTTTACTGCCATCAGCCGGAGTTTGTCCTATTGAAGCCCCTATCTGCGGATCTCCCACATACATAAAGGAAAAATCTTTAGGATTTCCCGTTTTATACTGTTGTGCCGGCTGCCATTCACCATTTAACTGTACTTGATACCAATAGGTTTGATTCGGTTTAAACCCAACAGCTTCTACTTTGTTGGTATAATAGGTTTCTCCGTTTATAACAGTCCCGGGCTTACAAGTACCACTATACACTTTGGCATTCTGCATATCCGGATGCCTGGATATTCTGACCGCTGCTGTATCTGATTTCTTTTTTGAATACCAGCCGAAGTTCAGACGAGATGCATCCGCTCCCGGTGCCAGCGATACTTGCTCGTAATTACTTTTAACTGCATCCCAAGAATTCTTCCATTCCTGCCAGCCTGTCTTTTCTGACAAGCTTGTCCTCGTTACCGTCTGCGGTGTCAAGGAAGCATCGTTCCAATGCTCTGTAGCCGCATATACACCGGCTGATGTAATACATAAGGCAGTTAAAACATACACGGCTAACACTTTTTTACTTTTGTAAAACTGGTGCATCTCTCATCCACTCCTCCAATAGTTGTTATGCAACTTAACTCCTAGTGAGCAGTATACGAAAGTAATATAAAAAGTATGTGTATAGTATGAAAAATTTGTGCAAAGAATATGACGCTGCCCATTCTTTCACAAAACACATACTCCATTTTCATAGACTCCCCACATCATAGCAGTATTATGCTATAATAGAAAGGATAAATTGACATCATTACACAGGAGGTGATTTCGGTGACAGTCGGCAGCAGGACTAAACAATTAGATATATTATATACGCGTTTATATGCGTTACGACGGCAAGTCCTGCAAGAAGGTATCGATTTGTTTGAAACTTGGAAACCTTGCATCCGCCGCAAATCCTTTTTGTATAGTGCGTTAAATCTGGCTTTCTATTTAGCTTTGCGCAGCCATGACCTGCGAGCACTCCAGCGGGATCTGCTCCCGTTAGGTCTTTCTTCACTTGGGCGCAGTGAAGCTCGCGCTATCGCTAATCTCGATGCCGTTATTGCTTCTTTGGGACGTATCTGTAATAAGGACAAATCGGAATTGATCAATTATCCTTCGCAGAAAATGTTTTTTTATGGAGATAAACTGCTTAATCATAATACCACGTTGATTTTCGGCGGTACACCCGCTTCATGTTATACACACATCATGGTCACTCTCCCTACAGAAGCTGCTTATAACTATGCTATGATTCACGATTTGCTAAAAGCCGGTATGGATTCCGCTCGCATCAATTGTGCGCATGATACCCCTGCCATATGGCTGAAAATGATTAATCACATTCATCATGCAGAACGTGACATTGGCCGAAATTGTAAAATTTACATGGATTTAGGCGGCCCTAAATCCCGGATTGCCGAAATACTAGTCAAGGATTCCGAATCCCGCATTACAACGGGAGACTGCCTTTTTCTTGCCTCCGGAAAAATAAGTGATTATCCGTCAGATTATACCGGTCCTATCGTCATTACATGCAGTATACCCGAAATATTTGAAACCCTTAAACCGGGGGATCCTATATTAATTGATGATGGAAAAGTACAAGCAACGGTTATCTCCTTAACGGATAAAGGCGCCTATCTAAAAATTACATATACTAAACCCAAAGGAAGCAAATTGAAAAGTCAAAAAAGTCTGAATTTTCCACAAACCCCGCTTCACGTATCCCCTCTTACCAAAAAAGATTTAAAAGATTTAGATTTCATTGCTTCCTATGCTAATGCCATTGGTTTTTCTTTTGTCAAAACAGCCGAAGATATACGATTACTACAGGAAGAAATACAAAAACGTCGGGGAGCTGAATCAGATGGAATTGCCATTATTGCAAAAATAGAAACCAAAGAAGCCGTAGATCATTTACCAGAAATTATTGTCCAAGCTGCTTCAAAACAACCTTTCGGAGTCATGATTGCCCGCGGTGATTTAGCTGTGGAGGTAGGATATCAACGCCTCTCCGAATTACAGGAGGAAATACTCTGGATATGTGAAGCTGCTCATATCCCGGTAATTTGGGCTACACAGGTTTTAGAAAATATGGTAAAAACCGGACTTCCTTCACGAGCGGAAATTACCGATGCAGCCATGAGTGAACGTGCTGAATGCGTTATGCTGAATAAGGGTCCTTATATTGTGAAAGCGGTAATGTTCCTTGCAGATATTTTAAACCGCATGGAACAACATATTTATAAAAAAGCTCCTCGTTTAAAAGCACTGCATATTGCCGTTGATACCTTAAAAGCAAGTAAAATACAAAAAAATATTTAACTTTGGCTTATATTAGGATTCCTTATATAATACATATAGTTATTCTTTTCTAATGCAATGCATATCATCATTTTATATCCAAATAATAAAAACGCCCTATCAGACCTATATAGTGCCCCCCCATAAATTAGACCTAGGATTAATTAACGGATGGGGTCACTACAATGGCATGACAGGGTGTTTTTATGAATATTTACCTGTGAAATGAAAATGAATGGAATAATTTTTGCACAAATATACTAACTATCATCATAATAATCACAACAGGAAAGGTATTGCCCAACGGGGTATCAACATGTAAAAAAATGCGGTACAAAACAACGCCCAGACCCCACAACACAATATTTTCCCAATTATAAGATTGTGACGAATTGTCTCTTTTCAAGATAAAATAATCAGCTAACAAAATGGCTGTCATTGGAGCAAAAACCGAACCGATAAAATAAAGAAAATCCTGGAATTGTTCTGCTTGTGCAAAGATAGCTAAAGTGACTCCGCCAGCACAGGCTAATAAGGCCAATTTTTTCTCCGACATATGAAGAATTATATGCCGACTGCTGACTCCAGCTGAAAAAACATCCAGAAACGTAGTTGTGACCGTAGAAAGAAGCACAACAACGATACCGGCAAAACCAAGACCCGCCTGCAGCATAATCGCAGCAATATCATTTTGCCCGGTAAACAAAGCGGCTCCCATTCCAATAAAGAACATCCAGCAGCTGGCAATAAAATAAGCCGTACAACTCATCAGCGTTGCCTTTTGAGGACTTTCTGCAGTCCTTGTGTAATCAGAAATAAGCGGCAGCCAGGATAACGGCATAGCTGCCGCCAGTTCTACGGCATTGCCAAAACTCAGTGGATTTCCTGGCAGCGGTTGTCCATTCCCATGAAACACAATCGTGCTTAAAATAAAGGTTAAAATCAAAAGAGCAGCAATAACCACAATATTGACTTTTCCTAAATTTTTCAATCCTAACACAACCCATCCGGCAATAAGTATCCCAATGACTATGCTCCAGCCTGCCGTACCAATATCAATGATAGTATTAGCCGCCGCAGCAGCGCTGGTAATCATTACCGCAGTCCAGCCTATAAGTTGTATAACATTTAACCCAGCAAATAGTAAGGCCCCTTTGTTTCCAAAAGAAAGCTCTACGGTTCCCATGGCGTTACGTCCCGTTCTTCCGCCAATAAGTCCGGCATAATACATAACGATTCCGCCAATACAATGCCCGATGATAATAGCTGCAGCCCCTTTAACCATGCCCAACGGGGCCAGCAGCATTCCTGTCAATATTTCCGCAATAGAAATACCAGCGCCAAACCATAAAAGACCATTTGCAAAAACTGATGTCTTGTCTTCATTCATATATCGTTCTTCCTTTCCACATAAAAAAAAGAGAACATCCGCATAGATGCTCTCCTTTAAAACCATTGTCGTTTCCTCCGGTGGGATTATCCACATCAGGTTTCAGGGTCGAAGACAGATGTCCTCCTCTCAGCCAAATAGAGCTCCCCTATGTCGCATATAAGTATAACAAGCTCTCTATAACCTGTCAAACAATTTTCAAGATTACTTACTCGATATGTCATTTAACTTGCTGAGATATATTAAAATTCTCTATCGCCAAAGCCGCATGCCGAAATAAATAAGTGCAATACCCACTGTTCCATTTAAAAGAAGTAAAATAAAGGGTGGTAAAAATTGTCCCACACACACACCTGCTGCCGCAATAAGAGATAGAAATACGATAGTCGATAACACACACCCTCCTGCAAACCATTTCATTTCCTGTTGGTTCATGCTGCATTCTGCAGCTTGCGCGGCAAATACGCCGCCCCAAAAGAGAATTGTCAACGGATTAGACAAGGTTAAAACAATTCCTTCAATAAAAAAATCAGCAGCTCCGGTTCCAACAACAGCTACGTGTGGTATAGTTCCGCCCGTTGTCTGCCAAACCATATACCCGCCAAACAAAACAAGAATTACAGCACCAAAAATTTTAACTTTTCGCTGCACTTCCGGTTTCTTTATAACGACAGCAACACTACCTGCAGATACAATAATGTATGCCGCATCTACAATCGTTGCCGCTATGGCAACTGCCTCTCCTGATGCCCAGCCAAAAGATGCCGATGCCATGAAAGTCAACAGACAAATAGGTCCCACTGCCATCTGCAGCATCATACCGAACCTAAATCCTCGCCATAACATACAAATGCCCCCCATCTCCTGATTTATCCCATATCCCTGTTTTGATTTCTGTATCCTCATTCCCTTTTCTTATATATATACAATTTATAATAAAAGGCGCATCTATTTAATGATACGCCTTTTATTGCTCTTATATTTTCTTACATAAAAACTAACTTTTGCCCTACCCCGATTTCTTTGACCGGCAAAGAATGAGCCAGCCATAATTTACCGTTCAGACTGACACAGTGGCAAGGATAGACAAATTCCGGAGCACAATCTTTAAGATAGGCTGCTGTAGCATCAAACACATTAGGTTTATCCCGCAGCAAGTGAAATCCGCCGATGACGGCATGAATCCGATTTTCTTTACAGACTTTTTTAGCATATTCAACGGTATTGCAAACTCCAGCATGTGCACAAGCAGTAATAACCACAAGCCCTTTATCTGACGTATAAACAATTCCGGAATCATCCAGCAAATAATCGTCTTCCCAGACCCCATTCCGCAATGTGCGGCCTAACGGTTTTTGAGCTTCAAAATCATTGCCTCTTTCTATTTCACCTAAAAAAACCAAATGCTTTGTTAACCACACAGGTTCCTTGGTCTTTTTTATATCAAAAGTTTGCTGCAACTGGGCTTCCCCCAAAATCATTCCAATATTTTTCCCACCTGCCTCTTTAGGCAGAAACGAATCAGGATGCGTGATAAGCTTTGCCTTTTTCCAAGGTCGTTTTTCATAACTGGCTTCAATGTACTCCTGCACCAAAGGCTGCAATCCCCAAGTATGATCATAATGTCCATGTGAAATGACAATACTATCCACATCTAATAAATCGATTCCCAATCGTCTGGCATTTTTCATAAACATATCCGTACGTCCTGTATCCAGCAAGATTTTTTTTCCATCACACCGCAAATAACAGGATAGACCCGATTCTCCTCCATAGCAAGAACCACTAATTGTATTGTTGTCTACTAAAATCGTCAGCTCCATAATATCCTCCTTTATATTAGATATATTAGAAATCAACAGTTATTGAGCCAGCGTTTAACATCATCTTCGGCATCGGTAATCGTCGTTCCGAAAATAGTCAACCCTTTTCCCAAGATGGCTGTCGGACAAAGGGATGTAATATCCTGTAGACTATGCCCGAACCCGCTCCCTTCATGTGTACAAAAAGGAAGAATAATCTTTCCGGAAAAATCATAGGATTCCAAAAATGTCCACACGGGCATCGGCATCGTACTGCACCAATTAGGATAACCTAAAAATACAACGTCATATTTTCCCAAATTTTCCAATATGTTTTTTAATAAGGGTCGAACTCCAGTTTTTTTTTCTTTTTTAGCTATGGCAACCGTATCCATATATGTGTATGGATACGATTGAATTGTATTAATACGAAACATATCTCCACCGGTGTGAAGTTTAATCATTTGTGCCGCTTTTTCCGTATTTCCAATCCGCAATTTCACTATTTTTCCACTGACATAATTTTCACCGGCATGCGAGAAATAAGCGATGAGGCACTTTTTATCCTTATATCCCATGATATCCTTCCTTTCCAACTTGATATATATAATTCTATTATATATCAAGTAAATCTAAATTGAAAATAAGAATTCTATATTTTCATGTTAGCAAGTATAAAATACAATAGCTGTCATTCTTTTTAATTAATTGCTTTGAATATTAAATATATAAAGATAATTATCATACTATATAAAAATGTTTACGAAAAAATATTGACATATTTAACTTTTTGGTTTAATATCAATGTTAACATTAATAAAAATGAACGACAGAAGCAATGACGCTTTATAGCGTATCGACTTAGTAAGTTGATATTATGTAAAGCGCTATTTTTATATCTGTCCATAGGAAGGGGAATATTTTATGATCACCTTGACTGAAGTTAATAAATTTTTTGGCACAAATCATGTTCTCAAAGATGTCAATATCCATGTAAAAACCGGCGAGAAAGTCGTGGTTCTCGGTCCCAGCGGCTCCGGAAAAAGTACGATGATCCGCTGCATCAATATGCTGGGACGCCCCGACAGCGGCAGAGTGATTGTCGACGGTGAAGATCTGATGGAACCGCATGCCAAACTAAAAAAAATCAGACAAGAAGCCGCCATGGTATTCCAACAATTTAACCTGTATCCCCATATGACTGTATTAGAAAATCTTTCTATTGCTCCTGTCATGGTTCAAGGCATAAAAAGGGATATTGCAGAAAAATCCGGCATGGAATTTTTAGATCGTGTCGGTCTGGCTGACAAAGCAACCGCCTACCCTGGTCAGTTATCCGGTGGACAACAGCAACGTGTTGCTATAGCCAGAGCATTAAATATGCATCCTAAAATCATGCTTTTTGATGAACCCACATCGGCACTTGATCCTGAAATGATTCAAGAAGTATTAGACGTCATGGTAGAGTTAGCCCATACAGGCATTACTATGGTTTGTGTCACTCATGAAATGGGATTCGCTCGTCAAGTTGCCGATCGGGTCATTTTTATGGCTGATGGGCAAGTACTGGAAACAGGTACTCCTGAACATTTCTTTACTCATCCGGAAAATGATCGGGCCAAACAATTTTTGAGTAAAATTATTCATTAATATTCAATACTTTCTTATGATTATTAAGAGGAGGAATCATTCATGAAAGCATCAGAAAAAAAACTTACAGTATTAGTCCTGTCTGCATTGATTGCCTTCGGTGCATTAGCTGCCGGATGCGGTGAATCAGACAAAAAGGAAACTGCCGCAAAAACCGATAGCGGCCAAGCTATCCAAAAAATAAAGGATCGTGGTGTATTAAAGGTAGGCTGTAAAATTGATGTACCTTTATTTGGATTCAAAAATCCGGAAACAGGAAAAATCGAAGGATTTGAAATTGATTTGGCAAAAGCTGTTTCTAAAAAAATATTCGGAGATGAAAACAAAATAGAGTTTACGCCCGTCACCGCCAAAACCCGCGGACCTTTGCTTGATAGCGGCGAACTGGACATGATTTGTGCTACGTATACTATTAACGAAGAACGTAAAAAACAATACAATTTCACGGAACCTTATTATACTGATCCAGTTGGTCTCTTAGTAAAAAAATCAGATAATATACAATCTTTAAAAGATTTAGATGGTAAAACGATTGCGGTACCGCAAGGTGCTACTACACGCAAAGCAGTCAGCGAAGCCGCCAAAAAAGATGGTATTGATGTTAAGTTCGCCGAATTTCCGACATATACAGAATGCAAAGCGGCTCTTATGTCTGGCCGTGCTGCCGCTTATGCCATGGATCAATCTAATCTTCACGGGTATGTCGATGATCAAACTGTCATTTTACCCGATAGCTTTGCTCCCCAAGAATATGGCATAGCTACAAAAAAAGATAACAAGGAACTTTGCGACTATATTGATCAGGTCCTCAAAGAAATGAAAAAATCCGGCGAAATGGACCAACTTTTAACGAAATGGAAGCTTAAGAACTAATGGCAGAAATTTTTGCCGGTTTTAAATGGATAGCCTTACTCGATGATCGTGAATTGTTCATCGAAGGCTTGATGACGACATTGGAAGTTGCTGTATTAGCATTGCTTCTCTCGCTCATATTAGGTATCATTTTTGGGATTGCCGGAGTATTCCCCAAAAAATGGGTACGCTGCGTTGATCGAGTATATGTCGAATTTTTCCAAAATACCCCATTGGTCATACAAGCTATTTTTCTATACCATGCGTTGCCGCATTTACATATTATGCTGCCTGTCATCGCTATCGGCATTCTTGGTGTCGGTATTTACTCTGGCGCATATATGTCTGAAATCTTCCGTTCCGGCATTAACGCCGTACCAAAAGGACAAATGGAATCCGGTATGTCTCAAGGCTTTGGATATTGGAAAATTATGTGGTATATTATATTGCCACAAGCCAAAAGAACAATTCTTCCCGCCCTGGGCAATCAAAGCATCGGAATTATCAAAAACACATCCGTTCTTGCTATGATTGCCGGTGGTGACTTAATGTACACTGCGGATTCGTGGGCTGGTGCTAACATGTATTACGGTCCAGCTTATTTAGTTACCGGTGTTATCTATTGGATACTCTGTTTTCCACTGACTAAATGGGTTCAACAGCTGGAAAAGAAAGCAGAGGTGGGAGGATTATGATATCTGATGTATTTCAAACAGCAAACATCATGTTTTTGCTTCAAGGATTCAAGGTAACCCTTGAAATCGGATTTTTTTCTATTATTTTCAGCGTTATCGGAGGTACCATTCTTGGCGTTTGTCGTTATCTAAAACTGCCTGTTATCTCTACACTGGCAGGAATTTATATAGATATCATGCGCAATCTGCCATTCTTGCTTCTTGTCCTTGTAGTACGTTTTATGACGCCTCTCCCCCCTGTTATTTCCGGGATTGCCGCTATGTCCATATTTACTGCCGCAACTATGTCAGAAGTGGTGAGAGGTGGTTTAAATGCAATTCCCGGCGGCCAATTTGAGGCTGCCTACTCACAAGGAATGACACGCTTTCAAGTATTACGTTTTATTGTATTGCCTCAATCCTTCCGAAATATCATCCCGCCTATGATGTCTGAATTTACTACTATTATCAAAGATTCTTCTTATGTATGGGCTGTCGGTACGGAAGAGCTTACAGGACGAGGCATGATACTTATTGGCAAATACAGTGCGACGGGACAGCTATTTACAATTTTTGCCTGCGTTGCTTTGATTTATTTCGTATTAAACTATACGTTATCTTCACTAGCCCGTTGGAAATATAAACAAATGCGAGCATATATCCATTAAAATATTATGTTTTAAAGCAAAGGCGCTTATGTCAAAAACCATAAGTGCCTTTTTTTATTATACTACTTTACATGCTGTTCTCTATATAAGAGGGAATATATAGCAGAAACACGAGGAGGGATTACTTATGTCAACATGGAACAAAAGCTTCGCAATAGGTGCAATTGGTTTAACACTATTTGGATTATTAGCCGCAGGGTGCGGTGATACAGACAGCAAAGATACAGCTGCAAAAGATGCTGCTGGAAAAAAACAAATTGCCGGAGTACAACGCATCAAAGATCGAGGGGTTGTCAAAGTCGGTATAGGGGATACCGTTAAAGGCTTTGGTTATAAAGAATCAGATGGTACGATTACCGGTATTGATGCAGACGTCGCAAAAGCCATTGCCAAAGATATTTTAGGTGATGAAACTAAGATAGAATTTACAACGGTAACAGCAAAAGCCCGCGGTCCTGTTTTGGATAGTGATCAAGTCGATTTTGTCATCGCTACCTATACAGTAAATGAAGAACGCAAAAAATCTTGGGATTTTTCAGATATTTACTATCGCGATCCCGTTGGTTTCTTAGTAAAAAAAGACAGCGGTATCACTTCTGCTAAAGAATTAGATGGTAAAACCATTGCCGTACAGCAAGGAACTACCAGTCGTCAAGGTTGTGAAGAATGGGCCAAAAAATACGGTATTAAACTTAAATATACCGAATTTCCGACAGATCCGGAAGCACTATCCGCTATGACATCCGGACGTGCTGCAGCGTACAGTACAGATTCCTCCATTTTAAACAGTCACATGGAAGGCAAACCCGATTTAATGCTTCTGCCAGAAAAATTTGCACCGCAAGATTACGGTATTGCTGTTCGTAAGGATAACAATGAACTTTTAGCCGAAATAAATAAAGTAATTAAACAACTCAAAGAGTCTGGAGAGTTGGAAAAAATGATTCAAAAACACCACCTTGTAGATTTTCATGACGATGCAGCAGAATAAAAAAAATGTATCAATAAAAAACTCTTCGTATCATTGGCATATACAATCGCCGTACGGAGAGTTTTTTTTGCTGATTTTTATACTGCATACACTTGATTCGCGTTCATATCCAATCTATAGGTCCGTAAAGGTGTTTGAACAATGATATTTCCTGGTTGTATCCCCTGCTTTTCACACCATCTTATATGCTGCTTATATTTGCAGGCCGCCCGTTTCCGCGTCACATTGTGATACCCTATAATCCGCGAAGTATCACGCCTATGATAGGATATTACAACAGATACTCCGGAAAGTTTATCCAATAAGTTAAATAACTGTATCTGATATCGTTTTGTATCCACCATTTCACCCATAGCAGGCGCATATGCCCCTGCCAGTACTTGTGTATCGTCATCAAGATCTTTGGTCGCCTGCAGTCCCGTACGGATGCAAGAAATGCCATTTTCTATAAAAGCCTGCTTCATATATGCAGCACGGCACACCCCTTCATGAATAGATAGCGGGGTATACGTCCCTTGCCGATACATGTGGGCGAGTTCTGTATTTTCGATAACTGCCACGGGATAAATACGTGCTATATCTGGTTTTACTGCACAGATTTTTAATGTCGTTTCTTTTAAACTACACCAGTCCTCACCGGGCAATCCCGGCATAAGTTGATGTCCAACGGTGAAACCACACTCCTTCAACAGCTGTGTTGCCTTTAAAACTTGTTCAGCCGTATGCCCTCTTTTAGAAAATTCAAGTACCGTATCATCCATAGATTGTACACCTAACTCTACAATGGACATACCATAAAAGCGCAATCTGTCCAAAATATCAAGAGTAATACAATCAGGGCGTGTAGAACATCGAATACCATCAATAGTCCCGCTTAATAAGGCTTGACGGGCTGGTTTAAGCAATCTTTCCTGCATTTCTACCGGTATAGCGGTAAAGCTTCCTCCGTAAAAGGCAACCTCCCAATGACGCTCTTCCTGAACATGTTTAGTGTAGTTCTGTATAAGAGAAGTAACATCCCCTGCGCTTGGAATACCATGATGTCCGGTAATGCGCCATTGATTGCAAAACACGCATCGATGCAAACAGCCAATATGCGGAATAAAAATGGGAATAATTGATGTTTTCATAATAGCCTCCAAAAAAAGACTGATGCCATAGCATCAGTCCCTTAATATAATGCGTGCAATTTTTCCAGTGCTTTATGAGCAGCCTGTTGTTCCGCATCTTTTTTTGTTTTACCGGAGCCTTCACCCAGAGCCTTTCCATTGACAATAACTTCCATATAAAAAGTTTTATCATGATCTGGCCCCTCTTCCCGGCATAATTCATAATCAATTTTTTGTTCGCCATCTCGCTGAATAAATTCCTGAAACACCGTTTTATAATCTTTGCCATAATGACCACTTTCAACAAGTGCCAGAAAAGTACGCAGTTGATATAAAATAAAATTTCTAGCCGCTTCATACGATGAATCAATATAAATAGCTCCAACCACAGCTTCAAAAGCATCCGCTAAAATACTGGCACGCGATCTGCCTCCGGAAGCAAGTTCTCCGTTTCCCAAAAGTATATAATCGCCCACATGAAATCCGGCACAACAAACAGCTAACGGTGATTCACTAACTACACTGGCCCGTGCTTTGGATAATTCTCCCTCCGGCATTTCCGGATATGTTTTAAATAAATATTCTCCTACCACCAAATCTAAAATAGCATCCCCTAAGAATTCTAAACGTTCGTTATGCTGCACATGTTTGTTTTTATTTTCATTAGCATAGGAAGAATGCGTTAACGCTCTATCTAGAAGATTCAAGTCATGGAAAGATATTTCCATGACTTGAGTAAATTTTTTTAATTGTTCTTTACGATCTTTTTTCATCAGCCATCAGTCTTCTCAGTTAATTTTCCGAATATTTTTTAAATAACAACGTTGCATTATGGCCGCCAAAACCAAAAGAGTTGGATATCGCTACATTGATATCGGCATCTATTGCTTTATTTCCTTGTACATAATTCAATCCTAATACTTTTAGTTCGTCTTCCGGTTCCTTACAATTAATGGTAGGATGGACCTTTCCTTGTTCAATCGTCATTGCACAGGCAATTGCTTCAATGGCACCGGCAGCTCCCAGCAAATGACCGGTCATGGATTTTGTCGAACTAACAAACATATCTTTGACATGTTCGCCAAACACTTTAGCTATCGCCAACGATTCATTAAGATCATTCAAATAGGTAGAAGTACCATGGGCGTTGACATAATTTACGTCTTCCGGCTTGATACCCGCATCATCAACCGCTAGCTGCATGCATTTAGCTTGATAAATGCCTTCGGGAGCAGGTGCCGTAATATGATATGCGTCCGCATTACTGCCATAACCACCAACTTCGCAATAGATATGAGCACCGCGTTTAAGGGCATGGTCTAATTCTTCTAAAATAACAATACCGGCACCTTCACCTATTACAAATCCATCACGGTCTTTATCAAAAGGTCGAGATGCATGTTCAGGATCATCATTCCGTGTGCTAAGAGCCTTCATTGCCGCAAACCCAGCGACAGCACCTGGGGAAACCGTAGCTTCCGTACCACCGGCTACAACTGCATCAAGTTCACCGCGCTGAATCATACGGTATGCATCACCAATAGAGTTGGTACCAGTGGCACAAGCGGTCGCCATACTGGCACAATGACCATGAAGTCCAAAAACGATAGATACTTGACCAGCTGCCATGTTAGCAATCATTTTAGGAACCACAAAAGGATTAACACGAGACGGGCCTTTTTCAAACAATCCTTTATAAAGATTGTGTAAAGTTTCCATTCCGCCGATACCTGTACCTACCATAGTCCCAATGCGATCTCGATTTTCTTGCTCTAAATTAATACCGGAATCATCCAGAGCCAGTTTAGCCGCCGCAACAGCATATTGTGTAGAAATATCCATATGCCGGGCTTCTTTCCTGTCAATATCATAATCAGCCGGGTCAAAATTTTTTACTTCGCCGGCAATTCGTGCGGAGTATTCCGTTGCATCAAAGTGAGTGATGGGCGCGATTCCGTTCTGTCCGGTAATCAAAGCATTCCAAAATGTATCTTTGCCATTACCGACTGGAGAAATAACGCCCAAGCCTGTAATTACTGCACGTTTTTCCAAAGTATTCACCTCATTAATTAAAATTTAATCGGGAATTGCATCCAATTCTCGCTTAAGGTATGCAAATATCTCTTTGACCGATAAAATATCATGTATTTCCTGCATACGCCGACCGGAAAAGACAAGGCCTGTTTCTATATCCCCCTGCTGTGCCCGCGTAAGTGCCCGAATAATACAATATTTATGGCTGCATTTTTTTAAACAGCAGTCACACTTTATTGGCTTCTGCGCGGTTCCTAACAGGATCCGTTCCGAAAAAGGAGTACGGATTGCCTGTCCGGGAAGTCCTACAGGACTGTGTATCAAAACAAAATCCTCTGGATTATTAGCACGAAGATACACTTTTTTCAATTCTTCTGAGCCGTTAGATTCCACACTAGCAGCAAAACGGCTTCCCATTTGAACACCGTTGGCTCCCAGTTTAAACATTGCTGCGATATCTTCACCATGAAGCACTCCTCCCGCACCGATAACGGGAATATCAACAGCCGCACGCACTTCCGGTACAATGAGCCGGCTCGAACGGTTTGTTCCCAAATGCCCGCCTGCTTCCGCTCCTTCAACTACAACAGCGGCAGCACCCAGGGATTGAGATATTTTAGCTAGTTTTGCAGAAGACACAATCGGAACAATAGGCGTACCTGATTCTTTGCCCCAACTAAACATGTCGCGGGAAAAGCCTGCTCCTGCTACCACTAGATCGATTCCTTCTTCAATTGAGGTAGTAACAAGCCCCTTAAATTCTCGGGCCGCTACCATTGCATTTATTCCAATGATTCCATTGGGAGCTAGCTTTTTAGCCAGACGTATTTCATATCGTAATTCATCAAAAGGCATACCGGATGCCGCTATGAGACCTATACCGCCTTCATTGGCTACAGCAGCGGCTAGTCTGGCGGTAGATAAACGAATAGCCATTCCGCCTTGTATAATTGGTATCCTTGCCACAAGCTTACCTATCTTTAATTCTGGCAGCTTCAATATGTTTTCCTCCATTCAAGATGCCATCAAAGGGGAAGCTTTACCTTCCCCCTTACGGCCATTATTGCATGCTTAGGCTTTCTTTTCCTTTTCGATATAATCAACCGTATCCTTAACGGTTTTGATCTTTTCTGCGACATCATCAGGGATTTCGATATTGAATTCTTCTTCGAAAGCCATGATAAGTTCAACAATATCTAAGGAATCCGCGCCCAAATCATCAATGTAAGCAGCTTCCATCTTGACTTCTTTTTCGTCAACACCCAGCTGTTCGACAACGATGCCTTTAACCTTTTCAAAAGTAGCTTCTTCACTCATTTCCATTCACCCCCTTTCAATGATCCATATATACTTACATTACCATGCCGCCATCAACTTGTAAAACTTGACCGGTAATATAACTGGCACAATCTGACGCTAGAAATAATACGGCTTTTGCCACTTCTTCAGGCTCAGCCACACGTCCCAGCGGAATTGTTTTTATCATATCTTCTTTTACAGAATCATCAAGAACAGCCGTCATATCGGTATCTATGCATCCAGGAGCAATTGCATTCACCCGGATATTTCTCGATGCCAACTCTTTAGCTATCGATTTTGTAAAACCGATAATCCCGGCCTTGGCTGCCGCATAATTAGCCTGTCCGGCATTGCCGGTAATCCCAACAACAGACGTCAAATTTACAATAGACCCCTGTCTTTGCTTTATCATAATTTTAGATACAGATTTTGTACAATGATACACTCCGGTAAGATTCGTATCTAAAACTTGTTTCCAATCTTCTTCTTTCATACGCATAATAAGATTATCACGTGTAATCCCCGCATTATTGACCAGAATATCTATAGATCCAAATATTTCCTTTGCTTGTTTTACCATGGCATCCACAGCAGCACTATCGGAAACATCACATTGTATGCTCACAGCCTTGCCTTGCTCGTTTTCAATCATTTGCAGTGTTTCTTTTGCAGCTGTTGTATTTCCAGCATAAACAACAATCACATTAGCTCCTTCACGAGCGAACGCTAATGAAACCGCCCGTCCAATACCACGAGAACCACCTGTCACAATAGCTGTTTTCCCTGTTAAAAGCATTTTATCGAACCCCCTGAAAAAATTCAAGTGTTTTCTTTAAGGATGATATATCTTCTACATTTTCGCTTTGAATTGCCTTATTAATTTTTCGGTTAAACCCACTCAGAACTTTGCCTGGCCCCACTTCAACAAATATATCGGCCCCAGACTGAACCATAGTATGAACACAATCAATCCACAATACCGGACTAGCCGCCTGTTTGACCAGCGCTTCTTTTATATCTTCTGCCGCTGTTTCTACGGCTCCGTTCACATTAGCAACAACAGGAATTTCTGCATCGGCAATATGGATAGTATCAAGAACGGCTGCCAGTCGTTTCGCAGCAGGTTCCATTAATGTACTATGGAACGGAGCACTGACATGGAGCAGAATCGCACGTTTAGCACCTGCCGCTTTTAATTTGTCAACTGCTGTTTCAACGGCCTTTGCTGCCCCGGCAATAACAATTTGTCCCGGACAATTAAAATTTACTGCTTGTACCGGCCCGACTTTATTTGATACCGTTTGACAAATTTCCTTAATCTTATTATCTTCAAGCCCTAATATAGCTGCCATGCTTCCCTCTCCCAAGGGAACCGCTTCCTGCATGAACTGTCCACGCTGGCGTACGGTACAAACAGCATCGGCAAACCGCAATGCACCCGATGCAACAAGAGCCGAATATTCTCCCAAACTATGACCGGCTACAATATCAGGTTCCCATCCTTCTTGTTTTAATACGCGGGCACATGCTGTACTCGCTGTCAAAATCGCCGGCTGGGTGTTGCAGGTCATCATCAAATCTTCATCCGGTCCATTAAAACATAACTTCGTAAGTGAAAAGCCAAGTGCATCATCCGCTTCTTCAAAAAGATGCTTTACTACCGGATATGCTTCATAAAGATCCTTTACCATACCTACTTTTTGCGAGCCCTGGCCCGGAAAAATAAATGCTTTCTTCATCATATCACCTCATTATCAAAACCACTTCATGGCCAAGCCCGCCCATGTAAGACCCGCACCAAAACCAGCTAAAACGACTTTATCACCGCGATGAAGAAGTCCTGCCCGATTCGCTTCGTCCATTGCGATCGGAATAGATGCTCCTGACGTATTTGCATAATTTTGAATATTGACAAAAATTTTGTTCATAGGAATATGAAGACGTTTGGACGCTGATTCTATAATGCGGAGATTGGCCTGATGCGGAATCAGCATCGCCACTTCATCACTCGTCCAACCAGATAATTTCATTACTTTTGCAGCAGCACCCGGCATAGCATGAACAGCAAATTTATACACTTCTTTGCCATCCATTTGAGCAAATGCTAATTCATTTTTAATGGTTTCATCCGTTCGCGGCATTTCTACTCCACTGGAGGGAATCGTTAAATATTGTCCGCCTTCCCCCTGTGCCCCCATATCGGTACCAAACATGCCATACCCGTCATCAACCCGGCCGATAACCGCCGCGCCGGCACCGTCTCCAAACAAAACACAGGAACCGCGATCATGCCAATTAATAACGCGTGTTAAAACTTCTGCCCCAACAACTAAAATATTTTTATATAATCCTGTTTCAATAAACTGCTTGGCAATGATAGAAGCATACACAAATCCCGAACAAGCAGCATTTAAATCAAACGCGGGTACATTTACCGCCCCTAAATTTGCCTGCACTTTACAAGCAGTAGCCGGAAGAGATCTATCGGGTGTCAATGTACAAACAATAATCAGATCTAAGTCTTTCGCACTAACACAAGCCATTTCCAATGCTTTTCGAGCTGCTCCCGTTGCCAAATCAGAGGTATTGACGCCCTTAGGTGCAACATATCGCTGTGCAATTCCCGTACGAGTACGTATCCACTCATCGGATGTATCCATCATTTTTTCTAAATCTTTATTAGTCCATACTTGATCCGGAACACAATGTCCTGTTCCCAGAAAGCCTGCTTGACTAACTTTCATTCCCATATTCTTCAACCCTTTCTTCCTCCATGCTGCTGCGAATATGCCCGACAACATCCTGTTCTACTAACTCTCCAGCCACGCGAATTGCATTTTTAATAGCTTTGGCCTTGGAGCTGCCATGACAAATAATAAAACTTCCGTTGACACCTAAAAGCGGTGCGCCGCCGTATTCCGTGTAATCCAGTCGTTTTTTCAGCGCCTTTAAAACCGGTAATACCGCCAAAGCACCCAATTTAGCAACGAATCCGCTTTCTTTTATCGTATCCTTGACCAAGCGAATAATAAATAACGCCATTCCTTCGCCAAATTTCAAGATTACATTTCCAACAAAACCGTCGCAAACAACAACATCAACCGTTCCTTCTGGTATATCACGGCCTTCCACATTTCCATAGAAGGAAATTGTTTTCAATTTCTCCAGCAATGGGTATGTAGCCTGGGCCACCTCATTTCCCTTGGAATCTTCTTCCCCGATATTAAGAAGGCCTACGGTAGGATTAGAAATACCTAAAATATATTTTGCATAATGGTATCCCATAATAGCACCTTCTACCAGATGCTTCGGTTTACTATTGGCATTCGCTCCGGAATCAAGCAACACCGTAATTCCTTCTTTGGAAGGAATTGGCGTTGCAATGCTGGGACGTTCTATTCCCGGAATACGTCCCAGACCTAAAAGAGCCGCCGTAACAGCTGCTCCTGTACTGCCAGGTGCTACTACAGCATCACATGCTCCTTGTTTAACCAGTTTAGTCGCCACCACAATGGATGCATCCTTTTTTTTGCGAATAGCTTGTGCCGGATGTTCTCCCATTTCGATAACCTGACTGGCTTGAACAATAGTCAGTCGATCGTTCTCTGTTGCTCCGTATTGTGCCATAACTTCTCTAATTCTATCTTGATTACCTACAAGGACTACATCATACTTATATGTCTTAACAGCGTCAATGGCACCCAGAACGATCTCCTCCGGTGCGTAATCACCGCCCATAGCATCTACCGCTATTTTCATTATTACCACTCCATTATTCCAATGATTCCATGATGAATTTTGCTCGGAATACTTCCTTCGCTTTTTTTCGAATCGTTACCCATACATAATATTTCTGATCCCGCTGCCTTATGACTTCCGCTTTTGCAACCAATTTATCGCCTACGGTCACAGGTTGTTTATATTTGATATTGCCAACAGTTGTTATACACACGGGTAAATTAAGTACGGCTCTGGTCAATGAATTGGCTTGCGCATATAAAAATTGAGATTGGACAATATGTGCCGAGTCAACCATATCTTCTGTTGCAGTTAAAATGGAAAGTGCGCTTTTACCCACAATACAATCCACCAATTCTCCCACAACCTGCACTAAATGGTGCTGCGGCAAAGATGCCTGTGCACGCTGCTTAATGCGTATACGTAATTCCGGTATACCCAAGGCCATCCGATCCAAACGTATCGTAGCTATACTGACCGAAAATTCCTCAGCCAGTTCTTCATCGTTGATAAAAGGATTTTCTTCTATTCGTTTTTTTAACAGCGTATGCCGTTTTTCCCTTGCTATACGAACCATATTATATCATCCTTTGAATTATGACCAAGTACTAATAGTACGTACAACAAATTATATAATGTTTTAAGATGTTTGGCAAGTATAGGAAAAAATATAATCAAAAGATGATAAGAATACCCCTTCATAAAAAAATATGCTTTCGAAGATATTTCCTATTCGAACTCCCGAAAGCATATGCAATACGCCTTTAATATTTATCAAAATCCATTTCATTTAAAACGTCTTTCAATTTCATAACCTCTTCTTTGGTCATAGTAATTCCTTTCGTCATGGCCTGATAATCGGGATCCCATGATCTCAAATCAAACTTCGGTGCACGATTGTTCCAACTGATAAAGGTTAGTTCTTTACGCCAGCCATCTTTATTTTCTGATAAAGTACCACATACATCTTCAATATTAAAATTCAATTGTGCCATTATTATTTCCTCCTGCAAGGGAATTATCCCAAATTTAGGGTAAAGCGTACATCAAATAGGATGTACCTACCATATTTATATATAAATAAAACTTAGTATATATGATAGCAAATCTACCAATAATGTCAACATCTGAAACAGCAATGATCAATGTGTTTTTCTGTGTTTAAACAATCCGCCGTGAGCTTCCCGAATGTCAAAGATAGAAATAAAAGCATCCGGATCAACATCACTGACAGCATTGCGTAACTTCATGATTTCCAAACGAGAAACAACCGCATATAAAATTTTTGTTTTTTCTCGTTTATATGCGCCTTCCCCGTTAAGCAGCGTAACGGCTCTTCCTAATTCATGGGTAATACAATGCGCTACTTCATCGTGCTTTCCCGTAACAATGAGCAATCCTTTCGATTCGTCAAGACCATTCGTCACAATATCAATCATTTTATAAGCAATAAAATATGCCACTAAAGAATACATCGCACTGTCCCAAGAAAAAACAAATCCCGAACAACCTAAAATGAAAAAATTAAAGAACATAATAATCTCGCCTACGGAAAAAGGAGACTTTCGATCTGCAATAATGGCCAATATTTCCGTCCCATCCAAGGATCCTCCCCAGCGGATAATAAGTCCTACACCAAGGCCAATAATAATACCGCCGAATACAGTGGACAAAAAAGGATCATAGGTCAGCGGATGAAAATGAATTACTTGATTCCATATGGCCAGCCATAATACAGAGAACAAAGAAAATCCTGTAAAATAGGCACCTATATGCTTATATCCAATAACAAAAAACGGTATATTCAAAAGTACAATAAAAATACTGAAACTGATGCCGGTAACGTGAGCTGCCATAAGCGACAAACCGACAACACCTCCATCAATAACCTGATTAGGTACTAGAAAAACATCTAATCCGATAGTATATATCAATGAACCAAAAACAAGACCTACAAGCCGCGGTAACCGTTTAATCATTATTTTCCTCCCAACGTGTCAATATATCGCAGTCCTATAATCCATGCTACAAAATCATCTACGGGTTCCGGCGGATATTGAAAAGACAAAGGCACAAAACGCCGCCAGCCATGCCGTGGTGTATATTGCCAATATAATTTTCTTCCTTCCACTGTCGTATACGCTTCATTCACCAGAACAAACAAAATAGGAGTTTGCTGCTGCCGTATCCAATTTTCTACAACAGGCTGCAATGATTTATGATATGTGCCATTTCCCATCACAATATGAGTAATAGTAAAGCGAGAATATATCTCATTTAAACAAGTAGGAAAATCTCCTGTCATAACTATTCTTTTTTCAACCAATTTGCCATCTTCCTGCAAAACAGCAACCCCTGTCTTATCAGACCCCGGATCAATCGCAACTATCATTTTTTACCTTCCTTCATTTACAATGCCGGACTGGCTACTATATTAATACTCAGCGGGCCAGCAGGATAAATATCATGTGTTGTCACAGCTTCTAAGACGATATCCGCATCTCCGTAGGACTTAATCTTTGAAATAGTATCAAACATTTCTATACCTGTCAATGCTCCGACTTTTCCCGTCAAAGGATCTGGGAGTACCCCATTAGCTTGTGCCTGCATATTGACATTATGAAGAAAACGGACAACTTGAAGTTCAATATTTCCGGCCATTTCATTATGTCTAATCGTTTCGGAATATACGACATATCCTTTGTGGTATATCAGATTATTATCATAGACTTCAACATGGACCAAGGCAGGTTCACCTAAGATAATATTTCCCGCCGCTGTAAGACGGATAAGTTTTTTACCAGGTGGTGCTTGGGCAAGCTGCTTCACAGTAGCATCAAATTCTTCCTGCGAAATATATAAAACAATAGCATTTTCATCTTTTATACCCAAATGCTGACGTATATACGTATTCGTTTGACTCATAAAATCACTCAACTCTTCCCGAGTCTTCGCTTGATCCAGTCCTGATTCCAATATAGACGTAGATAATACTTCCCCCACACGGAACAGCACCTGCCCTTCACGAACATTCTGCATAATTGCATTCAACATTTGATTGCGATTTTCTAATGACGTATTTGCTTTTTTCAAAGCTGAATTTGTTTGATTTAAATCACTCTTTACTGACTCTAAATTATCAATTTCTCCCTGTTTCTGAGAAATAGCTTGATCATACGCCACTTGGGCAAGAGCTAATTGATTACTGATATCATTTCTTGCTGCTTGTACTTGTTGTAAATCTAACATAGTAAACCGTAGTTTCTTATTTGATTCGTCGAGTTGTGCCTCTTGTTTTCGCAGCAACTCTTCATTAGAAGCCAGCAATTCATTTTTATCATGCATTTCATTGCCCAAATCTTCCGCTTGTTTCAGTAATTTATCCCGCTGCACTTCCAATTCTGCTTTTTGCAACTGCAACTGATGCATCCCAAACAGCGCAATCCGTACATTTTCAGATAATACAGACATCACTCCCAGTGTAACCGCTGCAATACTGATGCCAGTTAAAATAGTAACTAATATAGATGTATATTTAGGGCGCAAACCAAATAAAACGATCTTTCGTTTACCTACGCGTGAGCCTATTTTATCGCCTATATATGCAATAATCCCACCCATAATCGCCAGTATAAACAGCATAATCCAGCCATATTCCATATGCGCCCCTCCTTTCAACACAGTTATTTACCTAATATAACTATTATAATATACCATTATACCTATATCTGTCATTATTATTCGTATTTTTTACTAATTTATATTATTTATATACTATAAATGGTTAGCAATCAGTATTCCAGCCAAAACACGGAAAACTAACCACTAACCATTTATTTGGATGCTCGATATACCAAAATAATGCCTGTAATACCACAAAGGATATTGGGCAGAAATGCTCCTAAAAATGGGGTAAGCTTTCCGCTGTTGCCTAAGGCATTACTCAATGTCATGATCGAATAGTAAATAAAAATAACAATAACGCTGACTCCAAAGCCAATAGAAGAACTACCGCGCTGTTTTTGCAAACCTAATGGGGCTCCTATGATAGCGCACACCAAACTAGCCAGAGGCAATGCAAATCGATTATACATTTCTACCTTCATTTTATTTGTATCTACCGAATTCTCATCCAATATACGAATTTGTTCCCGTAATTCTCGAATTGTCATTTCTTCAGGTTTACGCTGGGATTCTCCTATTTTTTTAGGTGTCTGGTTAATCGGCATTGCCTGACTTTTAAAATGCATGGTCCGTTCTATTTCACCCTTAACTGACAAATCATAAATAATCCCATCTTTCATAACCCACTTAGAACCATCCCAAACGGCATACTCTGCATTTTCTACTCTTGTAAGAACATCGTTCTCAAATTCCTGCAGCGTAATATTTTTAAGTTCCTTCGTGTCCCCGTCAAACTGACGAGCATACATCAAACTGGCAATATCCGATCCGTGCACATCTTTAATAACAATGTGGTCTTGTGTTTTTGGTGCCGCACTATGTTTTACTTCTTCATTTATTATTCTGTTATACGCATTATTAGCTTGCGGTACGACAAATTCATTAAAGGCTGTCGTACCCAAAGAAATAACAAAAGCCGCAATAAAAACAGGCATAGCTAATCGCAAAAAATTCTGTCCGCCTGAGCGCATGACAATCATTTCACTGGAACCGGAGAGACGGCCAAATGCTAATAATGCCCCTAACAATACAGACATTGGAAATGTCAAGACTATAATAGAAGGCATCGCTAATACCAGCACACGAAACGCAGTCCAAGCCGAGGCTCCAAATTCATTAATCAAATTCGCAATACGATATAATGTACCCGTGCCTACAAAAACACTTGTAAACGCACATACACCAAATAAAAAAGGGCCAATAAATTCTTTTAAAATATATTTATCTAATATTCGCATTCATTTCTCCATATCGATTACATTGTAAATTCTTCGCCCAAATAGAATTTTTTGGCTACAGGATCGTTAGCAACAGTGTCCGGATCTCCTTCAAGAAGGATTTTCCCTTCATTCAAAATATATGCTTTATCAACAATACTCAAGGTTTCGCGAACATTGTGATCCGTAATAAGAACACCCATACCACGATTTTTCAAGTGCTGAATTATACTCTGAATATCATTTACTGCCAATGGGTCGATTCCGGCAAACGGTTCATCTAACAAAATAAATGCCGGATCCATGACCAGACAGCGGGCAATTTCCACACGCCGCCGTTCGCCACCTGATAATTGGATACCCAAACGATTACGTAATTTTGTAATGGTAAATTCTTCCATCAAAGCCTCTGCTTTGTTTTTTTGTTCTTTTTTACTCAATTTTGTTGTTTCCAACATAGCCAGCAAATTATCTTCTACTGTTAATTTACGAAAAATAGAGGCTTCCTGAGGTAAATACCCTATACCGTAATTCGCCCGGCGATGAACGGGCAGCTGGGTAATATCATTGCCATCTATATAAATATTTCCCGAAGTAGGACGTTCTATTCCAACTATCATGTAAAAGGTTGTTGTTTTTCCAGCTCCATTAGGTCCCAGTAGTCCGACAATCTCCCCTTTATCAACATGAAGGCTAACTCCATCTACTACATTACGTTCTTTATATGTTTTTACAAGTTGCTTCGTTTGAATGAACATAATTCCCCCTTATTCTCATTCATTCCCCGGAACAAGCACTACCGTAGAACGACTCATCGTTTGTACGGAATTATCCGCCAAATGGATTTCAACATTATCCCCTGTCAACGAGTTCCCATTTTGATTTGCCCGCACATTTCCAAGCATATGAATAACACCATCATTTTGATTCGGTGTTTGTGTATATATTGCTCGATCCCCATATGCAATTAAGTTATCTGCGGGGGATTCAATATGAACACTGCCGGTTCCGACTGCCTTAATTTGTTTAAACCAGCCCTGAATCGTATCTGCCCACAATTCCGCTCCCTGTGCCTGTAAATAACCGTTACCTGTTATAATACCATAATCCTGATCCAAATGATATTCGACTTTATCGCCGCGCAGCTTTTTATCTTCATACACACCATTCACATTACCCGTAGCAACAACGTAATTTTTATTGACTGAATGCATTTTATCGGAAGTCATATGCATATTAGGTTGTTCTACCGCAACATGCCCTTCCATATCTGCTTCTGCTGACTTTAAGTTGTAAACCGCCTGATCACCGGTCATGGTAGCCTGATCCCGCACAATTACCACATTTCCTGTCGCCGTTGCCACATAGTTTTTCCCATCATAAGAAAGTTTGTCTGCTGTAACGGAAACTGCTGGATTTTCATCATCGGCAGCAATAGTCCCTGCAACTGGTATCATCATTGCTCCCAACAATAAAACTGTTATGACTTTACATGTTATTGGTTGTCTGCTCATATTACTATTCTCCCTTAGTTACCTTCGCGTGCCCTGTCAATGTTACTTTGTTTAAAGCGGCATCTGTTTCAAAAGCATCCCCGCTTAATGTGGTGCCGTCTGCCTTCTGCATATACACGTTACCACCCTTGATTAACCGTGTATCCATATTATAATACACACTGCCATCCGTCTGCAACGTACTGCCATTATCCGTCGTTGCCTTAATCGGAGGTTTTACTTGCAACGCTTGCTTATTTCTGTCAACTATACCCATAGGTGCTTCTATTTTTATTTCTTCTCCATCTACATCCGCAATAATAATATGAGGGTGTGTGACATATATTATTTTAGTATCTGGATCCACTTGAATTTTATCGGCAGTTAAACTCCAAATAAGCTTGCCATCTTTTTTTTCTTCTAGCGTTGAGCCTTCGAATTCAACTAAATTATCATTCTTTTTTTGTTCACTATCTTCCTGGTCCTGACTACTTAAAATCCAATATAGTACTCCAGCGAACAGAACAATAATAATGCAAACACCTATCGTTATTTTATTATTTTTAAGTTTGTGCATCATCATTGCCATATTCCTCCGTTTTTTTCTGCAATGCAATGATTTCCTCCGGTGCTGTGCTCCAACGATGTTGGAACCATAACCATTCGGTTGGATGATCTTTAATGAACGTTTCTGTCAATACCGCTAATTTTCTCGTTAAGCGGGTTATATCTGCCTCTGTATTTCCTGTATCTTCATAATAAATAATTTTCCCCACTATGAGCTGGTTGCGATGATTATCGCCGTGAACAGCAAAAACAGGTATAATAGGTGAACGAAATTTTCTAGCAAACATAGCCGGTCCTACCGGGGTAGATGACATTTTTCCCAAAAACACTTGAGGAACACCGCGGAATCCACCGTCTTGATCTGCTAAAAAACCTAATATTTTTTTACGTTTTAACGCTCTGGCTGCCCCAATCATTTCGTTGCCGCCGCGGGCAAAAACTTCTAATCCCATCATTTCGCGGTTTTCATTTAGAAATCGCGTAACCTGATCATTCGGCTGGCGCTTTACGATAGTCGTAGCCGGATATCCATATAAAGCTAATGCTGCCCCCATCCATTCCCAATTGCCAACATGTCCAGTTAATACAATAACTCCTTTATTTTCCTGTAAGGCTTGCTCAATGCGTTCAGGATGATCAATCGTAACATATTGAGAGATATTTTCCCTTGTTAATTTGGGAGTATACAGAATTTCCAACAGCGATTGTCCCAAATTTCGAAATAGTTCCGTTATAATACGACGTGCTTCTGTTTCTCCACATCCCAGACCGCGGATAATATGAAATACACCTCGTTCTCGTTGCTTTTTTAAAATTATTTCCACAACAGGACCCATCTTTCTCCCCAGAGACACGATCGTAGGATAGGAAAGATGGCAAACTATTTTGCTTATTTTTCGCGCAGTAATGTACTGCCACTCTTTAGACACTGCCAGTACTCCTTTCCTCTATTGTTTTATATCAACCCGACCTGATTTATACTGCCGCAGGATATGTGTCCATTTATCTTGTCCTTTGAGGATGTATTCTACAAGTTCCCTCAAAGCGCCATGTCCGCCATTATAAGCTGAAACGAAAGCTGCGTTCCTTTTTGCTTCTTCACAAGCATCATTCGGAGCGGCACCGAATCCAACATGAGAAATAAGGTCCACGTCATTTAAATCGTCTCCCATGTAAGATACCTCTTCTAACGTAAATCCCTGCGTTTTGCAAAGCTTCTGCATTTCTGCAAGTTTATCCACTGCATCTTGTACTACATAGTCAATATGCAAATCTCTAGCCCGCCGTTCTACCATGGGGGATCGTCTTCCGGTAATAAGTGCAGTTTTCAATCCACCTGCACGGGCCAAAGAAATACCCATGCCATCATGCGCAGAAAATCCTTTCATGGAATCACCCATCAGTCCGTAATAAATAATCCCATCAGTCAAAACCCCATCGACATCCAGCGCCAAAAGTTTAATTTGAGTCAAATATTTCATATTATACCACTCCCCGACGCAGCAAGTCAGTTAAATGAATCATGCCAACTGCTTTTTTATCCTTATCCACAACAGGAAGTACCGTAATAGGACGCGGCTGATTTTTTTCCATAATATGCAAAGCCGCTGCTGCTAATTGATCATTAGTAATAACTCTCGGATTTTTCGTCATCATAGCTTCAACGGGCCATTTCAAAAAATTAGATCCCGTTTCCAATCCCCGGCGCACATCACCATCCGTAACCAATCCAATAAGAACACCTTCTCCATCAACAACCGAAACAGCTCCCAGTCCTTTTTCTGTCATCATGAACAACGCATCCTGCACGGTACTATCTTCACTAATAACAGGATTATCATTACCTTTATGCATCACGTTCTCTACAGTCAGCAAAAGTTTTCGTCCCAGAGCTCCTCCTGGATGAAATACAGCGAATTGATCAGGTGTAAAATGATGCCTTGACAGCAACACCACGGCTAATGCATCCCCTAAAGCCAAAGATACAGTCGTGCTTGTCGTCGGTGCCAATCCTAAAGGACAAGCTTCCTTTTCCACCGAAGCATCTAAAATAACATCAGAATTTTTTGCCAATGTCGAATTATGATTGCCCACAATGGAAATTATCTTTGCACCGATGCGGCGCAAAGACGGCAATAAATTGATTATCTCCGTTGTTTCGCCGCTCTTGGAAAAAGCGAGAATAATATCATCAGAGGTTACCATTCCCAAATCACCATGAATCCCTTCAGCCGGATGAAGCCAAATAGAAGGGGTCCCCGTACTGGACAATGTCGCCGATACTTTACGAGCTATATGCCCGGATTTCCCCATACCAGTTACGACAACTCGCCCGCTGGATTCCATAATCATATTGACAGCATTTACAAAACTCTGATCCAGCTTCGGAATCAGTTTTTCAATACCTGCTGCTTCTTCCTGCAATACCTCTTTTGCCTCTTCCAATATATCCATCATACTCACCTCTGCGTTATTCTTTGTCTGTTTCTACACTCTGTTTTGCTATTTCATTGATAGCAATCATATCCTGAAGCACTGCTTCCACTTGTGTCAAATATAACATATTAGGTCCATCGCATAATGCTTCCTTGGGATTATCATGCACTTCCATAAATACCCCATCTATGCCGCTGCCGGCTGCTGCTCTGGCCAGATTTCCAATAAATTGCCGCTGTCCTGAGGATTTTGTCCCGCTGCCGCCTGGTAATTGTACACTATGCGTAGCATCAAATACAACGGGGTACCCATACCTGCGCATAATGGGAAAACTTCGCATATCTACGACAAGATTATTATACCCCAGAGAAAATCCTCGTTCTGTTAAAATAATATTAGTATTGCCAGCTTCTTCTATTTTTCCTACAACATTTTTCATATCGCCAGGTGCCATAAACTGACCTTTTTTTACGTTTACAGCTTTGCCAGTCTGGGCTGCTGCATATATTAAATCCGTTTGACGGCATAAAAATGCGGGAATCTGCAGTACATCCAATACTTCTGCTGCCGGCTTGATCTGTTCAATAGAATGAATATCACTCACCACCGGAATTTGAAGTTCTTTTTTAATATCTCCCAAAATACGCATTCCTTCTTTTAATCCCGGACCGCGAAAGGAATGATAAGAAGAACGGTTTGCCTTGTCAAAGGAAGCTTTAAAAATATACGTAAGTCCCAGTTTATTACAAATTCTTTTCATTTCCCTGCCGATAAGCAGACAACGGTCTGGATTTTCTATCACACACGGACCTGCCATAACAAAAAGTTTTCCGTCCCCGCCAACACTTTTATTTCCAATAACTACATTTTTCATTTCATATGCTCCTTTGCAAAATATTCCCGAATGCGTGCTAAGTCCTCCGGCGTATCGATTCCGATAAATTGATGATTTGTTACAATTACCTTGATTGTATAACCATTTTCCAAAACACGCAATTGTTCCAAAGATTCCACGGTTTCCATAGGCGTCGATTCCATCTTAGCATATTGTAAAAGAAAATCACGCCGGTACGCATATATACCAATATGTTTATATGGTTTAACAGTACCGTAAAATGGATTTCGCGGATACGGTATCAAGGAGCGTGAAAAATACATGGCTTCTCCCTTGCGGTTCATAACAACTTTCACCGCACTGGGTTCATTATATTCTGATTCTAAAAGGGGAGTCGCGACCGTCGCCATATCAAGACTAGGATTTTCTTCAAAGACATGGCACAACGCATCAATCACATCCGAACTAATTAAAGGTTCATCCCCCTGTACATTAACAACAACATCCACATCTTCAAACTGCTCAACCGCTTCTGCTAAGCGATCCGTCCCATTAATATGATTTTCACGAGTCATAACCGCTTTGCCGCCGAATGTAACAACCGTGTCATATACTTTAGGATTATCCGTAGCGACAACAACAGCGCTCAATTTCTGTGCTTGAGCCGCTTGTTCATACACGCGCTGAATCATAGGTTTTCCAGCTATATCTGCCAATGGTTTTCCGGGAAGTCGTGTAGAAGCATACCGCGACGGAATAATACATACAAATTTCATTTTTTATCCTCCCAATACATTATGTAAAATTGTATATAACAAATCTTGTCCTTTTGTAATTTCAATTTCTATTCCCAGTACATATAAGGGAGATTTATACTGGTTCAAGAAGTGCTCCGGTATTTTTACTGCATCTTTTTCGGTAGTAATCAGGATAGCTCCCAAGCTCTTGGCTTTTACCGTCATACGTTCAATATCTGCAGCAGTATATTGATGATGGTCATCAAATCGAAGGGTATCGACCAATTCATACCCAAATTCTTTTACCGTACGTTCAAAAGAAGCCGGATTGCCTAATGCCGATACAGCAATTCCTTTGCGTCCCTTGCCATGCACATAATTCTTGTAATCCTCCCGGTTAGCACAACTCCAGCTCAGAAAGGGGACACACCAGCGGGCTTGATGAACTGCCTCAATAATAGGCGCCTGAGTATTATAACGGCGCAGTGTTTGATAAATATCCTCAATTGTATCGGAATCTCGTTGATCCGTTTTAGTAATTATAAACAGCCCAGCCCGGTTTAAATGCTCTAATGGTTCCCGCAGAATTCCCCGCGGCAGCAAATATCCGTTGCCGAAAGGATTGGTCGCATCAATCAAGACAATATCCAGATCGCGAATCAGCGGCCAATGTTGAAAGGCATCATCTAATATAAGGACTTCAGCACCATACCGTTCAATGGCCATGCGGCCAGAGGTCGTACGTTCTCTTCCCACAAGAACCGGAACTCCCGGCAAACTGCGAGCCATGAGACAGGCTTCATCTCCGCCTTCGGCCGCCGACAATAGCAGTTGTGTACCATCAGACATAATAGCCGTCTGATGTTCTGCCCGAGAACGATACCCACGATTCAGCAGTGCTACTCGGTATCCTTGTCCCTGAATAATACGGGCCAACATGCAAGCTGTCGGAGTTTTTCCCGTTCCACCAATAGTAATATTACCTAATCCAATGACAACAGCAGGCAACTTTTCCTGTTTTCGCTTTCCGCCGGCAAATGCTTTATATTTAATTTCAACACCTTTTCCATATAACTTAGATATTCCCTCTAATACGGCAAGGACCGCACGATCTCTTCTTGTGTGCGGGACATTTTGCATCAAAAAGGAAAAATATGCCGCAGTTTTACTGCGAAACGACATAACTCTTCATCTCCGCATCTGTATTTCGTCCAATAGCTTTTGCAATTCCGTCAGATTTTTTTCCGTAGCTCCTTGATTTTCCATTACAACTTCGATACAGCTGCGTTTCATTTTTTCTGCCCGGGACGTATCTGTTAATATATCCATGCAGGTTTCGATAAATTCTTTTTCACTTTTGACCATGACACAAGCCCCACGCTTACTAAGCAATTCAAAAATTTCTTCAAAATTAAACATGTAGGGTCCTACTATTATTGGTTTGCCATGAGCCGCCGGTTCCAAAATATTATGACCGCCTATTTTTGCTAAACTGCCGCCGACAAAGATCAAGTCGCCGACGCTATATACACGGCCCAATTCACCAATCGTATCAAGAATAACTCCATCATACTGTGCAGGTATAGTTTTTTTAGCCTGCATATCGCTGCGCTTCACCATACTAATCTGATGCGTGGCTCCTTCTTCGCAAATTAAATCTGCTTGATAAATATACCGGGGTGCGATAATTAACCGGGCACGAGGAAACCGTTTTTTAATTTCACCAAACGCATTATATACTGTACCATTTTCTCCTTTATGCGTACTGCCGGCAATAATAATCGGGTATGTTCCATCTTCAAAGCCTAGTTCATGAAGGAATTCTTTTTTTTCTGTTTCTGTCACAATGCCATATGTCTGATCATATTTTGTATTTCCCGTGATGATAACCTTGGTAGGGTCTGCCCCAATGCTGATAATATACCCTGCATCAATGTGACTCTGCATACAAAAAACGCGAATGGAAGACAACACCCGTTTCGTAAAAAAACTAATCATCCGATAGCGAATGGCACTGCGCTGGCTGATACGGCCATTCATCATCATCACAGGAATATGCTTTCTTTCAGCAATACGTAAAAAATTTGGCCATATTTCTGTTTCTACCAATAAAATAATTTTAGGTTTTACTATATTTAAAATGCGGTTCGTAAAATACGGTAAATCCAGAGGAAAAAACAAAATTCCGTCTGCACCTTCAATAATTTGATGTGCCATACGAAATCCTGTCGCAGTTACTACAGAAACAATAAGTACCTCATCTGGATATTTTTTACGCATCTCTCTTATAATGGGACTAGCTGCTACAATTTCTCCTACAGAAGCAGCATGAAGCCAGATAGCATGGCGGTTAGATATTTTTTCTTTTAAATCATCCGGCAGATATCCAATACTTTGCTTAATGCGCTGATAAAATCCTTCCTCTTTGATAAGGCGGTATACCAGTATGGGAAATAGTGTTGCCCAATACATGACCAGCAAAATATTATATAACCAATATATAGGATTAATTCTCATAGTTTAGCCTTTCAATTCTCCATTAAATTGTACTGCATATAAGTTTGCATATAATCCTTTTTTTGCAAGAAGTTGTTCATGCGTTCCCACTTCGGCGATTCTTCCTTTATCAATCACAACGATCTTGTCGGCATTGCGAACCGTACTAAGCCGATGTGCAATAACCACTGCGGTACGTCCTTTCATGAGACGATCCAGAGCTGCCTGTACAATCTTTTCACTTTCTGTATCCAGCGCAGATGTTGCTTCATCCAAAATAAGAATACGCGGATTTTTCAAAATGGCTCGGGCAATAGCAATGCGCTGCCGCTGTCCTCCGGATAAAGAATTCCCCCGGTCTCCGACTACTGTGTTATATCCATCCGGTAATTGCCGGATAAATTCATCCGCATTTGCCGCCTTAGCTGCTAATATGACTTCTTCTTCTGTCGCATCTAAACGGCCATACAAAATATTTTCCATAACAGACGCATTAAAAAGCATCGTTTCCTGAGGAACAAGTCCAATTTGGCGGCGTAACGACGAAAACGTAACATTACGAATATCAATGCCGTCAATAGTCAAACTCCCTCGTTCCACATCATAAAAACGAGGCAAAAGATTAGCAACTGTAGATTTCCCGGCTCCGCTAGGACCTACAAGTGCTACAACTTGTCCAGGATTTATAGTCAAATTAAAATTTTGCAATGCTGCATGCTCACTGTCATAAGAGAAATATACATTGTCAAATTCAACATGTCCTTGTACCTGTGGCAGTTCAACGGCATTTATGCTTTCTTCTACATCGGGTTTCGTATCAAGTGTTTCAAATACACGATCTGCAGCACCAAGGGATTTTTGAACATTGCCATAAATATCACTGATTCGGCGCACCGGATTAGCCAAATTAATGGCATAAATCAAGAAAGCAATAAGAGCCCCTGCCGTCATATCCCCGTTAATAACACTTATACCGCCATACCAAATAATTCCGGTCACAGCCACAGCCGCAAAAAATTCCACAAATGGAGTCAACATACTTGTAAGTTTTGTCGTCTTCATGACAGCCTGAAAATTGTAGTCGTTTTGTGTAATAAATTTTTTTATTTCATATTCCTCGCGATTAAAAGAGCGAATAATTCGAATTCCAGAAATAGCTTCCTGAAGCAAGGCGGTAATATCAGCAATCTTTCCTTGTACCTCATGCCCTGCTTGACGCAGCCGTGCTCCAAAGAAGTGAATGGTCAAAAGCACTAACGGCACAATAATAAGTGTCAATAAAGTCAAGCGCCAATTTAAATACACCATAGAGACCAATGACCCTACCAATATAACAACTTCTTGAACAAAGGAAACCAGGTTTCCTGCAATTGCAGTTTGCAGTGCTGTAACATCATTCGTTAAGTTGCTCATAATGATGCCCGTCTTATTACGATCATAATACGATAAAGATAGTCTCTGCAAATGACGATATAGTTTTTCCCGAATATCAATAACAATTTTTTGTCCCACATAGCTCATAAGATAGCTTTGTCCAAAAAAGAAAACGCCTCGCAAGACAAAAAGAACCAAAATCCCTATAACAATAAGGTTCAATGTATAAACATCTTTATTGGCTAATACTTTATCAATAACATCCTTAATCAGCCACGGTACAATAACATTGCTCAGGCCGGAAAAAGCCATGCACACTACAGATATAATCAAACGTGATACATATGGTTTAATAAAGATCAATAATCTTTTGTAGCTTTCATAGCTACTATATTCTCTCATAAACGGCCTTTCTCCTTAGCAAAATTTATAATGGTTCCGGCGATACGCTCAACCGCACCGGGTTGTCCCATAGCACTACGCACGGATAGCATATCGCTGCGCATTTGTTGTTCCCGCTTTTTATCCTGCAACACTTGCAGCAGTTGTTCCGCTATATGAAGCGGAGTAACTTCGTCTTGCCATAATTCCGGCATTATTTCCCTTCCGGAAATGATATTGGGTAATCCAATATGTTTGATATGAACCAGAAATTTAGACAATGTATACGTCAAGGAAGATACTCGGTAAATCAATATCGTCGGCAATCCCATCAGTGCCGTCTCCAAAGTTGCCGTTCCCGATGCCGCCACCGCTACCGTACTGATATTCATCATATCATATATATGATCATCGGCAATAACAGCAGAAACACCTGCGGCTTGCGTCGCTTGTTCGAGCAGACTGCAGTCAATTGTCGAAGCACGCGGTATGATAAATTGAACATTTCTGGCATATTGTCTGATAATTTTTGCAGCGCTAAGCATATCAGGCAGCAATCCTTTAACCTCCTGCAGCCGACTTCCCGGCATAAACAAAATCGTTTGTTTTTCCGGATCCAGGCCAAAATAACGATACGCTTTCTCTTTTGTCATATCAGCATGAACTACATCCATCAGCGGATGTCCGGCATAAATAACGTTTGTTCCTATCTTGCGATACAATGCTTCTTCAAAAGGAAACATAGACACGGCCAAATCAGCATACTGTGCTATTACCTTTCCCCGGCTCTTATGCCAGGCCCAAATCGTCGGCAAAATATAATAAACGACAGGAATACCCGCTGCTTTTGCCTTCTTTATAAGGCGCATATTAAACCCGGGGTAGTCAATACACACCAGTAAATCCGGTTTTTCTTCCAGCATTTTTTGAAACAAAAAATCGCGAAGCCGAAAAAAGAACGGGATTTTCTTTAGAATTTCCCCTATGCCTATAAATCCCAGATTTTTTATATCATATAAAATCCGTACGCCTGCAGCAGCCATCTGAGAGCCACCCATGCCAATCAATTCTACTTCAGGATCAATTTTTATCATAGCTTTGGCCAAATTTGCGCCATGCATATCACCGGAAGCTTCTCCGGCAGAAAACATGATTTTCATAAAAGCTCCTTATCAATACGTTTCATCTACGGCACAAATACAAATACGGTTCTTATCTGCTAAAGATATAACCGCCTGCTGCTCCACAAAAAGCGTATGGCCAGCTTCAATAGCCAGTACTGTACAATTGCTTTTCATCATGTTCTGCAAGGTATCCATACCAATGGCCGGAACATCAAAACGAACATCTTGATTTGGTTTTGCTACCTTGACAACAACGGCATTTCCTCTTCCCAGAGTCCCGCCCCTGCGAATACAAGAATCAGTCCCTTCAATCGCCTCAACGGCCATGACTGCTTTATTCTTTACAACGACAGTTTGGCCAATATCCAGCCCGCCAATCGCCTTTGCTGCTGCAAAGCCAAAACGAATATCATCATTTTCTTTTTCTGTAGGTTTTCGCTGCGTCAATACTCCTACAGAAGGCATCAGCGGTTTTAGATAAGTAGTTTGATCAACTACCTCCAAGCCATCCTTTGCCAGTTCTTCTACAATAGCCAGCATAATCGTATCATCTTTACGATTACGCAATCGTGCCAGCAGCTTAATTGCCCGCAAGTCAGGGAATGTAAGGCCTTTAAAAAGAATTTCCTTAGTTACCTTGCCAATCATGGTAATATGGGTAACCCCTTCTTTTTTCATAGTACGGATTACTTTATCCAATTTAGCCACATTAATAGTATAGTACACGTCTGCTTCCAATGCTAATTCCGGTGCCGGTTCATCCACGACAGCAATAACAATCACTTCATGTCCTGTCTGTTTAGCAGCACGCACAAATTCTACAGGCAAATTGCCAACACCAGCAAGCAATCCTACTTTTTCCATATATACCACCCTTGTGAAGTCTAGTAATGTATCTTATTTATTATATCAAAAAAATATATACTCTGTCAGCAAAAGGAAAGGCTTTTTCTACAAAAGTTCCGACAAACAAAAAAAGGCTGGCAAGACACTGCTCACCTGCCCTTTCTATAATTCATCACTCTTTTGTGCCGCGACAAATACCTCGTTCTGCATTGCGGAGAAAGCGAAGAAAATGTTCCACTTCTTCTGAGCTGTCTAATTCCTGTTCCATTTCAGCAATTGCTTGTCCCAAATTTAAACCAGAGCGATATAAAATACGAAATGCTTTTTTCAGTTCACTGCGAATATTTTCCGGTATTCCTGCTCTAGATAACCCAACACTATTCAACCCTATACAACGTGCCGGTTGTCCATCAGCAATAACAAAAGGCGGAATATCCTGCACGACCTTTGCCAGTCCGCCGATCATGCTGTTGCGTCCTACTTTGACAAATTGATGTACTCCGGCAATCCCGCCGATTACAACACGATCTTCAATCGTTACATGTCCGGCAAGCCCCGCGCAATTACTCATAATAACATAATTACCGACATCACAATTATGGGCAATATGCGTACAAGCTTGAAACAAGCAATGGGATCCAATACTTGTCACATCTTCTTCACCTGTTGCCCTGCTTACCGTTACAAATTCACGAAAAACAGAATAATCACCAATCGTTACATAGCTTTTTTCGCCATTAAATTTCAAATCCTGTGGTTCAGAACCAATAGACGCACTGGGGAAGAATCGACAATATTTTCCTATTGTAGTCCATCCGTCAATGACAACATGTGCCATAACTTCCGTTCCTTCTCCAATCTCCACATTAGGGCCGATAACGGCGTAAGGCCCTATTTTAACACCTGGCCCAATTTTCGCATGTGGATCTATAATAGCCGTTGGATGTATCATGCTTTTCTGCATGTCTCCTTTTTCCTCGGTCATTAAAGTCACTCCTCGCTATCCTTTCAAGATTTTCCAATCTGAAGGGAGCTTAAAAATTTTTTAACTTATTATATAATATACTCTAAATATACTCTTTTTCATAAGGGCAGAATATAACTGCTAAAAACAAATGTTTTAGCAGTGTTATATTAATATATCTTATTTTTTCGTTATTTTTCTTATCTTTTATACTAATTACTTAATATTATAACTTATTTCTGTTTTGCATCTTGCGAGGGCATGAGTGCAAACATATATTCTCCTTCTGCACATAGTGTGTCACCTACGTGTGATTGTGCCTTGACTTTCCCCATACGTCCCTTAATTTTTTCAATATCGGCACGCATAACAACGGTATCTCCCGGACGAACAGGATGACGAAACCGCAGTTTATCGATACCTGTAAAAAATGGAACAAGTCCACGATTTTCTTCTGGATAAAGCAGCGCGACTCCGCCTACTTGCGCCATCGCTTCAGCTAGCAACACGCCTGGCATGACCGGCTGTCCTGGAAAATGTCCTTGAAAAAACAATTCATTAAATGTTGCATTTTTAATACCTACAGCATATTTCATCGGTTCTAATTCGATAATACGATCCACAAGCAGCATCGGATAGCGATGCGGCAAAATTTTCATAATATCGGTTACATTCAAAATCATAATAATTCCTCCCTAATCAACTTCTTTAAAAATCTCATTAGCTAAGCGATTATTTAATTTATGGCTGGATTTAACAGCAATAATATGCCCTTTGATTGGTTTTCCAATCAACGCCATATCTCCTACGATATCCAACACTTTATGACGAACTAATTCGTCATAAAAACGCAATGTCGATAAGCAGGTATGCTCATCATAAACAACAACATTTTCAATAGTTCCGCCTTTGCCTAACCCTAATTTTTTTAACATTTCAAACTCTTGTGTAAAAGCAATCGTTCGAGCCGGAGCAACATCTTGTATATATTGCTGCTTATCCGCAATTTCGGTATCCATAAATTGGACACCTAATAAAGGGTGAGGATTAATAGAGGTAAAGGTAATACGAAATCCATCATAGGGGATGATAGCTATGAACTTATCCTGATCTTGAACAATATGCTGTTTTTTAACAGTAAGAACGCAACGAGGCGCATCTAATGATACTGTACCAACCTGTTCTATTAAATGAACAAAAGTCAGACTACTGCCATCGGCAACCGGGGGTTCCACCGAATTCATTTCCACGATACAATTATCTATCTGCAATCCCTGCAAAGCGGACAACAAATGTTCAACAGTAAAAACCTTCGCTTCCCCGTTTTCAAGTGTTGTTGCCCTCATTGTATTGGTTACATTGGATAACCGTGCCGGTACCGAGGGATGTCCCGGTAAATCTGTACGGACAAAAATAATTCCTGTATCAGCCGGCGCTGGGCGCAGTACCATGTGGACTTCATTTGCAGCATGCAAGCCAATTCCATTGTAAGAAATTGAATCAGCTAACGTAGTTTGAGCCACATTTAACATTAATTACGCCACTCCTTTCTTTCATATTTATAAATTAACTTTTATCTATATGATTTTATTATACATTATTACTGCAGTAATTGACAAATATAACTTCAAATCACCTGTTAACTACGCAGAATAATCATTATTCAGAAAAATATGCTATTCGCAAAGCGAAATTATCTATTTATTACTTTTTATATTTAAAATACACGTTATTCTTAGTTTTATTTCTATATGAATTTCTATTGCCGCAGTATAGGTCTTCCCTACACAATAACACAAATAACACTACTGCCAAAAATACAGTAGTGTTATTTAACTCCATTTCGGTTAATTATTTAACCAACTCATATACAGAAGCAACAATCACATTCCACTGCCCGATATGCTTCTTTTCATTATTGATTACTTCATATCCTGCAGCACATTGTCTCGCAACAGACGACGGGGCTGTCCCGTTATATGTTTGCCGCTGCGATACACAAGTTTCAATATCAAGGTAGTGGTGTATGTCTTCAGCAAACAAATCAGACATACTCTGCAATTCCGGCAACGTCAATTGCTGCAGTACTTTTCCCTGCTGTAAACAGTACTGTACAGCTTTACCGACGACAGCGTGCGCTTCTCTGAAGGGCAATCCTTTTTTAGCCAGATAGTCCGCCATATCCGTTGCATTGGAAAAATCACTTTCCAAGACCTCCCGCATATGCCGGTCATTCACTTTCATACAATCAATCATCGCTGTATAAATCGTAAGAGCAAATTTCAGCGTATCGATAACATCGAACAACCCTTCCTTATCCTCCTGCATATCTTTATCATAGGCCATGGGAATTCCTTTCATCATTGTAAGAATTCCCATTAAATGTCCATAAACACGCCCTGTTTTTCCGCGAACAAGTTCACAAATATCAGGATTTTTTTTCTGTGGCATAATAGAGGAACCCGTACAATGGGCATCATCCAATTCAATAAATTTAAATTCTGAGGAAGACCAAAGAATAAATTCCTCTGATAACCGGCTTAGGTGCATCATTAAATTAGCCGCAAATTCAAGAAAAGATATAATGTAATCCCTGTCGCTTACAGCATCCATGCTATTATCATATAATGTTGAGAAACTAAGCAACTCTGCTACATAAGGCTGATCAAGAGGATACGTTGTCCCCGCTAAAGCGCCCGCTCCCAATGGCATGATATCCGTTATATCCCAAACATAAGAAAGGTGTTTAAAATCACGGGAAAACATAGAGAAATAGGCCATCAAGTGGTGACTAAAAAGAACTGGCTGTGCACGCTGCATATGCGTATACCCTGGCATAATCGTATCACTATATTTTTCTGCCGCTTTGACAATGGCTCCTTGCAGATTTGCAAGAAGTGCAGCCACCGAAGCAATTTCTCTACGAACATACATATGCGTATCTAACGCTACCTGATCATTACGGCTGCGTCCAGTATGAAGTCTTCCACCAGCTTCGCCGATAGCATCTGTTAAACGCTTTTCTACATTCATATGAATATCTTCTAATTCAATAGAAAACTCAAATTCGCCTTTTTCTATCTGTTCATATATATTTTTCAAGCCAGCAACAATTCGCTTTTTATCCAAATCAGATATAATACCCTGTTTTGCAAGCATTGTTGCATGAGCAATACTGCCGCAGATATCTTCTGCGTACATGCGGCAATCAAATTGAATCGAAGAATTAAATTCTTCTACGTTTCTATCAGTAGCTTTTGTAAAACGACCACCCCATAATTTCATTGTGTTCGCTCCTTATTTTTCTGCTTTTTCCACGTGCTGTTTCATCATGGCACGCATTTTGAGCGGTAAACCAAAAAGATTGATAAAACCTTCCGCATCTTTCTGATTATATACCTCATCCTCACCAAATGTTACAAATTCTTCACTATATAAAGAATACGGCGATTGAGAACCGGCACTTATAATATTTCCTTTATACAATTTCAAACCGACTGTACCTGTAACTGTTTTCTGTGTTTCATCAACAAAAGCTGCCAATGCTTCACGTAAAGGAGAGAACCACATGCCATCATATACAAGTTCGGCATACTTATTGGCAACAAGTTCTTTATAATGCATCGTCGCTCTATCAAGACAGAGGTATTCCAATTCTCTATGAGCGTACATAATAATGGCTCCGCCTGGATTTTCATAAATACCGCGGCTTTTCATACCAACCAAACGATTTTCAACAAGATCTACGATACCGATCCCATTTTCAGCCCCCATTGCATTCAGCGCTTCCATAAGTTCAACAGTTTCCATTTTTTTACCATTCAGAGCAACGGGAATTCCCTGTTCAAATGTAAGCTCAATGTTAGTCGGCGTATCCGGTGCTTTTTCTGGCGGTGTCGTCACCATATATACCATATCTTTCGGCGCATTCGCCGGATTTTCCAAATCAGCCCCTTCATGACTTAAATGCCAAATATTCCAATCCATGCTGTACGGATACGGTTCGCCCTCCGTTTGATGGGCAATCGGAACATTATGTGCTGCCGCAAATTCCAAAGCATCTTCACGTGATTTAATAGACCACATACGCCACGGCGCAATCAGTTTAATTTCCGGTGCCAGTGCCTTTACCGTTAACTCAAAGCGGACCTGGTCATTTCCTTTTCCCGTCGCACCATGAGCAATAGCGTCTGCATTTTCCTTTTTGGCTATTTCAACTAATTTTTTAGAAATAAGAGGACGCGCAAAAGAGGTCCCCAAAAGGTATTTCCCCTCATATACACAACCTGCCTTTACAACAGGCCAAACATATTCTTCCAAAAACTCCTTCTTGACATCCATCACATATACGTTAGAAGCCCCGGATTTATATGCCTTTTCTTCAATAGCCTTAAAATCATCCGGCTGTCCTAAATCAGCGCAAACAGCGATTACTTCACAACCTTTATAGTTTTCCTTTAACCAGGGAATAATGACAGATGTATCTAATCCACCAGAATAAGCTAAGACTATCTTTTTAATATCACTCATTGCTAATTCCTCCTCAACATGCTCACAATTAATTTTATATTTGTAATTTAGTATACACGTTGATGCAATATTATGCAAGTATTTTGTATAAAACAATTTTTATTCCTACGTTATATATTACAGCTGGAAAGCCTCTGTTTTCATGCACAGCGAAATATGATACAATAACTCATAATAGGAGGTTTTATGAAAAAGAAATATATTTTTATATTTTTAATTGCTTTCTTCGCCTGTGCCGGATGGAATATACTATATGACACACCGAAAATCAATACACACATTCCTGTCGTCTCTTCCCATGTACAAAAAAGTACTTTACCGGAACCTATAACTACCCTGCAGGAAAACCTGTATTCTTACATACATTTTCGTACCGCTTTAGATGATAAAATTAAAAAGATTCCTATATACACCTCTCTTTCCGTAATACCAAAATCACTGCAACAGGCGGTCATTGCAACGGAAGATCGCCGTTTTTACGAGCATGGCCCCATTGATCCAATTGGCATTATTCGAGCTATGCTGGTCAATTTTACTTCTGGTGAAACCGTAGAAGGCGGCAGCACGATCAGCCAGCAAGTTGTAAAAAATAATTTTCTGACACCAGAACGGACCTTGACTCGAAAATCTCAAGAATTGATTTTATCAATTCTCCTTGAAAGGAATTATACAAAGGACGAAATTTTGGAATTATATTTAAATACCGCTTATTTTGGCTCTAACTCATATGGCATTCATGACGCCTGTCTGCGATATTTTGATATCAAACCAGACAATTTATCCTTAGGACAATCGACCATGTTAGCCGGGTTATTACAAGCTCCCACGTATTATAATCCGCTGGAAAATTACAAAGCGGCAAAAGAACGGCAAAAAACCGTACTAGCATTAATGTCCGATCAAGGATTTATTACCCCTGCGGAAGCAACGGCAGCCTACCGAGAAAATTTACATCTGAAAAAAAATAAATGAGGGCAGGACATCCACTTATAGATGTCTTATCCTCATTTTTATTAATAAAAACAGAAAAAGTATTATTATTCTTCCGGTTTATTTGTTAAATAGTATGAAATACGGCTCAACCCAATGGATAGGTCTTCACGAAATACAAAAATATGATCTGGCACATTAAGCCGCAGCGGAGCAAACGATAATATACCCTTAATGCCTGCATTTACCATTTGGTCAGCAACTTGCTGTGCAACAGAAGCCGGCGTAGTAATAATTCCAATCTGAATACCCTCTTTACGAATTACGTTATCCATCTCAGAAATAGGAGTAACAATGACTCCCCCCACATTCTGTCCAATAATACGATGATCCACATCAAACAAGCCGGTCGTACGGAATCCCAAACGGCCAAATGTTTTATAATTGGCTAACGCCCATCCTAAATGCCCAATTCCTGCAATACCTACTTTCCAATGCTGCTGTAAGCCAATAATTTCAACAATCTGCTGGCATAATTCACCAACATAATATCCTACACCCTTTTTACCAAAAGCTCCAAAACAGGTTAAATCTTTGCGAATTTGTTCCGGTGTAATACCAAGGCGTTCTCCTAATTTTTCTGAAGATATAATGTCAATTCCAGCATCCTGCAGTAATAATAAATCCCGATAATATAGGGGTAGTCTTTCTATAACTGCATCAGATATCACTTTCTTCTGTTTCATGGAAAACTCCTTTCCATCTCTATCCTGTAGACAATGTCAAAATAATATTATATTGTTCAACCATTCACAATTATTATTATTATATATCATTGTGAATTATTTATCAAACTTTTTTTCATTTTTTTTTGCATTTCTATATAAGTATTGGAAAATAATCCACATAAAAACCATAAAGTTAGTGATATTTGAGTACTAAACAAATCATAATCACTGATTCCGCTAACGGCAAGCGCTGCAATAACGGATGCTGCTCCCATAGCAATACAGCAATCAAAGGTGTCACGATTTTCTTTTAAGACACGCAATCCATACCAAGCCGTCCCAAAAAAGAACCACATATAAAAGAAAAATCCAACAATACCCGTTTCCGCCATAATATTAAAATACATGTTATGGGCATGATAAATAGTGATTCCTGCTTCTTGAATCAATTCATTGTACAATGGATATACGTATTTATATGCCCCCCAGCCAACGCCTAAAATAGGATGATCACAAATCATGTAAAAAGTACTTTCCCACATATCAAGACGCATAATAACCGAAGTATCTTCACTATTAGAAAAAACCGACAAAAGACGATTAACCACTTCACCATGATAAAAAGCCAACACCACAGGAACAATCAGAAACAGCAGCCAAATTCTTTTGTCCCATACCAGTCCAAAGAAAAAGACCAAAGCAAATACACTGACCCAGCCGCCGCGGGAGTAAGTCAAGATAAGACAAAGCGTAAATAAAACGAACAGAACGCCATATATAATACGATGTACATTGTGCCGTGTCCACAGCGACAAAGATGCGGTAATTCCCATAACCATGAGCAGATATGCCGATAAAAGATTGGGGTTATATAAGGTTGAATACATACGCCGCTGCAACAAAGGAAATGCGTCCGCATCCACCCATTCTGCATTATGAAGCCCCAGCATAGTAGCGTATTGATATAATCCATAGACAGCAACACATACCGCTCCTGCCAAAAAGCAATATAATAAAATACGACGTTCTCTTTCTCCTCGAATAAAAGAAACAATCATATTATATATTAAAAAGTATTGTACCACTGTAAAAAAATAAAAAGCAACACCGTATAAGGCTTTTGGGGAACCTGCCAACGATATAAAAGCGGTTACAGAAAAAGCTGCTGCCGGCCAAAATAATGGCATATGCCGCCAAATATGCATGTCATATTTCCACGTATAATAAGCCGACATGAAGACAGCCGTAATAAAACAGGCTTCCAATGCAAAAATGTTAAGCGGTAAAAAAAAAGCAGTCCCGAAAAGAGCATATACGATGCGCATCCGCAATGCTTCGCTGGGACTGCCCGCTATAAAAGTCTTAGGATTCATAGCAATCCTCCTTTGGCTTTATTATAGCGTAAAAATGATTAAATTGTCCATGTGTTTTTATATCTGACAAAGACCGTATCGAGTACGCAGATATCGGCGAACTCTCCCCTGGATATATAATGATCCAATAATGCACACTACTTGATTATCCTTTACAGAAGAAAACACTTCATTCAATCCATCTTCAATGGATTCCGTCCAATCTGCCCTACAAGGAAGAATAGCTGCTATTTCTTTTGGATCGGCGGTTCGCGGCGTGGGAGCCGGAGCACAAATAACATAATCATCCTGATAAAATAATTTTTGTACCATCTGCGTATAATCTTTATCTGCTAAAACAGAAAATAAAAATACTCTTTTGCGATTTGCAAAAACTTCTTCATAGGTTTTGCAGAAAGTATCAATACCAGCAGGGTTATGTGCTCCATCAATAACAACATCGACTTCGCCCGCTTTAAGAATTTGAAAACGCCCGGGCCATCGAACATTGGCTATGCCTCGCTGCAAAGCAGTGCATGTCAGGCGCTTATCATGGCGCGCGATAAGAAGCAATGCCATAATAGAGGCTGCACTATTCATCCGTTGATGCTGCCCCATAAGAGGAAGAGAGGCAGTAATAGAATATCCGAATTTTTCCTGAACCGTAACGACTTGTTCTCCCCATTTTTTTCCTTTACTGCCTTCATTCACAATGTCAAAACTATAGCCAGCAGCATATAACCGGCTATGTTTTTCGTATGCCGTTTTTGCAATAATCGATAATGCCGGTTGCTGCGCAGTTGTTACAACAGGTACTCCTTCTTTAATTATCCCGGCTTTCTGTACAGCAATTTCTTCAATCGTATTCCCGCAATATTTCATGTGATCCATAGACACATTGGTAATGACAGAAACAACTGGGACAATCACGTTTGTAGAATCGAGAAGACCACCAAGACCCACTTCAATAACAGCATATTCTACTTTTTCTTTAGCAAAATACCAAAAAGCAGCAGCTGTAATCATTTCAAATTCTGTTGGCCGCTCTAACCCTTCGGCCGCCATACATTCCACAACGTGTGATACTTTTCCTACCGCTTCGGTAAAGGCTTCTCTGCTGATATCATTATCATCAAGATGTATACGTTCCGTATATTCTTCCAAATGTGGAGAAGTATACCGCCCCGTACGAATCCCCGCTTCTGTTAAAACACTGGCAATCATTGCCGTAACGGAACCTTTCCCATTTGTTCCCGTTACATGGATCGTTTTATAAGCATTCTGAGGATTTCCCAACCGTTCCAGCAATTTACGGATACGTTCCAGACCTAGTTGTACCCCAAATACACTGGCATGCTCTAAATAGTATACTGCTTCATTGTATGTCATAGTGATATACCTCTATCTTACAACGCATCTAAGTCTTCCATGCGCTTAGCCAACGCTGTTGCTTTTTCAGAATAGTCAGCCAGCTTAGCTTTTTCCTTTTCAATAACTGCAGCAGGAGCTTTAGATAAAAAGCCTTGATTAGATAATTTCTTTTCCAGCCGTTCAATATCCTCTGCTATCTTACCTTGTTCCTTGCGAACACGTGCTGTTTCTTTTTCAACATCAATAAGATCCTTCAGCTGAAGATATACTTCAATACCCGGAACGACAGAGACAACTGCATTTTCCGGCTTAGCATCCATCGGATCAAGCAAAGTTACCTTATCGGCAAACGCCAATGTATGAAAATACGACTCATATTCTCTCAATGTAACGGCCATCGCTTTATCTGCAGGAATCATAATGACCGGTGCTTTTTTACCCATGGGAACATTGGATTCGGCGCGCATATTGCGAATACCTTTAATGGCTTCCATAAGGGTGTTCATTGTCGCTGCATCAGAAGCAAAATTCCATTTTTCCTGCACATGCGGCCACGGAGCTACAATGATGCTATCTCCTTCGTGGGGTATATGCTGCCATAAGTGTTCTGTCACAAATGGCATGAAGGGATGAAGTAATTCCAGCGTATGTGCAAGAACATAGACCAAAACATACCGTACGGTGCGCTTGCTCCGCTTATCGTCTGATTTATACAAGCGCTGCTTCGCTAATTCAATATACCAATCACAATAAGAATTCCAAATAAAATTATATACGGCATCGGCCGCATCACCCAATTCAAATGTATCTAAATTAGTCGTTACGCGCCGAACAGTATCATTGAAAAAAGTAAGTATCCAGCGATCAGCCAATGTCAAGTCTGCTATTGAGGGAGTAAAGTCTGCATCATAATCTTCTAAATTCATAATAACAAATTTTGTTGCATTCCAAATTTTATTGGCAAAGTTACGGTTTGCTTCTACTTTTTCCATATAAAAACGCATATCGTTGCCCGGAGTGTTCCCCGTAACAAGAGTAAACCGCAGCGCATCGGCCCCATATTCCTCACAAACACCTAATGGATCAATACCGTTGCCCAAAGACTTGCTCATCTTACGACCTTGACTGTCACGGACAAGACCATGTATAAACACATGTTTAAACGGAATATCCTTCATAAATTCACATGTCATAAACATCATGCGTGCAACCCAGAAGAAAATGATATCATATCCTGTCACCAGTACACTTGTCGGGAAAAACTGTTTTAAATCGGCTGTCTGATTTGGCCAACCCATAGTTGAAAAAGGCCACAGCGCTGAACTGAACCAAGTATCCAACACATCTGGATCTTGATGAATATGCATACTATGGCAATGCGGACATACTGTAATATCCGTACGGCTGACCGATGTTTTTCCACAATCATCACAGTACCATGCCGGAATTTGATGTCCCCACCAAAGCTGCCGGGAAACACACCAGTCATGAACATCTTCCAACCAATGGTTGTAGGTCTTAGCAAAGCGATCTGGCACAAATTCTGTTTTGCCATCTTTCACCGCTTTAAGAGCCGCTTCTGTAAGCGGTCCCATTTTAACAAACCATTGTTTAGTGGAAAACGGTTCGATTGTCGTCTTGCATCGAGAACAATGTCCTACTGCGTGTGTTAAATCTTCGATATGATCAAGTAATCCTAAAGACTGTAAATCAGCTACTACTACATTCCGGCATTCTTCACGAGTCATACCATTGTATTTAGCTCCTGCCTGTTCATTCATGGTTCCATCTAAATTCATAATCATAATAGATTCCAAATGATGGCGCTGCCCCATATCAAAATCATTCGGATCATGTGCCGGTGTGATTTTAACAGCGCCAGTCCCAAATTCAAGATCAACATAATCGTCGGCAATAATATCTACTTCACGATTTACCAGCGGAACAATAACTTTTTTTCCTATATACTTTTTGAAACGCGGATCATTCGGATTTACAGCAACCGCCGTATCCCCCATAATGGTTTCAGGCCGAGTCGTTGCAATCATGACATAATCCGTTTCTCCAGCAATGGGATATTTTACATACCACAAATGTCCCTGGACATCCGAATGATCTACTTCAATATCACTTAAAGCCGTATGGCAATGCGGACACCAATTTGTAATACGCTGTCCTTGATAAATCAATCCCTTTTCATAAAGAGACACAAAAACTTCCCGAACCGCCTTAGCACACGTATCATCCATTGTGAACCTTTTACGGCTCCAGTCACAGGAAGACCCCAATCGACGCACTTGTTTTTCAATACGGTTCCCATATTGTTCTTTCCACTGCCAAACCCGTTTTAAAAATTCTTCACGGCCAATATCATACCGTGTTTTTCCTTCTTCAGCTAATTGCTGTTCTACTTTGACTTGGGTTGCAATTCCAGCATGATCCGTACCAGGCAGCCACATCACATTAAATCCTTCCATACGCTTAAAGCGGATAAGTATATCTTGGAGCGTATTATCTAATGCATGTCCCATATGAAGCTGTCCTGTTACATTAGGCGGCGGCATGACAATACTGAACGGTGGTTTACCTGCCTCCGGCTCTTGGTGAAAAAAACCATTATTTTCCCAATACCCATACCATTTCATTTCAATCTCATTGGGTGCATAAGAACCCAGTTCTTCCTTATTCCATTGCATATTCGTTTCTCCTCCTCAATCCCACAACAACTATTTATTGTTTTTTTACTATTACAAAGTTTCACTGGTGTATTTAAACTTAGCCGCTAAAGAACTAGCAATTGACTGACATATCGCAACTAAATAAAAAATGTTCCCTCATCCTAAACTAACAGTTAGGACGAAAGAACATCATAGCTTCCGCGGTACCACCTAATTTGCTACAATAAAAATCATAGCCTCTTCATCATACAGATAACGGTTGTCCCGGGCAGATCTTTCCCTCCGCCGGCTCATGGGTGACCCTCTGTTCACTCCTACAAGGCCCTTGCACCCATCGAGCCTCTCTCTGCAGATGGAGAAAAAAAACAGATTCTTCCATTCATTGCCTTTCATTGTAGCCTATCATAACAAGTTTCACTTATATTGTCAAATACATTTTCAAAACACAAATTTACTAATTTACGCTTTTCCTTCTTTAAATAACATCATCATTTCCATAGTAAGACTAACTTTTTCCTCATCATCAGGCAAATCGTTACGATCCAGCCATTGTGCAGTAGACAGCTCTTGATAATCAATATGAAGTTCATCACTGCCGGCAACATCACAAAAAAAACCAAATAAAAGCGTATCCGTAAAAGACCATGGCTGACTTTTATAAAACGTCAGATTTTGAACCTTAATACCAACTTCTTCCATAACCTCACGATGTACGGTCTCTTCAATTGTTTCACCAATTTCAGCAAACCCCGCCAATAAAGCAAATCGTTTATAATCACGGCCGGCATATTTTGATACCAGAAGCTTGTCACCGTTGCGCACACCCACAATAACAGCAGGGCAAATCGTGGGGTAGGACGTAGTATGACAAGTATCACAATATACCATTCGTTCTGCTTCACTATACTGCATCGGTTTACCGCAGCCGCCGCAGAAAATATGATTTTGATACCAGTTGTGCAAAGATAATCCCGTAACTCCGGCAAAAGATAAATACCGAGGATGAGCGGCACGTAAATAATTAACAGGAACATATGTATATCCAGCCATCATTATGGTTTCACGTGTTAAAAAATACGCAATGTCATCAATCGTAAAAAGCCAGATGAGATGTTCTTGCTTTTTCATTTCCGGCGATAATTGAGAAAATAAAGGATACGAAAAAGCATCTCCTTGTTCCCGCAAAAGAATATCTCGATTAAAATAAGACAAAATAACGCTGTCGTCCTTCGCCGGACCGGGATGATATGTATTAGAATAAATATGAGAACCAATCTGCTGTATCATAGTCTCCCTTTCATGCAATGCTCCCAAACCCGCTGGAGTTTCGAGAGTATAGTATATTATATAGTTATAAAATTACAGCACCTTTATTGCAGCAGTTCAACACATAGCCCTTTGAAGCTAATCCATTGTGTTCAAAAGACTGTACCATGGCTTCCAATACCCGTTTGCCATCATCTGTCACAAATGCTATCAAGGTGGAACCAGAGCCGCTGATAGTAGCACCTTTGGCCCCAGCATCCATAGCCGCCTGTAAAACAGCTTCACCATGCGGTATAAGCTGAATACGATACGGTACATGGAGTTTATCCTCCAGTCCTAAGGCCAAATGATCATATTTCTTAGCCAAAATAGAAGTAACCAAAAAACTGACACGGCTGACATTAAACACAGCATGGCTGTAATCAATGACTTGAGGCAGGACTTGCCGGGCGTCATGAGTAGATACCTCCACATCAGGACTAACAACAACAAAAGACAAATCATTTCCAATAGGTAACGAATTAGTAATGGTATATGTTTCATTCATAACCGAAGCACATAATCCTCCATACAAAGCAGGTGCAACATTATCCGGATGTCCCTCCATCTTCGCCGCAATAATCAGCATGTCCGACTTGGACAACTTTGCTTTAAGCAAGGCATCGGCCAATACAATGCCCCCCACAATAGCTGCCGAACTGCTTCCCAATCCACGTGCCGGCGGAATGCGGTTCACTAACGTCAACGTACCACCTGGCAGACTTTTCCCCACTGTATCTGCAACAATCTGCATCGCTTGACAAACCATATTTTCAGAAAACACTGTAGGAATAGACTCTTTCCCCAGTCCTTCCACTACAATTTTCATATTGTTGTATTCAGGCTGAACGGAAAAATATATATCATTAAATAATGTAAGCGCTATTCCCAGCGCATCAAAGCCTGATCCCACATTCGCTGATGTAGCTGGAATTTGCACATGAAATTGTTCAATCATCTGTATCATACCTCTACTACGCGAATGGCACTGGCTACTTTGCGAACACAGTCCAGCGATTCTACTTTTTTCAATGCCTTCTTTACAAGCCCGTTTGGTGAACTATCTATCAAAATAACGATTTCAGCAATTTCTTTCGTTTCATCTTTTTGAATTAATGACCGGATGCTTATATTACTTTCCGCAAAAATCCCCGAAATACTGGATAAAACACCTGGTGCATTATCTACAATCATACGCAGATAATAAGGAGACATGATTCGGGATGTACTATACAACTTTTTATCTTCTCGCCACAGATACCGTCGTTTTCCCGTTATCTGGTTATTAAAGTGAGTAATAACATTCATAACATCGCTGACTACCGCACTAGCTGTCGGGAGAGAACCTGCTCCCTGGCCATAAAACATAACGTCACCAACACAATTTCCATGTACAAAAATAGCATTATTAGCTCCACCCACACTAGCCAATGGATGATTTTTCTGCAAAAATGCAGGATACACGCTCATGGAAATCCCCTTATTGGTTTGTTTGGCAACTGCCAGCATTTTGATAACATACCCCATTTCTGTAGCATGTTGAATATCTGCCTGCGTTACTTTTTCAATGCCCTCTACAGACACTTCCTTAAATGTAAGTTCCGAATGAAAGCCTAACGTCGCCAGAATCGCAATTTTACGAGCAGCATCAAAGCCCCCCACATCATTGGTCGGATCCGCTTCCGCAAATCCTAGCTCCTGCGCTTCCGTCAATGCCGCTTCATAAGACATGCCCCGCTGTGTCATATTGGTTAAGATAAAATTCGTAGTCCCGTTCAAAATTCCTGTCATCTCTTCAATCGCATTGCTATTTAACGACGAATACATAGGACGAACAATAGGAATCCCTCCCGCTACACTCGCTTCAAATTGAAAATCAACATTATGCTTTTGTGATAACTTCAATAGAGGAATCCCATAATCAGCAATCAAATCCTTATTCGCACTAACAACGCTTTTCCCTTTTAAAAAACAACTTTCTATGCAATTTTTCGCAAAATCTGCGCTGCCCATAACTTCAACAACAATTTTAATTTCATCATCGCTAATAATATCTTCAAACTCAGTGGTAATAACAATGTTTTTCGGCAGCTTCATTTGCTTATATTTTTTAAAATCACGAACAAGTACCTTTTTAATCCTGATTTCCGTATCCAGCTGTTCTTCGATCAACGACTTATTCATAGCTAACAAGTCAATGACTCCTTTTCCAACAGTACCGCACCCCAACAGTGCAATTGAAACATTTTTCATCATCATCTCTCCCCTCTAGGCCTGTCCAATTATATTGACTTTGCTTACTCCAGATAACTTTTCCAATTTCTTAATCAGATTTTCAATTGTACACTTCATATCTTTTGTTTCCACAGATATGGCGACATTCGCCATTCCCTGCAGGGGAATCCCTTGATTAATCGTTAACACACTGCCATTATTAGACGCAATCGCGTTCAAAACTTGAGATAATGAACCAGGTTTATCAAAAATCATGATAGATAACGTAACAATTTTCCCCTGTGTCACATCGTAAAAAGGGAATACAAAATCTTTATATTTATAGTATGCACTGCGGCTCAAATCCATTTTCTTGACAGCCTCATTAATAGTTTTTGTTTGATGATGCTTTAAAATTTCCTTAACTTTTATAGTCTTTTTTATGGCCTCCGGCAAAATATCTTCCTGCACCAAATAAAATCTATGATTTGTATCTTTCTTCAATGCGATTCCTCCTCTTGAAAATATGCATAGGTTGCCATTAATCCCGGCATCAATTTAGTTTTTGGATGCCATTTTAACACTTCCATAGCTTTGCTGTTGTCTAAAGCCGAGCGGAAAATATCTCCTGTCCGCGCATCTTTATACGTTGTTTGAACTGTCATTCCGGCAAAATATACAAGAATTTCTTTTAATGCATTGATTGTCGTTTCAATTTTAGTACTGATATTATAAATACCGCAAGGCACATCTTCAGACATTGCAGCAATATTAGCCTTTGAAATATCCTTTACATAGACAAAATCGCGCGATTGTTCGCCATCACCATAAATAGTCAAGTCTTTCCCCTGAGCCAGTGCCTTGGAAAAAACAAAAACCACACCGCCTTCCCCATGACTGCCTTGCCGTTCTCCATATACATTGGAGTATCGTAATACAACATAGGGAAGGTTGAAATTTTCATAATACAACTGTAAATACCGTTCCGCTGTGATCTTCGTCAACCCATAAAAAGACATAGGCTTAAGTGCTTCATTTTCCTTAATGGGTACTTCTTGGTTATCACCATACACAGCTGCCGAAGAAGAAAAAATCACTTTCTTGATATGATGCAGTCGACAGTTTTCTAATACATTTAAAAGTCCTATGATATTCAATTCAGCATCTTCAACAGGATGGTCCATTGAATAGGGAACCATTGTCTGTGCTGCTTCATGGAAAACAATATCAAAGTGTCCTTGGTCAAATACAGCCGCCAATTTTTCCTTGTCAAGGATGTCAACATTGTGAAATTCCGCCTGATCATTTACATTTTTCATAGTGCCTGTACTCAAATTATCAACAATAGTAACATGATGGCCGGTCCATATCAGTTCATCCGTTAAATGAGATCCAATAAACCCGGCCCCGCCGGTTACTAATATATTCAATACACTCACTCCTTCATAATGGCTATCTTTAAGACAAGTCTCCATAGTTAATCAATGCAATATGTCGTTTCTTTAATAAATTGAAAATTTTTTCAGATACCAGTGCCTGATACTCATCCTCCCAATGATATCCCCAGTTAAATGTTCTTGCCAACGTGTTAGTATTAGCTCCAGGGTGCATCATTATTTCATGAATTCCAAAAGGCAGCTGCTTAATAATATACGCTAAATTGATCTCATTCATATTTCCACCATCGACCATACCCCAAAAATAATCTGACGTAGAATAAGACAAACGGTGTACGTCCCGCAACGCTCTTCGTGATAACCAGGTCAAGCCATTACGTCCCATAATCCGCATAGGGGGGGCATTAAACATTTTAAACGTATAGGCTTCCCTAGGTATGCGCAAGCGATGTAATTTATACTTTTTCATTAAAGACTGTACAATTTTCCAAACCGGTGGCAGTACATGCAGATGCTGGTGGCTATCTATATGCGTAATGTAAAGGTTAGCTGACAAAATTTTTGCTATTTGTGCATCCAATTCTTGGTATACTTGTCCATAATCGATTTTGCCTTCATACGCCTTTTTAATAAATTCCACATAGTTTTCCGGCAAAAGTCCTTTTTCATTCACCAAGGTTGGTACATCCTTTATGTCTAAAACAGTAGGTAATCCGCCAACGAGACATAAATGTATACCAATTCCTAATTTAGGACAACCCTGCGCTAGTTTTACTGCTTCTTCAAAAGCCGGTCCGGAAGCCAGCAAAGAGGTACTTGTCAAAATTCCCCTTTTATGGGCATCAATGACAGCCCGGTTCACTTCTGTATGAATGCCAAAATCATCAGCATTAATAATAAGTCTATTCATTCTATCCATCACCGCAAAAAATCAAAATTTTTAAAGTTTAACTTACCAACATATGGTAAATCATGAATTCCTTGTTTTTGTATGATTGCCTGAATTGTCTCTGAAATTCCCATATAAGCTCCCTTGGGAAGTTCTATGCAAAAACGGTTGCTTAACTCAGACATCGCCCGTACAAAACCATCTCGGGCTAAAATAGAGGCCGCTGCAACGGCAGTATCCCGTTCTCCTTTTGTAACTTGAATTATTTGATGATTTTTTTCCAGTCCTTCCAGGCCAGACAAAACATACTGGTCTTTTCCAAACTTATCGACTATTATACATGGACAATTGTATTTTGACAATAGTACGCGTATATTTTTAGCATGTAAATCACCCAATAAGTTATTTAGATTTTTATGCTCTTTTTTATAAACATCATACAAGGAATTGTATTCTTCAGGCATAACAACCCTGGTTATGCACCGTCCTTGCAACATTTTTTCTATATCTTTGGCCAAGCTCGCAATAACTTTATCTGTAAGCATCTTGCTGTCACAAACTCCCGCTTTTTTTAACACCGAAGCTTCTTCTTTCGTCACGATGCAGGCTGCACATACTAAAGGACCAAATACATCCCCTTTGCCGGATTCATCACATCCCATCCAGTGATCTGTACCGGCAGGCACGATTTCTTCTTTATTCTTAGAAATATGACCCGTTTCAGCAAAAACAGATTTAACTGTTATCGTCTCTTCGATTTGTGATTTTAAAGGAGACTCTTTTCCCTGTACAACGGCTGACACACCTTTTTTCCCACAATAGAAATTAACGGCGGTCTCCATATCTTCTTTAAAAAAGACTACTTGTTGTCCGTAATTTATTTTTTTTTCCCGTTTGACCTGCACACTTCTTTTCGCCAATTTCATTTTACATGCTGTTATATATTCTATCAACATATTATCCATATTGTTTATATGCTTCTTCCCTAGCTCGTCTGCGCCATTCTTCAACTGATTTTCCGGTATGTGCTGCGGCTTTCCGGCAATCATCATATTCTGCCGAAATATTGACTATTTCGCCATGATATAATGAAATTTTCACATGAATACTTACATTATCTATGCAAACAGTACGCATACTTCGTTCGCAAGCAACCCGCTGTACAGGAAAATACCGAACTCCAATGGTCGAGGTTTCCTTAAATATACTGTCAAGTACAGTCTCTATCAATGGTTGACGGCATAATACGCAAAGCATCATTGCCATCCGGCACTTTTTCATCATGATGGGGATGGTCCAAACGTCATTAACTCCCAGCGCAAATAAACGATGAAAAACATATTCCATATCTTGTGGATTCATATCATCTATATTTGCCTCTATCTGCCACAATTCTTCCATCGCCTATTACCTCATTGAATTAATACTATGTGCCATACGTCCAGCACCGAATCCATTATCAATATTAACAACAGCAATCCCGGAGGCGCAACTATTGAGCATTGCCAGCAAGGCTGACAAACCGTGAAAATTAGCTCCATAACCGACACTAGTCGGCACTGCAATAACCGGTTTATTAACTAAACCAGCAACCACACTGGCCAGAGCTCCTTCCATTCCGGCAACGACAATACAAACATTGGCCTTGCAAATTTCTTCTCTGCGAAATAGCAGACGATGCAATCCTGCTACTCCAACATCATATATACGCTGTACTGAATTGCCCATAATTTCCGCTGTCAAAGCCGCCTCTTCCGCAATAGGAATATCACTTGTTCCCGCTGTAATAACGGCAATGACCCGATCTCCATTTGCTACATCGGTATTTTTATGTTGATAAACCATATGAGAATTCTCATTATAACGTACATCTGAAAATTCCTTAACAAGTCTGTTATATATTTTCTTAGATGCCCGTGTACCAATAACATTATCATATTTAGTCATAAGAAGATGTAAAATCTGTACAGACTGATCAACAGTCTTTCCTGCACAATATACTACTTCAGGAAATCCACAGCGACTTTCCCTGTCTAAATCAATCGTTGCAAATCCTAAATCAGCAGTTGTTGTTGAACGCAGAGATGCCTCTGCTTCTTTAAGAGATAATGTTCCTTCCTTGTACTGCTTTAAAACACTTTCAATATCAATCATTCCTATCCTCCCTGAACGCCTGTATTTCCCATGCTTTATATATTACAATTCCTACAGACATTGATAAATTCAACGATTCCGTATTACGGCACATAGGAATGCTAATTAGCTCATCACATGATTGCAGAAAATCATCAGTCAACCCGTTTCCTTCATTACCAAATGCTAATACTATCGGCCGAGAATACTCCATATCGGCATAAGATATCCTTCCATATGGACTGGTTCCAAACAAATGCCGCCCGCTGACTTTGCAAAAATGTAAAACATCTGCCAACTCTACGTGTTGTACCACTGGGATTTTAAACAAAGCACCCATAGCACTGCGCATGGTCTTATCATTATACAGATCAACACTGTCCGGACTAAGCAAAATAGCTGCCACGTTGCCAGCAGCTGCCGTCCTGATAATTGTACCTAAATTTCCAGGATCTTGAATGGCTTGTAAATATAAAACCAGCCGCCTATCTGAAGGTTGCACCACATCGGCTGCGGAATATTCAAAAAAAGGAAGAATCGCGGCTATTCCCTGCGAATTTTGTGTATCTTTCAGTTTATCATACACGCTGTCTGTCACGAAAAAAAAACGCCATCCCAACTGTTTTCCTTTTTTCTGCAATATATCTACTCCATTACGTTGCAGCCCTTTAGATGATATAAAGCAGGTAACATCCTGTATGCCATGTACCGCTGCATCCGAAATGATCCGAACACCCTCTATCAATACCCGCCGCTGTTCCTGACGTCCTTTTTTAGTTTTTAATGCGCAGGCTAATTTTACCCACTGATTATCTTTTGAAGAAATTTCCTTCATCCTGTATCCTTTCTTATGTTCCTGCCTGTATAAAAAAGTGCAATACCCGCTCCTGGATATTGCACTCATGTTCCATGCGAATATGTTGTTCTTTACTACTTATTGGAACCTTTCTTATTAGACTGAAGGAGACTTTCCCTATTGGATTTAATACTGGTCAACGTCTTTTCCAATGTTGATTCTACATATTTCAACACGTCCCCGGCATATGTGACTGAACTACTCTTCAACTCTTCTGAAGATGTATTTGCATTCAAAATAATTTGATTGGCATGTTCTTGAGCTTGACGGACTAGTTCACTTTCCTCCGTTAATTTTGCAATATAATCCTTTGCTTGAGCCACCATACTATCCGCGTGACGTTGCGCATCAGCGACAATTTTTTCTTTTTCTGCCAAAACTTTTTTAGCTTGTTCCAATTCTGCTGGCATCGATGCCTTTAAATCATCAATTATCTGCAAAATTTCTTCTTCTTCTACCATTTTTTTATTCGTAAACGGCATCTTCGAAGCATTCATAACCAAGCTTTCCAAATCTTCCAACAACTTATCAGAATTCATATAATCCACCCCTATGCCTTAATATTTGTCTGCAAATTTTGTTTGAAGTCGACTTTCGACGTATGCCGGCACTAAATCATCAAGCTTACCGCCAAAACAAGCTAATTCTCGAATACCCGTCGAACTTACATAGGAATATTTATTATTTGTCATAATAAATACCGTTTCAATATCCGGTTCCACTTTTTTCATAAGTAATGCACGTTGAAATTCATATTCAAAATCACTGAGTGCTCGCAATCCGCGAATTATAACAGTAGCGCCACGCTCCTTTGCATATTGATTTAACAAGCCATCAAAGCTTACTACTTCAATGTTGGATATATGCCGCGTTGTTTCCCGCAACATCTCCTCCCGTTCATCCATCGTAAACAGAGGTTTCTTTGTTGGATTTTCAAATACGGCAACAATCAACTTGTCTACGAGTTTACTGCCTCTTTCAAATATATCAATATGTCCATTCGTAACAGGATCAAAACTGCCCGGACAGATACCAATTCGCACAATTATACCCCTTCCTGAGCGGCACGAATAAAGCTTATACGCGTGTCGCTTCCATAGGTTTTCTCTCTGACCACTTTAAACAACGGATGGTACATTATATCTTCCCGCCCGCTATGTTCCATTATAATATAACCGTTTGGCGCTAACAGCTGGTAGATTCCAAGATTGCAGATAGTTGCATTAACTAAATTTTTGTCATACGGAGGGTCAGAAAAAATATACTGAAACTTTTGTCCTTGCAGACGAGATAAAGCACGGTTCATTTCCAGCGGTAATACCTCATACATACCAGAAAAGCCACATATTTTCGCATTTTCTGCAATAAGCCGATGCGTATGATGATCAATAAACACGCAATGTACTGCGCCTCTGCTAAGTGCCTCTAATCCAAGCGCCCCTGTCCCGGCAAAAATATCCAGAACCTGAACCCCATCAAAACCATTATTTTCTAATATGTTAAATAAACTTTCTCTTGTACGATCCAATGTGGGTCGTGTCAGCATGCCTTTAGGCGATTTTAAAATTCGGCCCTTAGCGATTCCGCCTATTATTCTCACAAAACCTCCTGCTCGTACACAATAATTATACACGTTTTTTATTACATATCAAATACTAATATAACAATTAATTTTTATTAATCCGTTTTACCTTTAATTCTTTCCCATGCAGTAACCGAACAATATTATCTTTATGCCGTGTAATAACAAACAGTGCTCCTATGACTCCAAAAATAATAATTGCCGTAGGTTCACCGAATAGATACATCGTAATAGGTACAAAAAGAGCCGCAATAATGGATCCCAAAGATACAAACCGAGTAATCATGACAATACTCGCCCATATGATAAACACAATCAACGTTTCCTGCGGTGCCAAATATAAAATAACTCCTAATCCGGTTGCTACCCCTTTTCCACCATTAAATTTCAAAAATAATGAACAAGAATGACCTGCAATGGCTAATAAACCTCCAGCAATCATAGTATATGTTATATATTCAGGAAAATAAACACCACTCCATTGTCCTAAATATACACCCATTACCCCTTTACCGGTATCTAACAACAATACCGCTGCTCCTGCGGTCTTACCCAGTACCCGATAGGCATTTGTCGCTCCGATATTATGGCTGCCGTAGTCACGCAAATCTACATGATAAAAAGTTTTCCCAATAATAAGACCACTGGGAAATGACCCTGCAACATAGGCCAGCAACAATAGCAGTATACCGGTTATCATTCCGTGTCACCATCTTTCTTACCCCGCAAAATCAAATGAATAGGAGTACCTTCAAAGCCAAAGGTTTCCCGCAGTTTATTTTCCAAAAAACGCAGATAAGAAAAATGCATAAGCTGTGGATCGTTGACAAAAAGTACAAAAGTAGGTGGTTTGACAGAAGCCTGCGTCATATAATAAATCCGCAGCGGATGTCCATTTTTAGCTGGTGGCGGATTAATCAGCTGTGCATCACTGATAAGTTCATTAAGAACACTGGTCGATACCCGCATATTCTGCTGTTCCGAAACAAACTTCACTAAATCAGCCAATCGATGAATCCTCTGTTTCGTTAAAGCGGAAGTATACAAAATTGGCGCATATTGCATAAATACTAATTCTCGTCGAATATCCTCCGAGAATTTATCTGAAGTTTTACTATCCTTATCAATAAGATCCCATTTATTGACAACTATAATACTTCCCTTTCCCGCTTCATGCGCATACCCTGCAATTTTTTTATCTTGTTCCGTCACACCTTCTGTTGCATCAAGCACTAAGACGGCCACATCACAGCGATCAACAGCCCGAAGTGCCCGGATAACGCTATAACGCTCCACAGGTATATCAATTTTTCCTTTACGGCGCATACCAGCCGTATCAATAAGAACAAATTCGCTTCCTTCATGCTGCCAATGCGTATCAATAGAATCCCGTGTTGTACCAGGAATATTACTGACAATAACGCGTTCTTGTCCCAATAAAGCATTAGTTAAAGAAGATTTTCCCACGTTAGGCCGCCCGATAAGAGCAATATGTATGGCATCTTCTGCCTCCTCTTCACTAGGCGTTTTACCAATATATTCCAGTACTTGATCCAATAAATCTCCTAAATTCATTAAATTGACAGCTGACACACCAATAGGATCCCCCAAACCTAAACTATAAAACTCATAAATATTTACTTCTTGTTCTATACTATCGATTTTGTTAACTACAAGAATTATTGGTTTTCCAGAAGATCGCAAAATATTGGCAATTTCCTGATCTTGTGGTTGAATTCCCATTTTTCCATCCACTACATATAAAATGACATCTGCTTCATGAATAGCCAACTCTGCTTGATAACGCATACTCGTAAAAATATTGTTGTCAGAGTCAATAAACTCAATGCCACCGGTATCGATCATCGTAAATTCATGCCCCAGCCACTCTGCATCAAAATAAATACGGTCACGTGTAACTCCCGGAATATCTTCTACAATGGAAATTCGTTTTTTTACAATTGCATTAAATAATGTCGATTTACCCACATTGGGTCTACCCACAACAGCCACTAACGGTTTATACATAATTACTCCTTATTTATCATACTTTCTCATAACAAAAAAAGGATAACCGGAAACTGCCGGTTATCCTTTTAGAAAATTATTTATTTTCGTCAATAGCGTCCCCGATTGTTGCCGATTCTTCGCTTTGGTTTTTCTGTTCCAAATAATTTTGGATTTCTTTTTCTTCTTTATCTTTTTCCAAAGCCAAGACACTCAAAGATATTTTCTTTTTATCTGTATCTATACCGATAATCTTAACATCCATGACATCGCCAACATTGACTAAATCCTTAACAGCAGCACCACGTTTATCCGTAATTTCGGAAACATGGAGAAGCCCCTGCAATTCAGGATCAATTGCAAGAATTGCGCCGAATGGAAGCAATTTTTTTACTTCCGCTTTAACAACATCGCCGATTTCAAATTTTTCAATAGCCGCAATCCAAGGATTTTTCTGCAAGGCCTTCAATGATAAAGAAATGCGATTGCGTTCTTCATCAAATTTCTGAACTAAAACCTGTAAGGTATCGCCTGTTTTAAGTACTGCGTCAACAGAACTAATCCGTTTCCAGGATATATCCGAAATATGAAGCAACCCTTCTACTCCACCAAGATCAATAAATGCACCATAAGGCATAATCTTTACAACAGTACCTTCTATTACAGCACCTTCCTGAATATGTTCAAAGGCTTCCGTCCGTTTCTGTTCCCGTTCCACTTCAAGCACGGCTTTGCGGGATAAGACCAACCGATTCTTATGTTCGTCAATATCAATAACTTTGACGGAGAATGTCTGTCCTACAAGATAATCCAACGATTTCACGAACTTGATATCCCCTTGGGAAAGAGGAATAAATCCGCGTAAAGATTTGATAGAAACAACAAGGCCTGCTTTATTAGTTTCTTTACCCGTACATTCGATAAGTTCACCTTTTTCAAATGCATCCCGAACTTCATTCCAGTCTTCAATTTTTTTCATTTTTACCACGGAAACAACTATAGAACCTTCTTCTTTAATATTATTGGCAATTTCTACAGTCAATGTGTCTCCTACTTTTACAAAATCTTTCGCCGAAGAGGGTTCAGGAACAGCCATTTCTCGTTTCGGTAAAATTGCTTCTGCTTTCGTACCGATGGAAACATAGGCAGCATCATCATTCACAGAAATAACCGTGCCTTCCACTACGTCGCCTTTCTTTGGATTTTCTTCATAATCATACTGGTCCAACAATTCTTCGCTCATTACTTCTGTGCCATCTGCTTGCAAATTTTCCATAATCTTAACAACCTCCTGTATTATCCAATCCGGCGTTGAAGCACCGGCTGTAATGCCTATATTTTTCATTCCCTTAAACCGCAGCAGCTGGAGTTCCTCTGCTGTCTCAATGTGATACGTCGGGCATTGCTGTTCCACACACACCTGCGCAAGACGTCGTGTGTTAGCACTATTTCTGCCCCCTACAACAATCATTGCATCGACCTGCTTAGATAAAGCAATCGCCGCATTTTGCCGTTGCTGCGTTGCTGTACAGATTGTCATATTCAAATCCAAATGATTTGTTTTCGTTTCCAAAATGGTGACTATCCGTTTAAATAATTCTTGAGAAAAGGTCGTCTGTGCAACAACTCCCAATTTTTCAGAAAAAGAAACTTTTTCAGCTTCTTTTTCTGTCTCTATAATAATAGCACGATTTGCACCCCATTGTGAAATACTAATTACTTCAGGATGAAATTTTTCTCCAATAATAATTAATTTTTCATCTTGATCAATAATTCGCTTTGCATCCAGCTGTGCTTTTTTAACATGTGGACAAGTCGCATCTAAAATCACTATATTTTTTTGTTTTGCTTGTTCATACAAATCCGGACCTACTCCATGGGAACGGATGAGTACGGTAGATCCATCCATTACCTCATCCAATGTTTCAATGGGAATAATCCCTTGTACCGCTAAACGGTTGACAACCTGTGGATTATGTATAATAGGTCCCAACGTATGGGTTCCCGCCTTAGCATGTTCAGCCATTTCCACAGCTCGCCGCACACCATAGCAAAATCCGCAAGCTTCCGCCTTAATTACTTTCATCGCGGTTGCCTCCATATTGATCGATTAAATCGGCAATTGCACATTTTACCCTATCATTAAAAACTTGTATTGCCTGTTTATCCATCCTTGCAATATCCGGAACAATAGGTTTCCCAAATACGATCAAAAGCGGTCCTTTTTTTTTCGGCAAATCCCAAGACCCAATAATAGCCGTCGGCACTACCACTGCCCCTGATTTCAAGGCAATAGCCGCCATTCCTTCGTGAAACCTACCGAGATTACCAGGACGAACGCGAGTTCCTTGCGGAAATATTCCCAGAACACCACCCAACTGTAAAATGTGCAAGGATTCCTTGAGGGCCATCCGGTCAATATGACCGCGATGAACGGGAAATGTCTGTATGTAATGAAGGAACCAACGCATAACCGGATTATGAAATAACTCTTCTTTTGCCATAAAATGGATAAGATGATGTTTCACAGCAGTCCCAAGGAGAGGTGGATCAAAATTACTAGCATGATTGCTAGCTAAAATAAATGGACCTTGTTTCGGAACATTTTCTTCTCCATAAACTTTCATTCTCAGTAAACCATATGTAAAAATATTAAAAATATAACGAATAACATTATACCAAAAATTTCTCATCGTATTTTTTCCTCTGCCATTTTCACAATCATGTCTGCTGTTTCCTGTAGACTTATTTCACTGTTATCCACCAAGACAGCATCTTCCGCTTGACGTAAAGGAGATACGGCCCGATTTGAATCCATTTTATCCCGTGCTTGAATATTATCCGCAATTTGCTGTAATGATTCTGCAGTACCACGATTTTTTAATTCCAGCCAACGCCTTTTTGCCCGCGCGTCTGCCGAAGCCGTTAAAAATATCTTTAAATCTGCCTTTGGCAGTACGACCGTTCCTATATCGCGGCCATCCAGAATAACTCCCCCTGCCATAGACATCTCCTTCTGCAATTGTACCAGTTTTTCCCGTACTACTGCAAGTGCAGCAACAGAAGAAACATGAGCAGATACTTCGGGCATACGAATATCATTCGTCACTTCTCGTCCGTCAACATATACACGGCACAACGCCGTTTCTGCTTCCAACCGTATTTCTATCGTTTCCGCAAGATCTTGTACTGCCTTTTCATCTGCAATATCAATATGCCGGTGCATCACTGCCCATGTAAAAGCACGATACATAGCCCCCGTATCAATATATAAATAGTTTAACCTATTTGCCACCAACTTAGCAACACTGCTTTTTCCAGCACCTGCAGGACCATCTATAGCAATTGATATTTTTTTTAACCTTTCTTTCATCTTGACTGCTCCCCTCCGGCAGCGCTTATGCCGGCTACATATCCGGTTGAAAAAGCTGCCTGAAGATTATATCCGCCCGTATAAGCGTCGATATCAATGACTTCCCCAGCAAAATAAAGATGCGGAACTAACTTTGATTCCATTGTTTTAGGATTAATTTCCTTGATACTGATTCCTCCTGATGTAACAATAGCTTCTGACAAAGGCCTTGTCCCCGTCAGCGTTAGTTTCAGTGCTTGCATCGTATCCACAATATCTTGACGCTGCATTTTTGATATCTGATTAATCGGCAGATGTCCATCAACTCCGGCTTGATCAAGCACCACCGGAATTAATCGCTGCGGCAATAAATCTTTCATACCATTTTCAACTTGTTTGCGAATATATTTTTGAAAATCACGTTGTATCCGTCCATCAAGAACTTCCTTCGTCAAGGCTGGTTTTAGATTAATTTGCATTTGCAACGGATAGATACATCTTTTTTTACGTAAAATAGCGCTGCTTAACATCAAGACGGCAGGTCCTGATACGCCAAAATGCGTAAAAAGCATTTCGCCGAACTGAACCGCTTCTTTTTTTCCATGTTTCCATATAGAAATTTCTACATTGCGCAAAGATAATCCGGAAAGTTCGTGAGCCCAGTTTTCCTGGGTAGTAAATGGAATTAACGCAGGTTTAAGATCCATTACAGTATGTCCTAAAGACTGTGCAAATCTATATCCATCACCGGTTGAACCCGTTACGGGATAAGACATTCCTCCGGTCGTAATAACACAGGCAGTCCCTTTATAACTTTCCCTGCTAGTGGTTACAATTATTTTTTCATCTACGGTCCGAACAGATTTTACTGGTTCATTCAAATGTATTTCCACACCCATATGACGCAGTTTATAATAAAAAAGCTTGCGCACCTCAACAGCACTATCCGACTGTGGAAATACACGTCCGCCTCTTTCTTCTTTCGTTTCCAATCCCCACTCGTGAAGCTTATCCAATAAATCTTTATTTGTAAACCTTTGGTAAGCACCAAATAAAAACTTTCCATGTCCCGGAGTACGTGCAATAAAATCAGACATAGGACAACTATTGGTTAAATTGCATCGTCCTTTTCCGGTAATTCCCATCTTTTTGCCCACAATATCATTTTTTTCAAAAAGGCTTACAGCCGCACCGTTCTCTGCCGCTGTTAAAGCCACTAGGATACCGGCTGCACCAGCACCTACGACTAACACTGTATTCATAGACACTCCTGATTACTTATATTTATATAACTCTGCTACTTCATCCTTCGTCAATGAACGATAGGCACCTCGTTTAACCCCGCTGAGCGTTAAAAATGCATACTGTATGCGCCGCAGATTATGAACCTGAAAGCCAAAATATTCAATCATACGGCGTATCTGCCGATTACGGCCTTCATGTATCGTGATATCCAGTGATGTAATGCCGGTTTTATTATCAAATCCATTATAAGAAATTATGGCGGGTGAAGTCATTCCATCTATCAGCGGAACTCCTGCAGCCAGTTTTTCCAGTACGGCGTCTGGTACATGTCCTTTTATTTTTACTTCATACGTTTTATCTACCATCATACTAGGATGCATTAATATATTAGCTAATTCTCCATCGTTCGTCATGAGCAAAAGGCCTTCTGTATTTTGATCTAGCCGGCCAACGGCATAAATTCGTTCTTCTATATTCTTAAAATAATCAAGAACAGTCGGTCGATTTTGCTCGTCACTGGAAGTTGTAATAATCCCCTTCGGTTTATTAAACAAAAAATATTTTTTCACAACGCTTTCTAAGCGTTTGCCATCGACAAGAATTAGGTCTTTAGCAATATCTACCTTAGTCCCTAATTGACGTACAAGTACACCATTTACACGCACGCGCCCATCAAGTATCATTTTTTCAGCTGTTCGTCTTGAAGCAATACCACAAGTACTGATTGCTTTTTGTAATCGTTCCATTTATACCCTCCGCTACTATTTCTTCTTATTTATGTAATTCTCCATCACCAGGGATTTCTCCTTCTTTATTCTCTTGATTCTGATTTATCTCCACTACAGTGATTTTCTCTTTAACGGGAACTTGTTCAGCCAATTCATCCAAAGAGTTCATTCCCAAACACTCCAAAAAATAAGGAGATGTTCCATAGATAATCGGACGACCCGGACTATCTTTGCGCCCTAAGTCAATAATCAAGTCCTGCTGCATCAAAGAGTATATAATTCGTTCTGAAGACACACCCCTTATTTTCTCAACTTCAGCTCTCGTTACAGGTTGTTTAAATGCAATAACAGCCAACACTTCCAGAGCCATGGGAGAAAGCTGAGAATTTCCGGTACGTACCCACTGTATCATGTCATGAAGTTCTGGTTTAGTTACCAACTGATATCCACCAGACACATGAATAAGCATAATCCCCCGATTCTGATCAGATAAAAGTTGCTGCAGCGTCTCCGCAACAGTTGTAACTTCAGTTTCTGTCCATCCTGTATGTTCACATAAATCAGCAATACTCATAGGTTGTCCGCTTAAAAACAGCAAAGCCTCCATAATGGCAGTAGGTTCATGTATTTCTTTTTGAAATAAACCGTAAGGCAATGGTATTCCCATCCTCTCCTTCTGATATGGTACAACATTGACCACATTTTAATAATTCTAAAACAGCGAGAAAAGTAACAACTAGTTCAACCCGAGAATGACACGTTTGGAATACGGACAATACTTCCACCGCTCCCGATGCATAGCGTAATATAGAAGCCACTCGCGACATACATTCATCCACACTGTATTCTTCTTGTTGGATGTGAATTTCCGTTTTTTCCTTTTCAGGCAGCGTGTGATATACCATACGAAATGCATCAAATAATGTTTTTTTATCAATGTCACCTTTGAACCGCGGTGCATACGGCATCGGTGTATGTGGCCGATCAAGCATATAACTTCTTTTTTCCCACATAGACGCCATCACTACAGAAATCTGTTTTACCCGTTTATACTCCACTAATTGTCTCACCAAGACATCCTGTGGATCTTCCTCTTCTTCCTCAACTGGATGTCTTGGTTTTGGCAGCAGAAGGCGTGATTTGATCTGTAGCAAAGTAGCAGCCATAACAAAAAATTTACTGGCATAATCCACATCAAATACATCGATTTGTTCCACATATTCGTTGAATTGATCTGTTATTTTTACAATAGGAATATTGTAAATATCGACTTTATTTTTTTCAATTAAATACAGCAGCAGATCCAAGGGTCCTTCAAAATCTGACACTTTATATTTATACTCTTCCATAGTTGCCATTTTTATTATAAAATAAAAAACAAAAAATTACAAAAAAGGTTTGGATATATAATCCAAACCTCTTGGTCATTCGTAATAAAGCCCAATATTTCTAATAAGATACAGACTTCATTACAATGTACTGTTAGGAAATGGTGCCGGGGACCGGAATCGAACCGGTACGGATATTTCTATCCGACGGATTTTAAGTCCGTTGCGTCTGCCTGTTCCGCCACCTCGGCATGACGAAAAAAAAATATGGAGGCGGCACCCAGAATCGAACTGGGGATAAAGGTTTTGCAGACCTCTGCCTTACCGCTTGGCTATGCCGCCATCATATGGAGCGGAAAACGAGACTCGAACTCGCGACCCCCACCTTGGCAAGGTGATGCTCTACCACTGAGCTACTTCCGCAATTGGTGCTTAGGGACGGAATTGAACCGCCGACACGGGGATTTTCAGTCCCCTGCTCTACCGACTGAGCTACCTAAGCAAATATGGCGACCTCGATCGGATTTGAACCGACGATCTTCGCCGTGACAGGGCGACATGTTAAACCGCTACACCACGAGGCCGTATTTTCTGTTCCAAAACTAGTGTCTCGAACGAATAATATTGTATCATGGTATAACCTTTTTGGCAAGACTTAATTTGAAGAAATAAAAAACCCCTTGAAAAAATCAAGGGGCATGTATTCATCATTATTTTGCATAATCAATCATCCGTGTTTCACGAATGACAACAACTTTGATTTGGCCGGGATATTCAAGCTCCGCTTCGATTCGTTTCACAATATCTCTAACGAGCATAACACAATCGGCTTCATCGATCTTTTCAGGCTTTACCATAACGCGAATTTCGCGTCCTGCCTGTATAGCGAAACAATCTTCGACACCATCAAAAGATTCTGCAATCTCTTCCAGTTTCGTTAATCGTTTTAAATAATTTTCCAATGTTTCTCTTCTTGCACCCGGACGTGCTGCTGAAACAGCATCTGCCGCCGCAACAAGAACTGCTTCAATGCTGCGTGGTTCTTCATCACCATGATGAGACGCGATACAATTCACTATTACCTTGGATTCACCATATTTTTTGGCAAATTCTGCACCAATAGTAACATGAGTGCCTTCCATTTCATGATCCAATGCTTTACCAATATCATGAATTAATCCAGCCCGTTTGGCAAGGTTTTCATCTACACCTAATTCAGCTGCCATAACACCTGCCAACTGAGATACTTCAATTGAATGACGAAGTACATTTTGTCCATAGCTGGTACGATACCGCAAGCGTCCCAAAATTTTCATTAATTCTGGATGCAAACCATGAACACCTGTTTCGTAAGTTGCCTGTTCGCCGGCTTCACGAATTTTTTGATTTACTTCTTTACGAGCTTTTTCAACCATTTCTTCGATTCTTGCCGGATGAATACGCCCATCAGCAATTAATTTTTCCAACGCAATTCGTGCAACTTCTCGACGAATTGGATCAAAACAAGATAAAATAACCGCTTCCGGAGTATCATCAATGATTAAATCTACACCTGTTAACGTTTCAATAGCTCTGATGTTACGACCTTCCCGGCCAATAATCCGGCCTTTCATTTCATCATTCGGCAAAGCAACAACGGAAACCGTTGTTTCAGCTACATGATCCGCTGCACAACGCTGAATTGCCGTAGAAATAATTTCCCGAGCTTTTCCATCCGCTTCTTCCTTTGCTTCCTGTTCCAGATCTTTAATCATCATCGCTGTTTCATGCTTAACTTCAGTTTTAACATTATTCAGCAATAATTCCTTAGCATCATCGTATGTAAGGCCAGAAATTCGTTCCAATTCTGCCATTTGCTGTTCATGTAAAATAGAAATCTTATCTTGAATCTTTGTAATTTCCTCTTCTTTATGCTGCAAAGATTCTTCCTTTTTTTCCATAGAATCGGACTTTTTATCGAGATGCTCTTCCTTCTGCAGTAAACGCCGTTCCAAACGCTGTAATTCCGTCCGCCGTTCCTTATTTTCCTTTTCAGCATCCACACGTAATTTATGAACTTCCTCTTTACCTTCCAGAACAAGTTCCTTTTTCTTTGATTCCGCATTCTGCTGCGCTGAAGAAATAATGCGCCGCGCTTCTACCTCAGCCTGTCCCAGTTTTCCCTCAGCAATTTTCATTCGATAAAAATACCCGGCGCCAATTCCAATAATGCCACAAATTACCGCTGCCGCAATGATAGTCATCATATTTTTTCTTTCACCTCCTTTTTTCACAACAAAAAGCCGAACTTACCTGTCCGGCTTTTTTATATGAGTAATTATTCATTCACTTCATCTTCAAAAAACCTACACTATGCAAAATAAATGCCAGTATACAAACCGGCTATTTTAATTGTAATTTTTTTTGGAGATACTGTCAAGAAATTTACCATACAATATGGTTGATAAACTATATTTAAGACTTATTTCCCAATATATCAGAAATAATATATAGCGAGAATCCTCTGTATTGCAGAAAACGCGCAATTTTACGTGGATCTTGCGGCAATTGAGAAAATTTTTTAGTTAAAAGTTTTTTTGCAACAGCATATTCATCTATCCTTTCTAAGTCTTCAGGAATCGGCAGCATTCGATGTTTTAACCGTTCGCAGATATACAAATGCCCATACTGTTCTTTTTTTACAAAATAATGATATACATCATAAGCCAAACGCATATCATCAATGAACCGTTCCTCTTTTAGCTGAATGATAACTTTTTCAATAATCCGCATATCAATATCTTTATTTTTTAATTTTTTGCGCAATTCTCCTTCACTAAGAAAGCGCACATTCAAAAAGCGCAGGGCTTGTCCATAAGCCTCATTATAATCCATAGTCTATTCCATTTCCGGAGGAATTTCCAAAACTTCTTCAAACTTTTCCGGTTCCGCCGCTAGCGTATCTCGGATAATATTTTCAATTTCATCAGAAATATCCATATGTTCTTGCAGGAATCTTTTTACATTCTCCTTGCCTTGCCCCATGCGTTCACCTTTATACGAATACCATGTACCGCTTTTTTCAATAATATCCATGGAAGCTGCCAAGTCCAGAATGGTACCTTCCCGAGAAATTCCTTTCCCATACATGATATCAACTTCACAGTTTTTAAAAGGTGGGGCTACCTTATTTTTTACAACTTTTATACGGGCTCGGTTGCCTATAACATCATTTCCGGATTTAATTGCTTCCCCTTTTCGGATTTCAATGCGGATAGAGGCATAAAATTTCAATGCACGGCCACCTGTCGTCGTTTCTGGATTACCAAACATAATTCCAACTTTTTCACGTAACTGATTGATGAAAATAACAATGGCCTTAGATTTTGAAATAATACCAGTAAGTTTACGCAAAGCCTGGCTCATAAGTCTTGCCTGCAACCCTACATGAGAATCACCCATTTCTCCTTCTATTTCAGCTTTTGGAACCAATGCTGCAACAGAATCCACTACAATGATATCGACAGCGCCGCTTCGAACAAGTTCTTCTGTAATCTCCAACGCCTGCTCTCCATTATCCGGTTGAGAAATAAGCAGATTCGCTGTATCAACACCCAAATGCCGGGCATATACAGGATCAAGCGCATGTTCTGCATCAATAAAAGCAGCAATGCCGCCATTCCGCTGTGCTGATGCAATCGCATGAAGAGCCAAGGTCGTTTTCCCAGATGATTCTGGACCATATATTTCAATGACTCTCCCTCTTGGATATCCCCCAATGCCAACTGCCAGGTCAACCGCCAATGACCCGGAAGAAATGACCTCCATATTCATTTTATCAGCTGCATCACCAAGACGCATAATAGCCCCTTTACCAAAGTCTTTTTCAATCTTTCGCATTGCGTTTTCTAATGCTGTTTTTTTCTCTTCCATATTCGTCTCCTATTCTTTATTTTCTACTAAATACACTACTGCATAATACATCGCACGTATAGCAGCACGCCGTTTAACTTCCGGCCGATCGCCAACATAAATATCCTTATATATTTTCATTCCCCAAGGTCCATCAATGCCTGTATACACCAACCCAACAGGCTTTTCCTCTGTACCGCCTTCCGGTCCGGCAATTCCTGTCGTACTAATAGCAATATCTGCATGATACAGATTTCGGCTTCCTTGCGCCATTTCTCCGGCAGTTTGTTCACTAACAGCGCTGAATCGTTTCAGCGTATCGGCAGCAACGCCTAATATATGATGCTTTACCGTATCACAATATGTCACCGCTGAGCCAAGAAAATAAGCTGAACTTCCTGGAACATCCGTAATATACGAGCCCAAAAGTCCTCCAGTACAAGACTCTGCACAACTAACCGTCCACCCTGATGATATCAACGTTCTGCCCAATACTTCTGCCATCGTTTCCTTATTATATGCTATAACAGACCGATGCAGCCGCTGCCGCAGTTGATGTTCCATCGGCTTTAATAAAACAGCCGCGGTTTCTTCTGTAGCCGCTCTAGCCGTAATACGAAGTTCTACATATCCCGGCTTAGCATATAATGCCAATGTTGGATTAGATTGTCCTTTTACCAAATCCATAACAGCTTGTTCCATATCGCTTTCACCCATATCATATACTTTGAGAATGAGAGACTTGATGCATCCTTGCGAACCAAAGCTTCCCAATAAATAGGGTTTCAATCTATTTTCATACATCCAACGCATTTCCCGCGGTGGACCCGGAAGATGAACAATCAGCTTGCCATTTTGATGAATCGCCATTCCAGGTGCGGTACCAACTTCATTCGTAAAAATATAGGCTCCCTTGGCCGCCATTGCCTGTCTTTCATTATTTGGCGACATAGATCTATGGCGATGACAGAACCATCTTCGAATCTGCGCTTCTAGTTCAGGATGATATTCCATAGGCAAATGTAACACCTTTGCTGCAATTTCCTTTGTCATATCGCCTTGTGTAGGCCCCAATCCACCTGTTGTGACGATTATATCCGCACGAGAAATAGCCGTTTGCAATACTTCTTCCATCCGCTGCGGATTATCACCTACGGTAGTATGATAAATAACAAAATATCCCAATTTATTCAATTCTTCTGATAAAAAACGAGAATTATCATTGACTATTTCACCTAATAGCAACTCTGAACCAGTTGTAACAATTTCAACAAACATAATATCACACCTTTAATCTTCTACTAAATCAGCTACCAAATCATAGGCAAATCCTTGTGCAATTTGCACTGTAACCATATCTCCCGGCTGTAAAGCGCCTGGATTTTCCAAATAAGTTAAGCCATCTACATCAGGAGCTTGTGTTTCGATGCGGCCGACTGCTTGGTGGCGGCCATCTTGTTCTGTTACGTTTTCTATCAGCATAGTGTGAATCGTATTTTCCATTTCCTGATTTCGTTTTTCCGATACCTTCGCCTGAAGGGACATAAGTTTATGATACCGCTTTTCTTTAGTTTCTTCTGAAATTTGATTCTGCATCAATGCCGCTGGGGTACCGTCTTCTCGAGAGTATGTAAAAACGCCTACATCATCAAATTCAAATTTTTCCACAAAATCACAAAGTTCTTGGAATTCCGCTTCCGTTTCCCCAGGAAACCCAACAATGAAAGTGGAACGGAGAGTTAATTTTCTCCCATGTTCACAAAGTTTCTGCATCAGTGTCAAAATATCTTCCTTTGTATCACGACGATTCATTCTTCTTAAAACAGACGGAGAGATATGCTGCAACGGCAAATCAACATAAGGACAAATTTTTTCTTCTTTAATAATAAGTTCCATTAACTCGTCCGTAAAATAATGAGGATACAGATAAAATAAACGAATCCAGCGAAGATTATCAATTTTTACCAGCCGACGCAACAATTCCGGCAATAAGGACTTACCGGCTATATCAACACCATAACTAGTTGTATCTTGAGCAATCAAGTTAATTTCTAAAACACCCTCTGATACAAGCTGCTTTACTTCCTCTACCACAGAAGCCACGGGGCGGCTGCATAAGGTACCGCGTACATGTGGAATAATACAAAAAGTACACCCATTATTACATCCTTCAGCAATTTTCACATATGCGCTATAGGATGGAGTTGTCCGCAATCGTTTCGTTTTATCATCATAAAGATGACTAACATCATCCATATAACAAGTTTTTTTTCCATGACGGGCCATGTCAACGGCATCCCAAATCCGATTCCAAGATCCAGTTCCCAATAACGCATCAATTTCCGGCATTTCTTCCATTAACTGTTTCTTGTATTGCTGGCTTAAACACCCCGTAACAATAAGAGTCTTGCAATTTCCCTCTTTCTTATAACGGGCAGCTTGAAGAATTGTCTGGATAGATTCTTCCTTGGCTTTTTCAATAAATGTACACGTATTGACAATAATAATATCGGCAGCAGAAAGTTCTTCTGTAATTTCCATCTGCCGATCCTTTAAAATACCCAGCATTACTTCGGTATCGATAAGATTTTTTGAACAACCTAAACTAACAAAACCAACTTTTTCCATTTATGATTCCTTTCCAAAACGGACCATCTTAATCCACCAATCCTGCATTTCTTTACGACCTTGTTCTGTATAATTTTTCTGTGCCGGAAACAGCACAAGCTGCTGTCCCTTGGCATCTAATTCATTTCCTTGACGATTTGCTGTATAGTCCAAAAATAAATGATTCTTACGAAGAATATCTATCGTATCTTTTGATAAAAGCCAATCCATAAACTTCTCTGATAACTCCTCATCTTCACAAGTCATAGTAACACCCGCCCCAACAAGCCAGCATGAGGTTCCATCTTGCGGATATAAAATATAAATCGGTGCTGCATCTTTAACAAGCTGCCGCGCCGTTACCGCATCCACCACACCAATATCCGCTTCTCCCGAAGCGACACGCCATGCAGTAGGCGTCATTGATTTAGAATAGACAGCAACATGCCGCTGTATATTTTTAAAATAACGCATAGCATTTTCCTGCCCATGAATTTCCACAAAGGTACAAAGAAAATCTCCGGCAATATCCGTTGCTGCCAAATCAGGAAAAGCAATTCGCACATCTGGATCAGCCACTAAATCATTCCAATTCTGTAATTGCAATCCATGATGAGTATAATAGTCTCTACTAATAACTAAAACCATAGGATCATACCATAATCCCACCCAATATCCATCTGCATCCTTATAAGAGTAATCAACTTGATCTGCAGCCTCTGAAATATATGGCTTCAAACGTCCCTGCTTCGCTGCTGTCTGCAGCAAAGGCTGCACAGCAATAAGAATATCGGGATCAGCTGCTGTATCCTTGCCATCTGCCTTCAGGTAGGACTGTATATCTCCGTCATTTTTAGTTAGAATCTGTACTCGCAAATGAGTCTGTTCATAAAATTTTTTCGCCAAATCATTATTAACATCAACCGGCATATCAGAGTACACGACAAGATGACGTTCCGCTTCCCGAATTCGTTCAGCACGCACTTGTTCCTGTCCTATCCATATATAGTTGCTTAGTCCCAGCAATGCCACAACGAATACCACGATAGCCATGACTGGTAAATATTTTTTCATACTTTCACCTTATTTATTTCTATTCTTCATAAAATTCCGCGGTGACCGGCCAGAATCACCATCTCGCTGATCACGTAAAAGCCGAACCGTATTTCGACTGCGTCGCGGTAAAATCAGGCATTTAAGCCCATATCCGATTAAATCTCGTCGGTTCGTTAAGCATAATGCTTTATATACCATATCATAATTGTCTGGATTTTTATATTGCATCAACGCACGCTGCATCTGTTTTTCCTGCTGTTGTCTGGCAACATATACCGTCTTACCTGTTAATGGATTTATTCCTGTATAATACATTGCCGTAGATAAACTCCCCGGCGTAGGAATAAAATCCTGAACTTGTTCCGGCTGCATATGCATATCCCGTAAAAATTCTGCCAACGTCACAGCATCCTCCAACGTGCATCCCGGGTGACTAGACATAAAATAAGGGACAAGGTATTGCTTCTTCCCTACCTTGACATTTGCTGCCTCAAACCATTTCTTAAATTCGAGAAAAGTCTCAATTCCTGCTTTTCCCATAGTATCCGTCACATGCTTGACAACATGTTCGGGAGCTACCTTAAGTTGCCCGCTGATATGATATTTACATAACTCTTCTATAAATTTCTTATTATGATCTGCTAATACATAATCGTATCGCAATCCCGAACGCACAAAAACTTTTTTTACACCCTTTATTCGTCGTATTTCCCGCAGCAGTTTTAAATAATCAGCATGAGATGTATCCAAATTAGAACAGATATCCTTGCCAATACACTGTTTTTTGCGGCAGGCTCCTGATATCTGCTGTTTAACACATGCCAAATGGCGAAAATTAGCGGTAGGTCCACCTACATCATGTATATATCCCTTAAAATCCGGCAAATGTGTCATTTTCTCAGCTTCTCGAACAAGTGAAGAATGACTCCGATGTTGAATAATTTTCCCTTGATGGCTCGTAATCGCACAAAAATTGCAATGACCAAAACATCCGCGATGGCTAGTCAGGCTAAATTGTACTTCCTGCAGTGCAGGCACTCCGTCAAGGGTATCATAATCAGGATGCCACCGACGAGTAAATGGCAGTTCATAAACCGCATCCATTTCCTCCGTCGTAAGCGGGAGTGCGGGAGGTGTTTGTACAAGGAACCGGTCTCCTGAAGGTTGGACTATCGTTTTCCCATAAAAAGGATCCTGTTCTTCATATTGAATTTTAAAAGCTGCAGCAAAACATTTTTTATCAGCAGCTACTTCCTCATAAGAAGGACAAAAAACTGCCTTTTCTGTGGCCGGCTGTTTGTTGGTAACATAACAAATACCACGAATATTATACATTTCAGCAACATTTTTTCCTTCTGCCAATGCATCTGCAATATCAACAATTTGGTGTTCACCCATGCCATATATCAATATGTCCGCTTTACTATCCAGCAAAATGGAACGCCGGACTTTATTGGACCAATAATCATAATGTGCAAACCTTCTTAAACTGGCCTCAATTCCACCAATAATTATTGGTACATCTTTGTATGCTTCCCGCCAACGATTTGCATATACAATGGTTGCTCGCTCTGGACGATGTCCGGTAATTCCACCAGGAGAATAATTATCACGGTTTCGAAATTTTTTAGCTGCTGTTTTTTCATTCAGCATAGAATCAAGATTTCCTGCCGTAATCAACGCCGCTAAGCGCGGTTTCCCAAGTTGCGTAAAAGGTTCCGCACTATGCCAATCCGGTTGGGAAATAATGCCTACGCGATACCCCCGGCTCTCCAACACACGGCCAATAACCGCTGCCGCGAAGCCGGGATGATCTACATAGGCATCCCCATTAATAAATACAAAATCCAAAATATCCCAACCACGCCGTTTCATATCAGAACGACTGGTAACCAAAAATTCATTTGCCATAATTTTCCTCTAAAAAATCAACCACATACAAAGTAGCAAAAACAGTATAATTCCGGCAACAATCGTAAATTTCTGCAGCAACTTCTGCTTCTCGCGTACTATTACATGCGATCTCTTTACTTTTTTTTTATCTATTGCACGTGTGGAAGGCTTATATTCAACAGAAAAAACACCGGATTTATATTCTTTTACCAAAGCATCTCCATCTAATCCTAAAAAATTTGCATAATTACGGATAAAGCCTTTAACAAATACATCTCCCGGTATCCTATTAAATTCTTCGTTTTCTACTGCAGATAAATATATTTCTTTAATATTAAGTGTATCGGAAACTTCTTTTAATGTTCTGCCTTGCGCTTCTCTTTCAGATTGCAAAATCTTTCCGACAGATGTCAATATGTATCCCTCCTTATACATATACAAGTTTATTATATACTATTTGCGACTAAAAAGGTATCTCATGTCTGTCCGCTAAAAAATTTCCGCTGTACTTCTTCAGCAGGCATCAAAATATCCCGCGCCTTGCTTCCATTACTTGGTCCCACTATCTGCATAGCTTCCATCGTATCCACCAAGCGTGCCGCCCGTGTATACCCAATCCGAAAACGCCGTTGCAACATAGACGCCGAAGCCTGTCCTGTTTCTAAAACCATATTGATTGCCTGTTCCATTAATTCATCTTCAAAAAAAGTGTGTTGTTCCGCCTGTTCTTCTGATTGTGCTTGCTGCACATCCGCATCATATTCTGGTTCACTTTGCTTTTTTATGAAATTTACCATTTGATCAATTTCCGAATCAGAGATAAATGCTCCCTGTACTCGCAAAGGTTTAGAAGCTCCCATGGGATAGAACAGCATATCGCCCTTACCCAAAAGTTTTTCTGCTCCGGACATGTCAAGAATCGTTCTGGAATCCACCTGACTCGATACAGCAAATGAAATACGACTCGGCACATTGGCTTTAATAATACCCGTTAAGACATCAACAGAAGGGCGCTGTGTTGCCAGAACAAGGTGCATCCCACAAGCTCTTGCCTTCTGTGCCAACCGACAAATCGAATCTTCTACGTCCGTAGAGGCAACCATCATTAAATCAGCCAATTCATCAATAATAATAACAACAAAGGGGAATGCTTCCTCCGGATGAAGATGATTATACCGTGCAATATCCCGAGTGCTTGTTTCTGCAAACCGGCGATAACGATTGTCCATTTCCCGCACAGCCCAGCGCAATACACGAGCCGCTTTTTTAGCATCCGTGACAACAGGCGTCATAAGATGAGGAATACCGTTATAATTAGAAAGTTCGACCACCTTAGGATCAATTAAAATCAGTTTCACATCACAAGGCCGTTGTTTAAACAAAATACTGGCAATCAGGGTATTAATACATACGCTTTTTCCTGATCCCGTAGAACCTGCTACCAGTAAATGCGGCATCTTTGTTAAATCGGCAATTACCGAATTACCGGCAATATCCTTTCCTAATCCAACCGGCACGCCCCCTGCTGCCCGCTTAAATTCTTCCGAGTCCAGTACATCTCGCAGATTAACCCCGGCGACCTGCTTATTAGGCACTTCAATACCAATGGCTGCTTTTCCAGGAATCGGAGCTTCAATGCGAATATCCGTTGCCGCCAATTTCAAGGCAATATCGTCAGATAAATGTACAATTTTACTAACTTTAACACCCGCTGCCGGTTCCAGTTCATATCGAGTAACAGCAGGCCCTTTACTGGCATTGACAATTTTAGCATCAATATTAAAACTGGAAAGTGTTTCCTGCAAAATGCGGGCATTGGTGCGAACTTCATCATTAGCTGCGGTAGATACAAGCCGGCCTGGTTTTAAGATAGATATAGGCGGTAAAATGTATGCTTTTTCCATTTCCGCCTTCGGTATAAGCGCTTTTCCTTCTGGAGCCAAATCCACAGCCGTCGGCTGTTTTTCAACTTCTACAGGTTTTAAATCTTCAAGATCTTTTTCAGCAATATCTGTTATACTTTCTCCCTCTTTTTTCGACAGAGACTTTTCAGGTACTTCCTCTAGTATATTTTCCATTGCTATCGTTTTGTCTTCCGTATCTATTCCCTGAATTGCTTTATGCAATGGTACTTGTTTTTCCTTATTGGAGTCTGTTTGATCAAAATTTACTATCTGTACAGGTATTCCTGATAATTCCGTATTTTCTGCCAATGCCGGATTACTTTTTGGCACTTCATCATAATTACCATCCTTCTCCAAATCAAATATTTTATGCTTCTTTCTATTTTCCTGCCATTGCGTTTTGTGTTCCTGCCATTGGCTGTGAATCGATTGAGAAGCAACTTGTATTTCTTCTGTTGCCTTAACAGAAACAGTCGTAACACTTTTAGAGATAGACCATTTTTTCCAAGCCATTACAGTCACTATCATCCCTATTGTCAAAACTAAAAAACCACCAGCCTGTCCAAAAAACTGTCGTAGCAAAACAGCTACCAATCCACCGATCGCACCCCCGCTGATAGACATGACCGCCGGCATAAATTCAGCCCCTTCGGGAACAAAAAATAAGTGTATCATCCCCAGAAACATAATAAACAAGAGTGTTCCCAACGCCCAATTTCCCGTTACCGGGACAGCCTTGCGAAGCATGATATACTTTAATCCCAATACAACCAGCAGCAACGCTGCCAAAATACGCCCAACGCCAAATATATACGCCAGCACATCATCCACAACCGTACCGATGCTGCCCGTATCTACACCAATGATACCAATAGCCGCAAAAAGACCCATAAAAATAAAAACAAGACCCATAATTTCATATTTTAAGAGTGATGGTCCTTGTGTTTTTTTTGTGGTCCGACGTCCTCGCTTTTTGCCGGTCAATTTTTGTGTGCGGTTGGATATTTTACGTTGTGCCATTTTTTCACCTTCCAAAACTTACTTCCCACGACGATGGTTCCAATGTTCCGTCATATTTTTTTCCTGCCCATGATCCGAAGACTGATAATACACTTTATTTCTTAAAGGATTCGGCAAATATTGCTGTTCGACCCACCCCTCAGGATAATCATGGGGATATTTATAATGAATACCGTGTCCCAAAGCTGCGGACCCTTGATAATGACTATCGCGCAAATAGTCAGGAATATCTCCGTAATCCCCCTTTCGAACATCAGAGATAGCGCTGTCAACAGCAACATATGCACTATTACTCTTGGGAGCACAGGCAATATAAATAACTGCTTCCGAAAGAATAATTCTTCCTTCCGGCCATCCGACAAATTGTACTGCCTGGGCTGCAGCATTAGCGACAAGCAAGGCTTGCGGATCTGCCAAACCTACATCTTCAGCCGCACATATTACAAGACGTCGGGCAATGAACGAAGGCTGTTCCCCCGCCTCAATCATTCTGGCCAAGTAATGCAGAGCTGCATCCGGATCTGAACCTCGCATACTCTTAATAAATGCAGAAATAGTATCATAATGAGCATCACCTTTTTTGTCATATGTATAAATTCTATGCCCTACTACTTTTTCTACGATCTCCTGTGTAATTGTACCACGCTGAGGCACCAGCATACAAATTTGTTCCAAAAGGTTAAGTCCCATTCGGGCATCTCGATCTGCATAAGAAGCAATAGTCATAAGCATATCGGTTGTCGCCGTGATTTCCATTTTTCCTAAACCATTAGTTTCATCCTGTAATGCTCTTCGCAAAATAGAAGCCACCGCCTTCTTAGTAAGAGCGGTAAGCTTCATAACCCGTAATCGCGACAGCAACGGACGATTTACCTCAAAATACGGATTTTCAGTAGTTGCTCCGATCAAAATGATTGTGCCATCTTCAACATAAGGAAGTAATACATCCTGTTGTGCTTTATTGAAACGGTGAATTTCATCAATAAAAAGAATCGTCCGTTTTTGATACATACAAACGGCGTCCTTTGCCTCCCCGATCAATTTACGTAATTCTGCCGTTCCGGCGGTAACGGCATTTACTTTAACAAATCGGCTTTGTGTTTCCATCGCAATGACATGAGCCAATGTTGTCTTCCCTACTCCAGATGGTCCATATAATAACAATGAGGGAATTGTATCGCGTTCAATCATTGCCCGTAAAAAACTATCTTTCCCAATCAGTTCATTTTGCCCATATATTTCATCTAACGTGTTAGGACGCATACGTACAGCCAGTGGTTCAAAATGTCCACTGTCCTTCGCATTTGCCATAGAAAATAAGTCGTCTCCGTTCATTTGTTTGCTCCCCATGGTAAATAGAATGCCGCTAAGAATACTCAGCGGCATTTTAATCAACTATATACAAGAAAAGAAGCCCCACCATGCCGTTTATAAACCGAGTTTTGAGCCTGCCTAAGCAGGTGGGTGTCCTCTCATGAGTTCCAACAGTCCTATGCCAGGCATTGTTTTACGCTCACGAAGCCCAGACTCCCAATGTAAAAGATGTTGGTTCAAAACATCGAGACCATTTTACGCACACAGCAGGGTTGCTTCTTGACTACAGTATAATCAAATACATAAAAAAAATCAAGCCTTGACAAATTCGCAGATTCGTATTTCTTTTTTTGTTTTGACAACCTTTAAATTTTAGTTATAATAACTTATATGAAATAACAGAAAGGAATTCCACTTTCATGAAAAAATATTTCTTTTTTGATATCGATGGGACCTTAGCCGTAGGAACAACTAAAGTAATCCCAAAAGATACTATGTTTTGTTTAAATCAATTAAGGCAAGCCGGTCATTTTGTAGCAATTGCCACAGGCCGGCTGCAGTGCGACACCTTACAATTTTCACTACCGTTGCATATCAACTCCTTCGTCGCCGATGGCGGCAACAGTTTGACGTATAATGGTAGACTGCTGGAGATGTCCGGCCTCCCCAGAGAACAAGCTATCTCTTTACTCAAAGATCTTGATGCTTGTCATATTTCCTGGGCTGTCACATTGGAAAATAAAATTATCCGATATACTCGTTCTGCCGCTTTCGTCAATAACGAAAAAAAAAGTTATTTTAAAACAATTGTCTGTCCATTAGATCCTATGAAATTACAGACAATTTACAAAATTTTCTACATAAAACCATCTTATGCTGCTTCTCAACCGCAAAAACATGGTCTTTCCCATATTCCTTATACTGAAAATTCCTTTATCGTTGAACCAGCAGATAAAGCTGCGGGTATTCGCCGCATGATGAAAAAAATCAGTGCTCCCCTGCAGGACGTCGTCGTATTCGGTGACGGATTGAACGATATCAGCATGTTTACTCCTGCATGGTTCTCCATTGCCATGGGAAATGCCTGTCCAGAACTTAAAGAAAAAGCAAACTATATCACAGATACCTGCGATACGGGGGGTATCTTGCATGCTTGTCAAAAACACGGTTGGATATAAATTTTGATTCTATAATAAATGTTGGGGTAAGACTAGACAATCCATTGTCTGCCTTACCCCATTTTGCGTAAAAAGATGGACATAACAGCATACATCCGATACAATCCAAGCGACCAAACCCGATCAGAAAGGACGACGTAGCATGTCCCACTACCATTATATAGAAAAAATGTTCCAATTGATGGTTGCATCAGGAACAGCACCTATGGGGAAAATAAACAGATCTTTTATATAGAGTTTTCTCACATTTCCTGTTTGTGTCCTCAGTGTCATACCCGAACTCCCCGGATTAAAGATTACCGGCAGCAGGAAATCCTATTGGCATGGCTGGACGACGTTCCCCTGTATGCTTCCCTTCATAAATACCGCTATGTTTGTCCCACCTGCGGCCATTCCTTTTATCCCGCCCCCCTTAGTACAACCGTACCAATGACGCAGTCAACGACAGCAGCTCGCCATGATCCGGGAATGCGCCCGTAAACAAAGTTTTACCGATATCGCCGACCGATTCCACGTGTCGGTGACTACCATCCTCCGGTATTTCGACTGCATTTCCTATAGTAAACCTGCTACGCTCCCTGCTATCTTATCCCTAGATGAATTTCGGGGAAACGCACCGGACCAAAAGTACGAAAACGAATTCAGGATGCTGGATTAACAGGATTCAAGTCCCTGCTGTACTCGTTCGCGGATCGGTTTGACGGCATTATTAATGCCATCCGAATTCACTACTCTAATGAATTCATGGAAGGACACCCCAACAAGATAAAAGTATTAGTTTCCGAAATCGTATATTGTTCATGGATGCTGCCACACAACGAAAAAGAGGAACATCCCATTGCATGTTCCTCTTACACATGTGTTACGATTGAACCACCCCAACATTTGACATAGAGCCTTTTTATATTCTCCAAATAAGATTTTGTTAATTGAGCTGTTCTTTTTCCTGCAAGCGCTTTGTCCATTTCCAACGATCATGAAGCCAAAACCAATCCTCTGGATATCGCCGTATATATGCCTCCAGTCGATCATTCAACTTTTGTGTCGTTTCATACATGATTTTCTTTTTTTCTGCTTTAGATAGTTTTTCTCTGCTATCATATGGACGAATCGGCGGTAAAACATTAATAATATGATGATATGGTTTATCTTCATGAATGAACGTAGTAAGAATAGGATAATTATGAATGCCAGCCAATTTAGCCGGCCCATCCGCCGTTAAGGTATCCCGTCCAAATAATTTAACCATAATACCTGATGTCGATGGATCTTGATCCATCAGCAATCCTATATAACAGCCTTCCGATAAAAGTCGTATCATGTCCCGCACACCCGTTTTATATGTAACGTGTTGTTTCATCATACAACGATATTCATTGATAAATTTATCGGCACTATGATTATTCTGTTCTTGTGCAACAGAAATAAGCGGATATCCGTTCATAGCAAGTACGGCACCGAGAAGTTCCCAATTCCCGGCGTGAGATGCCATAAAGATACTACCTTCCCCGCTTTTTTTCAATGCATCAAGATATTCTTTCCCATGAAAAGTAATTTTTTCGTCAAGTTTTTCCTTAGTATACATAGGATAAGATAAAACTTCTACAATCATAGGACCAAACCGCACGCTGCTGGCTCGCGCAATCGCCATTGCTTTCTGCGGATCATCCGTAATTCCACACTCTAGTATCTGACGCTGTGCCAATAACTTACGCCGTTTAGGCACAAAAGTCCAAAAAAATATTCCTAAAAAAGAACCAATGCCACGGCGAATAGTTTCTGGTACATGGCAAATAACATAACTTAAACACTTCATAAAGATATACATGGCATAGCCTCTTTATTTATTTTCCAATTCAGACAGCTTTTTTTCTAAAGCCTTTACACGTTTTGCCATTTCCGGCAAATGTTTAATATAAGCTTCTTGCCGGCTCCACTCCATGTGCGGCCGGGCAGGAAATCCACCATAAATTCCTGGTTTTGTGATATCCCGGGTAATGCCGCTCCTGCCAGCAAACACCGTATCCGAGCAAATGGAGATATGTCCTTTTGTAGCTACTTGACCGGCAAAAGTAACATGATCACCGACAATTGTACTCCCGGCAAGTCCATCTTGTGCAATAATAAAACAATCTTCACCAATTTCACAATTATGTCCCAAATGGACTAAATTATCTATTTTCGTTCCCCGTTTTACTTTTGTACTACCCAGCGTTGCATTATCAATAGTTGTACAAGCTCCGATTTCTACATCATCACCAATTTCCACATTACCAATTTGAGGTATTCGCGTATGTTTTCCATCTTTTGTGGCAAACCCAAATCCTTCCCCGCCAATGACCGCATGTGCCCGTATAACGTCACGGCTGCCAAGAACACAATTTTCATGAATAACTGCACCTGGATATAGCACTGTCTCATCGCCAATAACAACATTATCTCCTATGAAGACGGAGGGATATATAATGCAATGCCTTCCCACACGTACATTTTTACCAATAACAGCATACGCCATAATAGTCGTCTCAGCACCAATAACCGCACTCTCATCTACAATAGCAGCAGGATGAATTCCCACCGTCACAGACTGACGAGGATGGAATAAAACAAGAAGTTTTGAGAAGGCCAGCCGTGGATTCTCTACTATAACCAACGTATTGTCCCCACAAGGAACTTCCTTTTCCACTATGACAGCTCCCGCATGAACTTGTGGAAGATATTCTATATATGGGTCCACCGCAAAGGTAATATCATTTTTTCCCGCTTCTGCCAAACTGCAAATATCTTCCACAACGGTCTCACCGTTTCCGATAACAGTGCCTCCTAAAAATTCAGCCAATTCCTGTACCGTTTTCTTCAATAGTTCCACGTCCTTTACTGCATTTTTTTAATCAAATCATCCGTCACGTCAATTCCGCCCTTTTGGACTGCTTCTGTGTATACTATAGTACCAATATTTTTTTCTTTAGCAATTTCACCTAACTTGCTCTGTACATCATGAACAAACTGCTGCTGCATACTGGAACCGAAAATTTGCAATTCCTGCTGTGATTGCTGTTGTTTTTTCTGATAATCTTCTGCCGACATAGTTTTCTTTGCTTCATTTAATTCTTTTTCCACGGCATCTTGTTTATCTTTTAACTTTTGCTGCAACTGCTGAGCCTGTGGTGCTTCTTTACTTACCCGTGTCATATCCACTACACCCATTTTATCCGCTCCGCCGCAGCCGGCAAGCATCCCTGCTATAAGAGTAATCATCATAAACGCCGTAAAGCGCTTCCATATTTTTTTCATTCTTTAATGCCTCCTGTTATGCCAGCTTGGCAATAATATCATCTGTTACGTCTTGCGCCGTTCCTGTCCCTAAATAATCACTAAAGATCATAGTAATTCCTTGTTCTTGTGCAACAGAAGCAGCTTTTTCTCTGATATCTGCCATAATATTATCCTTTACTTCATTTATTTCTTTTTCTTTTGCGGCAAGTTTATCTTTCCACTCTTTATTCCATATTACCGGTTCCGGTCTATTATCCATATTATTCATATGCTCTTGAAAAAGGTTATAATTTTCCTGCTGCCGCCCATTCAATTCTTGTTTAACCTGTTCTGTATATGCAGCCAATTCTTGCTGCGCCTGTGTTTTATAAGGCGCCATAGCCGAAGCTATTTCGGCTTCTGTCAGTGATGTTTCAACTGTTGCAGCACTTCCTTTAAGCAGTGATGTTAATTGCGATTTTGTTGCAGCTCGCTCTTCCGCACTAAGGGAAAGTGTCTCTAATTTCAGCTTTAAATTAATAATTTTCAACTCATTTTCTTTAAATCTCTGTGGCTGCAGCTCCTTTTTTGTTTTTAACAATTCTTGATATTTTTTCTGCAATCCCATATTCAATTCATTTTCTTTTAAAGCAACACGGGCATTCAGTTCTTGATCAAGGGCGGCAGACATCAACGCTGCATTGCTACCGATACTCTGAAAAGCCTGATCCTGAACTACCGCTTTTTGTGAATAATTCCACTGTTCAAACTGATACTGGGCAATCATCGCATTATATTGCAATTCCAGATGGTGATATTTACTATATTCCGGATGACTCATCATAATATGCTCTATATCTGCATATGCATAAACAGGGCCGGCAGTTCCAGTATTCTGCACGCTGCCTCCCCGATTGTGCAAACCCATATACCCCGCAAAAAGAAATCCCACAACAAGGACTGCACCGACGACTGCAACATATATCCGTTTCATAGAATCATCCTTATTTCGATTCACTCAAGTTTTTCGCAACTTGATCAGTAATATCCGTACCACCATACAATACAACGCGTTTATCTACAACAAGGCTTAACCCCTTTGTACTTGCTACACTGTTAACAGCATTATCAACTTTGTCTTTCAGTCCTTTTTGAATTTCTTCCTGCTTTTTAGCCATTTCACCCTGCATAGTTTGATACAACTGTCCTTTTTGTTCATCATTCATGCTGGCTGATTGTTCCTCAAACTTTTTCTGCATATCCTGAGATGCCTGCTGCATTTCTTTTTGTGCATTCTGCAGATCCGCATTATCCGGAGCAAACACCTTGCTCATGTCTACTATTCCAATATTGCTAGAAGGTGCCGCATTTACAGGATTACCCATCTGCATTACAGCAATGGCTGCGATACTCAAAACAAAAATCAGTGCTACCGCCGCCGAAAAAATTTTAACATTCTTTTTCTTACCCATTTCTGACATCATTATTACATTTCCCCTTTTCTTTTACAAATAGCCTATTACCCGAAGCCACCTATCATGGTCGGATATGATATATTCAAGGCTGACATATTCATGAAGTTTATAAGAAAGACCAAACTCATTATCCCGATTGGTAAGATCCCGATCATAACGGACTCCCCACCGATTGCCTAAGTTTTGTTTTAACCAAAGATGATTGCTTGTATCTTCTGTTTCAAATTGATATCCTAACGTTGTTGTTTTGCCCCATCGATAAAAATATCCAGGAATAAAATCCCATTTTACAGAAGAAGGTTTAAATTCTACTTCACTGAAAAACTCATGATGCTGCCCTACTTTCCGTCCTATATGAGCCATAATCACCGTATGTTCGTCTGATATATCCCTATTATGATATTTATCATTACGGTTCATATCGATGTATGCACCTGCCTGAATATCATAAAAATCTGTTTCCGATTTTAAATGAATCTCTAGATTTTCACCGATAGCAACAGTGGGTATCACACGAAGTTTATATTGTTTAATAACCCATTGCTTAGCAAGCGTTTTTTGCAAATCAGTTAAAATATCACGCTCATGACGCCGCACGAAAGTAATTGGCAGCCCTTCAAGTCCCGCATATTTTTGTTCTATATTTTTCCGCGTATTCAGAAAAATTACTTTTGGCAGGTTTTCAGCATCAAGAATAACATTGACATTGCGAATAACAGGAAGCTGCGGCATTAAATAAATTTGCACCTCCGTATGGATTCCCGGTGTAATGACAATGTGCGGATAGAATTCAGGAAGCATACCGGTCAATTCATTTTCCAATACCGATTTTACAACTCCATTAGCCCAATCCAGTGAATCTACAGGCAGCCCAACCAATAAATTTTCCACCATAGGCTGAATATCATGGAGATCACCTGCAGCCATCTGTACTCCCATACTTGGCAAAGAACCATAATCAACAGTGACATTCACCGTATGAATTGTATCTCCCCACGGACGAACCCGTACTGCCATTATAGTATCAGGTCCCGCTGAAATAGTTATATCATCAACAGTATACCCAATCAGCACCCGATTAATAATATCATCAACCACTCTTTTATAAGAGTCAGCAGACGCATTTATTTCAGCATCATCTTTATCAAGAAAAACATGGTTACCTACTGTCTGTATGCTAGCCGCAATTCGTTTCTGCACTAGCAGGGGAATAGGCGCCTCCGCCGATGTCACTTGAACAGTTACATGCGTAACCGGTGCCGCTAACGCATTACCGGCACCGATAAGAAAAACTAAACCTGCCAATAGATACGAGCGGATCATAATCCTCCCCACCTATCTTTAACTTGCATTAGAATTTACCTCCAAAGCTGAAGTGAAATTTACCGCCCTCTTCGCCATACCCGTAATCAAGCCGAATCGGACCGATTGGGGTTGTAATGCGAACTCCTACGCCACCTGAATAATGAAGCTTATTATTATCTTCATACCAAAACATCTGATCTGTCCCGCCCCAAGCATTACCAGCATCCGTAAAAAGAACACCTTGAACTTTTTTAGCCATTGGGAATCGGTATTCAATGGTTGCTTCATAAAAACGACTGCCGCGGAATTCATCATCCTCATATCCGCGCAGCGTATCAGCGCCGCCCAGAGAAAAAAGGTCATCATATGGCATGTCTCCGAAACCAACGCCGCCCATAAGGCGAACCGCAATAACTTGCGCATGTCCTACCTTATAATATGTACGACTTTCAGCTGTAAATTTATAAAAATCAAAATCACCGCCCAATCCATGTCCGGCTATCGAACCGGCAAAGGATAGCCGCTTACCGCGTGTCGGATCATAAACATTATCACGATTATCAAACACATGAGACCAAGTTAAGCTGTTCGTACGACCAAAATTCTTACTTAAATATCCCGAATAATCATTATAATCATAACCGCTTATATATTTAGCATAATCGGTTGTTTTAGATTCCAATGTTATATAATCGCTGACATATTCACTACGAACGCGGCCATATGTAATATTAGCACCTTTCGTTCGTTTATAATATTCTGCAACAGAATTCCCCTTTTGATCATAATCATCATAATCAGCCTCTCGATTAAAAATGCTAAATCCAAGAGAGTCACCATGATCATTAATCCAAGGCCGGGTATAGGAAAAAATATAATTCCATAAAGAATCAGTGGTCCCACCAAATTCCCAGTTAATACTGGCTTTATCGCCTGTGCCACGTAAATTGGTTTCGCTTAAGCCTAAAATACCCACAAGTCCATCAGAATCAGAATACCCTGCACCGATAGTAATAGACCCCGTTTTTTGTTCCGCTACATCGATTTCCATGATGACATCATTTTTATTGCTGCCAGGCAAGAGCCTTACATTAACATCCTCAAAATATCCCGTATTGTAAATGCGTTCGATACTGCGACTAGCCAAATTTTTATTGAAAATTTGACCCTTCTTAATTTTTAGCTCCCGCATAATGACATACGTTTTAGTTTTCGTATTGCCTTTCACAATGATATCCTGTAACCGTCCTTCGGCAATATCAATATGGAGAACCCCTTTATCATCCATGTTGACACTAGTTACATGACTTAAAAAATACCCGTTATTACCAAATTGGGCATTAATGACTGAAACATCTTTACTGACCATAACCGTATTTAATGTCATTCCCGGTTTTATCGTAATCAATTTCAATAATTGATCCGTAGGATATGTTTCATTCCCGGTAATTTCTATTTTAGTAACAACAGGATTAACTTTGACCTGATAATCCAGCATTACTCCCTCTGGAACAGCAGTAAAAGCCGGAGATACTGTCGAAAATAAACCGGTCGCACCAATAACGTTTACGTCGTGGCGGATATAGTCGGCATTCACCGCATCTCCCACGCGCATAGCTAAGTTATGCTGCAGCACAGTCCCCAGCTGCGCCTCCGGCAGTGGAGAAATAGTAACCGCCGTTGCTGTTTTTCCTGCATAAGGTGCTATCTCCTGGTCACTTACTGCATCACCATAAGGCAATCCAGCTTGTTCTGCCTGAGATAACGTAGCAATTGGATATTTAGGAAACGTCGTTGTATCTATAACTGCCGTACTTGCACTAGATACATATCCTACTTTTCTGCCATTATTCTGATCAGCAGACATTTCTGTTCCCATTGCAGGAGCTGCTTCTCCTGTAATGCTCCCATTTCTTGTCTCCGCTCCACTTTGCGATGTTCCCGTATCCGGCTCATAGCCGGTATCGGTTTGATCACTAGAGCTTGTCGGTCTATTGGCATCTGCATTCGCTGCTACCGTCGCTGCCACCGTTTTCGGTGCTGCTGTCGGAGTACTTGCTGCCGCATTTAATTCTTCTGTAGACTCATACCCCGTATATCCTGAATCTACTGCCGTTGTTTCAGCCACTGGTTTTGTTTTATCCGACACAGCCGCTGCAGGCATTTTTTTTATAGCCGTCGTCTTTTCAGAAGAAATATCTGGTATAGTTTCTCCCGAAGCGGGTTCATATCCCGTTTCATCTGCCGCCGCAGCCGCAGGTGCCACCGCAGCGGGTTCCTGTCCGTTAACCCATGCTGGAAAAGTCATCAAAGTACTTGTAATCATCATGACAAGAATTTTCTTGTTTCTGTTGTTATTCATGGAAATCCTCCGTTATCTTTTCTTATTTACCGCGCAAACTGTGCTGTGCATCTTGTACAGCTTTTTGTACCTGTCGATCTGTCATGACCGTAGTACCATGTGACGATTCGGAAGGCTGCTCAACTATCTGTGGAGATTCTTGCATAGTTTCTTTTATGCGAGCATCGCTTTCTTCTGATCCCGTCTCCTGCCTCGTTGTGTTTATCCTTGTATGCGTTACCGCATCTTCCCTACGTTTTACTGTTGAAGTGTCCTCACTATAATTAAGCTTAGGTATTGGCACCCATTGTGAATTAATCCGTTCAGTCTTATTACTGGTAGCTGTTATCGGAGTAGTTGGTTCCGACTGATTATGAGGTGTAAAAATATACCAAAAACCAGCGGCTAATACAAAAGCTGTCAGCATAGCCCCCACTTTGAGAAATTTCTGTCCAATAGCATGCTTCCTACGCAGATTTTTCATTTCCGCTTCTGCCAACATAAGGTTTAACTCCCCCTTAATGCCGGCCTGTCGGTCAAATGATTGTTCTGCTTTTTCAAGCCATGTTTTAGCTGACCTGACATGATCCGCTCTATCTTTATCAGATATTCTCATGCAGAGTACCTCCCTTCTAAGCATACTTATAAACTCCTAAAAGGTTTATCTTTTTCCAACGAGAATATTCAAGCAAATTCACATATTTATCTATCCATTTCTTCGATTATCACGATTTTTATTGATATTTCGCCTATTTTCCTTCCCTTATTTATTTTCATGAATAAAACGGCTTAACATACCTCGTACACGTCGTATTCCTCGTTTCTGCAAACGATATACATAAGTCAAGCTCAAATCCATATCCCGAGCAATAATTTTCTGCTGTTTATCATGTAAATAAACACTTTCCAACACAATCTGTTCCTTCTTAGGAAGGCGACGCAGCATTTGTACCACATAATCAAATAAAAATTTACGACCTGCCTGATCAGCAATATCAATGCACTCATCAGGCAGAACATCTCGCAAAGTCATACCGTTTTCATCCGGCTCATCAATGGAAACAGACTTACTCTTCCCTTCTCGATTCAAATAATCAATAATTTCACCACGTATACGGTGAATCGCATATAAAGGAAATGCAACATTTCGGTCATGTTCATAATGTTCCACCGCTTCGATAAGTCCTAACGTTCCTTCTTGTAATGCATCCTGTAAAAAATTTTCTTTTACATGCCAACGCATAACCTCTTTAAAAACCAAAGGCTGATACTGTTCAATCAATCTGCCCCTGCTTTTTAAATCTCCTTTTTCTTTATAAGCAATCCACAAATTTTTCTCTTCTGCGGGTTCCAATAATGTAATTTTTTGTAATTCTTTCAAATATACATCAAGCAACGTCATTCCTCCTAGTAAAAACTGTATCGATATTGGCCGCCGATGTATGAATCATCACTAGCCCTCCAAGCGTTGATACTCATATGATTACTAACATCATATCGAAGACCGGCACGATTGTCTCTATGGTTTAAGCCAAAAGCTGCGGTAAGCATAAAATCATTGAACAAATATTTTCCCATTTCTATATTATAATAATTTTTATTTTCATTAGAAAGCCTTTCATTCATATTTAAAGATCCGGAGGTAACATTAAGTACATCCAACGAAAATGCACGTTCCAACGTGCTCGTAACACCCAAGCTATCCAACGTCATACGTACACCTGTACCTATTAATCCAGACACATCATCACTTTTCAGTGAACTGCTGTTACGTCCGCCATTACGCAAGGTAATAAGTGACACAATCTGTTGTCTTGTCAGCGGCGGCTGTGAGCGAAGGAGCATATTCATATTATCAGCAGGGCCACGCAAAGTCAGCATAACGTTATATTGCCCTACACGTCCATTTCCTTCTACCATCATATAAGGTATAAAAGAATCTGCCTGTGAAAAATCAGCTTGTCCCTTAGTAATATTGAATTTCGTATCCAGATAACGCACAGATCCCCGCAATGCTTCAAACTGTCCTGATGGTATAGGGTGGGAAACAGTACCATGAAAGGTTGCAGCACCCATTACTATTAAATCATATAATACAGGATTATACAATCTCACATTTTTACCAAAAGATACAGTCATATCCATTTCCAAATCAGGGTTATTCCCTGTATTTATTGCTATAAGTGGTATATTAAGCGTAGCATCAGATATTTCAATATTCCCTTTGAGAAGGGGAAAATCATGCCCTTCTTCTATTGATAGTTGTCCGCTCAAAGGTCCTTTAAAATAATCACAATCTATACCTAATTTATTTAACTCTAAACTTCCTTGATATGACTGTATCTTCCATCCATTCCACCGTACTTCACCGTTCAATGAATAGTAGCCTTTATTTTTTTTCCCTTTCCCATCCATTGTTCCGCTGCTTGTAATGGTTGCTTTTGTACCATCTAATACAATGGCTGCCTCAATATTTTCCAACGGATTTTTGAGATAGCGAAATTGAAGTGTTCCATGGTGGACAGACAAATTTCCTGTTAAATGCGGCTCAGCTAACGTTCCTGTCAATTTTACAGATCCATTAAGTCCTCCATTTCCCTGTGTTACAAGCGGTGTTACAAACGCCAGAATATCTAAACCTGCATTTTCCAACTTAAATGTTACATTCATGGATTCATCAGAATTTTGATTTCCCATCAAGGCACCCACGGGAATAGTACCATACGCACTGGCCTTATACGGATCTCGGGAAATAAATGCCTGATTTATATGAATGATACCATCACGCACATTTATCAGTCCAAAGATATTTGTAAATGAAATTCCATTAATGGTACCTCCATTAAATTGTACCGACATATCAACCTGCGGATGATCACTTGCACCGCTGACATCCGCCGCACAATCAATCCGTGTATCTACATCAATATTATTTTTCCCCAAAATATCTGTCAAAATTTTTGAAGAAAAATTGCGGCTTCCTACCTGTAAATGCACAGGACCATGTAAAGCATAGGTTCCTTGAGCTGCCAGCACGCCGTTATCAACCGCAATAGCCAGTTTATTTACTTCAACAACTCCTTTATCAAGTTGTATATCAATATCTGTAGGTTGTACTGGAAAACCCGCCATACCAGCTTGTGTTATTTTCCCTTTTATTTTACCCTGCGGATCATGTACCGTTCCATCAATAGAAATATTGCCATCTATTTTTCCACTGACATCTTTTACTGGAAGATTTAACAGTTTCAGCCAACTCTCTATATCTCCTGACATCACAGAAGCTCTGGCTTTAATCCAATCTGTCGATGGTTTATAACTAGCATTCGCTTGGTAAAATCCACCATTTTGTTTAAACTGCAAGTCTTGCAATCGTATAATCCCATCATAATAGCCAAAATCACTTTTCAAATCTGTCACCGGAATATTGTTGACAACCAAACGCTGCGATCTAACAACACCTGTTGCCGTCGGATTATCGAACGTTCCTCCAATATATGCAGATATATTGACAATACCCGATTTTTGAGTTTGTATATGCGGCATAATGCGAGAAACATCAAGATCAGGAGATTCGACATGAATCGCTAGTCGATCACCTGCTGTACCATAAAATCTGATATGTGAATCATAAGCAGCAAGATCACCATTAGAAAGAGTAACGATTCCCTTGGAAAGTTTATAATTAGCTGATACACTTTTGTACAAATACCCATAGGCAGACCCCTCCGTCAATTGAAATTCGCCTACAGCAGACGGGTCATCCAACGTGCCCTTCACTTCCACATGATTCTGTACCCACCCGGTAAGAGGCATGTTCACTTCTGCTAAAGAAAGTAATTTTTCCAATCTCATATGCTGGGTATCAAGTGAAATTTCAATTTCTCTCGTACCAAGATCAATCATACCCATGGCTTTTTGATATTCATCCTTATACTGCCACTGTATAAAAGGTATATCAATATGCTGCCCCTTACCAGTAAGAACGCCATTCACATTATCAAAAGGGACATTTTTAATTGAACCGGTCACAGCATGAAAATTCACACTCCAACTAGGTTCCGTCCCATATATACGCCCAATCGCAGAAACATTTCCCGTCAAAGGTGTTGATACATACGCACTAAATAAAGAAAGAGGCATGTTCACAGCATGGAAGCGAATGTCAGATATGCCTTTATCCCAATCATACGTTCCATCAGCTTGTATTGTTCCCCCCTGTACCTCTGCTTTGGCATTCAAAATATGCAACAATCCATCATTATAGGAAAAATCAAGCTGTGCCTGCTGTGCTTCCCATCCATTATAAGAAAGATCATCAGCATCAACATGCCCTTGTCCATATAGGGAACCACTATTTATATTTCCTGCCGCCTCAATTGCTCCGGAAAACGTACCCATGATCGAAGTTGGTACCTGAGGAATATCAGTAAGACATATATTCTTAAATTGAATTTTAGCATTGTAATCGCCGTTTTTCCAAGAGTAAGAACCACTGCCTTGAACAGCCCCTTCTGCAACATCTGCCGAAGCTTGGTTGATAAAGAAAATTTCATTTTCATAAGAAAAATCCACATGACCATGCTGCATTACAATACCTTGTGCGTCAATAGACTGCAGTGCAATCGTGCCAGAGGCATGAAGAGCATCCACGGTTCCCCACAAACGAGCGTGTATACCAACAGAGCCGCTAACTGGCATGCTCATATTCGGAATCACCGCAGCGATATCTACAGATGGAGCCCGTACATCTAACTGAAAAACCGGAGTTTCTGCATTGGTCTTGACGACACCATCAAGATGAACCGCCTGCCCATTTACATTTCCGCTGATGTTTCTTAAAGTGACCTCATTGGTGGTCAAGCCTACATGTCCAGTCAACGAATCTATCTCATACCCATGCACATTCACCATTCCATTCTGAATATCGGCATTACCGGAAATCATCATTCCGCGATGATTTTGCACAATATGAGCACTGATATTTTTAATTATTCCCTGTTCAACTTTTACATCTGCGGTTTCCGGCATAAAAGGTACCACATAAGCCGCTTTTACAGCGTCCCCACGAAGTTTTATATCATACTTGTGCGTCGAAGTATAATGTCCCGAAGCAATTATTGACTCTCCATCAACATGCATTGCTATTTGTCCATAGATATCCGGGTATGAAGAAAAATCCACCATACCCTCACAAGAATCGGCTTGAACAGACATTCCATCACTTGTTGCTGCTTTTATAGTACCATTTTTAGCATAAATAACCGCCCGAAATCCTGAATCGCCCATATTGGCATTTTTCTTAATAAGCGATGCAATATTCCATTGTCCCGGTGTATTTTCCCAAATATGAACTACGGGTGCAACAACGGTAACCGTCTGTACAGAAGGTACTACATTATCACCGGCAGCCGCTAACTTAGCCATCTGCCAAGGATTAACCTGTATTTCCACATTGTTTCCTGTAATAACAGTTCGTCCCTGCGTATCCTTAATTAAGGGATCATACAGAAAAATTTTACCAGTTAACGACACATCCATAGCAGAAAAAGAAAAAGTGCCGTTAATGTGTTCATTTAATGTTGTTGTAATGGTCGTCGATACGTACTGTATCAAAACCGGTTTTTCCCGCCACAAGGAAAAAAGCACCGCCAAAAATGATGCAATGACAGCCAAGGCAATCCATTTCCGTTTCATCCGCCGGCCTCCATCAGATATAAGAAAGAGAGAACTGCTTTCATACAATTCTCTCTCCATTTTACGACATGCTCCTTACTAAAATCAAGGAAAACCGCCATATATGTAATTTTTCTACAATTATATCTTAGTTTATAAATTACCAGCTATATCCGCCGCTGGATGTACTACACCGGATCGAACATCTACCCCCATAACTTGTTCCAATGTTGCAATGCCGACATTATAATCATATAGTGCTTGTATATTATTAGTTTTAGCTTGATTTAAATTCAATTGTGCATCCAAAACATCCAAGTTAATGCCGACACCTGCTTGATACCGTACACGGGCAATTTTAAAGCTTTCTTCTGCCTGATTTACAGACGTCTTCGTAGCTTCGACACGCTGCGCAGCACTGCGAATAGCTAAATACGCTTCTTTTACTTGTAATTGCACTGATTCTCGTGTTTTCTGTTCGGTTTCCAACGCCGCTAAATATTTTTCCTTGGCAATCTTTATCTTTGCATTAGTAGCGCCCCCGTCAAAAAGACTGTACGTAATACCGCCACTAATTGTCCACGCGCCGTTGCCACTGCCGGGAAAATCACTATTGGACCAATCATTGGAAGCTCCCACAGACACCGTAGGTTTATGTCCCGCTTCAGCAATTCCAATATTTTCTCTAGCTTCACGGACAGCCAAGTCAGCTTGGATGACCTCCGGGCGATATTTCATGGCATAATCAATTGCTTCATCCAAAGAAATATCATATGCATCAAAAGGAAGCCGATGATCAGCAACCACAAGCTTAGTTTGCAGCGGTAATCCTAAAATATTATTTAAACTGGCTTCCGCATTGGCCACATTATTTGCCGCCGTGACAGCATTCGTCTTGGCATTTGCCAAGGATACATCCGAACTCAAAACATCCAATTTAGCTACCGTTCCTACATCATACTGCGCAGTAACATTATCAACATGTCCCTGTAAATTTGTCACGGATTCATCATAAACATCTTTTAATTCTTGGTATGCCAATAACCCAAAATATCCTTCTACCGCTGATAATTTCGTCGCCTGTTCCACACGTAAAATATCTTCTTGAGAAGAAACCTTACCCAGCTTAGCTACCGCAATATTACCTTCCACCAGACCACCCGTATATAAGGGAAGACTGACAGCAAGCGTATTTGTAAAACTGTTGCCAATAGAGTCAATATTTCGTGTTATTATGCCGGTAGGAGTAAGATCTAACACTTTTGTATGCGTCTCTGCACGAGCACCAGACCATGTGTAATCAACACTAGGCATCAAACCCGCCCGAGCCTGATCAATAGAGTATTCTGACTGCTTTAAATCATAATGAGCAATCTTGATATCTCGATTATAATTGAGTGCCATAGCAATTGTTTTTGGCAATGTCAGTTCTACTGTTTGATTCGGAGAAACACGGCCTACTGTTATGACCGGTTCTTCTCCATTTTTCTTAGCTTTTGCCAGAGCTGACTGTCTTTCTTCATACATCTTTTGCGCTATTGATTCCCGCAATACCGGTGATACATCATCTCCAGCTGATACAACACTAGCGGATTTGGCTGCTTTAATCTCTGCCTGTTTTTTTGTAGCAGCAATTTGGCTATCTGTAGGCAAAATAACTGGTTCTACACCAGCAGTCGTATCTCTTGCACCGGCACTAACAGCTCCTGCCGCCGTAATCATCATCACAATGAATAACTGTTTATACAATTTCTGGTTCATCTTGGGTACCCCCATCATTTATATCTTAATATTATGACTATGCTTTTTAAAAAGTATAGTTGACACCATAATAATTACCGCCATCACTTCGTTCCATTGGTCGCGTAAATTGGCCAAAAAGATAGATATTCGGTAAAATTTTGTACTGCGCTTTAATGCGATAGCGCCATTCGTTAGGATTATATCCCTCCAGTGATACACGAAACGGACCATTTACTCCAAAATCAATGCCGGCACCTAAATTACCATTAATGATTCCTATCCGTCGTTCAAATAAATTTTCATGATAGCCGTACTGTAAATTCAGTGCTGTACCGTTTCCAATATTTTCCGCTCCGATAAGAGCAAAAGATTTGTCACGGTACACCTTAAAATTTACATTGGCACCGCTTTCACTTTTAGTATCATTATACAACATTCCAGCTTCACCTTGTACTGTAATTTTGCTATTTCCAAGAATGTTATTTACTTTTGTAGAAATCTGCGCCGTATTGTGCAGTGTTGTTTTTAAATCAGCCTGACTCGCTGGGTCATTAGTTATTTTTTCCATTGAAGACGCTACTTTTTCAACTCGTTCTGTAATGTCTTTCACATTGGCAGCTGTTGCTCGGATGTTCTGCGAAGTCGCCCCATCCCCATCTATAGCCTGAGATGATTGCTGAAGTTGTGAGGCCACATCGTTCATAGATGTCGTAATGGCTGCCATATTCGCCGTAATGGCTTGTATATTTCCAGCATTTCCTTGCACGATAGCGTTCATATTCCCCGTCAGTAATTCAGAATTGCGAATAGTTCCACGCATAGCTTCCTGTGTTTTATCATCTCCGATAACGGCATTAACATTCTTCATCATATCATTGACACTAGTCATTAATGTGTTAGCACTCTTCATCATGTCATCCATACTCTGGCCAGCTGTTCCATATATATAATCTCCATCAGTTAATAAATGACTGGAATCTTCTCCCGGAGTAATTTGAATAATTTTTTCACCGAGCAATCCATCTGTTGCTACGATAACCTTGGAATCTTTAGGGATTTCAGTTCCCTTATCTAATTTAATTTTAGCATCTACCCCATATTTAGTAGTTGATATACTTTCCACTTTTCCTACATGAACCCCTACATACCGGACAGCATTGCCGGATTTCAAGCCATTGGCATCCGCAAATACGACATGTATTTCAAAACCGGGCTTACCAAAAATTTCCGCATGGGCAAGGTCAAGAACAACATAGGTAAAAATAATGATGCCAATGACCGTTACTAATCCAACTTTTGCTTCTGCAGTCCATTTCATTTAGCTCGTCCTCCTTCTTCTGGAAGTACCCCACCATGGATAAACAGTTGTACATCCCTATTTTCACACTTACGAAATTCATCTTTAGGAGCAACAACCAAAAATTTTCCATCCTGTAAAAGAGCCAGGCGATCAGCGACATAAAAAGCCGAATCCATATCATGTGTAACCACGATAGATGTTGCTTGCAAATGCTGCTGCATGCCGACAATAAGCTTATTAATATCCATACAGCGAAGTGGATCCAGCCCTGCTGTCGGTTCATCATAGAGAATAAGTGATGGATCTAAAACAATAGCACGTGCCAAACTGACTCTTTTTTTCATGCCGCCGGATAAATCATTCGGCATCATTTGTTCGATATTGTCCAATCCCACTAGATGGAGCTTTTCTTTAACAATAGTTTGAATTTTCACATCATCATATTTGGTATGCTGCCTAAGACCAAATGCTACATTTTCGCCGACAGACATCGAGTCAAAAAGTGCAGAATATTGAAAAACCATACCCATGCACTGCCTAACAGCAATCATTTGCTCCTCGGTATACGCTGTCACATCAACATCATTAATAAAGATATGTCCGCTGGTAGGTTTCTGTAGCCCAATAATAAGTTTTAATATTGTACTTTTGCCAGATCCGCTGGCACCTAGAATAGCTAATGTTTCGCCCTTTCGGACATCTAGGTTGATATGGTCCAGGATAACCCGGCTGCCATACACCACGGTTACATCTTGCAATCTGATCATATGCATCTCCTAGTACAAAATAATGGATAATAAATAATTACAAATAAAAATAAAAATAATAGAGGTTACAACGGATCGGGTCGTAGCCTGTCCTACTCCTTCGGCCCCGCTTTTACAATGCATCCCCTCATAACAGGCGATCAAAGAAATAATGCCGCCGAAGAACATTGCTTTAATCATACCATATACCACATCACTGACTGCCGTAAAAACTTCGATGGAATTAATATATGTATACGTTGTAAGTCCCGCCAAAAAAGTAGATACAACGTAGCCGCCGCCAGTACCGATAATATACCCATATAACGCAAGAACAGGCACCATGATGACACAGGCCACAAACCGCGGAACAACAAGATATGCTACCGGATCGGTTGCCATGCAACGAAGTGCATCAATTTGTTCAGTCACCTTCATCGTCCCTATTTCGGCTGTCATGGCAGCTCCACAACGGCCGGCAACAACAACACCGGTTAAGATAGGGCCTAATTCCCGCCCCATTCCAACAGACATAATTCCGCCTAATGTCGATTGTGCTCCATAACGCAATAATATATCCACAATTTGCAGCGTCATGACCATTCCCGCAAATAGCAGTGTTAAACTAACAATCGGCAATGAATCAACTCCAAGATGTGCCATTTGGACAATAGTAAGCTTTCTATTGATTTTGGGAAGCTGTCGCAATGTCTGCATAAAAAGGATCGCAATAACTCCTACTTGTTCAAATATATGTAAAGTAAAACGACCGATTTTCTCTAATATTTCCTGCACAAACACCCCTCCTCCACCATGTCTTATCAATTTTACTATACCATCATTGGAAGTAGATGTAAAACCTTTCAATACACTATCTCATATACAGAAGAAAACTTTTAAACCATTTTGAGTTTCCATAAAATAGATGATACCATGTATGTAAGTAAATATCAAGCTGGAGCCTGTTCAAAGTTATATTTTACAGACTTTTAAATTATCAATAAAAACTCTAAGTTATAAAAATAGTATTAAAAAATAACGATTATGACAGGTATTTCGCACCATCATAATCGTTATTTTTAATAGCTGCTGAAAATGATACTCCTATCATCCTTGCTGCTATTATCTTTATTATTGTGACTATCTTTTTTATTTTCACTTGACTGTTTCCCTAACAAGTCGTTATTCTGAACAGCTGCCGTATTGTCTGTATTACCCGGATCTTCTCCGATAACAGCTTTCCCTTCATTAAGCTGATGACTTTTAGCCAGTAAAGCATCCCTTTTTTCCTTAGACACGATTTTGATGCCAATCTGTCCGTCACCCGTTACAATATAAGGAGTAGATAACGTAGATTTTTTATCACCATTTGTTTCTTCTACCACTCCTTTCTTTGCTGGTTTTATAATATCTTTTGAAGGTTCTGCCGGCTCCTTGCCCTTTATTTTTTCTTTTTTTATGGTTTGATGTCCATCATTAATCATGCTTATACCTGGGTCTAACGGTTCAATAACCAAGTCATTATTCGCATCATTTGTTTCGATTTCCTTCTTAAGCTGACCAAAATCTTTAAAATGCCGTAGCCGTTCGATAATTTCATCCGTCAAATTATACCGCTGTTTTTCAATCAGATACGGCAGCGGTACAATGCCGCCACCTCGTACTTCAAGCATCATAGTACCAAGCGGCTGATCATCCGGGACGGTATATGTCATGGTTTTCACTTCATCAGCCCCTCGATACGGATGCAGTGTTACCTTAAAATAAATCGTATCTCCCGGACTAGCCACAACAGGTGCCGCTGTCGCTGCAATAATACGAGCCGATTTTTTCGCTTGCGTAATATCAACCGACATATCCACATCAAGAATAGGATAATCAATAAATTCATTATGTTTTAAAATATCCAGCACATTATATAATTCATCAATACTTTTTTCATTCACGTTATCTTCGGAATAATACATATTATGACGTGTAATATCCTTGTCGCGTCCCTTAGAAGAACGAACGGTATATGCAAATTCCACTGTACCTCCGCCGGAACGGTCAATCGTCTTATTCACGACATTATATACACTGGTAGCCGTCAGTACCGGAGTTAACTCATTGTCTTCAATAATTTTCACCCGTTTTAAGCTTTGTGCCCCCGTATCGTCATCATGAACGCGAATAATTACAGGAATCCCTGGAGCAAGTCTACCGTACTCCCCTGCAATCCCCGCACCGCGATCCTGTTCTATTTTTCCGACTTCCGCTCCAACAGAACCCAGTTTAAAAGAACTAGACATACTATTGACAATCGTAAAAATATAAGCATTATGCATAAAATAATTAATGCTGCCTTTTTTTAAAAACGGATGTCCAAACGCAACAATATGATCATTATCAATATAGGTTACCGTACCAATAGCCCCTAATTTTAAATCACCGTTAACTAATGCTGCCGCTACAGAGCTTCCTGGTTCCAAAGGAAATGCCGCGTTGTCAGTTGCAGCTGTTGCTGTATCAACAGGCACAAATTTATATTGCGGTAATTTGTCTTGCATCCATGCCATAGAGGCAGCATCAAATCCGGAAGTCATCAAAGGAGTAGATATCGGTACTAAAGAAGCTTCTCTGGCATTAAATGGCTGTATTTCTTCTTTAGATGGCACATTCCACAACTTTAACATATCACCAATAGGCGTAATCATACCAATTTTTGAATTTGTAAATGACCAGCCATAAGCGATAGCACCCAGCAATTTGCCGTTAATATATACAGGGCTGCCACTCATTCCCTGCGCAATACCCCCAGTTTGATCAATCAGCGGACCCGAAAATTTAGCTAAAATCAAATCACCGGAGGGACCGCTGTTTTTCATAACCCCCAATATCTCTACAGAGAAAGTCTCTATATCGGTACCATGCGTAACCGTCTTAGCATATCCCGTCATTCCAGTCTGAACCTCACTGACGGGCATGAATTCTTCTGCATAAGAAATAATAGAAAAAGAACAACACAAAGTTACCAGTGCCGCTCTTACAGCTAACCGCCGCCAGTTAATTTTTTTCACCATAGTTCTCCTTACTTTGACTCCACAATGACAACGACTTCACCAGGCTGCACTGTACTTCCCGGATGTACCATAACCGCTTTTACTATACCACCTGTAGATGCACGAGTGGCAGGCATCGGTCCCGCTAAAGCCATTACAGTCAAAAGTACATCGCCTTCCTTTACCGCCGCGCCTACAGGCATAACCGATGCGACAGTCCCTCCCAATGTTGCTATATGCTGCACATCTGCTGCTAATGAAGCAGACGTGATAGCTAAGGATCCTATTATTCCCAGTATGACTGCTAGTTTCTTTTTTATCTTCATGACAATTCACTCCCTATCATAAATCATCAAAACTATCTTTTAGATGTTCCATTTCATTAAGAGCCTTGCCTGCTCCAAGTGTTACACATAGTAACGGCTCATCACAAAGATATGCCGCCATTCCTGTTGCTTCTGAAACAAGCCGATCCAGTCCTTCAAGAAGGAAGCCGCCTCCTGTTAAAACAATACCATGATCAGCAATATCTGCCGCCAGTTCCGGTGGTGTCTTTTCTAAAATAGAAACAACCGCACGCAAAATCGGATGAATTGTTTTCTGCAAAGCTGTACATATCTCCTTGGAATCAACATCAACCATGATAGGAAGCCCCGTTTCCGTACTACGGCCTCTGACATCCGCAGTCAAATCACGACCATCAGGTAAAGCAGTGCCAATAAGTATTTTAAGTTCTTCAGCTGTTCGTCGTCCAATAATAATGTGTTTTTGTTTTTCTAAATAACGCATGATTGCTTCATCAAAAGTATTGCTGCCAATTTTCAAAGACTCACTAATAACAATGCCGCTCAAACTAAGCACTGCCACGTCTGTAGTCCCGCCGCCAATGTCAACAACCATAGAACCATTGGATTTAGCAACGTCCAGTCCTGCTCCAATAGCTGCCGCCAGAGGCTCTTCCATAACAACCACTTTTCTGACTCCAGCCTGCAGAACTGCTTCAACAACTGCCCGCCGTTCCACATTTGTAACTCCCGAAGGAACACAAATAATAACACGAGGTTTAAAAATATATGATTTTCCCACCGCTTTGCGGATAAAATATCGCAGCATATACTCTGTTGCATCATAATCAGCAATAACACCGTTATGCAACGGATGGAAAGCACAGATATGTTTTGGCGTTCGCCCTACCATTTCCTGCGCCTTTTTTCCGATAGCCACAACACGATGAACATTCGCATCAACAGCCATAACAGCTGGTTCATTGACAACAATTCCCCGCCCTTTTACATAAACGACCACATTGGCTGTTCCCAAATCAATAGCCAGGTCATTACCAAACCACCGGGAAAGAAAAAAAGAATGGGACCGCTTGGGCTGACGCTCTTTATTTCTTTTGTTTTTATTCTTTGTTGACCCGAACAATATCCGCACCTAGCCTTTGTAATTTTAATACCAAATGATCATATCCACGATCAATATGATGTAAATATCCCACTTCAGTTTCTCCCAAAGCGACAAGACCAGCCAAAACCAATGCAGCTCCTGCCCGTAAATCGGTAGCATTAACCTGACAGCCTTCCAGAGCCCGGACGCCTTCAACAATAGCACTGCGTCCCTCAATCCGTATTTTTGCACCCATACGCTTAAATTCATCTACATGCATAAATCGATTTTCAAATACGGTTTCCGTAATGACACTTGTTCCCTGACAAATGGTTGTAAGTGCCATAAACTGAGCCTGCATATCGGTTGGAAAACCCGGGTAAGGAAGTGTTTTAATATCAGTCGGCCGAAGCGGATATTTGCCAATCACACGAATGCCATCGATGTCTTCTTCCACTATGGCGCCTACTTCTTTCAACTTGGACACAAGGGGTTTTAAATGTTCAGACAGGGCATTCTCCACATATACATTTCCTCCCGTCATTGCCGCCCCAACCATGAAAGTTCCCGCTTCAATACGATCAGGAATAACTGAGTGGACTGCACCATGAAGTTCTTTTACTCCTTCAATACGGATAATATTAGTTCCGGCTCCACGGATATTGGCTCCCATACTGTTCAAATAGGTTGCTAAGTCAACGATTTCTGGTTCCTCAGCTGCATTCTCCAATACCGTGCGGCCTTCAGCCATGGAAGCCGCCATCAAAATATTTTCCGTTGCCCCCACACTAGGGAAATCAAGATAAATCTGTGCTCCTTTTAATCCTTCCGGAACACTGGCCTCAATATAACCATTTTCCAAATTTACTTTTGCTCCCATAGCTTCAAATGCCTTGAGATGCAGATCAATAGGCCTGGCACCTATAGAACATCCACCCGGAAGAGATATTTTCCCTCTTCGTTTACGAGCCAGCAAAGGTCCCATGACCAAAAAAGACGCACGCATACGTCGCACTAGATCATAAGGTGCTGAAAATGAATCAAGATTCGCCGCGTCAATAACCAATGTCCCTTCCTGAGAAGAGTCAACTTTCACACCAAGTGAGGAAATAACCTCACATACTGTATGTACATCATCCAATTGAGGAATTTCCTGTAATGTACTTTCCGTTGTCGCCAACATAGACGCTACAATAATCGGCAGTACGGCATTTTTAGCCCCACTGACCCGCACAGTCCCCTGCAAGGGATTTCCACCATGAATAACCAGTTTCTCCAATTCTGGTGCCTCCTAAATAGATTCAAAATATCTCTTATATAGACAATGATAGACTGCTATGCATATATAGTCATAATCTACCATTTTCATTAATTTTTACTATCAAGTCATTGTACCATAAAAGCGCATAAACGAAAAGGCATCATTTCAAATGTTAAAAATTTTTCTCGTCCTATTTTCTATCCGTAATAAAAAATAAGATGAACCAATGACTCTTGATAAAACATGCCCTCTATCAATTAGGAACAAATAAAAAATATTTTCAAACACTATCTTCCCTCTTTATTTTACATCCACTTTTCCATGTATTATATATTATAATTTTTATTTTTTAAAAAAAACGCCTTCTGTAAGGAATGTATTACAATAATCATATTCCTTACAGAAGGTGTTTTATTGATAGCTTTACTAAATATGAACACTCCATTTTGCTTTATTATCAAAACGATGAATCGTATCAACAAAACGAATGGTCCCGCTCTTATAGCGCATAACAACTGAAGAAGTACGTGCCCCACTGCCAAAGTATTGAATTCCCTTCATCATAGGGGTATTAGTAACAGCCGTCGCTGAAAAAATACAATCATCACCTTTTACCAAATCATCAATCGTAAGGATTTTATTAACATCCGTAATTCCCATAGATTCACAACGTTTTCTTTCTGATTCCGTATACGGAATCAAACGTGCCTGCATGTCACCGCCTAAACATTTCAATGCTGCTGCACCAAGAACCCCCTCTGGAGCTCCACCGATTCCCATAAGAACATGTGCACCAGAGCCTTCAATTCCAACATCCACAGCCGGGGATACATCTCCATCGCTGATAAGCTTAATACGTGCACCCGCTTCCCGGCATTCATGGATAATATCAGCATGGCGTTCCCTGCCGAGAATAACAACGGTTAAATCATCAATACCACGTTGCAGACCCTCAGCAATACGACGTAAATTTTCTTTTACCGGCATATTCAAATCAATACACCCTTTAGCTCGCGGTCCGACACAAAGTTTTTCCATGTACATGTCCGGTGCATGAAGCAGACTTCCTTTACCAGCTATTGCTATCACAGCAATAGCTCCATCCTGTCCCTTGGCAACCAAATTCGTACCTTCCAGCGGATCAACTGCAATATCTACGGGGATTCCGCCGGCTCCGACTTTTTCGCCTATGTAAAGCATCGGGGCTTCATCCAATTCGCCCTCCCCGATAACAACCGTTCCATCTACAGGTACGCTGGATAAAATTGAATGCATACCATCAACCGCCAACTGATCCGCCCCTACTTTATTTCCCATTCCCATGAGACGTCCGCTTTTTACCGCTGCGGCTTCTGTTACTCGCACAAATTCTAATGTTAATACTCTATCCATTGTTGTACCTCCCTATTGATTTGCCTCTGCCCAGTCTTCTTTAAATCTCTTAATGCCTTCATCTGTCAGAGGGTGGTGCAAAGCCTGCATGATAATCTTATATGGAACCGTAGCAATATTCGCACCGGCTTTTGCACATTCCGTGATATGCATCGGCCTTCGGATACTGGCAGCAATAATCTCCGTAACAATACCATGTACAGCAAAAATATCAGCAATTTCCGCAATAAGAGCAATTCCATTCTGTCCTATATCTTCCAGCCGGCCCACAAAGGGGCTTACATAACTGGCGCCTGCTCGCGCTGCCATCAATGCTTGATTCGCTGAAAAAACAAGAGTTACATTCGTTCGAATCCCTACCATATGTAATGCTGCTACTGCCTTAAGTCCTTCTGCCGTCATAGGAATTTTTACAACTACCTGTTCATCAAGTGCCGCCAATACCTTTGCTTCCTTTATCATTTCCTGTGCATCATCAGCTAATACCTCTGCACTGACAGGTCCATTGACAATTGCCGTTATTTCTTTAATCACTTCATGAAAATCACGGCCTTCTTTAGCAACAAGAGACGGATTCGTCGTGACCCCGCAAATAACTCCCATTGCATAAGCTGCCTTGATTTCTTCTACATTTGCCGTATCAATAAAAAATTTCATGGATGTGCCTCCTTTTTATTAACCTGGTAATCCAAACTTCGTAAGAACGATAGCCCTACTTTTTTGCAACGAAAAAATATCTTTACCGCCATGCAAAACAATACGATGGCTGCGGCCGCAATTTTTGCATTGAAGAACAATAGCCCCCGAATCAAAATATGCAATAATATGCTGATTGCTGCAGGAACATGTAATAGTTCCCGCTGCAAGCATATCATTAATGCGATCATACCCTGCCAGCATAATACCAGGATTATCATTAATACCCCATTTAAATAATAAACGGGAATAATTGCGGCGCTGCCTACCGATATATGCAGCTACAACGGCCGAAGTACCACAGTATCCCAATTCCGTATAATAGTTCGTACAATAAATCCGTCTCACTTGATTTAAAGACCTAAGAAAACGGCTGTTTATAAGAGTATAATGTTTTTGATTACAAAAAATACAGGAATGCTTGAGCAACCACAAGTTTTCTTGAATATGACGCACAGAACCAATATACTGTCCACAATCACAGTACACAGATTTCCAGGACGCCTCCACAGGTATAAATTGATTCAATTGAAAAATAGAAATACCTCCGCAGGCAGGACAATATAAAGCGGCAGAAACTTCCGTATGTATAACCATAACGCTCACTCCTCTGCCTAATAGTTCTACATTAGGAACAAAAAATCCTGCCGCCCGTATTCCATTTATACTATGTAAAAATTGCTTTTTTACTTCTGTACTGTAATAATATCACAATGCATGTATGGACGCAAAGCCTCAGGAACGATAACAGTTCCATCTTTCTGCTGATAATTTTCCAATATAGCGGCTACGGTCCGTCCTACAGCAAGACCAGACCCGTTTAAAGTATGTACATATTCCGGCTTAGACGCAGATGTACGGCGAAAACGGATATTAGCCCGACGAGCTTGAAAATCTTCCGTATTGGAACACGAAGAAATTTCCCGATACTTATTCTGTCCAGGAAGCCATACTTCTATATCGTATGTTTTAGCTGCCGAGAAACCAATATCGCCCGTGCATAAAGTAACAACATGGTATGGTAATTTCAGCAACTGCAAAATAGTTTCTGCATTGTTTGTCAGCTTTTCTAATTCATCATAGCTGGTTTCCGGAGTTGTGAATTTGACCATTTCAACCTTATGGAACTGATGCTGACGAATAAGTCCTCGTGTGTCACGACCTGCCGATCCGGCTTCCGCACGGAAACAAGGGGTAAGTGCAGTATAATACAGCGGCAGTTTATCCCCATCGAGAATTTCTCCTCGATAATAGTTAGTAAGCGGCACTTCTGCTGTCGGAATAAGAAAATATTCCATAGATTCTAACCGGAACATATCTTCGTAAAATTTCGGCAATTGACCTGTCCCTATCATGGAATCACGATTAACTATATACGGTGGAATGACCTCTGTATATCCATCTTTTTCCGTATGCCTATCAAGCATAAAATTATATACTGCTCGTTCCAGCCGCGCTCCCTGTCCCATATAATACGTAAACCGGGATCCTGTAACTTTAGATGCTCGTTCCACATCAAGAATACCCAGTGCGGCCCCAATATCCCAATGATTTTTTGGTTCAAAATCAAACGTAGGAATTTCACCCCATTTACGTTGTTCCGGATTATCGTTATCATCATTTCCCAATGGCACGGACCGATGACACATATTAGGTATCATCAGCTGAACAGCCTTCATTTCATCTTCTGCTTCACGAACATTACGGTCAAGTTCCGCTATTTCCGTGCCTACTTTTTTCATTTCTGCAATCTGAACATCTGCATTTTCTTTATTTCTTTTCAACTGACTGATTTCAGCAGTCACTGTATTGCGCTGACTTTTTAATGCTTCCACTTTTTGCAGTAAATTCCGGCGTTGTTCATCTAAACTCAAAAAACGATCTACATCTGCTTTAGCATGACGGTTTATAATATTTTCCTTTACTTCCGCAGCGTGCTCACGTATAAATTTTACATCTAACATAATAAAATACTTCCTTTCTCTTCTAAATAATCATGAGAAATAATCATGAGAAAACATTTTCAAACACAATTATAAGCCTTTTTGTTCAATTCCGCTAAACAAATATCCCATGTGATTAGTAGAATTAAGCAATACCATACGCCATACACCTTCATAACATTCCATAACATTAATACATGTATTGTCCTGTTTAATTTGCCAGAAATGACTCATATCAAGTCCCATTATATCACAAATGATAGCTTTATTGACCGCATCGTGTGCAGCTACAAGTACTGTTTTTCCATCGAAACGGCGCGCATACTCATCAAAGGCAGAGCGAACACGGATACGTACATTTTCTAGACTCTCCCCTCCTGGTCCGGGCATCATAACTAATTCCGGATGAATATGCCATTGGGCAAACTGATGGGGATATTGGGATGCAATATCCTCCGCCAAGCGCCCTTCCCAATCGCCATGATTAATTTCCTTCAGCCGTTCATCTGTTTCCACACTAAGATCATGCAAATCAGCACAAAACCGACAAGTCATATAAGACCGCTGCAACGGACTAGCAACACACAAATCAATAGGTATATTGCGCAACCCCTCAGCCAGCATATGTCCCTGCTGCAGTCCTCGTTCACTGAGTGCTGTATCTTCCTGTCCCTGATAGCGTCCTTCAATATTCCATATTGTTTCACCGTGGCGTACCAATATAATGCGTATCATGTAATTTCCTCCTGCTAATTGGTATGCAAATTGCAATTAATAAAATTCATATCTAAAATACCGTCAATAGCTTTAAGTTTAAGCATAACATCATTCGGAATGTCATCCCGCACAGCAATAGCCATAATATTTGTACCTGTAGTAGTCGTTTTACCAACCTGCATTCCTGTAATATTGATTCCGGCTTGTCCAAGAATGGTGGATATCTGACCAATCATATTAGGCTGATCCACATGAGGTGCCAAAAGCAAATAGCCTTCCGGAGTAAAGTCAACACGATATTCATCGATTTCTACAATTTTAGCTTCTGTCTTGTTGAACAACATCCCTATAATACGGTGCTGTCCTTTATCAGTTACCACTTTTACCGTAACTGCATCAAGAAAGGTATCACTATCTTGAGATTTCACTTCTTTTACAGCAATATGACGTGATTTAGCAACTTCTGGTGCATTAACGAAGTTGACTGTATCCTGCAAAATAGGATTTAAAGCGCCTTTAAGAACCGCCGTTGTCAAAATACCCGTTTCTGTTTCTGCTAACTCACCTGTATATTCTACACTGATTTCCTTCATCGGTCCATCGGCCAAATACACGCCTATAGTCCCCATCTTCTCCATAAGATCAAAATAGGGATGAATCGTCGTGTATATATTGGCCGGAATAGGTGCCATATTAACTGCCGAGGTAACAGGTTCCCCATTCAATGCAGCAATAACACTAGTTGCCACATCAACAGAAACACCAATTTGTGCTTCAATGGTCGATGCTCCCAAATGAGGGGTTATAACAACATTAGCCATGCCTAAGAACGGATTTTTTTCTTTAGTAAGAGGTTCTTCGGGAAACACATCAATTGCTGCTCCTGCAACATGACCACGTTTCAATGCTTCTGCCAAAGCAAAAATATCCAGTACTTTACCACGGGATACATTGATAACACGGACGCCTTCTTTCATCTTGGCTATTTCATCTGCACTGATCATACCGCGTGTTTCTTTGGTAAGCGGAGTATGCATCGTAATATAATCCGAATTTTGCAGCAAGGTATCTAAATCCACTGATTCCATACCCAGTTGCTTAAAGCGTTCTTCCGGAATATACGGATCATATCCGATAACTTGCATTTCCATAGCCTGCATCCGTTTAGCAATTCGAGAACCAATACGCCCGACACCAATAATCCCCATCGTTTTATTTTGTAATTGGATGCCTGTAAAGGAACTACGGTTCCATTCTCCCGACATAAGAGAATTATGAGCCTGTGGGATGTGGCGGGTTATTGCCATAATCATGGCAACAGTATGTTCTGTTGCAGCAATAGTGTTGCTTGTAGGTGCATTGACAACAATAATACCACGTTCTGTAGCCGCCTTCAAATCAATACTATCAACACCTACTCCTGCCCGACCTATAACTTTCAATTTTACTGCCGCATCAATGACGCGCTTCGTTACATGGGTCATGGATCGGGTTACAAGGCCATCATATTTACCAATACATGCTACAAGCGCATCTTCATCTAAGTTAATTTTCACATCTACATCATAATGCTGCCGCAACAGCTCAACTCCTTTTTCAGATACATCATCGCTGACCAAAATTTTCATTATATAGCCTCCTGTATAAAATAATATATAGTATGATTAATTATTTTTTTGAAAGTTTCGCATGAATTCAGAAAGTGCCGCACACGCCTCTTCTGTAACTGCATTATAGAGGGAAGCACGGCAACCGCCGATAGAACGATGTCCTTTTATGCCGATAAAGCCTGCTGCATCTGCTTCAATTAAAAATTTATTTTCCAATTCCGGTGTTCTGAGATTAAATGTTACATTCATATTGCTGCGAGAATCCATTGCGGCGTGGCCTTGGTAGAATCCCGCACTATCATCAATCGTTTTATATACAATTTTTGCTTTATGAGCATTTCTCCCTTTCATTTTTTCAAGCCCGCCTTGATTTTCTAACCAGTGAAGCACCTTATTGACGAAATAAATGCAAAACACAGGAGGCGTATTATATGTCGAATCATGTTCTGTAAAAGTCTTGTATTGCAACATGACGGGAATATCCGTTCTCGCTGTTTCAAGAAAAGAGTCTTTGATAATAGCCGTTACTACCCCAGCTGGCCCTAGGTTTTTTTGTACCCCAGCATAAATTAAATCAAAATGAGAGACATCAACGGGCCGTGCCAGAAAATCGCTGGACATGTCACATATAACAGGTATATTGAATTTTGGAAATTTTTTCCATTCTGTGCCATGTATGGTATTATTCGAGGTAATATACACATAATCTGTATCCGGTTTTATAACAAACGTGTCGGATTGAGGAATGTAAGAAAAATTTTTATCACCGCTTGTTGCAACTTCATAGACTTCACCAAAAAAAGCGGCTGCCTGCATAGCTTTTGTTGACCAAACTCCCGTATTAATGTATCCTCCACGCTGTTTCAGAAAATTTGCGCCATGCATAAGAAACTGCATACTCCCTCCCCCTTGCATAAACACCACGTGATATCCCGCGGGGACTCTCAGCAATCTGCGAAGCGTTGCCACCGTATCATCCTGCATATCTTGATACGCAGCGCTGCGATGACTAATTTCCACAATACTCATACCGGTACCCGCAAAATCAAGAAATTCTTGTTGAACCTGCTTCAATACCTCCATAGGCATTGCCGAAGGACCGGCATTAAAATTATAGACCCTCTTCATTCCTTTCACCCTCTTTTCTGAAAATAAAATAGAGAAGTCTTGTCCATTGGGACGAGCTTCTCTATCCTCGCGGTACCACCCAAATTGCCGTAGTCTTTGTGCATCCGCACGCAACAAATAAAAAAACTCCCGTCCCTTGTAGGGACGAGAGTTATATTCCCGCGTTGCCACCCAAATTGCCATACGGCCATCTTTAGTCGCTATATCAGGCGAACCTGTCAAATTCTTCATTTGCCGTTCCGGAGCGGAACTCCTTATAACCTTATCGGCTCACACCAACCGCCGACTCTCTGACAAGGCTTATACATTGCTTCTCCATCATCACGTTTTCTTTGAAATTAGATATATTATAAGCATCTTTTTCTAATTTGTCAATAACATTTGCTCCAACCGCAATTTTTACAGATGTTGCACCCTCCCTCAAAAACAAGCGGTTCTCCACATTGTGGACAAAAAATACTTTCGGCCGTTTTTTTTGTTTCAGCTTTAGGTCTGACCGATAACTTTTTTATTTCCTGTTCGACTGTCTTTTCACTGAGATTCAACTCTTTCTGTACTTCATTATACATATCAATAAGTGCATTGCCTACAGCCATAGGACAGCAAGAGCCCCGGCTTGTATCGCCCCGCGTGGCACGCCGAACGGAGTAAGATGGACAATTCCCCGTAGAATTAAGCTGGTCTACAATAGTATAAATATCGATTCCGGCGCGGGCACTAATAGAGATCATCCGCGATAGTCCAATCATAAAATTATTGCAGCCGCCCGTAGAGCCCTTGCTTAAGTAGGTTTCTAACAATGCCCCTGTTGCCGGATCAAAAAATGCCATACAGTGAAGATTGCCGCAACCCGTTACCAACTTACGTTTTTTGCCAATCACCTTATCGTCAATGCAGACAATTTCGCCACGTCCGAGACCTGCTCCGGCAATCGGAACCGTATTTTCTTCTGCATGCGTGCTAAGTATACCGGCACGTTTACATCCATCCCGAAAAATAGTAAGCCCTTTGCACCCACTCTCATAAGCCAACATATAGAGTTTTTCTGTATCTTCCACAGTAAAGTTGTTAGGTACATTGACAGTGGAACTGATAGACGCATCAATATGAGTCTGCCATGCAGCTTGCATGGCGATGCGTTCCTGATATTGCAGCGTCATGGCAGTTACAAAATATTCCGGCAGTTCTGCATCACCTGAAATACCATATTGCTTCATATAGCACGCAACTATAGGTGTATAAATCTTATAATATACATCGGCAGCATGCAATGACTCTGTCTTTCGTTCATAATAATTGGCATAAATCGGTTCAATCCCGCCAGAAATTCCCAGCATGGTAGATAACGTTCCCGTAGGGGCTATTGTCAATAACTGTGAATTGCGCAGTCCATGGCAACGCACCAACTCTGCCGTCTTCTCTGTTGTATTAACCTGAAAATAAGGAGTACCCATGATTTCAGCTGTATTGCATTTTGGAAATGATCCTTTTTCTTCTGCCAACACCGCCGAAGCCGCAATGGCCGTATCCGCCATGGTGAACCCTATATCATGGCAAAAAGAAACCGCTTCTTCACTGCCATAAGTCAATCCCATTTTAATAAGCATGTCGCCTAACCCCATGATACCAAGACCAATCTGGCGCCATTGTTGAACACTGTCCCGTTGTTCTTGCAATGGATGCAATGGTAGTCCTTCATCTAAGACATCATTTAAAGCTCGTACGGAAACAGCAACACAATGTTTAAAATCTTCAAAATCAAAGACTGCTTCTTCCGTAAACGGATGGTTCACAAAGTTCGCTAAATTGATACTGCCAAGAAGACAGCTTCCTCCTGCAGGCAGCGGTTCCTCAGCACAAGGATTGACCCCTGCATAAGAAAATTCCTGCGTATGCGCTAATAAGTTCCAACTACATATGCGGTTCCAAAATAATGCCCCCGGTTCGGCATAATCCCAATTAGTTTCAGCAATAAGGCGGAATACGTCGGCGGCATCTACCAAACTTTCAATAGTCTGTCCCGTTTCTTCACGTGTATAGTGAAGACGGAATTGTTTACGCTCTTTGACAGCCTCCATAAACTCGTTGCTCAACCGAATAGAAATATTAGCCTTTGTAACTTTATGTAAGTCGGTTTTCAATTTAATAAATTCTAAAATATCAGGATGATGACAATCAATGGAAATCATCAAGGCCCCGCGGCGCCCATTCTGCCCAATCAATTCTGTAACAAGAGAATACAGTGTCATAAAAGAAATAGATCCACTAGTTTCCTTAGCCGCATTATTAATACGTGCCCCCTTAGGACTTAACTGCGAAATATCAATGCCGCAGCCCCCGCCGTAACTATAAGTTCGAGCCAATTTACCTGCCCGGTCGAATATACTTTCAATATTATCTTCGGGAGGTGTCATAACGTAGCAATTGGAAAGAGTTATTTTCTTGCCTGCATATTCTAATCCGCGATTAGCTAAAATACGTCCGCCAAACAAAAATTTCTGATTTTTGATTAGCTCAGCTACTTCTTGGTTTTTCGCACTGACGCGCTCCACCCACTGGTCAAAACTTTCACTATCATTACGATATTTATTCTGCCAAATATCAATACCAATTTGGTTACTTTGTCCCAACCATTCCTTCTCATCCATGACGCGTTTCCTCCTTATATTGTAATTATATAGCCGCATGTATACTATATGTTGTATTTACTTTCATATCTTACCAGTTTATGTAAATGTCGTCAAGTACCCCTAATGCCTGCGTCATGTCAAGTGTTTTCTTCATTTTTTCAACATATTCGTATAACCCGTTTTCCTCGATAAAATAATGTATCCGAAATACCGCAAGGTCTTGCAGATAGATGTATTTTTTTCCCTGGAAAAATTTCTGCGATTTTGTTACTGATCGTATTTTCCAGTTTTGATTTTGATAAAGTAAAGATTCGTATATCAACAATCCGTTCACTCACAGTAATGCAATAATCTACCAGCCATTCATAAGAAAAAAGAATATTATCTAACAGTTCCATGTGATTATTGCTTCTTCTGACACAGTCCAGTCGCATAATCTCACTTCCACAGGAACAATGATTCGGAAAAATCCGTGTTATATCCCCCGTACGGTAACGTATAAGCGGCATCGCTTCCATTCCAATTGTCGTAATAACTAGTTCCCCGTATTCTCCTGGCGGCAATTTTTCCCCTTTTTCTCCAATAATTTCAACAATGACATGATTTTCCCTGACATGCATCCCTTCATGAGCAGCACAAGTTACTGCACCGCCCAAAGCCATTTCCCGCGAGCCATAATGCGGAAAAAGTACAATTCCAAAATGTGCAATAGCCGCTTTTACCTTTTCAGGACAAGCATCACCACTTACTAAGGCTCGTTTTAATGCATGAGAACCGCAAAATCGCAATATAGATAATAAGGGACCTGCCATTCCTATAAATATATCCGGTTTTTGCTGTTCTAATATAGTCGAATATTCCCCAAAAGTACATTCCGTACCCGCCTTGATAGGAACGGCTCCCAGCCGCTCTATTGCTTGTGAAATAAGGCTTCCCAGACTATACGGCCCGGAAAAGGGCATGCAAATCATTGTGCGACTTCCGGGAAACACCATTTCAGCAAGTCCAGCGACAAAAAAATCCAGTGTATTTTTACAATCCCCAGCTGTATAAAACACTCTTTTCGATACCCCTGTTGTACCGCTTGTCTGATCAGTTATAATCCGCTGGATCTTTGCTTGAGAACAAAGAAGCAATGATGCGCTGTTATCAATTAATTGACGGGATGTTGTAAAAGGAAAATACTGCAATTCTTCCAAAGAGGTAATATGAGAAGGCAGCATACGATAAAAACCGCCCCGGGCATGTTCTCGCTTCAGGACGGTATTCAGTGCAGCCAATTGAAACATACCTATATTAGTCCGAGACAATCGGTCTAGTTGAGTTATTCTCTTCATATAGTTCTCTAAACAAGTTATTTTCATTTTCTATACAAAGCCTTTCCCTTGCTATCCGTTATATTATAGGCACAAAAGGGAACCATCCCATATTTACTATCCGCTTCACAAATATAACACCGCCGCAATCGATGCAAATCCAAATTATAGGCATCTTGAAATAACATGCCCGACACAGTAAACGTATTTTCTTTGGCTTGCACCAAAAATTCATCCAGCGAATCCGTATTCTCCATGGACGGATCCTTACAACATTTTTTTCCTATTGGCAAATCTTCCAGATGGCTGCTGCTCCATTGCCTAGCCACAAAATCACGTGTTTCAGAAGCTTTTATGCAGCACCCCTGATGATATCGCGGCGATAATGCTTGTAAACTACCGTCAGGAAACCGCATATAACTAGCATGAAAGGAACAATAGGGATTTTCTGCCCCACCGCCGCTAAAATCAGATTGTTTCATACAACCCTTTGTTTGTTTTTCAATTTCCCGCAACATCCGGGGAATAGTAATCCGCCACGTATGATGTTTCAAAACACATCGGCCAAAATAACTAACCGGCTGAAAATGAACACCTCGGACAACAGGCATTCGATTGACAGCAAATCGAAGCAACGCCCCTATCTCATTCATATTTACCCCCGGTGCAATAACTGGTACTAAAATAATACCTAACCCGGCTTGCCGGCAATGTTCGATAGCCTGTTGCTTCATTTCCAAAAGTAGTTTGCCACGCAGCACCTTAAATGTTGTATCCGTAAATCCATCAAACTGCAGAAATACACAACTCAAACCTGCTTTTTTTAGTGTATGCGCATATTCTTTTTCTTCTGCCAATCGGATTCCATTGGTATTAAGCTGAAAAAAGGTAAATCCCTTTTTACGTCCTAATTGTATGATTTCCGGTAAATCATCGCGCAATGTAGGTTCTCCTCCAGAAAGTTGAATGTTAAAAGGTCCGCCGCGATCCATAAGCATATCATATTGATCATTAATTTCCTGAATCGTCATATCGCATCCTTTCTGAAAACCAGAATCGGCAAAACAAACAGGACAAGACAAATTACACCGATTAGTTAATTCCAACAAAACACAGCAGCCATTGGATTGATGCCCCTGACATAAACCGCAGTCATAAGGACAGCCCTTGTTGATAGGACGCGGAGCCGTAATAACATCATCGTTATTTGCATATGTTCCCCAAGACAAATATTCCTCCATCCTTCCTTCCCAAAGCAGTACCGTAAATACGCCATGCTCCGGACAACGTTTCTGCATATAAATATTTCCATCCTTGCCCTGAAAAATCTTAGCATTAACAACTTGCAAGCAAACGGGGCAAACACTTTGAGTTTGTGATATGTCTCTCGTCATGTCAATTCTCCTCATTCTTTAACCACGCTTCAAAAAACATCTTCTCTTCAACATACGTGTCTTCAGGAAAGCTTACAGTAATAACATATTTGTCTAATATACCTTTAATTTGTACGCCCCTCTTTATGGCTGTCATCATCGGCCTGCGGTAACGATGATTTTCTTCTACAGTCCATCCATTCAGATGTGTCTTGAATTCTCTTACAGTGATAGTCAGCTTGTACTCATATATCTGAGAATATGCTAAACAATTTTCTTTTTTTTTATATTCGAAATGCATGTAACTTACCTCATGATACTACTAACAGCCTGTATCACTGCTTTAATTTCTTCTTCTGTGGTAAATCGCGAAAGACTCAGACGCACCGTACTATCACAGCCTAGATCGGTAAAAATACGGGGAGCACAATGTAAGCCGCTGCGGCAAACAATATCGTAACTTTCCGTCAGTATATACCCTATCTCAGCAGCAGACTTTCCCTCTATAACAAAGCTCACAACAGGCGTACATTTTTCCTGCGGTGCAATAACTGTCGCCCCTGCATCGGCAAGTCCTTGTTTCAAATATTCTGTCAGCCACTCTATCCGGTTTATATCAGCAGGATTTTCTTCGCTCCAGCGAAGGGCTGCCAATAAACCATAATAAGCCGGTTCATTTCCTGTTCCTGCTTCCAGATGAATCGGCATTTCTGGAGGCATCTCTTTTCTATCGCTTTGAATCCCCGTGCCCCCGCATAACAAGGGTTCCAGCTGCAAACCCGGCCTTACATATAACCCACCTGTACCTTGGGGCCCCAACAGGTATTTATGTCCCGTAAAAGCTAACATATCAATATTCCAATCATCAAGTTGTACGGGTACCATCCCCAGCGTTTGAGAAGCATCTATCAGCACCGCGGCGTCTATCTGCTGAGCAATATGGGTAAGTAAGCAAATATCGTTAACCGCACCTGTTACATTAGATGCATGAGTCAATACGCATAATGATGGTTTATATGTATGACAAGCTTTTTCCCAAAATTCCGGACAAACTTGACCACCAGCATCCACAGGCACCCATATAATTTTTATATGCCGCTCCCGGTTAAGCTTGTACAAAGGCCGCAGCACACTATTATGCTCGGCTGCTGTGGCAACGACGGTGTCTCCTGCCTTGAGAGGAAACCCTTGTATCGCCAAATTCAGTCCCCATGTAGAATTAGCTCCCAATGCAATATGATTATAATGTTGTCCTTTCATCAACTGTGCCAGAGATTTTCGTGTTTCCTCAAATACATCAAATTCCTCAACGCCTCCGCGATTTGCCGATCCCGGCGGAGCACATAATGCCTCCGACACGGCGTCAGCAACACAACCCGGTTTCGGCCAGCTGGTCGCAGCATTATTCATATAAATAAGCGGTTGCATTAGATAACACCTCTTTCCGCAAGAAGTTCCATACATTTTTCCATAGCCGCTTCAATCAAGGAAGGACAATTTTCAATTCGTTTTACAGCCTTATTTTTCGTTATATTATAACATGTATCCCCATGATAAGCTGCCTGTGTCATATCGCGGAACCATCGGATATAATCAGCTATAGCATCTCTTAATGCGGGATCTTCCAATTCATCTGCTTCCCCTTTATTTAAAAAATAAGAAAGAAAACAACACCCTCCTGTTAAGCAACCGCAAACATCTCCTGTAAATCCCAATCCTCCATTCAATCCTCCCATAGCCCGAATTAAATCAGGATTTTCTTTTCCCTCTGATTCTAAGGCCAAAATCATCATGATTTGTGAACAGAAAAAACCCTGACGGGAAAGTTCTAATATTCTATTAAATAGCTCCATATTATCCCTCCTTACGACATATCAACATATAATATCCGTATTTTTTCCCAGGTATTGGGCAATATAGTTTACTTATATCCTTTCCGCGCCATAAACATTCAGCGTAATATCGTCGCCATATATCTGTCATATCTTGAAAACAAATAACGTGAAAACCGGCATTTACGACACTATCTATCGGCCCCTGACTATTTCTAATCCCTACATCTGAATATAACAGAAAACCATGAAGCTTTACTACTCGATATGCTTCTGCAAAAGCCTCCTGTATTCTGCCTGAAACGAAAAAACTGCATTGCGACAAAATAACATCAAAACTCCCCGCATCATACGGGGTATGAAGAAAATCTCCCCCTGTTACATCCGTACTTGATATTAAATCAATGCCCTGTGCATAAAATCCTAAGTTTCGCAGCAATCGTACAGTCTGTCCATCCCCCGCTCCCATATCCAAAATACGGGCAGGTACTGTAACGGATGCCAAACGCAGCATCTCTTTCGTATGTTCATCACCGCCAGGATGTCTATTCATTTGTCCTCCAATGCCTTTTCCACTGACAGTACTTTGCCTAATGCCAGCTCTTCCGGAACATAAACAAACCCACAGATAGGACACACGGGAAGTTCTACAGGAAACCCATTATCTAAATACATAAATTTTGCTTTTCCCTTTACTAATGGCACCCCGCATTTTAGACATTTCAAATTTCCCTGTGTATCCATCGTATAATAATTCTTATCAGCAGTCATAGTTTTACCCCCGGTTATCTTGTAACAATATTCATACGGTGGCTATATGCACAATGTACCACATATACATCGTCTTTTTGCTCATATTTTACCCAAAAAGTAACATTCCCATCTCGATGTCTAGTTATCAGCAATCCAGTTTTTTCTTCTAAAATAACCTCTTTAGTCTCACGCATATATTGCAATGTCTGCATGACATCTGTACGTAATATCATTCGATCATCCATCATACGGCGGGCCTCCGGCGTAAATATAACTTTAAATCCATATTTCACGGGTTCTACCAACTCCTTCCACACTTCTCTCAGCAACCGTTCTTTTAATTGAATCCGGTTATATCTTTTTTCGCTTATATCAGGAGGTGCTCCTACATTTTCATTATATATCAATTCCAGTAGATGCCTTGATTCTTTGCCCTCCCGCGCCAATCGATCACGACAAGCCATACAATAGGTAATATATGGTGTGTCAGAACGCTCCACACACATTTTGGCCATTTCATGCGCCACTTCACGGTTGGCATACATAACTAATCCACCATACCCACAGCAAGGTGAATAATCGCCGGAATATTCTGTATCTACAAGCACACACCCCAATCTTTTCGCTATAAGCCGCATCGTCTTCTGTATATGAGCATTGCCACGAGCTCCGCATGAATCGTGCATAGCCACTGGATAATTTAATCCTTTTGCCCCTTCCGGAAGTCCTCTTTCCGCCAATATATCCCAAATTCCAATTACCTGCTCATGACTGTGCTTGGTCAGCATATCTGCACACATTGGGCATCCAGCAATAATGACAGGATGCTCCAACATTGCAAAATGTTCATTTAACATACATACGGTTTCAGCATACATTAATTCTCTACCGGCCCATTTTGCAATAGCTCCGCAGCATCCCAATAACAATGCAACACCGCCTGTAAGTCGCTGTGTTAGGTCAAGATAAGCTTTATACACTGTGTCCGGTGCAATTGCCGAAGTTTGACATCCAGGAAAAAAAACATATTGGCAATGCGTATATCCTGCCTGTTTCCTGCATAAAAAAGCATCTGTATTAGAAAATTGCATATCCATAAGAGCAAATTCATGAGGTGCCAACGGCATTTTCCCGGTTGTCACCATGTTCTGCCGTGCAATCAAGCAAATATCTGCCATATTATACCCATTAGGACAAGTAACCGTACACTGCCGGCATAATGAACAAGCATTAATTGGTTTATTCATCATATGGTCCCCCATAATAATATTTGCATTATTATAGATTTCCCGTGTAAGTTTTTTAGGATATTTTTTGTAATACTGTAAATATACGCAACCTCTGATGCATTCATCACAATGACACTGTATACAGCGTTTTGCCTCCCTAATCGCATCTTCCCGAGTGTACCGCCCATCTATGCCGCAAGGAATGGATGAACTTGCTGCAACACCATTTAAATTAGTATATAATCGGGTTTCTGTACAGCCCTCCTCTCCGCGGCTGTTTTCCGGAGCTAATCCCTGGGCTAGACGATCTGCTGTCAAAGCAGCTTTTCGGGCACTAAACGCATTTTCTATCACCTCTTGTTGTTCAATGGGTGCAGAAATAATTGTTTCCGTATGCCAAAGCATAACGGCTTCATCCACTTCTCCGCCAAGAATTTGGAGAAAAGAAGGAGATACTCCTATTAAATCGTAATGGCACCGCTCCTGTTCAAAGAATTCCAAAGTAAGTGCCTCCACATAAACAAAAGTAATATTTGTATGCTTTATAACTGCAGCATCTTCAGCTACTCCTTCTTCATCAGCAAAGGGTACCGCCGTTTTTAACATATCATACATATTATCATACTTACTGTATACCGTTACGGGATACATTTTTCTAGCCATTTCGCCAATGAAAAAAGCAACAAACAATCCTTCACCAAATATAGCTACCGACTTTTTCTTTTTCATCCGCAGCATACCAGTTCCTTTATGTATCTCTCCTAACTTGGTTGCTGCACGTTCCAATGCCGTGATACGAATACCTTCACCTACATCATACAGTTTGCAATATTTCTGACAAGGTGCTTCACAGCCTTGGGAAAGAATATGAGGTAAGGGTGTAATTTTTGTATATAATGCCAACGCAGCGGTAAAATCTCCAGCCGCGATTTGTCCCACTAAGGCTCTTACATCTAATTTTAATGGGCAGGCCGCGCTGCAATAAGGCAGTTCTTCATGAATACACACACGTTCTTTTTCTATGAGTTCTTTTTCTGAAAACATAGTCTTTGTACGATATATTTTTGTTGAACGTTCTTTTATCGTCATAACGATTCTCCACTAGTTAAGCTTACGATTAAAAAGAGAATAGAGAGGCAGCATACACCTCTCTATATTGTATCATGCACACTTTATATCTGCATTATTTTTCCAGCTTCCGCAATGCTTCCAAAACAACATGCGGTTTTGCAGGAACACGGGTAATCCGCGCCCCAGTAGCATTGTAAATCGCATTAAGGATTGCTGGATGGGGGGCATCTAAAGGTGCTTCGCCGCAGCCAGCCGCACCATATGGCCCTTCAGGCCGGTATGTCTTATTAAAATGAAGTTCTATATCATCCGGTACATCATTCGGATAAGGAATTCCACATTTAATCAAACTTGTATGAACTTTCAAATCTTCAAAATCTTCTGACAAGGCAAGTCCAATACCCTGCACCAAACCACCATAGAAATTTCCTTCTACAAGTAGTTGATTCATAATAGTCCCTACGTCGGCAACACAAGTAAATTTTTCCACCTTGACCTTACCTGTTCCTGTATGAACAGCGACTTCCGGTAAGAAAATCGTATACATATAAACAGAGAAAGGTTCTCCTTGTGCCGTAGCCTGATCAACAGGATGTGCCGAACAAAAAGTAGCCACCCATTCTCCTTTTACCCTTGTATTAATTCCCTCCGCTTTCATTTCCTCATAAGAGCGATAAGTACCATCACTCTTTTTCATTGCCGCCAACAGATTTTCTGCTGCCAGCCGACAGGCATTGCCGCTCATGACCTGAGAACGGGAACCGCCTGCAGGACCTGCATTCAGGACAAGTTTTGTATCACACATTACAAGATGAACCTCTTCTGGTTTAATCCCCGCTTGCCGCAGCGTTTCATGAGCTGAAACGAGAGCTCCCATATCGGCACCTTGTCCATGATCTTCCCATGCTGTATAAATTGTTACAGTCCCATCAGGCATAAGTTCTGCTTCAGCATTAGAACTATCTGTCCCGTCAAGGCCACAACTATACACTCCGAGAGATACACCGATACCATACTTTATTGTACCGTCAGATTTAGCATTTTTTTCCGCTACCCGTTTTTTAGCTGCTTCATACAAAGGACGTGCCGTTTTAAAAAGTTCTTCTTCACAATATACCTCTGGTTCATATCCAGTTGGAATCGTAGTATGTTCGGAAGCTTTATAACAATTCATTTCCCTCATATCAAACGGGTCAATTCCCATTTTAGCTGCCAAACAGTCTATTGCTATTTCCGATCCCATATAAGATTGCGGAGATCCATACGCTCTAAAAGCTGATCCCCAAGCATGATTGGTAAAAACAGTAGTATTTTTATTTCGTATACTATCAATCCCATAGCCAGCTCCGATGAATTGACTCAGACGATGCGTCAGTAAATCACCAAATTCAGAGTACGGCCCATGATCCACATAATTATTTCCCCATAAAGCTTTTAATTTTCCTGTATCATCAGCCGCTAATTTAATATGAAGAAAGGCAGGTGAACGTTTTCCTGTATAGGTAATATTTTGAAATTGATTAAACACAAGAGACACCGGATGCTGGGTAACCAAAGCCGCAACACCCAATAAAGCTTCATTCGTCGGTGAAAATTTATACCCAAAAGTTCCTCCTGTATGATTCTGAACTATACGTAGTTTATCCATAGGAATGCCAATACCATCAGCAATCATTGGCATATGAAGATGAATACCAATGGATTTAGAATGAATCGTCAGCATGCCGTCTTCATCCATATACGCATATCCACAATCTGGTTCTAAATGCAAATGCGGTTGACGTGAACAATAACTTTCGATTTCAACCATATTCTTATCAGGTACCGTATTCCAATCAAAATCCGGACCTTTGATACAATTTGTTTCATAGTATGCATTAGGAATTCCCGGATGAATTTCAATAGCATCTGGAGCAATCGCTTCAGGAACACTCATATAAGCCGGCAATTCTTCAATATCAACCTTCACCGCATCAGCTGCTGCTCTGGCATGCGCTTCGGTATCAGCTGCTACAATCGCGATAGCATCACCAAACTGGAAAATTTTTTCATCACACAGGATAGGCCGTTCCCATCCATCTGTTTTATTATTTAATGGCAGCATGACCAACCCGTTAATACGATTTTTACCAGGTACATCCTTTGCTGTAATAATTTGAAATACACCAGGCATATTTTCTGCTGCTGAGGTATCCACATTCTTAATGTTCGCATGAGATACGGTTGCCTGTACCAAAGCTAATCGTAATGTATCTGCTGGCATATGAAGCGCATCATCCGCACCAAAATCCCAAGTACCCGTTACTTTTTGAGCGGCTGACGGGCGAATATATTTTGTGCCGACAATACTTTCTCCATTCGGTTGAAAAACTAAATCTTCCTTCGTCTTTTCCCCGCGCATAACTGATGCCGCTTCCATAACGGCATCAATAATCGGTTTATATCCGGTACACCGACACAAATTACGATTTTTATCAAACCAATCACGGACCTCCTGCCGAGTGGGATTGCTATTTTGATCAAGAAGTACTTTGGCACTAATAATAAATCCCGGTGTACAGAAACCGCATTGTGCAGCACCAACCGCCATCCAGGCAACTTGCAATGGATGCATATGACTAACCGTCCCAATACCTTCAATAGTTGTAATGTGAGCATTATCCGGTACTCGTTTCATTTTAACGATACAGGAACGCGTTACTTTTCCATCTAAAATAACGTTACAAGCTCCGCAATGCCCCTGACCACAACCGATTTTACAACCTGTAAGCAACAGTCGTTCCCGCAATACCGTCGCCAGTGTTTCTGTCTCTTCCACCAGAATAATTCGCTGAACCCCATTAATATTAAGTGGTTTCTTAATCATATACGTTTCCTCCTCCTGCTATAACTCAACAACAGCTCCATATTCCCCTACATGAATCAGTTTATACAGATTTCCGTAATACAACATTTACTACAGTATAAAATCCAAATATAAAGCTTTCTCCTCAATGTATAATAGTGTATAATTTTCTTAGATTCATAAAATATAGAGAGGTGATATTATTGGATACTATATGTAAGGAAATATCAGCTTCTACCGTGAAATTAGAAATACAAGATGCCAAAACAGGCAACATTTTTACCAGAGAACTTCCCATCGACTATTATGAAAATTCCTATTGTCTTCGTTTAAAAGGGGAAGGATTAGATGGAAATCCCGTCGAAATGGTTTTCTACAGTAAAGCCGGAGTAGCCAAGCTAAAAGACTTGACCGGCAATGGTCCCGATAAAGATAATTGCAAATAATGCATGCTAATATTTCATTTTTGTAATTAAATTTTACCAACAGCTTTACATAGCGTCAACATGTATCTAAATACTACTTGCTTTGTTCAAAAAAGCACATGTTAAAAGGAAAGAAGGGAATGAATTAATGCTACTAGGTGCAGTCATTACAGCTGCCGGCATGTCCTCCAGAATGGGTAATTTTAAACCATTGCTGAACATAGGCTCGATTTCAGTTTCCCAAAGAATTATTACTACGCTGAAACAAGCGGGCACAGAAGTAGTCGTAGTAGTAACGGGTTTTCACGCTGACGAATTAGAACATCATCTTGCACAAAACCAAGTCATGTTTTTAAGAAACGATTATCCCGAATCGACAGAAATGTTTGACTCCGCAGTGATAGGTCTCAAATATTTATATCCACAATGCAGCCGCATTCTGTTTAGTCCTGTTGATGTTCCTTTATTTACAACCGATACAATAAAAGAATTACTTATCACCCCTGGAGATATAATTGTTCCAACATATGAAGGGCAGCCGGGACATCCTATTTTGATCTCCAGTACAGTGGCACAAAAAGTATGCCATATGAATAATGCCCCAGGAGGTCTTTGTAAAACTTTGCAGCAATGCGGACATATATCATATGTTGAAGTCCCTGATAAAGGAATTCTCCACGATATGGATACGCCCGAAGATTTCGAGGCGCTGCTGGCTTATCACAACCATCAGATCTTACGCCCGGTTGTCGATATTAAATTAGCTGGTGAAAATTATTTTTTTGACTCACGGATTGCAATGTTGTTATTTCTCATCAATTATACCCATTCTATGTTGTCGGCTTGCAAACAAATGCAGATTTCTTATAGTTCCGGCTGGAAACTTATTAATAATTCGGAAAAAGAATTAGGTTTTCCCCTGGTAAATCGCTGGCAGGGAGGCACCAAAGGCGGACGAACGACACTTACGGCGGAAGGATTCGATTTATTAACACGATATAAAAATTTTTCTATAGAACTGCAAAAAAAAGCCGCCGAATTATTTATCACTTATTTTGATTCTATATTTAAACAAAAATAAACACTGCAGAAAAGTTAAACTAGCCATACGTCCTTTTCACAGTGTTTATTTTTGTTCTAAAAAACCAGTTAAAACCCGGCGATACTCATTATAATTTTTTTCAATAGCAACGGCATGAGGTGCTTTTTTAAATATATATATTTTTTTACTGTTACTTCCACACATTTGATATAAGTCTTCTGCCGTAGCAACGGGAATTAACTCATCCGCACCGCCATGAAGAATAAGGACGGGCACAGTGATATGCTTAACTGCCTGCAACGGTTCTATATCGGAAAGAAATTTATGCGTATGGTAAAACATGGCTGCTTGAAAAAAAGGCGTTACTATATTTACACCCCAAATAGCTTTAGAATTCTGAAGCCAATCAAACGCTTTATCTTTTCCTAATCGAAGTATATTCCCGTAAGAGCTATCCGCCACACAAAAGGCCAACTGTGAACCATGCTCGCTGCCAGCGTATAGCAATGCCATCGCACCTCCGAGAGAAATTCCATGAAGTCCTATTATTGATAGCTGATCTTCCTTCCGAAGCCAATGCACCCATGCCTCTATATCGCCAACTTCACTAATTCCCCACTCTGTATGCGCCCCTCCGCTCTCCCCATGTCCTCGCTGATCAACCAGAAGAACATTATATCCTAAATTATGATATATTGCAGCATACGGCAAACACATAGATCGGTTCTGGTATAATCCATGTAATAAAATAACGGTACGATGTAAATTTTTTTCGGTTTCAATATAGGTACCTCGCAAAAGAGTCCCATCAGGAGCTGAAATATAGATTTTTCTCCAACCAAATCGCTGTTCTGCCCGTTGTATCGGTCGGATATCCTGTGTATGATTCTCCACTCCCAGTATCTGATCCCAGTGTGTATTAAGAAAATGTTCATATGCTATATTTCCTACATATAGTCCGCTTCCAATAAATAGTACGGTTATAACAGAAAAAAAAACGCAAACCCCTTTGACAAACCGCTGCAGCATGCCATTCCTCCCTAGTAGATTCACAATATTATAAAAAAAACAGCAAAAAAGTACGCTGGGAATTACCCGCGTACTTCTTCCCGCAAAACGACTTGGTTTTGTCCATCCACTTCACCTAATTGCACCGATATATCTTCCTTCCGTGAGGTAGGAACATTTTTTCCTACATAATCCGCACGAATGGGCAATTCACGATGTCCCCTGTCAACTAAAACGGCTAATTCAATATACTGCGGGCGGCCTAATTCCATAATTGCATTCAAAGCCGACCGTACTGTACGGCCCGTAAACAGAACATCATCTACAAGCACAACTATTTTCCCATCTGCATCGAACCGATTGGGACTGCTGCCTATTGTACTAATGCTGCTTTTTTTATGATCGTCCCGATATGCCGAAATATCTAACTCATAAACAGGAACCGGCCTTCCTTCAATAGCCGCCAGTTCTGCTGCTAATCTTTTGGCCAATGGAATCCCTCTTGTATGAATTCCTACAAGAACGGTATTATCCAACCCTTTATTATGTTCGATAATCTCATGGGCGATTCTCCTAATGGCTCGTCCTATAGCTTTTTCGTCCATTAGCAGAGTCTTATTGTTCCACATCATACATACCTCATTCACTATTTATTCTTTCGCTGCTTGCTGCAGACACGCCTTGAAATCTGTTGGAGCAGGTGCCTCAAAATGCATCATATCTCCTGTCACAGGATGAACTAAATCTAAACAATGAGAATGGAGTGCTTGTCCACAAATAGGAAATTTATCCTTTTTATATCCATATAGAGGATCATTCACCACCGGATGTCCAATATATGCCATATGAACGCGGATTTGGTGGGTTCTCCCTGTCTCCAATTTACATTCAATCCATGTATATCTTCCATACCGTTTTAAAACAGAAAAATGTGTTACTGCCTTCCTGCCACATTTAAAAGTAACCGCCATTTTAACACGTTCTTTAGGATGTCTTCCAATAGGAGCTTCCACGGTCCCCCGTTCCTCGGAAATATTACCATGAACCAAAGCCCAATAGGTCCGGCATGCTCTATGAGACTTAATCTGTGCCGCCAAGCCACGATGCGCTTCATCCGTTTTAGCCGCCACCATAACCCCAGATGTATCTTTATCCAAACGGTGAACAATACCCGGACGAATAATACCATTGATTCCCGATAACTCTCCCCGGCAATGATATAGCAGCGCATTAACCAAAGTACCGTTTGGGTTTCCTGCCGCCGGATGAACAACCATGCCGCGAGCCTTGTTTACAACAATGATATCCTTATCCTCATATACAACATCCAACGGAATCGGTTCTGCTTCCACAGTTAGCACATCTTGGACTTCCCATTGCACTGCTATACTATCATGACTTCCAATTTTATGATTAGGTTTGATAGATTTATCATTTATCATAACTTTACCCATTTTTATAAGTTGCTGTGCAAAACTGCGGGATATTCCCATTTTAGCAGCCAAATATATATCAATCCGAATCCCGGATTCTTCCGGTCCCGATTTAAAAACATACGTATCCATCATTCATACACTCCTAATCCTAGCCATGATTCCAACTGTACCATAGCAGCAAACCAACGCCAATAACAATTCCCATATCTGCAATATTAAATACAGGCCAGATTCGAAAATCAAAAAAGTCGGTAACCGCACCTTGAAAAAATCTATCTAAAGCATTTCCTAATGCCCCTCCTAACAATAAACCAACACCCCAGTGAACCAGCAGATCCTGTGGGATCTTTTTTCTAAACAAAAAATATATATAAAACAGTGCCACAGCTATGGCTAAGAAAAACCAACGTTGATTTTCCAAAATACCAAAAGCGGCTCCTTTATTTAATATATAGGTAATATGAAAAAATCCCGGTATGACCGGAATCGACTCATACATAACCATAAATTGACGAATTACAAATTTGCTCATTTGATCTAAAGCTACAATAAATAAAGCTATTAAAAAAACAGGCACAGAATATCCTCCTAAAAAATCTTTAGCACTCACATGTTTATATATTAATCTATCATAACGCATATATCCTAGCACAGTTATCCTTAAAATTCAATATGTCCAAATCAACATTCTTCGCAAAGAAAAAGAGAGACATAGACATGTCTCTCTTTTGCACAGTTACGTATTTATGCTATTATTTTGCAGAAATAGCACCGGTAGGACATACTGATTCACAAGCACCACAATCGATGCAAGCATCGGTTACTTCGTATTTTGCTTCGCCTTCAACGATAGCACCTGCTGGGCAAGTGGATTCGCAAGAACCGCATTTTACGCATTCATCACTAATTACATGCATTCTATTTCACCTCCAAAAAATATTTCGTAGGAAAAGTTACCTTCCCCTTGATGATTTTCATTATGGCACGAAATAATAAAAAAGTCAATGAACTCTGATACATACTGTTTTGGCCTTAAAAGACAGTCATTAACATTGTCTTTTATCCAGCACTAGTTGCTTCTGGTATGCAATTTTTACGCTATTATCGAACCAAATAGTACCACAGTATACATATCCTGATTTTTCTATTAAATGTTTCATAATATTATTATCATTATCCGTATCCACGCGAATTGATAAAATACCTCTGGCATACACAAATGTCTCAATTTGTTCAAAAAATTGTTTGGCCAGGCCTTGCCCTTTATAACTATCATCCACTACCATACGATGAATAACAGCATACTCATTTTGATCCAGCCATGTTCCCTTTAAATTATCATAGGCCGGTTCCCCGTCAAAATCAATACAAGCATAGGCTGCAATCTTTCCAGCATCATATAGTATATATCCTGTCTGTTTTTCAATGTCCTTTATAATATCCTCTTTATTAGGATATCCATTTTGCCATTGATTTACACCACATTTTTTTAAAAAATTACGCCCTTGGATAATAATTTCATGTATTTTATTTACATCGTTTGCTTGTGCCAACCGCAATTCCATGATGCCATCCCCTTTCTGATCATATTTTATAACTTTTATATTTTTTCCATTCTTGTCCTATATTATTTGCCATTCGCTCCAGTAATGTACAAACAGTTTGACGCTCCACATCATTAAATCCAGAAAAGCAAATAGCAATATCCCGATTTTCTTCAGCGATAATACATATATATATTTGTCTTGCCTTTTCTGAAGGATACAAATTCCATTCACGCCTATCAAAAGCATTGCGTTCTTTTGTTATATACCCTTCTGCCATCAACTTCTGTACTGCTTTAGTAGTCGTCGCCTTGTCCACTTTCAGCATATTAGAAAGTGAAATCTGGTTAATACCCGGATTTTCACATATCCTGGTGAGAAAAATAAATTGGCTTCGCTGTAAATTATATTTTTTAAAATAAATATCATTAATGGAGTGAATACTGCGAGACAATGCTCCAATATTACGAAGTATAGTATTATCTAACCTCATATGTTTTCTCCTTTCTATTAATTAGTTTATATTTCAACTAATTAATAGTATAGAACACAAGAAACCATGCTGTCAATACCATCTTTTTTTAATTTTCCTATAGAAAAAAGGACCAGCGAGGGGAGCTGATCCTTTCCATGTAAGATACTATCGGGGGAAGACAGTATCTCAATGTTTCAAGATATAAGATAGGGGTGTTCGAGGGGTATTGAACAACTTATATCTTGAAACATGTCGTAGATTATTCTTTCTACGTGTCTATTGTAACAGAAATACTCAAAAAGTAAATTGTTTAAAAATTAAAATTTGATTAAAATTTATTTTCATTTTTAACCAATCTATAATTACTAATAAGCAAATTGGAGTATCAAAAAACGCATACTTCATGTATAATAGTGTATATAATTGATTAATTCTATATCTATATTGCAGGAGGCTTTATTAATGAATATTAAGAATCGCGTATTAATTGTAGAAGACGAAAAACGAATTGGTCGTTTTTTGCAGCTCGAATTAGAGCATGAAGGTTACGACTGTATTATCGAACATAACGGAATCAGTGCTTTAGATCGCATAGGTCAAGACCACTTTGATTTAATTCTTTTAGACATCATGCTGCCCGACATAGACGGTCTCAGTATTTGTCAACGAATTCGTGAAATGTCCGCCGTCCCCATTCTAATTCTATCTGCAAAAGACGATATCGAAACCAAAGTAGCCGGATTGGATTTAGGTGCCAACGATTATTTAACCAAACCTTTTAATAGCAGAGAATTATTTGCCCGCATCCGGGTTCTATTGCGAAAACGAAGTTCCGAACGACTAAGTGAAAATTTTCTCCAACTACAAAATATGATTTTATATTTAGACCGGCATGAAGTCCAAGTAGACGATAATGTTTTTACACTGACTAAAAAAGAATTTGAACTATTGGCCTATTTAGTCCGCAACAAAAACATCGTACTGACGCGTGACCGCATCTTAGAAGAAGTCTGGGGATATGACTATATCGGTGACACAAATGTTGTCGATGTCTATGTTCGATATATCCGCAGTAAAATTGATGAAACAGTAGGTAGAAAATATATATTTACGATCCGAGGCGTCGGATATGTGGCCAAAGATTAACGAAAAACTACATCGTATATTTTCCCTATCCCCATTACCGATTTTTGCCCGTATGGTATTACTATATTCAGTCATTGTTTTTTTTATTTTATTGATTGTCTCAATTATCACAGTAGCCAGTGTTCATTATATTATAACAGATTCTATCGGCAAAGATTTGTTATCTAGTTCAAAAACAACACTGGCTTACTTGGATACTCACAAAAAAATGGATACCTCCATTTTCATCTATTCCAAATTGCCGCCGTTTACTAATTTGCAAGTATATGACGCGTCAGGAAAACTGATTCTCGACAACAGTCCCACGTATGCAGTCAAACAATTAAGTGACCGCTATCTTGACGAATACATTAAACATAACGATGCCAAATCGCTGCCTGATACGATACAGGGAAATGAATCCACCCGGTTTTCATATTACCGCCAATGGGATGATCCTCTCGGACAGCGATATTATCTGTGCTTTTCCCGGCGAGCCGCAAGAGAAAACGCATTTCTCACACTTTTATCAAAACAACTGTTAGCTTCTATCCTTATCAGTTTAGTTTTAACAATTCTTTCCGGCATTTATGTCATGAAAAAATCCTTAGCCCCGCTAAATACAATCAGGGACACAGTAAAAAATATTGAAGTAAATAAATTAGGTAAACGTATCACGTTATCTAACGAAAAAAATGAAATTTATGATTTAGCCCTGACCATTAATAAAACATTGGACCGTATTGAATATGGATATAAGCAGCAGCAACAATTCATCAGCAATGCTTCTCACGAACTGCGTACACCTATTACAGTTATTTCCGGATATGTAGATTTACTGGACCGCTGGGGGAAAAACGACCCTGACACACTAGCAGAAGGTATCGAAGCAATTAAATCCGAAACAGATTACATGCGCCAACTCATCGAACGCTTGTTATTTTTCGCCCGTTCTAACAGCGGCACGTTATCTGAACACTTTGCAATAACAAACTCGGCCAATCTATTACAAGACGTATATAACGCAGCCTCTCTTATATCCGCTCACCCTGCAATTATTCTTGAAAAAAACGAATCCGCATTAATTTATGCCGAACCAGGCAGCGTAAAACAAATGCTGCGCATATTTATCGATAATGCGATTAAATATACTCCCGCTGAGGGATTTATATATTTATCCTGTGAAATCAAAGAAAACAAAGTATATTTTAAAGTGCGAGACACGGGAATCGGTATTCCAAAAAAGGATTTGCATCGTGTATTTGAGCGGTTTTATCGCGTGGATTCATCCAGAACAAAAGAAACTGGCGGTTCCGGATTGGGACTTTCCATTGCTAAATACATTGCTAAGAGCAATCGTGCAAAATTGCAATTGGAAAGTACTCTCCATATTGGTACCACCGTAATAGCGGTTTTCCCAATTTACACAAAAAATGAGGCTATAGTATGAATACTTCCCGGCGCATTCTTACAGCAACTTGTATAACTTGTTTCGTCGGTCCGTTTATGGCTAGTTCTATCAATGTTGCTATTCCAACAATGGCTTCCGAATTTGCTATGCCCGCTACTCAGCTCAGCTGGATCATAACGGTATTCCTACTCAGCACCGCCGCTACTCTTTTACCCTGCGGTAAATTATCTGACACATTAGGGCGTCGTCACAGTTTTATGATTGGAGTTGTTGCTTTTGCCATATTTACATTGGGTGCCGCATGTTCTCCAACAATTTTTCTGCTGATTGGTTTTCGTGCCTTTCAGGGTGTTGCATTATCCCTGGTCTTTGCTTCCTATCTGCCACTTTTACTGGAAAGTCATCCAGCAGAACAAGGAAAGGTTATAGGAATCAGTTCTGCTTCTACCTATCTCGGCTTATCGGCCGGTCCTTTCATAGGCGGTATCTTGACACAATATGTATCGTGGCGTGCTGTCTTCTTTTTCTCATTTTTTGCGTTACTTTTCGCCTATATTTGCATGGCCGCCATACAGGAAGAATGGTTCGGCGAACAGGAAACACGGTTTGATTGGACAGGAAGCTTGCTCAGTATGACTGCTATTATTTGTACCATATACGGGATATCCGCATTTACCAGTATGTCCATAGGAAAATATATGTTTTTTACAGGCCTTATCTTAATCATCGTATTTCTCTGGCATGAAAAACAAATTTCCTACCCTATTGTTCCGCTATCCCTATTTCATAACCTTGCTTTTTCCATGTCAAATCTAGCTTCACTAGCACACTATAGTGCTACCTATGCAATCTCATTTTTACTATCTTTCCAACTGCAGCTGGTATTACATCTCAATGCAGCCAGTACGGGTTTTATTTTACTGATTCATCCGATTACAATGGCTATCTGTTCAACAAAAGCTGGCTCCTTAGCGGATCGACATGAGCCTAGATATATTGCCTCTATGGGAATGGCGCTTACCGCTTTCTGCTTATTTTTATTCGCTTTTTTACCGAATATCTCAATTGCTTTGACAATATTGCTTTTAATTTTTTTAGGTATAGGTGCTGCACTTTTTGTGACTCCTAATACGAGTGCCATTTTAACGGCTGCACCGGAAAAACAGCATAGTATTGCTTCTTCCGTCTTAGCTCTGATGCGGATATTAGGACAAGCAATTAGTATGGCTGCAGTAAGTTTAATTTTTGTCCATACAACGACGTATTTAAGTAATTATGAACAAGCTATTACACAGGGAGTTCATTGGTCCTTTGTTATTCTTTCTTTTACCTGTTTTATAGGAATATTTGCTTCGTTAGCCCGCGGACCATCAAATAAAGGAACAGCCTGCAAATCTCCATTCGTCCGGAATGATAAAAAAAATATATAAATTTTTATGCTGTCTATCATCAGACGGCATTTTTTACAGGTATCATGATCTTTTCTTTCCCATATCGCTCATATATAGCTTTAATGAATTGATGCCGAATATAATTCTGATCCATAATTGTTTTAACTCGAAGAACTACATCAAAGTTAATGCTGTAATCACCAAAATCATGATATCGAACGAGTGGTTCAAATTCTGCTGCTCCGCCTTCATTATCTGACAATACCTTTTTAGCAACCTCCAGCGTAACAGTTTCTACATGATCTAAATCGCTGCCGTATCCGACACCTATAGGTATCAAAATAGAACAAGCCGCAAAAGGCTGTGCATAATTAATAATAACAGAAGATGCTATTTTTTGATTTGGTACAACAATCATATTTTCTGTAGTAGTTTTTATTGTTGTGTTGCGCCAGTTCATATCAATGATATGACCAGACTCTCCTGATGACAACTTAACAAAATCGCCTATTTTAACTTGTTTAGATAATAATGTATTAATACCGGAAAAAAGGTTTGCCAGCGTATCCTGCAATGCAAGTGCCGTAGCTAATCCACCGATTCCCAATGCCGTCAGCAACGGAGAAATAGACACTCCCAGAGATTCTAATAAGACCAGACCGCCAATTGCATAGACTGTTATGTCAATGGTTGTCACCAAAATAGACGTAGAAGCCAATTGTTCCGAAGATTTCCCCAATTTGTATTTCAAATATCCCGAAGCCATGTGTGCTACGACCAAAGCAATCGTCATGATTAAAATCGCATGAAATACATGTTCTAAAAAAGCAGCCGGACGCGGTGGTATCGCTAACGATTCTTGCGCTACATAGATACCACCTAAAATGCCTAACAGCGTTGGCGTACCCGCACATATTTCACGCAACAAATTATATAATTCATCATTATTCCTTGCTATAATCCTAAAAATGATTTTTGATGCTGTTTGTAACAGAAAGATACCAATAACAACACAAAAAATCAAAGAAGCTATATGAACATGAAACCCACCATGCACAATATGACTAACAAAATAATCAATAATTTCGGTAAACAGTCCCATTGCGATTTCCTCCTTAATATTAAAATTTTTTATATCATATCATCAATCAGGAAAAATCACAATATAAAAAAAATAACTGTCTGTCATACCCTGTCCGCTGTTGCTTATTTTATACTACCTATTTTATTTCTATGGTATAATAAAATAAATATTTATATATACAAAGTATGAAAGGAAATGCACTATATGGACGAATCTAACTATATAAAAATGATAAAAAATAATCCGTATGTTTTGAAGCACATAGAAAATCCTACAGATGAAATGAAATTATTAGCGGTTGAACAAAATGGTCTTGTATTGCAATACATTGCTGACCCCACAAAAAAAATACAGGAAACAGCTATAAACAATACCGCTCGTGCTATTCAATTTATCCAAAACCCATCGAAAGATCTATTAGTAAAAGCAATTCATAACGGCTGGAATAACTTAGAATATATCAAAAATCCATCGGAAGAATTAATCAAACTTGCACTTTCTCAATCAGGCTGGGCTATTAAATATGTTACAAGCCCCAGTGAAGAATTACAATTACTGGCAGTACAAAAAAATTACGATGCGATTAAATACATTAAAAATCCATGTAAAAAGGCACAAAAAGCAGCTGTAAGCATTGATTACGAAGCATTAAGATATATACAATCACCTTCTCATGAAGCCGAATGCATCGCAATCAAAAATAATGAACAAGCTCTCCGCTTTATCCAAAATTTAGATAAAAATAAAATATTAGAGTTCTTAAAAATAAATATTTTGGTTATTAAGTATATTCCCAAAGAAATAATCTTGTCAAAGGAAGACATCGAACAAGTATTAAAAGAAACTTTGTCTAAGGAGGATGTTGAAGAAAAATATATTCGGGATTTTATAAATTGTAATGCTCTGGATACACATAATGCACTCATACCCATAGACAAAATAATGCTTGTATATCGGTATGGAAGTAAAAAAGCAAAAAAAATTACCGTTGATGAAAAATTAAAGTTTAGATAGGTGGACATAACAATGAATTTTACAGATACATTAAAAAGCGTGGATTTAATATTAGCTGCTGGCGAAGTTCCGTTGCTCGTTGGAGAAACCGGCATTGGAAAAACTGCATTAGCCGCAAAAATAGCGCAAAAAAACAACTGGCATCTTATTAGTATTGATGGAAATCTCCTTAAAGAAGGAGAAATTGGCGGACTGCCAACCATCGATACATATACAAAACCCAATGAAAACGGTTTAGCCGCTAAGAAAAAAACAACCGTATATGCCGTGCATCACAAACTGCTGGAAATAGATGCAGAAATAGAGAAAGGAAACGCCGTTCTTTTATTTATTGATGAAATAAATCGTTGCGAACACGCGGTACAGCAAGAACTGATGAATCTTATTCTCAATAGAGAAATCAATGGGTATGTATTACAGAAAGATGTGAAAATTGTTGCCGCCATGAATCCCTCCAATACGTATGATTATCAAGCGGTCGACATGGATGCTGCACAAGAAAACCGCTTTGTATGGTTGTATATGGAACCCGATTATATACAATGGTTGGATTGGGCCGAAGAAACAGGGATAGAACAAAAGGTTATGGAATTTATTTCCACATTTCCTCAATATTTATATCAAAACAACGAAGATGATATTAATGCAACACCTAGAAGTTATGAGCGGATTTCAAGAGTGTATTCAATTTATAAGCAAAACAAAAATACTATCCCCAGAGCTGTATTTTTTAATGTTATCCGAGGCAATGTGGGTAAAGTCATTGCCGAAGAATTTGTAAATTTTGCAGAAGCTGATTATCATCCGCTTATTTCCTATGCAGATGTCTTCTCAACAGATTCGATTTCCGCTGACCTCCCTGCTAAAATAGCAGCAGAAAGCCACACTCGATTATATTTAGCAGCAAAAAATATAGTAAAGCAATTAAATACCGATATAGATAAAGAAAACGGTCACCCCGAGGAGTATATTAACCGCTTAATGAAATTTTTGAAAATGTATCCTGTAGATTTAATGATCGGCATCATGAAGGATATTCGAAACAATGCTCCTGAAGTATATAAACATGCAAAAGAAAATGAAGCCTTTATAGCTGCATATTTTGAAACCTATCATTCAATCAGGTGATTTTTATGGAAAATTATTTTATCAGTGAAGCCTCCCTGTTATACCAAAGAACCTATTCATTCATTGATGATTACCAAAAAAAACAGTCAGATCATACGTCTGCTTCCATCATAGTGCCGGTAGATTATAAAAAAGAATTTTTTAATTTTATAGATAAAGTCAACGTAAAACTTATGGAAGACAAGGATAATTTTTACGGATATTTTTTATTTCAAATGACAAGAAAAATTCGTTTTGATATCAGCAGTCCCACCGCCGTAAACTTTAAAAATGCAAAATATGTCATATACTTTAATCCGTTGATTTTCTTAACCTTAACACCCGATCAAATGGAAACTACCATTAAACATGAAATATTGCATATTGTATCGTTACATCTTCTCCGGGCAAGAGATTTAAGAAATAATTATAGCAAGTTAGCATTAAATATGTCCATGGACATTGTCGTAAACACATACTTAACACATTTACCTCCCGATGCTGTAACCTTGCAGTGGATAAACATGACGTATTCACTTTTTCTTTTGCCGTTTGAATCTTTTGAATATTATGCAGACAATATCCAAACCGCACTGGATTCATTAACAAAAACAAAAAATATACCCGATACCGACAGCAAAACAAATGAAAAAATCAAAACAAAATATGATCCAAAAACAACGCATGATATTTGGAATGACTCTGATGAGTTAGATAATCAAACATTAAAAAAATTTACAGAGAAATATATTGACGCTTCGCAAAAAGGGATGATTCCAAAATATCTGGAAAGTATGATTGCGTCATTGAAAAAAAGTTTATATGAATTGCCGTGGAATTTATATTTAAAAAAAATGATGGGATCTATCACCTGTGACCGAAAAAAAACAACAACACGAAGAAATAGGAGACAACCAGAACGGTTAGACCTTCCTGGTCATTTGAAAAATCATAAAGCTAAAATAATAATTGCCATTGATATTAGCGGCAGTATCAGTGATGGTGAATTTAAGCAAGCCATGCAGGAAGTATTACGTATTGTACAAAATTATAATCATGAAATTACCATCGTTGAATGTGATGATGAAATCAGACGAACCTACGTTGTCAAAACAATTCATGACCTAAAAGAACGTATCAATGTCAGAGGCGGAACAAAATTCTCTCCTGTGTTCGAATATGCGAATACAAAAAAAATTGATTTGCTCGTATATTTTACAGATGGACTGGGGGAAAACGAGCTTCTCATCCCTCCTGAAAAATACAAAACATTATGGGTTTTATCAGGAAAAGGGGATCACCTCTCTCTAAAAAACTCGTATGGAATAATAAAAAAATTAAGTCCGCTGAAAACAGAAGACGAAATATTAGATTTTGATGATGTTGAAAAAGGTGGTTATTCTATGAATAACCAGGAAAGTATAAGCATGCAGTTTGATTAGCCTTATTATAATTTCCCCTATAGTAAATTCTTTTTTCTAAAAAATCAAAAGCAGGTTAAGTTATGTCTGATTTTTCCAAGATTTTTTGATAGTATTACGGTATAATAAAAAAACAACATATGCTGCAACAAAGGAGGCGTATATAATATGAATTTTAAAATGTTTGTACCAACAAAGACGTTATTTGGACCCGGACAATTAAATCATCTGCACGAGCAACCATTGCCCGGTAAAAAAGCGATGCTTATTACATCAAACGGAAAATCGGTCAAGGTCAACGGATATTTATCCAGGACAGAGGAACAGCTTCATATGTCCGGCATAGAAACAATTTTATTTGACAAAGTAGAAGCTAATCCATTGAAATCAACCGTCATGGCCGGCGGCAAAGCTGCCCGAGATGCTGACTGTGATTTTCTCGTAGCACTTGGCGGCGGCAGCTGCATAGATGCCGCTAAAGGAATCGCTGTCGTAGCTACAAACGAGGGCGATCTTTGGGACTATATCACAAACGGTACAGGGAAAAACAAACCTATCAGTAATAAACCACTGCCCATCGTAGCGATTACAACAACTGCTGGCACTGGTTCAGAAACAGACATGGGTGGTGTTATCACAAATCCGGAAACAAAAGAAAAAACACCCATTAAGGATGAACTATTATTTCCCGTATTAGCCATTATTGATCCTGAACTTATGGTTTCTGTTCCTCCTCATTTCACGGCCTTGCAAGGTTTTGACGCTTTATTCCATAATATTGAAGGATACATCTCTAAAAAAGCCAGCCTTATGAGCGACATGATCGCCTTAACTGCCATTGAATACATTAGTCATAATTTACCGGAGGCCATACGCAATGGTGCTAATATCGATGCGCGGGAAAAAATAGCCTTCGGTAATTATTTAGGCGGCATAGAAATGTGCGTTTGTTCCACATCAAGTCAACATTCTTTAGAACATGCTCTCAGTGCCTATCATCAAGAGCTGCCTCATGGTGCAGGATTAATTATGCTAAGTACCTCTTATTTTTCCTGGTTTATTGAACACCATGCATGTGATGACCGTTTTATCCGGTTAGCGCAGATCATGGGTATGCAGGAAACATCTCACCCATCTGATTTTCTTACAGCCTTAACGAAACTGAAACAAGATTGTGGTGTTGCCAATTTAAAAATGTCCGATTATGGAATTTCTCCCGCTGAATTTCCTGCTATGGCAGAAAATGCCAAAACTTCTATGGGATTTTTATTTCAAAGTGACCGTTTGGAATTAACGATAAATGATTGTATTAAAATATATCAAAAAGCTTATATGTAATATATTATTCAAAATAATAAACGATAAAACGAGTCAACTAATACATCATTGGCTCGTTTTATCATTTTAAGATATATTTTCTTAAATACCGGAGTATACTATTTAATGTCTACTGTACAAAAACTACTTTTTGATACGATAGCCATTTGAAGGCTCATTATGCTTTTCACAGTAGACATATACATACAATAAAATTAACGCATACTAAATATTGGCCTTTGAATTTCTCCTTGAATATTTTTATATTTTTTTACCGAGTCCCCTAGAATCAATTCCGATTCTTAATCCAGCAGTTGTTGGAATCCATCTGTAATCCTAGCAGATAAATACTGAAGTAATACACGTTACCGATTTGTGCAGTTTACATTAATTATATTCAAACAAGGTACCTACTCCCACTTCACGAATAGGAATATCTTTAGATAACGCTATTTTAGAATTTAAATCAGTACAGTGACAAGGAGAGATATTTTGTATATTATTTTGTTTCATATAGTGGCAAGTAGCCTCAAGAATGTGTTCCTCCGGATTAAGTAAATGAAATCCACCTATGACATTGACTATTCTTGTCTCCTTACAAATTATTTTTGCTTGTTCTATAATGTTGCAAATACCCGCATGTGAACATCCTGTTATAATAACTAATCCATAACAAGATTTATATACTAACGCAGAATCATCTAACATAAAATCATCTACCCAGCTATTTTGATTCATAACTTTTCCTATAGGCTGCTTATTTTCAAAATTATTTCTTCGCTTAATCTCTCCCAAAAAAACAAGCTTATCTGTCAACCATATTTCATCTTTACTTAAAGTAACATTAAAATGTTTTTGCAGCGTATGTTTTTTAATTACCGATCCTATCTCGTTTTTCCCCTCATATTTATCACAAAAGGCCAACGGATGTGCAATCAATCGCGGTTTATTATATTTCCCTCGCTCTACAAAAGCAGCCGCATAATATCGAATTAAATCTGCTAACCCGCCAACATGATCATTATGTCCATGAGACAATACGATAGTGTTGACATTATCTAAATTTATATTCATTTTTTGAGCGTTTTTAATAAAAATATCCGTATACCCGACATCAAATAATAATTTTATATCCCCTTCTTCCAAATAATAGGACGAGGCTGGTTCTCCTAAAAAATAATGATCAATTATGGTATTATTATCAACAAGAACAACCAATTTCATGTATTTCACCTCATATAAATATATTTAATTCCAGATTACTACATATACAAGTATATTGCAAACATACAAAGATAGGATCCCCCCCTTGTATCATTTTATTGTCCAATAAAAATTTCAGTGTATTGTGCAATACAACTTTCCGGAAAATGACGGCACCTAATCCGTAGTTGATTCTTAAAATATGCCGGAACATAGAATATTTCCAATCTGGATAAATAATAATATGTTGCTTATAAAAAAAATCAATGCATGCTTTTATAAATTCTATACCAAAAAATTCCGTAATTAAGTGTAATCCTGTATTTTCTCTTACAATAGCAACAACTAGTACCAAAATACTTTTTTAATGCCTCTATAGGCAAGGTCTTTTTTTTAGGTATATTTTTTTCATTTTAAATATATGTTTATCAATCATATCCTGACTTTAGAAAGCGCGCTAATGCAAGTCAATTGTATACTGAATTAAAATAGATCACTATACCTTTTACATGCTATGAAAGATTCTGCAATGCTCTCGGTAAAATAGCACACCTAATCCGTATAGCAGGAAATAAAATCTTACTGAAAGTTTCTACATAAATAACCCGTTCCAAATCAAGGGAATAACTACATTTTTGGAGACATGAAAATTTCTTGCCAGCATATGTGAAGAAGGTAATTTATCTCCAACTTTCCGCGTTGCACTCAATATTAAATTCTGAATTTTATGATAAATTTGACGAATAATAGGAAAATGAAAAAAATTCTCTTTACAATTGATAAATTAACAGGTTTAATATGGGCCGTTGCAAAAATGAGACTCTCGCAAAGAACAAAACACATGGAACTAAAAAGCATTAATAAAAAATTTAAAGATAAAAATTTTGCTTCCGACTGTTCTCATAATACCCTGAAACAAGGTGCAGAAATGCTCGACTGGATACCTCCACACTCTTTCAAAAAACAGTGTCTATTATACGTTCCTGCGAAGATGCTGTCCATGCTGAATGTCTATCCTTGACTGAGCGCGCCCTATAACATTTTAATTTCTAAAATATCATTTTTATATGATAAAAATCAAGCTTGCTCTATAGACTGCGCCGTAAAGGGAATAGGCTGTGTATACGCCAGAAATGCCAAAGAGTAAGAAATAGCCGCAGCAACACCCGTCACCAAACCTGCATCATCTATATCAAAAGCGGCCGTATGATGATTGGCTCCACTGCCAATTTCCGTATTAGCAATACCGGTAAATGAAAACACACCCGGATACACCCGAAGTGTAAGAGCCATGCTTTCTGAAGCCATCCAAGGTTGTACCGCATATAAAACATTTTCTCCCAAATTCTTCGCAATTGAATTACAAGCAATTCTGGCACAGTCTTCATTATTGCGCAAAACATAATTCAAGGATTTTTTATTGACGATATACCGGCAGCCAAAGTTGCTGCATTCATTTTCTAAAATACGTTCTAACTTTTCTTTAAACTGCTTGCCATCATTTTCATCAAAATATCGTACAGTTCCCCCAAATTCTAACATATCAGATATAACGTTTATCCGTTCACCGCCTTTGAGTTTTCCTATAGATACAGTCAGACAATGCTGCGGAGATATATTTCGCATACGGATAGTATTGATTCCGTTATAAATAGCTGCAAAGCAATCAATCGGATTAACAGCTAAATCAGGACGGGAACCATGTCCACCTATTCCCATCAATGTAATATCAAAAGCAAATACACCCGCCATTGCCGGTCCGGTTATAATACCTATTTTTCCCGAAGGGATATCCCATCTGACATGTGTACCGTAGCATCCATCTACATGAATAGCATGTTTCTTAAAATATGCAAAAAATTGAAGCAAATACCGGCTGCCGTTTTCTTCGCCTTCTTCAAACATCAATACGACTTTGCCTTCCCATTCATTACGATTTTCTTGTAATATTTTTCCCTCCACTAATAGCATTGCCGTATGACCATCATGCCCACAGGCATGCATAATTCCTTTATTCTGGGATATATATTTTTTTTGTTTTGATATATTAATATCTGATTCTGTAATTGGCAAAGCATCTATATCAGCTCGTAATAATAATGTTTTCCCCGGTTTACCACTATCAATAATCCCCAGTATTCCACCCTTTTCTATATGTACTGACGGAATGTTGTACTCTTTTAACTTTTTTTGAATATATTCCATCGTGCTAAATTCTTCTGTAGATAATTCCGGATACATATGAAAATACTGATGTAGTCCAGTGATTTCACCAACATTATCATGTACACACTGTTTAATGTTCATATCGATTATTCCCCCTCGTAAACACAAAATCTCTTGTGTTATGTAACAGTCTCTTTCCTCATACATAATGCAGGAGTATTTTCAATGTATTTATTATATATTTCAATATTAAAACATATTACCAAAAAACAAAAAAAAGCAAAGGCGCCTGCAAGCACCTTTGCTTTTTTTTATTATCACACTGTTCTCTTTACTGGTCAAGTCGTATTATTTATAATAGAGCATCAAATATTTATTATACTATTTGGTTAAAACAGGTGCCAAAAATTCTTTCAGTTCCTGTTCATCCATCCCCCCTACACGCTTTGCTAAAATTTTTCCATTCGTATCAATAATAATTGACACGGGAATTGCTGACACACCGTATTCCTGTGTTATAGCTTTTAAATCTCCTGTATATATTGGCATAGTTATACTGTTTTTTTGAATAAAATCGGCCGCATCACTTGAGTTCTCATCAACAGTAACCGCTACAAAATGAATCTTGCTTCCATATTGTTTTTGTAAACGTTGAATATGCGGCATTTCTTGAACACAAGGCGGACACCATGAGGCCCAAAAATTTAAGTATACAGGTTTATCTTGGTATAATTGCTTCAATGAAATACTTTTACCATCTAAAGTTTTCAGTTGCAAATCAGGAGCTGTCTTATCAACCGTTGTATTAGCCGCCGTCTGACGCTGTGAATTGCTGCTTTCCTTAGAAGGGGATTCCTGTGCAGCACATCCCATTATAGATGCCGACAATATAACCGCTATACAAAATACGATAATCTTTTTCATTTAGTTTTTTCCTCCATAATTCCACTGTGCCTAATAGGATTACGAAAATAAATTGCTGAAGAGGGACAACTATCTGTGCATTTTCCGCAGGAAATGCATTCTGCATTACCTGCAATAGTCGCTTCCATAGGACATACTTGATGACAAATGCCGCAACGTGTACAATGCTCTTCAAGTACAGAAATCCCCAACACAGCCCGATGGTTAAATAATCCATACCAAACACCCAGCGGACAAACAAATCGACAAAAAGGTCTATAAATAAAAATCATAGAAACCAGAAAAATCCCTAAAAGGAAAAATTTCCAAGCAGTTATCCATCCCACTGCCGCGGCTAGAGACTGATCCAGAAATAACAGCGGAACTGCCGCTTCCAGTGTTCCTGCCGGACAGATATACTTACAGAAAGCAGGTTCACCGATACCGCTGATCAAGTAAGCCGCAACTGGCAGAATACATACAAACAAAACGGCAATCATATAACGAAACCAGCGCAATACAGATACTCCCGGTACATGTTTTATTTTGGGTCCCGGAATTCGGTATAACAAATCTTGAATAAAGCCAAAAGGGCAAAGCCAACCACAAATAAATCGCCCAAATATAATGCCAAACAGCAGTAATGTACCTAAGATATAAAAAGGTATGCGCAGTACAGTCCCGCTGAAAGCACTTTGCAATGCCCCCAACGGACATGCCGCAACGGCTCCCGGACAAGAATAACAATTTAACCCGGGTACACAAACAGCCTTGCTCTCCTCTCGAAAAATACGGCCATTCATAAACCCAGAAATATTAAAATTATAAGCAGCGGTTGTAATGCACTGTATAATTTGACGCTTACCCAATCCCGATACACTCCAGACAAATAGTAGATGCCTTCTGCCAAACATATACATAGTCATGCCGGTATAGTCCGATAACCAGCAGTACCAGTACTAAAACGTAAATTCCTATATTTTTATAATGCACTATATCTCCGCCTTTCTTACGTATTATACACATAATAACCCGTAAAAAGTATCTAATATATAATTCACTAGGATGTCATGGTTTTATGTACGCATAGCCATCCATTTGCAATTCCACTATTCTTTTGACTCCGCTGGGTACAACTTTTATTTCTATTGGCAAATCAGCTTCTTGTATAGCATGCCCCCGCAGCGCAATTCTACAAAATTCAAAATACACGCCTTGCATACGTAATACATGCATCACTTCCTGTAAGCGCAGGTTTTCCTCCATAACTCCCGCTACGGCGTCTGCATTTGCAATAACATAAATATGATGTGGCTGTTCTTTTATTTCATTTAAAAAATTATTAATATTACCGATCACCAAAGGCCACTTTTTTATTTCATCAATATGAAACAACATATTCCAAATCATGCTTCCTCCCTGCCTTTCACCATATGATAGATACATTTTCTTCTGTTCATTTTAGCAAGTCGCGCCTCCTTTAAGATGAACACGAGCTTGAAGATTTTCTGTCTTACGCTGCAAAAGAGAATTTGTAAGAAGCTGTTTTTGTACATTTTCAAAGCCAAGTCGTGTAATTGTATCAGCAAATCGTTCTCCTGTGATTCCTTGTTCCCGGAAGAGAAGAATTGCTTTTTCAATTGTTTCCAATACTTCTTCCTCCGTAGCAAATATCTTTTCCATAGGAATTCCATGTTTAATTTGCTTCCCCCAGCGACCTCCTATGTATATTTTATATCCTTCCGTATATCCATCAAAAACATGGAAAGAACAGGTTCCTATACATCGCCCGCAGTGATTGCAGCGCGTTGTATCCAGAACAATTTTTCCCGCTTCATCACATTGCAAAATATGAATAGAACAAGTGTCTCTGGGAATGCATTTCTTACACTCCTTGCACTGTGTCTTATCAAGAAGCGGCACCCGCTGGCCCACGATGCCTAAATCATTTAAATCCGGTTTGACACAATTATTGGGACAACCGCCAATCGCAATCTTAAATTTATGAGGCAATAATACGTCATGATATCCCTTGTAAAAACGTTCATGAATTTTTCCTGACAAAGAAAACGGATCTATCAATCCATACTGACAAGTAGTTCCTTTACAAGATACAACCGGCCGGACTTTAGATCCTGTACCACCTGTATCCAGTCCTGCTTTGGCCAGAAAATTGCAAAGTGGTTCGATATTAACATAGGGTACATGCTGTATTTCTATAGTAAGCCGAGTTGTCATTGCAATTTGTCCATTGCCATATAATTCAGCCGCTTTCGTAATAGCGTAGCTTTCCTCCGCTGTAATTTTTCCATTTCGTGTTATCACTCGTGCATTGAAGCAATCCGATGTTGTCTTATCGCGAAGAAAGCCAAGTCCTTTGACTCGTTTAATTTCTTCTTCAGGTATACCGCGTCCTGTAAAAGAAATTTTCACATCATTCACAGCAAGGCCACCCTCCAAAGCTAATGTATGGGTATAGCCATACGCTCGTAACCGAGTTTGCAGTAAATACGAACGCTTTCCCTTCATACAAACAAGGAGAAGTTTTTTATCTAAGGGAATCTCGGCAATAGGCCCGGTAACGTCAATTAAATTTATATAACGAGCTCCCGGAATCGCCGGCTGTATCGACACATCAATGATTTCATAATCTTTAGCTTTCCCACTTCTATACTCTGACGGAGTTAAACTATGATATAAGCCGTTTATTTTATTTTGCAAGATATGCACAGCTTGTACGAAAGGGTTAATTGCCGTCGAAAAAGGCGGCGCATATGCTAAATCCAAACATTCCAGAGTATCCAAAGCCGCTCCCATCGAAATAGCAGTTACCCCAATATCTGTAATTTTATCGACAGCACCCGCACCGATAACTTGCATTCCAAGTATTTTCCTTGTGTTTTTATCAGCAATTAATTTTATGATAAAAGAAGCCGATCCCGGATAATAATGGGGTTTATCATCCGTAACCATCGTCGCAGTACAAACCTGGAAACCCGCTTTTACTGCCGCTTCTTCCGTTAAGCCCGTTCTGCCGCAGTTCAATAGCGGAAGCTTAATAACGCCTGTCCCCAATACCCCCGGATAGTGTATCACCCCATTATGCAGTATTTGTGCCAATACCCTGCCTTCCATATTAGCACTGGATCCCATGGGAGACCACTGCGCTTGTCCAGTCAATCGATTGGAAACCATAGCACAATCACCAACAGCATAAATATCAGGAACATTCGTCTGCAATGTTTCATCAACAAGAATAGTACCCTTAACCATCGCAATTCCTGTATTTTTTAAAAAATCGGTATTAGGGCGCACCCCAGCCGCAGAAATAACAAGCTGCGCCGTCAATACTCCCGCATCGGTCTGCAAACCTTGTACAACTTTTTCGCCTACCATTGCCGAAGCCTTAACACCCGTCAAAATCTGTATATCGTTTTCTTGCAGGTGACGTTGTACTAATAGGGCCATATCTGAATCAAACACATTTGCCATAATTTGCGGCAAGGCTTCAACTACACGAACCTGAATATGTCTGGCTAAAAGATTTTCCGCGACTTCCAGCCCAATAAAACCAGCCCCAATGACAACAGCCTGCCGTACATTTTGCTTTTCTATATAATCCAGAATCTGTGCTGCATCCGTTGGTGTCCGCAGCGTAAAAAATCCCGGCATATCGATACCCGCAATAGGCGGCACACTAGCTGATGCACCTGTCGCGATAACTAATTGATCATAAAAAAATTGTTTGATTCCCTCTTGACTCTGTGCAGTAACAACCTTATGTCCCACATCTACAGCAACTGCCTCCCAACCTGTATAAACAGTTACACCCGTTAATGCGGTATATTTCTGTGGTGTATTCACGATAAGTTCATCATAACTGTTAATAACACCGCCGATATAATAGGGCAGTCCGCATCCTGCATACGAAATATCCTGCCCCTTAGACAAAAGAATCACTTCTGCATTCTGATCAAGACGTTTAAATTTAGCTGCAGTCTTGGTTCCTGCCGCCACACCTCCAATAACTAAGACTCGTTTCATAAAAATTCTCCTTTTCGTAGAAATACCTTCAGAATTTTAAAATTTATCAGTCTATCGTTCTTGTTGAATAACAAAAATCTATGTAATATTATTATAATTATATGTCTAACAATAAATATATGTAAAATATTATTTTACTATGTATTACATAGGTAAATACTTATCGTCATTATTAAAAACAATCTATTTACATGTTTATCCTGCGATGAACACATGTATGCTTTACTTTATCATTTAAAAAAAGACATAATTACCTTTTCTAATTTAATCAAAACAATAAAAAAGAAAAATGAACTATGTCCGCATATAACCGTAATTGTAAAAATATATGTCTGCAAATACTATCAAAATTTTGTATATTTAATGTTGCTGCTATACGTTCCATCGTATCGTATTTTGATATATAGATACATACCCATCCTCGCTATATCCAGTTAAAAATTATATAAGTTCTTGTTCACTAACATTTTCTTACAGTCGACAAAGGTACTACGAAATAACTTCATTAACAAAAATAGATTGACATCCGCTCCGGTGTAAATAGATAACTTTGGAATCAAACTTCCGTGCCCAACGTTATATTAAAAGGGAGTTTGCAATATCGCTCTGTCATTATGTGAGTCATATTCTGGTTGAATCGGAAATTGCATCTTTACTTTTTCAAAATAGTATTCTCCATATAGATCAGTTAATTAAAAGAAATCGTATATCATCTATCACCGCCGCCAATATGATGCTATTACAACATACTCCTTTTATAATAGTTACTATAAACAAAAAGATATACACTGCTACTACATTGTCCTTCCTGCAGGATACATCCAAACCCAGTACTCAGCAATACGTCGTACTCTCATACTATTAAATATAAAATCCACATAGTCAGTATAATATACATATAGATTGGCAGATACTGCAGCTGATGAAATTTAGTACATTTTACTAAACACGTATATCTGTCGTATGTTCTTGTTTTTCTAAAAACTCAAAATCAATACGTTGCAAATGTTGAATCAACTCCTGCTGAATTTCCCGAAAAACATCATATACAGCACACATACCGGCACAATCACGAGTACAATTTTCCATATTCGGCAAGCAGCGCAGCAATTCAGGTTCTCCCTCTACCGCTGCAATAATATCAAATAACGTAATAGCCGAGGGTTTTCGTTGTAAAGAAAAACCACCATCAACTCCCCGATATGATTTTATAATTCCTGCCAAAATAAGATTTCTCATAATTTTCAATAAAAATCGTTTAGGAATATGTTGATTTTGAGATAACTCTGTCGCACTGACTTTAGTTCCCTCCGGCAATGTCGAAAAATACAAAATGAGCCTAAAGGCATAGTCTGTAGCTTGATTCAATTTCATATAAATAACTCCTTATAAATACAGTTCCATATGCTATAATTATTTTCAACAACAATATTCTTGCCAATAACTGTCTCGGATATTTCAGTATAGTGAAACCGCTTCTATCCGCACAATAAGCAAAGTTATTGACATATGTCGTTTATTTCAGTTTATCTCTTTTGTTGACATATGTCAATAAAAATATCGATTATATTATTTTATATTGATAAGCATTCTGTGTATTTTATAGATAAAAAAACTGCTTGCCCTATTGCAAACAGAATTGGATTGTATATATATTTTAATCCTTTTTAGGAAACCGCTAAAAAAACGCATCGAATTACTATTTACGCATGTGTTATGTCAATGAATTCCATTACATCTCTTCTCATAACTGGCATAGATTCCTATATCAACCTTCTTATACGAAAAATCATTTGTATCACATGTCCTTCTATTGTATACTCATGATAATTTTTATATTATTCTTTTATTTTTGGATATTCCTCGAAAACCTGCATCATTGGTTGTACACCTACCTCCTAAGTATACGCTTTTAAAACTAATCGACTGTATACTATTCCGTTTTTTATCTGTTCCGTACGGCGGTTGCCAACAAATAATACTCAACATGCGGGCAGAAGTATGTTCCACTTGCGCACATGTGCATATTTTACATACATATCGAGTAGATTGCTGTTCAGTCATAATAGAAAAACGCAAGCGCTCCTGCGTGATATGCTTTTTAAGTCTATTATTTCTCGTCTTTCTAACGAAAATCCATAATATGCTTATTTTTCATATTCATTACTTCTAAATCTATGAGCTGATTCTTGATAAATATGTGGCATACGTGATTCAATTTAAACTCTTTTCAAAACATATTGTCTCGGATTTTTTCTTTTTTCCTTGTCTTTAAAAATTTTTATTTTTATATCTGTATTTACAGAAAACATCCTCTCTATATCTTTCGCCGTCAACGTTTGCACTGCATAAGATTCTTGATTCGTACCTAGCAAAAACATATTCTTATAAAAAAATTACACTTTTGATTCATTCGGAAAATATCAAATTTAACAACTGGCTTCAGTTTCATATCTTCTATAAAATCATGATCATTGTATGCACGGCATAAAAAAAGATGAATAAACAGCACGGTATCTTAAACGCGCTACTCCAATTTTAACATATTCCAAAAGCACCCTGTATAATCATTATCTGTCAGGTATATGGATCTATCTATGTTGAATTTCTTCCTGCCTGTTTCCAAGTAACAATGTGATCCACAGTATATTCATGCCCTCAGCAGAAAAGATTGTTTTATTATATCTAAAACAACTTCTGTTTCTTTTTTTCTCTGCATCTTTCCTTCCGATAAACACACCCATCAAAGACTATTTGACAAAAAATTATGCAAACACAAAACTAGTCATAGATAACGCTCCCATTGTCCGGGAATCATTATAAACAGTTATAACATCTTCGTCCGATGATGCTCCCATCGCATATACAAGCGGAGAAAAATGATCTAATGTCGGTACGGAGAATTGAAATAAAGATTTTTCCTGCATCAAGCGAAATACAGCATCATAATCGTGTTGAATAACATAGTCACGAACAGTATGATCAAATTTATCCGCCCAATGAAACCCCGCTTGCAATTCCCAATCTAACATGGCTAGATTATGTACTATATTACCGCTGGCTAAAATTAAAATATTCCGGTCTCGCAGCGGCCGCAATGCTCTACCCAATAAAAACTGCCTTTGCAAACTTATATTTTTATTCACACTCATTTGAACAACGGGAATATCGGCCTCAGGATACATTGCCTGCAGAACAGACCAACTCCCATGGTCAATACCCCAGGAATTATCAACTGCAATATCGTCACCAAGCACCTGTTGTACCTGTGACGCTAATGCAGGAGAACCAGAAGCATGATATTGCAGTTCATATAAGGCTTTAGGGAATCCATACATGTCATAGATTTGCTGTGGTTTAAGCAAATTATTAATATAACTGCCATCTGTATACCAATGAGCAGAAATAGCAAGAATCGCTGTCGGTTTTTCAAAAAAAGAAGGTATAGATCTCCACGTTTTCACATAGTCATTTTCTTCTATGGCATTCATCGGGTTGCCATGACCTATAAATAGAACAGGCATTTTTTTCATATGCGTCCTCCTTATAAAAAAACAAATTTTATGCAAGTGTACAAATACAGATATGACTTATCTTTCTTATATTGTAATGCAAAGGATTTCTATTGGTCAATCATAAATAAAATATTATCAATATTTATTACTGCAAAAAAAAGAGGCATATTATTTTTATATGCCCCCAAAATTTATAATAATCAAATGAACTCGGAATAGAATATAAAATATGCTATGCATACACATTTTTATTTATGAAAAAAATCTGCAGAGAAGATTTTCAATTGCTTCTTGATCTTTTATCCCCATAGTTTCTCTCGCCGAATGCATTGCCAAGATAGGCACACCTACATCCATCGTTCGGATAGGAAGATTAGCCGATAAGATGGAACCAAGTGTGGCACCGCCTTTGATATCCGAACGGTTCACAAAATATTGGAAAGGTATATTTTCATCTTGGCAAAGCGCTGTAACAACAGCTATCGCCTCCGCATCACCGGCGTAGGCTTGACTAGCGGCAATTTTAAGAGTTACCCCACCATTGAGAACCGGAAAGTTAGTAACATCGTTTTTTTCCGGCACGTTGGGATGCATAGCATGTGCTACATCCAGAGAAAGCATAAATCCTCGTGCTATATCAGACAAATAATCCTCTGCAGTAAATCCTAATGCAGTATACACACGCTGCAAAACATGAGGAAGGACAAAAGAACCTGCTCCTTGCTTTGTATTACTACCTACTTCTTCATTATCAAAAAGGGCAATAACATCTATCCCATCTTTCCGGTTTCCTTCAATAATGCCAGTCAAACAAGCTTTAACAGAAGTCAGATTATCTAACCGCGGTGAAGAAATAAATTCATTTTGCAACCCCATAAGGCAACCTGTTTCTGTTGGATATATAGTAAGTTCATAAGACAGAATATCTTTTTTTTCACAAGAAAACTCTGATGACAGAAAATCAAGAAAAAATTCTTCGTTCTTCTTCTCTCCCGTCATCGTCATAAGAGGAAGCATATCTTTTTGCGGATTTAATTCAATACCCTCGTTCATCTGACGATTCATATGAATAGCCAAATTCGGAATCGTCATTACAGGCCGTTTGGCATCAACTAATTTTATTACGGGATGAAAAGGACTTGCTCCCCGCAAAACGATCTTACCTGCAACAGATAAAGGCCTATCCAGCCAGCTGCTGCGAATCATCCCCCCATAAACTTCTATATTGACTTTACCGTATCCATGCATTGATATAGAAGCGGTTGGCTTTATTTTCAAACAAGGAAAGTCCGTATGTGCCTCAGCAATACGTAAACCGGCGCGAGGTATACAGGTAATATGAAACGCAATAAGACTGGAATCATAAATACGAAGATAATAGGCTCCTCCAACTTGTAAATTCCATGTTTCACCTGCTTTTAATTCCATGAATCCTGCTGCTTTCAAAATATCAGCACTGGCAGCTACTGCATGGTATGAAGACGTCGATTTCCCTAAAAATTCCAGTAAATCTTGTGATATAATTTTTGCAGTCATCATCCAGCTTCCTTTCTGCATATTATATGTTAAAATATCCTGTTTAACCAAAGAGTTCTGCTGCTGCGTGAGCAGCAACAGTCCTTCCTAAAATAACGGGAATTCCCGTTTTAGTTCGAATAGTTTCCTTCATCGCTTTCGTATACCCGATACAATCCATGACCAAAAGCTGTGCTCCTGAATTTTTAAGTGCAACTGCCTTGTCCACGACCAAATCAAAAGATTCGTATGGAGATGCTGCATTAACAAGGACCTTTGCAGCACCATTTCGATGCCAACGCTGACCGGCTTGTCGAATTTGCCCATAAGCAGGAGTTAAAACCCCCAGCGTCCGATTACCTAAAACAGCCATGGTAAAATATTGCAGCAGCACTTGTGGATATAGCAGAGGAACAGGGCAATCAAAGGAAGGAAACTCCCCTGTGCAAAGCATAAGTATACCCTTTACTTTTTCATAATTTACCAAATCGTTAATACGTTCTTGGATTCGCGGCAAAATATATTTTTCCGCGATCTGCACGGATGAACCATCAGATAAGCGTGCTACAAGTATATAATCCTTTTCTGCCGGTTCAATATTTTTTAACGCTTCTTTTGTCATGCCATCCAACGCCCCACGCTGAATAACTTCAATCCCATCCAGTATCGGCTCTAGATCTGGCATCACATCGACTCGGGGAGCCTGACCTACTGTAATGGCACCTATCTTTCCTACCATGTCAGTTTACCTCCTTCCGCTTTGCGCCAAGCACAAGCTTTATGCCGTCCGCACCCGATACTGCCCTTTTTACATTCTACGCCGTATGCCGGATGCTTGTCTATATTTTCTATAATTCTTAATACAAATTCAACAGCCTCCCGAACAACTTCCGGTTTCCCTTTCAGTATAAAAGTTTTAGCACCCTCAGCACCTTCTATGCCCCCGGAAGCAATAAGTGTAACCGTAACGGGAAACAACATTTCCAAAGCCCGCTGTTCTGTCACAATTTCACCTATCAAGGGAACCAGACCACAGCTCATTCCCATACTCCAATCAGTACTCTCCCGGCCAGCAGCCTGACAAGCTTTGGCAATAGTACCATAAATCAATTTTTCCAAACCACAGGCAATAATAATTTTACATCCCTGCGCCATAAGACCCGTAAACCCCTGACCAGGCATTCCACCTAAAGAACTGCCTATTAAAATTCCCGCATACCCTTGCGCATCAATGGCATTAGCACCTATCACTACAACATCCTGCGCTCGCATCGATGCCGCCGCCTTTGAAAACTCTTCGTCTATATTGGATACCCGCCCTTTTTCCCAAAGAACACTATGTTCTGCTATGGTATTCTGGTTTCCAGAAGATTTTGTTCCTCTCGGACTGATACGTCCTGAAATACGTAATCCCGAAAGTCCTAATCGTCTGGCTACAGCTGCCACTGTCGTCCCACCCTTCAATAAGATCTTGCCGCTTTTCTGAGCCTGCTTAACATCCTGCCGTTCGACAATCGCCGCCGCAATTATTTCCTTGGCCACACTAACAGTTAGTGTGATCTGTGCTTTCATGATTGCTTCCCCGAAGTTTGAAGGTGTTTCATAGAACCGTACAATTTTTCCACCAAAGCAAATTCTTCCTTATCATAAAAGCTGCAGTTTCCTTGAGTATACTCTTTGGCCACTTCCACACAGAAACGCACTACTTCAGCTATATCCGTTTCATGAGATGCTCCGGTACTGCAGCCGGGAACAGCCGTAACCGTCGTAATGGCAACTCCTACCGTAGGTGCCGTAGTCCCAACAGATGGCTGCAAAATACTATTCAAATGGTATAGTCCATTACCATATGGAGTAATATCCTGAGTTGTAATCGGAAACGTCACCGGGTAGTCTCCTGTAGACGTCTGCATGATTTGCAGCAAATCTTCACTGATATGCAGAATATACCCTTCTTTAACTGTTGGAGAAATAGCAAAACCTCTCTTATTAATAACACGGTTCCCTTTTGTCGTGTCAACAGATAAAACCGCATCCATTGCCGAATCTACCGTAATATGAACATTGGTTGCCATAGAAACCGGTGAGCCCATAAAAGGAACAGGTTTATGCGGCTGCGTCGGCGCCGTGGGGCAGATATGCGTCGTAACAATAACATCACCTTCCAGCTGATCTCCCTTCTGTGCCATCCCCGCTAGCTTAATTGCAGTTGCAACAACTGACAGTGCCCCATCGCCATCGGAAACAAATCCTTTCCGTTCCGGCCGTGCACCAACACCACCCAACTGACCTACAATGCCTAACGTAGGAGCCGCTCCTCCTGCAGTCTTACCATTTTTTCCGGGAATAAGCATACGAATAAAATCAGTCGCCCCTTTTCCTTCTTCCACCCGTTCATAAATTGCATCTTCAATCCCCATTTTTTTTGCATATGCTACAATAGCTTTCCCATTCACATGAATGTCATCCATAATTTCATATACATCCAATACTTGTTTCAACGCCATACTATCGTCTCCTCACAAATTATAAATACGAAATGATTTCCTTTCCCACTGCTTGCTCAGCAACTATATACAATTCCTTATCGCGTAAACCAGAACCTAAACGAAGATGGCATTTATCTGTATAAATTACCGTAATTTTCATATTTTCCCGTACTTCTGATGAAGTAACCGGCATACCTGTATCCGTTAAAAAAGTCATGATTAAATCAGGAAAAGTCGCCAATCGTATATCATTCAAAGTAAGTGTCATATTTTCATTCCAAAAAGTTAGTTCCACGGACTGCCGTTCATTCGTAACTTGATACGTACCCACGTCAAAACCATTCTTTGTTTCCAGTTTTAAATGCTGAATCCGGCCCGTCATACAAATAACTCCATGAAGAAAATTTACCGCACTTGCAACAATATCTGCTTCCTGATTTTGTGCTGCCAGCATAACCTTACCCAATGAAATAGACTGTTCAATGGCTCCTATAGCAGCATGCTCCTTGGCATAAGCGGCTGTAACAGGATTTCTGGCTACCGCAACTAACCCTTCTGCTTCTATGGATGTACATCGAATTATCTGAGAAGCATGCTCCAAAGATCCACGTATAATAGTTTCCAAATAACTTCCTTCTGCCCGATTACCGCCAATAGCTACCTGCCGGGATACAAATCCTTTTTGCCGCTGCAAGCTCATCGCTCCCATCACGCCTGTGGGATGAGCCCTGCCGTCGCAAGGGGCATCGACCAGTGGAAGATGCAATGTTGCTGCCTGTATCCAACCATTCAAAGTTGCATTGCCGCCGCATTCATTAGTTATAATACCGGCTGGTTTACAATCAAAGGATGCTGCAAAACGTTGAACAGTATTTACATAATCTGTGGCTGTAACACAAGCATTTAATGCAGCGGGAGCACCTACAGCGGAAACCGTCAATAAGATTGCATTATCGGGAATTTCTTCAATAGGAACTAACTTCACGGTCCCCGTGTCAATAGCCTGTAAACCTAATCTTTCACCTAAAAAACGGGATCCGCCGCCACCGCCACCAAGAACAGCACCACCCAAAGCAGCAGCAGTCGCATCTTGTTTAGTAAGTATGCGAGAATAGCTCATTATTTTTTAACACCTACTTTTATCAGAGAATTAAAGAAGCCGTACAATGCATCTCCAGCAATACATCCTGCTGCCATTACCGTCACAGGTATCATCGCTTTTTCACCTTTTATTTTTTCAATAAGAAAACGTACCGTCAGTCCAACTAAAACAGTGATTCCTGCAGCCGGGCTTAAAATCAAAAGCCCTGTTGCCATCATAATTCCCATTTGACGTGTCGATCCACCAACAGCTTGCAATATCGCACCTGGAACAGCCCAGATGGCCAAGCTCTTAATAATGGCTGGATCAACACCCGCTTGTATCGTTGCCACGAACACCTTGGCAACCGGAGGTACCAGGCCTTGCTCAAAATACATATTATGACTTAAAGCAACGGTTACTGCACCCACACCAAAACCAACAAAAGCCGAAACAAACTGATGGTATCTACCCTCTACTTCAAATTTAGGATCTTTCCCCATGCCACGCAAAAGCCAACCGCTGCGGAAATCAAACCCACCGTCAGCAAAAGCCGGCCCGCCGCTGGCAATAAATCCTACCATCAGTGCCAGTGCTACGGGCGGAAATCCAATTAAAATACCGATAATCAAAAAAATAAGCGACGTAGCAAAAGCGGGAAACCATCCAGAATGCATCGCTGACAACCCTACAATAAATTCCGCCATAATACAAGCAAAAGCGGCATACAAAACCCAAACAACCAGCATGCCAATACTCATTTCTGTATATAAACCGGCTAAAACAGCTAAAATAACCCCTGCAACAATATATAATATAAAACCTCGAATCAAACTGACCCGTACACTGTTTTCATCACGAGTGTATTCGTAGTCATCCTGTTCAGGACTCCCATCTGTTTTTTTCTTTTTATTCAAAAAAACCATTAGAATCTGAAAGCCGGCAACAAGCCCCGCCCCAATCATAAAACCATGAGGGATATACATAGCATTAAGATCCAGACCAAAAATGGATTGGGAATACCCACGCAACAGAAGTCCTACAGCAAACATCAACATAGCCCACATGTTAGCAATCATAGTAATTCCCAATGCCGACATAGGAATTTTAAAAAAGGAACCGACGATTCCGCCAACAATACCCCAAACGAGAAGCATGGCTTGTTTTCCACCCTTATCTCCTGCTTTAATCGCTTCAGCTGCCGCAATTCCTGCGGGCCAAGCTGCCTTACCAGGAAAAGCTTTAGAGTCAAATAGCCAGTACAACATGCACATATCAATAGACATACCCAGCGTAGCTCCAATCAACATAGGCCAAACAAGATCTACACGTCCTAACACGAACGGTATAGCAACTGGCAGTAATAGCGAATTCGCTGCCCCGAAGGTAGCACTGGAAATAGCGGTCTGTGCCATATTTTGTCGATGAATATTTCTGAATTTTGCAAAAGAAGCAAGGGGAATACGGGAAACAATAAGTGCTACTAACACCCCAATAATAGCTGTGTTTGGAGTTACCCCCAGAGTAGTTATAATTTGTAAACCGATAATTGCTCCAAAAAACGATAAACATACATTCATGAGCATCATCCCCGGCTCAAAAACATTAGGATGTACCTCTCTTGCTTTTTCTTGTGCCATAGTTATCACTCTCTCATTTCTATTATATATTCCGAAGAATTAATTGGGCCACAGCACCGCTGGCTTCTATGGCATCTACAATAGGAATCGGCACATGTTTGCGCATTTTTTCAGCAAAATGAATAGTCGCAAAACCTGTACAAGCCAGCATAATAACATCACATGCTGCTGCCAGTTCCCCTAAGGCCTTTATGGCCGCCATTTTTCCTGAAGGTGTCATTAAATCAGTCGTATTATCTACCCCTTCAGGTGCAACTTCCATGACCTGCCGTTCACCCAATATAGCTGCAGGTGAACTGGGAGTATGTCCAGTCAAGTTAAGTACGCCTACCCGTTTTCCCAAAGTCAAAGCTAAAGCTGCCGCACATGTACCGGCCCCTATAACAGGGATATGTACGCTTGCCCGGACTTGCTGTAAGCCTGGATCAGCAGCACAACTAATTAAAATTGCTTTAACCCCATCGGCTTCAATATTTTTAGCTAATGTTATAATTTTAGGAATAGCTGCTGTTTCCGTAACCTCATCATGAATACCATAAGGTTGATCAGGAATACAATAACTTTTCACATGAATACCATACCTCTCTTTGATAATCACCCCGTGACTTTCAAAAACTTTTGAATCATCCGTTGTCAATACTCTGATAATTCCTAACATATTTTCGTTCCCCTCACTTTTGCCTATAAAAAATAAGGCAAGCTATTATATTTCATAACAATAGCTTACCTTAAGTAAATTTAACAAACAACCGCTATTTAGTACAAAAAAATAATATTTTTTGTACATTTTGCACAAAAATCTATTGCAGTTGCTGTGATTTTAATAACAACCAGAGTATTACTCGTATTTCTGGATCATCTAATTTTTTACCTAACAGCAATTCAATCTGTTTTAAACGGTACCGCAACGTATTGCGATGAATAAATAACAACTGCGCCGCCTCTGAAAGATTACCCTGGCAGTCTAAATAAACTTGCAGTGTTCTCAAATATTCTTTTCGCTTTCGTGATTTCAAAATTTTCCCAAGCAACGCACTATCTAAAGACGCTGCATCCATTTTTTCTAAAATTAAATATAACTCAGCATCCTTTTGATATAAGTCCTTTCCCGGTCCATGAATCTTACGGGAAATACCAATAAGACGTCGAGCTGTCTCATATGCTTTCTGTATCTCCGCTAACATATTAACAGGATTACTGATAACAATAGTTGCTGTTAGTTCTTCGGAAAGTTGGGACACCTGTGTATGTATTTCCGGCAAAACAGATTCCCAGTCCGTTTGATAAAATGAACCGAGAATAATAACTTTATCACTTTGCTGTGCTGTAAGAAAATTACGGTTACATTTCCCCAAACGCAGCATAGCTCCCTGAACACAATGAAAAAGGGAGCGGCGAAAAGTCAAAGCCTGTTGTTCCGTCAAATCATGCTGCAACAGATACGTTGTAAAATCATCAATATCGACGATGCAAACACACTTTTCTCCTTCTAAAGAGAAACTGAATTCATCTGCTCGAGCTTGCAGAAGAGCCATACTATGGATTTTACCGCTAATCAAATCATCTAATAAATCACGTCGTTCATTCCATGCCGCTTCTGTTGCCAGTTCATAATTAACAAGGTGGAGAGCCACTAGCACTTCGGCATGTTGAACAGCAATTAATTCTTTGTCACTCAAAGGTTCCGGAGTATTAACAACAATGTATCCATATACCCGTTTCTTAACCTGTACAGGAATCACCTGTTGGTGCTGCGTATTCAAACTAGAAGCACGAAGATTATAAGGATAGATAATTACTTTTTTAGCGAGTATCGACTCTAATGCTGAAGAAATACTTTCCAAGCTATTCGTTTCTAATGCGACTTTTGTCAGCATTTTATAAATTTTCTCAGAATATGCCAGCTGTCGTGCTTGATTATTGACAATACGCTGCATAAGCGGATATGTAATATCAATAAAAGGAAGATTATTAGGCAAAGAAATAAGCGGAATGTCCAGTTCATCAGACAAACCAACTAGTTCTTGAGGAATACTGCCAATAAAACGACCAAACTTAATAGCCAGTGCAGCTCCTTGTTTTTGTGATAAAGAACGCAGCAGTTTCATCTGTGATTCCAAATTATCTCGTATGGAATATCCCGTCGTAATCAAAAACTCATTTGGCCTCAACCATTCATACGAATCGGGAGTTTCTGAAATATCAACACAACTGATAATTCTATCAAGGCCTCCGGATCCACCGATTAATTCGGCATCTTTCATGTGATCCATCTGCAGCGCCTTTCGAACAGTGAAAGACATACTATTACCTCCATGCAGATAATTATAATCTTGCAATCATTCGCTTGATCCCGCCACTCCCCTAGTCCAGCCAATCAACGATGTAGTCAACGCCAATACCTTATCGTTATCTGGAAATGCGCCCGCAAATAAAATGTTACCCGATATGGCTGACCGATTCTATTCCCTATAACAAACCCGCCGCGTTTCCCGCTATGTTGTCGCTGGATGAATTTTTGGAAAACACACAAGATCAGATATGCCAAGTTACCTTGTTCAATCCCGCTGCGGCAAGACTGTCTTAGATATCTTGCCGCAGTGCGGGATATCTAAAATTAACGAACTAGTTTGCGTCCTATCTCTATGCCTTGCGTAAAACTATATTGTGTAGTAATGGATTCTTCTTCCGTATTCCGCTTGGTAGCACAACACCTGTTTTTCAATGCCATGATTATCTGCGACAAATATCATCTGCCAGGTAATCTGGCCATGAAAAATACACGAAAACGGATACAGTACCCATATAATCATTGCCCTTTCAATTTCAAATACAACAAAAAAAAATTCTCGATGTATTTCCTGCGATTTTGGTTCGAATTGGTACAGACTTACGGATTAATAGAATTTAAATCCTTGCTGCACTCCTTCTCGGATTAATTCGACGACATTATTAATGCCACTCGATTCCATTACTTCAATGAATTTATGGAAGGACACATCAACAAGATAAAAATAGTAAAACGGATTTATTTTGGCATTCGTAATTTCTCCCGCTTTTGAAACCGAATATCATTCATGGATGCGGCTATAAATCATTGTATAAATAAGCTTATTTATACAACACGTCTTGCTCCCACATAACACGAAGACCAATATGTATTATCCAAGTCAGCTACAACAACACCCTGCGAGGTGGTAGCACTGACAAACTCATGATTTCCTACATATATACCTGTATGAGATATTCCAGAATATCCAGAATCAAAAAACAGTAAATCACCAGGACGCAAATTAGAATATGCCACTGGAGTCCCTATATCATATTGTTCATCCGCAGTCCGGGGCAATGTAATGCCGATAGATGAAAAAACATATTTTGTAAAACCGGAACAATCAAATCCATCAGGCGTATTACCGCCGTACACATAAGGAACGCCAAGATATTGATCAGCTGCGGCTACAATGTTTTCCCCTTCAGAGGATTCCGATGTATTGCCATAAGAAAAAGGTGCTGTTGACAACGTCTGACCAGTTAACGCATAAAAAGTCTGCCCTCCTACAATTCCATCCACCTCCAACCCATGATCAGCTTGAAATTGACGAATTGCCGTATCTGTCTCTGTTCCCAATACCCCATCAACAGAAACTGTATATCCATTATGAACTAACGCTTGTTGTACTATCATAATCACATTATCTGCGGTAACCGGAACCGAAGTACTGCTATTTGAATCTGTATCCTGCTGTACAAAATGAGTACACGTATTATCCGGCATATTTGTTCCCATTAAGGCTTGGTACGTCATGGCTCCTACAATTCCATCAGCATCCAGTCCCTGTGACGTTTGAAAGTTCCGCACAGCTTCAGTTGTCTGTGTTCCATAATCTCCATCAGCAACAATATTTCTACCCATAGCGTTTAATTGCTGTTGTATTGCTAAAATTTCATCTCCTCTGTCTCCTGGATGAAAAGTAGCTCCTACTGAAGAAGTTAGTGTCATCATGAAGACAATACAAGCTATACTTGTTCTTTTTAAACGAAATATCATCCAATGCTCCCTTTTTGTTGATTATTTAAAGCTATCTGCTTTACCAACTCACAATATAAAATCGAATAATAGGTCTGTCTGTATACCTTATCTCAAAATAATAGGCTTAAATATTTGTGGTAATTCATATCCATTATATCTCTATCACTTATTCATGATAACATATCCAAAATATTTCTTGGCAATATCTCCCTATTATTATCCTAATTTCCATCAGACAAATGAGTTCTCCTATTGCAAGACAACCATTCTGCCATACCATTATTTACATATAATAAAAACACTTCCTTTACATAAAAAGAAGCTGTAGAAAATCCGACTCTACAGCATGCATTAATACGTGTAAATAGAAAGGATTACCAAAAATAATCAAAAGATGAATCACTACCTATGTATAGTGTATTATACCATATAAAGTCATACAGGTAAAATCTTCTGTATGTGTTGTATGTGTCAAGAAGTTCTCGGTAAATGTATTGACCCAGATAATAGCTAGCCTCATCGACTTCGCTTTTTTACAAAAATGCAGACGTTGAAAAGCTGTTAGCTAACTTCCTTATGGCACTGCTGGATGGGCCAGTATTGCATGCGTCCGTGATGAACCCCTACATGCGTTTGAAAGAGAATCTTCCGCATGACTCATCTCATCGTCCCACGGAAAGTGCTGCTGACCGGAGCAGTGATATTGTCAATATTATATATTGACAAAACGTCGACAAGGACATGCAGAAAAAAACTCATTTTCCTTTTCCGTTTGGTGAGTATCAGTTTTAAAAAGACGAAAAAACACCAATACCTTTTTGTATGGAGATAGAAATACGTTATTTTTTCATTTGCACAACGATTGGCACGGCAGAAAACAGAAAAAAAGCGAGCTTGGAAAAATATCCAAACTCGCTCGTATTAGTAAAATGGCGGAGTGGCAGAGATTTGGACCCTGGCAGGCCTTACGCCCCCTAACGATTTAGCAATTCGAACTGCCTCTTCTTGTTCATTTTGTTTCAATGCCATGAATGCAGTTATAATCCACCTTCTCTTACTTTTCGTTTCTTTCTGTTACTGTCTCTTTTAATCTATTTTCTTACATTTAAGCGATAGTATAAGCAACTATTGTAAACTTTTACAATAAAAACGTATTAACAACACATATGCAAAATTTATACACTTATTCACTTGACCACTATCTACTGCATAAATTTAATTTCTTCAAAAAAGCATACATCCTTTCCATCTTATCCCAAGGAATGAGCTGGTCTTTGGTCTAATAATTTATGAATTCCAGTTTCATAACTACCTCAACTAATCAGATTACAACAACTCACACTGTTCCAATACGGTTGTCAATTCTTCCTTTTCTTTCTCATCTAAAGATTGAAATGGCGGCCTAACTGGTCCTGCACTGAGGCCTTTTAATTCCATTGCCGCTTTCACCATCGCAGGTTGGCCAAATCGAGTAGCTAAGTCGCGCATTGGTTGCCATCTATAGTAACGTTTCTGAGCCTTTGCTAATTGATTGTTCATGACTTCATCATATAAAGCTACATATTCATCACACATAAAGTTAGCATTAGTTGATGTGCAACCAGGATACCCGGAAGCTAATGCCCCTAGAATCAATCCATCTGATGCACACATAACGGAAATTTTATCACCGGCATAAGCTAATGTCCTTACTAAAACATTCAAATCGGTTGCCCCTTGTTTAACTCCATAAATATGCTTAAGTTTAGATACTTCCTTTATATCTTGAGGTGTCAAACTAACGCCAATACTGGCACTATTGTAAATTAAAATAGGAATATCCACATTGGCATCTAATTGTTCAAAATGATATATCATATCAGTTGAGCGGACCTCCGAAACATAAGGAGGAGTTACCATTACAGCATTTGCACCAATTTTATCTGCATAGTTTGTTAAATCAATGGCATTCTGTGTTCCGCTATCAGCAGTACAACATACAATAGGTACTCTTCCATTAACAGCTTCAATAGCGGCTCTAAACAATTGTTTTCTTTCTTCAATTGTCATGCTTGGATATTCAGCATAAGTACCACCGACAACAACACCATTAACACCTGACGAAATGAAGAAATCAATATTTTTTTGCAATCCTTCCAAATTCAATGAAAAGTCCTGATTAAATGGCGTTATTGCTAAAATATATATACCTTTAATTTGTTTTTTTAATATATGACTCATTGACTACTCACTCCTATATTCATATGTATCCATCCGTAAATCAGTTAAATATGAATTTTCCCTTTCTTCTTTTACAGTATCCAAATTAATTTTTACTATTTCCATCTGCTCTTCAAAATCTGTCCCTGCAGCAATTCGCAAACCATCGGGACCATACATTAAATTATTACCAAAAAATCTTTCACCGTTACTATTTAAACCAATGGAATTAACCGCAGCTACAAAACAAGTGTTTTCTAATGCCCTATTTCCAAAATACATATTCCATCGTTGACGAAATATCGGTGTATCGGCAAACGCAGCAGGAAATACTATTAATTCGGCTCCATGTAATGCCAACATACGGGAAGCTTCAGGAAAACCTGCATCGTAACAAATTAAAATCCCGATTTTCCCAAAATCCGTTTGAAAAACCGGATATCGATTTCCAGCCTGAAAATATTTTTTTTCTTCACTCCACAGATGAACTTTGCGATATATTCCTTCTACATCTCCATTTCTGGTAATAAGGATAGCTGCATTATATAATTGAGATCCTTCTTGTAATGCAACAGGTAAGATAACATAGATTTTATTTTTCTTTGCAATTTCTGTTATATATTGAACAGCTTCAGATTGCAAAGAACACTTCGATTGTTTTAGAAAATTCAAATCATATCCCGACAGATATAATTCTGGAAAGACTATTAAATCCACATTTTCTTTCCCGGCCCGGTCAATAAAGGTTTCACAATGCCCTACATTTTGCAGTACATTGCCAAAATAGGTTATCGGTTGAACCAACGCAATGGAAATGATATTCATTGAACTCTCTCCTAGTCCTCTAATATTGAGTTATTTGACGCAGAAATTTTTGAATTCTCGGATGAGAAGAGCCAGATAACGAGAAATCTTTAGCAGGTAAATCATCAATGATACTGCCGTTATCCATAAAAATCACCCTATCACCTACCTTTTGAGCAAATTCCATTTCATGTGTAACAATGACGATAGTCATCCCACTCTTTGCCAAGTCTACAACAATATCCAATACATCCGATGTCATTTCAGGATCCAGCGCACTCGTCGGTTCATCAAAAAACATCAGCTTGGGATGCATTGCTAATGCTCTGGCAATGGCGATACGTTGTTGTTGTCCCCCTGAAAGCTGTTCCGGATAATGATTTGCCCTGTCACTCAAATGTACTTTGTCCAATAAAACCATGGCATCTGCTTTTGCCTTATTTTTATTATCCTTGTATACAATTCGCGGTGCCAGCATGACATTTTCTAATGCTGTCAGATGATTCCAAAGATCAAATGATTGAAAAATCATGCCTATTTCGGTCCGGCTATAATTTTTTCTGCTGCTCATATCTTTTCCCTTATATAATACTTGCCCTCCATTCACATTTTCCAAACCTGCCATGCATCTTAATAATGTTGATTTCCCCGAACCGGAAGGTCCAATCATAACTACTTTTTCACCTTCATGAACACTAAGAGATACTGATTTCAAAATTTCATTACCACTATAACTTTTATTTACATCTCGTACTTCTATTAATCCCTTCATAAGTATGCACACCTCCTAAAATGACAATTGAGCACTGTCTAAGAAATGAAGAAAACAAGGACGGAGATTTTGCTTGATCAAATCGTCGAGATATATCCAGGTGATGTTCAATTTTAATTTGTGCAATAGTAAAGATTGAAGTAAAAAACAAATAATACACAACTGCCGCTATTAAAGTGTGAATATAATCAAACGAGGCACTTGCCATCTGTTGTGCCGTCAGCAGCAAATCACCGTAGCCAACAACCGAAGCCAAAGACGAAGTTTTTAACATGGCAATGAACTGATTCGTCGTAGGTGGGACAACGGTCCGCAATGCTTGTGGCAATGTAATATGTCGCATAATCTGAAGCTTGGACATACCCAGCACATACCCAGCACGTTGCTGACCTGGATGAACCGATTTCAGTCCACTTCTAATAATTTCAGCCATATATGCGGCTTCATTTAATGTCAACGCAACCATTGCAGACTGAAATGAGGTTAGTTTTAACCCAAATTGTGGTAACGCATTATAAACAAAAATTAATTGAACCAAAACCGGAATTCCTCTAAAAATCCAAATATAAATACTTGCGATTCCTTGAAATATTTTAAATTTTGACATTCTGAAAATCGCCAGAAGAAATCCACATAAAACGCCTGCGATCTGAGCACAAATTGTTAGTTTTAATGTAGAGACAGCTCCGTTCAAAAAATCTGGTGAACATACATAATTAAACAACCCTTCCATAATATTCGCCCCAATCTACATAAAATAAGTAATACGCTCTATTTCGCAAAGTAATTCATTTCAGTCGGAAGATTATATTTTTTCATCAAAGATTCAAAAGTGCCGTTTTCGACCAGTTTTTTCAATGCTTTTTCAACCGCTTCTTTTGTTTCTGTATCACCTTTACGCACAGCAATACCTATTTTTGTTTCAGCTGCAAAAGTACCTGCAATTTCAAAGGTATCAGGCTTTTTTTCCATCAAATATGCTGCTCCAGGTGATGATACTAGGAATGCGTCTGCTCGACCTTGTTCTGTGGCTAGGACAGAATCATTTGCGGTAGGTAATGCCAATATAGTGATCGGTGACTTACCTTTACTTTCCAGTTTTTTATTGGTATCTCTACAATAAATTTCTTCAACAGCCCCACGGGTAACAGCACAAGTTTTTCCAGATAAATTATCCATCGTTGTAATGTTTTCTGGATTACCTTTTTTAACAACAATAGAATTTCCCAATACTAAATACGGAATGAAATCAACTTGTTCTTCCCGTTCCGGTTTAATATACATAGCTGAATTGATCATATCTAATCGTTTGCCATTTAATGCTGGAATAAGCCCATCAAAATTCATAGCTTGAATATTAGATTCAAGCCCCATTTCCTTTGCTAAAGCCTCTCCCATCTCAATATCAAAACCAACATACTTCGAACCTTGCATGTATTCAAAAGGTGGAAAAGTCGCTGCCGTACCAAAGGTCAATTTACCTGACTCGGCTAATTGTTCCGGTGCTTTTACTTCCGCTTTGCTTTGATTGCCACCGGAACCAGTATTTCCACATCCAGCAATTGTAACCATCAACGTTCCAACCAACATTACCATCCCCAAAACTCTTATCATTCTGTTCGTATTCATCGTTCTTCCCCCTCATCTAATAACAGTGCACTATTAACAGGACCCCTTTCCTACTAATAGCGCCATTGCTATAATATTATTCAACAATATGCAATTCTCTTGGAACATGGGTAATCACTTTACAACCTGTTTCAGTGACCAAAACAGTTTCACTGAACCCGACACCATAACTCCCTAATTTTCTGATAGCTGGTGGCATATGGAATGTCATACCAGGCTGTAAAATCCGTTGATCCCCCTGCTGAAGGCTCATGATATGTCCTTCACCCCAATCGGGTGCAAATGCAATGCCTATCGAATACCCTGTTCTTTTACGATAGTTTTCATATAATCCCGCTTTTGTAATAACATCTAAACAAGCCGAGTCAACAGATTCCGAAGTAACGCCAGGTTTGATAGCATCAATTGCCGCATTTAAGGCTTCCAAACATACTTTTGACCATTCCTGCATTACCAGTGACGGTTTCCCCAGTGAAACACTTCTCATCAATGCTGCATTATATCGATTGACTGTCCCAGATAATTCCAACAATACTGTTTCTCCATTTTTCATCACCTTACTCGTCCAGGAAGAATGCATCGCACCGGCCCGATATCCTGAAGCAACATACGGTTCTGTACCATAGAACTCGCTGCCTTGCACACACATTTCAGAAAATATGGCTGCAGCAACATCATTTTCAGTATTTCCTACTCGTACTGTTGCAAAGGCTTTCTGCATAGCCGCATTACAAATTTTTCCGGCTTGTTCTATATATTCAATTTCCTTAGGTGATTTGATGAGCCTCCCCTGTTCAACAATTCCGGATGCATCAACGATCTCCGAACCTTCTAATTTTTCTTTTAATCCAAGATAGTTTTTAGTCGTTAAAAACCAAGATGTATATTCGACTCCGATTTTGCTTTTCTGGCCACCTTTCTGATGTATTACATCAATTGTCTTCTGCAGAGGATCGTCCGTATCATCATATGCAACCAACGCATCGCTTCCAAGCCAAGAAAACGTGCCTGCATTGCCTAATTCGCCTCTTCGCAAAACCAACGTGACTTCACCATTCATAGGAATAACCAAGCACATATACATATAATAGCCAGGTGATTTGTGTCCGGTCAGATAAAAAACATTTTCCGGCGTATTCACAAGAAAAATGTCAAGTTTTCTATGTGCCATTTCTTTTCTTACGTTTGCCAGCCGTTGATCAAATTCTTCCTTTGAAAAACCTGTTAATTTTTTTCCCATCGTAAACTCCTCCATATTCTAATTTCTATTTTCTTTATATATTTCATGTAACTGTTTTTCATTTACATGAATTCCCAGTCCAATCCCTGTGGGAACCATTACCGTTGAATGGGAAACTTCCAATCCACTGCAAGGGTCTTCTTTGATTCTGCAATGCCCATTCAATTCAAACAAATTGGTCCTGGAAACCGCTCCACATTGAACAGCAGCAGCTACAGCTAACATACCCTCATCCATACCACCTACCATGTATGACAAATGATGTGCTTCTGCAATATCCATCATACGAACAGCATTATAAATTCCACCCGATTTAATGAGTTTTATATGGAGACCATCTATAGCATTCTCGTTAATAAGATTAACTAAGTCATCAACACTAAAAACAGCCTCATCAGCAAATATCTTTACATCCAAATTTTCATGCAACATCCTTAATGAGTCAGCATGCTTAGCGGGAACGGGTTGTTCCACGATTTTCAAACCATATTGCTGCAATACTTTGATATTGACCAGTGCTTCTTTTGTTTCCCATGATTGGTTTGCATCAATGGCAATTTCTGTCTCACTTTCCAAATGGAGTTGTTTTACTACTTCATAAACAGCTTTTACCCGTTCAACATCTTTTTGAAAAGGTTTGAGTCCTACTCTGACTTTTATAAACCTGCATCCGTCATCCAGTAAAGCTTTCGCATTTTTTCTTGTTTCTTCAAGACTACAAAAAGGTATATTTTCTTCAGTAGGCAAACGCATTTTACGGGCACCACCCAATAAATTCCACAAAGGTAATCCATAATATTTCGAAATCAGATCATAAATAGCAATATCCGCAATGGCTTTGGATGCCATATTACCAACAATGGCATTCTCGATCTTGTCATGTGTCTGATTGATATTAGTCAAATCTATCTCAAATAATACAGGAAGAATGGCACTCTTCAATGTAGCAATGACAGCTTCTGTCGTATCTCCTGTGAAATAAGAACAATTGCCTCTGACTTCGCCAAACCCAACAGTGCCATCATCTGCCTCTAGTTTTAAATAAATTTCTTCCAAGCTATCAATATATCCTGATGAGGCGTGTTTGAACGGTATTTTTAATGGCAAATTATTTTGGTATATTACAGCGCGATTAATATGCAATGTATAACAGTCCCTTCTATTATTATGATAAACACCATCGAATAATATTTTCATATATTGTAATACATCTTTCTAACTGTGTAATATCCACAAACTCATCGGTTTGATGTGCTTGGTTCAGAGATCCTGGTCCAACAACAATTGTTGGAATGCCACATTTCATTAAATGCACCATATCACATCCGCAAGTGAGACCATAAAATGTCTTTTCATTTCCAGTGACATCCGTTGCTATATCAAGCGCAGCTTGTGTATATTTACACTCTGGACTGATTTCTGTCGGTCCCCCTGTGGTTTCCTTTAAAGCCTTTATATCCACTTTTATTCCTGGCATTTTACGTTCTGTCAAAGCACATATCTTCTTGAAACTATCCACTACCTCTTCTTCCGTTTCACCGGGAACCATTCGTCGATCCACAATTAATTCACAACTGTCGGGAATAACGTTTTCTTTTACCCCGCCTACTAATTTTGTGATTGCCATTGTTGGATTACCCAATAAGTAATGATTTATTTTTTTCAATTGTTTTGAATATTCTTTCATTTCCATCGTAAAAACAGCTGCGCCTTCAATAGCATTAATACCTTGCTCTGGAAGAGAAGCATGCGCTGTTTTACCAGTAACGCGAATAATGGGCCGCATGCTTCCTTTATGGCAAGGAGCAATTTTACAACTTGTAGGCTCACCTACAATGCCATAATCGCCATTGAACCCATTCTGAACCATTTTCTTCGCACCATGACTAAAATCTTCTTCATCAACAACTGCCGTCATAATAATTTCTCCATGAATATTACCCGGATCATTAATGACATTACGTATTGCCAGTAACATACATGCCAATGGCCCCTTGGCATCGCAAGCACCTCTGCCATATGCTTTGTTCTGGCGAATGGTCAAGTGAAAAGGATCGGATGCCCATCCATTAACAACAGGCACCACATCCATATGCGTGTTCAAAACGATTGTCTTCCCACCTTTTCCAATTTTCTTTTTAGCGATAACATTACTGCGGTCTTGTTCCACTTCCTCATAATACACATCCATACCAAGAGATTGAGTATACTGATAAACCAATTTCGAAACACCAGCCTCGTTCCCATTCATACTTGGTACGGAAACCAACTCACTCAATAAATGAATAACTTCATCTGTTGTCTTCATAATAAGAACACCCTCTAATCTAATAGTAAAATCGCATCTTTGATTCTTTGCATTCCCTGCTTTATATTGTCCAGCGAATTAGAATACGATAAACGTATATGGCCAGAAGCTTCAAAAGCACTACCGGGAACAACAGCAACATGCGCAACCTCAAGCAAATACTCTACGACATCAACAGAATCATTTATCCTAATACCCTTACCTGTTCTACCAAACATTTTTGATACATTAGGAAAAACATAAAATGCACCCTCCGGTTCTACAGACAGATCCCACAACGGTATCTCTCTTACTAATTGAACCATGATATTTTTTCTTCGTTCAAATTCTTTTTGCATGATCGTAACGCTTTGTTGACTTCCTGTTAATGCTTCTAATGCAGCTTTTTGTGCAATAGAATTAGCTGAAGATGTAACGTGTCCCTGCACACCATCCATCGCCGAAATGATTGCTTTATCTGCACCAATGTAGCCAATTCTCCATCCTGTCATAGAATATGATTTTGAAACTCCATTGACCAACAAAAGCAATGACCGGTTATTTGCCATAAAAGAAGCCATACATAAATGTTTGTTGTCCTGATAAACCAGCTTTTCATACACTTCATCAGATAGTATATATATATTATTCTTCATTAATACGTCTGCTAATTGTTTTAGGTCTTTTTTTCTGTATACCGTCCCTGTTGGATTATTAGGATTATTGATAATAATCATTTTTGTTTTTTCAGTAATACATCGTGTTATTTCTTCTACATCTAGCTGAAATCCATCTTCTTCATGTAATGGCACAATAACAGGAGTGGCACCTGCCAACTTAACCATTTCAACATAGCTGACCCAACAGGGTGCCGGTATAATAACTTCATCACCTTCTTCACACAACGTGAATATAGCATTAAATAGTGTCTGTTTTGCTCCCGTTGAAATCATGACTTCTTCTGGAGTATATGTAACCTGATTATCATCTTTAAATTTTTCACATACAGCCTGCCTCAACTCATAAATACCTGAAACAGCTGTATATTTTGTAAAATGCTCATTGATTGCCTGTATTGCTGTTGTACTAATATTATCCGGTGTCGGAAAATCGGGTTCTCCTACACTAAAATCAATAACATCGATATTTTTTCGTTTTAAATTTCCAACCGTTGTGGTCATAGCTTCTGTTGCTGATGGTGTCATATTTAAAATTTTATGTGTTAAAGTCATTAAAATCTCCCCTATATCTCAATTAATAATGAATGGTAATTTGTATATTGTCGACAATTATAACTAAAAAAAAGACAAGGTCATCCTCCTGTTACAGAAGACATCCTTGTCTCTTTAAATTCATTAACGTACATACTTGCAATTATTAACTTTTTACTGGCATGAATTGTACCATATAATTGTTATAACGTCAATTAATTATATAATACTCATTTCCGTTCTTTTTTCTGCATTTTGTAAATGTTTCTTAATTAAATCAGATAAATGTGCACCGTCCCTTAATTTCATCATTTCGATAATTTTCAGGTGTTCCCTGGTTGCAATAACTATAACATTGATATCCACACCATTTTTCATAGTTTCAGGTAGATATCTTATACGTAATGAATAATCAATCAAATTATCCAATACATTGACCAATAAACGATTAGATGAATATTTGTAAAACAATGCATGAACAGCTATATCGGACTCGATATAATTTTCAATATCATCGGGATGCTCTAATACATATAGCAACTTCTTCTCAATTTCCTGAATCATGCACTCTGGGATATCATTAATCGAATATCTTGCTGCATATGGTTCCATCAGTATTCGCATCTCCGTATTATCTACAATGTCCTGTTGCGTTACTTGTGTAACATATGCACCTTTTCGTGGCACTAACTGAACGAACCGATCACGTTCCAAATGATTTAAAGCTTCCCTCACAGGTGCTCGACTAATATTCATTGCTTTTGCAATATTATCTTCAATGAGTCGTGATCCTGGCTTAAAATTTCCTATAACAATCTGCTTTTTTATATTTTCATACACTTGATCTTTTAAAGACAGTGTATGACTTAAATCTTGTAAAACAGGTTCCATACTTACCACTCATCCTATATAAATTTAAATTATTAGCCACCCATCAGTTTAAAATGTTTTGGTTAATCCCCCATCAACCAAGATAGTCTGTCCTGTTATGTAAGTATTAGTTGGAGAACATAAATACACAACTATTCTTGCAAATTCCTCCGGTGTCCCATATCGTCCTAATGGAATAGTTGATTCAGTCTTAGCTTCTATCACCTGACGCGTCGTACCAGCATTCTTAGCACGTATATCATCTAATAAGTGTACCCTGTCTGTCGCTATCTTGCCTGGTGCAACGACGTTGACTAAAATGTTATATTCGCCTAATTCTTGTGACAAAGACTTAGATAATCCCATAACACCCATTCTAAAGGTATTTGATAAAATTAAATTATTTAAGACTTGTTTGACAGATGAAGAAGCAAAGTTGACAATTTTACCTTCTCCATTCTTTTTCATATACGGAAGTACATATCTGATAGCGCGAATATATGACAACAGATTGTTTTCAAATGCAAATTGCCATTTATCATCTTCAAATTTCTCAAAGGTTCCAGCTGGTGGTCCGCCACTATTATTGACAAGAGCATATATAGACCCACATTCACGAACTACCGTATCTACCGCATGACATATATCATCGTTGTACAACATACTTCCCTCTATATATTGAATATCAATACCTGTTTGTTCATGAATGTCTTTTTTAGCCTTTTCTAGTTTTTCTCGATTATGGCTAAATAGAAAAACCTTTGCTCCTTCTTTGGCAAATTCTGTAGCCGTTGCTTTACCCAAACCACTACTTGATGCCATAACCAGAACTGGTTTACCCGTAAGTTGTAAATTCATACAAGAATTCTCCTTTTGGTAATATTGTCTATTGTCGACAAAATGAAATTATCTTTTTCTAGAATACCACTACTAAGTCTTTTATGCAATACCAAATTTTCAATAGTATTGTATTAATATTTCAATTATTAGTTTAATATATTTCAAATCCATAGAAGATTACAGCATGCAACCACTATAGAACTCAAAAATCAAACCTTATAAAATTTATTCCGATATGATTGAAATTCAACAAGACTGCATCTATATAAGTATTCTGTTTAGCATAAATAAAACATTGTTTTGATTTATGACTATTAATTCTGAATCACTCTGCATATGAAAATGTAATTCTAAATAAACTTCTTTCGATACCTTTAAAATTGTGCTACTAATTTTGCAATGTGTCGCAATAAAATACCACCTTTCTTATAGCATCAATTATCTTTACCACCGTAAGATTTATGATATGTTCCGAGTGCTTAACCATTTAATGCGAAAGCGATATACTAGTAATATCATTGTTTTCCCAAATTCGGATACCAAAAAAAACAACTAATATACCGATGATATACATATAAGCTTTTTCGACAAAATGAATCACCCACTGCACTCGCCAGACAACTCAACAAAATGCACCTAACAAATGTAGTCCCGACACCCCCCAAAAAGACCGAACATTCCTTTCAGGCTTAGATTAACAATAAAGCTATTTGCCAACAATATTCAAAATACAATCGTCCCCACAACGCCACTACCAATCAACATGCCTAATCCCCCAAAAGTCCATATAGTTGTCTTCTCTTTCCGATTATCAATTGTTAAATTACCTTCTTCACTAACAAAAAGAACAAATGACAAACTATTGCCACAATCATTCTTTTTTCCACATATGTCGTTCTGCCTCACTAAAAACAAGTAGGTGAATAGGCTACAATAAACTGGACAGTTTTTTTAAGGCGCTATTACAATAATCAAAAATTGATTTACCATCATGCTCTAAATAAAACTCAAGAAAAAATGCACCATGTACATCTCTAATCACAGGTAACCAAAAGGGTATTTTAATGAGTTCTTTAAACTGTTTTTGATAAATCATTGGATATACATCTTCATTTTGATTGTTTTCTATTTTTAAAGTATTTTCTTTGAAATTTTTACAATTTTTCTTAATTTTTTTGTAAGTTGTTTGGGAGATTGATTCTTTTTATGTTGTAATTGTTCTATTTTCCCGAACTTTTTCACTATAATTGAAGAATTCGAAATCCAGTAAACAAAGTTATTGACTGCTTGATTCACATTTTCTGTGGTACTTCTAAATATACTATCAGCGAAATATACCATTGATTTATACTATTCCTTCTCTGAATAAAAAGGAAAGGGTAACCCTACTCCATAAAAATGCACCGAAAGGTTATTATAAAACTGTCTGGTATTGTAAAGAAAATCCTCGTATTTCTTATTAGCATCATCATCATTCGTACAATAATCATTCATAAAAACGCTCCTCATACTTAGCCAACTCAACCCTATAATACTTATCCATCAGCTTATCTGCATTCAAATACATGTGAATGGCACAAATTAGAATAATCCTGTTAATCCTTTTATTATAAATGATATAACAAAAAAGGAAATATGTATTACACATAATAAAAGTAACCGACCGATAAAACAGTGAATAGTTAAATGCCGGGTATCCCCTATTATCCTAAACAGACAATCAGCTTTGAAATGCTCTGTTTTTTGGATCGGTGTACTTCTTGTATATTGCGGTATCTCGACATCAATAATATTTTTCAATATCCAATTACATGATTACTACGCTATTCAAACACTATTCTGATGATAATGTCTGCATGGTATTTAATCATCCGGGACAAAATGAAATTGAAATTTTTCTTTACCATATATAAATTTAATCCCAATCGATAATAAGACCAGCATGAGTCAATCCTGCGCCGTAGCCATACAGAAGTAACTTGTCACCTGACTTAATTTTTAAAGCTTCCTGTCCTAGCCATATTGCTAATGGGATTGATACAGAAGAAGTATTGCCATAATACTCATTACTTACTAACATTTTTTCAATAGGCATATCAATTCTTTTGCAAATGGCTTCTATCATGCGCAGATTAGCACTATGAGGGACAAACCAATCTATATCACTTATATCTAAATGAGCTTTTTTTAATAATGACGAAATCCCTACTGGAATGTTTTTAACAACATATTTATATAACCCACTGCCTTCTTGCTCAAATAATTTTTCTTTCTTTATAACTTCTCCATTAACGGTTTGTGATAAATTACTGCATGTAGCATATGGTGCAAATTTTCCTTCTGTAGCAAAATAAGATGCTATAAAACTACCTTTTCCATTAGTTTTTTCCAATAACATCGCTACAGCTGCATCACCAAGTAAAATACAAGTATTTCGATCTGTATAATCCAAAACTTTAGACACTGTTTCCGATGAAATGGCTAATACTTTATTGCAGTGACCTGAAGTTATCAATGAATCTGCAACACATAATCCATAAATTGAGCCTGTACATCCTGCATTTAAATCCATAGTTCCGGCTGCCTTTATATCAAAATGACTTTGTACTAAAGCAGAAACTGTCGGTACCAAATGATCTGGCGTAAATGTCGTTACAATTATCATATCAACATCTTCAACCTGCACATGATATCTTTCAATCAAATTTTCAACTGCTTTTACAGCCATATCACTTGCAAATTCGTCTTTTCCTGATATCCGTCTTTCTTTTACACCTGTTCTGCGAACTATCCATTCATCATTTGTATCAACCATTTTTTCTAAATCATGATTCGTCATTTTTTGACTAGGTACGTATGCCCCTAATCCAACAAGTTTTGAATAGCTTTTTAGCATATAGTCCCCCTCGTTTATAACTAGTATTAGCATCAGTTATTATACTACTGATTATTATTATTCAATAAACCATCTTTAGCTCTATGTATCAAGAAGTTCTCGGTAAATGTGTTGATCTAGATGATATCTACTGCACAAAAACTACTTTTCGACACGGCAACTATTTTAAGGCCCGTTTTACTTTCCACAGTTGTAAATATACGTAAAATAAAGTTGGTGTACACGGAATAGCCTGGAGTTTCCTCAGATTCAGTGTTAAAATAGACAGCGCTATCACACTTTGTGTCGTTCCTTTCAGATATGTTCTGATTTGGCTAAGGCCAAACCGACGTTTCGCTAAACTGAAAGCGCGTTCAACTTCCACGTGGTCACAATTGTCTTTGTATTCTAATCGTCTGTCTCTGATGGCACTTTCTCAAGATGTCACAAGGCAGATCCTGACAATGAATACACACTTCTTTCCGCTCATCTTTTCCGGCAACACAATGAGCAAAAATGATCTATAATTGCCTTAATTTAAAAAGGCACAGAATACCAATAAACAGGCATTGCCATAACAATTGCATCTGCACTCATGATAGTCAATCTTACTAATTATTCGTATTTTTTAAGAAGATGTGAATTGCAACCGTATTTGAATATTTTTTTAACAAACAACAGACAGCAAACTCCCATTGTTAAAAGCGCGATAATACTTTCTGGTAAATATCTGGTTGTACCTGACAAAAGCAGATCTCGCATGGCACTTGCAATCCACGTCAAAGGGAAAAAGATTTTTGCCATCCATTGGATATAAAATGGCATAGATTCTAACGGCCAGGTATACCCAGATAAAATGAAGGCAGGGACGACATATAGGAGGGATGCCTTCACATATTTAAGTTCTGTGGAGAATAATGCAGAGGTCAGCATTCCAAGGAGAAGTACAGCAAAGCAAAATGCGCCTGTAAGGGAAAACAATTTTAAAAATGATGCTTTGATTGGGATGTTCCAGGTATAGCCGGAAAAAAATAAAAAACCGGCAAATGCTATCATTGAAAACAGCCAATGAATCAGTATTTTGCCAAAGAGCAATGTATGCAGCGAGGTATTCTCCAATTCGGTCCAATGGTTGAAATCATAATGCACGGAAGCTCCTATAGCAAAAAACAATCCTTGTTCATAAGCGGTCATAGCAAGACCAATACAGAAAAAGAGCAAATATGTCTGTGTTGGATTGTTTATAACACGCAGATTATAGTGAACGGGGGTGATTTCTTTTTTTAATATACTTTCATCCATTCCCAGGCGCAACGATGCATAATGGGCAGCGAGTTTATCAGAACATTCGTTAACCGTATCCTGTACTGCCAATGACGTTGTATTAGCAAATACAAGATTTGAACCATTGACCATATACAGTACGGTAGTAGAATGTCCCTGCGTAATGTCTTTGGAAAAATTTTTGGGAATTTGAATTGCAGCATACACCTCCTTGTTCATGAGAGCCTGCTGCAGCTCTTCTTCAGAAGAAACTTCCTGTTGGATGTCCAGACTTTCATTATCTTCCAGATTTCGTATTAATTCTCTGCTTAGATGAGACTGGTCTTCATCGCAAATAAGCGTCGGAATATGTTTTACTACGCCAGGTCCATACAAAAAACCAAACAAAAACAAATAAAGTAATATGGCTCCAAAGACGAAAATAATACGCCGGGGGTCTTGTATGAAAATTTCCTTGATTTCACGTTTTATGATTTGCCATACATTCATGATAGATTTCCCTGCTTTACTGGTTGTTTTTTTTGTTTCCAATACCGGCTCAGGGAAAAAACGCCCCAGGCAAGTCCTTCAGCAATAATTCCCATGATCAATAACGCTTGTATTCCGTCGTTTAAAGACGGGGCATAGCCTGCAAGCATTAAATCACGCATATTATCAGCGGTGTAGGTAATCGGCATAATACCGGCATACCAACGGCCGAATCCCTGCATGGAGAGAAGAGGCCAGGATAATCCGCTGAATAAAAGCCCGGGCATGATGTACAATAAAGGGATTTGTACTGCTAATGTTTCGTTTGGACATAAAGAGAAAAACAAGTATAATATGCCGATAACTGCAAATGAAAAACAGCAGCCCAACCATAATAACTGCCAGAATTGCGCACGGATAGGGACCGCCCAAAACAAGGACAGGCCGCCCAGCGACACTATGTATGACAGGACTGCCATACCCCAATACGGCAGTGCTTTTGCTAACATGATTCCCAGTGAAGAGTATTCCGGTCCATACATGTTTTGTTTAGCGATCGAAGCTAACGAGGGGACTGTCAAAAGCAGGGCGATTTGTACTCCGTTGAGGACAATGCCGGGTAACATAAAGGAAGTATATCCTGTTGTCGGATTGTTTAGGATACGTACTCCGATGCGGATCGGATCTACTGTATTCATCGCTTCGGATGGTAATACGCCGGCACTTTCCACAAGTTTTTGTGCTATACTTACTGAAAAGGTCCTGTCGTTTTCTTCAATAGCGGATAACGCAGAATTTGCAAAAATATTATTTGTTGAATTAATGGCAAGTACAACATCGGTGCCATATCCCAATTTAATTTGTTTGGAAAAATCTTTTGGAATTCCCAGTGCTACTTGAGCTTTTCCTTCCTTCAGCAGCTGTGACATTTCTTCCTGCGTATTCACATAATATTTCACATCAAAGCGTTCCGAATCATCATATACTTGAATCAGGCTGCGGCTTACGCTGCTTTGGTCCTGATCATAAATTACTATGGGAATGTGGCGAACCGTATTTTCTTTATAGACTATCCCAAACAATATACAAAAAATCAGCGGCGTCAAAAAGACTAAAGCAACAGGGCTCGAGTGCTGCCAAAGCACGTGATGTTCTCTGCGTACAATTTCTGAAAAATTCTTCATGACGCGATATCCTCGATTAATCTAAAGCGCATTCCGGGTCTTAACTGGTTGGAATTTACTTGTACTTTTACATTAAAACTGACAATATCACTTTCATCATCACGTTCATTTGTTGCTCGCTGTGTAGCAAATTCCGATTTTTTACTGATATCTGTAATTGTTCCTGTTACATGGGTTTTTCCGTCTCGAGCTTCTAGTACGACTTGTTCTCCCACTGCATATTTCGACAAATTGGTTTCAGGCACCTTGAAATCTACCCAATTATCGGTAAAATCCTGCACAGCAACGATAGGAGTCCCTGTGGAAACCATAGAGCCTTCCTCTACATATTTTTCAGTAATAACTCCGTCGTAAGGTGCTCGAATAAGGGTTTCATCCAACGCAATATTAATTTGTTCAAGACTTGCTTCGGCTTGTTCAATTTTTTTCTGTATAGCTTGTTCATTTTCCTGATCTACATCTGTTTGCATCAGCCCGGCGTTTGCGGATGAAACCCCTGCCGCTGCCTGCGCATAGGCTGCCTGTGCCGTTTCGTACTTGGTTCGATAGGTATCAAAATCTTGCTTGGATACAGCGCCTTCGCCTAAAAGCTTTTGATAACGGAGATAATCATTCTTGGCGAGTTGCAGATTGGAGTTCATTGAATCCAGATTTGCGTGGGATACATCTACTGTTGAAAGTGTCGTTTGGTTTTGCATAGTTGTTTCTGTAGATGCTTGTTTTAGCTGTTCCTGCAACGCATTGATATTTGCCTGTGCTTGTGCTGCTTGTATCTGAAGATCACGTTGATCTATATGTACCAGAATTTGATCTTTTTTTACAAGATCACCTTCTTTCACATCCAATTCAACGACTCGGCCAGCAATTTTGGAATTAATATCGATTTCTTTTGCATCTGCACGGCCCCAAAATTGATTTGGAAGTTTTGCCTCTTTTTGTGAACTACATCCTGTAGCAATCATTAGCAGAATAATACATAAGCACATTGCTGTCAGGCCGACATATAACCTTCGGTATTTTCCTATATCTGTCTTTTTCGTTCGCATTTTCTCTCTCCTTCGTACCAATAATACTTATAACGTTCATTTGGGTATTTTAGTGGAAAATTTTTCCAGACAGTTTTACATAAACTGCCTGGATGATTTATTTCTTTTCAATTCCTACAAATAAGATATCACTAAAACTTTCCATTGCCATACTGATCGTTAAGTTGTTTTTTTGCAAAAACTCAGAATCAAACAATACTTTTGAAACCATTAGAAGGCATTCCTTCATCACACTCAAGTTGACATTGCGTAATTCCCCCTTATTTATTCCTTCCTGCAAGATTTCCAGCAACGTATTAATTTTTTCCTCTCTGAATTTTGCCCACCGCTTCCATTCAAGTTCGTAATCAACTCGTAAATCAGAGTAAAGACTTCGGTCAAAATGTGTGAATGATTTGGTATACAATTGAATCAGCATACTGACTTTTTGCCGGGTTGATACATCCAGTGAACGGATTTCCTGTTCTTGTTTATTGAAACGCTCCATAAGATAATCTATCGTTTCATTGATCAATTTTGTTTTGGAATCTACCATATGATATAACGAAGTTTTACTCATATGCAGACGTTTTGTTACATCAATCATACGAAATCGTAACGCATGTATTTTTATTTCTTCTAATACGGCTAATATTATTTTTTCCTGCACTTTTTACACCTCAACAGTACCAATATTTACTTTATCGGTATTATGAGACATAGTATAGCTTATTTATAAAATAATGTCAATAACCCGCAATAATATTTTTTGATATTGGATCGAGTAGGCAAACACACTTCACAGAAGTGTGTGCAGTTTTTCCACATATAGCTCCTCACAACTCACGAGGCTATAACAGAATACCGTTCGAACGGTGATTGCGGATTTGTTCTTACCATCCCCATGATGTTGTACAATAAAAATTGGCACCCTATTCTCAAGGATTGTGATATATAATTGATAGAGAATAGGAGAAATAAGATGGCAAAACGAATTATAAAAACTTATGACCAAGAATTTAAATCACAGGCTGTAAAATTAGCTCAGGAGATTGGTGGACACAAAGCCGCAACGGAACTGGGGCTTCCTGATAGTACTATCTATACATGGGTTAAAGCCTTCAAAGGAGGTAGGTTGGAGGCAAAAGACGCTGTTCATACTCCTTCCAATGCCTTATCTCTTAACGAGGAACTTATTGAACTTAAAAAGCGTGTTAAAGAACTGGACAAAGAGAATCGCCATCTTAAAGAAGTGAATGAATTTCTTGAGGAAGCAAGCGCTTTTTTCGCCGCCAGCCGTCGGAAGTCAACAAAAAACAGAGATTGATATTTATTGCAATAAAAACTGAAGACGGCACTATTAAAGGTAAAATTTCATTCTATTGTAAAAGCCTATGCGTAACCAGACAGGGATTTCACAATTATCTTAAATATAAAGATAAGCCTTGGAAATATCAGTCTCTTGCAGATGCTATGTTAGATATCTGTGCTGAAGATGAATGCAATGATACTTACGGACGAATCAGAATGCATCAAGCTTTAGAGCTAAAAAACCCTGCTGGTATTGAGATTCCGAGTGAACGGACTGTATACCGTGTTATGGAAGAAATCGGTATTAGCCATAGACCAAAAAGAAAACCTAATGGAATCACAAAAGCTGATAAAGAAGCCAGAAAATCTGATGACTTAATTAAACGTGATTTCTATTCTGATAAACCGTTAAGCAAGTGCGTAACAGATATGACTGAAATAAAGTGTCTGGATGGAAAACTGTATGTATCCGCAGTTTTTGACTGCTTCGATTCTGCAGTACTGGGATTAGCAATGGATACAAATATGAAAGCCACGTTATGTGAACAAACAATAATTAATACATATAAAGCATATCCAGAAATTCGGGGCTGTATCCTGCATAGTGATAGGGGAACACAGTATACCAGTGAGCTGTACCGTAATGCAATTAAGCAATACGGAATAGTACAAAGTATGAACAGTGCAGGTGGCAGATGCCATGATAATGCCCGTTGCGAAAGCATGTGGGCAAGATTAAAGGAAGAATTAATCTATAATCGATATAATGCTTCAAAAACAACTGTTGAACATATGAAAACAATTATATGGAGATATTTCATTAGTTACTGGAATAACCGAAGAATCTGCTCCACCAATGGAGGATTACCTCCAATGATTAAGAGACAACAGTATTACCGCTCATTGAAGGATGCAGCGTAGATCCAATATCCTCGAGAAAAAAGTGTAAAGAGATATTGACAATATCACCATGTCAAATGCATAATACAGAATAGATTTGCAAGTACAAGACTTATCACCTCGTCTTAAGGCGTTTCACTTTTTTCGTTTGACCATGATCTCGCAGAGTCCACAAATGGTGCCTTTAACCATCCTTTAATATACATCTATATCCATGGTTCTCGTATGTGCTTGCGTACCGTCTTTATCAACAGTGTTTAGAAGTCTTGAATTTAAAATGAAAGTCACCTTATCTAGTTGTTCTTGAGTTATTTTATGAAAATTAGTTCTTTTGGGAAAATAGACACGAATTTTGCCATTCATGTTTTCATCGCTACCACGTTCCCAAGGTGCAGCGGGATGTGCAAAGTATACAGTAGTATAAAGTATCTGTTTAACGGATCTGAATTTTGCAAATTCGGATTCGTTATCCAATGTCAACGTATGTACTACATATTCGAATAATACCTTAACAATCACATCTTTTGTCGCTTCTTGATTTCGGTTTTCTAGTAAAATCATGCGCATAAACCGGTTGGCATGATCAACACAGGTTATGATTAATCCTTGCCCGACAACACCATACAAGGTGTCTCCTTCCCAATCACTAAACCCAGAACGGGCATTGGCTTGTGCAAGTCGTTCGGTATCTGGATGAATGGTGTTACAGGTATGATCTTTGTACCGATTGCGCATTTATTCACCGTGGAGACTGAGATTCTTTTTACGAGAGCCATTGGGTAACAGCTTTCATTGTAACGCACAATAGATAGTGGTATGGCTTACCGTATCATGTGAATGGATTTCATTCCACTCACTTCCGGCGGCGTATTGAACCACCCCAACAGTTGACATAGAGCCACAAAGTTAATAAAAAAGTTCGACAAAAACGTGCAAAAAAGACTCATTCTTCTTTTCCTTTTGATACCTATCAGCTTTAAACAGACAAAAACAATACTTTTTTGTATTGGAATAGAAATACATTATTTTTCCATTTGCACGGCTATTGGCACGGCAGAAAACAGAAAAAAGCGAGCTTGGAAAAATATCCAAACTCGCTCGTATTAGTAAAATGGCGGAGTGGCAGGGATTTGAACCCTGGCGGGCCTTACGACCCCTAACGATTTAGCAAACCGTCCTCTTCAGCCGCTTGAGTACCACTCCATCACGTCAGCTGACTATAATATAGTACTATATATCATGTAAAATTGTCAAGGATTTTCTTTTAATTTACGATTACACTTTCTCATTCAAACTCGATATATCCTACTATATATGATATAATATGTTCACAAATGAAATATTTATTATTTTTCCTACAAAGGAGTTTATATAATGAAAAAATATTCTATAAAACAATATGTCTGTCTTATATTAATGGTTATACTAGCCCTATCCTTTGCTCTTACCATTTTTAGAATGCAGCGCCCTGCTACACTGAATATCATTACACAGGCTTCCAAAAAAGCTTCTTCTGAATCGTCCACACAAGCAACATCTGCCGCGGCCGTTCCTCAAGGATCTTATGTAGAAATTACGTTTAACTTCAATCGCTCTTCCAATAAAAAGGGTAGTGATCAATTTGCAGCTTGGATAGAAGATTCTAATGGTAAATTTGTACGCACATTGGTTGTCACACAATATGCTGCCAGAAAAGGTGCCGTCAAATATACTTTCTGCCTTCCTATTTGGAGTGAACGTTCCGGTGCCCGTGCCAACGCCCAAGAAATAGACACTGCCGCCGGAGCTACACCCAAAACCGGGACTATACACTATTATTGGGATTTAACAGATAAAAACAATACACCCGTCAAACCGGGAATATATCATCTTTACCTGGAAGGAACACAAAGTGAAACGAATCAGTTGTTATTTCAGGGTAATATAACCGTTGGCGGCCAATCTGCTGCCACAACGGCAGAACCAACGTATTCATCAGGACAAGCACCAGATAAACCAATGCTTTCTGTCGTTACGTTCCTGTATAAACCATAGTACTTTATTTCTTTTTCTGCGCTTCAAAATAGTCATGTTCTTTAGATATTTCTTGGAGTATCGTGTATATATTCCAAGAAATATTATTAGGTGTTACTCCTGCTTTTAAAGGAATGCTCTTAAGCGGTCCGCGGCGAATACCATTGAGCAATACATTTAATGCGGAAGAATCAAACCCACACAAAATAATTGCTTCTTTGGTAACTTTCATGGTTGTCGTTATTTCCTGATTTTCCGGAATTTCTTCTTTATCTGCTTGTTTTTTTAAAGCAGATATATTTTCAATTTCTTCTTCTGTAAATCCTAACAGTTCCCCTACGGTTTTATCCATATCGCTTTCCGTTACGATTCGAATCTGAGACTTAGCCAATAATGCCAAGAGTTTTAATTGTTTTATGCGTTCGGGCATAAAATTTATTGCTAATATCATTTTTAAAGCCATAGCAATCACTCCTATTCTCTGTTGATAATATTAAATGTCTTTGCTTTAACTATACAGGATGGTGCCCTTATGTCAACTAATTTTGAATATTATAAGATTTTTTATTATGTAGCAAAATATAAAAATTTTACACACGCTGCCCAGGTCTTATACATAAATCAACCATCCGTTACACGTTATATTCACTTATTAGAAGAAGAATTAGGCTGTCGACTGTTTATACGTTCCAAACAGGGTGTAAAACTGACACCAGAGGGGGATTTATTATACGAACACGTAGCACCTGCCTGCGAATCATTATTTTCAGGTGAAGAAAAATTGCATGCCGTAAAAGACTTAAAAGAAGGGACTCTTTTAATCGGAACAACAGAAATTGCATTCCGTACTGTTTTACTTAACAAACTTCATATTTTTAGACAACGTTATCCTGATATCAAAGTAAAAATATCCTGTGATACAGCCCCTCAATCTGTTTCTAACTTACTATCTGGAAAATATGAACTCAATTTAATAACCACCCCAATTGATATCAAAGATACGATTGCTATGCACAAAGTCATGTCATTGCAAGATGTCCTGATTTGCAAAACAGGATACATTAACCTTGCGGAAAATACACCCTACACACTGAAAGATGTATGCTCCTATCCTATGGTCACACTTCCTGATTCAACAAGCACACGAAGATTTTATGAAAGCTTCTATTATGAAGCAGGTCTCCAATTTAAAGTTGACATTGAGGTAAGTTCTATTGATCTTATTCTTCCTGTCATTCAACGCGGTCTGGCTATAGGGTTTATACCACAAAAAATTGTAGAACCATATCTCCATTCAGGTGAAATATCTGTAATTCCTCTGGCCGAAAAAATGCCGACTCGTTCCATTTGTATTCTTTGGGACAAGCAACGTCCTTTAAGTTTAGCTGCCCATAAATTTTTCGAAGTACTCACAAAAGATTACATGCCGTAAATAATATACCAAAAATCCCGATACAGGCATTTGCCGCATCGGGATTTTTGTTATGTAGTTTATACTAATTCGATGATAACCATCGGAGCTGCATCACCCTGGCGAACACCAGTTTTGATGATGCGTGTATAACCACCTTGACGATCTTTGTACTTAGGTGCAACTTCGTCAAACAGTTTTTTTACTACATCTTCATCCATCATATACGCCAATACCTGACGGCGCGCATGAAGGTCGCCACGTTTAGCCAGCGTTAGCATCTTATCCGCAATTTTGCGAAGTTCTTTTGCTTTTGCTTCCGTAGTTTCAATGCGTTCATGTTGGAATAAAGAGGTAACAATGCTGCGCAATAATGCTTTACGTGCGGAGCTGTCGCGTCCCAACTTTCTATAAGCCATCGTTCATCCTCCTCAAACTATTCTTCATGGGATTTCAGATCATATCCGTAATCCTCTAATTTTGCAATAATTTCATCAACGGATTTTTTGCCAAGATTACGAATCTTAGACAAATCATCCTTCGTCCGTTCAACCAAATCTGCTAACGTGTACACATTGGCACGTTTGAGACAATTAGATGCCCGCACGGATAAATCCAATACGTCGATTTTAATCTTTGTAAGATCAACTTCAGGTTCTTCCGGTTCCTTGTCAGGATCCTTACTGGTAAATTCACCAGCAGCTTCATTAGCAGCTGGATCAGAAGCCAGTTCCTTGAAATATTCCAAATAGCTGACCATAATGGAAGATGCTTTTGCTACTGCATTTTCAGCAGTAATACTCCCATCTGTCCAAACTTCCAATGACAACGAATCATAGTCCATTTCGTTGCCTACCCGGATATCGCCAATTTCATAATTCACCCGCGTAATAGGCGAAAAAATTGAATCGATAGGAATGACGCCAATCATATCGGTATCCTTCTTATTTTTCGTAGAAGGAACATATCCTTTACCTCGTTCAATATGGGCAGTCAATCGAATATGAGCGTCCTTATCAAGAGTAGCAATATGAAGTTCCGGGTTTAAAATTTCAATGTCTGAGCTTACTGCGAAATCATTTGCGGTTAATTCACATTCACCGGTTACGTCTACAATGATATCAGTTTCATCAATTCCATCATAGTTGAATTTTAAGCACATTTGCTTCAAATTCAAGATAATATCGGTTACATCTTCACGCACACCAGGAATCGTTGAAAATTCATGCAATACTCCATCAATCTTAATGGAAGTAATTGCTACACCATCTAAAGACGATAAAAGGATACGCCGCAAACTGTTACCCAACGTGATTCCATAACCCCGATCAAGAGGTTCACATACGAATTTTCCATAGGTGTTGTCTTCGCTTCGTTCGACAACTTCAATCTTAAATTTATTATCATCTATCATTAGGAAAATCCTCCCATTTCAGAATCAAATCAAATCGGTCAATTAGCAACGATTAGACACGTCTGCGTTTTGGCGGACGGCAGCCATTATGCGGAATCGGAGTAACATCTTTAATGCTATTGACTTCCAATCCTGCTGCCTGTAAAGCACGAATAGCAGCTTCACGACCAGATCCAGGACCTTTTACAAATACTTCTACTTGATGAAGGCCATGTTCCATGGCTGCCTTTGCAGCCTGTTCAGCAGCCATCTGAGCAGCAAACGGTGTACTTTTACGAGACCCGCGGAAACCAAGGCCACCTGCGCTGGCCCACGAAAGTGCATTGCCCTTCGTATCACTGATGGTAACAATTGTATTATTAAAAGTAGAACGGATATGTGCTGCACCGGATTCTACATGTTTCTTTTCTTTCTTTTTATTGCTTCTTACGTTTTTAGCCAAGACCGTTTCCCTCCTTACTCAAAATTATTTTTTATGACCTGCTATTGCTTTTCTCGGCCCCTTACGAGTCCGGGCATTTGTCTTTGTGCGTTGTCCACGAACAGGGAGCCCTGCACGATGACGTTTGCCACGATATGAATTGACTTCAATAAGTCGTTTAATATTTAAAGCATCTTCACGACGAAGATCGCCTTCTACTTTGTAATCAGCACCGATAACTTCACGGATTTTAGATACTTCATCTTCCGTCAAGTCGCGTATGCGCGTATCAGGGTTGACGCCTGTTTTCTTCAAAATTTTCTGGGAAGAAGAAAGGCCAATACCAAAAATGTAAGTCAAGCCAACTTCAACTCGTTTGTCACGTGGTAAATCCACACCGGCTATACGTGCCATCTATTCATCCACCTCCTATCTATTAACCTTGTTTTTGTTTGTGTTTTGGATTTTCGCAAATAACCATAACACGGCCTTTGCGCTTAATGATTTTGCATTTTTCGCAAATCTTCTTTACTGACGGTTTAACCTTCATAATTAACCTCCTGCATAATCAATCTTACTTAAAGCGATACGTAATACGACCGCGATTTAAATCGTACGGCGTCAATTCCATCGTAACTCTGTCACCTGGCAGGATACGTATAAAATTCATCCGCATTTTACCGGAAACATGAGCAAGAACAATATGCCCGTTTTCCAATTTTACTTTAAACATGGCGTTAGGCAACGCTTCAACGACGATGCCTTCTACTTCAATGACATCTTCCTTAGACATGTAATACCTCCCTAGTCATTTCATCCTTGGCCCGATTTAAGACTGACCGCACCCATTCATTGCTGATTCTGCAGGAAACAACATCCGATATGGCTGCGTTTGTCCCTACTACGCGGAGATGCCGGTAATTTTTTTTCTTCGGCTTATCCAGATTGTACTTTCTACCGTCAGCAATCCATACATACGGATAATCCAATTTACCAACAACTACATATAAACCTTTTTTATCTTTTCCTGCACAGCTTTCTACTACTGTACCGACTGGAATTGTAACTTTTTCCATTAAGACCTCAAGGTCAGGATTTCCGGACCATTTTCAGTAATGGCTACTGTATGTTCAAAATGGGCTGCCGGTTTATTATCACGCGTTACAACGGTCCAGCCATTCTTTAATGAATGAACCTTCTCAGTCCCCATATTAATCATCGGTTCAATTGCCAAAACCAATCCCGATTCCAACAATTCACCATGACCGGCCAAACCATAATTTGGTACTTCCGGATCTTCGTGCATGTCTGTTCCAATGCCATGCCCAACGTAATCACGCACTACACCATACCCAAATGATTCGGCATATTGCTGTACAGCATGTCCGATATCTCCCATATGATTCCCTACTACAGCCTGTTCAATACCCTTATAAAGGCATTCTTCAGTTACTTTTAAAAGCTGAAGCTTAGCATCGTCGACATGTCCGATAGGAAGTGTTACTGTCGAATCACCATGATAACCATTTTTGTTAACTACCAAATCAATACTGATTATATCGCCATCTTTGAGTTTTCGATGTCCAGGAATACCATGTACAACTTCTTCATTTACACTGGCACAAATGGTAGCCGGGTACCCATAATAACCTTTACAACTTGGAAATGCGCCTCGGCTGCGGATATATTCTTCACAGCGACGATCAAGCTCCCCTGTCGTAACACCGGGTTGTGCCAGTTTACGCATAAGTTCCAGCGCATCCGCTGTAATACGTCCGGCTTCGCGAATACACTCAATTTCATGCTTAGATTTCAAAATAATCATTTTTTACTCTTTTCAAGGCTTTCTACGATAGCCTTAAAGACTGCTTTCATTCCCTGCGTTCCATCAATTTCGATATACAGGTTAGAATTTTTATAATAATCAATAAGGGGCTTCGTTTGCGCTGCATATACAGTTAAGCGTTTTTTCACCGTGTCGGCTTTATCGTCGTCACGCTGATATAATTCACCACCGCACTTATCACAAACACCGTGTACCTTTGCAGGCTTGAATGTTATATGGTACGTCGCCCCGCAGGAACGGCAAATTTGGCGGCCTGCTGTCCTCTGAATCAATTCTTCATCAGGGACGCTAATGTTCACAACTCCATCAAGCTTAATCCCTAAATCACTAAGAATAGCATCCAGTGACACCGCCTGCGCCGTCGTACGTGGAAACCCATCAAGGATAAATCCCTTTTTGCAGTCTTCTTTAGCCAGCCGTTCTTTTACAATACCTATTGTAACAGCATCTGGGACTAATTGGCCATTATCCATATATTTTTTGGCTTCGAGTCCAAGCGGCGTTTGTTCTTTCACTGCCGCCCGGAACATATCACCCGTTGCAATCTGGGGAATACCATATTTTTCAATCAATTGTTCAGCCTGCGTACCTTTACCAGCACCCGGAGGCCCCATTAAAAGAATGTACATCCCAATTCCTCCTTATTTCATGAACCCTTGATACTGTTTTGTCAGAACCAAAGATTCCGCCTGCTTCATTGTGTCAATAGCAACACCAACAACAATCAGCAGCGCTGTACCACCAAAATAAACACCTTGGATTCCCGTAAGCCACCCGATAAAGTTCGGAAGGATCGCGATAAACGCCAAGAAAAATGCACCGGCAAGAGTAATTCTCGTCATAATTCTATCAATATACGTTGCCGTCGGTTTGCCTGGTCGTATACCAGGAATAAATCCACCGTATTTCTGCATATTTTCAGTCATTTGCGGTATGTTCAGCGTAATAGCCGTATAGAAATAAGTAAAGAAAATGATCAGAAAAGCGTAAATAATTGTATTGCTAATTGTACCCCAAGCAAAGAAACTCGCCAACGTCTGTACCCAGCCGATTTGAACAAATTGACCGATGGTAATCGGAAACATAAGTACAGAAGAAGCAAAAATGATGGGAATAACGCCCGCCTGATTTACTTTCAACGGAATATGTGTCGTGTGCCCGCCATACATTTTTCGTCCAACAATTCGTTTCGCATATTGAACGGAAACACGACGCGTACCTTGCGTCACTTCTACAACAACGACAATCATTAAAATAGCAATGACCGCAAACAACAAGGCTTGGAAAATATTGATTGTTCCTGCCTGAATATACTTATAAACTGTTACCGCTCCATCAGGAAAGCGTGCTACGATACCGGCAAAGATAATAAGAGAAATCCCATTACCAATACCACCGGCTGTAATCTGGTCACCCAGCCACATGAGAAAACAAGTTCCAGCTGTTAATATGATAGAAATCATCAATACCATAGCCCAACTGTTATCAACAAGAGCATTGTTGACCTTAAGCGCATAACTCATGGCAAATGCCTGTATAAAGCCAAGAAAAACCGTACCATAACGCGTAACCTTTTGAATCTTTTCGCGGCCGTCTTGGTTATCTTTTGCCCACTGTTCAAACGTAGGCACTACAGATGTCAACAGCTGCATAATAATGGACGCGTTGATATATGGCGTAATGCTCATGGCCAATACAGAGAATTTACTGAGGGCCCCGCCTGAAAACAAGTCCAACAATCCGAACAAGTTACCACTGCTGAATAAGTTTTCGATTACAGAGGAGTCCACTCCGGGAACCGGAATGTGGACACCAAGTCGAAAGATTACAAACATAATCAGCGTAAACACCGCACGCTTACGGAGTTCCGCAACATGTATGATGTTCGAGAGGCCTTCTAACAATTAGATCACCTCTACCTTACCACCAGCTGCTTCAATTTTCTGTTGCGCCGACTTAGTAAAACCTTGAGCTTGAACAGTCAGAGATTTTTCTAAATCTCCGTTACCCAAGATACGGATACCGTCGCGAACATTTTTTAGAATACCTGCTTCAACCAAAGCAACGGGATCAACCGTAACACCGTTTTCAAAACGATTCAAAACAGAAACGTTAATTTCGGCATACTGTTTGGCAAAAACATTTTTGAAACCACGTTTTGGGAGCAACCGATACAACGGCATCTGGCCACCTTCAAAGCCCGGACGTGTACCACCGCCACTACGGGAGTTTTGCCCTTTCATGCCTTTGCCGGCAGTTTTACCGTTACCGGAACCCAAACCACGGCCAATGCGAGTCCGTTTTTTTGTCGAACCCGGAACAACACTCATTTCATGAAGTTTCATTCAGCGCACCTCCTTCTATATTAAATTTCTTCTACAGTTACTAAATGTCTTACTTTATGAAGCATCCCATTAATCTGAGGGGTAGCTTCCTTAATTACTTGCGAATTTGTCTTATGAAGCCCAAGAGCTATAACTGTTGCACGCTGGTCCTGAGGACGCCCGGCAACACTCTTGGTAAGAGTAATTTTTACCTGAGCCATTACGTATAATCCTCCTCTTAACAACCGTAAATTTCTTCTACAGTCTTACCACGGAGTTCAGCTACCTTATTAACATCTTTAAGTTCGCTTAAACCAGTCAAGGTTGCCTGTACCATATTGTTCGGGTTAGAGGAACCAAGAGATCTTGTAAGAATATTACGAACACCTGCCAATTCCAATACGGCACGAACAGGGCCACCAGCAATAACACCGGTACCTTCAGCAGCCGGTTTCAAAAGAACTTTACCGGCCCCAAATACACCTGTTATTTCGTGAGGAATAGTACCATTCTTAAGAGGAACAAAAATCATATTCTTCTTAGCATCTTCGACACCTTTACGGATAGCTTCGGGAACTTCGCCGGCTTTACCTAATCCTGCGCCCACTTTACCATTGCCGTCTCCGACAACTACAAGAGCACTGAAGGAAAAACGACGGCCGCCTTTTACTACTTTAGCTACACGGTTGATAAATACTACATTTTCCTGCAAATCACTTGCTTCACGGTCATTTCTAGCCATGTGTTATTTCCTCCTTATTAGAATTTTAAGCCTGCTTCACGAGCACCGTCAGCCAAAGAAGCTACACGGCCGTGATATACATACCCGCTGCGGTCGAAAATGACCGTAGTGATACCTTTTTCCAATGCACGTTCGCCAACAAGTTTACCAACTAACTTAGCCACTGCAGCGTTGCCACCGTAAGCGGCCTGTTCTTTGATCACCTTATCCAAAGAGCTGGCAGATACAAGTGTAACACCCTTTTCGTCATCAATAATCTGTGCATAAATATTGGAAAGGCTGCGGAAAACGTTCAAACGCGGACGTTCTGCCGTGCCAACTATGTTTTTACGTATACGCCAATGACGCTTTACACGAATTACATTCTTACTAGCCTTCAAGGAATTCACTCCTTTCTTCTATTTAAAACTTAAAACGTTAATTATTTTTTCAAACCGGCTTTACCAGCCTTACGACGAACATGTTCGCCCACATATCTGATACCCTTGCCCTTATACGGTTCAGGTAAGCGATATCCGCGGATTTTGGCAGCAAATTCACCAACATGTTCTTTATTTGCACCGGAAATAATAATTGATGTTGCTGATGGGCATTCAACGCTAATGCCTTCCGGGGCATCTAATTCCAACGGGTGGGAAAAACCAAGAGTCAAGGCCAATTTTTTACCTTTCATCTGTGCTCTGTATCCTACCCCTTGAATTTCCAATTCCTTCTTAAAACCATCGGTAACACCGACAACCATATTATGGATCAGTGCACGAGTCAAACCGTGGAGTGCACGGTGTTGTTTTTCTTCAGAAGGACGTTCAACGGTAATAACATTGTCTTGTATATTAACCTTCATATCCTGGTGGAGTGTACGGGTTAATTCGCCTTTCGGGCCTTTTACTGCAATAAACTGGCCATCTAAGGTTACCTTTACGCCTGCCGGGATATCAATAGGCATTCTACCAATTCGTGACATATTGACACCTCCAAATAATTTACCAGACGTAAGCGATAACTTCACCGCCCAAACCTAGTTTACGAGCTTTTTTATCGCTCATAACACCTTGGGACGTGGAAATAACCGCAATTCCCAAACCACCGAGAACACGTGGAAGTTCTTCCTGTTTTGCATATACACGCAAACCCGGTTTGGAAATTCTCTTGATGCCGGTAATAACTTTTTCTTTATTTGAACCATATTTCAACGTAACTTTTAACGTTTTGCCTTCATTTACAGACTCGTAATTTTTCACGAAACCTTCTTCTTTCAAAATATCAAGCACGGCAGCTTTCATCGTCGAAGCAGGCATTTCTACTTTTTCGTGATATGCCGAGTTAGCGTTACGGATTCTGGTGAGCATATCCGCAATCGGATCGGACATTACCATAATCTAAAAACCTCCCTCCATTAATCGAGTTACCAACTGGCCTTTTTAACGCCAGGAATCTGTCCCTTATAAGCCAATTCACGGAACGTAATACGGCAGATACCAAATTTACGCATATAACCGTGAGGACGACCGGTTACCTGGCAACGATTGTGCAGGCGCACCGGAGAAGCATTGGCAGGCAGCTTAGAAAGTGCTTCATAATCACCCTTTGCCTTCAGTTCAGCACGGAGCTTCGCATAGCGGGCAACCATTTTTTCACGTTTTTTTTCACGTTCAAGCATAGACTTCTTTGCCATGTATGTATTTCCTCCTTATTGCTTTTCAAAAGGCATGCCCATCAACGTCAACATATAACGGCTTTCTTCGTCCGTTTCAGCTGTTGTAACGATGGTAATATCCATGCCACGGGCTTTATCAATTTTATCATATTCAATTTCCGGGAAAATCAATTGTTCCTTCAAACCGAGTGTATAATTACCACGACCATCGAACCCGGTAGCGCTTACGCCGTGAAAATCACGAACGCGAGGCAAAGACAAGTTCATCAATTTATCAAGGAATTCATACATACGTTGTCCTCGCAATGTAACTTTGCACCCAAGGGGCATTCCTTCACGAATTTTAAACGCCGCAATAGATTTCTTTGCTTTCGTAATAATCGGTTTCTGACCGGAAATGATAGTCATATCACTTGCAGCAGCATCCAAAGCTTTGGAATTAGTAACAGCTTCACCAATAGCCATATTGATAACGACCTTCGTAATCTTAGGAATCTGCATAACATTTTTATAACTGTATTTTTCCTGTAATCCTTTCACAACCTCGGAAAGGTATTTGTCTTTTAATCTGGACACTCTCAAGGCCCTCCCTTCTTCTTATATATTAAATAGCTTTACCGCTCTTAACAGCAGTACGAATCTTTGTTCCATCGGCCTGTTGTACCATTTTTACACGAGTCGGTTTGCCGCTTTCAGGATCTACGAGCATGACATTGGAAACATGAATAGCTGCTTCCTTTGTAACAATGCCACCTTGAGGATTGTTCTGAGTCGGTTTAGTATGGCGCTTAACCTGATTAATGCCTTCTATTACAACGCGGTTTTTCTTCGGATATGCCGCAATGATTTTACCTTTTTTGCCTTTTTCTTTACCAGCGATAACGATTACCGTATCTCCTGTTTTAACACGCAATTTTGCCATTGACAACACCTCCCCGCTTATAATACTTCCGGAGCCAGGGAGATAATTTTCATGAAATCTTTATCACGCAATTCTCTGGCAACGGGCCCAAAAATACGAGTCCCTTTAGGACTCTTATCTGTATTTATCACAACAGCTGCGTTTTCATCGAAACGGATGTAAGAACCGTCGGCACGACGCAATCCCTTTTTCGAACGAACGATAACAGCCTTCACTACGTCACCTTTCTTAACAACGCCACCGGGTGCTGCGTCTTTAACAGAAGCAGTAATGATATCGCCAATGTTACCAAACTTGCGATATGAACCACCCATGACCTGGATGCACAAAATTTTCTTGGCACCGGTGTTATCGGCAACATTCAACATAGTTTCTTGCTGAATCATGGCTTTACCTCCTAATTTCTCAAGCTTATTGAGCTTTTTCTACAATATTTACAACTCTCCAATGTTTTTGTTTAGACAAAGGGCGAGTTTCTTCAATGCGTACGATATCTCCCATATGGCATTCGTTGTTTTCATCATGAGCCTTGAATTTTACAGTTGTAATCATCGGTTTCTTGTATAATTTGTGTTGTTCTTTATATTCTACAGCTACAACAACAGTCTTATCCATCTTATCGCTGACAACTTTACCTATGCGGATTTTCCGTTCATTTCTTTCCATATGTGCCTGTGACCTCCTTTTAGATTTCCAATTATATAAAATACTACGCTTGCGCTTTTAGTTCTGCTTCACGCTGTACCGTTTTAATGCGAGCAATAGTTGTCTTAACTTCACGGATGCGCATTGGATTTTCTAATTGGCCGGTCGCATGTTGGAAACGGAGGTTAAACAATTCTTCTTTAAGGCTAACCACCTTTTCGTCCATTTCGGCAGCACTCAGAGCACGGATTTCTTTAACCTTCATTTGTGTCACCACCTAATTCCTGACCTTTTTTAACGAATTTAGTTCTAATCGGTAATTTATGACCGGCAAGACGCATAGCTTCGCGAGCAATTTCTTCCGTTACACCATTCATTTCGAACAGAACACGACCCGGTTTAACTACAGCTACCCAGTATTCTGGTGCGCCTTTACCTTTACCCATACGAGTTTCAGCCGGTTTTTTCGTGATTGGTTTATCCGGGAAAATCTTGATCCAAACTTTACCACCACGTTTGATATAACGAGTCATTGCAATACGGGAAGCTTCAATCTGACGGTTAGTAATCCAGGACGGTTCCAAAGCAATCAGACCGTATTCGCCATGTGCAACGGTATTACCGCGCATAGCCTTACCTTTCATACGTCCACGAAACTGCTTCCGATGTTTAACACGTTTTGGAATCAACATCAGGCTTCACTCCCTTCATGCTTTTTCTGCGGAGCTTTTTTAGCTTCCGGCAAGATTTCACCTTTGTAGATCCAGCATTTTACACCAATGCAACCATAGGTTGTATGGGCTTCGGCCAAACCGTAATCAATATCGGCACGAATTGTATGCAGAGGGATAGAGCCATCACGGACGCTTTCACGGCGAGCAATTTCAGCACCGCCCAGACGACCGGAACACATAATCTTAACACCCTTGGCTCCCATACGCATACTGCGAGTAACAGACTGCTTCATAGCACGTCGGAAGCCAATACGGCGTTCCAACTGGCTGGCAACATTTTCAGCTACAAGAGTAGCATCCAACTCAGCCTGCTTGATTTCAGCAATATTTACATCAACTGTTTTATCCGTAAAGGCCTTTAATGCCTTCTTGATATCTTCGATGCCAGCACCACCGCGACCAATGACCATACCTGGTTTTGCAGTGTGGATAATCAATTTTATTCTTTTTGCAGAACGTTCAATTTCTATACGAGAAATTCCTGCAATGTACAGCTGTTTCTTTAAGAATTCACGGATTTTAACGTCTTCGTTCAAAAGTGTTGCATAATCTTTTTCAGCATACCATTTGGCATCCCAAGGTTTTACAACACCAACACGTAATCCATGGGGATTAACTTTTTGACCCACTACGTTTCCCTCCTTATGCTCTTTCTTTTACTACAACAGTCACATGACTGGCATGCTTCAAAATCTTAAAGGCCTGTCCACGGCTGCGAGGATGAACTCTTTTCATCGTGGAATCCTGATCAACAAAGATTTCAGAAACATATAAACTATCAACATTCATATCATAATTGTGTTCCGCATTCGCCACAGCAGAGTGTAATACCTTTTCTACTACGCGGGAACCAACTTTCGGTGTGAATTTTAAAATTTTGAAAGCTTCACCGACGTTTTTGCCCCGAATTAAATCAACAACAATCCGGATCTTACGGGGAGCTATGCGGATGTGTTTAGCAATTGCTTTTGCTTCCATCGTTCGTTACCTCCCTTATTATTGCGCACCCGTAACTTTTTCGGCTTTAGAATGGCCTTTAAAAGTACGTGTAGGAGCAAATTCGCCTAATTTATGACCAACCATGTCTTCTGTAACATATACAGGAACATGTTTCCGGCCGTCGTGAACCGCAATGGTATGACCTACAAAGCTAGGCAGAATAGTAGATGCACGAGACCAGGTTTTAACAACTTTTTTTTCATTGGCTTCATTCATAGCATCAATCTTCTTAAGAAGATGATCTGCTACATATGGACCTTTTTTTATGGATCTGGACACTTATTTATCTCCTTTCCGGACCTATTATTTACGTCTCTTCACGATAAATTTACTGGAAGCTTTCTTAGAATCACGCGTTTTAACACCATATGCAGGTTTACCCCAAGGAGTAACCGGGCGTTTACGGCCGACAGGAGACTTACCTTCACCACCGCCATGCGGATGGTCACACGGATTCATAACAACACCGCGGTTGCCGGGACGAATGCCTTTCCAGCGAGAACGACCGGCTTTGCCGATTGTTTGGTTTTCATAATCAGTATTGCTGACAATACCAATGGTTGCACGGCAATTTACATGAACTTGGCGCAATTCACCAGAAGGCATGCGCAAAAGAGCATAATTTCCTTCTTTGGCGATAAGCTGTGCAGAAGTACCTGCAGAGCGTACAAACTGAGCACCTTTGCCAATTTTCAGTTCCACGTTGTGTACCTGAGTACCAAGAGGAATTTTACTCAACGGCAATGCATTACCGATTTTAATATCCGAATCAGGACCGCTGACAACTACATCGCCAACTTTTAGTCCGTTCGGAGCAAGAATATATTTTTTTTCTCCATCTGCATAAAACAGAAGTGCAATATTTGCTGAACGATTTGGATCATATTCAATCGTAGCTACTTTTGCCGGAATGTTGTCTTTAATGCGTTTGAAATCAATCAAACGATACCGGCGTTTATGTCCACCGCCCTGATGACGTACTGTCATCTTACCGGTGTTATTACGACCGCCTTTGTTGGTCAACGGAGCCAGCAAAGATTTTTCCGGCTTGTTCGTCGTAACTTCTTCGAAAGTCGAAACAGTCATAAAACGACGGCTAGCGGAATACGGTTTAAATGATTTAATGGCCATTTTGGTGCCTCCTCCTTTAATTCTCTATACCTTAAGCGCCTTCAAAGAATTCGATGGATTCGCCTTCCTTGAGCGTTACGATGGCTTTTTTATAATCCGGGCGTTTGCCTTCATATTTACCCATGCGTTTCATTTTTCCCATCGTACGCAGCGTGGAAACGCTTTTGACTTTAACGCCAAAAACCTTTTCAACAGCCTTGCGGATTTCAATCTTATTGGCATGGAGCGGTACCTTAAATGTATATTTGCCATCAGACATCATCATTGTCGTTTTTTCGGTGATGACCGGTTTTAACAAAATATCATGCATATCCATTATGCGAGCACCTCCTCAATCTTAGCTACAGCGCTCTTTGTTACAAACAGCTTGGTGTAGTGGAGCAAATCAAAAATATTCATACCTTCAGCAGAAACGGACTTTACCCCTTTAATGTTGCGTGTGCAACGTGTCATAATATCATCACCATCAGTAATGAACAATACTTTTTCATCAGCAAATTTGAAATTATTAACAATATTAACAATTTCTTTAGTCTTTGCTGCTTCAAGTTTTAATTCATTAAGAACGAATAATTCACCCGTATTGACTTTATCGCTTAATGCAGATTTTACTGCAAGGCGTCTAGCTTTGCGGGGCATCTTCTGTGCATAATCACGAGGATGGGGACCGAAAACCGTACCGCCACCAACCCACAATGGGCTGCGAATACTACCACAACGGGCCCGGCCGGTTCCTTTTTGTTTCCAAGGCTTTCTACCGCCGCCGTGAACCAGACCTCTGGTCTTTGTAGAATGTGTACCTAATCGTTCATTAGCCAACTGACGCAAAACAGCTTGTCGCATAACAGCTTCATTTACGTCAACGCCAAAAACGCTATCGTTTAATTCCATTGCACCGGTTTGTACACCGGTTATATCATATGTGCTTACTTTTGGCATTATTAATTATCCTCCTTCCTGTTAGACAAATATTAGAGCGGTTTTACCGTTTCACGAATCATGATCAGGCTACCCTTTGCACCAGGAATACCGCCTTTGATCAATAGCAGGTTCTTATCCATATCGACCTTTACGACAGAGAGATGAAGAACAGTTGCTTGATTTCCACCCATTTGTCCAGGAAGTTTCTTACCTTTAAGGACTCTACCGCAACCGCCACTAGACATAGCGCCGAGGGAACCAGGTTCACGATGAGATTTGGAACCGTGAGCCATAGGTCCGCGGTGAAAACCGTGCCGTTTGATAGTACCAGCAAACCCTTTGCCTTTGCTGGTGCCAATTACGTCGACGATATCGCCGCTTGCGAAAATATCAGCTGCCAGAGTTTGGCCTACTGTATATTCCGGTGTTTCCGTCAAACGTACTTCACGCAAATATTTGACAGGAGCAACTCCCGCCTTATCAAACTGCCCTTTGACCGGTTTGGTCAAATGTTTTTCTTTTACTTCGCCGTAGCCCAACTGAATGGAGTTATATCCGTCCGTATCAACGGTCTTTACACGAACAACAACATTCGGGGAAGCTTCGACTACCGTTACTGGAACAACTGCGCCTTCTTCTGTAAAGATTTGCGTCATTCCCAACTTCTTACCCAAAATAGCTTTAGACATAATCGCACCTCCTCCTATAATTTGATTTCGATGTCTACGCCGGCTGGAAGATCCAATCTCATCAACGCATCAACTGTTTTACTGGATGCTTCCAGTATATCAATCAATCGTTTGTGCGTACGCAATTCGAATTGTTCACGAGAATCCTTGTTCACATGAGGTGAACGGAGAATCGTGAAAATGTTTTTTTCCGTCGGCAGCGGAATAGGGCCAGATACCATTGCACCTGTCCGTTTCGCCGTATCGACGATCTTCGCCGCGCTCTGATCTAAAGTTTTATGATCATAAGCCTTAAGGCGAATCCTGATTCGTTCCTGTTTTGCCATTACTTAATTCCTCCTAACGTCCATTTCTTTGAACAGACTGCTCCATAGAAGTTTCCCCGCTCATGCGAGCAACATCCTATATCATAGTTTATATCGTGCAGATAAAAATAGACACAGTTATCCCTCTCTGTCACGTACCTTAATAGTTTACTACAAATGTTCTCATTAAGCAAGGTCAATTTTATGTTTTATCTCATTTTATCTGTATGCTGTATATTATATATTTTATTTTTAAAATACTAGTTTGTATAAAGTATTGCTCATTTTATATTTACTACAATATCCATAAAATAAAAATTTCGTAGTAATGCAAGATTGCATAAAAATATTTTATATGTTTGGATAATAGTACCGCTGTACATTGTAAATCGATATCAAAAAACCAGCCGTGATTACGACTGGTTTTTTGCAGTTCTGCCGTTACAGCAGCTGCTTATTTATCTTCAATTTCAGATACAACACCGGCGCCCACTGTACGGCCGCCTTCACGAATAGCAAAACGCAGACCCGGTTCAATCGCAATCGGTGTGATCAATTGTACATCCATCTTGACATTATCGCCAGGCATGCACATTTCTGTCCCTTCCGGCAGTTCGATAACGCCGGTTACGTCCGTTGTGCGGAAGTAGAACTGTGGACGATACCCGTTGAAAAACGGGGTATGCCGGCCGCCTTCTTCCTTCGTCAGTACATATACTTGCGCCTTAAAGGTCGTATGGGGATGGATCGATCCCGGTTTCGCCAATACCTGTCCCCGTTCGACTTCCTTCCGATCAACCCCGCGAAGCAGTGCTCCAATGTTATCCCCGGCTTCTGCCACGTCCAACAATTTCCGGAACATTTCTACCCCGGTGACTACCGTGCTCTTCGCTTCCTTTGCCATCCCTACGATTTCTACCGTGTCTCCCACTTTTACCGTTCCGCGTTCTACACGGCCGGTCGCTACCGTACCGCGACCAGTAATGGTAAATACATCTTCGATCGGCATCAGGAACGGTTTGTCGGTCGGCCGGTCCGGTGTCGGAATGTATTCGTCTACGGCATCCATCAGCTTCAAAATGCTGGCTTCTGCTTCCGGATCCCCTTCCAAAGCTTTCAACGCGGATCCCACGATAATAGGAATTTCATCTCCGGGGAAATCATAACTGGAAAGAAGTTCGCGGACTTCCATTTCTACTAGTTCAATCAATTCCGGATCATCTACCTGATCGGCTTTGTTCAAATATACAACCATTGCCGGCACGCCTACCTGGCGGGCTAACAGGATATGTTCACGCGTCTGCGGCATCGGGCCGTCTGCGGCGCTTACTACCAATATAGCTCCATCCATCTGTGCGGCGCCTGTGATCATGTTCTTTACATAATCAGCATGCCCCGGGCAATCAACATGTGCATAATGACGTTTATCTGTTTCATATTCTACGTGTGCTGTATTGATCGTAATACCGCGTTCACGTTCTTCTGGTGCTTTATCAATGTCAGCATACGCTTCAAACTTGGCATAGCCCTTTTTCGACAATACTTTGGTAATAGCTGCTGTCAATGTCGTTTTGCCATGGTCTACGTGTCCGATCGTCCCTATATTGACATGCGGTTTGGTTCTTTCGTATTTTTCTTTAGCCATTTTACATTTCCTCCAACGCCAAAAATAATGATATATTAACCTTTAGCACTGATAACTTTTTCTGCTACGTTTTTCGGTACTTCTTCGTAGTGGTCGAAAGTCATCGAATAGTTACCGCGGCCTTGCGTTTTAGAACGCAAATCCGTTGCATAACCAAACATTTCTGCCAACGGAACGAATGCATTGATATGTTGTGCACCACTGCGTGCTTCCATACCTTCCACCCGTCCACGGCGAGAGTTCAAATCACCGATTACATCACCCATGTAGTCTTCGGGAACAACAACTTCAACCTTAACATATGGTTCCAAAAGAACAGGATTTGCTTTTCTGGCGCCCTCTTTAAACCCTATGGAACCTGCAATCTTAAATGCCATTTCCGAAGAGTCAACATCATGATACGAGCCATCATATACAATGACTTTAATGTCAACCATTGGGAATCCAGCAAGAACACCTGTTTCCATAGCTTCTTTAACACCAGATTCAACAGGTCCGATATATTCCTTAGGAATCGCACCGCCAACAATTTTATTTTCAAATTCAAAACCAGCACCCGGTTCTTGCGGAACTAATTCCAACCAACAATCACCATACTGGCCGCGACCGCCGGACTGACGAACAAAACGCCCTTCCTGCTTAACCGTCTTGCGAATTGTTTCACGATACGCAACCTGAGGTTTGCCTACATTGCAGTCTACTTTAAATTCACGCGACATACGGTCAACGATAATATCCAAATGAAGTTCACCCATACCGGAAATGATAGTTTGTCCGGTTTCCGCATCTGTCTTAACACGAAAAGTCGGATCTTCTTCTGCCAAACGAGACAACGCAACGCCCATTTTTTCCTGATCAGCCTTTGTCTTTGGTTCAACAGCAACAGAAATAACCGGTTCTGGAAATTCCATTTTTTCAAGAATGATGGGGTGTTTTTCATCACAAAGTGTATCCCCTGTCGTGGTGTCTTTCAAGCCTACGGCAGCTCCAATATCTCCGCTATAAGCCATATCCACTTCTTCACGATGATTAGCATGCATACGAAGAATACGACCAATACGTTCTTTTTTGCCCTTGGTAGAATTATATACATAAGAGCCAGCTGCCATAGTACCGGAATACACCCGGAAGAAAGCAAGCTTACCTACAAAAGGATCGGCCATAATCTTGAAAGCGAGAGCAGAGAAAGGTTCACTGTCATCAGATTCACGGTGATCTTCTTCACCTGTATCAGGATTTGTTCCTTTAATAGCTGGAATATCAAGCGGTGACGGCATGTAGTCAACAATAGCATCAAGCAGCATTTGTACACCCTTGTTTTTATACGCAGAACCGCAAAGTACGGGGAACATTTTATTTGTTACAACGGATTTGCGGATAGCACCTTTGATTTCATCAACGGTAAGTTCTTCGCCTTCCAAATATTTCATCATTAATTCATCATCTGTTTCTGCAACAGCTTCAATCATAACTTGATGATATTTTTCGGCTTCTTCTTTCATATCATCCGGAATTTCCACAATTTCGATATCTTTGCCGAGATCATCACCATACACTTCTGCCTGCATAGTAATCAAATCAATAATACCTTTGAATTCCGTTTCAGCCCCTATAGGAAGCTGAATAGCAACAGCGTTAGCCTGCAACCGATCCTTCATCATTTCAATACAGTTCAGAAAATCTGCACCTGTTGTATCCATCTTATTAATGAAGGCAATACGGGGAACCTGATAATGTTCAGCCTGACGCCATACAGTTTCAGACTGCGGTTCTACACCGCCTTTTGCAGAGAAAACCGCAACCGAGCCATCAAGTACGCGCAGAGACCGTTCAACTTCTACAGTGAAGTCAACGTGCCCAGGGGTATCAATGATATTAATACGATATCCTTTCCAATGTGCCGTCGTCGCAGCAGACGTGATAGTAATACCACGTTCCTGTTCCTGGGCCATCCAGTCCATGGTAGCAGCGCCATCATGGACTTCACCGATTTTATGAACTCGACCGGTATAAAAAAGGATACGTTCGGTTGTCGTGGTTTTACCGGCATCTATGTGAGCCATAATGCCGATGTTTCTCGTTTTTTCCAAGGAAAATTCTCTTGCCACGATTTCTTCCACTCCTCAAATTTTAATATCTTCTTACCAGCGATAATGTGCGAAAGCCTTATTAGCTTCTGCCATCTTATGCGTATCTTCCTTTTTCTTAATAGCCGCACCCGTATTATTAAATGCATCCATTAATTCGGCAGCAAGTTTTTCCTTCATTGTACGTTCACCACGTTTACGGGCATATCCAACAGTCCAACGGATGCCCAAGGACAACCGGCGGTCAGCACGTACTTCAACAGGTACTTGATAATTGGCACCGCCAACGCGGCGAGCACGAACTTCCAATACAGGCATAACATTGTTCAATGCCTGTTCAAATACTTCTAAAGGATCTTTATTTGTCTTGGAACGGATAATATCAAAAGCATCATAAACAATCGTTTCTGCAACGCCTTTTTTCCCGTCCAGCATTACTTTATTAATGAAGCGCGTAACCAATTTGGAATGGTACACCGGATCCGGAAGTACATCACGCTTCGGCACTGGGCCTTTTCTTGGCATGTCTAATTCCTCCTTATATATGTAGGTTATCAATTACTTATTTGTTCTTACAGCGATTATTTTTTAGGCTTCTTAGCACCGTATTTAGAACGAGCCTGCTGACGATCTTGCACGCCAGCTGTATCCAATGCGCCGCGAACGATATGATAACGTACACCAGGAAGGTCTTTTACACGACCACCTCTGATTAATACAACACTATGTTCCTGCAAATTGTGGCCAATGCCAGGGATATACGCAGTTACTTCGATAGAATTGGTCAAACGGACACGAGCGACTTTACGCAAAGCAGAGTTAGGTTTTTTCGGTGTAGCGGTATACACACGAGTACAAACACCGCGCTTTTGCGGGCAGTTTTTCAAAGCCGGGGCTGTGGATTTGTGTTCCGAAGCTTGACGTCCTTTACGAACCAATTGGCTGATTGTTGGCATATGGGCACCTCCTCTCCAAACAATTAGATTTATAATGAATCATCAAAAGGCATTACCTATAAGATGAGACTACCAAAATTATTTCAACAAGCCAACAGCCGCTGCTTTGACTTTGATGCGGCATGCCACACCCAGGTCAGCCATGCTGTACGACTTATCTACGGGAATACCCGATTCTGAAGCAAATACCTCCAGCGGGGTAGTAACTTGTTCATCACTATCATTGGCGATAAACAGTTTCGTTATTTCGTCTCGTTTCATTGCTTTTAAGGTTTGCTTTGCACCTACTGTCTTGCGCAAACCTGCTAATACATCCAAGCTCACGGAAACTCTCTCCTAACATACTAATCATATACTAAATAAGACACAGATATGGTACTGTGACACTTAGTTATTTTATCATCACCCTATTTGTATGTCAATGTATTTTTCTGAAAAACTGCGTAAACAATACATTTTTTATTACACTATTCCGGGTGTTTCTTTTCATGCAGTATCCCCCTTGAAAGATTGTCTTTTTTATTCTTTCAAGGGGGATGTTTTCAATTTATTCAGATAGTCCCGTGTTGGATTCACCAAAAGTTTTTGGATCTAAAGGTTCTCCGCTTTCATCTTCATATGCTACAGCAGGAATCGTCTTAAGTACTTTAACCTTACGATATCGGCTCATTCCAGTACCTGCCGGAATCAACTTACCTATAATAACGTTTTCTTTTAATCCTAGCAGTGGATCTATTTTTCCTTTTATCGCCGCATCTGTAAGAACACGGGTCGTTTCTTGGAAAGAGGCTGCTGACAAAAATGAATCCGTAGCAAGTGCCGCTTTCGTAATACCTAAAAGTATATTTTTCCCGGAAGCCACATTGCCGCCTACCGCCTGAATACGATGATTCGAATCTTCAAATACATTTACGTCTACGTAATCTCCCGGGAGCAAGCCTGTATCACCAGGATTTTCCAACTTGATTTTACGAAGCATTTGGCGTACGATAACTTCGATATGTTTATCATTAATTTCAACACCTTGGGACTTATACACCTTTTGAACTTCATAAACAAGATACCGCTGTGTTGCTTCAACTCCAAGAATATGAAGAATGTCGTGGGGATTAATAGATCCCGCGGTAATACGGCTTCCCTTTTCAATGACATCTCCTTCATGCACAACAATATGCGCTCCATATGGAACAACGTATGATCGTTCCTCACCGTCTTCGGCTAAAACCCGCACGGTATGGATATCATGATGATCTTCTTTTTCCGTAATTTCAACTTTACCGGTAATTTCCGTTACAATAGCATTCCCCTTAGGTTTACGTGCTTCAAATAATTCTTCAACACGCGGCAGACCTTGTGTAATATCACCGGCCGATGCAACGCCGCCAGTATGGAATGTACGCATTGTCAACTGTGTGCCCGGTTCCCCGATAGACTGTGCAGCTATAATACCCACCGATTCTCCGACATTGACTTTACCGCCTGTACCTAAATCACGACCATAGCACTTTGCACATACACCGTATCGGGAACGGCAGGTAAGAACAGAGCGGATACGGACTATTTTATAATATTTTACAACTTCATCTGCTTTATCCTCTGTAATTTCCTGATTGAGAGGAACAATAACTTCACCCGTATCGGAATTAACCAATTCTTGTGCGGCTGTACGACCAACAATACGATCCTTTAATGATTCAATCACGCCATTACCTTCAACAATGGCGCCGACTTCAATTCCTCTAATATCATTATTGCGGACTTTTACTTCCTTTACATCACTGGCCAGAATTTTATCAATAGCATCTTCGGTCAGCGGTGTACCAGCTGGGCAAATTTCAAAACCATTCGCTTCTACTACAGCATCTTCAATCGTTTTGCCAAGCATATTGTCAATCATAGCCTGACGTAGTGCTTCCCGAATTTTTTCTTCCGGTTCGCCCAAAAATACGCTTTCAATAACATTAGTATGGTTCAAGTCATCATTAATGTCCATTTGGCTGCCACGCAATGACAACCGCGGGATATTATGTTCAACTATAATGTCCATATCATCAGTTGTCAGCAAATGTTCTTCAGGAAAAAGAACTTTTTCCGTTGCCGGATCTAACACGGGATGAACCAAGACACGTCCAATAAGCTTATCTTTCAACAGTGCTACGGCCGCTTTACAGGAACCGGCTAAACGAGCCCGTTCACGTACAAGATCAATCCCAAACACATCACAATCATCTTCACGAACAATAACATCCTGAGATACGTCGACAAGACGACGGGTCAAATACCCTGAGTCAGCCGTACGCAAAGCTGTATCTGCCAACCCTTTACGAGCCCCATGACTGGATGTAAAATAGTCCAACACAGATAAGCCTTCTCGGAAATTAGCCTTAATCGGCAAATCGATGATACGTCCAGAAGGATCCGCCATCAATCCACGCATACCCGCAACCTGACGAATCTGCTGCTTATTACCACGAGCGCCAGAATCTGCCATCATAAAAATGGAATTAAAAGGGTCCATATTATCCATCATAGCGTCCGTTACATCGTCTGTGGCTTTTTCCCATAAGGAAATTGTTTTACGATATCGTTCATCTTCAGTAATCAAACCGCGTTGAAACATCTTAGTAACATTAATAACTTGTTCTTCCGTGGCATCAAGAATCCCTTTCTTTTCACTTGGTACTTGAATATCGGAAATAGCAATGGACATTCCTGCCTGACGAGCATAATGATACCCCAAAGACTTAATGCGGTCCAATAATGCTGCTGTCTTAGTATTTCCCACCAAATGGAAACAAGCATCAACAAGCTTTCCAATTTGCTTTTTGTTCATCAAAACGCCAAGGCATTCAACATCAACATATGTTTTATCCTTTTTGAAAGCTGCTGCTGCTTCCTTATCTACCTTGTGGGAAGGCAGCGGCCGTATCGTAAGAAGATCTACTCCAAAACGTTCTTTCAGTGCAGTAAATCCATAATCGAGAATACGGCCTTCTTTATCTTGAATCTTTATCAAATGCATTGGATCAATCAAGCCGTTGGTATAAGCAAATATCGCATCCTGGGGATCGGTAAATACCATAATTTTATCCGTATGATACATCCGTAATTCTTCGTACAAAGCTTGATTATATAACAACTTTCCAGCTGTTGTTTCAATCAATCCCCGTCCGGGAATACGGACTTTAATCAACGCCTCTATGTCAAGAACATGCGCATCATAAGCCAGCATAACCTCATCATAGTTGGAAAAAATCTTCCCTTCTCCGTTAGCCCCTGGCTTAACCAATGTCAAATAATATGCACCAAGAACCATATCTTGGGTTGGTACAGCAACAGGCTTTCCATCTTTCGGCGCCAAAATATTATGTGCGGAAAGCATAAGTGTACGAGCTTCAGATTGTGCTTCTACAGATAAAGGCAAATGACAGGCCATCTGGTCTCCATCAAAATCGGCATTATAAGCTGTACAAACCAGAGGATGCAGTTTAATCGCCCGGCCTTCCCAAAGAATCGGTTCAAAAGCTTGAATACCCAAACGATGTAACGTAGGTGCGCGATTCAATAAGACAGGATGTTCTTTGATAACATCTTCTAAAACGTCCCACACTTCATTGCTTACACGTTCTACTTTCTTTTTTGCATTTTTTATATTAGTAGCAATGCCTTTTTCAACAAGTTTCTTCATGACAAAGGGCTTGAACAATTCCAAAGCCATTTCCTTTGGCAACCCACACTGATGCATTTTCAATTCCGGGCCGACAACGATAACGGAACGACCGGAGTAATCAACACGCTTACCGAGCAAGTTCTGACGAAAACGACCTTGTTTCCCCTTAAGCATATCGGAAAGAGATTTCAAAGGACGATTGCCAGGACCTGTAACAGGACGTCCCCGGCGGCCATTATCAATCAAGGAATCAACAGCTTCCTGCAACATACGTTTTTCATTGCGGACGATGATATCCGGCGCTCCCAGTTCAAGCAATCGGCTCAAACGGTTATTACGATTAATGACCCGGCGATACAAATCATTCAAATCAGAGGTTGCAAAACGACCGCCATCAAGCTGTACCATAGGACGAAGTTCCGGTGGAATAACCGGTACGACATCCATAATCATCCATTCTGGTTTATTACCGGAATGACGGAATGCTTCCACCACTTCTAAACGGCGGATAGCCCGTACGCGGCGCTGCCCGGAAGAATCCTTCAATTCGGCACGCAATTCGCTGTCCAGCTTATTCAGATCCAATTCTTGCAGTAACTCTTTAACCGCTTCAGCACCCATGCCAACACGGAATTTTTCACCATACATATCTAAATACTGACGATATTCTGTTTCCGTCAAAAGTTGTTTTTTTATAAGAGGTGTATCTCCTGGATCCAAAACAACATATGATGCAAAATATAAAACCTTTTCCAGTGAACGCGGAGAAATATCCAAAATCAATCCCATCCGGCTGGGAATGCCTTTAAAATACCAAATATGAGAAACAGGTGTAGCCAACTGAATATGGCCCATGCGTTCCCGACGAACTTTAGCCCGCGTGACTTCTACACCACAGCGATCACAAACAACGCCCTTATAACGAATACGTTTATATTTGCCGCAATGACATTCCCAGTCCTTCGTAGGTCCAAAAATACGTTCACAGAACAACCCGTCACGTTCCGGTTTCAATGTACGGTAATTGATTGTTTCCGGTTTTTTAACTTCTCCATGAGACCATTCAAGGATTTTTTCCGGCGAGGCCAACCCTATTCGCATAGAATCAAATTCATTCACATCTAGCACAAATACCGCTCCCTTCTATTCATGTACTGATTATTCATCACTATCATCTGTATCATCGGTATTTGTATATCCACCCAACTCACCGATCACATCATCTTCGCCACCGTTGTTTACATAATCATCCGGCACGGTATTTTTTTCAATCATAGGTGTTTCATCATCTACTGCGGTTTCGCCTTCCATAACTTGGCGAATTTCATCCGTTTGATCCTGTTCCGTTTCCACTTCATCTTCATCATCCAGTTCACGAACCACAACTTCTTCGCCATCTTCATTCAAAATCTGGACGTCAAGACCAATCGCCTGCAACTCCTTGAGCAATACCTTAAAGGATTCCGGAACACCCGGTTCTGGAATGTTTTCGCCTTTAACGATTTTTTCGTAAGCCTTAACACGGCCAACGACATCATCTGACTTAACCGTAAGCATTTCCTGCAATGTATACGCAGCACCATATGCTTCCAAAGCCCAAACTTCCATTTCCCCGAAACGCTGACCGCCAAACTGTGCCTTGCCACCCAAAGGCTGTTGTGTAACCAAGGAGTACGGTCCAGTAGAACGTGCATGGATTTTATCATCAACCAAATGATGCAGCTTCAGCATATATACATATCCCACCGTGACCCGACGATCCATGGGTTCTCCTGTTCGTCCGTCATAGAGAACCGTTTTACCGTCTTCCGGCAGTCCTGTCATTTTTAATGCTTCAAAAACATCTTCTGCATGTGCACCGTCAAATACAGGTGTTGCAATATGAATACCGGCATCATCAGGCTTCGGCATGCCATAGGAATCCACATCATACCCAGCTTCACGCAATTTACCTTCCAGTGTCGAATCCATACCTTTTATTTGCAAGCCCATTTCATGCATAGCCCAACCCAAGTGAGTTTCTAAAATCTGCCCGATATTCATACGCGAAGGAACACCCAGCGGATTAAGAACAATTTGTACCGGCGTACCATCCGGCAGGAACGGCATGTCCTCCTGACGCATTACACGAGAAACAACCCCCTTGTTACCATGACGGCCAGACATTTTATCGCCCTCATGAATTTTACGTTTTTGAGCAATATATACACGTACTAAGCGATTTACGCCTGGTGGGAGTTCATCATTATTTTCCCGAGAAAATACACGTACATCAACAATTTTCCCCGATTCTCCATGAGGTACACGCAGTGATGTATCACGAACTTCCCGTTCTTTATCGCCAAAAATAGCACGCAACAGTCGTTCTTCCGGGGTGAGTTCAGTTTCACCCTTCGGCGTAACTTTGCCAACCAAAACATCGCCTGGATATACATCAGCACCAATCATAATAATGCCATTTTCATCCAAATTTTTTGTGCTGTCTTCACTGACATTCGGAATCTCACGAGTTATTTCTTCAGAGCCCAATTTCGTATCACGGGCATCACATTCATATTCTTCAATATGAATGGAGGTATATAAATCTTTCTTCGGCAAATCTTCACTAAGAAGTACCGCATCTTCGTAATTGTACCCTTCCCACGGCATATATGCAACAAGAATATTATAGCCGAGAGCCAGTTCACCACCGTCTGTAGCCATACCATCAGCCAGTACTTGCCCTTCTATTACTTTTTCACCTTTATAAACCAGTGGCCGCTGGTTTATGCAAGTACTTTGGTTAGAACGCATAAATTTAATCAAACGATACGAATCTTCTGAGCCAGCTGCCGTTGTAACAACTATTTCATCACCGGTTACACGGCTGACAATGCCGGCATGTTTTGCTAAAATGCAGACACCCGAGTCACATGCGGCCTTATATTCCATTCCTGTACCGACGAGGGGTGCCTGTGTACGGAGCAGCGGTACTGCCTGCCGCTGCATGTTTGCCCCCATAAGGGCACGATTCGCATCATCATTTTCCAAAAATGGGATCATAGACGTCCCAACAGAAACAACTTCTTTTGGTGAAACATCCATAAAATCAACACGGTTGCGCTGAAACTCACGAGTATCTTCACCATGGCGGCAGGCAACTCGTTCATTTACAAAATGACCGTCTTCCGATAACGGTTCATTTGCCTGTGCAATAATATACTGTTCTTCTTCATCCGCAGTAATATAATGTACATCGTTAGTAACGATATGTGTTTCCTTATCTACCCGGCGATATGGGGCTTCAATAAAGCCAAACTCATTGACTTTACCAAAGCAGGCCAATGAAGAAATCAATCCAATATTCGGTCCTTCCGGCGTTTCCACTGGACACATGCGTCCATAATGAGAATGATGCACATCTCGAACCTCAAAACCAGCTCGTTCGCGGGACAAACCACCAGGCCCCAATGCACTAAGACGACGTTTGTGTGTTAATTCAGCCAACGGATTCGTTTGATCCATAAACTGCGATAACTGGCTGGAACCAAAAAACTCCTTAATAGAGGCTACAACAGGACGAATATTAATCAAAGCCTGTGGCGTAATAGCTTCCATATCTTGAATCGTCATACGTTCCTTGACAACGCGTTCCATTCGTGTCAGACCAATGCGGAACTGGTTCTGAAGCAATTCGCCTACACAACGCAGACGGCGGTTACCTAAATGGTCAATATCATCAACATTACCAAACCCATCCATAAGGTTGAGCAGATAATCAATATTAGCAATGATATCTTCTCTTGTAATCGTCCGGTGTTCATAGGGAAGATTACTATTATTGCAAATCATCTTATATGCAGAACCGTCTTGTTTTTCAACAAATAGTTCGACCAGACCTTCTCCGCTGAATACGCCGCTGTCTTCAATTCTCTTGATTTCAGCAGACCCGATTTCCGTATGCGCATCAATAATAACTTCACCCGTTTCAGCGTTAACGATAGGTTCATGTAAAACTTGTCCAAATAATCGGCGCTGCCATCCTAATTTTTTCCCAGCTTTATATCGGCCGACACGAGCCATATCATACCGTCGGGGATCAAAAAACAACCCTTCAAAAAGGTTACGTGCGCTTTCCACTGTCGGCGGTTCACCCGGTCGAAGTTTTTTATAAATCTCTACCAGTGCTTCATCCTGTGATTCTGTCGTATCTTTTTCAAATGTATTCTGCAATCGTTTGTCATCATAGAACAAATCCAAAATATCAGCATTGGAAGACCACCCCAATGCACGAATCAAAACAGTGGCAGGAATTTTACGATTGCGGTCAATACGCGCATAAACAATATTATTGGCATCTGTTTCCAATTCAATCCAGGCTCCGCGGTTAGGAATAACTGTTGAATTATACAAACGAATACCCATTGGGTCAATTTCACGGCCATAATATACACCGGGAGAACGTACGAGCTGACTAACAATAACACGTTCCGCCCCATTAATAATGAATGTACCTGTATCCGTAATCAGCGGGAAATCCCCCATAAACACTTCCTGATCTTTGATTTCACCTGTTTCATGGTTTACCAAACGAATCTGGACGCGAAGCGGAGCGGCATACGTCGTATCCCGTTCTTTACATTCACGAATATCATACTTGGGTTCACCCAATTTGAAATCTTCAAAGGATAAAGACAGATTTCCCGAGGCATCTTCGATCGGCGAAATATCTTTAAATATGTCCTTTAATCCTTTTTCCAGAAACCATTCATAGGATTTAATCTGTAAATCCAATAAATGCGGCATCTTCAAGACTTCGTTGATCTTTGCATATGTGTATCGAGTCCTTTTCCCTACTTGTACAGGTTTGAACATGCTTTTACTTCACCCCTTATAAAAAATGAAAGCTATTACTGGAAGGCAAAAAAGCAGTCCCATTAGGCGACAAAAAAGCAAGGCTCAACCTACTCACCGAACCTTGCTTAACTTTTTTGTTTAACGGAAGCTGCTCCTCCATGTATTTATATAATCATTAGCATTTGCAATTAGTTATTATAGCATACATTTTTTTTAAAGTCAACAAATATTTTTTATTAAAACAAAAGCGGTTTGTAGGTTTACCATAGATATGTTACAAAAACAGAAAAGAGAGAGCACCATTTTGTGTTATGCTTAAGTTGTCTATACCAAACCACAACAGAAAGGGTGCTCTCTCATGAACAGCATAACACAAGATGTAAAGTATCGTCTATCTATTCTTTCTTACGCCAGAAAATATGGTGTGACTATTGCTGCTATAAAATATCGTACGAATCGCCAGTTTATCTATCGCTTGCAATGGCGCTATGATGGGACCCCGGCATCGTTACAGCCCCGATCCAGACGCCCTCACCATCATCCCAATCAGCACACGTCTCAAGAGATAACGTTTATTCAGAATATGCGACGACGAAATCCGCATGCCGGGCTGGTCGTGTTTTGGATCAAGCTAAGAAAACGGGGATATACACGATCCATCACGGGCCTATATCGCTGTTTAAAGCGTATCGGACTCACACGGGAATCCGTACCGAACCCAAAGTACATCCCCAAGCCCTATCAACAAGCACTGTTCCCTGGAGAAAAAGTGCAGGTAGATGTCAAAGTAGTTCCTTCTGCTTGCATCGTGGGGCAGGCACATGCGCTGGGTGAAAGAATGTACCAATACACGGCTATCGATGAATGTACGCGCGTTCGGTATTTGGAAGCATTCCAAGAACAGAGCACCTATTCTTCCACGATATTTCTCCAACACTTGGTACGAAGATTCTCGTTTCCCATTTGTAAAATCCAAACCGACAATGGCTTTGAATTCACCAACCGATTTGGTCGAAGTAAGACAGCGGAACTCACGCTGTTTGAACGACAATTGGCAGCCTATCACATTATCCATCAAAAAATACGGCCGTATACGCCGCGGCATAACGGAAAGGTAGAGCGCTCTCATCGAAAAGACAACGAGTACTTCTATGCGGAGCATCGTTTTTATTCTTTTGCAGATTTCAAAAAACAGTTAGCAGTACGTAGTAGAGAATACAATAATTTTCCTATGCGTCCTCTGGCTTGGAAATCTCCTAACGAAGTCCTTCGTTCTTTTCTTGCTACTGTGTAACATATGTTTGACAAACCTACATATTTTTTATTAAAACAAAAGCGGTTGTCATTTTTCAAGCCAGCATACTCCTTCAACTCCCGTAATACCTAATCCTGAGGCTTCCGGCAATATAAGTTCGCTATGATTGTAAGAAACGCCGCCTCGGACCGGATCGGCTGCCAATAAATCTGCCGCATCCAAATCTGCCAATTGCATGCAGCGTTTGCCCGCCATTAACGAAGCCGCGGCCGTAATACCTACCTTACTCTCTAACATACATCCAGCCATGCAGGCCACACCCGCAGCCTTCGCCATAGCGGCCATATCCAGAGCATTGTGAAGCCCTCCTGCTTTCATTAATTTGATATTGATCATATCACAAGCCCGCATAGCCAATAGCCGCCATGTATCCTGTACTGTATATGCCGCTTCATCCGCCATAATATTTGTCACAACATGATCTGTGACAAACTTCAAGCCATCAAAATCATCAGCCCGGACTGGTTGTTCCACCAATTCAATACCCATTCCGTCATATTCCCATTCGCGTATAATCCGAACTGCCTCCTTTGGCTTCCACGCTTGATTAGCATCAAGACGCAGAGTAATATTCGGACCCACTGCTTCTCGCACTGCTTGAACCCGTTTTTTATCAAGCAAAATATCTTCGCCTACTTTAATCTTCAATGCGGTATATCCGCGATGTACTGCTTGTATAGCATCCTGCGCCATTTCTTCCGGTTTATTCAAGCTAATTGTCAAATCTGAAGTTAATGATGCGGTCCTGCCCCCGAATAGTCGGTATAAAGGGATTCCGTATTGTTTGCCAAATAAGTCATATACAGCTATATCCACAGCCGCTTTCGCCGAAGTGTTTCCCTGCATCGAAGTATCCAAAATATGCCAAATATCCTCCAGATCATCTATATCGCGACCAATAAGTGCAGGTGTCAACACATCATATATAGCACCCACCACTGATCCGTGCCCATCTCCCGTAATTTTATATGTCGGCGGCGCATTACCGAATCCGCTTTCACCGCTATCCGCAAGAATTTGCACAATGATATCTTCAGCGGCCTCCACCCGGCGCAACGCAGTAATAAATGGTTTTTTCAGCGGAATATGCACCATGCCTATCCGGATTTCTTTAATTTTCATACTGCCGCCCCAATCAATTCGTGTGCTGTACTCGAGCCAAAGTATATTTCTTCTTACCTTTACGCACAATAACAAAACGTCCGTTGGAATTCTTATGAGGCGTTACCACTTCATCAAGAGATGTTACTTTAATACCATTTATAGTAACTGCCCCATTCGTAATATCTTCACGAGCTTGCCGCTTAGAAGTATAAATGGTTGAATCAATCAGCCAGTTAACTACATTTTTTTCTTCCGGACCGACCATTACTGTCGGCATTTTTCCAAAAGCCTGTTCCAGTTCATGTTCCGTAAGATCAGCTATACTGCCTTGATACAATGCCATCGTGATATTTTGTGCTTCTCGCAGTGCTTCTTTGCCATGAACAAATGTAGTTACTTCTTCAGCCAAACGGCGCTGGGCAATCCTTTTTTCAGGTTCTGTATGGACAGTCCGTTCTAAATCATTAATTTCTTCTTGACTCAAAAAAGTGAAATATTTTAAGTATTTAATAACGTCGGCATCATCCTGATTCAGCCAAAATTGATAAAATTCAAAAGGTGAGGTCTTTTCCGGATCAAGCCAAATTGCCCCTCCCGCAGTTTTACCAAACTTCGTTCCGTCCGATTTCAGCATGAGAGGTATTGTCAAACAATAAGCTTGTGCTTCGGATCCATGTATTTTTCGGATCATGTCAATACCGGCTGTAATATTTCCCCACTGATCTGCTCCCCCGATCTGAAGCTGTATGTCATTATGTGCAAAAAGATGCTCAAAATCAATAGATTGCAGAATCTGATATGTAAATTCCGTAAAAGAAATCCCTGCGTCCAAACGGCTTGCTACTACTTCCTTAGCCAACATGACATTGACACTAAAAAGTTTGCCATAATCACGCAAAAAACCAAGTAAATCCAATCGGGACAACCAATCATAGTTATTAACAATCGTGATATTGGAATCTTCACCAAAAAGATGAATAAATTGTGCTTTTAATTTATCAGCATTAGCATGGATGGTTTCAATCGTTTGTAACTGTCGTTCTGTTTTACGTCCGCTGGGATCTCCGATGACGCCGGTACCGCCGCCAATGACGATGTAAGGATGGTGCCCTGCCAATTGAAACCGTTTCAACATCATAAAAGGAATTAAGTGGCCAATGTGCATACTATCTCCTGTAGGATCCACCCCACAATACAAAGAAATACTTTTTTCCTCCGTCAACTTTCTTAATCCTTCTTCATCACTGACTTGGTTTACCGCTCCACGCCAAGTTAATTCATCAATAATATTCATAATCTCGGATTCTCCCCTTTTCATAACAGATATACATAATTGACTTCATTATATAAAATGCCTTGTTCCGCGTCAAATAGAATACATAAAATAAATAATAACAAAGTATTTTTTCCGCATATTATCAAAAAAATGTATTTAAAAAGCCTTTTGTATAATTGCCGTCATCATTCGTTCTTCCCATCGATAATTTCCGCTGTATATTCCTCTTGCCCGCATATCCTCCTCCGCAATAGCTTCGCCATTCATAATATACAAAAAGCCATTTCCTGTCCCCGGAAATATCATAATCGCAGATAAAAGGCCATATGCCTCCCCTGTATGTCCTACCAAATCAATGCACCTATCTGAAACGGGACGCGATGTGCCGTCACTTAGCATACGGTACACACCCAATCCATAAGTTTCCAATGTTCCTCCACAAGTATCGCCATTAGGACACTGCCGGTCATAGTACCATTGACAGCTGAACATTTCCTTCAACACTGCTTCTGTCACAATCTGTTTCCCTTGATATACACCGTTATGCAAATACATATCCAATAAATTTGTCAATTCCTGCGCTGAAATACGCAGCCCGCCCTGCGGTGAAAATATAGTTCCGTTTGTTCCCGGCACATACCCAGCTACATTGTAAAAATCATCATTTTGCCGTTGATCCGGATTGCATATACGCACGATGTGTCGCGGCTGAACAATCCCTCTATAATCATCAATTTGAGGATACCACGGACCATTCTCATCCCATCTGCCCGCTTTTTGTTTTTGATATACAGTTCCCAGTCTCTTCATATCTTCCGTATCAAAATCACTAATATTGTAACTACCGGAAATATTCAATTCTTTTAAAATATGTGTGCGTTGATACATATCAAAACGTACTCCTGTAACTACCTCGATAATAGTCCCTAAAAGGCCATAATTAAGATTACAGTAATGAAAATACGTTCCGGGCCCACCGATAGCAGAAAAGTGTTCTCCTCCGCGATAATATAATCCTTCTGGCATAAAAAGCTCAATAATATCTTCGTCTGGAGAAATAGCATATATGCTTCCATCACATAAAGATGAAATATGTGATAAAAGCATGCGAATCGTAATCGGTTGTTCCGGATATCGGGGATGCCGCAGAGTAAAACCAAGATACTTGCATATGTCCTCCTCCAAAGAAAGTTTTCCTGCTTCTGCCAATTGTAATATCGTCAAGGCCGTAAATTGTTTGGAAACAGAAGCCACACGAAAACGTGAATCTTTCGTAACCGGCAAATCAAATTGCGGCTGTACGCCGTTAATGTACCGCCGCCCTAAAAATTTTTCATATACTTGCTCTCCATTTTTATAAATAACGACAGCTAATCCGGGAACACCTAAACCCGTGTCGCCGATAAGTGATTCCAAGTCCCGATCCAGCCCACGTATTTGTTTCCTTGTCAATATTTTTCTTTCATTCATTTGTCCATATCCTTTAAAATATTCCATGCCGTTTGTGCCAAAATCTTATATCCGGCTATATTCGGGTGAATTCCGTCCACATATACTTGCATATCTTTCTCATCTGCGGTCTGCAAAGCTTCATAAAAATCAACATAAGGAATATCTTCTCTTTCACTCTTGGTAATAATCCACTGCCGGTACATAGCCAATATTTCATTGTGCCGTTTTACATCATCAACCTTCTGCCAACCAAAAAGACTGCTTTCTATTTTGGTGAGCGGAGGAATCCCCAAAACGGTCTCCACGTAGGCCATCCGGGCACCCATAATCATTGCTAAAAGATTTTCTTCGGTCTCACGAAGCGCAACATCTAATAAAACATCATTAGAGCCGCCCATAATAAAAATCAAATCCGGCATCATTACTATATTCCGAGAAAAACGCCGCCGCATTTCTGCAGTTGTTTCACCACAGATACCCTTATTAATAATATGCCAGCCAGACCATTTCCGCAACAGGGAAATCCATGCATAATGAGACGGGACACCATATCCATAAGTAAGGCTATCTCCCACACATACCACTCTCATATTATCCTCCCTATGGTTCTCTTACATCATAATCATTTCTTCTATATTTGTAAAATAAAAACAAGTCGTAGATATACTATATATAAAAAGCAGACACCTGTCTGACATAGCCAGCCGAATGTCTGCATAAAACATGTTTTTCATTTTGCCTTACGGCGCAGATGAATTGTGAATCCGCCAATTTCTTTTTCAAGAAAGGCAACTTTGATATTTCCTTTATTATCTTTAAAGCAAAAATCCGGGTTAAACAGTACGCCCTGCCGCTTATAATAAGCGATAGCCCGATCTATATCACGCGTATCGATGCAAATATGTCCTTTAGAGCCAGGCATAGGATGATCACAAATTTCCGCTACAGGGCCGGCAAAAAAGTTGTCGTCACCAGTAATTTTATCCTGTAGCATCAATTCACAAAGATCATCGGCAATGCCTTCTGCTTCCTTGCGATTCTGTGCATGAAGTCCCACATGTCCCAATTCAAATCCGAGAAGATGTTTGAATGCCTTTTGGCAAGTTGCCGCAATACCATCCCAATTTTTGTTCTTTATCATATCAGACGGCGTCATAAAACTGCCGCCAACGGCTGCTACATTGGGAAGATCAAGATAGTCATTCATATTATCAAAGTTGACGCCACCGGTAGGCATAAATTTAATATTTGCAAAGGGCCCCGACAAAGCCTTTAACGTCGTAATGCCGCCATACGCTGCGGCTGGAAAAAATTTACAAACTTCAAGCCCAAAAGCTGACGCTGCTTCCATATCTGCCGGTGAAACCGTACCCGGGAGAATATCAATATGATTCGTAACGCACCATTCCGTTACTGCCGGATTAAAGGCAGGTGTCACGATAAATTGTGCGCCTGCCTCTACCGCTTCTTTAGCCTGCTGCACCGTATGTACCGTACCAGCCCCGACAATAATTCCCTGCACTTGCTGCGCCATAGCCCGAATACTGTCAAGACAGGCCGCCGTACGAAAGGTAATTTCAGCAACCGGTATGCCGCCCTTTACAAGAGCATTACCAAAATCCACGGCATCGGCCGCATCATCCAGCACAATAAGAGGTACAAGACCAATATCAAAAATCGTTTTCATGTTTTCGCTAATCATAAAAACCTCCTGATTACAATTGTTGTTCCATAAATTCTTTCAATGCCTGCGGATATGGCAATCCTTCATTATCACCGCGGCTCATAACCTGAATAGCCCCTACTGCATTTCCGCGGCGCACAGCTTCCTGTAATGATAAATTTTCCATCAGTGCCGTAATAATACCTGCTGCAAATCCATCTCCAGCCCCTACTGTATCAATGACTTTTTCTACTTTAAAACCAGGAACCATAAATTCATTTTCTCTATCAGACACAAGTGCACCTTCTGACCCGCATTTTGTAACAACAATCTTAGCCCCATTTTTGTGGTAAAATGCATTAATTTTATGGGGATCATCACTGCCCATCAGGATTTTTCCTTCAGCAACTCCCGGCAAAACCATATCTGCTTTAGCTGCCAATTCATTAATAGTACGGATCATTATTTCTTTCGATGGCCACAGCGCAGGACGCAAATTAGGGTCAAAGCTGATAAACAGCCCTGCCTTACGAGCCTTATCAAACATTAGATTGACAGCCGCACGTGTATTATCAGAAAGGGCCGGCAAAATACCCGTTAAATGAATGTGCGAGTAATTTTCAAAATCTACATTTTCCACATCCTTTGTAGAAAACGTAGAAGCTGCCGATCCAGCACGAAAATAAAAAATATCCGGATCGCCCTTACTAACACGACCTTTTAGCATAAAACCAGTTTTCCTTGTATCGCTCCATGCTACAAATTCATTTCCAATTTTATTATCATTTAAAACATGGATAATCCGTTTGCCAAAAGGATCATTTCCAAGTTTAGTCATATAAGTAACACGATGTCCTAGTCTGGAAACTCCTACGGCAACGTTAAATTCTGCTCCTGCTACAGCCAAATCGTATCCACTAACATTATCCAAAGAACCTTCACTCTGGGCAATGAGCAATCCCATTGGTTCTCCGGCAAGAATCAGCCCTGATTTCATAAGTGTATCATCCTTTCTTCTGATGTACAAGTTAGGTTCTCCGACTGGCACTCCTTCCTAACTTGTACATCATTATACTCTTTTTACGGTTGTTTGCCTATATATGCCAGAATTCCTCCATCAACATATAGTATCTGTCCATTTACAAAATTCGAAGCCTCAGACGCTAAGAAAATAGCAGGGCCTTCTAAATCAGCCGTAACCCCCCAACGTCCCGCCGGAGTTTTAGATACTATAAAACTGTCAAAAGGATGCCTCGACCCATCCGCTTGTTTTTCTCGCAGAGGAGCCGTCTGCGGTGTCGCAATATAGCCAGGCCCTAATCCATTGCACTGAATGTTCTGACCACCAAATTCAGAACAAATATTACGTGTCAACATTTTCAATCCACCCTTGGCTGCCGCATATGCTGAAACAGTCTCACGCCCCAATTCACTCATCATTGAGCAAATATTGATAATCTTACCATGTCTTTTTTGAATCATATCAGGAATAACGGCCTTAGCTACAATATAGGGCGCTACCAAATCTATATCAACAACATTCCGAAATTCTTCTACCGTCATATCACACATAGGAATACGTTTAATAATACCAGCATTATTGACCAATATATCAATAGAGCCCAATGTATTTTTAATTTCGGTGATAAGTTCTGCAACGCAGTCTTCATCAGTAACATCTGCAATGTAGCCGTGAGCTTCAATACCTGCTTTCTTATACTCTTCCATTGCTTGATTCAAGTGTACTTGGCTGCGGCAATTAAAGGCAATTTTCGCACCAGCTTTAGCATATGCGCTAGCAATAGCAAAACCAATACCATAGGAACCTCCGGTTATCAATGCCACTTTTCCCTTTAAGGAAAACTGGTTTAAATAGTTCATAAAAAGCACCTCCTTCACACTAGTTAAAAACAAAATCAAATCTTTTCACCAGCAGACTTGTTACCACCCGTCATACCACCAAACTTCTTACACCAAAAAGCAGTAATAATCGGAACAACAATAGAAGTTACCACTACGCTGGTAGCAACAAGCGCTGTAGCTGCTGGAACAATCGGTTGAAATTCAGGAATCATCTGACCCACAATAAGCGGATTCGTAACAGCTGCTCCAGCAGTACTGGAAGCGGCCAACCCTGCACCACCATGACCGCCGCCGACAAAAATATCTGCAAGAATAAGTGGCACACCGGTTACAACAATAACACCAAGTCCCAAAAGTATTCCTAACAAGCCTGTTTGTCCGAGAACGGCTAAATTGATTGTATTACCAAGTGCAAATGCAAAGAAGGGTATCATAATAGTGCCCGCCGGACTAAATAAATCTCTCAGTTCAGGATCAAGATTACCAAGTGCAAACCCAATAATAAAAGGAAGTACAGCCCCAATAAATAAATGAGGTTCAAAATAAGCTGCACCGGTACTCCCCAAAATCATCATTGTGACAAGTGGTCCAGATTCAATAGAAGTTAAAACGAAAGCACCTGCTTCTTCTTTCGTGCCATATTGCTGCATAAGGGAAGCATATAAACCCCCATTAGTCATATCCATAGAAGTAACGATAGCAAGTGTTGACAGTCCAGCAAAAAATCCTGTTTGTATCATACCTTTCGGCATAAACATCACGCAAATAAAGCCCACAATCCATGCTACAATAATTTTTGTTATAACAATCGTACCTGACTTACGTAAAACTGTACCAGCAGATTTATAGTTAATACTGGCTCCCATGCAGAAAAACCAAACTGACAAAATAGGAACGGTTCCAGTAATTAAACCATTAGTAAAGGATCCGAAATACTTCCCGGCCCAGGGAGTAAAAGTATGGCAAAGTGCACCCAGCAATAATGGGACAAGCATTAAACCGCCAGGAACTTTTTTTACGCCTTGTAAAATCTTCATAATAATGACCTCCATAAGTTAATGATAATATAAGGTTGATTATTTCATATCTTCAATTTTAATGTGGTCCATATCATCGAATTCTTTATTTTCGCCTCCCATGGCCCAAATAAAAATATAATTGTGAGTACCACAACCGCAATGAATACTCCACGATGGATTGATAACAGCTTGTTCATTATGCATAACAATATGTCGTGTTTCTTGTCCTTGACCCATAATATGGAAGACAGCCTGATCTTTTGGAATTTCAAAATAAAAATAAATTTCCATACGGCGTTCATGGGTATGACAAGGCATAGAGTTCCAAACACTACCCGGTTTTAATGACGTCATACCCATGCATAGTTGACACGTTTCAACTACATCCGGATGAATAAATTGATTAATAACCCTGTCATTGGCTAACTCTGGAGACCCACAGGGACGTTTATTGGCATCTTTAATAGAAATAAATTGCGTTTTACAAGATTTATGAGCCGGTGCAGATACCATATAAAATTTTGCTGGTTTTGTCGGATTTTCAGAACAAAAAGTAACTTTCTTAGTACCCATAGCAATATAAATACAATCTTGATATCCCATTGTATATGTCACGCCATCGGCAACAATTTTTCCTTCATCACCCACGTTAAAAATTCCAATTTCTCGACGTTCCAAAAAATAATGCGTACCAAAATTCTTCCAACAATCAATTCCTTTATCTAAAGGAACAACTTCCTTAACGGGCATACACCCCACTGTCACCATGCGATCTACGTGTGAATACGTAGCAATTACTTCATCCGGTTTGAAGATCGTTTCTACAAGAAACTCGCGGCGAATTTCCTCAGTTGTATATTTTTTAAAATCTTCCGGGCCTGTTGAATAACGAATATCCATAAAACACTCCTCCTTTAAAATAGTATAAATCGTAATAATAGCTTTAAAATAGCTTTAAAATAAATTAACGTAAGGATATATTTTCCAATACGTTTCTATTAACTAAATAGGTAGGAATCTTACCAAGCAAAACCTCGCAAGCTCCCATTGCTACTTTATGTTTGAGCTCTTTTTCCGATTCCTCAGAATACCAAGAAAAATGCGGTGTCAATACAACATTATCCATAGCTGCTAGCGGATTTCCTTGATTAATTGGTTCCTGTTCCAATACATCAATCGCTGCAGCGGCTATCTTTTTTTGTTGCAAGGCGTGTACTAAAGCGACCTCCTCGACAACAGCCCCCCGTGAGGTATTAATAAATATCGCTGTCTCTTTCATAGCAGTAAAAGTCTCCTCATTAAATAAATGGAAAGTTTCCTCCGTAAGCGGTGTATGGACAGAAATAATATCAGCTTCACGAAGTAACCAAAAAAACGGAACAGAAGTGACTCCCATATTAGTCATGTCCCCGGCATCAAAATACGGATCATAGGCCATAATTTTCAAACCAAAAGGCTGCATTTTACGTGCTACCTCACGTCCTATTTTGCCAAACCCCACAATACCTAATTTACATCCGCGAAACCTATGCAAAGGTCTTGCAACGGTATAATCCCAGATCCCACTTCGGATGCAGGTATTCAAATAAGCAATCTTACGCCAGCAAGTCATTATAAGTGCAATAGCGTGATTCGATACTTCATCTATACAATAATCCGGAACATTAACAACACAAATACCATGTGCCGAAGCTGCTTCAATATCAATCGAATCTATCCCCACACCATAACGGCAAATAACTTTCAACCGTGTTAACTTTTCCATTACTTCGTTCGTAATAATAGTATACTGATTAAGTAGTGCATCCGCATCTCGACAATTAGCAATTACCTCTTCTGCTGTATGGCTTTGTGTCGGTATAAATTGTGCATTAATTTTTTGTATTTCGCTTCTCTCAATATCCAATGAAGGATAATCATAATCGGTAACATAAATTTTCATTCTCGTTACTTCCTTTCTACCCGATTAAAACTCCATGCCTGATTTTTCATTACAGTTTTCGAAACGAATTTTCATCATATGTATGTTATTAATTTATATGATGAATTTTGATAATATCATAGCATAATGTATAATTTATTTCAATTTATATTTTATAATATGTGTTTTTTATATAATTTATATGATGAATTGTATTTTTTTATATGATATAATGTATGTGATACATGAAAATTAAACAAGCTAACCATTACCTAGGAGGTTCCTATTATGAATACAGGCAAAAAAAGTATTTCTATGTCCGAACAAGCCGCAAAACAAATTATAGAATTTATTACATCAAATCAAATGCTGCCTGGTGATCGTATGCCTACAGAAACAGATTTAATGGAACGCTTAGAAGTAAGTCGCTCAACCATTCGTGAAGCTATAAAAATATTAAGTGCCCGGAATATTCTGGAAATTCGGCAAGGTTCTGGTGCTTCTATTTCTCCAAAAAGAGGTATTCCTGATGACCCTCTAGGTCTAACCTTTATCTATGATGATGACCGTTTAGCAATTGATCTTCTTGACGTACGCACTATGCTAGAACCTCGAACCGCTATGCTGGCCGCTATGAATGCTACAGCAATACAATGCGAAAACCTAAAACGACAATGTAAGATTGTAGAAAATCTTATTTCACAAAAACAGCCCTATGAAGAAGAAGATATTCAACTGCACAAGTTAATCAGCGAAGCCAGCGGCAATAAAATTCTTATTAATTTATCCTATATTCTCCATATGTCCGTTAAAAAAACAATTATTGCTACTTCTGATGCTCTTCGTGACAGCAATACTTTCATTTACCATCGAAAAACGATAGATGCTATCATTAACAAAGATCCTGTGAGTGCCTATAATTCAATGATGGTTCACGTCTGTGGTTTACGAGAATTTATTGCTGGAAAAATATCTGAAAAAAAATAAAAACACTGTGGTTTCAAAAAAATTTGTACTGACCCCCATAAGTTAGACCTAGAAATCTAGCTTATGGGGGTCAGCTTTTTATGGCAAAATATAGTTTTGAATTTAAGATGAAAGTTGTCAACGAGTATTTGCAAGGAAAATTAGGCTATATGCTATTATCAAAGAAGTATCATATTCCTAGCAACAAAGTTCTCAGAGAATGGGTTGCCGTGTATCGTGAAAACGGTTCACAAGCTCTTCAACGGTCACGCCAGAAGAAAACATACTCTTTTCAATTTAAGCAACATGCGGTAGAGTTATATCTAAGTACAGAGTCATCTTACAACGAGTTAGCTCTTTCGCTAGGTATACATACGCCAAGTATGCTAACCTCTTGGGTTCAGCGTTATCGTGCGGTTGGTGTAGATGGCCTCAAACCGCAACGGAAAGGCAGGAGATCGAAGGTGTCAGATAAATCAACTATCCACCCAGCATCACCAGAAGCGCAGACGGAGAGACTTAAACAACTCGAGGAAGAAAATCTCAAATTACGAATTGAGGTAGCATATTTAAAAGAAGTGAGGAGACTGCGTTTAGCGGAAGAGGCGCAGAAAAACAAGCAAGGATCATCCACAGTCTCCGAGGATCATTCAAACTAAAAGATATCCTTGCCGTTGCCAAGCTTCCCAAGGCAACGTATATGTACTGGCAGAAGCGCTTCGATCTGCCTTCTCCAGATGCAGATATAGAAGCAAAGATTATAGCCATCCGTAAAAGTGATAAGGACTTTGGTTATCGTCGTATCTGGGGGAAACTGCATGAAGAGGGCCTTCTCATCAATCGAAAACGTGTACAACGACTGATTCAGAAGCTGGGGCTGCAGGTTACGTCATTTATACACAAAAACCGTAAGTATAATTCCTACAAAGGAACCGTGGGCCGCGTCGCGCCTAACCGTCTGCGCCGACGATTCGACACCTGTATCCCACATCAGAAAATCACCACGGATACGACAGAATTTAAATATTATGAGATCGACACAAAAGGAACCATCATTACACGTAAGGCGTACCTTGATCCATTCCTGGATCTATTCAATCGTGAGATTATCAGCTTCAGCTTTACGAAACGCCCGTCATCACAGGGAATCATGTCTGCCTTGGAACGGGCCATTGAGGTAACCGGCGACTGTCCTTATCGCCGGACCTTTCACTCCGACCAGGGTTGGGCCTATCAAATGGGAGGATATGTTAGTCGCTTAAAAGAAGAACGGATTTATCAGAGCATGTCCCGAAAGGGAACCTGCCTTGACAATAGCGTGATGGAAAATTTCTTTGGACTCTTAAAACAGGAACTATATTATGGCCGTACATATCACAGCTTCGAAGAGTTACAAAAAGCAATTGAGAAATACATCATCTATTATAACAACCGTAGAATCAAATCAAAGCTTGGCTGGTTAAGTCCGGTAAACTATCGGTTACGTCATGTCGCAGCATAATAAAAACCGTAGCAGCAATAAATGCTACTACGGTTAGGTCTAACTTTATGGGGTCACTACACTTTAAAACCACAGTGTTTTTAATTAATACACACTTATTGTACTTCCTGAAGCTCCTGTACAGCTAGTTCCGTTGAAAGCCATGCGCTTCCCAAATTATACCCCATCTCTTCCAAATTTAACTGACAAGCAAAAACATGAGGAATTGCCGAAACATAAATATGTGTATCATACATATAACGCAATACTGTTTCTACATCACTATCACACAAAATACGGCCGTGATCAATAAGTACCATTCGATTGGCATAAGGAAGTGCCGCTTCCAAGGTATGTTCTACAATCACAACCGTATGACCATACCGTGTATTGAGCGTATGAATCAGTTTATAGAAAGCATTTGTTCCTTCCGGATCCAATGCTGAAGTCGGTTCATCAAATACTAAAATATCTGGATTAGTAACTAAAACACCCGCAATCACCAAACGCTGCCGCTGACCGCCGGAAAGCTTGCTCAATTCTCGCGTACGATATTCTGTAAGACCTACTTTATCCAGCGCAGAGGTAATCGCTTCTTTGATTATTTTCGGATTTACTCCTTGATTTTCCAAGCTAAATGCAATTTCTTCCTCTACGGTCATAGCTACCAACTGGCTATCATAATCATCGAGCATCATGCCTACATGACATGCTAAATCAGAAATCGTCGTCTGCGTTGTTGCCTTGCCATCTACATATACCATGCCTTTCATAACTCCGCCAAAGTAATGAGGAATCGCTCCCGTCAACGTCATACATAAAGAACTTTTACCACTGCCGCTTTCTCCGGCAATAACCAAAAAATCACCTTCATGGATATTAAGATTGATATCATTCAAAACAGGTATCTTCTGCTTATTATATATATAAGATACATGTTCAAGCGAAATGAGTTCTTCCTGTACCGGTTTTAAATCAAATTGGCTATGATCAGAAATGACCATCTGTTCTTCTAAGGAATCCAAAACTCCGCGGGATACAAAAAGCCGCAAAGCCGGATAATACATAACCGGCGTAACAATTCCATTAAGCAGACCAATAACACCTACCAGAGGAAGCATTCCGGCGGTATATACAACCATGGGTAAATCCATGACAAATTTCAAAATGGTAACAAATACGCCTCCACTAAGACAGGTTGAAATAATTCCCGTTATCACAGGCAACAGAGAATGTCCCCTGAAACGAAGAAACGAAAAATGATGAACTATAAAAGCACAGGATAACGCTCCAATAGGTTCACTGATAAGATTCCCATAGGGGAATCCCGATTTAGAGGTGAGAACATTAACAAGCGCAGCTACCAGGCCGATTCCCAACGCCTGCCTATATGTAGGCTTGGTCAGGCAAATTGCTACGCAATACGTAGCAATCGTCCAGTTAGGAGTAATCCCTGCCACACTTGGGGAGACAAGGTGGAGAATGGTGCCGATTGCCAACATCAATGTACTAATTGTAATCCAACGAAATTGCCCACCCTGCCTATGATGAAATTCCAATTTAGAAATATCATGTATTTGTATCATCTGCCGACTCCTTATACGATACCATGAATACGCAAATATATAACAACGGCACTGATAAGTATCATACCCCCGATCAGGCCATAATCCATCGCGTTTGGTTGTACATTACTCATAAAACTATGACGCTGCTGACTGCCAAAACCGCGCAATTCTAAACTGAGAGCCATTGTTTCTGACCGACTTAACGATTTTAACATAAGCGGCTGGATAACACTCATATAATTAATCATGCGTTTAAACACATTTCCCTTTACGGAAAGTCCCCTGCAAGCTTGTGCTTCTTGCACAGCTTTACTTTCAGCAATAAAATCGGGAACAAAACGGAGTGCTGCTGTAAACATGAACGCATATTCATAAGGAATCTTAATTTGTGTAACCATCGCCGCTGTCAAATCTTGTAACCGCGTTGTGGTCAAAAGTATAATAAAAACAACAGTCATCGCCATCATACGCAGCCCCGTAACATAAGCCGATTCTACGGAACCGCCGCCTAAAAGCTGGACAAACCCAAGAAAAACAGCAAAAACAGCAAGACTGCCTACGGCTTTGCTGTTACGCTGTAAATTACCGCAAACCGCGAGTATCAATAACTCTGCCGCAACCAAAATAATCAGCGGTATTGTAGTATGCATGACAAGCGCCCAAAAAGAAAATGCAAACGTCGCAATTAATTTTGTTACAGGTACCATGTTTTTAATCATCATGCATTTCCTCCTAATCTTTTTATCATTTCATCTTGAAATTCAGCCATGGATTTGCAATATTTCATTCCCGCAACAGCCATCGATAAGGTAACAGACTGCGGCCTAGTCAATCCTAAATCCATTAATTCATCGCATTCGGTAAATAATTTTTGAGGGGTCCCATCAAAATATTTTGTTTGATGCCCCATAACAATAACACGTTTACAATATTGCGCCAAAATATCCATATCGTGTGTAATAAGCAATATCGTCAATCCGGCGTCATTAAGTTTTGTAAGCAGCATCATAAGTTTTTCCTTTTCCGCACTATCCTGACCGCTGGTTGGTTCATCAAGAATCAGATATTGCGTATGCATAGCTAATGCTGAAGCGATTGCCACTCTTTGTTTTTCCCCACGGTTCAAATTCGGCGGATATGCGTATGCCAGTTTCTGCAGCCCGGCTGCCTCCATAGCCTCTGCAACGGCTTCTCCGGTCTCCTTTTTTGTCATCCCTAATTGCTGTGGACCGTAGGCAATTTCCTGTGCTACGGTAGGACGAAACATTTGCCGTTCCGGGCGTTGGAACACATAGCCAATAAACCGGCTGCGTATAGAAGCATCCTGCTTAATAATACTTTTCCCATCTTTAAGAATATCTCCCTGCACAGGTTTTTCTAATCCCATCAGCAACCGCGTAACCGTTGTTTTTCCACAGCCGTTACGTCCGCCCAGGCCGATAAATTCGCCTTCACCGATAGTTAAATTTACCTCTTTTAATATAGGAACACCATTACCATAATCGAAATTAACATTTTTCATTTCTAACATGCTATTCTACCTCCATTCGGGCAACACTGCTTTAAACTATTTATAGCGGTATCCAAATCAAGCCATGCTATATCTCCGACATTGCACCCTGCTTTCTCAAGCGTCATTTGACAAGCAAACACTTGTGGAACCGCCGTTGCGTATATATTGTTTTCATACATAAAACGCAGCGTTGTCACTACGTCCCCATCGCAAGCAATACGTCCCTTCTGTATAAGAATCAGGCGGTTCGCATACGGCAAAACAGCCTCCAATGTATGTTCTACCACAATTATAGTATGTTTGTAATTAACATTTAAATCGTGCAATAATTGATAAAAATCCCGTGTTCCTTCCGGATCAAGTGCAGATGTCGGCTGATCAAACACCAAAATATCCGGATTGGTAGCTAAAACTCCCGCAATAACCAAACGTTGTCTTTGTCCTCCCGAAAGTTTACTGATTTCACGTTTTCGATACGCTGTAAGTTTGACCTTTGTTAACGCATGTTCGATTGCTTCTTCTATCTTGTTCGGAGCAATCCCCTGGTTCTGCAAGCTAAATGCGATTTCTTCTTCTACCGTCATTGCTACCAACTGACTATCATAATCATCCAACATCATGCCTACATGACAAACAAGATCAGCAATACTAACTTGCGTTGTCGCTTTGTTATCTACAAAGACCATTCCTTTCATAACGCCTCCATAGTAATGTGGAATGGCTCCAGACATCGCCATGCACAAAGCACTTTTGCCGCTTCCGCTTTCACCTGTAATGACAAGGAAATCCCCTTGATGGATAGAAAGACTAATATTATCCAATGCCGGTTTACTCTTTTTATTATAGGTATAAGATAAATGTTCCATAGAAATAAGTCCTTCACGCAATGGACTTAACTTAAATCGGCTATGATCGGATACTTCCATTTCTTCTGATTTGACGTCAATGATTCCTCTCATGGCAAACAATTTTTCTGCCGGATAATACAATACCGGGGTTGTCACTCCGTTGATAAGGCCTATAATGCATACTGCCGGGAGCATCACATTAAAAAAAACTGAATCTGGAATATTCAACGCTAATTTAAAAGTTGTTAAAAATATGGTTCCGGAAATGATGGTACAAATCAATCCCGTAAAAGCGGGAAGAACCGTATGCCCTTTACACTTAATGATATCCAAATGTTTTACTGCAAAACAACAAAGCAACGCCGCAACCGGCTCACTAATGAAATCCCCGTAGGGAAATGCCGCCTTGGACGTAAGAACTCCAACGAAAGCATATACCATGCCAATACCGAAGGATTGCTTATATGTAGGCTTAGTCAGATGAATCGCGATACAATACATCGCAATCGCCCAATTAGGAGTAAACCCAGCCACACTCGGAGATACCAGACGAAGAATAGTCGCTATCGCTAAAAGCAATGTACTCACCGTAATCCATCTATATTGACCACCTTGTCTGTGATGAAATTCTAATATTGAAATATCCGCAATATGTTCCATTATCTCAGCCTCCTATTTATACAAAAAAAGCCTTTCATCCTTTGCTTATTAAGCAAGGGACGAAAGGCTTATAATTCTTCCGCGGTGCCACCCCAATTGACTATGATTAGTCCGGCTTTACATGTACGGCCTAAGCGATACACGTTTCTTTGATAGCGGTGGAAATACACCGTCGTGCCCTACTTGTTCCCGTTCAGGCCGCATCTCCCGAATCCATTCCATTCATTGACCTGTACCGAACTCTCACTGTCATCGGCTCGCTGCAACTGTCGTTTTGTATGTACTCGTTTCGTTCATCGATTTATTTTAAGTTACTTATAATTATACCTGATTTTTAACGTATGTCAATAGTTTTAACTGGAAAACCTACGGAGCTCTCTCACCTTAGTTTTAAATATCTATGACTTTTTCCACATCACCGCTGATCTTATGCGGCAGTATAAGAGAAAGAAAAACACAAACAATAACCGGAACAATCCACCCTTGCCCGCTTGTACCCAAAGGCAGCATGGATATAAAAGATTGTGCCCACGCAAGGTGAGCAAATTGATTCAATATATCAATTACCGCAATACCTGCTGCTACGGTTATGGTTAATCTCATACCTATACGAGACAATAGTACAAATTTATTGACAATAATCAATACCACAACAGAAATAGCAATAGGATACAAGAACAACAGCATCGGCAGGGACACTTTAATAATTTGGTTCAGTCCCAAGTTTGCCACTGCCAAGCTTACCAAAGAACATATAGTAACATACTGTTTATATGATATAATGGGAAATTCCTGAGAAAAAAATTCTGCAACAGATGTAATAAGTCCAACGGAGGTCGTAAAACAAGTAATAACTACCATAACCGCCAAAAACCATACACCTATGCTGCCAAACAGCTCATACGAAGCCTGCGTCAATACATATGCACCAATATTGACCGCCGGATCATGGTACACTGCTGCTGGAATAGGAAAATGATTTCCTAAGAACCCCAGTCCCATATATAAAACCGACATAAGCACTGCCACGGATATACCGGCAGACCACACGCTGGTATAATATTCTTTCATTGAATTAAAACCCAATTGCTTCAACGTATTCAACGCAATAATACAAAAAGCAAAAGATGCCAGTGTATCTACTGTATTGTACCCTTCGATAAAACCACTGCCAAAAGCTGCTTCGGCGTATTTACCGATGGGAATCGCCAATTCCGGCGTCGTAAAAACGGTCAGCCCCAAAGTAAAAAGCAGAATAATCATAATTGCAAAAATCGGGGTTAACACCTTACCGACGCGCGATAATAATTTAGAGGGTGTAATAGCCAGCCACCACGCCAATCCAAAATACAGAATAGTATAAGCAGCCAGTTGCCAAGTTCCATTACCTACAATAGGGAGAATGCCAACGGAAAATGATGTCGCTGCTGTACGAGGTATCGCCATTAACGGCCCAATAGATAAATAAATAAGAGAAAGTATAAGTAAAGAAAATAACGGTGAAATTTTACGATTCATTTCCGCACGGAAACCACCGGGATTAAAAGTTCCCACAATAAGTGCAATAACAGGCATGCCAACTCCGGTTACAATAAAACCAATAATGGCCGGCATAAACTGATTCCCCGCTTGAAAGCCGAGGGACGGGGGAAATATAAGATTTCCGGCACCAAAGAAAATGCCGAATAATAATAATCCAATCTGCATACCTTTTTTTAACATATAGCGAAGCTCCTTTCAAGAGCATCCGCAGTCTTCCATACTTACGTATTGTACCTGTAAACAGTAACCATGTCAAAAAATTTTTTTTCTTGACAATTTATTTTTTCATGATATACTCGTTTATAAGACAATTACAGATGCTTTTATCCAGAGAGGCGGAGGGACTGGCCCTATGAAGCCCGGCAACCGATAACACGGTGCCAATTCCTGCGGAAGAAATTCCGAGAGATAAAGATACGTTTTACATGCCTCTTTCTCTTTTGGGAAAGAGGTTATTTTTATGGAAAAAGCTCGGTGTCAAATCTATCCCCCTAGGAGGAATCATGCATGAAACAATTTAAAAAACTCACTTTTCTAGCTGCTACAACTCTTTTGTCACTAGCGCTCCTTGCCAGTGGCTGCGGCAGCAGCACTCCCGAGAACAACAAAGACGGTTCCAAAAATGTCACCATCACCGTCGGTGCTACACCGGTACCTCACAGTGAAATTCTCAACGAAATCAAACCATTACTTGCAAAAGAAGGAGTAAATCTAAAAATCGTTGAATTCACGGACTATGTAAAACCCAACTTGGCTCTTGCCGACAAAGAACTAGATGCTAACTTTTTTCAACATAAACCATACTTGGACAAATTCGATGCCGAACATGGTCTAAAACTTCAAGAAGCCTGCAAAGTTCATTTGGAACCGATGGGTGTATATTCAAAGAAAATCACGGATTTAAAGAACCTTCCCGACAATGCCAAAGTAGCGATTCCAAATGATCCAACCAATGGCGGCCGGGCATTGCTCATACTTCAATCAGCCGGTCTTATTACGTTAAAAGACAAAGATAACATTACTTCAACAGTACAAGATATTACAAATAATCCAAAACAACTTCAGTTTGTTGAGCTAGACGCTGCACAAATTCCCCGTTCCTTAAGTGATGTAGATATTGCCGTCATTAATACAAACTTCGCTATGGAAGCAAATCTTAATCCTTTAAAAGATGCATTATATCTGGAATCAAAAGATTCTCCATATGCCAACATTCTCGTGGTCCGTGAAGGAGACATCAATCGTCCCGAAATTCAAAAACTGATAAAGGCATTGCAATCACCGGAAGTCAAAAAATTCATCGAAGAAAAATATAAGGGAGCTATTCTTCCCAGTTTCTGATAATGCTATGCTATCTATTTTATAAAATGATAAGATTCCTGTCTGTCCTGAATAAAAATAAAAGCCGTTCATTAGTTTGTATATAATGAACGGCTTTTATTTTTATTTCTTTAATATATCTTTTTCCGCTTTTTCTGTCAATACATATCCGTAAGCTTTTGTTTTAGTGTCTTCTTTTTCAAGGTATACGCCTTGAATTTCCGAAGCAAAGCCTGGAAGAATATTGATACTTTCTTCCAGTGTTTGAAAATACTGCACAGCAGTTTGTGACCAACGTTCTCCAGGTACAACGCAGAGGACCCCTGGTGGATACGGGAGGGCTCCTTCAAGCGCAATACGCCCCTCTATCTCAGATAATGGTACAAGTTCGCTTTGTCCGCGAATAAAAGCATATTGTGCCGCTTGCGGATTCATAACATATTCCGGAAAATATTCCCGGCGAAATAATTTCTTTTGCAAATCTTTAACATTGCGGTCCTTATAAAAATCATGCATTTCCTGACAAAGCTGCCGTATATGATATCCTGCATAACGTGCCGGATGCAAATTATACACACCAAGAAGTACTTCCTCCATAGGAACATCCTTTTCAATAAAGCGTTCAAAACGTACAAGTTGTGATGTGAGGAAACGTAGTTTATTTTTATTTTCTGCCGGCGTCAACAAGAATAAAATAGAATTAAGATCACATTTCTCTGGAATAACGCCATTCCCACGCAAATAAGTTGCTAAAATATTAGCATGAATGCCAAATTCTTCATACTGTCCTGTTTCCGGATTGATTCCCGGAGTGGTAAGTAAAAGCTTACAAGGATCCACTAGATATTGCCCGGGTCCATATCCCTCAAAAGCATGCCACTTAGCTCCTGGCTCAAAGGAAAAGTAAGCCAAATCATCAACCATCGCCTCCGTATCCCCATCCTGCCAGCGCTTTCCATGTACAATAGGAGATATGAAAGGTTTAATATATTCACAGCGCCGCAAAATATCTTTACGGACTTTGATGCCCATCTTAACACAATCCCTCCACATTTTACGTCCCGCATCGCCCGAATGGATTTTTGCATTGACAGCAATAGTTGCAAACATCGGATAAAACGGACTCGTCGAGGCATTCGCCATAAAAGAATTATTAAAACGCTTATGATTGCAATACCGTTCTTGATCACTAATATGACTATCTTTTTTGTGGATCTGGGAAGCCTGTGAAAAACCGGCTTGTTGCTTGTGAACAGACTGCGTCACCATAATACCCGGGTCCTCCGGTGTTAAATGCAATAACAAAGGGCTGCAGTCCCGCAACATGGGGATAAACTGTTCATATCCTACCCAGGCAGAATCAAAGAGAATATAATCGCAGAGAGGCCCGATTTTATCCACCACATATCGTGCATTATACAGTGTGCCATCATATGTTCCCAGCTGAATAACAGCCAAACGGAAAGGACGTTTTTGTTTCGCTTTTTCCGGATTTCTTTCAGCTGCCAGTTTTCTGAGATACATTTCGTTAAAACAATGGTCGTCAATACCGCCAATAAATCCGTAGGGATTACGCGCCGTTTCTAAATATACCGGTGTCGCTCCCGCCTGTACCAACGCTCCCAATGCTACAGATTTGTGGTTATTGCGATCATAAAGCACAAGATCTCCCGGGGTCAAAAGCGCATTAGTCACAACTTTATTCGAAGAAGACGTTCCGTTCAGGACAAAATATGTCTTATCAGCATGAAATACTTCTGCCGCAAAATCTTGTGCTTCTAGTGCCGGCCCTTCGTGAATCAGCAAATCTCCTAATGTAACATCAGCATTGCAAATATCCGATTGGAAAATATGGGGGCCATAAAAATCATATAAATATCGCCCTGCCGGATGTTTTTTAAAAAATTCTCCGTCTTGGTGTCCCGGACAATCAAACGGATTATTTTTTTCACTGACATAATCCACAAGATCTGCAAAAAAGGGAGGCAGCACATGTTGTTCATAATTACTTGCCAAGCGTTCCGCCATCTCAATGCATCGGCTCTTATTAACCATCTCTTCTGTAATTACACAATCTACCTTATCCACATACTGGGAAGGCATCTTTTCTCCTCCCGGCATAATCACCATAATAGGTACTCCAAAACCGGCAGCGTCAATCTTATCAATATAATCAAAGTCTTGATCCGATACCACGGCAACGGCAATATCGGTGAAATCGGTCTGTTCAATAGGGACTATTTCCCGATCACTGTCTACAAAATAATATTGTACATCAAAACTATACGCTATTTTCAAATGTTTCATTGGCTATACTCCTATCTATCCGCGACCTTTTCTTTTGAATTTTTAACTCAAACTAATTGTAAGCAAAAATATCTCTAATAGCAAGAAAAATATAAACATACGTGCCATAACACACACAATGTATCAAATAGTCTACATGATTAACTATCGTTGCACATGTCTTGATATGTAACATACTTTACCAGCGTTAACATCGTGTACAAGTACCGTCTTTATATCTTTACTAATTGAAAACCGGCGCAATTGCTGAAGTAACCATACTTCAGCAATTGCGCCGATTTGCTTGACTGCTATATATTTCCAAACAACAAAAGGTTATGCTTCAATAACCTCTTTAATAATGGCAATCCCTTTTTTCAATACGTCCATGGGTATGTTAAGCGGCGGTAAAAGACGCAGAAGTCCATTTGCCGTAAGAACGAGAACGCCCTTATCAATACACTCGTTAACAACATCCATGAGGTTTTTTTTCAATTTTACCCCAATCATTAATCCCATACCTGAAACATATTCTACATTTTTGCAGGATTCCAGTTCCTTTTTAATATACAATCCTTTTTCTTTGACTTCAGCTAAAAAAGCATCATCAAGACGATCAATAATGGTAATCGCACCGGCTGCACAAATAGGATTCCCGCCAAAAGTGGATCCATGCGTATGATCCGTCAAGGTGTACTGCGTCGTATCAGCAAACAGTGTCGCGCCCATAGGAAGTCCTCCGCCAATCGCTTTTGCCGTTGATACGATATCAGGATGAATGCCATAATTCATATAGGCATATAACGCACCGGTCCGGCCATTGCCGCTTTGCACTTCATCAATAATGACGAGAATATCATGTGCTTTGGCATACTCGCTGACCTGGTGAACAAACGTCGGATTCAATGGTTTTACTCCCCCTTCGCCTTGCACTACCTCCATCATAATAGCACAAACCGAATTTTCCTCAGCGAGTTTCACAACAGAATTAAAATCATTAGCATCAGCATACACAAAACCATCCAGAAATGGCCCAAAATCTTCATGCAGAGAGTCTTGTCCACAAGCAGTTAATGTTGCCATAGTCCTCCCATGGAAACTATTTTTTAATGTAATAATGGTATAGCGTCCATTACCGTATTTATCATGAGAATACTTTCGAGCTGCCTTGATAGCACATTCGTTGGCTTCCGCTCCGGAATTTGAAAAAAACACTTTTTTCATACCCGTCTTTTTACAAAGCTTTTCCGCTAAAATTATTTGCGGTTCTGTATAGAATACATTAGAAATATGGCTTAATGTATTAAGTTGGGAAATAACTGCATTTTTCCAAACATCATCACAAACGCCAAAAATATTAACAGCAATGCCGGCACTTAAATCAATATATTCTTTGCCATTTACATCATACAATACAGCCCCTTTGCCATGGTCGATTACTGCATCAAGCCGATTGTAAACATTAACGATATATTCCTTATCTAACGCTTTGTAATCCATCCCAACGCACCTCCTATAATTTTTCCTGTTCATATTGGGGGCTGACAAACATAGTCCCTAACCCTTCTTCTGTAAGCATCTCAATTAAAATCGCATGAGGTACCGTGCCATTAATAATAAATACTTTTTTAACACCCGCCCGAATGGCATCTGTACAGCAGTGTACTTTCGGTATCATTCCACCGGCTATAATTCCCTGCCGCTCCAATTCATCGGCTTGTCCCAGTGATATTTTCCTGATCAATGTAGTATGATCATCCTTATCACGCAGAACACCATCTATATTTGTCATGGACAACATACACTCGGCATTCAGTTTCCCTGCAATTTCAGCCGCTGCCGTATCGGCATTGATATTGTAAGCTTGTCCTTCTGCATCTGTTCCAATCGTAGAAATAACAGGTATATACCCTTTAGAAAGAACATCCTCGATTAAAGATACATCAACGTCCGTAATATCGCCTACAAGTCCCAATTCCTTGTCCAGTTGCTTCACTTTTATCATCTGACTGTCCAATCCACATAGTCCAATAGCCTTACCGCCTATCATGCCAATTAAATTAACCAAATCCTTGTTAACTTGACCGGCCAACACCATTTGAACAATTTTCATGGTATCTTCATCCGTCACTCGCAACCCGTTTACAAATTTCGACTCTTTCCCTACCCAGGATAAGACCTCTGCAATATGCGGACCTCCGCCATGGACAAGAACTACCTTAACTCCAATGAGTGACAAAAGAACGATATCCCCCATAACAGCTTTCTTCAAGTCCTCATTCAGCATCGCGTTGCCGCCATATTTGACAACAATAGTCTTGCCGCTGTACTGCTTGATGTACGGCAGCGCATTCATCAGAATCTGCGCTTTCTGCGCATTAGTCACAGCTTTTCCTGCCTGTGCGATGACTTCCTGTACTTGTTCCTTTTTGTTCATTACCTTGTATCTCCTCCCTAGTTTGTGGTTGAATGCGATGTGGTACAACAAATCAACCTATATGAAAAACTGATTTATTGTACCACATCTGTTTGAAATTGGATAGAAAATATGACCTTACCTATATATGAAATTGTAATGATACCTTAAATAAAATTGCATTCATAAATCAACTGCACTCTTTAAGTGCAGCATGAATGCCGTCTTTTGCCATAAAACAGCGCATAGCCTGAACAAGGAGCTCGCTATTGCTGCCCCCCGTTGCCGCCATCCCATTTGCCATAACAATAATGGTATATCCTTGCAGATCAAAGCAGTCCTTGCTGCTGCGAATAGCTTGCTGAATTTGCTGCGGTGTAACTGCCATATCAGTCGTCATCAGGCACATACCCGGATTGCCCTGGACCTCTTCCGTCATGATGCCGCCCAGCGTATAACTACTGCCTGACGCAGATAAAGATACTGCACCGCTTACAATATCACCGCCATTTTGCATTACACGTTCTACCAGATGATCATGTTCAGGTGAAAGGGATGTCGTTAGCGTACTAATGCTGTTAATCAAGAGAGAGGGTCGGAAGTATTGATTGCTTATACCCGTTGCAGCAAGCGATACCGCTTGGGCCGGAATATTCGTGTGTTCTGCAGCAGCTTTACACACTTCTGCAGTAATTTCATTTCCCCTGCCGCTTGGTGGCAGAGCTAAGCCGTTATGATATAACAAAACTCGCCCTGTGTGCTGCCAATTTCCAAAAGAACTTTCCATTACGATGGAACAATCATTTTGGCTAAGAATCATTGCCAAATCTAACTGTATGCGGCAATTGCAAACACCACTGTATGTTCCAGCTGCAAAAAATCCTACCGGGGCACATATACTGCCATTTCCCTGTTCCATACTCTCATCTCCTGTACGTCATCAACTTTATTATTTACTTAATTTTAATCCCGTTGCCGGATCAATGCCCATCATGATATTCATATTTTGAATGGCAGCGCCTGAAGCACCTTTGCCCAAATTATCAAAAATAGAATGAATAACCAGACGATCCTCATTACCTGTCACGATAATTTCCATATCGTCGTACCCAGACTTGCCGTTACCTGCAAGAAAACCACCTTTATCTTCACCAAATGGCAAAACATGAACAAATGGACAATTTTCATAATGCGCTGCATATATTTCCCATACATCTTTAAAAGATGGAGTCCCTTTAAGATATTTTGTAAATATGGGAATCGTCACTTCCATCCCACTGTAGTAATCATCAACAATAGGAGAAAATATGGGAGCCTGCGAAAGTCCGCATATATCAACGATTTCTTTTAAGTGTTTATGCTTTTGTCCGAGACCATATTGACGCGGCGCTAAAAGCTCCTCCGTTTTTTCGCCTTCTTCATATTGTGTAATCATTTTTTTCCCGCCGCCGCTGTATCCAGTCAGAGAAAACGCCGTTACAGGATAATCCGCCGGCATAAGATCAATATCTCGAAGCGGCTGAACCACAGAAATAACACCGCTGGCATGACATCCCGGATTGCCAACGCGACTGCTTCCTGCAATCTGTATATACTGTTCTTTCGAAAGTTCAGGAAATCCATAAGTCCACCCAGCCGCTGTACGATGGGCTGTTGAAGTATCAATAATACGAACCGTACTGCCTTCTGCAAGAGATACAGCTTCTATGGCAGCTGCATCCGGAAGACAAAGGAAAGCGATATCGGCAGCAGCCAGACATTTCTTAATCTCGTCTGTATCCTTGCGCAGTTCTTCATGAATTGAAATTAATTCAATATCGCCGCGCTTGCTCAACCGTTCATGTATCCGCAAGCCAGTTGTACCTTCATGGCCGTCAATAAACACCTTTGTCTTCACATTCAACACTCCTTTGTGTCTGAAAAATAAATCCAAATAGTATTTGAATTTTTATACATTATATATGTATTTTAATCCTTTGTCAAGATTTATGTTGGATTTATGCAAAAATTTTACATATTTTTTAATATAAGAAAGAATATATGTCATAATAAAAACCCTCTCAAATCAACAACAATTCATATATCCCGGACAAATTAAACAATCGAAGTTCTCTTTGTTTATAAATGCACTTATTTTCTTTTATTAGGATATAGAATGTGAAGAATGGAAAGGGTCTTTCAACATATATTGTTCCTTATTATTTACATTGTCCTACAATTTCACCAATATTAACCAGTCCTTTACCTTGACCATACTGTTCTAATTCTTTGGTAATATCGACGATAGCCGTCGGGCTGCAAAGTGTGGCCGTACCAACAGATACCGCACTAGCTCCAGCAAGCATAAATTCTGCAGCATCACGACCACTCATAATGCCGCCCATGCCAATAATCGGAATATGCACGGCCTGCGCTGCCTGATAAACCATACGTACAGCCACCGGTTTAACCGCAGGACCAGATAAGCCGCCAAAACGATTCCCCATGAATGGCTGCCATGTATCAACATCAATAGCCATGCCAAGAAGTGTATTAATCAGTGATATACCATCAGCCCCCGCGGCTTCAACCGCTACGGCTACCGATACAATATCGGTCACATTCGGCGTCAATTTGACAATTACCGGCTTGTGCGTATTTTCCTTCACTATTCTTGTTACCTGTGCCGCACTTACTGGGTCTACTCCAAAAGCTAAACAGCCATTTTTAACATTAGGGCAGGAAATATTAACTTCCAAAAAATCAATTCCCTCGATATCGAGAAGAGCCGCCATTTTTCCGTATTCCTCAATATCACTTCCAGATATGTTGGCCATAATAGGAACATCGTATGTGGATAATTGTGGCAATATATCGTTAATAAAAGATTCCACTCCTGGATTTTCCAGTCCAATGCAGTTCAACATGCCAGAAGGAGTTTCACAAATACGTCTTCCATCATTACCACGCCGCGGTTTCAAGGACAACCCTTTTACGGAAATAGCTCCCACTGTATTTAAATCCAAATAATCGGCATATTCAAGACCAAATCCAAAGGTTCCCGATGCCGCGATAACCGGACTTTTCATTGATACACCGCACAAAACCGTTTCAAGCACGGAAGAACACCTCCTCTGCAGCAAAAACCGGGCCATCATGACAGACTTTATAGCGTTTGCCGCCGCGGCCATCAATAACGCAGCCTAAACAACCGCCTGTGCCGCATCCCATATAAGCTTCAAGCGATACTTCACAGGAAATACGGCAAGCTTTGGCAATTTCCGCGACCTTCTTCACCATCGGAGTCGGACCGCAGGTATAAACCATAGCCGCTCCAGTAGATTGAATAAGCTCTGCCAAAACATCTGCAGCAACCCCTTTCTTCCCGGCTGATCCATCATCCGTAGTCGTCACTATGTTCTGCACATCAAACATATCCGTCCAAAACAATTCGGAAGCTGTTTTACCGCCAATAATCACTGTCACATTTTCTTTTTTAAGTTTTGATGCCAAGAAAAGCAGCGGAGCCACTCCGACCCCTCCGCCAATAAGAATAGCCGGTTTATCGGAAGGGGTAAAACCTCTTCCCAAAGGCCCCAGACAGTCGATAACTTGCCCTGCCGACAATTGGCTCATACAGGTTGTTCCTTCACCAGCCAGACGGTATATAATAGTAATCGTACCTTTTTCGCTATCAGTCTCCGCTAACGAAATAGGCCGCCGCAATATATGTGATGAATCCTGCATCAGTCCAAAATGCACAAACGTACCGGGCACTGCCGCTTTGGCAATGTCCGGTGCATTTACTACCATTTTATATACAGACTGTGCAACGGGTTCATTATAAATAATAGTCCCAATTTGCTTTATGCCTGCCATTTTTCATGCCTCCATATCGTAGTCCTGCAGCGCTGCCACGTGATGATAACCTTCTTTGCCTCTATTGGCAAATACCCGCAGCACTTCCCTTGCTGTATCCAATGAAGTCAGACAAGGAACGGCTAGTTCTACCGCCATGCGACGCAGATTAAAACCATCTCTTTCAGGACGTTTGCCCGCCGTTAAGGTATTGACAACTAAATCCACTTTGCCGCCGCGAATGACCGTAGCACAGTTTTTTCCCTGTTCATGAAGTTTATTAACAATTTCAACATTAATTCCTTTTTCTTGGAAAAATTTACCCGTCCCTTCTGTCGCCATAATATGATATCCTAAGTCCATAAATCCTTTTGCCAATACTGCAGATTCTTCCTTATCTCTATCGGCTACAGTCATTAAAATCGTACCGCCGGCAGGGATTCTCATATTAGCACCGTTTACAGCCTTATAAAGGGCTTCAGAATATGTTTTCCCAATTCCCATGACTTCTCCGGTAGACTTCATTTCCGGTCCCAAAGCAATTTCTGCAAGACCGATTTTACTAAAAGAAAATACCGGTGCTTTGGCGGCTACATGCTTTTTATTCGGCATTAATCCGGTCGTAAATCCCATGTCTTTTAAACATTCACCCAGAGTTACACGTGTCGCCAATTCTACCATAGGCACATGTGTTACCTTGCTTAAGAAGGGAACGGTACGACTGGAACGAGGGTTCACTTCAATAATATATAATTCATTATTAGATACAACAAACTGAATATTGACACTCCCCTTTACCTGAAGCGCTAACGAAATACGGATCGTATAATCAACGATCTGATCCATAATATGCTGACTTAGATGTTGTGGCGGATAAACCGCAATACTATCACCCGAATGCACCCCGGCTCGTTCAATTTGTTCCATAATTCCCGGAATGAATACATCTATACCATCTGCAATTGCATCAACTTCTACTTCGCGTCCAACCATATACCGATCAATCAAAATGGGATGGTCTGGAGAAGCAATAACAGCTTCCTTCAAATATCTTTCTAACTCTTTTTCATTATATACAATTTCCATCGCTCGACCGCCTAATACATAGGAAGGACGAACAATAAGAGGAAAAGCTAGTTTCTTGGACACAGCCATAGCTTCCTCATCGCTGGTGGCAATACATCCTGCCGGACGTGGAATGTCAAGACTGGCTAATAATTCATCAAATCGTTCTCTATCCTCAGCCATATCCATGCCATTCACGGAAGTCCCTAAAACTTTTACCCCTCGTTTTGCCAACGGAGCTGCTAAATTAATTGCTGTTTGTCCACCAAACTGACAGATAACCCCAACCGGTTTTTCTTTTTCAATAACTGCCATTACATCTTCCACCGTAAGTGGTTCAAAGTAAAGACTGTCAGATGTGTCAAAATCCGTACTAACCGTTTCCGGATTATTATTTATAATAATACTGTTCATCCCCGCCTTGCGCAAAGCCCATGCGGAATGAACGGAACAATAATCAAATTCAATGCCTTGTCCAATTCGTATCGGTCCTGAACCAATGACAACGACGCTTTTCTTCCCCAGCGTCTTAACTTCATCTTCCTCTGCATAGCAGGAATAATAATAAGGAGTGGCTGCCTCAAATTCAGCCGCACAGGTATCTACCATTTTAAACGTAGGATAAATGCCCATAGCATCACGGAATGCTCGTATTTCATCCTCCGTTACATTGGCAAATTGCGCCGCAACAGCATCTGGCATGCTATACCGTTTTGCTAGTTTTATGTTTTCTTCCGTAAGCCCTTTTAGCTGCAGCTGATGTTCTAAATCAACAATATTTTTCAATTTATGAATAAACCACATATCATACCCGGTGATATAGTGAATCTTTTCAGCACTGATACCTAGCCGCAGCGCTTGTGCAACAACAAAAATTCGTTCATCGTCCGCTTTCTTCAAGGCTTCGGCTATATCGACAAGGGACCGGGATTCCAATTTTTTCAAACTTAAATAATTGACGCCGATTTCTAAAGAACGCACGGCCTTCAACAGCGCCCCTTCAAATGTACGATCTAATGCCATGACTTCACCAGTTGCCTTCATCTGTGTGCCTAAGATACGATCGGCAAGTGCAAATTTTTCAAAAGGCCAGCGAGGAAATTTGACGACTACATAATCCAATGTGGGTTCAAAGCAGGCTGTTGTTTTTCCTGTAACAGCATTGGGTATCTGATCTAAAGTCAATCCGGTAGCAACTTTAGCCGCTACCTTGGCAATAGGATACCCTGTCGCTTTTGAAGCTAATGCGGATGAACGGCTGACCCGTGGATTCACTTCGATAACATAATAATTGTTCGAATTAGGATCCAATGCATACTGTACATTGCAGCCCCCTTCAATTTTAAGATGACGAATAATTGCCAGTGAAGCCGTCCGAAGCATCTGGTATTGTAAATCATTCAAGGTTTGACTAGGTGCTACAACAATGGAATCTCCCGTGTGGATACCCACGGGATCAATATTTTCCATATTACATACAATAATACAGTTATCCGCTTTGTCACGCATAACTTCATATTCAATTTCCTTCCAGCCGGCCACAGAGCGTTCTACCAAAATTTGATTGATGGGGCTTAGTTTGATTCCACGTGTGGCAATCATGAACAGTTCGTCTTCATCATGAGCAATTCCTCCGCCGGTGCCGCCCAACGTATATGCCGGTCGAACAATAATCGGATATCCAATGCGATCCGCAAAATCAATTGCTGCATCAACATCTTCAAAAATATCGCTTTCCGGAACGGGTTGACTAATTTCATTCATAGCCTTTTTAAAAAGTTCTCTATCCTCTGCTTCTTGGATAGCACTCAGCCTAGTCCCCAAAAGTTGTACATTATATTTATCGAGAACGCCGGCTTTAGCTAATTCCACTGCCATATTAAGGCCTACCTGTCCCCCCAATGTAGCCAGTAATCCTTCCGGACGTTCCTTGGAAATAACTTCAGTTACAAAGTCAAGTGTAATCGGTTCAATATATACACGATCAGCTATATCTTCATCTGTCATAATTGTAGCCGGATTACTATTGATAAGGACAACCTCCAGTCCTTCTTCTTTCAAAGCTCGGCAAGCCTGGGTACCAGCATAATCAAATTCTGCAGCCTGCCCGATAATAATAGGACCGGACCCGATAACAAGTACTTTTTTCAATCCTTCAACCATATTATTTCCCCTCCATCATTTTGATAAATTGTTCAAACAGATACAAATTATCAGTAGGTCCTGGTGATGCTTCCGGATGATACTGAACACACATAATATTCATTTCCGGACATGTAAATCCTTCCAATGTATTATCATGAAGATTGCGGTGCGTTACAACAACATTGTTTGGCAATGAATCTTCATCAATGACATATCCATGATTTTGCGAAGTAATGTATACCCGGCCCGTGCAAACATCCTTTACCGGATGGTTTGCTCCGCGATGTCCAAATGTCAACTTACGGCTTGTTCCTCCCAGTGCCAATCCCAGCATTTGCAGTCCCAGACAAATACCAAAGATAGGTTTTTGCCCAATCATTTTCTTTACTTCGTTTACAATATGAGGAACATCCTTAGGATCTCCCGGACCATTAGATAAGAAAATGCCATCAGGATTAATTGCCAACACATCTTCGGCTTTAGTTGCCGCAGGGAAAACAGTCAATCGGCAATCATTTTTTTCAAGGTCTTTTAAAATATTAGTTTTCGCTCCATAATCCATGACGGCCACATGGAAACGTCCGCTTCCTTGGTGTCTGATAGTTCTTGTTGTAACTTGCTGAACAAGTTGTGTTTCCAAAGGTGTATCAAATAATTCTTTTACAGCGTTTTCTTCCATATCAGCCGGAACAATAACACCCTTCATGACACCTTGCTGGCGAATCGAACGAGTAATCGCCCGCGTGTCAACCCCATATAAGCATGGAATGTGATGCGTCATAATAAAAGTAGAAAGAGTCCCCTCATTCTGCCAATTACTCGGCATATCACAAAGCTCGCTGACGATAAACCCATTAGCATATGGTTTATTTGCCTGTTCGATTTCATGAAATAATCCATAATTACCAATAAGCGGATAGGTCATGGTAATAATCTGTCCAGCATAAGAAGGATCTGTGAAGGTTTCTTGATATCCTGTCATGCCTGTATTAAATACAACTTCTCCTACTGCAGCTTCATGTGCCAGCATATGACCATAAAATTTCCGGCCATTTTCCAATATTAGGACACCTTTCATTTTAATACCACTCCATCCTTCATAACAAATTCCCCATTAACAATAGTTGCGACAGCTTTTCCTTTAAATATCATTTCATCAAACGGAGATGCATGGCTTTTTGAATAAAATTCCTCTGCATTCACCGCCCATTCTTTATTTAAATCAAGTATTGTAAAATCTGCAGATTTACCAGTTGCAATGACTCCGGCATCAAGATGTAAAATATGCGCCGGTGCAGTAGACATAGCCTGTATAATTGTCTTCAATTCCACTTTCTCTTGATGGTATAAAAAAGTTAACACTGCACCTATACTTGTTTCTAATCCCACAAAACCACTGGGTGCCGAATTAAATTCCTGATCTTTCTCTTCCCATGTATGGGGCGCATGGTCCGTTGCAATAACATCAATAGTACCATCTTTAAGACCGGCCACAACAGCTTTCCTGTGATCATTCGAACGTAATGGCGGATTGACTTTAAAACGCGGATCAAATGTCTTAAGAGCTTCGTCTGTCAATATCATATGCTGTGGTGTCGCTTCCGCCGTAACACGAATTCCGGCGTTTTTTGCCCTGCGCACCATGTCAACTGCTTTTTTTGTACTAATATGAGCAATATGTACTGCCGCTCCTGTGGCTTCTGACAAAAGAATATCCCGTGCGACAGCAATGTCCTCCGCAACAGCTGGACGTCCTTTTATTCCCAGCTCATTAGATACGATGCCTTCATTCATATTTCCTTCTTTGACAAGGGTTGCTTCTTCACAATGATCAATTAACACCTTATCAAACATATTGCCATATTCCAGCGCTTTCCGCATAAAATCTGAATTTTCAACATATCGCCCATCATCAGAAAAAGCAACGACACCGGCTTTTGCCATCCCTCCCATACCGGATAGCTCCTTCCCATTTAAATCTTTGGAAATGGATCCGATCACTTCAACTTTTATAACCCCTTCTTTTTCTGCTTTATATTTCACACCCTCTACAATAATCGCTTTATCAATAACGGGAGAAGTATTCGGCATTGTTGCAATACACGTAATGCCGCCGGCTGCTGCCGCCCTTGTTCCTGATTTCATATCTTCTTTGTCTGATTGTCCGGGCTGGCGTAAATGGACATGCATATCTATAAATCCCGGTGCGACAATCAATCCTTCCGCATCATATATTTGTGCTTCCGGTTCCTGAATATCTCTACCAATTTCTTTTATTTTATCATTTTCAATCAGGATATCGCAAATTTCATCTTGTTGTAATGCCGGATTTACTACTCGGCCTCCCTTAATGAGTAATGTCAACATCATCGCCTCCTATAATCGTTAAGTAAAGAACTGCCATTCGTACAGAAACTCCGTTTTTAACCTGTTCTTGTATAGCGGATTGACTCCAATAGCACACATCCGGTTCTATCTCCAGACCGCGGTTCATCGGACCAGGATGCATAATAAGTACATTTTTCTTAGCTTGCTGCAGCCGTTTATGATTAATACCATAAAAAGATGCATATTCTCCAGTACTTGGAAAAAATCCTACTCCCTGGCGTTCTCTCTGAATACGCAGTACATTAACTACATCAGCCCCTTCTAAGGCTTCATCCAAGTCATAATGAACAGTAACTCCCATGTGTGCTAATTCTGGGGAAAGGAGGGTCCGCGGCCCGACAAGATGTACATCTGCTCCCATAGTTTTAAGGCCATATATATCAGAACGTGCTACCCGGCTATGATTAATATCGCCGACAATAACCACCTTTAATCCATTAATGTGTCCTTTAGCTTCATGTATAGTAAATAAATCCAGCAATCCCTGCGTTGGATGTTCATGCGCTCCATCGCCGGCATTAATAATGGGAGGAGTAACAAATTGTGACGCAAACGCATGGCATCCTTCTTGTTTATGCCGCATAACCACAGCGTCAACACCCATAGCTTCAATCGTCAGTAACGTATCACGGAAACTTTCACCTTTTTCAATAGAACTTCCTTTCGGAATAAAAATAACAGTATCTGCTCCTAAATATTTGGCAGCCATTTCAAAGGATCCGCGAGTTCTTGTGCTTGGTTCCCAAAACAGATTCACAATAGACCGTCCATGAAGAAATGGAAGTTTTTTGTCATCTCGGTTAACAACCTCTTTCATTTTTTTTGCTACCCGCAAAATCAAATCAATTTTTTCTTTCGGCATTCCTTGTAATCCCAAAAGGCTTTGTCCTTTTAAACTGACCATCCGTTATCCTCCTTCAAAAAATTGAACTCAGAACTGGCACCAACAAAAAAGACCCCTGCCGAAAGGCAAAGGTCATAAAGAACATACAAAAAAAACATGTCCCTTCTTAGCCTCTCTGGACTATATTAAAGGTACCATCTTCTATCCAAAAACAAAACGGTTTCACTGAACCGTCTTCATATTTTCTTTATCTATTGTATCCATATGCAGACATAAAGTCAAGGGAAATATTAAGGTGGAATCATAAATTTATGCAAAGGCTGTCAATCACACTGTCTGCGTCCAGCAAAGAATTGCTATCACCCTATATATCTTTTTTACTGCTTTCATATATTTTCAGCCGCCCCTCCCAATAAAGACGATCTGCGTCTGTCAAGGAACGCAATATACGGCAAGGATTACCCGCAGCAATAACATTGTCCGAAATATCTTTAGTAACCACCGATCCTGATCCAATGACAACTCGATTTCCAATTGTAACACCCGGATTAATAACTACACTGCCTCCGATCCAAACACTGTCGCCAATTTTTACTGGTTTTCCATACTCGACACGAGTATCACGCACAGCAGCATCCAGCGGATGCATTGCCGTATAAATAGATACGCGCGGCCCCAACAAGACATTGTCACCTATCGTAATGGGACAAACGTCAAGCATAATACAATCATAGTTAGCGACAAAATCTTCACCAATATAAATATTACCTCCATAGTCACAATAAAACGGTGAACCTATCCAAAATTTTTTTCCAACACAACCTAATAATTGTTTATATAAACTATTTTTCCGATCTATTTCTCCCTCTTTACATTCGGCAATGAGTCGCCGTAATTTTCTGGAGCGAAATAATAAAGCATTTAATTCACTGTCAGGAAGTTTATATAATTGGCCTGACAGCATGCGTTCTTTTTCTGTCATTGTAATTTCTCCTACTCTTATTCATTTAATTCTATTGTAACTTTCCCTCGATAACTTTACAAGATTAGCTCATTTGATATAATAAATACATTGCTATGAAAGGAATGTATTCTATGGTTGAAGAAAACTTCAAACGAGGGATGCTTTGCACTGTACTTGGCTCCTTAAGCTGGGGGATATCCGGTACTTGCGGACAATACCTTTTTTCTAATTATCATATTGATGCTATTTTTCTGACAAATTGCCGTCTTCTGGGGGCTGGTACTATCCTCTTATTATTTGCACTCTCAAATCAGCGTAAACAATTGTTCGACTTATTACAAACTCGCCAAAATTGGTTTCGTCTTTTTCTATTTGCAGTTTGCGGTCTGTTATTATGTCAAATTACGTATTTATCTGCTATTCAATATTCTAATTCCGGTACAGCCACTATACTGCAAACGCTAAATGTGATTATGATGGCATTCTTATCTTGTTTCCATTTTCGCCGCTTACCGACATTACGAGAAAATATTTCCGTTGTTTTAGCACTTGTTGGGGTCTTCCTTATGGTAACAGGAGGCACACCTTCTCATATGCTGCTCTCCCCACAAGGATTGTTTTGGGGCATTGGTGCAGCTATAGGCTCCGTAATTTATACTATTCTTCCGAACCGCCTGATTGTAAAATGGGGTACTATCCCCGTTAACGGTTGTGCTATGCTTATAGGCGGCATCTTATTATCTTCTGTCTCTCACCCTTGGACTGCCTCAGTTTCTTTAGATATATACGGAATACTAGCTATTATCTTTATTATACTGATTGGTACGGTTGCTTCCTTTACACTATTTCTGCGCGGTGTAGGTGATATTGGTCCCGTAAAAGCCACTTTTATAGGAACATTAGAACCCGTATCCGCTGCTTTCTCTTCTTTTCTTTGGCTTAATACTCCCTTCTGTCTTGCTGATTTTTTTGGTTTTATTTGTATTCTGACTACGGTCTATCTTATTACGCTCCGACATTGATATTCACATATATAAATAAAAAACACAGATATTCATCCAAAAAGTGTAGTGACCCCATAAGCTAGATTTCTAGGTCTAACTTATGGGTGTCAGTACAAAGATGAATATCTGTGTTTTTTGTCTATAGAAAAATATACGATTTATCAGCAGCATGCATGCAATTTTTCAGAACGTATCCTACGAAAAAAGCGGTAATTCCGGAAATCCCGAAGGAACTGGCTGTGTTAACATAAATATAAGAACAGCTAAAACAGTTAATCCCAACGCCAAATAAGAAAATTTCCCTTTATCCGATGGAACATAAACGCCGAACAGCCGAACACCAATAGCGGCTCCAATCGTTGTAAATAAGGATCCCAGAGAAAAATAACGGTACAAAACAAAAGATATCAGCAACGCTACTACTTGTGCAGTATTGATAACAATCGGATAACAACGGCATAGTACAGAACGATTATTGCGGTGCATAGCCCCTAACCAGTCAGAAGCATCTATCCCCGTAATTCCAGTTATAAATGCAGCACCATACAAAATCTTATCCCAAATAGACTGCATGGCATTGCGGTTTCCAGCAGCCCACATAAAATAAGCAAACCCAATAATAACAATACCATCGAAAGCAAAATACCATTCTTTAGGTATAAACTGCACCAGAATCAAACCAATTACGACAAGTATAGAGGCAATGCCGCACATAATCAGCAATTCTCTGATTGATGGACGTATTTTAGGTTCCATTTGCTTATATATCATAGCAAAAATTTCTAATAAAAATATAGCTACAAAGAATGTAATTCCCATAAAAGGCTGTATTGCAATACCTGCTATCGTAAGAAGAATAGGAATAACAATACGTATTCCTGGAAAAAAAGTAAAATTTTTAAAACTAATACGATGTTCTTGAGAGTAAATCGTAAAATATGTATATGTGTTAAAAGTCAACATAACAACTACTGCTTCCACCGGAGTAGCACCCATGTAAAGTATACCCATCAACACACACATGCTCATGTTGATTCCGGTAATACGGGCTGCTATAGAACCGACAAGCCCGGCATTAAAAAATGGAAGAATCGCAAATAATAAGTCCATACATACATCTCCTAATATATTATTTTATATGGTGACTGCCACGTTCTGTCATCGGAATTTCCTGCTTGCACATAGGACATTCTTCCGGTTTATATGTAGGCACTGTCAAGTGAAGCAATGCCTGGACATCTTCTTTTGGTACTCCAAACTCAGCTTTGCCTCCGCTGCGATCAACCAAAAGTCCCACTCCCACAATGACACCCCCACTATTTTTCACAACATTAACAACCTCTTGCACTGATCCTCCAGTAGTAACAATATCTTCAACAACGAGTACGCGTGTCCCTGGTTCAATACGGAATCCTCGCCGTAAGGTCATTACACCTTTTTCTCTTTCTGTAAAAATAGCGCGTGTTCCCAAAGCCTTGCCACATTCATGCGCAAGTAGAATACCACCTGTCATGGGACCAATAACAAGTTCAACTTGTTTATCCTGAAACCGTGCTGCCAATTCTTTACAAAGCTTTTCGGTATACTCCGGATGCTGCAATACATTGAATTTTTCTACATATAATGGGCTGTGCAATCCAGATGTTAATAAGAAATGCCCTTCCAATACGGCTTCTGTATCTACTAATAATTGTTTAACTTCTGCTTCTGTCATCATACAATCATACCCCCTGAATTTCTTCTATGATTTTTTCAACAGCCAACACTGGATCGTCTGCTTTCATAATAGGCCTCCCAATGACAAGATGAGAAGCTCCGCAAAGTAACGCCTGAACAGGAGTCGCTATACGTTTTTGATCATTTATTTGCGCAAAAGCTGGCCGAATGCCAGGTGTAACAATAAGGAAATCATCCCCACAACATTTACGAATATCCATAGCTTCATGCGGTGATGCCACAACCCCATCAATACCAGATTTCTTGGCTAAGAGAGCCAATCGTTTCACTGTATCTTTAAGCGGCACTGCACCGCCAACCTGTTGCCAGCTTCTTTCATCAAAACTAGTCAATACGGTAACTGCCAATAATTGCGGTGAAGATATCTGCAGTTTTTCTGCTTCATTTTTTACAGCTTCTACAGCAGCCATCATCATGGCTTCGCCGCCAGTTCCGTGCAATGTCATAAAATCAGCTCCCAATCTTACGAGAGCCCTTAAACTCTGACCTACCGTATTAGGAATATCATGAACTTTTAAATCAAGAAAAACTTTTTTCCCCTGATCTTTCAAATATCGAACAGAATCTGGCCCGGCACTATAAAATAATTCCATGCCAACCTTATAAAAAGAAATGTTCTCTCCCAACCTTTTCACAATGCTTTGCATATCATCTAATGAGTGAACATCCAATGCTGCAATAATTCTATTATCTGCCATATTATTCCTCCCATATCAAAAAAGCTCCCCGTGCCATATACGGAAAGCCTTTGTGTTAAGGCATATCTAATTAATTATGTCATGTTTTTCATACACTGTCAATGAAGGTTCCCTATTTTAAACTTTTCCTCTCACTATGCACAATCATAAAAAGATTAAGGATATCACGAAAAATAAGAAAGCTCAATACGACAAAAAGACCAGCATACTGGTAAAGTATGCTGGCTTCCAATCAGCGGCTTCCTATCCTCCCAGGGCGCTTCCACCCAAGTACTTTCGGCGTTTGCGGGCTTAACTGCTGTGTTCGGCATGGGAACAGGTGGATCCCCGCAGCTGTCGCCACTGAATCGTTCAGGGTCATACCCTGACAACCACAAAGAAAAGTATCTGCGAACTAAAGGTCTTACATAGCGGATGTTTCGTGCTTAAGTCAAGTCCTCGGTCTATTAGTACCGGTCCGCTCCATACATCACTGTACTTCCACTCCCGGCCTATCAACCACATCGTCTCTGTGGGACCTTACTTACTTGCGTAATGAGAAACCTCATCTTTAGGCTGGTTTCACGCTTAGATGCTTTCAGCGTTTATCCGTCCCGGACGTAGCTACCCAGCTGCACACCTGGCGGTATGACTGGTACACCATTGGTCCGTCCACTCCGGTCCTCTCGTACTAGGAGCAGCCCCTTTCAAGTTTCTTCCGCCCGCGATGGATAGGGACCGAACTGTCTCACGACGTTCTGAACCCAGCTCGCGTACCACTTTAATGGGCGAACAGCCCAACCCTTGGGACCTACTTCAGCCCCAGGATGTGATGAGCCGACATCGAGGTGCCAAACCTCCCCGTCGATATGGACTCTTGGGAGAGATAAGCCTGTTATCCCCAGGGTAGCTTTTATCCGTTGAGCGATGGCCCTTCCACTCGGATGCCACCGGATCACTAAGCCCGACTTTCGTCCCTGCTCGACCTGTCCGTCTCGCAGTCAAGCTCCCTTCTGCCTTTGCACTCTGCGCGCGGTTTCCGTCCGCGCTGAGGGAACCTTTGGGCGCCTCTGTTACTCTTTTGGAGGCGACCGCCCCAGTCAAACTGCCCGCCTGAGACTGTCCGCAAGCTTGTTACGCTTTTCGTTAGAATTCCGGTAAAACAAGGGTGGTATCCCACCAGCGGCTCCGTGAATACTGGCGTACTCACTTCCCTGCCTCCCACCTATCCTGTACGTCTCTTACCAAAATTCAATCTCAGGTTACAGTAAAGCTCCATGGGGTCTTTCTGTCCAGTCGCGGGTAACCTGCATCTTCACAGGTACTTCAATTTCACCGGGTCCCTCGTTGAGACAGTGCCCAAATCGTTACACCTTTCGTGCGGGTCGGAACTTACCCGACAAGGAATTTCGCTACCTTAGGACCGTTATAGTTACGGCCGCCGTTTACTGGGGCTTCAATTCACTGCTTCGCTTGCGCTAACACTTCCTCTTAACCTTCCAGCACCGGGCAGGTGTCAGCATCTATACATCAGGTTTCCCTTTAGCAGACGCCTGTGTTTGTGGTAAACAGTCGCTTGGGCCTCTCTTCTGCCGCCCATTCCGGCTCCGCGCGCTTCTGCGCTTCACCTACTCTGGGCTATCCTTTTCCCGAAGTTACGGATATATTTTGCCGAGTTCCTTAACGAGGGTTTTCCCGCGCACCTTAGAATTCTCTTCCTGCCTACCTGTGTCGGTTTACGGTACGGGCACCACAGTCCTCACTAGAAGTTTTTCTTGACAATTTAGGTCCGGCCCCTTCGCTTCTGTCTCCAGAAGCTCCCCATCGCTTCTCGGCCTTCCGGATGAGGGATTTGCCTCTCATCCAACCTACCAGCTTGGACATGCTCTTCCAATCGCATGCGCGCTTTCCTTCTTGTGTCGCTCCTTCGCTCGAACAGACTGTCGTGGTACAGGAATCTCAACCTGTTGTCCATCTCCTACGCTTCTCCGCCTCGGATTAGGCCCCGACTTACCCTGGGTCGACGATCGTTGCCCAGGAAACCTTAGGCTTTCGGTGGAAAGGATTCTCACCTTTCTTTTCGATACTCATACCGGCATTCTCTCTTCCTGCCGGTCCACCTGTCCTTCCGGTCAGGCTTCTTCCCTGCAGGAACGCTCCCCTACCCATGTGTCCTCAGACACATGCCAAAGCTTCGGTTCCGTACTTTAGCCCCGGTCATCTTCGGCGCAGAGTCTCTCGACCAGTGAGCTATTACGCACTCTTTTAATGGTGGCTGCTTCTGAGCCAACATCCTGGTTGTTTTCGAAATTCCACATCCTTCGCCACTTAGTACGGCATTGGGGACCTTAGCTGTTGGTCTGGGCTGTTTCCCTTTTGACTACGGGCCTTATTACTCGCAGTCTGACTCCCATGTATAAGTACAGCCATTCGTAGTTTGATTAGGTTCAGTATCCGGATAGGACCCTACCCCGTTCAGTGCTCTACCGCCTGTACTCTCGCCATGAGGCTAGCCCTAAAGCTATTTCGGGGAGAACCAGCTATCTCCACGTTCGATTGGCATTTCACCCCTACCCACATCTCATCCAAAAGCTTTTCAACGCTCACTGGTTCGGTCCTCCACACATTTTTACCTGTGCTTCAACCTGGACATGGGTAGATCACTGTGGTTTCGGGTCTACTCCATCCAACTTGTCGCCCTGTTCAGACTCGCTTTCGCTGCGGCTCCACGTTTCCCGCTTAACCTCGCTGGATGAAGTAACTCGCCGGTTCATTCTTCAATAGGCACGCCGTCGAGCTGATATATATACGCTCTCCGACTGCTTGTAGACATACGGTTTCAGGTTCTCTTTCACTCCCCTCCCGGGGTGCTTTTCACCTTTCCCTCACGGTACTATGCGCTATCGGTTCATGTCAGTGTTTCGCCTTGGAGGGTGGTCCCCCCTGCTTCCCACAAGGTTTCTCGTGTCTCGTGGTACTCTGGATCCTACCCCGCGCGCGCCGTTTCGCCTACCGGGCTTTCACCGTCTCTGGCCCAGCTTCCCAGCTGGTTCGGCTCGCCTTGCGCGCTTGTTGGTAGTCCGCAACCCCGGGTCGGTTGCCCGTCCCGGTTTGGGCTCTGCCCCGTTCGCTCGCCGCTACTTGGGGTATCTCTGTTGATTCCTTTTCCTCCGGCTACTTAGATGTTTCAGTTCACCGGGTGCCCTCTCTCACTTGCGTGGAGTGGCAGCACTCCTGCTGCCGGGTTTCCCCATTCGGAAATCTGCGGCTCTCTGGTTACTTGCACCTCCCCGCAGCTTATCGCAGCTTATCGCGTCCTTCTTCGGCTGACATGGCCTAGGCATCCGCCGTACGCCCTTACTTACTTGACTTTCTCTTGGTACGTTCGTACCCACCTACTATGTTTGAGTTTCTTCGGTTCGTTAAGTTTGACTCTCTTTATTTAAAGAGGTTTTACTTATTCAATACTTTTCTATGCAGTTGTCAAGATACGCGTGAGATACCATACAAAAATGGCCTCTCAAAACTAAACAATGTAACGTACATGTACCAAAGTGCCGACCTAAAGATGACTGCAGGCACCCCGTCGGGGTCCTGCCCATGTCTCCCTAGAAAGGAGGTGATCCAGCCGCACCTTCCGATACGGCTACCTTGTTACGACTTCACCCCAATCATCGCCCCCACCTTCGACGGCTGGCTCCTTGCGGTTACCTTACCGGCTTCGGGTGTGAATGACTTTCGTGGTGTGACGGGCGGTGTGTACAAGGCCCGGGAACGTATTCACCGCAGTATGCTGACCTGCGATTACTAGCGATTCCTGCTTCATGCAGGCGGGTTGCAGCCTGCAATCCGAACTGGGACTCTGTTTTTGGGGTTTGCTCCGGATCGCTCCTTCGCGTCCCTCTATTGAGAGCCATTGTAGTACGTGTGTAGCCCAAGCCATAAGGGGCATGATGACTTGACGTCATCCCCGCCTTCCTCCGCATTGTCTGCGGCAGTCTCTCCTGAGTCCCCACCCTTACGTGCTGGTAACAGAAGATAGGGGTTGCGCTCGTTGCGGGACTTAACCCAACATCTCACGACACGAGCTGACGACAGCCGTGCACCACCTGTTTTCTTGTCCTCCGAAGAGGAAAAAGGCATCTCTGCCTCGTTCAATCAATGTCAAGGCTTGGTAAGGTTCTTCGCGTTGCGTCGAATTAAACCACATACTCCACCGCTTGTGCGGGCCCCCGTCAATTCCTTTGAGTTTCAGCCTTGCGGCCGTACTCCCCAGGCGGGATACTTATTGCGTTAACTCCGGCACAGAAGGGGTCGATACCTCCTACACCTAGTACCCATCGTTTACGGCCAGGACTACCGGGGTATCTAATCCCGTTTGCTCCCCTGGCTTTCGCGCCTCAGCGTCAGTTGTCGTCCAGAAAGCCGCTTTCGCCACTGGTATTCCTCCTAATATCTACGCATTTCACCGCTACACTAGGAATTCTGCTTTCCTCTCCGACACTCCAGCCTGCCAGTTTCCGTCCCATCACGGGGTTGAGCCCCGCACTTTTAAGACAGACTTGACCGGCCGCCTGCGCGCCCTTTACGCCCAATAATTCCGGACAACGCTTGCCACCTACGTATTACCGCGGCTGCTGGCACGTAGTTAGCCGTGGCTTTCTCTTACGGTACCGTCACTATCTATGGGTATTGGCCATAGATACGTTCGTCCCATATAACAGAGCTTTACGACCCGAAGGCCGTCTTCACTCACGCGGCGTTGCTCCGTCAGGCTTTCGCCCATTGCGGAAGATTCCCCACTGCTGCCTCCCGTAGGAGTCTGGACCGTGTCTCAGTTCCAATGTGGCCGTTCGTCCTCTCAGACCGGCTACTGATCGTCGCCTTGGTGGGCCGTTACCCCTCCAACCAGCTAATCAGACGCAAACCCCTCCTCCGGCGATAGCTTATATATAGAGGCCATCCTTTCATCATCCGGCCATGCGGCCGTTTGATCGTATTCGGTATTAGCAGCCGTTTCCAGCTGTTGTCCCCATCCTGAGGGCAGGTTGTTTACGCGTTACTCACCCGTTTGCCACTCGGTCTTTTAAGAAGCAAGCTTCTTGAAAGACCTCGTTCGACTTGCATGTGTTAAGCACGCCGCCAGCGTTCGTCCTGAGCCAGGATCAAACTCTCCATGATATATGAAGAGCCATTCGGCTCCTTCTTGCTATTGTTTTTGGTTCGTTTTCTTACTCGTTTTGACGTCTTGTTTCCAAGACCTCGCACTCTGGCGTTTGTTTGTTCGTTACATTGTTCAGTTTTCAAAGGTCATTGCTGTCGTCCGACAGCTTAATTAGTATATCAAAATCTCTTCCGTTTGTCAAGAGACTTTTTTTATCAGCCTTGATGGAGCCTGTAGGTTTACCATAGATATGTTACAAAAACAGAAAAGAGAGAACACCTTTTTGTGTTATGCTTAAGTTACTACGCAAAACCATAACAGAAAGGGAGTCCTCTCATGAACAGCATAACACAAGATGTAAAATATCGTCTATCTATTCTTTCCTATGCAACAAAGCATGGTGTCACAAAAACTGCCATAAAATATCGTACGAATCGCCAGTTTATCTATCGCTTGCAATGGCGCTATGAGGGTACCCCGGCATCGTTACAGCCTCGATCCAGACGTCCCCACCATCATCCCAATCAACACACTTCTCAAGAGATGACACTGATTCAGAACATGCGACGACGAAATCCCCATGCCGGACTGGTCGTGTTTTGGGTCAAACTGAGAAAGCGTGGTTACACACGTTCCATCACGGGCCTGTATCGCTGTCTGAGGCGTATCGGACTGAAACGGAAATCGATACCTAACCCCAAATACATCCCCAAGCCCTATCAACAAGCGCTGTTCCCTGGAGAAAAAGTACAGATCGACGTAAAAGTCGTTCCTTCTGCCTGTATCGTGGGGCAGGCGGATGCACGGGGTGAAAAGATGTACCAGTACACCGCTATGGATGAATGTACCCGTGTTCGCTATTGGGAAGCGTTTCAGGAACAGAGTACCTATTCCTCTACTGTGTTTCTCCAACATCTTGTCAGAAAATGTAAGTTCCCTATTCACAAAATTCAAACCGATAACGGATTTGAATTTACGAATCGATTTGGTCCAAGCAAACTGGAAAAATTAACTTTATTTGAACAGCAGTTAGCAGCGTATGGCATTGTACATCAAAAAATCCGTCCCTATACACCAAGACATAACGGAAAGGTAGAACGATCTCACCGAAAAGATAACGAGTATTTCTATGCGAATCATCGCTTTTATTCCTTTGAAGATTTCAAAAAACAGTTGGCTGTCCGTAATAGAGAATACAATAATTTTCCTATGCGTCCTCTGGCTTGGAAATCTCCTAACGAAGTCCTTCGTTCTTTTCTTGCTACTGTGTAACATATGTTTGACAAACCTACACTTTTTTTATCAGCCTTGATGGAGCCTCGTTTCCTTGCCCTCATCGCGACGACTTGATTAGTATATCATTCGAAATGCATATCGTCAAGAGGTTATGTGAAAAAAATATTTATTTTCTTCTATATATTTATTATCATCACTTTTTCTTTTTATTGTTTTCATTATTGTATTTATGTATAATATTAATATCTTACATATTTACAAATTATATTTTAGGAGATGTTTGAAATGAACAAAAAATGTATCGCTTTTGTCGCTGCATCTATGGCGGCTGTGACAATGATTGCAGGCTGCGGTTCTTCAACGGGTGATAAAAAAGATGGCGCACCGAACGAAAGAACTTTTGTTGTCGGCACGGAACCGACATTCCCGCCATTTGAATTTACACAGGATGATAAGTATGTAGGTTTTGACATGGATTTTTCCCAAGCCATTGCCGACAAAATGGGACGGAAACTTGAAATCAAAAGTATGGGCTTTGATGCATTGATTCCGGCTTTAAAAAGCGGCCAAATCGATATGATTGCTGCCGGTATGGATGCTACTCCGGAACGTAAGAAACAAGTACTGTTCACAGATGTATATTTCCGCGGCGGCTATGTTATTGTTGTACGTAAAGATAACACGGACATTACTGGTTGGGACTCTTTAGCTGGGAAAACGGTGGGAGCACAAGTAGGTACTAAACCTGTGGATATAGCTCAGAATAAAGGTGCCAATGTAAAACAGTACGATGCTAACAGCCAAGGATGGATGGAACTGGGAAGCAAAAGCTGTGATGCTGTTGTCATTGATAATGCCGTTGCCATGTATTATCTATCCCAAGGGGGTGATAAAGATTTGAAAATAGTAGGCGAGCCTATTATTTCGACTGGTTCCGCACTTGCTATCAGTAAAGATCATCCAGAAACATTAGAAGCTGTTAACAAAGCTGTTGCTGAATTGAAAAAAGACGGAACATATGCTAAATTATATAAAAAATGGTTCGGTCAAGAACCACCAAAGGATGCTAATTAATGTACAAAGCCTATGTGTTTGATTTTGATTACACATTAGTAAATTCCGAACAAGGCATTGTTATGTGCTTCGAAATGTTATTGGAAGCGGAAGGATTTCCATCTGTCTCCCGTAAAAAAATTTGTCAAACGATCGGGAAATCTATGCCGGAGTCTATGAGCATTATAACAGGTATAACGGATAAGTCCCATATTTTAGAATTATGCCGGTTATACAAAATTCGATATTCCGATAAATACATGACTCCAAATACTTATTTATTTCCTGATACCCGAAGCACGTTGGAAAAACTCAAGAATCAAGGCGCACTATGTGGAATCGTATCAACAAAAACACGGCATCGCATTAATCAAACAATAGAAATGGAACATCTGGAACAGTTAATTGATTTTGTCATTGGCATCGAAGATGTAGATCTTCCAAAACCAGCACCGTACGGTCTCAAATTAGTGCAAAAACGGTACAATCTTTCTCCGCAAGATATATTATATATCGGAGATAGCCTTATCGATGCACAGACGGCTCAAAACAGTCAGGTTGATTTTACCGGCATTACAACGGGTACTACAACGGCTGCTGATTTTGAATCATATCCATTTGTCCGTATTATAAAAAAATTAAGCGAGCTTGTTTAAAAAGACACACCCTGCAAAAAATGAGTTGCTGCACATGTAATACGTGCAGCAACTCATTTTTTAATTTATCCCGGTATTTGATTCTCCTGCATGAGTATTCTTATCCGTAAGAGAGGTAGATGTTTCTGCCGAAGCAATCTGTACATCTATATGCTCTGTCTTCACTGTATCTTTTTCACTTTTATCTTTTTTCTTATACCCAGAAGTTAACGATTCATTGACGTCTGCATGCTTTGGAACTATCTGCTGCTGTTTCTGCCGTAATCTATCTGCATTTACCTGATCTATAAATTGTTGCACTGTATTATCGGGAACAATAATAAGACGAACGGGCAAATTGGCAGCTCCGGGAGGCATCAAGTGAATATTTACATCTGTTCCTGCGTCAAAAGAGTCAATATATTGCATGGCATCAGCATCATTACCACCCATACTGTATACGCCAGCCGGCGGCACTTCCACCAATTTACAATTATTACGATACAGCATTTCCACAACGCCGGCATATTCTCCGCCTTGCGGATTAAAATATACATGTATTTTTCCTTTTCCTTTTGTTTTTAAATTAATATTGTAATCTACACCATAATTACCAACGTTTTCAGAATTTCGATTATCAATAATATCTTTTCCCTTCACAAAGCGGTCTACACGCCCATCAGCTACGGTTATATAGCGGATTCCCTCGCTTGGCAAATAAGGGGTTACTAACCCTAGTTCTCGATTCATACCATGAAAACTACCTCTCAATTTCACAGCATCACTCTCTAAATAGCGACATTTCTTGACAAAATTGACCGGATCAGCATCATACGGCATAATAACTGTAAAAATCTGCATCATGTCAGATAATGTCATATCTACAATTCCAGAATACAAAGCTTCCGGCTGAATCGCAACAGCATTGATCCGTTGACCAATAACTGCATAGGATAGAGGCGGAACTTGTATCTTATTACTGGTTGGCACCATTTCATAGTACATCAAAGATAGTTCTTTCCCAACACGGTAGTATTCATCACTGGGCCAGGAAAACTGATAGCGATTCACGTATATCATTGCCGCTTTATCTGATGGATTATATGCCATGACCGCAATTTTTCGAGGTCCGTTCATTTGGTTCACATGGTAAAAATAAACACGACAATCGCCTTTCATCAAATCCGTATAAAGAACACCATCTTCCGTCGCATATTCTGGACTATCCGATAAAAGCAATGTGCCTGTTTCTTTAGGCACTGTCATTACAGCAGGCAACATGGGTGAATGAATAATTTGAAGCATGACATCTCTGTCATCCGGGCCTGCGAATACCATTGATGCCGATACAAAAAACGGCATAACCGCAGCTATACTTATTACAGTAAATTTAACAATTTTCTTAATTTTCATTTTCACGTTGTCCCTCTATATTTTTAGCTATATCAGCAATTTTTTTAAACCGATGCATAAGTCCCGGTTTAGTTAATCCAGAAAACTCTGCCAATTCACTCAATGACGATTCCGGATGATCAAGCCGCAACTTTGCTGCTTCCTGCAGTTTCATAGTCATCCGATCATATAATCCCGCTTCTTCGATAGTATAAATATATTGAATCTGTCGAATGGCAGCATCTACGGTCTTTTGCAGATTGGCCGTTTCACAATTAACAATACGATTCACATTATTTCGCATGTCTTTAAGTACTCGAACACTTTCAAACTTCATATAAGCTTGATTCGCTCCGATATATTGCAAAAAAGAAGAAACTCCATTTCCTTCTTTTAAATAGACGAGATATTCACCCTTTCGGTCCGTAATTTTAGCGGGTAATTGAAAATGTCGCATAATTTTGAGAATTCGCTTGGCAAAAATTTCATTACCTGTAACTAATTCCAAGTGATAATCTCCCTTTGGCTGATTTACCGAACCGCCTCCTAAAAAAGCCCCTCTTAAAAAAGCACGCCGGCAATCCACTTTTTTAAGCTGCAAATTATGAAATTCTCCAGCATGAGGAAACAAAGATAGTTCTTCGAGAATATGCGTACTTTCATGTGAAGGAATGACACGCAGGATATAAATATTTTTTTTCCGTAGTTTCAGCCCCTGACGCACAAGTACTTCCGGACGGATTGAAAAAATACGCATCCACATAGATAATGCCTTACGTGCCACAGCATTATTGGATGTACTAAATTCTATGCCAGCCGTTTGTTTAGGACCCAAAATAATAGAGCCGCCCATACAAAGCAGTGCCGCTAACTCCGCATATCGGCAGGCAGCATTTTCTGGTTTATAATGGGCAGCTTCATTCTTCACTTCTTCTGCAAAAGACACGAATGTCACCCTTTCGTGTGTGTCATATTATACCGTTTTAAATAATAACGCAATATTTCCGGCGACAAATCAGTTCGCAGCGCATTAATTAAATCAAATAGCATATTCGCTAACTTTTTTGCATCATGAGTTGCTCCCGTTTTTTTGTCTACCAAATCAGAAAGAATCAACGTAGCTCCGGTAGCTTCAATTTGTTTTTTATCAATTTTTACCGGATAGGCTCCGACCAATGCATAGTGTTGCAAAATATCCGGTTCAATCATACCATTATTAGCAAGGACAAAATCGATAATATTAGCACCGGCATGCTGATTAATAGCTTTAAGATGATCTGCAACAGAATATCCATCTGTTTCACCTGGCTGCGTCATAACATTACAAATATATATTTTTTTAGCATTACTATTGCGAACGGCAGCGGCAATATCAGGAACCAGTAAATTAGGCATAATGCTCGTATAGAGACTTCCCGGTCCCAAAACAATGGCATCTGCCTTTATAATCGCCTCTACCGCAGATTGTATAGCACGCGGATGTTCCGGCGTCGTAAAAACACGCTTGATTTTACCATGTACGTCTGGAATTCGTGATTCCCCTTGTACGATTGTACCATCGGCCATTTCTGCATTAAGCAGAATTTTATCTGCCGAAGACGGAATAACTTTGCCGCGTACCTTCAAAATTTTACTGGAAGCATCTAGTGCCCCCTCGACATCACCCAAAACTTCAATCAGTGCTGCAATAAATAAATTTCCAACACTATGCCCGTTTAATTCCCCTGAACCGCCAAAACGATGAGCAAACAGTTTTTCCATCAAGCCTTCTTTATCGGCTAACGCCACCAAACAATTCCGCAAATCTCCAGGAGCAATAATATCAAGATCCTGTCGAATTCGTCCCGATGAACCGCCATCATCAGCAACGGTTACAACAGCTGTTAAATTATATGTTTTTGTCTTTAACCCACGCAGCATGATAGATAATCCCGTACCACCACCAATGACAACAACTTTAGGTCCTTTGGACAATTTCATATTAGAAAGAATCAAGTCGCTGATATTTTCAGATTCATTCGGCATAATAGCATCCAACATCGTACGGATAAGACGCCGTGTTGCCCAGCCCATAACAAATACTCCAATAATCAGCCAGATAATGCCAACTGTAGCCAGCACTGTATAGTTATAATGCCCCGTTGCTTCATATAGCATCCGGAAAGCCCATTCTTCAATTTGTCCAAGCCACTGATAATTAAATGTAAGGACGAGACCAAAACTGGTAGCCATCATACCCAGACCAAATAAAAACAACCATCGTTTTATATGAAGACCCGGATGCAACCATCTAAATAATCGCATCAATTACACCTCCATCAAAGCTTCTCATCATCAGATACGTCTTCCTCTACATCATTTTTTTCAATATCACGATGCTCAATCGCAACATCCATACCGTTTTTCTTTAAATGACGGTACATGGCTTCTGCCATGCAAACACTGCGATGCAAACCACCCGTACACCCAACGGCAATAACTAACTGACTTTTTCCTTCTCTTTCATAGTTAGGCAAAAGAAAATCAACCATATCAAACCATTTACGCATAAAAGTCTGCGTAATGGGAAATCCTTCAATATAATCACGTACAACAGGCACTCTGCCTGATTTATGTCGATATGCCTCAATATAAAAAGGATTAGGCAGAAAGCGAACATCTTCTACAATATCGGCATCAATGGGGAGACCATGTTTAAATCCAAAGGAAACAACCATTACCGAAAGGCCCTTTCCCCGTTCACTAATAGCAAATTTCTTTTTTAATACTTCCTTAAGCTCACCAGGCTTCATATTTGACGTATCAATGATAAAATCAGCCTCTTTGCGAAGTTCTGCAAGCTTAAGGCGTTCTTCAGCTATTCCTTGACTAATTCTATTATGCGGAGCCAGTGGATGCACCCGTCTCGTTTCCTTATAACGGCGTACCAATACCCTATCATTCGCTTCAAGAAACACTATTTCATAAGACACACCTTGTTCTTTCAACTCTTTTAGCGACTGACTCATCGCATCAAAAAATTGTCCGCCGCGAATATCGGCAACGAGAGCTACATGTCGCACTCTTTCTCCGCCTTGTATACACAGTTCAGCAAACTTTGGAATAAGAACAGGCGGTATATTATCGATGCAAAAATATCCAATATCTTCCAGTACTTGTACTACATGTGTCTTACCCGCACCGGACATTCCGGTCACAATAATAAGGTGAAACTGCTCCATAGTTGCCTCCTTTATACTATCACAAAATAAATTTCTCGATAGCGGCAGCAACGCCGTCATCATTATTGGAGGTAGTCACAAAATCAGCCGCCTGCCGTATTTCATTTTCAGCATTGGCTACAGCAACAGAAAAACCTGCTCTTTCCAGCATAGCTATATCGTTTTGAGAATTGCCAATAGCCATAACATTTTCCGGCCGAACGTGAAATATGCTGCATAATTGACAAAGACCAGTTCCTTTGCTGATTCCTTTATGTACGATTTCCAACATCGTTTCTTTTGACCGCATTAATTTAAATACGCCGGGCATCGCTTGCTCTATTTCTTCTTTTATTTGATCCAATTCATGTTGCGTACCATGAACCAACATTTTAGAAGGACTTCCTTCTGGATGATAAAAGCTTTCCCCTGCTATGAGAGCTTTTGTTCCTGTAATATTTTCATAATTTTCAATATAATGGTTATAGTAAGGAACTCGAACTACGTCGTTAATATATGTCTGCAAGAACCATTGTTTTTCTTTGGCTAACAGCAAAAGTGTATTTGCATCTTGCGAATCAATCGGACAATGATATAAAATTGTTCCCGTATCTACAGTCTGAATTAATGCCCCTGAATAAAGCATCATGGGTATATCGCCTAATTTTAACTGTTTTCCGTAAGGCTGAGCGGTAGAAAACATACGTCCTGTAGCAATAACAACGGCAACATCTTTTTTACGCGCCAACCCTATCGTATGGACCGTATGATCAGATACGGTAATATCATCGCGAAGTAACGTATCATCCAAATCAATGGCCACCATTTTTATTTCATTCATTTTGTTTTTATCCCCTGTCTCCAGTCAAAAAGCTGTCCTGCCGGCGGTGTATTGTGAGCCGCTGTACTATTCTCTCTATTTACATATGATAACTCTTCTGAAAAGGAATCCTGCAATTTGTCAATCTCTTCTTTTTGTCCAACCGTCGCTTTCTGGCGATTTTGAATAGCGGCAGCTACCATTTGTACCATTTCATATCGGGTCAATGAATATGCCGGAGAAAATTTGCTCATATCTGAACCCGTCAACCCTGCTTTTGTCAAGTCATAAACCGCTTTATATTCCCAGCTTGTTCGTTCCATCGTATCAAAAGGGTTGGGTGCATATGGATTATATGCCATAACTGATCCCGCCATCATCATCATTAAACTGACCAAAATCACGAGCTTTCGTTTCATCTTATTCCTCCTAAAAAAATATACTCCCTCTCAGGTTTAACCTCTGTCATACCGGAAAGAGAGCATATGTTGGAATCATTTTTTTTCTTCAACAACCGGTTCCTTGGAAGCGGTTTCTGTCCGGACTTCCTCTTCTTCAAGAACCATATCATCCAACAACCGCAGCTGGCTGGTAAGAATCGACCTGACTTTAGCCCGGAATGCATTAACCTGCGTTTTCATTTTGTCCATATCCTTCTGCGTTGTCTGAACATTAAATGTAGTTTCATCCAACATTTGTTTTTTCTTATTTTCTGCTTCCTGTAAAATCAAATCAGCTTCTTTTCGAGCAGATACCTTTACATTTTCAGCAGTTTGCTGAGCCAACATCAATGTACTGTTCATCGTAGATTCCATTTTTTCATATTGAGACAATTTATCTTGCAGTTTTTCACTGCGTTCTTTTAACTCACAGTATTCACGATAGACTTTTTCATAGTCACCTGCTAAATCATCCATGAAAGCATCTACATCTTCTTCACTGTATCCACGAAAACCGCGTTTAAATTCTTTATTATGAATATCCATTGGTGTGAGCATTGTATGATTTCCTCCTAAGTAATTATGAAATACATGCACATTATACATCATTACATATAGCGTTTCAACAAAACTCCTGTACGTCCCTTGCGAGACTGGCCGGTTACCGCCGTAACTTCCATCCGTCCTCGTCCGCGCAAGGAGATAACATCGCCTTCCCGAACTGTCTGTGCCGGGCCCTTGGCCGATTGCCAGTTGACTTGAATCCGATCTCCATTAATTGCCTCTGCAGCTTTAGTCCGAGAAATACCAAATCCGGAAGAAACAATCGCATCTAATCGCATAGAAGCAACCGTTGTCTTTATTTCTTTAATTTTTTCTTCTTTAGGTACAATTTCTTCAAGCAATGTTTCTTCAACACGGACAGAAACCATCGCAATCTTATCAAAATTTTGTTTTAAATACGGCACCAGATGAGTATCTACCAATAAAATCGCATTATCTTCCTGCATAAGGATATCCCCAAAGTACTTCCGGTCAATACCTAAACTCATAAGGGCCCCCAGAATATCTCGATGTCCCAACAACCGATACCGCACATCCCACGTAATCCGGCATGCCGCTATTTCATAATCAATGGAGCCATCATAATCATCACGGATAAATGCAATTTTTACCCGTTCCGCCCCTTGATACCCACCATAAGCTCGTACGGTTAAAGATGCCATATGCGCTTGAATCGTTTCTGCTATTTGAACCTCTCCCGGAGAGACAAATTCACTTACAACGTATGGACGGCCCTTTCCTGCAGCTGCATCTGCCAAATCAATCAGCCGTGCTGCTAATTCGCCATTATCGCTGCCTTTATAATATCTAATAACTTTATCTCTATTCTTCACGCAAAACCCTCTTTGCCGGATTATTGTCCGTCTTGATTTTTCCAAGTTAATGCTGATGCAAAATCATCGTACTCATGTTTGCCGCGGTCAACGCTTACATTGCTGGGAACACAAAGGAAAATATCTTTCCCAACTTTTTGTATGTTGCCATCTACAGCATATGTCGCCCCACTTACAAAATCAACAACACGTTTCGTAATATCCGGTTCTGTTGCTTCAAAATTAATAACTACCGGTTTGCGATCACGCAAGTAATCGGCAATATCTTGCGCATCATCAAACGTTTCCGGTTCGACAATCATCATTTTCAGCGGTTTATCCTGCTGCGCCGAGCTAAGAGAAGAAGACGAACGATATGGTTGCGCCACCTGCCGCGACGGCACTTCATCTTCATATCCTGCTTCATCTGTTTCAAATTCATCGTCATCTTCATTGACTCCGCCTACAGTACCCACTAATTTGTTCCAAAAATTTTTTACTCCCATGTCATGTCCTCCTTAGTAATTGCGCGGTCCAAATATTGCCGTTCCTACACGGACCATATTGGCGCCTTCTTCGATTGCTATTTCGAAATCATGGGTCATGCCCATTGATAAATATTGAATCTGCCCAGCAGGAAACTTCGTTTGCATATGTTGATATAATGCCCGTGCTATACGAAATACAGGACGTACATCTTCTACATTTTCATAATTAGGAGCAATGCACATCAACCCTTGAACACGCACATGAGACAGTCCTTTAGCCACTTCTATTATTTTTGGAAAAGCATCTACTTCCATACCAAATTTACTTTCTTCTCCAGCCACATTAACCTGCAACAGAATATTCTGTACTTTCCCTAAATTTTCGGCCGCCTTATCAACAGCCTTCAATAGGTGTTCAGAATCCACAGAATGAATCAAGTCAAAATGTTCTACAGCATGTTTGGCTTTATTAGTTTGTAAATGTCCAATCAAATGCCACTTTAAACAGCCATGAAAATGTTCTATTTTTTCCATAGCTTCCTGAACCCGGTTTTCTCCTACATCAGTTATTCCGCAAGCCGCTGCTTCTTCTACATTTTCCAGCGGATGATTTTTAGTAACAGCTACTAAAATAATTTTATCTGTTCTTCCGGCACGGGCAGCGGCATCAGCAATCTGTTTTTCTATAACCGCTACATTTTCTTTGATCAAAAAATATCCCCTCCGTCTTGTACACTAATTGATTTAATTATACTACATCCATTATATTTATTCTATTATATATAGTGAAAAGTATAATTATTAGACAAAATTTCCCCAAATTAACATCTACATTTTATCATAACTTAGCAAATGCCGCCATTCTTCCAGTTATTCCCTGATCACGGCGATACGAGAAAAATTTATCCTCATTATCATACACGCAATTTTCCGTTACGTCTATATGTTCAGGACAAATTCCTGCTTCTTCCAGCATAATTTTATTGGCTGCCCACAAATCAATAAAACATTTTGTATCTTTCCGAATAATACACGAAGAAAAAACAGCTCCCATAGAATTAAATATTTGCTCCGTCGCATGTCCCACTTCAAAATGGTTCCATGAAATAGAGGGCCCAATATAAGCCAGCATATCAGAAGACCGAGTACCATAGGCAATACGCATAGCAAATACAGTCTTAGCAGCAAGCTTGGCAGTTGTACCGCGCCATCCATCATGAATAACCGCACACGCTTTATGTACCGGGTCATACAAAATAACCGGAACACAGTCAGCAACAAACAGCGCAAGCGGTATCCCTGTACAATTAGTCATTAAAGCATCCGTATGAGGCAGTGCTTCCTCATATGAGGCGGAACCGCAGCCCGCTTCAGTCAAACCTACTGCAACAATATTATCTCCATGGGTCTGCTGTGATGTTGTCAAGCGCGAGAGGCTAAAGCCTGCCGTTTTACAAAGACGGCGGCGATTTTCTCGTACATAGCCGGCATTATCACCAACATGCAATGCTAAATTCAAAGAACCGTATCCATTCATACTCACTCCCCCGGAACGTCCAGTCACTCCGTGACAAAAACCAGCAGCATTCATAAGCGCACTTTCTTCCCAGCATATTCCATTTGTGTGTGAAATCCATTTAGTACTCATTAATACCTCCGCAAACATGACAACGCTGACACCCTTCCCAGCAAGGTTTAGTAAATTCACCTTTCCGTGCCCGTCCCAACTCATATATTAAATAGTTAGGAGCAAGTCCCATATCAAGTACCTGCCAAGGTAACACTGCCTTAAGAGGTCGTGGCACATATAAGTATTTCTTCACATCAAGTCCATATTCTTTAACAGCCCGCTTCCATCCTTTCACTCCCCCGTAACGGCTGGCTAACGCCACTACTTCACCTACACGGCGATCTCCGCGAGAAAGTACCCCTTGTATATAACATTGCCGCAATGGCTCAATCAACAGTTCTATCTGCCGCTGCCGGTGAAACGCTTTTTTAATAATATCCAACCGATGCTCAACAACTTTCTTACTGGCCATTGGCATCCATTGAAACGGTGTACACGGTTTGGGAATAAAAGGATTGATACTAAGTGTTATTTTTCCTGTATTACCAATACGTTTCATATGATCTTTAACCTTTTGCGTCATATCAACAATAGCCTCTATATCTTCATCTTCCTCCCAAGGAAGGCCTATCATAATATATAATCGCACATGCATAATACCTGCTGCTGTTGCCAAATCAATAGATCGAAATAAATCTTCATCGGTAATCCCTTTATTGATGACATCCCGCATGCGTTTACTGCCCGCTTCCGGAGCCAAGGTAATGGTTCTCTGTCCGCTTTCGGCAAGACCTTTTACAATAGCAGGCGTAATAGAATCAGCACGTAATGATGCACATGAAAAAGAAAGGCCTTCTGACCGGATAAACGATACAAGTTCATCAATCTGGGGATAATCAGAAATGGCAGCCCCCATAAGACCAATTTTTTTCCCTAAAGCTTTACCACGCAGAACAGCTTCTTTTACATATGACAATGGCCGCACCCGCGGTCGACGATAACAATATCCAGCCATGCAGAAACGACAATGACGACCACAGCCACGCGCAATTTCAATAAGATACATCGCCCCAAACTCAGTATGCGGTGTTGTTACAACAGTTTCTCCGGGTTCTGTTAATTCTTCCCACTGCCGCGCAACGCTGGCTGGAGCTCCTTTCTGTGGTATAATACGGCAAAGATTGCCTTCCTTATCATATTCATGTATATATAAAGAGGGTACATAGAGTCCGGGAACACCGGCCAATGCATCTAATACATCCTGACGCGTACCTCCTTGTTCTTGAATTAATGTATATGTTTTAAGTAAATCATGAATTACCTTTTCCCCTTCACCAACAATACAAACATCGACAAAAGGAGTTAAAGGCTCTGGATTAAAAAAAGCCACCGGTCCTCCCATAATAATCAGCGGATCTTTTTCCGTCCGTTCCGCTGCCAGAGGAGAAATCCGCCCCTGCGTAAGTAAATAAGGAACATTAAAATAATCCATCTCAAAATTCACGGATAATCCAATAAGTTCAAAATCACAAAGAGGCCGCTGATTTTCGATAGTAAGCAATGGCGTATGATCTTTTTCATACCATGCAGCCAACTCTTTATCTGGAACAAATGCACGTTCACACTGCCACCCTTCATGACAATTAACTTCACGATAAATAATTTGCATTCCTAAATTACTCATCCCTACTTCATACGTATTGGGGTAGCAAATCGCCATCGTATGACGAGAACCAAAAGGGAATTTATAATATCCATTTTCCTCGGCAAGGCGTTCCGCTAATTTTTGTTCAATACGCCAACTCATCTACATTCTCCTCTCTCAAATGTACAGCTTATTGTAACATAAATATTATCAGGTTGTGAAATAAATACGTACCATGTACAAAACATGACGATAATGCTATTGATATAAATATATATAATATTACTCATTATACCATCCGCCAGTATACGGAAATATTTTTTATCCATATAAGTCTGTTTGTTCACCTTTCCATAAAATATATTATTTTCGCAGTATACATCACGAATCAAATTCTAGTATCCAACAAACGACAAAGGTCTGCTACATACCCAGAAAATGCAACAATTTTGTCGCGATCCAGTATATATAGCAGACCTTGAAAATGCATATTCCCCTATCATACATGTCAAATAAAGCATACCCACCTTCTACTTCTTTGCTGTTGAACCACCGCCAAAACGGTATGACACATTCGCAATAAATCCTTTGTAAGTAATATTATTGTCACTGTTAACTTCCGTGTTAAGATGGCGGTATCCCACATTGACGTCCAAATCTTTAGATACTGCGTACCCAACTCCAGTTTCCCATAAGGATGTCTTTTTTGTTCCTAATTCTCCCTTGGCATACATATCAAAATTATTACCTATAGGCGCTTTAGCAACAACCCCTACTTGAAGCACATTGTTTGTAACATTATATTCACTAGTAACATTTGTTGAATTTTTAATACGGTTCCAGCCTCCATAAAAAGCAAAATTCTTATTTAACGAATACACTGCATTTATTTCCTGCGAATTACCTGTTGTCCAATCATTTTTTGTTTTTAAACCCCAATACTCGTATTGTACTGCCCATTGATTGTTTAGTCCATACATCACTCCGCCGTTCACATTCCATTTACTGCTGGAAGATTCTCCGCCGCTTTTTGCTTTTACATTCCATGTCCCAAGGTCAATCTGTGCTTCTCCTTGATTCCACTGTGTTTGCGGAGTAGCAAATACAAAGGAAGTCATACACACAGTCAACACCATCGCCCATGCCAATGGAATTTTTTTCATATTCTCACATCCTTTTTCAGTTGTCCGATTCAATGCTATATATGTTTTATGATACCACTTTGTAAAATATAATACAATATTTTATCATAACGTTGCACACCTTACAGGTGTAGGTTTACCATAGATATGTTACAAAAACAGAAAAGAGAGAACACCTTTTTGTGTTATGCTTAAGTTACTACGCAAAACCATAACAGAAAGGGAGTCCTCTCATGAACAGCATAACACAAGATGTAAAATATCGTCTATCTATTCTTTCCTATGCAACAAAGCATGGTGTCACAAAAACTGCCATAAAATATCGTACGAATCGCCAGTTTATCTATCGCTTGCAATGGCGCTATGATGGGACCCCGGCATCGTTACAGCCCCGATCCAGACGCCCTCACCATCATCCCAATCAACACACGTCTCAAGAGATAACGTTTATTCAGAATATGCGACGACGAAATCCGCATGCCGGGCTGGTCGTGTTTTGGATCAAGCTAAGAAAACGGGGATATACACGATCCATCACGGGCCTATATCGCTGTTTAAAGCGTATCGGACTCACACGGGAATCCGTACCGAACCCAAAGTACATCCCCAAGCCCTATCAACAAGCACTGTTCCCTGGAGAAAAAGTGCAGGTAGATGTCAAAGTAGTTCCTTCTGCTTGCATCGTGGGGCAGGCACATGCGCTGGGTGAAAAGATGTACCAGTACACCGCTATGGATGAATGTACGCGCGTTCGGTATTTGGAAGCATTCCAAGAACAGAGCACCTATTCTTCCACGATATTTCTCCAACACTTGGTACGAAGATTCTCGTTTCCCATTTGTAAAATCCAAACCGACAATGGCTTTGAATTCACCAACCGATTTGGTCGAAGTAAGACAGCGGAACTCACGCTGTTTGAACGACAATTGGCAGCCTATCACATTATCCATCAAAAAATCCGTCCCTATACACCAAGACATAACGGAAAGGTAGAACGATCTCACCGAAAAGATAACGAGTATTTCTATGCGAATCATCGCTTTTATTCCTTTGAAGATTTCAAAAAACAGTTAGCAGTCCGTAATAGAGAATACAATAATTTTCCTATGCGTCCCCTGGCTTGGAAATCTCCCAATGAAGTTCTCCGATCTTTTCTCTCCGCTATGTAACATATGTTTGACAAACCTACATTATCATAACGTTGCACACCTTACAGGACGATAAAATAGTGTATACTATGTATTTTTAAATTAATTTTTTCATTATAACTGATCTATATGCATGAGATACATTAATTTTTATAAAAATAACAATCTCTACTAAACTTTTTTAATTTAATAGAGGTTGTTATTTTTAGTTTTCCAGATATCTTTACTTTCATTAATGATTTGCCGACACCGTATCCATCACATCTTCTTTAGCAAAACGCAAATTTTCATCTTCTTTAATCGGATTACGCACTAACGCACTCGTACCTAAAAAGACACCCCCGCAAACAATCCATTCCATATAAATAACATGTGGCAGAATTCGTACGGAAGGAAACATCATCCATGCAATTAATACAATAATAGACGCGATAATAGTATAAAAAGCACTTTCACGACTACATAATTTTGGTGCATAGAGCGTCATAAGCACAATGACACTGAATGCAGCCATTAGGCTAAGTCCAGCCATGAGCGTAGAAATGATGCCGCTGATAGTAATAGCAAAACCAAGAGTAAGCAGGCCAAAGAAAAAAACAGAAGCACGAGTAACACGCATATATGATTTTTCTGACATATTCTTATTAATGAATCGCTTATGAATATCATGTGAATAAAGTGTTGCTGAACTCAAAAGCAAATTACAGGCACAGCTTACATCAGCGGCCCAAAGAGCTGCCAGTGTAATACCTGCCAGCCATGGATTCAAAGACATGATCATCTTAGGCAAGGCCAGGGTAGCCGATATATGGGGATACATTTCCGCAGCGATAACCCCCAGCAAAGCACTGACAAAACCAATGGGAAGCATGATTAATCCACCTATAATAAACCCTTTGCGAGCAATATGAACATTTTTTGCCCCGAGAGAAATTTGAATAATGCTTTGCAATGAGATATTCACGGTGACGAGAACAACAATCCAGGTAATAATAGTCATCGGACCTACTCCCGCAACAAGATCAAGTCCATGCGCTTCCGGCAGTTGCACTTGAATTTGTTCCATACCACCTGCCATGCGAACAGCAATAAATGCCGCCATAATGATTCCCGCATACTTCAATGTCACATTCAATAAATTAGAAATACTAGCCGACCACATTCCACCAATAAGCGTCACGCCAATAAAGACGATAGCACTCATAAGCATGCCCGTAAAAGGAGTAAAAAGTTCCGGCATAAGCGCTGCTAAAATAGTCCCGCCTGCAACATATTGCATACTCATAATGACCAGCTGGACTAATATCTGGCAAAAAATACCCGCAGCCATTCCTTTTGTATCATAGTAACGTTCTAACATTTCCGGTATAGTAGTAATATTGAGGCGGCGATACTTTTTAGCAACAGTAAGTCCCATTACGATGGCACCTATGCCCCAGGCAGAAGTATACCATCCGGCAGAAATGCCCGCCTTATAGGCTTGTTCTGCGACGCCAATTGTAGATGCACCACCGACGGCAAGTCCTACAATTGACACCATAATAAGGGGAGTTGTTAATTTTCGACCTGCTAAGATATAATTTTCGGTCTTTCCGGCAGCACGTCTTTTTGCATACCAGCTAATCAAAAATATCACACAAATATATACACCTACAATAATCGCCGAACTATTCATACTTTTTTCCCTCCTGTTGTGGATATAATCAATACTCCCCCTCAAGCAATATCCGATATAAAAAAAATCGCCCCTGAAAGGGACGATTTAGCTCGCGGTACCACCCTAATAATCTGATAGCATCAAACAATGACAGAGACAAATAAAAAAAGGTGATACCTAAGGGACGGATATATCCGCGGTACCACCCTAATAATCTCGAATCAGATCAACTCATGGCTTGTTAACGACAGCTACGCCGGCTCGGCCTACTTACTTCAGCCTTGCGGTTCAGGAAAGAACTTCAAGTTACAACACCTGCCGATTTACACCACACATCGGCTCTCTGCGAAGATATTTGCAACTCTACTTTTTTCCGTCATTACCATTTGGGGAAATGTATTGTTGAGGACAATTATACAGGTTTTGTATTGAATGTCAATACATATATGCTTTTTGTAAAACGTTTATTGCAAAAATAAATAAATTCAATTTTAAATTTCTTTTTATCTTTTACATGTTATTTATACATTTTTTCCTATTTGCCGATACAGAAAGTCTCTATACTTTTCTTGCCAATCTATCATATTTATAGTAGAATATAGCTAAAACTAATAACAAGATATAGTATAAAAACAATATTTTGTCATGGATCGTATACTTAATAACAAAGGGATGACACTATGAAAACAAAATGCGTTGAACTTAGCAATTTTGAACGTGATTTAGTCTATAACTTCGCTAAACAGCCAAAGGATACGCCTATACCGGCGGCACTTTGCCGTGCCATTATACGCAGACTGGAGGGAAAACCTGTCTTCGCCAAAAATAGGGTCCGCATCTCACAAAACTCTCATACTCATTTAGCCGCTGCTGTCTCAGAAAAATAAAAAGAATGTCTGTATCAGATTGATCTGAATAATCAACATCTGTGATATAAATAAAAAAAATCGTATTGTTTCAAATATGGTAACATTTGAAACAATACGATTTTTTTATTTATACTATATCTATCTAGTGCACTGTTTACGTATATCGTTCATTTATTGTTCTCGCATCGCTTTTTCCAACCGTTCAGAAATTGCTTTTCCTGTAGGTGTACGAGCCAGTCCGCCTTCTGATGTTTCTTTTAAAGAAACAGGCATGGCTCTTCCAATTTCATACATTGCTGAAACCACTTCATCCGGCGGTATAACACTAACGATTCCTGCTAAGGCCATTTCAGCGGCCGTTAAAGCATGAACAGCAAAAAAGCCATTACGTTTAACACAAGGAACCTCTACTAATCCGGCTACCGGATCACAGACTAATCCTAATACATTCTTTAGACATAATGTTGCCGCTTGCACTGCTTGAACCGGGGTTCCTCCACACAATTCCACAACTGCTGCCGCAGCCATTGCCGCAGCAGTACCACATTCAGCCTGACAACCGCCAACAGCTCCTGCAACACACGCATTCCGTGCTATAACAGCCCCAATGCCAGCCGCTGTAAAAAACGCCTGTATACAAGATGGTCTTTCATATTTTTTTTCTTCTGCTACAGCTAAAATGACTGCCGGAACAATGCCGCAAGATCCCGCAGTCGGACAGGCTACAATTCGAAACATTTTCGCGTTCGCCTCATTAATTGCCAATGCATACACTGCCGCTCGTCTTGATACATCTCCCAACAATATGGAAGCAGCTGTCGCCAAACGTGCCGCATCTCCTCCTACAAGCCCGCTTACGGATTGAGTTGTATCATGTAATCCAGTCTGAATAGATTCATAAAACACATCTAGCCGCTTATCCATAATATCTAATATAGTAGATTCTGTTTTTTCTGACTCTTCCATTTCACGCAGTATAACTACTTTTGATAGGGGTAATGTATATTTATCGGTCAAATCCAACAGTTCTGCCAATGATTTATATTCATATGTATTCATGATAAATAACCTCCTATAATGGTGATAATGCAATGACCGATTGAATGGCAGAAATATTACAGATTTCCGTCTCCAAATCAGAAGGTATAGGACTATCTGTACATATAATCATGACTGCATTGGCATTTTTTGCGCTGCGAAATACTCTCATAGTGGATACATTAATCGCACCAAGAGCCATGATAGTCGTTACTTTAGCAATAATCCCAGGCTGATCATGGTGGAAGGTAAGAAGGGTATATTCTTCACCCGTAATTTCAACATGAAAACTATTTATTTCCCGGATTTCAATACGACCGCCTCCTAAAGATACACCGACAATCTCCATCACAATTCCTGTCTTTCCTTCCAGTTTAATACGTACCGTATTAGGATGATCCGTTTCCTCTTCCGAACGTGTCAGCGTAACTGTCATTCCTTTCTCCTTTGCAATTTCAAAAGAAGAACGAAGCCGGATATCATCAGCGGAAAATCCCAGCAACCCTGCAACCAAAGCTTTATCTGTACCATGTCCCTTGTATGTTTTAGCAAAAGAACCATAAACAGTTATATCTGCCCGGATTGGTTCATCTGTTAATATCTTTCTGGCCATGAGACCAATACGCGCGGCTCCCGCCGTATGTGAACTTGACGGACCTATCATGACCGGTCCTACAATATCAAAAATACTCATATATCCTCCTTTAAAAATCAATAATTCGCTGTAAATAAAAACTATACACATATACTGCCGAAACAGGTTCTGCAAAAATTTGTTCTATAGCCCGCTTATATAAATTTAATTGTATTTCATATCGTTTATGAAATTCTTCATCCGAATCGAGATGATCTGTTTTATAATCAACCAACACCCATCCTCTTTCATCTTTAAACAAACAATCAATAACGCCCTGCACTAAAATATAATCCCCCTTTTCCACAGACGGGAGCACTCCGCCCCCTTCAAAGAGAATGGTAAAAGGATATTCCCGATGCAGAATAGAAGCGGCTGCCATACGTCTTCCCAAATCAGATTGGCAGAAATGTAATACCGTCGGCATATATACCAACCGCACTTCTTCATTAGTAAATATTCCTTTACTTTCCCAGTCTGCCAATGCTTCGTGCAGTGATGCTGTCGTTATCTCAGGACTTACCGTTACATATTGCATAACTTTATGAAGTACCGTACCGCGCTGTGTCCCTGTGATAACAGCGTCTTCTTCACTTAACCAATGCGGCAGCTGTGCAAACACATCATCAATCGGTGCTATGGCTGCCATTTGCGTAACAGCAAGTTCATCTCCTTCTAAATGTATTACTTGCTGTCCGGTATACATACGACGTTTAATTTCAGATACAGAAAACTTTGCTGGAGTCTGTACTGCCAGAGGATATTCATACTGCCATGACAATTGCGATTTCATCCATTCAGGTACCATCGTATGTGTCAATTTATTCTGATGCAATAGCTGCAGTCGTAAATCCACATCATTGTTTTTTATTTTTTCAAAACATGGAACCTGGTGATGAAGAAACAGTTGCCATACTCCACTCTTACATACTTCGTCTTTTCCATCTTGCATCGCGTATTCTAAAGGAGCACACTCTTTACGCATTGCTAAAATCGGCATAACCCAATCAAGATATGAAACAGCCCGGCTTGGATTTATGTCTGACACCCAACGCTGCCATTTCCCCATTATTGAACTGCTATGACCCGTCAATATTAATTTATCTCTAGCTCTTGTCATTGCTACATATAATATCCGTTGCTCTTCTGCTTTTCCTTCCCAGTCCAATTGTGTTCGAATACCATTCCAAATAAATGTAGGATAAAACATACGCCATTCCGGGTCATATTGTTTTAAACCGATACCTTGTATATTATGAAAAAGAATAGGAGATTGCATGTCCTGCCGATTAAAATTTTTTCCCATATCAGCAATAATAACAACAGGAAATTCCAATCCCTTACTCTTATGAATACTCATAACGCGTACAACATCTTCTCCCTCGCCAAGAACTTTAGCAGGTGCCAAATCAAGTTTATCGTCACGCATTTTATCTATCAGTTTTAAATATCGGAACAAGCCGCGATACCCGGCTTCTTCATATTGTCTCGCACGATCATATAATGCCTGCAAATTGGCTTGACGGGAAATTCCACCCGTCATACCGCCAATATATTGAAAATAAGCGGTATCCGTATAAAGACGTTGAAGCAAATTTGCTACTCCGGAGCGGCGGCTAAAAGTCCGCCATTCTTCCATATGCTCGCGAAAATTTTGTAATGCATTACGTTCCGCCTCATCAGATACTTGTTCTATATATGTTGTCAAATTCTGCCACAATGTATCTGAACCACTCAAACGCAACCGAGCCAATGAGGCTTCATTCATTCCTACAATAGGAGAACGCAGTACTGCCGCCATCGCCAAATCTTGTTCCGGATTATCAATACACTGCAGCAAAGCCAACATGGTTTGTACTTCAACTGCAGCAAAATAACCACCGTTTTGCTCTGCATAGGAGGGAATCCCCGCAGCTTGCAAAGCCTTGAGCATCACATCTGCTTTACCTGCCATAGACCGCATTAAAATGACTATATGCCGCCAAGACAATGGTTCCATCGTACCATCTTTACGAGAAACAAACTTATCACTTGCTTTTAGCTCCTGCAAGCGGTTCACAACAAGCAGACATTCCTGCTCAAATGCTGTTAAGTCGGCGTCCCCTGCTTTTGCTGCTTCGATTTCTTCGTCCTCATCCAGAGTATCTATTATACGTTCCTGTGAAGCGGTATCTAAAAGATGAATTTCAACAGGTCCGCCGATCCAACGCCGGTCATCAATAACAGAACGGGCAGCATACAGTTTTTCATGTTCTCCGTATCCCATTCCCACCGCATCTTCTGTCATTGCCCGAGAAAATACTTCATTAACAGCTGCAAGAATATTAGGGGCACTTCGAAAATTCTTTGATAAATCAATACAACGCCTTACAGCCCCTGTTTCTCTACTAAAAGTGTTGTACTTATGTAAAAATAACGTTGGATCTGCCAGTCTGAACCGATATATACTCTGCTTAATATCTCCTACCATAAAACGATTATCATCACAAGACACTAGTTTTGTAATAAGTTCTTGTACTCCATTTGTATCTTGATATTCATCAATCAAGACTTCCCGAAAAGTATGCCTTAGTTCTTCTGCCACGGCTGAACGCACCGGATATCCCGGCCGTGATTGCACAGATAGTAGTATCTGCAGACAAAAATGCTCTAAATCACTAAAATCAATCCAACCTTTTTCTTTTTTTGCAAGACGGTACGCTTTTGAAAAATCAACAGTAAGCGCCGCTAATCCTTTTATCACAGGGTACATGGTCCTCATTCCCTGCAGCCAATCCTCTGCTGTAATCGAAAAGTACGACGCCTGTAATTCCTCTTTAATTTGTTTCTTTACCTCTGCCCGCCGATCCTTGCAAAGTTCCCACCGTTTTTTATCTTCTTCCGAAAGTCCCCGTAAACTTTTAAGCCGTTCGAAGGAAATACCATTCACAGCTGACGCCATTTCCTGCCAATATCTACACGTTTCAGCCCGCTGTATCATATCTCGTTCTTGCTCCAACTGTCCCCGGATGCTTTGAAAGGCTGGTAAATTACCAATATCATGTAACATCTCTTCGTATATCAGAAGTTGTTCTTGCAATACAGCTTGTATATGATACATAATCGGCCGGCACCACCGCATGTCGTCAATGCTGGCATCACAAGGAATATCATAGTCCTGTACCGCATGTTCAAGCCAGTCAGACGGCCAAGGCAAGCTTCGCGAATAATCATAAACTTGTTCCACTACATGCATCAATGTGTCGTCACCGCGGTCATTACCAAACATATCAGCAAGCGGATATAACAAAACAGCCTTATTTTCATTTTCATAATAAGAAAGAAATACTTCTTCCATTACATTGTTGCGCAGTAAATTTAATTCTTCTTCTCCTGCGACAGAAAAGTTAGGATCTATATCAATAGTATAAAAATATCGGCGGATTACCGTCTGACAGAAAGAATGGAGTGTAGAAATATGAGCCGATGGCAATAGCGCCAGCTGTCGTTCCACGACTGGATCATTATGCTCATCCAAAGCCTGTGTCAGTGCAGCAGCAACACGTTCACGCATTTCTGAGGCAGCGGCTTTTGTAAAAGTCACGACAAGTAATTCTGTAATATCCAAAGGATCTCGTTTATCAAGAAGCCGCCGGACTATACGTTCTACTAAAACCGCCGTTTTTCCAGAACCTGCGGCTGCCGATAATAACAATGTCTGCCCCCTGCTGTTAATAGCTTCCTTCTGTTCTTTAGTCCAAGCCATGCGCAGCTCCTCCTCCTTCCATTTCTTTAATAATTTCAATAGCCTTACGTTTTTGTTCTACTGCATATTTATTTTCCTTCAACTTTGGATCAAAAGAACAAACAGCGGCATAAGGGCAATATTGACAAGGAGTTCGCTGCGACAGTAGGATAGGCCGGATAGAAATGTCGCCTTTAGCAATGCATTCCGCAATAGCACGAATTCTATCCGATGTAAGAAGTAATAAGGACTGCCATGTTTCTTCACTATAAACATTCACCGACTGCGTGCTTAATGTACCATCCCTTTTCAAACGCAAATTCAAATACTGGGAAATGCCTTCCATAGAAGTATCTAATTTCTGCATAACCTGGCTATCTTGTAAATAACATCCATTCAGTTTGCTGCGCTTATTATACAGTTCTTCCTTCTCTTTTTCCGTCACCGGACGATTTAAAAAAGTTTTATCATCTCGGACGTAGCAGTAAAGAATTGCTGCCGGAACAGCATCACCATCCAAATTAAGCAATGCAATATACATATACGTTAAAAGTTGTAATTCCAATCCAAAGTAGACTTGCGTCAAATCTATTTTCTTGTTTCCTGACTTATAATCAATAATAACAATAAAATCACGTCCATCTTCATGTAATATGTCAACTCTGTCAATTTGTCCCGTTACAATGACTTCCATCCCATTTTCTAACATAAAACGGAAAGGCTGCCATGCGTCCTTTCCGCAGCCAAAAGATTTTTCCAATGCTGCCATTTGGAATCGTGATGCTTGACTAAAGGAACACAACCGCTTAACAGTTCTGATCAGTGTTTTGATCAGACGTTCTTTAATCTGTTCGAAATATGCATTGGTCATAAGAATATCATGCTGAATATCTGGAGCTAATTGTTCCGTAGCCTGTCGACACATCACAACTATTTCTTTTTCTTCCACATCACGCCATTGACGTCCATGAGCCAATAATTCTTCCCCCATAAGACGCAGTGCACCGTGCACCAGCATACCTAAGTCCGGTGCCGCAAAACGATAAACAGGACGTTCTTCCAAACCAAGTCCATATTGAGAAAAATATGCAAAAGGACAGCTGCGATACCGCTCAAACTTAGTTACAGATCCACGTAATTGTCCCTGTGGAGCATACAATCTGCGCACTAAATCCAACGGCAATGGCTGCGGTACATTTTTATGAAACAACCCTTGTACAGCATGTACTGTTTGTTCACGCCAGCCATGTTCATATGACCAGTCGTATAGCGCCCACCATAAATCAGCAACAGGTTTTCCCTCTACCGCAGGTCGCAACATAACCGGCAAATACCGCAGTGCCACTGGCAAAGACACTATATACTCAGACTCTCTGCCAGCAGGGATACTGCCATTTTCCATTTTTCCGGGAACCACGTACCCCTGATCAACCATTTGATGAATCCAAGTAGATGCTTCCAGTACGGCCCCCTCTTCATCTGCTAATGCATACGAAAGATAAATTTGTTCTGTTGCTCTGGTTACAGCAATATAAAATAAAAATCGTTCCTGAAAGGACCGAAAACGACTTCCGGGGCCCAAAACAAGTCCCAGCGCTCCCAGCTCTTTTCGCTCGTTATCGGTAAGCAAATTTTCATCACTGTTTCGTTTTGGAAAAATTCCGTCATTGACACCACATACAAACACAATCTTAGATTGCATCGTATATCCACGTTCCACAGAAGTAATTGTCACATGATCCAAGGTAGGGGGAATAATACTGAACGTAAGGCTATTCAGTCCGTCTGCAATCATCTGTGAAAATTCTTCTAAATCGACTGTATCATCCCCACACAGTTCAACTAATTCCTGAAGAAACTCCAATATTTGTTTAAAAACTTGTTCATGTTCTTTACTTTCTAGTGCATGTCCCTGCCTATCATCGCTTTGTTTCCATCTGCGCAATGTCTCTATAATGCCAGAATGCTGCAGCCATTGATATAAAAGGGTACACCACTGTCGCAGTGTATGTAGTTCCTGAGAAGCTGCATACAACGGATTGACTAATTCATATATTGCATGACGGATTTCATTGATATGTGCCAGATACTCCATTTCATCTTTGCTATGTATCACGTTATCATCAATAAAATTCCGTGTATAATATGTCCAGTTTTTATTCTGAAGCCAATGGTATCCTTGTATTCCATGAGCCAGACAATAATTTTCCAACGTATCTACATCATGCCGATGTAAAGGAAGTAAATCTGTCTTTAACAGACGAAATAAAGGTTCATATGCCCAATGAGATTTTAAAACATCAAGAACTGCTATAATAGCTTCCGTTACCGGATGTTCTGTCATGGGACGCCGGTAATCACTGAAGCAAGGAATATGATATTTGCAAAATACGCGTTCTACGATGTGATTATATAAATCGCTGTTTCGGGATAATACCAGTATATCACGGTATCTAAATCCCTGGCGGCAAAGTTCCAGAATGCGGCGGGCAACAGCATCTATTTCCACTTCATAATTTGCACATTCCATGACATGCACATTTTCAACAGGCTGTTCCTGCTTTCTAGGCACAATTTGAAAAAAACCATCGACAAAAGCTTCTGTCTTTTTATTATCATTATAGGCAACTGCCTGCGTTGTCAATCCCGGAAATAACTCCCGCAATTGACAATATACTTCGTAGGATCGGTGAAATAAAGCAGTTTCCCGTTGCTGTTCCGCTACATGTTCCGGATCTGTCGTCAGTGTAATCGTTAGTGCAGCAGCTGTTTCACCCAATACTTTAATAACCTGCATTTGCTGCGGCGTAAACCAATGAAATCCATCAATCCAAATATGCGCACCTTGTAAAAAAGAATAATGCGGAAGCTCCCTGATCAACAACGTCATTATATCATCGGCATCACCAAAACGTTCTGTAAGAAAATCACAATAGCCTTCATAAAGAACAGCTGCATCTTGCAGTTTACGGGCTAATGTTTGATTATCTAAACCAGCTGCTGCATTTCGCAAATCGGCAGCACTAATGCAAAATGATCGGCATTCCCAAATAAACTGGCCGACCATATCGGCAAAATTGGATTGCCGTGAAGCCGTTTGCAATAGGGTGAACTGTTTTTCATATTTATGCAGCAAACGCTGCAACACTATTTTCCGTGCTAATTCCGAGAGAGACTGCTGCTCTTTCCCCCGTTCCGTAAACACACGATAGGCCAGTCGAGAAAAGCCTAAAATTTGTATACCTGCAAAACCTTTTCCTGGCATGGTCTCAGCAAATCGTCTTTCCATACCATAAGTTCCCTGATCCGGTACAAGTAATAATGCATTGCCGCCGTAAACGGCCCAATTTTTTATTTGTGAAAAACAATATTCTGTTTTTCCGCTCCCAGCTTTTCCAAACAGCACTGTAATGGCCAACGTGTCACCTCATTTCCAATACATTTCTCCATGTATTGTATCATATCCATTTATTTTATAGATTAGAAACGGATTAAAAATTTACGATATTCTTATCATTTGTCCACTGTAATAATACATATAATATTTTTACTTATTTTCTTAATTGATTAAAATAAAAAACCAGACACTCCTTTGAGGTCTGGTTTTATCATTTTTTATAAAGCGGCACATACTTTGTGAGCAAACATGCCAGATACTTCACACCGCTGCAACCATTTTAAATCGTAGGGCTCATAGGACACATATTCATATGCCGAAACATCAAGCATCGTTCCATCCCAATCAGAATGAATATCGCCATTTTGCTTAATTAAAATATCATAAAGTATGGCATATGTCACCCCGTTACGTTCATCCCGTTCGATTATAGTACTATAAGGAAGCGTCTTATGATACGTCATTTCCATCCCTTTATAATCAAAATGAAATCCACACCGCATACGACATCCATCTAGCCCTGTATATCGAGCAATACGTTTTAAATCCCGCAAAATTTTATCATTTTTTTCTTCATAAAGATTATCCGGCGTAGTTTCCGTATAATCAAAGCGAAATTGGATAGATGCCCCGGAAATCTGATGAAATCGTTCCAAATAAGGAACAATTTCAATAGCCGGATAATTTTTATACAATACACAATTAATACGAAAGGGAACCGCCAATCTTCCCAAAAGCCGATCATTCGATTCTTGGACATAATGCTGCATATGTCTTGACACATTAATACATGTAATTTTATCTTTATTCCTTCGTGTAAAGGTTATTATATCTTCTTCCGACTGAAACTGTGATACAGGAAGTGTCGTATTAATGTATACTTTATGTGTATGTGGAATAATATCCAGCATTTTCTGCAAGGATTCTAAATTGGCAAAAGGTTCTCCTCCTGTAAATACAAAATCACAATCAGGGGTAATCCTATCCATCTGTTTGATACTATCACAAATTTTCTCCACTGAAAAGCCATCCATATTATTATACTCTTCCTTATTGATGCAAAAGGGGCAGTGGTTATTGCAGTTATACGGGACAAATACGGTGACCGTTGCGCCGCCTTCACGAGTTTTATAAGGATGCCTTAACTGAAGTGGATCCGTCGAACGAATCTTTTGAATATCTATCATTTCAATCGCCTCATATCTTTTTTACATCTTTATTCCGCTTTCCCGTTGTCATTCTGCATGGAAAAAAACCAGTTACAATACTGCCAGGATGGCAAAATAAAAGATTCTTATATATCAATCTTATTCTACCATAAAAAGTTATTTCGTCAAACACATAATCAGCATTCCTAAAAGTGAACTTTCTCACAATAAAAAAGCATAACAATATACTTTTCTTTCTTTTTTAATTAAAAAGTAATTATAATTATCATTTTTAGCAAAAATTTTATAGTATTTATATCTATCTAAATAATACCTCTTACCATTTTAATAAAATACTCACAATTTATATACGTACCTTCCAGAACATAGCGCATATTATTTATCTCTTATCTATGATTAGAACGCCGCCATATCTTTTGTTTTGCTGCCGCGTCAATCAATGTTTCCCGAAATGCAGGATGGGCAATAGAAATAAGTGCCTCTGCTCTTTGCCAAGTAGTCTTTCCTGTAAGGGAAGCAATTCCATATTCTGTTACAATGCATGGTGCTTGGGTCCGCGGTGTAGTAATAATATCTCCAGCTGTAAACCTTGGTAAAATCCGAGAATGAATGTGTCCTTTTGCATCAAAAAAAGCCGAACTCATAGCTAAAAAAGCTTGTCCATGTTCAGATAAATATGTTCCAGTCACAAAATCCAGTTGTCCTCCGGTACCACTGATTTGCCGCATACCCGCCGATTCAGAACATACCTGGCCATATAGATCCACTGCAATACAGCCATTAATCGAAACAAAATTTTTAAACTGGCCAATAACATAAGGGTCATTGACATAGCTCATAGGTGCCGACATTATATCCATATTATGATCCATATAATCATACAACTCTCGAGACCCGGCACATGTCGAAAAAACACCTTTGCCCCGCTGCAGTTCTTTTTTTTGATTAGTAATTTTACCTGCTTGATACAAACTCAAATACCCATCACTCATAAATTCAGCATGCATTCCCAAATCTTTCAGTTCGGAACGCGCAATTAAATCACCTAATGCATTTGGCGTTCCTCCAATTCCTAATTGTAACGTCATACCGTTTTGCAAATAAGGAAAAATATAAGCTGCAATTTTTTTATCAATATCTGTTGCTGTAGAATTAGGCACCCCCCCTACCGGGACGTTGCTTTCTACAATGCTATCCACCTCTGAAATATGAATATGATCACAAGCAAGACCATAAATGACCGGCATATTAGGATTTACTTCCAAAATGACATGTGCAGCCTTATCAATAATTTCCTGAGTAGCGCAGTTATTAAGTCCAAAACTGAAGTTGCCGTTTTTATCCATAGGGGCTGCTGTAATCATAACAACATCCACGTTAGCTAGTCCACGGGTATAATAAGAGCCGCAGTTACGAAACAACATAGGTGAAAAAAAAGCTCCTCCTCTGTCAATATAGTGCCGTCCATATCCTGAACAATGCCACGTATTATATGTAAACGATATATTCTCGGGATCTTGTTCTGCTACTTTCACCGGTTTTACCTCTAGATTTCCCCGCACATTTACATCATGGAGGTCTCCTTTCCGAGCAGCTAATGCTGCATCTAAAAGTTCTGGAAATGCCGCTCCCGCACAATAATCGACCCAGTCTCCATCTTGGACAATCTTAACGGCTTCTTCCGGAGTCTTTATTTTTTTTTTATATTCCTTCATATAATTCATGTCTTTGCTTCCCCTATGCTTCAAGCCCTGCATGATATGCACGAATATTAACCTCAATCGTTTTTGGTTTTACATTATCACGTATAGCTTGTTCCCAATCGATGTGTATGAGTCCCATCGCTTTAACAAGAGCCCCAAAAAGAACAACATTCATACACTTTGGATTGCCAATATCACGGGCAATATCTCCTGCTTTGATTACAGTCGCATCTGCATGAGATATAATTTCCTCAATGATATGTGATGGATAATCACACGCTCCCATGAGAATAGGCGCTGAAGGAATTTGATAATCATTGACAACTATTTTCCCCTCCGGTCGAAGATGTCCGAGATATCGCAGTCCTTCCATTTGTTCAAAAGCTACCAGCACATCGGCTTCTCCTTTGCCAATAATCGGTGAAAAGACTTTTTTTCCAAATCTCACTTGCGTACTAACACTTCCTCCTCTCTGACTCATACCATGTATTTCTGACATTTTTACATCATAACCGGCGGTAATCAATCCATTTGACAAGATAGAACTGACAAGGATAGTCCCCTGCCCACCTACACCTACCAATAAAATATTCTTTACATCTGTCATGATTATTCACCGACCCTTTCTATAGCTTGCACCGGACACACCTGTGCACACACAGTGCAGCCGTCACATTGTACATCATCAATATTGACTTTTTTATCCTCTTTTTTATAAACAAGTGCCGGACATCCAGTCGTTGTACACCTGCGACAGCCAATGCACTTTTCTGTATCTACCCGGCAGGTTCCTTTATAATGTCCAAATTCAGCAATATCTTCAGGTGTATGCTTTTTTAAAACACACGGCCACCGCGTAATAATAACTGACGGGCCATCAAGCGACATCGCCCATTCCAAGGCATCATCAACTTCTTTTAAATGAAGAGGATTAACCGTTCGAACATATTTAATTCCTAATGCTTTGACCAGCAACGGCAAATCTGTAACATTTGTTTTATCTCCTTGCAAGGTATATCCCGAACCAGGATTGTCCTGATGCCCTGTCATCCCCGTAATTCGATTATCCAAAATAACAGTAACAATTTTGCTATTGTTATATACTGCCTGCAGTAAACTGTTCATTCCTGTATGGAAAAAAGTGGAATCGCCAAGAACTGCAACAACACGCATAGAATCATCATACTTTTCAAACACTTTTTTTGCCCCATGTGCTGTACTGATGCTGGACCCCATACAAATACAGGTATCTTGAGCATTAAGGGGTTCAGATCCTCCCAATCCATAACAACCGATATCACCCGTCATCATAACGTTTTTCTTTTTACTCAAAACATAAAAAAAACCTCGATGCGGACAACCTGCACATAATGTCGGCGGACGTCCAATCACTTTGTCCGTATCATAAGAGAGAGTAGAACGCCCTTCTCCCAAAAAAGCTTTAGCCACAATATCAGGATTTAATTCTTCAATCCCAGGTATTTTATCTTTCCCAATACAATGAATCCCTGCCGCTTTAATTTGTATTTCCAAAAAAGGATCTAACTCTTCAATGACATATAACGTCTCTACTTCTTTAGCAAATGCTTTAATTTTTTCTATAGGCAGCGGATGGGTAAAGCCCAATTTCAGATAGGAAACCGTATCCCCAAAAACTTCTTTGGCATATTGAAAAGAAATGCCTGAGGCAATAACTCCGATATGTTTATCATTCCATTCTATATAATTTAATGATGTTTGTTCAGAATACGCTGCTAATTTCTTTAAACGGTCTTCTACAACATAATGCAATTTTTTTGCATGTGCCGGAATAAGTGAGTACTTAGCAAAATTTTTCACATATGGTTTTTTTGCCAGTTCTTCCCGTTCCTTAAATTCTACTAAACTTTTACTATGACATACACGTGTCGTCATCCGAAATAACACTGGGGTATCAAATTTTTCACTTATTTCCAGTGCAGTTTTGACCATATCTTTAGCTTCTTGGCTATCACTCGGTTCAACCATCGCCACTTTAGCCGCTACGGCAAAATGGCGGTTATCTTGTTCATTTTGCGAAGAATGAAGTCCCGGATCATCTGCATCAACAATAATAAATCCCCCATTTACCCCTGCATATGCACAACTAAAAAAAGGATCTGCCGCAACATTAAGTCCGACCATTTTCATAGCCGAAAGCGCTCTCCCTCCCGCTAGAGAAGCACCAATAGCGCTTTCAACAGCTACTTTTTCATTCGGAGCCCATTCAGCTATAATATCCCCCTTATACTTACTAATATTTTCCAAGATTTCGGTACTAGGCGTTCCTGGATAGGCGGCTGCATAGACCACTCCTGCTTCATACGCACCGCGAGCAACTCCTTCATTTCCTGACAATAATTTTTTCATCTGTATCCCTCATTTCTTTAAATATATGTTATTATATATTTGTTGCTTTATATGCAACGATGTTCCCTTTTTATTGCAGAAAAATCACCTTGCTTATACAAGATGTGAAATTTCTTCCGCTGCTTCTTTCACAGCCGCAATAATCCCTGGCAATTCTCGTTCCGATATTCTGGTTACTGGGCCAGATAAACTAATCGCCGCGGTAATGTCATGATTTTCTCCAAAAATGGGTGCCGCTACACAGGTAAGACCTATTTCCAATTCCTCTCTATCTACAGCATATCCATCCGTGCGGATTTGAGATAATTCCTGCCGCAGCAGATTCCAATCAGTCACTGTATGTTCCGTAAAACGTGGCAGCATGCAGTTCTCATATTGCCGTAAAAAAGCATCGTCAGCATATGCCATGAGACATTTTCCTGATGCCGAACAATAACTAGGACTGACAGAACCCACGGGAGGGGCTAAATTTAACACTTGCTGCGATTGAATTTTTTCTAAAACAATATGCTGCGGGTACGGCCCGCCGTTCCGCTGTAAAACAGTAATGTGGACTCCCTCATTAAATTTTTCAGCCAGCGCTTTGGCATACGGATATGCAAGTTTCTGCAAAGGTTCCTGCTGACGAAACAACATGCCTAATGAATATACCGACAAACCCAGCCAATATTTACCGGTCTCTTGATTCTGTCGAACAAAACCTCTACTTTCCAATGTTTCCAATGTACGGCAAACCGTACTTTTATGAATACACATTTTTTTACTGATTTGTGTAACACTTAATTCTTTTTTTTCTTGTTGAAAAAGTTGAAAAATTTGCAGCGCTCGATCAATAGAACCTATCACACGCCTTCCTCCTTCTAAAAATTCAGTTTAGTTGCTATATATGCAATACTGTTCCAAAATAAGTATATATAATTATGGTATATCTTACTATTATATTTGTCAATACAAAATAACAGAGAGCGCCTTATCTAACATAATACATGCAACGCTCTCTGTTATTAATTTTTGTAATAGCTTTATGCCTTATCATTATTATACGTATACAAACATTTCGCCATCTTCTTTAATAAATCCAGACATTCCAAATGACTGATCCAATTTTTCGGAACTTCTTCAATACCATACAAAGCACCTGCCAAATTACCACAGACAGCTCCACATGAATCACTATCTCCATCATGGTTGCATGCCATAATAACAGCATCTTTTAACTTTCCCGTTTTAAGCAAGCAATAAACTGCGGCTGCTAATGCTTCTTCCGCTACCCATCCAGCCCCAATTCTCCCTAATGATTTAATTGGGTCTCTATCTGTTGCAGATTCATCAATTGCCAATTTAAGAGCAGTCAATACTTCTTCATGATTCTCATATCCCTGTAATATATGCATCATTTCCGATATAACAAACTTGATATTCTTCTCTGTCAACAATAAGGATATAGCCGCACTCAGTGTACCTGCTGCCAGATATCCTGTAGGATTCCCATGTGTTAAAGATGCAGACTGGCATCCTACATAAAACGCTTTTTCCGGATCCCCGGCATAAAACATCCCTACTGGCGCAGCCCTCATAACGGTCCCACAACCTTTACTGTTATTTAAGGTTGCATCTTCATTGCAAATTTTCCCCGATGACAAAACAGATAAACAGGTCATTCCCGGAGAACGACGTACGAATAAATCTTTGTCACTCATTATATCATAATGCCAATATTGTTCATGAGCCTGCGTTTTTATCCATTTAGCCTGTTCTGGTCGGACAATGTGTTCTGTCTGAGTGTAGTACCACCGCATATAAGAACGATACAGTCCTTCCTGCGGAAGTAAATCATCATGACTAGCCCACAATAATCCATCTGCCGTAAACAAAGCCATTTGCGTATCATCAGAAATAACCCCGCGGCGACCGTTGGATTCAAGCTTTAATACAGTGCGCAGTCCATAAGGTCCATATTTTTTCCGAATCGTATCTAAATTATCAAATTCGATTAGGAAACCCAATGCATCACCTGTCGCACCGCCAAGCATACATCCCATAAAGCGGTCACTTTTATTCATGCTTACCCCCCCCAACGCCGGTTATCCTGCCTCTCCCAGCTCATAATCCTTTGCCATCCAAGTTTTTGTTGTTGTAAAACTGATAGTCAACCATTTTTCATAAGACGGATATCCAATAGAATGATCAATTTCTGTTCGAATTCGATCTAACTCTGCCACATTTTGTATAGGATAATCACGTGGCAATAATATGTCTATCTCAATAATCTTCGCCCGCCCATACGCCTGCACACTGGAAACATAATCGCTGAAGCCATATCGCTCCATAAACCGATCCATAACCTGCTGAACATGATTATGCAATTCAATAGGTGCCACGCCTAAAATTTGCTTAACAGACGGAATTAAAATTTTCATGGCAGGTGGTATCATTTGAATTGCCAATACTATCATAATCAACGAATCTACATAAATGCCTAAATATGCAAATCGTGTATACTGCATAACCCATGCAAATCCAAAGCTAAGCAATAATCCAGAAGCCAAGGTGGCATCAACAAACCAACTTACATTATCATAATGAACTAAATAAGACTGTATATTTTTATTGGTGCGACGAACATAAAAATAAAAAAACCAATCAAGTAAAGCGAAAAAAGCGGCATAGTATGTCGCTATGCCAAAAGACATGCTATGTCCCCCATCTAAAAGTCCTGCAATGCCTGCATAAAAAGCATACACAACAACTAATAAAGTAAATGTTCCCTCTAGGAACATTACTACAGGTTCACATTGCCAATAACCGAATTGAAAACGTTTGCTTGATTCACGTTGTGTCAACTCCGAAGTAACCATCATCAATACCTTAATAATGATAGCAACAAAAGAAAAAATACCATCCAACAAGATTGCCTGGGAGTTGCTCAGGATACCTGTTACGGTACCTCCTACCGCTACAAGTCCCATCATTGCTGCCGACAAGATGAGCAATCTCTTCTCACTGCGTTTTGCTCCCATATTCATTATAAAACCTCCTTACAAACAATACCAAAATCAATGTTTGTAAGAATCAGCCTAAATAACTGCTGTAATATCTCTTTGTATCCTGTTTTTGATTCATAATCAAGGGACAGCGATTCCATTGCCACTTACCTAAAACGCTATGCCCGACCCAACATTTCTTAAAACGACCCGAGCTCAGTGTGTACATAATAAAACCTCCAATATTTTTAAAAAACTTATTTACATAAAGTGCAATATAGTATATAATTAAATTTTACTTTATTGATCTGTATTTAATTATAACAGATTTCAGCTTAAAAAATCAACTCCTCTTTATCATAAGACAAATATCTGCAGTTTATATGCCCTTCAACTAAAAAAACCAGCCGTGACTACGACTGGTTTTTTGCAGTTCTGCCGTTACAGCAGCTGCTTATTTATCTTCAATTTCAGATACAACACCGGCGCCCACTGTACGGCCGCCTTCACGAATAGCAAAACGCAGACCCGGTTCAATCGCAATCGGTGTGATCAATTGTACATCCATCTTGACATTATCGCCAGGCATGCACATTTCTGTCCCTTCCGGCAGTTCGATAACGCCGGTTACGTCCGTTGTGCGGAAGTAGAACTGTGGACGATACCCGTTGAAAAACGGGGTATGCCGGCCGCCTTCTTCCTTCGTCAGTACATATACTTGCGCCTTAAAGGTCGTATGGGGATGGATCGATCCCGGTTTCGCCAATACCTGTCCCCGTTCGACTTCCTTCCGATCAACCCCGCGAAGCAGTGCTCCAATGTTATCCCCGGCTTCTGCCACGTCCAACAATTTCCGGAACATTTCTACCCCGGTGACTACCGTGCTCTTCGCTTCCTTTGCCATCCCTACGATTTCTACCGTGTCTCCCACTTTTACCGTTCCGCGTTCTACACGGCCGGTCGCTACCGTACCGCGACCAGTAATGGTAAATACATCTTCGATCGGCATCAGGAACGGTTTGTCGGTCGGCCGGTCCGGTGTCGGAATGTATTCGTCTACGGCATCCATCAGCTTCAAAATGCTGGCTTCTGCTTCCGGATCCCCTTCCAAAGCTTTCAACGCGGATCCCACGATAATAGGAATTTCATCTCCGGGGAAATCATAACTGGAAAGAAGTTCGCGGACTTCCATTTCTACTAGTTCAATCAATTCCGGATCATCTACCTGATCGGCTTTGTTCAAATATACAACCATTGCCGGCACGCCTACCTGGCGGGCTAACAGGATATGTTCACGCGTCTGCGGCATCGGGCCGTCTGCGGCGCTTACTACCAATATAGCTCCATCCATCTGTGCGGCGCCTGTGATCATGTTCTTTACATAATCAGCATGCCCCGGGCAATCAACATGTGCATAATGACGTTTATCTGTTTCATATTCTACGTGTGCTGTATTGATCGTAATACCGCGTTCACGTTCTTCTGGTGCTTTATCAATGTCAGCATACGCTTCAAACTTGGCATAGCCCTTTTTCGACAATACTTTGGTAATAGCTGCTGTCAATGTCGTTTTGCCATGGTCTACGTGTCCGATCGTCCCTATATTGACATGCGGTTTGGTTCTTTCGTATTTTTCTTTAGCCATTTTACTGTTCTTCCTCCTTTAGGAAAAAATAATCTACTTCTTATTGTACATTATTTTACAAAATTATTCTACTAGTTTTGACGCGGCATTGGCTGCTTATGTAATTCTATCCATCCGTATACAGAAATAACCCCGTTAGAACGAGGTTATAAGAAGTATGGTGGCGGCTCGGAGATTCGAACTCTGGACACTGCGGGTATGAACCGCATGCTCTAGCCAACTGAGCTAAGCCGCCATGTGTGGAGCTATTGACCGGGATTGAACCGGTGACCTTATCCTTACCAAGGATACGCTCTACCGACTGAGCTACAACAGCTTATACCGTTCAAAGCAGATATAAAGTTGTGAAAAATATGGTAGCGGGGGCAGGACTTGAACCTACGACCTTCGGGTTATGAGCCCGACGAGCTACCAACTGCTCCACCCCGCGACAAAAATGGTGGTGGGGGAAGGATTCGAACCTTCGAAGGCGAACGCCGGCAGATTTACAGTCTGCTCCCTTTAGCCACTCGGGAACCCCACCAATTTTGGAGCCGACGATAGGACTTGAACCTACAACCTACTGATTACAAGTCAGTTGCTCTACCAATTGAGCTACGTCGGCAATTGCTCCGCTATATTGTTCAACAGAACATAAATAATTATACTTTCCAGAGTCATTTCTGTCAAGAGTATTTCTACATTTTTCTTTGTTTTTTTGTAGGTTTACCATAGATATGTTACAAAAACAGAAAAGAGAGAACACCTTTTTGTGTTATGCTTAAGTTACTACGCAAAACCATAACAGAAAGGGAGTCCTCTCATGAACAGCATAACACAAGATGTAAAATATCGTCTATCTATTCTTTCCTATGCAACAAAGCATGGTGTCACAAAAACTGCCATAAAATATCGTACGAATCGCCAGTTTATCTATCGCTTGCAATGGCGCTATGAGGGTACCCCGGCATCGTTACAGCCTCGATCCAGACGTCCCCACCATCATCCCAATCAACACACTTCTCAAGAGATGACACTGATTCAGAACATGCGACGACGAAATCCCCATGCCGGACTGGTCGTGTTTTGGGTCAAACTGAGAAAGCGTGGTTACACACGTTCCATCACGGGCCTGTATCGCTGTCTGAGGCGTATCGGACTGAAACGGAAATCGATACCTAACCCCAAATACATCCCCAAGCCCTATCAACAAGCGCTGTTCCCTGGAGAAAAAGTACAGATCGACGTAAAAGTCGTTCCTTCTGCCTGTATCGTGGGGCAGGCGGATGCACGGGGTGAAAAGATGTACCAGTACACCGCTATGGATGAATGTACCCGTGTTCGCTATTGGGAAGCGTTTCAGGAACAGAGTACCTATTCCTCTACTGTGTTTCTCCAACATCTTGTCAGAAAATGTAAGTTCCCTATTCACAAAATTCAAACCGATAACGGATTTGAATTTACGAATCGATTTGGTCCAAGCAAACTGGAAAAATTAACTTTATTTGAACAGCAGTTAGCAGCGTATGGCATTGTACATCAAAAAATCCGTCCCTATACACCAAGACATAACGGAAAGGTAGAACGATCTCACCGAAAAGATAACGAGTATTTCTATGCGAATCATCGCTTTTATTCCTTTGAAGATTTCAAAAAACAGTTGGCTGTCCGTAATAGAGAATACAATAATTTTCCTATGCGTCCCCTGGCTTGGAAATCTCCCAATGAAGTTCTCCGATCTTTTCTCTCCGCTATGTAACATATGTTTGACAAACCTACAATTTCTACATTTTTCTTTGTTTTTTTACTAGGTTAATTGCAATAACGATTTCTACCCCCAGTAACATCACCTGACATAATTACTTTTACAAACAAGAAGGGAGAAGCAACTTCTTCCAGAATATCTGAGATAGAACATATTGGCAGATGCTGATTCGTTAGGAAATCCTTGTAATGATATGCTCGCATTTATCCTTTCCAAAACGTATCCTTATTCAACAGGCTTTAATACAATGTCTCTCGTTTAAACAAATCGCTTGGGACCTGCGCCGTCATCGTTTCATCTATCAAAGTATACCTTCTTACGACTTGTCTGCCATGACTATCTACCGCATCGTTCCCGCTATTGGAAAAGCATTTGTATGACGCTGCGCTAACACACACCAAGCACACTGTGTCCCTACAGAATCCCTTTTGGAAGTGGTACTTGCTCCCGATAAACTTCATGCTATGAATCTTACGTGTTTCTCCATTGGTCAAGCGGATCATATCTCACATCGTATTTGTATCATTCCCGCCGATGAATTAATGTCATCCGAGAAGTTTCTTACCATTATAAGGAGCTTACCATCATCGGGTAGAAATAAATCTTACAAAGTAAAATTTATTTTTTCTTTTCGCCCTAGTCAGTATTTTTATCATTTTTCTTTTTTATATCATCGGCATATATATCTCTCTTCATGGATATTACACTTTTTACTATTTAATTGTATCGCCAAGAATTCTCTTTGCAAGGCTCTCCGAATGTAGTAAAATGAATTGTACGCCGTTATATCAATATCGTTGTATACAAGGAGGGGCTTATTATGGCACATATTAATGAAAATTATTTAAAACTCCCCGGTAACTATTTATTTGCAACAATTGCAAAAAAAGTAGCCGATTTTTCACAAAAAAATCCTAATGCTAATATTATTCGTCTAGGTATCGGTGATGTGACCCGACCTTTAGCACCAGCGGTCATTGAAGCTATGCATAAAGCTGTTGATGAAATGGGTAAAGCCAAAACGTTTCGTGGATATGGTCCGGAACAAGGGTATGAATTCCTTATCAACAAAATCATCGAATGGGATTATGAAACACGCGGTATCCATCTCGACACAGACGAAGTATTTATTGGTGATGGTGCCAAAACAGATGTCGCATGTATTCAGGAAATATTTGATAAAAATCTGACATTTGCCGTTGCAGATCCGGTATATCCAGTATATCTCGACTCTAATGTCATGGCTGGCCACACAGGTGAATTCATTGATTTGAAGGGCATTTATAAAGATGTTGTTTATCTTCCCTGTACAGAAGAAAATGGGTTTAAAGCAGAACCTCCAAAAGACCGAATTGAAGCACTAGAATTAAAAAACTGCTGTTTCCCTGTACCTGCAAACAAAAAGAAAGAACATGTTGATCTCGTTTACCTTTGCAATCCAAGCAATCCTACAGGCACCGCAATGAGCAAAGAAGAACTTGCGGCTTGGATAACCTATGCGAAAGAAACCAAAGCTATCTTGTTATATGATTCGGCCTATGAATCTTACATTACGGAATCGAATATACCACATAGTATTTATGAAGTAGAAGGTGCTAAAGATGTCGCTATCGAATTCCGCTCTTATTCCAAATCAGCAGGATTTACAGGAACTCGCTGCTCATATGTTGTTGTCCCAAAAACGGTTTTAGCGTATACAGCAAAAAATAATGCCATTTCCTTAAATCAATTTTGGAACCGACGTCAATGTACCTGCTTTAATGGAACTCCTTATATTATTCAGCGCGCTGCCGAAGCAGTTTACTCAGAAGAAGGCCGGAACCAATGCAAAGCTGACGTTGATTATTATATGGAAAACGCCCATATTATACGCGATGGCTTACAGGCTGCCGGCTATACAGTATATGGCGCTACCAATTCTCCATATGCCTGGGTCAAAACTCCTGCGAACATGAAGAGCTGGGACTTTTTTGATCTTCTCCTAAAAAAAGCACACGTTGTCACTACCCCAGGGTCCGGATTTGGTCCTCATGGCGAAGGTTTCCTGCGTCTTACCGCTTTTGGCACAAGAGAAAATACTATTGAAGCAGTCAATCGTATTGCTGATTTAAAATTGATTAAATAAAAAAGGTGGAATATCATTGAGTACCAATCTGGAAGTCGGCATCGTCGGTCTGCCGAATGTAGGCAAAAGCACATTATTCAACGCAATTACCAAAGCCGGCGCAGAAGCTGCAAATTACCCCTTCTGCACAATAGAACCTAATGTAGGTGTTGTAGAAGTCCCTGATCATCGTATCCAAGTGCTTACGGATATGTATAAACCCAAAAAGACAATTCCTGCCGTTATGCGGTTTGTTGATATCGCCGGTCTTGTCGCTGGTGCTTCAAAAGGAGAAGGTTTGGGAAATAAATTTTTAAGTCACATCCGTGAAACAGATGCGATCGCTGAAGTTGTCCGTTGCTTTGAAGATTCTAATATAACTCATGTTTCAGGCTCTATTGACCCCTTGCGGGATATTGATATCATTAATACAGAGTTATGTTTAGCTGACATAGAAACTGTCCAAAAGCGGGATGACCGTATCAAAAAAATTGCACAATGCGGTGACAAGGAAGCTAAAATAGAAGATACGCTCTTAATGAAAATTTTATCTTGTTTAGAACTTGGCAATCCTGTCCGCAAAGCAAGCCTTACCAAAGACGAGATGGGTATCATAAAAGATTTGAATCTCTTAACACTGAAACCAATTATATATATTGCAAATGTTGCGGAAGACGAAGCCGGTCATCCCAATGATAATCCATATGTCAAAAAACTTGAAACATTTGCCGCCGAAGAAGGAGCTAAAGTGGTCGCTGTATCAGCAAAGATCGAAGCAGAAATCGCAGAACTTCCAGAAGATGAAGCTGCCATGTTCTTAGAAGAATTAAATCTTCCCGAAGCCGGTCTTGATAAACTGATTAAAGCGAGTTATTCATTATTGGGTCTCATTAACTTCTTTACAGCAGGTGCCGATGAAGTCCGCGCTTGGACTATCGTTAATGGTACTAAAGCACAAAATGCTGCTGGCAAAATCCACACCGACATTGAACGGGGTTTTATCCGTGCCGAAATTGTTTCATATGATGACCTCATTGCTTGCGGCAGTGAAACAGTCGCTAAAGAAAAAGGGCTAGTCAGGCTGGAAGGGAAAGAATATGTTATGCGTGACGGTGATATTACGTACTTCCGTTTCAATGTATAACCCTAATATATGAAAGTAACGCCATATCGATTAATTCCCAAACAACAACTCCACGTATTTGTTGTAATTTACATTATCTGAACAACTATATTTTACATACATGCGTATTATATTTGCAAAACTTGTTATGTTGCCATATATGAAGAAGCGCTCACCTTTGATTCCTGTAGGGTGAGCGCTTCTTCATATATGGCATTTTTAATGTTAAAAATATAATCTGATTTATAATTCTATAAATTAACACATGGATTCCAAACATTATCCCAAACAAAAATTCAACAAATTCACACTCCCCATTATCAGCGTGCCATCGACACCACGCTCTCCATCCATGTCTATGATTTCTCCATACCCGTCATATCCATGCTGCCATGACTCCCCCGGAAGAGGCACCGCATAACTAGCAGCAATACCCTGCTCCTCAGTGAATATAACAATGTATCTAGGGCAACTGCACCTGCTATTTTTCATTTGAAATCGCCTCGTTATAAATAACATATTATGTATAAATTCCTGCTTATTTTTTCCGAAATTTCGTTTTTAGCCGGTATCCTTGATTCCTTTACCTATATGGTTTTCAGTATAGGCCCATACATAAGAAGAAAAACTTCCATACTTTTTCTGTATTTGAATAACCGCCAATGCATTCTGACGAACAGAGTACACTTTCTTTCTGTTTTTTACTATACCATAATCAGCAATAATCCGTTCTAACTCATCATTATTCATTTCAGCCCAAGAACAGCGTTCGCAGACATTATCTGTTGGTTTATCATATATCGCTCGCTTCCTTAAAACTACAAAAATATTGTTTTATTTCTATTTTACTCACTCAAAGTTTCCCATTTTTCATAGGCTTTATCGAGTTTTTTTTGTGTTTCTTCATACTGTTCCGTCAATGCCATCATTGTTTCAGCGTTGGTTTGATTTTCAGGCAAATTCATTTGAAAATCATACATTTTCAAAGTCGCTTCCCATTCAGCGATCTTCATCTCTATATTTTCCAATTTTTTAGCTGCACCATACAAAGAGGTCTTACGAACAGTGGATTCTACATTACTTTTTTTAACTCTTATTTTCTTATCTTTTTCAGCAGACAGAAAAATATCTTCTTTTTTTTGTACACTATCTGCCTTCTCTAGTAACTCTTGAGCAGCTAATTCTTCTTTTTCCTGTTCTTTTTCTCGATAATATGTATAATTTCCTAAATATTCCTTAAGTTTTTTATTTTCCAAGACTAGCATACGTCCAGCAATTTTATCAAGAAAATATCGGTCATGAGACACAACAAGATACGTACCGCCAAAATCAAGAAGTGCCTGTTCCAGAATTTCTCGAGTAGGTATATCAAGATGATTCGTTGGTTCATCAAGAATCAAAAAGTTCGGTCCGTGTAAAAACAATTCCAACAATGCCAACCGCGCCTGCTCTCCACCACTCAACGTATCAATACGTTTATATACATCGTCCCCGCGAAAAAGAAAACTACCCAAAACGGCACGAGCATCTTCTTCACTATAACTAAATTCGTTCATAATTTCTTCCATAACCGACCACGTACCATGAAGTTCCGTATGTTCTTGAGCAAAATAACCAACATGCACCCGGCTTCCCAACGTAATATGACCGCTGTCAAACGTTTTTTTACCCATAATCATCTGAAAAAGTGTTGTTTTTCCCGTCCCATTAGGTCCGATAAGTGCCGCTGATTCCCCACGACGCAGCAGTAAAGATAAATGGTTAAAAAGTTGTTTATCTCCATAACCACCGCAAATATCATCCAGAACCAGTACCTTTTGTCCGCACTCTTCTACTGGCTTAAATGCAAAGTGGAGTGAATCTCTTTCTGAAGTAAATTCAATGCGTTCCAGACGATCTAGTTGAGATTGACGCCCACGAGCCTGCTTTGATTTAATACCGGCTTTATATTTACGAATATACTCCTCTGTTTCCTTGATCTGTTCCTGCTGTTTTTCATAAGCGTTTTCCATCGCTTTGCGGCGTTGCTCCCGCTGTTGAATATAGCGGGAGTAATTGCCTTTGTATTTTGTTATGGTTCCATTTTCCATCTCCAAAATACTGGTTGTTACCCTATCCAAAAAATATCGGTCATGAGATACGATAAGGATACCGCCCCCATAGGACAACAAATAGCTTTCCAACCATTCAAGCATTTCCATATCAAGATGATTCGTCGGTTCATCGAGAAATAAATAATCCGGGCGACATACCAATGCTTTTGCCAAATTAATTCGTGTTTTCTGGCCTCCTGAAAAACTTTGCACAAGGCGATCCATATCTGCTTCCGCAAAACCTAATCCATGAATAATTTTTCGTGACATTGCTTCATATTCATAGCCACCAAGCCATTCAAACCGTTCCTGTAAGCGGGAATATCGATTCATAAGTTCCTGGGAATCCGGCTCATGCTGCATAGCTTGTTCTGTTTCTTTTAACTGTATTTCGCAACGAAGTACATCCTGCCAAGCTTCGGTAATTGTTTGACGCAGCGTAACTGCAGTGTCAAACGTTATATTTTGCTGCAGATACCCAATCGTTTCGCCTTCAGAAATGACAAAAGCACCCGCGTCATATTCTTCTTGTCCCATAAGACATTTCAAAAGAGTTGATTTTCCCACACCATTAGCACCAATAAGTCCAATTCGTTCACCACGGCGCAATTCAAAAGAAACATTTCGAAATATTGTATGTATACCAAATGATTTTGTTAATTTTTGTACCCTAATACTTCCCACAATATAATCCCCTTATCTTTCCATAATCTATCGATTATTATATCATACATTACGTATAGCAGCATTGAAAAAATCATGGATAACATCTATACGTATTGGTTATGAATCAACATATTATAAAGGCAGAGGGTTTTTAAAATTTTACTTTTGTCAATCTTTCACAATCTCAGCTTTGACCATAATAACAATTTCAGTCTCCTTGCTGGATGTATAATGACTGCGAAACAACCTTCCTATAAACGGTAAACTGCTCAAAATAGGAACTTTTCGAAAATTTTCTATATCTTCTTTATCAATAAGTCCTCCGATAATAAGAGTTTTCCCTTGTTGAATCCGCACTTGCGTTTCTGCCTGACGAGTCATGAATCGATAGGCCTTAAGTTCTGTCACCAGAACAGGCGTACTTACTTCTGCCTGAATGTGTGCGGTAATAGAACCGTCATCGTGAATCCATGGCGTATACATAAGTTTAATGCCTGCATCAGTATAGTCTGTCGTTGTGGTCGTCTGTCCATTCTGTAAATGCTCTGTAAGTATAGGAATTTTATCTCCAATGAGAATTTTTGCCATTCTGCCATTACTTGCCATCATATGCGGTTTAGCCAAAATCTTAGCTTTTCCTTGGGTTTCCAGTGCCCGAATCTGTGCGGTATAAGCAAAACTGCTTTCATGTCCCGGCCCTCCCTCGGCATTCCGCCAATCCCAGTTAATGCCTAATTCTTTAATAGCTTCTTGATTTAAAGCAGCAATCTCTACTTCAACATTAACTTGCCGAGGTGGTATATCAATTTTTTTTAATAGACTTTGTACAGCTGCAATCTCTCTGCTGTTTCCTTGGACAACCAAAGAATTAGTATCTCCATGACAGCGAATATGGGTATCAGATATAATCGCCTGTACCGCTTTTCGTGCTTCCTCTGCTGAAGTATAAGAAAGACCAAAGGTATGCAATTCTTTACCTCCTTCTGTTTTCCGGCCAGCTGTTATCATGTAAATATAACCGCTTTTATCATAATACAGATTTTGGCTGGAAGCGATAGCCGCTAATGCCTCTTCAACAGTTACATCAACAAGATACATCGTTATATTTCCTTGTACAGTATCATCAACAATAAGATTAATTCCTCCACTGCGGGCAAGTCCTTCTACAACAGATCGAACAGGTACATCATGTACGTCAATGTGAATCGTCGAAGCATTAAGTTGAACAACATAAGATAAAAAAATAAAATTTGCCAATATAATCTTTTTTAGCATGTTATATATCCTATTCTTACAAAAAATATTCTTCTCGTCATCCGCCGTCATATTTATTAATAAATGCATTTATTTTCACTGCATTTACCGTTGTAGGTTAGTACTATATCCGTATTTCGATTAGTTTTCCCTCTTTTTTTAATCCAATCGCATTGATATTAATATACATCACAGTACAATCGGCTATTTGGTCTCCTACAGCACAAAGACGTGTATCTTTTCCTGACTGCAGCAAAACCAAACGTCTACCAGCAGATTCCATAAACCCACAATATCGAGGAAATAGCTCTTGTGATATTTTTTTCTGTGATTTTTCTGCATTCTTTTCTTCTGTTTGGCTGTTAACTGTTTTTTTCAAATGCTGTACATGTTTTTCAAACAAATCCGGCATAGGTTTATTTCGTCTCACAGCAGATACATCATACACGCAAATTGCCAAATCAACAGTTTCTATATCTGATATCCCTTCATTTTTATAATGCTTTTCCGAACTTGTTTGTTGTTCTTGGGAAACAAAAACAGGGGATGAAACATTCTCTGAATGTTTCACTTCCCCTGTTGTCTGTCGGATTAGATCTATAGAATTGTCATTTCCAAAAAAGCATATGCCCATAAGAAAAATCAAAATGGCTCCATAAGGAAACCATTTTTTATATTGTCGGGCTATATAATGCTTAACACCAAGCATTATAGCCCGTAACTTATCTCGGAGTACCATAACCATGAGGATGAGCGCTGTGCCATTTCCATGCATCGGCAATAATATTTTCCACATCACTATATTGTGGCTGCCAACCGATGACTTTTTTTATTTTTTGAGATCCCGCCACAAGGACAGCCGGATCTCCGGCACGCCGCGGTGCCTCTTCTACAGTAAAATCTCTTCCCGTTATTTTTTTTGCTGCATCAATAATTTGCCGAACACTAAAGCCCTGCTGTGAACCCAGATTAAAATATTGCGATATTCCACCCATACTAAGATAATCCAGTACCCGACAATGCGCATTTGCTAAGTCAGTCACATGGATATAATCGCGAATGCAAGTACCATCTTCCGTAGGATAATCGGTTCCAAATATTTTAATGCTTGATCTTTGTCCTAGCGCTGTCTGCAGAACAAGTGGTATAAGGTGGCTTTCCGGCATATGATCTTCCCCAATTGTACCATCATGATCCGCCCCCGCCGCATTAAAATAGCGAAGCGCCGCATACCTTAACCCATAGGCACGGCTAAATTGATCCAGCATGTGTTCAATCATAAGCTTGGTCTGCCCATAAACATTAGTGGGTTTATATGGCATATCTTCTGTAATCGGTATGCTTTCCGGTTCACCATAAACCGCCGCTGTCGAAGAAAAGACAAAATATTTCACTCCAGCCTGCCGTACCGCCTCCAAAAGACAATAAGAACCAACAATATTATTGTCATAATATATAGTCGGATTATCCATTGATTCTCCAACTTGACTATGTGCGGCAAAATGGACAACGGCTTCTATTTTATTCATTTCCATTATGTTCCGAACCGTATCTATATGATGGATATCCTCCGTAATCAAAGTTACCCCTGCCGGCACAGCCTGACGATGTCCGCGAGACAAATTATCCAATACGAGTACCGTATGACCTTGTGCCACCAGTGCTCTCACAGTATGGCTTCCAATATACCCGGCCCCGCCAGTCACTAATATATGCATCTATATCATTCCTCCTGCAATTCTTTTAATTTTTGCTTCAAAAAAGATTTATAAATCTCCACTCCCGGTTGATCAAAGGCATCCACATTGGCAAACTCTCCTTCATACGCAATAGATATGCAAAGCATAAACATAAGCTCACCCAAGTGGAATGGTGTCAATTCCGGTATAATAAATGTCGCATTATAACGTTCTTCTTTTGCCAATGCATACGCATTTGATTTTTGTGCGGCCTCCAATATACTACTCAATGGTAAGCCGCTAAAAGAAGACAAGGCCCCATATTCATCATAAATATGTGGAACCACTATATCTTGCTGCCACTTTTTCACCGCTACAAACTGCACGACTTTATTTAATGGCCCTTCCTGATGTTCTTGTGTTTGAGCATGCATATCCGTTGTCCCGACAGCTACTACCGGAGTACGTCCGTAATGAATAATATTACCATCTTTATCTACGCGTTTTCCCAGCGATTCAGCAAGAAGCTGAACATACCATTCCGATAAAGATCTCAGGCAATCCCCATAGGGCATAAAAACTTCAATATTACGTCCATGATTCACTCCCGCCAAATATTTCAAAACACTATTAAGAAGTGCTGGATTTTTCCAAATATCTGCAGACTGGCAAAACAAATCCATAGCTCGCGCTCCCGAAAGAAAAGATTGAAAGTCAAAACCAATCAACGCACCTACAATAAGTCCTACCTCTGAAAACACACTAAACCGACCGCCCACTCCGTCAGGCACACAGAAAACAGGCCATCCTGATTTACGGGCAAGTTCATGAAGAAGCGTTTCCCGGCTCCCAGAATGAGGATCGGTAACAGCTATAACCTCTAGTTCAATACCACTATCTTCCAGCTCCTTTTTGCAAATCATAAAATTTGACATCGGCTCGATAGTAGACCCAGACTTAGATATAACAACCGCCATGACTTTATATCCGATTTTACGGCGGCTGTCCGATTTAAGATATCGAATCAATTCGCTGAGCTTACGGGGATCGACATTATTACCGGCAAAAAAAATTTTAGGCCACCCATTTCGTTCTGCATCACTTTTCAAATTCCAAAATTCACCGCACTGCACATCGAACAGAACTTTTCCCCCAAGATATGAACCGCCTATACCAAAGAAAATCACCGCATTCATTTGTCCCTTGACAGAACGGCCTAATTCTTCAAGTGCCATTATACGTTTCGGGCAGTTTATATTTCCCTCAGCTATATAAGGAAGCTGCATATATAACACAGGTTCCGGTTCTCCGTCTTTAGATAAATGTCCGGATACTATACCGGTTTTACGGATATTCATTACAGTATTATGAGCCTCAGTGTACACCGGGGAAAATTTTCTCAGTTCTTCTTCCGTAATTTTTCCCGGTCCATATAAATTTTCCGTGTCAAAAACAAATCCTGTTTCTAATGTAATCCCCGACATATAATCACTACCCTTCGCATTCGATATGTTCTACTTTTATTATACCATAGCAAAAAGGAACACGCAGAAAAAATGCGACATCTGTTAATATACTATTCTTAACTTTTAAGTCAATATATCATGTATATTAGTTTTATTCAATCCATTTCATATTTTTTTAATTTTTAAATGACATTTTTAAATTAGTTCCAATTAAATATTAATCTTTTTTTAACACCTCCAATAAAATAATGTATACTGATAAAAAAGTGATTCGCCAAAATTGGCGAATCACTTTTTTATCAAAAACGCAGCATAGATTTTAAAAAGCTTTTAGTCCGTGTTGATTTTGGATGTTCAAAAATTTCTTCTGGTGTTCCTTCTTCTTCAATAATTCCTTCTGCCATAAATAAAATACGCTTGGAAACTTCTTTGGCAAAAGCCATTTCATGCGTAACAATAATCATCGTCATATTGTCATCAGCTAACTGTTTAATCGTCCGTAAGACTTCTCCTGTTAATTCTGGATCCAATGCAGATGTCGGTTCATCAAAAAGCATAATGTCCGGATTCATTGCCAATGCCCTGGCAATAGCCACTCGTTGTTTTTGTCCCCCAGACAATCGGGAAGGGTAAACATTGCACTTATCCCATAACCCCACCTTTTTAAGCAGTGCTTCTGCTATCGGCATTATTTCTTCTGTCTTCTTGCCTTGTACAATACGCGGGGCTTCCAAAACATTGTCGAGCACCGTCATATGCGGAAATAAATTAAAATGCTGAAAACACATTCCCATACGAAGACATATTTTATGCACTTGTGAAGAAGGTGCATAAATGGATCTGTTCACGCCCTGCGGCTGCCGCGCCATAACATCTCCACCGATGGTAATAGTACCTCCATCAATAATTTCCAAATTACATAAACAACGCAAGAATGTACTTTTTCCGCTTCCAGAAGGTCCTATAATAGAAACAACTTCGCCTTCTTCTACATGCATGGTACAATCTTTTAACACTTCCAAACTGCCAAATCTTTTATGTATGTGATCCATTTCAATTAAGCTCATACTTACATTCCTCTCTTATTCATCATATACGGCATAGCGTGCTTCCAAATAGCTAAATATTTTTGTCAGGATGAATGTAAAAAATAAATAGAACACGGCCGCAACAATAAATGCCGTTGTGTCGAAATCTCGCTGTACAATAGAACGTGTAATACGCAAAATATCATTCATTGCTAAGATATATACCAGAGAGGTATCTTTCAAAAGGTTAATCGTTTCATTTGCTATCGGCGGCAAGACTCGTTTTACAACCTGTGGCAAAATAATGCGACGCATAGTTTGTACATACGTCAGTCCTAACACCTTAGCTCCTTCGTACTGTCCTCGTTCAATAGATTGGATACCGCCGCGGAAAATTTCCGCAAAATAAGCTGCATAATTAAATACAAATGCGATAATGGCAGCCGGAAAATCAGGAAGCCTCAGTCCTTCAATAATAAACGGCAGCCCATAATAAATAAATAAAATCTGCAGCATAAGCGGAGTACCACGCATAACATAAATATAAGCACCCATAAACTTACGCAAGGGAGTCAGTTCAGAAATACGAGCCAATGCCATGAATATACCTAAAGGCAAGCTTAACACAATTGTTATTACAAATATTTTCAAAGTAATCTGCAAACCCACCGCAACAGCAGGTACAATATTTAGTAAATAATCCATGTAAACACTCCTTACATACACTATCCCGGTAAAAAAGCAAAGCCTATAAATACTTAAATGAGGGGCCGTCTGGTCCCTCATTTATCAGCATTCAAAACCTATACTTTTAATTTACTGCACAGGAATTGTAATATCTGTTTTAAACCATTTTTCCGATAACTTCTTCATTGTACCATCTGTACTCATTTCCTTCAATACAGAATTTAATTTATTCACCAACACCGCATCGTCTTGCCTCATACCGACTCCAAACTCTTCATCCCCCATACTGCCTGCAAGTACGCGGAATTTTCCTTCCTTTTTAGTCATATAGTATCGACCGACGACACTATCAACTAACACGCCATCCGTGCGTCCTACTTCCAAATCCATCAAAGCTGCAACAAAATCGCCATACAATTTTACATCTTGTAAGGAATTCTTAAAATCTGGATCTTTATCCAACGCATCTACAGAACTGCTTCCTTCCTGCGTACCAATGATTTTTCCTTTCAAATCATCCTTAGTCTGAATCGGTGAATCTGCCCGAACAATAAGTATCTGCGCATTCTTCATATATGGTTTAGAAAAAGCAATTTGTTTTTTTCGGCTATCTGTAATAGTAAGACCATTCCACAGCATATCTACCTTTTTACTCTTTAAAGCAGCTTCCTTGCTATCCCAATCTATTGGTTTGAATTCAACCTTTACACCCATCCGCTTTGCAGCTTCATTAGCTAAATCAATATCAAAACCAATAAGATTGTTACTTTCATCCCGAAAGCCCATCGGCGGGAAATTATCATCAAGACCAATAACGATTTTATCAGGCATCTTTTGACTATCCTGTTTCTGTGATTGACTTCCACATCCAATAATCAAAATTGCAGCAGTAACTGCAATCATACCTGCTAAAACCGTTTTTTTCCAATTCATCATGAGTATTATCCTCCTATATTACAGGGAAACATCCATACCGAACCATTTTTCCGAAATTGTTGTTGATGTACCATCTTTATGCATTTCTTCTAAAACATTATCAAGCTTTGCCTTCAGTTCTGTATCATCCTTGCGCATACCCACTCCGCTCGGAATATCAGGGTATCCTACATCAATAATGCGAAAATCCGATTTATTTTTTGTCATGAAATATCCTGCTGAAGTCTTAGCAACAACAACGGCATCAATGCGCCCGACTTGAAGATCCATAAAAGAAGTAACATTATCAGAATATGTTTTTAACTCCTTAAAAGAATCTCTTAATTCCGGTTCTTGATTAATTGCCTCAAGTCCAGTACTGCCTTGTTGCGTACCAACAATTTTACCAGCTAAATCAGCTTTTCCTTTGATGGGTGAATCCGCACGAACCAGAAGTATCTGCGGACCATTTTCATAAGGGCGGGAAAAAAGAATATTTTTTTCTCGCTCAGGAGTAATAGATAGCCCATTCCAAATCGCATCAATTTTTTTACTTTTCAACTCTGTTTCTTTACTATCCCAATCAATAGGCTTGAATTCAACCTCAATTCCTAAGCGCTTTGCCGCTTCCTTAGCCATATCAATATCAAAGCCGACCAACTCACCACTTTCGTTATGAAAGCCAAAAGGGGGGAAATTATCATCAAGTCCGATAACAATCTTATTCTTCTGTGCCGTTACTCCAGAATCTGCATTCTTTTGATCACCACAGCCAACAGCAAAAAAGACAACCATACTTGCCGCAAGCCCGGCAACAGCTAACTTTTTCCAATTCATGAGGACATCGCTCCTTATATTGTTAGAATCAATATAATTATTGTACTTTATTTTGGTAAAACAAGAAAGTATTTTTACCATTCAAAAATATATATTTATAACTATTTATCTTTTATTATCTAATCTTTTTGATGGTTTTCTCCATTTTATAAACTATTTTCATTTTTCCTGTTCTTTTTTAATTCGTTGAATAATTGTCTGTTTGTGCTTAGAAGTTAAAAACTGCAGATGAATAGGCAATACAGATATACCTCCCTCTTCAGGCGCTCCCAGTTGAATTTCCCGCCAATCATCTGAGATACTAAAAATATTTTGATAAGGAATGAATATCAGTGACTTCTCTTCGTGAATTTGTTCATCTATAAATTCACGAAGAGACATAAATTGTCTCCGTACAATGATTCCTTTCTCTGTCACATAGCACATAATATCGCGCTGCCGATGAATACGCCATAAACAAAAAATAAGGACACCCATATTATCTAATTTTGAAAAAAAAGTTGGTTCCGGCAACATATCCCACAGAAAATACGCTCCAACAAGAGTAAATATAAGTTGCATAAAAATCGAAAAAATACGGGAATTCTCATATTTTTCTTCTATTTTCCCACAGGAAAACCGTTGTATCAATCCTAATGTATTCATAAGATCTCCCTTTGCTATATTATGTATTTAAAATATCTCACTTTTATTTTACACTATTTATGAATTCCCTGTCTGTTTTAGTGGTATTTGTGTGGTATAATAATTGCAAACCTATTTGTTTGTATCATTAAGGGGGATAATTCATGACAAACCCAAATCAACATTCGTTAAAAACACAAATTTACCATATTATAAAAAAAAGATTATTAGATCAAATATATCAAGACGGGCAGATTCTCACAGAAAGAAAACTCTCAGAAGAGCTTAATGTCAGTCGTACTCCCGTTCGGGAAGCTATGCAGCGTTTGCAAAAAGAAGGCTGGGTTCAATATGTCCGCAACAAGGGTATTATTGTAAAAAGCATGGATGCCAGTGATCTGATTCATATTTTTCAAATTCGTACCGCCTTGGAAATTTTAGCTGTTAAATTGGCTTGCTCCCGTATTAACTCGGACCAGCTTCAATTGCTGCGACTGTCGTTGATTCAGCAAGCAGGGAAAAAAGAAGGGACTATGCCCGATTATCAAAAATTTATTCTTTATGATACAGAATTTCATAATATTATTATTGATGCTGCAGGAAACATGATGCTGCGGTCTATTATTGATGAAATTCGCGACAAAATCAAACGAACCGGTATAAATTCCCTATATAGCCGCAAAAGCCGTATCGCCGAAGCTGTTACGGAACATACAGCAATCGTGGACGCCTTGGAAATCAAAGATGTAGACAGGGCCTGCAAAGCCATGGAGAAGCACTTGGATATTTGTTATACCTCTGCATACGGCTACATTGTCCGTCCTGAAATCCAAAAGCAGCATAGCGCAGAAAAGGGAGACATCCATGGATAGTGACCGTCTTAAAGATTATGCCCGCTCCTTAGGATTGGATTGTCTTGGTATCGCCTCTTCCGAATTAGCCATCCCTACAAAGGAGAAAAAAATTTGTCCGCTGGCCGCCGGGCAAGGTATAGATAGGTATACACCGCAAACTTTATTGGAAAATTGCCGTGCTGTTATCGTCGTTTTATTTCCTTATTATGTACCAACAGAAGTACCAAGCAATTTGTCTATGTATACACAAAGTATTGATTACCATCTTATTATACAAAACTACTTAAAACTTCTCCAGTATTTTATGGAACAAGAATATCCGCAAAGCAATCATTACCTTTGTGCAGATACCTCGCCTCTCTGCGACCGATATCTTGCTCATCAAGCTGGCTTAGGCTTTATTGGTGATAACAATTGCTTTATACATCCTATCTATGGATCCTATTGTTTTATTGGCAGTGTATTGACAACAGTACCCTTAGTTCCAGATACACCGCTTACAAAAGAATGTTTTCACTGCGGTGCCTGTCATAAAAACTGTCCCGGAAGTTGTTTTATTAATTCTAACTATGATTATGAATACTGCAAATCTTATTTAACACAAAAAAAAGGCGACTTAACGCCGCCTGAAATTGCAATTATAAAAAAAACTCCTCTCATTTTCGGTTGTGATGAATGTCAGCGCGTTTGTCCCCATAATCAATATATTCCAATCACTCCAATCCCAGAATTTCGCAAAAATCGAATTTTGCAATTACAACGGATGGATCTCCTTTCACTGACAAATAATCAATTCCGCAGGATGTATGGAAACCGTGCTTTCGCTTGGCGGGGAAAATCAATATTACTGCGAAATCTCGAGTATACAGATAAAAAATCTAAAACCCCTTAACTAACGACAACACACTAAAAGTAAACCATACAACAAGAATAACAACCACACAAACCAAAATAATCATTGGCATACATACCGCCAATGTGCTGCGAGCAGTATTCATACCATAGGTAGATCGCACTGTCAATACAGATAGTACCAACGTCCACAGTAAAGATGCAATAGAAATGAAATGAACCAGAAGCGACGGTAAAATAAATAGTAAGCTTTCCGCTAATGTAGCAAAATTGAGAGGTATATTAGAAAATCCCAAACCCGCCGCTAATGCTTTTATAGTACCGCTGCCTCCTAAAAGGCAGGAAATCCCATGGATAAAAATAATCTGCAGAATAAAACACACACCACCAAAAAGCAAAGCCCCAACTGCCGCCCCTATATGAGCGCCTGACAATTGGATTATCGCTGATATACAAGGAAGCATTAGTGTAAATATCCAAATCAACAATCCTTCACGAAGCCGCCTTTCCTTCACGATTTTATCCAATGTAACTTTGGGCTTTGTAATAAAGTCATACGTATATTCCAGCGTATCTAAAATCAAAGGTCTCATCGCTGCAGCACTCCTTTCATAAGAAGTAAGGGCAGTGGTACCGCCGTATCCGTACTAAACTGGGAACGTATAAATTGTGATAACGAACTGTTTCCTTCTAGCAATTGTTTCCAAGATATCGAATGATCATACTCCACCGTAGGCACATCATCTGGATTTACACCGATTCGGTTTCCCGCATCGGCCAAGGCATCATAATAATTCCCCACTTTATCTACGAGGCCCAGTTGCTTAGCTTGTGCTCCCGTAAAAACACGTCCATCTGCAAGGGTTCTCACTTTTGCTTCATCCATATGACGTCCCGTTGCTACAACCGCTACAAACTGATCATACATATCATTGACCATAGTCTGTGTCATCTGTCGTTCCTCCTCGGTCATCGGTCTGAAAGGAGAAAATATATCTTTATGAGCTCCCGACTTAATTTTTTCTTCGGAAACACCAAGTTTCTGACTAAGACCCTGCAAATCATAATAGGACATGTATACGCCAATACTGCCCGTAATGGTAGATGGATTAGCATAAACCGTATCCCCATAGACAGAAAGCCAATACGCTCCGGAAGCGGCGGTATCTCCCATGGAAACAATAACCGGTTTTCCGCTTTTTTTAAGTCGCTCCAATTCTGTCGCTGCCTCTTGCGTTGCTGCAGCACTGCCTCCCGGGCTATCAATACGCAGTAAAACGGCCTTTACCTCTTGATCCTTTCGTGCCTTACGGAATTCTCGCATAAGACTTCCCGATGTTGTAACATTAGAGCTGCTAAATCTCATGGGATCATCATCGCCTCCCACAATAGGTCCGTTAACACGGATAACTGCAACTTTTCCTTTCTCTGCCAATTGATGCACCGGACCTGCTTTCGTATAAAAACCGGCAAAACATACAACTGCCACTATAATGGCTACTGCAGCTGCCGTAATTGTGATCTTCTGTTTTCGTTCCATATGCATTCCTCCTTTGTTACTCCATATAATACCACAAGAAGAAGAAAAAAACGATAGCCATGTTTAGATAGTAAACAAGAGTATTCCTCACATCAAGGCAGAAAAATACAAAAAAAGGATAAGACATCTTCCATTCCGCTGTACACACAAATGGTACGATATATATGCGAACACATTGCCAGATGCAGATCATACTACCGACACCTACGTCTCCTGTAATCCCTGATCACTCTTCTTATGCATCGTTCCATTAACTGGAGCACGTATCCGCCGGAAGTTTCCGAGATAATTTTTCTTTTATTCGGGCTATAAACCTCTAGCATGAATTAATTGAACTCTGTACCTATCTTCAACTTCCCATCATTGAATATAACGTCTACGGTTCTTTATATTATGAACCAAAACCACCCAAACCATTCAAAGTCTTTAATAAAAACGATGTGGTTATCTATCTGAATACCACATTCAAATCCCTGGCGTCCATACTGCATGTTAGTTGGTTTATCACTGCTAAAACAATCATCCAGCGGCTGGATGATACAAAAATGCAAATGGATTATAAAGCAAGTTCTTTATCGCAATTAATTTTAACTAAAATTATTGCACGTGGAAATTATACTGCCTATACTAAACGGCTGCAACATTGAAATATGTCTCTCACCGTTTCAGTCCCGATCATTTTCTCCGCATTTCTTATACCTATTCTAAAGAACAGATATTTTTGATGTCCATTTCATAATCAAAACACTGCATACTACTGAAATATATGAACAAGTGCCGATTTATTATATACTATCCCTTAGCAGAACCGATTATATCCGGCATAAACATCAAAAATCACATGAAAAACTCGATGAAGACGGGCAAAAATCAGATTGTAACACGTCTTTCACATGCGTATATATGATCACCAACTTCTCTAACAGGTCAATTAAAACGACACAGCTCACCTTATTAAAACGCAAAGTTTTGCAATACCTACAAAGAAATGAGGGAGCTATGAACATGTTAAATGATTTTTTTATTATCATAAAAACACTCTTATATAAACCTATGTGCATGAATTTTAACCGACAGATATTTTAATAATAATAAAAGAAACGCCCACACATTATGTCGCGAGCAACTTAAAAGAAACTCGCAAATAATGCATGAGCGCCCATAATACTTACGTAAATAACAAAAATGACAACACCGTTGTTGAATATCGTTCAAGCTTATTATGTACTTAATCCTTCCGCAAGAATATTGATGACGGTCTTATACTGCTCCTCCGTTATAGGAAGACCCGGTGCCCTTGTACAAGTAGAAATATCTAATCCCTGCGCCTTTACAGCAGCTTTAATTGCCACAACAAATAAAGGTGTTACATCATACAAGCCCATAAGTTTTGATATTTTTTTGGCACATATTTCTGTCGTAATAAAATCTTTATTTTCATACGCCTGATGATATTGAACAAATAATTCCGGAACAACGTTAGTTAACCCACATAACACACCATCCCCGCCGGCTGCACGATTAACAAGGTAATATTCATCAAATCCTGACACAACAGAAAAATCAGGACGTACCGCCTTAACAGCCGCAATAAGTTTACGGGTATGGCTTATAGTATCAACTGTATCCTTTATGCCTATAATATTGGGATATCTTTCAGCTAAAGTTCGAACTACATATGGCGTTAAATCAGCACCAACACGGGCAGGAAAATTGTATAATTGAATAGGAAAGGCCACTTGCTCAGCAATCTTACCAAAATATTGAATCGCAGCATCTTCCGTAGGTCCAAAGTAAAAGGGTGCCACAATATTGATAGCATCAGCACCAGCTTTTTTTGCATAATGTGCTAATTCAAGTACTTCTTCAATCCTGGTACTTCCTACACCAATGATAATTTGAGTCCGATGATCCACCACTTTCACGGCTAAATCTATAAGTTTCTTCTTTTCTTCCACAGAACAAGCATAAAATTCACCCAAACTACCAAAAAACAATAATCCGTTAATACCCGCAGAGACCAAATGATCAATATGTTTCGACATATTTGGGAAATCAATGTTTCCTTCTTCTGTCAAAATGGTTATTACCGGTGTATAAACACCCTTTATAATCATATTAATTGCCTCCTTTTATATATATAATTTTCCGCTCGAACTATTCGCAGATGCCATATATGAACGTCATATAATAATAAACTTACTTAAAAATCGTTCATAGTATTGAAAAAATATATCAAACCGGGATTTTTTACGGTTCTCATATTGTATATATCAAAACAAGACCCACTAATCCCTCCCGTTATTAAAATTACATTTTATGTTAGAAAAAGACAACCCGCATAGCATCCTTAAAAAACCATCATATATCCCCAAGAGATTACGTCTTTTAACAACTCACAAAATTACAGACATAGATATATTTTATCAGCAATTGCAAACAGTGAAAATTAAATCTATAGCCTCCAAGTCTGAAAAAGCTGTCAATCAATTTTTTATATTCAAGTCATTCCTCGCCATGATGGGTATCAAGATTCATAAACAACGTACATTCACTCTTAAAGAAAAGTTCTACTGTACCCACTGGTCCATTACGATGTTTCGCTACAATAACTTCGGTAATATCTTTACGATCACTTTCAGGATTATAATACCCTTCTCGATAAAGAAAAGATACAATATCCGCATCTTGTTCCAATGCCCCAGATTCGCGAAGATCACTAAGCATAGGTTTCTTTTCTTGGCGACTTTCAACACTGCGACTAAGCTGCGACAGTGCAATGAGCGGAACTTTAAGTTCGCGAGCCAACGCCTTTAAAGAGCGGGAAATCTCAGAAATTTCTTGTTGTCTATTTTCATTGCTGCGTCGCGATGACCCCTGCATAAGCTGTAAATAATCGACAATAATAAGGTCCAGTCCATGTTCCGATTTTAACCGACGCGCTTTAGAACGCATTTCTGAAACTGTAATTCCTGGTGTATCATCAATATAAATAGGTGATTGATATAGCTTATCGCAGGCGTCAGTAAGTTTACTCCACTCTGCATCACTATTAAGCTGCCCAGTCCGCAATTTTTGTGAATCTAAATGAGATATCTGACACAAAAGCCGCTGTACAAGCTGGTCTTTAGACATTTCCAAAGAAAAAAATGCCACCGTTTTTTGTTGGCGCACCCCAACATTTTGTGCAATATTGAGTGTAAAAGCGGTCTTCCCCATAGATGGCCGCGCTGCGACCAAAATCAAATCCGAAGGCTGTAATCCGGAGGTAAGTTTATCTAAGTCGCGAAAGCCCGTAGGCAAACCAGTAAGACCCGCTTTATTCTCGTATAGCTTGGTAATTTTATCAAACGTTTCTTCTACAACTTCACCAACCGAAGAAAAATCTCCTTTATCCTTATTCTCCGATAAATGAAGAATTTGACGTTCTGCATTATTCAATAATTCATCCGGTTCTTTTTCACCATCATAGGCTTCTGTCGTAAGATCCGTACAGGTTGTGATAATATTGCGGACCAGCGCTTTATCCGCAACTATATTTGCATGATATTCTATATTAGCTGCCGTAGCAACCATATTAGGCAAACTGAGGACATACTCGATGCCGCCTACGTCATCCAGTTTTTTCATCCGGCGCAGTTCTTCCGGCAGCGTGATGACATCAATTTCCTTGTTATCATGATGCAGTTGGATCATAGCCTCAAAAATAATACGATGCACGTCCCGGTAAAAATCTTCGGGACTAAGCTTCTCCATTGCCACGATAACAGCATTATGATCGATGAGCATCGCTCCCAAAACCGCTTGCTCCGCTTCCACATTTTGCGGCGGTATGCGTTGTTCCATCGTTATCCTCCTATATATTTTTTATAAGCATAATATCCAGTACCTCACGAATAGTTTCTACTGGATAAACATTCAAATTCAAATGATCTTTCGGAATATCTTGTTCATTTGCCATTGGTATAATGATGCCATTCATACCGGCCTGACGTGCCCCATAAGCTTTTTCAAAAACACCGCCTACCGGTTTGACCATACCCTGAACGGAAATTTCTCCGGTAATAGCTATATCCTGTCTGACCGCCTGCTGCGTTACCGCCGATACAAGTGCCGTAGTAATAGCACATCCCGCCGAAGGACCATCAATATTCCCACCGCCAATAAAATTAACATTTACATCATAATCAGACAGTTCCTGCCCCGTTATTTCCCGGACCACCGCCGCTGCATTAAACATTGAATCTTTAGCCATAGAACCTGCCGTATCATTAAATCGGTAATATCCCTTACCAGGATTTTTTGCTGAAAAAGCTATGGATTCTATTTCTATAGCCGAACCTAAGTATCCCGCCACTCCAAGGCCAAAAACTTTGCCTACTGCAGGAATAGCCGAAGCTTTTTTCGTCACATATGGAATCAAGCGACTAATTTGTGCTACACGATGGACATGATCTTTCGTAATTATAATATTATCTTTACTTCCCGCTTGATATACAGCAAGCCCATATGAATCAGCTAAAATATTAACGGCCTTACGCCCTTCAATGGTAAATTCACTAATAAGTTCAGGAACCTCTTCTTCCAAACGTACATCCAGCGTTCCCGCCGCATTGCGAACAATTTCCTGAATATCCCCCGGTACAAGAGGTTCAAAGAAGACTTCCGCGCACCGTGACCGAATAGCCGGATTGATTTCTGATGGATCACGAGTTGTCGCTCCAATAAGAATAAAATCTGCAGGTGCTCCTTCAGCAAAAAGTTTTCGAATATATGCCGGTACTTGTGGATCAGAATCATCATAATACGCTGATTCAAATTTTACTTTTTTATCTTCCAATACTTTCAATAATTTGTTCAGCAACATAGGATCCATTTCGCCTATTTCGTCAATAAACAAAATACCGCCATGTGCTTCCGTGACAAGCCCGGGCTTTGGTTCAGGTATTCCTGTTTCCGCTAAATCACGGCGTGCACCTTGATAAATCGGATCATGCACCGATCCGATAAGAGGATTGGTCATATCACGGGAATCCCATCGCAAAGTTGTGCCGTCCGTTTCTACAAAAGGTGCATCATTGCCAAAAGGAGTAAAAGGTAGTCCTTTTGCTTCATCTAAAACAATACGTGCCGCCGTAGTTTTGCCAACACCGGGAGGACCATATAACAAAAGATGCTGCGGATAAGTAGACGCCAACTTGCTTTGCATGGCCTCAACAGCACGCTCTTGTCCTACAATAGCACTTAATTTCTTAGGTCTCATTCGTTCCATAATAGATTCTGTAAGTTTAATACCATCCAGTTTCTGTAAATCCTGAAGTTTTTTCTTTGACTGAGGTGTTTCCACTTCATTCATTTCCTCTTTAATGACCTGCATCTTAATTTCCTGTACATATTCCTGTTGTTTTTCTTCCATCTTTTGAGAAATTTTCTTTTCCAAACGTTCTTCCACCGCCTGGCGAGCCAACATCTCAGCCAAAACCATTTCCAACTCATTTAAAATATCCACAACTTGATTATCATCAGGAATAGCTTCATAAGAAGCATCTTCATAAATGAGCCGTTGAAGCCCAACCAAGCGATGGCGCGGATCTTCGGAATGCACATAAGACAATGCCGAATACTTACTGGCACGCAATACCATTTTTTCCGGGCCGATAAGTCCAGTAAAAGCACCATAAAGAACATTAACTTGACGGCGAAGTTCTTCTTCCGCCGTTGGTTCCAGATATTTATGACGTTGCAGTAATTTATCCAACAATTCTTTCATATCGCACCTCAGGGTATATTATCCTTCCACAACATGAATCTTTATAATACTTGTAATTTCAGGGTGAACCCGAATAACAATATCATGATCACCCAATGTTTTAATCGTATCTTTGATTTCTACTTTCTTTTTATCCAAATCTAAATCATATTGTTTTTTTGCAGCATCACTGATAGTTTTGCCTGTAATAGCACCAAAAATTTTTCCCCCTTCACCTACTTTTACAGGGATGGTAAGTTCAACCTTTTTTAACTGGCTTGCCAATATCGCGGCCTCCTCCGAAGCTACTTGAGCTTTATGCTTAGCCGAGGCTTGTTTTTGCTTGGCATCGTTAATATTTTCTGATGTTCCCGGTGCCGCCAGCTTACGAGGCAAAAGAAAATTATGACCATAGCCTTCAGACACTTCTATAATTTCACCCTTTTTTCCTAATTTTTTGATATCTTGCAATAATATAACCTTCATGTTATTCATTCTCCTTATGTATAACTTCATGCAATGCATCGATAACTGCCTTTTGCGCAGCCTCCATCGTCGTATTTTTCAATTGAGCACCAGCAACCGTACGATGACCACCGCCGCCTAAAGCCTCCATGACCAACTGCACATTGACATCTCCATCAGAACGGGCACTGATTCCAATTATATTATCCGGAAGTTCATAAAAACTAAAACCAGTCTTGACATCATCAATATTAATCAGCATATCTCCCAACTGGGCTGCTACAATGGGTGCATTTTTGACATCTTTAGGACACACGGCAATCGCAACTCCGTCTTCCAATATTTGAGTCTGAGATAAAAGTCGTGATTTCATTTTAACCGTTTCTAAGTCGGTACAGAACAATTCTCTGACAATTTGCGGATCTGCCCCGCTGCGACGCAGATATGCTGCGGCATCAAAAGTACGCACTCCCGTCTGTACCGCAAAGTTTTTCGTATCCACGACAATACCAGCATACAGCGCCGTTGCTTCAATCTTCTGCAGTTCTACAGTATCACTATAATATTGTAATAATTCAGTAACTAATTCGCTTGTAGATGAACTTGATGTTTCCATGTACGTCAAAAGCGGCTGTCGAATAAAATCCGTACTGCGGCGATGATGATCAATAACCACTCTGCGGGTCGTTTTTTCCAACAACTTAGGTGCTACCGTCATATCAGAACGATGCGTGTCAACAATAAACAACAAGGTTTGATCATTGCACAATATTTCAGCTGTATCCGCTGAAATAAATATATCCTGCAATTCCGGAACATCCGCAATTTGTTTTTCTAAGCGCATAACAGCATTACTTTCCTTACTAATAACAATATGAGCCGATACGCCTGTCATTTTAGCCATATGAGCAATACCTACAGCAGCACCGATACTATCATAATCTTCCCGTTCATGCCCCATAACAAGTACTAACGCACTGGAATCAATAAGCTCACGTATCGCTTGTGCCACTACACGAGCCCGGACACGGGTATTTTTTTCTACAGATTGCGTTTTTCCTCCATAAAAATGAGCAGATCCATCTTCTTCATACACAACAACTTGATCTCCGCCGCGCCCCAAAGCCAAATCCAGCCCAGCTCTTGCTTTATCTGCTAATTCATTAAAATTAGACAGACCATTTTCTACAATTTCTTTAGGAAAGGTAGAAATTCCCATGCTAATGGTAACCGGAATACGGTTCACCGTATGAATAGCACGAATTTTTTCCAAAAAAGAAAAATTGTTATGCTTTAACACATCCAGTGCCTGTCGACTCAAACAAGCTACATAGTTTTCATCTCCATAAGATCGGACAAATCCGCCCAATTCCGTTAATTCATCCAATAAGCAATTATTAACGTCCGCCCATAAGGTAGCTCGCTGCATATCAGACATACCCTTTGCAACTTCCTCCAAATTATCAATTTCAATATCACAGAATACAGGCATGGCTTCGAGACAAGCAATCTTTTGTTTTTCTGTATCTGTAATATCTTCAAAATAAAGAATTAAATAGTTACTGTCATTATCTGAATCGGTTTGCAAATACTTATAAACTACACGATAATATCGATCATTGATATGCTCAAAAAAATATCCGAATTTCCCCCAAAACTTGTCAATATTAAGATTTTTCATGATTCCCTGAAGTTTTTGATTATCTTCAAAATCTCCAATCCAATCGCGAAAAACACTATTAGCCCAGCATAAACTCGACTCCATATCAACAATCGCAATACCAATAGGTAAATTCTGAACAGCATAACTGGAAGCCTGATCGACACTCTGAGAAATAGCATCGAAAAAACGGCTCATTTCCTGATTATGCTCCATAATGTTTTTACGTGTCAAAACATATACTCCACCTATGATAATCAGAGCCAACAGTGCCACAATCCAGTTATAAACGGCGATAATAAGAAGCAATATTCCAATAACCAGAATAAACGGCTGATCATATCGTTTCGCCAACATATTTCTAAACATTTCTTGCCTCCCGTATTTGTTATGCGGCGTTATGTTTTTTACGATAATTCATCGCCATATCGACGATACCGGCAACAAATACTAAAAATTGGAAAAGAGGAAATATAAATAGTAGAATAACAATACAAGCCTGACCTACCGAACCAAGTTTAAAATGGCGATCCAGCAGATATAGAACAAAGGCAATACCTTGTATGCAAATAAAAAATACGGAAAGCTGTTCCAGATTCAAGCCAATAACGCTCAATCCATCTATTCCTCTGGACGTCCCCCAATATTTGACGACTATTGCCAACACATATAAGTATAGCATACTCCTGGAAATTTCCCAATATCGTACCGGTAAAAAAGGACGCACCGCATAGCCAAGACGAGTTAAAATAATCTGTGCAACTCGTATATTTAAATAAGACAGCATAGCGAGTCCCAGGCAAACCATAAGTGGAATGATTGCCGGCAAGAGACGTGCTACTTCCTCCATCTGCTGCCGTCCCTGTACTAGCTGTACCTCCGACATCCCGCTATCCTTATATGATTCAATAACACTATCCATAAGAATTTGAAATTGCCCATTCAATAGTTGCAGCACATCAACATGGAGCACAATATACATCATCCCGACCAAAGCCACCAGTCCCACACCCAATGCAATTGTTACGCCAAATAGCATTTTGGCCGGTGGCCAATCGCTGCGGAATCCCATACCCAAAGCTACTCCCACACAGCAAAACGTCACCATCTGCAACAACGCCGTAACCGGATCTATAAACATCCCCATAAGAGTTCCTACAATAACACCCATCATAAGCGACCAGCGCAGACCAAAACGCATATGGATAATGGCCATAGGAACCGGTAAGATAAAATAGCCTATAATAGAAAAAAAAGGAACATAATTGCTAAGCAGTGCTAAAATCAATATTACAGCAGCAAAACATCCTGCTGTAGTAATAGCTCTGACATTTGTATTGCGTGGATCCACAGAATTTTCCCCTTTCACTACGGCACGACAGCGGAGGCAGTAATGCCTCCGCTGTCGCATACCGAATTGGCTGTTAACCATTACACTTCCATAATAATCGGCAATATCATAGGACGACGACGCGTTTTTTCAAACAAATACCGACTCAATGTATCGCGAACCTGAGACTTGATAACCGCCCATTCACGGATATTGCCGGCTTCACACCGTTCCAAAACAGCCGCAACTTTATCATGTGCTTCATTCATAAGCGCCTCTGAATCACGCACATAAACAAAACCGCGCGAAACAATATCCGGTCCCGCCAAAGGATGACAAGTCCCTTTAGCCAAGGTCATTACGACAATAACCATTCCTTCCATTGCTAGTTGCTGTCGATCACGAATAACAATATTACCCACGTCACCAACGCCTAGCCCGTCAACAAATACACGGCCAGCATTAACATGTCCCGCTTTTTTGCCTGAACGATTGGTAAATTCAAACACCTGTCCATTATCACCAATCAGAATATGGTCTTTTTTGACCCCCATCATTTCTGCAATTTCACCATGTTTTTTCAACATGCGGTATTCACCATGAACAGGGATAAAAAATTTAGGACGCACTAAATTTAGCATGATTTTCAATTCTTCCTGGCTGGCATGTCCCGAAACATGAATTTTCTTTTCTTTACCAGCTACTACATTCGCACCCAATTTCATAAGGTTGTCAATCGTGCGTCCTACACTAGTTTCATTTCCAGGAATTGGCGAAGCTGAAATAATGACAGTATCCCCTGGCATAATGCTCACGCTGCGGTGATTATTAGCAGCCATGCGGCTGAGTCCCGCCATGGGTTCGCCTTGACTGCCGGTAGTCAATATAAGAATTTGATCTGCCGGATAGCGATTCATTTCGTCCGGTTCAATCATAACTCCCTGAGGGACATCCAGATATCCCAACTCAATTGCAATCTGTACATTATTTACCATGCTGCGTCCAAATACAGCAACCTTGCGTTTAAACTGAACCGCCGTATTGACGGCTTGTTGAATACGAGAAATATTAGAAGCAAAAGTAGCCAGAATAATACGTCCCTTTGCTTCTGTAAAAGCTTTGCGGAAAGCCCCGCCAACAATGGTCTCAGATTCTGTATATCCAGGCCGTTCCGCATTTGTACTATCCGACATAAGTAATAATACGCCTCTATGTCCCAGTTCTGCAAACTTATGGATATCCATAACCAACCCGTCAACAGGTGTCTGATCAATTTTAAAATCGCCGGTATGAACAACCGTACCTACCGGTGTCTTAAAAAATATGGCGCTCGCATCGGGAATCGAGTGATTTGTATGAATAAATCCCACTTTAAAAACTCCAATTTGGAATTCATCGCCATGATGAACCTCATTAAGTTCATAGTGGGTAATATGATTTTCTTTAAGTTTGCCTTCAATAAGACCACATACAAGTTTTGTTGCATAAACAGGTACATTGACCTCATTAAGCAGATATGCCAAACTCCCGATATGGTCTTCATGCCCGTGTGTGATTACAACCGCTTTTACCTTATCCTTATTTTCAATAAGATAGCTCATATCGGGAATAACAAGATCAATCCCGAACATGTCATCATCGGGGAAAGACAGTCCTGCATCCAAAACAATGATATCTTCACCGTATTGGAAAACTGTCATATTCTTCCCGATTTCTCCCAGTCCACCGAGGGGAATTACCAATAATTTTTCTTTTGCCAAAATAATATACCTCCTATACTGCTATATCCCGTTCCGGCCGCATTTTCAGTCAAATATCCTCTGCACCTTTCATACTCCTGCTGCGGCTATATCCTTATCCAATTATAACAGGCCGTTCCATCACACCGCTCGCAACCATCATGATGGTTCTGTCGCTCTGTTCTTTTCACGGACATCAACGAAAAATATTTCAATTGTTCACTTATACCATATTTTACGCTATATGTCAAATATTATCTAGTCTAATTTTAATTTTTTGCCCGTAAAGCAGCATAGATTTTTCACGAATTCAAATTTTTCTCTATTTTTCATATGTAATTCCTAGTTTTTCTCTGCAGCTTTCCGTACCATTTTCGGCACCGCTATAGAAATACCATCGGGAAGCGGTTTGCTGTCTACGGTAATTGTCATACAGCTATGATCGATCATTTCTCTTACTAAAGCTTTAGCTTTTTCAGACCCATTAACTCTCGAAGCAACCGCACGAGCCACTGTCTGTACCTGATCAGTCAACAGTCCATCGACATGAATAATACGTTTTGTTTTGGGATCGATCGTCACGACAAAAGAAACATCTCCCGCCTGCTGCAAAGCCTGTAATGCTTGCGCTGCTATCTCCGCCTGCTGTGAACCGAGCCCTTCTTTTTCCAAGTTTTCCTTATCAGTGTTATCATATATACGCCGCGCATCAAAGACAACTTTATACTGATTCAAACCAACAATATCCACAGCTTTTACGCCAGACATAATAGATCGTTCCGTTCCAAACGCATCCGCAAGCGGGGCCTTGTTCTTCAAAGGACGTACCTGTTTATTCCACAACATCTTATCCATTTGACTGCGGCCAGAATAAATATTCAGATGATCTCCGTCCTGTTCCACATATACAGCCGCAAAAGGACTATCCGTTTTATTTAAAGAAGACAGCGTGACTACACTTTTGACTTTAAACGGTTTTTCCTGCAAATCAATGGTATCGGCTAAGGCTATTGAGGTTATGGGCATCTTCAAATTAAGCAATATAACATACTCGCCTTCAGGATGAGCTGCCATGGTTTGCACTGCTTCTTTATATGCGGTATCCGGATTAGCCGCCGAGCAGGCACTGCTCATCAAGATGACTGTGGCTGCGGCACAAACTATCTGCCTATATTTTTTTTTCATATACTATCACCTCCTATACAATTGATATAACATGCAAAATTATAACAAACCAGCCTTTTTATAAAGTTCATAAAAATGATGAATCGGTCCATGTCCCTTGCCGATAGGTTCTGCATGCTTGATACCTTCAAACACAAAAGCCTTAGCTTTGCCTACTGCCGTTTCCAGTTCCATTCCATTTGCCAAATTAGCTGCAATAGCACTAGATAAAGAACATCCGGTACCATGTGTACTCGTACTTTCAATATGCTGGCTTCTAAAATAATGAAAACCATTTCCATCAAAAAATATATCCGTAGCATCAGATATACGATGCCCGCCTTTGATCAAAACAGTTTTTGCCCCCATCGCCGCAATTATGCGGCAAGCTGTTTCCATATCAGAAAAATCATGTATCTCCTGCCCTGCCAATACTTCTGCCTCTGGAATATTCGGAGTCAAGACATCCGCCAACGGCACTAAAATGGTCTTAAGTACCTGTTCTGATTCTGGAGCTAATAACCGGTGTCCGCTAGTTGACACCATGACCGGATCAACAACAATAAAGGGTGGTTTATATTGTTTCAGCTTTTCACCAATAACACGAATTGTTTCGGGAACGCTTACCATTCCTATTTTTACAGCATCCACCACAATATCCTCAAACACCGCTTCCAGCTGCTCCGCAATCAAATTCGGCGTTATATCCATATAATCTATGACACCTTGTGTATTTTGTGCAACTACTGCTGTAATAACATTCATACCATAGCATCCATGAGCACAAAACGTTTTTAAATCAGCTTGTGCTCCCGCTCCGCCGGAGGGATCAGTACCCGCTATGGATAAAAGATGTTTCATTACCATTAGAAAATCCTCCTTGTACCTATAAAATCAAAGCTGCTGCTTTTGGTTGTACATATAATAATAATTTACCGTGTCCCGTTGGTTTTAATGCCGGATCATATTCAAAAATAGCTATACTGCCTGTTCTAAAATCTATGGGCGTCCCCGTTATTTCCTTAGCCCAATGTCCCAAAAAAGGTTCATGCCCAACAACTAAAACAACATCATTTCTTTCTTTAATTAAAACTTCTTCATAAAAACTCCGCAAGTCTCCCACGGCAAGGGACGGATGTATATCCATAGAAACAGCATGGATTGCCCGTCCCATAATTATCGCCGTTTCACGCGCCCGAACCAACGGGCTAGACCAAATACTCGTATTTCCCGCAGGCCACCAGCGCTTTACCAAAGAAGCCATAGTAGTTACGCGCTGCCGCCCATTTTCTGTTAAATGCCGTTGGCTATCATTACTGCCACGCTTAAATATCTCTGCTTTGCCATGACGCATTAAACACAAAAACATAGTTTATTCCCCGCTTTTAGTATTACTATTCAGCAACATGCTCTAACCCCACTGCCAAAAGAGTAAATACATGATTATCCGCTAATGAATACCAAATAACTTTACCGTCCCGTCGAAATTGTACTAACCGGGCATCCCGCAAAATCCGCAGTTGATGGGAAACCGCCGATTGCCCCATCCGAATCTGTTCAGCAATTTCACATACACACATTTCACCCTCCATTAACGCATGAAGTATGCGTAATCGTGTAGGATCCCCAAGCACCTTAAATATTGCCGCTAACGGCTGTATATATTCCTTGGGAAGACTCGGCTGCGATACGGTTTTTTTTTCTAATTCCACAATGCCGCAATATTTCCCATGTGTATGTTCATGATTCACCATTATCGCCTCTATTTATTAAAAAATAATCATAAATATTCGCTGCTATCACGCAAATCCCCTCCAGTATTATTTTATTATATCATAACTCTTTTCTAATATCCGTACCACTACGGATATTTTTATATTTTCTCATTAGTTTTTGTTGAATCTTCTGAATCTATCAATATATTTCAGATATATTCCTTTCATTTTTCTTTCCCATAAAATATAAAATAATGGTATACTAATTATGGTTTATAATATTTATTAATTATTCCTTGAAAGGGGCTGACCTTTATGAATGAAACGATTCAAACACTACTCACCCGCCGCAGCATCCGCAAGTACAAACCTGAACAAATAAAAGAAAAAGAATTGCAGGAAATCGTCAAAGCCGGAACCTTTGCCGCTTCTGGCAAAGGACAGCAACCCGTTACCATCGTAGTAATTCAAAACCATGACCTAATTGCCAAATTATCCGCTATGAACGCCAAAATCTTGGGTACTAACAGTGATCCATTCTATGGAGCACCTACCATCTGCCTCGTATTGACAGATACAAAAAAATCCGTCAACGCCTGGTCCGACGGGTGTCTCGTCATGGGTAATCTCATGAATGCTGCCGCAGCACTCGGCATTGGCTCCTGCTGGATCAATCGCGCTAAAGAAGAATTCGAATCTCCAGAAGGCAAGACACTGCTTAAAAAATGGGGACTTCCCGAACATCTCACAGCTGTTGGCCATTGCACCCTCGGTTACGCTGACTGCCCGCTTCCCGCCGCAGCCCCGCGCAAATCGGATTTTGTAGTATATGTAAAATAAAGCTATTACAACGAATGATAAAAAGCAAATATGTCACAACGGGTCCGTAACCAAGTCCCTTTTCATAAATGACCGGGTACGGACCTTTTATAATATCTGACATCATCTGATTTGCAATAAATTCTTAATGATTTATCTACAAACAGCTCCAATCAGTCAAGTCAAAAAATGTTATCAAATATACATCTCCGTTATTACGCATTCCCAAATAATGAGCCCGTGCATACATCAACATAGAATGTCCATCGTAATGAATGGAGTGATATGTAAATGAAACGGTTTCTTTCTTCCATTTAGCCTGTTCCAATGACCGCTGCACGATAATTTGATCGGCAGGTTGGATCGGATTCCATCCATCATTACTGGTTGATAGTGTATGCCGCCCCCAAATTTGTGCATACCCATGATTAGCCCATAATAAAATTAATGTACTGTTTTTAAGTTCATATAAACCAATGCCATTAAGCAAATCAAGCAATCCCATAATTTTTCTGTCATATGCCATTATTGTTTTGTAACAACTCATATTATAATCTGTATTGATAATCTCTTCCGATGCAGGCGGTGTATATTCATCCATCAAATGCAGAAAATCCGATTCCGAAATCGGTTTCGAAAAATAATACCCTTGCCCTGTATTGCAACCTATATTTTTTAAATATTCACTCTGTGTCCTTGTTTCTACTCCTTCCATAACCGTTTCTAAATTCAACCATTGTGCCATACGAACAATACTTCCGATAATATCTCCAGCCCGCTGCGAGATATCCATCTGTCGAATAAACAACATATCAATCTTCAGTGTATCGACGGGAAGATTCATCAGCATATTCAATGATGAATACCCACTGCCAAAATCATCCATAAGAATATGAAAGCCCAGTTCTTTAAGCTGCATCAAAATAACATGCATTTGCCGTGGATCATCCATATAAACAGATTCAGTCACTTCCAATTCCAATACCCATGGTGGTAAGTCATACTTTTTCAGCAGTATAGTAAGTCGCTCGACAATATCCTGATGGTAAAAATCTACACGTGATACATTAACAGAAACTGGTACTATGGGACGCATGACATCTAGGCACTGCCGCTGATGTTGGCAAACAGTTTCCCAAATATATAGGTCAAGTAAAACAATCATACCATTTCGTTCAAAAAGCGGAATAAATTCGTTGGGGCGTACTGTCCCCAATTGAGGATGAAACCAACGGACTAAGGCTTCCGCGCGAGTAATTTGTTTCGTCGAAAAATCATACATAGGTTGATAAAATACTTGGAACTCGCCACTATCCAATGAATTTTTCATTGAAGCCGCCAGCATTTGGTCGCGCCGTATTTTATCCTGCATAATATTATCATATACAGCATACGGTTTACTTCCGTTCGGAGTAACGGATTGGAGAGCCACGATAGCACAATCCGTCATTTCTTTGACCGTCATATTTTCATCGTTTACTTTATATATGCCAAAGGTAAAATTAACATTGATATTTAAATCCAGTTTTTCCAACACCGCTTGACAATAACCAATAAAAGATTGCATATGCAGCCGGCCTAATGGCATACATCCGACAAAATGATCCGAATGAAAACGTCCAAATACATCTCTGCCATGTGAATCTCTTTGCCAACGGCGGACAACTCCTCCTAGTGTTTTCAATACATAATCGCCGGCAGAGGTTCCAAAAAGCTCATTAACCAATTTAAATTTGACAATATTGCTGCAAACAACGATATATTCTTTCCGCTGATGAGTCGATAATACCTTTTCTGCTTGTGCAAAAAAATATTGCCGGCTGTAAAGTCCCGTCAACCCATCGTATTTTGCAAATTCTGCTTGTTCGATAACATCTTCCTTCACAATACATTCTCCATAAAAAAACATAATGAATATATCTGTTCCAGTAAAAAAACATCTTGTTTACTATGTCTATATAATCTACAGTTAACATTATATATGATGGAAAAACGTTTCGCAATTTGTTTATGTTTATTTATTTGTTTTTATTATATTCCGTATGTAATTTTTACATATTTCTTTGTGCAGATTTATATCCGCACAAAGCAAACAATGGCAATGTATCATATTGCATATTCTGTAAACAGTGTACCATAGAACGAATATCCGCACGATAGGAACAATTGACAAAACCGATACGCTGTAAACACTGTAAATCCCACTGCGGGCGATTTTCCTGACTAATAGAAAGACCTTTTTTCAAGTTCTCACATTCCCACAATATTTTTTTATCTAACTTATGATGTACATTTTCTTTTTTTTCGGCTTCAGTTGCAAAATTGATAGCTCCGTAATTAGAGTCAAAATTCAGCATAATGCCACCTGGCTTAAGAACCCGCAGCCACTCTATATATGCGGCTGTTACATTTGGCAGATTCCACGTTAAATTCCGTGAAACAACTACTTCAAAAGTATTACTGGCAAAATCAAGCTGCTGCGCATTGCCACATTCAAAATGGATGCTCATTTCATTCATCTGCGCCACTTGTTCTGCTTGCCGCAGCATTTCTTTTGATAAATCAATTCCCGTCACGCAATACCCGGATTGTGCCATAAGAATAGCCAGAAACCCAGTTCCTGTTCCTACATCAAGGACACTGATGTCCTTTTTTTTCGGTAAATAGGACGTTATGAAATTTTGCCAGGCCTGTGCGTCAGGCCCTGCCAATTCTACGCGCCGGGTATCACCAAACTCTTTACTGCGCGCATTCCAATAATTTTGTACTCGCTTATCAAGTTCCATACGGATTCTCCTTTAATTTTGTGTACTATTATACAAGAAATTCTTCTTTTAACAAAATATATTTAAAACCGCCATTGACATGAAGTCCCATCTATGTAATATGATAAAAGAACATGTTTTACATAAAGGAGTTTTTATAGCAATGAAACATTACATACAAACCAGATTGCTCCATCTGATTCCCATACTTATAGGCATTACTTTTTTATCATTTGCTCTTATGCATACAGCCTCAACGGACACGGTCGATTTACTATATGAGCAAAACGGCGGTGCTTCTCCTGCCGCAATCACAGCTCATAAAATCGCACTTGGCTTAAATAAAGATTTTCTTGGTCAATACAGTGACTGGATTTGTAATATACTACAGGGAAATATGGGAACTTCATTTGTATCCGGGCAACCCGTATCATCGGTCATTATAGAAAAAATTCCTTCTACAATTGAACTGATGGTTATCGCTGTATTAATCACACTTTTTATATCAATACCGTTAGGCATGATAACTGCTGTAAAAAAAGGAAGCTGGATAGATTATTTGATACGTTTTTCAGCTTTTACCGGCAATGCTTTGCCTGATTTCTTCATCGGATTGCTGCTTCTTTATTTTTTTGCTGTTAAAATACCTATTTTTTCTTTTTTCAGTACTGACAGCAATACGATTCCTATACTTCCAGCCCTGACACTGGCAATTGCAATGAGCGCTAAATATACGCGGCAAATACGCGGTATTCTGCTGGAGGAACTGCACAAACCGTATATACAGGCAGCTCGCATACGGGGCATACCTTATTTCTATATTCTTACTCATTATGTGTTGCGTTCTGTTTTATCTCCACTGCTAGCACTTTTGGGAGTATCTGTCGGTTCTCTGCTGGGCGGCGCCGCTATCGTTGAATCTATTTTCCTCTGGGACGGTATCGGAAAGCTTGCCGTAGATGCCATTGTTATGCGCGATTATCCTATTATTCAAGCCTATGTAATTTGGATGTCTCTTATCTACGTCCTTATTAATTTAGCCGTCGATATACTTTGCTGTTTCATTGATCCCCGCATCACGATTCATGAGGAGGGGCATTAAGATGATACACACTGCTAAAAATCGTCGCTTTTTTGTTCTTTTGCTGCTGATTGCCGCCGGACTTATTTTTTCATTGACAGCCGAATATATTCTTCCTTTTGATGCTTATAATCAAAATTTATTGCAAGCGTTGCAGCCACCAAGTACGGCGCATCTGCTTGGTACTGATCGTTTTGGCAGAGATATGCTGGCTCGTACAATTGCTGGTGCTAAAATAACGGTATTTACCGCACTGATGATAACCTTTCTAACAAGTTTTTTAGGCTCCCTTATCGGTCTGTTCTGCGGATATCATCGCAACCGCCTAGTCACAATTCTTTTACGTCTTACGGATGTGTTTTTAGCTTTTCCATCTATGGTTTTTGCTATTGCCGCCGCCGGATTACTGGGTGGAGGTACGTTTAATGCAGCTGCGGCTATTATGCTTGTTTCCTGGCCGAAATACACCCGACTAGTACGTACACAAACACTACCTTTACGGCAGACGGAATACATAGAGGCCGCCAAAATGAGCGGATCCTCTTCTTGGCAAATTATGTTCTTTCATATTTTGCCCGTCATTATCGGTCCCATTTGTATTACAGCAGCCCTCGATATCGGTACCATTATTACCGAAATTGCAGGTCTGTCATTTTTAGGATTGGGAACTGCGCCTCCAGCCGCAGAATGGGGTTCAATGATGAGCGGAGCTCGTAATTTATTGCAAACAGCACCTTGGACTATTTTTGCTCCTGGTATTGCCATATTTATCACAGTTTCTTTATTTCAGCTATTTGCAGATTCTCTGCGTGATTTTTTTGATATCCATTAAGCGAGGTATTTATATGAACAAAAAAGCTATCTTTTTTACTGCCGCATTAGGAATTATGTTACTTCTATCTGGTTGCAGCCAAAATAATTCTGCGGCAACTTCCCACCACAGTGAAAAAATATTTCACTACGGCACTATGGCATATGGAACAGCTATGCAGGATGCCGGAACAAATCCTCATGATACATATTGCGGCTGGAGTACTGTCCGATATGGCATTGGTGAAACATTATTCCGTTTCAACAAAGAAATGAAAATTGAACCCTGGTTAGCCGAATCTGCTAACCAACTAGATGATTATACGGTCAAAATTACCCTGCGCAATGATATCATGTTTTCTAACGGCAAAAAAGTAACCGGGGATGATGTAAAAGCATGTTTGGAAGATTTATTGAAAAAAAACGATCGTGCTCCGCATGATTTGAAAATCAAAGAGATTATCGCAGACGGACAAACGGTAACCATTCAATCTTCTGAAAAAGTACCTGCTTTACTTCATTATCTGGCTGATCCCTACGCGGCAATCATTGACATGACAGCGGGAGAAAAAGACCGCATTGTCGTGGGTACGGGACCTTACGTCGCAGAAAAAGTAACAGACACAGAAATTGATTTAAAGAAAAACACTCATTATTGGGGAAAAGTGCAGCCAAAATTAGATAAGATTATTGTCCGCAGCATTACAGACGGGGATGCACTTTCAATGGCGATGCAAAGCGGGGAACTAGACGCTGCACAGGGTCTCCCTTATGCCAGTTTATCAAATTTCCAAGATACCAATAAATATAAAATCAGTTCTGCAGCGACCTCCCGTGTATATCAAGCACTCATAAATTACAGAACCCCGGTTCTTCAAAATGCCAACGTCCGCAAAGCTATTGCCATGGCAATTAATAAAGACCAATTTGTATCTGTACTATTAAATGGAAATGGCGTACCCGCCACCGGCGCCTTTCCTGACAATATGCCCTTCGGACGAGAGCTTAAGGCTGCACCGTATGATCCGGAAGCAGCACACCGTCTGTTAACACAAGCCGGTTACACAGAATGCGATGCTGACGGTTATGTATTAAAAAACGGGAAACCGCTGACACTGCGCTGGCTTACCTACACTTCCCGGCAGGAATTGCCTCTTCTCGCGGAATATGCACAATCAGCCTTAAAAGAAATTGGTATTAAGTTAGAGGTAAATGCTACCGATAATTATAAGGACTTCCTGAAACGGAACGAATTCGATATATATGCCAAGGCCATTGTCACTGCTCCCACAGGAGATCCGGAATATTATTTTACCTCTAATGTCATGTCTGATTCACCTTATAATAACGGAGCATATAATAATCCGGATGTAGACCACCTCTGTGATCAGCTGCGCAATACATTTAACACTAACAAGAGAAATGAATTAGCAGTCCAGATTCAGCAACATATTCTTGATGATAACGCGATTATTTACACCGCATTTTTAAAAATGTCTTTTGTTATGAAAAAAAATGTAACTGGATTAGAAGCACATCCCTCAGACTACTATGAAATAACTCCTGAATTAGATATAAAATAAGGAAGTATACCTAACAATGTCTACCATATTATCATTTCAAAACGTAACTGTCACTGATGGAAATAGAGTCTTATTAGATGCGCTCCGGTTTACTGTCTGTAAAGGAGAAATCCTTGTTATTGTCGGCGAGTCAGGAAGCGGCAAAACAACACTGCTAAAAGCTGCCAGCGGTATGATTTCACCTCCACTGCAGCTACTCGGTAAAGTTTGTTACAAGGGACGTGCATTGCAGCCATCCGACTGGCAAAAAGTATACGGGTATGAATTATCGATACTGTTTCAAGATGCATTATCTTCTTTTTGTCCCGTACAAACCATCCAAACTCAATTATGGGACGCCGTACGCCTTACAGGGAACATGAGTCATTCGGAATTTACGGGAATTGTAAAAGAACGTGCCGTAATGCTAGGACTTCCCGAGGAAAGTCTACACAAGTATCCGATTACGTTTTCCGGCGGCATGATTCAAAGAGCGGAACTTTTATTCCCCCTTATTATGCCTCCTCATCTGCTGCTGGCAGATGAACCAACATCGGCTGTTGACAGTTTAACACAACAAAAAATCGCGGATGCACTACTGCGTCTGCGCCGTTATCACCAAACGGCGATTATCTTTGTTACACATGATATCCGTTTGGCTCGTTATATGGCAGACACACTGCTTGTTCTCAAGCAAGGTCATCTGATCGAATACGGCAAAGCCAGCAATGTGATCAAAAATCCGCAGCAACCGTATACAAAAGAGCTGTTGTTCTTGGCCGGAATACGAAAGGACTGCTAATATGCTGCTCACTGTTAAAAATTTAACAAAAACGTATTATCAATATAAACCGATACAAGCGTTAGATCACATTTCTTTCCAGATAGATGCCGGAGAAATAATTGCTGTAATCGGTGAAAGCGGTTCAGGAAAAAGCACTTTAGCCCAATGTTTATGCCGTTTTATAAATAGCGACGAGGGCGAAATCCTTTTTGATGGACAAGATATCACTCATATTTCTGAACAACACTGCAAAAAAATATATAGCCAGATGCAAATGGTTTTTCAAAATCCAATAGCATCTTTTCATCCACGCAAAACCTTGCGAAAAAGTATCATGGCAGGACCTCAAAATTTTCATATTCATATGAATCAATCAGCATGGTATCAACTTGTCGAAGAAGTACAACTGAATACTTCTTTTTTAGACCGTTACCCCCATCAAATCAGTGGAGGAGAATGCCAACGAGCAGCATTACTGCGGGCATTATGCATTAATCCAAAACTTCTTGTTTGTGACGAAGTAACCAGTGCGCTCGATGTAAGCACACAAGGAAAAATTGCAGACCTGATCAAAAACATATGCTGCAACCATCACATTGCATGTCTTTTTATTACACATGATCTTTGTCTGGCCCGCTGGATCAGTACTAAAACGATGGTGCTGCATAATGGCAGACTAATTGAAAAGGGTTCCACAGAACAAATTTTTATAAATCCGCAGAAAGACTACACAAAAAAATTATTATCTTCACGTATATGATATACGATTTTTTTAACTGCCACACATTATATATATTGCGGCAAAACACAATATATATCTCTCCCCTATCATACATCACGCGCAGCGAAGAACTATTCGCTGCGCGTGATGTATGATAGGTACAAAAAAATAAAAACTTACAAGAAATGGCTTATACCGCTATTTCATGATCTTTCTGCATTCTGGACAATACCCATAAATTTCAAGATGATGCCCGACAATTTGAAAATCTGTTTTCGCTGCAATCTGCTTTTCCAGATCAGACAAAGGACACGGTGAAATATCAACAGTCTTATGACAGCGCAAGCAAATCAAGTGGTGTGTATGCCCTACATGGCATACAGAAAAAACATTTTTCTGCGTACCGGGAAAAAAAGATTTTTCCACAAGACCTTTTTCAACAAAAAGTTCCAAAACGCGATATATTGTAGAAAAATTCACAGTTTCTCCCTGTTGGACGACCGTTTGATAAATTTCTTCTGCCGACAATATTCCATCATGCGTTAACAAAATTTCCCATACCAAATTACGGGGCCGCGTACTTTTAATCCCATGTTGATGCAAATATTCACGATGATCCTCTAACGAACATACCATATTTTCACACCCTTTCTATATCAGCATGATGTCCAGTTAACCGGACTTGTTGAAACGCCATAACCATCATCAAAAGAAGAACAGAAACAATCGCCGTTACCCCGCCAGGCGCCGCATCTATCCAATAAGAAACAAAAAGTCCTGCAAGAATATCAATAAAGCTAAACAGTACCGATAACTGCAATGTTCTTCGGAATCCCCGCTGCAACTGCAGTGCTGTCGCTACGGGCAAAGCAATTAATGAACTAATAACTAAAATTCCAACAATTCGAATAGAAACAGAAATTGTTGCCGCTACAAGTACCGCAAATACATAGTTAATAATCTGGCTTTTTACTCCGGCAATTTTTGCTCCATCTTCATCAAAGGTCAGAAAAACCAATTGAGGATACAGCCGCAAAATAAGAAAAATAGAAATAATGCTGAGAATAAAAACAGACCAGACATCTTCGCGCGAAACAGTAAGTATACTTCCAAACAGAAAAGATTCCACATTTGCATGAACCAAACCGGAACTGATAATTGTAATAGCAATCCCCACCGATAAAGACAATACAATTACTAAAATAAGTTCGGCGTAGCGACGAAATCGTCGACGCAACGCTTCTATTAATACGCCAAAAAAAGAGGTAAGACAAAAAGCGCTAAGAATCGGATTTATATTCAATAGTAGTCCCACAGCTACTCCAGCTAAAGAAGCATGTGCCAAAGAATCACCAATCATGGAATATCGCCGCAGCACTAAAAACATTCCAATCAAGGGACATACCACAGATATTAATAAAGCTACAATAAAAGCATTTTGTATAAACGCATATTCAAACATAAGCTTCACTTCCTGTATTTTCGGATACATATTCACGGATGTATTCTTCCGGTGAGCAAAGATGACCACTGCCGCCGGCAACATGATACATCTGCTTGGAATTTCGAATAGCGGCACGCAGATTATGTTCCACTGTAATAATGGTGATACCGTGTTTTTGATTAAGGCTCTTCAAGAATGGATATAACTCGCTTTGACTCTTTACATCAATCCCGGTCGACGGTTCATCAAGAATAATAAGATCGGGGTGCCCCATAAGAGCTCTTGCAATAAAAACTTTTTGGCATTGTCCGCCGGAAAGGGTTCCGATAAGAGATTCTTCGTATCCTTTCATTCCCATCAACTCCAAATAATGGTTAATGCAATCTTTATCCTTAATATGCAGTACCTTCCGATAGCAATTCAGGACCTCCCGAACGGTAATAGGAAATTGACTGTTCAACGATTCAAAACGCTGTGGTACATAAGCGGTCCGCGTAAAATCATTGCGCAAAGCTCCTTTCACCGGTTTCAAAAGTCCTAGCAGCAATTTTACAAATGTGCTCTTACCACTGCCATTTTCACCGACAATAGAAATATAATCCCCATTTTTTATTATAAGATTCAAGTCCCGGAGAAGATACGGACTTCCGGTTTCATAGGCATAATATACATGTTCCAACAAAATCATGGTATGTTCTCCCTCCCCATGCATAAATCTTTATTTTCTTGACATCTTGCGTAACATATTATATCCTATTTTAAAGTGCAAATGCAAGTTATTCGCATTTAGAGAGAAGGGATTGCTTGAAACGCATAGTCTATGCTTTACTATTTATTTTTTCTCTGTTTCTATTAACTTCCTGTACACTAGAAAAGGCTCCCTTTTCGGAAGCCCCTTCAAATAACCCAAAATTACAAGTTGTCGTTTCATTTAATGCCATGCGCGAATTAGCACAAGCCATAGGCGGAAATAAAATAGAAATTAAAACCATCATCCCCGACGGTGTAGAGCCGCACGATTTTGAACCTAAAGCATCCGATGTAACAGCACTTTCCAATGCCTCTGTTTTTATTATCAATGGGTTTGGTATGGAACAAGCATGGGCGGAAAAAGCAATTAAAACCGCAGGAAACAAAAACTTGCTGTTCGTCATCGCCTCAAATGGCGCCACCCCCATTTATGATACTGCCTCTTCCGCTTTTTGGAATAACCAATCTCAGCGTCACGACATAGATCCACATATCTGGCTTAGTCTACAGGGTGCCAAACGGGAAGCCAAGAATATCCATAACGCGTTTATAAAAGCAGATCCGTCAAATAAGGCCTACTACGATGCGAACTATGATGAATTTGCTGCCAAACTAGATCATTTGTATACCGACTATAAGACAAAATTTGACCAAAGTCCGAACAAGGTATTTGTTACTGGTCACGCTGCTTTTTCTTATATGGCTCGTGATTTTGGACTGCAGCAAAATAGCCTGGAAAATGTTTTTGCCTCTGGTGAACCAAGTGCCCGCCGCCTAAAAGAACTTGCTGATTTTTGCTTAAATCATCATATCTCAACAATTTTTGTAGAAGATATGGAAAGTCCCAAAATTTCCCAAACACTGGCACACGAAGTAGGTGCTAACGTAGAAGGTATTTATACATTGGAAAGTTCTGATAGCAACAAAACCTATCTACAAACACAAGAGGAAAATTTAGAAAAAATATATCAAAGTCTATCGCCAGATCATTTATAACGTCTTACTACGTTTTCAACAACGACAAATAATATAGGTATAAGAAATATTCCTATGGCAGTGGCCGCCAACATCCCCCCGACAACAGCTGTTCCCATGGAGGTACGTGCCCCCGCACCTGCCCCAGACGCCAGCATAAGAGGCAGACAACCGATAATAAAAGCCAATGAAGTCATAATAATCGGGCGTAACCTCAGCTGAGCCGCTTCCATAGCAGCTTGTTCTAATTTCATGCCTTGATCTACTCGTACTTTTGCAAATTCTACGATTAAGATAGCATTTTTAGCTGCCAGACCAATTAACATAATCAACCCAATTTGCATATAAATACTATTTTCCTGTCCCGTAAGATATTGGAACAAAAATGCACCAAAAACCCCTGAGGGAATAGCCAATAATACAGCAAATGGCACACTCCAGCTTTCATATAAAGCCGCCAGACAGAGAAACGCGAACAAAAGCGCCATCCCAAACACAATCGGAGTTCGTCCTGCCGACTGTTGTTCTTCCCTACTTTGACCAGTCCATTCATAAGTATATCCATCCGGCAACGTTTCTTTTGCAACTTCGGACAATGCCTCCATGGCTTGTCCTGAACTGTAGCCACCGGCTTGTGTACCGCTTATTTTAGCTGCTTGTACGCCATTAAATCGAGTAATAACGGCCGGTGCCAGCACTTTTTTCATTGTAACCAAGGTGTTAAGAGGTATCATATCCCCATTAGCACTTTTGACAAATAAGTAGCGCAGGGCATCAGTATTACTTCTATACGGACTTTCCGCTTGAACGATAACTTTGTAGTTCCGTCCAAATCTCGTAAAATCATTCACTTCATCAGCACCTAAAAAAACTTGCAAGGTGGAAAAAATATCATCTACCGATACTCCCAAAATTTCTGCTTTCTGACGATCTACATCAAAGCGATAACTAGGTGTTGATGTACTGAAATTAGAGGATACCGCTCCAATTTCCTTGCGTTTTTTGGCTTGTTCAACAAATTGTGTCGCTACTTTATCTAAATCCGTAAGCGTTCCCCCATTGCGATCTTCTATCATAAGCGAAAATCCACCGACTGAACCCAATCCAGGCAGCGCCGGTGGATTAAATACTGTCACATTTCCTTCCAAAAAAGAAGACGCATCGGCTAATGTATCTTGTATTTCCGATTTGACTTGTAATGAAGGAGAAGTTCGCTCCGACCATGGGGCTAATGCTACAAAAAGTTCTCCCGTATTGGTTTTGGAAGACCCTGTCAAAAGGTCCGTTCCCGCTAAGGTCATAACTTGTGTAACTCCCGGCTGTTTTTGGATTTTTTCTGAAATGGCATCCATTGCATGAATCGTCCGAGTCAAACTGGCTCCCTCCGGCAGTGTGACTCCCACCATATAATATCCTTGATCTTCTTCTGGTACCAGGGAACTGGGAACAACTTGATAGAGTAATCCGGTTACAATCAAGATACCCGCTAAAAACAGCATACACCGTTTTGCTCTGGGAATTAAATATTGTATTTCTTTGCCATAGCGAATCGTAATCATTCTCAAATGTTCATTAAAGGATTTAAAAAAACGCTTCAATAGACTCTTTTTCTCTGATTCACGATCCGGTTTCAAGATAAGTGCACAAAGTGCCGGTGTAAGTGATAATGCCACAAATGCCGATAATCCCATAGAAACGGCAATCGTCAAGGCAAATTGTTTATACAGCACCCCCATGATGCCTCCAAAAAATGCTACAGGCAAAAATACCGAAGCCAAGACAAACGCGATCGCAATAACGGGGCCAGACACTTCTTGCATGGCTTGCACCGTTGCCTCCCGCGGACTCATATGATCCTCCTTGATATGTCGTTCAACAGCTTCAATAACTACAATGGCATCATCCACTACCAATCCAATTGCCAATACCATGGCAAATAATGTCAGTGTATTGATTGTAAACCCTAAAAATGTAAAAGCTGTAAATGTACCAATCAATGATACCGGTACTGCCAAAAGAGGAATAAGCGTAGCTCTCCAGCTTTGTAAAAATAGATATACTACTAAAACAACAAGTACCAGCGCTTCTAAAAATGTCCGGCATACTTCGAGAATAGATTCATAAATAAAATTAGTATTATCAATGGTAACGGCATAATCCATGTCCGCAGGGAATTTATCCTTGGCATTCGTTAGTAATGCTTTTATTTTCCCAATTGTATCTAATGAATTGGCATCGCTGTTTAATTTAATAGAAAATCCAGCACTGGCATGTCCATTTTGTTTAGAATCATAAATATAATCCCGGCTTCCCATTTCAACCTTGGCAATATCTTTTAATCGTATTGCTGCACCGGTATCCTTCGCCGTAATAATAATATTTCCGAATTCTTTTGCATTAATGAGTCGTCCTTGCACACGCACCGTATATTCAAATGGCTGTTTTGTTTCTGTTGGCATCTTTCCCAGAGAACCTGCAGGTGCCTGCACATTTTGACTTTCAATCGCCGAAACCACTTCACTTGTCGATACACCCAACTTCGCCATTTTCTCCGGCTGAAGCCATACCCGCATGCTGTAATCCGCTCCAAATGCGGACACTTCACCGACACCTTTAATACGCTTAATATCATCGAGCAAATAGAGAGTTCCGTAATTTTCTAAAAATTTAGCATCATACGTATTATTTGGGGAATACAAGGTAAATGTCAGTGCACTATCATCTGATGATTTCGTTGTCGAAATCCCCTGTGACTGTACCGAATCAGGCAAAGAAGCCTTAACTTCTGATACGCGGTTCTGTGTTTGAACAGAGTCCATGTCTGAATTTGTCCCAGTTTCAAATTGTACATTCAGCGTATAAAACCCCGTATCCGTACTCGTAGATGTCATAGACTCCATACCATCTACCCCATTGACTTGTTCTTCTATTACTTGCGCTACGGTGTCATTAATAACCTCGGCATTAGCACCTTGGTATTTAGTGCTGACAGAAATTGTAGGAGGGGAAATATTAGGATATTGCGCCACCGACAACCCCGCTGCTGATACAATTCCCAAAAGTACGATAATGATAGACACTACAATAGCAAAAATAGGTCGATTAATAAAAAATTTAGCCATGTTGTCTTTTAGCTCTCCCTTTTACGTAACTACGTAATAATGACAAATATCATAATTTATGCCAAAAATGGAATTTTCCAGTTTTCTTTTCAATTGCCACAAACAGAGTAGGAATAAGAAAAATTCCGATTGCTGTTGCCGCAAGCATGCCGCCTACGACAGCCGTTCCCATAGAAGTACGTGCTCCCGCTCCTGCCCCGCTCGCAAACATTAAAGGCAAACAGCCAATAATAAATGTCAAAGAAGTCATAATAATAGGCCGCACTCGTAACTGTGCCGCTTCTACCGCAGCTTGGGATGCAACCATTCCCTGATCTACACGTATTTTAGCAAATTCTACAATGAGGATTGCATTTTTGGCAGCCAAACCGACAAGCATAATCAATCCAATTTGCATGTATATGCTGTCCTCCAACCCCCGCAGATATTGAAAGAAAAAAGCTCCGAATATACCCGCCGGTATAGCTAATAAAACGGCAAAAGGAACACTCCAGCTCTCATATAAAGCAGCTAAACAAAGAAAGGCAAACAGGAATGCAAGCCCAAATAAAATAGGTGCTTTAGATGAAGACTTTTGCTCTTCCCGGCTTTGTCCAGCCCATTCATACGTATACCCTTCCGGCAGCGTCTGAGCTGCAACTTCTTCTAAGGCTTTCATTGCCTGCCCGGAACTGTATCCGGGTGCCTGGCTTCCATTGATTCGTGCTGCCTTTACTCCGTTGAAGCGACTGATTACGGATGGTGCATATACCTTCTTAGGTGTAATCAATGTATTGAGCGGCACCATATCACCACTTGCATTTTTCACATGTAAATACTGTAAAGCACTCACATCTCCGCGAAACATGCCGTCCGCTTGGACAGCAACCTTATAGTTACGCCCAAACAGTGTGAAATCATTGACCTCATTGCCTCCCAGAAAAACTTGCAGCGTAGAGAATATATCGCTGATAGATACACCTAATACTTTGGCCTTATCTCTGTCTATGTTATATTCATATCCCGGAGTACTCGCTTTAAAGTTAGAGGAAATCCGGCCAATCTCCGGTCTTTTCTGAGCCGCTGCGATAAACTGCTGCGATACGGCATCTAAATTATTCAGTGTTCCGCCAGCCCGGTCTTCCAACATGAGTGAAAAACCGCCAACAGCACCCAATCCTGGCAAAGCTGGTGGATTGAGGGCCAGTAAGGTACCCTCTTGCAAATGTTTTCCGCTCATCATTGTTTTTCCTATCTCGGATTGGACACTCAAATCACTGTTTTTTCGTTCTTCCCATGGATGGAGCGAAACAAACACCGCTCCGGCACTGGATTTATTACCTCCCCCCAATAAATCCATTCCTGTCAAAGACATAACTTGGGCGACTCCCGGTTGTTGTTGTATCATCTTTGAAACTTTTTCTACAGCTTCCTTCGTGCGTCCCAAACCGGAGGCTTCCGGTAAATTTATCGCAACAATATACCGTCCTTGATCCTCTTCCGGTATAAAGGTAGTCGGGACTAATTTATATAAAACTCCGCTGAAAATAACTAAAAATACCAGAAAGCAAATACTCAATTTAGTCTTCAACATAGATTGGCGCAGACATACCCCATATTTTTCTATATATGCTGTAAGCTTACCATTAAATTTTTTAAAAAAGCGACCAAATACACTCTCTTCAGAAATCGGCTGATACGGCCGAAGAAGTTTTGCACATAAAGCAGGCGTCAAGGATAATGCGACTAATGCTGACAATGCCATAGAAATAACAATAGTCAAAGCAAACTGGCGATATAAAATTCCTGTCATACCCTGGAAAAATGCAACCGGTAAAAACACCGAGGCCAACACACAAGCAATGGCCACAATAGGGCCAGATACCTCATTCATAGCCAAACAGGTAGCATCATGGGGATTTAAACAATCATACCGCATATGATGCTCTACCGCTTCTATGACAACGATAGCATCATCCACTACTAACCCAATCGATAAAACCAGTGCAAACAATGTCAGCGTATTGATATTAAATCGTAAGATAATAAATGCCGCAAATGTTCCAATAAGCGATACCGGTATAGCCAGCAACGGTATTAAAGTAGCCCGCCAATTCTGTAAAAACAGAAAAACGATCAATACAACTAACAATAACGCTTCCACAAAAGTCTTACTCACTTCCAACATGGATTCCCGAATAAATTTTGTATTATCAACAGATACAATATAATCCATATCCGGCGGAAAATCTTTTTTTGCATTTTCCAAATACTTTTTTACCTCATTAATAGACTGCAGCGTATTTGCCTTGCTATTTAAGAGAATCGCAAAGCCAGCACTTTCATTGCCATTCTGTTCGGTAATATTAGTATAGTTTTCACTCCCCATTTCAATTTTTGCAATATCTTTTAAATAAACGATGGAACCATCTGCTTTTGCCAAAACAATTAATTTACCAAATTGAGCCGCATCAGACAACCGTCCCTTTATACGCGTCGTAAATTGAAGTGCCTGTTTGTCATCCGTCGGTCGGGTTCCTAAAGCACCTATCGGTGCCTCTAAATTTTGTTTTTTTATAGCCAATACTACGTCACTAGTAGATACTCCTAATTTTGCCATTTTATCCGGTTGGAGCCATACACGTATACTATAATCAGCACCAAAAGCATTGACATCGCCAATTCCATCAATCCGTTTCAATCCATCAACTAAATATAGACTGCCGTAATTTTTCAAAAATTTTGCATCATAGGTATGATTCGGAGAATATAATTGAAAAACAAAGGCCATGTCCTCTGATGAATTTCTGCTGGCAATACCCTTTTCCTGTACTGTGGTAGGCAAAGAAGGATTTGCCGACGATACTCGATCTTGGACTTGTACCGCTGCCACATTGGGATCTTTGCCCGCTTCAAATTGGATCCGCAGTTTATACGACCCGTCATCAGCTACCGTTCCCGTCATATTATCCATTCCGTCAACACCATTTACCTCTTGTTCTATTACCTGTGCCACAGAATCATTGACAACCTCAGCATTAGCACCCTGATAAGATGTGCTAATGGAAACAGTCGGTGGTGTTATTTTAGGATATTGCGCAATAGACAAATTCAAAATAGATACGATTCCCAAAAGGACAATAATAACGGACAGTACAATAGCAAAAACAGGACGTTCAATAAAAAATTTAGCCATCTTTACGCCTCACTTCGGTTTACGTATTACTGAAGTCATCTGCAGCAACAAATGTAGGTTCTACCAAACTGCCATCCTTAATTTTATCCACACCATCCACGACAACCGATTCTCCCGCTTTTACTCCATCATCAATAATAACCATATTACCCACTTTAGGCCCTAATTTTACTTTTCTCGTTTCAATTGTATTATCTGTCTTAATAATATATATAAAAGAGCTATCCAGTAAATCTTTTACCGATTGCTGAGGCACTAATACGGCATTCTGGCGTATCTCTCCTGTTGCAATGATTTTAGCAAACATCCCTGGTACCAAGAAGTGCTGTGGATTATCAAATACAGCTTTTATCGTCAATGTCCCCGTATCGCTGCCGATTCCTTTATCAATTGCATCAATTTTCCCACGCAGTGGATATTCGCTGCCATTACTTAAAATTAACTTTAAATTACTTTTAAAATCTTCCGGCAAGGAAGCCTGACCATTTTGCGCTAAGGTAATATATTCATTTTCGCTGATGGTATACTGTACCCATATCGGATCCAAAGAAGATACGGTCGCCAACGTCGATGACCCAGCTGAAACATATTGTCCTACGCTTAAATCATTCACATCAATCCGACCATCTACGGGAGATAAAATCAACGTATCTTGTTCATCTTCCATTGCTTCATTAAGCGACGCTTGATCCGAATCTACCGTAGCCTGATCTTCTTCCGCTTGCGCTTCATACGAATCTACCGTTTGCTGTGCTATTCCTTGAACTTGCGCTAACATCTTATACCGCTCTAAATCTCTCTGCGTACTCCGTAAAGCTGCGGTATCTTTTGACAGAGTTCCCCGAGCGGCATTAATTTTAGATTGATATTGCTTATCGTCAATTTGAAAAAGAGGCTGTCCCTTATAAACAACATCCCCGCCTTTAACCATCTTATTTATGATATTTCCCGATATTTTAGACATAATGGAGATTTCATTTTTAGACGCTACTTTTCCTACAAATTCATAAGTCACCGGAGTGTCCTTCGCCTCTACCTTCATGGCTTTCACTTCTACTGCCTGCGGCTCTTTAGGTATGTAAGAATGAAACAGTATCCCTGACTTAGCTATTCCTATGCCGACTGCCATAATAAATATCATAATTCCAAAACATACTTTTCTGGATGGCTTTTTTAACATAATATTCCCCCTGTATGTGATGTATTCATCACAGCATTATGTATAAATATATAACGATTTGCTTACATCTGCTGTTATTATACGTAGTTAATATATCCGTAGTCAATATACTGCAATTATGTTACGTTATTGTTACGCTATTATCACATTTTTGTGACAATAGCTATAAAAAAAGAAGAACTCGGCAATAACGTTCCCGAGTTCTTCTTTTTTTATTTTGACACACAGTCCCATCACATCTACTGAAATTTTTTTTATCCCTGATGAAATTCTACGCCATATCCAGATTCCGGATATTCCCAGCTTTTAATAACTTTTCCATGCGACAATACACGACAAGTCCCACATTCCAAACACCCTTCGTGACTGAAAACAAGTTTCCCGTTTTCGTATTTGTATAATTCAGCCGGACAAGCTTTTACAATACGCATAATTTCTTTTTCATCAGTAAAATCCTCATTAATGATGATATGGGATTTTTCCTCATTTGTAGTAAATTTGAGAGTCCCCAATTTATCATCAATGCTCATTTTTGCCATATTAGAACGCCTCCAATGCTTTAGAACCAAGATCAACCAAACCTGCTAACCCGCCATTTTTAGCCAGAACCATCATAGCAATCATCGGAATCGCCATCGGTGTTCTGCCATCAACAGTAAGCAGTTCAGATGCAAATTCATCTGCCATTTTAGGAATATCATTAAATACCGCATGACATTCAAGCAAACTTGGGAAGTTCTGGTACATCTTCAATTCTTTCAGTACAAAGCTATCTTCAAGCAAGGTTTTGTAATAAGCAAGTCCACCGGCAGAAAAATCTTCTTTTGCTTTTGCCTTGATAACGGCTTCAGCCGCCAATCGGCCGGATTCAATAGCAAAATCCATACCACGGACAGTGTAACCAAGGTTGATAACAAAAGCAGCTGCGTCTCCAACTACAAGAACGCCGTCTTTAACCAATTCCGGCACCATCTTATATCCGCCTTCCGTTACCAAATGCGCAGAATATTCTTGCAATTTGCCGCCAGCAATCAAGGGCTTGATTACAGGATGATTCTTAACACGTTCTACCATATCTGGCACACTAGTATCAACTCGTCCGATATCACTTATAGTTGTTACTATTCCAAGAGAAATGCTATCTGTATTGGTATATAAGAAAGCACCGCCAAGGTTGCCGCAAGTTGGATCACCCGCCATCATCATAGCGGTCCCTTCTCCGTCAGAAACTCCGAATCGTTCATTAATCACCTGTGGATCCAAAGCGATAACTTCCTTAACACCCACCGCCACTTGCGTCGGATCAAGTTCTTCTTTCATTCCCAATTTCTGAGCCAGAAGAGAGTTAACCCCATCAGCTAAAATAACCACATCACCAAATACTTCTTCCCCACCACAGGAAATACCAACGGCTTGTCCATCCTTTACAAGGATATCATCTACAAGAAGCCCCGTAGCAACCATAGCACCAGCTTCTTCAGCCTTATCGGCCAACCATTTATCAAATTTGGCACGAAGTACAGAATAGGAGGCACAAGGTTGTGCTCCTAATTTTCCTGAACTGTATTCAATCGTCATAGCTGTTTCTTCCGTCATTAGAGCAATGCGTTCTTTGACGATTTTACGTTCTATAGGAGCTTCTTCTGCAAAATTCGGAATCAGCTTTTCTAAGCTATGACCATAAAGGCGGCCGCCGCTGGAATTCTTAGCGCCGCAAAATTTGCCACGCTCTACAACCATAACATCCAGACCCGCCTGGGCCATTGCATAGGCCGCAGATAATCCTGCCAAGCCGCCACCTACGACAATGGCATCAAACTTTTCTTCACTCATAGTCTTATCCTCCTTGATTTTACGATTAATATCAATCAACCGTTGACATTATAAATCCGCAGTATAATCAGGTTCCTTTTTATCTCTACAGCGTATATACGTTCTTACATAGTTACTACATCATTTTTACAGCATACGGTTTTTGTCCCCAGTGCAATACGCAGGCTCCGAACAAACGGCTTTTATACCCCACCTCCGTCAGCCCTACATTACAAAACAATGCCAAAAGCTGATTCCTGCGCAAAAAATTACGTGTCGACTGCCACAGCCATTGATACTCTTTATGATGATCAAACCCTCCTCCTAAAACAGGCATGATCATGCGAAAATATATCTCATAAAAAGGCCGGACCCACGGAGAATCAGGAACAAAAGAATCTAAACAATATACCCACCCACCGGGGCAAACAACCCGTCTCATTTCCTGCAGCACCCGTTCATAATCAGACGTATTTCTAAGACCAAAAGAAATACAAGCAGCTGAAAAACTATCATCAGCAAAAGGAAGTTTCATTGCATCCCCCTCCTGCCAGACAAGGTTAGTTAACATCCGGCCTTTTTCCTGTGCTATTGCCAGCATCGACGGAGAAAAATCCAACCCTGTAATCTGCAAATCCTGCCGCTTTGCTGCCAAAGCAATCGCAATATCACCGGTACCGCTGCATACATCCAGCACCGCTCCTGTTGCACTTTTTGAAACCGCATCAACCAGAAGTTTTTTCCAGCTCTTTTCCAATCCCAAACTAATACGGTAATTTCCACGGTCATAAGAATGAGAAATATGCTGAAACACCTGAAACACCCGATCTCGTTTTGATACCTCAGCCATAAATACTCGCTCCCATCAATACGCAAAAGGCCAGCGTAACAATATAAGCACCGTTACCGAATATATTGGCTCGAAGAATTCCTTTCATCTGTACAATACGCTGTCCGGGGGTCAAGCTTGAAGTAAGTAAAAACCTAAATAGCTTATGCGCCGATACTACCATCAGCATAGGACAAATAATTCCCCAAAAGCCCAACAACCATACCGGCAGTATACAGAGAAACAGGATCCATAGTACCGTCACTATACGATACAACCGTACGGCATGCTCATACCCCAAAAGAACAGGCAGCGTTTTTCGTTTAGCTTCACGATCTTTTACAATATCACATATATTATTGGTCATCATAATAAGGCCAATTCCTAAAACAAACGGCAAAGCTGCCAATAATACGATCCAGTGAAAATCGCCTGTAATTGCTGCTAAAATTCCCAAAGGAATCAATCCGCCCATAACAAGTCCCGATACAAATTCTCCCACCGGCAAATAGGAAAGCGGAAAAGGTCCTCCCGAATAAAAAACAACAGCAACTCCACCGGCAACACCAACAACAATAGGTGCAATCCCGGCAGTCAACAGTACGGGCATGACCACCAGCACAGCCGCTCCCAAATAAATCACTGCCAACCATAACGCATGTACCGGATTTAAATTTTCATACACCAGCACGGCATCGTCGGCATCCACATGATCTGCCGCACTATCAACGCCTTTAACATAATCAAAGAAATCATTAAACGTATTTACCGAAGACTGCATCAATATACACGCACATAAAAGCAGTGTCCCTACTATAAAATGTAGTCCGTATCCTGCCAGTACACAATACAGTTCTCCAAACAAAGCCGGACAAATCGATGCAGGCCAAGTATGCGGTGCGGCCAGCCGTAAAGCCAGCTTAGGTGTAAGTACATTCCATCGTTCCATATCACACCGTCCCCAGCTTGCGAACCAACTTTAACAATAACCGAGAATATTCGCATTGCGGAAGTTCGTCTGCAATTGCTTCTGCCTGCCATTGACGCTTTTTTATCTCCTGCCAGGCCGCTTCGACTCCACCTAATCTAGTTACTGCCGTTTCCATCTGAAACATCTCTTGTAATGTCAATGCACCTTCAGCATTACGCCGCATGAATGGAATCAGCGCTTCTCGTCCTCCTGGCTGTTTCATAGCACAAAGTATAGGCATTGTATATATACCTTCTTGGAAGTCCTTATGCGCCGATTTACCGATGGTCAAAACATCCGATGTAAAATCCAGCAGGTCATCCCGAATCTGAAACATCAAACCGAGGCACTCACCGAATAACTCCAAATTACGAACCATCCGTTCATCACAGCCGCTCTCCATAGCTCCTATCCGACAGCAAGCCATAAATAAAGCAACTGTCTTTCCATGAATATTGTTCAAATACTCTTCAACCGTCACATCTTCCTTATATCGGCACATGGCTTGACCTATTTCTCCGGCACACATCGCCTCGATGGTCTTTGATAAAACAATACCCGCACGATTCATAGCTTCCTTCATCATATAATAGCTGATTCTACCCATGAGGAAGTCTCCGGCATATACGGCAGCATCTTTTCCATACTTTTTCTGAATGGAAGGTTTTCCTCTGCGGTAATCCGAATCATCAACAATATCATCATGAATCAATGATGCCATATGTGTCATTTCCACAATAGCGGCCAGCTTACAAAGCCGGTCCTGAGCTGTCTTGCAAGCCGATCCGAACTCACTTGCCAACAATAACAGTCTGGGCCGGATCATCTTTCCCCGGGTAGAAACCACATCATCTAATACAGTCCCCACTTCTGATCCGGAAAAAGGATGAACCGAAAAGAGATCAATATACCCTTCCACTGCTTTCATCCGCTTGTCGTACACATTCCCAATATGCATCGGCATTACTTTGCTGACTTTGTTGTCAAATAACTCCTGTTTGGTCATCAATATGCTCACGTACACCTTTCCAGAGAATGTTTTCGTTTTAGTGAAATTCTGCAGTGAATATCACAGATTTTGTATATTTATTACAGAAATGATTAAGCCAGAAATTTGGTTTTTAAAGACCACGTTTTTCCGTAAGAATCTGTGCCGTATGTTTAACTTTGATATCATCTCTGCCACGAGCATCGAGACCGCCCCTGATCTGCAATAAACACCCCGGGCAATCAACAGCAACCGTATCTGCTCCGGTTTCAAGGATATGATTTATTTTTGCTTGCAAAATCGGTGCCGAAATTTCTGGATATTTGATGGAATATGACCCGGAGAACCCACAGCAGCTGTCACATTCGGTCATTTCAGTAAGTTCCACTCCTTTGGTCTGCGTAAGCAGTTCACGCTGTTCTTTCCAAACATTCATGGTTCTTCTCATATGACAGGAATCATGATAGGTAATCTTCATCGGGACACCATCACCGTCACCGGGAATACCGCCGAGCATGTAAACAAGTTTAGAAAAATCAAAAGTTTTTTCAGCCAGAACTTTTGCACGTTTAAGCATTGCCGGATCATCCTGAAACATATTTTGATAATCAATTAAAGCATGTGTACAAGTCGGACAAGCAGATACGATATAATCGTATTTTTCAGCTTCCATTGCTTCAATATTAATAACAGCAGATTTTTTGGCATTATCCTCGTCACCCATATAAGTCGCAGGGGCTCCGCAGCAAGACTGACCCTGAGGCATTTCCACCTTATATCCGCATGCATTCAGCCCTTTAACAACCGCTTCTGCAATATCTACATAAACAAAGTCTAGCAAACACCCTGTAAAAATACCAATCGTGCCCTTAGGATTTGGTACGTCCTGTTTCATTGTAAGAATAACATCACGGAAAGGTACTTTGGCAACCGTCGGCAAGCTTCGTCCCGCTGTAAGACCGGATAAAAACATCGGCATATGGCGAATCATCGGTTCACCTTTGCTGAGCGCTCCCTGTGCAACAGAAGCAATACGCAGCATGGAGTGGAAAAGATGACGATCACTCACTGTATCAAGAGCAAATTTATGAATCGGATTCAGTCCATCACGCTTTGCATATCTCGTACGCAGTTTCAAAATCATGCCCGCAATATCCAGTTTGCCCGCACATACTTCATTACATTTTTTACACTGCAAACAGAGATTCTGAATATTTTCAGCTCGTTCCTGAGAAGTCAGGAATGCCGTTAATAACGTACCAATTCCTCCGGTGTATACCTTACCGCCATACACATGACCACCTACAAGGCGAAAAGCGGAACAGACATTGAGGCAAGCTCCACAGCGGATACAGCAGAAAATATCCTTAAAATCAGGATCTTCCAGAATTTTGCTGCGGCCGTTATCCAAAATAATTACATGAAATTCTTTTTGCGCCTTTTCATCTGTGTCTTTATTTACTACAACTTCATTGGACCCAGTATACATGCAAACATAACTGGTAAGTGTCTGGGCTGTACCATTACGCGGCAGTGCTTTCATAGCATATCGGATATCGCTAAGCTTGGCCACAAATTTTTCAATACCTACGACGTATACATGGATGGGCGGCAATGTCGCCGTCATGCGTCCGTTTCCTTCATTTGTAAAAGTGATAACGGTACCAGTATTAGCTACAGCAATATTGGCTCCGGAAACTCCCATGTCTGCATTTAGGAATTTATCCCTCATATATTTTCTCGAAGAACGCACCAATTCCAAAATAACCGGATTATTTTGTTCATGAAGGTATTCCGTGAAATATTCTGCTACTTGTTCTTTAGAAAGATGGATTGCCGGCATAACCATATGAACCGGAGTATCCCCGGTAATCGCATTGATAAATTCACCCAAGTCGGTTTCCTGCACATCAATACCATCTTCACGCAGCAACTCATTCATGTGGATTTCTTCGGTCGTCATGGATTTAGATTTTACAACGGCTTTAACGCCTCTTTCTTTGGCCAGTTTACGAATATAATCCATCGCAGCTTCACCATCGGCTGCACGAAACACATGTCCGCCTCTAGCATTGAAATTCTTTTCAAATTCATCTACCAATTCGTTAATATGTTCAGCCGCATATGATTTACCTTCATGAATTTTTTCACGAATCGCTTCAAAATCGTACCCTTTATAAACCTTAGCTCTATTGCCGGGATAGGCACTGGTAAATTTAGTTAGGGCATTTTGCAGGGCATTATTCTCTATGGCTGACTCGATCTCCTGCTTCAATTCTTCGTTATCCATATCAAGTATCCTCCTTTATTATTATTGATCATCCACTACAATTACCAGAATTTCCAGCGGACCGTGAACACCAACGGTGCCGACACATTCAATATCGGCAGTACGGCTCGGACCGGTAATAAAACCTACAAAATTAGGCATTTCAGGCATTGCACTAAGCATATCTATCATTGTGTCCAGGTTATCCAAAATAGTAGACCGTTTAATAATAACAATAGAAAACGGCGGCATAATAGCAGCAATACGTTCATCCACATTTTGATGCAGCTGAATAACCGATCCCAAATCTGCAAGACCATACTGTGCATCAATAATACCAACCTGATCTGTTTCGCAATTCAAACGAATATGATCCGTGTGAACCGTAATGCCTGCAGTCTTCAATCCTTCTGCAATGCCAAGTTCCTTAACGTATTCTGTTTGAACAACGGCTGCTGTAGTATCTCCTCTATCGGAAAATACCTTCTTCAATGTCGGAATCAATTCTGCCTTGCTGCAATGTGCACATTGTCCACTCAAGGCAGTCAATTTTTCCTCAAAGCTCTGATACAATTCATCTGCTTTTTCCATTTTCACACCTCTTTCATAAAAATAGCACTGATAAAACGTAGGTCATTCCTCTATCTGGGGATGACATAAAATAAAAAAAATGTCAAGCCCAAAGAAATTTTAAAGTAGATTTTTCCATACCACCTCACTAAAATCCTCACCCCGTCAACAGAATGAGGAAAGCGTTTCTCCATATAGAATAAAACATACGCAATAAAAGGAATTTATTTAAAACCAACAGAAACAAGTAGTATAAAACAACTAATACTTTCACCTAAATACTGTTATCATGTAAAATCACAACTGTCTCTTTACGTATTGTCCATAAAATAGATAAAACTATAATATAAAAAAGCCTATAAGCCTATAGCAGTATCGGCAATTCTTAAAAAATAAGGTACAGCCAACATTGTTTAACATATCTACCATCCGGCAGGCTTTGGCAATAACGTCCAAGTCTATTAAAAATCTTGCAATTTTCCTTACTTAAATTATTCTGTTGAAATAAATTCCGTTGAGATTATGCTTATATTATACAATTTCATTGTTAATTTTACAATAACGCTATGCATTTTATTCATCTATTTTATTGTTAAATTCACATTATAACTATGTGTTTTATTTATAGGATAAGCATATCTTATGTAATAATGCCACATTTTAGTAAAAACTTATACAAAATGTGGTTTTATGAATAATAAAAAAAGTTTCTCCGGACAGATAAAAAAAAAGAAATCCTTTTCATATATTACAATAACGCATTTTACGAACGCAAACTTTGTGATTTTTTTAACATATAATTTCCTATTCAAATTTAAACTCAGCAACTTGTATAAAAATATATTAAAAATCGGCAACGCATTTTCTCTAAGGAAATATACGCTGCCGATAAAATCATACATACTACCATTTATAAAAAGATGCCACACAAAATCCTAGCATAACAATAAGAATAAGCATATTCAACAATGTAAAACCACTATATGCAAGCCATCCGGCAGCTATAACCGTAAGCACCGTAAATAAAGCCTTCTTCTTCATGAAAATACCGCCCCCGCTTTTAATATTCCAGCAAAAATGTCTTGAAAAACTGTTTTGATCCCGGCAATGCATCAACCGGAATTCTTTCATTAACCTGATGAGCCCCACCCCAGCGATGATCCACCAAAAACCCATCAAAGCGGAATACGCGCCGGACAACAGGTGTATAATAATGTGTATCCGTAGCTCCCAGCATAAGAAACGGAACAAGAATAATGTTCTTCCCATAAAGCGTATGAAGTACCCTTTCTACCGTTCTATAATCATCACTATCCGGCGTCGAGGTAGGCATGGGATCTTCTCCTGAAACATGGCGCAGCCGGACTCCTTCAGGCAAAAATTGCTGTAAATATTGCATGACCGATTCTATGGTATCTCCCTGCAATATGCGGCAGCTCATTGTCATCCCTACATGGGAAGGAAGGACATTCGGCTGATTGCTGGCCTGCGCCATTGTAAATGCAAAAGTGGTATGAAGCATAGCATCTAGTTCAGGATCCTGACGTGCCAGTGCACACAACTCCTCCCAATATTTTTTCGGCTCTTGATAAATTCTTTTTTTATCTCCATCTTCAACTGCCGCGGCTGCTTTAAGCTGTGCTTCTGCCAATGGAATCAATCGATACGGATACGGATGTGCTTCAATATCTACAATTGCTTTAGCCACTGCGCCCAAAGCGGTTCCCAATCCAGGTTTGCTGGCATGCCCCCCCGCGGAATCTTTATAAATTTCAATATTAACACAAGCTTTTTCACCTAACCCGATCCGTGCAACAAGCTTATTGTCTTTGCCACGGACAATAGAACCACCTTCGTCAAAGGTACAGCCAATCGTCACACCTTCCGTTTGCAGATTTTGGCATAATAAACGTGCACCATCCGGACCATCAGCCCGATAAATCTCTTCCCCAAATCCCAAGGAAATATATAAATCATACGGTGGACGCCAACCAGAAGCAAATACATCTTCTACCGCTTCCATCTCTGCGGCAAGCAAATGCTTGCAATCTGTTGTACCACGACCGTATACGCAGTCATCCACTAATTCTCCTGAAAAAGGATCATATGTCCACTGCGCTAAATCACCAACCTCCACCACATCTTGATGCGCCATAAGCATAAGCGGTTCTTTTACCGGATTATCTGCCTTAAAACAAAATTGCAATCCTGCTTCGCCTATTTCCGTCAATCGAAATTCACGATAAATCGTTGGATAAAATTTCTGCAGCCACTGATGCAGTTTGCCAAATTCCCGCCAATCAACTTTATTGCCATATTCATTGGATATGGTAGCGCATTGAATTATTTTTTGAAAATGCGCTGTCATTTTTTTATCTTTCGTAACCTTCATGTCATGCACCTCGAATACTTAGATTGATTTCCTTTTTATTCTACCACGCCGGAACAAGAACACCCGCAAATTCCTTGTCAATATAATCTTTTACTGCCTGTGATTGAAATGCTTTAACAAATTTTTTATAAGCCGGGTTGTCTTTATCTGCTTCGCGGGCAGCGATAATATTAACATACGGACTCGTATTATCTTCTACGGCAATACCATCTTTTTGACTGTTAAGACCGGCAGAAATAGCATAGCCTGCATTAATAACAGAGGCCGCTGTATCATCCAAGGAACGGGGAAGCTGTGCTGCTTCCAATTCAATAATACGAAGATGCTTAGGGTTATCCACAATATCTTGAACGGTTACCTTCGTTGGTTCTTTTCCCTTTGTCAGCGTTATCCATCCTTGTTTCTGCAACAGCAACAACGCCCGTCCACCGTTCGATGGATCATTAGGAATAGCAATCGTCGCTCCATCGGGTATATCTCCAACGGTTTTATATTTATGGGAGTATAACCCTAACGGAGCTAAATAGGTTTGTCCTATACTAACTAAATGTGTACCATTTTTTTCATTAAAAGCATCTAAAAAAGGTTTATGCTGAAAAGAATTTAAGTCAATATCTCCACTGGCCAATGCCTGATCTGGTGTTACATAATCGGAAAAAGTTTTTACATGCACCGTCAAGCCTTCTTTAGCTGCTTCTTTTGTTACCAAGTCCATGATTTGTTCACTGGCACCCGGTGTAACACCAACAGTAATTTCCTTTTTTTCCTGCGAAGCAGAGCTACTTTGATTTCCACATCCTGCAAACAAGCTTGCCGCAGTAAACAGCGCAAGCGCAACAAGTACAATTTTTTTACATCTCATTTTCATCTCTCCTTAATAAAATTAACAAAAAAATCTTCGTCAAAAAAGACGAAGATTAATAACGTAATCGATCATCTTTCGAAATATTTCGCTGGAATTGGCACCTTTCCTTACGGAAGGTTGCCGCAGTGTCATAGGGCCAATCCCTCAACTGCTCTGGATGATATCGTTATGAAATTGTTGTTGCTATTCTAACATGCCGCTCCTTGTGCTGTCAATACAAAATTACCGTCTCTTATTGTACTGCTTTATATACCATAGAAATGATATCGCCATAGCTTACGGTCTTAAAATCATCTGTAACAAAGGTATTAAGTTGTCCTGGTACATTCGGTTCGTGAATCCGATTGGTTAAAAGAATAATGCATAAATTATATTTAGGATCAATGACAATATCCGTTCCCGTCCACCCCGTATGCGCTATAGCCTGAGAACTAGCATAAGAACCAAACTCCCATTCCTGATTTTGTAAACAATTTACATTCCACCCCAATGCAAATCGGGTATTGCGAGGGCGCATGTAGTCATCTATAACGTGAGGACTGCAAAGTGTGTAATTGCCATATCCCCCCTTGTTAAGTATAAGCTGTGCCAAAACAGCCAAATCTTCAGCCCGTGAAAACAAACCCGCATGACCGGATACTCCTTTCATGGAGTACCATGCTTTTTCATCCTGTACCTGTCCCTGTAAAGTGCCTGTACGTATCCCGGGAAAAGTTACCATTCCCCAACGCGTATTGCCACAAGGTTCCGTAGCAGCACAATCTTCTGGCTTAAATCCTTTACACAGCGGATTAAACAATGTATGGGTCAACCCTAATGGCCGATAAATCACATTCTCCGTATATGTATCCAGTCTTTGCTTTGTAATTTTTTCTATTACCGCACAAAGAATCATATAATCCGTGTCACTATACTGTATCTTCGTCCCCGTAGGATAAGAAAGCGGAATAGTATCTAAAAGTTTTAATGTCTTATCTCTATTCAAAGAATAAAAAGCGCCTGCCTGGGGTTTATAAAAACATATTTCCGGAGAAAAACCAGCTGTATGATCCATAAGATCACAAAGGCGGATTTTCTCACGACCATCACTGGTAAACTTAGGTAAATACGTCGATACCAAATCATCAGGACGAACTTTCCCCTCTCCTGTAAGCCTCATAAAAGCAAAAATCGCAGCATATATTTTCGTATTAGAAGCAATATCAAACAGGGTATCCACAGTCATAAGTTGACGCTTTTTTTCGGGGAGCAGTTGTTTTTGATCATACATTTTTGCCCAGCCATATGCTGTTTCTTTTATAATTTTTCCATCTTTTGCCACAAGCAGAACTGCTCCGGGAAATCCTCGTTTAACATCGTTTTCTATCACTGAATCAATACCTTGCAACTGCTTTCCCATACCATTGGAAGAAGGTGGGATTTCTTTGGTTAGAACCGGATAATGCTGCATTGCTTGCGGCGTAATATCCTTCGCAAATGCAGGCATCGTCAACATCATAATAAAAATGATAACTTGAAATAGGTTGCGTCTCACAGCAATGCCTCCTTTCCTACCATATTATATCATGTTAAGTATATACTCATACTAAAGCTTTTTTATTTTCAACAAAAATACAGGTAAAAAAGTGAACTCAATAAGGGATCCCTTTTCCGGAGTCCTTTATTGGGTTCGCTTTTTTGTGTAGGAAGATGTTGCCTACATAATGAATTTTACAAAAATCTTTTATATTTAGAAGAAGAAATTAAAGGTTGACTGCCAGCTATTATTTAGCTTATCTCCATCAATATATTTAATGCGGTCATATGTCAAGGTCCATTGTACATTACGCCATGGTACATAGACAAAATCAGCCCGCCATGCATTGATACCGTCCAGTGCATTTTGCCAATTACCATCCACATCCGTCGTAAGCGGAACCCAACTAAAAGCACCTCGATTCCACAAACCGGCTACACCGCTTGGCAAATGTCGATAGGAAATTCCCCATCCCCAATCTCCTTGTTTAAACGGATTGACCATATTCGTGTATAAGGCCGGCATATAATTTGTTGCCTTGTATTTAGATTGAAGAGCAATAAAATAACCATTTTGTTTGCCAGAGGCATGTCCGTAAGCATAATTGCTGGGATTAGCATTATTATGTGCATATTCAAAGGATAGTGCCAATTTTGGTGTAATTTCAATAGCACCGTTAATGACGCGCAAATCCAAATCGTCAACTGTATCAGAATAGCTTTGACGTAATGCATACGCACCGATATCCATTTTACCATTCGGCTTATACTGCGCTTCCATAAATTTAACGCGTTGTCCCGATGATATTAAATAAGAACTATTAGCTAAGCCGCCTCGGAAAGTCCATTTATCTTGCTTACGAGTATAGTATACTCCTTCCGTATCACCTGTATTGCCAAAGAAAGCGCCTTTCCCCGGATATAATTGCATTTTACCAATTTCAAGCGTACCGCCAAGCATATTTTTTCCTGTCATCCAGAATCGATCAAAGCGAACCGTTTCAGACGTATTTGACTGCCAATTCCACTTCGCCTGCACTAAGCGCGAATTCCATGTCCATCTATCCCCTACGTCCGCACTCATATATACCCGGATACGTTCCATTAACTGATCGGAATTCTTAATATTTTTCCCCGTAACCCAGGCCCCTCCACTGTTATTGCCTAAGCTATTATGTGTATATTCAATACGATTATCAAAAAAGAAATTCACATTAGGCTTAGCTGTCAACTTTACCGCTGCCGGAGCTGATTGCGTCGATTGAACCGCACCAATTTTCTCCAAATCCTGCGCATATTCTACAGCTAACTTTTCAATGACACGTTTTTGTTCCGGTGTTGCTTCATCTATTTTGGTCATTGCGTTAGCTACCAAAATAGACATTTCATACCGTGTCACCGTCCGTTTCCCATCAAAGCGTGTCACATCTCCTGATACGACACCTTCTTGGGTTAATTGTTTAATTGCACTATAAGACCAGTCATTCACAGGAACATCATAAAAAATGGCCGAAGGGGCGGCAAACCCTGAAATAGTTACACCCACAGCCATTATAAACGTCATCACTGCCAAAACATTTTTTGACATTCTTTTTTTCACGTTCTTTCCCTCCTTCAATAGTGTTTAGCTTACATCATGCCTCATACAGTTATGGACATTATAATGATGCAATAAATTGTCGTACTGTTTCTGCAAACAAATCAGGTACTTCTATTTGCGGATTATGTCCGGACGCCGGCAAAATAACTAAGGATGCATGAGGATACAGTTGTGCTGTTTTTTGTGCTTCCGACAAAGGAACAACTGCGTCTTTCTCTCCTTGCATGACTAGAACCGGTTTCATAAAGAAAGACGCTTTTTCAGAAAAATCTACAGTAGTCAGCGCCCGGGAATTAGGAATAAACACGTCTTTAGCCAAAAGACAATCTGCGAGCAAACCTTCCATAAGTGCCGGAGATACCTCTACAGCCAAAGTTGCTTTCAAAGAAGCCAGTAATATTTGTTCGTCTTTCACTACTGTTTCCAGCAAAGAATAATCAAATGGGCCCATGCCTCCGATATAGGCTGAATCTACAAGAATCATAGCCTTCAAATAACTCGGCATATCCACCGCCAGCTGCATGGCTACTGCTCCGCCAAGAGAATGTCCCGCGACAGTACAAGGAAAAAAATTCTGTTGCCGGAGAATCTCCATAATATCTTCAGCATGCTGTTCTATCGTTATATCTGTTTTTTCGCGTTCCGATCGACCACATCCCCTCAAATCAACTGCCAGCATGTCGAAAGAATCGTCAAGACGGATCATGGCCGGCCTCCACCAATGGGAGGAGGCTAAATTACCATGAATAAATAGTATTTTTTCCATCCCGTTTCCAGAACGAAAATAATGAAGCGTTTTCATCATACGTTACCTCTTTTAGTACATATCAATTTCACTGTGATCCCAAATACTGAAAACTTTATTCGTTGATTCAGGAACACCGATAGTCATACTTTGTGGTGCCGGAACGCCATTTTCCACCCAATTCACCAACGCATCAAAAGCCTGATGTACATATGGCATAAGCGGCTGTAATGTATTTTGAGGATCTACTTTAGGATTACTCACAAAGGAGTCAAAATGATTGCCGTGTTCGACCATATATAATCGGTACATACGGATATCACCATTTTTTTCCACAAGTTTTTCATACGCCGCCGCATGAACGGTGGGGAATAGCAGTGCATCCCAAGTTCCATGAATAGTAATTGTCGGTTTTGTAATTTTCCCTGTATTTTCAATAGTTGCAATACGTTTCATCGCTTCCGGCCGCTTAAACCAATCATAATTTTTATAATCTTCAGGATGGCCTAAAAATTCCCACCAATTACGATTTTTATATTCCGGATCATATTTGACTCGGTGAAGATTTAACGTCGGCAGCCAATATAACGTACCGTATATCGGCCATAACATACTAGACTGTTCAGGCAAACCCATTTTTTCCAAAGATGCTCCCGCTAGTTTCTTTGCCTGTGGCGATGCTGTTTGATCTTTTAAAATTTGCCATGCATTAACTGCTGTCGAAAGACTGGAAATAAGATTTTCTTCATGCCCTCTCCATAAAACACCTTCCCAATCGATCATGCCGCTGTATAATTCCGGATGATGTTCCATCGCATAACGGGTTACATACCCACCATTAGAGTATCCCAACAAATAAGTGTACGCCGGCTCTTTATTGTACAGTTTCTTCAAAACTTCCCGTGATGCCATCGTCAGTTGATAGAAACGCTGATTCCATTCACTCAAGGAATCTTCTTTATTGCTAAAAGCATTCATCGCCTTCGCCCAAGGATAAATAACACCGTCCGGAGCGGGTATTTGTTCTCCCGTCGTCCCTTTATCACAAACAGCATACGCATAACTGGCACCATTTTTATCGACTTTTGTAAGAACATAATCACTGATAAGTGCATCCGTCGAACGAGAATCACCGAAGCCAGGTGCTCCTACAATAACCAATCGACCATTCCATTTATCAGGAACACGAATAACAAAATTACAATCATCAAAATATCCGCTTATTTCTTTACCAGAGATCTTTATTTTGGGCGCATACCAATCAGGGCGCTGCGGCTTCCCCGTTGACCAATCACTTACTGCCAGCGCAATGCGGCGTCCTTCCGCTAATTTACCTATGTCCGGATTATTGGTAGTTAAATCGGCATATTGTACTACATTGACACTATGTGCACCCGTAATATAGGTAGACATAGCATTTGTTAAAAAACTCGGAGCTAAACTAAAAAAACACAATCCTGACATCAACAAAATTATTTTTATTTTTTTTTTACAGTCAATCAACGTCTCCACATCCCTTCTCTTTTTAATATCCGTATGTTTTTAAAAATCCAAAAATTCTCCTGCCGCACATTCTGGCTGTTCAATAAACGGAGAGTGTCCGCATTTCTCCAACAAAACCACACGTGCCTCTTGCATCACACCTATCGTATGAATCATTAGATATTTGTCCCCCCATGGAATGTCCCATGAAATTGTTTTAACTCTAATTTTTCTGCCAATGTTTTTATATCATCAACAAACTGTAAAATTTCATATCCACTGCTTGTATGCGTACTTTTACCGCAACCGCGAAGATCCATTGCAATAAAACGATACGAATCGGGAATATGGGGGAATAAAAACTTCCACCACAATGAAGATGCTAAATTACCATGAACAGCCACAATCGTATTCGGTCCGGTTCCATATTCTTCATAATACATTCTCCATTTCGGCAGATTTAGAAACGGCATACTTTTTCCTCCTTTCTAAAAAATTTTTATATACTACATCAGGTAATTGTTCAAGAAACTGAGATAGCAGTCGATTATATTCCTGTGGGTTTTCCACTTTAGACATATGTGCAGCCGCCGGAATAACAGCAAGCTGTGCCGTTGGAAGATTTTTTTCTAAATATTCCGCATAGGCTAACGGTGTCGTCTGATCGAATTCTCCTACAAGCAGCAAAAAAGGGAAATTCATTTGCTTGTGATATGCCCGGTAATCTGCCTTAAAGGTAGCAATAGTTGCTTGTTTATACGATTCCGATTCATTATGCAAAAATAATTTTTTAATTTCCTGCCGCACCTCCCGCGATGTCTGAGGAGCACAACATCTTTCGGCAACCATTTCCGCCAAATCTTCCATAGCAGCTGTTTCGAGATATGCTAATCGCTCTCTCAATCCATCCGTACTAAACGGCGGTGGATAAAATCCAGCAGCATCGCTTAACACAAAAGCAATCGCTCTTTCCGGATAGTGGACCGCAATTTCCTGACAAATTAATCCTCCCATGGAATGACCTATAAAAACCGTTTTTTCAATGCCAAGTTTATTTAATAATTCAATAATATCCTTTGCAAAAAGAGATATTGTAATGATTTCTGCATCATCATTGCTGCTTTGTCCATGAGCCCGCAAGTCAAGATTGATTATTCTATATTTTCGACTCAAGCAGGTAACCTGATGGCTCCATGATTGCATGCACTCTCCCAATCCATGAATAAAAACTAAAGGCGTTCCCCTTCCTTTCGATTCATAATTTAGTTGTATATTGTTAATTTTTATAAACACAGGCAGCTCCTCCCTTATACTAGATAACATCCTTTTTGCATAAATTATAATGTTCTCATCCATATCATTACATTTATTAATAAAATACATCTATTTAAGTAATGAAAGTATATCAAGTAGTAGTTACGTATAAGTTACATTTTTGTTACAAAAAAAGGACTGACATAAAAAATAAATGTCAGTCCTCTTTATAAAATATAAATATAATGTTAAAAACTTATATGCAAAAAATCATACGATCGTACTCATCTTGACAACAAATGTAATTTTTCCATTCTCATAAGACACCTGAATTTTCCCCTTGATAAGCTGTGTTAATTCTTCTGCCATGGATAAACCAATGCCATATCCGTTTTTTTGACTATTATGAGATACATCCCCGCGATAAAATCGTTCAAAAAATTTAGAATAATCAATAGCAGCTCCCTCAGCGTAGGTATTAGAAATGGTAATGACCGCCTTTTTTCTCTTTTCCTTTGCAAGAACAACATCAATGACGCCCTTATCATCACAATATTTGACAGCATTATCAACAAGGATATTTATCAGTTCATATACACATTTCGCATCAGACCGCACATAGACAGGAGAAACAATACGGCAATTCAGTTGCTTCCCCTGATCCTTTACCATTTGTTGAAATGATTCTGTCACAGTGGTAACCGTTTCAGATAAATCCATTTTCGTGATAGTAAGATCCACATAAGAGCGTTCTCCCATTTTGGATAACATAATCAAATCATCAATTAAATTGGACAATCTCTTGACCTGTTTTAAAATATTGCCAGTCCATTCATTCTTTCCATTAATAAGTTCTATTGCTTCTGTATTAGTAGAAATAATAGCAATCGGTGTTTTCAGTTCATGTCCCGCATTGGTGATGAACCGTTTCTGATTTTCCATATTGCGTACAAACGGCTTAATGGCCAAATTGCATAATGCCGCCAGAATAAACACGTACAGTAAAATGCAAATAAAGCCAAGCATTACAGAATAGCGGACAAAGGCTTCCACCGCACCTACGTCACGAGTGCAATCCATAATCACGATAAGGAAATCTCCATCTTTGTTTTTGGTAATCATGTACGCATAACTGGCTCTGTCTTTTTTGAAGAATCCTTTATTTTTTCCTTCTTGCACAGTAGTCCGCGCATATTGAATCGCTTCATTCTCCGTAAAGGCGGCAATATGCTTAAGATCAATTTCCTTTACATACCCATCGGGATCGACCAGTACACTGAAAAAACGAGTTTGATAGGAAAACTCCGGGGTATCATCTGACCAATTAGAATCACCAAACCAGCTGCTATCAGGAGGTATTTTTTTAGGCAGCACATTCCCACCATTTTGTGAGATATAGGAAAGAACCGATTCCACTTGGGCATGCATGCGCATATACGCAATCGTATTGATCATTCCCAGTGCTCCGACAACAATAATAACGACGGCTGCCGTAGCAACTAAAACAAATTTTTTCCGCAGATCTTTTATCATATTCATGATTAGTGCCGCCTGCCTTTACATGTAGTTTGACTTTCATCTTTCTATCAGTAAAAATTTTTTGCCCTTCTCCCCCACAATCTGAATATCAGCATCAATGGATTCCAATTTTTCCCGCAGATAGGATACATATATCCAAACGATAGTCTTATTTACGTCCGTTTCATTTTTCCAAACATGCGAAAAAATCAATTCTGTTGAAAGTTCTTTTCCAGCGTTCAGCATAAAAAATTTCATAAGTTTCGTTTCTTTATTAGCCAGACGGATAGAATTTTTACAAGATAATTCCTGTTCTTCCACATCCAAAGCAACGGCACCTACAGAAAGTTTCGTCGGCGTAAAAGAACTAAGGCGGCGCGTCATGGATCGGATACGTGCCAATAATTCACCCATAGCAAACGGTTTTGTCAAATAATCATCTGCACCTGCATCAAGACCACTGATTCGATCATCAATTTCAGCCTTAGCTGTCAACATAATGACCGGAGTTACATCCCCGTTGCCTCGTAAGTGCTTCAACGCTTCAACACCATCCATCTTAGGCATCATAATATCAAAAACCATACAATCATATGTATTTTCCTGTGCTTTATTTACTGCTGCCGCGCCATCATATACAGCATCTACTTCATATCCGGAATGACGCAATATAGCCGTTAACGCTGCCGACATATCGTGTTCGTCTTCTGCCAGCAATATTCTCATCCTATTCACACTCCTCTAGTTCTACTGCCCCGTATGAATCAAATTTCGTATAGTTTGCATAGATACATCACAAGCAGCCAGTTCATCTGCACATCGTTTCAATTCCCGTACTATCATTTCGGGATTCTGGATATCATGCTTATATTTCATTTGATGTTCCAAGCTGGCCCACGAATCCATAGCAATCGTCCTGATTTGTATTTCTGCAAAAAAACGTCCCGGATTTTCCCCGTCTACATCCTTATATGGCTCTGTCAGTTCGATAATCATGTGATAGCTGCGATATCCATTCGGCTTAACCTGTTTGATATAATCTTTCTCTTGAACAACACGGCATTCTGTAAACGCTTTAATATGATTTACATTAACATAAATATCATCAATAAACCGACAGACAATCCGGAGTCCGATTGCATCCCGTATATCATGTACAGCCGAATGCGGAACTTGCGGCAATCCTTTGCGTCGGCATTTATCCATCATGCTTTCCTGTGATTTAAGACGGTAAATCAAATGTTCATATGCTGCTTCTCCGTTTTGTTCTTTCTCTTCTTCATTATATTCTTGGATACGTCTTACTAGATCCTTCAACACGGCTTCCAGTGCCGGGACATATTCTCCATATATAGTATCCGTCATTCCTGTTTCACCTCAATTTTAATTACATCATTATTATATCATACCACTATCTGCCATAGTATTATCAAAAATATATATGCTGCTTTAATAATTTAATTGCATGCTCAGCTCTTTATAGACGTATGTACAGTTTCTTGATTAATAATCTGCACATGTTTCATCCAACATTTTTTTAATGAGTTGCACTCCGTCAGCCAGCTGTTCACGTGTTCCCGGTGCCGCTACAGCCAATCTTACAGCATTTACAGATTTCGCATTTCCTACAGCAAAACACTCAGCCCCATAAACATGCACGCCTTGCTGATATGCACTTGCTGCAAAAGCTTCTCCTGTAATATGTGATGGCAGAATAAGCCAACGCATGATTCCTTCTGGTACGCCGCGAACATCATAATTTTTCAAATATCGGTCTACAATGTTATTTCGCTGTCTGTTTTCATTACGATGCTCTTCTATGATTTTTCCTGCATCTTCCGATACGATTATCTGGCACACCAGCTCCGCCATCATAGGAGGTACGGAAATATTCATATTGTATAACGCTTCCGTTAATTTCTGCCTGAAGCTTTCAGGAACAGCCAAAAATGCCATCCGCAGCCCTGGTGAAATAACTTTAGAAAGGCTTGATATATATACGGTTCGTTCAGGAGCACGCACTGCAATCGGTATACGCGGCGTATCATACAAAAGGCTGTGAATAGCATCTTCAATTACAATCAAATGTTCCTTCCTGGCAATATCAGCAATTGCGTTTCTACTGGCTTCCGACAAGGTATGTGTCGTAGGATTATTCATATCCGGTATAACGTACAGTCCCTTTATATTGCCATTCTTACAAGCATACAACAAGTTTTCAGCAGTTATTTCCTCATCATCACACGACGGGATAGGATATAAACGTATTTCCAGCATGTTAGCCGCCGTTTTTATACCCGGATATGTAAATTCACAAGTACCGATCGTATCTCCTGCATGGAAAAGACCCGCTAACACAGCCATAATAGCATTTTGTGCTCCATTGGCAAGCAATACTTGGGATGATTGTACATCATAGCCAGCCCGGCATATTAATTTTGCTGCTGTCTCCTTTTGCCACAGCGTTCCGTTAATTCGTCCATATTGGAAAAGTTCTGGAAAATCTGGTTTTGTAATCATCTTTTCCATCTGTGCAGCAATAATCTCGTTACTATTCTTCGAGGGAAAAACTGGACCCATTTCAATAATATCAGACAATTTTTTTTCAGACAATAAAAACGGATCAGCCGCCGCATCGGAAGCAACAAAAGTACCATTGCCGACAGTCGAACAAATAATACCTTTTTGTTCACATAATTTAAATGCTCTGGAAACAGTGCTTACATTGATATCCAAAAAATCCGCCAATTCCCGCTGCGGTGGTAATCGTGTACCCGGAGTCAAAATCCCTTCCCGGACATCATCTTCCAATTGTTGCGCAATTGTTTTATAAAGAGGTCCCATACGCTTTTCAATATCAGGTTTCCAACTCATAGGATAATCATCAAAAGAATTGATTGGCATACACCCATTCACCCTTCCAAATTGTATTGCACACAATTATAACATTGTGTGTATAAAATGACAATGTTATACTATGAGCTACTACATTAATTTACGTAAGGAGAGATATGTTCATGCATAGTAAACGCACTATATTTTTGTCCAATCTCCGATTCTTTGATGCAGATTTTCAGCAAGGAATCCTAGATGGATGCCCACTTCTATTAGGCATAATTCCTTTCGGAATTACGTGCGGAATCATAGGACTTACTGCCGGACTTACTCCATCTGAAACACTTTTCATGTCTTTACTTGTTTTTGCAGGAGCTGCTCAATTCATCGCAATTACTATGCTGGGTACAGGTTTGACCGGGATCGGCCTTATTACATTAACGACGCTGTTAGTCAATGCACGGCATATGTTGATGGGTGCCTCCTTGGCGCCTTACATGAGCAATCAAACACGCCCGCAGCAATTACTTCTATCTTTTCTAATGACCGATGAATCTTATGCTATAACAATCAGCCATACATACCGGCATAGTTACAGTTTCTCCTATCAACTGGGAACAAGCCTTTGTTTTTATATCATATGGAATCTTTCTACTTTGGCAGGTGTCCTAGCGGGAAGTTACATTCTCGATCCCCTGTCTTGGGGTCTTGATTTTGCCATGCCGGCAACCTTTTTAGTCCTGCTGCTCCCCCGTCTGAAAGATTTTGTTAGTATTACCGTCAGTATTACCGCTGCCATATTGGCAGTCATAGGTGCTGTTTATCTTCCCGGAAAATTATATATGATAGCATCTTGTCTAGGTTCCGTATTAGTTGCGAGTCTGTTGGAAGGAGCAAAAAAATATGCGAAGTGAAATATTCTATATCATCATTGCCATGGCAGCTGTAACTTTTATCACCCGCTTCAGTTGTATCGCCATAGTAAATCAAAAAGGCCTGCCCTCCTCCTTGGCACGATGGCTGAAGCATATCCCCACTGCTATTTTAACCACATTAATTGTGCCTGCATTACTCTTGCCGCAGGGAAAGGTAGATTTTTCTCTGCAAAATCATTACCTTATCGCCGGGATAGCCGCTGCCGTTGCCGCCTATAAAAGCAAAAACATCATGATTACACTAGCAATCGGCATGGGCGTAATGATTGCGCTGCGGCTATTGAATTAGAAAAAACAAACGTCCACATACACTCCAGCTATAGGAGAAGCCTTTCGTCATCTGTCAAAAAACATATTTTCAAATGCCAAATTACCATATTCACATGACAACAATACCTCTCAGCAAATATAATAATTACATCTTTGTTTTAGGGGAAGATTCTAGTATAACCAACACAATAGTCAGTCATAATCTGGAAAAAATGCTGCAAGATATGATGAAATACGTTGTTTTTAGAAGTACCTATCGAACAAGATTCCATACTGGATCAAAAAAATGTGATTTGGGAATTGTCGATTGTATTTTCATACTTCATTACTATCAAATAATACTATGTAATCGGATCAATCGTGCCAGTACAACGCCAATACTCATGCGTCATGACCCACTAACAGCAGCTGCAAAAATATTTACAATCGGCATATCGAAAACCAATTATATCTATATGACAATAAGCAGCGGTGCCGGTCATGATGCGCAGCCCATTTCACATAAAGTACCAACCGCCATGCTTTTTATCCCCAGCAGGAACGGGAAAAGTCATTGCCCGGAAGAATATACTGCCGTGGAAAGTTTAGTCAAAGCAGTCCACGTCCTGCAAAAAACTATTAATACTAAACAAGAAAGCACGATGCTAACATCCATTTCCAATTTTATTTCGGATTCCAGCAAAGGATATTCACCTATAAGAAACCGTTTTATTTCACTATATACCTTAATTAACGCAGTTCCAAATTAACAAAAAAGCAGCCATCATCAACAAATATCCGTTATGATAGCTGTTTTTATTGTTCTATTTTATATTCATTACCAGTAATTAATCTTCTTGAAAATTTCTAAAAAATTTATTTACCATGTTTCCAGTCATTAACATAAATAATATTAGATGGATGAGGACTGGAATTTTTATCATTCATATGATAGTTTGATAATTCCACAGGCATAAATCCACGATTTACCAGTTTTCGTGTATGATTGGAAAGATCCACAAGTGCCCGTGTTAATACTTCTAATCCTGTATCATCCGTTAGTATGATACCTTCTTCCTCCAAGAAATCCAACATCGTCTTAAGAGAGTCATCATATAGGGACATCGTGTAAATATGACTAACTAAATCCAGTAAACCATCCTCTGGGTAATGAAACACTTGTAAGAAACAATGCTCCAAATTACGTATGTAAGGTGAATCAGGGATGTACGAACAGCTTAAATCTTCAATCTCTTTAATGGACGGAATATAAAAAGGTTTGTCGTCTTGCGCATTCAACAATACGTCATCGTCTATACCAGCCATAATTGTATAAATAGTAGTACCCTCCAACACAAAAGGGAAAATATCTTGCGGAATCTTCTTTATTTCTTCGATCAGCGCGTTACTAGTCGTCCGATACTTTTTATGTTGATTAAATAACGTCATCAAAATTCGTATCGGCACAATACCATATAATACTGTTGCAACTTTCATACAATCCAATAACCAGCAGCACCGTATTCTCCGCTGTACAAAAGTCTGCGTATACATCTGGTTAAGTCGATTGGTAATCTCTACAGGTATTGCAATTCCCCATCCATCAGCATAAGCGGCATATGCTCCTGCATATAATACGGGAAAATCGTCTTCCTTCATATTCACAAACAGTGTCTTCTTAACAGCTGCTTTTTGCACATTCCTTACCTCGTCATCCTTCATACATAATAAATATGTTTCTATGACCTTTGGATTCATCATGACTTTGATAATTTTCTGTACTATACCCTCTTTTGTATCATGAGATTTTATAATAATTTTTTTGTCATCAGCAATACACTTCAAACTTTCCTTATCATATTGCCGCAAATTTTCTTCTAACGTATTTTGTCCTCGTAATGTTTCTGTCCATGATTCTTTTTCCAAAAACTTTACTAATTGATCAAGTGTTTTTGATGCACATCTTGGTTGATGACTTCTTTTTTTATGACTTATCTTAGAAAAAAGTCCCAACGTTCCATTATCAAAATCCCTATATATAGACTGCTCATCCCGCTTTTCTACTTTCTCGGGCCTTAGGAAGCAAGTTTCTTCTAGTTCTTCATTTACATCGTCCATATTATAATCTATCGTATTATCTTCCAATTGTTCTTCTGTATTGTTAGATTGCAATACTGTATAATATCCATCAATACCTCCACAATCTTCCGGTGGACAGTTTCCTTTATATTTCAATACGCAAGGATACGGCTTATCATAATCAATCACTACTTTTTCTAACGTGATACGATGCTCCCACTGATCACCAAAATCATAGGTATACGTAAACCATTCTTCCCCTTCTATAAAATCGCGAAGGTATGTGTCTTGTGACTGAAATTGTTGATATCCCCCCCAAATAAAGTCGGCATCCTCCTTCTCTTCGGAAATAGATATGCGTTGTTTACGAAATTCATAATCAGATAAATGGCTTCCACTCCACCCCATTATCATATTTAATACAACAGATAATTGAGAAAACGTAAAGTTAGAAGGAATAACACATCTGCGCCAAATAGGTGGATGCGAATTCTTGATTTCAATTTTTACTTGGTATGCTTTCATATAGATCCCCTTTCTTTAGTGTAAACTAATAATTTTATTGTTATATCATATTATGAAACAAATTGCTATTATACAAAAAGCATCTATCAAGAATATAGTCATCAAACATCCGTTTATTCCAATATGCATTGCTGGAATAAACGGATATGATTGGACACATAAGTTTCCAATCATATTAAAAATATCTTTACTAATTCATTTCGAGAATGTGGAAATTTTTGTGTAGCGTACCACCATCAGAATAGTCATTGCCCCTATACAATGATGCTCATTGTTGTTAAATACAATAATTTTATCAAATCAGTATCCAAAACAAACATACTTTTTGTTTTGGATACTTTTCACAATTGATGGTTGAAATTTTTAATCACATGGGTTATATAAATTAATTTACGTATCAATGCATTTTGACAAAACCGTGGACATCATTCATGTCTTTAACACCATTTTCATTACTTACCATAAGGAAATATCTCTTATTCTAATTTTATTTTACCTAATATCAGATCAAAGGTTTACATAATTATTTCAGCACTACCTTCACTTCCCAATTACTGGCACAATAATTGCATATATTTAGTTAATCATTATAATATCGGAAATAACGTCAAACAGCCTACCGATCCGTATAATTGAGATTGGACTCATACATACAAAGATTCTCCACTTATATTACCATCAAATCTTTTATATTTTCACCAAATATAAAAATATCCAGTGTATTATTCAGACTCTTTTATATACCTGCTTATCTTTATTATTGTTAGCATACTTGCATATACTCTTATCATACCTATAATTATTCATTCTTTTCATTAATTGTACTACTTTTTTTAAATGCTTACTCTGTTTATTTAATCTAATTCAATGCTTTCATCAAAAAAAAACACAAATCCTATGAGGAGGTAATATATCATGGAAACAATATGCTTTAAACTCCCTAATGTAGATCGAATCGGGTTAGCACAAGACATATCAAAAATATTGGCGTTTCATCATATTAATATTGTATCTATGGAAGCTCAATTTAATTCATTATATATAGAAATCGAACAATTACCCGCTGATAAAATGAAATTAGTACTCAATAAACTGAAAAACATTCCCGGTATCATTGCTGTACAAAAAGTACATTACATGCCTCGCCAACAACTAACTCAACAGCTACATGCTATTCTTTCTTCTATAAGTGATGGTATTATAGCTATTGATAGCAATCAACGTATTACACAATATAATCCGGTAGCTGAAAAAATCGTTCGCTCGCCATATCACACGGTTATTGGGCATCAATTCACAGAGATATTTCCTGCCGACCTTCCGTTATTGGAAACCTTAAAACAGGGAACAACATATGATAACAGGGAAATAATTCTAAAACAAACAAGCAGTCATTATTTAACAAGCGGGCGGCCTATTGTAGATACTGAAGGAAACATAAACGGTGCCGTGGCGCTTCTTAAGGATATCGGCGAAGTCCGCAAATTAGTTGCTTCCTTTACTAGCAGCAAACCACATGTTTTTCATGATATCGTATATCAAAGCAACGCAATTCAGCAGGTTGTGGATACTATCAATACAATTGCCGCCGGTACCTCTACCGTATTTATCCAAGGAGAAACAGGAACTGGGAAAGAACTTGTTGCACGGGCAATCCACATGTCTTCCTCGCGAGCACAAGAAAAATTTGTGCCCATTAATTGTGCTGCTATCCCGGAATCACTGCTAGAAAGCGAATTGTTCGGATACGCCAAAGGTGCTTTTACAGGTGCCGACAAAAATGGCAAACCTGGATTATTTGAATTTACTGATGGCGGCACACTTTTTTTAGACGAAATCAGTGAAATGCCTATGGCATTACAAGCCAAACTACTACGGGTACTGCAAGAACGGACAGTTAGACGAATCGGAAGTTTAGAAGAACATCCTATTGATGTCAGAATCATTGCCGCTACGAACCAGAATATAAAAAAAATGATTGATACCGGCAAGTTTCGAGAGGATCTATATTACCGTTTAAATGTTATCCCGCTATACGTTCCGCCTTTGCGAGAACGTCGTGCAGACATCTCACTGCTAACACAGAATTTTTTACAGCATTTTTCTATTAGATTGCAAAAAAGCGTATGTACGATCAGTGAAACCGCTATGTCAAAATTAATGCAATATGACTGGCCGGGTAATGTCCGGGAACTGGAAAACGTCATGGAAAGAGCTGTAAATTTAGTTACCGGTACCATCATTTTGCAAGAACACATTGTCTTTGACTCCGATTTTAAACGTGATACTTCACAACTTTTTGCACAACGCGCTCATTCTACAATGTCAGAAGCTATATCTCATTTAGAATATGATATATTAGTCCATGCAATGAAACACTACCATAGTTCCCGCAGTCTGGGACATGCGTTAGGAATGTCTCATACAGCCATTATAAAGAAAATGCACAAATATAACTTAAAGTTCTCAAAAAAATGATTTAGTGGAATGATTAGATACCATTGGACATAAAAGTTTCCATCTATTGGAAACTTTTATGTCCAATCTATATTGTAAAACCTGTAATTATGGGCTTTCTTATTTGGCATAATTATTTCATATATTTATACAGGTGGAACGGTATGTATTCACTGAACTTTATTATATTATTGGAGGGATTCATATGATCGTAGGTACAGTAAAAGAAATTAAAGACAACGAATTTCGAATTGGATTAACTCCCGCAGGATGCCATGCACTAAAAGCTGCAGGACATACTGTATTAGTTGAAAAAGGTGCTGGAGAAGGCAGCGGTTTTTCAGATGCCATTTACAAAGAAGCCGGCGCAAAACTTCTTTCTAAACGCGAAGTATTTGATCAGTCCGACATGATTGTCAAAGTAAAAGAACCGCTACCACCGGAATATGACATGTTCCATTCAGGCCAAATACTCTTTACCTATTTACACCTTGCTCCCGAACCGGCATTAACAAAAGCGTTATTAGATCACCAGGTTGTAGGTATCGCCTATGAAACGATTCGTGATAAAAGCAACACGCTACCGTTACTCTCCCCAATGAGCCGTGTAGCTGGTAGAATGGCTGTACAACTAGGTGCCCAATATCTAGAAAAACAATACGGTGGCAAAGGTATTGTCCTAGGCGGAGTTCCTGGTACGGAAGCGGGTCAAGTAGTCATTATTGGTGGTGGCACAGTAGGAACAAATGCAGCCAAAATGGCGGTTGGTTTGGGTGCCAGAGTTGCTGTTCTTGATATGAATCCAGAACGGTTAGCCTATTTAGATGATATGTTTGGCGGTAGAATAGAAACTGTTGTATCTAACTCCTACATCACGGCACAATGGGTAAAAAAAGCAGACCTACTCGTCAGCTGCATATTAATTCCGGGTGCTATGACCCCTAAAGTTGTTACAGAAGCTATGGTAAAAACAATGGAACCTGGTTCTGTAATTGTAGACGTAGCTATTGACCAGGGCGGTGGTGTAGAAACCTGTGATAAAATCACAACACATACCGATCCTATTTATGTTAAACACGGCGTCATTCATTATGCCGTAGCCAATATCCCCGGTGCCGTCCCCCGTACATCAACTATCGCCCTGACAAATTCCACATTGCCATATGCATTGAGCATTGCGAATAAAGGCTGGAAAAAAGCATTACAGGATGATGCGGGATTAGCAAAAGGTCTTAATACTGTTGCAGGAAAAGTAACGTTCAAAGCTGTATCCGATGCACTCGGTCTGGCTTATACACCAGTAGAACAAATACTGTAATACAATTGTCGCAGGTGCTGAAAAGCTGAAAACAAAAGATACCAGTGAATCATGTTTTCAGCTTTTTTGGCAATCTTCAACGACATAGACTATTCCAACTGGTTTTATGATTGATGGAGGTAAATTATGCTGGATATGAGAAAAAGGCGGCCTATGTGGGCCGAAATTGATTTAAACGCTTTAGACAGTAATATGCGGGAAATACGTCGTATCGTCTCCTCCGACACATTAGTAACCGCCGTGGTAAAAGCAGATGCTTACGGTACCGGTGCTGCTGTTGTTTCAAAAGAACTGCTGGATAACGGAGCTGACAGGTTAGCAGTAGCTGTGCTTGATGAAGCCGTAGAATTACGGCAATCCGGCATTACAGCTAAAATACTGGTTCTCGGCCCTACGTCCGGTTCCCGAGCCGAGGAACTAATCAATTTCGGAATTGATGCTCCTATTTTCCACTATGAAGACGCTGTAGCATTTTCTGATGAAGCAGTACGGCAAAACAAACCAGTCAGTCTTCACATCGCAATCGACAGCGGCATGGGACGCATTGGATATAAACCTACAGAAGAAAGCATCCAAGAAATAATAAAAATCAGTAAATTACCTAATATTATTTTGGAAGGCATATTTACACATTTTGCATCTGCTGATACAAAAGACAAATCATTTACAAGAAAACAATATAAAAAATTTAAAAGTGTGTGTAACCGTCTCCAAGAAGAACAAGTATCCATCCGAATCCGACACTGCTGTAACAGTGCCGCCATATTGGACTTACCGGAATATCATGACCAAATGGTACGTGCCGGCATCATTATGTATGGACTAGCTCCCTCATCAGAAGTGGATATTACCCGGTTTAATCTAAAGAAAGTGATATCGTTAAAATGCCGTATTGATCATATAAAAACCATTGAAAAAGGGGACAGTGTAAGCTACGGGAGAAAATTTATCGCGGCCGGGCCAACACGTATCGCCTCTCTTCCGATTGGGTATGCCGACGGATATACACGAATGTTATCTAATAAAACCGATGTTTTAGTACACGGAAAACGGGCAAAACAAGTCGGTTCTATTTGTATGGATCAGTGCATGATCGATGTAACAAATATTCCCAATGTCAAAATAGGTGATGAAGTAGTATTATTTGGAAAGCAAGAAGGTGCAGAACTACCCGTGGAAGAACTGGCAAATACAGTAGGTACCATCAATTATGAAATTATTTGCATGCTTGCCAGGCGAGTACCTCGTGTATATATGCGCAACGGAACGATAACAACATGCCGTGAATATTTAAAGGATTAAATATATACTATTTGTATAGTATCTTGTCGGGTTACTATGTATGTCAAAATCACACAAATTCAAACAAAATCACAATTTCCATCTTGATAAATAACAAAAGGGGAAAACGTATCGGTCAAGACAATATATTGAAATTTTTCGATATAATTTTATACATAAGGAGTTGAACAAACATGGATCAAAATAGTCAGCCCAAAGTGGATGCAATGCATGAAGATCTGCACCGAGGTCTTCAAGAACGGCATATTCAATTAATTGCTTTAGGGGGTGCTATTGGCGTTGGTTTGTTTTTAGGATCTGCCTCGAGTATTGAAAAGGCAGGACCAGCTGTTACACTAGCGTATCTGATTGGCGGTATTGCAATTTTTTTCGTTATGCGTGCCATGGGAGAGTTAACTCTCGAATATCCTGTATCCGGATCGTTTAGCGCTCATGCATCTAAATTTTTAAGCCCTTTAATGGGTTACATCACCGGCTGGAATTACTGGTACGTATGGATTGTTACCTGTATGGCTGAAGTCACAGCCGTCGGAATTTATATTCATTTCTGGTTGCCAGATATGCCGCAATGGATATCTGCCCTAGCTGCATTAGCTATTATGACATGTGTAAATATGATTGCTGTAGAAGCATACGGAGAATTTGAATTTTGGTTTGCTTTGATAAAAGTTGTAACAATTATTTTTCTGATTGTTATTGGTTGTGCTATGATTTTCTTTGGATTCAGCAACGGCGGAGTCGCTATCGGCATCAGCAATCTTTTTTCTCATGGAGGGTTTATGCCATACGGCTTTACCGGAGTTTTTGACACCTTGCTGATGATCATGTTTGCCTACGTCGGCATAGAAGTCATAGGAATCACTGCCGGAGAAGCTCAAAATCCGGAACATACGTTACCTTCAGCTATTAATAAAGTAATCTATCGAATTTTATTATTTTATATTTGTGCTTTACTCGTTATTATGTCCATTTATCCCTGGGACCAAATTGGACATGCAGGAAGTCCTTTCGTTTTAGTTTTTGAAAAAGTGGGCATCAGTGGTGCTGCAAATATTATCAACTTTGTTGTCGTTACTGCCGCACTGTCATCCTGTAACTCCGGTATTTATAGCACAGGCCGCATGCTGTATAATTTATCCTTGCAGGGGAAAGCGCCTAAATGTTTCGGAAAAGTCAATAAACGCAAAGTACCTGCACGAGCCATTCAAATATCTGTACTTTTTATGCTTATCGGAGTAGCTTTAAACTATTTTGTACCTGCCTCTGTATTTGAAATCATTACCAGCGTCAGCGCATTCGCAGGAATACTAACATGGGGAATTATTATTGTATGCCAAATGAATTTCCGTAAACAATTATCTCCGGAACAAGTCAAAAATTTAAAATTTAAAATGCCCTTTTATCCCTATGCAAATTGGTGCGTCTTAGCTTTCTTTGGCGTTGTTCTTTTCTCAGCATTTTTTAATTCAAATACACGTATTGGAATTATCTCTACTGTAATATGGATAGGTGTACTTCTTGGAATATATTATGCAATGGGTATGAATAAAAAAGAACGTAAAAACAGCTTGGAGGAATAACGATATATCATGAGTAAAACCATGAAAATGATTGCCGACATTGGACTTATTCCGCAAATTTCTCTTAATGATCCAGCGGACGCCGAGCCGTTAGGCCGTGCTTTAGTAAAAGGCGGTATTCCCATTGCAGAAGTTGCGCTTGACCAAGATACCTCTTTAAAAGTAATCCAAACATTATCTAAACAAGTGCCAGATATAATCGTCGGTGCCGGAATGATCCGTACGGTAGATCAAGCTCGCAGTGCAGTAAAAGCAGGTGTCCAATTTATTATTACACCTTCCTTTAACCCCGCCGTTACAAGATGGTGTCTTGCAAATACCGCAAACACGGTGGAGATTATCCCGGGCATTACATCTCTCGCTGATATCGAAAGAGCCCGGGATATTGGACTTACAGTATATAATTTTTTTCCAGCAATCTCCGGTGGCATCGCAGCATTAAAAACTTTGTTCGACCTGTTCGAAGATATAAAATTTATACCGATGGGCGGCATTGACAGAACTGTCATGAACGATTATCTGGACCTTCCTAATGTCGCAGCTGTCGCCGGAAAATTCATGACACCCTCGGATATAATAAAAAACAAAAACTGGGGTGAAATTACAGCACTATGTAAAAAAGTATTCAAGCACCTGCTCCGTTTTGAATTAGGACATATCGGACTGCATGCCGATACACACAATCATGCTGAAATCATCACAAATGACCTATGTACTCTCATGCTGCAAAATAAATGTATCAAGGGCGATCGTTGTTTTGTTGGTTCTGCCATCGAAGTCTATGATCGTTCTATACCGGGATCCACCGGGTATATCTGTATCGATACACGAGATATAGAAAGAGCCATTGCCTATTATAAACGCCGGGGAGTAGAGTTCGATCGAGAACGGTGTATAAAAGATGAAACAGGAAAAACAAATATAATATATTTAAAAAAAGAAGTACATGGATTAGCCATTCACTTGCACCAAAAAACAAAATAATTTTCCTTAAACATTAAAGATAGCGGCTTCCAAAAAAAAGGAAGCCGCTATCTTTAACTGAAATTGTATATCGTATTCGAACCAATACCCAGTTTATTACAAAACCTACAGTTTACAACTGTATTTATTCTATAACTTTTATCCAGCCCTTCGGAGCTTCAATGAGTCCCTGCTGAATTCCTGTCAATGTATCATATAGTTTCTGGGTAATAGGTCCCATTTTTTCCATGCCGCTCGGAAAACAAATTTCCGTTCCGTGATCTACCACTTTGCCAACCGGTGAAATAACGGCTGCGGTCCCGCACAAACCACATTCCGCAAACTCTTCTACTTCTGTAAGTTTAACGGGGCGCTGCATAACCTTAAGTCCCAAGTAGTGTTCTGCAATATAAAGCATAGAACGCCGTGTAATAGACGGTAAAATGGAATCTGACTTAGGCGTTACAAGTTCATTATCCTTCGTTATAAATAAAATATTAGCCCCGCCAGTCTCTTCTACATAGGTTCTGGTAGTTGAATCAAGAAACATATTTTCATCAAAACCATTTTGATGGGCCAAAACATAGGGATATAAACTCATGGCATAATTCAGACCTGCTTTTACATTTCCTGTACCCTTAGGTGCCGCACGGTCAAAATCACTAACACAAAGAGTAAGCGGCTTAGCTCCTCCTTTGAAGTAAGGACCTACGGGTGTGCCAAATACACGGAATTGATATTCATCGGAAGGTTTTACCCCAATAACCGGACCGGAAGCAAACATATAGGGGCGCAAATATAAAGAAGCACCTGTTCCATACGGAGGTACCCATGCAGCATTGGCTTTTACGACACACTCTACAGCTTGTAAAAATATCTCTTTTGGATACGGCGGCATTTCCAGCCGTTTAGCAGAATCTATCATTCGCTCCGCATTCAAATCCGGTCTGAATGCAACTATATGTCCATCTTGCGTCGTATATGCCTTTAATCCTTCAAAAACCTCTTGGCAATATTGCAAAATACCCGCAGATTCATGTAAAACAACGGTTTCATCAGCTGTCAGATAACCGGCCTCCCATTTGCCATTTCTATAATTTGCGACATAGCGCTGCGGCGTTTTCCGATAATTAAAGCCAATCGATGTCCAATCAAGATTTACTTTTTCCACGCTAATCATCACCCTTTTTTATTTACATCATATCAAGTTATATAAGATTTAGCAAATAAATTAGAAGTCGGGAAACTGTTAAAATATATGCACTAAATATGTTATAACGTTCATACCTGCTGGTATTTTCCTTTTCCATGCAGGATCTTCTTTTATAATTTTCTTTCTATTTTTTTTAAAATATAGTTAATGAATAGTGTAAGAAATAAATAAATTAACCCGGTTGTAACAAAAGATTCCCACACTCGAAAATATTGTGCATTCGCAGCATTAGCCCAATACATCAATTCAGGTGTTGCAATAGTAGACGCCAATGAAGAATCTTTAATCAAACTTATAAAAGAATTCCCTAGTGGAGGCAGTATCTTTTTCATAGCTTGTGGAAGAATAACATATTGCATAGACTGATAATAACTCATTCCCAAAGAACGAGCGGCTTCCATTTGTCCTTTTGGAACAGATAATATACCTGCTCTAAATGTTTCCGCGATATAAGCTGCAACATTTAAAGATAATGCTAAAACAGATGCTGCAATCCCATCAGACTTGTTCAAAAATAAAGGGATTACTCCAAAATAAATAATTAGCAATTGTAATAATAAGGGCGTTCCTCGAAAAATTTCAATATAAAAAATTGAAGAATATGATATTCCTCTAATATGTGATAATCTGCCCAATGCCAATAGTAATCCCAAAATAGTCCCAATAATGATGCTAGTTAGTGACAATTTAATGGTGAGTATAGTTCCTTGAAAAAAATAATAACTATATTCTTTAATAATAGAAAATTTAAAATCAAATATCTTTTTTTTATTATTTAAATTCGGCTGTTGCACTATCGCATTTTTTAATTGACTAATATCAGGATTTTGATGAAAAGACTTTCGATATATTTCTGCATATGTCCCATTTTCAATGATCTCATTCAATGCTTTATCAAAATTTTCTTTAAATACGCTATTTTTTGGATACATGATACAAAAATATTCAATTGGGAAAGCATTATCGTCATATATAATTTTTAAGTCTTGATTTGGATACTGCTGAATAAGTTGCTTTGCTTGTGTATCATCACAAATCAATGCATCAACTTGATTATTCAATATCATCTGCAAACTCAATGCAGTTTTTTTAATATTAGGATTATTTTTGCCCATTATTTTTTCTATGCATACCTGTCCTGTAGAGCCATTTTGTACGGCAACTGCTCGATCATCTAACAATAAATCTGCAGCACAATATATTTTACTATTTCCCTGAACAACCATCGCTTGCCTAGATGCAAAATAAGGTTGAGAAAAATCATATGTTTCTTTCCGTGAATCGGTAAGCGTAATTCCAGAAATTGCGGCATCAACAGTACCATTTTTAACTTGTTCAAACATTGATTCCCAACCAGCATCTTTAATATCATACGCATACCCTGTTTTATCAAGTATTTCCTTAATTAAGTCAAGATCAAACCCAACTATTTTTCCTTGTTCTAAATATTCAAATGGCTTCCAATTAGCATGTGTAACAATATGGACTACCTTACCTTTACTCTCATATTGTGAAGTATCTCTATTAAGACATCCTATTATTAATAAAAAAATCAGTATAATCATGCATCCTATCGATAATTGTTTTTTCATTTTCAATTTACTCCACCCGAACTTCGCATATAGAAGACAATGTATACATTTTAATGTCATATATTCAAAGAATATAACTCTCTTTGGTTATACAAAATACTGTAAATATTTTTCCCGATTTGCTAACAAGGTATCATAAAAAATATAAAATCTTTTAGTTTTCAATATAATAGATTTTTCTGATAGTATGAGTCGGAATTTTGTCATCAATACCTGCAAAAATTTTCTACTTGGTGTGTTTTCTTTCCACAATCTTAATTACATTTATAAAATCCCCTTATTATATACTATATTTAGCTATTATAAACTCTCTACTATATATAGAGTCAATATCCAAATATCATAGCAAAAATTCAGTTGCTATACAGCGGACCTAATTATCTGCAAAGCAAAAGCTCTTCCAATTATACCTACTGATTAACATTAAGAATTCGATACTTTTTGTAAAGCAATATCTGAAAATTATTTATCAAAACATACATGGTTCTAGTGTTTTCCATGATATTTAGTCCGTAAAACATCCTTATCATACGTTACTGCCTACTTATGATAAAGTAGGTATTCCTTAGGGCTTTCATAAAATCATCTGAATTTTTTATCATGACGCATTACAATCCTGCTTAACTATACATATGGAATCAAAAATATAGTATAATAAATATCGTATAATAATAGACCATTTATTAATAAGTCTATTTTTTGGGGGGCTATCAAAATGAAAAAATTTTATACAATTGGAGAAGTTTCTAAAATAATGGGGGTTTCCGTCCAAACACTGAGATATTATGCTAATATTAAGCTTGTAGAACCAGAATATATCAGTCCAAAAACGGGATATAGATATTATACGTATGAACAATTTCCATTTATTGATCGTATCAAATATTTACAAAAATTTGGATTTTCATTAGAAGAAATCAAATCAATCTTGTTAAGAAATGATATTAATAAGTTAGTAATCATGTTGGCAAATAAAAAAAATGAAATAGAAAAAAATATCGCTGACTTAGAAAAAACAGCAGATATGATTAGCTGGTATCATGATTATTTTATTCGGAGTCAAACAAGTCAAAAAACACATATAAGCCATTTTAATACGCGATATTTAGTACTAACAAAAATAAGACATGATGAATCTAAAGAAAAATATCATGTTCGATTGCAAAGTTTAAAAAATACTGGATACTTAAAAACATTGGTATATAAGAGACAGTTTTCTTTACTATTTAACTATAGTGATTTTATCAAAGGAATAAACAGACCTACCCATATTGGTATGTTTCTAAATGATAAGCCAGAGCATGCGTCCGAATATATCATACAAATTCCTGATGGTAATTATTTTTGTTTAACTTCACATATTTTATGTGAAGAATGCAACCCATATGAAGCAATAGAATTTTTCAGACGTGAAAAAAAGACACCGTCTCTAGTATTGGCAAATGAATATGAAAATAATCTATACGAGTATACGAATTGCCCCTATGAAATTCAGATTTTAATTCCCTAATAAACGTACAAAAACATACATATGTAGATTTTCACAACGTGCAAAGTTTTATTTCAGCATAGATTGTAAATATAAAAAACAAACTAGTGAATACTACGATTTCTATATTTAAAAAAACAACAGGGTTATGATGCATTGGTCATAACCCTGCTTAGTGTCAAAATATTGCGTTACTCCTTATAAGCAACTTCCAACGCATCCAAAAAGTCTTTTACTAAATCATTCGTATCTTCTATCCCACAGGAAATACGAAGAAGACCATCTGTAATACCCATTTTTAAGCGTTCTTCTTTAGGCACATCATAATGAGAAGACATGACCGGATAACTTAAAGTGGTTCTATAACCACCCAAAGTCATTGCATAATGAGCAAAGCTCAATGCTCTCATGAATGCATTCATTTTGCTGCGATTTTCCGGTAATTCAATGCTCAGCATTCCACCAAATCCATTAAACTGTTTTGCAGCTAATGCATGTTGTGGATGTGTCGGAAGACTGGGATGATTTACTTTTAGTACATATGAACTTTCATCCAACGCCTTTGCCAATGCCGTTGCATTTTCTGCTTGTTGTTTAATCCTAAGAGTGATGGTTCTAAAACCTCGCTGTACTAGCCAACTGGAGAAAGGGTCCGCTTGTGTACCAATAAGAACTTGCAATTCATATGCTTTTTTTATAAGAGATGCACACCCTGTTACGGATCCACAAACAGCATCACTATGACCATTCGCAAATTTTGTCAGGCTATTTACTACAAGATCTGCACCTAAATCCAGCGGACGACATTGTACGCCTGTCATGAATGTATTATCAACAACTAATATAGCATTATTATTGTGAGAAATGTCAGCAATAGCTTTTAAATCAGGAACTGTAATCATAGGATTGGAGACTGTTTCTGTATACAGAAGCCGAGTATTGGGACGGATAGCTGCTTTAATACTTGCTAAATCAGTGAAATCAACAAACGTTGTTTCAACACCATAATGTGCTAAAACTTTTGTAAAAATATCAATTGTTTCGCCATATAACGTCATATCTGATACAATATGATCTCCTGCTTTTACATTTGAAATAATGGCAGTCGCGATTGCTCCCATACCCGAACTGCAAGCAATGGAATCTTCACCATTTTCGGCATATGTCATTAATTCTATTAACGCGCTACGGTTAGGATTTCTATTTCTGTTGTAGCAAAAACCATGTTCATCATACCGTTTCTGTAAGTCATCTAAATCCTCTACATTAAAAGCCGTAGTCATGTAAATCGGTGTAGCTTCCGGATTAGTAACAGGTTCATTAATATAAATACCTTTGGAAAGTACATCCGTACCAAAATTAAATTTTTTGCTAGTTGATTTGAACATTTTTTAGACCTCCTGTAATTTAAAGTAATTTCAGTATATTCTCTATAGTTGCAATAGAGTCAATAATGAAATTCGCAAAAATTATTGTTGACTCTATTGTAACTATAGGATTTAAGATAATGCCATCGAACAAATGCATTTGTACCTTGAAAATTTAATTAACAGGAGGAATGTATATGTTAGCGCATGTACTAAATTCAATTAACGATTTTTTTTGGAGTATACCGTTTATTACCTTCGTTATTTGTGTAGGAGCTTATTTCACGATTGGATCTAAGTTTTTTACAATAATTCACTTTGGTCATATTTTAAATAACACATTTTTAAGCATGTTTAAAAAAGATGCCCATCAAAAATCAAAGGGTACTGTTTCCCCTTTTGAAGCAATTTGTATCTCTGTCGGTGGAAATGTTGGCATGGGGACAATTGGTGGTGTCGCTACTGCCGTTGCAACGGGCGGCCCCGGTGCTGTATTTTGGATGTGGCTATGGGCATTTTTTGGCATGATGGTAAAAATGGTAGAAACAACATTGGGATGCTTCTACCGAAGCCGTAATGAAAAAGGTGAATATTATGGTGGCGGTACCTACATGCTTGAAAAAGGTATCGGACGCGAATTACATCATGCCAAATTTGGTACTGTTTTAGCTGTATTATTTGGTGTTGGATTTATTGCTCAGTTCTTAGGCGGATCTCAGGTTTACACTATTTCAGAAATTCTGAAAACTAGTTTTGGCATCGACCAGATGTTGGTAACTGTACTTTACACCATCCTTTTATATTATGTTATTTATCATGGTATCCCCGGTGTTGCTAAATTTGAACGCTATGCTACACCAATTAAATGTCTTTTGTATTTGGTAGGATGCTTATTTTTAATAATATTCAACTATCAAAATATTCCACATATGTTTTATTTAATTTTTCATGATGCCTTTACAGGTACTGCTGCTACCGGCGGATTTGTAGGGGCCACTATTTCCAAAGTAATTGGTGATGGTGTTGCCAGATCCATCAATGCGAATGAAGCCGGTCAAGGTTCCTCTCCATTTATTTATGGCTCTGCTCAAACAGAACACCCTGTACGCCAAGCACTATGGGCTTCTTTTGATGTTTTTGTCAACACAATGATTGTTTGTTCTCTAACAGCTCTTTGCGTTATCTCTACGGGAGTTTGGAACTCTGGCATTAAGGGAGCTTCCCTCAGTATTGCCGCTTTTGAAACCGCTTTTGGTTTCGGTGGAGATATATTCTTAGGTATTGTCGCTATTTTATTTGGTATTACTGTTACCAGTGGATGGTTCAGTTTTTATGTTGCAGTGATTAATCATGGATTTAGAAGTCGTCCAATTTTACGCGATAAGTTGGTAAAGATATTTAAACTCATCTATCCTATTCCCAATTTAATCATTGTGGGATCAATTGTATATACCGGCAATGGACCAGATTTATTCTGGACAATTGTCAATATTACATTAATCGCTCCCGTTGCAACAAACTTATTCGGTCTTGTTATTTTAAGAAAAAAATTTTGGGCGTTACTTAAAGATTATAAAGCCAGATATATGGGAATTGGTAAAGTAGATCCCCATTTTTATGTGTTTTACGAAGATGATCCAAAAGTATTTGCCATAGAAGAAGCCATTCGTCAAAAAGCCAGAGATATTGATGCAACAGCTCATTCACAACCTCAACCTTAATCCATTTTTATTTAATACAAAAGTAAAAAAATATCTCAAAATAACTTAAAAGGAATCAATCCCAAATTTTGTGTAAACCTTCGTGTGGTGTAAAATAAAATTACATCATACGGAGGTTTTTCATTATGGTAAAAAAACGCAATCTAGCAGGAAGGAGACGAGACGTCGCGTTAAAATTCGCGAATTATTGCAAATGAGAAACATCACCAGCATGGATGATACCCAGAATATATTCAAAGATACCATTGCCGAATTTATGGACAGCCTGATATTGTCAATATCTCTTTACACTTTTTTCTCGAGGATATTGGATCTACGCTGCATCCTTCAATGAGCGGTAATACTGTTGTCTCTTAATCATTGGAGGTAATCCTCCATTGGTGGAGCAGATTCTTCGGTTATTCCAGTAACTAATGAAATATCTCCATATAATTGTTTTCATATGTTCAACAGTTGTTTTTGAAGCATTATATCGATTATAGATTAATTCTTCCTTTAATCTTGCCCACATGCTTTCGCAACGGGCATTATCATGGCATCTGCCACCTGCACTGTTCATACTTTGTACTATTCCGTATTGCTTAATTGCATTACGGTACAGCTCACTGGTATACTGTGTTCCCCTATCACTATGCAGGATACAGCCCCGAATTTCTGGATATGCTTTATATGTATTAATTATTGTTTGTTCACATAACGTGGCTTTCATATTTGTATCCATTGCTAATCCCAGTACTGCAGAATCGAAGCAGTCAAAAACTGCGGATACATACAGTTTTCCATCCAGACACTTTATTTCAGTCATATCTGTTACGCACTTGCTTAACGGTTTATCAGAATAGAAATCACGTTTAATTAAGTCATCAGATTTTCTGGCTTCTTTATCAGCTTTTGTGATTCCATTAGGTTTTCTTTTTGGTCTATGGCTAATACCGATTTCTTCCATAACACGGTATACAGTCCGTTCACTCGGAATCTCAATACCAGCAGGTTTTTTTAGCTCTAAAGCTTGATGCATTCTGATTCGTCCGTAAGTATCATTGCATTCATCTTCAGCACAGATATCTAACATAGCATCTGCAAGAGACTGATATTTCCAAGGCTTATCTTTATATTTAAGATAATTGTGAAATCCCTGTCTGGTTACGCATAGGCTTTTACAATAGAATGAAATTTTACCTTTAATAGTGCCGTCTTCAGTTTTTATTGCAATAAATATCAATCTCTGTTTTTTGTTGACTTCCGACGGCTGGCGGCGAAAAAAGCGCTTGCTTCCTCAAGAAATTCATTCACTTCTTTAAGATGGCGATTCTCTTTGTCCAGTTCTTTAACACGCTTTTTAAGTTCAATAAGTTCCTCGTTAAGAGATAAGGCATTGGAAGGAGTATGAACAGCGTCTTTTGCCTCCAACCTACCTCCTTTGAAGGCTTTAACCCATGTATAGATAGTACTATCAGGAAGCCCTGTAGTGGTATAGTGAAGTTGTAACACCTCTGTCTAATAGAGTACAATGAATCTATCAGAGAAAGAGGGATAAACATGAAGCAATATGATGAAGAATTTAAGAAGAAAATAATTCGCCTTCATTTAGAAGAAGGACGGAGCTTAAGAGGGCTAGCCGATGAATATGGTGTATCAAAAGCCGCTATATCAAAATGGACTAAGTTATATCGCGAAGAATGCCAAACAACAGCAAGCAGCCAATCAGAATATGATTATATGAAAGAAAGCCTGAAACTAAGGAAGCAGCTAGAAGAAGTGGAAAAGGAAAATCGTTTCCTAAAAAAAGCGGCGGCATTCTTTGCGAAAGAAATCGAATAAAAAGGTATCAGTTTATCAAAAGATATCACCCAGAGTTTGGTCTCCGGTGGCTCTTGCGGAAATTCAAGTTAAGTCCAAACGCTTATTATAATTTCATCAAAAATAAAAAGAAGCAAAAATACATTGAGAAAACAAAGATTCTGAAGGTCATTAGCAAGTTATATCACGATATGAATGGCGTGATAGGCCACCGCATAATGCGGGTGTTTTTAGCACGAAAAAATATCTATTTAAGTAAAACTACCATTCATAAATATATGAATAAGCAGTTAGGCTTAAAATCCATTGTAAGGCGGAAAAAACCAGGCTATGTAAAAGGGAAAGCGCATAAGATATTTTCTAATCTTTTACATCAAGACTTTACTGCTGAATCAAAGAATAGCAAATGGTGTACCGATTTTACGTACTTATTTTTAACAGATGGCCGCCCGCGTTATAATTGTGCCATCATGGATCTTTATGACCGCAGTGTCGTTGCCAGTATAAATGGAAAAGAACTAACGAGTGATCTTGCTATTCGAACTGTGAAAAAGGCGCTGAATTCTCAAGCGGCGGTTAAACAACCGCTTATCCTTCATAGTGATCAGGGGGCACAATTTAGTTCAAAGGAGTTTGTCTCTTTCTGCAAGTCGGTAAAAATAACCCAAAGCATGAGTAAAGCAGGCTGTCCCTATGATAATGCACCCATGGAAAGATATTACAACACGCTGAAAAATGAAGAGATCAACTTACATTACTACCATTCGGAGAAAGAACTTGACCAAGCTGTCCATGATTTTGCCTATATTTGGTATAACCATGTACGGCCCCATTCTTACAACAACAATATGACTCCATTTGAGGCCAGATTTAGACGTTAAAAAAGTAGACTCAAGTGTTACAAAAATGCTTGACCACTACACCCCAGTTCCGTTGCGGCTTTGTGTCCACCAATCTCCTGAGCTAATTTTACAGCCTGTGATTTAAATTCTTGGTCATAAGTTTTTATAATTCGTTTTGCCATCTTATTTCTCCTATTCTCTATCAATTATATATCACAATCCTTGAGAATAGGGTGCCAATTTTTATTGTACAACATCATTTTTATTCTTTTGCAGATTTCAAAAAACAGTTAGCAGTACGTAGTAGAGAATACAATAATTTTCCTATGCGTCCTCTGGCTTGGAAATCTCCTAACGAAGTCCTTCGTTCTTTTCTTGCTACTGTGTAACATATGTTTGACAAACCTACATATTTATAACTTTCAAAACGATAATCGGTTGCAACTGAATTGAAAAAGTAAATGCGACCCATAGTACGCTTAAAGGTAGCAGTAAGTTCTTCAAACATTTTCCTAACAATTGATCCCTCTACTATCTCCAAAGAAGTTCGTACACATTTGCTAATCAAACAGACTGGTTCCTATGGCCGTCCTTTTAACGACTGTCTGCATCGTTTTTCCTGTTCTGTTTCTCATCTTTGTGGAGATCAGTGTCATCGCACATGCCATTTTTGCGTGGACGTTGATGATTGGTATTGAATATTTTAAAACCGTTCAATATATAATTGTCACCTTGCTTTACGGCTGTAGCGCTGCCATTTAACTGCTATTACCGGTTATTTCCATTCAAAGACACCACGATTAAGTATGGCCTTGCCTGTCTCCATATTCATAAAGCGGAAATATGCTGTACCTTCTTCCATCTTCCAAAGCTGCAATTTAACCTTTGTATCAGGAAATAGTACTGTCGTCATCTGTGCAGCCATCCTTGTCATACGTTCCGGTTCCCCCATTTGTGCACAGCAGACTGGGACAGAAGCGAATAAACAGCAGCTCCTACCGCTGCCCCCAGTCCCCAGAAAAGCGCTTCCGGGGATAATACCATCATGTCCGGCCGTCTATTAGTCGCGATTAGGAACACCCCGGCCAATGCCATGCCGATAGCCAGTATTTGTTTCGGCTTCGGCCGGATCCTTTTTCTCAGTATTACGAACACGAAGACCATCACGACACAGGAACTCTGCAGCACGGTAGCGGTACCCGAATTGGAAAAACGGATAGCCGACAAATACGCATATTGGCAAAGCAGCAGTCCCGCCAAAGCAATGAGGAGCAATCGTCCGAACTCCTTTCTGTCAGTGAATATCCTCCATGCATCCTTCCGCTGTTCCACACATGCCATAACAGATACCATACGACAGGCGCCTACATATGTCTGGATGTACACCCGGACTTTCTCGGAAAAGATCCGGAAGGAACGCTGCGTCGTCATTACATTGCGCCGTTGCTGCAGAAAAACGCTCCGGATATCCTTCCGATTTCTTCCGGCAATATGTCAGGACAGCATATCCTTTCCCTATTAAACCGTATCCGTACTCTCTTCCTCGAAGATGAAACATATGCCGACCTGAACATATACATCCTGACCGTATCAATATGGAAAGAAATGCTATCCCTGCTTCCGGGATCCGCCGCGCTCCCTCCCTCCGAAAAACCTTCCCTGCTGCTGAAACAGATTCTGCTCTTTATCCACCATCATTACAGCGAATCCGTGTCCTTAGATGATATCTCGTCCCACGTACATCTCAGCCGCAACGAATGCTGCCGGTGTTTTCACCGTTTGACGGGGCAGCCCTTGTTTCAGTAACTGATGCAATACCGCATCGACAAAAGCATAGAACTGCTCCTATCCACCAATAGGAACATATCCGATATCGCTGTTGCCGTCGGATTCAGCAGCCAAAGCTACTACACAGCCTGTTTCAAAAAGCAGAAATCCGTCACACCCGGCCAATTTCGCAAGATACGTAGAACAGCAGAGAAAATTAACCATATTTGAGAACGTAATGGTACATAAAATGTTTCAGAGGAACATCCTGTTTGAATGTTCCTCTGAAAATCATGTTGCTATAAAATCACCACAATATTTGACATCGAACCCAATTTAATTTAAAAAAAAATCATATTCATTTCCTATTATGTAACAATGCATCAGCAATACGCTTCATTCCATCGGCTAATACGTCACGCTGACAAGCTACATTCAAACGAATAAATCCATTGGAATTCTGAACAAACATATTGCCACCTTCAAGCAAAACACCTGCGTTTTCAGCAAAGAATTTAGGAAGCGCATCAACTCCAGGCAGATATGCACTTACATCAACCCACCCAAGATAGGTAGCTTCAGGTATACGAAACTTTGCTTCTGGTAAACGCGCAGCTATATAATCGTAAACAAATTTGAAATTTCCATCTAAATAAAGCTTTAATTGATCCAGCCAATCTTCTCCCATTGCATATGCAGCCTGTGCTGCAGCAATACTTAATGGGTTATCATTCATGTAACGTTTTGAATACCACAATTCCCGAGTCTTATCATTAGGAATAATCACATTCGAGAACATCATCCCAGCAATATTAAATGTTTTGCTTGGAGCCATACAGGTAATTAACTTATCATAGTCAGTGACAACCTTAGCCATCGGAATATGCTGTAACCCTGTACGTATCAAATCGCAATGTATTTCATCGGAAACAATATATACACCATGTTTTTTACAAATATCACCAACACGTTTTAATTCTTCCTCAGTCCAAATACGTCCAGACGGGTTATGTGGGTTACAGAAAAGACACAATGTAGTTTTGGGATCTGCTGCCTTTCTCTCAAAATCATCAAAATCAATTGTATAATAACCAGTTCCATCATTGACCAAATCCGTACAAAGCAATTCCCGATTATGCCACATAGGCGCTCCCATAAAATGTTTATATGAAGGTGTCATGATTAATACTTTTTCATCACATTTCGTAAGGAACCCGACTAACCAATACAATGCCGGAACGATACCCGGTGATGATACTAAATGTTCTTTCTCACAATGCCAACCGTATTTTTTATCTGTCCAATTCTTAAATGCTTCATAATATGCAGGATCAAAAACTTTTGTATAGCCTAAAATCCGACGATCTAATCTTGTCCGAATTGCATTCAAGATAAAATCAGGAGTTGCAAATTCCATATCAGCAATCCACATACGAATGAATTCCTCATCCTTATAAGGAAATGTCATCGTTCCTTCTGTATCATGAAAAATATATGCACGAAATCCATCTGTACTCATACAATTTGTATGCTGTCTATCAATTTTTTCGTCAAAATTATACTTCATCGTCTAAACCTCCCTAAATAATCAATGATTATAGTTGATTCTATAATAAAAATTCAAGAACAGGGGCCAAACATAACATAACGCCCGCAACAAATACCAAAATCAAAGAACGGCTTTTTAACTCTGCTAATTGTGGTACACGATAAACTAAATATAGCGGAATCAAACAATTAACCAAACCATACACCGGACCGAATATAATAAAAAATCGTACGAGAGAAAAGTTAATCAATACAACAATCCATGGAATCAAGATAGCAAAGGAAAAAATGCCATATTTCACATACGTCATATTAATTTTTTCTTCCGGCATGAATCGCCGTAAAATATTCATAGCTAACCCCTGAAGCGCCTCACGGAAACCAAGAAAAGCACCAAAGAAAGCTGTCATAATCGCAAATATATTGAGGATGAAGCTAAATATACGAACTGTATTTCCAAGAACGCCTTGCGCTACCATCGCCAATGCAGAGATATTCTGATGATATGCAGCAATTGCCTGTTCCTGACTCATCGTTAAATTAAAAGAAATTGCATAGAAGAAAATTGCAACAAATAGAATCGCATATGCAATATTCATAGCACGCACGGCCTTATATTTTGCCACAATTTTGTTTTCATTGTGTGTCCGATAAGAAATAACTAATGGACTCAAACACTGCGAAAATAATAAAGATGTAATGGTAAAAGGCATCATGATAATTGTCTGCTTAATCAGATAATTGATTTCAGGAAAACTCGTTACATTCGCAAAATTCCAATGCGGAATCATTACAAAGCCCAAACATACAATAACACATAGCTTAGTAAGAACCATACCTGTAGAAATCTTGAATAAAGCTTTTTCACCACGTGATGCCAGCGCAACTAAGATACAAATAACTGCCAATCCATAAAACGGATTACTTGACCAGACAGTTTGCGTGATACCAAAGGAATGTAAGAATGAAGCACTATCATTGGTACTGGCTATTGAATATCCAAAAATTGCTTTGATCAGCATAAGGAAATATAGCAGTCCTAAGATAAGGCCCATATTTCTCCCTAAATACCCTGTAATAATGCTCGGATAGTTTTCACACTTCTCAGATGCGACCAGTGTATTAATATATAGTCGCTGTGAAAGCCACAATGCAGGATACCCAATGAGACCTGAACACAAGTAAATCCATAAGCCGACACGACCTACCTGTACTGGCAAAAATACGATACCAGCTCCAATGGCCATGCCGATACACATAATAACCCAGCCAAAATCAGTCCAGTTAAATTTAATAGCGGCTCGCCATTCAGCCAAGGTCATACCTGCGGCAGATGCCCATTTACCTCCTTTAGTTCCTGCCACATTTATTACTTCAACTCCTTGTTCCAAAATAGAATGCCACCTCCAATTATCTTTTTATTTTTTAACACTGAAACTAGTTCTGATGTATACTTTCCATTCATTTTCTTTCTTCTCTGCCGTATTTACGTTTCACAGCGAATACGGTATAATAAACTTGTTAAAAATTACGTGTGCGCCTGTATACTAAACTGTATTTTGGGCGCACGAAATTATTAGCGTGCATACTTGGCGGCGTGCATGCTGTTGTCGTACACATTTCTGTAGATTGATTTAAGTTTGTGATCTCTCACCTCTCTTTACGTTCTACACGTAAACCATGATGCGCATAACATATGCGTACCGTTTCATCATTGTATTGTTTATCATCACCTTCTTTTTTATAGTAAGTAATGTTTACGTGCGTATCATATGTCGTAAACATCACTTGCGATCAAGAGGTATTATGATGTTTAACAAAAAAAATTTTGTCAAACGATTGAATACGTTAATGGAAAATAACAAAACATCACAACAATCATTAGAGGATGCAATCGGTGTCAGCCGTGTTGCTGTAAGCCAATTTGCACATGGGGCAAATCTTCCGTCAATCGAAAAAATAGTTCGTATTGCTGATTATTTCCATGTCTCCATCGATTATTTACTTGGTTTGTCCGATAACCCGCATCGTCCTTAGTAATGTTCTCAGAAATACGATGTATGTTGTCACCACATTGGAGACTTATCGGTTTTTATTATATGTCACCCTTGCGGTGACTGTCAAGAGGTATTATGATGTTTTCAAGAGAAATATTTTGTCAGCGATTACGGCAGTTACGGCTCTCTCGTAACCTTACTGCCAAACAATTAGGTGCAGCATTTGCTGTACGAAAACAAACGGTCAGCCGTTGGGAGCTTGGAGACAGACTTCCCACTTTGGATATTGCGGTAGCTTTGGCAGAATATTTTAATGTATCGCTGGATTATTTGGTGGGTACATCGGATAACCCGAAAAGAAAGTGAAATTCTTCGCTTGATTCTTTTCGTGATAATAATAAAATAATTTGTTCAAACATACTGTTATTATCTGAAATTCGTTTTTTCTATTTAATAGAAAGTTATGTTTTCTTTTATTATATGTTCTATCTAATAGAAAGTCAAGGTAAAAATTAAACATGTTCAATCGTGAATGTTTCTCCAATAATTTCAAAATATTACGGACATCGTATTCCCTTTCTATTCCAACAACCAATAAACTGCTGCATCTAAAAAGTACAAGTACGATTCACTACTGGGAAACGCAGAAAAATATTCCTTCTGCAGACATGCTGATCAACATAGTTGACCTTTTCAGCGTATCTGCTGACTGGCTTTTGGGTAGATCATCCATCCCCTATACCGAGGAATCCGTATCTGCTGCAGAAAAAGCACTAATAACAGACTGTACTGACCCCCATAAGTTAGACCTAGAAATCTAGCTTATGGGGGTCAGCTTTTTATGGCAAAATATAGTTTTGAATTTAAGATGAAAGTTGTCAACGAGTATTTGCAAGGAAAATTAGGCTATATGCTATTATCAAAGAAGTATCATATTCCTAGCAACAAAGTTCTCAGAGAATGGGTTGCCGTGTATCGTGAAAACGGTTCACAAGCTCTTCAACGGTCACGCCAGAAGAAAACATACTCTTTTCAATTTAAGCAACATGCGGTAGAGTTATATCTAAGTACAGAGTCATCTTACAACGAGTTAGCTCTTTCGCTAGGTATACATACGCCAAGTATGCTAACCTCTTGGGTTCAGCGTTATCGTGCGGTTGGTGTAGATGGCCTCAAACCGCAACGGAAAGGCAGGAGATCGAAGGTGTCAGATAAATCAACTATCCACCCAGCATCACCAGAAGCGCAGACGGAGAGACTTAAACAACTCGAGGAAGAAAATCTCAAATTACGAATTGAGGTAGCATATTTAAAAGAAGTGAGGAGACTGCGTTTAGCGGAAGAGGCGCAGAAAAACAAGCAAGGATCATCCACAGTCTCCGAGGATCATTCAAACTAAAAGATATCCTTGCCGTTGCCAAGCTTCCCAAGGCAACGTATATGTACTGGCAGAAGCGCTTCGATCTGCCTTCTCCAGATGCAGATATAGAAGCAAAGATTATAGCCATCCGTAAAAGTGATAAGGACTTTGGTTATCGTCGTATCTGGGGGAAACTGCATGAAGAGGGCCTTCTCATCAATCGAAAACGTGTACAACGACTGATTCAGAAGCTGGGGCTGCAGGTTACGTCATTTATACACAAAAACCGTAAGTATAATTCCTACAAAGGAACCGTGGGCCGCGTCGCGCCTAACCGTCTGCGCCGACGATTCGACACCTGTATCCCACATCAGAAAATCACCACGGATACGACAGAATTTAAATATTATGAGATCGACACAAAAGGAACCATCATTACACGTAAGGCGTACCTTGATCCATTCCTGGATCTATTCAATCGTGAGATTATCAGCTTCAGCTTTACGAAACGCCCGTCATCACAGGGAATCATGTCTGCCTTGGAACGGGCCATTGAGGTAACCGGCGACTGTCCTTATCGCCGGACCTTTCACTCCGACCAGGGTTGGGCCTATCAAATGGGAGGATATGTTAGTCGCTTAAAAGAAGAACGGATTTATCAGAGCATGTCCCGAAAGGGAACCTGCCTTGACAATAGCGTGATGGAAAATTTCTTTGGACTCTTAAAACAGGAACTATATTATGGCCGTACATATCACAGCTTCGAAGAGTTACAAAAAGCAATTGAGAAATACATCATCTATTATAACAACCGTAGAATCAAATCAAAGCTTGGCTGGTTAAGTCCGGTAAACTATCGGTTACGTCATGTCGCAGCATAATAAAAACCGTAGCAGCAATAAATGCTACTACGGTTAGGTCTAACTTTATGGGGTCACTACAGACTTCAATGCAACAGAATATAAATGGCAACTGATGGTAACGGAGAAATTCATAGCTTCAGAATATGACAATGTAACAAATCGCAAAAAACAGTACAGCTTACCGGTGCGAGCTAACATTGTTTTTCTATTGCGTAAAACAGTTCTGGAAAATACAGAATATACACTAACCGACATAAAACAACGTAATGTGGATAATGCTAAATTCTCTGAAGAAGCTGAACTACTGCACTCCTTGATGTTCAAAAAAATTCGTACTCCGATATATGATATTGAAGTCAATCTTTGATATCTGCATACGTCTGCGGGGTTGTACTGGCTAAATAATCTAACGAGCAGTGGAAAAAAATAGCTAATTTCGATACCCGAAATCTGTCGTCTCCATCTCCAGATTCCGGGTATCGGCCAGAAAATCTTTCCTGCTCTTCCGCTGCCGGGTGAACTCGGCACCTATTTCTTGTAACGTTCGTCCTTGTTTCATAATGAGTTCCTCCTTATATACTGATGTTGTACAATAAAAATTGGCACCCTATTCTCAAGGATTGTGATATATAATTGATAGAGAATAGGAGAAATAAGATGGCAAAACGAATTATAAAAACTTATGACCAAGAATTTAAATCACAGGCTGTAAAATTAGCTCAGGAGATTGGTGGACACAAAGCCGCAACGGAACTGGGGCTTCCTGATAGTACTATCTATACATGGGTTAAAGCCTTCAAAGGAGGTAGGTTGGAGGCAAAAGACGCTGTTCATACTCCTTCCAATGCCTTATCTCTTAACGAGGAACTTATTGAACTTAAAAAGCGTGTTAAAGAACTGGACAAAGAGAATCGCCATCTTAAAGAAGTGAATGAATTTCTTGAGGAAGCAAGCGCTTTTTTCGCCGCCAGCCGTCGGAAGTCAACAAAAAACAGAGATTGATATTTATTGCAATAAAAACTGAAGACGGCACTATTAAAGGTAAAATTTCATTCTATTGTAAAAGCCTATGCGTAACCAGACAGGGATTTCACAATTATCTTAAATATAAAGATAAGCCTTGGAAATATCAGTCTCTTGCAGATGCTATGTTAGATATCTGTGCTGAAGATGAATGCAATGATACTTACGGACGAATCAGAATGCATCAAGCTTTAGAGCTAAAAAACCCTGCTGGTATTGAGATTCCGAGTGAACGGACTGTATACCGTGTTATGGAAGAAATCGGTATTAGCCATAGACCAAAAAGAAAACCTAATGGAATCACAAAAGCTGATAAAGAAGCCAGAAAATCTGATGACTTAATTAAACGTGATTTCTATTCTGATAAACCGTTAAGCAAGTGCGTAACAGATATGACTGAAATAAAGTGTCTGGATGGAAAACTGTATGTATCCGCAGTTTTTGACTGCTTCGATTCTGCAGTACTGGGATTAGCAATGGATACAAATATGAAAGCCACGTTATGTGAACAAACAATAATTAATACATATAAAGCATATCCAGAAATTCGGGGCTGTATCCTGCATAGTGATAGGGGAACACAGTATACCAGTGAGCTGTACCGTAATGCAATTAAGCAATACGGAATAGTACAAAGTATGAACAGTGCAGGTGGCAGATGCCATGATAATGCCCGTTGCGAAAGCATGTGGGCAAGATTAAAGGAAGAATTAATCTATAATCGATATAATGCTTCAAAAACAACTGTTGAACATATGAAAACAATTATATGGAGATATTTCATTAGTTACTGGAATAACCGAAGAATCTGCTCCACCAATGGAGGATTACCTCCAATGATTAAGAGACAACAGTATTACCGCTCATTGAAGGATGCAGCGTAGATCCAATATCCTCGAGAAAAAAGTGTAAAGAGATATTGACAATATCATACTATATGTGAACTATAAAAATACGTATTACCATTCTAAGGCAGCAAAAAGGGGCTGTAACAGAATGAAGTTTTTTTCTTCATTTTGTTACAGTCCTTCTCTTTGGCTTGTTTATCAGCACTAGGGTATCTTCCTTTAGGAGAAGGAAAATACCCTAGTGCTGTTTGTACTGACCCCCATAAGTTAGACCTAGAAATCTAGCTTATGGGGGTCAGCTTTTTATGGCAAAATATAGTTTTGAATTTAAGATGAAAGTTGTCAACGAGTATTTGCAAGGAAAATTAGGCTATATGCTATTATCAAAGAAGTATCATATTCCTAGCAACAAAGTTCTCAGAGAATGGGTTGCCGTGTATCGTGAAAACGGTTCACAAGCTCTTCAACGGTCACGCCAGAAGAAAACATACTCTTTTCAATTTAAGCAACATGCGGTAGAGTTATATCTAAGTACAGAGTCATCTTACAACGAGTTAGCTCTTTCGCTAGGTATACATACGCCAAGTATGCTAACCTCTTGGGTTCAGCGTTATCGTGCGGTTGGTGTAGATGGCCTCAAACCGCAACGGAAAGGCAGGAGATCGAAGGTGTCAGATAAATCAACTATCCACCCAGCATCACCAGAAGCGCAGACGGAGAGACTTAAACAACTCGAGGAAGAAAATCTCAAATTACGAATTGAGGTAGCATATTTAAAAGAAGTGAGGAGACTGCGTTTAGCGGAAGAGGCGCAGAAAAACAAGCAAGGATCATCCACAGTCTCCGAGGATCATTCAAACTAAAAGATATCCTTGCCGTTGCCAAGCTTCCCAAGGCAACGTATATGTACTGGCAGAAGCGCTTCGATCTGCCTTCTCCAGATGCAGATATAGAAGCAAAGATTATAGCCATCCGTAAAAGTGATAAGGACTTTGGTTATCGTCGTATCTGGGGGAAACTGCATGAAGAGGGCCTTCTCATCAATCGAAAACGTGTACAACGACTGATTCAGAAGCTGGGGCTGCAGGTTACGTCATTTATACACAAAAACCGTAAGTATAATTCCTACAAAGGAACCGTGGGCCGCGTCGCGCCTAACCGTCTGCGCCGACGATTCGACACCTGTATCCCACATCAGAAAATCACCACGGATACGACAGAATTTAAATATTATGAGATCGACACAAAAGGAACCATCATTACACGTAAGGCGTACCTTGATCCATTCCTGGATCTATTCAATCGTGAGATTATCAGCTTCAGCTTTACGAAACGCCCGTCATCACAGGGAATCATGTCTGCCTTGGAACGGGCCATTGAGGTAACCGGCGACTGTCCTTATCGCCGGACCTTTCACTCCGACCAGGGTTGGGCCTATCAAATGGGAGGATATGTTAGTCGCTTAAAAGAAGAACGGATTTATCAGAGCATGTCCCGAAAGGGAACCTGCCTTGACAATAGCGTGATGGAAAATTTCTTTGGACTCTTAAAACAGGAACTATATTATGGCCGTACATATCACAGCTTCGAAGAGTTACAAAAAGCAATTGAGAAATACATCATCTATTATAACAACCGTAGAATCAAATCAAAGCTTGGCTGGTTAAGTCCGGTAAACTATCGGTTACGTCATGTCGCAGCATAATAAAAACCGTAGCAGCAATAAATGCTACTACGGTTAGGTCTAACTTTATGGGGTCACTACAGTTTTTAGGCTTCAGTATGTCATTTTTAAATTCACTTCCGCGATCCGTATGAAACATACCTATATTTTTTAAATTTGTTTTTACTTTTGCAAACGCCTCATAAACCAATTTCGCAGTTTTATTCTTTCCACAACTATATCCAATAATTTCTCGGTTATAAAGATCCAGTATCATACAAATGTAATTCCATTGATTGCCAACTCGCACATAGGTCAAATCACTTACGACAACTTCATACCGTTTTTTTCATTAAATTGGCGACTTAAAATATTGGGATGATTTTCCTCATTTACGGCTCCTGGGTGTGGTCTATATTTTTTTATCGTATATACGGATACCAAGCCATTAGCGCGCATCATGCTGGCAATACGCCGTCGTGATACCCTGTAATTTTTCTTTGCCAATTCTACTTTCAATTTTCGTGTCCCATATACCTGCTGATTTTCATTAAATAATTGTACCACCGTATCGCTAAGTTCGTCTTTCTTCATTACTTTTTCATTATACGCATAGTACGTACTACGAGAAATAGGGAGAATTTGGCACATCCTGAAAACGGGATATTTATATGCATTGGCCCTGATAACGTTTACTTTCGTCCCATTATCAGAGCCGCTTGCTTTAGGATATCATTCTCCATCAATAGCTGCTTATTTTGTTTCCGTAAGGCAATGAGTTCTTTTTCTTCTGGGGTCCGGTTGTCAGCTTCTTTAAAAGAGCCTGTTTGATTGAATTGCTTTACCCATTTATGAAAAGTAGAAGCGATTAATTCATATTCGCGAATAATTTCACTCGCGGGTTTACCACTGGCATGTAAGGTTACCATTTGTTGCTTAAATTCTGTTGTGTATTCTTGTCTAGTCCGTTTTTCCATATCGCTGCCTCTTTCCCTTTTTTTTATTATTGTAACAGCTCCTAAAAAAAAACTGTCCAGTTTATTGTAGCCCATCCATTCATACAATGTTGCCCCAGTCGTGTATATGTCATCGCTACTTACCTTTTCGGAGTTTTGATGGCTTTTTCCTTTTTTTTACTTTTGCGAACTTAATTGTACTCTATCTACATAACATTATAGTATATACAATATATGTGATATAGAATGATTGATACTACAATATCTATTATATAAGACTAATAAAAAACATATATATCATAAATATGGATATACTATTATTTCAAGTTATACAATCATGCTGAAAATTATATTACTTTATGGAGGAATTTCTAATGAAGAAAGCTAATAGTACAGACATTCATTTTCACGTTGACGAAGAAACCAATTCCATCTTGCAGGAAAAGCTGCAGGAAACACAACTAACACAACACCCAGTGCATTTTTAAGAAAATTGATACGGGACGGTCAAATAACCTACACGCCCTATGGAAAAGAAATGTTAATACAGCTAGCTAAAACCCATAATGAAGTGAACCAAGGAATGTTAGCAATAGACAATGAAATTTCAAACTTAAGTCAAAAGATCGACCAACAAAATCAATACATTACTCAATTATCTCCCTTTCTATGTAGCGAATACGGAGAGCAAATTGCTAATTCTCTTACAATGCTTGTTATGCAAAACCATATACAGATGCAAGATATCATGAACCGTACTACAAAACTAAAACAGGTTGCAGAAAGGATTACGGTAAAATAAATGTCAATTTTTAAAGTTGTGCATCGAAAAAACAGGGATGACTGCGTGATGTTATCCCAACGAATAAATTATATACTGAACCCTTTGGCAACAAAAAAAGAGTTGATTTATGGACAGTATATCAGCACACACTATCCCTATGAGGAAATGATATATGCAAAAACATGTTTTCCCCCTTCTCCAACATCTCCCAGAGATCCCCTGCAGGGCAAGGCATTTTACGAATACGTCGTTAGCTTAGCCCCGAAGATGGTTACCCCATCAATCCGTTCTTCCAATGCATGGTCTGTATCAATCAATATTTTTCTAACTATGGAGAAAATCATTACCAAGTAGTACATAGCCTGCATATCAATACTGATCATCTTCATGCCCATTTTATTGCCAATAATACAGATTTTCTGACGGGTAAACGCTTTCGGTCTACACGAAGTAGTTTTTGTACGATGATTCGAGATATAAATAAAATCTTGACTGATTTTGGTTTTTCCGGTATTCCCCAATATCACTGGGAAAAATATGGATCATAAAGTATATCGATAAATCCAAACATTTTAAAAGCCGTTCCAGAAAATTCCGGAACGGCTAACATAAAGTGAAATCTATATGATTCAGCACCGATTATTTAATATCGATACGATGAATAGCATCTACAACAGCTGGATCTGTTTTCGGTAATGTAATCGTTAAGATACCATTAGAAAAGGCAGCTTCTATCTTATCTTTGTCAATATTGCGAAATACTACAATATCTATTATATAAGGCTAATAAAAATTATATAACATATTATAAATATGGATATACTATTATATCAAGTTATACAATCATGCTGAAAATTATATTACTTTATGGAGGAATTTCTAATGAAGAAAGCTAATAGTACAGACATTCATTTTCACGTTGACGAAGAAACCAATTCCATCTTGCAGGAAAAGCTGCAGGAAACACAACTAACACCCAGTGCATTTTTAAGAAAATTGATACGGGACGGTCAAATAACCTACACACCCTATGGAAAAGAAATGTTAATACAGCTAGCTAAAACCCATAACGAAGTAAATCAAGGGATGTTAGCAATAGACAATGAAATTTCAAATTTAAGTCAAAAGGTCGACCGGCAAAATCAATACATTACTCAATTATCTCCCCTTCTATGTAGCGAATACGGAGAGCAAATTGCTAATTCTCTTACAATGCTTGTTATGCAAAACCATATACAGATGCAAGATATCATGAACCGTACTACAAAACTAAAACAGGTTGCAGAAAGGATTACGGTAAAATAAATGTCAATTTTTAAAGTTGTGCATCGAAAAAACAGGGATGACTGCGTGATGTTATCCCAACGAATAAATTATATACTGAACCCTTTGGCAACAAAAAAAGAATTGATTTATGGACAGTATATCAGTACACACTATCCCTATGAGGAAATGATATATGCAAAAACATGTTTTCCCCCTTCTCCAACATCTCCCAGAGATTCACTGGAAGGCAAAGCATTTTACGAATACTTGATCAGTTTAGCTCCCGAAGATGGTTATCCAATCAATCAGTTTTTCCAATGCATGGCCTGCATCAATCAATATTTTTCTAACTATGGAGGAAATCATTACCAAGTAGTACATAGCCTGCATATCAATACCGATCATCTTCATGCCCATTTTATTGCCAATAATACAGATTTTCTAACGGGTAAACGCTTTCGGTCTACACGAAGCAGCTTCTGTACGATGATTCGAGACATAAATAAAATCTTAACTGATTTTGGTTTTTCCGGTATTCCCCAATATCACTGGGAAAAATATGGATCATACAGTATATAGGTAAATTCACACATTTTAAAAGCCGTTCCAGAAAATTCTGGAACGGCTAACATAAAGTGAAATCTATATGATTCAGCACCGATTATTTAATATCGATGCGGTGTGTAGCGTCTACAGCAGCTGAATCTGTTTTCGGTAATGTAATTGTTAAGACGCCATTAGAAAAGGCAGCTTCTATGTTATCTTTTTCAATATTGTGAACAACAAACTGCCGACTGAAAGCACTACTTACCCGTTCTTTACGGATGTAGTTTGTATCTTTATCTTGTTCTTCTTTTTCCTGATTATGCTGTGCAGCAATGGCCAAAACATCATTATCATAGGTAATGGTAATATCTTCCTTTGCAACACCCGGTAAATCAGCGGTAACAATATAAGCTTTGTCTGTATCTTGTACATCAACTTTCGGAAGCGTCATCTGACTAAATTTTATTGGTTGTAAGAACCGATTGAAAAAATTATCAAATATGGGATCCGGAGAAAAAAAGTTATCAACATTAACAGGCAATAAATTTTTCATAGTAACAATCTCCCTTCAATCAAATCAAAAATCATATCTGCAGGATTGCATTTGACCTTTTGACTTTTTATGGTAAGCTACTTCTTTCTTTTCCTGCTTACATGTATAGTATACATATTATTAGCACTCTTGTCAAGTGAGTGCCAATAATATGTCTCGCTTGTATCATTCAATCATAGAGCATACAAACCAGTATAGTTATACCTCTTCTATTTTTACAAAAGTGATGCATATTATGGCTGTTTATTGCTTTGCTTTGTCCACTTACGTAACAGGACAAAGACGAAGTATTTGTCCCTTGTCCAGTGCGTTATATAAAACAATCTGATTCTCATCATACTATATACCCCTAATTATTTTAGCGGACAGACAGGACAAACGGACAAGTAAAAAATGATAAACTGCATCACTTTATTGATTTTACGTAGCATAAAATACAGATATATACCTCATAAATATGGCGCTTTAAGTACCACTTTTCGTAAAGCCATTATGGTCAATACGATTTTTAAGGCGCAAAATAAGGCGCATTTTTATCAAAAACAAAAAATAAGGCTTCCGGATTAACCGGAAACCTTGATGTTTACTGGAGCCACTTATCGGATTTGAACCAACGACCCTCTCATTACGAATGAGATGCTCTACCAGCTGAGCTAAAGTGGCGAGTACTCATATATTATATAGTTTCTACGCTGTTTTTGTCAAGATTTTTTTCTTTTTTTGACAGGTATTGTCCGTTTTATTAGCTGATATTTTTATGTAGTTCGTACGTATTGTTACAAATAGAAGTTTTATTCTTGCTTCCTGTGGAATTCATGATACAATACTGTTGTTATACTAAAACAATAGGAAAAGAAATGAGCATATATGAAAAAATTACTAACAGCGTGTATTACCGGTCTTATTTCTTGTATGGGATTTCCCATATGGGCAGCAGATACGCAGGTGCCTATCGATAATTTAGTGCAGGTTGTGTCGGAAAATTCAGCGACCGCTTTCACCGTATCTTGGCAGAATGATACGGCTCGCAAGGATTACACCGTCCAGTATCGGCAACCGGGAAGTACGAATGTCCAATCGGCTTATGTTACAGCACCTAAACGACCACCCGCGTATGATCCGCAAAATCCTCCGACAAACACATACGGAGCCTATATTAAAAAATTAAAGCCTGATACGTCCTATGAATATCGTATTCGTGCAGATGGTACTGCTACTGCATGGATTCCTTTCAAGACAACGCCGGAACAGTTAGCTCGTTATAAAGTTCTCGTTTTTGGCGATTCTCAGTCTGTAGATTATTCTGTTTGGGGCCAGACCGCTCAGACGGCTTGGAAAAAAAGTCCCGATGCTGCATTTTTTATTATGATGGGGGATATTACAGATAACGGCCAGGCTTGGTATCAATGGAAAAGCTGGTATGAAAATGCCAATGTTCTGACTTCGCATATTCCCATTGCCCCAGTCTTGGGAAATCATGAGGCGTACAGCTTACATTGGAAATTTGCAGAACCCTACACCTATAAGGCCTTGTTCTCTGTGCCCTACGGCGGTCCCCGCGATCAGAACCGGCTGGCTTATTCGTTTGATTACGGCGATGTCCATTACGTTTCCCTCAATACCGATTATGAAGAAATACATGAAAATCACCCGAATATGATGGAAAACGAAGCACAATGGCTGGATCGTGATTTAGCTAAAGCAACCCAAAATAAAAAGCGGATTATTGTACTCATGCATCGTCCTCCTTGGGACAGTCCGTATCACGGTGTTTTGGATATAAACGGCAAAACCTTCATGCCTATTTTCGATAAATACAATGTTCCTCTCGTTTTTACAGCTCATGAGCATTGTTACGCTCGCACTTCGCCTGTAAAAAACAATCGGACAGCTGCCGCCGGCACGATTTATATTACGACGGGACGCAGCGGCACGGAAACTTGGGATGCCTCCGTCCGCAAACGCTTTGATGAAGTATATTATAATCCAATGGATATGCCCATGTATCTTACACTTCTCGTAGAGCCAAAGGATTTCGTCGTTACTGCTTATAAAACAGACGGAACCGTTATTGATATGACAAGGATCAAAACAACAACCTGATCGGATAGCCGCCACGCCTCATACATTTCCCAAATACCATTTGACAAATTGTGCAGCAATGCGTCCATTCCTGCCGGAATGCTCCATTTCCCAGCGGATCCCTTGGATACGAAGTTCACTTTTAGCTAATGTGATACCTGATTTTTTCAGCTCATGATCAATTATTTTCAAATATTCTTCTTGTGTCGGCGATTCATAATGAAGTATCAAGCCAAATCGATCGGAAAGGGAAATAGATTCATTGGCACTATCATGCCGGTATACCTCTTCCAGTTCTTCCTTACGGTCTTGCCATGTCTCTTTGAGCAAATGACGCCGGTTGGAGGTGGCATAAATGAGAACGTTTTCCGGCTGGGCCATTACACTGCCATCAATAGCAGACTTTAAATATTTATATCCCGATTCACCTTCATCAAAAGACAAATCATCAAAAAATAAAATAAATTTTTTGCTTTTAATATTGCTCAGTTTTTGCATAACCGCCGAAAGCTGGACAAGTTGATCCCGTGTAATTTGAATAAGGCGCAGCCCTTCTGTATGGTATATATTGGCCAACGCTTTTACTGCCGTCGATTTACCTGTACCTCTGGCCCCGGTCAGCAGCACGTTGTTGGCCTGTTTTCCCTGGACAAAATTGCGGGTATTGATCCGAAGTTTTTCTTTCTGCGTTTCATATCCAATGAGATCTTCCCAAAAAAGGGTGGGAAAATCATCAATACCGATAAATTTTCCATCATGGGCAATACGAAAGGCAAGATGCCGTGCCAAGGTACCGCGTCCATACCGACTGTATTGTTCCAAAAGGACAGCGGCTGCCGACACGGCATCTTCACAAGCCATCAAGTTTCTGGTTAAAGAAGCACTGCATTCATCTATCAACGACCGAGCCGGCGTATAGTCATCGAGAAATGTCCCTTCTATGAAATCCGACGCTTTGCTTTTCACATACGGTAGCAGGAGTTTCATGTCTTGTGTCAAAACTTGCTTAAGTCCTGCCCCATAGGTGCCTTTGGATTCTATTGTCTGGGCCGCAATCGTATCTCCTTCTCCCAAGAGATACACCAGATATGCTGAAAAGACATTTCCCTGCAGGCCTTTTTCTTCAGCTTGCTGCAGTAACACTGCCGCAAATCGACTCTGCGCTTCTTTATCCCGGGGATCATCCTGCACATCAAACAAAGTTCGAAAAATATCTTCCTTCAAAAAACTGCGGCAGGCGACCAGCAGGTGCAAATCAGGATATGCCATACAATCCCCTCCTTATATTGAACAAGGACGCTTGAGCCCCAGCGCCCTTGTTTATCATATATATAACTTCCTCTATACCTTGCTTATTTTGCTTCCTCACTGTCACCGTCGTCACTGCGGCTGGCCCAATAGCCCGCCAGTATCGACCCTGAAAAATTGTGCCATACACTGAAAATCGCTCCCGGAATCGCCGCCATCGGATCCAGATGCGCCAGTGCCAGCGCCACGGCCAGCCCCGAATTTTCCATCCCGATCTCAAACGCCACGGCCTTGCTCTTATAGTGGTTCATCCGTCCCAGACTCCGCGATACGCCGTATCCCAGACTCAGGCCCAGGCAGTTATGCAGCACTACCGCCAGCGCCGCGATTCCTGCCACCGTAGCCAGCCGCTGTGCATTCAGTGCTACCACGATCGTAATGATCATCACGATCGCCACCACCGATACTACCGGGATAATCCCCACCAAGTGATCCACCACCCGCGACGCCGCCATCCGGATTCCTATCCCGATGATGATCGGAACGAGCACTACCTTGCAGATATCCAGCAGCAGCGCCGCTGCATCTATCGGGATCAGCGAGCCCGCCAGTGCCATAAACAGGGCCGGTGTCAAAATCGGTGCCAGCAGGGTATTGACGCTCGATATCGTTACGGACAGCGCCGTATCCCCTTTTGCGATGAACGTCATCACATTCGACGCCGTCCCGCTGGGACAGCAGCCTACCAGGATCAGTCCGGCTGCCAGCATCGGATCCAGCCCCAGCACTTTTCCTACCCCAAACGCCACGCACGGCATGATCGCATACCGCAGCACGATCCCGAAGATCACATCCTTCGGCCGCGTCAGCACCAGCTTGAAGTCCTTCGGCGTCATCGTCAGTCCCATCGACAGCATGATCAGCGACAGCAGCCACGTCACCCAGCCGCCCATTCCCATGAACGGCCCCGGTACAAAGAACGCCAGGGCGGCAAACAGTACCACCCACACCGTAAAGTATTTCGTAATGAATTTACAAAGCTTCTCTGCCGTTTCCATAGGCCCTCCTTATTCCAGCACCGCGCCCGTATTGGCTGACGTTACCAGCTTGGCATACCGCGACAGGTACCCGCTCTTGACCTTCGGTTCCGGCTGTTTCCATGCTGCCCGGCGCGCCGCCAGTTCCTCGTCGCTCACGCACAGTTCCAGCTTTCTCCCCGGGATATCGATGGCGATCGTATCGCCGTCCTTAATCAGAGCTATCGGCCCGCCTTCCATCGCTTCCGGCGATATATGGCCGATACAGGCTCCGCGGCTGGCTCCGCTGAACCGTCCATCGGTCAGCAGGGCTACCTTCAGCCCCATCCCGGTAATGACGGCTGTCGGGTTCAGCATCTCCCGCATCCCCGGACCGCCTTTGGGCCCTTCATACCGAATCACCACCACGTCGCCTTCATGGATCTGTCCGTCTATGATCGCCGTTATCGCGGCTTCTTCCGAGTTGAAGCATTTGGCGCTCCCTGTGTAGACCAGCAGATCTGCATCTACGGCACTTTCCTTGATCACGGCCCCATCGGGTGCCAGGTTCCCGCTCAGGATTGCGATCCCGCCTTTATGCATATACGCCGTTTCCACCGTATGGATCACCTCCGGCCGTTCGATCACAGCATGGGCAATTCGTTCCCCGATGCTGCCCGTGACTGTCCGGGCTTCCGTATGGATGATTCCCAGCTTGGTCAATTCCTTCATGACCGCACAGATCCCGCCGGCTTCTCCCAGATCCTGCATATGGTAGCTGCCGCCCGGGCTCATCTTGCAGATATACGCGGCTTTTTTACTGATTTCATCGAACTTCTGCAGCGGCAGTTCGATTCCTGCTTCATGGGCGATGGCCGGCAGATGCAGTACCGTATTCGTCGACCCGCCGATCGCCATATCTACAGCGATGGCATTTTCAAAGGATTCCTGCGTCATGATATCCCGCGGTTTGATGTCCCGTCTCACCAGATCCAGGACGACCGCGCCGGCCTTCTTGGCCAGGATCCGCCGCGCTCCGAAATAGGCGGCCGGGATTGTTCCGTTCCCCGGCAGTCCCATCCCCAATACTTCGGTCATGCAGTTCATCGTATTGGCCGTGAACAGGCCGGCACAGGATCCGCACCCGGGACAGGCCTTATTTTCCATATCTGCCATTTCCGCTTCCGTAATCTGCCCCGATTCCAGTTTCCCTGCGGCTTCAAACATCGTACTGACACTGATATCCTTGCCTTTATAGCGTCCCGCCTGCATCGGTCCGCCGCTGACTACCACCGTCGGGATATTTACCCGGCCTGCCGCCATCAGCATACCGGGCACGATTTTATCGCAGTTCGGGATCATGACCAGTCCGTCGAAAGCGTGACCGTTGGCCATGGCTTCGATGGAATCGCAGATCAATTCCCGGCTGGCCAGCGGATATTTCATGCCGTCATGGCCCATGGCAATCCCATCACAGATCCCGATCGCCGGAAACTCGATCGGCGTCCCGCCGGCTGCTGCAACCCCCAGCTTTACCGCCTGGGCGATTTCCCGCAGATGCATATGCCCCGGAATAATTTCATTGAATGCATTGACGATCCCGATCAACGGTTTTTCCAAGTCTTCGTCCGAATACCCCATGGCATGGAACAACGTCCGATGGGCCGTCCGGGTACTTCCTTTTTTTACTATATCACTCCGCATATCGATTTCCTCCGTTTCCGCTTTTTGTATTAATCCGCTTTTTCTTCTTTAAGCCACGACATCATATTGCGAAGTTTACCTCCGACTTTTTCAACAGGGTGTTCCGCATGTTTCTTGCGCAGCGCTAAGAATTCCGCACGGCCGGCTGCTTTGTTTTCCAACAACCAGTTTTTGGCAAAGGTGCCTTCCTGAATTTCCTTCAGCACTTGCTTCATTTCGGCTTTGGTTTTTTCCGTTACAATACGCGGACCTATTTTATAATCACCATATTCAGCAGTATCACTGATGGAGCTGCGCATGTTAGCCATCCCGCCTTCATACATGAGATCCACGATAAGCTTCATTTCATGAAAGCATTCAAAATAGGCGATTTCCGGCTGATACCCTGCTTCACACAAGGTTTCAAAACCAGCCGTAATCAGATGTGTTACACCGCCGCACAATACCGCCTGTTCTCCGAAAAGGTCGGTTTCCGTTTCTTCCTGGAAAGTGGTCTGTATAACTCCCGAACGAGTGCCGCCGATTCCCCGTGCATAGGCCAGCGCCAAATCAAACGCGTGTCCCGTAGCATCCTGTTCTACGGCAAATACATCCGGAACCCCGCCGCCTTCCACAAAAGTACGCCGTACCAAATGACCCGGACCCTTAGGTGCCACCATAAACACATCGATATCTGCCGCCGGAACAATCTGTTTGAAATGAACGTTAAAGCCGTGAGCAAATGCCAACGCACTGTCCGGTTTCAAATTAGGCCCAATTTCACTGTTATATACATCTGCTTGTTTTTCATCCGGAATCAACACCATGGTAATATCTGCTTCTTTAACAGCTTCGGCAACAGTCTTGACAACAAACCCCTGTGCACGTGCTTTTGCTGCTGATTTACTACCTTCATACAAACCTACTGTCACATCAAGCCCGCTTTCCATCAGGTTCAATGCATGGGCATGCCCCTGGCTGCCATACCCGATAATAGCTATTTTTTTCCCTTTCATAACATCCCAATTTACATCTTGATCATAAAATACTTTTGCCATCTTACATCTCTCCTTTGTTTTTGGTCTTGTTAGTTTTAGGGCCGTCTTGAAAGGGTCCGGGGTAAAAAAAATACGCCCCCTATATACTAAGGGACGAATGTGATTCCGCGATACCACCCTGGTTCCTGCAGCATTACTGCCTGCAGGCGCTCTACAACGTACTAACATACGCGTTTCCTGTAACGTGGAAAACTCGTCGGCGCCTAATTATGCTTCAGCTCCGCTCTTCAGGGAGGATTTTCAAATATCCGTAAACACCGGTTCACACCACCCACCGGCTCTCTGTTGTTTAAAAGGATATATTACTCTTTCCCGTCATCAGATTTCAATCATGGCTTCTCATAAGAGAAGTTTCGTCCATTATATGCGAACCTATTTCTCTTGTCAACTACTTTTTTATTATTTTCACCTCCTGCTTTCTGATATCGTAGTCGCAGAGCTGCTTCTAAGGGTTAAAAATGAGTATAAAAAATCCGCCCCTCAAAAGAGGGACGGATACAATTCCGCGATACCACCCTGATTCCTGCCGTATTACTGCCAGCAGGCACTCTGCAACGTACTACCATACGCGTTTCCTGTAACGTAGAAAATTCGTCGGCACTTAATTCTGCTTCGGCACCGCTCTTCAAGGAGGAGTTTCGTTTTCCTGTAATCACCGGTTCACACCACCCACCGGCTCTCTGTCGTTTTACCCAGATAACTACTTATTCCCATCATCAGATTTCATTATGATTCCCTTCGTTTAGGGATTGCATACATTATATGCAATCCAAAACAACTTGTCAACTTATTTTTTGTAATTTTGGACATTTTTATACGATTTAATTCATTTTTAGTATACGTTTTTATCTACCATGCCGCCACCATTCCATCTGCACGAGGTTCTGTCGCTCCCATAAGAACACCTTGCGTATCCCGCCAAATAATTTGTCCGCGACCATAGGAATTCCGATCCGGATTAATAATAATAGTGTGCCCCCGATCCCGAAGTCCTCTGATAATATTCTGCGATACTGTCGGTTCTATTTCAATCCGTTTATTTCCCAGCCACTGCCATCTCGGTGCATCAAGCGCGGCTTGCGGATTCATATGAAAATCAATCGTGTTCATCAATACTTGCATATGTCCCTGTGGTTGCATAAAACCTCCCATAACGCCAAACGGACCAACGGGTACACCATCTTTTGTCAAAAACCCCGGAATGATCGTATGATATGGTTTTTTACGAGGGGCTACACAATTATCGCTGGCTGCCTCCATACTAAAATTATATCCCCGATTGTTCAATGCAATTCCGTATTCAGGAACCACGATACCCGAGCCAAAACCCATAAAGTTACTTTGTATATAGGAAACCATATTTCCTTCTCGATCCGCTGCACACAAATACACTGTCCCGCCGCAATTAGGATCCACCGGGGACGGCATAAGTGCCTGTGTACGTATTTGTGCCCGCCGCTGCGCTGCATATTCCTCGGACAGCCAATACGATAACTTTGTTCGCATATAGCGGGGATCGGCAATATATTTCCGTCCATCGGTAAATGCCAGTTTCATTGCTTCAATTTGTTTATGGAACGTATCCACCGTATCTCGTTCTTTAAATTCCAATCCCCGGGCAATCGCCATCGCCATAAGCACGACCAAACCATGCCCATTCGGCGGAATTTCCCAAACATCATATCCCCTGTAATTCGTAGAGATGGGATCCACCCACTGCGGTTTATACTCCATGAGATCCTGCTTGCGAATATATCCACCGGTAGCTTGGGAAAACGCATCTATAGCATCGGCTATATCGCCTTCATAAAAATCACGACTATGACTTGCAGCAATCTGCCGCAATGCGCGGGCTTGTCGAGGTAACGTCACTATTTCACCGGCACGCGGAGCGCTCCCCTTACTAAAAAAAGTAGGGAATAAGCCGGCAAAAGCCGGATCATTTCGGAATTTAGCAAAAGTCCGTTCCGATTCTTTCCACAATTCCGCTAATGTAGGCATAACGACATAACCATGTTCGGCATAGTACAGGGCCGGTTCAAAAAGTTTTTCAAACGGCAGCCGGCCAAACCGCCGATGGAGTTCCTCCCATGCCGCCGGCGCACCTGGCACAGTAACCGGTTCCCAGCCGCGGGCAGGCATAGTCGAAATGCCGTGTTCCAGCAACGCTTCCCTTGACATCGCCGCAGGAGCATACCCACTTCCGTTAAGGCCGTAAAGCGCCCCCTTTATCCAAACCAACGCAAATGCATCACTTCCCAATCCATTGCTGGTCGGTTCCAATACGATTAAGCTGATAGCAGTAGCCAGTGCCGCATCGACAGCATTGCCGCCCTGTTTAAGCATATCAAGTCCCGCTTGGGCCGCAAGTGTCTGTGAAGTACACACCATCCCATTTCGGGCATATATAATTTCCCGCCGCGACGGGTAAGGATACTGATGGGGATCAAATTGTAAATACATAGGAATACCTCCTTTTGTTCATATATTATATATTTACTATATCACAAAAAAAACATTGCATGAAAGAAATATGTGCATATTTTTGAATCTCCTTCTTCCTCGAAAATAAAATAATTGCCGGTTACATCTTCACTAAAGTTGATTTTTAACCTATAATAGTATTAATATACACTTTATAAATAGTTTACTATACTAACTATATACTAAGGATGCTAAGAATATATATTCTCATATACAATCTTGTATATAAAGGAGGAAGTTGTTTTGGGACGGTGTTTGTTGATCGTCAATCCGACAGCCGGGCGTGAACGAGCTAAGTATTTTATGGGCAGCCTGAAGCTTCAATTGGAAAATAATTTTGATACTGTCGATTTGCGGCAGACCGGAAAAAAAGGCGATGCTACTGCCTGGGCCAAGGAAGCCGCCCTCGAAGGATATGACAGTGTATTTTGCATGGGTGGAGACGGCACCTTAAATGAAACCGTGAACGGATTAGCTTTGGGAAACCGTCCGATTCATTTCGGTTTCATTCCCTTGGGAACGGTCAATGATTTGGCACGGGCATTACAGATTCCGCTTCATCCCGAACAGGCCATTGCCATGTTAAAAAAAGCGAAGACCGTTCCTCTCGATATCGGCAAAGCAAATGACCGGTATTTCGTCAATACGATTGCTGCCGGAGTCATGCCCGAAGCAGTAGGTCAGGTATCCATCGAGCAAAAGACCCGCCTGGGTCCGTTGGCTTATTTTTTAACTGGCCTAAAAACGTTGCAATCTCATAAAAGTTTTTTATTTAAAATGAATATCAATGGGGAGACGACAACACGCCGTTCCCCTCTCATTATTGCTATGCTGACAAATTCTATCGGCAGTTTTCGCAATATAGCGCCGGAGGCCCGCGTCAATGACGGTAAACTTTGGCTGGCAACCTTCAAAAATATTACCCCGCTGGATTTATTGAAATTGGCTCCGGAAATGCTAGCCGGTACTCCTGTCAGTTCCGAATACATGTATTTGGAACAAGTCGACCATGTCAAAATAGAACTGCTCAACAATGACCATTTATCGACGAATATGGACGGAGATACGGGGCCTGATTTTCCTCTTGAGTTACAAATACTACCCTCTTTTTTATCGGTATATGTACCGGCAGACAGCGACATATAAGTACAGTATATGTATTTCCTCCTGTCCTTATTATTAGCTTCCACCTGCGGTTCACACTCACACTACGCGCTATCACACATCTATATCACAGAAAGGTAAAGAGTTCCTGCATCGCGATTCTTTACCTTTTTTGTGATATTCTGTCTTAATAAAATCACTTTAGTTTTACTCGTTTTTTCTTTTTATCTTCCCCAGATATCGATAAATAGTGGGCTCGGAAACATCAAGCCACTCGGCCAGTGATGCCACCCCACCTTTCAACAAAAACAATCCGGTATCATTTAAATCATGAACAACGGAGATTCTTTCATCCACGGATAATCGTTCCGGAGCAACAGAATACTTAGCTAGTGCATGTTCAATCATCATATGAGTAACATCCTCCATACTCCCTTGAAAATGTTGAAATACGTTGGAAATTTCATTGTTTTTATTTTTAGATTTACATGTATTTTCCAAAAAAAACTCATTGCCAATAATGTGTTTTGTTAATTTTTCTCGTAAATCAACAAATGGAGTTATATTGAAATTAATACACAACATGCCCTGCAGAATCCCTTCATCATTACGAATATAATAACCGGAAGATCGGAATAAATGTCCATTCACATTGTTAATCCTATAATTCACAACACAGTCCGTATCCTGTTCAATGTCATATTTTACTGTCCGCAAAACAAAATCAGAAGCCGTATCTCCCACGGTTCTTCCGCTTAAACAGCCGTTCGCAATAGCTATAATAGAATGTTTCGGATTGGAAAGGTCGTGGAGGACGATTTCATAATATTCTCCCAGGGCCTTACTTAAAAAATCGACCATGGGGATATATGGTTCTAATTTTCTGTCCATTATGTTCTATCCTCCTTTCACTGTAACTTGCTTTTTTTAAGCATATCATTATGATTTTGATTTTACAATAAATCTTTGTTTTTATTTTATCCATACAATGCGTTTACATAAATTTTCCTGCTTCATAGAAAAACAGCCATCGTGTACCCCACGATGGCTGTTTTGTATTAAAATTATTCAGCTGTATACGGAAGTAATGCAATTGCTCTGGCCCGTTTAATAGCAATAGTCAGCTTACGCTGATGTTTTGCACAAACACCGGAGATACGGCGAGGTAAAATCTTGCCGCGTTCTGTCGTAAACCGACGAATCTTTGCAATATCCTTATAATCAATCGTATCTGCCTTATCAACACAGAAGCTGCATACTTTTCTTCTCGGTTTTCTTGTACGTTCTCTTCTCATTGTATATCCTCCCTTTAAAATTAGTAAGGGATCCTTTTGACATTAAAATGGGATTTCTTCATCATTCGCATCTTTGCCAAAGCTATCAAAACCTTTGCCTTCAGCAGCCGGTTTTGCAGTCGGCACACTTGTCTGCGAAGCTGCCGCAGCAGCACGTTTCTCTGAACCCATTGTCTGTGCTACAAAATTAGCAACGACTTCCGTCACATAACGTTTCTGCCCATCCTGCGTTTCATAGGAACGGACAGACATACGCCCTTCCACAAATACACGGCTTCCTTTTGCCAAATTATTGCCACAGGTTTCCGCCAAATTACCCCATGCTACAACAGGAATAAAATCAGTTAATTCACGTGTTTCCTGGTTTCCAGCCGGTATATAAGACCGCGTAACCGCCACAGTAAACATCGCAATAGCTTTGCCGGTTTTCGTAAACCGAATTTCCGGATCCCGGGCTAAATTACCAACCAATTGTACTGAATTCATACCTTTGCGCCTCCGGTTATTTGTCGTTCTTGACGATCAAGTGTTTAAGGATCTCATCTTGGATTTTCATAACGCGGTCAATTTCATAGATCGCAGTCGGATCTATTTCAAAATTGATCAGAACATAATAGCCATCGTTCTGTTTCTTGACCGGATAAGCTAAATGGCGTTTTCCCCAACGATCAACCTTTTCGACAGTGCCGTTGTTTTTAGTGATCAAATTCGTTACTTTTTCAACGATTGGATCTACTTCTGTTTCTTCAAACGGCTTTGCGATAAACATGACTTCGTACTTATTCACGAAATCACCTCCTCTTTTGGACATATGGCCCTTTCCGAAAAAGGGCTAGGAGCTTGATATAATTTTATTCAAGCTTTAATATTATACCATTAAATTTTTATAATTTCAACGCTTTTTATATGCTTTATGATATGTTATAACAGACTCATATGACTATGTACAGGAAAGGACATGTATAATGAAATGGCTACATTCGCATAATTCCAACATGATTTTGGCTGATATCACACTGCTATGTACGGCGGCAATTTGGGGCGGCGGTTTTATCGCAGCCAAGGAAGCACTCGTTACCCTGTCCTCCTTCACTATACTTGCCTCCCGTTTTTTATTATCGGCACTAATCATGTTTTTCCTATTTTATCCCAGAATACGACGTGCTGCAGCAAAAGAACTTCGTTTTGGCATGCTCCTGGGTCTCATTCAATATATCGCTTTTATATGCCAGTTGGAAGGATTAAAAACGACCACCGTAGAAAAACAATCTTTTCTCGTTACTTCCTATGTCATATTTGTGCCTGCGTTATCCTGGCTTATTACAAAAAAACACATACAACCCCGGGAAATAGGGTGTGCACTGCTGGCTTTATGCGGTCTGGCCCTGTTGTGCCTGCATTCCGATGCATTCGTACTGGCTGCCGGGGATATATTATCTATTGGGTTTGCAGTCTTTTTTGCCCTGCAAATTGTGTACGTAGGAAACGTTGTTAAAAACGCAGATATATTCAGCATGACTTTCTTTCAATTTTTAACTACCGGTCTGTTGGCACTGCCTTTTCTAGATATATCCGGCCTGCAGCAAGTCCGCGTATCGGCAATCTACGGAATGTTATATTTAGTTATTTTAAATACAACATTTGCATTTTTAGCACAAAATCTGGCACAGCAGTATACCAAAGATACGCATGCTTCCCTAATTATGTCTTTGGAATCGGTATTTGGTTTTTTTATGGCCGTTTGGTTTTATCATGATCCGGTAACACTGCAGGAGGGCACCGGCTGCCTAATGATGATGGCGGCTATTATATTGTCAAAGGTCAAGGGGTGATACCCGCTGTACTGCTATATTTATAAGCTATTTACCAAAAAAGGGAAATACCTAATGGGCAGTTCCCTTTTTTAGTTTACAGCAGTTTGCTGCATTATCTGGTAAAATACCGTTTTTTATTATTCAAAATATGCTACCCCGGCAGAGAATATCGGCTGTACCTTATTACCCGAAATGTTTTTGAATACACTGGGAGCGATTCCCCGTTCGGAATGCGCCATTTTGCCAAAAACCCGGCCATCCGGACTGGTAATGCCTTCAATGGCAAAAATAGATTGATTCGGATTAAAGGTACTATCATATGTTGCCGCTCCGGAAAAATCTACATATTGTGTTGCAATCTGCCCCTTAGCCGCCAATTCTTTTATTTGTTCCGGCGAAGCTATAAAACGCCCTTCTCCGTGAGAAATCGCAATCGTATGAACATCACCCGGTTTTACATTACTAAACCAAGGTGACATAACGGATACGACTTTTGTATTGACCATGCGGGACAAATGTCGTCCAATAGTATTATATGTTAAAGTCGGACTATCCGCTTTTAATGGCTGTACGTGTCCGTACGGCAAAAGTCCCAATTTGATCAGTGCCTGGAACCCATTGCAAACTCCCAGTGCCAACCCATCTCGTTTGTATAAAAGTTCTTCCAGTGCTTCCGACAATGCCGCACTGCGGAACAGCGTCGCAATGAACTTACCCGATCCTTCCGGTTCATCGCCAGCACTAAAGCCGCCGGGAAACATGATGATCTGTGCATTGGCAATACGTTTCGCCATTTCTTCTATCGATTGTGTCAACGCTTCCGGAGATTCGTTGCGCAGTACCATGGTATCCGTATTCGCTCCTGCTGCAGCAAAAGCCGCCGCTGAATCGTATTCGCAGTTTGTCCCCGGGCAAACTGGGATAAATACAGTCGGTTTGCCAAAATTTTCACTTCGGCAAGGTCCATATGTCGTATAGAGCGGCAAAACCGGATCCCCTGTTTCACTTTCACTTTGAATCGGGAAAATACTGTTGATCGGTTTTTCCCAGGCCGACAACAACTCCGCAAGAGGAATCACTGTCTCACCCAGCTGCATGACGCTATTGCCGCGAGTCAGTCCGACCCGGCAGACAGCATCTCGTCGTACCCAATCCAGTGCGTGATCCGTATCAACTTCCACAATAAATGAACCATACCGAAGATCAAACAAATCATGAAAGGAAAATGTCGTATCAATTTCTACGCCTATGCCGTTGCCAAAAGCCATTTGCGCAATAACTGCCGCAACTCCGCCCTGACCGACAGCATGCATAGACTTAATGCTTCCTTCTGCTGTTTTTTCATGAAGAAAATCACAATGTGTCTTGAATATTTCAAAATCAGGAATTCCTTCCGTATCCCGCGGTACATCAAAAAGAAGTACTGCATTACCCGGCTGTTTAAATTCCGGTGAAACAATATGCTGCGTTTTTTCCGGAACGATAGCAAAGGAAACGAGTGTCGGCGGAACCGTAAGATTTTCAAAAGTACCGCTCATGCTGTCTTTCCCACCGATGGCTGCTACTTGCAGTGCCCGTTGTGCGGTGTACGCTCCCATCAGTGCACTAACCGGTTTGCCCCAAGCTTTTTCATCGACTCCCAGATTCTGAAAGTACTCCTGCATAGTCAAATACGCTTGTTTTCTATCACCGCCAAGTGCCACCAATTTAGCCACCGATTGTACTACGGCATACAGTGCCCCATGAAACGGACTCCATACCGCCAAATCCGGATCATATCCATGAGTAAAAATGCTGACCGTCGTCGTATCCCCGTGGAGCACCGGAATTTTAGCCACCATGCCTTCTACCGGCGTTTTTTGATATTTGCCGCCAAACGGCATCAATACGGTACGAGCGCCAATCGTACTGTCAAAACATTCCGCAAGTCCCTGTTCAGAAGCGATATTAAGCTTACCCATTGTATCCAGCCAGGTTCTTGCAATATCTGCAGTCGGAGCTGCCGTAAAGAAATCTTTTTCCTCCGGCGCCGTAACAACCGCCTGCCGATGCTGTGTCACTCCATCAGTATTAAGAAAAGCACGAGAAATATCCACAACATTGGTACCACGCCAATGCATCACTAAGCGGTTCGTATCTGTTGCAACGGCCACAAGTGTCGATTCAAGATTTTCTTCATCCGCATATCTCATAAATTCTTCTGCTTTATCTGCCGGCACAACGACAGCCATCCGTTCCTGTGACTCGGAAATAGCCAGTTCAGTCCCATCTAAGCCTTCATATTTCTTCGGTACTTTGTCAAGGTCGACATCCAGTCCATCGGTCAACTCACCAATGGCGACCGATACGCCGCCAGCACCAAAATCATTACAGCGCTTTATGAGGACCGTTGCTTCATGACGGCGGAAAAGCCGCTGAATTTTGCGTTCCGTAAGTGCATTGCCCTTCTGTACTTCTGCACCGCAGGTTTCCAACGATTGAATCGTGTGTTTTTTTGAAGAGCCTGTCGCTCCGCCCATGCCATCCCGACCGGTTTTCCCCCCCAGTAAGATGATAACATCTCCGGGGACAGGAACCTCACGAACCACATTACTTCTTGGTGCAGCACCGACAACAGCACCGATTTCCATTCGTTTAGCAACAAACCCGGGGTGATAATATTCTTTGACTTCACCGGTAGCCAGTCCAATTTGATTACCGTACGAACTATATCCCTTAGCAGCTCCTTTGGTAATCGTCCGCTGCGGCAGCTTACCTGCCAATGTGTTTTTAACCGATTGGTGCGGATCACCGCTGCCGGTTACACGCATTGCTTGATATACATAGGAACGACCGCTCAAGGGATCACGGATACAGCCGCCCAGACACGTTGCGGCTCCCCCAAAAGGTTCTATTTCGGTAGGATGATTATGTGTTTCATTTTTAAAGAGGAGCAACCATTCTTCTTCCACACCGTCTACGTCAACAGGAATAATAATAGTACACGCATTGATTTCCTCCGAAGCATCGAGATTTTGGAGCATGCCGGCTGTTTTTAATTCTTTAACAGTAATCGTACCCATATCCATCAAGGTCTGCGGTTTCTTTTTCACCGTATATAACGCTTCCCGCGTCGTTTTATATGTTTCATAGGCACGCATGATAGGCTGCGCATAAGTGCCGTTTTCAATAGTTACATCCGTCAATTCCGTCATAAATGTCGTATGACGACAATGATCTGACCAGTAGGTATCAATCACACGTATTTCCGTAATTGTCGGGTCGCGTTTTTCTTCATCCCGGAAATAGGTTTGACAAAACAGCAAATCATCAAGACTCATGGCTAATCCCAGATGGCACCGCAAGGTATCCACTTGCTCCCGGGACATAGCAATAAAGCCGTCAAATACTTCTACATCTTCCGGCTGTTCCCATTCCATTTCCAAACTGGCAACAGGTTCCAATGATGCTTCGCGCGCTTCGACCGGGTTAATGCAATAGTGCTTGATGGCTTCCAGATCTTCCTGTGATAAGGTTCCCGATAAAACAAATACTTGTGCTGTACGCACAAGGTTGTCGTTTTTCATCGTCAGCATCTGCAAGCACTGCATTGCCGAATCAGCACGCTGGTCATACTGCCCGGGAAGATATTCCATAGCAAGAACCGTGTCTTCTTTCGTTACGGGTATTTCATCGTAAACCGCATCGACAGGCGGTTCGGAAAAAATCATATTTTTTGCCGCTTCAAAGGCCGCATCATCCAGACCGGTCACATCATAGCGATGATAAATCTTGACATGGGTCAGCCCCTTGATGAGTAGGTTTTCCTTTAAATCTGTACACATCCTTTTAGCTTCTTGGGCAAAAGGACCTTTCTTGGTGACATACAAACGGCGAATAGATTGCATGCAGCGACCCCTCCTTAAAAAATTATGCTATATAAATACAACGTTATTATACCTGTTTTAAGGATATAAGACAAGGAAATTTATCGTCTGTCATACTAAGCAGACAGAGGTACCGGGCGGTAACCCACCTCTTTTTATAAAAAAAAACAGCAGACTTGATCTTATTTTTCTGTCGAACATAGGCATATATTTCAGCGGTCTGTTGGTTACTGTTTGTCAGCCGCCGAATTTATGTTGACTTGCCTAAAATTTCGTATTAGACTGGAATTAGTATTATAAGAGGAGGTCTTGTATGAAGGAATTAAAAGAACGAATTATCCATGATGGTATGGTAATAGATAACCGCATATTGAAGGTAGACAGCTTTTTAAACCAGCAACTGGATCCGGCTTTGATTTGCCATATCGGAGGTGAATTTGCACGCCGTTTTTCAGATACCCCCGTCGATCGTATCGTAACCATAGAATCCTCTGGTATTGCCGTCGCTTATGCTGCCGCCTTGGCTATGAAAAATATCCCGGTAGTATTTGCCCGTAAGAAAATGCCGTCACACGCTATGGAAAACACCTATCATACATCCGTCTATTCCTATACGAAAGAAGAAACCTATGAAGTGGCAATAAGCAAGCAATTTCTTCCCGCCGGGGAATCGGTTCTTATTATTGATGATTTTCTCGCCAGCGGCGAAGCTGCGCTGGGTCTTGCCTCCCTTCTCCAAGAAGCACAATGTAACGTTGCCGGCATCGGCATTGTCATCGAGAAGTCATTTCAGCCGGGTCGTCAGCGCCTTCAAGAAGCCGGTTACCGAGTAGAAGCACTGGCGCAGATTGAAAAATTCGAAAATGGCAGGCCTGTATTCAACCGGGCCAAGTAATAGATAGGAACAGGAGATAATTTATGAGAGCACAGTTTTTTGATGGCTTTGATTTTGCAAAATATAAATACAGTATCGTTGCAATCGAACACGTCCATGATTTTTTTAATATTGCAAAATTTGGTATACATCCCATTATGTTCGATGAATCTTGTCTTCGCGGGTATTCTTGTATATTTGGCTTCAATGATGAAAAACAGCTTTCCCTGCATAAATTATTTACTAACAATAACAATCAAGAAATGCCCGAAATCGATGGTATAAAACCTATATCCTTCCACTCTCCTGCCGGAGAATGGAAATATGAATTAGAACATCCCCTGAACTATACCGGTTCTCTCTTGATTGCCAACGATTTTATTCAGAAATATTTTGTTCCCTTCGGATTTCAGCTGCCTCATGCATTTAAAAAAGTTTTTGAACTAACATTTGAGGCCGGTATGCTTCAGCATGTCGAGGACAAAGCAGAAGAGGCACATCGACTGCGTATCGAATATGAAGTTCCCGTCAGTGCTGCCACAAAAGTAAAGATGCGTGTCGGCCATATATTAAACAAGGAAGAACAATACGGCTTCGATGATGATGTTATAGAACAATATATGGATCTCAGTTACGATACGAAATATCTTTTTTAATCTTTTCCTTCACAACATATTATCGTTCCTGTCTTATGCTCACTATGTTCTATTTTGGCCGTGTAACAGGAAACGTATCTCAGCAAAACACATTGTTTTCATATAGGTTTACAGTCAACCCACACTAAAATCAAAAGGGATAAATGCCATTAATATCGCATTTATCCCTTTTTTGTTTAGTGACACGACTATTTATATCCGCGCAATCCTATGCAGGGACCCCGAAGAATTCACAGCTTCTACATGAATCCTCCTCTTTGTATATACCATCAAAACTCAATTATTTTACCGGTTTCATGGCTTCCTGCATACGAACATAGCTTTCATAGCGTTCTTTTGCATCTTGTTCCGTTTTTTCAAACAGCGCTTCTGCTGTTTCCGGGAAGGTCTTCAATAACGAAGAGAATCGGACTTCACTCATAAGGAAATCTCGGAAGTTTTCATGAGGAGCCTTGGAATCAAGAGTAAACGGATTTTTCCCTTCCGCTTTCAACGCCGGATTGTAGCGGAATAAATGCCAATATCCACAGTCAACCGCACGTTTTTGTTCTTCCTGACTGAACCCTTGTCCTTTTTTCAACCCATGGTTGATACAAGGAGCATACCCAATTACCAAAGACGGGCCGGGATACGCTTCGGCTTCCGCAATGGCTTTAAGGAATTGATTCTTATCAGCACCCATGGCAACTTGCGCAACATACACATATCCATAGGTAGCCTGCATCAAACCTAAATCCTTCTTCTTCGTTTTTTTGCCGGAAGCTGCAAATTGTGCAACCGCTGCGGTCGGAGTCGCTTTAGAAGCTTGTCCGCCCGTATTGGAATACACTTCTGTATCAAATACGAGAACATTGATATCTTCGTTTTGTGCTAATACATGATCCAAACCGCCATACCCGATATCATACGCCCAACCGTCGCCGCCGAAAATCCATTGTGACCGCTTAACCAGAAATTGTTTCATGGAATACACTTTTTCAAGAGCCGGTTTACCCGCTTTTTCTTGTTCAAGAAGAGCAATAATTTTATCCGAACGTTCACGGGAACCTGCCCCGACAAGTTTCTTGTCATCCCATTCTTTAAAAGCAGTCTGCAGTGCGGGACTGACTATATCCATGGCTTCCTGAATATATTTTTCCAATAGTTTACGTTCCGACTTTTCAGCCAGCATCATCCCAAAGCCATATTCGGCATTATCTTCAAAAAGAGATGTCGCCCAAGCAGGACCATGTCCCTTGGCATTTTTCGTATAGCCGCAAGTCGGTGCACTGCCGCCCCAGACACTGGAACAGCCATGAGCATTGGCAATCATCATACGATCTCCGAAGAGCTGTGTGACAACTTTGCAATACGGTGTTTCCGCACACCCTGCACACGCACCGGTAAATTCAAGGAGGGGCTGCTCGAATTGACTGCCGATTACTGTAAATTTACTCATCGGATTTTCTTTACCAGATATATTTACCGCATAGTCCCATAATGCTGCTTTATGCTGTTCTTCATCAAAAGGTTTCATCGTAAGTGCTTGTTTCGGACAAATATTCGTGCAACTGGTACAACCGAGACAATCCATAACAGAAACAATGATGCTATATTTATAACCCGGTGCTGTTTTGATTTCTTTGCTTGTATAACTTTCCGGAGCATTGGCCGCTTCTTCCGGCGTCATAAGGAAGGGACGAATTGCCGAATGGGGACAAACAAAAGAGCACTGATTGCAGCCGATACATTTTTCAACATCCCAGCTAGGTACAAACATGGCTACCCCACGTTTTTCTTCTGCACATGTACCCGTAGGCCATCTGCCGTCTTCACGGCCGGCATATATACTAACAGGTAAATCATCGCCTTCGAGACGATTCGTCGGAACGGCATATTCTGTATAGAACTTTGTATGACCGGACATATCAATCGGTTCATCTGCTGCATCAGCCCAGTCCGCCGGAACTGCTACTTTGACAATAGCCTGCAGGCCTTCATCAATAGCGGCATTATTCATATCGACAACCTTCTGACCTTTTTTGCCATAGGATTTAACAACAGATTCCTTCAGTTTATCAATGGCTAAATCCAACGGAATAACTTCAGAAAGTTTAAAGAACGCTGACTGCATAATCATATTGATACGGCCGCCAAGTCCGATTTTACGAGCAATGCCTACTGCATCAATGATATAAAATTGTACATTGTTTTTTGCAATATCCCGTTTCAGGGATGCCGGCAATTTTTCACTCAATTCTTCCGGAGTCCAAACCGTATTCAGCAAGAATGTGCCGCCACTCTTGATTCCTTTCAAAAGATTAAAGGAATGAACATAGGATTGACGGTGACAAGCGATAAAATCAGCACTGTCAATAAGGAATGGCATCTTGATCGGCGTATTGCCGAAACGCAGATGCGAAACCGTGACCCCGCCGGATTTTTTAGAATCATAGGCAAAATATGCCTGTACATACATATCGGTATTATCCCCAATAATTTTGATTGCACTTTTATTGGCCCCGACAGTACCATCAGAACCAAAACCCCAAAACTTGCAAGCTTTAAGCCCTTTGCCACCAATATGAAGATCACAAGTGCGCGGCAGTGATTTATACGTAACATCATCGTTTATGCTTAATGTAAAGTCATATTTTGGTTCAGCAGCCTTCAAGTTATCAAAAGCAGCAATGACGTCTGCCGGTAAAAATTCCTTGGAAGCAATGCCGTAACGGCCATTGTATATCTTCGGAGAATTATCTATGCGGGCAAACGTAGCCGCAACACTATGGTATAAAGGTTCCCCATTAGCGCCGGTTTCCTTCGTGCGATCCAGTACGGCAATCCGTTTAACCGTTTTAGGAAGTGCTGCCAGAAAATGCTTTTCAGACCACGGACGGAACATATGTACATTAATACAACCGACTTTTTCGCCCTTTTCAACCATCAGCTTAACAGTTTCTTCTACCGTCTGTGCTCCGGAACCCATTAAAACAAGCACGGTTTCTGCATCAGGAGCCCCTGTGTAACTAAACAAATGATATTGACGGCCAGTGATTTTGTGGATCATGTCCATATAATATTCTGCTGTTTCTGGTACTTTATCATAGAACGTATTCAAAGATTCGCGGTGCTGCATATACACTTCTGCCGATTCGCAGAAGGCAATAGCTTCCGGATTATCTGGATTCATGCCGCGTTTGCGGAACGCTTCAACCGCATCCATATCGAGCATGGGACGAAGTTCTTCATACGGAATAACTTCAATCTTTTGTAATTCATGAGAGGTACGAAATCCATCAAAAAAGTTTATAATAGGGACACGGCAAGAAATTGCAGTAGCATGCACGACTGCCGACAAATCCATTACTTCCTGAACGCTGGATTCCGCCATCATACAGATCCCCGTTCCACGCATCGCCATTACATCGTCATGACCGGCAAAAATCGTGTAACCATTGGTTGCAACCGTACGAGAGGCAACATGGAAAACGCCTGGAAGCAGTTCTCCTGCCACTTTGAACATATTGGAAAGCATAATCATCATACCTTGGGATGATGTAAAAGTTGTCGTCAGTGCACCTGTATTCAGTGCCCCGTGCATAGCACCGGCAGCTCCTTTTTCAGACTGCATTTCCTGAACTTCTACGGTTGTACCAAATAAATTTTTGCGGCCATGGGCAGCCCATTCATCAACATGTTCCGCCATTGGGGAGGACGGTGTAATCGGAAATATAGAAGCTATTTCAGTAAAGGCATATGCTGCATATGCGGCTGCTTCATTCCCATCCATCGTTTTAAACATTTTTTTAACTTTTGACATTATCTTTCACCTCTCATGTGTTATATAAACATTTCTATTTCGATTGTATGATACGTAAAACGTATTAGCAAGTTAAAACCACTTTTTTTAAGGCTAAAACAATTTTATTAAAAAAAATAAAATGGATAAATGCCTTCATTATCGCATTCATCCACCTTATTTTGAGTGGCACAATATTTAGAACCACTTGAATGCCACATCTATTTCAAGTAGCTTTCTTTTTTAATATAGGTATACAAATTAAATCATTTCATCCGTTTCAACGTATCGGCAATAAGACGTACCAATATTGCGACGGTATCTAATTCCAGGGTTTCCTTCGGACTATGTATATCATGTGTTGTTGCCCCGATAGATACTATATCCAAATCCGGATTTGCCGCAAAGAAAAAACCCGTTTCAAGACCACCGTGCATAGCTTCTACACGTGCCGGTTTTCCCGTTAGTTCTTTATAAATATCTGCCATTAACGGACGTAATGTGCTGTGCGGATTTTCAGTCCAAGCCGGATCCAATCCACCGATCGTTATTTCAAATCCGGTCAACTCAGCCAAGATAGGCAGCGCAAGAATAAATTCTTCCAATCTTGCATCTGCTGAAGAGCGAGGAAAATATTGAATCGTCACTATATTATCTTGGGTTCTTACCGTCCCAATATTCGCTGACAAATCAGGCAGCTTCGGCAAATGCTGATTCATGGCCAAGACTCCGCAATGAAGAAGGCTCAAAAGCTGTACCACAGCCTTTGTATCTGCAGAAGAAAATACATATTCCGGATTTTCTGTTTCTGCTACAGTAAAATCTGCTTTTTTTTCGATTTCACCGTAAATAAGCTGGCAATTTTGTTTTGCCTTGCACACAACTTTTTTTACACTTTCTATATCTTTATGATGAAGCGCAATAACAACCTGTGCGGAAGAAGGTATCGCATTAGCCGCTGCGCCTCCGTCCATATGGGCAATCGTATATGCAATACCCTGAACGGCGAGGCGCTGCAACAGTAACGCCAATTCTTTTATGGCATTACTTTTCCCTGCATTGATCGTCTCTCCGGAGTGTCCTCCTAGAAAGTCTTTTGTCGATAGTATCAATGCGGCATCAAAAGAATTCTTCTGCTTCGCCGCAATCCGGGAAAAATCAATATGACGGCTGCCGGCAGAACCAACCACCAGAACGTCAATGGCTTCCGAGTCACAATTAATGATATACTTAGCATCTCGAACATAGGCTGGATCGAGGTGTGTTGCTCCCACCATACTGGTTTCTTCGTCCACAGTAAAAATAAAGCGCAAAGGACCATGAGAAATGCTGCACGTCAAAAGATATAGCGCTACCGCCACGGCAATACCGTCGTCAGCTCCTAAACTGGTACCCTCTGCCGATAAAATATTCCCGTCTCTTTTAATACGGATAGGATCTGTCAAGGGATTAAAGGCAACTCCCGTTTCCGCAACACAGACCATATCCATATGTCCTTGGATAATCGTAAGCGGCACATTCTCATATCCTGCTGTCGCCGCAATATCGGCGATAACGTTATTGACTTCATCTTGAATCGGCTCCACCCCTAATTCACGAAGTCTGCGAACAATATAATCACTGACTTTCTTTTCATGATGTGACGGTCGAGGATATTTTGCCAATTCGGAAAATTCGGCCAATACACCTTGTATAATCTCTTCATTTGTCTTCACGCTGCATTCCTCCTTTTTCATTCGTTATCATTGTAGCACAAATAATTCGTATCTGCAGTGGCTATTTTAACTATCCGCGGTATGTTATCATAGTTTATACCTTCCTTATATTTGGATATTTAATCGTATTTGATTTTTATTAGTAAAACGTTTATCATATATAATATACTTAATAGTAATAGTGTATTTGGATTTTTAATTTTATTTACATGGAGGTGTTTTATATGAAACCAATGCAAAATTTGACAGCACCCCCCCAATTACCTGAATTAACATTTCGCGGCATGTTCCTAGGCATGCTGATTACCGTAATTTTTACGGCATCAAATGTATATTTAGGTTTGAAAGTCGGTTTGACATTTTCTTCGTCGATTCCGGCAGCTGTCATTTCCATGGCTATTCTGCGCATGTTCAAGGACTCCAATATTTTGGAAAACAACATGGTACAGACACAAGCCTCTGCGGCAGGTACTTTATCCGCTATTATCTTCATTTTACCTGGGCTGCTCATGATTGGCTACTGGCAAAGCTTCCCGTTTTGGGAAACATTTCTGCTATGTGCCTGCGGCGGCTCTCTCGGTGTACTATTTACCATTCCGCTGCGGCGCGCTATGGTTGTCAACAGTACACTGCCCTATCCGGAAGGCCGAGCTGCTGCTGAAATATTAAAAGTAGGCAGTGATTTACGGAAAGAGGAGAATACTCCCGGTCATAAACGCACGGCTCAGGCTTCCGGAATGAAGGATATCGTCAGCGGTACGGCCTTAGCCGGATTTATTAGTTTATGTGCTAATGGCTTTCATGTTATGTCGGCAGAATTCAGTTACTGGATCCATATAGGAAAATCAATTACACAAATCCCCATGGGATTTTCCATGGCCCTTCTCGGAGCCGGTTATTTAATTGGCATCACCAGCGGTATTGCCATCTTAGTCGGTACTGTATTGGCCTGGGTTGTTTTTGTCCCCTATCTGACCAGTGTAATGACCCCGGTTGATGGGCAGACGGCGGCAGCCTTTGCCAAAATGATTTGGGCTCAAAAGGTGCGTTTTATTGGTGCCGGCTGCATCGGTATCGCAGCGATCTGGACCTTGATTACATTGGCCAAACCGGTTGTCGATGGCATCAAAATGTCGATGGCCGTCATCCGTTCCAACGATTCTGCCGAAAAACGAGAACTGCATCATACGGATATTGATATGACTCCCAAATCCGTTGCCATCGTATTTATTGCAATTCTTATCGGTCTTGCCTTGACCTTTTATTCATTCGTATCATCTGCACCCATTCCGACTTCGTTAATGGTCATCTATATTATAGTTGGAATTGCCGTAGCCGTCCTAATGGGCTTCTTTGTTGCAGCTGCCTGCGGCTATATGGCCGGCCTTATCGGGACTTCAGCAAGTCCTATTTCCGGTATTGGTATTTTAGGCATTATCGTCTCTTCTTTAGTCGTGTTAGTAATTGGATCTTCCTACAATATTTTTATAACACCCGAAGGAACAAAATTTGCTACTGCACTAGCTATATTCATTACCAGTGTCATTGTCAGCATTGCCTCTATATCAAATGATAACCTGCAGGATTTAAAAACAGGCTATCTTGTCGGCGCAACCCCCTGGAAACAGCAGGTTGCTTTAATCTTAGGCAGTGTCATCGGCTCTTTTGCGATTGCTCCCGTCTTAACACTTCTTTATCAAGCATATGGTTTTACAGGAGCATTGCCCCGACCTGACATGGACCCTACCCAAGCCTTAGCTGCTCCCCAGGCAACACTTATGACCACGATTGCACAAGGTATTTTCAGTTCCAATCTGGATTGGAATTTTATTTTATTTGGCATCGGCATCGGTATTGCCGCAATCATTATTAACTTAATCCTTACCAAGGCAACAAATCAACGTCTTTCGTTACCGCCTCTTGCCGTCGGCATGGGAATTTATTTGCCGCCGACATTAGAAATTCCGTTAGTCATAGGGTCTGTGATGGGCTATGGCATTCAGCGGTATCTCCGTCAACGCGCTGCTAAACGCAGTCCCGGCTACGAAAAGGAAGATGTGGAAGCTTGTAATCACCATGGCGTACTCTTTGCTTCTGGATTGATTGTTGGGGAAAGCCTTATGGGTGTTATTATTGCTATGATTATTGTCTTTTCCGTTACGTCCGGCGGCAGTGAAGATCCCTTAGCCTTAGTCGGGAAAAACTTTTCCGGCATAGCTGACTGGATCGGCTTAGCCGTATTTGCCGCAGTTATCGTGTCATTTATCGGTCACGTGCTGCATACAAAATATACGATTGAAAAATAATATAGTTTAGCCTTCCAACAAATGGAAGGTTTACATAATCATATCGGAAATGGGTTGTTGCCGGAGTAAAAAATCATTCCGGCAACAGCCCATTTTAAATAGTTTATTGCATAAATTTCATTTAAGGTGCCACCATTTTTTTACAAAAGTTTCTATTACAGCATAACTATAACATATGAAATCAGCCCAATGTATTGCCCATTTGCTTCGTGCTACTAAAAAATGACTTATAGTACCCAAGAAAATACCACCTAAAACGTCCGTTATATAATGTACTCCTGTATAAACACGGGAAAAACCAAGAACCATGCTGTAAAAAAACAGTGTAGGTCCCCATACAGCTCTGTGGCACAGCAAATGAAGCCCCACTGCAGTGGAATTTGCAGTATGGTTACTGGGAAAGGAAGCATTATCCGAATGCACTATAAGTCCTAACGAAGGTTCTTTTACAAACGGACGCTGCCGCGGCCATATTTTTCCGATAATAAAAGAAATTCCCGATCCAATGATGACAGAAAAAAGGCAATACAGCAATATATGCCGACGTTGCTGCAATTCACGAAATGGTGCTGGTCGAAACCACTCAACAAACCCATAGAGGATATACAGCACATATCCAAAACGGGAAATCCCTACCAACAAGACATGTATCCATCCGCTTCTGCCGACTACAGTCTGTATGCATTTAATTTCCTGTGATTTCACCATCAACCTCTCCTTTTTACTATATATGCGGGAAAGGCATACACGTGCATACACCTTTAGCCTGAAATGTTGTTTTATTCTTTTGCGTAAATAGTCTTAGTACTGACGTACGAAAGCATGCTTAATTTATCCGATAATTCCCGGATAACCTCTTGCGGTGCATCAATAACAATACTGATGACAGACACCTGTTGCTCATGATACGGAACACCCATACGTCCCATAATGTAATCGCCATATTCATGCAAAAGCTCATTCAATTGATCTACATTTTCCCGATTATTGACGATGATACCGATTAATGCTAATTTTTTATTCATGTCTGTCCTCCTTTAAAAACATCCACTTACCGCAAATAACCAAAGACGTACATATGTTCATCCATGTACATTTTTCACGCAGGCATCTTCTTTGTGATTACTACAAGGATTTAAAAATGGTATACTCTCAGAATGATCTTATAGCGTACCTTTGATATTTTCAGTATACCATCAGATTTTTATTTTTCAAATATATTATTTTTGTCAAAATTGCTATACTAAATTAAGTAAATCGTAACATGGATGTCATTGAATTGTAATAATTATCGTGTATAGTACAGATAGTACTTAAAGTATAGAAATAATAAAGGAGACCAACTATGAAAAGTCAAGTACTTTCTGAACTAAAAATGAATTTGTTTACAGGTTCTTAAAATAGGGTAACTTTAATAAAGCTCACCAACAGGAACTTTTTCACAACGGTATGTTCGTAAGCTGCTTACAGATTAAATGTGACGTTGTCTGTTAACATTTTATAAATAATGCGAACCAGCTTGCCGGCACAGTGTCCTAAAGCCCCATAATGGTTTAGACCAGCATCACGCTTTTTGTCGTACAGCTGTTTGAATACAGCATTATTTCGTACCACATTGTGAGCTGCATACATTAGGGCATATCGTAAGTATCGGGATCCTCTTTTGGACATTCGGGTATGAGTGGCGTTGAAGTTTCCCGATTGATGGATGGAAGGATCCAGCCCCGCAAATGCCAGCAACTTGCCGGGTGCTGAAAAGCGATGCACATCTCCTGTTTCACCCAGAATCATTCCGGCTTCTAAACAACTGATGCCGGGAATGGTCATGATGACTGAATCCATGGAACGAATAATGGTTTCCATGTTGGATTCAACATCTTCAATTTGGCTATCCAGTAACTCGATTTGCTCAATGGTTTGGGTTATCTGAATAGATATAGAACTGTCGCTGGAACCGACAGACTTCCGTGCGAGAACTCTTACTTCTTGAGCTTTGTCTTTCTTGAAACGGCCATGAGAAGCCGAGGCAAGAAGATGAGCCAGATGAGTCATATGCATGGAAGCAATCGTATCCGGCGAGGGCGCCTCCTTCAGGATAGCGTAGACAGACTTATGATGGATTCCGTTAAAGAAGTACTGCAGCTCAGGGAACGCCTGATCCAGGTACGAAGTCAGCATGATTTTATTGCGGGTACGCTGCTTCATCAATTTACGACGGAATCGGCCCAGGTTTTTCAAGTGTAGCAGATCCAGATCGTACTGCGTGAATCGTCTGAAAGGCTGCGTCATAAGCGTTTGGGCAATAATGGCGGTGTCCACCTTATCGGTCTTGGTCTTACGGATTCTGTTTTTCCGCATGCAAGACGTTTGGATAGGGTTGAGCACACTGACCGGAAAATGCCGGGTAACAAGGAATTCAACAAGATTATTGCCGTAGTGGGCCGTTGACTCAAGACCAACGATGAGGTTGTCTTTGTCATACTGATTCAGGACAGAGAGCAGCATACAGAAGCCATCGTTGTCATTTGTGAATTGGAACGGTTCTACGAGGACTTTACCATCAGAAGATAATACAGAAGCAAAGTGATTGAGCTTGGCAATATCAATGCCGACATAAATCATGGGATGCACCCCTTTCCTTATTATTGATGATGTGATATCCGTTCACGATTATCATCGTAGACTTGATTGAAATGAGTACTCGTACGCTGGTTTCAGCCTATGGCACATCCAACTATAAACAATTCAGATAATGAAACGGCAATACACTCCTTTTAGTAGTTGAACTACAGAAAATTATGAAAAGTCCACAACATCTGAATGTATTATAGTCACATACACCTACAATTAAAAGAAAGGAAAGTATGTAATTTTGCTTCTGTAATTATCATACAAGTGAATAGTATGAAAACAACGCTCGCTTTGCGACAAAAACTTTTAACAACTTTATTGGCCGGCACTGCGGTTGCCGTATTAACTACTGCTTCATTTATCCCGGTCTCGGCAAATGATGATATGGCTTCCGGTTCCGATACCCCTACTATTACCACAACTGCACCTGCCCATCATAACCCAATGCAGCACCGCATGGCTGCCATGATCCAGGAAGGAAAAATTACCCAAGACCAAGCAGATAGTCTCCATGCTGCTATGCAGGAATTTCATCAGCAGATGAAAGCGGATCATCAAAAATTTATGGCACAATTACCGGATAAAACCGGGATTGATGCCGCTGTCTTAAAAGAAATCCTTCCTCCCATGCACGGCCATCACCATCCCGGTCACATGAAGCAACACATGGATCAGCTCGTACAGCAGGGAACCCTTACCCAAGACCAAGCCAATACTTTAGAAACTTCACTTCGTGATTTCCATCAAAGCCAGAAAGAAGAACAGATGACAGCACGAAAAGAATTTATGGCGCAGTTGCCGGATAAGACAGGAATCTCCAAAGAAACGTTACAGAAGGTTTTTCCTACTCCGCCGATGCGGATGAAACAACACATAGATACGATGGTCCAAGAAGGAAAAATCACGCGTGGTCAGGGAGACAAGTTAGAAAGTGCCATACATGATTTCCACCAAAAAGAACAGGCAAAATGGAAAACATTTATGAATCAGCTGCCTGATAAAACAGGAATTTCCAAGGAAACATTAAAAGAACTTTTCCACCATTCGTCACCTATGCCTTCTCCTGAAAACTAATTTTCCATACATTGATTCTGCAGCTTCTCGCACTGCCATGGATATTGCAATCCTCGGTCAGTGCGAGTTTTTTATATACTTAAAAAAGAAAATATTTTATGTTAAATGATTTAAATGCATCTGTAATAATTTTATACATACATTAAAAATTATATCTTGACAATTTTTGATAATGTATGGACAATAAAGATAGTGTTTTTATCATTAGGAGGTTTCATTGTGATCAAAGCCTTAGGAGCCATTTATTTTATATGGGGTTTTAATTGGGTCGTTATGAAAGAAGCCAATCTGTTCTTCCCACCTATTGTATTTGTGGCATACCGTTTTGCCTTGGGAGCTGCCATATTATTACTGGTAACTATATGGCTTCGTCTGCCGCCGCCACCCCGAAAATATTGGAAATGGATCATTCTCACAGGTATATTGCAAACCGCAGTTAATAATGTTGCCGCTCAAATTGGCATACAATCGCTGGGAGCCGGTCTGGTCGCCGTACTAAACTACAGCATGCCCGTCTGGGTTGCTATTCTTGCACACTTTTTCCTTCGTGAACATCTGACACTGCGAAAAATCCTGGGGATTGTCATTAGTATGACCGGTCTTTTTATTCTTATGAATATTAACACAGTCGGAAACATCGCCGCCATTTTACTTACATTAGCCGGTGCGGTGGCCTGGGCCGTAGCAAATATCATTATGCGGCAGCAAAACCAAGTTATGCAGCAAAGTAGCCGCTGCGGAAACAAACCGGATTGTACTATTATTCAATATACTACTTGGCAGATGATCGCCGGTACGATACTTCTTTTTATTTATATGGGATTCACGGATCAAGGTATTGTACAATGGACACCGCTGTCTATCTCCATACTTTTATATAATGGTATCCTTGCTTCGGCATTGGCCTTCTTTCTCTGGAATTATATTCTTTCGCATATGGAAGCAAGCAAAGCCTCTGTCGCAATTTTAGCCGTTCCCGTTGTCGGCGTCATCTGCGGCATCATCTTTTTGGAAGAAGCCTTGACAATAACGACAACATTAGGCATGTCGCTTATTCTTATAGGAATCACACTGATTGTCACACAAAAAAAAGCTGCCTGAGTGCTGCAAAAACGATAGTTCTAAAGTAACGGTATTCTTCCATACTTATACTATATACACAAATCGCTACATACTAATAAAAGGGGTTGACATAATGAAAAATCTTGTAAAAAACTGTAAGATGGCCCTCATACAGGCCGCACCGATTATATTGGACAAAACTGCCACGTTAGATAAAACTATAGAAAAAATTATGGACGCTGGAAAAAAAGGAGCGCAATTTATCGTTTTTCCTGAATCATATATTCCTTGCTACCCTTACGGCATGACGTTCGGTTTTACCGTTGGCAGCCGTACGGAAGAAGGACGCGCAGATTGGAAACGGTATTACGACAATTCTGTTATTGTACCCAGTGCCGACACTGAACGTATCGGCAAAGCCGCTGCCGCAGTACATGCCTATGTCAGCATAGGAATTACAGAACGGGACACCATTTCCTGCACACTATACTGTACGAATCTTATTTTTTCTCCCGAGGGGGTTCTTATCGCTAAACACCGTAAAATTAAACCCACCGGAGCTGAACGGTATATCTGGGGAGATTCCCATGATCCTGATACCTATTTCCCTGTCATAGATACTCCCTGGGGACCTGTAGGCAGTCTTATTTGTTGGGAAAATTACATGCCATTGGCCCGTGCTGCCTTGTACCAAAAAGGAGTTTCTATTTATTTAGCCCCAAATACCAATGATAATCCGGAGTGGCAGGATACCATCAAGCACATCGCGATTGAAGGACATTGTTATGTTGTCAATGTGGACCAATATTTTACAAAAGCTATGTATCCGACCGATTTACACTGTATTGAAGAAATTACGATCTTAAAAAATAATATCTGCATTGGCGGCAGCTGTGTTATTGATCCTCGCGGACATTATATCAACGAGCCTGTCTGGAATAGAGAAGAAACCATTTACGTGGATCTTGATATGGATACTGTACCTATGAGCCGTATGGAATTTGACGCGGCCGGGCATTATTCCCGGCCGGATATATTAGAATTAGTCGTTCACGAAGATTAAAACAAACACCTTTATAATAAAAAAAGAGAACCGTCGCTGCCGTATATCATCTATACCGCAGGAGGGATCTCTTTTTTTGCCTAAAACAGCGTATTCATTCTACTCGTTATACCAGCCTACTGCCCGCACGGGTGAGCCCGAACCGGCATCTATCTTCAGCGGTAATGCCATAAAGAAGAACTCCGGCGGTAATTTTTGCAAATTAGCAAGATTCTCGATAATTGTTATTTCTTGCTTCAACAGAATTTCATGCGCAGGGAAATTAAAAGATCCATATCGATCTATCGACAATGCATCCGTGCCGATTCCCTTGATTTGTTTACCCGTCAGATACCTTGCTGCTTCTTCTGAAACGCCCGGCCAATTTTTTAAAAATTTTGTCTTATCCTCCCAAAATTGGTCCCAGCCAAAATGCACTAATACAATATCACCGGACCGAATTTGCATATAAGCAGCTTCCCACTCTGCAATATCTTTTTTAGTAAGCAATCCGCAGTTTTCGATCTGTGCCGCCTCTATTTTTACCGCATGTCCATAGAAATGAGGCAAAGGCATACGATCTATCGATTTTCCTTCCGCATAGCGGTGCCGCGGAGCATCTACATGGGTACCACTATGTTCATCTAATGATATCTCATAATGCATAAACAATTTTTCTTGTCCATCTATCTCCAGGGTTTTATGTCTATACGGCGGATCTGTCGGCCAAGAAGGCATGCCCGGCTTCATCGAATGGGTTAAATCAATAAGCACCCGGTGTTGTGTTATTGTCATGTATTATATGTCTCCTCCGTTCAACGATATTTAATATAGTTCATTATCCCTGATTTTTCAACTCATTATATTTTTTTGCGTTGCCATAGGCTTTGTCTGCAGGATATTTTTTACCATTCTGCAGCATTTTATTGCAAATAATCTGTTCTATATCCGCGTCTATTGCCTCGGCCATCAAAACACAATACATCAGAACGTCTGCCAATTCATCTTTCATCTGTCGTTGTTTTTCTTTTACCTCTATATCCTGCCCCGTCCATTGAAAGCACTCCAGTAATTCTGCGGCCTCTAAACTGATAGATAATGCAAGATCCTTAGGATTATGAAATTTTTTCCAATCTCGATCTTCTGAAAATTGCAAAATCGAAGTTATGGTTTTATCTGAAATTCCGTTATGCATAGTATCACACTTTCTTACTTCCTACTGTTTATATTGTTTCCACATATGATAAGTATCTGCCACCGTATCTCAATTTACTTATCACTATCCCTTTTTTGTATCTTGCTGCTATTTTGCTCCAGCATACGATCCAATATATGTTTAGCTTCCTGCGGTACCTGTTCCTTAATAACCCGACTAACTGTATCATATCCTAATCGTTGTATATAATTAGCGCCAAAAGCTGCTGATATATCTAAATAATACTGACACTGCGCTTCATTTACCGTAAGAAGAGAAATACATTTTGTACGAAAAATAATGACTGTTTCCGTTAACAACTGTAAACTTTCCAATAGCGAATCGGCAATAAGAGGTAAAAATGCATTAAGTTCAAATTCTCCATGAGCCGCTGCCATAGTAATCGCCGTATCATTAGCAATAACTTTCATGGCACATTGCATAACCATTTCCGGAATAACCGGATTTACTTTCCCTGGCATAATAGTACTTCCCTGCTGCAAAGCTTGCAATTGTATTTCATGCAATCCACCTTGTGGGCCCGAGTTCATAAGACGCAAATCATTCGCAATTTTCATGATATTTACGGCTAATGCTTTTATCAATCCAGATACTTCTACAAATACATCATTATTTTGCGTTATATCCATTGGATATTCTGCTGCGGCCAATCCCATATCCGTAATACGACGCAATTCTTCAATAACGCGAAAGCGATATTGCCGCGAAGCATTCGTAGCAATTCCCACTGCTGTCCCCCCCAGATTGATCTGCCGCAGCCGCTCTTCCACTTTATATAAACGCCAACGATCCCGAGATATTGCCTGAGCGTACGCACCAAATTCTTCCCCAACAGTAACCGGGACTGCATCCATCATTTCTGTTCGTCCTAATTTATGAACGTGTTCATATGCATTTTCTTTTTCCTGCAGGGCTGTCTGCAATTCTGCACAAGCTTGACTCAATTTTCTTAATGATTCAATTGCAGCAATGCGCAGTGCCGTAGGATATACATCATTTGTCGACTGGCCGCGGTTTACATCATCCAAAGGATGAATAATATCATATTGTCCATAGTTTTTTCCTAATTTCTTCAGTGCCACATTCGCAACTACTTCATTGACATTCATATTGGTTGAAGTACCTGCTCCGCCCTGCAGTGCTTCTGTTGCAAAAGCATCATCATATTTCCCGTTCAGGATTTCATCGCAGGCAAATACAATTGCTTCATAAATACCCTTTTCCCGCACCCGCAAAGAACAATAAGTGAGCGCCGCTGCTTTTTTTACTTTAACAAGCGCATAGATAAGCCGCATATTAGTTATTTTATGATGGAGAGAAAAATTTTCCATCGCCCGCAAAGTATTAATGCCATAAGGAGCTGACCCAGATAATTGTTTTTCTCCTAAACTGTCTTTTTCTATACGCATGTACCGGATCCTCCTATGCAATACTATCTGCCAGATAGGGAAATAACTGCAGACTCCGTTTCAAAATCCCCTGCATGTAAGCAATCATAATTCCGTAATTTGTTATGGGTACCTGCTGATCCCTCGCACATTTCATACGATATCGCACTTCCCTTTCATTCAACATACAGCCGCCGCAATGAACAATCAGCGCATAGGGAGATAAATCATCGGGAAATTCCACACCGCTTACAGTATGAATTTTTATATTCTTTCCCGTATAATTCCGCAGCCAGCGCGGAATTTTAACGGTCCCAATATCGTCACATTGCCGATGATGTGTACAGCCTTCGGCAATAAGAACTATATCTTCATCTTGAAGTTTTTCTACTGCTGCCACACCATGAACAGCCAATTCTAACAATCCTTTATGGCGAGCCATAAGTATAGAAAAAGATGTCAGTGGAATATCCGGTGGTGTATCGGCAGACACTTTAGCAAATACCTGACTGTCCGTAATAACTAATGCTGGTTTTTTCCCAAGATGGGCCAGCGTATCATGTAATTCATATTCTTTTACGACAATAGCGGCTGCATCCGCTTCCAATATGTCCCGTATCGTCTGCTGCTGCGGCAATATCAAACGGCCTTTAGGGGCAGCCTTATCAATAGGAACTACCAAAACGACAAAATCAGAAGGATGAATTAAATCTCCAACAATCGTCAATTTTCCTTCTGTATCAGACATCAAGGTACCTAGTCTTTCCTTTAGTTCGGAAATCCCCTGCTGATACAAAGCACTAACATATATTTGGTCTTTTTCTGGTTTACCCGCATTTTCCAGTAAATCCAATTTATTAAAAACAAGTACATACGCAATGTTTTTTTCTTTAATAAGCTGCAGCAGTCCTGCATCCGCGGCGGTCATCCCTTCCGATGCATCCACAACCAGAACAGCAATATCTGTTTTATTCAGTACTTGTCTGGTTTTCCGAATACGAAGTTCTCCTAATGTTCCTTCATCATCAAATCCGGGAGTATCGACAATCATCACAGGGCCTAACGGAAGCAGTTCCATTGCTTTATAAACAGGATCGGTAGTCGTCCCCTTGGCAGCAGAAACAATTGCTAAATCCTGACCCGTCACAGCGTTGACTACACTGGATTTACCGGCATTACGCCGGCCAAAGAAACCAATGTGGATACGTTCACCTGAAGGAGTATCATTTAGTCCCATATATATCTCTCCTTAACCATTTATATTTTTTGCAAATGCTTCAGCGCTTTTAATTAAATTGGGTATCTCCTTGCGAAACAGCCGTCCAGAAAAAGCTTCATGAGGCAACGGAACAAATCGTGCCGTTGCCGGACAAATGGGGTGATACAAAGGATCTGCAATAATTACATTATGCGAAAACAGCAATTTTTCTAATTCACCTTCAGACATGCCATGCCGATCTTCCGGTACTAACAAGGCCGTTTCCGTATCCAAGGGACAAAACACACAGGCCGCCGGTCCACCGTTCTCTGCAATAGCCCATGCCAAAGAAGCACTGTAAATACTTTCACCAACAATGACGGTACCGCTCTCATCTACTTTGCGGTTTCTGTAAGAAATTATATTCGTTTTATATGCTGCGGACTCTTTTAAATCAGATGCTACTTGTGCCGCCATTACTGACCCAAAAGGAACTCCGATAACATACGGTATCGAAAAGCGGCGCTGCAGGATTCTGGCAGCTTCTAATCCAGCATATGAGACAACCAGATTTACATCTGCCAATGAGGCTTGCACAATATTTTCAAGAGAACTTCCCATCGCCCAGATGCTTATTACGCGAAAGCCACGCTCCCGCAACACTTGTACCATAGATTGATCACTGCCATTGAAGGAAAAATCCAAGGGGGTAACTCCTAATATATTGACTCCTAACGATTGCGGCACTGCTGCCGCGGGCATATCCTTTACCAGCGAACCGTCAGTAGTATACTCGGCCTGCCAGCTACAACTCCAGCGTTTGGGAGTAAGCGGCGGCAATATTTTTCCTTCGGGATTTTCAATCATATGTTCTGCTAACATCGCAAAGGCCATGGATGCTCCTTTGACATACGAATGCATGCTGTTCGTCTGTAGTGCAAATGTCATAATCCCCGTTTTCTTTTGCACTAGTTTCGCCACAGCTTCTAAATCGGTTCCTATCATATAGGGAATCGGACTTTGCAAAACTGCAATAAATCGCGGCGATAGGTCTTGCGCCGCCGAAACAATATCATGAATCAGTTTGTCATCATTTCCCATGACTGCATCTATTTCTGTCAGACCGGAAATAAAAAACAGACTGTCCATATCATACCAGCGAGGTTCATCATGCGTTGCATAGGTTGAGTTGCAGCCTGATGGATCATGAATAACGATCATACCTCCCAATTCAAATAAAGCCGAGCAAGCACCGAAAACATCGGCTGAATAGGATGACACACGCGCTATAGTCTGTTTCATCGACATATCCTGCACCTCCATCCTTTAATTTGTATGTAATCACGGGCATCTTTTTCTTCTAAAAAAGCTTCTACCATACATGTCGCCATATGACTGATACCTGTAAATCCATAAAATCCGCCGCATTCAGCAATATCAACAAAGTGTTTTGTCCCTGTAAAATATGCCGCTTTCTGCCCTATAGCCAACAAGGGTTCTGCCGTATGTCGATCCAGGACTCGCATCTTAGCATGAACGGTAGCATACAACATAAGATTCGGATAGTATTGCTGCAAATATTCAAAATCAGCTTTATCTTCGCCAGGTATCATATCTACATACATGCGAGTTACGTTAAAACCATGCTCTAAAAGCAATCTCGCTAAACTAAACGGTCTGAAAGTAGCAGTATAATCAAGAGCAATGGCGATATTTCCAACAATTTCTCTGGCTTTGGCCAGACTTCGTTCACTCTGCAGCATATTTTGGCTGTAATCGGGACGTTCCACTCCTAAAAGATCGGCTAATCGGTATAACCCATTACGGATCTCCAAACAATCAAAACTTAATGGAATATATATATTCTTTTGTCCTAGTTCTTTTTCCATCTGTCGTCCGCCATATATCATCTGAGGATTATAAGAAACATTTACAGCACTCTTTCCCATTTCCAAATACTCTTCATAAGTCCTGCACAGTGTCAGATCTCTCAGAATAAATCCATTGTCTTTAATAAGACGGACAAGTTCACTATCTTCACTTGTAGGTAAATTATTACCGATGATATTAACAGAGTTCAAATCATGCTTTTGTGGTGTCAAAAAATGGTATAACTGCCAGCGAGTCCTTGCTTCTGCCGTAAGTCCGCTTTTTCGCATAATAGGATCCATGCAGCATTCCCCAAAACCGATATCCGGATAACGGCGCTGTAATTCGACATAAACAGCTTGCATATCGCACCCCATAAACCGATGAATACAAGCTGGGTATATAAACATGACCTTAGGCCGCCGCGGCAGGCGCTCCAAAATATCTCCCACCCCATCTACGATCAAGGTCTCCATAGAACCATCCATCAAATTATGTTCCTCTACCAAAATGGAAGAAAACCGATCCATAGCTCCCATTTCCGCCGCAGTAAGTACCACTCCGCGCAGACAACCCGCAGCGCAAATATAAACTTGATGCGATTCAGGCACAAGCATATTCGTATGAACAATATTCCATGTTCCTCGTGCGGGCGGCGTATATTCCAATCCAGATTCAAACGGATTCGGATATGCGGCTTCCTTGATATGAACCGCAGCTCCCCGCAGATCAACAGCTTTGCCAATTCGCGTTAACATAGACTACCTCCTTTTCTGTGCTTCCCTATATACCGCTGCCGCCACCTTCCGGTACTCTTCCGCCATGGTACTTTCCGGATAAGCTTCGATAACAGTCTTATGAAGTTCTTCTGCTTCCTGTACCACTGCGCTGCGGTCTAAGCTCCCTATGACTGTAGAATGGATATCTGCTGCCAATTCCATGACCTTTTCCGTTTCAAGTTTTACGCTGCGGCGATTTAAAATAATACCTGCCAAACTAGCATAGCCGCGATCTTTAAAGTTATCTAACGCCATTGCAATATTAGCAGCCGCATGGATAGACATATTTTCTCCTGAAGTAACGATGAACACGGCATCAGCATATCCTTTACGCATCGGCATAGAAAAACCACCGCATACTACATCTCCCAAAACATCATACATAACAATATCCGGTCTATATGTATCATACGCTCCTTTTTCTTTTAACTTTTCTAACGCCGCAATAATTCCACGACCGGCACAGCCCATCCCCGGAGTAGGTCCGCCTGCTTCGACACACACTACTCCTTTATATCCTCTAACCGTCATATCTTCTAAAGAAAATGCATCCCCTTTATGACGAATCAAATCAAGAACCGTAGGAATCGCACCTTGTCCATGCAGACTATTTGTAGAATCAGCCTTTGGATCACAGCCAATCTGCATGACTTGAAGTCCTCTATCAGCAAGGGCTGCTGCTATATTGGACGCCGTCGTAGATTTTCCAATGCCACCCTTGCCATAAATTGCAATTTTTATCATAGTTATATCCTCATCAATTGATTACTTTAACAAATCCGGGGCAAAAGTTCTCCCCCCGGTGGAGGAAGTATCGTCTCTGTCCCTATTTCTGTTTTCATGATTACGCGCCCAGACATTTCTGCCGTTACTTCACCAATAATAGCTGCATTTTTTGAATATATCCCTTTATGTAATGTTTTCAACAATGCCGCTGCCTCTTCTTTAGGCGCAAATACTACCAGACGACCTTCACAGGCTAAATAAAGCGGTTCCAAACCCAGCATCCCACAAACACCGGATACCGCATTATCAACAGGAATAGCTGCCGCATCCAAGTGAATACCTACATTACTTTGTTCCGCTATTTCATAAAGCACGGTTCCCACACCACCCCGCGTAGCATCACGAATAACATGAATATTCTTAGTCGTATCGAACATCGCTTTTACGGTTCCCCATAAAGGCGCACAATCACTTGTTACATCTGCTTTAATGCTATAGGTATCCCGAGCCAGAAGAATAGTACAACCGTGCCGCCCTACATCGCCTGTTACAATCACAGCATCACCCGGACGAGCAAAGGTTCCCGAAGTATGGCAGCCTTCCATGACGCGGCCTATTCCTGTTGTCGTAATAAAAAGATGGTCTACTTGTCCTTTTCCAGCTACTTTCGTGTCTCCTGCTACGATCCGTACACCTGCTTCGTTAGCTGTTTTTTCCATTGACACCGCATACTCTTCGACCTTTGCTAAGGAAAAACCCTCTTCAATAACAAAAGCACAAGATAAGTACAATGGTTGCGCTCCCATGCACGACAGATCGTTGACTGTGCCGCAAACACTTAATTTTCCAATATTCCCCCCCGGAAATTCAGGCGGCGACACAATAAAACCATCCGTAGTAAAAGCCAACTGATTTCCATCTATTTGTAAAACAGCTGCATCATCACCGGTAAATTCAGGATTTGAAAAATGAGTTTTAAATACTTTCTCTATTAACTCTGCCGTTTTTTTGCCGCCGGCGCCGTGTGCAAGTGTAATTATTTCATCCATGATGTATAACCTCCATATTGATAGAATGCCGAGCAAGCGCCTTCATGGGAAACCATACAGGCTCCTACCGGATGTTCTGGAGTACAGGTCTTGCCAAAAAGTTTGCAGTTGTCAGGATAGCATTTTCCCTGTAATACTTCACCGCAGCGACAAGCAATATTGCTATGTCCCACAAGTTTCGGCATAGTATACTTAATTCTAGCATCAAACGCTTCATATGCCGCCGTCAGCTTAAGTCCTGATTTTGGAATAGTCCCTAATCCCCGCCATTCCGCATCACAAGGTTCCATAACCTCTTTCATTACTTGTTGTGCCGCTTTGCTCCCTGCAGCGGTAACTACGCGCGGATAACAGTTTTTAAAAAATGGTTTTCCTTCTTGGTGTTTTATGATAATAACCGCCAGCGCCGTCAATATCTCCTTTGCCGTAAAACCAGTAATAACACCAGATATTCCTTCTTTTACCAGTTCTTCACAAGAAGTTGTACCCATAACGGCATGAACATGTCCGGGATATAAAAATGCATCGGCACTGCCTTTTAACGTCTGGTATGCTTGCGGCATTGTTTTATTAGCTGTCAGTAAGGAGAAGTTGTCAAGATGATCCTGCTTTGCTTTTCTTACGGCAAGACAACTAGCCGGTGTTGTCGTTTCAAAACCTACTGATAAAAATACAACTTGCTCGGTTCTGTGTTTTTCAGCATATAGGCATGCATCCATTGGAGAATATACAATTTCTACTCCAGCCCCTTCACTGCGTGCCTTCGCAAGACTACCGGCTGTACCTGGCACTCGTACCAAATCTCCGAATGTACAAACTGTAACGTGTCGCTTTTGTGCTAAAAAAATAGCTTCATCAATAAAATCTACAGGTGTAACGCAGACTGGACAGCCAGGACCGGAGATGAGCTTTACCGTATCCGGCAAAAGACTGCGTATTCCCAATCTAAAAATTTCATGCGTATGCGTACCACAAACTTCCATAATACGAATTGCAGATCCATTATATGTTTCTATGATCTCTCGCGCTGTCCTTTTTTCATCCTTCATAATTCCTCCATGATACCATCTGTTTCATCCTCATCATTGTCGGTTATTTTAGCAATAGCCAGTCCTGCATGCACCATAACGTAGTCGCCGGGATCTAATTCATCAAGAAGTTCCGCTGAAACCTCCCGCTTGGCACCCGATGCATCAACTAAAGCAATTCCGTCTTTTATTCTTATTACACGAGCTGGTAATCCTACACACATAGTCCCCGTCTCCTTTATATATTCTGTATATACTGCATTGCCGCAACCGCTTGTCCCAAAGAAATCCCTCCATCATTAGGCGGCAGCAGGCTATGCTTCAAAACGCGAAATTCATAGTCCTGCAGTCCTTTGTCACACATCCGCAGCAGCAACCGGTTCTGAAAAACACCTCCGCTTAGTGCTGCCGTTGTAATTCCCGTATCTGCACGAACTTTTTTACAAGCCTTAATAATCATATCCGCCAATGTCCTGTGAAAAATATACGCCAAGCATCCTACCGGCCATCTGGCCAATACTCCTTCGACCATATGCCGTACTAGTCCATTGGTAGGTAAATAAAATATCCCATTCTGCAATTTCAAATCATATCGATGAAGAAGTTCCGGTTCCTTATGCTTCTTTTTCCATCTCTCTGCCGCAAATTGTAAAGCCATGGAAGCTTCCCCTTCAAAAGTTGAACTTCTGCATATACCTAAGATGGCGCTTACAGCATCAAATAAACGTCCAGCACTAGTAGAACCGATACTATTGATATGATTATCTGCCATGAAATGCTGTGCCATAAGATTATTTTCATCACAAAGATTTAATTGACGTACACTTTTCTCAAAAATTTCACTATTTCCAAAAATGCTGTACAACATGGATATGGCAACACGCCACCCTTCTTTAACAGCAATGTCACCGCCTCTCTGCATAAATGGTTCTATCGCACCCCGCCTGATAAAACCAGTATAATCGGCAGTTAATATTTCGCCCCCCCAAATAGTTCCATCTGTACCAAATCCGGTACCATCAAAGGCTATACCGATAACAGGTTTCGAATAATTATTTTCAGCCATACAAGAAAGTATATGCGCGTAATGGTGTTGCACGGGAAATACGGGAAGGCCTAACTCCCCGGCAATAATTGTCGTATTATAACGAGGATGCATATCACAGGCTACTATACTTGGTTTTGCTTCCAGCAAAGTCTCCATCCGCACTATTGATTCACGTAATGCTTTCATTGTTCTGACATCCGCCATATCTCCCACATAAGAAGATGGGTAAAATAAATTGTTTTTACCGAGACAAAAAGTATTTTTCAATTCTCCGCCTATCCCCAGAACTTGACCTTCATACTGATGCGAAAGTATAAACGGCAGCGGTGCATATCCGCGGGACCGGCGAATCATGTATGGTTTCCCATCATAAAAATCCATTACGGAATCATCCACACCCAGACGAATTTTACGATTGTGTGATATGACAAGATCACACATATTTAATACTTTATGACGTATTTCTGTATCCGTTCGACAAATAGGTGCTCCCGATTCGTTAGCACTGGTCATAACAAGAATGTCCGGCATAATTATATTATCATCATAGGTAAACAGCAATAGCTGCAAGGGTGCATACGGAAGCATAACTCCTATCTTGGGATTTCCTGGTGCGATTTGCTGACAAAGTTTTCCTCCTGCTTTTTTATCTAATAATATGATAGGTTTTTGATGCCCTGTCAATACAGCTTCTTGATCAGCATGTATAACACATTCACGCCGGACAACATCTAAATTCTTTATCATAACAGCAAACGGCTTTACCGGACGCTTTTTCAGTCTGCGCAAGCGGCAGACTGCCTCTGCATTTGTGGCATCACAACTTAGATGAAAGCCACCGATTCCTTTGATAGCAATAATCCCGCCATTGCTGATAACGCGTCTGGCTTCCGTAATAGCAAATGAGCCGCGTTCGCAGCGATCCATAAGATATACTTCAGGGCCGCATTCCTTACAGCACACCGGCTGGGCATCATATCGTCGGGTTTCCGGATGTGTATATTCATATGTACAGGCTGCACACATGGGAAACTCTCCCATGCTGGTCCGTTCCCTATCATAAGGCATAGAGTCAAGAATTGTAAGCCGCGGTCCGCAAGCTGTACAGTTGATAAATGGATGCAGATAACGGCGATTTTTTTTATCAAAAAGTTCTTTTTTACAAGCATCACAAATACCAATATCCGGTGAAACAAAAATGTCTCCTTTCTCTTTCGTACTTTCTATAATATCAAAAGAACTATATGTCTTAGCCCCTTCTGCTTTTTCTTTATCGATTTTTAAAATTACAGAGCGCGGCGGTGGATTATACTGCAATTCATCATAAAAAGATTGCAGTGCTTTCTTTTCCCCTTGTGCCATAATTTCCACGTAAGAACCCTTATTACAAACACACCCCCGAATATGATTGGCTGCCGCCGTTCGGCTGACAAAAGGGCGAAAACCTACTCCCTGGACAATACCAAAAACACGTATCATTTGTGTCGTCCTCACAGCTCTTCACATCCTTCCAGATACAGCAAAGTGCGGCAATTCCAAGTATGTTCCCGTAAAATGCTTTAACGCCTTTCGGAACAAATCATCTCCTATGACGATATCATATGTCTGATTATCTGCTAACTGAATAAAATCATCTTCTTCGCGAAGTGCTATATCATAGGCCTCCTTCAATGTCTCTTTAAGCATAAACCAAGAAGCCACTGTGACAGCAGACGCTCCCGCTTCTAACAATTGCTGCCGCAGTGTATTGGCCAAAATTTGCTGATGAACGATCAAAACTTTTTTTCCTGTGAAATCACATCGCCATTTTTTTTTCAAAAGTGGATATGCAGCAGTATAAGGAGTACCAAATTTTTTTTCCAAATACACGGCCGTTGCCATGCCAGCCGGTGCTATGACAAAATTTCTGGCCACAGTCCCAGCTTGCTGTATATTGCTCAACCCATTTTTTCCATATATAAGAACTCTTGACCAACCTTGTCCGGTCAATATGTTCTCAATATGTAAAGAATCTTCTAAACAGGTCATATCTAGAGGAGTGGCGCCAATAACTCCCACCGTTCCTGATTGTATCGGTCCAGATTCAACTGCAAATGTACGAAATAGTTCCAGATAGGCTTTTTCCATTCCCACATCATATAAATTCATACCCGTTGTATCAACCGCCATAACGGGAAATTCCAGTCTTTTTTTTGCCATGCGTCGCAGCGCTTGATAATCTGTTCCAATAACAGCCGGTACCGGTGTACCTACGAAAACCGCAAACATAGCCTTCATATCCGCCGCTGCTGCACACAATTTTTCCACAAGGAGCGTATCCCGACCAAGAATAGCATCCATATCTCGTAAACCCGCGCTAAAAATCGCACTTTTTTTTCCAAACCAGCGCGGCTCATCAAATCCGCAAATATTTCCGGCACATCCGCCGGCATCCACAATAACAACAATCCCGCCCAATCCATAAAATACGGAACAAGCACCTGCCTGATCCGGTGCAAAAGGAGAAATGTATTTCCATAGTCCTTTCATCGCAAATCTCCTCCTTCTGTATCTAATGCTTCTTGCAATTTTTTGAAAAGTTTCGTTACCCCAGCATAGCCAAAAGGTTGTTCTTCTTCTGTCCATAAAACATGTATCGCCCGAGGATGATAATAAGCAGCATCCTTGCCCAGTGTCACGTGAATATGATTGCCTGTGTCCTTATAATACAACATAGATGGCGATATATTAGAAAATACGCGGGTATCTGGACTCAATGCAGCGAGTTGCTTAAGAAATACATAATCTTCCGTCCCTAAATTACTGTATATTTCAGCAACACAAAGGCCGTATCTGACAAGCGCTAACGCTAGTTCAAAAGAATTTCCATTCATCATTTCCCCCACAGCAAAAATCACATTTTTGTGGGACTGTACAAATTGCGTTACCGTATCCCGTGCCTCGGCAGCGTAAATTGAATCATCAATCATTGTTCCTAATGTTTTTGCAAGAATATGATACTGTTTCTGAATTTTGTCTATCTGATACATACGTGTCAGTTCAATACTGGGAATTTCCAAGCGCTCTTGTAAATCTTGGGCCGCAAGGCGTGATTCCGGATGAAGAATCAGATTAAAATTAGCCGCTGCCATATTTTTATATTCTTCCATTGTTTTGCATCGGGAAAGTTCATTTATCTTTTTAATCCCCATTTGCCGTAAAAGAGGGTATATTTCACATTCATTCATCAACGGCGAAAAATATCCTAAAATATTAACCATGTTTGCTTGTTTTTCCCTCTTTTCCAAAAGAGAATACACAGCTTGACGTACTGCAATCATAGGTGGTTTACGACCTTCCCGTGTCAATGCGTACATATAACAAGGCACAACAGGTATGCCCACACACACGGCAGCTTTTCGGCAGACTCGTTCCATATCCGTTCCTAATAGGGCATCCACACAAGTCATACAAATCATAACAACCGTTGGCGGCGTCTCCAATGTTTCACATACCTCTTTTACGGCTTGCGGTATTTTCGTTAAATGACGGCCTGTCACAATATCTGTTTCATCCATAATATAAAAGAAAAATCGATCACTATACCCACTCATTTCACTAAGTATAGTGGTATTTCGGCCACAACATCCCGGACCAATAAGAAGCATAACCGATCCCGGAATAGCTAGCCCTGCTCGTTTTACGCCAAATCCTTCTGCTCCGGGAGAATTAAATGCAAGTGCCGCTGGTGAATTATAAATAAGGTGCGTTGAAGAAATACATTCTTCTGGAATATTGTTACGGCCTCGTTCTACTAATTCTTTTATAGTGATAGAGTAGGGTTTATTCTTCATGTTCTGTTTCCTCATGTTCCCATAATAACCGTGCGATTCGTAAAAATCGTTTACTAATAGGCAAACTGCCATCTCCTTCAATAACAGTTTTTCCCATATCTTCAAACTGGGTTATATCATCATTACGCGGAATATCTCCAATAATTTCTAAGTTGCGCTCTGCGGCAAAATTTCGTACTTTATATTCCTCATCAACAATATTACGGCGATTTAATATAATTCCCCGTACTCTGGCGTAGCTTCGGTCAGCAAAATTGTTTACAGCTGTATTAATATTATCAGCAGCATATAAAGCCATTTTTTCTCCTGAAGTAACAATAATAACTTCATCAGCATAGCCGGCTCGGAGAGGTGCAGCAAAACCACCACAAACCACATCGCCTAATACGTCATACAAGACAACATCCGGTTTAAATTGTTCAAAAAGACCTAAATCCTCCAATAAGCTAAACGTAGCAATAATGCCTCGTCCTGCGCAGCCTAATCCTGGCGTTGGTCCTCCCGTTTCAATGCATAACACTCCACCAAACCCAATTTTTGAAATATCTTCAATGCGTTCCGGATCTTCATCAAATTCCCGTATATAATTCATGACAGGTTGTACCGGTTTTCCCCCTAACAAGTTAAATGTAGAATCTGCTTTAGGGTCACAGCCAATTTGAATAACACGTTTTCCTAATTTGGCAAAAGATGCCGATAAGTTACTCGTTATTGTTGATTTACCAATGCCACCTTTACCATATATTGCAATTTTTAACATAATAGTCTCCTTCTGTTTTATTCAGGCAGTTTAGCATATGTAGTTTTGATACTTACATTGGGAACCATCCCCAATTTTCCGGATAAAGCACTAATTACCGTCTGCGGTGCATCCATAACAATACTAATGACGGATACCTTCCGCTGTTGGTAAGGAATCCCCATACGTCCAATAATATATTGGCTATATTCGTGCAAAATACTGTTTAACTTAGTGACCGATTCTGGACTGCTAACAATAATTCCAATTAACGCAACTCTGGTTTCCATAGGAAAACACGCTCCTTAAAAAAATTAAAACCCCGTACGAAAGTACGGGGATAGCGTATGACAAAACTATTCACTCGACTTTCTGCGCAGGGACAGCCCTTTGCAAATTCAGTACGATGCATTTATCCATGTTGGTTTACCGTCAGACGAATCTTCGGGTTTACCTATATTTATATCAAGTATATCATGATAGAATAATCTTTTAAAGCAATTTTAACTATTTTTGTTTATTTTTTCTAGCAGCCATTCTTTCAAAACGACTGCATTATTACATATTTCATTTTTTGCAGCATAAACAAGCGTTACATTTCCTTTGGCAAGTTTCTCACGGCATAAAGCAATAAATGAAGATGCTTCCATATTTTTTTCTAATTCCAGCACATATGCTTCTTTAAAACCTAAAAAATGATTTCCTCCATGAAAAGCCTTTCGCAATTCTTGCGAAGGTGAAATATTTTTAGCCCACATTTCACAATGCAATCGTTCTTTGGTAATGCCGCGCGGCCATAACCGATCCACTAAAATCCGGTACCCATCACACTCATCACAGGCTGTATATACCCGTTTTAGTTTAAGTTCACTTGTCGCCATTTAATCCACTCCTTTCCACAATATATATATAAGGATATCACGAAAAATAAGAAAGCTCAATACGACAAAAAGACCAGCATACTGGTAAAGTATGCTGGCTTCCAATCAGCGGCTTCCTATCCTCCCAGGGCGCTTCCACCCAAGTACTTTCGGCGTTTGCGGGCTTAACTGCTGTGTTCGGCATGGGAACAGGTGGATCCCCGCAGCTGTCGCCACTGAATCGTTCAGGGTCATACCCTGACAACCACAAAGAAAAGTATCTGCGAACTAAAGGTCTTACATAGCGGATGTTTCGTGCTTAAGTCAAGTCCTCGGTCTATTAGTACCGGTCCGCTCCATACATCACTGTACTTCCACTCCCGGCCTATCAACCACATCGTCTCTGTGGGACCTTACTTACTTGCGTAATGAGAAACCTCATCTTTAGGCTGGTTTCACGCTTAGATGCTTTCAGCGTTTATCCGTCCCGGACGTAGCTACCCAGCTGCACACCTGGCGGTATGACTGGTACACCATTGGTCCGTCCACTCCGGTCCTCTCGTACTAGGAGCAGCCCCTTTCAAGTTTCTTCCGCCCGCGATGGATAGGGACCGAACTGTCTCACGACGTTCTGAACCCAGCTCGCGTACCACTTTAATGGGCGAACAGCCCAACCCTTGGGACCTACTTCAGCCCCAGGATGTGATGAGCCGACATCGAGGTGCCAAACCTCCCCGTCGATATGGACTCTTGGGAGAGATAAGCCTGTTATCCCCAGGGTAGCTTTTATCCGTTGAGCGATGGCCCTTCCACTCGGATGCCACCGGATCACTAAGCCCGACTTTCGTCCCTGCTCGACCTGTCCGTCTCGCAGTCAAGCTCCCTTCTGCCTTTGCACTCTGCGCGCGGTTTCCGTCCGCGCTGAGGGAACCTTTGGGCGCCTCTGTTACTCTTTTGGAGGCGACCGCCCCAGTCAAACTGCCCGCCTGAGACTGTCCGCAAGCTTGTTACGCTTTTCGTTAGAATTCCGGTAAAACAAGGGTGGTATCCCACCAGCGGCTCCGTGAATACTGGCGTACTCACTTCCCTGCCTCCCACCTATCCTGTACGTCTCTTACCAAAATTCAATCTCAGGTTACAGTAAAGCTCCATGGGGTCTTTCTGTCCAGTCGCGGGTAACCTGCATCTTCACAGGTACTTCAATTTCACCGGGTCCCTCGTTGAGACAGTGCCCAAATCGTTACACCTTTCGTGCGGGTCGGAACTTACCCGACAAGGAATTTCGCTACCTTAGGACCGTTATAGTTACGGCCGCCGTTTACTGGGGCTTCAATTCACTGCTTCGCTTGCGCTAACACTTCCTCTTAACCTTCCAGCACCGGGCAGGTGTCAGCATCTATACATCAGGTTTCCCTTTAGCAGACGCCTGTGTTTGTGGTAAACAGTCGCTTGGGCCTCTCTTCTGCCGCCCATTCCGGCTCCGCGCGCTTCTGCGCTTCACCTACTCTGGGCTATCCTTTTCCCGAAGTTACGGATATATTTTGCCGAGTTCCTTAACGAGGGTTTTCCCGCGCACCTTAGAATTCTCTTCCTGCCTACCTGTGTCGGTTTACGGTACGGGCACCACAGTCCTCACTAGAAGTTTTTCTTGACAATTTAGGTCCGGCCCCTTCGCTTCTGTCTCCAGAAGCTCCCCATCGCTTCTCGGCCTTCCGGATGAGGGATTTGCCTCTCATCCAACCTACCAGCTTGGACATGCTCTTCCAATCGCATGCGCGCTTTCCTTCTTGTGTCGCTCCTTCGCTCGAACAGACTGTCGTGGTACAGGAATCTCAACCTGTTGTCCATCTCCTACGCTTCTCCGCCTCGGATTAGGCCCCGACTTACCCTGGGTCGACGATCGTTGCCCAGGAAACCTTAGGCTTTCGGTGGAAAGGATTCTCACCTTTCTTTTCGATACTCATACCGGCATTCTCTCTTCCTGCCGGTCCACCTGTCCTTCCGGTCAGGCTTCTTCCCTGCAGGAACGCTCCCCTACCCATGTGTCCTCAGACACATGCCAAAGCTTCGGTTCCGTACTTTAGCCCCGGTCATCTTCGGCGCAGAGTCTCTCGACCAGTGAGCTATTACGCACTCTTTTAATGGTGGCTGCTTCTGAGCCAACATCCTGGTTGTTTTCGAAATTCCACATCCTTCGCCACTTAGTACGGCATTGGGGACCTTAGCTGTTGGTCTGGGCTGTTTCCCTTTTGACTACGGGCCTTATTACTCGCAGTCTGACTCCCATGTATAAGTACAGCCATTCGTAGTTTGATTAGGTTCAGTATCCGGATAGGACCCTACCCCGTTCAGTGCTCTACCGCCTGTACTCTCGCCATGAGGCTAGCCCTAAAGCTATTTCGGGGAGAACCAGCTATCTCCACGTTCGATTGGCATTTCACCCCTACCCACATCTCATCCAAAAGCTTTTCAACGCTCACTGGTTCGGTCCTCCACACATTTTTACCTGTGCTTCAACCTGGACATGGGTAGATCACTGTGGTTTCGGGTCTACTCCATCCAACTTGTCGCCCTGTTCAGACTCGCTTTCGCTGCGGCTCCACGTTTCCCGCTTAACCTCGCTGGATGAAGTAACTCGCCGGTTCATTCTTCAATAGGCACGCCGTCGAGCTGATATATATACGCTCTCCGACTGCTTGTAGACATACGGTTTCAGGTTCTCTTTCACTCCCCTCCCGGGGTGCTTTTCACCTTTCCCTCACGGTACTATGCGCTATCGGTTCATGTCAGTGTTTCGCCTTGGAGGGTGGTCCCCCCTGCTTCCCACAAGGTTTCTCGTGTCTCGTGGTACTCTGGATCCTACCCCGCGCGCGCCGTTTCGCCTACCGGGCTTTCACCGTCTCTGGCCCAGCTTCCCAGCTGGTTCGGCTCGCCTTGCGCGCTTGTTGGTAGTCCGCAACCCCGGGTCGGTTGCCCGTCCCGGTTTGGGCTCTGCCCCGTTCGCTCGCCGCTACTTGGGGTATCTCTGTTGATTCCTTTTCCTCCGGCTACTTAGATGTTTCAGTTCACCGGGTGCCCTCTCTCACTTGCGTGGAGTGGCAGCACTCCTGCTGCCGGGTTTCCCCATTCGGAAATCTGCGGCTCTCTGGTTACTTGCACCTCCCCGCAGCTTATCGCAGCTTATCGCGTCCTTCTTCGGCTGACATGGCCTAGGCATCCGCCGTACGCCCTTACTTACTTGACTTTCTCTTGGTACGTTCGTACCCACCTACTATGTTTGAGTTTCTTCGGTTCGTTAAGTTTGACTCTCTTTATTTAAAGAGGTTTTACTTATTCAATACTTTTCTATGCAGTTGTCAAGATACGCGTGAGATACCATACAAAAATGGCCTCTCAAAACTAAACAATGTAACGTACATGTACCAAAGTGCCGACCTAAAGATGACTGCAGGCACCCCGTCGGGGTCCTGCCCATGTCTCCCTAGAAAGGAGGTGATCCAGCCGCACCTTCCGATACGGCTACCTTGTTACGACTTCACCCCAATCATCGCCCCCACCTTCGACGGCTGGCTCCTTGCGGTTACCTTACCGGCTTCGGGTGTGAATGACTTTCGTGGTGTGACGGGCGGTGTGTACAAGGCCCGGGAACGTATTCACCGCAGTATGCTGACCTGCGATTACTAGCGATTCCTGCTTCATGCAGGCGGGTTGCAGCCTGCAATCCGAACTGGGACTCTGTTTTTGGGGTTTGCTCCGGATCGCTCCTTCGCGTCCCTCTATTGAGAGCCATTGTAGTACGTGTGTAGCCCAAGCCATAAGGGGCATGATGACTTGACGTCATCCCCGCCTTCCTCCGCATTGTCTGCGGCAGTCTCTCCTGAGTCCCCACCCTTACGTGCTGGTAACAGAAGATAGGGGTTGCGCTCGTTGCGGGACTTAACCCAACATCTCACGACACGAGCTGACGACAGCCGTGCACCACCTGTTTTCTTGTCCTCCGAAGAGGAAAAAGGCATCTCTGCCTCGTTCAATCAATGTCAAGGCTTGGTAAGGTTCTTCGCGTTGCGTCGAATTAAACCACATACTCCACCGCTTGTGCGGGCCCCCGTCAATTCCTTTGAGTTTCAGCCTTGCGGCCGTACTCCCCAGGCGGGATACTTATTGCGTTAACTCCGGCACAGAAGGGGTCGATACCTCCTACACCTAGTACCCATCGTTTACGGCCAGGACTACCGGGGTATCTAATCCCGTTTGCTCCCCTGGCTTTCGCGCCTCAGCGTCAGTTGTCGTCCAGAAAGCCGCTTTCGCCACTGGTATTCCTCCTAATATCTACGCATTTCACCGCTACACTAGGAATTCTGCTTTCCTCTCCGACACTCCAGCCTGCCAGTTTCCGTCCCATCACGGGGTTGAGCCCCGCACTTTTAAGACAGACTTGACCGGCCGCCTGCGCGCCCTTTACGCCCAATAATTCCGGACAACGCTTGCCACCTACGTATTACCGCGGCTGCTGGCACGTAGTTAGCCGTGGCTTTCTCTTACGGTACCGTCACTATCTATGGGTATTGGCCATAGATACGTTCGTCCCATATAACAGAGCTTTACGACCCGAAGGCCGTCTTCACTCACGCGGCGTTGCTCCGTCAGGCTTTCGCCCATTGCGGAAGATTCCCCACTGCTGCCTCCCGTAGGAGTCTGGACCGTGTCTCAGTTCCAATGTGGCCGTTCGTCCTCTCAGACCGGCTACTGATCGTCGCCTTGGTGGGCCGTTACCCCTCCAACCAGCTAATCAGACGCAAACCCCTCCTCCGGCGATAGCTTATATATAGAGGCCATCCTTTCATCATCCGGCCATGCGGCCGTTTGATCGTATTCGGTATTAGCAGCCGTTTCCAGCTGTTGTCCCCATCCTGAGGGCAGGTTGTTTACGCGTTACTCACCCGTTTGCCACTCGGTCTTTTAAGAAGCAAGCTTCTTGAAAGACCTCGTTCGACTTGCATGTGTTAAGCACGCCGCCAGCGTTCGTCCTGAGCCAGGATCAAACTCTCCATGATATATGAAGAGCCATTCGGCTCCTTCTTGCTATTGTTTTTGGTTCGTTTTCTTACTCGTTTTGACGTCTTGTTTCCAAGACCTCGCACTCTGGCGTTTGTTTGTTCGTTACATTGTTCAGTTTTCAAAGGTCATTGCTGTCGTCCGACAGCTTAATTAGTATATCAAAATCTCTTCCGTTTGTCAAGAGACTTTTTTTATCAGCCTTGATGGAGCCTGTAGGTTTACCATAGATATGTTACAAAAACAGAAAAGAGAGAGCACCATTTTGTGTTATGCTTAAGTTGTCTATACCAAACCACAACAGAAAGGGTGCTCTCTCATGAACAGCATAACACAAGATGTAAAGTATCGTCTATCTATTCTTTCTTACGCCAGAAAATATGGTGTGACTATTGCTGCTATAAAATATCGTACGAATCGCCAGTTTATCTATCGCTTGCAATGGCGCTATGATGGGACCCCGGCATCGTTACAGCCCCGATCCAGACGCCCTCACCATCATCCCAATCAGCACACGTCTCAAGAGATAACGTTTATTCAGAATATGCGACGACGAAATCCGCATGCCGGGCTGGTCGTGTTTTGGATCAAGCTAAGAAAACGGGGATATACACGATCCATCACGGGCCTATATCGCTGTTTAAAGCGTATCGGACTCACACGGGAATCCGTACCGAACCCAAAGTACATCCCCAAGCCCTATCAACAAGCACTGTTCCCTGGAGAAAAAGTGCAGGTAGATGTCAAAGTAGTTCCTTCTGCTTGCATCGTGGGGCAGGCACATGCGCTGGGTGAAAGAATGTACCAATACACGGCTATCGATGAATGTACGCGCGTTCGGTATTTGGAAGCATTCCAAGAACAGAGCACCTATTCTTCCACGATATTTCTCCAACACTTGGTACGAAGATTCTCGTTTCCCATTTGTAAAATCCAAACCGACAATGGCTTTGAATTCACCAACCGATTTGGTCGAAGTAAGACAGCGGAACTCACGCTGTTTGAACGACAATTGGCAGCCTATCACATTATCCATCAAAAAATACGGCCGTATACGCCGCGGCATAACGGAAAGGTAGAGCGCTCTCATCGAAAAGACAACGAGTACTTCTATGCGGAGCATCGTTTTTATTCTTTTGCAGATTTCAAAAAACAGTTAGCAGTACGTAGTAGAGAATACAATAATTTTCCTATGCGTCCTCTGGCTTGGAAATCTCCTAACGAAGTCCTTCGTTCTTTTCTTGCTACTGTGTAACATATGTTTGACAAACCTACACTTTTTTTATCAGCCTTGATGGAGCCTCGTTTCCTTGCCCTCATCACGACGACTTGATTAGTTTATCACAAGTCGTTTATCCCGTCAAGAGGATTTTTTCGAAATGTTTAAAACTAACAGTTTAGCATTGTGTCCCGCACGGGACAACTTGTATATGATATCATAATTCAAACACCTTGTCAATGCACTATAATAGTAAAAGCAAGGATTTTATCTCTTAAAGATCAAACCCTTGCTTTCTGATTTTTATTGTGCCATTTTATATATATTATATATATCTTTTGCAGTGAGCTGTCCAAATGCCCCTTCGCGTTTTGTATCATTGTGCGTACATTTCCCAGCCATTTCCCAATACTGCTCTTCCGTTGGAACGACACCTAATTCCGTTAATGAAGTAGGCATATCAATCGAATGGAAAAATTGTTCCATTCTGTTTATTCCTTCTAAAGCTGCTTTTTCATCTTCCACTTCGTTAACAGAAAAAACGCTGCGTGCTAACTTAGCAAACCGTGCAATATCTTTTTTACAAACATACCGAGCCCAGCTTGGCCAAACAGCTGCCAGTCCGGCCCCATGAGCAACATCAAAAATAGCACTGATTTCCATCTCAATATGATGCGCTCCCCAATCTCCCTTGCCGTTTCCGCCCTCTAAAATCCCATTATGAGCCAAACTGCCTGCCCACATAATTTGAAACCGGGCATTATAATCACAAGGAGTCATTTTAACAATTTCACCGTTTTTGATGACATTGCGAATAATAGCCGCAGCAATCTCGTCAGTCAAATCATCTTCTGCATGCGGACTAAAAAAACGTTCCAGAATGTGCATAATCATATCGACTACGCCGCACGCCGTTTGATAGGGCGGCAGCGTATAGGTCAATTCTGGATTCATAATAGTAAACACCGGACGCAGTACATCATTTTGATACCCCAGTTTAAACCATCCATCCTCATTTGTCATAACGCTGGCCCAGCTCATTTCGCTGCCTGCTGCCGCAATAGTCAAAATCGTTCCAAGCGGAATACAGCCATGGTCAGGCTCCTTGCGAGTGTAAATATCCCATACATCACCTTCATAACACAATCCCATGCCGATACATTTAGCTTCATCGATCACACTGCCGCCACCGACAGGCAAAAGAAAATCAACGTGTTCTTTTTTGCATAACTCAATTACAGCCCGTGCGTGAGACAACCGGGGATTCGGATGTACCCCGCCCTGCAGAACATATGGAATCCGGGCTTCACAAAGCGATTTTTCAACCCGATCCAGCACTCCTGACTTTTTGGCACTTTGTCCACCATATAGAACAAGTACTTTTGTAGCTCCATATGCTGTTAGTATTTCTCCTGCCCGGTTCTCTTCTCCCTTTCCAAAATAAACTTTTGTCGGTGTGTAATATTCAAAATTCTGCATATACTATCCCTTCTTTCCTGATTGTGTATACTGATATAAAATAGACAACCTTTTACTAAAAAAGGTTGTCTATTTATAATTATTCCTTAAATAAATTTTCCTGCGGTGTATCGTCTTCTGCTCCATCGACAGTAATCGTATCCAAGGCTGCTACTTTATCATTTTCTTCCAGCTTTTGAATCTTTACACCGGATGTATTACGGCCCTTTTTGATTCCTATACTTTCAATGTCTGTACGAATAACAATTCCGTTCGTTGTGATAAGTATTAATTCCTGATCCGCCCGTACTACTTCAACACCTACAATATCCCCTGTTTTATGGGTAATTTTAAAGTTCTTTACTCCTTTTCCGCCGCGAAGTTGTACTTTATAAGCATCAATATTATTGCGTTTGCCAAATCCTTCTTCACTGATGGTTAACGCCTGACAACCTGGTTCCAGTACATCGGCACCGATAACCATATCCGATTTGGCTAAAGTAATACCGCGGACACCCCGCGTATTTCGTCCCATAAGTCGAACATCTTCTTCTTTGAAGCAGATTGCCATACCCAATTTTGTCGCCAGAATAATATTTTGATCGCCCTTGGTCAGCAAAACTTTGGCAAGCTTATCTCCATCCATTAAGGAAATTGCGATCAGCCCATTACGGCGTACATTACGGAATTCATGAAGTACCGTTCTCTTAACAAGTCCTTTTTCCGTAACCATAAACAGATTCATAGTAGGATCTACCTGATCTATATCAATCAGTGCATTTACCTTTTCATGGTGGTCAAGGGGCAAAAGATTTACCGCTGCTACTCCTTTAGAGTTACGGGTATTGGCCTCCGGAATTTCATAGGTTTTCAAACGGTATACACGCCCCAAATTGGTAAAGAACAAAACGGTGTGTAAGGCAGACGTATATAATAAATGATTAACTGCGTCTTCATCCTTTGTACTCATACCTTTAATTCCCCGGCCGCCCTTATTCTGAGTACGGTACACATTGGCATTCATACGTTTGATGTATCCGCGACGAGTAAGTGTCAGAACCATTTTTTCGTCGGGAATCATATCTTCAATTTCAAAATCCGATATAGCTCCTACAATTTGTGTTCGGCGTTTATCGGCAAAACGTTTCTTGGCGTCCAGCAATTCTTCTTTTACAATTTCCATAACCTTACGTTCATCTGCCAACACGCTGCGCAAATAAGCAATCCGTTCTTCCAATTCCTTATATTCTGCTTCAATCTTTTCACGTTCCAAACCCGTCAAGCGACGTAACCGCATATCAAGAATAGCGATAGACTGCTTTTCACTTAAGCCAAAGTTGTCCATCAGCGCTGTTTTAGCTATTTCATCCGTCTGAGAAGCTCTAATTGTCTTGATGACTTCATCAATATGATCCAACGCAATAAGCAGGCCTTCCAAAATATGTGCGCGGGCCAAAGCCTTGTCTAATTCAAATTTACTGCGTCTTGTAATAACCGTCTTTTGATGTTCCAAATAATAAACAAGAACCTCTTTCAGCGTAAGAACCCGGGGATGTCCGTCCACCAGTGCCAGCATAATAACACCAAAAGTTTCTTGGAGTTGCGTATGTTTATACAGTTTATTCAATGTGATATCGGGATTAACATCCGCACGAAGCTCAATAACAATACGCATTCCCTTACGATCTGATTCATCCCGCAAGGCAGTAATGCCATCAATTTCTTTATTGCGGGATAATTCCGCTATGTTTTCAATAACACGTGCTTTATTAACTTGATATGGGATTTCGGTTACAACAATACGATTTTTTCCCTTTCCCATTGGTTCCACTTCAGCACAAGAGCGCATTTTAATACTGCCACGGCCAGTAGAATATGCTTTAATAATACCATCCCGTCCCATGATCTGCGCTCCTGTTGGAAAGTCCGGGCCCTTGATTTTAGTCATTATTTCTTCCAGTGATGCCTCCGGATTATCAATCAGAAGCACGCATCCGTCTATGACTTCACCTAAATTATGCGGTGGAATATTCGTTGCCATACCTACAGCAATTCCTGCCGAACCATTAACCAATAAATTAGGAATTTTCGAAGGAAGAACCACGGGTTCTTGTAAAGAACCATCATAGTTTGGCATGAAATCTACCGTATCTTTATCAATATCTTCCAGCATTTCACCGGCAATTTTGGACATACGAACTTCGGTATAACGCATAGCTGCCGCAGAATCACCATCAACAGAACCAAAGTTGCCGTGTCCATCAACAAGAAGATAGCGCGTGGAAAAATCTTGTGCCAACCGGACTGTTGCATCATACACCGAACTATCACCATGAGGATGATATTTCCCCAAAACTGCTCCAACGATACGCGCCGATTTTTTGTACGGTTTATTCGAAGTCATACCCGCTTCGTGCATAGCATAGAGAATACGGCGATGTACAGGTTTCATCCCGTCACGCACATCCGGCAGTGCTCGTGTAATAATAACGCTCATCGCGTAATCAATATACGATGTCTGCATTTCGTTTTCCAGACAAACCGGTAAAACTTTATCAGATTGAAATTCGTCCACAATGTCACCTCATATAACAATATAAATAATTAGAATATATACTAATACTATTTAATAACTATCTTATACATTATACCAAAACATCAAGCGAATTTCGAGCTTTTTGACAGTTTTTAGATAAAAAAGTCAAAATCCCACTCAAAAAGCGCTGAGCGGGATAAATAGACGCATTTTAAAACGTTATAAAGCCAGATGTAACGATAAGTCTTACGGCTAGCAGCAAAAGTGCAAAAGAAAGCAGCATTAAAATAAACCGAGCTTTAACTTTTTTAGATAACTTAGCTCCCAGCTGCGCGCCAAAAACAGCTCCGATTCCTGCAAAAAATGCTGGTTCATATAATATATGATGTTGTAAAAAATGAGATAAAACCCCCACTAAGCTACTAACTGCCAAAACAAAATGACTAGTTGCCGTTGCAATATGCGTCGGAAACCCAAGCAGATATACCATTGCCGGAACATGAATAATGCCACCGCCAATTCCAAAAATGCTGGAAATAAATCCTACAACAAAACTAACGGCAATCCCTCCTGCCATGTTGAAATGAAATGTCTCTTTGTCTATTTCTACTTCCGGATCACCTTTTCCTTTATTCCAATTTTTGAAACCAATAACTAAGGAAATAAACAAAAGCAGCATACCAAAGGAAAAACGAAAGGTCACACCTGTAAAATAATTAGACCAGACAGCTCCTAGAACAGCCCCAGGAAGTGTAGCAACACTAAAAGCAAAAGCAGCTCGATATAATACCTTCTTCTGTTTGATATATGCATAGGATCCAGACATCGCATTGAACATGACAACGGTCAGTGAAGTACCAATAACCAAGGTTGGTTCCCAACCAAAAACATACAGAAAAATTGGAACAAAAAAAATGCCTCCGCCCGCACCAACTAATGTACCAAAAGCTGCAATAAAATATCCCATCACAATAAAACCAATATCCTGTATAAATGTGAACTCCATAAATAAATACCTTCCTTCTTCTGTATAATTGGCATTTTTCCATAAGCAAGAATTGGCAGCTGATAAATAGACAATTTTATTGTACTACTATACTATTTTTTTTCCTAGACAAGTTTGACATTAATCGAGTAGGATGTCACCTATTCGTTGAGGAATCGACCTCTCCCACCACCGTACCTATCGCTCGGGATACGGCACTTCCATTGTTTGCACGCTGTTTCCAGATATACATCCGTATTCATCGCCGCAACCATGAGTTCCAAGCCCTCGGTGTTCGTTTTGATATCTGCTATGTTATAGCAGCCCAACCAGCCACGTAGGAATATCTTCACTTCCTGCTGGACCGCACGAATATAATATACCGTCCTATCTTTCACATTTCATGCTATCCGTTTACGGGCAGCCATTCGGTTTTCTGTAATCATCGTACTAGTTTCTTTTCTTATAAAGATTTAAAATTTACAATGATTCCGCCCTTCTCCAAAATTCAAGGATTATGTCCACGACGGACATCTCACAGCAAACATACTCCATTTTTGGATAACCTACTCACGTCTGTGAGACCTCCCAACGTAAAAACGCAGTCTTTCTCTCCCTCTGTCTGTCATATGTACAGAATTAACCTCGAATAGTTTTGGGCTTTAAATTTGTTAAGCAACCTTACCCGGTTACTCCTGTCTTGTATGGGTTTCTGTTCATCAGACAGGAGATTTACCGCCGGCTTCCTTCCGATTCTACCTCGCCATGGACACCCTCGCCTTACGCTATGTACTTGGCACTATTTCCCGCACTCGGGACTTTTATCCGTTAGACTGCGTCCATGCCGGGCGCACTTATAAAAATATCCTCCCCGTTGATGAGGAGGATATGTCATATTATCATTATCTCTTATTGCTATACCGCCAGATTTTCATATCTTCAGCTGCCTTGATCAGTCCTTCACGAAAGTCCGGATGAGCCAGGCTGATTAGGCCTTCGGCACGTTCCCAAGTGGATTTACCCATCATATTAACCATTCCGTATTCCGTAACAAGCCAATGAACCTGAGAACGCGGATCCGTTACAGTCGTACCCGGTGTTAATGTCGGCAAAATACGTGATTCTGTTTTACCTGTTTTTTTGTTCGCAAAAGTAGAACGGAAAGCAATGAAGCTCTTCCCGCCCTTAGAACGGTACGCACCATCCGCAAAGTCTAACTGTCCACCGCTGCCGCTGATTTGTTTTGTACCGGCTGATTCAGAAGATACTTGTCCAAATAAATCAACATCAATACAGTTATTAATAGAAATAAAATTATCCATCTGAGAAATTACAAACGGATCATTAACGTAATCAACCGGATATGCTGCTAAAAACGGATTATTATCAACCCAATCATACATTTCCTTAGACCCTAAAGCAAAAGACCAAACGGCTTTATCTGTATCCAAAGCTTTTACTTTATTAGTCAACCGTCCTTTTTTATACATAAGATAAAAAGCATCTACAAGCATTTCTGTATGCATGCCGAGATCCTTTAAATCCGAATCAGCAATCATAGCTCCAATTGTATTGGGTAATCCGCCAACACCAAGCTGCAGCGTAGCCCCATTGGGAATTTCCTTAACAATCATTTCCGCAATTTTTGTATCAATTTCATCACCTGTACTGAAAGGAATAATAGGCTGTGGTATATTCCCTGCTTCTACAATAGCATCAATATCACTAATATGGATACATTCACCACGACCGCCTAATGCACGCGGCATGGATTCATTTACTTCAACAATGATTTTTTTCGCTTTTTTGGTAATAGCTTCCGTTGCAGAAACATTTAATCCAAAATTAAAAAATCCATGTTTATCCATCGGTGCAACTTGAATCATAGCAACATCCACATCAAGAATATTCCGATACAAGGAGGGTTCATTACGATAACAAAATGGCGAGAAATTCATCTGTCCAAGTGCACATTTTTTACGGTCATACCCACTCATATGCCAATTAGATACAGTAAAAGCTTCACGATTTGGATCTTTTTCGACTACCTGGCGAGGTGCAAAAGAAAAAGATGTACGTATTTTCACATCTTTCAATTCATTTTTGCGGTTAGCCAGTGCTTCATCTAACAAAATCGGCTGCGTTGTTGCCATACCATATTCTACCCAATCGCCCGATTTCACTACTTTTACGGCTTCTTCCGGAATTGTTAACTTTTGACGATACATATCCGTCCATTCAGACATTGTTTCCACCAATCCTTTCACTACTGTAATAATTATGTTCCGTATTTCACAATTATTATTATAGAACTTTTACACGTAATATACAAGTAACTACGTGGTATAAATTTATATGCCAGAACGATACGGTGATACAAATTATATGTCTATGTATGCAACAAAAATGCTCCCGCCATTTTGTGGAGGGAGCAACGTGAGGAGGATTTATTCTTCTTTACTAGTTATATAGTCAGAAATAATTTCATCTGTCGTTTTCTTTGGAACTTCTTCATAATCAAAAAACACCATGTTAAAGGTTCCTTTACCTTGTGTCATGGAACGCAATGCGGTGACATATCCTTTCATCTCTGAAAGCGGTACTTGGGCTTTGACAACAATAATACCTTCCCGGTTGCGATGATGCTCCATTCCGAGAATTCGACCTCTTCTACCGCTGAAATCTCCCATGACATCCCCCATATACTCTTCCGGAATAACGACATCAACAGTATAGATAGGTTCTAAAAGAACTGGCTTTGCTTCAGGAACCGCTTTTTTCAAAGCAATAGAAGCCGCTACTTTAAACGCCATTTCTGATGAATCTACTGGATGGTATGAACCGTCGGTAAGTGTCACTTTAACATTAATCATCGGATACCCTGCAATAAGTCCCTTCTGCAGCGTTTCTTTGACTCCTTTTTCAACAGCCGGGATATACTGTTTGGGAACAGCACCACCAAAAACAGCATCGACAAATTCAAATTCGTTACCGTCTGTAAGTGGTTCGATTTTTAAGAATACATGTCCAAACTGACCATGTCCACCGCTTTGTTTTTTATGTTTCCCTTCCATGGTAATACTTCCCCGAATCGTTTCACGATACGGAATATATACATCTTGCAAAATAGCTGTGACACCATATTTTCGTTCCATTTTATTAATGATGTGGTCGAGATGCACGTCTCCCATACAGCGCACAAGGAGCTGTCGTCCTTCGGGATCTTTTTCCACTTGGCAAGTTGGGTCCTCTTCGCTGATGCGAGATAATGCCGACATTAGTTTTTCATCTTCCCCTTTCTTTTCCGGAACCATGGCAATCGTGTGAAGCGGTGCAGGAAAACGGACAGAATCGTATTCGACAGGGAATTCAGCAGCCGCAAACGTATCTCCTGTCCTAGCATTGGATAACTTAGGAATAACAATAATATCACCCGCAACTGCTTTTGCTAAAGGCAACTGTTTTTTACCAATCAGAGTAAACATCTTGCCAAACTTTTCCTCCTTGTCCTGTGTTACATTATATAGTTTATCTCCTTCCTTGAGTTCTCCGGAGAAAATGCGAATATAACTTAATTTTCCAGAAAAAGGATCGATAAGAGTTTTAAAAACAAATCCTGTAAACGGTTTATTGGGATATACCATGACCGGTTCTCCGGTTTTTTTATCGGTCCCCATCATAATTTTTTGTGAAGCATCCGGCATATATCGTATGAGGCGTCCCAGTAATTCCGCCGTACCAATATGACGTATCGCACTGCCGCACATAACCGGGCAAACGCGACCGGTTAACATCCCCTGCCGCAACCCATGCCGCAATTCTTCCAGTGTCAATTCTTCGCCTTCAAGATATTTTTCCAACAAACTATCGTCACCTTCAGCAGCGGCTTCCATACACATTTCACGAACTTCCCGAGCCTTGGACATATATTCGGGCGGAACTTTAATTTCTTCCTGCTTCCCGTTTTTCCATTCCCACGCAATCATTTTGCAAACATCGATGATCCCACGAAAATCCGTTCCTTCTCCTATAGGAATCTGCAGTGGCATAATGGATTTACCAAATGCTGCCCGCATTTTTTCCAAGGTATCAAAAAAATTGGCTTTTTCCGCATCCATTTTATTGATATAAACCATCCGCGGCAATTGTAACTCTACCCCATAATCCCAAGCACGTTCCGTATCTATTTCCACACCTGATTCGGCAGATACAACCAACAGAATTCCATCACTGGCACGCAAGGCCGCTCGAACTTCTCCGCAAAATTCCGAATATCCAGGAGTATCAAGGAAGTTCAATTTGTACCCTTCCCATTCACAAGGTGCAATTCCGAGTTGAATAGTAACATTACGTTTAATTTCTTCCGGTTCAAAATCCATAATATGCTTATTATCTTGCCCTGTACCGACGGCATCGATAGCACCACAAACGAATAACAAGGACTCCACGACGGCAGTTTTTCCAGCACCGTCGTGGCTAAGCACAGCTACGTTGCGAATCTTATCACTAGCATACTCTTTCATAAACAATCGCCTCCTATGAATCACGTTAATTAAACATATTCGCGATGTTATGAGGATAATCCTTTTTTATAAGTGAGTTTTTATAATTTTATCTATGATAGTTAGTAATATCGTGCTATGTATTGATATCTGAGAGAAAATTAAAAGAACTAAGCCGGCGTAATGAATCCATAAAACAAGGCATATCCGAACGAAGAGAACCAAAATATGCTGCATCAATGGCTTCGATCAGCGGCAGTCCTTGATTCACTTTTTTCAAACCGGCCTCTAATATGAAAATCATTTTTGCCCGCGTATCTTGGGGATGCTGCTTCCGTTGTATATATTTTTTCTTCTCAAGTAATCTTATTATCTGGGATGTCGTCATTACATCAATAGAAGCATAATCCGCCACCATTTTCTGCGTTGGATTGCGCCCCTCGTGTTGTAAATACGCAACAACGGTTAATATAACAAATTGAGGATGTGTCAGATTAATAAGACGCAGCGTTTTTTGTATTTGAGTATGCCAGTTATTATATGCTCTGATAAATAGAAACCCGGGACTTTCAAAAGAATCGTTTTCAAATTGAGAGTTAAACATTTATTTTTCAACAGCTTTCTTTATAGTTAATACCGCCTGTGGCGTATCTGAAAATACTTGAACCAGAAATTGAATATCTTCGTCTGCCATTTCACCGTGTTCCTTCTCAAGTCTTACGCTGATTTTCACGGTTGTCTCATTATTTATTTCATTAAATTCGTGTCCAAAGCAAAGCGAAATCCCCATTCCGGGAATTTCGCTTTTATCCCAATATTCCTTATAAGGTATAACCGTCGTAAGAGTATACGGCATCTCCAGCTGTCCCTGCAATTTCATCCTGCCGGAAGTTCCTGTTGAAAAATTTCCTTGCAGTATCATATATTCCAAATCAGTTTCCCATTGACGGCGTTTATTAAAATCAACATACATTTCCCAAATTTCTTTTGCAGTTGCATGCACTTTTGTTTGAAATGTTAATTCTGTCATTGAATTTTCCTCCTTTTATATTATACGTGCTTATATTATATGTATACTTATAATATAAGTCAATGCTTTTTTTAAAAAATCTCCCACTGCAACACGATAGCAGTAGGAGATTTTTACTCTTAACTATTTAAAATATGCATATATACGCTACTTTTGTTTAAGTGCCGATAATGCCAATGCCGACAGTAGTTCTACGCCTATAGGCAAACTGTTTTCGTCCACGGAAAAACACGCATTATGAAGAGGATAGATTTCAGCATCTTCAGCAGTGACTCCCAGCCAAAGAAAAGCACCGGTACAAACCTTTAAATATCCAGAAAAATCTTCCGCCGTCATGGCCGGTTCAGGTACATCTACCAAAGCCTTTTCCCCGAATCTATCAGTCACTACCTTGGCCGCTAATGCAGCCTGTGCAGTACTGTTGACAACGGCATCATATCCGCGGTCATACTGAAGGCGGCTGGTTGTCCCAAAAGCAGCATCAATACCTTCCAGTATTTTCTTTAAATGCATTTCAACCGCATCTTGTGTCTCCTTATGATACGTACGACAAGTTCCCTCAATATCTACCGTGTCAGCAACAATATTGTACCGACTGCCGCCGGTAATTTTCCCAAAAGTAAGGACCGCCGGATGAAGCGGGTTAATTTGCCTGCTTATGATATTCTGTACCGCAGTAATACACTGTCCGGCTGCAGCAATAGCATCAATCCCTCTATGCGGCATGGCAGCATGACTGGGTTTTCCTACAATCTGTATACTGACGCGATCTGACGCCGCCATCACCGGGCCCGTACGAACCCCTATTTCACCCGTACGCAAGGTCGGCCAGACATGAAGACCGTAAATAGCATCCACATCATCTAAAAATCCTGACGCAACAATATTTTTAGCACCACCATCTGGAGATTTTTCTTCAGCCGGTTGAAAAATAAATTTTATTGTACCATCGAATTGATTCCGCATATCATGCAAAACATGAACAGCACCTAACAACATTGCCGTATGTGCATCATGTCCACATGCATGCATCTTCCCCGGATGTCGTGACGCAAAAGAAAGTCCCGTTTTTTCTTCAATCGACAACGCATCCATGTCGGCCCGCAGCGCTATTGTCCTTCCCGGATTGCTGCCATGCAAAACAACGAGAACACCGTTACCGCCAGTTGTCGGAGACGTCACTTCCACGTGTAGTCCCTGCAATTCAGAGACTACTAATGCTGCCGTTTTGACTTCTTCTCCTGACAACTCCGGCATTTCATGAATCTTTCGCCGCCATGTTCTTACGCAGTCTGTATATGCCTTTACAAGATCCCTCAATTTATCTTCTCCTGCCATTTTCCCTCGTTTTCCCCTTCCATTTTTACTAAAACAGATTATAATACTATTATAAACATATAAATATCAATTTAATGTTGTTTCTCATTATATCATAGGGAGTGTTATCAATGAAAGCATATGACATGGAAAACAGTGCTTGGGCACGATTTTCTGAAGAAGAACGTATAGAGGTAGAGGAATACAATAAAACCTACAAAGAATTCCTTGATACCGCCAGAACGGAACGTCTTGCGGTAAAGGAAATTATACGTCAGGCGGAAGCCGCCGGTTTTCGGTCTATAGAGGATGTTGCTTCGCTGGTTCCTGGCGACAAAATTTACTGGAATCAAAAAGGAAAATCAGCTATTCTTGCAGTTATCGGTGAAAATCCGCTACCTGCAGGCTTAAAGATTGTCGGATCACATATTGATTCTCCCCGCCTTGATTTAAAAGCAGCCCCCGTTGTCGAAAACAAAAAAATAGTATATCTAAAAACCCATTATTACGGCGGTATTCGGAAATACCAATGGGTCTGCATGCCACTAAGTCTCATTGGTGTTGTTTATACAACTGCAGGAGAAAAAATAGATATAGCGCTGGGCGAAAATCCAAATGATCCTGTTTTATTTATTAATGATTTACTTCCCCATTTGGCAAAAGATCAAAGTGAAAAAAAACTCAGCGAAGCTATTCAGGGCGAAATGCTTATGCCCATACTTGGTTGCAACAGCACAGAAGAAAAAACAAAACCGGTTATCCTAACTTTATTAAAAGAAAAATACGGAATTGAAGAGGAGGACTTTGCTAGCGCTGAATTAGAAATTGTTCCTACTCAAAAAAGCCGTGATGCCGGCCTCGATCGATCAATGATCATGTCTTACGGCCATGATGATCGTGTCTGCTCATACGCCAGCCTTACTGCAATCCTTAATGCGGAAAAAGGATCACACACACAAGTATCACTTTTTACAGACAAAGAAGAAATCGGTTCCGTTGGTAACACCGGCGTCCAATCTTCATTTTTCCTAGATTTTTTAGCAGAAGTACTTGCTTTGCAAGGGCATACAGATGATCTTGCACTGCGGCGTACATTGAGACATAGTGAAGTTCTTTCCGCTGATGTCAGCGCTGCTCTTGATCCTATATTTGCCGATGCCTATGAAGAAGCAAACTCAGCTAAACTTGGCTATGGCATATGTATCTGCAAATATACCGGAGCTCGCGGTAAATCGGGAAGCAATGATGCGAATGCCGAATTTGTGTCAAAAATCCGGCAGACATTCAATGCGGCCAATGTTCCTTGGCAAACTGGTGAATTAGGCAAAGTAGATCAAGGAGGTGGCGGTACCATCGCTTATATTATGGCTGATTGGGGTTGTGAAGTTGTCGATTGCGGTGTCGCTATGCTGAGCATGCATGCTCCTCTGGAAATTGTAGCCAAAACCGATGCCTATTGTGGTTATTTGGCCTATAAGGCATTCTTTGAAAGTAAATAGGACGACTAAGCCATATTTTATAGCAATTTTATGTATATACAAATACCCTCCGGAAAAATCAGGAGGGTATTTGTATGTTACAAGCGCCTTTATTGTCCATCGTACTAAATCATTCATGCATATGACGACGCATATTACTATTGGCAATTCCTAAAATCAATCTGAATTTAGCAACAGTCCTCCGGGCAATTAATATATCCTGGCCCTGTAGATATACAGCAATTTGCTGATCCGAATACGGATGTTTAACATCCTCTTCTTTAATAAAACGAGCAATTTTCCCCATAATAGCCCGGCTTGAAATATAGTCTGTTTCGTTTTTATCACTAATCCGGCTATACGACTGAGCAAAAAAATCCTGTATAGCATATATTCTTCGATCAAACAAAACATAACGATCCCGACAAACACGACTGACCGTAGACGTACTAAGCCCGGTTTCTTCCGCTAATTCCTTTTGATTTAACGGACAAAGTGCTTCCCCTTGCAAAAAAAAACTTTTCTGATGTTGTGTCATCGCCGTTACGACAGCAAAAATCGATCGTCTGCGGTATGCCAATGCTGACTGTAAGTCCATAAAAGCCCGCCGTGCTTTATGAATATATTTTTTTGTTTTACGATCTCCCTCTTTTTCGTATGAAGCATATAAATCATCCCGAAAAAATACATCCGGAATGTCTTCCAGCATCCGTATCGCCAAATCTCCTTTTTCATCCTTATATATTTCCATATCAGCTCGGACAAATTCTTCTTTTTGTATAATCTGCTGTGCGGGCTGTAATGATAGTTTTTTTAAAAAATCGCATATACATTTCAATTCTGTGTCAGAAATATTCATTTCTGTCCGCAGCCGTTGCCATTTTCCTTTAAGAAAGTCTTCGTAATGGTATTGCAGCAATTCCAAGGTATGATCTGGTACCTTTTCACAGCGACGTGTCTGAATTAGTAATGCTTCATTAATGCCAGAAGCTCCAATCCCCGGGGGATCCAGTGTTTTCACAACAGCCAGCCCTTGCTCCATCTCAGCTAACGCAATGCCATAATCCATTCCAATACTATCTAAATTATCTGTAAAAAAACCTTTTTCATCAAGCGAATGAATAACCAATCCCGCCGCCATTTGTATTTTTTTAGGGATAGTAAGGACACGCAGCTGTTTCATAAGCATTTCTTCCAGCGAATCTTCGCGGCTGTGAATATTATCAATGGGTTTTTCTGCTATATGGGTATTGCTTCGTTTCACATCAGGATAGCGGACATCTAATAGCGGGTTATCTGTAATCTGCTCATAGAGAAACTCTGTTAAATCTTGTGTTTGTAATCCCAGTATTTTGATCGTTAAGCTTTGAATCTGCGTCATTTTTGGTTTTAATTGAAGTTTTAGGGAAATATCAGCCATATCAATGCCTTCTTTTACATACGAGGTATACCTATTACAACATATTTATATTTTCCCATATTTTTCCTATATTAGTCAAATAGGAATTTTAATTATGAATTTTCTACTTACAGAAAAGCTATTGTATATTTTTAAAATACAACAACTTTTCATATGCATTACACAAAAATAATCTATATTTTACTAAACAACTCATTTCCCTGCTAATTTAGCATACCGCTTTTTTCTCTCATAAATAGAAAACTTATTTCGACAAAATCTGACCAAGTTTGTTAAAACACACAAAAATAAAAAATGGTTCCAGTAACGAACTTCATACATATCGCCAAAACCATTTTATTGTAAAATAAAATGGAACCATAATAAAAATGAAGTAAATTACCTCATTTCATCATGGTTCCACAAAATAAGCATATCGTATATCAGTTCACTATTTGATATGAAAATTATTATTTCAATTCAACAGTAGCGCCAGCTTCTTCCAATTTAGCTTTAAGAGCTTCAGCATCCGCTTTAGCAGCACCTTCCTTAACGGCAGCAGGAGCGCCATCAACAAGAGCTTTAGCATCTTTTAAGCCAAGGCCTGTTACTTCGCGGACAACTTTAATTACACCGATTTTCTTTTCACCGGCTTCTTTAAGAATAACATCAAATTCAGTTTTTTCTTCTTCAGCAGCAGCAGCGGCCGGAGCAGCAGCAACGGCAACCGGAGCAGCAGCGGACACACCAAATTTTTCTTCCATAGCTTTTACCAATTCAGAAAGTTCTAAAACGGTCATGTTTTCAATGGCTTGCATGATTTCTTCTTTAGTCATTTTAAAATACCTCCAAGTATCTTTTTTGTGAATTAAAAATTAAGCACTAGCTTGTTCTTCTTTTTGTTCTCGTACAGCATTAAGCACATATACCATATTGCGTATATTGCCCTGCAGTACATTGACAATGCCGGAAATCGGCGCCTGCATACTGCCAACCAATTTTGCAAGAAGTTCTTCGCGACTTGGTAAATCTGCCAACGCATTCACAGCAACACTGTCAATTACCTGTCCATCGACTAAACCTGCTTTGATTTCTAAAGCCTGCGTCTTGGTTTCTTTGATGAATTCCTTTAAGATTTTTGCTGGAGCAATTGCATCTTCTGTTGAAAACGCCAAGGCTGTCGGACCTTCTAAGTGTTCACCCAAAGCTTCCAATCCAGATTCATTAGCAGCAATGCGGGTTAAAGTATTTTTAATAACCTTATATTCCACACCACCTGCTAAGAATTTACGGCGAAGTTTTGTTACCTGTGCCACAGTAAGTCCTGTAAAACCAACAAGGACAGCACCTTTTGATGTTGTCAATTTTTCTTTCATATCGGCAACAACAGCTGCTTTTTCTGCAGAAACAGGTTTTTTTTCATAATTAGACATTATTCGATACACCTCCTTAATTTGGGATTTATATCGTCTTAGCAAACAAAAAACGGCCTCATTAATAATATGAGGCCGAACTAGTTTCAATTTATATATCTACTAGTTACATAGCCTCAGATGGCGGACTTACGTCCATTATACATACCCTCAGTCTACAGCTAAGAAAGATATTTAATTTTCGTCAGCTTTTACAATCCCTTTAACGCTGAACTGATTAATACGGATACCAGGTCCCATTGTAGAGCTTACAGTAATAGACTTGATATATTGACCTTTTGCACCTGACGGTTTAACCTTGACGATTGTATCAACAAGAGTAGTCAGATTTTCAATCAACTTTTTCGCATCAAACGATTTTTTGCCGATAGGAGAATTAATAATACCTGCTTTATCCGTACGGTACTCTACTTTACCAGCTTTACTTTCTTCGACAGCTCTTGCTACGTCCATCGTTACCGTACCAATTTTCGGATTAGGCATCAACCCTTTAGGTCCTAAAATCTTACCTAAACGGCCAACTTTTCCCATCATATTCGGTGTAGCAATCGCTACATCAAAATCCGTCCAGCCACCTTTGATTTTTTCAATCAGCTCTTCTGCCCCGACAAAATCAGCACCGGCTTCTTGAGCTTCTTTTTCTTTATCGCCTTCAGCAAATACAAGAACCGTTTTGGATTTACCGATACCATGCGGCAATACAATAGCACCCCGCACCTGCTGATCAGCATATTTCGGATCAACATTCAGATTAACAGACAATTCAACGGTTTCGTCAAATTTGGCCGTATCCATTTTTTTCAAGATATCAATTGCTTCAGCCGGTTCATACAGTTTTGCTTTATCAACCAGTTTTGCAGCTTCAGCATATTTCTTGCCTACTTTTGCCATCTAATTTCCTCCTTATGTGGTAATGACGGGGATATCCCCTTCCACGGGATACGCATCAATCAACGATATCAATGCCCATGCTGCGTGCAGTGCCTTCAATCATCTTCATTGCCTGTTCAACTGTGTTAGCATTCAAGTCAGGCATCTTTGTTTCCGCAATTTCACGGACTTTGTCGCGTCCCAATTTTGCAACTTTTTTCTTATTCGGTTCACCCGAAGCCTTGTCAAGACCTGCTGCTTTCTTTAATAATACAGCTGCAGGCGGCGTCTTCGTAATGAAAGTAAAGGATCTATCGTCATAAACAGTAATTTCAACAGGAATAATATAGCCGACCTGTTTTGCAGTCCGTTCATTGAATTCCTTTACAAATGCCATAATGTTGACACCAGCCTGGCCTAATGCCGGACCAATCGGAGGCGCCGGAGTTGCTTTGCCAGCTTCGCATTGAAGTTTTACCATTCTTGCTACTTTTTTTGCCATGGTTGTTACACCTCCTTACAATACAAGATGTGGTTAAACGGATTTTAATATCCTCCCACTCGCGGCAACAAGTACCGCATTAGAAGCATTTATTCCAGACTCTTCTCTATTTGAGAATAGTCGACTTCTACCGATGTTTCCCGGCCAAACATATCAATAAGGCCTTTTAAGGTTCCTTTTTCTTCATTAATTTCCGTAATAACGGCAATGAAGTTTTCAAATGGACCGGATGTAATACGAACTTGTTCGCCTACTTCTACCGAAATATGCGGACGCGATTCATTATCCATACCCTGCGATTTAAGAATGCGCTTAACTTCGTCCGGTTCTAACGGAATGGGTTTCGTAGCTGAACCGACGAAACCGGTAACGCCCGGCGTATTGCGAACGACATACCAAGAACGGTCATTAACTTCCATTTCCACTAAGACGTACCCCGGAAACACTTTACGTTTAACCGTGCGTTTCTGTCCGTCTTTCATATCCACTTCATCTTCCATCGGCACAAGTATACGGCTTACCATATCTTCCATACCCATAGATTTGACCTTGCGTTCCAAGTTGGCCATTACTTTATTTTCATAACCGGAATACGTATGGATGACATACCATTTTTTGTTTGTTTCCATCTATACTCGGGCCCCCTATCCAACTACTAAGCGGAGCAGTTTAAACAATTGAGAAAAAACACCATCTGACACAGCAATAACAGCCATAACAACAATCATCGTAACAAACACCATTACGGTGTATGTAATCATTTCTTTTTTTGTCGGCCAGATTACCTTTTTCATTTCTACTTTTACTTCACGTAGGAAATTGCCCGATCCCTTTTTTTTCTTTTTTTGCGACGCCGCACTCGGTGTTGCCATATGACCTCTCACATCCTTAAGTTAGACCTTGATAGTCTTACTTAATACACAGAATTATTTCGTTTCTTTATGTAATGTTTCTTTTTTGCAGAACGGGCAATACTTCTTTAATTCCAAACGATCCGGATTATTTTTCTTATTTTTGTTTGTCCGGTAGTTACGCTGTTTGCATTCTGTGCATGCTAATGTAATCGCAGTACGCATCCCTTACACCTCTCTCAGTAATAATCAAATTAGTAATCGCAAGCCTAACTCGCGCATGATTGCTATAATACTTTATCACAAACAAGCAATCAAAGTCAAGATTATTTTTCCACAACTAAAAAAGCTAGGTGTCAAGCACCTAACTTTTACAAGTATATCATATAAATACTCCGCTTGTCAATCTTTATGCGGTTCAATATCCGCTCCAAAAATTTCTTTTCCCAAGCCTTGAAACCAAAGAACAATAATTTTTTTTAAACTATCTTTATCATTTCCAGCATCTCCCATGACAGTAGTCAAAAGATGTTCCACCACCATTTTTGCCCAATTGTAATCATATCGTTGAAAGGTTCCTCTGCTGGAAAGTTCGGGAATTCGATCCATAAGAGGTTGGAAAATATCGTTGCTGATTTCCAAGATATTTTTTGAAATAGGGTACGAATATGTTGATTTATCTTCATCATTTTTCATAAAAATTAATGCTAATTCATCATTTTTCTCATTATCTTCTGCATATTCCACATGATACGCAGGAAGATAAAATTGTTTTTTTTCTTCCTCTTTCAAAAGATGGAACGCCCCATATTTTATAAATTCATACAAGCGATCATCATAGGAACTTTCCAATTCAATAATTTTTTCCCGCCATTCGCCCCACGAACGTGCCGTGCGGCAACAGTAACTTTCATAATCGCCCACTCCGAAAAAATCACGAAGTTCACCAAGACTCATTTCCATATTTATATCAGGCACAAGCCAAACCATAAATTCCCTGCCCCGATCAATATATAAACAAGGTGCATCAATACGAATCCTAGAAAAACACTTCGGACAAAAGTAAAAAAACAACATCGGGTCGTGCAGCAACCGTTCTCTCAGTTCGGGATTCTTATCCGCATCAATGCAATCCCAAGTTTTAAAGCTCCCCTCACCTTGGCATTTTGGACATGTAATTGCAATTTCAACCGCATGGGTTCCATCTTTTGCAGTCATTTTTATCCCCCTTTATATTACTATATATAAATTACTTCATATAAATTACTTCAATATGCTTCCATAATTTGTAATGCCGCTTTTTCCATATCAATAATACTATTTTTTTTTCGTATATCGAGAAAAGGTCGTAAAAATCCTTTCATTTGCCGTATTCCCTCAGATAAAAGAATCGGATCGGGCTCATTTTCCTTCATATGCAGTAACGTTAAGGCCGACATTGCTTCGTCAATACACTCCAGTTTTTCATTTTTATCAGCTGTAGCTAGATACTCCAACCAGAATATAACAGTTGCCTTAGTATAGGCATCTTGTGTCATTTTATCAGGGCACACCATATCAATCCGGTCCAATCCCATACCATCAGTCATGATAACAGGTACAGCAGTAGCCGCTGCTTTTGCCAAAGGATACCGTTTATCCGCAGTTGCTATAGAAGTAAAGGCAATATGATGCAATTCTCGCTCTTTAGCCAGCGCCAAGCTTTGTTGATAGCAGGAAATAAGAATTTTATCCTCGTTTTTTTTACCACCCGTCCACAAGGGGCCCACGGTATGTATTACAAACCGTGCCGGCAAATGATAGCCATACGTAATTTTGGCTTTTCCTTCCGGACAGCCGCGAAGGTTTCGACAAGCAGCAGTTAAAGATACACCCCCAGCCCGATGAATCGCACTGTCCGTTCCACTGACACCTAATAACGTCGAATTTGCCGAATTAACAATTGCATCGGCTTTCCATTTTGTTATATCTCCTATCAAGATTCGGAATTGCATAAAATCACGTCCTTTGCATGAAGAAAATAATACAACACATTGCACTATGATAATTATACTTTATACTGGCAAAAATAGAAAGTAATGAAAATCGGGTACCAGCATAAAACATGTATCGTATTCATCTCTGCATTAATAATACAATGAAAATTTATATCTTCCTTGCTTTCTTCATAAAAAAAGTGTATATTATTGTCTTGTAATTTGGTTAACTTAATTAACTATTAATTTGTTGTTTTAAAACTAAGGAGTATCTAATGAACCCTTTATTTCAAGAATTATCCTATGCCGCACGACGAATGATCAAGGCTGAAAATGAACTATTAAAAAATTTTGGTATTACCTATTCTCAATGGGCTTTTATCGTATATTTACATCATCATACTGCCACTCCATTAGTTGCTGCTGCCCGCTACTACATGATAAAAAAACCGGCAATTACCGCCATGAAAAATAAATTTCTGGAAAAAGGCTGGATATGTGAAGAAACGGGCCGCGATCAAAGAGAAAAGCGTATTTCTCTTACCGTAAAAGGCCAACAACATTTTACGGTAATCAATTTGCAGATCCGAAAACTTGAAATTGATTTTTTTCAGATGCTGGATGCAGAGGAACAACATCAATTACAAAAAATGCTATCGCGTATTAATGAAGGAGAACCCAGTTTATGAAAAGTAAATTATGGACACGAAATTTTATTCTTGACACTAGCATCAATTTTCTTTTATATGTTATTTTTTATCAGCTTATGCTATGGTCTACAAATTATTCTATCGTCACCTGGCATTCTTCTATCAGCGAAGCCGGACTCGCCTCAGGAATTTTTATTATTGGGGCACTTCTTTCAAGAATTATTACGGGACATATTATTGACATATTAGGGCGTAAAAAGTTATTAATTATAGGGACTGTCTTATACTTAACAGCCATTCCCTTGTATTTTTCTGCCAGTACTATTGTTTCATTTTTTGCTGTACGATGCTTTCACGGCATAGCCTATGGCATATCTGCCACCGCTGCCAGCACGATAATTGGCGCTATTGTCCCGGCTGACCGAAGAGGTGAGGGAATTGGGTATTATGCACTCGGGAATACATTAGCCTCCGCTGCCGGTCCATTCCTAGGTATTGCCCTCTGCAGCGGCGGAAACTTTTCACTCAATCTCTACGTCTGCATGATATTAGCAATAGTCACTTTAATCCTATCGCTTTTACTGCATTCTCCAGAACATACTTGTTCTGCAGAAGAGAAAACAACACTTCGTAAAGTTTCTTTCAACAGTTTTTTCGCAGTTCGTGCGTTACCGATTTCGTGCATATCGTTCCTTTGCGGTATAGCATATTCTGCCGTACTTAGCTTTATGGGTGCTTATGCGGATGCGCAGGAACTTGCTGCCGGCGGCAGTCTTTTCTTTTTTGCCTATGCATTAACGTCTCTATTCAGCCGTCCTATTACAGGTCACTTGCTCGACCGTTTTGGCGGCAATATCGTCATGTATCCCACATTGATCATTCTGGCTCTGTGCATGGCTATACTCGGTCTTGCTTCGTCAACTACTTATTTCATCTTAGGTGGTATCTTTCTCGGACTTAGTTACAGCACGGTTACTTCCGCAGGGCAAGCTCTGGCAATTTACGGTATCCCCAGCAATCAAATAGGTCTTGCAACATCAACTTTTTTTGTTTTAATTGATTTAGGTGTTGGTATTGGCCCTTACATGCTCGGTGAACTGGTACCTACTTATGGTTTTTCCAGTGTCTATTACCTTGCTTGTTTTATCGCCATCGCAGCTATTCCATTATATTATATCACGATTGGCCACCGCGGTATGTTCACACCACGCTGGATGCATGTGGTACAGCGCCGTGTTGAATTACATGAAAAACGTGCTAACGCAGCTACCGCTGCCCATCACATTGTGCCCCCATCAGTATCTGACCCTTTCTAATTCAAAATATGCAAAATAATCAATAATAAAAAAACCGCAGTATAAAAATTCTAATAGAAACAACAATATTTCTATCAGAATTTTTATACTGCGGCACGAAACATCAACTCAAAAAAATGCTGTGATCTTTCTTTCATCCATTAAAGCTTACCCTTCCACAAATTGCAGTGCTTTCATCGTTTTATCTGCCAGTCCTGCCATTTTTCTTGTTGTAACAGCACAGACAGCAATACGAACTCCCAGTTTCAGCGGCACAGCAAATATTAAATCATCATGCAGCTTATGACAAACAGCATCTGGATCTTTCGACGGAATAGACAAAAAGAATCCCGCTTTATAAGGAAGCGCCGGCAATCCGCAATTTTTTGCTTCTTTCATAAAGACTGCCGCCCGCTGACGGATAATTTGATAAAAACTTTCCCGTTCTGTCTCAAACTTTTTTAACAATATCGGATCTGATTGGATCTGTATCAATGTTGTCATTGCCGCTCGGTTAGTATTAGACCACGTAGCCCGGCTTGTGTATTCGCTCACAGCTCTAAATTCATTAATGATATCTTTATTAGCAGACAAGCCAATAAGCGCCCCCATACGTTGTCCATACAACGTATATCCCTTGGACATACTGAAGGCAAACATAATAAAAAGTTCGTCTGGGAGATGACTGAACAACTTCATAAAACGTCGTGTTTCATTTTTTTCTCCAGCATATGCAATATACGCAATATCAACAAGAATAGAAATACGTTTGCCATTTTCCACACATTTACGGCATACCTCGAGAACTTGAGCCCAATCTTCTTTAGACAGAGTATATCCCGTTGGATTGTGTGCCGGTGTATTAATAATAATAAGCAGTGAGTTTTGATTTTTTAATATTTCTGTAACTTTATTAGAAAAAGAACAAGTATTAAAATTTCGATCTTTATCAAATAAAGAATATGTCGTCAAATTGCAACCCACTTCCCGGCATAATACACTATACGGTCCCCAATACCAATCAGAAGTTAATACTTGATCGCCTGTTTCCGCATAATTAGCAATAGCATGATGAACTGCGCCAGCACCTCCGGCAGTAGCAACTGCTTCCATATATCCCTCCGGCCGTTGTCCCGCAAAGGTTACATTAATAACATCCTCCAAATATTCCGGGAGTCCGGCAATAGGCGCATATTGGATAATATCCTGTATTGATAGCTTGCGGAATACGTTTTCTACGGTTGGAATACATGCTAATGTTTCTTCTTCATCCATATACGCTCCAATAGTAGCATTTATCACATGCTCTGCTCCATGCACTCTAGCTGCTGCTACTGCTGCTCCACTAGCACCAAAAATAGCATCACTCAATTTTTTCCCCATTGCGTGGGATGCCGCCATGCTCTTACTCATGTAAAATCCCTCCTTATTTTCTTCCCCTTTACGATACTGTATAAAGTAAGAACCCGGCTTGGTTAGCCGGGTTCTTACTTTATACAGTACATCGTAATGCATACTATATACACCCTGCAGCAGGGTACTATCTCTTTATTGCATATTAATTATACTCTATTATTATATAAAAGAAAATATAGTTTTACATGTATACAATATACTGCTTATCGCTTAAAAAGCATCCCATTCAGCAAAACGTGCATTCATGCGAGTTTTTTTTATCTTATCTTGTTTCTTTGATTCTATCCGTCCAAACGGCATCCTTCCACAGGCTATCACTCGTTCATAAAACAGTACTACGGCTTCTTCTTCTGTAATTCCCATTTTTTTAAATATTTCACATGCCTGCATTCGTGTTTTCTCTTCTATGCTGATTTCCATCTTTATTTCTCCTTATTTATTATGGAACAGTTTTTTCCTGCGCTACTGCTTCTGCCTCACGATTAATACTGGACAAAGTAGCCATATTCGTAACTGCATACAGCACCGACTTCAAAATAACGGTCGCTAAAACAGCTCCTGTTCCTTCCCCCAAAGCCATCTCTGCATGAATAGGCACCTCATATTCATCAATGCCGGCCATACGCAATGCCATGCCCATCCCCGATTCTCTCGACATATGAGACGGCAAGGAATAGTTTTTGACCTCAGGGTTTAGCTGAACGGCACATGCTAATGCTACGGCAGTAATAAAGCCATCAATGTAAAACGGCAGCTGGTGTTCCCTACAGGCCAGCATCGCACCACACAAGGCAGCCAAATCAAAACCACCGACATATCTGATCGCATCCGCCGCCGTATGAATCTGCGGTGCATATCGCTTTACTCCCTTGCTAACTATTTCACGTTTTTGCAGAACCTGGCTATAGTTCCCCTGTGCGGAACCATAGCCTACAAGAAAGGCTGCATTAGGTGGTGCAATTGCCGTTAAAACGGCCGCAGAAGTGGTTGTATTACCAATTCCCATTTCACCAAAGGAAAGAAAATTATATCCTTTTTCTTTGGCCCAATATACCATATTTTGGCCGGCTTTCAACGCTTTATTCAATTCCTCCTTTGTCATCGCCGGCTCTACAGAAAAATCTTTCGTACCACGAGCCACTTTATAATTTATCCCTACCGCCTCTTCATGGTCAATGCCAACGTCAACAACCTGCCATGGAATGTTATTGCAGCGGCAAAAACAGCTTACCGCTGCCGAACCTTCTACCATATGTTTTGACTGCATATATGTAATCTCAGGAAGCTGCTGAACAATTCCCGATCGGACAACACCATTATCAGCGGCAAAAATAAGATGTACCGGATTAAGTTTTTTTTCAAAATGTCCCCATGCCAAAAACACTTTACGGATTTGCTTCTCCCATATACCTAAACTGCCTGGGGGTTTTGCCATATTATTGATGCGTTGTTCCACTTCTTCTGCAAAATTCATCTAGCAGCACTCCTTCAATCGGCAATATAATTGCTGCCGCTCTAACGCAGATGTTTCCAGCGCAGCCAGTTTTACATAATGCGGCAAAGGCCTCCCGGACGCTTCATCAATATGTGCAAATGTCACAAAACATTCCGCTGCTTTTTCTTTCACAGGAAGAATTGTCATGCAAATATAAACTCCTACACTAGCTGTTCCTGCATAAATAATCGTACTTGCAATACGAATAGAATCATTTTTATGTACAGGCTGAAGAAAAGATAATCGCTCTAATCCAGCACACACAATATGGGATGTCTGTAAAAAATTTTGTACGGCTAAAAAACCACATTCTATCATGTAAGAGGCTGCCTGTCCGGCAAACAACGTATCATGTGGATTCAAATCTTTTCCCAATACCATATGCACCGCTGAAATATGTGCATCACAACCCAATCGAACCTCTGCCATATATATTCATCCTTTCACTAAATTAAATACATCTGTTTATTATTGTAACTCATATAAGCAAGAACTTCTACCTTACAGCAATATAACACAACACTCTCATATTGCATTTTTTTTTGATATTTTGTTATTCTTATCTATATATTCTCTTTATACATACATTCATTTTAGTAAAATCATAATTGATTTTACTAAAATGAATTGAAAAATACTAACATTTGTGTCACAATACATAATAGAAATTGAGGTGCATACTATGTCTACAATAAAAGATATCGCCAAAGATGCCGGTGTATCCATCGCCACTGTATCTATTGTATTAAATGGCAAGGGAAAAGAACGCAAAATCTCTCAGGATACGCAGACCCGGATTTATCAAATAGCAAAAAAGTTAAATTACGTACCAAATCAATCCGCAAAAAAGTTGCGATCTATGCAGGAAGACAGCTATGCTGTAGCATTTTATTGGGCTACAGATTTTCGTATTAACTATTTAGCTCGAATTACATTAGGCCTCCAGGAAGAAATGTTGTGCCAGAAAAAACACATTCATTTAACCGTTGTTCCATATAAAGTAGACCAGCTAAAGGAACAAATGGCGCTTACACAGAACACTTTTTTCAACGGTATCATCATCGCCAATATGTCTGATAAAGATTTAGAATTTTTAAATACATGGACACCTTCTTTTCCAATTGTACTTTTTAATCGTGAAATGGATAAATTCAGCAGCGTTACTATGGATAACTATAAAGTGGGTAAACAAGTCGCTCATCATTTTCTCAGCAAAAACCTTTTTGATGCTGCTGTACTCACACATGGCACAACATTTCCCATTATGCGTAAATGGATGAAAGGTTTTCTTGATACATATGCAGAAGCAGGCCATCCGCTGCAAGAGGATAAAATCATACTTTGCAATACATCTTCTGCCAGCGCCATTGATGTTTGTAAAAAATTGTATGCAGAAAAGCGCCTTCCTAAAGCAATGTTTTGCGAATCAGATGTATTAGCTCACGGAATGCTTTTTGCTTGTCATGAATTAGGCGTGTCTATCCCTCGTGACCTTGAAGTCTTTACAGTCGGCATCAACATGCCTGAATTAAATGATTATGCCGTTCCATCCTTATCGCGCATTGATATCCCTATGGGTGCGATCGGCGCCCAATGTATGCATCTGCTGATTGATCTTATTGAAAAAAAAATTACTCACCCTGCAACAATTTATTTAGAAGGCAAGAAAATTATTGCCCAGTCATCACCGGGGAAATAATTTATATTTTATTGTTGTATATGTATATTACATAAATGACTTTCCATTTATTTTTCTTGCTTAAAACAACCATTTACCATGACAATGGTTGTTTTTTTTTGTACAAAAAAGCAGATACACCAATAAAAACAATGTATCTGCTTCAGACGTATTTTTTACAAGATAACGTTTCTTTGATTTCCCGTAAGATATGTGTCAATATTATCAAAAACAATAACAGCACGTTTTTGCATAGACTCTTGTGTAGCAAAAGCAACATGCGGAGTAACAATAGTATTTTTTGCATGGAGAAGCGGATGGTTCGTATCAAGAGGTGGTTCCTTTTCAAAAACGTCAATGCCAGCACCCGCAATTTGTCCCTTATTAAGAGCATCTGCAAGAGCCTGTGAATCGACAACAGGTCCCCGGGCTTCATTAACAAGAATTGCAGTCGGTTTCATATAAGAAAGAGTTTTTGCATTAATAATTCCTTTAGATTTATCTGTTACAGGGCAGTGCAACGATACAATATCGGCCTGCTCCATTATTTCTTTCATCGGAAGATAAGTGATTATATCTGTATTTGATTTATGTGAAAAACCATTATATGCAATAATCTTTGCTCCAAAAGCATGTACAAGCTGAGCCACCCGGTTACCAATCGCGCCAGTACCAATCAGTGCAACTGTTTTCCCTTCTAATTCCGTGCCAATAAAACCAGTTTTTGTACCCCCAGCACGGCATGCTCTATCCACCTGAGGGACATAACGCAAAAGTGATAAAATCATTGCCAGTGTCAATTCTGCCACTGCCACCGTAGAATACCCGGAAGCGTTACTGACGGCAATTCCTTTAGCTTTTGCCGCAGCAAGATCAACATGATCTACTCCCGTAAAAGCAACATTAATATATTTAAGCTTCGGGCAGGCGTTAATAACAGCTGCCTTCAATGGCATATTCGCAATAATAAGGATATCTGCATCCTTTGCTTCTTCAATTTGAACAGCCGTGTCATCACTGCGTTCATAAGCTGCAAATTCATATCCCTTTTCCCTTAACGGTTTAACATACGATTCAAGAAGTTCTTTACTAATTCCTAAAGATTCAAGCAGTACAATTTTCATAATCTAAACTCCCTTCAACAATAAAACTAATAGATAAATACACCCGCCATCACTGGTACTACCAATTTACGATGTTATAATACCACACTTAATCTAAAAAGTCTATAAAAAAGTACCTTACTCTGCTCGGGAACTGCCGCTCCCATTTTTATTAAAAATTATATATGTATCGTCAATGACATGCGATCTATTATATCATAATGCTGATCAATGGCTTGAATTCCCTGTTTGGGATTTCCCTGCACAAAACTTTTATAAATAGCAATATGAGCATTATGCAACTGCTTCATAATATCCGGCGAAGCATGTCGCAATACCGTACCAATCCACTGTCTATACACAGCAGAAATAGAATTCATCATGGTAATCAACAACGTGTTTTTTGTTGCACGAACTAGTAAATAATGAATTTCTTCATCAATCTTAATTTGCATTTCTAAATCGGCAGTGGGAAAAACATCTAATAATTCAGTCATTTTAAAAAGATACTTATTTTCATCTCGTTTTTTATACGCCAAATCATAAATAGTTTTTTCAATACCTCGTCTAAATTGGCAGATATCAGCTGCATTAGTTTGATGTAAGATAATCATCATTTCAATAGCATTAGAAAAGCTTTGTGCAATATTACCACTTAAATAATTTCCGCGTCCCTGCTGACTCTCAATAAGTCCCATATTTTCTAACCGTTTCAAGGCTTCCCGTGTAGAATTACGGCTAATAAACAATGTCTCGGCAATTTTTCGTTCCGAGGGAATCCGACTGCCAATTGTTATCTTTTTTTTTATAATTAATGAACGAATATATGCTATGGCTTTTTCGTACTCTTTTTTGTTCTCTTCCATCATATGCTCCTTCACAATAACTATAACAATAGGTCTCCGTCATTTGTATTTTATCATGTTACTAGATAAAGCTCAACTAAAAGAGACCTCAAAAAAAATGTATTCTTTCGAGGTCTCTTTTAGTTGAATTTTTTATAGGCCAAATCGAGCAAAGATAGTATCTACATGACGAAGCATCTTATTGACGTCAAAACAACTTTCGATTTCTTCCGTTGTCATAAAATTAGCAACATCTTCGTCTTTTTTTAAATTTTCCAAAAAATCTTCTCCTTCAAGCCAACGTTTCATCGCATTACGCTGTACCCATCGATACGCCTGTTCGCGAACAGCACCTTTTTCCACAAGTGTATTAAGCAGGATCGGACTGTAAATAAGTCCGCCTGTAAGATTTAAATCTTTGAGCATCTTATCTGGATATACAATAAGGCGGTCCATAACGTTTGTAAAAGTCTGGAGCATATAATCCAGCGCAATCGTACTATCCGGAAGAATAATACGTTCTACAGAAGAGTGAGAAATATCCCGTTCATGCCAAAGTGCCACATCTTCCAATGCTGCTTGAGAATTACCGCGGATTACACGCGCAAGACCACACATGCGTTCACACGTAATAGGATTTCGTTTATGCGGCATAATAGATGATCCTTTTTGCTTTGGACTAAAATATTCTTCCGCTTCACGAACTTCTGTCCGTTGGAGGTGTCGGATTTCTGTTGCGAATTTATCAATAGAACTAGCAATAACAGCAAGTGTCGACACAAACTCCGCATGACGATCACGCTGTAAGGTTTGTGTAGAAATCAGAGCCGGTTCAATGCCCAGCTTTTCACAAACATATTGTTCGACAAAAGGATCAATATCAGCATAGGTCCCGACAGCGCCCGAAATTTTACCAACAGCAATTGCTTTTTTTGCATGTTTCATGCGTTCGATATTTCTATCTGTTTCAGCAAGCCATACACAAAGTTTAAGTCCAAATGTCGTAGCTTCAGCATGAATACCATGCGTACGGCCAATCATAGGAGTATATTTAAATTCAACAGCACGCCGGCGCAAAACTTCACGAAATGTTTTCAAATCCTTAATGAGAATATCCGAAGCCTGCTTAAGCATATAGCCCATAGCGGTGTCTTTTACATCTGTAGAAGTCAGACCCAAATGAATATATTTCCCCGATTCCCCGACGTTTTCTGAGAGATTCGATACGAAAGCAGCAATATCATGATGCGTTTCCGCTTCAATTTCATGGATACGATCTACAGAAAACTTTGCTTTTTCACGAATGTCCTTAGCTGCTTCCTCAGGTACAAGTCCTAACTTCGACTGTGCTTCACTGGACAGTATTTCAACCTGTTTCAGTGTATCCCATTCATTGAATTCTGCCCAAATCTTACCCATTTCTTCTTTCGTATAGCGTTCTATCACTATAATCTCCCCTTTTTGAAAAAATTACCCTCTGTCGTATTCACTTGACAGCATTTTTTATCTTAGTTATATCATTATACACTATCAACCCTGTATTCGGTAGATGGTAATATTATTTTCCTTCTCGCACAAGAATCTCACGCCCAACAGTTACTCCCGCCGCTGAAGCTTGTACAAGACCACGAGTTATACCCGCTCCGTCACCAATAGCAAAAAAATTGGGAATTTTCGTTTCCAGTTTATTATTAAGCTGCATGCGGCTTGAATAAAATTTAACTTCTACACCATATAACAACGTATGGCGTGAATTAGCTCCCGGTGCGATAACATCCAATGCTTCCATCATTTCTTTAATATCCTGCAAATGGCGATATGGTAAAACCAAAGATAAATCTCCTGGTGTTGCACTGGCCATCGTCGGTCGCACCAAACCACGGCGTATACGTTCCGGTGTCGACCGACGGCCGTCAAGAAAATCACCCAAACGCTGTACAATGACGCCGCCACCTAATATATTAGCTAGACGTGCAATATATTTCCCATATTTGATAGGTTCATGAAATGGCTCCGTAAAACATTTTGAAACAAGAACAGCAAAATTTGTATTTTCACTGCGTTTATGAGCATAACTATGTCCATTCACAGTAAGCAGTCCATCGTTGTTTTCCGTAACAACAAAACCATATGGATTCATACAAAATGTGCGGATTCGATCGTCAAAAGAGCGGCTGAAATAAATTAATTTCGATTCATACACAACTTCTGTAATATGTTCCATAACCTCTGCCGGCATTTCCACCCGAACACCAATATCAACAGCATTAGAAGTAAATGAAAGGCCTAATTTTTCAGCTTCATCCACAAACCACTCCGATCCTTCACGCCCCGGTGCACAGACTAAATATTTACAGGTATAGAACTGTTCTTTAATTTGAACACCTTTTACCTTTCCCGCCTCCACGAGAATATGCTGTACATCCGTATCCGCCATAATATCCACTTTGCCTGCCAGATAATCCCGCATATTTGTAAGGATTTGAGCATTGACATCTGTACCCAAATGACGGATACGTGCAGGAATAAAACGCAAATCAGCAGCCGCAGCCTTACGTTGTATTTGATGGATACGCTCCAGATTATCATTACCATATACCTTACGATCTGCTCCACCAAATTTTCCATATATAGTATCTACATAATTAATTTTTTCCATTAATTCGTTTTTTGACATATAGTCATCTAAGTTTCCGCCATACTCAGTGGTTAGTGTAAGTTTGCCATCACTAAAAGCTCCAGCACCCCCCCATCCACATACAACATTGCGAACCTTGTCTTTAGTCAGCGCATTTTTATTAAGGCTTGTAGCGATTCGTTCTCGGATATCTTGTCCTTTTTCCACAATAAGAATATCCAGTCCCTTATCAGCCAGTTCTAACGCTGTAAAAATACCAGCAGGACCTGCTCCAATAATAATGACATCATAATTTTTTATTGCTTTCATAACGAACCTCTCTTTCCATAACAAAAGCCCAAACGGGATACCGATTGGGCTGATTTAACTTATTTAATTATCCTAATTCAGGATATCACAAAATAAGTTAACTTGTCAAATCAAAAATATGCTATAATAATGTAGTATTATCTGCTTAACGGAAAGGAGAGTCATAATGGTAAAAGAACGAAATCGTAAACGGCATGACCCTTTTGCTGAGGAAGACAAACTGGACTTAAATCGTCAAAAATTTATTTTTCTTTGGACTATGATGCTTATGGTCATTCTCCTGATTGCCTTATATTTGCAAATGGATATGATCCTTATCGGCGGGATCACAACAATTCTTATTTTATCTACTCTTGGATTATATATAAAGTTTAGAAATTTTTATAGTATGCGCGACCGCGGACAACGTACTGCTTGTATCACTATTTCTATGTATGCCAGCCTTATTTTAACACTTGTCTGTGCCTATTATTATGTACAAGATGAACCGCTTACACAAGAATATGCCCTTGTATTTCTTTTCGGCTTTTTCTTTTTTACGTATATGGTATACAAAAGCGTCAGCCGTTATATGGTCGTAGGAAATAAACGACAGCGTTTTCGGTAAATCTTTATTTTTCAGTTGCATAACGTAACGTAAAAAAATGGGTATCTATTAACAGATGCCCATTTTTTTATTATTTAGATATATTATTTATCTTCTTGGTGAGTTTTATAAAAAATTTCTGTCGAAATCGCATCACTACAACACACCGCTACAACATCAGCAACATCATCGGAAGAGCAGCCACGGGATAAATCAAGAATTGGTTTCGCCAAGCCTTGTACCAATGGTCCCAGTGCCGTAGCATTAGCAAACCGCTGAACCATTTTATATCCAATATTAGCCGCGTCAAGACTCGGGAAAATAAGAACATTCGCATGTCCGGCAACTTTGGAGCCAGGTGCCTTTCCTTCTCCAACATCGGGAACTAATGCTGCATCTGCTTGCATTTCACCGTCAAAATCAAAATCAACATTACGTTCTTTCAAGATTTCTACAGCTTTACGTACTTTGTCAACAGAATCTCCAGAACCGCTGCCCTTTGTAGAATAGGACAAGAAAGCAACCTTAGGGTCAAGAATCTGAACAGTTGTACGTGCGCGTTCTACACAAATGCAAGCAATGTCAGCAAGTTGTTCTGCCGTTGGCTCAGGAATAACACCACAATCGCCCAAAACCAAAATACCATTATCGCCATATTGTGGAGTATTTGTAATCAAAATAAATGCGCTGGATACAGTTTTATTGCCCGGACGAGGACCAATAACCTGTAACCCTGCACGAATAACTTCAGCAGAAGTTGTAGCTGCACCGGAAACCATACCATCAGCTACATCAAACGCTACTAAAGCAGCACCAAAAAAAGTATTATTATGAAGCAGAATATCCTTTGCCTGTTCAACTGTCATTCCTTTTTTCTTGCGACGTTCCGCAAGATACGCAGCAAATTGGTCAAGACGAGGGTATGTAGCTGGATCAATAACTTCAACCCCAGTTAAGTCGATTTGGAATTTAGCAGCATCTTTTTTTATCTGTTCTAAATTTCCTACAAGAATAATTTTAGCAAATCCTTCTGCCAAAACACGTTCTGCGGCTTTCAGGACACGACGGCTGTTGGTTTCCGGAAGAACAATTTTCTTCTGAGCTTTAGCAACACGACTTTTCAAATCATCAGTAAATCTACCCATTCATTACCACTCCTTAAATATATTAGGAAATTTAGAAATATTTCCACTTAAGCTAACTTTTATTATAATACATTTTTCTTATGAATAAAACAATATTTTGAAATAAAACTTTTATAGCAAGTATAACAGGACAGCATAAGGATAGAAACAAGCATCCTCTATAATAACTATACTGACTCAAAATAAAAAGAACCTGCCTACGCAGATTCTTTTTTGGTGGGCGATAACGGGTTTGAACCGCTGACATCCTGCTTGTAAGGCAGGCGCTCTCCCAGCTGAGCTAATCGCCCATATAATGGTGACCCCTGCGGGATTTGAACCCACGTTCACGCCGTGAAAGGGCGGTGTCTTAACCACTTGACCAAGGGGCCATAATAAATATGGAAATATATGGTGATCCACCCGAGATTCGAACTCGGGACACCCTGATTAAAAGTCAGGTGCTCTACCGACTGAGCTAGTGGATCATAAAAAAAATGGCAGGGGTAGCTGGATTCGAACCAACGATGACGGAGTCAGAGTCCGTTGCCTTACCGCTTGGCGATACCCCTACATGGCTCCCCGAGTAGGACTCGAACCTACGACAAATCGGTTAACAGCCGATTGCTCTACCGACTGAGCTATCGAGGAATGTGAAAATATGTTATCCGATATTTTCAAGAAAATATGGAGCGGAAAACGAGACTCGAACTCGCGACCCCCACCTTGGCAAGGTGGTGCTCTACCACTGAGCTACTTCCGCATGACAAAAGATATTTTATCATTAATAGATGGTGATGTCAATACCAAAAATTCAACTTCTCAATTGAATGCTTTAATATAATATCAAATCTCACATCTTATGTCAACACATTAACGTGAATGAGATGGAAAATTCCACCCGTTTTCCACTTTTCAAAATTTTTCCGCTTGCCCAATAAAACCGCGAACAACATTCGGTATAGACAAATTCTTAGTCCCGGCACCGTATGCTGTACAGGAGTGAACAAAAGATTTGGGTCGAGGACCTATATATGTTGCCAGTGTCTTAATTAATGCCGCCCCCGTAGGTGTAACTAATTCGCCGCAAACATCCGTAGAATAGTACGGAATACCAGTCAGAAGTTCTGCAGAAGCCGGTGCCGGAATCGGCATAACGCCATGTGCACACTGAACAAAGCCACTGCCTACATGAAGCGGGGAGGCTCCTATCTGCTCAATACCTAAATAATCCAGTGCCCAAACAGTACCTACAATATCAAGAATACAATCAATAGCACCGACTTCATGAAAATGTATTTCTTCAACAGGTACACCGTGCACTTTAGCCTCCGCAGCAGCTAAGACTGCAAATACAGCTAAGCTTTTTTCTTTAATCGTATCAGTAATCGCTGAATCCTGAATGATTTTTGTAATTTCTGCCAATCCTCTATGCTCGTGATGATGATGCCCGGCAGCCGTTATTCCCATCTGGTTATTTTTATAATGATGATGTTCATGTGCATCATGTTCTGTTTCTTCATGCGCCTGTTCATTCGCCAATACTACATTATAATATACTGCCTGGATTCCTAATTTAGATACAGTTTTACAGATAAGTGAATACCCGTCTAAATGCAGCTCTTCCATCATTGAACGCATGTCTTCAAAAGGAACTCCCGCATGTAACAACATGCCAATAAACATATTACCGCTAATCCCCGAAAAGCAATCTAAGTATAATGTTTTCATATGCCACTTCCATTCCTGATTATGTAACTAAATACAGATTACGATACTTTCTCTGTTATCATTTCAATTGCTGCATCCAATACGGATAACCCCAATGCCGAGCCAATCCCTTGATCTCCCGTCACATCATACCGTAAAAACGGAGTAAGTCCTAGTTTTCTCATTTGCATCTGGTGTACCGGTTCTGCATACCGAGCGGATGGATATACATAGGCATCCACACCGGAACATAAGGTATGTGCTAATAAAACTGCCGTACCGGTAACCGCATTATCAAATACAATAAGCAACCGCCGCTGCGCTGCCGATAAAATAAATCCAACCATTGCAGCAATATCCGGACTGCCGGCACAGCGCAATAATTGTATTGGTTTTTTACGATTTAAACCAAGTTTATCCAACATTACACCCAATCGAGTTATCTTATCCTGAGCCTCTACCGTTTCAGGAAGTTCATTCATTTTATCTCGAAAAAACGCCGCCGTTATAACAAAAGCAGTAAGCAACCCTCGTTCTCCTATATTTCCAAGACCGATTGCCGTATATCCTTCATCAGCTAATTGCTGCGCTAATTCCACCCCGCAAAGTAAGGCTTCCGTCATTTCATCTGTGCTCATAGCTGCTCCGCTGCCAAAAAAACGACTCCCATTTCTGACTTTACAAACTTGTACCCCTTCTGTTTCGGGAATATTCTGCTGCAATCCCATATCCACCAATAAAACACCCGCTCCAATTCGATGTGCAATCTTATTGATAACTCCAGTTCCTTGAGCTACCTGCAAGGCTTCTGCTTTACTATTTTTCCCTCTGGTCGTGTTTTCGCTGCCATCTACCGCATGATCTGCAGCAAAAACAATTACAGCTTTCTTTAATTTTTTCGGACAAATTGTCCCCTGAATCCCCGCAATCCGCTCTGCTAAAAAACACAACGTCGGGTCTGTTCTATCTGACAATGCCTCTAACTTGGTATGGCATTGAGCCATAACAGCTGTCTGCAGCGGCTCAATCCGATCGACGAGTTCTTCCAGCACCGTATGCATGTGCGTCCCTCCCCATTATTTTACATTATGATTTGATTTTATTATATCATTAATCATCAACCTCGCCTATTTTCTCACCCCATATTTACGAAAAAATAATTTTTGACTATATTACTTTATATTACTTTTTATTTTATAACAATAAATGCCTTTAATACATTTCCTTTTATTAATTAGCAAAAATAATCTATATGTTGCATTTTTATTGACAATATTTTATATTTTATTTATTTCTTAATGTGAAATTATTTGTTAAGTAAAACGTAATACTTATGTATTTTAAGCATAGATGCATCATGCATTATCATTTTTAATGCTTTTCTAATGTTATTTTACTTTTATTTTCTTGAATTTTTCGATTTTATGTAATACTATATGCTTATACAAGGTATATTTAGAGGACTTATTTCTAGCTTAGTATTCTTCAAATTTCGAAAAGGAGGTTTTTGTATGAACGGTCTGTTTTTAGTTATTATTAGTGCATTAGTATTCGTATTGGCGTACCGTTTCTATGGTGCATTCATTGCTGCCAAAGTTCTCACAGTCAACCAATACAAGGTAACACCGGCATTTCGTTTTGAAGATGGCCACGATTATGTGCCTACAAACAAGTATGTAGTATTTGGTCATCATTTTGCTGCTATCGCTGGCGCAGGTCCTCTCGTAGGGCCAGTTATAGCTGCCCAGTTCGGGTATCTGCCAGGTGCTTTGTGGATTCTCATCGGCGGTGTATTAGCCGGTGCTGTTCATGATATGGTCATCCTGTTCTGCTCAATGCGTTATGACGGCAAATCTATCGCCGAAATTGCTAAGTCTCAGATTGGTGATAAAGTAGGACTCGCAACAAGTTTTGCCGTACTATTTCTAAACATTCTTGCTATGGCTGGTATGGCTGTTGTTATCGTTAATGCCCTTCACGATAGTGCTTGGGGGACATTTACAATTGCAATGACAATTCCTATTGCTCTTTTCATCGGTGTTTACATGCAGTATCTGCGCCCGGGAAAAATTAAAGAAGGAACAATTATAGGTGTTGCCTTGACATTATTAGCGGTTATTGTTGGTCCAGCGGTTCAAGCATCTCCCACAATAGCGCCTCTTTTCACAATTGGACCTACGGGTATTGGTGTAGCACTTATTATCTACGGCTTTGTAGCTGCAGCTCTTCCTGTATGGTTGCTCCTCGCACCGCGTGATTATCTATCTACTTATATGAAAATTGGTACTATCGGAGCTTTGGCTATTGGCATTATTATAGTTGGTCCGATGATTCAGATGCCTGCTCTTACTCAATTTGTATCCGGCGGCGGTCCTGTTATTACCGGTCCGGTTCTTCCCTATGTTTTTATTACTATTGCCTGCGGTGCTGTTTCCGGTTTTCATGCGATGATCAGTACTGGTACGACTCCTAAAATGCTGATGAACGAACGGTCTATACTTCCCGTCGGTTATGGCGCAATGGTAACAGAATCTTTCGTCGCCATGATGGCTTTAATTGCGGCCACCAGCTTAGTACCTGCCGATTACTTCGCAATCAATAGTTCTGAAGCGGCATTTAAAGCATTAAATATGTCTGTAGTAGATTTACCTCAATTAAATGCAATGATTGGTGAAAATGTGGCACATCGCCCCGGCGGTGCTGTTTCTTTAGCTGTCGGCATGGCATTTATCTTCTCTAATCTTCCTGGTTTAGACCAATTAATGAATTACTGGTATCATTTCTGCATCATGTTTGAAGCATTGTTTATTATGACAATCATTGATGCTGGTACCCGTGTCGGTCGTTATATGCTGCAGGAATTGATTGGCCGCGTATGGCCGAAATTCGGTGATGCTCACTGGATGCCGGGCGCTATCATTGCTTCTGCTCTTATCTCCGGTGCATGGGGGTATATCGTACTGCAGGGCAATTTATCTACAATTTGGCCGATATTCGGTGTATCCAACCAATTACTTGCAATTATCACATTAGCTATCTCATCCGTTGTCATCTGCAGCATAGGTAAAGCCCGCTACGTTTGGGTAACGGCGATTCCATGGGCCTTCCTGACAGTTGTTATCTTCTGGGCAGATTACCTTAACATGTTTAATATTTACTTGCCAAAAGGAGAATGGCTCCTGTTTACCGTAAGTGCTGTTATGGCAATTTTAGTCATTATCGTCAGCATCGGTTCTCTCAAAAAATGTATGGAACTCTCCAAAACAGTTCCCCCTGATTATAAGACACAGGCAGAATATGAAGCTGAAGAATTGCAGCATTTAAAAGAACAAGAAGCGGCTGGCGGAGATTATGCTGCTACGGTAAAAGAATTTGAAGCAGATACATTAGTAACAAAATAATTTTCTATATCTATAAGGAAAAAGAGAATGGTTAAATCCATTCTCTTTTTTATGTCATTTTCTCTTCTTCCCCGCCGTGCTATAATACTTGTAAATAAACTTGTATTGCATGAAAGGAGAAAATCATGAATATACAATCCCCTTGTAATGACTGCCCCCGCCATTGCAATGTCGTGCGGCCTGAAACTAATGCGTCGGAAAAAACCATTCCAGGTTATTGTCATAGTCCTTTACAGCCTATTGTTGCTCGAGCTGCCTTACATTACTGGGAAGAACCTTGCATCAGCGGCACGAAAGGTTCGGGTACTATTTTTTTTACAGGCTGCAATTTACGTTGCTGTTTTTGTCAAAATACGGCTATCAGCCGCTCCGGAAAACAAGGGAAACAAATTACAACACAGCGCCTACAGCAAATTTATAAAGAACTGATTATCCAAGGTGCCCATAATATTAATTTAGTAACACCGACACCTTATATACGAGCAATTATAAAAAGTCTTGATAGCCCACTTCCTGTTCCTGTTGTTTACAATTGCGGCGGATATGAAACAACGGAAACTATTACTGCACTTCAAGGTAAAATACAAATATATCTTCCTGACTTCAAGTATATGGATACATCTCTCGGCTCGACATATAGTATGGTCAGTGACTATCCAGAAATAGCAGAAAAGGCAATTTTGCAGATGTATAAACAAGTCGGACCTTATGAACTTGATGAGCAAGGTATATTAAAAAAAGGACTTATCATCCGTCACTTAATCTTGCCAAATTGTCTGGATAATACTAAGCGTGTTATTGATTGGGTAGCTTCTCATTTTAAAGAAGGGCAAGTATTATTCAGCCTTATGAGGCAATACACACCTTACGGAAATGCTTATAAATATCCAGAAATTAACCGGTCTTTAACTGCTAGAGAATATAATAAAGCCGAGCAATATCTTTTTGACAGTGGTATTGAAGATGGATTTGTCCAAGAAAAAAATTCTGCTAGTAAAATGTTTATTCCGTCTTTTGACGGAACTGGTGTATAAAAAAGGTCCTATACTGATCGAGTAGGAGGTCACACATTAGTTGAGTGAACGACCTCTCCGTCAGCCGCCCATAGAAATTTCACCTGTAAGCTCTCACAAACACCATATGTGAATCTCTCAATGCATACGGGCTATCATTCAATCACTAGTTAGACAAATACGAGATTCCAATGTGGAAACATATTGGGCTCTTTTTCGATGCCCCCGGAACCTCTTGTATTGGCACATTGCTCATTTGACTAATCGTCGCTTGAGGCAATTCATTGTACATTTTACTGCCGACGGATTATATTTGGTAAAGCAATTAAGCCATCCTCGAACTATCGGATTCATACGTTCCGCCAGCATTTCAATTTTGCTTCCAGTGTAACGGTGTAGTTGATTTGAACTGTAATCTTCCAAGTCTGTTTTTTATGAACATTCTTCGGACTGTATAACCCAAAAAGTCAAACTCTGTATTTGGATATGTCCTTTTCCTATCTTTATCTTGGCAATAAATAATTTTGGGGTTCAGCGGATGCAATTCCTGCCTGCACTTTTCCAGGCGCTGTTTAAGTTGTCCCAATATTGCTTCTGCTTCCATTTCCGTTTTGCAGTGAATAATGCATCATCTGCATACCGTTCGAACGGTGTCTGCGGATTTGTTCTTACCCTCCACATGTCAAATACATATGTGCTTGGCACTATTAACCTGCACTCGGGACTTTCACCCGTTAGACTGCACCCATGCCGGGCACATAGCCTAAAAAAGACACGGATCAACGTCAGTGTCTTTTTTATTTATTATGAGTACATGTTCTCATACAATATAATTACGATAATATTCCCCGCATAAAAGGTACCATATAAGGTTCATAAAAAAGATTAAGAAAAAGAAATACCAAAAACCCGATAGAAGCACCTACAAGAGCCCCATTAATCCGAATCCAAGCTAAATCTTCTCCTACTTTGCTTTCTAAAAAATCATTAAATCTTTTTTTATCAAATCCTGAAAGTACCTGCCGAACCGCGACACCAATTAATGCATGTTCATTTTCCAGAATAACCGTACAAGTTTTACGAATTTGTTCATCAAGCCAATCCTTAACTTCTGGATATTGCCCACAATACCGAACATACCGCATCACTTCATCTTCCATGAAGTTTGTCAACTTCTCTTTACCTTCTACTCCTGTCGTAAAATAATAGGTACCAGAGCGAAGCATTCCATTTAGCCATGCCTCAATAGGAAGTGTGTCAATAAAGCGATTTTGTCCATTTTGAATCGTATATGTCAGCTGCCCACTCATTGCATATATCTGAATTTCCAAACGACTGCAAAGCCATTCTCGTTCTTTAGCATCTGCATGCTGCCAGCGTTCCAGCCATGTCACAATACTTTGTTGAATATCTTTTGCTATTTTACGGTTATCCATCAATCCGGTAAATTTCGTTACCGTATTTAGTATATTTCCTCGCTTAGTATCTTCCATCCAACTATCTAAAATTTTCACCAAAAAATCCTCAAAATCCTTACTGCGAACACATTCAGAAAACACTTTAATCAATTCATTCAGTATTTTTCCATCAGGTGATTCCAGCATAGTTATAATTCGATCTTGCATAAACATCATAATTGGTTGTTTTTTTAAATAGCTGCGGATATTTTCTGCAATTGCTTTTTGAGTTTCCCCTTTTCGTGCATAACTATAAATTTTCTCTGCAATTTCATATAAAAAAGAACGAAATTTTTTATGACCATGCTCACTAGACAACCACGCTGAAATTTTAGATGTTAAGGAAAATTTATCAAGTTTCTCTTCCCACATGTGTGGTTTCAATAATTTTTCTGATACAACTGTAGTCATTGCATTGATCAATTGTTCTCGATGATTATAGATTAATTCGGTATGGTAAGGAACGCCGAGAGGTTTATCAAATAATGCAGTAACGGCAAACCAGTCCGCAATACTGCCAATAAGCGCTGACTGCACAACAAAAAATACTAGTTCTTCCCAAAATCCGTTTTCATGTGTATACCACCAAAAAAACACAAGGCCAAAACAAAAAAAAGATAACACCAAGATACTATTGGCACGTTGACGATAGCTCATATTACCAGCCTCCTTTCAAAGCATACATTGCCAGGAATATGCACGCACCTAGGAGTGCTCCAACAAGAGACCCGTTCACGCGAATCATCTGCAGATCATACCAAACTTTGTCTTGCAGTTGTATTGCCAAAACTTGACTGTCATATTTCATAATTTCCTGCTCTGCTGTAGCTCCAAACCAAGTCTGAAGACGCTTCAGCGATTTAACTGCCATAGCTAGGACAGCTCGGTTTATTTGCTCAACAGAAGTTTCCATTTGACGCCATTTTTCTAATCGCTCAACTGTATAATCAGCCGCTATATGACACAAACGATACTGCCGCGATGGATTTTGAATATACCGCAGCCAAGATTCACTTAAATCGGGACGGGATAATGTATAATCAAACAACATCATCTTATAACTTTCTACTCGACTTTGCCAATCTTTATTCATTTCCAACCGTTCCGCCTGTTGCCACAAAAATTGCATAGCTTTACGCCGATAAGCTGAGTCAGTATGTTTCGTTTCTTCTAAGACTTCAATAAATTTTCCTTGTAATACTCCAGCAACATGTTCCGGACTAAAAAGCTCACTGGATAACGCTGCCTTGATGACAAGGGCATAAACAAAATTTCGTTTTTCATATTGACGCAGCGATTCACGATAAATTTCACCTAAATAAACTTTTGCCGTATCACTTTTTGTTGCTGTTTCCAATGTCATAAGCAAAAAATCCAGAAAGTCTTTGCCTGCAACTCCGGCAAAACTAACTTTTAACGATTCACTTAACATCGGTGCTATTTCAATTTTTTCAATAGTTTGACGGCCCATACCGGCGGTATTCCGAACTACTGTCTGCATATCGATGGTATAAAGAAAGGTATTAAGTATTTGTCCCAAAATTTGTTCAGCCGATTTAAAACCTTTTTCACTATGAAGATAATCTAACACAGCATCGAGAACAGGATGACTTTTTAACACATTATACATATTAGGAACTGTCAAAATTTCACATTCAATCATATGCCTGGCTGTTTCCGCTATTCTTTCCTTACTTCGCGGAATAAGCGCCGTCTTAAAAGAAATTCCCAACGGCTTCTTAAATAAAGCAGTTACCGCGTACCAATCCGCGAGTCCGCCAATTAAAGCCGCTCCTGCCAAATGTGTCAGTAACCCGCCCGCAAATAAATCTCGGAACGGATATACCAAAAGCAACACAACAGCAGCAATAATCAATATATAATTAGCTATATAGCTGCGGTTTTGTTTTGTCATCTCCAATTGATCCATGTATGTATTCCTCCTCCGGCTATATGCCAGATATTAATATCTATCAACACAATATGCTTAAAGCAAAATAGTGATAGAATTACCGCCTTCTCGCGGAATCCAAAGCGGCACGTCATCGTGTTTAGCTTGAAAATCAATAGATGGCTGCCACGGTGTTCCAAAATAATGCATAGGAACAAGGCATTTTGTAATTTTTACTCTATCAAGAAAACCCAAAACGCCCCATTCACGTGCTTCTTCCAATCGCGCATCTACCGGGAAAAAAGCTACATCTATAATTTGTCCCTCCAGATGAGACATTTCTTTATCATACATTTTTTTGGCTTCCGCATTATTACTATCTGTATCTCCCATCCAATGCCACCAATTTAGATCACCGGCATGAAAGATACGGCAGTTATCTGTTTCCACCATAAAGGAACCACCTTCATCTGTTGAACCGTATTGCGTAATGTTAACTCCGTCGATAGATATTGTATCATATATATCCAAAGAATGCAGTTTTTCTGCTGTAACTTGTTGCAACTTCACATCCTTGTTTACAATATATTGTGACGTTTGCTGCTCAAAATCAGCAATATGCTTATTAAAATGATCTCCATGCCAATGACTTACAAAAAACCATAAAGGTTTTGTACCGACTGCATATGACGAAACAATGCCTGCTGGATCTTGATAATAATCAAACACAAGCACCTTACTTTCTGTTTCTACGGTAAATCCACTATGATTTAAATAGCTCAACTTTAATGCTGCCGCCATTTGCCATCTCCTCCTTATTTATTTTAAACTTTCTATCAAAAGATTTTTAAATAAAAATATATTTTACTTAAATTATGTTTTCCATTTTTATTATATTTTTTCTTAAGGCCAAAACTAATACTGCTTTATTATAATAATAAGCCGTTTCCTCATCAATCAGAAAAGCTGTTTCCACAGCTTCTTCCGCACAAAGGTAACGGCGCGCGTGTATTTTTTCTTTTATTTCTCATCGAGCAGCACGATCCAATCCTTGTTACCCACCTCGAAAACTGTCCACCTGATAAAAAACAATTTGTAAGATATTTCCACCATGCCATATGTTTTGTTCAAATTTACATTTCCAATTACAAACTTCATTATATCTATATAAATTTTATTTTTCATATTCTCTTATATTATACCGTAGTCCCTTGCTTATTTCAATTATTCCCCTCTATGTTGACTATGATATTACACACCCTACAATAAACAAAAATAATAGAAATTTATAGATATATATTTTTATTATTGTAGGTTTGTCAAACATATGTTACACAGTAGCAAGAAAAGAACGAAGGACTTCGTTAGGAGATTTCCAAGCCAGAGGACGCATAGGAAAATTATTGTATTCTCTACTACGTACTGCTAACTGTTTTTTGAAATCTGCAAAAGAATAAAAACGATGCTCCGCATAGAAGTACTCGTTGTCTTTTCGATGAGAGCGCTCTACCTTTCCGTTATGCCGCGGCGTATACGGCCGTATTTTTTGATGGATAATGTGATAGGCTGCCAATTGTCGTTCAAACAGCGTGAGTTCCGCTGTCTTACTTCGACCAAATCGGTTGGTGAATTCAAAGCCATTGTCGGTTTGGATTTTACAAATGGGAAACGAGAATCTTCGTACCAAGTGTTGGAGAAATATCGTGGAAGAATAGGTGCTCTGTTCTTGGAATGCTTCCAAATACCGAACGCGCGTACATTCATCGATAGCCGTGTATTGGTACATTCTTTCACCCAGCGCATGTGCCTGCCCCACGATGCAAGCAGAAGGAACTACTTTGACATCTACCTGCACTTTTTCTCCAGGGAACAGTGCTTGTTGATAGGGCTTGGGGATGTACTTTGGGTTCGGTACGGATTCCCGTGTGAGTCCGATACGCTTTAAACAGCGATATAGGCCAGTGATGGATCGTGTATATCCCCGTTTTCTTAGCTTGATCCAAAACACGACCAGCCCGGCATGCGGATTTCGTCGTCGCATATTCTGAATAAACGTTATCTCTTGAGACGTGTGCTGATTGGGATGATGGTGAGGGCGTCTGGATCGGGGCTGTAACGATGCCGGGGTCCCATCATAGCGCCATTGCAAGCGATAGATAAACTGGCGATTCGTACGATATTTTATAGCAGCAATAGTCACACCATATTTTCTGGCGTAAGAAAGAATAGATAGACGATACTTTACATCTTGTGTTATGCTGTTCATGAGAGAGCACCCTTTCTGTTGTGGTTTGGTATAGACAACTTAAGCATAACACAAAATGGTGCTCTCTCTTTTCTGTTTTTGTAACATATCTATGGTAAACCTACAAATTTATAGATATATATTTTTATTATTCTATTGACAAAAAAAAAATTAAAGTGTATGATATCAATCAATATAAAAATGCAATGATCAAAACAAGTACACGAATCCCCCCGTTTGACAGAAAATGTAGGCCACCGGCTGAGAGCTTACACCCAGACGAAATACGTGGAATGCCTTTGAGAGCAGAGCAGCTGAAAATATAAGTAGGCTGTTTCCGGTTACCACCGTTATCGGATTTGAGGGGTAGTGTATTTATATGCTACAATCAGAGTGGAACCGCGATCCATCGTCTCTGTTTAGAGACGATGGATTTTTTGTTATATAAATGGAGGTTGTATCTATGTTAAAACAAGTACGTAACGATATACGCGTTATCAAAAATCGGGACCCCGCTGCTAAAAATAGTTTAGAAATAATTTTATGCTATTCCGGTCTGCATGCTATTTGGAATCACCGTATTGCTCATTTCTTCTATATACATCATTGGTTTGTTATCGCTCGCATCATTTCTACTATCAGCCGTTTTATAACGGGCATAGAAATCCATCCAGGAGCACAAATCGGTGAAGGTTTGTTTATTGACCACGGTATGGGTACCGTTATCGGTGAAACAACGATTATCGGCAAAGATGTTTCTCTTTATCAAGGAGTAACACTAGGCGGTACAGGAAAAGAAAAAGGGAAAAGACATCCTACTATTGGTAATTATGCAGTCATTGCTTGTGGTGCCAAAGTTCTTGGCTCTTTTACCGTTGGTGAAGGAGCTAAAATTGGAGCTGGATCTGTGGTTCTTCATGAAGTGCCTCCCTATTCGACAGTTGTCGGCATCCCCGGACGCATTGTTGTTCAAAAAGGAAAACGTCTGCAGGCACATCATACAGAACAAGATATTGATTTAAATCATAATCGGCTTCCTGATCCCATAGAAGATCAAATTACGGCACTAAAACAACAAGTCACCTTGCTCCAAAACCGTCTTGATGCCATAGACGATACTACTGCTATACATCTTGCACTACATAAACAAGCATAATTTTTTATGTTCTTCTTATACAAAGGAAATTTCAGAGTAGTTCAATGCAAGGATAAACTGCACTGTTTTTGTATTCTTTTTACTTATGATACGGAGGTCTATATGTTACCTATATTTACATATTTATGGGTATTTCGATGTAGTAGATACTCATTGTAAAAACATTTTATTTTTAATGGATACCATCCAGGAAGGATCTGAATATTATGGGAAAAATTTATAAAAATGTAGTAGAATTAATTGGTCATACTCCCTTGCTAGAACCAGTTCGATACAATGCAGAATCTGGAATAACCGCAAAAATATTAGTAAAATTAGAATATTTGAATCCAGCAGGCTCTGTCAAAGATCGTATTGCCAAAGCTATGATTGAAACAGCTGAACAACAAGGTATTTTAAAAGAAAACTCAGTTATTATCGAACCAACCAGCGGCAATACTGGTATCGGCCTTGCATCCGTTGCCGCTGCAAAAGGCTATCGGGCAATCTTTACCATGCCGGAAACCATGAGTATTGAACGACGAAATTTAATGTCTGCCTATGGTGCAGAAATTGTTCTTACTGAAGGTCCTAAAGGAATGCAAGGAGCAGTTGATAAAGCAGAAGAATTAGCGAAAACCATCCCCAACAGCTTTATTCCAGGACAATTTACCAATCCGGTCAATCCTGCGGCCCATAAAGCAACTACAGGACCTGAAATATATGAAGATACAAAGGGTGACGTTGATATCTTTTTAGCTGGTGTTGGCACTGGCGGTACGTTATCGGGTATTGGTGAGTATTTAAAAGATAAAAAACCTTCTGTACAAATCATTGCGGTTGAACCAGCAGATTCTCCGCTTTTATCCAAAGGTCATGCAGGTCCTCATAAAATTCAAGGTATTGGCGCCAATTTCATTCCCAAAACCTTAAACACCGCTATTTACGATGACATTTTTACAATTACCACAGAACAAGCTTATGAAACAGCTAATATTTTTGCCAAGCACGAAGGTATTCTCATTGGTATTTCTTCTGGCGCAGCACTCTATGCCGCAACAGAACTTGCTAAAAAACCGGAAAATTCGGGCAAAACAATAGTTGCACTTCTTCCTGATACCGGAGATCGTTATCTCACAACACCTGGATTTCTGGTGCCTGGAAAGGAGTAGTGGTCAACGACCATTACTCCTTTTCCCATGCATCGTCTGGCAAAGATAAAATATATTTCCATTCAGCGTTAATGGCTCCTGCTATCATCTGTTTTCCCTGCGGATCAAGATGTAATCCATCCAACGCTAAGTAGGTAAATAAATCGCCATCTGTATCTGACATTCCCGGCGTAATATCAATATAAACCTGCGTGCGAATCCAAGCATTTACTATGGCTACACGCTGCTGCCAATCTTCTGCCGTATCTTGATCAAATGCTTTTTTGATATTGGCAGGATTGATTGGCGGTACCGTTAAAAACACGGGTTTTATATCATGATCCAGGCATGCTTCCTTGACTTTCTTCATGTCGTAAATCACAGAATAGGGCGATTCTCCAGCTCGCAAACTATTAGACCCCATAAGAATAATTAGATATTTCGGATGAAAAGGTAAAACATCTCGTTCAAACCGTTCCGCTGTCATATTGCTTGTATCTCCGCTTTGAGCTAAATTGATAGTAGGAAAATCAAGATAGTACTGATAACTGAACGCCCAATCACTTGGCGAATAAGAAATACTGCCGCCGCCATGACTAATACTATCCCCCAGTGTAGCTACTTCATAATTATCTTCCGGACTCGTCTTAAAAGGAACTGCATCAGAGTACACACCTATAGTATGCCCCAAATTATCCATACCGCGGACACGCCAATATAAAACCGTATCTGATACTCGAGATTTAGGGTCGTATTGTTCTGAACTTTCACAAGTAAGTAAATCTATACGATGAACAGATGGTTCTGTACCGTTAGGATTCTCTGGTGCTGCATCCAAAATTTCTATTTCATACTTATCTGCTTCAGGAATAGGTATCCAATCATAGACAGGGTAAAGAAGAACCGTTCCATTTCCTTGATCATAATAAGATAATGGCACCGGCTTTTCAATTATTGGCAACGCTCGGTTTACATATACTGGTTCAACATCAGAATAATCACTTACTCCATTACCATCCAAATCAATTCCCCGAACACGCCAATAAAACACATCACCATCAAAATCCTTCGGAAGATAAAACATATATCCGGTCACATATACTCGCTTTGTTGGCATAATTGGTTCATATGAATCCTGTTCATCTTCGTTTTTTTTCAAAATATCCACTTCATATGCTACCGCCGTATCAACGCGGGACCATCGTAAAAGCGGCATCAAAGAACTTTTTTCCGGAGTTTGCGCCATGACTTGCGGTTTTACCTGCTGTAAATCCGATGACACTAATTTATTGCTGACTTCATAGGTCTTACGTACTTTTTCCATCGGCGGTGATATAATATGGCGCTGCACAGCCCCTGGGCGAGCCAAGGAAAGGAATGCAAAACTTACGGTGAAACAAAACAAAAACATCGTAATATATGCAACTCTTCTCATATTTACCGCCTCCTTGCAGAAATTTTTTTAAGTAAAAGCACTTATATATTGTATAGCGTAAAGATACGTTAATGTCAAGTGTTTTTAAACAAGCCGTTACATAAATGATCCCATAAATCATTTATGTAACGGCTTATTGTTCATCCCGCAACATGCTCAGATATTCCCACTGCAGGTGTTGATGTATTCTTATTTTTTAACGTTTCTTTTGTCTTTTCCTTATAACCATGTGTTTTAAGCCATTCTTCTTGTAATGAAGAAATTTTATTTTCATTCAGCATATCTGCCTTGGCAGATAACGCCAATTTTAAATTCTTTATAATGGATGCTTGGTCATCTCCCACAGCACAAGTCATAATGGTTGTCCCATTAACAGCAATATCACTGCCATCCCGTGCTATATTCCATTGCCAATCCGCTGTTTTAGAAGTTGAACGCACTTGAGGTACATTCTTTTGCACCGCTTCGCCATAAACCTCATGTGTCAGCCGCGCCAAATTTCCAGCGACAAGATATGCCCGACGGCAGGAGGAATAGTCTCCAAAAGAAACGGGAGTCACAACAGGAAACGCGTTAACATATACTGTTGCTCCGCCAACTTGAACGCGATTGCCAGACCACAGTGTCATCCGGTTTCCTAACCGTTCAATACGATTCGACATTTTAGGATGATTATTGGGGTTGATAGCACGTTTCCAGCCTTCCGTATATAGATTCCCGTATTTTTCATAAATCAGTACCATGGATGCCGGTGCTCCACCTACATTGTATTGTGTATTTTTTAAAATATTGAACCCCGTTGCATCCGCTTCTTTTTCCTGATCCATGGTAATTACTTCATTGTCAATGTAATTTACTGCAAGACCGCCAACTAAAATATCCAGCAAGTCTCCATTACCGCCAAAAGCCAAATCTACCGCCGTCGATACGGCTATCCCTTTAAGAATGCCGTTAACAGCATGACGATGCTCACCATGTCCCATTTCATGGCCTAAAGTAAACGCCAATTCAGAATCATTAAGAGCATTCATCATACCCTGATTAATAGAAATAACTCCGCCGATAGTTTCAAATGCATTCATATCCGGTGAAGGGTTGACATACATCTTATAGTCTCTTTTGATCATACCCGTTTTCATCAAATTTGCATGGATATTATCTAATCGCTGATTGGCCGCCTCATCATGAGACACCCCTGTTTTTTTCTGCGTTTCTGCCAGCATTTGATTTTGCCTGTCGGCATCCAATTGAACCAACTGTTGTTTTACAATAACCATAGCCATTGTACCGTATGCCAATATCTGCCAAGAATTAGCCGCCATTACTGCTCCTACTGGAACGGTTGTCAATGAGACACTGACAAGAAGAGTCCCAATCCACTTTTTACATCGTTTCATGTTGCCATCTCCTTAAACCAATTCTTATTCCTCCACCCGGCATATACCATCCTTATACAATTGCTCTTTTTTCTTTCGCGGCCATTGTTTAATTAATTGTTCCCAATGCATTGCATCATGCCTAGTAGAAAAAGCTTCATACCAGACAAGCTGCACCGGCCGCCGATATCTGGTATATTTGGCCCCCATACCGTTGTTATGCACAGTCACACGTCTTTTTACATCTAGTGTCCAGCCAGTGTAAAGTGTATTGTCGGCACAGCGCACCATATATGTATAATATGTCATATGCACGTCTTCCTCTGTTTACAATGTATCCTTTATTTCCAATGATTCAATGACTACCTTATTTACGGGACGGTCAAATTGATCCGTTGGAACATTGCTTAATTTCTGTACTATGTCATAATTATCAATAACTTGGCCAAATATAGCATGATGATTTTGAAGCCAAGGAGTAGGAACAACGGTAATAAAAAATTGTGAACCACCCGTATCGGGACCTGCATTAGCCATCGCCAATACCCCCGGTTCATCAAAAGTTAATCCTGATCCAAATTCATCTTCAATGACATAACCAGGGCCACCGCGTCCAGTTCCTTCGGGATCACCGCCTTGAATCATAAATTCTGAAATAATGCGATGAAATATTGTACCATTATAAAATCCTGATTCTGCCAATTTTTTAAAGTTCTCCACTGTTGCAGGGGCCGCTTCAGGAAATAACTCCACTGAAAAATCGCCATTATTCGTATGAAAAACAGCATATAATGCATTCTTTTGTTCTGACATATATATTTCCTCCTTTTATTGTATACATATATATCGCGTATTTTATTGATAATAGATTATATATATACTTCATAGTAACAGTATACTAAATATTTTATTTTTTTTAAACTCTTTTGCTATTTTAAAATTTTTTCTTTATGTTGCATATACAACATACCTAATAAAAAATTCATTCTATAATAAGTTCATAAAAAGGATTGGCGGGATATTAATTCCCGCAACGCATATACTATTGTTTTTAAGAAAGGAGTCTTTACTATGAAATTTAAAGTTAATGAAAATTGTATTGGCTGCGGCCTTTGCGCCAATACTTGTCCTGACGTTTTTTCTATGACTGAAGAAGGTATCGCTGTTGCTGTTGAAGGAGACGTCGCAACCTCAGTGGAAGATTCCGCCCAAGAAGCTTTAACAAGCTGTCCTGCCGGAGCAATTGAAGAAATTTAACAAAGGAGCCAAATAATGGAAACAAATTATATCAAAAATCTTTCTCATGAAATGGTTCTCTCTCTCGCTGATCAGGTTACTGTGTCTCCCGGCCAGATTGTCAGCCGAACATTAGCACAAAATAAAGCAGTAAGCATTACTCTGTTTGCCTTTGCCCAAGGGGAAGAAATCAGTACGCATGAATCCACAGGTGATGCCATGATTACTGTTCTAAATGGAACCGGCCGTTTTATTGTTGGAGAAAAAGAACATATTGTACATACCGGGGAAACACTGGTTATGCCGGCTAAAATTTCCCATGCCGTTTATGCTATGGATGATTTTAAAATGATATTAATTGTAGTGTTCCCGTCGTAAGGTAAAATTTATAGGAGGTATTCTAAATGGAAAAACAGATGTTTTGTTTTCAATGTGAACAGACAATGGGGGGGACCGGATGTACTGGACGTGCCGGTGTATGCGGAAAATCTGCTCCCGCGGCTAAATTGCAAGATGAATTAACAGGTGCCCTCATAGGATTAGCACGTACCGCTGCAGCCAATGCACCTACAAGCAAAACAAATCGCATTATTTTGGAAGGTTTATTCACCACTATCACAAATGTAAATTTCGATGTAGCAACTATTCAGTTGATGATCGATAAAGTAAACGCAGAAAAAGATGCTATTTCTCCAAATAGTGCCGCCAACTATGATGTTGAACAAATTTGGAACGACAATGAAGACGTCCGTTCTCTGAAGTCTCTTATTTTATTCGGCATCCGCGGTATTGCTGCATATGCTTATCATGCTCTTATGCTGGACTATACCGATAAAGAAGTCGATGCATTCTTCTTAAAAGCATTAACTGCTTTGGGAGAAAACTGGGGCATGAATGAACTGCTTCCTATTGTTATGGAAACAGGAAAAGCAAATTTTGCCTGCATGGAATTACTTGACAAAGCCAACACCGAAACGTATGGTACCCCGCAACCAACCTCTGTTCCCTTGACTATTGAAAAAGGTCCCTTTATTGTCATCAGCGGTCATGATCTTCACGACTTAAAACTTCTTTTGGAACAAACAAAAGATAAGGGGATTAATATCTACACCCATGGCGAAATGCTACCGGCTCATGCATATCCACTGCTTAAGCAATATTCTCACCTTAAAGGTAACTTTGGTACGGCTTGGCAAAATCAACAAAAAGAATTTGATAATATTCCTGGCCCTATTCTCTTTACTACCAATTGTCTTATGCCGGTTCGCAGCAGTTATGCTGACCGTGTATTTACAACAGAGGTGGTGTCTTACCCTGAAATAGTTCACATTGGCGATACCAAAGATTATACACCTGTTATTGAAAAAGCATTAGAACTTGGTGGTTATGCAGAAGCGCAACATTTTACAGGTATCAACGGAGGCGCCACCGTCATGACTGGATTTGGCCATGGCACTGTTCTTGCTGTTGCCGATACGGTTATTAATGCAGTGAAAGCGGGTACTATCCGCCACTTCTTCCTTGTCGGCGGTTGCGACGGTGCTCGTCCCGGACGTAACTATTACACAGATTTTGTCAAAAAAACGCCTGCCGATACAGTAATTCTTACATTGGCCTGCGGCAAATATCGTTTTAATGATCTCGATCTTGGTACTATCGGTGGTTTACCCCGTATTATGGATATGGGACAATGCAATGATGCCTACAGTGCAATTAAAGTCGCAATTGCACTCGCCAAAGCATTTGACTGCAGCGTCAACGAGTTACCACTTTCTATCGTCCTTTCCTGGTATGAACAAAAAGCTGTCTGCATCCTTTTGACATTGCTGTACCTAGGTATCCAAAACATATACCTTGGCCCCACATTACCAGCATTTGTATCACCTAATGTATTGAATTATCTTGTAGAAAATTTTCATCTTACACCTATTAGTACTCCAGAAGAAGATTTGAAAAAAATTCTAGGATAAATAATAACAAAGTATGCACCAAATATTTTTTAACAATACATAACCGGCAGCTAGTATTTTTATTAGCTGCCGGTTATGTATTTTGTTAAATTAATCTTTTATAAAAGTCATACCCTTGCATAAAACTATCTAGCATTGGTGACTCCGCGGTAAATCGTACCACGCGTACCATCAACAGTAACAATTTCACCATTTTTCAACTTCGATACGGCGTCTTTAGCTCCTACAACACAAGGAACACCTAACGTCAATGCAGCTACTGCTGACGGACTGGTAAGGCCTTCTTCCTCCGAAATAAGTGCACCTGCACGGCTTATATATTTCATATATCCCGTTTCAGCTGATTTAATCACCAAAATACATCCATCTTCAAACGTATCTGCTATTTCTGCTTCATCAGAAGCTACACAAACCTTTCCTACCGATGTTTTTTTACCCAATCCCGTTCCACGCAATACGACATCGCCTACAACTTGGACACGAACCATATTAGTGGTTCCTTCGATACCCACGGGAACTCCTGCCGTCAACACTACAAGGTCCCCTGTTTTTATTAAATCATTATTTAATGCTGCATATATCGCTTTATCTACCAATTCATCTGAATCAGCCGCTTTTTCTCCTAAAACGGGTTGAATTCCCCAATTCAGCAGTAAGCGCCGAACAATATGCTTGTGCGGTGATACAGCAATAATGGGACATGCAGGACGATACTTAGATATAATCTGTGCTGTGCCGCCTTTTTCGGTTGAAGCAATAATTGCGGCTGCGTGAAGATTATCTGCAATAGTAACCGTTGCTCTGCCAATAGAATCCGTCGTAGAGGTACCCCCTGCTGAAGCTGCAAGTCGTGTTTCCTGTGGCACAAAATGACTTTCCGTAAACAATGCCACTCGTTCCATCGTTTGAACAGCAGCTGCCGGATAGGCTCCACCTGCAGTTTCTCCGCTTAACATGATGGCGTCGGTTCCATCTATAATAGCATTTGCCACATCACTGGTTTCCGCTCGAGTCGGACGCGGATTGGTACACATAGATTCAAGCATCTGCGTTGCTGTTATTACTGGTTTTCCTGCTGCATGGCATTTATTGATAAGCATTTTTTGCAGCATAGGCACTTCTTCAGCTGGCACTTCTACACCCAAGTCTCCGCGAGCTACCATTAATCCATCAGACATTTTAATTATTTCATCTATATTCTGTACAGCCGCCTGACATTCAATCTTAGATATGATCTGCATATGATTGCCATGTTTTTCCAATATTTTACGAATAGAGACGACATCCTCTCCTCGTTGAATAAAAGAAGCCGCTATAAAATCCATATCCATGGAAATACCATATTCGATATCCTTGACATCTGTATCTGATACCGCGGGGAGATTGATTGCTACACCTGGAACAGCAACACGCTTGCGATCACTCATCTTCCCTTTATTCAAAATCTTTGTATGTATATCGTCACCTTCAACACAGATAACTTCTAAATTAACCAAGCCATCAGACAGCAAGATATGATCTCCCGCTTTTACCTCTTTGGGAAGATTTTTATAAGACATGGATGCAATTGTTTCTGTACCTTTTACATCTCTAGCCGTAAGTATAAATTCTTTCCCTGCTTCCATCTGAATAGATCCTTTTTCAAAAAATCCCAAACGAATTTCTGGCCCCTTTGTATCCAGCATAAGTGCCACCGGAACTCCGGTGCGCTTTGAAGCCGCACGAACCCCATCTATTCTTGTTTTATGTTCTTCATGTGAACCATGAGAAAAATTAAATCGAGCTACATTCATGCCCGACCGAAGCATATCATCCAGAATTTCCGGACTATCAGAACTTGGTCCTAATGTACATACAATTTTTGTCTTTTTCAACATAGCATATCTCCTCACTTATCATTTATTGAATAATTCCGGCTTATCCACCAACGCAGTAAGTAATATACGAGCACTTGTCACGTTAGTAGCAACCGGAACTGAGTGAACGTCACAAAGGCGCAGGAATGCCGATACATCGGGTTCATGCGGCTGTGCCGTTAACGGATCTCGTAGAAATATAACACCTAACACCATATCAGAAGCAACCATAGCCCCTATTTGCTGATCACCGCCAATAGGACCGGATTGCATACGCTTCACAGAAAGTCCAGTGGCATCACAAATACGTTTTCCCGTAGTACCTGTTCCTACAAGCGGATACTTGGACAATACCTGAGAATACTCTGTTGCTAACCGCACAATGTCATCCTTTTTGGCATCATGAGCAATAAGAGCAACATATTTTTCCATAATCTGCCTCCTTATTTAAAACATGCACAACATAGTCATAGCAATAATTCGTTCCGGTAGGTTCGTTTTTTGTCCCAGTTTAAAAAAACAACATATACATTACATTTAGACTATTTTCAATCTATAGTGATTGTATCGTATCTAACTTTTTTATGCAATGGTACTGATACCAAATAAAGGAAAAGTTCTATCGTTGATTTTTATGCTACAATATAAAAAATTTCAATACCATTCATTAATATAGCAAGAACAAACAGGAAAAATTTTCTCTAACTGCCGGATTGATGCATCACTGCCAGATAATTTATCATAATATACAAGTTCCGCTGCTGACATCGTACCAAAGACAAGTAAAGATAATGCCCCAATTCCCATTTTTATAGAAACTTCCGTTGTTTCCCTGGGAACAGCTTTTCCTTTTCCGTTTGCTACTTGTAAAGAAAATATGCCATTATTCCACGATGCAAGAGGATCCTCTACGGAAAACTGAACTTCAGTCTGAATATCAACTGGATATGATATAGACGATAAAATACCGCAAACATCAACAATACGTCCCGCCATAAACGGCATAGTTTCATGCCCTGCACGGCCATCCGGATACAATCGATATGACTGATCCTGCATGCCTTCATTCCACTGGACTTCTTTACCCTGAGAGCGATGGTTATACATATATCCTAATAATCCCCTTTTACCTTTATAGGATGTATATACGAATTCTCCGCAACGAATAGTAGGATCCCCTAACTGGTAAAACAAATACCCTATAGGATGTGTACCATCAAATACTACAGCAATATTACCTTCAGCCAGTTGTCCTTCAATATGGCACCGCCAAGATAATTCATCCCGTACCGCATATCCAGATAATTTGCTGGTATATACATCATAAACAGCAGCCAACAACTCCCACTGATCCGGAGTAGTAACCATACCATAATGAACAGTACGATCTGAAAGAGGGCGCAGCATATCTAATAACATTGTCTCCCGCCATTGATGACAATATAATTCATAGCCATATGGCTGGTAAAATCCCGCCTTAGAAGGCATCAAAATATTCACATAATGACCACGCCGCCTCATTTCTTCCAGCGCAGCCAACAGTAATTTCCCTCCTACTCCACCGCGCCTTGCCGCCGGATGTGTTGCCAACCCCACAATATATGAGGTAGCGATATCTTGTCCCCGCAACCGTACTGTATATGGGTTTAAATGCGTCAAACAAGCCATCTGCCCTTTCATAAAACCCATTAAGACATTATCCGATTTATAACAACGAGAAAAATACCATTGAAAAAAAGGATCATTTTTTGGTTCAAAACAATATGCCCATAAATTTTCTACAATTTCCCGATCTTCAGGACCAGCTAAACGAAATTCCATAACTATACCTTTCTGCTATAAGTCAGCTAATGTAACATCATATTTTTCGATGAACCGCACTGGATTATAAGACTCCTTTGATTTTCGTAGGCCGGGGATTCCCATATCTTCTTCCCGGTTAATATATTTCGTATGACTCCAAGCATGTCGGACAAATTCATAGTTGATCGCTTGATATAATCCCCGCATAGACGGATCACTTTTTTCAAAATGAATAATAGCCGTATCATCATTGAGCATTTCTCCGATAGAAAACGCAACGACCTTATTAAACACACAAATGGCTCCGCCTGTCGGCTGCAGCATACTCCAATTGTCAAATACCGTCTGGATGGCATATCTTTCCGCATCAAGCTCCGAATCTCCTTCATCATGCTCATCATACCAGGTGCGCTCGGCCTCTAAACATGCATCAAACAAATTTTCAGTAATGGGAACATACTCATATCCCATATATTGATTACGAAAATGATTCAAATTATTTTTCTTCTGCCTAAACTTCTTTCCAGACAAATTAATGAGATCCTGCGTCAAATACACATATTCATAATTATCCCGATCCGGCTTAATATGGTAACAGTCTGGGCAAAGTTCCTGTATACGCTGCACTACTTCTGGCACAACACCCTTCATAAGAAAAGGATATCCATGTTCAGAAAACCATTCTTTCATGCGGTCTAACCCTTTGACAAAACTTCCGTCCTTCCGAGCAAAAGGGGGCAGCCAAAACTGCTTTTTCCCGCGCCCAGAACGAATATACATTACATTATCTTCTTCAGTCCATTGTATTTCATACGGTTTCTGCCAAGCAAACAATGTCATAAACGTTGAATCAGCCTGTTCATATCGCTTCTGATGAAAATAATCCTCGATGACTGGTTTATCTTCCAATCTTAATTCTTTAAATTCTATGATAAGGACTCCCCCTTAAAATTTAAAATCTCGAAACATACGGATTTCCCTTTATATAAAACCGCCAAGGAAAATATTTTCCTTTAACAGCATAATTAATGTTAATGCGTGTTGAACGGCAAGTACAAATTTGACTTGTATTCATTGGTTCCATAACATAAAGTTCATCCCCGCAGAGATTCAATTTATTCTGCCGCAAATCAATATCCAAAGCTCGACACAATTTGCCGGGACCATTTGTTAAATTTTTACATAGTGACGATGCTCCTCTATTTTTCAACATTTCATCCAACCCGGAAATAGGCTCAACTGCACGAATCAGTACCGCCTGTGCATCTCCTTTTGATCCCGTAACAATATTCATGCAACAGTACATGCCATAAATTAAGTAAACATAACTCCATCCTCCTGCCCAAAACATAGGTTCTGTCCGAGAGGTAAGACCATGAAAAGCATGCGAACCATCATCCCGCTGCCGACGATACACTCCTCCATACGCTTCGGTTTCCACAATACGGCCTACCAGTGTTTTCTTCCCCATCTTATGGACAAGATATCGTCCCAGCAAAGCCGGAGCTATATCACGAGCAGCAGCGGCATATGCGTGCTGTTGCCATTTATTTTCTATCATGATTTCTTACGGTAGCCTAGCGAATATGAAATTTCGTAAGCATACTGTCCCATGGTAAATAACATTTTCTGCCGTATAGAGTCATAAAATCTCATAGACGGACCGGCAACTGTCAAAGAGGCTATAACTTGACTTTCAAAATTAAAAACCGGCACAGCCAGAGCAAATAAACCATGCTCACTTTCATCTTGTGTAACAGCATATCCGGTATGCCGAATTTGTGAAAATTCTGCTTCTGATAAATTACCATATTGCAAAATAACCCGATTTCGCTCTTCTTTATTACACCATGCTAATAATACCTTTCCTGCCGCCCCCTTATAAATAGGCAAAGATTCCCCAATCGGAATGACTCGCCGAAGCGAATGCGTACTTTCCACATGATCTAAACAAATGCGATTATCCCCTTCTGCAATATAAATACTGGCAGTTTCATTAAAAAGCTGCTGCAATCGCCGCAAATAGGGTTTAGCTAACGTAACAACATTCTCTGTCCAATGAGAAGAATACCCAAGTGCTAACGCTTTAGGTCCTAAACGATACTGCTTGGAAGTTTCATTACGCGTTAAATACTGCCGCCGCTCCAGCGTATTAACAATACGAAAAGCTGTAGATGTATTTAGGTGCGTATGAGCCGCAATTTCCTTTAATGTCATCCCAGTATTACATTCCACAAATATATCCAAAACGTCTAGACTCTTTTCCAATGACTTTAATAAACTATTCTGCCGATCTAATTGCTCTGGTTCCATCGTCTTCAATGCCTTCACCTGCTTTGCTAAAAGCTATACCATTTTAAAACGCTATGTCGTCACTTTCATACCAATTTCCAAAGATTGCGGTGGATCTTCAACAACACGGTCTCCGTCCTTAAGACCATCAAGTACAACAACACGTCCCGCTTCTTCGTCACCAGTAAGAATAGATCGAACATCCGCCAATCCGCTATCATTTACAATATAAACAAAATCACCGGAATCTTTTGTCCTAACCGCCGTTTTCGGAATAGTAATTTGTGATACTTCCTGCGGTGTAGATATACGCACATGATAAAATTCACCCGGGACAAAAAGATTTTTATCATTATTAAAAGTAATCTTCGCCATATAACTGCCTGTTGCGGGGTCTTTACCCGTTGCCAGATACGTCAGTTCGCCTGCTTGCGATTCTCCCGAAGGAGCCAATACAGCTACACTAATAGATCCATTCTGCTTTGCCATATTTAATGCCTGAATATATGTCTCAGGAATAGCAAATGTCGCTACTAACGGCGTCATCTGCTGCACTGTAGCCAGAACCATTCCCGCTACGGCTACGGAAGGATTATCAGAAACTGCTGTTATTCTTCCATCTATAGGAGAATAAATCGTTGTATTTCCTAACATATCCCGTGCGGCCTGAATAGAGGCTTGAAGCTGAGCAATCCGTTCCCTGTCTATGGCCGGAGCTGCAGATGATCCCGCCGCTGTAGCAGCAGTACCAGCAGCCGCCTCATTTTCTTTAGACATCATTTGATTATATTCAACTTTAGAAATAGCCCCCATTCGATACCAAACATCAAGTTTTGCCCGCCTGTCACCACTATCAGCATCTCCCGACATATCCCGTGAAGGATTTGTTCCCATAGATGCTGTCACCAGTGCTGATTCAGCAGATGCCACACTTTGCTGATAGGGGATTTGATCAACCTGAACCAATATCTGCCCCGCCTTAACATCTTGCCCAACTGTCAATGGGACAGATATCAATTTACCTGATAGCTTAGGAACAATATTTGTCATATGAAGAGCCGTCACATTAGCATCCAACGTCAGCGCAACTGGATGATCTGATTTTGTAACTGTCTCCACCTTAGTTTTCACACCATTCCCACAGCCGGAAAGAGCTGACACTGCAACCAAAGCAGTTACAACAAGTACCGTCCATTTTTTTACTTTCACAATATCCCTTCTCTACGTCAAAAAAAAGTAAAATATAACATCAAGACAGCTACTCCGGGTAAGCCAAAAATACCAATAATAATACCTGTTATCCAAGTAATCGGTACATAATGCAAACCCATAGCACCACCGAATTGATTGATAAAGTATAAGGCAATGAGCCCAATAATAACATTGAAAGCCAAATGCCGAACCGGAGCCAGCACAAATTTATTTAAAATCCAAAGTGCGGCAATACCTACACCTATCCAAATATAATCCATCAGGCACCTCACATTTCCTGCCGATTTGCCACCGCTCCTGCCAGTGTCGCTTCATCAGCATATTCAATGTCTCCTCCCATAGGGAGCCCTCGTGCAATACGGGTCACACGAATGCCCGTAGCCTTAAGAAGCCGCGCTAAATATAAAGCGGTAGCCTCTCCTTCGACATCAGGATCCGTAGCCAGAATTATTTCCTGAACTTCCGTGTTTTGAAGACGCTGCAATAGTTCTTTAATACGTAAATCTTCCACCCCGATGCCATCCAACGGTGATAACGCTCCCTGCAAAACATGATATAAACCATGATAATCGCCACTGCGTTCAATAGCTGACACATCCTGCGGAGTTTCTACTACACATATCACCCCATGATCCCGGCGGTCATCGCTGCATATAGGGCAAGGATTCTGGGATGACAAATTAAAACAAATAGAACAAAAACACATCTTTTGCTTTGCATCCCGTATGGCAGCAATAAATTCTTCTATCTTTTCCGGCGGCTGCTGAACCATATAATAGGCTAACTTACGAGCAGTTTTTATGCCTATGCCAGGCAAGCGGCGAAACTGTTCCGCCAGTCTATCCAAAGGCGTATCCATCAAAACATCCCCGGCAGTTTCATCCCGCCTGTAATTTTTCCCATTTCCTGAGCCATCATATCATCCACCTTTTGATTAGCCTCATTAACAGCTGCAACTACTAAATCTTCCAGCATATCTACATCTTCCGGATCAATAATACTGGGATCAATATGAACACTTTCAACTTTTTTTTCGCCATTCATGACAATAGTAAGTACTCCTCCGCCAACCGTAGCTTCTACCGTCCGTGTTTTTAAATCTTCCTGCATTTTCTGCATTTCTTTCTGCATTTTTTGTACTTTTTTCATCATTCCCTGCATATTTCCACCAAACATAGTAATTCCTCCTGTGTTATTATGATTTATTTTCTATATATATGTCACAGTCACCCATTGTTTTCAACAATGGATCCAGCACTGTTCGTGCTTCTTCAGAAATATCCGCCAATGCAACGGATTGCAGCATTGTAGAATCTGCTTTTTTTTCTACAGTTTCTTTTTCAACATCCGTTTCCTTTTTCAAGAATGTTGTTTTTTTTTTCTCAAAAACAGCAAGCTCACTATCTCCCTCCAAAAAACCCTGCATATGGAGGATATCACCGGTAACAGATTTTAATGCTTCATCTACGCATTGACAATAGTCTTTTTTATTAGCACGTTTAGCCATAAATGCTGTCTTAAAAACAACAATAACACGCCCTTCTCCTATATACACAACCCGTCCTGGCCGCATACAAGATAGAACTGCTCGTTTCTTCCCTTTTTCCAGCACCTCACAAACGCCTTTCCAAATTGTATCATATTCCGCTGAACTATGCGATACCCCGATTTCAGGTGATGTTTCTGGTGTATGGAGTGTTGCTGCCAAATGGTCTGATATTGGCGGCTTTTCTTGCGTCATGTCATTTTTAGATGAAATATTGATAATAGATTCTGATAAATGCATATCTGTTATATTATTTTCGTCTGCCGGCACAGGTACCTCATGAGAAGAGTTTGCCGACATATCTGCAGTTGATATATGATGCTCTATAACTACATTTTCCAATTTTGAAATACGATCCAATACAATCTGCGGTACACGAAAAGCATGTTTTTCTAAGGTTTCCACTCTCTCCGTTAAATCGCTTTGCCAGCCTGACTGTTCGGTCTGTCCGGCCATAAGCAGACCCATTTCTACCGCCACACGAGGTGTGGGAGATGTCCGTGCCGTAAGCATCGCTTGCTGTAATACCGACAACACAGCAAATACTTTGCGGGGAGAAACTTGCGCGGCCTGATCAGCCAATTCTGTCATGGAATCTGCATACGCTGCTAATGTATCTGACTTTGGCGCCGCTTGATATAGCATAAGTGCCCGCAAGTGAGCAACCAATTCTATCAAAATAACCCTTGGCTCTTTACCGAGGCGGACGATGTCATCCACACTTTTGATAATAATGTCTCCTTGTCCGTTAAACACTGCTTCACTTAACTTAAACAACCAATCTTTTCCGATTAATCCCAACAAATTACGTACTAATGCTTCATCAATAGACTCTGATGTATTGCTAATGCATTGATCCAACATACTCAACGCATCCCGCATGCCTCCGTCTGCCTGAACTGCTAAAATATGTGCAGCCCCTTTTGTAAGCATTACATGTTCCTGTTCAGCTATGTACATGAGGCGCTCTGCAATGTCATGACTAGTAATACGTCGAAATTCATATCTCTGACATCGTGAAAGGATCGTCATGGGAATTTTTTCCGGTTCTGTTGTTGCCAAAATAAAAATAACATGTCCCGGCGGTTCTTCTAAGGTTTTTAAGAGAGCATTAAAAGCTTCCGTTGTCAACATATGCACTTCGTCAATAATGTATATTTTTTTATGACCTTCAGCCGGCATAAACTTGATTGTTTCCCGAAGTGTCCTAATATCTTCAATACTGCGGTTTGAAGCTGCATCAATTTCCACCACATCCAATGACTCTCCATTTGTAATATGACGGCAAACTTCGCATGTATTACAAGGATGTGAAGTAGGCCCTTTAACGCAGTTCATCGCTTTAGCAAAAATTTTTGCAGTACTGGTCTTACCTGTACCACGAGGTCCGGAAAACAGATAGGCATGTGCCACTTTATCTGTATCAATAGCTTTTTGTAAAGTTTCCGTAATATGTTGTTGCCCTACTACATCTTCAAACAGCGCCGGGCGCCATTTACGATACAACGCAATATATGCCATATTTCTTCCTCCATAGCAAAAAAAGCAGCTAACCGCTGCTTTTCCACCAACTAAAAAGTACTCGTGTATGATAACCCGCCAGGTACCCTCGTGGCACATAAGACTTTCTACTTATCGCTGCTTCCTTTCGGACCTGACGAGGTTCATAGTTTCCTATTGCACGAGCCCCGGCGGATTACCACACACCAATACTCTTGTTAAGTTAGCTATGTAATTATAGCTCAAAAACAAAAAAATATCAAGCTTTTTTACCATATGAAAACAGCAACGCCAGCCTTAAACTTATATAAGGCTGGCACCAAAAAACAGGGATATCATTACTAGATAATTATTTTAATGTATTGAATCCATAAATTTTATATACTCGGTTTTTGTCATGCGCGGTTTATATTTAGCAAGAATATCTTCAACACCTTGCGCATCATCGTATAACAAATCAATCAGTGTCATTGCCATTACCTGTGTAGCTTTGATATAAGCCGTACGTGGATCCACTAATTCATACTCGGCACTGTGCAGTGCACCGTGAATGCATTCCACCCACGGATGTATAACCGGCATGAGTTGAGAAACATCCCCCATATCAGTACTGGCTGCGTCATGTGGCGGATATTCAACATGATTCATACCGAAAATAATATGACAATTTTTTTCCAGTAGCGTTGTCATTTCTTCATTTTGAAATAATGGCAGATATCCCGGCAAATTATGAATATCGCAAGTTGCCCCTACCGCATCGGCACCCGCTTTCAATGCACGATCAATACGTGCATTGTAATGTACCATAGCCTCGGCTGACGCAGCCCTAACATAACTTTCCATCCGTACATAATCCGGTACAACATTGACTAAATCTCCGCCGCTGTTAATAATAGGATGAAAACGCACATAATCCTGTTCACGAAAGGTTTCTCGTAATGCGTTGACTCCCATAATGCCCAGCATCGCAGCATTCAGCGCATTAATGCCTAAATGGGGTGCCGCCGCAGCATGAGCCGCTTTGCCATGATAATCTATGAGCTTACTAATAAAACCACTGCTGGAGCCACCAATCTGGATAGATCCTGATGAATCGGCTGTGGTAGTAACATGCATCTGCATCGCCGCATCAATGTCATCAAACCCGCCCTGCTGAATAATCTCTTCCTTGCCACCTAAGTATTTTATTTTACCCCGTTCACGCAATGTATTGCGATATTCAATTTCTATACATTCTTCTGCCGGTACTGCAAAAAACACAACATCACCGCCTAATTGGGCCATTGCCCCCGTATCGCAAAAAGCCATTGCAACACCCAGCATATCTGAAATTTGAACATAATGACCACAGCAGTGCGCCGCCCCTGTATTTTCGTCAGCCGACGGATGACTCCGGCAAATAATCGAATCCATTTCTCCCAGTACCGCAACCGTTCTCTTAGAAGTATTCCCCTTCAAGCGTGCCTTTACACCTGTAATTCCCCATCCTGTCGTATACGGAATATTAAGTTTTTCAAATGCAGATTGTACTTTAGCCGACGTTTTTACTTCTTTATATCCTAATTCGGGTTCCGTAAAAACAGACTGACCAAAAGCCATAATATCATCAGCTCGTTTTTCCACAGCATCACATATACGTTGCTTTAATTCTTCTTTTGTCATACTATCAACCTCTTTTAATTAAAAAATACCTTCCAAGTGAAGCATGATTTCTGCCATAATTGTTGCACAAATAAAAGATCCCGAGGCAACCATCAAGGCAACCGGAACAATACGCCATGACAATCTCTTGAAAGCAGGAATATCTTTTCCCAGAGACAGACCGCCATACGCTAATATAGGTGTCGTCGTAGCCAAGAAATTAATATGATTGGTCTGCTCCACAATCCAAGCGGTACCCGGTATTTCTGGAACAGAACAAATAACAGCAAAAATAGATACCCAGAAAACAATAGGAAGTTTCTTTAAGCCGGGTAAATGTGCAATACAGATTCCAATAAAAGCAATGATAACTAACAATGCCGATCCTGTAAAATCAGCAATTGGATTTCCCTTATAACCAACGACATTTGCCACAATACCAAGCACCCCTGTAACACAAAGAATAAACAAACAATCCAATAATGTTTCTTTAACTTTATTTTCTTTATCTTTCGTATCTTCTATTAATTCAGTTACACTGGCAGCATTTTCATCAACAACTTGATTTTCCAATGCCTCCTGCCGATTTAATTCATTGGTATCAGTTATTTCTCCTACTTCTTCTTGGCGTTTGCGCCCAGTTACAAAATCATACACTTTAACAGTAACAGGCAAAGAAACGAACAAAGCAAAATAAATACCTAAAACAGAAGTCATTAAATTAGCTGCACCCGCATAAGCAGTAATTTTCTGGGCTTCTTCAGGAAAAACAGCAACAATCGAACCCACGGAAGCTGCCATCATACTGGCACTGCCAATACCGCCTCCCATAGCCAACGCATATGGATGGAAAAGTCCCGTACGTGCAATAATTCCTGCCAGAACAGAGATCCATAATGCACCAAACAAGGTCCCACAAATATACATTCCCATAACACCGCGGCCTTCAGGAGAAAATATTCCGTACTTTTCTGCAATGATTGCTACATTCGCTTCCCGGTCAATTGAATAACACGCTCCTATCGCTTCACGGCCCATTTTTAAAAATAAAGCCATCGGCAAACCAAAAATGAGTGTTCCAAAAAAATGCCCAAACTCCTGCATAATAAGTGCCATACCTGAATTCATGAGCATATGCAGGTTAGGGCCGATGCCTAACCCAATTTTTACAATAAGATATAACATGGCAACTGGCATAAATTCACCAGCACGTTCCATCATTTTATCACTCATAATATGAAAAGACGGATAACTGATAATACCTCCCAAAACTAATGCATAAAACAGCGGCAGAAAAACAACAAGCCCAAATTTTTGAATACCAACAAAATCTGCCACAACAACGATACATAACGCAAATAAATGAATCCGCCAATTTCTAATTAAATCCATTTTCTTTCCTCCTTATTAAAAGAAAAAAATTTTAAATAAATTACGTTAATATATGTAAATTATATGTTAATATATTACTATATTTTTATTATCACAACAAGTTATTTATGTCACAATAAAATACTTAAAACTATAATATACGCAAAATTAGGTTAATAATTTTTTTCTAAATAAGCTAAAATTTTCCGTAAAACGCCTGGTAATACCCGTGATACACTAGAAATATGAACGCGTTCTGTCCTACAGTGCAAGTCTTTTCCCCAAGGGCCTAATAATATAAACGGGACACGAATATCTGACAAAGCCTGCCAATCCAATTGATACGCCGTTCCCCATAAAGGCATATTATCTTGACAAACAGTACCATCCATAGTTGAATCCAATCCACAATAACTGCAATCAGAAACCCCTGTAAAATACTGATCAAACCGTACGGTCAGGCAAGTTGTTACTGCCTGCAGTACAGAATAAAAACTCTTATCCCCCATGCTTCTGCTGTCTACTGCCGGATAATAAGGCGGGGCAAAGCCGATAATAACAACCGGTTCTCTTTCTTCCATAAAATCCAAAATCTGTGCCATTAAATCAATCGTAACGGAAGGATAGTTTCCCCCTTGTTTCAATTTTTCTGTTTCTATATACTGCAATGTATTATAAAATGTAAAAAAACCAGGTATATGTTTTGCCTTATTTAATAATTCCCCATAAGACAATACAGGTACTTCATATTGTACTCTCGCTTGCGCTAGAGCTGATTTTATACTGGTTTGTGTTTCTTTTTTTAGAATACGCAGCACTGCCTCCGGGGTCTTTTTAAAAGTCAGAAAATTAGCATAGGCCGATGCCCGCCAAGGCAAAGAAAAATCATAATTTTTTTTTGCATCCCGCAGATACATCCAAGATGGCGGCGGTGTACTTTCACCCTCACATTGATCTGCCAGATTCCAATTACCCTCCGTTCGCGAAACAACACGTGCTAAAATACCTAATGGATTAATTCCTTCAGCATATTTACTGATATGAACCACTTTTCCCTGCACAAGAATAACCGGCAATATTTTTCCTACAGATCCTGTATACGCGATTAAATTATCTTGCTCTTTATGATTAGGTTCACAATTCACTAAAAGACGATATCGCAGCTTTCGTTCTTTTTGCAGTTGCTGCAAAAAAGGCAGTGCTGATCGCATCCCGGCTGAATAAGATTCTTCATCAGGTACCGATAAAAACAATAAATTCACATTTCCAGGATGTGCCGCATATTCTTCAAAAACGGTCATCTGAGCTGCAATTCCACCTTTCATATCACAAGCCCCTCGGCCAAAAAGCCATTCGCAGCTATCTAAATCCGCCTCTGTTTCTAAATCAATTTCACTATGGCGTAACTTTTCTGCCAATATTTCCGGAGAAAATGCATACGGTGCAAGTTTGCCATATGCTTCGCACCCGACTACATCATGATGATTCATAAAAACAAGGGTATCCGCTCTTTTCCCTTCAATAAAACCATATACGACTGAACGTCCAAGTGAATCATTCCTAACAGGCAGAGAACCACACCATACATTTTTCTTTATCCCCGACAAAACATGTAGCAAATATACCTCCATTGCTTGTTCTTTTTCTGTCGCAGTTTCACTATTGATTGCTATCATTTGATGCAATAATTCCAACACACGTTTCTCCCTGTCCATACCCTCACTCCTATATTTTATTTAAAAATCCATTTTTTACGTGATAAATAATTCCAAACGGTAACAATCGCACTGGCCATAATTTTAGATATCATCGGGTTTAATCCCAAAAAAGCGGGTGATGTAAAAAAATACATCAGCAGCAAATTCCAACATAATCCAATCGTACTAACAATGAACACCAGCGAAAGTTCAGTTCCCCGTTGGTGACGGCTGCCACTCTCAAAGACAAAGACATTACACAAAATGTAATGATATAATGTTGATAAAGCAAATGCCATTGTAGTGGCCGCCAAAATAGTTTCCGTCTGCAATGAAAAAAGAAACATGCCCGAAAATCCTTTTAAGAATAAATAAAAAAGTCCCCATTCTAAAAGTGCTGCGGAGCCACCAACTACAAGATATAACGATAACTTTATATATTCATTGTTTGTATAATCAAAACCAAAAATTACCTTCTTCCTCATACTTCCTCCCTTAATCCTATAATAATATCTGTACATTATTATAGGCTATATACCATAGAAATTCCATATTTTTAAAAATTTATGCTATCCTATTTTTTAAAAAGGCATTATACTAGTATCTGTAGATATGTATTTTACAGGAGGACCGTTCTTATGGATCAAATTTATACAGTAACATTTAATCACAACGATTATCCATTACCAATACACAAGTTAGACGATACCTTTGGTATTGCTCTTATCGATTTGATACATCAACCGCAAATGATGCGTGATGTATCCGTAGAAGCAAATCGATATATCAATAAAAATATCGGTAATGATATTGATATTATTGTTACACCCGAATGCCGATCTATCACGTTAGTTACCGCTTTAGCATTAATGAACGGCTGCAAAATCGTCATGTTGCGCAAAGCCTTGAAAACCTACGAAGAAAAGGGCTTATATTGGTCTGTTCAATGTAAATCGATGACATCTAGTCAGTCCTCAAATTTATTTTTAACGGAAGAAAAAGCAACTCTAATGAAAAATAAACGCGTATTAGTTCTTGATGACGTAGCCAGTACCGGCGAAACCTTCATTGCAATCCACCGCTTACTCGGCCAAGTCGGAATAAAGGCTGATTTTTTTGCAATTTTCAACGAAGATTCTGTAAAAGAATCTAATTTTGCCAGCCTGCCATCTTATTACTTTTTAAAAACATTACCTATATTTACAAAATAACAAGTACTTGGGGAGATGCTGTAAAAGGAGGCCCTATAATATGAAAAAAATTGGTTTTATCGGCACAGGCATTATGGGATGCGGCATGATCCGTAACCTGATTAAGCATGGATATACTGTATATGTATATAATCGAACTCGTTCAAAAGCGCTGCCTTTGACGGAAGAGGGTGCTGTTTGGTGTGACTCTCCAGCAGAATGCGCAAAAAACAAAGATATCGTAATTACGATGGTTGGGTATCCTAAAGACGTAGCAGAGGTATATTTTGAAACAAACGGAATCTTTACAACCGTTAAAAGGGGAACATATCTCATTGACATGACGACAACAAGTCCCAAATTATCGGAAAAAATATACGCAGAAGCCGCTAAACGCGATGTATTTGCACTTGATGCTCCGGTTACCGGTGGTGATACCGGCGCTAAAAATGGAACACTTTCCATTCTTGTTGGCGGTGATGAAAAGGCATTCAAAGATTGTCTGCCCCTTTTTCAAGCCATGGGAAAAAATATTGTTTACGAAGGACCTGCCGGAGCCGGACAACATACAAAAATGGTAAATCAGATTATGATTGCCGGTACTGTCGCCGGAATGTGTGAAGCTCTTTGCTATGCACAAAAAGCGGGATTAGATTTACAGCGTGTACTTGATGGCGTTAGCAAAGGGGCCGCTGGTTCCGCCCAGGTGGATTCACTCTCTCCGCGAATTCTACAGGGAGATTTTCAGCCTGGTTTTTACATTAAACATTTTATTAAAGATATGCGAATTGCTGATGAAGAAAGTTCCTCACGAGGTCTACACCTAAATGTTCTTAACGAAGTTCTTGATATGTATTTAAAACTTATGGCTGACGGTGAAGGAAATCTAGGAACACAAGCTTTAGTTAAATATTATGACGACGATGATCAATACTAATAAAACGATAATCAGATATTTACTTTACTATATGTATTTTCATACGGACGGAATTACAATAAAAGCTCTGCGCAAATACGCAGAGCTTTTATTGTAATCCCGGTCGTTCATCCACATACGGCAGCTTATTACTTTTTAGGTTGGGCATTGGGATGATTTTGCTGATAAGAATCATTTTGTGCAATGACATCGAGGAATACAAGCGGTTCCTTGCTGTTATTGGCAAGTGCATGAGATTGACCGGGCCTGGCAATGGTAATATCACCCTTGGAAACTTTAGTTTTCACACCTTTTTCATCGGTAAAAACACCCTGTCCAGATATAATAATATAAGTATCTTCATTAACATAATGTTTGTGTAACCCAATGGATGCACCCGGTTTTAATGTCATCCATCCGATTTCCTTAATAGCTTGTTCTGGTGCAGCTGTTGTGCGAATAAAAGCAAATTTTCCATACAGAGTACCTTGTCCACCTGCAACTTTTTGTTTATCCAAAGTAATCAACTGTTCTGCTTTATAACATTGTTCATTTGCTGCAAATGGTGTTTTTTGCGGAACTGCCGCCGCAAATGCAGTTCCTGCTGCTATAATGGAAAACGCAGTCACTGCCAATACCGCTTTTTTTAACATCCATACCACCCTCTCAAGACTGCATATATCCAGACTATTTTAACTTAGCCTCTACATCATTAGTAATATCTTGTGCAGTACCGAATACGACCGATCCTTTAAGTACAACATAATCTAACCCTTTTTCATCTTTAACTTCCTGTGTCTTAGTGATAATGTCTTTTTCCAATGGACCAAAGAGATTAATGCGATCCTGGTTCAATTGTATGTTGAACTTTCGGGCCAATTCCTGTTTATCCTTATCCGTCGCCTGTCCTTTAACTTGGGAAGCAAAGTCAGCATTCGCCTTCTTCACATCAGACTGCCAAGTTGCCGAAGCTTTTGCAAAACCAGGATGTTTCTGAAGCAAATATCCCATATCAACAACACCTAAACCAGCCGCCATTGCCCCTGCAAAAACACCAAAAGTCATCACTCCAGCTAGGGCCATTGTTACTATTTTTCTACGCAAATTCATTTGAAGTCCCTCCTTATATTACAAAGTATTTGTTAATTTCCATTTCTTTATTCATTCTGACCCGTTAATACTAAACATTCTGTACGCACAGAATCTTCACAAGAGCGCATGGCAAGAATCGTTTTTTCAAATAATTCCGGCAATTCCCATCCAAGAAGTTGGGCTCCCTGTGTAATAACATCTCGAGAACAACCCGCAGCAAAACTTTTATCTTTAAATTTCTTTTTTAAACTCTTTACTTCCATGTCCTTAGTACTCTTAGATGGCCGCATTTTTGCTGACGCCCAAATAAGGCCTGTCAGTTCATCTGCTGCAAACAATACTTTTTCCATCTGATGTTGTGGTTCAATATCAACACAAATACCATATCCATGACAACAAACAGCACGAATAAAATCATCGTCAGCCCCAATTTCCGCAAGAAGGGCTGGAGCTTTTTTACAATGCTGTTCCGGATACTGTTCAAAATCCACATCATGCAACAATCCGACAAGGCCCCAAAAATCCATATTATCACCATATCCGAGTTTTTGGGCATACCAGCGCATGACGCCTTCAACAGTTAACGCATGCATGATATGAAACGGTTCTTTATTATATTTCTGAAGTAGTGTCACCGCTTCCGATCTTTCCACATTACCAACTCCCCCTACATCTGATATATTTTATTATACCATATTTAAAATTTATATTATATAAAAATTATACAATACTATATTAAGATTTTAAGTCTAAAAAGAGATTTTTTTCTCCAATCTGTTCATTCGAAAATCTTCGACGACTTGTATAAAATCAGGACGATGCACTGGGTTATCAGCAAACCCAAATAAATGCGACGAACAAGAACAATCCGTACTACCAAAACGATCAATCCGCCAATCAGCAATCTTTTCTACCGCATATGCTATATCATGTTCCAAATCATCAGCTGTACGAATAGGAACCACCGCTGTAACCAATGCTTTTTGCCGCAAATAATCAATATGCCAATGCATTCGTTTGCGCAAGTGTCTATGCCGGGCCAGACGTCTTGACAAATTGCGCCGAGCCGAGCCAACATACACGTAATATCCTTTAAGAAATTGGCGCTCCCCTTGCGCACCTATAACAATATCCGTATCTTCCTTTAATTGTAAAATCAACATATAGTCGCCTTGATCATGATTTTCTTGCTTTAATATTTGTTCTGGATATGATAAAACACGGACAACCTGCGGTGTTATAAAAGTTCTGTCCCAGTGTAAAGATAATGCTTTCCAATCAAGATACGGCGCCGATTCGTAAAATGCCTCGGCAAAATCCGGATCAGTATGATAATCCGGCAAAAACCATTGTGCCCTATCCCATTGAACAATAAATAATATTCCCGCATGAATGCCCTCTTTTGCTAATTGTGCCAAATGCAGCACATGACGTTTCCCTCGTTCCGTTACAGCATCAGGAAACATTGCCGCCGTTTTGCCAAATAACGTACAGGATTTAACTTCCAAATAAAAATGTTCATCCCCGCATTCCAGCAATAAATCAAATCGACTGGAACCGACAGTTACTTCTCGTCGTAAAAGATTCCATCTTTCCCATCCAGGAATACACTTTTCTGTAATAAGTCGTGCTGCTACATCATTATTATATTGCGTATCGAGTAAAATTGGGACTCCATCCCGCTCAATTCCAATCACATCATATGCTGTTTTACGCTCTTTCTGTGCTGCTCTGCGTAAATATACAACAGCCCCCGGATACAGCAGTTCCCACATTCTTCCTGGATTCGGCATATGACAATATACAATTTCGTGATTTATTTTAATACGACAAACAAACCGGTTGAGCCTGTCAACAAAAAGGCCTTGAGACAGGGTACTAGTGTTTTTCATAATACCCCTTCTTTTCTTTGCTGTAAAAAATGATATAATGCTCCCGTCATACCTGCTTTCCACTGTAACCTTGCAAAAGATATATATGTATGAGAAAAAAACGGAGGCAAAATTTTATGCTGCAATGCATCAATTAAACGCGGTTTAATATATCGCCGTTGTTCCATAATACCACCTCCAATAATAATTTTTTCAGGATTCAAAACATAACAAATATTGGCAATACCCGCTGACAAATGATCTATCATTTGATCTATCGCCGTACTGGCAATACTATCTCCCGACTTAGCCAAGTGAAATATTTTTTTACCATCAATAGACGATACGGGGACATTTTTAGCAGCTGCCACTGTCTTTACCAATGCTGTTACCGATGCGTCTGCTTCCAATGTTGCCGAACCGCCTATTTTAAGATACCCAATTTCCCCGGCACTGTTAGATGCACCATGGAACAATTTTCCGTTTATAATAATGCAACCCCCTATACCAGTTCCCACCATCAGGCAAAATAAGGAAGAAGCATTCCGTCCTGCACCTAACCAATATTCTCCCAATCCAGCAGCATTGACGTCATTTTCCACACTACAAGGAATATTAAAAATGTTTTCAAGCAATGTTTTTAATTTAGTACCTGTATATCCCGGAAAATGGTCTGCTGCATAAATAATTTCTCCCGTATCTGGCTGTACAATTCCTGCGGAAGAAACCGCTATACCGTAAACAGCATGTTCTGCTTGATATATCGACACAATATCAACCACTTTTTTCAGCATTTGCTCCGTACCTTTTTCTTTAACTTCTGTGGGAATACTTTGTATATCATAAAATTTTCCCGATTCATCTGCTAATCCATATTTAATAGCTGTACCCCCAATATCGACACATACATAATACATAAAAGCTTCTCCTTACCTATTAAAATATCCATCATAAACATACATTTATTATTATGCTTTTCTTACATAACTGCGTTCTGCTGCCTGTATATTTTTTCACCTATGCCTCTGCAATGCCTGCAGTTTTACCTATACTCGCAAGTCGGTTGTATCCGTATGGGAGTTTCCAAAATAAAACTGATAGCAATACGTCTTCCAATACCCAGCAGATTTTCTATTTTTCTTGACATCATCGCACCATAGTAAATTTCATAAAATGCTCCCGAAGTCAAATATCGGCTGATACTACATATCATTCAACATATTTTACATACCCTCATACACTTTTTATGTTGTTCTTATTGCAATACGTTTATTATACTACATATCATAAAATCGCGAATATATTTTTCTTTTTATACAACAACCGCAATTGATATGTTTTATTGTATACACCAATTGCGGTTGTTAAACATTTATAATATATTTTCTTTTTTATTTTTCACTTATATTTTATACTATAAAAATAAGGTTTATAGTATAAATAAGCTTGTTATATTCCCCTAGCAAAGTGAGTGATGTAGATGATATGGAAAACAAGTATATGTCTTATAATCTGTATCGCAAATGCCGTATCCGCCTCCGCTTGTACTCTTTTTGCCGCAACCGGTGATTCATGGGTAAAGGGCAGTGGCACGCTTATCGTTAAAAATCGAGATTGGCAGCCGCAATGGCAAGAAATGAGAATTATCGAAGATAACCCCTATCGTTATTACGGGATTTTCGCCGGTGATATGAAAAAACGTTCTCTCCGCGGGGGTATAAATGAAAAAGGACTTGTCGTTTTTTCTGCTTCTGCTTCTTCTATCCCAAAGCAAGAACGAAATCAAATGCTTCATGCCAAACAGTCCCTTTTAAAGGTAATGCTGGGAAAATGCAGTAATGTTGATGAAGCCTTATCTCATACAGAATTATTTCTAGGTCCAAAATTTATTCTTTTGGCAGATGCTGATAAAATAGCAAGTATCGAAATTGCCGATAACGGAAACTATAAAATAAACATACAAAAAAATAATATATTAACTCATACCAATCACTATATTGACCCCGATTTACAGAAATCCAATATAACCATCGGAAAATCAAGTTTTACCCGATACTCCCGCATCAAAGAACTTCTCCAAACAGGAAAAATACCTTATACATTGTCAGATTTTATCGCTTTCAGCCAGGATCGCCACGACGGTCCCGATAATAGTATCTGGCGTACCGGCAGCACCCCGCGTGCAATTCAGACACTGGCAACATTTGCTGTATATATTCCAAAAAACAAAAAGCCGGAGCTATACGTAAAAATACGTACCGCTCCGGATGAACAGGGCCGGGAAACATCATACACTATTACCGGCAATGAGCTGTTCCCTCAAAAACAAACGTACTCCCCCGATACAATCTTAACGAAAATTCTACAATTTATAAACCAATGGATATTTCAGGTTGTCGGATAAAAATTTATTCATCCATCCATTCCCCTTCAAAAGAAACTGCCGCCGGACCGGTCATATATACGTTGCCATCTTCTTCGTTATATTCAATATGAAGAGTCCCCAAGTATAAATTTACATCAACACTGCGGCCTGTAAATCCATTGAGATAAGACCCCACAGCACAAGCACAAGAACCCGTACCACACGCCAATGTTGCTCCCGCTCCGCGTTCCCATGTGCGAACTTTTATTGTTTTATTATCAACTACTTGAATGAAATTCATATTAGTTTTACGTGGAAATAGTGGATTTGTTTCAAATTTTGGTCCTAATACAGGTAAATCAACAGTTTTTACATTGCGCACATATGTCATCGTATGCGGGACTCCCATCAAGAGACTGGTTATTTTGTAGACTGCTCCATCAATATTAATCGGTTCATCCACAACCGGACCCGCAGGTCCGTTCATTGGAATGAGCGCACGATCGGTAAATGGTTTCCCCATATTAATTGTGACAAGGCTAACTTTTCCGTCATTCCCAATAATAACCTCCGGTTTCATGATACCTGCTAATGTTTCTATGGTAAATTGTTTTTTATCAATAATCTGATGATCATAAACATATTTAGCAAAACACCGAATTCCGTTGCCACACATTTCAGCTTCACTGCCATCGGCATTAATAATGCGCATTCGTACATCAGCCTTATCGCTTGGTACAATAACTATAATACCATCAGCTCCAATACCTGTATGTCGATCACAAAGCTGTACTGCCAACTGGGAAAAATCTTTGCCAGACCCATTTTTATCTTCAAAAAAAACAAAATCATTGCCTAAGCCATGCATTTTAACGAATTTCATTACTCTGTTTCCCTCCATACCAGCTATGACATAATTTCTTTACGATTTCTATTATACATAACCGAAATTGGTAATTATATGAAAATAATGCTATAATTATTGCAAATCCTGTCATATTGAGGAGGCTGTTATGTATCAAAAAATAGGCTATCTTGCTGAACAATTGCGTTTATTTTATATTTCAGATCGTACAGATCAAAAATTTCCTTATCATTATCATGATTTTGACAAAATTACTCTTTTTTTTCAAGGCGATGTGCAATATGAAATAGAAGGAAAAACATATTCGCTCCAGCCTTATGATATTGTTCTCGTACAAGCAGGGCAGCTGCATCGTCCAATTGTCCACAACACGGCCAACTATGAACGCATAATAGCCTACTTGTCTCCTATGTTTTTTGAGGTGTACCGCAAGCAAGGTTGTGATTTATCCTGCATATTTAGTGAAGCTCGTTCCCATGTACTTCGGCAACCTCAAGAGGTCAGCAATATATACGGAATTTCATGCCGCATACGCCAAGCTTTTGATGAAAAAAAAGAAGATAGTCCTATTTTACAGCAAACTCTTTTTCTGGAGTTCATGCTTTTCCTGGCTCGAGACGTCCGTGAACATCACATCGGTTACGTCAAAACAGGAAACCAAAATAGTAAAATACAAACTATTATAGAATATATAAATACACATCTGACAAATACCCTTTCTATTCCAGACATTGCTTCTCTTTTTTATATCAGTCCCGACTATCTTATGCATCTGTTCAAAAATGAAACAGGCTATTCTTTGGCAAATTATATTACTACCAAACGACTTCTCCTTGCCCGCAATCTAATTCAACAAGGATTTCCCCTTACAACAGTCTGCTATGACAGTGGTTTTCGAAATTACTCTACCTTTTATCGTGCTTGGAAAAATCTTTTTCGAACTTCTCCACGACAGGGAACAAAGGGAGATATAGGAAAACCTAAAATAGTAGATTAAATCCAGACACCGTTCATATTTTCTAAATAACGGGAAATAGAATACGATAGTTTTAAAAAAAAGTTTTTTTCTGCACTGCCCGACATTCCCGGACTATGATCAGATGTCCCCATTACTATGAATCCCTTTGCTTTAGCCGCTGCCAAATTTTCTTTCAACGTGCTATATGCGTATCCACTGGCAACGGTATGGGTATGCAAATCAAATAATGATCTTACTGGCAATTAAGATACTGCTCCTTTCCTATGGCATAATTTTCTTCTGTCGGCGCATATACATTAAATATGTTTTTCTTACAAGATACAATATAATGAATTCCTCCGCCTATAATTACTACCGCAGAAGGATACTATAGTTATGTAAAAACTTGTAAAAAAATAAGTTCTATATAATAATTTAAATGCATCAAAAATTTTATTTGATATATTTAAATTATGTATATAGAACTATGTACAAAACTAATTTTTTATACTATAACTTTATGGACGACATCAATAATAGTGCCATCTCTATATTCCACAACTCCTACAATATCTTTACTAACGCGAATAGGTTGGGGTTTACCACAAATTTTTTCAGCCTTTTCAGTTAATTCTTCGATCGTAAATAAAGGTAATTTGACCTTTTTAAATTTTTCCACTAAATCTTGGCGCCGTGGATTAACTGCCAATCCATACTCAGTTGCCAAAACATCAATTGTTTCACCAGGTGTAGTGATAGTTTGAATTTCATCTTTAAGTATAGGCATGCGACTACGTGTAAGATTTGCCGTAATAATCGTCATTTTAGCACCCGCGGCTGCATCACTATGCCCGCCGGATCCTCCCATAATAGTACCATCAGACCCCGTAATAACATTGACATTAAAATGCTTATCCATCTCCGTAGCACCTAAAACAGCACAATCCAATTGATTTACAATACACCCTGAGTTATATGGGCTTGCATATAAATTAGCATCAACTTCAATATGGTGATCATGTTTACTTAACGATTCAATAGCATCTAAATCAAAGTCTTGTACATCAAAAATGGTGGTAAATAGTCCCTCTTCGAACATTTTGACTAGATATCCCGTAATCCCCCCCATAACAAAACTTCCCTTTACATTATTCGCTTTCATAATATTGCTAAGGTAAGCAGCTACAGCAAGAGATGCTCCCCCAGCGCCTGTCTGAAAAGAAAATCCATCAATTAAAAGCCCAGAAGCTGCAATTGCCTTTGCTGCATATTGAGCAATTTTCAATTGTACGGGATCTTTTGTTATTTTTGTTGTACCGGAGACTATTCCTTTAGGATTTCCAATATAATCAATTTTGACAACATAATCAACACGACTCTGATTAATAGAAATAGGCGTCACCGGATATTCAACTAAATGGTCTGTTACCGCTATGACATAATCCGCATATTCTGCATCAGGATAGGCATATCCCAATGATCCACATGCGGTTTCCCCTTCTCTCCCACTTATATTTCCATAAGTATCTGCTGTAGGAGAAGCAACAAAAGCTACATCAATATGTAATTGCCCACACTCTATAGCTCGAGGGCGACCTCCATGTGTTCTAAACATGACAGGTTTTTTAAACAACCCTTCTGAAATTGCTTTAGCTACTGGACCAGACGCATAATTTGTATCTAATGATGTTACAACGCCTTTTTTTACATACTCAATCAACTCTTCATGAATTGGAAAAATTGCACTTGCTGCTATCGTCAAATTTTTAATTCCCAATTTATCAGCTGTTTTTATAACTTGTAAAAGAAGTCCATCTCCATTCCTAAAATGATGGTGAAAACTAATTGTCATTCCATCTGTAATCGGAATTGCTTTAAAAACAGCCTCTAAATCTTTCATAACTTTATTTGTACCAGGTTTAACGTACTTAATATGAGGTGCTTGTCTTTTCATGTCCGGCAAAGCAGCAAAGGCCCCGGCATAAGGCTGCAATTTTCCAAATCCTTCAATTATATCTGGTATATCTCGGCCAACTGCATTTTTCATAGTTTATTCCACCTCCAATAAGTTCAACAATTTAGCTAATTCAATTGTTCTATTAGCACGAGAAACAATTGGCGCATCAATCATTTTACCATTTACCGCAATAACACCTGTCCCTCTATTTTTACCCTCCTCAATAGCCTGCAAAACCCGCAATGCCCAACTAATCTCTGCTCCAGTCGGTGCATATACGTTGTGAATTGCGTCTATTTGCCGCGGATTAATAGATAATTTTCCTTTAAATCCCATATTTTTTGCCATCATGGTATCTTTAATCAACCCAGCTTCGTCTTGAACATCTGTAAAAGGTGTATCTACACCATCTATGTTAGCCGCTGCCGATGCATTGGCAACAACGGCACGGGCCATAAATATCTCTGTTCCTTCTTTACTCCGAGCGGTACCCAGCCCAGCAGTATAGTCTTCTGCACCTAAACAAATGGCAGTAACACGGTCATCCGAGAGTGCAATCTCCAACGCATGTGCAACTCCCATAGGTGTTTCCAGCAATGGCATAACTAAAACGGGTTTCTGTCCTGGCTTTTCAGCGGATTTAATGAGTGCTATTTGTTCCTTTACATCAGCTGCACTTTCAATTTTAGGCAACATAAGTGCATCTGGCTCACAGGGTACAATTACTTTAATATCTTTAGCGCCCTTAGCTACTAACGGATTAACTCTAACAACGGTTTCACAACCATGATAATCCACAGTTTGTAAAGCTTGCGCCACTAAATTGCGGGCTGCATCTTTTTCTAATGGTGATACTGCATCTTCTAAATCAAGAATGACACCATCGGCACCAAAAACACCGCCTGACTGCACATTACCTGGATTATTACCGGGTAAAAACAATAATGTTCTTCTCATATTTATGCCTCCTTAGTCATACCGGCACGCTGTAATGCTGTTTTTACTCTGGCCTGTATAGTGCAGTCCAATGCACCCTTATCGACAGCTTTAATGACCACATCATTTACATTTAAATGTTTACATACCTGTTCAATTGTCCGCTTAATCGCTGTTCCATATTGCAATAAAACGGTACTTGTTAATTCTATTTTTATACCGGTTCCCGGTATAGTCTCGCTTACTACAATATGAATATCATTTGACTCTAGCGTTCCTGCTTGTCCTTGTTTATTCATTTTATCATCTCCTAGATTAGCTAATCATTTTCATAATAATAGCGGCAGCAACAACTGTACAAGCCCCACCAATACGTGTAGAAATTTGTGAGAACGGCATTAGCTCCATACGTCCACAAGAAGACAGAATGGCAACATCACCAGTTCCACCCAATCCACTATGACAACATGTAACACATGCAGATTCTACAGGATACATATTCATTAATTTTCCTACAAAAAAGCCAGAAGAAATCATTCCTATAACAGTAGCCAATACGGTAAGAACATATGCCGGTGTTATAGATTCCACAACCTGATTCCAAGGTGTATATAGTACACCAACACCAACGAGCAATGCCCATGTCAAATTACCCGATACAAATTTATATAACTGAAATGCACCTTGTTCAATCTGCGATGGCATTATCCCCAACGCTTTTACAATTGCTGCCGAAAGAATCATAATAATCGGTGCTGGAATTGGAATAACTAAATTAAGAACAAGACCAAAAATATAGAAAGAACAAGCCATAATAAGACCGGCTCCCATTAATTGCAAGTCAACGGTTTGATGTTCTGATTGGAGATTTTTAAGTTCAATATCATCTCCAGATTTAACTAAAGTACCATTTCCCGTCCATTCAGGTTTTCGTTCACCAATTTTTTTTAAAGAACCCGCTGCCATAATGGCAAATACATTTCCCAACATAGCTGCCGGAACTAACATTGCAATAAAGTTATTGGGCGATTGATCCAAAATTTCAGAATAAGCAACCGATAAAGGCAGAATACCTTCCCCAACACCACCAGAAAGAATAGGAATAACAACATAAAAAAAAGATTTGTAAGTACCTATTCCCATAACCGTTCCAACCGCTACACCGGCAGCAACAGCTACAAAGGTCCCTATAATCAACGGAACAAACATACGCAAAAAACCCTGAATCAGAACTTTGCGAACCATTCCTAAAATGCTTCCAACAACCAAGCATGAAATATAAAAATACAAAAAATTAGCATTTTTCGTAAAAGCCGTAATAGCTTTTATCGCGGCAGGATTTAATAAATTATAAAATACCATAAAAGAAGGAACAAAAATAGATAATATGGCAGGTCCTCCAATATCTTTCAAAATAGGTACTTTTAAACCGATATCACCTAATAACATTCCCATAATCATCATAACAGCAATGCCGCCAATCATATCTGCCGGAAGTTTTCCCCATACAGCCGCACCAAAAATAATAACTGCCAAAATAAGATAAATAGGAAGTGGCAGAGATCCAATTTTAAAAGAAAGCAATGGATGATTCTTCTTTCCTGCAGGTTGGCTGACTACCGTTTGATGTGAAATATTTTCCATAAAAACAACTCCTCTCGAATTTACAACTGTCTTTGACAACGCCATTATAGATGTATATGGGAGAAGTGAATAGAATTAGAAATTTATGTTTTATTTTTGTAACTTATGTTACTTTTCTTTATTATTGAACATATATTGGTACATCAAAACCGGTCTTCCTACAGCACGATACTGCAAAGTACCTTTTATAACACCTTGTTCTTCTAAATAATTTAAATATTTTTTTAGAGATATCCGTGATATTCTTGTCTGCGTTGTTAATTTTTTTATACTAAACATTCCTTCTTGTGATGCTACGATTTGTTTCACTGACAACAGCGTCTGTTTATCAATTCCCTTTGGACAGAAATTGGCAGATTGGTTTTTAGGAAATATCTTTTTATCTAATGTTGATTGTTCAATAGATATACTGGCATTTAATATTTCTATCCTATTTTTATAAGTATTTAATGCCAAAGCCATTCTTTCGAAAGTAAAAGGTTTAATAATATAATCAACAACTCCATGCGAAAGCGCAAATTTAACATCTTTAGCTGATTGAGCTGCCGTTACCATAATAACATCTATATGATTATATTCCCTTTTTACTTTTTCCAAAAAAGCAATACCGTCCATTTGAGGCATAAAGACATCTAACAAAATCAAATCAACATTATTGGATTTTTTCTTTAAAAAACTCATGGCATCAACACCATTATTTACACTTCCAACTAATGAAAAACCTTGAATTTTCATTAAAAAGGTTTTATTAATTTCTGCTACCATAGGGTCATCTTCAATGATCAATACGTGAATCAAACTCATACTTCCTTTCTCGGAAATAATGTAACAACAAAAATCGTTTTATACATGTCGTCACTATCAAAGTTAATAGTTCCACTGTATTTCTCTACTACTTTTCCCACTAAAAATAGTCCAAACCCTCGATTTTCCCCTTTTGTTGAATACCCTTTCTGAAAAATAGTACTAAAATCAGGAGTACTAATTCCTCTGCCCGTATCAGATATTTGTATAAACCACTTATCCACCTCCTGTCGTACCAAAACATTTACGTTTTTTGTTTTAGTAAACTGTACTGCATCAATAGCATTATCAATTAAATTGCCAATAACCGTAACCAAACCATTTCTAAGATCATTATCCTTAATTTTAGGAATAATGATCTTACTGTCTAAAATTAAATTTACTCCCATTTCCCGACTGCGGCTTAGTTTACTCTGAAGGAATGAAGACATAATAGAATCATCAACATGTTTTTGTATCCATTTTATCTCATTCTCTTCCATGGTCGATAACTGCTGAATATATTCCGACAATTCTTGATACTTTTCATTAAGAATCAATCCATTTATGATATGTAATTTATTTCTAAACTCATGCGTTTGAGAACGTAATGCTTCAACATACCTTTTTACCCCGGTCAATTCTTCTGCAAGTTTTTTAACATCCGCTAAGTCTCTAAATGTAGCAAGAGATCCTATTATCTTTCCTTCAACAATTAATGGGCGCCTGTTAGTTAATATATATACATCGTTAATTTTTTGTTCTTGATCCATTTCCGCAGTACCAGAAAATACAACATCTGTCATCCGTGTATTGGGAATTACTTCTGCCGCATTTTTTCCTACTAATTCACCAACAATGCCTGCCTGACGAAATATACGTTTTGCTTCTTCATTGACAACAATTAATTTTCCTTCCATGTCAACAACTATAACACCTTCCCGTACCGATTGTATAACGGTGTTTCTTTCTACGGTAAGACGTGCAATAGCAAAAGGCTCCATCCCCAACAAAGTATGTTTAATATGAAGTGCAACAACAATGGCTAAGCCTACTCCACAAGCAAATACAACAATAAGAATTAAAAAAAATTGTATATTTCTTTTTAAAATTGCTTGCTGAACTTCATCCATAGATACACCCGTAACTACTGCACCTATGACACTATCCTCTTTATAAATAGGACAAAATGCCCGAATAGATTTTCCTAAAGTTCCCTCTCCTAATGAAGTATAACTAAATCCCTTCAATGCTGCAATTTCATCTCCCCCAACAATATGTTTGCCAATTAAATTAACATTAGGATGAGATAATCGATTTCCTTGTTTATCAATAACAACTATAAATTCTACACCCGTTTCCTTTTGCAATGCTTCCGTAAATTTTTGGACACAGGCATGTTGCTCTTTATTACTTATCGCATTAATTATTTCAGGAGAAATCGCTACCATTGAAGATATTGCTTTTGCTCTGTTTCCTATTTCATTTTGTACAGTTTTGTTTGCATTTGAACTCAAAAAAATAAATGCAATACACAAAGAAGAAAGTAATATAACACTTACCAACAATACCAATTTTGTTTGCAGTTTCATTAAAATTCCCCTATATACTCAGTAATATTTTTCTTATTTTAATAATACTATATATAGTAATAATTGTCAGATTTATGTAAGTAATGTAAGTACATGATTTATATAAATTCTGATATAATTTATATAAAAAAGAGTTCATAAGGAGGGGACATACATTGTTTTTTATTCAGACAGTACCTATACAACTAGCTGGAGAACGAAAGAATATAGCAGATTTTGTTGCATCTTTCGGTCTCTCCTATAATGGCCCAATTGACTATTGTGTTGCTGCTTATAATGAACACAACGAACTGATGGCAACTGCTTCACTGCAACAATCTATCATAAGAAATATAGCCGTACGTCCTGATTATCAAGGGGAAGGCCTTGTCAGTATACTTATCAGCAATATTATATCTTACGCTGCATCAAAAAATATTTTTTATTTTCTAATATTTACTAAACCAACCTATATAGAACAATTTAAAGAAATAGGTTTTCATCTCTTAGCTACCGCTCCTCCTTATGCAGCATTATTAGAATACGGAATGAATGGTTTTTTTTATTGGTTAAAGCAAATCCAAAAATCAATTCCATCAGGAAAACCACATGCCGCCCTTATCATGAACAGTAATCCGTTTACAATTGGCCATTACTATCTTGCAGAATATGCCGCAAAAAGACATAGCTCTGTTATCATTTTTATTGTAGAAGAAAACAAATCACTTATTCCTTTTGTAAATAGATTTAATTTGGCAAAAAAAGATCTTGCCGATTTAAAAAATGTAATAGTTTTGCCAAGTGGTCCATATATTATATCCAATGCTACTTTCCCTGCATATTTTTTAAAAGAAACTGAGGCATTATCAGCTGAAACTCAATTAGATGCCACATTATTTGCAAAACAAATTGCACCTGCACTTCATATTACAGACCGTTATATAGGGGAAGAACCTTTTGATATAACAACCAGAGCATACAACAACGCTTTAAAAGAAATATTACCTAAAAATAATATTAATTTGCACCTTATCCCACGAAAAAATATCAATGGAAGCATTATCAGTGCATCCAAAGTACGTGCCGCTTGGAAAAAACAGGATTGGCAAGTAGTCAAAAATTACGTTTCCTCAAACACCTTGCAGTATCTGCAAAAAAATACACAGCTTATATATAAATAATATAAAATGCTTACTATAAGAAAGGAATTTTAATGCTTACTTTACAAGATATATTAGAATCAAAGGACCAACGTTGCAATCATAGAAATTTATTTCATCATAAATATCCAAATTCATGTATTATCAGTATAACTTTAAATATTCCAGGACCCATAAAAGATTCTGACTTATTACGTAAATTTTTTCAATCAGCAATGACTCATTTGCAAAAACTTTTTCCGCAACATACCGCTTCCACATACTATTATGAAAAAACAGGCCCTCATGGATTAATGGCAATTCCTCTTAATGCACTTGAAGTCAAAAAACAAACGGTGTATTTAGAAGAAAAATATACGTATAGTCGTTTATGGGATATTGACGTATATGATATAAATGAACAACAAATTTCTTCTGAAAAACGAAAAAATGGACGTCGTTGTCTTCTTTGTCAGCAACAAGCAGTTGTATGCATGCGTGAACATCATCATACTATGAAAGATATATTATATAAAGTAGATGACTTGTTATTACAATTTCAAGCAGATTCTTACAAAAATTTATCTCCTGTTGCAAAATTGATTGCACAGCATGCAACACGCGCCGCCTTATATGAGGCAGCCAGTTTTCCTTCTCCCGGACTAGTAGATCCCATTCATACTGGTTCGCATCACGATATGGATTTTTACACTTTTATTAATAGCAGTTGTTCTTTATATGACTGGTTTGGTTGTTTTGTAGAAGCCGGTATCCAGTATAGGGGAACACTTAAAGCTTTTTTTAAATTACTTAAAATTGTAGGAATAAATGCCGAACATTCTATGTATACTGCAACAAATCAAGTAAATACGCATAAAGGACTTATCTTTTCTATGGGACTTTTGTTGGGTTCAATTGGAAAAATATTACAAGAAAATCAACCGTTGTCATCATACACCATAATTTCTATGATAAAAAAAATATCGGCAGGGATTACCGTCGAATTAAAAAATGATAAAGTTCCTTCAACTTCAGGAGAAAAGTTTTATAAACTATACGGTATAACAGGAATTCGTGGTGAAGCAGAAAAAGGATTTCCTGCTATTTTCAATTATGGTCTTCCTACTTTAAAAAAAGAATTGGAATCAGGAGAACCGATTAATAAGGTACTTATACAGACTTTATTTACTATAATTTGCGTAACTGATGATACTACAATATTATGTCGACAACCTAATATTAATATTTTAAAAAAAGTAAAAAAACAAGCAAAAAATATATTAGATAATAAAACTTTCGAAAAAGAAAATTGGCAAAATCCGATTCAGCAATTAGATAAAGAATGGATTTCTTTAAATTTAAGTCCTGGAGGTTCTGCCGATTTATTAGCATTAACCTATTTAGTGTATGATTTATTATACGGACAATTACATAAGTTAATTTCTATATCTAAACATTAGTTTTATATAATAATTTAACTAACTATTATAGTAGTACCCTTATTTTAAGATCTTGATAACTATGTATAACTGGATATATCAAGGAAAGCTTTGCCTTAACAAAAAAATTATTGCCGCACAAAGAAAAACACCACTTTTCGCTAGAAAAACGTGGCAAATTTGCAGTAGGTCTATCAATTTCTGATCGATCAAGAGAGGTAAAAGGCCGACAGATAGTTGGACATTGGGAACTTGATTCTATGGTTTCAAACCGTGGGAAAAACAAAGGTTGCTTTGCTGCTTTTGTAGAGCGAAAAACTTATCTGTATACAGTTCTAAAAATGTCTGACCGTATTGCTCCTAGTATGCAAAAAGCGATTGAAGTCTTTTTACACGAACTGTCGCACTTCACTTGACAATTCGCCAATATAAAAAAATCATAGCAACTTTTATTTTTTCCAGAATAGACAATGGAATAAAACATAAATTGCTATGATATAATATTTTTTACATTAATGAGATAATGAAGGAGAGGCAGATACTGCATCTTTTTCTTTACGGCGTTCTAAACTTTCTTTATGTAATTGTTTTGCACCATGATGCGTTAGCAAACAAAACAATATGCAAAGAATAACTGCTGCAAAAAGAATATAGAAACCACCATCCCAGCCAATATGATCCACAGCCACCCCAAAAAGACTAGTCCCAATAGATGCCCCTACAACATAGCTCATAAAACCACGTAATCCAACAGCTGAACCAACCGCATATGATGGGACTATTTCCATAGTCTGCACGGAAGCTAAAAATTGAGGAATATAAATCAAACAACCCACAATTGCTGCAAAAATTGTGGTTGTCGCCAAAGACTCACTTTTCCAATAGCCAATAATACAGAAAAAGATAAGTATCATACTAATAATAGCCGGCGGCATCCGATATCCTTTAAAGAATTTATCAGAAATAACTCCTGCAAAAATCGTTGACGGAATAGCTGCCCATTCAAAAAATAAAAACGCAACAGCCATTTCTGCTTTAGTAAACCCTTTAACTTGTAATAAATAAATGGGAAGCCATGTTAACATACCAAAACGAACGGTATATACAAAAGTATCAACAAAAGATACAAACCAAGCATTTTTATTTGGGAGAACATAGGTTTTAAATAACTTCCATGCACTCATATTTTCTGGAGCTTCATCTTGATTTTTCTCCATCATGTCGATATTTGTATATTCCAACAAAATAGTGCAGTCTTGCCGACAATTTAGTGCGTATCTTTCCGATAATTAAGTGCACTCATTTTCGATAACAGTGCATGCCCTATATAATGAAAATGGCACACATACGTGTGACTATCATTATTGGAGGTCGATAATCATGTTAAATTATCGAGAAATCATCAGGCTTAAAAGCCTGGGGTACAGCAACTTGCGTGTCGGCAACAGTTGTGGAAGTTCCCGGAATACTATCGCCGAAGTATGGAAATTAGCTCAAGACAAAGAGTTAACATGGCCAATTCCAAATAATCTTACAAATAAGGATCTATCTGCTATTCTCTACCCTGGACGACTCACGTCTCAAGGACGAAAACTCCCTGATTATGAGTATATTTACAAAGAGCTGGCGAAACCAGGAGTTACGCTTTCCCTGTTGTGGTCGGAATACTGTGAGAAATGTCGACATGAAGGAATGATTCCCTATCAGCATTCCCAATTCAGTGACAAGTACCATGCATACGCTGCTTCAAAGAAGGCAACCCTTAGGATAACAAGAAAACCGGGAGAAATCATGGAGGTCGACTGGGTTGGAAATACATTGTCTGTTATTGATGAAACAACAGGAGAAGAAATAAAAGCTTATGTTTTTGTGGCATGCCTACCATGCAGCCTTTACAGTTATGCCGAAGCATTTCCAGACATGAAGTCCAATCACTGGATTGAAGCCCATGTTCATGCTTACTCTTTCTTTGGTGGCGTAACCCGCATTCTTGTACCAGATAATCTCAAAACAGGAGTGATTAAAAACACAAGCACAGAGCTCATTTTAAACCATTCCTACCATGAGATGGCAGAACATTATGGCACCGCCATAATTCCAGCTAGGCCATTCACTCCACGAGATAAAGCTAATGCTGAGCGAACCGTTGGCGTTATTGAAACCTGGATTTTGGCAGCAATTCGCAACAGGAAGTGTTTTTCCTTTACGGAAGTAAATGCCGTAATCCTTGAAAAGCTTACAGAATTCAACAAAAAACCGTTTCAAAAGAAGAAAGGAAGCAGATTCACAGCATTTGAAGAGGAAGAAAAGGACTTCCTCATGCCACTGCCTGCTTCCCCGTATGAGACGGCTATCTGGTCGAAAGCCACCATACAACCCGATTATCTCATACCCGTCGGGAATTGCAAGTATTCTGTGCCATATGAATTTATTGGTAAAAAAATTGAGGTACGAACCACGGAAAAGACAATAGAGATGTTTTTCCATGGACAAAGAATTGCTTCGCATATCCGTAGAGCATACTCCCAAGAACCAATTTATGTACCTGAACATATGCCGGCAAACCACAGGCAGTATCTTGCATACAACAGTGAGAATTTTCTTAAATGGGGTGAAAACATAGGGGATAACGCGCTGCTTGTTATTAAAAACTTTCTATATATGCATAAGATAGAAAGACAGGGCTACAAATCCTGTGTTTCGTTAATGAGACTAGCAGACCGCTATTCTACAAACAGGCTCGAACAAGCATGCGGTACCGCTTTAACATATACCCCAAGTCCCAGCCTTAAAAATATTGCAACAATTCTTAAAAACGGTCTGGACAAAGTTAAGGTAAAGCCCCCGTCCTTACAATCTGATACATCTCACGGCATAACACGCGGTGCAGCATATTTCCGGGGAGGTAAAGAAAAATGTTAAAACAATCCACTGTTGATAAACTACATGATATGCGTTTGTCCGAAATGGCCGCTGTTTTTGAAGAACAATGCAATGATAAATATTTCGACAATCTCTCCTTCGAAGACAGAATCGGGATGATGATTGATCGAGAATGGACTAAACGCCAAAACACGAAGATGAACAAGCTTATTCATACAGCAGCATTTCGTTATCCAGATGCCTGCGTTGAAAATATTGAATACCAGCCTGACAGGAACCTTGATAAAGCACTAATTAATTCGTTTGCTACTTGCCAATACATTCGTGAAAGTCACCATATTATTCTGAAAGGAGCATCTGGAAATGGGAAAACATATATTGCCTGTGCCCTTGGCAATGCTGCCTGCAGAAACTACTTAAAGGTTCGGTATATAAGGTTGCCAGAGCTTCTGGATGAACTGGCAATTGCTCATGGTGAAGGAACATTTGAAAAGCTCATTAAATCTTACCAAAAAGTTGGATTGCTGATCGTAGATGAATTCTTGTTAACACCTTTATCCAGTGATCAGGCAAGAGAATTGCTAGAAATTATTGAAGCAAGAAGCGTTAAGGGATCTGTGATATTCTGCACACAATTTGAACCAGGCGACTGGTACAACAGGATTGGTACAGAAAGTGATGCCACCGTATCTGAAGCCATTATTGACAGGATTGTACACAACAGTTATGAAGTCTTTATTGACGGACAGGTTTCAATGCGCGAACGTCACGGGTTAAAACAATCTGCACAACAAAAAACATTAAGTTATTAAAAGGTTTACGACTGCATAGCTTCCGGGAGCACTGCACTGAATTTTCGGGAGCTATGCACTAAATTTCTAGAAAGGGGTGCACTAAAACTTCGGAAAGATTGCACTTTAGGAATGGAATATTCAATATTGTCATCTTCTGGCATAATATGCTGCAAATCAGGAAGTCCTTCATTTACAGGAGATCCTTTTACACAGTATAAAACAACAACAACCCCGATTAAAGCTACACAAGCTGGAACAATATAACTCGCTGCCTGCCAATTATCTTCACCAACTATAAAAAAACCAGCTGTAACAACAGGTGCTACAATACCGCCGCCAATATTATGAGATATATTCCAAAAAGCACCTACAATTCCTCGTTCTTTTTTAGGATACCATTTAGCCATAGATATAAAACAAGGTCCTACTCCCATACCCTGAAAAGTCCCTAATATAACAACTAATATAGTAAACGTCGTAAAATTAATACTAAATCCCATCAACACGTTAACTAATGCACATAAAATTAAGCCGAGAGCCATGAATTTCTTGGGATCTGCCTTGTCGGCCAAACTGCTCATATATCCTTTGCTAAGACCGTATGAAATCAGCATATAACTACTCAGCAATCCAATACTCGTAGCTGAAAGATTTAAATCAGCTTTTAAAAAAGGAGTAGACAACGCAAAATTATTTCGCACTACATAAAAACTGGCATATCCAATAATAATACCTATCAAAGTTAATAGCCTGTATTTTTTATACACGTCCATTACTTTATCTGCGGGTACTCGTACCGCAGATTTTTTTGGTTGTAAAAAGTTGAACATAGACTCACCTCATAGTAACTATAATATATACAGTAAAATTTACTTCCTTATAAGCGCGCTTTTCTATCTTTTTTTATTATAAAAAAATTATTAAAATTGCACTATCAGCGTAATTCTCAATTTACATAAGATTTTTCACTGTATACATCAGAATTTTTCTTAAAGCTATCCATATTCATAATAATATATATTTTATAATTCTGTTTTTAAAAGATTGTACTGCAAGGCCAATTTTACCAATTCATTTCGTTTTTTGCAGCCTAATTTTTCCATAATTTTTGTCTTATGTGTATCAATAGTTTTTACACTAAGATTCAACAACTTTCCAATCTCGGTGATAGTATAGCCATGCACCATATATTCAAATACTTCCAGTTCACGATGACTCAAGCATTTTACCGGATCTCGCCCATCTCCATCAAGTCCAGAAAACATAGATGTAAGAAGAGATTGTTCAGCATTTTTACTAAGATAAAAACGACCGGAAGCTACCGTACGCAACGCATCCAACAATTCATCATCCGCCGAAGCTTTTGGGATATACCCACTAGCTCCCAACAGCATCGCCTGCCGAATATAATTTTCATCTTCATGCATACTTAATATAAGAATCCGCAAGTCGGCACACATTCGTTTTGCTTGTTCAATAATTGCTAATCCTCCAACACCAGGCATAGAAAGATCCAATAACATAATCTCTACTTTATCCATGTACAATTTCTGCAAAGCTTCTTCTCCTGTAGCTGCTTCCATTGTTACGTTAAAATCGGTGTTGTTTTTTAATAATAATCGAATTCCTTTACGTATTAATGAATGATCATCTACTATCATTACGTTAAACATCCATATCCCTGCCTTTCGTTACAGCTTTTAATTGAATACGATATACTGTCATCCATTCGGGTTTTTCTGATGTAATTTGCATCGTTCCTCCCAATATCTGTATACGTTCCTGCATGCCATAAATTCCTAAATGATTTGTCTGCCGTGCTTTTTTAATAATTTCTTCTGTAACACCAATACCATTATCTTTGACAATTAACTGTATCCATTGTGTTCCTTCCAGATAAACCGATGCTTTTGTAGCATGAGAATGTTTGATAATATTTGTCAAGCATTCCTGAATAATCCTATACAAGGCCAAGCTAGTCATATCGTCCGGCTGCTGTTGCAAATGACAAATAAAAGTTACTGTTAAATTATTAAATTTTTGATACCCGGAAATTAAATTTCGAACAGCTGCTTCAATGCCTAATTCATCCAATGCCGGCGGTCGAAGTTCAACGGCTAAGTGCCGAAGTTTTTGTAAAATATGATAGGTTTCATCTCGGACAGCCAATATATATTCCTTCTGCTCTTGATCATCTACTTGATTTGCCAAAGCCCGAATAGATAGAATCAGCGCAGTTAAAGCTTGCCCGCTTTCATCGTGAATTTCCATGGAAATTCGTTTCCGTTCATTTTCCTGAACATTTAATAAATGTCCTAATAATTTTTTACGTTCTATTTCCCCCGCTTGTAATGACCCTGCCATATTATTCATAGCCATCGTCAATCGTCCGAATTCATCTCCTGAACGCACCGTTAACGGATGACTCGGAAATCCACCTGCAGAAATAGTTTCTGCCCGGTGAATCAATTTTTCCAATGGACGGGTAAAAATATGAGCTAGCTTATAAACAAACCAAGCACCCAATAATCCAACGGCTAACGTAATACATACAAGTTTAAAGAAATTCTTAGCCAACATCATAATCAGCGCTTTTTCATTAACACCCAATCTTATATATCCTAACGAACCATCTTCAATAGGACAAATGATGTCATCAATTTGTCCTATATTACTTTCAAACTCTAAAATATCATTTTCTGTGCTGTTTTTTTGAATATACGTATGTATCGGAAAAAGTTTTTCAGGAATACCATTTCGAAAAGTATGCGCCATAATTTTCTGATTAGGATCTACAATAAATATATATTCCACAAATTCATTATTATTTTTCGCCATATAAATTAATTCTTCCAAAGCATATAAATTACCCATTTGTATAGGCTCACTGCTAAGCTGAGATATTTCCATAGCAATAGATTTTCCGCGAGCTTCTAAATCTTGACGCATAACTTCTGACAAAGAACTCCATAAAATAAAACCCGATAAAAGACTAAAAACAAAAATAACACTTGCTACCATCACACTTAATTTACTAGCAATATTTAATTTGGCAAACCATCCCATTTATCCCACCTCCTTCTCATACCAATCTATGGTAGGATAAAGAGACGGTTCTGGTAAAATAAACTTATCGATCAAAAGATGATCCAACGCATCTTTTGCAGTTTTATCCTCGTGTATATGCAGCAAAACCTGCTGTATTTTTTTTTCGTCGATCAAACCTTTACGAGCAACAATAGGTCCCGTTCCCCTAGGTGGAAGAATTTCAATAATACGTATCTTGCTGGCAATTTGAGGACGATATTTCAACAAATAATCATAAGCAAGACTATCAATAGCTGCCCCTGCAACAAATTTTTTAGCTACTGCACGAATAGATGCATCATGACTATAGGTAAAAGAATAAGAATTGAAAAATACATCCTGTGTTATACCTATTTTTTGCAATCGAGCCTGCACTGAAAAAAATCCCGAATAACTCAACGGATCGACATAAGCAAAATTTTTTCCCCGCAGATCTTCAAAAGTATAATCCGTACTATCAGCTGGAACAATAATATAACTGTAGTAATATGGTAAATTATTTCTTTGCTGCATCGCTAACAGTGTCAATTCTTCTTTCTTGCCATATACACAATAGGCTCCCGTTGATAATAAACCAATATCTGCATCCCCTTTGTTTAATAATTGATTAATTTCAGCATAACTTTTGCGGCGCAGTACCAGTACCGGACGATTAAGCAATCTACCAATACTATCTGCTAACTGATTTTGATATTTAGCTGTATCAGCATGACTTAAAACAGAAACCATCGCAATTCGTAAAGGTACTTCTTTATTTTTTACTTGATACTCTGGAATGGCTTCTGTTTTATTAAAATCAATGATAGTATTATGTTTTGTATAATATCCCCAAAAACCTAATAGTATCAGTATTATAACTATAATACTGCCAATATATATTGCTTTTCTGTTCATAACGCACAATCCTCTACTATTTTATGTATATTATATATATATTATAACAAAAATTATAGGAAACATAACAATAGGAATTATACTGCTATATACTAGGATATTCATGTAAAAAATAGTAAGAATTATTCTTATACTTTATATAAAAAATACCGCACTCAAGATTGTAGTGTTCCCATAAAATTAGACCTAGAAATCTAGCTTATGGGGATCAGTACATAAGAGTGCGGTATTTTTTATATTACATTATCTATTCCGATTATAATTAATTAAACAACCTGCTTTTACAATTTTCTTTTCCTCAGCTGTCATTTCCGTAATATATAATGATATTTCCTTGATTTTATCTCCTATACTATACGCTTTAATACTTTTCATATCACCATTTAAGGCTTTTCGGATATGCGGAATATAAATATAGTCTCCCACTTCAAAAGAAGGACTTTCTTTCATCTGAAAAGGAAGCATTCCCCAGTTAATCACATTAGAACGATATCGTTTGGTAGCATATTCCTCACAAATATTAGCGAGGCCTCCTAATACGCGTTGACAACTGGCAGCTTGTTCCCGAGCAGAGCCATCTCCCGGTTTTACACAATAAATTACGCTTCCTATTTCTATGGAAGCAATATCTATAGTATCAAACGTTTCTTTAAGTTTAGTATATATTCTTTGTAAGTCAACATCAGCAGCAAAAATATTTTTTCCGTCTCTTCGTTCTTTTTCCACAAAACCAATTTTTTTTGCTTTATTTACATAATCCGGATCACGGCGAGATAATGTGAATTCTGCCAAACCTAATGGATTAGAACGATACGATGATGTTTCTCCAGAAGGAATTAATTCATCTGTCGTTGTAACAGAATCCATAATTTTTGAGCAAACCTTGAGAAGTATGTTATCAGATAAAGGAATCTGTTCAGGCCAATCTTTAATATTAGGACCGTAAATCAATTCACTATGTGGTTGTGCATTGCCAAATCCTTGATATACACGAATCTTATAGGAACTATCATCAAAATCATATTCCGGTACACTATACTCGTCTGCATATGCAGTCGCTGCGGTAAGAACTCCTCCATTAGCTGCTGTAGCTGCAATCGAACGCGCATCCATAAGAGCAACTGCAGAAAATTGACCTGATCCAGGTTTAGACCCTTCTCGATTTGGGAAGTTTCGGGTTGTATGGCGTATGCTAAATGCATTGTTTGCAGGAGTATCTCCTGCTCCAAAACAGGGACCGCAAAATGCCGTTTTAACAATAGCACCAGAAGCCATAAGTTTAGAAATAGCTCCTTTTTTTACCAAATCCATAAAAAGAGGCTGCGACGATGGATATACGTCCAGTGTAAATACGTCATTTCCACAATTTGCATTTTTAAGAATATGAGCCGCTTCCATGATATTTGTATAACAACCGCCGGCACAACCAGCAATAATTCCCTGTTGTACATGAAGTTTACCTTCAATAATCTTATCCATTAAACTGAAATGAATATCTGCATTAGAAAAACGAGATTTAATATTTTTTTCTGTTTCATACATGATATCCTCAAGATTTGCATTAAGTTCATCTATTTCAAAAGAATTACTGGGGTGCATCGGCATAGCGATCATTGGTTTAATCGTAGAAAGATCTATGGCTATAACCCCATCGTAATACGCTATTTCAGATGGTGTTAATTCTTGATAATCAGACACCCGTCCGTGCTTTGCAAGAAATTGTTTTGTATCAGTATCCGTACACCAAATAGAAGAAAGACATGTCGTTTCTGTTGTCATAACATCAATACCATTACGATAATCGGTCGTCATTGATGCTATTCCAGGACCTACAAATTCCATGACTTTATTTTTTACATATCCATTTTTAAATACAGCTCCAATAATAGCAATCGCTATATCCTGAGGACCCACGCCAGGATTAGGTTTTCCCGTAAGATAAACAGCAACAACTTCCGGATAGGTAATATCATACGTATCACCAAGAAGCTGTTTTACTAACTCACCGCCGCCTTCCCCCATAGCCATCGTACCGAGTGCTCCATACCGTGTATGACTATCAGAACCAAGGATCATTTTTCCACAGCCAGCCATCGTTTCACGCATATACTGATGAATAACAGCCATATGAGGCGGAACATAAATACCGCCATATTTTTTAGCAGCAGATAAACCAAATACATGATCATCTTCATTAATAGTTCCGCCAACAGCACACAACGAATTATGGCAATTCGTCAATACATACGGCAATGGGAACTTTTCCATCCCTGAAGCTCTTGCTGTTTGTATAATACCCACAAAAGTTATGTCATGAGAAGCCATTGCATCAAATTTTATTTTCAACGTATCTATAGTATCTGATGTATTATGCGCTTGTAATAAAGAATATGTGATTGTACCTTTTTTTGCTTTTTCCTTGGATACCGTTCTTCCTGTAAGAGACTGTATCTTAGTTGTATCCCTCTCTGATATCATTTTAATCCCGTTAATCAGATACGCGCCGCCTTCATACAAATTCACCATGTATATCCCCCCTACTAAAATTTATTTATTACGTTATATACATAAGACTGAAAAGCTGATATATCCTCTATAAAATAGTAATCAATCACTTTAATATAAATTTATATCTTACCATAAAGTCTATCAAATCCATCTTAGTTATGCAAGAAAAACAGTCCTTTATACTCTATATTCCTACTGTTAAACAGCATTATCTATTTCTAATTACGAATTTCAGTAATTCATTTTCATAATATGAAATTTATTGTAATAAAGTTCATATTACAACATAATTATACTTGGCTGTTTCTGTACCTATTTTCTGATTTTATTTTTTCATTTTTCTTTACATTTACCTAAATTATGCTATAATATCTTATATTCATCACATTTTAATCTTCTCTGAAAAGACATTTTTAAATTGAGTATTTATGAATTTTCACGAATATTAAAACTATTTCATTTTTTTTATTACATAACAAGAGAGGGGCATCTGTACAATGGATAAAAACATCTATTTAGCGCAGTTTTACGGCAAATCTCAAAATTATACCAATATTCCTTCACAATGGTATAAAAAATATGGCGTAAAACGGGGACTGCGCAACGAAGATCATACCGGCGTATTAGTCGGTTTGACGCGTGTTGCCGATGTTGTCGGATATCAACGTGCAGAAGATGGGCACAAAGTAGATATAGACGGTATACTATATTACCGTGGCATTGATATCCGTGAATTGGTTAAAAATGACCGCGATCACGGATATTTATATGAGGAAGCATCCTTTTTGCTTCTTTTCGGTTATTTGCCAACAAAGAATGAATTGAAACACTTTTGTACTGTTTTACAAGAAGGATATGATCTTCCCGATGATTTTTTAGAAGCTAATTTACTTCATAATCCCGGAAAAAATCTTATGAACAAGCTGCAGCATGCACTGTTGACATTATATAATTATGATCCGGATCCCGATAATACAGATGTTTATCAAACACTTCGCAAGGGTCTTAATATTATGAGCAAACTTCCGTCTATTGCTTGTTATGCTTATATGTCGAAAATTCATTATTATAATCGACAAAGTCTGATTATCCATTATCCGCGTAAAGACTATTCTACAGCAGAAAACATTCTCTATATGCTTCGTCCAGATAGTAAATTCACCGCTAAAGAATCCCGTCTTCTCGATGTAATGTTATTTCTTCATGCCGATCACGGCGGTGGTACAAATTCAACGTTTACCAATGTTGTTGTAGCATCCACTGATACCGACTTATATTCTACCATGGCTAGTTCTATCGGCGCTCTAAAAGGACCACGTCATGGCGGCGCTAATGTTAAAGTATCTGAAATGATGGAAAGAGTTATTGATACGATAGGAACAAAAGCTACGGATTCTCAGATTACCGATGTTATTCATCGTATTTTGAATAAAGATTTTCAGAATCATAGCGGCCTTGTCTATGGATTCGGCCATGCCGTATATACTTTATCCGATCCACGTGCAGAGATTCTTCGTCACTTTTGCGGAACCGTAGCTAAAGAAAAAAAAATGGAAGATATTTTTCACTTCTATCAACGTTTCGAAAAAATAGCCGTCCAAATCCTTTCAGAGGAAAAAGGTGCTAATATGTGCAGCAATGTAGATTATTATAGTGGTCTTGCGTATGCTATGCTGGGTATTCCGCGTGATCTATTTACACCACTTTTTGTAATCAGCCGTCTCGTAGGCTGGCTGGCTCATAATATTGAAAATAAACTCTATGATGATCGTATCGTACGGCCTGCTACAAAATATGTGGGAGATTTAATGGATTATATTCCTATGGAGGAACGATAACTATGACAACAATTACTGTATTTAAAGGAGATGGCATAGGTCCTGAAATCACGGATGCTGTCCTAACAATATTAGATGCTGCTCATTCAGGTATAACATATGAAATATTTAATGTTGGAGCCGCAGAATATGAAAAAAATGGTGCTCTTATTCCAGAAGCGGCATTTACTTCATTTGAAAAAAATAAAGTTCTTTTAAAATCACCTATCACCACTCCTATCGGTAAAGGATTTCGTTCTCTTAATGTTACGCTGCGCAATAAATATGATCTCTATGCAAATATCCGTCCGGCTAAAGCAAATGCCGCTGTATCCACTCCTTTTCCTAATGTAGATATTGTTACCTTTCGAGAAAATACGGAAGACCTTTACGTCGGCATAGAAAAGCAAATTGATGAAAATACCGTCCACGCCATTAAAATTATCACCCGTAAGGCAAGTGAACGTATTATTCGTGATGCTTTTGAATATGCCTTATCCCATGACCGTCATAAAGTCACTTGTGTACATAAGGCAAATATTCTTAAATTAAGTGATGGCATGTTTTTATCTATATTTAAAAAAATGGCTGCCTTATATCCTCAAATTGAAAGTGATGATAAAATTGTTGATAACGTATGTATGCAATTAGTAATGCATCCTGAATCGTTTGATGTCATGGTAATGCCTAATTTATACGGTGATATTGTCTCCGATCTTACAAGCGGGCTCATTGGTGGTCTTGGATTGCTTCCCTCCAGTAATCTTGGAACTGGATACGCCATGTTTGAAGCCGTTCATGGCAGCGCTCCTGATATTGCAGGAAAACATATTGCTAATCCTACAGCACTTCTTTGGTCTTCCTGTATGCTTTTAGAACATATCGGCAAAAATAATATCGCCGCTCATATTCGTATGGCTGTAGACGAAGTACTCTCCGAAAAACAATACATAACACCTGACTTAGGTGGAAATGCTTCCACTGAACAATATAGGGATGCAGTTATAGAGCATTTAAAATAAAAAAATCGTTTTAAGCCTAATCCGCTTAAAACGTATTTTTTTATAAAAACAGAAATAAGAATGAAAGAACCTAATTAACTTGCCCTAATCCTACAATAAAAATACTCCTACCGTTGTTATTAGAGCAGATACTCCTTTACGAAAGGTTATTTTCTCGTATAAAATAAGTTTCGAAAATATAACCATACTTATTCCATTAGATTGAAAATATTTATTACAATTTTACTTATTACATAAAAAACATCCCATATAGAAGTTTGTATAATAAGAGGACACCGGCCTATATACGGTTTCATAATATATTGCTCAATTCCATATACCATAAATCAAAAAGCATCTAAATTTATTTTATTTTTTTAATTAACATGCTATAATCAAAATTGTAATTTATGCAGAATATAGAGAAAGGCGGGTATTAATTATATGAATTTCATTGAATCACCCAGTACAGATCCATATTTTAATTTAGCCATGGAAGAATATGTTTTTGAAAAAATGGATAAAAACAAACAATATTTTATTCTTTGGCAAAATGACAATACCATTGTCATAGGCAAACATCAAAACACCGCAGAAGAAGTAAACCAAGCTTTTGTTGATGCTCATAATATTCATGTTGCCCGTCGTCTCTCCGGTGGCGGTGCCGTATATCATGATAAAGGAAATCTTAATTTCACGTTTATTGTAGACCAAAACCAAGCACCGGATTTTAATTTTAAAGTATTTGTCATTCCGGTTATTAATGCTTTGAAAAAAATAGGAATTCAAGCAGAATTTTCTGGTCGTAATGATCTGACCATTGAAGGTATGAAATTTTCTGGTAATTCCCAATATGCAAAAAAAGGACGATTACTTCATCATGGCTGTATTATGCTAGATTCCAATCTGACGAATGTAGCCGATGCTCTTCGTGTCAAACCTGCAAAATATGAATCAAGAGGAATTAAATCTGTACACAGCCGCGTTACTTGCATCAATGCCAATACAACGACTCCTATTACAATGGACAATTTTAAAAACTTGCTAAAAAGTGAAGTTTTTGCAGCAAATATTATGCATTCATTACTTTTTACAGAAAAGCAATTATACGAAATACAAGAATTAAGAAATAAAAAATATATCACATGGGAATGGAATTATGGAACGTCTCCTTCATATAATATGAAAAAAGAAAAAAAATTTTCTGCAGGATTAGTTAGTGTTTATATTCAATCTGAAAAAGCACGTATCAAAACGATCCGATTTTTTGGTGATTTTTTTGGAAACGAAGATCTTTCAGAATTAGAAGAAGCTATGCAAGAACTCCCCCTTGATCAACATCTGTTTGAAACGTTATCACTGCTTGATATAGGAAAATATATGAATGGGATTACTGCTAAAGACATTAATGAGTTAATTCTCTATTAATCTAAAAAATTTTAGTAAGGAAATCTTTTTCACTGAAATTTTTCTTACTCTTCTATATATGCATTTATTATCATTATATTTCATTAAGGAGTTTTTTTTTATGAAAATCTCAGTATTAGGGTGTGGTCGTTGGGGTACCTTTATTGCCTGGTATGCACATCATATCGGTCACGATGTACTAATTTGGGGACGTGAAAATTCTCCCCATTATCAAGAACTTGAAAAAACAAGAAAAAATGAATATCTAACACTTTCTTCAGATATTCATTTAACTCATAATTTAAAAACAGCTTTAAAAGAAGCAGATATTTGTGTCATTTCTATTAATTCTCAACAATTAAGAATTTTGGGAAAACAGATTTCTTCTACGAATATAACGTCAACCGTACCTTTTGTTCTCTGCATGAAAGGATTGGAAATCGGCAGCGGCAAAAGACTTACAACGGTCCTAAGTGAAGAAATCGGTATGAACTCTCCCATTGCTGTCTGGGTTGGCCCAGGACATGTACAGGATTTTTTATTTGGCATGCCAAATTGTATGATTATGTCTTCTCTTGATACTACTCTTACAAAATATCTTATACATGCCTTTTCCAGTCCTCTTATTCGTTTTTATTATGGAAAAGATTTATTAGGCATTGAAATCGGTGCAGCAGCCAAAAATGTAATTGGTTTAGCTGCCGGTATGCTAGATGGTATTGGATATAGTAGTTTAAAAGGAGCTCTTATGGCTCGGGGAACTCATGAGTTATCCTGTCTCATTGAAGCAATGGGAGGAAATCCTATGACTGTTTATGGACTTAGTCATCTAGGAGATTACGAAGCAACTTTATTTTCTGAACATAGTAATAATCGCCGTTTTGGTGAAGATTTAATTCTTGGAAAACCTTTTCATAAACTAGCTGAAGGGGTATATACTGTTCAAGCATTAATGGATCTTTCTGAAACATATCATGTAGAACTTCCTATCAGCAAGACCGTATATGAAATTATTTACAATCATACTGATCCTAGAAGACAATTAGAAAAATTATTTTTACGTTCTACTAAATCAGAATAAATGAAAAAAATTTCTCTGCGGTGTAAAAAACACCGCAGAGAAAGAGAGCGCGCCAAATTCTGTGTAAACTCCATATAGTGGTGCAAAATAATAAGAACGTACGAGTCAGCGGTTATATCGTTGGCTCGTTTTCAATATAACAACAAGGGCATGCCCCTGTCAATCAATTCGGCATCCGATCTGCAAAATACACCGCGAGTTGTGCATGAATCTTGCTCCAATCAGGCCGTCGGCCTGTCCATTTTTTAGTAATATCCATCATGGCTAAATACAGCCTTTTGAGCAAACTGTCATCTGTTGGGAATACAGACTTTGCTTTTGTTACTTTTCGCAGCTGCCGGTTAAATCCTTCGATGGCATTGGTAGTATAAATCAGTCGGCGTAATTCTTCTGGATACTTAAAATAAGGACTTAAATTTGCCCAGTTTGACCTCCAAGATAACGTAATGGATGGATATTTAGCATCCCAAGTTTCGGAAAAATGCTCCAGCGCTTCTAACGCTGCCGGTTCATCCACTGCGGCATAAATGGCTTTTAAATCGTGCATCAACGCTTTGATGTCTTTGTACGATACATATTTTGTCGAATTCCGAATTTGATGGATAATACAATTCTGGATTTCTGTTTGTGGATAAACGGCTTCGATGGCTTGGGAAAATCCCGTCAGGTTGTCGGTACACGCAATCAAAATATCGTCTACCCCACGATGTTTGATGCCATTGAGAATGGTCGCCCAGAATTTGGCACTCTCATTTTCACCCACCCACATGCCAAGTACCTCTTTTCGGCCTTCTAGATTGATGCCAATGGCAATATACACTGCTTTCTTGATGATTTGTCCTTCACTGCGGACAGGGTAATGAATCGCATCCAAAAATACAACGGCATACAGCGGTTCCAATGGCCGTTGTTGCCATTCTTTGGCAACGGGAAGTATTTTATCCGTAATACGGCTGATGGTGGTATCCGATACCTCTAATCCATAAATATTCTGAATAGGTGTTTCCATATCACGAGTCGTCATGCCCTTAGCATACATCGATATAATCTTTTCTTCTACGTCGTGGCTGATACTGGTTTGATTCTTTTTCAGGATCACCGGATCAAAATCTCCGTTGCGGTCTCGAGGAACCGCAATGTCCACATTCCCGAAACTGGTACGCAGTGTCTTAGGACTATGCCCATTGCGACTGTTGCTTGTATCCTTGTTCTTGTAGTCATATTTGCTGTACCCTAATTCATCATCCAGTTCAGCATCCAATCCGTTTTCCATAAATTCAGCAATCGTATCTTTGAATAAATTTTGGATATCATCCATGCTGGTGATGTTGCTCATTTGCAACAATTCACGAATTTTGGCACGACGTTCCCTTTCTTCTAGACTGCGTTTTCTTTTTACCATAATAAAAACCTCCGTATGATGTAATTTTATTTTACACCACACGAAGGTTTACACAAAATTTGGGATTGTCCCCAGAGAAATTTTTTTTCTTATTCTTCTTCTTTTTCTTTTCTTGTAACTAATAATTTATCAACCCGAAGATTATCCATATCCATAACTTCAAAAGTAAACTCTTTCCAAATATAGATATCTGTTTCTTTCGGTATCCGCCCCATTCCATATGTAACCAATCCAGCCAAAGTCTTATAAAGATCTTCATCTTCTTCTGGTAATTTTTCATCAATATCAAAAAAATCCTTAAATTCTTCTACTGTAAGTAATCCTTCCATCAGCCATTCATTAGGTCCTCTCTGAATAATGCGATTTTGTTCTTCTCTTTTTTCTTCCTCACCTGCTGGCATAATGCCAACAAGTTCTTCCAATACATCATGAAGAGTTAATATGCCACTAAAATTACCATATTCATCAAGAACGGCAGCTTCATGTACCCCCTGTTCTTTAAATGAATGAACAACTTTCATTATATCCATAGATTCAGGAATAAACATAGGTCGATGAACACATTTTTCTAATAATGCATGTATGTGTATTATTTTTTTTTCTTTTGTCGTATCATAATACGTAATAAACATGTCATTAATAGATACGAAGCCAAGAAATTCATCTAGAGAACCTCTGCCTACAGGCAACCGAAAATGATTAGCATCCAAAAGTTCTTTCATAATTACCTGTTCAGTATCTTCTATATCAATCCAATCAACTTGTGTACGGTTAGTCATAATATCACTAGCATCCATATCCGCTAATCTAAATACTCGGTCAACAAGTTCCGGTTCTTCTTTTTCAAAAGCTCCCAATTCTGCTCCTTGTTCTAAAAGAAGTTTTATCTCATCTTCTGTAACAGGTATATCTTTAACTTTTTTAGTTCCCAAAAAAGCAGTAACAAAAGAGGTAGAAGCAGATAAAAACCAAACAATAGGTGTACATACACGTGAAAAAAACAACATAGGACGAGCAATAATACAAGCGATACGCTCTGGATTATCTATAGCAATCCTTTTTGGAACCAATTCACCTATAACCAAAGTAAAATATGTGATGCCAGTTACAATAATAATCATACTTATCGTATATGCATGCCCTTGTAAAAAAGTAATTTTTTCTACATAATGAGATAAAGGACCAGCCATAGCCGTTCCGCCATATACCCCTGTTAAAAGACTAATAAGCGTTATTCCAAATTGAATCGTCGAAAACATTTTATTAGGATTTTCTCTTAATTTCAATACAACAGCAGCGCTTCCGCTGCCTTCATCAGCCATAGATTCCAACCTTGTTTTACGACAACTTACGATAGCCATTTCTGACATAGCAAAAACCCCATTGGCAACAATAAGCAATAAGATAACCAATATTTCTTCACCTAGGGAGTATTCCACTATAAATCACATCCTTATTCGATATATAAATAGTTTATTAATAGTATAGTATCTTTTTTTCCTTCTTCCTGCAACTCCTCCTTCAATAAAAAATATAATACTTGATTTTAATTTCTACTGTTTTTAATCACCAACTTTAACATTTTTTATACAATACATACTGTTTTTATTGACTAATATCCTTTAACATGATACTGTTTTATATAAAATAATATATTTTAACTATGAACAAAGAGAGATATTCTATAACAATTTCTTTGTTTTTTTTATAAAAAGGAGGTATATATGTGTTAAAAGAAAAATTAGCTAAAAGAATGAAAGCATTCCCCATATCAGGAATCCGAAAAGTACAAGCGGAGGCAAAAGAATTAGAATCACAGGGCCAGCACATTATCCATATGGAAATAGGTATGCCTGATTTTGATACACCAGAATATATAAAAAAATCATGTATTCAAAGTATAAAAGACGGACATGTATTTTATACAGTCGGTGCCGGTCTATTAGATTTAAGAAAAGCTATCTCAAAAAAATTAGAGAAGGAAAATCATCTTATTTATTCTACAGATGAAATTGTTGTTACCATTGGCTTATCTGCTGGCATTTTTACTGTATATGCTGCACTACTTGATAAGGAAGATGAAGTTCTTATTCCAAATCCTGTATATCCTCCATATTTAAATATTCCTCATTTATTAGGAGCAAAAACCATAGATTATTCCTTACTGGAAATAAACAACTATCAGCCGGATATAACTGAAATAGAAAATAAAATCACTAAAAAAACAAAAGCTATTGTTATTATTTCACCTAATAATCCATTAGGAAGCATACTTACTTATGATTCCTTACAACATATAGCACAACTTGCAATACAATACAATTTAATAGTTATTACTGATGAGATTTATGAACGTATTTTGTTTGATAAGGCAACGCATTATAGTATTGCTTCTTTTCCTCATATGAAAGAACGTACCTTAACACTCAACGGTTTTTCAAAAGCATATTCTATGACCGGATGGCGTCTTGGTTACATTGCCGGACCTAAAGAAATTATGCCGGACATTAATAAGTTGCATGGTCATATGAATTCTTGTGCCACTACATTTGTACAAGATGCTGCCATAACCGCACTGACAGAAGAACATGACGAGGTTGAAAAAATGGTAGCTGCATACCAACAGCGAAAAGACTATCTTGTACAAAACTTAAATAAAATAGAAGGAATCAGTTGTACCAATCCACAAGGTGCTTTTTATTTATTTTTAAATATAAAAAAACTTGGAATGACTTCTGAAGAAGCAGCAAGTTATTTTCTTCATACGGCACATGTAGCACTTGTCCCTGGAACTGTATTTGGTTCCAACGGTGCCGGTTATATCCGTATGTCTTTTGCAAACAGTATGAAAGAAATAAAAACTGCTTGTTACCGTATACAAACTGCTGTAGAAAAATTAAAAAATAAATAGTATCAATAACATACAATCTCCTATATAAAGAAAGGACAGTATCTATTTTTAATAGTCTGCTGTCTTTTTTTTATATTACTTGCATATTAAAAATGTTAAAATTTTTGATTAATCCTGCAAATATTCTCGATTAGCTACTACTTTTCCATTTCTCGTATAAACACGAGGCACACGTCTGGCTAACATGCAAATAATTTCATAATTAATAGTTCCCAATATGTTTGAAAGTTCTTCAACTGGAAGTTCTGTCCCCTCTTGTTTGCCAAATAAAACAACTTCGTCATCTATCTTTATATCAGGAACAGTTGTGACATCAATCATACATTGATCCATACATATATTACCTACCTGAGGAACTCTTTTTCCATGAACTAATACTTCCGCCTTATTTGAAAGCATACGGGTATAGCCATCTGCATACCCTACCGGAAGAGAAGCTATGCGCGTAGGCTTTTCAGCAATAAATTTTCGACCATAACTGACACTTTCCCCTGCATCAATAATTTTTATATGATCTACACAACATTTTAATGACATAACTGTTTTAAGATTAAATCTTTTAATATCTACTTCATCAGAAGGTGCTAAACCATACATAATAATTCCAGCTCGTACCATGTCATCATGAAATTCTGGCAAATCAAGAATAGCTGCGCTATTACAACAATGATGAATATGAATAGACACCCCTTCCTCTTTCAACCGTTGGCATATCCATTTAAATTTTTTATATTGTTCTCTTGTATATGCTTTATTTTGAATATCAGCAACTGCAAAATGTGTAAATATTCCTTCTAAAATAACATTAGGTAATTTGCTTATTTTTTTTATTTCTTTGATACTTTCTTCTGTAGGTCTATACCCAATACGTCCCATACCGCTATCAACAGCAATATGCAAACTAACAGGACGATTCTGACGCACAGCTTCTTTTGAGAAAGCCAGAGCATCTTCATAATGAAATACAGCGGCATCTACCCCAAAATTAATTAATTCTTCTGCTCTTTTACCGGTTGTAGAACCCAAAATAAGTATTTTAGCTGTAATTCCCGCTTGTCGTAATTCCACTGCTTCATCTAATACAGATACAGCTAGTCGATCGGCCCCATTGGACAATAATTCCTTTGATGCAACTACAGCACCAGCACCATATGCATCTGCCTTTACTACAGCTGTAATTAACGTATTAGGACTAACAATACGTCGAATTTCCTTCATGTTATTATCTAAAGCATCCAAATCTATTTCAACCCACATAGGTCTTCTCTTTTGTATATCCAAAATAAGTCACCTCATAAAAGAAAAATTTCAAAATAATATCTTTATAGAATAAATACAAGATATTCTATCATTCTATATTTAAAAAAGCTATTTTCTTTTTTGAATAATTTTTTTCATTTTTTCTAATCGATTTAAAGCTTCATATAATGTTTGATCACTCTTAGCAAAATGAAGACGAATTAAATTATATACCGGTTCCTTAAAAAAAGAAGAACCAGGAACTGCACCTACACCAACATCACGAGCCAAAAGTTCACAAAACTCCAAATCATTATCAAAACCATATTCTGATATATCTAAAAGAATATAATATGCACCTTGTGGATTAGTATGAGAAATACCCAATGTATCTAATCCATCCATCATAATAGTACGCTTATGCGTGTACATAGATAATAAATCATCATAATAAGACTTTCCAAACTTTAACCCTACTATAGCAGCTTCCTGTAATGGACTTGCAGCCGCTACAGTAAGAAAATCATGAATTTGCTTAGCCCCATTAATAATAGCAGGAGGTGCCATAATATATCCTAATCTCCATCCAGTTATAGAGTATGTTTTTGACAAAGAACCACAAGTCAATGTCCGTTCATACATTCCCGGAAGTGTTGAAAAATAAGTATGTACGTAAGGCTTATATACAATATGTTCATATACCTCATCAGTAATAACAAACGTATCATATTTTTTTGCTAAAAAAGCAATATATTCTAATTCTTCTTTTGTAAATACTTTACCGCAAGGATTAGATGGATTACATAAAATGAGAGCCTTAGGCTTTTTTTTAAATGCTTCTTCTAGCTCTTCATAATTAAAATCAAATAAAGGAGGATGTAAAGGAACATAGATAGGATCCGCACCTGAAAGAATTGTATCAGCACCATAATTTTCGTAAAAAGGAGAAAAAACAATAATCTTATCACCTGGATTCGTAACAGTCATAACAGCAGCCATCATTGCTTCTGTACTTCCACATGTAACTACAATTTCCTTCTCTGGATCTATTCTTTGTTTCGTAAAACAATAATGATATTCAGATAAAGCCCTACGAAAATTTTCAGCACCCCAGGTGAGACCATACTGATGTGGTCCTTTTTGAGCTACTTCAGATAATCGATCTAAAATTTCTTGCGGCGGTGAAAAATCAGGAAACCCCTGGGATAAGTTAATAGCATGATATTCTTCGGAAATTCTTGTCATCCGTCTAATAACAGAATCAGTAAACAATGAAATTTTTTTTGAAAGCTCTGGCATACTATTCTCCTCCTTTTTAATTTTAAATCAAAAAGACGTCACTACTATAAGCTGACGTCTTTGTCACAAATAAAAAAACTTTATAAGTCAAGATTACGCACCTTTTTAGCATTATCTTGAATAAACTTACGACGTGGTTCTACTTTATCTCCCATAAGAACGGAGAAAATATGATCAGCTTCCACAGCATCTTCTAAATGAACTTTCAACATTGTTCTATATTCTGGATCCATAGTTGTTTCCCATAATTGCTCTGGATTCATTTCACCTAACCCTTTATATCTTTGAACAACAATACTATTATCATTTCCCAATTCATTTAATTTAGCTTGCAACGCATCATCATTATAAAGATACCATACAGATTTACCTTTTCTAACCTGATACAAAGGAGGTTGAGCAATATAAACATGTCCCTCTATAATAAGCGGTTTCATAAAACGATAAAAAAAGGTTAATAATAATGTACGTATATGTGCTCCATCAACATCAGCATCTGTCATGATAATAATTTTATCATATCTTCTTTTACTAAGATCAAATTCTTCACCAATACCCGTTCCAAACGCTGTAATCATAGAACGAATTTCTTCATTTGCCAATATTTTATCCAAACGCGCTTTTTCTACATTAATAATTTTTCCGCGTAGTGGTAGAATTGCTTGAAATTTACGATCTCTTCCTTGTTTAGCACTACCACCTGCAGAATCACCTTCTACTAAATAAATTTCTGTAAAATCTGAATTTTTTTCTGAACAATCAGCAAGTTTTCCCGGAAGACTGCTGATTTCCAAAGCATTTTTTCGTCGTGTTAATTCTCTGGCACGACGAGCAGCCTCACGAGCTCTTGATGCTGCTATTGTTTTTTCAATAATTCTCTTAGCTTCATTTGGATGTTCCTCCAAATACTCTTTTAATCCATCGGAAAGAATTGTATCAACAATCCCTTTAACTTCACTATTTCCCAATTTTGTTTTTGTTTGTCCTTCAAATTGAGGTTCTCTCACTTTTACGCTGATAACAGCTGTAAGGCCTTCACGAACATCGTCGCCGGACAAGTTTTCTTCATTATCCTTAATAATACCATTTGTACGTCCATAATCATTAATAGTACGAGTTAGTCCTGAACGGAACCCACTTAGATGTGTTCCACCTTCTTCTGTAAAAATATCATTAACAAATGAAAGAATATTTTCACTATATCCATCGTTATATTGCATAGCAACATCAACAATAACTTTATCTTTTTCGCCGTCAATATTAATTACAGTAGGATTAATAGCCTGTTTTTCATGATTTAGAAATTCAACAAATGAAATAAGGCCGCCTTCATAACAATATATTTCCTGCCGTCCTTCTCCGCGTTTATCTGTTAATGTAATATGCAACCCTTTATTTAAAAAAGCTAATTCACGAAGTCTTGTCTTTAATGTATTAAAATCATATACTGTTTCCGGAAAAATTTCATGATCAGGTTTAAACATAACTTTTGTTCCTGTTTCTTCATCTTTTTCCAATAAACGTATTTTTTTCAATGGAGAATCCGTTATACCTCTAGTAAAACTAATATTCCATAAATATCCATCCCTTTTTACTTCTACATTAGTAAAAATACTTAAAGCATTAACAACAGAAATACCTACCCCGTGAAGTCCTCCTGAAATAGGATATCCTTCACCACCAAATTTACCTCCAGCATGAAGTACAGTTAACACAACTTCTACTGCCGGTTTTCCAACTTTATGCATAGCAACAGGTATGCCACGTCCATTATCAACAACAGTAATACTATTATCTTCTTCGATTGTTACTTCAATATGACTGCAGTATCCAGCTAACGCCTCGTCTATACTATTATCAACAACTTCATAAACGAGATGATGAAGACCCCGGGAAGAAGTACTTCCAATATACATACCAGGGCGTTTGCGTACAGCTTCTAATCCTTCTAACACTTGAATTTGTTCCGCACCATAATCTATTTTTTTGTCTTCCGACATGAATTAATTCCTCCTATCCATTAACTGGAAATTATATTAATTATACTATATTTTACTGTATTTTAATATAGTTTTATGAAGAGAATAGCTGTTTATACCTGCATATAATAGTTTCTAATGTAATAGGTGTACCATACAGATACTCCTCCGTCACAATATAACATCTAACATCTTTTATATTTCCACTGCCAAGTATAATCAATTTTTTATAATAATGTTCTAACGGATTAGATTTTTCCGTTTTCTTCGGGTGTACTTTAAATATAGCTAAAATTTTTTTTATATCTACCATTTGATTATCACCGATATGAAGATACATTCTTATTTCTCCTATATTTCTCCGTTAAATTTTTTATAAATTTCTCTGTCAACTCCGAAGGTTCTTTTCTTACTATAAATAATGCTAAAAATAAATCATCTTCCTTAGTATCACTATCTGTACATATTTTATCAATAAGACGATAAATACAATCCCGTCGTACTTCATTGTACAATAGCTCACTGCAAGAAATTTGTTCTTGCAAATCTTTATAAGACAGCCAGGGAATTTGCATCAATATATCATATATATCTTTCTTTATTGCCTGTTTTTCTTTTAAACGACATAAAAAACACAGCTTTTCTTCCTCTTTTATCCAACGTCCGCATTTAGGACATGTAATAAATTTTTCTGAACGATACGCTGTCTTTCTTTTTTCTTGAGAAAAACGTAATTTTCTCATTTTTTCTTTTAAATTATCCGGTAAATATTCTGTTTCTTGATTTATTTTTTCTACAACATCATCACATAAAACAATATTTTTTATATTTATTTCAGGAAATACTTTTTCTTGAACACCATCTTCCATTTCATATACAGGAAGATCATTTTTTTTTCCACTGCGTAAAAAAATAATATCCTGAACTATTTTTTCCTTTGCATAATTATTAAGATTATCAATTATCTTTTTTTTATAAAGGAATAAATGATTCATCCATACAGAATTCAATACACCAATAACTACCGTATTTTTTTTAAATTCCCTGATATAGGAATATTTAGCAATCTGTGGTCCCATAATATATTTCCAATGAGTTTTTATCTGATACATTTTGTAGGGAAATAATAGTTTATTTTTTTCCAACACATCGGGAATTGATATACCCGCCTTATCCAATCTACTAATACGCTTATCCATAGGATTTAACTCTTCCTCCTTCGAGACAAATAAAGGAACATCCTTCAATTGATCTAAACATATCAGGATTTGTTGTGGTAATCACGGTTTGAATACGATTACGAACAAAATTTAATAATGATTTTTTACGAAATTCATCTAATTCACTCATTACATCGTCAAGAAGCAGTATCGGATACTCACCTACTTCCGATTTTATATACTCCAATTCCGAAAGTTTCAATGATAGAGCAGCCGTTCGCTGCTGACCTTGAGATCCATATTTTTTTATATTATACCCATTAATAAAGAAGGATAAATCATCACGATGAGGTCCTACTGAAGTAGACATATGATATATATCCTGATCTAATTTTTTTTTCAACAACTTATAATACCATGCAGGACTTACTCTATCCTGTATAGTATCCTGCGACATCAAAAAATAAGATTGGTCATATGATAAATCTAATTTTTCCTGGTTTTCAGTTAAACGTCTATGAATAATTCCAGACAAAAATCCAATTTTATGGAGTGCTTCTAAACGTTTTTTCACGATAAAAGCAGCAAACTCGGAAATTTGTGTATCCCATCCTTCGAGTATATTTTTATTTACAGATTTCATTGATTTTAGCAAAAGATTACGTTGAGAAACAGCCCTATTATATTTTATTAAAGTATGATAATAAGAAGGATTGACCTGTGATATTTCCATATCCATAAAATGCCTTCTCAGTGCCGGACTCCCTTTAACAAGTTGTAAATCCTCAGGAGAAAAAAGAACTTCGTTAAGAGTGCCTACTAATTCTCTCTGCGTAACTTTTGTTTCATTAACCCATAATTTTTTTTTATCCATTGTTGACAATATAATTTTTATCTGCTGTTCTACATTATTTCTCATAAAAGAAATAATAATACTAGCATCCTTACATTGAAAATGGATTAAATCGCTATCAACTATCCCACGATAAGACTTTCCCATACCTCCAAGATACAGTGCTTCCAATATATTTGTCTTCCCTTGTCCGTTTTTTCCATAAAGAATAATAATAGATTGAGGAAAATTAATTTCTTCATCAATATAATTTCTAAATTGATGCAAACGCAGTGACTGAATTATCATTTTTCATTCTCCGGAAACACGGAAAATACCAATTTTTTTTATTTCTACAACATCATTTATATGAAGCTGCTTTCGCTTTTCAAGACAAAGAATACCATTAATATAAATTTTCTTTTCATCAAGCAATTCTCGAATCTGACCACCACTTTGTATAACATCAGCCCATTTTAAAAATTGGTCTAATTGTATTTTTTTTGTCTTTATAATGATTTTTTTTTCCATTATCTTGTCCTCATCGGTGTTACCACATAAATATACGAATCTTCGCCTTTTTCCTGTACAAGCATAGGACTATTTGCTTTTGATTTTAATATAATTTCATCTGATTTACAATGTTTTAAAATATCTAAAATAAATTTTCCATTAAAAGATATATTAAGTTGTTCTCCTTCCATATTACAAGCAACATAGTCTTCTACCGTGCCATAATCAGGATGTTGGCTGGTTAGTTTAATTTGGTTATCTTCAAATATAAAATTTATAACATCATATTGAGAATCTTTTGCAATAATAGAAGTTCTTTCTACCGAACCTGTAAATTCACTTCTTTCAACAATCACATTACAGCTAAATTCAGAAGGAATAACTCGTCTATAATTTGGGAATTCTCCTTCGATTAAACGAGTTTTTATATACACATTGGCAAATTTAAAAGCAATATTATTACGAATAGCTGTTATTTCTACAACTTGAGGCATGTCTGTCGGCATTTGACGAGATATTTCTGCTAAAAGACGACTGGGAATAATAGCTTTGATCGGCTGTTCAATAGCTTGTTCTAATATTACTTTTTTTAAAGCTAGTCTATGGGTATCTGTAGCAACCATCGTTAAGGTAGATTTATTAACTTCCATTAAAGTTCCCATAAAAATAGGACGGGCATCATCAGTAGAACAAGCATAAGATGTATTATCTATTAAATTTTTTAATGTAATGCTATCGGTAGAAAAATTACTATATCCACTATCGATAAGTGTTACTTCATTAAAATCATCAGGATTCATTGTAAGACATTCAAATTTTGATTTTCCCCCAATAACGGTTAATTTAGTATCAGCGTCCTGTTTTTTCATCTCTATTTCATCACTAGGAAGTCGACGGGTTAATTCAATTAAAAAAGGATTGGATATAAAAACTTCTCCAGGTTCTTCAATAATACCTGGAACAATTACTTTGATACCCATGTCGTAGTCGTTTGCTTGTATTTCAATAACATCCTTAAGTGCTTTGATAAGGAGTCCATTTTCATAAGAAATATTGTTGCTTTTGTTTTGAGCTACTTTTTGAACTGTTTGCAAACCTTTTGTAAGATCTTCTTTTTTAAATTTAAGTTTCATAGGAAATCTCCTTTTTATGATGATTATTTTTAGTTGTTGTGTACTAAAATCATAGTAATAGTCATAGGGACTGTGAAAATGTGTATATGTTCTGTGAATAGGTATATTTAGCTTATCCACCGGTGTTGATAATATGTGGATAACTTAAATTCAGTTATTCACATACGAACATATTTACAAAATCCACAAGATATACACATCTTATACCTCTATTTATCAACACCCTTTATCATAGTGTTTAATTGATCAATCATGCTTTTAAATTGTTCATTTTTTTCTGTCATTTTTATAACTTTGTCACAAGCATGCATTACTGTAGTATGATCACGTCCACCAAATGATTTTCCTATATGAGGAAAAGTATTTGTAGTAAGTTCACGGCAAAGATACATTGCAATTTGCCGTGGTAATGCAATTGTTTTAGTTTTCTTTTTTCCTAAAAGATCATCAATTTTTATTTTATAAAATTGACAAACAGTACGTTGTATTTCATCTATTGTAATATATTTTTTTTCTTCTTTCGATTGTACAAGATCTTTTAAAGCTCGTTGTGTCAATTCTAGCGTAATAGGTGATTTTTCTTCAGAAGCCTGCATAAGTACACGTACGAAAGCCCCTTCTAATTCCCTGATATTTTCATTTACATTAGAAGCAATAAAATCAACAGCGTCTTTTTTTATTTCTACATGTTCTAATTCAGCTTTTTTACGAAGAATTGCCATTCTTGTTTCTAAATCCGGAGGATCAATACTAGTCACCATACCTCCCTGAAAACGAGACCGCAACCGATCTTCCATTTTTTTTATATCTTGAGGAGGTCTGTCACTGGTAAATACCATTTGTTTGTGATCTTTATATAATTTATTAAAAGTATGGAAAAATTCTTCTTGCGTATGTTCTTTATTTTCTAAAAATTGAATATCGTCAACGAGCAAAACATCTATATTTCTATATTGTTGACGAAAACTTTCTGGATTTTTATCTTGAATAGAAGAAATTAATTCATTTGCGAAATCTTCACTAGTGATACATCGCAATCGAAGATTTGGAAATTTTTCTCGTATACGATGGCCGATAGCATGCATTAAATGTGTTTTACCTAACCCACTGCCTCCATAAATAAAAAACGGATTATATTTGACTGCCGGTGCTTCAGCAATAGATAAAGCGGCCGCATGAGCAATGCGGTTGCTATTTCCAACAATAAAAGAATTGAAGGTATAATTACTATTTAGTTCTTCTATTGCTTCTTCTGATGTTGAAGAAGGCGTTTCCTGAGAAAATAAAGGTTGAGCTTCGGTGATAGGAAAATCAGGTACTTCTTGTTCAGATAAGATATTTTGCTGTTTTTGACTGATAGTAACAGTATCAGTTTCATTTTCTCCTTCTTTAATTTGAATAGTTTCTGCTTCCGGTACAATTGGTTTTTTAGGTAAAGAAGCTTCACTGCTGATTAATATGACTTTAGTTGGGCGGCCGATAACATGACTAGCAGAATTTGTTAGAATCGTTGAATATTTTTTTTGAACAAAACCACATACAAATTGATTAATTGTATCTAATGTCAATATATCATTTTCATATGAATATGGAATAATCGAAGATTTTATCCAAGCTTCATATAATTTTTCCGGGATATAATTTTTTAATTCTGATAAAATTGACTCCCATAAAGTAGCCATTTCCATTGGATCCATGTTAGTTTCTTCCTATCTTTGTGTATATGTTTATAATACGGGGTAATAAAAGTGGATAATAATAGAGATATAGTATGTAAAACTTGTAGCCGAGTGTATTAACGAGTTATCCACAAATTGTTTATAACTTGTGGATAACTCGTTAATATCTATACATATTTTACACCAAATTTTCTAAATTGTGTACAGTTTATGCTATACTTTTTAGAGAAATCAGTCAATAGTGAAAAGTTATCCACAAATAAAATCATCAAAAGAAAAAGATAATTAAAAAAAACTATATACGGTATATTTCATAATTTTAAATAATACATATTGTTTTATTCAAAAATTGCAATGGAAAGGTGCATTAATTTTATGTTACAATGAACTTAAATCATTGACAGTAACTATCTTTTTGTCTATAATTACACTGTTATGGTGTAATTTCAATTATTATCGCTATTGATGAAGGAGGTGTCTAGCTTGAAACAGACATATCAACCAAATACATTGTGGAAAAAAAGAACACATGGTTTTCGTGAAAGAATGAAAACAAAGGGCGGTCGCATGGTTTTGAAAAGACGTCGCATGAAAGGCAGAAAAAGACTTTCTGCTTAATTATTACGAGATAAACAGAAAAGTTCCCAAGGGATTTTTCTGTTTTTCTGGCATTATTAGGATAAAATTGTATGTATGAGTTAAGTAAAAATAGACGGTTACGCAAAAATCGGGAATACCAATTTGTTTATCATAATAGTAAATCTTATGTAAATAAATTGATGGTCCTTCATGTTTTACCAAGATCATCTAGTTATCAGACCCGAATTGGATTTGTTACAGGGAAGAAAATTGGCTGTGCAGTGGAACGTAATCGCTGTCGCAGATTGATGAAGGAAGTATATCGATTGCATCAGCAGGAAATTGAAAATGGATTTGATTTAGTTTTGATTGGCCGCAGCTTTTTGAAACATGTTGGATATAAAGAAGCGGAACAAAGTATGTTACAATTATTTAGACGGGCGAAAGTATTAAAAAAGAAGCGTTCATTATGAAAAAAATTTTCATTGCTATGATACGTTTTTATCAAATTTGCATATCCCCATTAAAACCGCCTTGTTGCCGGTTTTATCCCACATGCTCAGCATATGCGATTGAAGCGTTGCAAAAGTATGGTGCAGTGAAAGGGAGTTATTTAGCAATCCGGCGTATTTTAAAATGCCATCCCTTCCATAAAGGCGGTTATGATCCTCTGCCGTAATTATCAGGTAGATGAAATGAAGGCTGTCTGGTAGGTAAATATTGTTTTTATTCGAACGGGAGTTGAGATTATTGAGTTTTTTTAGTGGTATCATGGATGTGTTAAGCGGCATTATGCAAGTCTTTTTAACATATTGCTACAATTTTACAAATGTAATAGGCTATCCTAGTTACGGTATCGCAATTATCGTGCTTACTCTTATTATTAAGCTGATTTTAGCTCCACTTACGGCAAAACAGATTAATGGTATGCAAGGAATGCAGGAATTACAGCCTAAAATTAAAGTATTACAACAGAAATATAAAGGGAATCAGAAGAAACTTCAGGAAGAAATGGGAAAACTGTATAAAGAAATGGGGATCAATCCATTATCAGGATGTTTGCCTATTATTATTCAGATGCCTTTTTTGATGGCAATATTTTATGCACTTCGTGAATATCCGTATGAAGAAGCTTTTAAAAGTTTTTTATGGCTGCCCAGTTTAGGAAGTCCTGATCCTATGTATATTCTGCCTTTTTTATCAGCCGTTTCAACGTTTGCAATTCAAAAACAGATGACGGGTACGACTGTTGCAACATCGGAAGCACAAGCAAAACAGCAAAAAATTATGCAGGTCGCAATGCCTTTGTTTATCGGCTGGATCAGCTTGAGTTTTCCCAGTGGACTTATTATTTACTGGATTATTTCTAATGTTTTCCAGTGGGCACAGCAATGGGTAATGTTCCATGGTAATAAAAAAGGAGAGAAAGCATGAGTAGTATAGAATCTACCGGCAAAACGATAAAAGATGCGGTTCAAAAGGGCCTTTTTCAGCTTGGAAAAAAGGAAGATGAAGTGATGATTGAAGTTGTTACAGAACCATCTCATGGATTCCTTGGTATTGGAAGTAAAATGGCGGTGGTTCGATTGACCGTCATAGAAGAACAAGAATCTGTTACAATACCAGCTGAAGAAAAAACGCAGGTAAAAGAAAAGATTATTTCAAAAGAAGCAGAGGTCACTACTGCTGGTTTTACCGCAGAAGAAGCAGCTGAAAAAGCAAAAGCGTTTTTACAGGATGTCCTGAAAAAAATGGATATAGGTGAAGTTTTTATTGAAAAAATGATTAAAAGTGATAAAGTGATCCTTCATCTTCACGGAAATAACTTAGGAATACTGATTGGTAAGCATGGACAAACGTTAGATGCACTTCAATATTTGACAAATCTTACAACGAATCAAGGACAAGATAACCGGTATTTCCTTATGCTTGATGTTGAAAATTATCGTCAGCGTCGTAAAGAAACGTTAGAACAATTGGCAGTTCGGCTGGCAAGCCGGGTAAAACATGAAGGAGATAAGGTTATGTTAGAGCCTATGAATGGATATGAAAGAAAAATTATTCATATGGCTTTACAAAATAAAGAGCATGTCCGGACTGAAAGCGAAGGGCAGGATCCTTATCGTCATGTCGTGATTTATTATAATTGATGGTTTAATAAACCCGGTGCGCAGGCGCCGGGTTTTTTAGACATATGGAGGAATTAAAATTATGTACGATACAGTGGATACAATTGCAGCAATTGCCACTCCTATCGGTGAAAGCGGTATTGGCATTATACGTATCAGCGGCCGGGATGCGTATGCTGTTGGTGATAAAATTTTTCGGAGTAAATCAAATTTTCCGTTAGCAAAACGCCGGGATCATTCAATACAATATGGGCATATTATTGATGAAAAGGGACATAGTATTGATGAAGTATTGGTATTATTGATGAAAGGGCCGAAATCGTATACTGCGGAAGATGTTATGGAAATTCAATGTCATGGCGGATACCAGTCATTAGAAGAAATATTGGCACTAATACTACGTCAGGGGGCTCGATTAGCTAATCCTGGTGAATTTACAGAAAGAGCGTTTATCAATGGAAGAATTGATCTTGCACAGGCCGAAGCAGTTATGGATATTATCCAAGCAAAAAGCAAAGCGGGCCTTACAAATGCGGTAAACCAATTAGAGGGGAAATTATCTGAATTAGTAAAGAAAATGCGTATTCATTTAACAGAACTTATTACACGGCTTGAAGTTATGGTAGATTATCCGGAAGAAGACTTGGAAGATATTACAGTACCTGATATTGTAGAGGCTTTACAGAATATTCAGAAAAAATTGCAAATATTACTTGAAGAGTCACGTAGTGGAAAAATGATCAGAGACGGAGTCATGATAGCTATTACGGGGACTCCTAATGCTGGAAAATCGAGTTTGCTTAATCAATTAGTTCAGGAAGATCGAGCTATTGTTACCGAAATTCCGGGGACAACTCGTGATAGTATTGAAGTATGGATTACCCTAAAAGGGGTACCGATTTGCTTGATTGATACGGCAGGAATCCGTGAGACGGCCGATACAGTAGAACAAATTGGCGTCAGCAGGGCGAAAAAATATCTAAATACAGCAGATATGGTCATTGTTATGGTAGATGGATCTCGCCCACTTACGGCTGATGATGTGGGTATATTGGAAGCGTCTCGTTATCAAAATGCAATTATTGTAATGAACAAAGAAGATTTACCTGTCCATGTGAATAAAAAAATATTATCCGAATATGGGCATCCGATGATCACCGTATCGGCTATCAATGGATCAGGAATACAGGACTTGCAGAATAAAATAATAGATTTAGTGCTGGATAAAGGCATTATAGAAGGCAAAAGTGCATTATTAACTAATACCAGACATATTGATCTTGTACGGCGCAGCGGGGAGGCAATAAATCGTGCTTTGGATACCATACAAAACAACATGCCCGTTGATTGTGCAATTGTTGATATTCGTGAAGCCTGGGAATTGCTCGGATCTATTACGGGAGATACAATACATGATGATATTGTATCGGAAATATTCAGTAGATTTTGTTTAGGAAAATAAAAGGGGATGGAAAGTTTATGTTTGTTGTAGATACATATGATGTCATTATTGTTGGCGCGGGTCATGCTGGCTGTGAGGCCGCACTTGCTAGTGCGCGGCTGGGGGTAAAAACATTAATGGCAACATTGAATTTAGATAATATTGCGCTTATGCCTTGTAACCCGGCTGTCGGCGGACCGGGTAAGAGTCACCTTGTCAGAGAAATAGATGCGTTGGGCGGTGAAATGGCAATCAATACAGATAAAACTTGTTTACAAATGCGTATGCTTAATACCGGAAAAGGTCCGGCAGTGTATTCATTGCGGGCGCAATCTGATAAAAAGTTATATCAATCGACAATGACAAAAACGCTGGAAAATCAAACAAATCTTGATGTTAAGCAGATCATGGTAACTAAGCTGCTTGTGGAAAGTGGTAGAATTAAGGGTATAGAAACAGAATTAGGTGAGATATATCAGGCACAGTGTGTTATTTTAGCAACTGGAACTTATCTTAAAGGGAAAATTATCATTGGAAATTATGCCTATTCGGGTGGTCCTATAGGACAGCGTTCAGCGGAAGATTTATCGGGATCTTTGCTTAAAAATGGAATTCAATTAATGCGTTTTAAAACAGGAACGCCGGCACGTGTTGATCGGCGTACATTGCGTTTTAGTGAAATGAGTGAACAGAAAGGCGATGTAAAAGGTCATGCGTTTTCATTTCTTTCTCAGCGCGCGGAATGCAATAAGCAATCTTGCTGGCTGACGTTTACAAATGAGGAAACGCATCGTATTATAAGAAATAATCTTGATAGAGCTCCTATGTGTAATGGCCTTATTCAAGGAATTGGACCGCGATATTGTCCTTCTATTGAATCGAAAATTGTCCGTTTTGCCGATAAAAAGAGGCATCAGCTGTTTATTGAACCAGAAGGAGAAATGACGGAAGAAATGTATGTGCAGGGAATGAGTACAAGTCTTCCTACGGATGTACAATATCATTTTTTAAGAACTATTCCAGGTCTGGAAGATGTTAAAATTATGCGACCAGGATATGCTATTGAATATGATTGTCTTGATCCTACACAACTAACATTATCTTTGGAAACAAAAAAAATCAGCGGATTATTTTCTGCAGGACAATCTAATGGGACAAGTGGATATGAAGAAGCGGCAGCGCAGGGATTGATTGCCGGAATTAATGCGGCTCGCAAGGTGCAAAAAAAAGAACCATTTATCTTAACTCGTGCGGAAGCTTATATTGGAGTACTTATTGATGATTTAGTTACAAAAGGAACCAACGAACCGTATCGTATTATGACGAGTCGGTCAGAATATAGATTGATACTAAGACAGGATAATGCGGATCTGCGTTTAACAGAAAAAGGATATCAGTTGGGGTTAGTGACACAAGAACGGTATACGGTGTTTTTAAAGAAAAAAAATGATATAGAAAATGCGATTGAAAAATTGAAAGCTATTTCAATCACGCCTACGGAAGAAAATCAAAAAAAATTAAAAAATATAGGGACAGCTCCTATTCGTACGGGACTTCGGGCCTATGATTTATTACGCCGAACAGATTTAGATTATGAAATGCTGAGGACTCAATTTTCTTTAGAAAAATTGGATGATGATGTACGTGAAGAGATAGAAATTATGATAAAATATGAGGGTTATATTCAAAGACAGCAAGAACAGGTAGAAAAGATGAATAGATTAGAACGCAAGCTTATGCCGAAAGATATAATATACGCTGATATCGGTACGTTGTCAGGAGAAGCTCGGCAAAAACTCGATCAAATCCGGCCACATTCTTTGGGACAAGCTAGCCGTATTTCAGGTGTATCACCAGCAGATATTACAGCACTTCTTATTGTGTTGGAACAATGGCAACGGGAGGGAAAATAGTATGTTTGACCGTGACCTTAAAGCGGTACTCGATCCATTTAATATTTTATTAACGGATCGACAATATGAACAAATTTGTGTATTTACTGCATTATTAATAGAAACAAATAAAGTTATGAATTTAACTGCAATCACTAAGCCGCAAGAAATTGCAGTTAAACATATGGCGGATAGTTTATCTTGCTATGATAAGACGTATTTTCCTAAAGGAGCGTCTGTTTTGGACTTGGGAACGGGTGCTGGGTTTCCCGGTATTCCGCTGGCTATTTTACGGCCGGATTTGCATGTTACTTTTTTTGATTCTTTACAAAAAAGATTGATTTTTCTTAAAACAGTTGTTTCGAAGATTGGTATTTCTAATGCTGCTTTTATTCATGGGCGTGCAGAAGATGAGGCACATCGGTCGGAATACAGGGAACACTTCGATGTTGTTACCAGCCGTGCGGTTGCCCGACTGAATATATTGGTGGAATGGGCATTGCCTTATGTTCGAATAGGTGGAGTATTTGCAGCATTAAAAGGGGCACAATATGAAGAAGAACTTACAGAAGCCTCGTCTGCCATTTCAATTTTAGGCGGAACTGTTATTGAAATTCGGCCGGTGCATCTGATTGGGATGGAAGATAAACGAGCGGTATTATATATAAAGAAGGATCGGACGAGTCCGAAAAAGTATCCGCGTAAGCCAAAAATTGCAGTAAACAATCCATTATAATATAAAATATATCTTCATGAATATCTTATACGATGGCAACGATGAGTTATGTTATTTGTGTAAAAATGTGAGGATAACTAATTGACATAAATTTACATTGTGATATAATCTAACTACATTAGAATATATCAGTACAGAACTGACGGAATTAAGTGGAAAAACCACGTGGACTGTATTGTGTGTAGAAGCGCCGACCGTCTGGGCAAAGTATAAATATGCTTTGGCCAGTCGGCCGGTTTTTTTCGTGTCGGCTCGCCTTTATAGTTATAGGGAGAGATATACATATGAAAAAAAATCGCTGGTTTATTGCTTTATCTGCTATGGGTATTCATATTTGCATTGGCAGTGTATATGCGTGGAGTGTATTAACGAAACCCATTATGGAAACGATGGGTTTTACATTAAGAGAAACAACGTGGACATTTTCTTTGGCTATTTTATTTTTAGGGTTATCGGCGGGATTTTTAGGAAGTTTTGTGCAAAAAATAGGTCCTAAAAAGTCAGGGCTTATGTCAATGGGTTTCTTTTGTACCGGTATGTTTGGCACTGCCGTTGCTTTGTATTTTCACAATTTATTTCTTATGTATCTTTTTTATGGTATTATTGGCGGGATTGGTCTTGGCACCGGATATATCACACCGGTATCGACACTGGTAAAATGGTTTCCTGATAATCGAGGATTTGCTACAGGACTTGCAATTATGGGATTTGGGTTTGCCAGTATGATTGCTGGACCCGCAATGCAAATTTTAGTGCAACATTTTGGTCTTGTTACAAATTTTATTATTCTTGGTATTGTATACATGACTATTATGACTGCTTCGTCGTTGTATTTGACCCCGCCTAAGTTAGGTGAAGTTCCGGCAACAGATATGATACTCAAAGAAGCCAGTGAAACAAATGCAGTTCAATATGCGGGTGCAATGCCGCAGTTTACAGTAAAGCAAGCTATGAAAAAATGGCAGCTATATACGATTTGGTGGTTATTTTTTACAAATATTACTTGCGGGATTGCACTTTTGGCAGTGGCCTCTCCTATGGCACAGGAAGTTGTTCAGATGTCTCCTATAATGGCCGCATCTATGGTTGGCATTATTGGATTTATGAATGGGGCTGGGCGTATTGCATGGGCTACAGTTTCTGATTATATTGGTCGCTCTAATACGTATATATTATTTTTTGCTATTGAAGTAGTAGCGTTTTTTAAACTGGCATCTATTACAAGTTCGTTTAGTTTTCAATTAGTAGTACTTCTTATTATTACTTGTTATGGTGGTGGATTTTCTTGTATGCCGGCATATCTCAGTGATCTTTTTGGAACTAAAGAGCTAAGTGCAATTCATGGACGTATTCTTACCGCTTGGGGAGCTGCGGGAGTTGCTGGTCCGTTGCTTTTATCATTTATTAAGGAAACAACTAATAGTTATGCGGTTACACTTCAATTTTTTTCGGGGTGTTTTGTGTTAGCCTTGTTAATTATGATTTTTCTTAAGATGAAAACTCGTCATGGTCTTACTGGAATAGAGGAACGAGTAAAACAAAATGAAGTTCCATCATATACTGATCATTGAGATACTATGAAAATATTTAGCACAACAAAAAGCAAACGAATTTTAAATTCGTTTGCTTTTTGTTGTGATGGTTTTTTGACAATTGTAAATGGAATAGATATGCCATCTGACAGCCTTATTATAAAACGATAGTCATTCATTGTCAATGAGACATCATACAACTATATAAAAATATTAAAGTATTTTATTCTATAAAATTATTTTTTTTGATTATACCATTCAATTGTATGAAGCATATGTAATTTCATTGCGTTTCGAGCTCCTTCGGCATTACGGAGTTTTAAAAATTCAATGATTAAACGATGGTATTGATTATTTTTGGGAATAACATTTCTATCCTTAAATAAAAGATTGAACCCTTTTAAAACTCCTTGATAAAGAATTGGAATAATTTCCTTCATATATTCATTGTGGGAAGCCTGTGCAATTGTTTGATGGAATAAATATTCATCTTTGAAATGGATATGATGCCTTTTCTGGTTTTTTTCAATAATATTTTGTAATTCTTCGATCCGTTTGATTTCAGCGGCTGTGCCTCGTAATGCCGTCCAGTATGCCGCTTCAGGTTCAATAATAAGGCGCATTTCGAATAAATCCGCACTATTTCCGTTTATTCCTGTAAGCGGTTCTAGATTACGTTTTAAGTCCGCGGCATCACTTGTGACAAAGGTTCCGCATCCGCGGCGCACTTCGAGAACACCATACGCAATAAGAATACGAATAGCTTCTCGCAGTGTTGTACGGCTTACATTTAATTCCCGAGCTAACTCTAATTCATTGGGCAATTGATCACCTATGGTAAAACGTTTATTAACGGTAATCATGGCAAGAATATTTTCAACTACATTTTCGGAAAGTTTTTTATGATTTTTCATATGTAAAAATTCCTTTATTCTTATTTTTTACGGCAATTTTACTTTATTACAGTATAGCGCTAATTAATTGATAATAGAAGAGAAAATGGAAAATTCAACACATTATAGATAAAAGGAATATACGTATGATATAATATTTTTTAGCACTTGTATGTATAAATGTTGATAAATATAAACAGAAATGAGGATATTTTATGTTAAAAATAGTGGGTATAAGCATTTTTTCAACTATATGGATGACTGGACTGATATTTGCAGCTAATATGATGCAGGTACCTCAAACAGAAGAAAAAAATCAATCAACTATAATAGTGAATGAGAACTCAGTATCATCCATACTGTTGCCGGATTCGCAATTTCGAGGAAAAAAAGTTACACTTAACTTAGCAAGCCGATTATTAACAGTATATGAAGGAAATGTCAAAGTGCTCATGTATCCTGTGGGAGTTGGAAAGATTTCAACTCCCACACCGATTGGATATTATAAAGTTACAGATAAAGAAATGAATCCAGAATGGGTTGATCCAGATAATACAAATTTTCGGATTGAATCAGGAGAAGAAAATCCATTAGGATATCGATGGATTGGACTTTTTGGAAATTATGGTATTCATGGAACGAATAATCCAGATTCCATTGGTGGTTATGTTTCTAATGGATGTATACGAATGTATGAAAAAGATGTGGAAAATTTATATGATATAGTTTCACTGGGTACTCCGGTTGAAATTTATTATGATCGGATTGTAATTGATCGTAATGTGGATCATACTATTTCTTATTATATTTATCCTGATGGATATAAAAGACAACCGTTGGATATATATACTGTCAGAAAAGCTTTAGCCGGTTATGGCGTTGACAATTTTGAAAGTAATGAACATATATCTGAAAAAATAAATGACTCTGATGGACAGCCTACATTTATTGCTAAGGCATATACGTTAGTAATAAATGGCAAGCGTATAAACTTAAAAGCAATTGGTAAAGATGGTAGTGTGTATTTGCCGGCGGTAGCAGTAGCAACCGCCGTGAAATCTGATTTAATTTGGGATGCCGAAAAAGGTATTTTAATTAGTTCATATGGACAAGTTAAGGGAATTGTGAAAAACAATGTGTTGTATTTTCGTGGATCTGATGCGGATATATTATTTCGTTTACATGGAATACTTACAGACCGATTAGTATATGAATTAAATACCGTACAATCGGAACCGATAACTCCTGTACAACAAACAGTTACAGACAAGGAAAACAATATAAAATCGATATCGGCGGAGAAAATGTTAAAAATTACGCATAAATAGAGAAAGTGCAGTCATTATTTTTGTTCATATACAATATTTCTTCAAGCTGTTTTTTTAGGTAATTGATAAAAAAACAGCTTTTTATTTATGTTTTTTTAGTATATAAAACGACTTTCATTTGTTTTTTTAGAAAGTATTTTATTCTTAAAAATATTTTTGTAAAAAAGATAAAGTGTACTAAATTATACAAATATATGAATACACAAATACACAATATACGACATGTTTATTGAAAATTTATATTTTTAAATGAAAAATTACAGCTTATTCTAATAATAATCAATAGTACATAAACTTTATATAAAATACAATAATAGACAAATAAATACAAAAGTAAACCATGTAAAAATACTATATAATTTGCCTAATCTCCCGTCTTGAAATATAATATCCTAAGTTTCAAGGATAACGCATCCGGGACAGGTACCCAGATGCAAAGATTAGGTATTGTAGAAAGGGGAAGGTGAAAGAATGAGCAAAGGTAGTTTAGAGGGTATTATAGTATTGGATTTGACAAGAGTACTGGCCGGACCGTTCAGCGGCCAGATTTTGGCGGATATGGGGGCCCATGTGATTAAGATCGAACAACCCGTCAAGGGGGATGATGCCCGACATATGGGACCATTTCAGAATGAGGAAAGTGTCTATTATATTACCAATAACCGCAATAAAAAAGGGGTTACCTTAAACCTTAAAGCGCCGGAAGGCAAACAAATTTTTCTGGAAATGGTAAAAAAAGCGGATATCGTCATGGAAAATTACCGGCCCGGCACCATGGAAAAATTAGGGCTGGGATATGAGGTGTTGAAACAGACGAACCCCCGCATTATATATGGCAGCGTATCCGGTTTCGGCCATGTCGGCCGGTACAGCCGGCGTCCGGGATATGATATCATTGCACAGGCCATGAGCGGCATCATGAGCACTACCGGCTGGCCGCAGACGGGTCCGACGCGGACCGGGACCCCCTTGGGCGATGTGCTGGGCGGATTGTGGCTGACCATCGGCATTCTGGGGGCTATTCAGGGACGCAGTGTAACCGGCCAGGGACAAAAGGTCGACATCGCCCTGATTGATGCGGCGGTGGCAACGATGGCCAATATCAGCATGATCTATTTGACAGAAGGCCGTATTCCGAAAATGATCGGGAACCGGTACGAATCGACCTATCCCTATGATTCCTTCCTCTGCAGCGATGGCAGCTGCGTTATCGGGGTCGGCAACAATAAGCTGTGGGGGCTGTTTTGCCAAGCGACGGGCCATGAAGATATCGAAAAGCTGGCTATCTATAAAGATACCCCGGAACGGGTCGAACACCATGAAGAACTGAAAGTAATCGTCGAAGAATGGACGAAGCAGCGTACGGTAGCCGATGTCGTAAAGACTTTGCTGGATGCCGGCGTACCGGCGGCACCGATCAACAACATTGAACAGGTAGTCCGGGATCCGCATATTGCCGAAGACCGGCAGATGTTCATTACCCAGCATCACCCCAAGGCCGGCGATATAAAGATCACGGGCTCGCCGCTTAAGATGTCCGGTACCCCCGTCGACCTGTCGACGCCGGCTCCTACTCTGGGCCAAGACAATGAAGAAATATACGGTCGGCTCCTGGGATTGGATGCTGCCGGCATAGAAGCGCTGAAAGAAAAGAAGATCATATAAAGAGAGGCACAGCAATGAAAACAATAGATATGTATGAAGTCGGTCCGCGGGACGGCTTCCAGAACATCAAGGAATATATTCCGGCCGAAACAAAAATGGCGATTATCGACGGCCTGGTCCAAGCCGGAATCCGGCATATAGAAGTCACCTCCTTCGTATCGCCTAAGGCGATCCCGCAATTGAAGGATGCCAGGGAAATCGTGGCATCCTGCCTGCGACAGTATCCGGACGTGGACTTCATGGCGCTTATACCGAACCTGCGCGGTGCCGAAACGGCTGCCGCCGTCGGTATGACCCGCGTGGCATATGTGGTATCCTTGAGTGCCAGCCATAATAAAGCCAATATTAACCGGACCCATGAACAGTCCTATCAGGCGCTGAAGGAAATCCGGGAAACCTATCCACAACTCGATGTCATCGTCGATTTGGCGACTACGTTCGGTTGTCCGTTTGAAGGAAAATTCCCGGCCTCCCGGGTCGTGGAATTCTTAAAGGACTATGTAGATCTGGGTATCCGTGAAGTCTGCCTGTGCGATACGATCGGAATCGCCAATCCCGGACAGGTGCGGGATATACTGCGGGCCGTACAGCAGGCCTATCCGCAGCTGGAGCTGCAGGTGCATATCCATGATACACGTAATATGGGAGCAGCCTGCTCGCTGGCAGCAATCGAAGCCGGTGTTACCAAAATCCAGTCTACGCTCGGTGGGTTGGGCGGTTGTCCGTTCGCCCCGGGAGCTTCGGGGAATTTGGCAACCGAAGACATGGTCTATATGCTGAACGAAATGGGATATGATACAGGGGTTGATTTCCCCCGGGTGCTGGCCTTGGCAAAGAAAGAGGTGCAGCTCATTCCAACTGGGGTGTACAGCGGACACCACATCCGAATCGACGCGGCGTCGCGTTGTTTCCGGTAACCCGTATTTGGCAAAAAGGAGATGGTACTATGGCACAGCATGTAAATTTTATTGAAGTCGGTCCGCGGGACGGCTTTCAGAATGTGAAGGACTATATCCCGGCGGATATCAAGGTGAAACTCATCGACGACTTGTTGGCAGCCGGCGTCCGGCGGATGGAAATGACCTCTTTCGTTTCGCCGAAAGCGATCCCGCAGATGCGGGATGCCGCGGAGGTAGTCTGCCGGACACTGGAAACACATGGCGATGAAGGAGTAGAACTGTATGCACTGGTTCCCAACACCTATGGGGCCAAGGCAGCCGCCGCTGCCGGACTGCGTGAAGTTGCGACGGTTATCTCTGTCAGCGAATCGCATAATAAGGCCAATATCAACCGGACGGTCGAAGAATCGCTGCAGGGATTGGAAAAAATGCGGCAGGCTCTGCCGGACTTGAATATTAATCTGTCCATGGCAACGGCCTTCACCTGTCCGTTTGAAGGAATAACGCCGGTAGAAAATGTATTAAAAATCATTCGACGGGCGGCCGGACTGGGGATTACCCGATTTTGTCTGGCAGATACGATCGGAGAAGCTGATCCGAAGATGGTGCGGGATACGCTGACCATCGTACAGCAGGTATTCCCGGATATCACGCTGGACGTACATATTCACGATACGCGCAATATGGGAATCGCCTGTACCCTGGCAGCTCTGGAAGCGGGCGTTTGCAATGTACAAGCAGCCTTGGGCGGACTAGGCGGCTGTCCCTTTGCACCGGGTGCTTCCGGCAATGTAGCATCGGAAGATTTAATCTTCATGCTGAACAAAATGGGTTTTACAACGGGCATCGACTTTGATAAAATGTTGGCCGCAGCCAAATACGAACGGTCCGTTATTACGGGTAATTTCAGCGGCCATCAGGTACATATCGGTGAACCCTGCCATTAATATTATATTCCGTATATATTGAAAGGAAGTGTCTTTATGCAAAAGAAAACCAACTATCGCTGGATAGTTATGGCAATCTTATTTATTCTTTACACAGTAGCGAACGCTGACCGTGCGAATTTAGGTTTTGCTCTTCCCTATATCCGCCAAGAATTTAATATGACGAATACAGAAGCAGGAGCTATTATTAGCTTTTTCTTCTTCGCATATGCATTTTTCCAAATTCCGTCGGGGTTTTTGGTAAAAAAATTTGGCAATAAGGTTATGTTTTGTTTAGGGATGGCAGTTACTTCTATTTGTACAGGATTAATGGCAGTTGCACCTAATGCATTAGCCTTTAAGCTTTGTCGTTTAGGCGTTGGAATTGGCGAAGCCCCGGTTGCTATTTCCAGTTCCGGTACTATAAATAATTGGTTTCCTCCTAAAGAAAAAGGTACGGCAACGGGAATTTTTCTAGCGGGTTCTAAAATGGGTCCTTTAGTTGTTCCTTTTATCTGTGCATGGATTATACAAATGTGGAGCTGGCATATGATTTTTGTTGGATTTATGATACCAGGGCTAATGCTGGCAGTGGTTTGGTATTTCCTTGTGGCTAATCGTCCACGTGAAAGCCGTTTTTGTAATGACGCAGAAGCCGATTATGTTGAACAAGGGGAAGCGGTTGTAAAAGAAGAAATAAAAAGTTCTTATAATATGAAATGGCTGGATAAAATTGTTCGGGCTAAAAAAGTAGTACCCCTTAGTTCAGCTAAGGAAGTATTTCGTTGCAAAGACATGTGGGCTATTGCAATAGGTTATTTCTTTGTTGTTGGTTTATCTAGTGTATTCATGTCATGGTTGCCCTCTTATCTGGTTAATGTGAAGCATTTTGCTATTATGAAAACTGCGTTTGTTGCTGCCGCACCGTTTGCGGGTACGGTTGTAGGAAATTTCTTCGGTGGTTGGGCATCGGATCATATTTTTGGCAAGCGCCGCAAACCGATGATGATGATTACGGCACTTTCTACTAGCGTATTTATGTATGCCATGCTTTCTGCTCCGGAAAGTCCGGTGCTTTTGGGGTTGCTGCTTTTTGGAGCTGGTGTATTTTTGGCATTTGGTTATTCTATGTATATGGCATATGGTATGGGGCGTGCGGATCATAATACCTATCCGGTTGCTTTTTCTCTTGTTAATACAGGTGGTCAAATTGGCGGAGCTATCATGCCGCTGATTGTTGGAGTTATTTTGGATAACTTTAGCTGGGATGCAGTTTGGCTGACAATTGCGATTGGATCTTTGATTTGTTTTGCTGTAGTGTGTACAGCAGTTGAACCGGTAGATGATCCGTTGGTATAAATTTTGCAATAATATCAATTTACTGTAATATACAATAACCGCAGTAACAGCGTATGGATTTTCTGTTACTGCGGTTGTTGTATATATAAAATGTTATATTCTTTATGATAAATTTGTGGTAAAATTTATTTGTATATAAGCGGGATGATAGTTGATATAAGGGAGACTATGGACATGAAACAGATATTGTTGATCGCACCCTCGGAATTATTTGCATTGCGGGCTCAAGAAATTATTGATGAACGGGGTATGGAGGTTGATGTGCAGATTGCTGTACTGGAAGATGCTTTGGAAGTAGTACAAAAGGGCATCAACCGGGGGGTTAAAGTTGTTATTAGCCGCGGCGGGACAAGCAGTTTTATTCAGCAGCACGTCCAGGTTCCGGTTATTGGCGTAAAATTAAACAGTGGTTGTTATATCGATGCCTTTGAAAAAGCTAAGGATATAGAGGGTACTGTAGCCTTTTTTTCTTTTGACAAAATGGCGGATAGTGTGGAAACACTATGTTATTTATTAAATGTTAAAAGCCGGTATTACCGTATTACTAGTTATGAAAGCTGTCAACATATTGTGCAGCAAGCAATCAAAGATGGGGCAAAATTAGGTATAGGTGGTTCTGTGACTAAAATATATGCCGAACAAAGCGGTTTGGATTATATTATGGTAGAAAACACGCGTGATGATATTGAACAAGCATTAGACTCCGCTCAACAAACGCTAAACTCTTTGCTTTTAGAAGAAAAACGTAAGCGTGATTTACAATTGCGTCTGCATCGGTATGAAGCTATTTTTAATTATACACATGACGGAATTATTGCTGTAGATAAGCAAGGAAAAGTAGAAATTGTCAATAAACAGGCTGAAGAAATTCTTCCTTTGAAAAATAAGCCGTATGAAGGGAAGTATATTGAAGAAATTTTACCTAACACAAAACTTCCCGCTGTACTCCGAAATGGAGAAATGGAAACAGATGAATTAATGAAAGTACAAAATGTGATTATTAATACCAATCGTATTCCTATCATGATTGATGGCAAGGTAGAAGGTGTTGTAGCTACTTTCCGGGATATTGAATCTATTCGTCTTAGTGAACAAAAAATCCGCAGTAATATGCATAAAAAAGGTCTTATTTCCAGATATCGCTTTCATGATATTATTGGAGAGTCAAAAGCTATTAAAAGGACTGTACGAATGGCAAAAGGATATGCGAAGTCACAATCTAATATTCTTCTTTTAGGTGAAATAGGAACAGGAAAAGAAATGTTTGCTCATTGCATTCACCATGAAAGTAATCGCAAGAAAGCACCTTTTGTAACGGTTAATTGTGCAGATATATCTTCACTGGCATTAAAAACTGAACTTTCTGGCTTTGAAGAAGGTTCGTCTCCCTATGGTGTTTCAGGAAGTAAAGAAGGTGCTTTTGAAATGGCTCATGGTGGGACGATATTTCTTGATAAAATTGGAGATGCCTCTTTGGAGACGCAAACTATGATTTTGCGTGTTTTGGAAGATCAGGAGGTTCGTCGTATTGGTGGAGATCATGTTATTCCTGTTGATGTGAGAGTCATTGCATCTACAAATAAAAATCTGCGAGATGAAATCTTATCAGGAACTTTTTTGGAAGAACTGTTTTATCGTCTCAGTGTGTTAACTTTGGCTATTCCGCCGTTACGGGATCGCGGCGATGATTATATGCTATTCAGTGATGACTGGTTTCGCCGCTATTTTAGTGCTGATTATTATAAATATGAACGCTCTATTCATATTATTATGGGACAATTAAAAGATTATTCTTGGAAGGGTAATATGCGTGAATTGTCCAATGTGGTTGAACGAATTAGTGTTTTACTACAAAATGATATTACTATTGAGGAAATTTTTTCAGCATTGCCATTAAATACAAAAGATATAGAACAAAAAGAAGATGTTACGTTAGGAAAATGGACACGAGCCTCTATATTAGAAGCGTTGACTGTCAGTAAATTGAATATTTCTCGGACGGCACGCTTGCTTAACTGCAGCCGTAGTACTCTTTATAAAAAGATGAATGAATTTAATATTAAAATTACTAATATGAATCAATGAGATAAATTTCCATTTCATTCACATTAATATACAAAAATATTCAGAAAAAGCTAGACATTTTCAGATAAATTATTTATAATTATACCAAGTTATAAATATACTGAAGATGTCTTTTTTTATGTAAGAGTACAGAACGAATATTAGGAAGAATATTTAGTGAAATAATATTTTTGGTTTATAGGGGTAAAATGAGGAGGATATAGTATGAGTCGAAAAAAGAAGATAATATATTTATTGTCAGCAGTATTGACAATTATTGTTATTACTGGTTGCGGACAACAAAAAAGTGTAGAAAAAACGTTGGATCAGACCAATGCTCCACTTAAAGTTGCAACAAATGCTACTTTTGTACCATTTGAATTTAAAAGTGAAGAAAATGGTGATTTTGCTGGATATGAAATGGATTTAATTCGAGCTATTGGTAAAAAAATTAATCGAGATGTACAAATTCAAGATATGGCTTTTAATGGACTTATTCCAGCATTGCAATCGGGTGAACTGGATGTAGCGGCTTCTGGCATGGCTATTACTAAGGAACGAACTGATAAAGTATTGTTTTCTTCACCATTTTATGAAACCCGGCTGGTAATTTTGGCTAAAAAAAATAGTGGGATTCAATCAGAGGCTGATTTAAATACTCACCGAATAGCTTGTCAAATGGGAACAATTGCTGCTGATTATATTCAGCAGATGGGGTTAAAAGCAAAACAGTTTGATCATAATGCGGATGCGTTAATGGATTTAAAGGTTGGCGGTTCTGATGCCGTTGTTGCCGCAAAACCGGTGCTTGATTATTTTGCCGCTAATAATGGAAAAGATGATTTTGTAGTTATTCCTATAAAAGATACGCCGAAGCAATATGTAGCATTTGCTCTTAATAAACAAAACACGAAATTACAAAAAGAAATTGATGAAGCGTTAGCAGAAATGAAAAAATCAGGAGAATTTCAGCAAATTTATGAGAAGTGGTTCGGACATGAACCAGATACATTGCCGGTTACAACTGAAGAAGCTCTTCAAGCAAAATAATTATTTTATTACATTAGGGGGATATACTTATGAAATTGAAGAAAATTATGACTATTTTGTTAACTACTGTTATAACAACCGCTGTGCTTGCCGGTTGTGGGCAACAAGAAAATGCAAAAGATGCGCAGAAAAAACCATTAAAGGTTGCCACGAATGCTACATTTGTTCCATTTGAATTTAAAGGAGACGGTGATTCGGATTATAAAGGATATGAAGTGGATATGATTCGTGCTGTGGGCCGTGTTATGGGACGTGATATTGAATTTAATAATATACCTTTTAGTGGAATTATTCCTATTATTCAATCGGGTGATATGGATGTGGCGGCTTCTGGTATGACTATTACAAAAGAACGAGCAGGAAAAGTTTTATTTGCGGCGCCATTTTATGAGTCTAAATTAGTGATTTTAACAAGTAAAAATAGTGGGATTAAATCAGTCGAAGATTTAAAAAATCATAGTGTTGCGGTACAAATGGGAACAACTGCTGCTGATTATGCTCAAAATTTAGGACTTAAGACGAAACAGTTTGATCATAATGCGGAAGCACTTATGGAATTAAAAATTGGTGGATCTGAGGCGGTTATTGCGGATAAACCAGTTGCCGATTATTATGTCGCGACAGAAGGTAAAGGAGAAGATGTTGTTATTCCTATTCCGGATTCAAAAAAAGAATACTTAGCGTTTGCAATGAATGCTAAAAACAAAGATCTGCAGAAAGAAATTAATGCAGCCATTGTTAAATTAAAGGAAACGGGCGAGTTTCAGCAAATTTATAAAAAATGGTTTAATGTTGATCCAGGTGATTTGCCGAAGACAGCAGAAGAAACATTGCAATAAAGTGATAGAAAATAAAAATTTTATACTGGTATTGATGTAAGAGAAGATTTATTTATGTATATATTGAAATTTATGATAGTTATGATATTTTTCGCCATCCACTACTGGATGGCGATTTTGTTTATGAGATGGAAGTAGGTTTTCCGTAATCAATAAGTCGGTATTGATTACAAAACGCCCATGGGTGCTGTAGACAAAAGCTATGGTGCTGAGCGCATGTGGAAAAGGCAGTAGGAAAACTGTCAGTTGAGTGCTATAAAGCTGAACGAAAGTGAAGAACTGAAGAAGCATCGTTAAGACTTACAAGTGCAGTCAGAACCAATGTATTGTGTGAACATTGGGATAAGCTTGTCGGATTGCCTGCATGCTGGGCAAGTGGCTGTCGGTGTTGAGGTTACAGGCGTATGGCACAGGCTCGTAAAAGGAACATCCTGTACGATGATGAAGACTGAAACATGCAAGCTAATAGATATGCGAGTATAAAAGTGAGAAGGCAGCGTATAGGTGCAGTAGAATTCGTAGTAGTGAGGAAACTGTTGTAAAGACAGTTGAGCAAAGGAATTCTGTTATTACAACAACAACCATAATATGGGAGGATTACATGCGAGAAGGGAAATTATTTACTATTTCACAAATAGAGGTATTGAATGCATACAAAGCGGTAAAAGCGAATAAAGGTGCTGGTGGTGTTGATGGGGTAAAACTTGAAGAATTCGATAAAAATCGAAAAAATAATCTCTATACACTATGGACCCGAATGTCGTCAGGAAGCTATTTCCCGCAACAGGTAAAGGGGCGGAAATATCCAAGAAAATCAGCTCTCGAAGCAATTGGAACAGCAAGAAAGAAAGGCTTTCAGATGAAATGGGTGGTAACGTTTGATATGGTTGGATTTTTCGATACTATTGATCATGGAATATTAATGAATATGGTGAAATTTCATACGAATGAAAAGTGGGTATAACTGTATGTTGAGAGGTGTCTCAGAGCATTCATAAGAATGTCAGACAAAGAAACAAAAAACGCACAGCAGGAACACCACAGGGCGATGTTACCAGTCCTGTTCTTGCCAATCTCTACATACAATTATACATATATTAGCCCGCGCACTGTAAAATTTCTTATTTCCAAATTATATGATTTACATTTTATTACATGTTTCACGTGGAACATGTAATTTATCTAAAAAATACTTATATATGTGGTTCGAACTGGTATAATTTGTAAATAAGTAAAAACTCGCATGAGTCAGATATGATATATTTCCGAACCCTGCGAGTTTTTAAATAGTTAAGTATACAAAGATATTTAATTAAACAAATTATAGATACATTGCTATTGTACTAATTCATACCCTGCATCTGTAATACTTTTTTCAAATTCTGCAGTAGTTATTTCACGGGTACTTACAACCTCGGCTTTATTTCTTTCTAAATCAACGGTTACGGTTACAACTCCGTCGATTGCTTGCAATGCTTCTTGCACATGTTTTTGACAATGAGTACACATCATACCTTTAATTTTTAAGGTTGTTTTCATCATAGAATCCTCTTCTTTCTTTTGAATTTGGAAGAATGTTTCACGTGAAACATTCTGATTTATATGATCCGTTTTAAAAAAACGTAATCGTAACGCGTTAAGGACAACACATACACTGCTCATGCTCATTGCAGCGGCTCCAATCATGGGGCTTAATTTAATCCCAAACGTAGGATACAATAATCCGGCAGCTAGAGGGATACCGATAATATTATAAAAAAAAGCCCAAAATAAATTTTCTTTTATGTTTTTAATAACTGCTTTACTTAAACGTACAGTTGTAACAGCATCAAGCAAATCATTTCTCATAAGGACGGCATCAGCACTGTCAATAGCGATATCGGTGCCGGCTCCAATCGCAATTCCTAAATTAGCTCTTGCTAAAGCAGGAGCATCATTAATACCATCGCCAATCATTGCAACTTTATGACCTTGACTTTGTAAAATAGCAATTTGTTTTTCCTTATCTTGTGGTAAAACTTCGGCAATAACTTGTGGTATTTGAAGACGTTTGCGTAGCGCTTCCGCAGTACGTTTATTATCACCGGTAAGCATAACAACAGATATATTCATTTTTTTAAATAAAGAAATAGCACGAGCGCTTGTTGGTTTTTCAATATCGGCTACAGCTAAAATACCAATAATATTTTTTTCACAAGCAAATAATAGTGGTGTTTTCCCTTCATCCGCCAACTGGTTTAGTTTAGAAGAAACAAAAGAACTATTTATGCCCTGTTTTTCCATAAAAGAGGTATTACCGGCATAATATATGTTGTTGTTATAAATTCCCTGTACTCCTTGCCCAAATGAAGCTTTAAAATTATCAAATATGTAAGGTATAATATTTTGCGAATCGGTATATTTTATAATTGCTTCTGCTAAGGGATGCTCACTGTTTTTTTCTAGTCCAGCGGCAATTGCTAATAATGTTTTAGAATCCATGTTAATCGGCAGACAATTTGTTACTACTGGATGTCCTTCTGTTATAGTTCCGGTTTTGTCAATAACAACAGTGTCAATTGTATGGGCTGTTTCTAGTGCTTCACCGGATTTAATTAATATTCCATTTTCTGCCCCTTTTCCGGTTCCTACCATAATTGCTACCGGAGTAGCTAATCCTAATGCACAAGGACAAGAAATTACTAAAATTGCAATACCAATAGAAAACGCAAATTCGATAGAACTGCCCATGAAAAGCCAAATACAAGTAACGATTATTGCTATTGTTATTACTACGGGAACAAAAATACCGGATATTTTGTCAGCTAGTTTAGCAATGGGAGCTTTACTGCTGCTAGCTTCATCAACTAATTGGATGATTTGATTAATGGTTGTGTCAGCGCCTACTTTTTGAGCAATAAAATGAATAGAGCCATTTTTATTTAATGTAGCAGATATAACAGTATCACCTATTTGCTTTTCGACAGGAATGCTTTCACCGGTAATCGCCGATTCGTCAATACTCGTATTGCCGGTGGAAATGATTCCGTCGACAGGGATAGATTCTCCCGGACGGACGATGACTTCATCTCCTACTTTCAATGAGTCTATCGGAATGATAATTTCTTGATTGTTTTTTAATATTGTTGCTTGTTTTGGTACTATATTGATCAGTTTTTCAATGGCTTCACTAGTTTTTCCTTTTGATTTACTTTCTAAAAACTTTCCTAACGTAATGAGTGTGATAATCATGCCGGCTGATTCAAAATATAAATTGGAACTATAATTTATTACTAAATTCCAATTTTCATGACCTAATCCCCAACCTATACGAAATATAGAAAAAATTCCAAATACTACAGAGGCACCAGCACCAATGGCAACAAGACTATCCATATTTGGAAATCCTTGGAAAAGGTTTCGAAAGCCATTTTGAAAGTATTTCCGATTGAGATATAAAATAGGTAAAACTAGTAAAAATTGTGCAAAAGAAAAAGTCAAAGCATTTTCTGGTCCATGAAAAATACCGGCAATCCAGGTAGGAACAGGTAAGCCAAACCACTCAAAAAACATATGATGCATAGCAATATACATAATAGGTATTAAAAAGATAAGAGAAGTAATTAAGCGATATTTTATCTGTTGAGTTTCATTTTTTGTGCTAACAGCAGTAGCCGAAGATTCTTGCTTTTCTACAGATGCTTTTTTTGCGTTTGCAATAGAAGCCCCGTATCCAGTATGAATGACTGTTTGTATTATCTTGTCACTAGTCAAAAGTGTTTCGTCATAATCAACTTGCATACTGTTTGTCAATAAATTAACATTAATTTTTTTAATTCCCTCTAATTTAGCAACTGATTTTTCAATTCGAGCCGAACAAGCAGAACAACTCATTCCTGAAATATTATATTTTTCATGTCTCATACATATCCCTTCTTATTTCATTAATTTTTGTAATGTACAAACTAGTTCATCAACTACTTCATCGTTGCCTTTTCGAATATCATGGACAACACAACTTTTGATATGTTGTGCAAGTAATTCTTTGTTAAATGAATTTAAAGCAGATTGAACCGCACTGGTTTGTGTTAAAATATCAACACAATATCGATCATCTTCAACCATATTTTTAATTCCCCGAATTTGTCCTTCAATTCTATTTAAGCGACTGATAAGATTTTTATATTCTTTGCCATTTTTGTCGCGATGTTTTGTTTTTATATTTGAACAACATCCAACATAATTATTATTATCCATATATAACTCCTTAGTTAGTATTTCTTGACATATATACCCCGTATAGGTATATTATACCCGCATGGGGTATATATGTCAAGAAACAAAAAAATAGATGTGCTTAAATTTGTGTGTATTTTTGATTTTAAGCGCATTTGTCCGTTCTTTATATAAAACTATTAAAAATAAATAAAACGAGCTTACATAGCGGATGAAGAACGTATAAATAATATTTTTATAAGAATTAATATTCACATAAATAATATATATTTTTATAATAAAAAAAACATTGTGATAATGTACCGTCACAATGTTTTTTAAATAAAATACAGTATATTTTCCTATTTAATTTTTTCTAATTTATTATTATAATATTTAATTGATTCAAAAACATTTTTTACACGCTGTTGTAAAATAGCAGGAACGAATGGTTTTACAATATAATCTTTTATACCCATGTCCAACAGACGATTTTGCTGTTGTGGGGAATCATCAGCCGTAATGACAATAACTGGAATTCCGGCAATTTCGGGAATTGTAAATTTTCTTTCCAGAAAAGTGATGCCATCCATTTCTGGCATCACTAAATCCAGCATAATTAAATCTATAGAACTATTATATTTTTTTAGTGTACATAAAGCGTTTTTGGCATCAGTTGCTTGAATAACGTGAAAATCAGATTTAAAAATGTTAGTTAAAATTGTGCGATTTACTTCTGCATCATCAATAATTAAAATCGTTTGTGGCGTATTTTCTTTTGAGGCAAGAGCTGTACGATATTTTAATACTTCCATTTCCATAATTTTTTGTGAGGTAACATCACAAAGATTTACAAGTATGATATCTTTGTTTGCCATTTTTCTGATATATTTTAGTTTCATATTGATCCATTTAGATTTTCCGTTTTTTGATTTTCGGAAAAATTCGCATTCAGCTTTTTGATGATTGGATGCTACTTTATGAAACGCACTCCAAATGTTTTCATAATCGGAATCACTGATAACATCTACAAAAATATGACGAATAGTAGCGGCTTCCTGATACCCGAACATTGCATGGTAGGTATCATTTCCGCGCAGAACTTCAATATTAGTACCATCAAACTCGTATAAAGCCATGGCTTGAAGAATGTTGGAAAACAAAGATTCTAATTGAGAGGTTGTATTCCAAACATCATCGGCACTAATGGTCGGACTTGTGTCAGGCGTTGGTGAAATAAATGTACTTTTTTTAGCAATTAGCTTTTCAAAGTCTTCGATAGAAATTGGTTTGGAAAAGTAATAGCCTTGGACGTACTCACAGCCAATATTGCGAAGAAAATTTACTTGTTCTGCCGTTTCTACACCTTCTACAATAACAAGTAAATCAAGCCATTTAGCCATTCGGACGATAGAACTTAAAATATTTTCTCCACGTCCGGGTATTTCACAATCGGAAAGAAAACGCATATCTATTTTTAATATGTCTACGATAATATCTTTTAACATATTTAGTGAAGAATATCCAGTACCAAAGTCATCCATCAATATAGTAAATCCTTTTTCCCGAAGTGAAGCCATTCGTTTTTTTATTAATTGAGGATTACTTGTGTAAGCACTTTCGGTCAGTTCTAATTGCAGCAATTTGGGTGACAAATTATATTTATTTACAAGAACGCAAATAGTATCGACAAGTTTTGGATTAAATAAGTCTACACGTGAGATATTGACAGAAATTGGATAAATAGGACGCCCCTCATCGAGCCAGCGGCGTAATAGCTTACAAACTTGATTCCATATGTAAAAATCCAAATTTACAATAAAACCATTATGTTCAAATATAGGGATAAAAACATTGGGAGAAATAAGGCCTTGTTCTGGATTATTCCACCGTACTAGTGCCTCAGCTCCATCAATGGTATTTGTTCGTAAATCATATTTTGGCTGCAGATAAATAATAAATTGGTCATTTGCCAGTGCATTTTTCATATTATTTACGACATATTGTTCTTCAATTGATTTATCATTCATAGAGTTTTCATAAAAACAAAAATGTTGTAAATAATTTATACTGCAGTTTTTACTTGCAAGAACTGCTTGATCAAAAAGAATATTAATATCTGTTTTGTTGTCTTTAACGAGTGTGATGCCAATTCGTGGTTGAATAGCAAATGGAAGCGGATAAGCCTCTAAATTATTGTATAGGGTATTGCTTAAATCTATAAGTTGATCACGGGTATTAAAAGACACGCAGAAAGAAAAAATATCTCCGGACATATGACCATAGGAAAAATGCGGAAATATCATTTGATACTGTTGTAAATGTGCAGCAATATATTTAATAACTTTATCACCTTCATGTCTACCAAAAAAAGCGTTTATCAAGCGAAAACGCTGGATGTCAAAATAAAAAATGGCAAAATTTTTACTGGGGTGTTCATTTAATAATTTTCGAGTTATTGCAAAAAAGTAACTCTTATTATAAATACCTGATACAGGATCATGATTAGATAAATATAACAGTTTGTCAGCCAGTGTGAAACGGCTATGCTGTATTGCATTTTTAGCACGAAGTTGAAACGCACAATTCTTTATAGGCTTAGTAATGAAATCCCATACGTTGTAATTTAAATACAATTCTTCTTCTTGCCCATTACTGGTTGTAATGATTAGTGGAATGGACGTATATTCTATTGCGCTATTATACAAGGTAAGAAATGATGTAAGATTCTCAATGGATTTATCAGTATCTATAATAATTAATATAATTTGTGTGACATTATGCTTGAGAAATTCTGGAGCTTGAGAGATACATACTAAGTATGGAGTGAATCCATCCTTAATGATATTTTCTAATATAATTGATTTTATAGAGGTGTCTGTTATTAGCATGACGATATCTTTTTTTTTCATATAGTACTCCATTTTTAACGCAAAAAAATTACTGATAAAGTATATTTCTAATTATAATTTTTTTAAAAAGAATATGCAACTTGTAAGTGATGAACGTATGTGTCAAGAAATTCTCGGTAAATGTATTGACCCAGATAATAGCTAGCCTCATCGACTTCGCTTTTTTACAAAAATGCAGGCGTTGAGAAGCTTTTAGCTAACTTCCCTATGGCACTGCTGGCCGGGCCAGTATTGCGAATGCACCCGTGATGAACCCCTACATGCGTTTGAAAGGGAATCTTCCGCATGACCCGTCTCATCGTCCCTCGGAAGGTCCGACTTACTGGAGCGGTAAAACCGCTGGCCCATCCCACAAACGCCTGATCTAATTCCTTGTTTCGTATGGCCGTAATCACTTTCACCATCGCAGTGCCTCCCGTCCGACTCCCATGACGCCCTTGTTTCTTCATTCGGTAACTATATATCCGGTGATTACTCTCACAGGTACCGATTCCACTTGCAGACACAGGGATCTTTCGTAATTTCAGCGGTGCTAACGAAATCCAGTTCCGTGCCACATACTGCCGTAGTTTCTGTACATGCACGATCTCCTCCGGGGTTTCCGCTTGGGATTCCGCCGTATCCAGCAATACCTGCAGCGGTTCCCATTGGTATTCTCGCAGTGTTTGGCGTATCTCGTCCTGCAAGGCTGGTTCTGTGAAATACAACCGTTCTTTCAGTTTGCGGTTCACATGATACCGATCCAACACATGTTCATGCTGTTGACATCCGATGACCAGGCTCCCAAATACGTCTTTTCCATACCCCCTGCCGCCATCACTGTTACTCACCACTACCACGTGCGCCAAATCGTACTTGTGCTGCAGATAGGCCGTCACTTGTGCTACCAGTTTACGATGATCCATCGATGCAAAGTAATGGGGATGTACCAACGTCGTACGCGTACCACATCGGGTAATTCCTTCACTAATCTGTATCCGATGTATCTCCTGCTGCTTGGCTCCTTGTCCTTTTATAAGCAGTCCGTCTCCTTCTATACAAAGCACCGTTAGTTGTGATGGCGCTGTCTCGCCGACAAGTACCTTGTGTTGTTGGCTCTGTTCCCAATCGGCATACCCTCGGCCAACTTGTTTTATGATGTTTCCCACCGTCTGATGACTGATACTCGTTAAGGTCAGACGATTGATCACATCCGCCGTAGTGCGATACACACTGCCCGTGGCTACTTCCGCAACCCGTTTCCTGAATAAGGCTGTATACCGCTGATACTTTTTCAGCCCTAATTGGGTATCTAACGGATAAAATCCCTTCGCGCGCGGCCCCTCTTTCCGTATGCGCCGGCGCAGATAGGTTACCGTACCGAATAGTCCTTGTATCGTACGGCGATCCCGACGTTCTATCTGATACCCTTGTTTCTTGTACTGTTCCACCAATTCTGTATCCATGGTTTCTAACGCACAAGCCAATGCCTCGGTGAAAAGGCGAATAAACAACTGCAATAATTTTGTTTCTCGTACGATAGCGGTATCGGATTCCTTTATTATTTTGATAATTTCTGTTACAATATATTCCATGAGAAGACCTTTAGTTGTGATATATTTTGCTGGCGAGGCAATATATCTATTATCTAGGTCTTCTCTTTTTTTTGCAATATCTTACCGAGAACTATTTTACTCTAAGGTGATGAACGTATGTGTCAAGAAGTTCTCGATAAATGTATTGACCTAGATAATAGTCAGACTCATCGTAATATATCTATTATTTAGGGTTTCTCTTTTTTGGACAATATCTTACCGAGAACTATTTTCACTAAAGGAATCAATGCAGTAGTTACACTAATTTATAATAAAAAAAGACTCTGTTTTTGGACAGAGTCTCAATAATAAAATTATTACTGCAGTAATTTGCTTACTTCATTTGTTTCGTCTATGGCATTATCAGCACCAGCAATAATAGCTCCCTGTGCTACGATACAGTCTAGATTTTTGTCTACCCGGACTTGTTCTACTTTTGCAACAACGTCTTTTTCAATTGGCGTAATTAATGTGTTTTCCAGTGTGTTTAGGCGCTGTGCAAGTTGTTTCCCTAAATCTTGTTTTTCTTGATCCGTTTTTAATGAAGGTGCTTTTTTAGTAAATTCTTCATTAGCAGATTTGATGGCGGATTGCATTTGAGCACTTACCTTTGGAAAATCCTTATGGGCTTGTACTAATGCGTCAAAATTAACATATCCCACACCCGAAGCAAAAGCAGATGTTGTTGCAATAATGCTCATCATACCTGCTATAGTCAAAGATGCTAATTGTTTTTTTAATTTCATGCTATATTCCTCCTGAATTTATTTCAATAATTTTTATTGTTATTGTGACTATGATTATAACAAACTTAATATAAAAAAACAACTAAACGAAGCCTATTTCCGACTATTTTTGTCTGTCTTTAAAGCGGTGTATTTTTTTTAGATGCTAATGTTTCCGTGTCGGTATCATCTAACTCTTCATCTTTAATATACATGTATTTATCCTTTTTCATTTTATCAATGATTTCCGGTACCATGGCAATCAATTTTTCAAAAGCCGATGCTTGATAACCGCCTTTTTTGATGGAAAACATTTCCACACGGTCACCCTTGATGACCAAAATTGCTGTGGGTTCCAATTTTGCGCCACCGCCGCCGCCAGCACTGTTGCGGCCCGTTTCACACTTTCCGTTATACCCGCCGGAAGCAAAGCCTAAGGTCACGTCAACAAAAGGAACAAGAATTGCGTCGCCGATATGTACGGTTTCACCAACAACGGTTTCTACTTTGATCATACGTTGGAAGTTTTCAAAAATTGTTTCCAAATTATTTTTTATGTAGCTATTATCCATGTGAGTGTTCCCTTCCTTTTTTTAGCCAGTGAAACAAAAATAAACGGACTGGCTTAGATAATATAAAGTTGATAGAATATGTAAGCAACACCGCCGGATATACACGGCCCGCAGCATATCCTTGACAGTCGTATTCTTCTTCAACAAAATTAAAGCGGAGTTCGTTCTTATTTAAAGGTATTGCAGCATATAATATTCCTGCGAATATGCCTGTTTCGTAAGGTTCAGGGAATCCTAATGAACCTTTTAAATAAAAAGAACGCATACGAGAATGTCGTAATATTTGCAGCAGATAAGCAGTTCCTGTTTCAATAAACGCTTCATTTAATACATATGGCCGCCACCAAGATATTGGTGGTTTTTCTTTAGGTGAGAATGTATTTTTGTTGACTGTTTTAATTTTCTCATAAGTTGTCTGCTGACTTTCCTGCTCTAATTTATGCCAGACTGATTGTGAATCGTCTTGACTTGGATCAGCAGTATCTTTGGATTTTGATGGGGGGGTGGATACAGTATTTTTGCATGTGTGCCAGCGTATATACAGGATAGTTTGCAGGGGTTTGCCATATTGGTAATCTAATTCATAGTATAATGCATGTCCTAACCAATGCACTTTCCAATTAAAATGAAAAGGATCATGAATATATATTCGGCTTTCATATACTACAGGTATGCAAAGGCATATGATGAGGAGCATGAAGAATAGTACCGGAATAATGGTTAACCCATTCATACAATCACTCCTTGTCTATAATGTAATAGTATAATTATATTATTCTGCATTATATGGTTTGAATCCTTTTTTATATACCTATATTACTCTTGTTTGTTAAAAATACAATTAACATTTTCTGAACCAAAACAGCGTGAACAGGAAATGCAAAGAGAAGGTTCCGTATTTCCTGTTTTCCAAATTTTAGGAAGATCGGGCTGGCGTAATAAAGGGCGGCACATAGAAATAAATGCAACGGGATTTTGTTTTAAATATTGCTCCATATCAGTGGCAGAACGAAAACCACCTACAACGCCTATATCTATTTTGTTTTTGAGTAAGGTCGATATATCGGCCGCATATTTTGAAAAATACATCGGCTCTTTTGTACGGCGGATAGCACGAATAGGACCTTGACGAGGTAAGGAGGATGTATTGCCCCCGCTGATTTCAACAGCATTGATACCGATACGAGATATCCACAGAATGACTTGTTTGCTTTCTTCAAAAGTCATACCGCCTTCTTTCATAAAATCAGAACTATTGATTTTGACCCAAATCGGGAAATCCGGACCAACGGCTTGGCGGATAGCTTTTAAAGAAAATAAAAGAAAACGAGCTCTGTTTTCTAAGGCTCCACCATAGTCGTCAGTACGAGTATTATAATACGGTGTTAAAAATTTGCTGGCCAAATATCCATGAGCACCATGGAATTGAACACCATCAAAACCAGCTTTTTTTACTCGAACAGCAGCTTTTGCAGCATCTTGAATCAGTTTTTCAATTTCTTTTATTGTTAAGGCGTGCGATTCTTTACTGCCGGCATTCATCTCTGGAATTCCGCTCGGACTGACAATAATTCGGTTTTCTCCTTCAGGAACTAAGATTGCCGAACCCATGATGACTATTTGAGCAATAATTTTCCCGCCTTTATCATGAACACGTTTTGTCAGTTTTTGTAATGGCGCAATACAGTCATCTGTGTCAATGCAAATTTGGCAATGTTGATGAGGTTCCATGGGACTGATAGCCATCATCCCCGTAATAATAATACCCACACCACCGTCTGCCAAGGTTTCATACATCTGGATCAGGCTTTCCGTGGGGAATCCGTTGCTATCAGCTCTTCCCTCAAACGTTGCGGAACGGACAATGCGGCAAATTGTGTTGATACCGCCGATGGTTGTATTATCAAATAACATAAAATCTCTCCTTAAAAAACTAAATAATGCAAAAAAGTTTTTTTGCATTACCACCATTATATGATAAAACTAGTAAAAACGCTACAATTATTATTAATAATTCAGGTAATTTTCCTAAATCAACTTAGACATATCTCTTGTCTTTTCTAGTTAGACAAATGACATTTAGCAGATAAAGCATAATATATAGATTTCGTTGTATTAAGTAAAGATTTCGTGTATAATAAGGGTGTTTGTTAAAAGATGTTATACGAAGGGATGTTATGATCAATGGCTACTAGCATGGTAATAGGAACCCAATGGGGCGATGAAGGTAAAGGTAAGATTGTTGATTATTTAGCCCAAAAGGCCGATGTTGTTGTACGCTCTCAAGGCGGAAATAATGCGGGACACACGGTTGTTGTGGATGATAAAGCTTTTGCACTGCGGTTACTGCCTTCGGGAATTCTTTTTGCTGATAAAACGTGTATTATAGGAAGCGGCGTTGTTGTTAATCCAAAAGTTCTTTTGCAGGAAATAGAAAATATTACCTTGCAGGGAGTTGAAATCAGTAAAATAGAACTATCCACTCGGGCCCATGTTATTATGCCGTATCATATTCGGATAGATGAAGCAGATGAAAATTTGAAAGATACTTCCAAAAAAATTGGGACTACCAAGAATGGAATCGGTCCTTGCTATGCCGATAAAGTTAATCGGGTCGGCATCCGTGTGATTGACTTAATGGATGAATCTGTATTTAAGGAAAAACTTCGCTATAATATTGATACGAAAAATCGTCTTTTTGAAAAATATTATGGGGTACAAGGTTTTGATTATGATACAGTGTTAAAAGAGTATTTGATGTATGCTGAACAACTTCGTCCGTTTGTCAAGGATACAGATTATTCGGTAAATACATATATATTAGAAGGTAAGAAAGTGCTTTTTGAAGGAGCACAAGCATCTATGCTGGACTTAGATCATGGAACGTATCCATTCGTAACCAGTTCCAATCCAACTGCAGGAGGAGCATGTACGGGTTCCGGTGTAGGACCGCGCCGTATGCAGAATATTTTTGGTGTTGTAAAAGCATATACGACACGTGTGGGAGCGGGGCCTTTCCCAGCGGAACAAAAAAATGAAATAGGAGACTTGCTGCGTAATACAGGACATGAATTTGGTACTGTTACAGGTCGGCCTCGGCGTTGTGGCTGGCTGGATACGGCAGTTGTCCGGTATGCTGCTATGTTAAATAGTTTGGATTATTTGGCAATTACCCGCTTAGATATATTAGACGGTTTGGATAAAATTAAAATTTGCAAGGGATATATATATGAAGGCAAAGAACTAAAAGAATATCCAGCAAGTTTAAAAGTATTGGAAGCAGTAGAACCAATTTATGAAGAATTGGATGGCTGGAATACGGATATCTCACAATGCAAAAATTACGAAGAACTGCCAGCGAATGCTCGTTATTATGTGGAACGTATCAGTCAACTGGTTGGCGTGCCGCTAGGCATAGTTTCGGTTGGGCCTAATCGTTCGCAGACGATTGTATTGCATGACGTTTTTTAAGATACCATTTGGATAACACCATAACATAAACACAAAGAGCAGCTTTCTTCTTGAAGGCTGCTCTTTGTGTTTATGCTTTTACGATTTTGCTTATGATATCAATGTGATTCATTGGCATAATATGTACACCTGCAGAAAGCTTGCGAATTTCTGTATACTGTTCACGAGCAATTTCAATTCCCGCTTCTAAACCGCCTTTGCGGAGACGATTCATTATACGCCTGGGAATAGAAATACCTGGAACATTGTTTTCTAAATAGGCTGCCATTTTGATTCCCCGTAATGGCATAAGACCAAGCAGTATGGGAATATTGAACCGAGATGCATTATCTATAAAGCGTTTGGCTACTTCTAAATCGTATATTGGTTGGGTTTGAATAAATTCTGCACCAGAAGAGACTTTATTTGCTAGTTTTGCTATTTCAAGTGATTGGTCGGATGCTCCGGGATTTGCTGCGGCACCAATGTAGAAATGAGTAGCAGCTCCCAATGCATTTTCGTTGATGTCCGTGCCTGTATTGAGGGTATGGGCTAAGCGAATTAAACCACAAGTATCCGTTTCAAAAACAGCTTTCGCCTGGGGAGTATCACCATTTTGTGGATTATCACCGGTTAGAGTTAGGATATTATGTACACCTAGTCCGGCGGCTCCAAGTAATTCTGCCTGCAAGCCGATATAGTTACGATCACGGCAGGTAAGGTGAAAAATAGTTTCAATGCCGCAATCTTCTTGAATAATGTGGGCTAAAGCGATAGGACTCATGCGCATTTTTGCCATAGGACAGTCTGCAATATTAATGCCATCAACCATTCCTTTTAATGTTGACGCTTGTTCTTCGGTGATTTTAGCAGAAGCACTTTTTGGCGGATCCAATTCTACTGTGATTGTGAATTCTCCCGCTTTGTGTTTTTCTTTTAATGTATTCATTGTTTTCCCCCCATTAATATATTTGCCAAACGGACTGTATCTGTGGCATTGCTGGCGTAAGCGTCAGCGCCTGCTTTATGTGCATATTCCGAGGTGAGTACGGCTCCACCGACAATAACTTTAACTGCCAAATTTTCTTTTTTTAATGCCTGTATGGTTATATCAATTTGCGGCATTGTTGTTGTCATAAGAGCACTGAGTCCCACCAGCGGAGCTTTTGATTGATGAACGGCAGATACAATTTTTTGGGGAGAAACATCTTTTCCTAAATCAATGACTTCATACCCGCTGTTTTCTAAAAGTGCGATGACAATATTTTTTCCTAAATCATGAACATCGCCTTTTACTGTTGCGATAACAAAAGGCCCTTTTCTTTTGATATTAAATTTTCCTGGCAGTGCTTTTTTTAAAGCTATAAAAGCTGCTTGCATTGTTTCTGCCGCTATCATTACTTGCGGTAAGTAACAGCGTCCTTTGCCATACTCTTCTCCAATTGCTGTCATAGCGGCAGTGAGGCCATCGTTTGTAATAACCATGGGATCTATACCGGCATTCAAAGCTTCGTTTAATAAGGAACCAATTTCTTCTTTTGAACCATCTCGTACAGCTTGTTGAATTTTTTTTAAGGGGGAAAGGGTTTTATTGTTTTTGAGTTGATGCTGATTTTCGATAGGCTGATTTTGAAAGCGAGTAATATAATTATGGGCGGCGGAATCATAACCGAGTAATAGAAGAGAACGAACATAAGCATCTATTAAATCGGACTGTAATGGATTCATAATTGGAGCGTTGAGGCCAAAAGCCAGTGCCATAGCTAAAAAATTGGCATTTAAACCAGAACGGCCGGGCAATCCAAAGGATATATTGCTTAATCCCATGACAGTAGGTATTTTTAAGGTTTCTTTGTAAGTGCGTAGTGTCTGCAGCGTTTCTTTTGGCGCGTTAGTTGAGGAGGCTGCTGTAAGAACCAAGGGATCTGCTAATAGGTCTTCATGGCGCAGGCCTGTTTGCAAAGCTGCCTTGTATATTTTTTTGATTAATGCGAGACGGCCAGCTGCTGATTCCGGAATTCCTTTAGGTCCTATAGGCAGACAAAGAACGGCGGCGCCGTATTTTTTTGCAATGGAAAAAATAGCGGACATTTGTGAGGAGTCAGCATTGACAGAGTTTATTAAGGTTCGTCCAGGATATATACGAAGTGCTTTTTCTAAAACCGCAGGACTCGTTGAATCAATAATTAATGGGGTATCTACCAGCATAGAGAGTTCTTTAACGACATTTTCCATAAGTGCTGCTTGGTCGACGTCAGGAACGCCCATATTGATATCCAAAAGATGTGCACCTGCTTTTACTTGGTTTAGTGCTTCGGTCTTAATTGGAACAAAATTTTGTTCTTGTAAATCTTTTTGCAGCGCTTTTCGTCCTGTAGGATTAATGCGTTCACCGATAATGACGGGAGGATGACCACCGCCGATGTATACAATGCTGGTTCGGGAAGTGAGTGCTGTAGGAGGTGTAATTGTTTTTCGCTTATAGGGTACCGCACGATCTAAAGCTTGTTTCATAGCGGCTAGGTGTTCTGGCGATGTGCCGCAGCAACCGCCAATATATGTAGCACCAGAATTAACCATGGCTTGAACATACTCGGCCATGTCATTGGGGCGTAGGGGAAAAACAGTTTTACCGTCAATTAGTTTGGGTAATCCTGCGTTAGGCTGAATAACAAGCGGTAAATTACTTACGTCGGACATACGGGTAATAAGAGGAATTAATTTATCCGGACCTAGAGAACAGTTTGCTCCAATAATAGAAGCACCCAAGCTTTCCAAAAGCACGGCAGCTGCTTCTGGTGTTGTACCCGTAATAGTTCGACCGTCTTCGCTGAAAGAAAACTCACACATAATGGGGATGCTTGGAGCGGCATCTTTAACGGCCAATATTGCTGCACGCATTTCCTGGATATCAATAATAGTTTGAATAAGTAATATATCGGCACCCGATTCAGCTAATATGCTGGCTTGTTCATAGTAAGCTTGGTATACGTCTTCAAAATCAGTGTCTCCTAAAGGGGTAATAAACTTACCGGTAGGTCCCATGTCACCCAAAATTTTAGTATTTGTCCCATCAACGGCCTTTTTTGCATTAAACATAGCAGCCCTGCATATTTCTTTTACTTTATCAGCACATCCGTATTCACTCAATTTGATGCGATTAGCTCCGAACGTATTTGTTTGAATCAAATCACTACCAGCTTTTATGTAACTACGATGAATATTTTCAATGGCTTGCGGATGTTCTATGTTTGATAATTCAGGACAATCTCCAGGCCGTAAATAACCTTGTTGCTGCAATACGGTTCCCATAGCGCCATCTAATAAAAACATATAACAATCATTCCTTTCTAGAAGAACAAATATTGTGCATAGAACAATTGCAACAACCAGAGGGGATACTGTTTTTGGCAGCCGAACGAGCCATACCAATAATTGCGGTAATAGATTTTTGAGGTACAAGCATGCAGCCGGAAGTTATATGAATATCAATTTGATCAGCATGTATAGCTTTAATTAAATTCAGTTGCTGCGTCAGAGGCCAATCTCCATATCCAGGACTATAACGCCAGGTAGTTTCATAGCCTTGTTTTGCCGCCATTTTATCAATATAATGATTTAACTGATCGGCAATTGTTTCAGTAGCGGTTGTGGCTGCTGCATCCAGCATAAGCCCCCTGGAATATTCTTTTTTTGAAAATAGGGTGTTAATTTCTTTTTCTATGTCACTGCCAATCGTTACTGCCATGATAATTGCGATTTTTGCATTTTCTAAATGTTTTCGAATTTTAGAGCCTTCAACAGTAAAAGGTTCTTCGCATAAGAGTTGGTAGGATTCGGCATCATAGCCACATTGTTGGAAAATACCCCGTGGTTTGGCAATAGCTAGTGCAGTCGTACATGCGTCTGCAACAATTTTATCAGAAAAATTTTCAGCTGCGCGCAAACCAGCATATCGCCTTGTTTCCGCGATGTCTATTTTTTGAAGAAATCCATTAAATATAGGCATAATATATTTCCCTTCATATAACAAAAAAGACTCTTTCACAAATGAAAGAGTCGAATCTACGTGCTGTTCTCTCATCTGTCAGATAATATCTGCAGGAATTAGCACCGCTTTTGCGGTTGCCGGATTTCATCGGGCCTGTCCCTCCATCGCTCTTGATAAGAGTTATCCTTATTAATATATCAGTTTTGCGTGTATTTGTAAAGATTTTATATAATAAATGTTTTATACTATTTTAGCAATTTGTGAGTTATAAACTAAAATATAAATACAAATCGATATTTTTTTATGCTTAAAAGTAATATTGATAATTCTAAAATAATATGATATTGTAATTAATATAAAAGTGTGTTGTATTATGTGGAAACAATAGCAAAGGAAGTGGAAAAATATGTCTTTAGTAGAAAAACAAGCAATCTATAGAGATGAAAATGTTCCTAAACAATCTAGTATTGATAAAATTCTGGATACTTACGCAGGTGAAAAAGGGACGTTGATTCCTATTCTGCAAGACACACAAAGCTTGTTTAATTATCTGCCAAAACCGGCGTTGCTGTATATTGCAGATAAGACGGATATCCCTATTTCTACTATTTACGGCGTGGTAACTTTTTACTCGCAGTTTCATTTACAGCCCCGCGGACGTAATATTATTTGTGTCTGTCAGGGAACGGCATGTCATGTACGCGGCGGAAAGGTTATTCTTAAGGCTGTAGAAAAAGAACTGGGAATTAAGGCAGGACATACGACCGAAGATTTACGCTTTACATTGGAAACGATTGCCTGTCTGGGGGCATGTGGATTGGCACCGGTTATGAAAGTCAATGATGATACGCACGGCCGCATGACGAAAGAGGAAATTATTAAGGTGCTGGCACAATATGAATAGGCTACAGCTGTAATTTTGGTGGAACTAATACGGAAACCTATCCCAAAAAGTGCTGCTATATAGTAACGGGAATGGTACCTAGAGAAAAAACTATAGGAGAAGAGGATCGCGTATGATGATTACAGCAGAAAAATTACAGGAAATACGAGACGTATATAAAACTGCGGTTGCCCTTCGGTTGGAAAAAAGCGATAGGAAGGAACAGCCGGGAGCTTTTGATGTACTGGTATGCGGAGGCACAGGCTGTAAATCCTCCGGGTCCACAGAGATCCGAAAACAATTAGACAACGAATTGGCAGCGAGGGGAAAGACAGATACAGTACACGTGGTACAGACAGGTTGTCATGGTTTTTGCGAAAACGGTCCCTTGATGATTATTTACCCGGGGCAGATTTTTTATTGCCGTGTCAAGCCGGATGATGCGGCGGAAATTGTAGAAAGTCATTTATGTAACGGCCAGCCTGTCGAGCGCCTGCTCTATCACGATCCCGTAGATGGAAAGGCGGCATGGACGGCGGCGGATGTTTCGTTTTATAAAAAACAAAAACGTATCGTATTGGAACATTGCGGTCGGATTGATCCAGAGAAAATAGAGGAGTATATTGCAGTGGGAGGATATGCTGCGTTAGTCAAGGCCCTTACGGAAATGACACCGGATGAAGTAATCGAAGAAGTGATTGATTCCGGTCTGCGGGGACGAGGCGGAGCCGGATTTCCGACAGGTAAAAAGTGGAGTTTTGCGAAAAATGCAGAAGGCGATAAAAAATATATCATCTGCAATGCGGATGAAGGAGATCCGGGGGCTTTTATGGACCGAAGTGTTCTCGAAGGAGACCCGCACCGAGTACTGGAAGGAATGGCAATAGCGGCCTATGCTATTGGTGCAGAGGAAGGGTATATTTATGTGCGGGCGGAATATCCGTTGGCGGTGCAGCGGTTAAAAATAGCGATTCATCAGGCGGAAGAAAGCGGTTTTTTGGGAAAAAATATCATCGGCAGCGGGAAAAACATTATGCTGCATATTAAAGAAGGGGCGGGAGCCTTTGTCTGTGGAGAAGAAACGGCACTTATTGCATCGATTGAAGGTCGCCGCGGCATGCCAAGACCCCGACCACCATTTCCGGCAAACGAAGGCTTGTGGGGAAAGCCGACTAATAATAATAATGTTGAGACCTATGCCAATGTAGCGCAGATCATTAATAAAGGGGCCGCATGGTATCGACATTTTGGTACAGCGGAATCGCCGGGTACGAAAGTATTTGCCCTAACCGGAAAAATAAACCATACGGGATTGGCTGAAGTGCCTATGGGGATTACCATGCGTGAAATTATTTATGATATCGGAGGTGGTATCTTAGACGGGAAAAAATTTAAGGCAGTGCAGATAGGCGGTCCTTCCGGAGCCTGCCTTCCAGAGGAACTGCTGGATTTACCGGTAACGTACGATTCTTTGACGGAAGTAGGTGCCATGATGGGATCCGGCGGACTGGTAGTCATGGATGAAACAACCTGTATGGTGGACGTAGCTAGGTTCTTCATTAATTTTACACAATCTGAATCGTGTGGGCAGTGTACCCCGTGTCGGGAAGGTACCAAACGCATGCTGGAAATATTAACACGGATTACAGAAGGCGGCGGGTCCGAAAGCGATTTGGAATTATTAGAGATATTGGCGAGGAATATAAAGCAGGCTTCTTTGTGTGGCTTGGGGCAGACAGCGCCGAATCCGGTTCTCAGTACGATCAAATATTTTCGTGACGAATATGAGGCACACATTAAGGAAAAACATTGTCCGGCGGGAGCCTGTGAGAGTCTGGCCAGTTATATCATTACGGATGCGTGCAAAGGGTGTGGGGTATGTGCACGGAACTGCCCGGTCCATGTTATAACGGGAAAAGCAAAAGAAAAGCATCGCATTGATCAGGAAAGATGCATTAAATGCGGTACCTGCTATACTAATTGTCCGTTTGACGCCATTATCAAAGGGTAAGGGGGCATGAGTATGAAAACAGTATCTTTGACAATCAATGGAATTGTTGTTAAAGCACCACAGGGTTTTAGTATATTGGAAGCAGCCCGTTCAGCCGGTATTTATATCCCGACGCTTTGTTATCATCCGGATCTGGTACCGGAAGGAGCTTGCCGCATGTGCATTGTGGATGTCAGCGGGGTAAAAACATTGGTGGCATCCTGTATGTATCCTGTGGAAGAAGGAATGATTGTTAAAACGAATACGGCAAAAGTGCGGGAGGCACGGCGTATGGTGATAGAACTTTTGCTGGCAAATCATCCGAAGAATTGTTTGACGTGCCGTAAAAACGGAGATTGTGAGTTACAGACGATGGCGGCTGATATGGGAGTCCGGACGCATCGGTTTGATTGGGGAGAGCGGAAAATACATACGTTTGATGCGTCCAATCCTTGCTTGGTTCGCGATCAAGAAAAGTGTATTTTATGTGGACGATGTATTCGTGTATGCCGTGATATACAACAAATGAATGTATACAGTTTTGCCAATCGGGGGTTTAATTCTATTGTTTCAACGGCGTTTGAACAAGATTTAAGCAAAGTAGCCTGTACGTATTGCGGACAGTGTGCCAGTCTTTGCCCGACGGGAGCCATCGTTGAGAAAGATGATACAGAACGGGTATGGGAAGCGATAAATGATCCAGAAAAAGTGGTGGTTGTTCAAGTAGCGCCCTCTGTCCGAGTAGCATTGGGAGAAGAGATGGGGATGGAAGCCGGCAGTATTGTAACTGGGAAAATGGTGGCGGCACTTCGGAACTTAGGCTTCGATAAGGTATTTGATACAAACTTTAGTGCTGACTTGACGATTATGGAAGAAGGATTTGAATTTCTCGATCGACTGACAAAAGGCGGAGTGCTGCCGATGATAACCTCATGCAGTCCGGGATGGGTGAATATGTGTGAGCTGAAATATCCGGATTTATTGAACCATTTATCCACGGCTAAGTCTCCGCAGGGAATGTTCGGCACAGTCATAAAAACTTACTTTGCCCATCAGGCAGGAATTGATCCGGCACATATAGTCAGCGTTTCTGTTATGCCATGCACTGCGAAAAAAGCGGAGTGTGTGCGGCCGCAATTACGTGATTCGGGGTATCAGGATGTTGATATTGTGATTACGACGCGTGAATTGGGACGGATGCTTCGCGAAGCAGGCATTGATTTCAGGAGCATCCGGGCTGTGGATTTTGATTCACCATTGGGGTATGGAAGCGGGGCCGGAGCTATTTTTGGAAGCAGCGGCGGCGTCATGGAAGCAGCACTTCGCACGGTAGCAGATGTTGTGACAGGACAGGATTTGTGGGATATAGAGTATACGGAAATACGGGGGTTGGATCGTACAAAAGAGGCGCAGGTACAGCTGGGAGATAAGGAAATTCGGATTGCGGTGTGTAATTCCCTGGGAGCAGCGCAAAAAATGATGGACAGGGTGCGAAAGGGTACGGCATCGTATCATTTCATTGAAATCATGGCCTGTCCGGGTGGTTGTATCGGAGGCGGCGGACAGCCGGTTCCGACCAATATGGATATTAAGAAAAAACGTGCGGAAGCGTTATATAAAATTGATGAATATTCCCAATTCCGAAAATCCCATGAAAATCCCGATATTAAAACTATTTATAAAGAATGGTTGGGACAGCCATTAAGTGAAAAATCCCATCATTACCTGCATACTACATATGGCAGGCAAGAACGCTAGGTACCCTTGATTAGTTAAATAAAAACGGCTGTAGATGAAGGTTATGAATGATTTCTATATGCCGTTTTTGTTTTTTTTATTAGTGTAAAACCATGAGTTATCAAGAAGAAATACCTGTTTTTTTCGTGAAATTCATAAAGACCTATGATATACTATAAAGTAGCAAAACTTTTATGTGAAATGAGGTGGCATTGGTGGCACATATCATTGCCGTAACGAACCAAAAAGGGGGCGTCGGGAAAACGACGACTGCTGTTAATTTAAGTGCTTGCTTGGCGACAGCGGGAAAACGCACACTTTTGATCGATCTTGATCCGCAAGGAAATGCTACTAGCGGATTGGGAATAGATAAAGAAAAATTGGAAGGCAATTTGTATGATTGCATTATTGAGAAAGTCCCCATGACCGAGGTTTTGCAGAAAACTGCAGTGAAGAAACTCCATATTGTTCCTGCAACGATGGATTTAGCTGGAGCAGCGGTAGAGCTGGTTAATATGGAAGGGCGTGAAACCATTTTACGGCAAGTACTTCAATCTATTCGGGATATGTATGAGTTTGTTGTTATTGATTGTCCTCCGTCATTGGGATTATTGACTATTAATGCGTTGGTGGCGTCTGATTCAGTAGTTATTCCCGTGCAGTGTGAATTTTATGCATTGGAAGGTTTGGCACAGCTGATGCAGACGGTAGAAATGGTACGGGACAGCATGAATAAAAATTTGCGACTATTAGGATTGGTTCTTACTATGTTTGATGGAAGAACTAATTTATCGATTCAAGTTACGGAAGAAGTTAAAAAATATTTTAGCGGACAGGTTTTTAATACTATTATTCCAAGGAATGTCCGTCTGGGGGAAGCTCCAAGCCATGGTGAACCCATTACTACGTATGATCCGCACTCGCGGGGAGCAGAAGTATATAAGAAATTGGCAAGAGAGGTGATTGACCGTGTCGGTTAAAAAAAAAGGACTGGGGGCAGGGACTGGATTAGGAAAGCGGTTGGAAGCCTTGGGCCTTACAGAAAGTCATCTTGATGATGGCAGGAAATCTGCGCTGGAAATAAAAGTTACCGATATCGTACCCAATCCTCGACAGGCACGTAAGATTTTTCATAAAGAAGCGTTGCAAGCATTAGCAGATTCTATTAGTCAATATGGAATTGTCCAACCGATAGTAGTTCAAAAAAAGGAAAATGGAAAATATGAACTTGTTGCAGGGGAACGTCGCTGGCGGGCAGCTCAATTATGTCATTTAAAGACAGTACCGGCTATTATTAAAGAATATGCGGTTGATGTAGCTACGGAAATTTCTTTAATTGAAAATTTACAGCGCGAGGATCTTGACGCGATTGAAGAAGCAGCTGCCTATCAACTGTTGATTCAAGAATTTGAACTGACCCAAGAACAGGTATCCGTAAAGGTGGGTAAAAGTCGTTCTCATGTAGCTAATATGATGCGTCTTCTGCAGCTTCCGCGGTGTATTCAGGCAATGCTTTCTGATGGACGACTTACGATGGGGCAGGCTCGTCCGTTACTTATGTTGAAAAATGAAACACAGCAGCTGAATTTGGCAGAGCGAATTATTCGGGATGGTTTGTCAGCACGGCAAGTAGAAATATTGGCTAAAACAATAATGGAACACAAGGGAAAAGAAGAAAAAAAAACAGTAGAAAAAGATGCGTATTTGGAATCACTTCAAGATAAATTGAAAATGCATTTGGGTACTGGTGTTTCTATTCATTTGAATCATAAAAAAAATACTGGGAAAATTGAAATTTCATTTACTTCTGAAAAGGAATTTGAACGATTATTAGTTATGCTTACGGACGAAGAACAGAAAAGAGAATATACTATTTCTGATTTTAATGTTTAAAAAAATTATAATTAATTTACAATAGAGGTTGTTTTTTTTGCTTTTTTTAGTGTATTATAAAGTACGGACTTTAATAGATACTTCAGCAGGAGGAAAACATGTGGGATGGAATGAATATGGGGATGATGTATCTGGTTGCTGCCGGTGCAATGGGCATTTTGCTATTGCTCTTGCTTGTATATATAGTGGTGTTAAATTATCGCGTTAATAAATTAACAAGGAAATATAATTTTTTTATGCAGGATGAAACGGGGAAAAGCGTAGAGACCAAATTACATGAAGATGTAGCACAGCTGCGTGAATTGTCGGACACGTTAGATTCCCTATACGGCACTCAAGCGGAAATGTTGACGATACAGAATCATTGTTTTCGAAAAATTGGTTTTGTGAAATATAATGCGTTTGATAACATTGGAAATCATCTGAGTTTTGCTTTTACGATTTTAGATGGTAAGAATGATGGTTTTTGTCTTTCCAGTGTGTATGGAAGAAATGAGTCACGTATTTTTGCGAAACCTATTGTTAATGGGCAAAGCTTATATAGCATGAGTGAAGAGGAAAAAGAAAGTTTGGAAAATGCATTGAATTACACGGGAGAAGTAACTGCCGTTAACAAAGAATGAAGAAGGGACCAATAATTGAATATCCAAACATATAAGCACCAATGGCAGTGTGAAGTAAAGAAAATAACCAAACAATTTCACGCACTTCGTAACAATCGAACAGGACCCATTTTGATTACGCCAAGGCAGTATAGACGTGTAATTATAACTGCTGCAGCGGCGGCAATATTGATTGTGATGGGAGCTGTTATAGGTGTATTTGAATATGTAGAATTACAGAATGTGCGGCAAAAGGAAATGTTGCATGAGCAGCAGCTTGAGATTATGCGGGATAAAACTGCATCATTGCAGGATAAAATGGATAAATTAGATTCACTGGATCAGGAATTACGCCAGATGGTGAAAGGAGCTGAAACTGGCGACAGCCCAAAAGGTGATGGTGGGGTAGCAGATAAGCCGAAGAAATCTCCGGACCTTTCTGCGGCAAGCTTTAATGATTTGTTACTTACCACCTCTCGTATGGAAACAAGGGTCAATGCTCGTGTTGTAAGCTTTATCACGCTAAAAACAGTTTTAAGTGACACAGCGGGTGAACAGGTTCGGGAAATGCAGCAATCTCATAAAAAATATGAATCGTCAAACTATCCATCTATTTGGCCGGTTAAAGGAACTATTACATCTAAATTTGGATACCGCGGTAATCCTATCGGTGGTGGAACGGGTTTTCACGAAGGCGTTGATATCGCTGTAGATTATGGTACACCTATACGAGCAACGGCATCGGGAACGGTAACAATTGCCGGCTGGACCGGTGGGTATGGCAACTTGGTAGAAATTGATCATGGCGGTGGATTTGTAACACGCTATGGTCATAATTCGATGTTGTTAGTTGTTCAAGGACAAACGGTTAAGACTGGTGATATTATTGCCTTGGCTGGTAGTACAGGAAACAGTACAGGTCCGCATTGCCATTATGAAGTTCGTGTAAATGGCACTCCAACGGATCCGATGTTATTTTTACCATAACATAACAGAGAAAGGAGTTATCTGAAAAGGTGACACGTACTCCTTGTCTTTTGATTAGGGAATGATAAATGAGAAAATACCACTTTTATTCTCATTTATATATTTACAAATGAGAATAAAAGTGGTATCATTAGCTTTACCGGACAGATTACATTTTGTAATTGGGCGAAAGCAACAGGTCAGCCTGTGGGAATTTAGGTACGTTCCCACAGGCTGTTTTTATATTATTTAATTTGAAGGAAGATATCAATATGTTACAACAAGAAATTCAATTGAAACGTAATACTGCAAGGTTATCCGTTATTAGCAATATAATTTTGGTGATATGTAAGCTCTCTGTTGGAATGTTAACTGGTACGGTCAGCATTATTTCGGAAGCTATTCATTCGGGAGTCGATCTTCTGGCAGCGGCTATTGCTTTTATGGCAGTTAAAAAATCATCATTGCCTCCCGACCAAGATCATGATTATGGACATGGAAAAGTAGAAAATATATCAGCTGCTTTTGAATCACTATTAATCATTTTAGCGGCAGTGTTTATTTTATCGGAAGCTATTACTAAGTTGACGGTACCTCAGGAACCACAATCATTAAATTTAGCCATTATTGTTATGTTGGGATCTAGTTTGTTAAATGTTTTTATTTCACGGCGATTATGTGCCGTTGGTAAACAGACTGGGTCACAAGCTTTACTGGCGGATGGAATGCATTTACGTACCGATGTTTGGACTTCGGCCGGTGTCATGGCCGGGATTTTGTTTATGAAAATAACTGGATTTTTATGGATTGATCCATTGATTGCTTGTTTAGTTGCAGGCGGAATTATGCGCGTTGGGTATAAAATGTGCCGTTCGAGTTACGATGATTTGACAGATGCGTCATTAAGTGAAGCTGAAGAAGGCCGAATCGGCAATATTATTATGAAAAATCCAGAAGTGTTGGGATTTCACCATCTTCGTACACGTATGGCCGGTCAGGAAGTATTGATGGATTTTCATTTGGAATTAGATAAAACATTATCATTGTGTCAAGCGCATACCATATCTGAAGAGGTAGAAGCGTCGCTGCATAAAGAATACGAAAATTGTGATCCTGTCATACATATTGACCCAAAATGATAATTCAATACGAAAAAATATAATGATCATACTCCGTGATAAGATACGGATATTTATATGCAGTATGGTTGATATAGGAGCATTGCTTTTTTTCGTTTCTGCCAATCAGGCATAATTTTTTCTACAAAAGCATAGAACTGGGAAGAGTGATTAGGATGTATAAGATGACAAAGTTCATGTAAAACAACGTACTCGGTGCAATAATTGGGCATAACCGCTAAGTATGTATTTAACGTTATTCTTTGCTTGTAGGGTATACAAGACCCCCAACGGGATTTCATCAAGCGCTGGCGGAATTGAGGTGGAGTAGTTATACCATATGGACGAACTAATTTTAGGCTTTGTTTAATGACAACAGGAAGATACTGTGTAGCTGTCTGGCGTAAAAATTTATGGTAAAGGCTGCGTTTATATGCCCAATCATCTGGCTGGGGTGTTTCTATTTGCAATACATTGTTTTCTGTGTATATTAAGTTTGATCGACTGTGGTTGACTTGTACTATCATCTTTTTCCCTAAAAGATATATCACGTCTTTTGATTTTAAAAATATTGTAGGGTGTAATATTTTCTGCTGACGTATTTGAGAGAGCACACGTAGAATAAAATATTTATGAATGGTGAGGAAGGTTTCTATGCGAGGTTGAGAAACATGGGGAGGGGAGGAAATATACACTGTTTCGTCCGGACGGATACGCAGATTGATGTTTTTTATGTCCTTTTTTTCCCATGTGTATAGAATAGATGTATTATCAAGTGTAATTTGGTGTATATGTATATTTTTCATGTTTATTCCTTTACGTTTATTTTTATAAAAATGGTGGGCCGAATCAGCAGTAGGAATTCTATATATAGGAAGTACATGTATGTTAAAACTGCAAATTTTATATAAAAAAACTGCAATCTTAAAATACGTGGTATAATATAATTATTTGAAAGGATGTTATTATAGATGTTGGATTTTACAGCGATTGATTTTGAGACAGCTAATAAATATACTAACAGTGCCTGTTCTTTGGCTGCTGTTACAATGCATGATCGACAATGTGTACAAGAGGCATATTCCCTTATCCATCCCCCATTTATGCGTTTTGATCCAGTAAATGTAGAAATTCATGGAATAACTGAAGATAAAGTAGCACAAAAACCAACTTTTGATGTGTTGTGGGCTGATATACGACGTCATTTGGAAGGCCGAATAGTTATTGCTCATTATGCGGTATTTGATATGCGTGTTTTGCGCAGTATGCTTAAAACGTACGAATTGGAACGGCCACAAATGCAATATGCTTGTACTGTGGAGATATCACGTAAAGTTTGGCCGGATTTACCAGACCATAAACTGAATACGATGGCCGATTATTTGGGTATTTCTTTCCAACATCATCAGGCTCTTGATGATGCAAGAGTGTGTGCGGCGATTGCATGTGCAGCGGCTGAAAAACTACATGCGGCTTCTTTTGAAGAATTAATGTTTCTTACAGGATTAACATTAAAACAGTTTAAGTAAATTGCTATATAGCGTTGGTTTTACAAAGAATGCAAAGTGATTATTGCAGAGTAATAGGATGAAATCACAATATAAAGAAAATGATGGTTTGAAAATCAGAAAAATGAAGGAAGAAACGTACGTTTGAATTTTTTCTTTGTTTTTCTGACTTTGTTTTTCTCTGTATTTTTAATAGCGTTTTATAATACAATGTACCGATTTATTTCGGATGTATTGCCGATAGAAATATCGAAATTGAGATGTAAACGTCCTCTTATTTTTAAAAAAAATTGCGCCTTACGTACTTTATAAAAAGTTTTTAAAATTTGGTTTTGAATAATTGATTTCGAAAATGCATACGGTTTAAAACGGAAGAGTTATCAAAATTCCGAAAAAGTAAGTATCAGGTAAACTAATAAAGAGTGAAACATGGATAGCTTACCCAAATTTTACCGCATCTTTTGAAAAAATGCTAATGAAATTTATATCAGAGGAAGATCCCATGCAATCTATTTTTAAATGGCATTACGAACAACGAATGGATACTGAAGTGGAAAGCAAGATTTGTGTCGAAAAATTAGAATGAAACAAAGCGTGTCAAGGATACCCGTCAGGTTGCCACGTTCACCGCTTTGAAATAAGAACAAGGTATGTATTGTCGTATCAGATGGACGTAAAGGCATGGTCAAGGCAGCCCGCGAAACGTTATTTGACTGCTTTTAGCAGTATTTTAAGGTTTATTTCATGCGTAACATATTGGGACATGTTCCTATAAAAAGAAAAAATATTTTGCCAAAAAACTCAAACAAATCTGGTTGCGGTCAGACTATGAAAGTGTTAAAAAATATGCCAATATATTCATGGGGGATTATGAACGGAAATAGCTGCCAAAGTTATAACTGCATTAGAAGAGGGGATGGGAGACTCGCTTTAGTTTTCAAGAAATGAATGCCAGAAAAATATCCTCTGCGAATTTTCTGGAGCGGTTAAATAAAGAAATCTGTCGCCGAACAAAGGTTGTTGGAATTTTTTCAAGTATGGATTTATTACTTTATTTTTAAGGCTTAGCATACCTTTTTTATGTGAGAAGTTTTAGTCATTTTATCTATTGTAGTATGCTAAATAAAACTGCAATAGTATGTAAAATAATGTAATAATTATATCGTATTATTAATAAATAAATTTAGATACATATGTATCAGAGGAATCTTGAATGTGTTAAAATATAAGAATCATAAAGTGGGTTGAAAGGATCTGTTACATTGCGATTTTTACATCATATACAGCAAGATTTAAAGCTTTTTATTTATTTACACGTCATCATAATGATATTCCGCTGGTCTTTTATTGCAATTTATTCAGGGCAATTAAGCGATGCCAATATGCACGACGTATGGCTGACTTTTTGGTTTGGATTGCGTATTAGTTTAAAGACCGCGGCAGCGTTTACGGCAGTATCCTTGGTTTTTGCAACAATACCAGTCAGCTTTTTAAAAAAATGGCCGGGAGACCGGATTCGCTTAATTTGGGGAAGTATCAGTACTGCTGTATTGTCTTTTTTATTTATGGTTCGGATTCCTTATTATCGGGTATTCCATCAATCCTATAATATTATGCTTTTCAATGGAATGAAGGATGATAAAACCGCTATATGGCAGACCATGGTTAGTCAATATCAATTATGGCCGCGTTTGGCCGGTTGTATTATATTGGCAGCGATTTTGGTATATCTGTGGTATCGTTTTTCACAAACAAAAACATGGACACCTAAAAAAAATGTACGCCTTGTTGTTTGCGTTATTGTTTTATTTTTACCTGTGTTTGGTATTTTTTGCAGATTTGGCGGAGCGTTTAATTCAGACAGTGGAGTTCCATGGGAGGATGCGGGACAAACACGGTCACATTTATTAAATGAAGCTATACTTGATGATGGGCAGGCGTTATATAGAGCATATAAGACATATCAGCGTGCCTATAGCAAGGCTCAACGCAAGATTTCACCACAGGAGTTAAAGGATGCGATTCGTACTTTAGGGGGAAATCCCAATGCTAAGACGATAGATGAAGCTTTTTTGCATAAAGCATCAGGTTCTCCACTGAAAACACCGCCTAAAGATGTGGTGCTTGTTGTTGGAGAGAATTATGCGTTATGGCCTCTTTTACCACAATATCAAGACCTGGGATTATGTCTGAGTGGAGAAAAATTAGCGAAAGGGGGAGCTTCTACGTATCAATTCTTGGCGGCAGGAAACGGTACAATAACGTCACTTAATGGTTTGTTTACCGGTCTTCCTTATGTAGGATTAGCACCTAATTATATCCAAAATCCAGATGGAGCATATGGAATGGGTATTGGAATGCTTATGAAAAAAATGGGATATAAAACGGTTTTTTGGTATGGAGGATTAAGCAGCTGGCAAGATATAAAGGCATTTACTCTTCGAGAAGGGTTTGATGAATTTCATTGTTCTGATGAAATGCCGCCGCAAGATGAAGGAACTTGGGGAGTTCCTGATGGAGAACTATTCAATGCTATTCAAAAATATATGGCAAAGGATACGGGAAAAACCTTTCATATGATTATGACGACAACGAATCATCCGCCATTTGCTTATAATGTAGATGCTTATGGTTTTCCTCGCAAAGAAGTTACAGAAAAACTGCCTAAAACGATTCCAACAGATAAAGCAACAATTGACCAGTTAGGCCATATTTGGTATGCAGACAATGTTTTGGGTAAATTTATTGATGATGTTTCGGATAAGGACCCTAGTGCCTTATTTGTTGTAACCGGCGATCATGCAGAACGTTTTAATTTTGCTACGGATGTGTCTTTGCCGGAACTGAGTGGAATTCCTTGCTTCTTTTATGGCGATGGGGTTACTCCGAATATGCTGCCTCCTGAAGCGGCAGGAAGTCATCTACAGATTATACCGACTCTTGCGGAGTTCATTTTGCCGCAGGGTGCTGAATATGAAGCGTTGCTTCCACCGCTTACGAGGTCACAACAGGCGTTTAACTATCGATTGGTTATTAACAAGGGATCCATGATGGAAGAGAAAAATATGCATGATATGTCATACGAGAAATATATTACAGCGGCGCGTACTATTGCGATATGGCGTATTTTGAAAGGCAATGCAATACCTTAATATAAAGTAAAGCTGCCTTTCGTGCGTTAGCTATATAATCTAATGCACGAAAGGCAGTTTAATATTTATGCAGATAAATTATTTTTTTTCAATGTTTTGCAAATGCAATAAACAGGGTTCTATTTGGACGCCTTCACGGGGATCATTGCCGGATTGGTATGTATAATTGATACAATAATTCATAAAGCGGATTACTTTACTGACAGCATCATGAAGAGAAAAGTCTTTTAAAAGACAGCCGGTAAGAACACTCGTAAATAAATCACCGGTTCCACAGGTGTTGAAGGGAATACGGGGACTTGTGTATTCGTCAAACGAAGCAGTCATGCTATCATAACTGATATTTTTGATTTCATCATTTGAGGCAGGAACGCTGGTAATAACAATTTTGCTCGGTCCTAATGCAGATAATTTCTGACACCAAGTAGTTATTTTCTTAGTTGTAGGTATTTCTTCTTTATACGGAACATCAAGAAGTAAGCAAGCTTCGGTATAATTGGGTGTTATTACCGTAGCTTTACTGATGAGATGATGCATAGCTTCAATGATAGCTGGTTTGAATACAGGATAAAGATTTCCGTTGTCGGCCATGGCTGGATCTACGATGACTATAGTATCTTTTTTGGCAAAACGGGAAATGGCATCTTCAACGATAGAAATTTGTTCCGCATTTGCTAGAAAGCCGCTATATATAGCATCATATTCATAGCTATTTTTTTGCCATATATCCATAAAATGCCGCATATGAGGGGAAAAATCATAAAAATCGATATTATCATAGGTTAAATTATTACTGTATATGGCGGTTGGAAAAGGGCAAACTTGTATACCCATTGTAGATAATACCGGCAGTACTGCAGTTAAAGAGCACCTTCCAAAAGCACACATATCATGAATTGCCAAGACTCGTGGTGTTTTCATTTTATACCTCCTAATGTAAACTGTACTAATATTTTAATGCAAAATATGCATAGTGTAAATGGGACAGATGGGGAATATTTCTGTCCCTTATATATACTTTATTTTATTTAGAATGAGTATAATTTCTTGTCAATATACATGTCTCATGATAAAATATAAAGACATTGATGTCCGTGCTTTTGCATGGATTTTTTTGTTAGAAAGGAAACACTATGGATAAAAATCGACAAGGTAGAGCTCCTTTTGTAGAGGCTTTGGAAGCGTATGTACATCGACAAATGATGCCGTTTCATACGCCGGGGCACAAGATGGGAAAAGGGGCCTCTTGTTATCAGAAACATCTTTTTGGAGGAGCGTTAGCCCGGGATTTGGGATTGATGTATGCTTTGGATGATTTGTTCCAACCGGAAGGACCCTTGCGGGAGTCTATGCAGCTAGCATCTGATTTATATGGTGCCGGTCGAACTTTTTTTTCGATAAATGGAACAACTGCTTGCGTTCAAGCGATGATATTGGCAGTATGCCGATGTGGGGAGGAAATCCTTATCCCGCGGGAATCGCATAGTTGTGTAATGAGTAGCCTTATTATGAGCGGAGCTGTACCCGTGTATATGGAGAGCCGTTTCGCACAAAAGGAACAAATATCACTGGGCCCGGATATGGATAGTTTACAAAAAGCTTTGGATAAGCATCCGCAGGCTAAGGCTGTTCTTTTTACATACCCCACTTACGATGGGATTGCGTGTAATCTTCGAGATATGGCGGCGTACGCACATAATAAAGGATTGGTGGTTCTTGTTGATGAAGCACATGGGGCTCATCTTCCATTTCATGAGGATCTTCCAGATACGGCATTATCTTGTGGTGCAGATTGTGTAGCACAAAGTACACATAAGTTAGCAGGATCATTAACACAGACATCGATGTTGCATTGCCGTAAAGGGTTTAGCGGTACCGGAAAAGTTGCAGTGGCTATGACCCTTGTTCAATCGACGAGTCCCAATTATTGGTTTTTGGCATCGCTTGACAGTGCCCGCTGTCAACTCGCGTTACAGGGAACGGAATTAGTGGGAAGTGCTGTTGAATTAGCTCGCGAGTTGCGTAATCAATTGAATAATATTGAAGGAATAGTTTCTTTTGGAAAGGAAATTCTTTCTTATCCCTGCGTAAGCGGATTTGATGAAACTAAAATTACTATCGATTTTTCTCGAATCGGTTTTTCTGGCCGACAAGCAGAACTTTTGTTGCGACAGCAGGGAATCGAAGTGGAGATGACAGCGGGAAATCATGTATTAGCGCTGATTACTATAGGCGATGATAAACGGAGCATTGCATCATTACTGCGGGCTTGCCAAAAAATAGCATGTGGAAAAAGACAAAAGACCATAGATATGAAAGAACCATCTTTGCCACACCCTGAAATAGTGATTTCACCGCAGAAAGCATGGAATGGGCAGGTTGAAGCAGTTCCCCTGACGGAAAGTGAAGGGCGTATTGCGGCAGAAACCATAACTTTTTATCCTCCTGGGATTCCGGTTATTTCTTTAGGGGAACGAGTTACTAAAGAATGTTTGGTATATATAATAGATAAATTGACTTATGGATATATTCCTCATGGGGGTTCAGATAAAACGTTGCAGACGTTGCGCGTCCTAAATTATTATGATAAAGAAGGGAGATAACATGGCAGGATATTTAATTATATTAGAAGGCGGCGATGCTTGCGGCAAGGCAACACAGACAAAACTTCTCCATGAACATCTGCAAAAAGATGGAGAGCAAGTACGGTCTGTCAGTTTTCCCGATTATGATAGTCCGTCCAGTACACTCGTAAAAATGTATCTGGGGGGGGCTTTTGGCAAAGATGCAGATGCAATTAATCCTTATGCAGCGTCGACTTTTTATGCGGTTGATCGATTTGCGTCATATCAAATGAAGTGGAAAACTTTTTTTAAGGAAGGCGGTATTATACTGGCAGATCGGTATACTACAAGCAATATGCTATATCAGATGATAAAGTTTAATACCACGCAGGAACGCCAGACATATTTACAATGGCTTTGTGACTTGGAATTTTATAAAATGGGACTTCCTGTACCGGATTTAGTTATTTTGTTGGATATGCCGTTGCAAGTAAGTGAAAAATTAATGTCTCAGCGAAAAGGAAAAACAGGTGGACGGACTGGTGATATTCACGAAAAAAACAGAGAGTTTTTAACTAAGTGTCATCATGCCTATCATGAACTTGCGAAAACTTACGGCTGGCAAAAAATTGACTGTACAAAAGGAGAAGAACTAAGATCACCGGATGATATACATCTAGATATTTATACGAAAGTAAAAGCACTGTTAAGGAAACAGAAGAATACGAATGAAATAATCTGAAATTATAGACTTTATAGGAAAATACTTTTATAATAAACTAGATAGACATTATTTTCGAGGAGGTTTTTGTGGTGGATGATTCATATTTTGCCGATATCATTGGCCATGACAGAATAAAAAAACGTCTGCGGCATTTAATTGAAATTGATCGAATGCCTCATGCGATTATTTTTACCGGATCCTCTGGCTTGGGAAAAACTAGTATGGCTGTAGCCGCTGCTTCGGCAATGGTACATCGTCGAGTTCTTTCCAATTGGAAAGAGTATGGGGAACAGTTTATTGTACAAGATCGAGATGATGTTTATTTTTTGGCACCTATGGGATCCATGCTTAAAGTTGATCAATTTCGTCAGCTTCAGGAAAAACTTATGCTTATGGGAGAACTTGGCAGTAAACGCATTTGCCTTATTGATCATGTAGAGACAATTAATAAGGAGTTTGCGAATCGCATGCTGAAAATATTAGAAGAGCCGCCGCTGGATGTTTGTTTTTTTCTTGTTACAAATCAAATTGATATATTGTTACCGACAATTATTTCCAGGTGTGTTGTTTTTTCTTTTGAACCCGTAGAAGATAAAGAAATGGCCGATGGATTGGTTCGCCTGCGAGGTGGTACCTTTAAAGACTATGAACAAGCGATTCTGTGGGGCGGGGGAAATGTGCGGACCGTACTGGATTTATTGGATGGGAAAGGAACGGAAAGTGTGCACTGTGCTCTGGAATTTCTCCGTCTTATGTCAAAGAATGCGTGTCCCTATGCGAAATGGCTGACGATATCAGTTGCTTTTACAGATAAAGATACAATGGGAATTTTACGTTGGATAGGTATTTTTTTGCGTGATATGATAGTTATTCGAAACGGGAGCACCCCGGATCAGATACGATTGAAACAATATAGAGAAAATATAATAGAATTGCTTCCTTTTTGGTCTGATGAAGCGATATTTAATGGATTAGAAGCTCTTGATGCGGGGACAGAAGCTGTTTTGCGTCATGTTAATACACGACTTGTCTGGGATTATGTTATTATCCGATTCCAGCAATCAAAAGGAGGAATTTAGGTGATAGTTGTAGGCGTACGTTTTAAGGCAGCCGGTAAAGTATACTACTTTGATCCTACGGGTATCGAATTAAATATAAATGATGGCGTTATTGTGGAAACCGCTCGTGGTATGGAATATGGAACCATTGTTATTGCTCCCCGAGATGTTCCTGATAGTGAAGTAGTACAACCATTAAAACCAATAATTCGTAAAGCAACAGCAAAGGATCAACATCAGGTAGAAAAGAACAGAGAACGAGAAAAAAAAGCGCTTTCGATTTGTCTTGAAAAAATTGCGAAACATAAGTTGCCAATGAAACTTATTGATGTAGATTATACATTTGATATGGGAAAGATTATATTCTTTTTCACTGCGGACGGACGTATTGATTTTCGTGAACTTGTGCGTGATTTAGCTTCGGTTTTTCGTACACGCATTGAACTCCGTCAGATTGGATTGAGAGACGAAGCAAAGATGGTCGGAGGGATTGGTTGCTGTGGCAGACCTTTATGTTGTGCATCTTTTTTAGGTGATTTTAAACCTGTATCCATTCGTATGGCGAAAGGGCAGGGAATGTCGCTTAATCCGACTAAAATTTCGGGTATTTGTGGAAGACTTATGTGTTGTTTGCGTTATGAAAATGATTTATATACGTCAGGCGAGCTGAAATGTACTAATTGTCAACACAGGTCTACAAAATCTGAAGAACAAAGCGCCCCGGTTGTGGGACAGCGGATTATTACCGATGAGGGATTGGGGACAATATTGCGAGTCCATATGAAGGATCATACTGTTAAAGTTCAATTAGAGTCAGGACATACTGTCAATGTATCTTGGGCGGATATTGCCGTTCCAGATCAAGATGATTAAACTTAATAAGCACGAACGTCTTGATGATCTTGTCCTTGATGGAATGAAAATTATACAGCGGGATGATCAATTTTGTTTTTCTTTAGATACAGTGTTACTAGCACATTTTGGAGATGTACCGTATGGACCGGTTCTTGATTTGGGAACAGGAACGGCGGCGATACCTCTTATTTTGACCGCGCGCGGAGCGAGAAATATTATTGGGATAGAGTATAATCCGGTTATGGCAGATATTGCTCACCGTAATGTTGAACTGAATAGCCGAAGTGATTATATTCGTATTACAGAAGGCGATTACAGGAAGTTAAAAGATTGGTTTTTAAGTGGTGCTTTTTCCGTTGTTTATGCCAATCCGCCGTACCGGGAAATAGGCAGGGGTGCAGAAAGTAAAATTGAGGGTGTTCGCCGGGCCTGCCATGAAGAAACTGTTTCACTAACGGATGTAATAAAAGCCGCACGCTATGCTCTTAAATACCATGGACGTTTTCGCATGGTCCATATAACGGAACGACTAACAGATGTATTGACAGCGATGCGAATGTATAATATAGAACCAAAGTCTTTGTGTATGATTCATGGGCGAATTCATAAACGGGCCAAGCTTTTTCTTATTGAAGGCATTCACGGAGGGAAAACAGGTCTTACCGTGCAGCCTCCACTTATTGTTCATAATGAAGATGGTTCCTATACACAGGTCATCCTGGATTGGTATGGCAAAAAATGATATTAAAATAAAGAGGTATGCTATGGCAGAAGTATTTAAAAAAGGAACATTATATCTTTGTGCGACCCCAATTGGAAATCTTGAAGATATTACATATCGGGCTGTGCGCTGTCTCAAAGAAGCGGATTTAATTGCTGCGGAGGATACTCGTCATACAAAACTGCTTTTGCGTGTTTATGGGATTGAAACTCCCCTTACCAGTTATCATGAACATAATAAAGAAACAAAAGGACCACAGCTTTTAAACCGGATGTTGGCAGGAGATATGATTGCGTTAGTGAGTGATGCGGGCATGCCTGCTATTTGTGATCCTGGCAATGATCTTACTAAACTGTGTATAGAACATAATATTTGTGTTGTACCTGTTCCGGGAGCGAATGCTGGACTTACGGGATTGATTGCGTCGGGTATGGATACTACAAGATTTACCTTTATGGGTTTTTTGCCTAAAACAAAAAAACATCGGCAACCTGTACTGGAATCGATTAAATTTTACGAGGGAACATTGATTTTTTATGAAGCGCCTCATCGTATCCAAACAATATTAGCAGAAATTATAGATATACTGGGTGATCGTCAGGCTGTATTGTGTAAGGAGCTTACAAAGTGCTATGAACAGTATTTTAGAGGAACACTGACCCAGCTTTGTACAATATTGCAAACTCAAGAGGTTCGCGGTGAATTTGTTATCCTTATCGAAGGAGCAAAAATTGACAAGGAAGACGTTAACGGAGATGCAGATTACGTGTCTCTGGTCCGGGAATTGATGGAACAAGGAATTTCTAAGAAGGAAGCTATCCGTACCGTTTCACGACGATGCGGTGTTTCTAAACGCAGTGTGTACCAGGCTGCGCTTATTATATAATCTGCCGGCTCATTTGCCAGCATAGGAGGGACATACATGTCTGAAAAAAAGAATACCTATTTTATTACTACACCTATTTATTATCCTAGTGCAAAACTTCATATTGGACATACGTACTGCACAACCATTGCTGATTCACTTGCACGATATCATCGTCTTAAGGGGGATGATGTGTTTTTTCTGACTGGATCGGATGAACATGGTCAGAAAATTCAGCGTGCGGCTGAAGCTAAAGGAATGACACCCATTGCATATGTTGATGATATTGTGTTGTTATTCCAACAGTTATGGAAAAAACTGAATATTTCTAATGATGATTTTATTCGTACGACAGAAAAACGTCATGAGATAGTTGTCCAAGAATTGATGCAGAAATCCTATGATAATGGAGACATATATAAATCTGAATACGAAGGCTGGTATTGTACACCTTGTGAAACATTTTGGCCGGAAAATAAACTTCCGGAAGGAAAACATATTTGTCCAGACTGTGGTCGTCCGTTGGAACTTGTTAAAGAAGAAAGCTATTTTCTTAAAATGAGTAAATATGCTGACCGCTGGCTTGCGTTTATTGATGAAAATCCTGACTTTATCCAGCCAGAATCGCGGCGCAATGAAATGATTGCTTTTGTTAAAAGCGGTCTGGAAGATCTTTGCGTTTCCCGCACGTCTTTTGATTGGGGAATTAAAGTTCCGTGGGATCCTAAGCATGTTGTATATGTGTGGTTTGATGCATTGGTCAATTATATTACGGCAGCTGGGTATCATGATAATCCGGAACGATTTAAAGAACTTTGGCCGGCAGATTTGCACTTGGTTGGAAAGGAAATTGTTCGATTCCACTCTATTATATGGCCAATCATGCTTATGAGTTGCGGATTGCCTCTTCCCAAAAAAGTTTTTGGACATGGTTGGCTTATTGTTGATGGTACGAAAATGAGTAAATCCTTAGGTAATGTTGTTGATCCTATTCCACTTATTGAAAAGTATGGAGCAGATCCGCTTCGTTATTATCTCTTAAAAGAAATTCGATTAGGGCAGGATGGTAATTTTTCACTTCCTTCTTTCATTCGCCGTATTAATGCAGATTTGGCAAATGATCTTGGAAATTTGCTGCAACGAACCTTGACTATGGTAGAAAAATATGAAGGCGGTGTTGTTGCGGCTCCTTCCATTGCGGAAACGGTCGATGATGATTTGTCGGCTTGTGGGGTTGATACCGCAAAACGTTTTGAAATTTTTATGGATGATATGAAAATTAATGACGCCATCAATGATGTATGGGTACTTATTCGACGTTCCAATAAGTATATTGATGAAACAATGCCATGGGTACTGGCTAAAGATAATCAAAAGCAAAAACGCTTGGAAACCGTGTTGTATAATCTAATGGATTCTTTACGGATTATAGCTATTCTCGTTAGTCCTTATATTCCGTCCAGTGCTGAAAAAATGTGGCAGCAGCTTGGTCTTGGCGATTTTTCAAATGCGACATTGCAGACGGCACAAGTATGGGGACAATATCCGGCAGATACCAAGATATCCAAAGGAGCGGCACTTTTTCCAAGATTTGAATTACCTGAAGAAACTGAAGAAAGTGAGGCGGCAAAACTTGTTTGTACTGCGGCAAAAGAAGTATTTAAGCCGGAAATTGAAATCGATGATTTTGGGAAAGTGGATTTACGTGTAGCGAAGGTTTTAGCTTGTGAAAAAATTCCTAAAACTTCTAAACTTTTGAAGTTAAGTCTGGATCTTGGAACCGAACAGCGTATCGTTGTTAGCGGAATTTCCCAGTTCTACAAACCAGAAGATCTTATTGGACATTGTATTATCTGCGTAACAAATTTAAAAGCGGCAAAACTTTGTGGAGTAGAATCAAAAGGCATGCTGTTAGCTGCTTCAGACGGGGATGGCAAGCTGCAAGTTGCATTTGTTGATGGTATGGCTCCGGGAAGCCGGGTGAGGTAAATGTTGTTTGATACGCATTGCCATATTAATGACACATCGTATGATGTAGATCGGCAGGCAATGTTACAGCGCGCTTTTGATGCTGGTGTAAGAGTAATGATGTGTCCGGGAACAGATATACGTACATCAGCAGAAGCAGTTGCCATGAGCCGCCAATATACGCAGGTATATGCGGCTGTCGGTATTCATCCGGAAGATGCTGCTAGTGCTGATTCTGAAAGTTTTACGCAAATTCGAAAATGGCTTGAAACTGAAAAGAAAATTGTTGCAATAGGAGAAGTTGGGTTGGATTATCATTGGCCGGAGCCTTCACATGAAGTGCAGCAAAAGGTATTTATTGAACAGGTAAAACTAGCGGTTGAATACAATATCCCTATCGATATTCATGATCGGGAAGCACATGGGGACACCATGAATATCCTGCGTCAATATGGCAAGGGACTGCAGGGTGTTTTTCATTGTTACTCAGGCAGCTTAGAAATGGCACAGGAATTGTTAAAAATGGGATTTTATATCGGTTTTACGGGTACTATGGTTTTTCCAAAGTCACAAAAATTGAAACGTATTGCTTCAGAGATTCCGCTGGATAGAATTTTAATTGAAACCGATTGTCCCTATCTTACGCCGCCGCCATTTCGCGGCAGACGAAACGAGCCCGCATATGTAAAATACGTAGCCGCTGAGTTAGCGAGACTTCGAGGGATGAAACTGGAAGAAATACAAAAAATTACCTTTGAAAACGGAAAATGTATTTTTAGAATATGATATATAGCCATGTTTTTTTTAACAGACTTCAGATACAGGAATATCTGAAGTCTGTTTTTTTGAATAATGGTTAGAAAATATAAGTATAATAATTGATGAAAATGAGCGAATACAGACATAAATTTATATTTATTATGTATTATATCGGATAATCATAGTTATATAGAATAAAGAATTTTAATAGTATCTATTTGATATAACATATAAAGGTATCATTTTTTTTGTTACACTATACATAGAAATATAATATGTCATATTAAGCGCTTAAAGAAAGCAGAATTTTTAAAAACAAAGCTATATTTTGTTTTGGTATGGTGTTTTGGGAGGAGAATGGTCTACTCTTAGTTTTATAAAATTATGGACATGATGCAAAATAGGGTTGCAAAAAGTATCCATAGGGATTATAATTGTCCCAATAATTAAATTAACTTGCCATTTTTAGGTAAATATCATAAAATATTCTTATGGAACTATTAAAATTAGAATAAAATGATTATTTGAAAGGATGGCAACTATGCTGGATTTTCGTATTCATACGTTTCTATGTGTTTGCCGCCACATGAATTATACTAAAGCAGCGGCAGAATTACGCATTACCCAGCCAGCCGTATCTCAACATATACGTTATCTGGAGAAAGAATATGGAGCTAAGCTGTTTAGTTATACAGGGAAACATCTTGCACTGACACAAGCAGGTCACATCCTTTTGAATGCAGCGGCAACGATTCGGCATGATGATTCTATGTTGAAACAACGGCTTCAGGATTTACAACGCAACAATAAGTCGATTGCAATGGGAGCTACGCATACTATTGGGGAGTTTTGTATTGTTGACAAGTTAGCGCGTTTTTTGAACCGCAACCCTAATTTAAATTTACGTTTAGAGATTGCTGATACGGAATATCTATTAAAATTAGTAGATGAAGGAAAAATTGATTTTGCTATTGTTGAAGGTTTTTTTGAAGTGTGTGAATATGATACGCTGCCTTTTGCTGAAGAACCCTTGATTGCTGTATGTGGACCCGATTACCCAGCAGAAGATATTACGGTTTGGAAAGATTTATTAAAAATGCGTATTATTATTCGTGAAAAAGGGGCTGGGGCCCGAGATTTGCTAGAACGGCATTTGGCAGAACACAATTTAACAATAGAAGATTTTGCACATCGAGTAGAAGCCGGTAGTCCTAAGGCAATAAAAGAGATGGTTTCTCGTAATTGTGGAGTCGCCTTTTTATATGAACATTCTGTCCGCAGGGAACTGGAACAAGGATTGCTGCGTCAAGTTCCTATCCGTCATTTTAATGTGCGACATGCGTTTTCTTTTTTATGGCGTAAAGGAAGTATGCATAAACAGACATTTAAAGATATTTTTAAGCAGTTGAAAAATTGAAGTTTGTTTTGTGATGGGGATATATTCTAGGGAGGGAAATATAAATTATGTTATATTCAACGGAAGTAAAGAACATGTGCTCTATTAAAAAGGGTGCATATCATGGACCGGCACCAATTCCAGAAGAAGGAAAATGGGTACAAGCTAAAGAAATAAAAGATATTAATGGGTTGACGCATGGCATTGGCTGGTGTGCCCCGCAGCAGGGTGCTTGCAAACTAACATTAAATGTAAAGGATGGTATTATAGAGGAAGCACTTGTAGAAACTATCGGGTGCTCAGGGATGACACATTCGGCGGCAATGGCTTCGGAGATTTTACCGGGCAAGACATTACTTGAAGCACTGAATACGGATCTTGTCTGTGATGCTATTAATGTTGCTATGCGCGAACTTTTCTTGCAGATTGTGTATGGCCGCACACAAACCGCTTTTTCTGAAGGGGGACTTCCTATCGGAGCCAGTCTTGATGATTTAGGAAAAGGTATGCGCAGTCAAATAGGAACTATGTTTGGAACAAATAAAAAAGGGACTCGGTATTTAGAGCTTACGGAAGGATATGTTACCAGAATGGCTCTTGATGAAGAAAAACAAGTGATCGGTTATGAATTTATTCATCTTGGAAAAATGATGGAAGCTATAAAAAAAGGTATGGAACCGGCAGAGGCAATGGAAAAAGCAAAAGGGCATTATGGCCGTTTTGAGGAAGCATATTCATATATCGATCCAAGAGAACAATAGGAGGGTTTAAACATGGAACTATTCGAAAGCTATGATAGAAGAATCGATAAAATTCTCGAAGTGTTGAGGGAGTACGGTATACATAGCGTGGAAGAATGCCGAGATATTTGTGCAGAAGCAGGGATTGATCCATATACGATCGTAAAAGAAATCCAACCGATTGCTTTTGAAAATGCTGGATGGGCATATACTGTAGGGGCGGCAATTGCTATTAAAAAAAATTGTCGTACTGCTGTGAAAGCCGCTTCCGCTATTGGGATTGGATTACAAGCGTTTTGTATTCCCGGATCTGTAGCGGATGATCGCAAGGTTGGATTAGGTCATGGTAATTTGGCATCCATGTTGTTAAAAGATGAAACCATGTGTTTTGCTTTTTTAGCGGGGCATGAATCTTTTGCAGCGGCAGAAGGTGCCATTGGTATTGTTCGCAATGCCAATAAAGCGCGTAAAGTTCCGCTTAGAGTAATACTTAATGGACTGGGAAAAGATGCGGCTCAAATTATTTCTCGTATCAATGGATTTACTTATGTGCAGACGCAATTTGATTATGTGACCGGAAAGCTTGCAATTGTTAGAGAAATTCCTTACTCTAAAGGTGAACGTGCGGATGTTTGCTGTTTTGGAGCTGATGATGTTCGTGAAGGTGTTGCAATCATGCATTATGCTGGTGTGGATGTATCTATTACGGGTAATTCTACGAATCCGACGCGATTTCAGCATCCTGTAGCTGGCACGTATAAAAAAGAATGCATTGAAATGGGGAAAAAATATTTTTCCGTAGCTTCCGGCGGCGGCACAGGCCGAACGCTTCATCCGGACAATATGGCAGCAGGACCGGCATCTTATGGTATGACGGACACTATGGGCCGTATGCATTCAGATGCACAGTTTGCTGGTTCTTCTTCTGTCCCTGCTCATGTGGAAATGATGGGATTTCTGGGTATGGGGAATAATCCTATGGTGGGAGCTTCTGTGGCGGTGGCGGTTGCTGTTGAAGGTGCGGCAAAAGAAAATAAATTTTAATATAAATATTGTAAAAACAACGACTTCAAAACATGTTAGAAGTCGTTGTTTTTTTGACGATATAACGTAAATGTGGTATAATAATTAACGTAATTAATGGGAATCATACAGTATAACAACAATATAAGGCTATCCTAAAAGTAATGTCAGTGTTCTTTTCGGATAGCCTGTTTAGTAGATATAAACAATTCACAATGATTAAATATGGGAAAGCATAAGCTTTATACTATCCAAAGGAAAGGAGTATTTGATGGGTAATTGGCAAAGAGTAGCAGGGATCACCTGTATAATTATGTTGACGGTTACGTCCTATTCGGGGGCAACATTTCATCCGGGAGAGCGGGGAAATCAGATAGCAGCTATTCAACAGGTATTAGGTATTGTTGCTGATGGCGATTATGGTTCGGGTACCATTCAAGCGGTCAAGAATTTTCAATCTAGTCATGGTTTGGATGTTGATGGAATTGTTGGTGCGCAAACGTATAAAGCGATTATGGGGTCTGATATTCCGGTAAATAATACAAGTCGTTTTGTACAAAAAAAAATTAATGAAATTGCAGATATGGGAGCTGCATCCCCTGCATCTGCAATAAGTTCGGATACTGTTATTACTGTTATTCAACAAGCACTTGTCAATAAGGGTTATAATATACCTGTTGACGGTGATTTTGGCAGTGTTACCGAGCAAGCTGTCAGACAGTTTCAGATGAGTCAGGGGCTTGACGCAGATGGAATTGTTGGTCCGACAACTTTTAGAGTACTTACAGGTCGTGAACTTACTACGGGTTCTGTTCGCCGCTATTCTTACAGCAGGAGTAATGATCGAGTCTATTCCTCCATGCGGGATCGGGTGCTCGGAATAGCCAATCAATATTTGGGTGTACCTTATGTTTTTGGCGGGAATACACCTAGTGGATTTGATTGCTCTGGGTTTACGCGATATGTTTATTCGGCAGTAGGTATTGACTTGCCGCGGATGGCAGATGATCAATATGCTATTGGCAGCTATGTCTCTTCCTCTATGCTGCAGCCGGGAGATTTGGTTTTCTTTACAACCTATGCTTCTGGAGTTTCACATTCAGGGATTTATATTGGAAATGATCAGTTTATCAGTGCGACTACTTCAGGAGGTGTTGCGATAGCTAATTTACACAACAGCTATTGGGAATCTCGATATATAGGTGCTAAGCGTGTGATCAGCTGATACAGAAAAAGCGGTTGTAAGTAGAATTTTTCTACGTTTACAATCGCTTTTTTTTTATTTTATATAGGTGGAAGCAACGGCTATAATATCTTTTTTTGTAATAGAAGGGATATGTCCTGATTTAAACATATTCCAAATAGCTGTATCGTCTACAATCCATAAAGAAGGGCGTAGTTCTGTGCGATGATCCCTCATATATGCCATGGTACAGAGGGCAATATTACTTATCGGCAGACTTTTGAGTACATAGGAAAAGTTTGTTCGGGGAATTGATTTTGCAGGTTGTTTCCAGACATTTTCTATTTCTAATGTGTAATCACATTCGTGGTATCCATTGGAGATGGCTTCTTTTCCGATGTCTTCTGTATTTTTTTCCCCCATATCCATAAGTAAATAGTCATAAAACAGTTTTCGTTCCCATTTTTGAAGTAGGGCATCCCGACCTATTAAAATTTCACAAATATCTTCTCTGTACAAATGGATTAACTCTAATAAGAATGCAAAACGATGTTGTTTAAAGGTAAAATCACCAGCCGTTAAGAATAGTTCACGCATACGGATGTATATGGCGGTTTCTTGACGGTAGTCACTGTCAAATATACTTAGCGGTGTTTGTTGTCTAATATATTGATATAATTTTTTCTCCAAAATAAATGCTTTACGAGCCGCTGCTGTTCGTTTGTCATTCGTGGCCAGTACGTCAAGACGGGTGCGGTTTAAGAGATCTAAATAGTTTAAACCGGCAGCTACTGTTGAGATTGAGCTGAACTTCCCATTTTTTATTTGATGGTTAAATATTTCACAGATATCTTCGTTAGATAATACTTGATGGTACATGATTATAAAAACCTTCTTTCTTTTATGTTTGATTTTTAAAATATTCTTTGAATGATTCAACCCAAATTTTAGCAGGATATGATAAGAATCCTCGACTTTTCCAAGTCATGGCAACAGTCCATGTAATTTTGGGTTCAATTAAAGGAATCGAAACAATATCATCATTTGAATAATGAGTACAAATATTTTGCGGTACTAAGGCAATGCCTAAATGGATACGTACCATTTCTACGAGAAAAGTCCAATTACTGCTTCGGCAGACTACTTTGGGGTGTCCCATTACTTTTTGAAAATAGGCCTGGATAAAAGGATTTAAGTCAAACGTGGCAGGATAATATACAAAAGTTTCGTTTTTTATATCTTCTATAGTTAGTGTTTGTTTTAGAGCCAGTGGATGATTGCGCCAGACAACGATATTTAAAAGTTCTTTTTTAAAAATATAATATTCATAGGGGATGTTATAGCGCATCGGCAATATTATAAAACCAGCTTGAATCATTTCTTCGTCAATAGCCTTAATTGTTTTTTGGGAACTTATTTCCAGAAGTTCTAAGTTGATATAGGGGTATGTTTTTAAAAAATAACTGATAAAGGGAGAGAGAGAGGTTATGCTGAGCATAGAAGGAATCCCAATAGATAAATTCCCGGAATTTAAACAATGTGAAGATTCCATTTGTTCATTTATTTTAGTGAAATTATTCACGATAATTTCAACTTTAGGTAATAAATATAAACCAGTTTCCGTTAATTCAATTGTTTTTCCTTTACGATTAAATAATTTTGTATTCCAATTTTTTTCTAATGTTCTGATGCCTTTGCTAATAGAAGGTTGACTAATGTGCAAGGATTTTGAGGCTTTTGTAAAACTTTTTTTGTGAGCAACTTCAACAAAATAGGTTAACTGAAATAAATCCATAAATCATGACACCTCCTAAATAGGAACTATATATATTATATTAACACACTTTAGTAAATAAGAAAACGAATGAGTTATTTAATTCACATACTGAGAAAAAAGTATTTTATATCGATGATATATCAAAAATTGTAAAAAGTTGTATAATAGATTATATAAAAAATACGGAGGAATCAAAATGTCAGTTCGTTGGATCATGCATGTTGATATGGATGCATTTTATGCATCTGTTGAGCAACGAGATAATCCCGCATTACGGGGACTTCCGGTCATTATTGGTGGTTTAATGGATCGAGGTGTTGTTGCCACTGCTTCGTATGAGGCACGCGTTTTTGGAGTTCATTCGGCAATGAGCATGAAACAAGCACGCCGATTGTGTCCCAACGGTGTATTTTTACCAGTGCGCATGTCTTATTATCGAAAGGTGTCCTACCAGATACGCCTTATTATGTCGCATTATTCACCATTTATTGAACCATTGGCTTTAGATGAAGCATTTTTGGACGTGTCTGGTATGGAACGGCAATACCCAATGATAAAAGATATAGGTATTGCTATTAAAAATGATATTCATAAGAATATGGGTCTTATTGCTTCTGCGGGGATTGCACCGAATAAATTCTTGGCAAAATTAGCCTCTGATTTGCGAAAACCGGATGGTTTAATGTGGATTCCGTATGGAAAAGAACGGGAAATATTGGCACCCTTGCCAGTAAAACGACTCTGGGGGGTGGGACGCGTAACAGCAGAGGCATTAGAATCTGTAGGAATTCATACGATTGGTGATATTGCTGCAGTGGGGGTAAATGTGCTGCAATCTGTTACTGGGAATCAGGCAAAACGGCTTTACGAGTTATCGTGCGGTATAGATAAACGGCCATTGGAAGTAAGCCGTCGGCCTCAATCAATTGGCAATGAACATACCTATGAACATGATATTTTTGCTTTTGATGAGATCGATGAGCAGTTTCGAATATTAGCCAATGAAGTTTCCTGGCGCTTGCGACGACATCATTTAATGGGGCGAACGATTACAATAAAAATTAGGTTGGCATCATTTCATATGATAACTCGTTCACTCACGCTTCAAAATAATGGAACTTGCTCAGAAGAACAATTATATTTTTCTGCAAAAAAATTGTATAATAAAGCAAGGGTAGTAAAACCGATACGACTGTTAGGATTGACAGTAAGTCAGTTGCAGCCGCTTCAAATTCAAGGAGATCTTTTTTCTGAAGATGAAGAAATAAAAGGTAAAGTAGCGGAAGCAATTGATAAATTACAGCAGCGATTTGGTCGTAATGCTATTATGGAAGGTTTTTTGTGGGAATTATCTCATGATAAAAATAAATAAAATGTGTTTAAAATATTTTTAATTTTATTTAGCGAGGAGTAATGTGATATGTCGATCTTCAAAGTAATTGCTCATACAGATTCAAATAATAACGGTTATATTCAATATGATACGGAGACAAAAGAGTTGACAATATGTCTTCATGATTTGGAAAAAGAAGAACAAGTTCGAGCGTATTTAACAAAGGAAAGAGCGATGCATCGTTATGTGGGGTTATCGACTTTTGAGACGGTAAGCGCGGCACCTGTTTCCAGTTTAGAAAATTTAAAATTAGCGTTAGGGTATATATGGCTGGATTTGGATGTTCATATTGATTGGAGCCGACCAACGGAAGAAATCTAATAGGGAATAAGGTTATCCACAACTTATTCACAATTTATCACCACTGATGTATCGTCTTGTGTATAAACGAAAAAATATACGATAATAGTAAAATACGCGAAGTGTATAGCAGAAATGGAAGCGATAAAATGTGGATAACTTAAAAAAACAATGTATACTAATCGTGTAATTATATAGAAAATAAGCACAACCATGCGGATAATTATGATTATTTTCTATTTAGCGGCTAAAGTGGATATATTGTGGATTATTGTGGATAAATAATAGATATTGGCGTGTATGGTTTTGGAGAAATAAAAAAAATGATGATATATGTACAGCTTTTTACAAAAAGATAGGTGTCTTCTATAGAAAAGTATGAGTTATCCACAATTTTTATAAAAAATTTTCGTAGTGAAATACGTGGTATTCATTTGTTGTAATATATTAAGTATATAGTATAATATATGGTGCTGTAATAACGAAGTCTCCGAAGAATATGTGTTTGGAGACTTTATTTTTATATCGGGAATGTAAGGGGGCAGGTAATGATGAATTTGCCAAATATACAGCAATTAGAAAATTTTATTATTTACGGAAAAGTCCGTAATTTTACTGCCGCGGCAAAAGAAGCTAATATAACACAATCTGCCTTTAGTTTTCAAATGAAAAAGCTCGAAGAAAGGATAGGGGTACAACTTATTGTACGATCGAATAAAGGCAGTAACTTGACGGAAGAAGGAGAATTATTCCTGAAAAGAGTAGAAGTTATTTTTCAGAATCTTGAAGAATGTATTTGTGATATACAAGCATTGGGCGGTCAGACACTTTCTCTTTCTGTAGGGACGCTTATGTCATTAGGTGACGTGCTTATGAATCGTCATTTAGCATATTTTCAGAAACATCATCCGAAAATGCCTATTAGTGTATATAATTTAGAAGCACGAGAGCTTCTAAAACAGCTTGAAGAAGATAAACTTGACATTATATCGACTTTTTGTCTTCCGCAAATGAATATTAATAAATATGAACAGACCTTTTTTTGTACGGAAAAAATGGTATATTACGCTCCGAATATGCATATAGAAAATCCGACAGTTTCTGCCGATTATATGGCGAGACGTCCATTAGCGCAGTATTCGTCATATTATTTGATGAATACTAATATTCAAAAATATTTTTCATCCATAGATTGTCATCCAGTTGTACAAGCATGGTTTTCTACACCGTATGCGATTATGCAGTACTGTCAGGAAAATCTTACAGGGGCGTTATTATCTGAACGATTTCTTGTGGCTATGGGAGTTTATGAAGGATACTATGAAGTAGAACCAAAGTTTGATATGTCTTGTTATTTATTATATAAGCACAATAATCCAAAGTATAAAATGATGAAAATATTTATTGATTATATTCGAAGATTATATCAAGGTTAACTAGTATATAACGGGTTACCTGTCATTACATTATTTTATGCCTGCCATTATTTTTATTTGTTATACAAGAAAGACTATTAGGTATAAAATAAGCTCTATCAATTTAATGGAGATGAAACAGGGTATGAAGGAAACATCGTTATGGAATACAGATTTTCTATTGGATACGGGCATCAATTTTGTTGTATATTTGATTTATTATTTACTTATGGTTATTATTGCTGTCGTTGCAAAAGATCAGCTTAATGCGTCATTAAGTGAAGCCGGCTTAGCGTCTGGGGTTTTTATTGTTGGGACATTGCTAGCGCGGTTGCAATTAGGGAAAAACATTGAATTATATGGAAGGAAAAGAACGTTATACTGCGGAATTGTTTTTTATTTTGTTACTACACTTTTTTATTTTTATATTCCGAATTTAGAAATAATGTATGGGATACGATTTCTTAATGGTCTTGCCTATGGCATTATTTCAACGGCAACGAACACCATTATTACTAGTTGTATTCCTGTAAAACGTCGTGGTGAAGGTATTAATTATTATGGATTAAGTACTAGTTTAGCAGCAGCTATTGGACCATTTTTAGGAATGGTACTTATGTTGATAGCTAATTTCAAAATTATTATTATTATTTGTGCAATTTTGGTCGGATTATGTGTGATTGGCTGCTTCATGTTGCGAATCAATGAAATTCAATTGACGGATGAACAAATGAAACGTATGAAGAATTATTCTATAGATAATTATATAGAATCACATGTTATTGTTATTTCTGTTATTGCTCTTTTTATGGGTTTTGCTTATTCTAGTGTCCTTAGTTTTTTGGCAGCCTATGCTCGGGAAATCCATTTGGTTCAGGCAGGAACCTTTTTCTTTGTTGTATATGCTGTTGTTATTACGATTACGCGGCCTCTTACGGGAATTGTTTTTGACCGTAAAGGTGAAAATTATGTGCTGTATCCGTGTTATTTGTTTTTAGCGGTTGGCTTGTATATTTTAAGTATAACGGATACGACGTTTTTACTATTACTGGCTAGTGTTTTTGTCGGCTTAGGGTATGGTACATTCATGTCTAATGGCCAAGCCGTATGTATCAAATTAACACAGCCCCATCGTGTAAGCGTAGCTTTATCAACCTATTTTGTGTCGTTGGATTTGGGAATTGGCATAGGACCATATATTTTGGGGAACATGCGCAATGTGTTTTCTTTTTCCCAGCTTTATATCGTGGCAGGTATGATTGCATTTTTTTGTTTTATTTTGTATTTTTTATTTTATGGACGGAAAGTTTGCAGTAATAAAATTGCAGCAAGAACAATTATTACGATGGAAAAATCACCTGATTAGAAATTGTAGGCGAAATGAATGTGATGTTTTAAGAAGAAGTCATTTATTATACGTCTTTTGAAATAAAAAAATGCAGTACAAATTGAAATATATTATATAACTAAATTAAACAGATTCTTATATAAAAATAAGCGCCCCTTCGATAATGGAAGTGATGTGACTGTCTATTATGGGAGGGGTATTTTGTATAGGTAGTTCAGGACGTTTTCTATATGTTTTCTTTATGATATATAGATATTATGGACTGCTTTTAGTATAATTTTTCAGATGACAGAATATAAAATACATGGTATTATAGTGGTGCGCATAAAACACTGTGCGTGTTTGATGCGCCCATAGCTCAGCTGGATAGAGCAGCAGTTTCCTAAACTGCGTGTCGGATGTTCGAGTCATCTTGGGCGCACCATTTTTATGTGTAATGTGTAATTACAAGGATGATAGGAGTTGATAGTTGTGGCGGAAAATAAGGGTATGCAGGATGTTCTTGCATTTGAGCAGGAACCTTTGGCAGATTATGATCTTACGTTGCAGGAAGCCGTCATTGAAGCGCGACGCTGTTTACATTGTGCCGTACCACAATGCCGGAAGGGATGTCCTATTAATAATGAAATTCCACAATTTATACAGGAACTGTCTGCAGGAAATTTTGGTACAGCTGCAGAATATATTTCACATCATAATGATTTGCCGGCTGTTTGTGGACGTGTTTGCTCGCGGGAAATACAGTGCGAGGGTCATTGTATTTTGGGAAAAAAAGGAAAACCTATTGCCATTGGAAAATTAGAACGATTTGTTGCAGACGTTTCGATGACGGGTGGGTTTCTTCCTCAAAAAACAAATAAAAAAAATAATGGCAGAGTTGCCGTGATAGGCAGTGGACCGGCTGGTCTTACGGTTGCATATGAACTGGCACGCAGAGATTATGACATTACGGTGTTTGAAGAAGATGGACAGCCAGGCGGAATGCTATTATTTGGAATCCCTGCTTTTCGGTTGCATAAAAAATATATTTATCGTGAAGTAGAAGCATTGCAGCAATTGGGTGTACATTTTCAATATAATATAAAAATCGGTAGGGATAAGTCACTGGAAGATTTATTTGGTGAAGGCTATGAAGCGGTATTTGCTGGTATTGGTACATCTGTTGCATGGGGGCTCGGTATTGACAATGACCAAATAGAAGGGGTTGTTGATGCACAAGCATTTCTTCATCAGGTACAGCAAGTGCAAATGGGTGAAGAAGAGGTTACCAATCTTCCCATTCAAAAAGGTGATGCCGTAATCGTAGTAGGGGCGGGAAATGTTGCTATTGATGCTGCTCGGACGGCATTGCGGTTACAGGCTGACGTATCTATTGTCTATCGTCGTGCGGAGAAAAATATGAAGTGCCTTCCGTCGGAATATGAGGAAGCGAAAGCAGATGGCGTAAAGTTTCAATTTTATTCAGCACCTCGAGCTGTTGTTGGAATTCAGCATGTGGAAGGTCTGCAATATGAAAAGCAAAAAATACTTGCAGATGCTACGATGGTTCCCACCGGTGAATATGGAATTGTTCCGGCAAACAAAATTATTGCAGCTATTGGCAATCGTCCCGAAATAGACAGTATTCAATCATTAAAAGTAGAAGTGACGGATGACGGCTATATTTCGACGATGCAAAAACCGTATGGTATGACAACTCGTGCAGGTGTATTTGCCGCCGGTGATGTTGTCCATAAACCGGCAACGGTTGTGCTGGCTATGCGTGAAGCAAAAAAAACAGCGGCAGGTATTGACCGGTATATACAAGCGAAACATTTGTTGAATGGTGTAGAGTGATCACATATATTTTCTGTCTTCAGGAGGGTGACTCATGTCGCTTTTATTACAGCAGATTAAGGAAGCAAATAATAAATTTGTAGCGTGTCAACTAAAATCAGTTAAAGCACCTCTTTGCAAGTATCCAACGCGTAAATTGGCAATTCTTGCCTGCATGGATACCCGTCTTGTATCTTTTCTAGAGCCGGCAATGGGAATTTCCCGCGGAGAAGCTAAGATTATCAAGGTGGCTGGCAATGTGGTGTATACGGATTTTGATAGTGTCATCGGTAGTTTGATGGTTGCGGTATATGAACTTCAGGTGCAGGAAATTATGGTTATGGGGCATGATGATTGTGGAATGCTGCGTACTACGGCAGCCAGCTTGTGTGCTAAAATGAAAGTACGAGGTATTGCTGAGCCGGATATTGAAAGAATTCGTCCACAACTGCAGAAATGGGCAGATCCCATTGAAAATATCACGACATCGGTTATGACAACGGTAGCATGTTTACGAAAAAATCCGTATTTGCCTGCGGATGTTTTGATTCATGGGGCCGTAATTCATCCAGATACAGGCCGGATTACGATTATTTCAGATGGCTCAAACTTGGAATAAAGGAGGCGATTTCTTTGGGTATTATAGAAGAACGGATGCATGATCATGAAGTTGTTTTATCTGCGACAAAGATATTGCAGCCCGAGATCAAACGAGCGGGAGCGATCATCAGTAAAGCTGTTGCGGAAGGCCATAAAATCCTTTTTTGTGGCAATGGCGGAAGTGCAGCTGATGCACAACATTTAGCGGCAGAATTTGTAGGACGCTTTCAGAAAGAACGAAAAGCACTTCCTGCCGCAGCCTTGACCGTAGATACGTCCGTTCTTACAGCGGTTGCCAATGATTATGGGTATGAAACGATATTTAAACGGCAGGTTGAAGCGTTGGGACAGGCAGGAGATGTATTAGTTGGGATTTCCACGTCAGGTAACAGTGCAAATGTTTTGTCGGCAATGTATGCTGCCAGAAAATACGGTCTTATGGTTATTGGTATGACAGGTATGGGAGGCGGTAAAATGGCAGCAATCTGTAATGTATGTCTGGCTGTTCCGTCGGAAGTCACAGCAAGAACCCAGGAAATGCATATTATGATTGGTCACATTCTGTGTGAATTAGCGGAAGCGGATATATGAAATAATAGTAAAGTAAATTTGTTAAACAAAAGAAAGAAGCAGAGAATGTACATCTATTTCTCTGCTTCTTTCTTTTGTTTGCAATACACATGATTATATGGACGAATTTAATATCCGAGATTTTCTCCGACAAGAATTATTTTAATTCTATTTGCAGGTTTGCAGAACCGAGTGCGTACTATTTGGCAGCATATCGTCTGTGGACTTAGACAGTCGGTACACATTCCGGTTATAAAGCAAGGTGTTTTTGTACCGGCAAAACGCTGAACATTGATAGGTGCTGCTACGGAACGGGCGCGAGCAATAGCGGTATCTACAGTAGGTTTAATTTTATTCATGCCAATGATTGCAATGACTTGTTTGGGACCATAACAAAGGGCTGCGACACGGTTGCCATTCCCATCAATATTAAATAACTGTCCATCTTCACAAACAGCATTAGCGCTCATAAGAAATGTATCACAGAGCAATGCGTTGCGCATTAATTCAATACGTTCTTCCGGGGATTTAGCATTATCGCGGTTGATAACGGTGTAACCGTGTTCCAAAATATAAGGTCGCAGCCCTATTTCATCAATAGAGACGGAACCGCCCCAGGAAATCACATCTTTTTTGGAAATAAGAGACAATGCTTTTTCTAATGCATTTTCCTTAGTAGGGCAATAATACGCTTCAAAATTTCGCTTTTCGAAAGCTTTGGCTACTACGGGACCTTTCTTATCATACATTATGTGCATCATATCAGATCTATCCATTTTTATTCCTCCCTGAAAAATTAAATAACTAAGAATATAAATGCTATTGGCAGAAAATAACATACTGGTTAGTAGCGGAATTATTCATTGATAAGAGATTTAAAAGCCGGATCGCTGCGGATAGAGTCAAAGTGAGACTGTGTACGAGCAGCCTGTTTTACATTGATGTTGTCCAATGACATTGCTTTTTTTAAATATGTGACGGCTTCTTTTGCTTGGCCTTTATCTCCATATATTGTAGCAATTCCATAATAACTCCATGTATTATCAGGTTCTTTTTGAATAACCTTTTGAAACCAGTAGATAGATTCGTCATAGTTTTTGTTAATTTTTAATGCTAAGGCTAAGTCGTAAAAAGCAGCTACATAATTGGGATTTTTTTGCAAAGCACTTTTGATTAAAGCAATTCCCGAGGTAATATCCTGCGTACTGTTGTTTTCATTACCTTGCATGGCTAAAGCAATTCCTTTTCCAGAAAGGGCTTTATAATTATTTTTGTCGATAGAAAGGGATTTATCATAAAAAAATATTGCTTCATTATAATTAAATGATTCATATGCGGTTAGCCCTTTTTGAAAAAGCTGCTCCGATTGCGGATCAATCGAAGGAATTGCCGATGCCGCAGATGAAATAGAAGATGCCAAGGGTTGCGTTGAGTTAGGAAAACTGCCGCAACCGCTTATCCCTAATAGGAGAGCTGTAGCTATAAAGAAAAACGATTTACATGAATACATAAGAAACTCCTTTCTTTATATATTATACCATATAAGGTACAGTCTAAATAAAATATAAACGTTTTTCCATACAATTGTCTGTCGAAAAAAATATATATTTTGTATAGTTTATCATATAGCCGTAAAGCAAGGTCGTGTATTTTTTAAGATAAAAATCGAACACATATAATATCTTAATGTTGTAATATTAGCATATTAACTATGTATTTTATATATAATTAAAATACATAGTTAAAGGTTTAACTTTGCTGTTTTTGCAAGATTATTGAAAAAACGTTAGTTCTTCGTTATAATTAAGAGGATAAGATAAACGTTTAACTTATGCAGGAAATGTTCATTCTATAAGGAGATGTTGAAATTGGCAAAACACATAATGAAAACCATGGATGGCAATGAAGCGGCAGCATACGTATCCTATGCATTTACGGAAGTTGCCACGATTTATCCGATTACTCCCTCCTCGCCGATGGCGGAACACGTTGATGTATGGTCGGCGCAAGGGAAGAAAAATCTTTTCGGGCAGCCGGTTAAACTCATGGAAATGCAGGCTGAATCAGGAGCGATAGGGGCCTTGCACGGAGCACTTGAAACCGGATCTCTGGGGACATCTTATACCGCTTCACAAGGACTGATGCTGATGATCCCGGTCATGCATCGTATTGCCGGACAGTTTAAACCGGCTGTTCTTCATGTGGCGGCTCGTACAGTGGGGTCTCATGCCATGTCTATTTTCGGGGATCATTCTGATGTTATGGGGTGCCGCAATACAGGCTGGGCCATGTTATGCAGCTCCAGTGTTCAAGAAATTATGGACCTTGCCGGAGTCGCACATCTTTCCACGATTAAGGGGCGGGTGCCTTTTCTGCATTTTTTTGATGGATTCCGGACATCTCATGAAATTCAAAAAGTTGAAGTCATGCCATATGAGGAACTGGGAAAGCTGATTGATAAGAAAGCACTGTATGATTTTAAACATACCGCCCTTAATCCGGATCATCCGTGTATCCGGAGTTGTGTTAATAATCCGGATATTTTTTTCCAAGCACGGGAAGCAGTCAATGAACATTATATTAATCTCCCTGACATTGTACAGTCTTATATGGATGAGATCAATAAACTAACCGGGCGTGATTACAAGTTGTTTAATTATTATGGTGCCCAAGATGCGGAACACGTTATTGTTGCAATGGGGTCTGTCACGGGAGCTATTCAAGAAACGATTGATGAATTAATGGGGCAAGGACAAAAAGTAGGTTATCTGCAGGTTCATTTATACCGGCCGTTTTCATTGAAGCATTTCTTTGCCTCTTTGCCGGATAGTGTGACCACGCTTACTGTCCTTGATAGGACCAAGGAACCGGGAGCTGTAGGAGAACCGCTTTATGAAGATGTTTGTGCGGCTATTAAAAATAGTGACCGGAATATAGCTATCTTAGCGGGCCGGTATGGGTTATCTTCTAAAGATGTACCGCCGGCACATATTAAAGCTGTATTTGATAATATGGATACACCACAGTCAAAGCAGCATTTTACAGTCGGGATTCAGGATGATGTAACCTATTTATCACTGCCGATTAAGCCGATGACCGTTGATACGACGGGAACTGTGAGCTGTAAGTTTTGGGGGTTTGGATCCGATGGGACTGTGGGGGCCAATAAAAATTCCATTAAAATTATCGGGGATAATACCGATATGTATGTGCAAGCGTATTTTGAGTACGATGCAAAAAAATCAGGCGGTGTTACGAAGTCACATCTCCGGTTTGGCAAAAGACCTATCCGTTCGACATATTATGTGACAGCTGCTGATTTTATTGCCTGTCATAAAGAAGCATATATGCATAGTTATGATATTGTCGGGGAACTTAAAGACGGAGGGACCTTCTTATTAAACTGCAGCTGGGATATGTCTGAATTGGAACAACAGCTTAGTCCGGAGGTTAAGCGTCAAATAGCTCAAAAACATATTCACTTCTATACGATAGATGCCACAAAAATTGCGAAGGAAATTGGATTGCGCAACCGAACGAATACAGTTCTCCAAGCAGCCTTTTTTAAACTGGCAAATGTTATTCCTATTAATGAAGCAGCGGCATATATGAAGGAAGCCATTCAAAAAACGTATGCGGCGAAGGGAGAAAAAATTGTCTTTATGAATCAGGAAGCGGTAGACCGTGGTGTTTCCGATGTGGTGGAAGTACCTATCCCCCAAGCGTGGCAGACGATTGCAATTCCGCATGCGGCAGAAGCAGATGACAGTATTCCTGATTTTGTTAAGAAAATAGTGATGCCGTCCAATGCACAAAAAGGTGATGATATACCGGTTAGTGAATTTATGCCGTATGTTGATGGATCCTATCCGTTGGGAAGTTCACAATATGAAAAACGCGGCATTGCTGTCGATGTACCGCAATGGATTCCAGAAAACTGCCTGCAGTGCAATCAGTGTGCACTCGTTTGTCCCCATGCGGCGATTCGGCCGTATGTATTGGATGAACAAGAGCAAAAAGCAGCCCCGGAAGGGTTTGTTACAAAACCAGCTGCGGGGAAAGGTCTTGAAACGCTGGGGTTCCGTATACAGGTATCCCCGCTTGATTGTTATAGCTGTGGCAGTTGTGTCAATGTGTGTCCGGCTAAAAATAAGGCATTGGTATTGAAACCGTTTGAAACACAGAAAAAAGAAGCAGATAACTGGACTTATGCTCAAACCATATCCGATAAAAATACCGGTCTGGATAAATTCAGCGTTAAAGGCAGTCAATTCAACAAGCCTTTGTTGGAATTTTCCGGAGCTTGTGCAGGATGTGGGGAAACACCTTACATGAAACTGCTGACACAGCTTTTTGGGTCACGGATGTTTGTAGCGAATGCAACGGGGTGTACACAAGCCTGGGGATCGGCACTTCCCTGTATTCCCTATACGACGGATAAGAACGGACATGGACCGGCGTGGTCAAATTCTCTGTTTGAAGATAACGCCGAATTTGCTATGGGAATGTACTTATCTTTATCACAGCAGCGGGAAGCGATTGCCGAACGGGCGAAGGCACTGCTGCCACTGGCAGACGGGGAATTAAAAGATGCGGTGCAGCATTGGATTGATTCTTTGGGAATTGAGAATGAAGGAGAAGTAACCAGCGATATCAGCAGGGCGTTTATTAATGCACTGAACCATACACCACTGGAAGGAACAGCAGCAGAACTTAAAGAATATTTATTGGCGCATGAAGAACATATTGCCAAGAAGACGATTTGGATGTATGGCGGCGACGGCTGGGCATACGATATTGGTTATGGCGGATTGGATCATGTCATGGCAACTGATGCCAATGTCAATATACTCCTTGTGGATACAGAAGTATATTCCAATACGGGGGGACAGTCTTCGAAAGCCACCCCTATAGGAGCCGTAGCTCAATTTTCGTCTGCGGGCCGTCGATATAACAAAAAGGATTTAGGACGTCTTCTCATGACATACGGGCACATTTACGTGGCACAAGTGGCGCTGGGTGCTAACCCGGCACAGCTTATTAAGGCAATTAAAGAAGCAGAGGCCTATAATGGTCCGGCAATTGTTATTGCGTATGCGCCTTGTATCAGCCATGGTCTTTCGAAAGGAATGGGTTTCTCTCAACTGGAAATGAAGAAGGCGGTTGACTGTGGGTATTGGCATTTGTATCGGTATAATCCAGAACGTATAAAAGAAGGAAAAAATCCGTTTATTCTTGATTCTAAGGAACCAACGGGTTCTTTCCGGGAATTTCTTATGGGAGAAACACGATATGCTGCCTTAACTCGGACATTCCCAGAAGTAGCAGAGGAACTTTTTGCTAAAGCGGAAGCAAATGCTAAACAAAAGTATGCTATCTATAAAAGAATGGCTGATGAATAATAAAATTAAAACTATATTTTGTCAAAAAATAATATTTATTTTAGTCTGCCTCTCACATAATACTGTTTGAGAGGCAGATTTTTTTTGTTAGACTTGATATATAGTACAAAAAAATTGCAAGATCGTTTTTTTATTTATATGTGAATTATGTTAAAAAATGTGATATAATCAACTATCATAAAGATTCAGAACAGGAGGAATGCCAGTGAAGGCGGTATTTATCGACTTCGAGATGAATCCGATTAAACGGGAACAAAGACAAGCCCGCCGGATTTGTGCGGGAGAGATTATAGAAATAGGTGCGGTTAAACTGAATGAACAGGGAAAAGAAATAAGTTCTTATAAAGAATATGTTCGCCCAGAATATACCACCGAAATGGATAATACTTGTCAGCAATTGACCGGAATTACCATGTCCGTCCTATCTAGAGCAGATCATTTTAGGACTGTATATAAAAGGTTTTTGAAATGGTGTAATGCTGAAGAAGTAAATAACTATGAAATTTATGCTTGGAGCGAAAGCGATTGGCGCCAGCTTAATGGGGAGCTTCTACTCAAACAAATGGATATTACTGATGCAAATGTTCGTTGGATGTTAGCGCATTGGCAAAATTTTCAACAAATTTATTGTAATATACTTGGGTTGGATCAAGTTATTTCATTAGATAAAGCGGTCAGCACGTTGGGAGAAAAATTTGATGGTCAAATGCATGACGCACTTTGGGATGCTCGCAACACATCAAAATTGTATGTGATTTCAAAAGAAAAAAAAGAATTAAATAAAATAATAAAACCTATACTGGAAGCGACAAAGCCGTCTGAACCGTTAACGTATTCTTTAGCAGATGCCTTTCAAACGGCCAGAGAGCGTTAACTATGTTATACCTGCGGTGTATTGCTGCAGGTATTATTATTTAAGCAATCTGGTAATATGTCAACTCTATAAAAGAAAAGGTTTCAAAAGGATTCCCAGAAAATGAGTGCTCGTTTATGTTGATGAATTTTTACTTCATCATATTTTTTTTGTAGAATGCAGCAACTTCGCCGCATTGATTTTTTACATGGCGGGGTGCTTCAATCAGGTAATACCTGAGATAGGCATTGCCAGCTTTTGAACGTGGTGTATCGTCAGCCTTGATCCCAGTTTCATAGGTCGAGAGCCGTATGAAGGATGAGGCGATGACAAACGCGCATCGACATAGTCGTTCTTGCCGAGGTCAATAAACGATTGCTTGTAGTTTTTAATGGTCTTCGGATTCAAGCCGTATACCACAGTGTGGAACGGAGTAAGAACTTCACAGGAAGAGAGATGGTTCGCGGCCTGTATGCCGTAAAATAACGTAGATTCAAGAGCTGCCACACGTTGTGCAAGATTCTTACGGGAACGCAGATCTCTGCGAGTCGTTTGGCAAGTTCTACCGCACCGGGTTGGTTAAGAGTAGAAAGAAGATCCGCCTTCTTCAAAGTAAATCACCTCCTTTTCGGCAAGAGTTGGAAAAGTGAATAAGGAATAATCCTGATCTTAATTGCTGACCGTACCCTCGTTAATAAGCATTCACTCGTGAGAGGCAACGTTGCTGGAAACCACTCTCGCCCAGGGACGTAACATCTGTGTAAGCGGTATTTGACACTAAAGCAGGCGTCAAGCTTCTTGAGCAGTCACCGATAGGTGCCGCAAGGGAGAAAAGACGTAACCTTGACCATAAATCTCTAAAAGTAATTGTAGCATCAGGAATTCCATATTAGAAGTTTTACCTTGTAAGCAAGGCGGAAATCTTGCTTACAAAATATATTATACGAGGGGGAGCATTATGAAACTGTTTTCTTCATATCATCAATTTTTTTCTCATGTTTGGATATTAACAAAAAGTTATTGGAAATCAGAAGAGAAAAAGAGTGCTTATGTACTTTTGACAGGAGTTGTATTGCTTACCATAGCTATTGTTGTTATGCTGGTATTGTTGAATCAATGGAATAATACTTTTTATACGGCATTGCAAGAGTATAATACGACTGTTATCTTTAATGAATTAATACATTTTTCATGGTTGGCAGCTTTATACATAATTTTTTCTGTGTACTCCTTTTATCTACAGCAGGTATTAGGATTGCGATGGAGAAAATGGCTGACGGCGCAATATCTTGAGTGTTGGCTTAAAGGAAAAACGTATTATCGATTACAGATGTTTGGAACGACAACGGATAATCCAGATCAACGTATTAGTGAAGATATTAATCTTTTTGTAACGAAAACCATTGAATTGACAGTAGGTTTTATTAAGGCAATTTGTGTATTAACGGCGTTTATTATTATTCTGTATCAAATATCAGGTACATTGGAATTTACTCTTATGGGGGTGAGCTGGCATATCCCTGGATATTTAGTATGGATTGCCATTTTATATGCCGTCATTGGTACATGGCTGACACACCGAGTAGGATATCGGCTGATGAAGCTTAATTTTATTCAACAACGCTATGAAGCTAATTTTCGATTTAGTATGATGCGTATGCGGGAAAATGCCGAAAGTGTCGCTTTTTATGGAGGAGAAAAACAAGAGTGTCATATATTTCGTCATCGTTTTAGGATGTTGTTAGATAATTTTTGGAAGATTATTCAAAAGAAAAAGCAATTGATTTGGCTTAATAGCGGATATTCTCAAATTGCAATTATTTTTCCTTTTATTGTCGTTATGCCACGATATTTATCTAAAGCAATTTCTTTGGGTGGTCTGATGCAAGTAGCAAATGCTTTTGGCAAGGTGCAGGAATCACTTTCTTATTTTGTGGACATGTATGCGATACTGGCAGAATGGAAAGCTGTTGTTGATCGTCTTACAAGCTTTAATAAACATATGAAAGAGATTTTGTGGGAAGAAAAAGAAAACGAAGATGTAGAACAATCTTTTTCGGACGGTGGGTTGGAACTGTTTCATTTTGGTATATACCTGCCGAATGGAGTTCCCTTGCTGGAGGATGTTACACTGCGATTTACCGCAGGAAAAAACATTCTTATTCGCGGCGTCAGCGGCAGTGGAAAAAGTACCTTTTTGAGAGCCATTGCCGGAATATGGCCGTATGTATCAGGAAAAATAAATATGCTGCCAAAAGAGCAAACTATGTTTGTTCCTCAAATACCTTATCTGCCGCTTGGCACATTGCGGCAAGTATTATTATATCCGGGGGACATGGAATTTTCTGATCAGATAGTAAAACAGTGGATGCATATCTGCCGTATTGCGTATCTATCGGATCAACTTGATGTAGAAGCTGATTGGAATCATGTTTTATCTGTAGGAGAACAACAGCGGCTGGCTTTTGTTCGGGTCTTTTTGCAAAAACCGACCTGGATTTTTTTTGATGAAGCGACATCTGCTCTTGACGAAGATACAGAAGCATATCTGTACCAGCTCCTGCAAAAACAATTGCCAAAAACAACTTTTGTCAGTGTAGGACATCGAAGTACGTTAACGCTATTTCATTCGTTGATTTTGACGCTGCATAAAGACACGCGGCATATTACCATGGAGATAGCAGACGTATAAGTCGTATTGAAAGGAATAGGGATTTCGTATGGGTGCAGCAGAATTACGCATAGTATTTATTTTTGTTGATTTGATATTGCCGCTTGTTGTTGGATATGGATTAAAAAAAATTAATAGGCTTACAGCAGGACAGTGCAATTGGTTGATTCGCTTTAACATTATCGTTATATTTACGATTTTGTCAATTCTTAGTTTTTGGGTTATGCCTCTTCGTGCGGAATTGATTATGCTGCCTTTCTTCGGATTTTTTTGTTCGGCAGTGCCGCTTGGAATTGTTTATTTTTTTCATTTACAAAAAAAATTTCCTGATATATTAGAACAGGGAAGTTATATTATTACAGCCATTCCGGCTAATATTGGCACGATGGGGGGCTTGTGTGCCTTTATTTTATATGGTGAAGTCGGATTTGCTTATGCACAAATGGTTGGCGTATTTCAAAATTTAGTGATGCTTTTTGTTTGTTTTCCTATGGGATATTATTTTAAATTTCGCAGTATACATACAGATGAACCATTTGCTATGGGAAATTTGAATTGGCGCAGTGTATTTATCAACTGGAATCAAATATCTGTAATGGGGATGTTGCTTGGTATTGTACTTTATATTATGCATGTACCTCGTCCGGAAGTTCTAAACATGATGTTTCAGGCCTTGGTCCATTTTGGCGCTTGGTTTGCTTTGATACCTATCGGGTATATGATTGATTTTTCAGGTCTTAAAAAATATTACTGGAGTACCTTTGACTTAGTACCTATTAAAATGATTGTTACTCCGGCCATTTGTTATCTGATAGCCTCTTTATTTACGAGAGATGCTGTGCTTTTAGGTTCCGTTATTATTTTAATGGCGGCGCCTTGTGCGATCAACGCCTTGATTACAGTACGATTATACGGGCTTAATATAAATTTATCTATGGCTCCTTTTATTACTACTGTAGGTTTGTATATTTTAGTTTTGTTTCCAGCCTTCTATCTTTTTGTTGTAAACGGTATATTGCCATTTAAATAAATTAGGCATAAATATAGTTTATAGTATGTTCATTATTTGCGGTAAGATTCAAAAGAAGAGTTGTGTTTTGACTCTTCTTTTTTGTTTTTAAAATATTTAGAAAATTGAAATAAATAAAATGTGAATTTATTGAATTCACAAAGACGATTCCATTTCAAAATAGTCTACTTGTTCGTTCTATTATTCATACCTGACTATTTTACAATATAAACATAGAATATACAAAAACGGATGAAGGAGAGGATGCTGAAATTACAGGTGAAAACTATCACAAAGTTTTTTTCGAAGGGAGATGGCTTTATGGCTACGAACAACAAACATTTTACAGATTATTTTACAGATTTTGCTCAAAAATGGGTGCCAGACTCATATGTTATTGCATTAGTATTGACTATTGTGGCATTTATCCTTGCTAAAATATTTACCCCTGCAGGTCCATTTGATATTGTTATTTCTTGGGGGAAAGGGTTTTGGACGTTATTAGCATTTTCTATGCAGATGTCTTTAATTGTTATCACTGGTTATGCGCTGGCAACAACGCCGATTTGCAAAAAGTTGATATCGTCGGCTTGCAGTAAACCGAACTCGGCAACTTCCGTGTATGTTTACGCAGTTATCCTTGCCTCCATTGGTTTTTATTTGAACTGGGGTTTTGGACTGGTATTTGCAGCTTTGATTTCTAAAAATCTTGCGATTCAAGCAGGAAAAAAAGGAATTAAAATTGATTATCGGTATCTCTGTGGAGCGGCATGGACTCCGTTCTATATTTGGCATATGGGACTTTCTGGATCTGCACCATTACTAGTTGCGACGGCTGACCATTTTATGGTCAAGGAAATAGGAATAATTCCTATTTCTCAAACTATATTTCATCCATACAATTTAATTTTAACAGCAATTTCCGTGGTGGCTATTATCATTCTTTTTGGATTTATTCTTCCGCCTCGTGATGAAACAAAAATGATTTCTATTACTGAGTTCAATCCAGAACTTGCAAAAGAAGAAACAGCAACTGCAGCGGAAAAGAAAGTTATTAAAACACCGAGTGAATGGGTAACATATACACCATGGTGTTCTTATATAGTAGGGTTAATGTTTTTGACGTATTTATATTATCATTTCTTTGTTATTGGAATGTCTTTAGATATAAATGTATTAAACTTTTTGTTCCTGACGTTGATTATTTGGTTATATGGATCACCGGCAGAATTATTAAAAGCAGTTAAGGCCTCTACTCCGGCGGCTTGGGGGGTTATTCTTCAATTTCCTTTTTATGCAGGTATTTTTGGGATTATGAAGTATACAGGTCTTGTTGATACCATCTCAGCATGGGTAATTGCTTTCAGTACAGAAGCTTCATTTCCGGCTATTGCCGCTATTTTGACCGGATTTATCAGCTATTTTATTCCTTCCGGTGGAAGTAAATGGGTTATTGAGGCACCTTTTCTTATTCCGGCCGGTCAGGCTTTAGGTATTCCCGATGCACAGACGGTTATTGCATATATGTTTGGCGGTGATTTAGTCGCTTTAATTCAACCGTTTTTTGCTGTTCCGTTTATGGCAGTTTGCGGCTTGGAATTTAAAGACTTCGTAGGATATAGTTTTGTTGCGTTTATTGTATTAGGAATTCTCATGGTTCTTGGATTGACATTTATACCCTTTACGATTTAGTCCGGCATGACTTTTTAAGAAATACTCCTGAAAATATAGAATGCGTTCGTTTATAAGAAAGAGGGAACTACTATGAAAAAGTTAGAAGAAATTAAAACAATTTGCAATCTTGGCTGTGGTACGATGGGGTTTGGTACGGCGATATTGTTTGCTAAAAGTGGGTATGAAGTAAACATGTTTGGACGAAAAGATGCCAGTATTGAACGGGCTATGAAAAATATACATTTGACGTTGGGGGTCATGAAAGACAATGGTCTTGTAACGGAGGAAGAAATTAAGAATTTGCTTAGTCGGATTCATGGAGTTACAACTCTTAAGGATGCTGCGGCAGGAGCCGATTTTGTTATTGAATCTGTTGCTGAAGAGGTACCTATTAAACAAGCTGTTTATAAAGAAATGGAAGATTATTTAGATTCAGATGTCATTTTTGCGACAGATTCTTCAGGATTGAGTCCGACCGAAGTTGCAGCTGTATTGAAGTATCCTGAACGCTTTGTTGTTGCCCATTTTTGGAATCCGCCTCATCTTATTCCACTTGTAGAAGTTGTTCCAGGAGAAAAAACGAGTAAGGAAACAGTTGATATTACTTGGAAGTTAATGGAAAAAATTGGTAAAAAACCGGTAGCATTATTAAAAGAAGCTCCCGGATTTATTGGTAATCGTCTTCAATTTGCATTGCTTCGTGAAGCGTTATACTGTGTTCAAGAAGGTATTGGTACTGCTGAGGCAGTTGATGCTGTATGTAAATATAGTATTGGACGGCGACTTTCTGTTACAGGGCCGATTGAAACCGCAGATCTTGGAGGCTTGGATATTTTCTATAATATTTCAGCGTATTTAAATGCGGATCTTGCCGATGATAAAACTGGTTCATCTGTTATGAAAGAATGTGTCGATAAAGGAAATTTAGGTGCTAAAACGGGAAGCGGACTTTATCACTGGACACCAGAAGATTTGGCAAAAATTAAACGGACCAGAGAAGAAATTCTTATTGAATGGTTGAAAAAAGATGCTTCTGGGCAGAAATTTTAAAATATTTGAATAATCGAGTCCCATCATTTTATCTAATGGATGATGGGATTTTATTTATTATGATAAATAAGAATATTAAAGTTGACTTTTGTGAATTTAAATATAAGTATATTGTCCTAAAAGGTCTTATTGTTCGCTCTGTCATTCACGGTTTATTTTTTTACAATATGATTAAGAAGATAAATGGAACGGAGGATGATACATATGAAACAAGTTTCGATTATTACATCAGAACAAGCGGCAGACCTTATTAAAGACAATGATTTTGTAACGGTTAATGGCTTTTTAGCTTCTGTACAACCGGAAGCATTAACTTCAGCATTAGAAACACGATTTTTACAAACGGGATCACCTAAGGATTTAACACTTTATTATTGTGCGGGACAGGGAAATTCTGATGGACGCGGCGGAGAACATTTTGCTCATGAAGGTCTTTTAAAACGGGTTATTTTGGGGCATTGGGGGACTGTTCCGGCAATTGCGGCAATGGCTAATGCGTGCAAAATGGAAGCGTACAATTTTCCGCAGGGTACATTGGCGCAGCATTATCGAGATGTAGCGGCGCATCGAATGGGTACATTTACCAATGTGGGATTAGAAACTTTTGTAGATCCACGAATCAGTGGCGGTAAAATGAATGATATTACAAAAGAAGATCTTGTACAACTGCAAGTTATCAATGGAGAAGAGCAGCTTTTTTATCCGCGGATGAAGATGGATATTGCTTTTATTCGTGGTACTTTTGCTGATGAGTGGGGAAATATAGTTATGACTAAAGAAATTTCACCTATCGATGCCCTGCCACAAGCCCAGGCTGTACATAACAGCGGAGGAACCGTAATTGTTCAGGTGGAAAAAGTCGTAAAAGGAGGATCTTTAGATCCTAAATTGGTTATTATACCGGGGATTTATGTAGATTATGTTGTAGAAGCTGAATCTGTTTTATATCAGCAGCAAACTTTTGGGTGTGAATTTGATCCTTCTGTTTGCGGAGAAATCAGTATTCCCGTAGAAGCTATCAAACCGGCGCCTTTGAATGCTAAAAAGGTTATTGCCCGCAGAGCGGCAATGCTCTTATTTGATATGAGCAGCGAGGCGGTTATTAATTTAGGAATCGGTATTCCTGAATTAATATCTTCCGTTGCTGCCGAAGAAGGGATTGGAGATTCTTTGACGATGACCGTCGAAGCGGGAGCAATTGGCGGAGTTCCTTTGGGGGGAGTTCGGTTTGGTGCTAGTATCAATGCGGAATGTTATTTGGGACAAGCGGCACAATTTGATTTTTATGATGGCGGTGGATTAAATTTAGCCTGTTTAGGGTTAGCGCAATGTGATGGACAAGGAAATGTTAATGTAGGAAAATTCGGTTCGCGTATTGCCGGTTGCGGCGGATTCATTAATATTACACAGAACACTAAGACCGTTGTTTTTTGCGGGACATTTACTGCCAGTGGATTGAAAGAAGAAATAACAAATGGAGAACTCCATATCGTGCAAGAGGGAAACGTAAAAAAATTTCTTGGCAGTATTGATCAGATTACCTTTAGTGGGAATTACGCCCGTAAACACGGACAGAAAATTATGTACATTACGGAACGAGCCGTTTTTGAAATAAAAGAAGATGGCATTCATTTAACTGAGATTGCCCCGGGGATAGATTTACAAAAGGATGTTCTTGAGCAAATGGAATTTATACCTATTGTGAAGGAAATCAAATATATGCCGGACAGTTTGTTTAGAAATAAGCGGATAGGATTGAAAGAAATGAGAAAGCAGAAGGGATGAAAGAGAATGACTCAACGTACAAATAAAACAGGCATACTCGCTTTTGAGCAGGAACCGTTAGAGAGCAATGATTATACCATGCAAGAAGCAATAAAAGAGGCACGGCGTTGCTTGCAATGTGCAGTTCCTCAATGTCGAAGAGGCTGTCCTGTAAAAAATGAAATTCCGCAATTTATTCATGAGTTAGCTCTCGGTAATTTTGGTGCGGCGGCAAATTATATTGCCAATAATAGTGATTTACCGGCCATATGTGGTCGTGTATGTCCTTGGGAAAAGCAGTGTGAAGGTTCGTGTATTTTAGAAAAAAAAGGAAAACATATAGAAATTGGGAAACTAGAACGATTTGTTGCGGATACCGTTATGGATGCCGGTGTTTTTCCATGTACATCCGGTATGAAAGCAAACGGTAAAGTCGCTGTTATCGGCAGTGGTCCGGCAGGGATTACTGCCGCATATGAGCTGGCACGGCGTAATTATGAAGTAACCGTTTTTGAAAGCGATTCGGAACCGGGGGGAATGCTGATGTTTGGAATACCCGCTTTTCGACTGCACAAGAACTATATTTATCGTGAGATTGATTGTTTGCAAAAACTGGGGGTCTGTTTTCAATATAATGTAAAGATAGGACAACAGAAATCTATTGAGGATTTATTCGCAGAACACTTTGAGGCGATATTTGTTGGTATTGGAGCTTCTGCAGCTTGGAGTCTAGGAGTAGACAACGATACACTTCCCGGTGTAGTAGATGCTCAAATTTTTTTGCATCAAGTACAACAGGTACAGATAGGAAAAGGGGATATTACCCAATTACCTATTCAAGCAGGCGATTCAGTCATTGTAGTGGGAGCCGGAAATGTTGCCATTGATGCGGCACGAACAGCGGTACGGTTGGGAGCAGATGTAACTATTGTATATCGTCGCGCTGAACACCATATGAAGTGTTTACCTTCAGAATATCAAGCAGCTAAAAATGATGGAGTAAAATTCAAATTTTATTCGGCACCGCGTGCCGTTGTAGGTGCAACTTGTGTGGAAGGACTGCAATATGAAAAACAAAAAATATTGGAAGATGCTACAATGGTCCCAACGGGTGAATTTGGTGTTGTTCCGGCAAATAAAATTATTGCTGCAATTGGTAATCGTCCGGAGATGGATTGTATTAATGCATTGCAGGTAAATGCCAGTAATGAGGGATATATTTCAATTACGGAAAAACCCTACGGAATGACAAGTCGTGTGGGGGTATTTGCGGCAGGGGATATAGTACATAAACCAGCAACCGTTGTCTTGGCTATGCGGGAAGGTAAAAAAACAGCAATAGGCATTGATCGATATATACAGGCAAAGCATTTGTTAGAAGGAATTAAACAATTTAGTAATATATCACATCTGACCGATTAATTCTATGAGAAAGATACGTTACCAATAAACCCATTTTTTTGATATGTAAGGAGTGAAAAACAGTATATGATGGAACTAAAAGTAAAACCTGTTATTGCTTCATATGACAACTTTCAGCAGTTTGCAAAAAGTGAGAATATTTGTGAAAATGATTTGATCGTCACTAATCATTATGTATATGAAGCAGATATGGAAATGTTGCATTTACCCTGCCCTATTTTATTTCAGGAGGAATATGGGTTTGGAGAGCCTACGGATAGTATGTTGGAGTCAATACAAAAAGATTTTCCCAAAGACATACAACGTATTATTGCTGTTGGAGGCGGCACTGTTCTTGATATTTCTAAACTGCTGTCTCTGAAACACTGGCTGCCCGTTCGAGACTTGTATGATGGAAAAGTTCCTGTAGAAAAGGATAAAAAGCTAATACTTATTCCAACGACCTGTGGTACAGGAAGTGAAGTAACTAACGTAGCCGTAGTAACGTTTGCATTAGAGAAGAAAAAGGAAGGATTTGTACGAGAGGAACTATATGCGGAGCAGGCGGTCCTTATTCCGCAGTTATTAAGAACCCTGCCATTCAATGTATTTGCTACAACTTCAGTGGATGCGCTGATACACGCGATAGAAGCAGCATTATCACCTCATGCGAGTGAGACTGTCCGTTTATTTTGTTATAAAGCGATTGAAATGATTATGAACGGATATTTTCAACTTCGAGAAGAGGGACCGGCAAAAAGAAAACAATTATATCAAGATTTTTTACTTGCTAGTACATATGCCGGTATTGCATCGGATAATGCAGGGTGTGGAGCTGTTCATGCATTGAGTTATCCGTTGGCAGTAAAATTTCATGTTCCTCATGGGGAAGCAAATTATGCGCTTTTTACGGGAGTAATGAAAAATTATATGGAGTTAAAAAAAGATGGAGAAATTGAGAAAATAAATAAATTTCTTGCAAGTTTATTGAAATGTCCCGTAGATTTAGTGTATGATCAACTAGAAATATTGCTTAACCAGTTACTTCCTAAGAAAGCGCTTTGGCGGTATGGTGTTAAAAAATCGAATTTAGTGGAGTTTACCGATTCTGTCATGAAAACGCAGCAACGGCTTATGTCCAATAATTTTGTTCCGTTGAATAGGGAAATAGTATATAAAATATATAAAGAATTACTTTAAATGATACCAAAATAATTCGTATAGATGAAAATTCGGACCTGGGATGCAACACAAATATCCGGGTCCGAATTTTTTGTACAGTTGTAGGTTTTTATATGTCATGTAGTGCTAAAGTACGTTCTATAAACTTTTTATATAGTTCGTATTTTTTATTTATATCGTTATATGTATATTGATGATAAGCCGGCAGTTCTTTGAGCCGTTGAAAAAAAGATTGAAAAAGATTGACTAACTGTTTACTTGATACAATATAAAAAGGACTGGCGTTATTAGTAATATACTGGCGGTTTTTTTTAAGAAAAGCCGAAGAAAAATTAGAATAGAAAGAAAGATTAGATTCATGATAATCAATTGTTTCAATAGATGATTGAAGAACTCCCATTATCATACGAGGATTATTTTTCATCATGCTGAGAATGTTTTGAAGGTGATCTTTGCGTTCTTCTGTTGTTGTTTTATATTCAAGATCTGTAAAGAACATATAGCCTGTTTCGATATAACGAATGATAGAAGTTGTAGGCAGCATAAATTCTACATCGACTGTGCTTAGCAATTCTTCCCATAAAATACGTAAATGCCGTATTTGACGGACAACATTTTCTGAAGCGCAGGAATCTCTTAAAATATTGTCAATTGTATTTGAAGGAAGAAGAAAATCAAATCCATTGGTGAGAAAAAAGAAAAAGTGACTGGCAGAGTAAAAGGCAGTACGAAATCCCATTTCATCAATCCCCAAAACTTTTGCAGGAGAAATGAGCGGGGTTTGATTGGTGAAACAAAGGAGAAAACGGTCATAAATATCTTCGACTAAAATTTTATCAGAAATATAGGTGCACATATCCATAAATCCATCGGATTGTAAAGAATATTGAACAACAAATGAGTCCTCCAACACAATCAGGTTGGTATGCTCTAAATTAGTATTGTCATAAAATACAAAATCGTAATCCAGTAAATGATTAAGCATGCGATATAATCGACGCATATATTTAGGATCACTGGATAGCTTATCCAAATTTATTCCAGCACGAACGGTGATACGTTTTGCATTAAGAGTACAAGATTCAAAGTATTTCCAAAATCCGAGATCAGATAAGGCACAAAATTCACCAAATATCAGAAGATTAGCTTCATGGTTAGTACTGTCAATTTTTTTTTGAAACAAATCGTTTAGAAATTTACTGATATCGTGATATCCCGTAATAACACGAATCGGAGATGTATACTCTTTTTGTTTTCCAGGATTTTTCTTTACAGAAACACGGTATGCAGCACAAAGATATTGAGTTACTTCAAAAGCAAGATCTACCGTATGGGGAGAAATAGACAGAGCCGCATATAACGTTTTTTGTTTATTTTCTTTAATAATTGTATCGGCAAAGTGATGAGCCATTTTTTCATTGATTTGCTGAACATGTTTAGTAGTTGGCAGTTTTATTCCATTACACCATTTACTGATATACGAAATATCGTAACCTGTAATATTTGCCAAAACCAGATTTTTTGTTTGTGTCAAGGAAATCAAATTTTTTAATGCGGTTGCGTAATCTTCAGTTATCATATGCATTTCACCTGTAGTAATCATTAAAATAGACAATAAACACAATACATTTAATTATATAATTTATAATGTTTTAAGTGTTTTATTAAATAGGGGCAGGTCATGTAAAAAATGTTCATAAAAGTGATTACAAAGCCAACTGACGGTTTGTTTTTATGGAAAAAGTGACTTTTATAGCTGCAAACAGTTAAATATAAAACTATATTTTTTTTAATCGCTGATAAATTGGAAGATTTGTCAAATGACGTAATGTAAATAATGCCGTAATACCGATTAAAATACCCGTACCTACTCCGGCTATTGATAAAATGGGAAGATACAGCATAATTTTAATGTTTTCTACAATAATTGAGGCAATAATAACCTGTCCCAAATTGTGAAAGATACCCCCCGCGGCACTGACTCCGATAACACTGAATTTCCCCGTTTTTTTTAGAACTATCATACAGGCTAAACTAAAACTGGCTCCGGCAATACTGTACAAGAAAGCATTAATGCCCCCGGCAAATGCCGTGGAAAGGATAATGCGTAAAAGTAATATCAAACATACGTCACGCTTTCGAGGCAGCGAATATAAAGCAATAACTGTAATTAAATTTGCTAAGCCTAACTTGGCCCCTGGCGCAATAAAAGGAACGGGAATCATGCCCTCAATTATGTAAAGAACGAGAGATTGAGCAACAAAAAGGCCTAAAATAATAAGATGAAAAGTTTTATGCATACATACCTCTTAATGAGCGGGAATAATATCTGGCTCCGACGAATCGACAGCACGGACTTCAATCATGACTTTATGGGGTAAACATACAGTAGTTGCCCCAGGTTTGGAAATAAATCCTTCATTGACGCATATTTGATCCGGACAATCTGCATCGGTAATCGCAATGGTTTGATTACGTACTGTTACTGTATTATAACCGTGTTTTGTATAAATAGTAAACATATCTGTTCCGGTATGTTCTGATAGTGGAATTGTTTTATATTCTTTTCCGTCGACTTGAATTACTGCAATAGTTTTGGCGGAATTTGTCGTACCGCTTATCACAAAGATTGCCTCCGGTAAAAGAGACATACATAAGAGAATGATAATGAGAGCAATGTCCCATTTCTTTATCATGGAAATATCTCCTTACTCAAACAGATTTATTATTAACGTAATTACAGTATATTGTTTTTATTTTTTAAAATTAAAAATATATGGAAAAGATGGTTTTTAATCATTATTTCCCTAGGGTATTTCAGTTGTTTTTTAAACTTATATGTGCCCTTTATAAAAGATATACTGATAAGAAAACTAATGGCATATAAACTTATTATAACAGATTTAATTAGGGCAGCAAACAAAAGTCGATTAATTTGTGGATTTCATGGATTTGTATAACAAAAATGAAAATAGCAACATTGTTTATCGTTTAAAGCAGTAATAAAAGATAAACAATTTGCGGCTGATTTAATTCTTCTGGTAATTCAACTGCAAAAAAAAACTGAGATATATTCTTTTGAAATTTCAAAGAATAAAAATGCATATTATATATAAATGAATTGATTTTTTAGAATTCATCTCGGTATATATCATTCAACATAGTCTTGTTTTTCGTTCTATTATTCACAATCAGATTTCTTACAATTATGGAGGAAAGACAAAAAATGGAGGGTGATACATTATGAAACACGTAGCAGTAATCACGGCTACTGAAGCCGCAAATCTTATTAAAAATGGAAGTTTTGTGACAACAAATGGTTTTTTAGCTTCGGTACAACCGGAAGCACTTACTTCGGCATTGGAAACTCGTTTTTTACAAACAGGAACACCAAAAAATTTAACATTGTATTATTGTGCGGGTCAAGGAAATTCTGATGGCCGCGGCGGAGAACACTTTGCCCATGAAGGAATGTTAAAACGAGTTATTTTGGGACATTGGGGTACTGTGCCAGCAATTGTTTCTTTAGTAAATGCAGGTAAAATTGAAGGCTATAACTTTCCCCAAGGTACATTAGCACAACATTATCGTGATGTGGCAGCTCATCGTATTGGAACCTTTACTAATGTGGGTCTGGAAACTTTTGTAGATCCACGAATCAACGGCGGTAAAATGAATGACATTACAAAAGAAGATCTTGTACAACTAAAAGTTATTAATGGAGAAGAGCAACTTTTTTATCCGCGTATGAAGATGGATGTAGCCCTTATTCGTGGTACATATGCTGATGAATGGGGTAATGTGGTCATGACTAAAGAAGTGTCTCCTATTGATGCACTACCACAAGCACAAGCTGTTCATAATAGCGGCGGTATAGTGATTGTCCAAGTGGAAAAAGTTGTCAAGGGAGGTTCGTTAGACCCTAAATTGGTTAAAATTCCAGGTATTTATGTAGATTATATTGTGCAGGAAGAATCCATATTGCATCAGCAACAGGCATTTGGATGTGAATTTGATTCTTCTGTATGCGGTGAGAGTGTTGTTCCTGTAGAATCCATAAAGCCAGTGCCATTAAATGCTAAGAAGGTTATTGCACGGAGAGCTGCGATGTTGCTTCTTGATATGAAACATGAAGCTGTCATTAATTTAGGAATCGGTATTCCTGAATTTGTAGCATCTGTTGCAGCTGAAGAAGGAATTGGTGATTCTTTGACAATGACAGTTGAAGCGGGTGCTATTGGGGGTGTTCCGTTGGGGGGCGTACGATTTGGTGCCAGCGTTAATGCAGAGTGTTATCTTGAACAGGCAGCTCAGTTTGATTTTTATGATGGAGGCGGCCTGGATTTAGCTTGTTTAGGCTTGGCCCAATGTGATGGACAAGGTAATGTCAATGTCAGTAAATTTGGCCCTCGTATAGCGGGATGTGGAGGATTTATCAACATTACACAAAATACAAAGAACGTAGTTTTTTGTGGAACTTTTACAACAAGTGGTTTAAAAGAAGAAATTAAAGATGGCGAAATTCATATTATACAAGAAGGTAAAGTAAAAAAATTTCTTCATTGTATCGATCAAATTACATTTAGTGGAAAGTATGCGCGCGAACACGGACAACAGATATTATATATCACGGAACGGGCTGTATTTAAAATGGAGGAAGATGGAATTCATCTCATAGAAATTGCACCAGGTATTGATATGCAAAAAGACATTTTTGACCAAATGGAATTTAAACCTATTGCAAATAACGTTAAACATATGTTGCCTGAGCTATTTAAAAACCAATGCATGAATCTTAAAGATATAAAAAAATAGAAATGAAGAAGAAAGAAGGTTTTTAAATGGAAGTATTTGCGATTATTTTAAGTTTTGTTCTCTTAGTTACGATTGCATATCGTGGATTTTCTGTTATTTTATTTGCACCTGTTTGTGCACTAGTAGCGGCCAGTTTATCAAATTTTCCGCTTTTACCAGGATATACAGAGTTATTTATGGGCAAGGCCGTTATATATATAAAATCATTTTTCCCTATATTTTTATTAGGAGCTGTATTTGGAAAAGTGATGGAAGAAACCGGCATGGCACGCAGTATTGCGAAAGAAGTTATTAAAAAAATAGGTAAAGAAAGAGTTACATTGGCAATTGTTGTAGCCTGCCTTGTTTTGACATATGGGGGTGTTAGTTTATTCGTTTGTGTATTTGCTATTTACCCATTTGCCTCTGCATTGTTTAAGGAAGCGCAACTTCCTAAACGGCTAATTCCCTGTTGTATGGCAATCGGAGCATTTACGGTGACTATGGATTGTCTTCCTGGAACTCCACAAATACAAAATATAATTCCTACTGTGTATTTGGGAACAACAACCTATGCAGCGCCTGCATTAGGTATTATTTGTGCGATATTTTTACTTGGGATCAGCTACTCTTACTTACATTGGCGATGCCGTCAAGCGATTAAATGTGGAGAAGGTTATGGCAACCATACAATAAATGAAGTTGTTGTTGATACTGATCAAAAATTGCCTCCATGGTATGTTTCTATATTACCACTTCTCACTGTATTAGTTGTAAATTTCTTTTTCTCGTCCATTTATACGTGGAATCCAGAATTACTTGCTCCTTTTCAGAATTTAAACGGGTTACCTTTAGTTGCAAAATCAATTAAAAATGTTGCATCTCTTTGGTCATTGATTTTAGGGTTATTAACAGCAACTATATTAGCCTCTGTTTTAGGATATCGTTTTCTTCCTAAACATGTTAGTTTGAAATCGGTTATAAATGCCGGCGCCATTGGGTCGTTGCTGGCAATTATGAATACCGCGTCAGAAGTGGGGTATGGCAATATTATTGCTTCTTTACCCGGTTTTACTGAAATTGCTCATACTTTGCTTAATATTGGCGGTGATTATCCGTTGTTTAATGCTGCGTTAATGATCAATGTACTTGCGGGAGTTACAGGCTCCGCTTCTGGAGGTGTAAGTATTGCTTTAGAAATATTTGGACAACATTGGTTAGAAACCACAGCAGCTATGGGAATTCCACCGGAAGTGCTGCACCGAATAGCTTCTATGGCAGCAGGCGGCTTGGATACATTACCTCATAATGGTGCTGTTATTACTTTATTGGCAGTTTGTGGATTAACACATAAAGAAGCATATAAAGATGTTTTTGCTATTACTTGTTTTAAGATTTTAACAGCATTTTTTGGGGTTATCGTGTTTATGACAACCGGAATTGTTTGATTTTTATTAATATAAAAACTAAATAGTAAAAACATTCTAAAGGAGAGTGGAAGAATCATGGATTTTAACATGACGGAAGATCAACAAATGTTTGTAAAATTGGCTAAAGACTTTGGTGAAAAAAGATTAGCCCCGACTATTACCGAACGTGACCATCAAGGTATTTTTGATGAAGCAATCATCAAAGAAATGCTCGAAATGGGTTTGGGCGGCACATATTTCCCAGAAGAATACGGCGGAGCTGGTGCCGATGTATTGAGCTACATCATGACGGTAGAAGAACTGGCCAAATATGATGCAGGCGTCAGCATTACGTTGTCCGGAACCGTATCCTTGTGTGCAAATCCGATTTTTGAATACGGGACAGAAGAACAGAAGAAAAAATTCTTAACTCCGCTTTGTGAAGGCACGAAACTGGGTGCGTTCGGCTTAACAGAACCGAATGCCGGCACCGATGCTTCCGGCCAGCAGACCGTTGCAGTAAAAGAAGGCGACCATTATATTTTGAATGGTTCCAAAATCTTTATCACCAACGCAGGCGCAGCTGATATCTATATTGTATTCGCTATGACGGATAAGAGCCAGGGCAACCATGGTATTACGGCATTCATTCTGGAAAAAGGGATGGAAGGCTTTACCTTTGGCAAGAAAGAAGACAAACTCGGGATCCACACGTCTCAGACGATGGAACTCGTATTCCAAAATGTAAAAGTTCCTGCTGAAAATATGCTCGGTCAGGAAGGGAAAGGCTTTAAGATTGCTATGCAGACCTTGGACGGCGGCCGTATCGGGGTAGCCGCACAGGCATTGGGAATCGCGGAAGCCGCTTTGAAAGACGCTGTTGAATATTCCAAACAACGTGTACAGTTCGGCAAACCGATCTGCAAATTCCAAGCTATTTCCTTCAAACTGGCAGATATGGCAATGAAGATCGAAGCCGCGAGAAACCTGGTATACAAAGCAGCGATGAAGAAACAGGAAAAGAAACCGTATTCCGTGGATGCTGCGATGGCAAAATGCTATGCTTCGGATGTAGCTATGGAAGTTGCGGTTGACGCCGTGCAGATTTTCGGCGGCTACGGCTACAGCGAAGAATATCCCGTTGCCCGTCATCTGCGTGATGCAAAGATTACACAGATATATGAAGGCACGAACGAAGTACAGCGCATGGTTACTTCGGGTGCGTTATTGCGGTAATTGGCATGACAAAGCAGGTTTGATTGTTGCGTAATCAAGCTGTGGAGACAAGAAAACATTTTTAGGAGGTTAGCGTAATATGGAAATATTGGTATGTGTAAAACAAGTACCAGACACGGCAGAAGTAAAAATCGATCCAGTGAAACATACCGTCATTCGTGCGGGTGTGCCTAACATCTTTAATCCGTTTGACCAGAATGCGTTGGAAGCAGCGCTGCAGTTAAAGGATGAACAGGGAGCTAAGGTAACGCTGCTCTCTATGGGGCCGCCGCAGGCTGTGGAAGTACTTCGTGAAGGACTGGCCATGGGAGCCGATGAAGCGTATTTGCTGACAGACAGAAAAGTCGGCGGTTCGGATACCCTGGCAACCGGCTACTGCCTGGCACAGGCAGTTAGAAAAGTAGCGGAACTACAGGGGCTGGACCATTTCGACATAATTCTCTGCGGCAAGCAGGCTATTGATGGAGATACAGCTCAGGTCGGTCCGCAGATAGCAGCGGAACTCGGTATTCCACAGATCACTTACGCAGCTCATATCGCAGTAGAAGGAGAAAAAGTAACGGTAAAACAGCAGAATGAAGAAGGGTATATCGTTACGGAAGCATCGTTCCCCGTTCTCATTACGGCTGTAAAAGAATTAAATGAACCGCGGTTCCCGACCATTCGCGGAACCATGAAGGCGAAACGCCGGGAAATACCAACCTTGTCGGCAGAGGATATCAAAGTAGACGAAAGCCGGATCGGCTTGAGCGGCTCGCCGACGAATGTCCGCAAAATCTTCACTCCGCCTCAGAGAACGCAGGGTCTTATTTTGAACAATGAAGATGTTGCTGTATCTGTTGCTACGTTGATGGAAAAATTAGCAGAACAGAAGATAATTTAATTCTAAGGAGGAAACGGGAAGATGGATTTGGCTAATTACAAAGGCGTGTATGTCACCGCTGAACAATTTGAAGGCAAACTGCGCAATGTATCGTTGGAATTGTTAGGCCAGGGCAGGATATTGGCCGACAAAATCGGAGACAAAGTAGGGGCCGTCTTGATCGGCAGCGGGGTAACCCCGCTGGCTCAGGAATTGATTGCCCACGGAGCGCATAAGGTATATGTGTATGACGACCCGAGACTGGAACAATACAATACGACGGCGTATGCGAAGGTATTGCAGCACTTCTTTGAAGAAGTAAAACCGAACGTATTTCTGGTAGGGGCGACGAATATCGGACGGGATTTAGGACCGCGCGTAGCCAATGTATTAAAGACTGGTCTGACAGCAGACTGCACGGGACTGGATGTGGATGACGACGGAAAGACGATCGTATGGACGCGTCCGGCACTGGGCGGGAATATCATGGCAGAAATCGTATGCCGTGAAAATCGGCCGCAGATGGGTACGGTTCGACCGAATGTATTTAAGAAACCGGCAGCCGACGCATCCGCGACGGGCGAAATCATCAACATGAAGGCGGAACTGAGTGATGGCGACTTCATGACGAAGTTCGTAGAACTGATTAAAATGGGCGGCGGCGGCGTCAAGATAGAAGAAGCCGACGTTATCATATCCGGCGGCCGAGGAATGAACGGCTCGGAACCGTTCGAAGGAATGCTGAAGGAACTGGCGACCTTGCTGGGAGGAGCCGTAGGAGCTTCCCGTGCTGCGGTAGATGCCGGCTGGATAGATGCACTGCATCAGGTAGGACAGACCGGAAAGACTGTAGGCCCGAAGATTTATGTGGCTTGCGGGATATCCGGGGCGATCCAGCATTTAGCGGGTATGACAGGATCGGACTGCATCATCGCGATCAACAAAGATCCGGATGCTCCTATCTTCCAGGTTTGCGACTATGGTATCGTAGGAGATGCGTTTGAAGTAGTTCCTAAGATCACAGAAGCGATCAAAACATTAAGAAAATAATTGCTATTTTAAATTTTTTCTTGTTTATATTAAAAGCAGGTATAGGCCATATCTATACCTGCTTTTAATATGTGGAGCTATTCTTCAAGTAGACCTAATGTACGCTCTACAAAATTTTTATATAATTCATAATTTGTTTTTATTTCGTCATATGTATACTGATGATATACAGGGAATTGTTTTAATCTTTGGAAAAAAGATTGGAATATAGTTACAAGTTGTTGGTCGGCAACAATATAGAATGGACTGGCTTCGTTAGTAATATATTGTCGATTTTTTTTAAAAAATGCGGAAGATAAATTAGAATAAAACGATAAATTGGATTCATGGTAATCAATTGTATCTATCGAAGCTTGTAGGATACCCATAATAATGCGGGGATTTTTTTTCATCATACTAATAATATTTTGCAAATGAGCTTTGCGTTCTTGCGGAGAAGTCCTATATTCAAGATCTGTAAAAAACATATATCCCGTTTCAATGTAACGGATAATAGACGTGGTAGGCAACATGAATTCAACATCGACTGTACTCATGAATTCTTCCCACATAATGCGTAAATGCCGTATTTGATGTACAACATTTTCAGGAGCACAACAAGTTTTAAGAATATTATCAATTGTATCTGAGGGAAGAAGAAAATCAAAGCCGTTAGTTAAGAAGAAAAAGAAATGCTTGGCCGAATAAAAAGCGGTACGAAAACCCATTTCATCAATTCCCAGTACCTTGGCAGACGCCATGAGGGGGTTTTTATGTGTAAAACAAAGGAAAAAACGATCATAAATATCTTGAACCAATACTTTATCAGGTATATACGTACACATATCAATAAGACCGGTAGTATGTAAAGAATATTGTATTACAAAAGAATTTTCTAGAATAATTAAATTTGCACATTCTACAGTAGTGCTGTCGTAAAACATAAAGTCATAATCCAACAGGTCATTCAACATGTGATACAGACGGCGCATATATTTTAAATCACTGGCTAATTTATTCAGATTTAAACCTACTCGAATAGTCAGGCGTGAAGCATTAAGCTGACATGATTCAAAATAATTCCAAAATCCAATATCTGATAGCGCACAGAATTCTCCAAAAATCAATAAATTACCTTCGGTTTCTATTTCCGGTATCTTATTTTGAAATAATTCAGTCATGAATTTAGTAATATCGTGATATCCTGTAATAACTTGAATAGGTGATGCATATTCTTTTGATTTACCTGAGTTCTTTTTTAGGGAAAAACGATACGCAGAACAGAGATATTGATTAATTTCAAAAGAAAAATCAGTTGCATCGGAAGAAATGGACAAAATAGCAGATGCTGCTTTTTGTTTATGGTCTTTGATAAGAGTATCGGCAAAATAATGTGCCATTTTTTCGTTGATTTGTTCAATGTGTTTCGTTGCGGGTAATTTTATTCCATTGCACCATTTGCTGATATAAGAAATATCATATCCCGTGATGTTTGCTAAAACAAGATTTTTTGTTTGTGTTAAAGCAATTAGATTTTTTAATGCAGTAGCATAATCTTCTGTTATCATACGCACCTCGTCCTAAGCAAAAAAATGTCAGTAAATACATATTGGTTAATAATTATTATTAAAAAATTATATAATGGTTGTGATATAAAATTTTTATAGTGGGGTAATAATTGCATTTATAGATATATAAGTCAACAGTCGAAATATATTTTTAAGCAATAAAAAATGTAAACATATAATATAATGTGAAAAATATTTCAGGTGCATTAAAATTTGTAATTATAAATAGTCAAACAAAAGTATTGTTTTGTTTGATTATTTAATAAACAGATAAAAAATAATAAAAACTGATTTTCTTAACTACATGCAAATAAATTGACAGAAAAGGCAGTAAACATGCCGTTTTCTGTCAATACATAAGGGCTTGTTGCCGCTATCTTTTTATTCCTTACGATTTTGGGTAAACGTCATACAATCTTCTTAGGCATATATCAATCTATATTGATTAATATTTTATGAAAAACAATCAAAATAAAATGCCATTTATATATTCTAATTATAACAGATTTTATCAATTTCGAGAACTAAAAAAGCTTGCACATTTTGAGAATTACGGTATAATAGATATATTGCATGGGGACGTAGCTCAGCTGGGAGAGCACCAGGTTCGCAATCTGGGGGTCGAGGGTTCAATCCCCTTCGTCTCCACCATTGCTACCCACAAATTTTTTTGATAGAGATACATTAAAAAATACTGGGAATTTAGACGGGACTTAGCTTTTTGCTAAGTCCTTATTTTTTTGTCTGCTAAAGGATTGTCGTATTCTGTATTAAAAAAGACCCATTATAATACACCATAGACTGTCTCAACCGGTGATTAGTTAAATGGGCAATATGAAAATACAAGAGGTTCCGAGGTCATCGGAAACGAGCTGAAAAATGGCTGGCAGAAATTGCAAAAAGAGAGCCCAATATATTTCCACATTGGACCCTCGAATTCGTCTAACTAGTGATTGAATGATAGGAGCCGTATGAGTTGAGAGATTCACGTACGGTTCTGTGATAGCTTACAGGTGAAATTCCTGGGGGCTACTTGACGGAGAGGTCGGTTGCTCAACGAATAAGTGACTTCCTACTCGATTTGCTGTCCTGCTAGTCGATAGACAAGATTTTTTCCCGCAACGGCAAAATGGATGCTGGTGATACACTAAGTTCGTCTATGCCCATATTGATGAACTCTTCCGCCAGGGTTTTGTCTGCACCCAATTCGCCGCAGATACCGCACCAAATACCATTGTTGTGTGCGTTTTCCGCAGTATAGGCAATGAGCTTTAAAATAGCGGGATGATGTGCGTCAAAAAAATGGTCCAGCGACGTGTTCTGTCGGTCGATGGCAAGCGTATACTGTGTAAGATCATTGGAGCCGATGCTGAAGAAATCAACGAATTTAGCAAGATCATCGCTGATAATGGCAGCTGCCGGGGTTTCGATCATGATGCCGATCTTGATATTCTTGTCAAAATCGATTTTTTGAGTCGTGAGTTCTGCTTTCACTTCTTCAACGATCATTTTTGCATCACGTACTTCTTGAACGGACGTGATCATGGGGAACATGACTAACGCCGTGCCAAAGGCACTGGCACGCAGAATGGCGCGTAGTTGTGTTTTGAAGATTTCCGGACGTGTCAAACAAATGCGGATCGCCCTGTAACCCAATGCCGGATTTTCCTCGGCAGGAAGATTGAAATATCCTACTTTCTTATCGGCACCGATATCCAGCGTGCGGATTACCACTTCTTTTCCGCCCATATTTTCCAGGACGGTCTTGTAGGCTGTGAACTGTTCTTCTTCACTGGGGAACGTATCCCGTCCCAAGTAGAGAAATTCACTGCGGAACAGGCCGATGCCGCCCGCGTCGTTGTCCAATACGGCCGACAAATCAGCCGGCTGTCCGATATTCGCGTAGAGTTTGATCTTACGGCCGGATTTGGTTGCATTGGGTTTACCTTTCAGTTTTGCCAACAGGGATTTCTGCTTTTGGTCCTGGTTCATCTTTGCTGTCATTGCTTCCAACGTTGCCACGTCGGGATCAATATAGATTTTTCCATCAAAACCGTCTACAATGACGGTTTGTTTTTCATGCAGATGAGCAAGTAATGTATCTCCTGCTCCCACGATAGCAGGGATACCCATGGTACGTGCCAAAATAGCCGTGTGTGAATTGGTAGAACCGGATTCGGTGATAAAAGCCAGAATATTATTTTTATCCAAGGACAGTGTTTCACTGGGAGCCAAATCATCGGCAGCTACGATGGAAGGTGCAGTCAGCGTTACCATGTTGTTACTGCCTGTAAGCGCGTTCAGCACTTTGCCGGAGATATCCCGGATATCGGCGGCGCGCTCTTGCATATAGGTGTCTTCCATGGCTGCGAACATTTCGGCAAAGCTGTCGGCAGCAGCGTTGACTGCATATTCTGCATTTATTTTCTGTGTGCGGATTGTATTTTCAACGGTTTCAATATAGTCCGGGTCGTCCAGCATCATCTGGTGCACATCAAAAATTTCGGCCGTCTTTTCATCTACTTCCGTCAAGGCTTTTTCATATAAGGATTTGATCTCATTCTGCGCAGCAAGACGAGCGGTATGGAATCTTGCTACCTCAGTTTCTGTATCGTCGACCAGCTGATCAGCTACCTTATGGATTGTGCGCTTGTAAAGTACCACTGGTCCGATGGTGATACCGTTAAAGACGCTTTTTCCTTCTAATGTTAACATTATTTTTCCTCCTGTCGAAACTATATTTTTGTTTGTGTAACGAATACAAGACATCTATATTATTAAAGTTTTATAGATATTTTATAACAGAATTGCATTTTAATAAATACTTTATATTTGCTGCAATAAATTCATCTCATTTGTCGCAAGAATATCAGATAGATCGTCCGGTGTTTTGGCTTGATCTAACTGAATAAGAAAACCGTTCATTTTTAATAGATTAGCCATATTTAAGAATGCTTTGAGGTGTTTTTCCTGGTCAATAGTCGAAAGAACACAGACATAACGAACGGGATCCAGAAGAGGCGAATGAAATTCCACAGGCGTTTTCAGGCGTATAAGACTCATGCCGACGCCCAGACTACCTGCATCAATGGAGGCATGAGGAAGGGCGAACCCATGTGCAATAACAATGTAAGGACCATAGTCGAGAACGTTTTTTATCATAGCATCAATGTAGGAATTTGTAATGATATGATGGCGGAGCAGCGGTTGAGCCGCTTTTTGTATAGCATCCTGCCAATCTTTTGCTTGCACATCCAGCTCTATGAATGGCGGTTGCAGAAGTTCAGCTAAGCCGGGTTCTTTTGCTCGCGTAGTATTCTCAAAATAATTTTTTACCGTTTGCTGTACTTGTGTTAATAAATCAGGGTAATCCTTTAATGTTTTTTTTAACTGTTTAGCCATAAAATAGCCTTCATTGCGTGATTCATTGTTATGCCCGATTGTTTTTTTTGATATTTGCTGTAATTTCAAATAATCCTCTTCGTTTAGCAAAGGAGAAATACGTACATAAGGCACTTTACAATTAGATAACTCAATAGTGGAAATCAAAAAATCAATATCAGAAGTATCTGTGTTGTTTAACATATGGACACTGACGACATTTAAAATATTGAAATTAAATTTCTCGTTGATTTTTTGTTGTAATAACTTACTGGTACCGATGCCGCTGTTGCAAACTAAAATGACATTGGAATTATTGCTGTATTTTTGATATTTTTCAATGGCGGCGCAAATGTAAATAACGATATAGGCGATTTCCTGTTCTTGAATTTGTCGTCCTAAAAGAATTTCAAGTATATCCATATTATTTTCTACAACAGTTTTAATATTCATATTGTTTTCCACGATCATGTTTACATCAGCATATTCCACGACAGTTTGTGTGTCTCCACCGGAAAAAATATGCTCCAGATGGTTGGATAGGCCAAGAAAGAAGTCATAATCGATATAAAGAGGTAAATGCAGCTCATCGGAAATTCTTTCAATAAACTTTCTGGTTATAGTTTGAATCTTAACCATGATATTTTTATTAACATTTCTCTTAATGAAGCGAAGTTTTTTATAAAGATTATTCAGAAAACTTTTTTCATCCAACGAAGAATTTAGTTCGAAATATTGAACTAAATAGGTGTACAGTTTATCAAAGTTATGGGAAGAACTGGTGTGACATTCGCCGTTATGTAATGGTTTTCCTATTTTTACCCTGAAAATAGAAGCAATCAAATACAGTTGTAAAATCACAAACGAGCCTTCCGTGAGAAATTCACCGGTCCTAATTTCATTTTCATTTATTAAACTGTGCAGTGTGCGATGGTGACCGGATGTGAAACATTCGTTAAAGTTTTTGAAGATGACCGGATTTTTTTGATTGAAAAACAGTTGCAAAAGGTCGGTGTTAGTAAAAAGAACTTGCATGTAATAACTGCGAATATCAATTTCTCTTCCAAAAAGCTTGATACCTTGACTGGAGAAACCGTGTACATTTAATTTATAGGTTTTCAGTAGGGCATTAAGTTGATCCAGATCAGCAATGATTGTAGATCTGGATACACAGAGAAACTCGGCAATTTCAGCAAAAGTAATATAATCTCTGGAAAAAAATAAAATGACAAATTCTAAAACATACCGTTCCTCTTGATTCAGACTGTAATTATAAAAATCCAAATGACTTAAAATCGCAGACAAAGACACACCATCGTATTTAAGATAAAATTTATTGTTCTTATCGATTGAGAGCCCGATTTTTAAAGGTTCCAAATATTCTTTGATATAGTTGACATCATTACGAATGGTTCTGATAGAGATGGAATGTTTGTCGGCAAGTTCTTGTATATCAAAGACATGCGGATTTTCATATACTGTTTTAATCATTTTTGTTGAACGTTTATTCATTTGTTTATCAGCCCCATACCAAAACATAAAATAAATACAACTTTTGACATTCTTATTATTCACTATTTGCTTTTTTAATTATAACAATTCAAATTTGTAATATCAATGAAATAAAGAGAACAAATGTTTGATTTTATGGTCGGAATTTTTACACAAATAGTGCAACAATTTCAACTCCGATATTTCCGTTATCGAACTATTTTGTTAGTTGAAATATAGTAATACACCAGATTTTCTTTGGGGAGCCTGAGACACAGTAGAATTTGATACCACTATTGAGCAATCATTTGAACTTGGCAAAAAATCAAGTGTGAATATAATTAACGATATGAGATACCTAATATCACATATGCACATAATGAATGAAAACCATTAGAGTTTGGTATCTTTACGATATTTTGCATACAACCCCGATATATAGGGAGTATGGCATTTATAAGGAGGATCAAAGTATGGCAGTGAAAGAAAATCTGGTAATAACTAATGAAACGGGATTGCATGCGCGTCCGGCTTCCAATTTTGTTAAACTTGCCAAATCATTTAAGTCAAAGATAATGGTAGCTTGCAATGGAAATGAAGTAGATGCAAAGAAAATTTTGGGTATTATGACTTTAGGTGCGGGGAAGGGTGCAACAATTACTGTTACAGTTGAAGGAGTAGATGAAGCACAAGCTTCTGCGGCTTTAAAAACATTAGTTGATAGTGGTTTTGGTGAGTAAGTAATATTGCTGGATTGATAAGAACAATATTAAGTCTAGGATGAAGTACAGAAGGTTGATTATCTATCGCATGAATTTTCAAGCAATAGATTAGAATGAAAAAAGATGAAACATACATTAGGAGGGAACATTATGACAAAAAGTTTAAAAGGTTTAGTTTTATGTGCTGATGGGGTAGCAACGTCGACTATTGTTTTGGTATCTATTCGTGAAGCTTGTGAAGAAGCAGGAATTCAAGCCAATTTTCAGCAGGGACGTATAGCCGATGTACAGGCAACTATTGAAAATGGTAATTATGATGTTATTGTTTCCAATGCGGGTACTGATTTAGATTTACCCAAAAAAGTACCTATATTTAATGGAGTACCTTTTTTAACCGGGATCGGTAAAGAAGAAGTTATGGAACAAATCAAAGCTATTGCTGATAAAAAATGATTTAAGCTGGAAAGATATTGACTTTCTAATACGTTTAACACTTCGAGTATGAATTTGGAGGTAATATTACATGGACATAATACAAAATTTCATGAAAATTTTTGGTGCGGCGGTCCTTCTTCCTATTATCATTTTTATCTTTGAGATCATTTTAGGAACCAAGCCGGCTAAAGCATTAAGGTCTGCTATTTATATTGGGGTTGGGTTAGCTGGCTTGGTTACAGTTTTAAACCCTTTCTTTTTGGGGCTCATGAGTAAACCCATTACTGACATGGTTGTTCAGCGGGGTATTCAACTTCCTTATCTTGATACAGGTTGGGCTTTACTTGCAGCAGTTGCTTATTCTACTACAATTGGGGCCATTATTATTCCTATGGGTATTATTATTAATGTGATTATGATTGGAATTAAATTTACAGATACGCTAATCCTTGATTTATGGAATTTTTGGCATTGGGCTTTTATTGGAAGTATGGTTTACTATACTACCGGTAGCTACATTTATGGTATTATTGCAGCTATTGCTATCGAACTTTTTCTGCTTTGGATTGGAGATGTTACTGCACCACAATTTCAGAAATTTTTCAAGTTGCCAGGTATTACTATTCCCCATGCCAGTGCTCAAGGCGGTATCATTGTAGCAATTATTTTTCGTTGGATTTTTGAAAAAATTGGTCTGACAAAAATTAATGTTAATTCTGAAACAATTCGTCGTAAATTTGGTATTTTTGGTGATTCTGTGGTTATTGGATTTTTTGTTGCTGTGCTTATCGGTGTTATTGCTTGGTTCCCGGAAATTGAGCAATTGACTACTTGGTCTCGTATTTTGGCTTTAGGTATGGGAACCGGTTCTTTCATCTATTTATATCCAAAAGCAACTACTGCTTTGTTAGAAGGTTTTGCTGCTCTCAGTGAAAAAGTACGTAGTCTATTGGCCAAACATGGGTCTAAAAGAAAAATCAATTTTGGTATGGATGGAGCATTGTGTGTAGGAAATCCAGATAATATTACAGTTGCTTTACTGACTATGATTACAACCGTACCTCTTATTTTTTTTCTACCGGGCAATCGTTTTTTAATGATGGCTGATTTAGGTGTTACTCCATTCTTTTTAGCCATTACTGCAGTTGCTGTTTTTAATGGAAATATTCTTTGTGCATATATTGTTAATGTTATAAATGTAGCTATTACTTTGCTCTTCTCCAGTGCGATGTCACCTGCTTTTGCAAATCTGGTTACTAATATTGGTACTAAATTACCGGATACTGGTGCAGCTATGATTGGTGCGGATATTAGACCGTTGCATGGCATTTTTTACTATATAGGTCTGCAACCTGTTGTTCTTGTTGCCAGTGTTGTTGTTATTCTTGCTTTGATGTATGCTCGCAGTAAGAATCCTGCTGTTTTTTGGAAATTGGTAGGTTACAAAGCAGAAAGTAAAGATATCGACACCAATAAATAATTTATAGTAGAGTTTCATAAAAAGTACAGAATGCCAATACTGTTGAATAACTAAATTAACGAAATTTACATTAAAACTTCCACCTTAAAATGCCAGCATAGTCTGTGTTTTCTAACTTGTTGGCATTTTGAAGTGTAGAAAGATATTAGATTCATAATAAAAATGAACGAGAGTACTTTTGTTGTAAATTTACTGGAAAGAAGTGATTCTTAGTGTTAACTATTGAGGCGTTACCTCCTTATCAAAGAGCCATTGCTAAAGGACATTTAGGAGCGTGTGGAATAAGTTATAATGATTTAAAGAAACCCATTATAGCAGTCGTAAACTCTTGGAATGATATTGTTTCTGGGCATTGCCACTTAAGAGAAGTTGCAGAAGAAGTAAAAAGAGGCATTAGAGAAGCAGGAGGTACTCCGCTTGAATTTAATACTATAGCAATGTGTGATGGCATTGCTATGGGGCATCGAGGCATGAAATTTGTTTTGCCGAGTCGTGAAATTATTGCAAACTCCATTGAAACAATGATTTTAGGACATAATATTTTTGATGGAATGGTTTTAATTGGTTCTTGTGATAAAATTGTGCCGGCTATGTTAATGGCTGCTGCACGTTTGGATATACCTAGCATAATGGTAACCGGTGGTGTAATTCGCAATTATATTACTCCGGCTGAATCTAAAGAAACAAGATATGCATTTATAAGAGGCGAAGTTGATGAAAAGCAGTTAGTAGAGGTTACTAAGGAATATCTGCCTTCAGCGGGGATTTGTCCGGTAATGGGTACTGCTAATACAATGTGTATTATAGCAGAGACGTTGGGAATCACATTACCACTTATGGCTACAATGATTGCGCAATCTGATAAACAGAAAAAATTGGTTCGTCAAAGTGGACATGTTATTTTAGATTTAGTTCATAAACATATAACTGCAAGAAAATTTTTTACGCAAGCAGCTTTTGAAAACGCTATGACTGTAGCTTCGGCTATCGGTGGTTCACCTAATACATTTTTACATATTCCAGCCATTGCAGCTGAATGTGGATTAACGATAAAACGGATGGATTACGATCGCATTTCACATAACACGCCACTTATAACAAGAGTGTATCCAAATGGAAAAACATATACGGTAGCTGATCTTGATGGAGTTGGCGGTGTTCCGGTAATACTAAAAGAATTGTTGCCTAAATTGCATGAAAACACTCCTACTGTTAATGGAAATACATTATATGATAATGTGAAAAATGCACCTAATCCTGATGGCACTATTGTCAAAACTATGAAAACACCGTTCCAAGATGAAGGTGGCCTTGCTGTTTTACAAGGAAATCTTGCTAAAGATGGTGGAGTAATTAAAATTTCAGCTGTTCCGAAAGAAAAATGGGCTTTTAGAGGACCCGCTAAAGTGTTTGAAAGTGAAGAAGACTGTATGGAGGCATTAGATCATAATATTATTCAAGAAGGTGATGTTGTAATAGTTCGCAACGAAGGACCAAAAGGAGGACCTGGTATGCGCGAAATGCACAGAGTTACAGAGGTTATAACCAAAGTAAAAAACACAGCTCTGCTTACAGATGGTCGTTTTTCAGGTCATTCTGCAGGACTTGCTGTCGGGTATCTTTCGCCAGAAGCAGCCGATAAGGGACCCATTGCTTATATTCATAATGGGGATATGATTTCTATCGATATTGAGAAAAGAAGGTTTCATTGGGAAATTACTCAGGAAGAAGAAAATAAAAGACATATAACAGATAGAATAATTGTTTCTAAGGAACCGAGTAAGCAATTGAGATTATATCGCGAACAAGTCACAGCGGCTTCTAATGGAGCGATATTACATGAATAGTTTGACAGTAAATAGTAGAATTTAATGCCATTGTTGAGCAATTATTTGAACTTGGCAAAAAATCAGGCGTGAATATAATTAACAGTTGAGATACCAAATATCACTCATGTACATAAATTACAGACATATATGATTTGTGACATTTGTAAGGAGGATCAGGGTATGGCAGTGAAAGAAAACTTAGTAATAGCTAACGAAACGGGCCTGCATGCACGTCCTGCCTTAGGTTTTGTTGCACTTGCCCAATCATTCAAGTCGAGAATAACAGTAACTTACAAAGGAAATCAAGTAGATGCAAAAAGGATTCTGGGGATTATGAGTTTGTTTGCCAGGAAAGGGGCAATACTTACTGTCACAGCTGAAGGGGAAGATGAAGTCCAAGCATTTACTGCCCTCAAAACATTGGTCGATAGTGGATTTGGTGAATAAGCAATAAAAATGATTGACATATTCTCGTTATTTTAGCAACTAATTGAGAATAAAATTAAATGAAGGATGGCGAGTTATCCATTATGCAAATTTTAAAACTTTTACATGCCGACCTGGTATTTCCAAATCTGGAAGTGGCTGATCAGAATGATTTATTCTGCAAAATGTGTACTGTGCTTCATGAAAAAGGATTTGTAAAAGAAAGCTTTTTAAAAGGTATAAGTGATAGAGAAAAAAATTATCCTACAGGACTTGAAATGGAAAATTATGGTTGTGCATTGCCGCATACTGATGTGGAACATGTTATTAATCCTGTTGTAGCTGTGGCAACTTTGACGAATCCGATAGAATTTAACATTATGGGTGATTCGGATAATCAAGTAAAAGTTAGTATGGTCTTTATGCTTGCTCTTAATAAGAAAGAAGATCAAGTTGTGATGCTTAAAGAATTAGCGGCTCTTATTCAAAACACAGATGTGATTGATAAAATGCGTAGAGCAACAAGCAGCAATGAGATACTTAGTATCATTAACCATGTTGGTAAATAAGTTTATAGGTGTTGTTATTATTCCAATGGATAATTCCGGTGTCATGGCATATTTGTTCGAAAAATTATTGGAGGCTGAGTTATGACAAAAATCAAAGTTTTAGCGAGTACGGTAACATTTGGGAAAATTAATAAAGAACCAAAAGAGCGAATGGAAACTTTGGGATGGGATGTTGTTACTAATCCTTATGGGCGTCCTTTGATTCCAGAGGAATTTAGTGAACTTGGTGTTGATGCGGATGCGCTTATAGTCGGAAATGATAAGATTACAGCAGATATTATTAATAGATGTCCTAATGTTAAAATTATTGCTAAACATGGGATCGGCGTAGATGCTATTGACATTAAATATGCAAATTCAAAAGGAATTTATGTAACAAACGCACCCGGATCTAATGCAACTGAAGTAGCTGACTTGGCAGTAGCATATATGATTAATTTAGCTCGAGGTATAGTTATTTCTAATAGAGATACTAAGGCTGGTAAATGGAATAAACCGAAAGCACCAATGTGTATGAACGGAAAAACTGTTGGTATTGTTGGAACCGGACATATAGGATGTCAAGTTGCCAGTCGTTTACGTGGTTTTAATATGAATCTTTTAGGATACGACATTTTTGAAAATGCTGAAGCTAAAAGTTTTGGAGTGAAATATGTACCACTGGATGAACTCTTGCTGACCGCTGATTATATTACATTACATTTGCCACTGCTGGAAGAGACTCAACATCTTCTGAATGAGGAAAGAATTGCGCATTTAAAACATGGGGTTGTCATTGTTAATACAGCCAGATGTCAGTTGGTAGATTATACAGCGTTGGAAACAGCTTTAAAGAGTGGGCTTGTTCGTGGATATGCTGCGGATGTATTTGAACATGAACCGCCGGAACATCTTCCTTTGTATGATTTAGACAATGTCATTGTTACGGCTCATATCGGCGGTACTACAAAAGAATCAAATCTTAGAATGGGAAATATGGCTGTTGATAATGTTATTGCGGCTTTGACCGGAAAAATCCCGCCTAACGTTTTAAAGGCATAAAGGGAAAGTAGATGGTGGAATATGAGTGAGAAGAAAGCTATTCATATGAAAGAAAAAGACAATGTTGCTATGGTACTGGAGCCTGTAACGGCAGGTGATGTTGTTTGTGTCATACGTGAAAATAAAGCAGTGGGCCGTATTGTGGCTAAGGATGATATTGCTCAATATCATAAGATAGCATTAACTGTTTTTAAAAGTGGAGATATCATTTACAAGTATGGAGAGGTTATCGGAAAAGCCGTTCAATCTATTGAAACCGGTGAACATGTACATGTCCACAATATTCAGGGGGTGGCGATAAACGATGCGCATTAAGGCATATAAAAGAACGGACGGTACCTTTGGAATCCGTAACAAGGTCCTAATCTTATCTACAGTAGGATGTGCGAACGAAACAGCTCAACGTATTTCGGAACAGATTCCTGATGCTGTTTTTATTCCCAATACAAAAGGATGCGGACAAATCGGTGATAGTGTCAACATTATGAAACGTACGCTTACCGGATTGGTGCTGAATTCCAATGTATATGGCGCTCTTATTGTCGGATTAGGCTGTGAGACTATTCAGCCATATATTTTGTATGAGATGATCAGTGCTCGAACGAATAAGCCAGTAAAGGTGCTTACTATTCAAGACGAAGGCGGCACGGTGCGTGCTATACAAAAAGGTGTTACCGTTGCAGCAACAATGGTGCGGAAAATGTTTTTGCAGGAACGTGTTGATGCTGATTTATCATCTATTATTCTGGCAACGAATTGCGGAGGCTCGGATGCCACCAGTGGATTGGCAGCTAATCCGTCTTTGGGATACTGTAGTGATAAACTGGTAACTGCCGGTGGAACGGTAATATTGGGAGAAACAACGGAACTTATCGGTACTGAACACATTTTAGCAGGAAGAGCTAAAAATAATGAGGTAAAAGAGAACATATATAAAATTATTAAAGGTCTGGAAATAGATTTTTCCAAAATGGGTATTGATACTCGAGGAGCAAATCCCACTCCTGGTAATATTAAAGGCGGATTAAGTACATTGGAAGAAAAAGCTTTGGGGGGTATTTCTAAAGGAGGAGGAACTACTATTAACGAAGTAGTTCGCTATGGTGATAGACCAAGAGAAAAGGGATTAGTTATTATGGATACGCCCGGTTATGATATTGAATCCTTGACTGGCATGGCAGCTGGAGGAGCTCAGGTATGTGTTTTTACAACCGGACGGGGAAATCCTATTGGAAATCCTATTATGCCAGTGTTGAAAATCACGGGAAACCATGAAACGTATGTCAATATGGAAGATAACATAGATATTGATGCATCTGTAGTTTTAAGAGGAACAAAGAGTTTGTTTGAATGTGGAGATAACATATTTAATGCTTTGATTCATGTATGTAATGGACAAAAGACAAAGGCGGAAGCCTTTGGGTTTGGAGAAATTAGCGTGTATAGAAATGTTGAGGTTTGGTGCAACAAATTGTAATTAGATTTAAGAATAAATATATGCCTGAAAGGAATGGATGGAATAGTGAAAATAACTTCTTACGATATTTATAAAATAAAACCACGCTGGATTTTTTTAAAAATAAACACAGATGAAGGTATTAGCGGTTGGGGGGAACTTGTTAGCGGTACGCGTACGGAAACGGTAATTACCGGGGCTCGGGAAATGATGGAATATCTTATAGGTAAGGATCCGGGGCAGATAGAGGATATCTGGCAGCTTTTGTATCGTTTCTTTTTCAGGGGCGGACCTGTCGAAATGACAATTATATCTGGGATTGAAATGGCTTTATGGGATATTAAGGGAAAATATTACAATATGCCGGTATATGAATTTTTGGGTGGGAGGGCCAGAACTAAAATCAAGGTTTATTCTTGGATTGGCGGTGATCGGCCGGCTGATGTTGGGAATGAAGCTTTAAAGCGTAAAAATATGGGATTTACAGCAGTTAAGATGAATGCAACGGAAGAAATGCATTATGTCGATACTTACAAAAAAGTACAACAAGTATCGGCACGGGTACAATCTATTCGTGATACAGTCGGGTATGATTTGGAAGTTGCCGTTGATTTTCACGGTCGTGTACATAAACCTATGGCTAAGGTTTTAGCAAAGGAATTGGAGCAATTTCACTTGATGTTTATCGAGGAACCTGTTTTACCTGAAAACATAGAAATGCTGCGAGATATTGCAAATCATGTTTCCATTCCTATTTCCACCGGTGAACGCGCGTATACCCGTTGGGGATTTAAACCGATTTTCAAGGATGGTTTTGTTGATATCATTCAGCCGGATTTATCTTTAACAGGAGGCATTTTAGAAGCCAAAAAGATTGCTGCTATGGCGGAATGTTTTGATATGGCAGTAGCTCCACATGCTCCCTACGGACCTATTGCACTTGCGGCCACTCTACAGTTGGACGTTTGTACACCTAACGTTTTCATTCAAGAGCAAAGTTTAGGTATTCACTATAATCAAGGTTTTGATCTGCTTGATTTTGTAAAAAATAAAGAAATTTTCCAATATAAAGATGGGTTTGTGAATATTCCGACAGCACCCGGCTTGGGTATTGAAATTGATGAAGATCTTGTTAAAAAAATCAGCCAAGAAGGACTAAAATGGTCTAATCCAAAATGGCGCAATTATGACGGCACATATGCCGAATGGTAAGTATGTCATATATTTTTGTGTGTATATGTAATTGATAAAGGAGCTGTTTGAAATGAAAGATTTTGAAACTTTAAAAAACATTAATGATAAGGGAGTATGTGCTATTGTTAGAGGTACTTCTGCTGATGCATTGAAACGTATTGCCGAGGCCTTGTTAAAAGGTGGAGTCAGCACTATTGAAGTGACGTTTAATACTCCGGGTGCAGCGCAGATGATAGAGGCGCTTTGTAAAGAATACGCTGATAATTTATTGGTGGGTGCCGGTACCGTTTTAGATGAAGAAACAGCTCGGATTGCTATTTTGTCAGGGGCTAAATTTGTCTTGGCGCCTACTCTAAATACGAAAATGATTCAGACTTGTCTGCGTTATAATGTTGTTCCTGTTCCAGGTGTTATGACACCAACGGAGGCACTTACAGCATGGGAGGCCGGTGCCAGAATCGTTAAAATTTTCCCGGCCGGTGTTTTGGGAGCAAAATATATTAAACAATTGAAAGGGCCACTTAATCAAGTAGATATGATGGTTGTAGGTGGGGTGGGAGCTTCTAATTTACCTGATTTCTTAAAAGCGGGAGCTTCATCGGCCGGTATTGGTGGAGAATTGGTGAATGCCCAATTAGTTGCCGAAGGTAAATTTGCTGAAATTACAGAACGCGCCAAAACATTTTCACGAATCATAACAGATTTCAGATCTAAGAAGTAAAATGTTTTTTAGGACAGACAATACAACAAGAAATTAGTTTGTAAATGCTTAACAGAAAAAGGAGCTGGGTATGAGCATTAAATTAATTGCTGTAGATATGGATGGAACATTGCTTGATGACGATAAGAACATCTCGGTTCGTAATAAACAAGCTGTCCAAAAAGCAGTCAAAGCAGGTATTGTGGTAATGTTTGCCAGCGGGAGAGTGTTTGCGGGAGTTAAAAGATATGCTGATTATCTTGATTTAGATGTTCCTTTGGTTATTTATAACGGAGCTGCAGTTATAGGCAGCAGATCAAAAAAAGTACTTTATGAAAAACCTATTGAGATAAAAACAGCACAATCTATTATTCGCTATTGTGGACAAAAAGGTTATCATATACAAACCTATGCCGATGATAGATTTCAAGTATTTTCACATAATGATTTTTCGGAAAACTATCAAAAAGTTTTTGGTGTAGAAGAAGAAATTCTAGGTGATAGTATGTGTAATATTACTACGCCGCCGTGCAAAATGCTTGTGATTGCCAAGAGCAAGGATTTTCAAGCTGTTCGAAATGATTTAGAGTGTAAGTTTTCTCAACAAGTTGATTTTTCGTCTTCCATGCCGGATTATTTGGAAATGGTGGAACCCGGTGTCAATAAATGGAGTGCGGTTAGATCTGTAGGTGACATGTATGGAATTAAACCTATGGATATTATGTGTATAGGCGATAACAATAACGATTATTCAATGATTAAAAATGCGGGCATCGGGGTTGCTATGGGAAATAGTAATGAATGTATTTTAAAAATTGCTAAGGTTGTTACTGCAACGAATACAGAGGACGGTGTTGCTGCAGCAATAGAAAAAGTTCTTGTACAACAGAATTTGATTTAAGAAACAAGAAAAAGTGTGTACTGAAGTGTTGAACAGCGATTCGGGGCATTCTTTTTCAGTTGTCAGAAGTATAAAAAAGGGTCTATGTCAAATGTTGAGCTGGCTCAATAGCAAAACACAAGTTAGAGGAACATTCAAAAGATTGTTCCTCTTTTTGTTGTAGTTAGAAAATCTCTGGTTAGACCAGGGGTTCCAAAAGCTTAAGCGATGAGTTTTTGAAGTTTCAAAATAAAACACCTTTAATGTAAGATAAGAATGCGGTCTGTCAACTGCAAACCTATCCATATCAAAGGAGGTCATTCGATGAATGACACACAGTCCATCACACAGTAAATGGAATTGTAAATATCATGCAGTATTTGCGCCGAAGGATCAGTGGCAAGTATTTTATGGGAAAAAGCGATATGAAATAGGACAAATATTACGAGAATTATGTCAGTGGAAAGGAGTGGCTTTACTAGAAGCAGAGGCATGCCCGTTATGTACATCTGCTATTGGAAATTCCCCTCAAGATGAGTATATTGAGTTTCGTGGGGTTTCTCAAAGGAAAAAGTAGTCTGATGATTTATGAAAAATGGGGAAATATGAAATATAAGTACCGGAATCAACAATTTTGGTGTCGCGGATACTAGGTAGATATCGTAGAAAAAAACGAGAAGAAGATACCTACCTATATTCGAGAACAACTTAAAGAAGATGAAATGTCCGAACAGCTTACATTAGATTCAGAAGACTCGTTTACGGGTAACCGGAAGTAATCAAGTAACGGACCGAACATGCGCTGTAAAGTGCCGCAGGTAGATTAGGCTTTATAGGCACGCATAAGAAAAGGTTCTATGATCAAATGTTGGGGTGGCTCAATCGTAATGAGTGACTTCCTACTCGATTTATTATAGAACCCAATTCATTAGTTCATAAATATTTAGGTGCCTTACATATTGACAAAACAGCAAAATTGAGTACAATGTATTTAGGTGCCTTTATATTATTTATTTTCAAGGAGGAATATAGATGAAAAATACAACAGTAGTACAATTGTATCGAGAATTATTGCAACTAAGTCGGCAAATGCATCGGATGGAACACTGGATGGCACATCAATGCAAAGGGCATTCCATGCATCATAGCCAGCATTATTTGTTGTCGCTCATTGAACAGCATGATGGAGCTATTCAACAGGATTTAGTGGAAGAGATGGATATCCGTCCATCGTCTATGTCGGAATTATTAAGTAAATTGGAACAAGCTGATCTTATCATACGGGAAAAAGATGATAACGATCAACGCGTGATGCGTGTTCGTATTACAGAAAAAGGCAAACAACATGTGGAACAAATGAAAGGGCATCTTTCGGATTTGACAATCAATTTATTTGATTGTTTGACTGAGGAAGAACGAGAAAAGTTATTGTCACTGATACAGAAGATAAATACGCATATCAATGACAAAATGGAATCGGGAAATCTGCATATGATGCATCGCGGGATGCACCATCATGAACATCATTATTCCAAATTTTAAGAAGGAAGGTATGGCCCACATAATCATATAATGAAGGAATAGGGAAGATGACACTATTTGAAGACGCGGTACAAAAACTTAAAAAGAATCATTATAGTGTAACAAAAGAGAGACAAGCTGTAATTCGAGCCATGACAGCACATCTTTATGAATGTCTAACGATACATGAAATTTATGTGTATTCTGCGGATTTGCTGCCAAGTATATCTGTTCCGACAGTATATCGGGGAGTCTCTCTGTTTTGTGCACTTCATATTTTGCGTAGACTGCAATTTAATATGCAGCATAGTTACTACGAATTGATCGGTTCAGAAGAAAATGAAAATCATCCGTATTGTATTTGTCGCCGCTGCGGAAGAATTTTGGGTATTTTTGATCCTCGTGTATTAGAAATATTTTCTGTCTGCAAACAGAAAATTGATGATTCTTATAATTTCCGAATTGAATCCACTAACTTGATTTATTATGGATTGTGTAAAACGTGTGAACAGCAAGAAAAACATAAAATTAATAGTAAAGGAGGAGAGTCTATGTGACTTTTATTATATCAAATAGTATCAGATTCGTGAAAAGCATATACAAGCATAAAGAATATATGCTCGGAATCTCAGGACTTTTGATCAATGGCTTGATATGCATGGTGGAGCTTATCTCCGGCCTGGTCACCAATAATATGGCATTATTGGCAGATTCGTTTCACAATGCAATGGATTCCGTTTTTGCCATTATTACTTTATTATCATTCTACATGATACATAAACCAAGTACTATAGAATACCCGTTTGGATTCGGGCGTATTGAATACTTAGGAGCATTTTTTCTGGGGATTATTATGATAGGAATGGGACTGCATTTCATGTTGGAATCAATCGAAAAAAGTGTGTATCCAACAGATCATTATTTTAATCCATTCGTTTTTCTTTATATCGGCGTTTCTGTATTATTGAAACTGCTATATGGTTTTTTAACATATATGTATGCAAAACAACGTAAGTTTGCCATATTCCATGCTAGTTGTTTTGATTCATTGACGGATGCGGTGGCATTGAGTTTGATTGCCATTTCTTGTCTGATTCCGCAGATAGCAGGTCTGCAGACGGAAGGAGCGGCAGGGATTATTGTTTCACTCGGAATCGTGTGGTCAGGGTATATTGTGTTAAAACCAGCCGCACTGACATTGATAGGGCAAAAACCTGATTCGGTGGTTGTTAACACGATACGGACAATCATACAAAAAGATGATAGAATACAAGGCTGTCATAGTCTACTGGTACATGATTACGGGGTAGGAAATACGCTGGCGTCTGTTCATATAGAAGTCCCGGCATCTTTTTCTTTGATACAGGCACATCAAATGTCCAAACGTATTGAGCAGGATGCTCAGCAGCGAAATATATATCTAACGATCCATGTGGATCCCATAGAAATTCAATCATTATAGCTGGGAAAACCGTTAGTAAAGATGGTTTTTTAGCCTTTTATCTATTGTTTGGTCAGCTCATTTTAATTTTTCCACTTAGTCGCTTGTTGTCATTGTAGAGGATGTTTTAATTATGGAAACCCAATGGGGGTAAAAACGGAGGCAGAGCATATAGTGAAGTTGCAGTATAAATATTGTTGCATATTGATGCACTTTCATAGTTATCCATAAAACTTAAAATATTATAGTTTTATGGATATTTTTTTGTTTATTTTGTTTTTGTAAATATATAAACTATGACAGCAGTTTATTGCATTTTACATAATCATAAAAGAACGTAAAAAATGCAATAAAATAATTACATTTTGTGCAATATAAACTACATTTCGTGCAACGCACAAAAAAATGATTTATATTTGCATGTAAAATAAATAAAATACCATAATATAATTAACGGAAATACGTATAGAAAGGTGATAAAATAAAGTTTTTATATGGCAGGGGGGAAGAAGCATAGTGAAATAATGTAAAAAAACATAGAAAGAACATAGAGGAGAAATAAGAAGGCGATATTAATATTGAGGCAGTTACAAGTGAATAGGAGAATTGACATTATGAAAAAATCGAAGAAATTATCTAGACGAGCCTTTCTTAAAGGGGCGGCTATAGGTGGATTGACATTAGCGGCAGCGGCAATAGATGGATCTTTTTCATTTTCTAATCGCGTGATTGCAGCGGGATTAGAAAACGGACAAAATATACAGCCTTTATGGAAGGCAGGAAGTCGTAAGAATAAGATTATTGTTGTTAGTGATTTACATTTTGGTATTGATGATAGCTTTGCTGAAAATGTTCACAACAGAGCTCTTTTTATTGAGTTTTTAGGACGGCTGCAGCAGACTGCAGATATAAGAGAGCTCGTTATTGCCGGGGATTTTCTTGATGAATGGTTTTTACCGTTGACGTATGGGCCGATAACAGATTTTCAAACATTTTTTCTCCAAGTAGCAAAAAATAATCAAGGTGTCATTGATGAACTGAATAATGTTATGAAAAAAGGTATTAAGCTGGTTTATGTAATAGGCAATCATGACATGAATATGGAAATAGGAATTTTGAAATATTTGCTTCCTGGAATTATTCAAACACGGGATGCAAAGGGATTGGGACGATATGTTACAGGTGACCGCAAAGAAATTGTTATTGAACACTGTCACCGCTATGATCCGTATTCCGCACCGGACAGGGTATCTAATAAAGAATTATGCAGAAGTGATGATACTATGTATCCGCCTGGATATTTTTATGCCCGGGTGGGAACTAGCTGGGTTATAGAAAATAAGCCCCAAATTAAAAAGAACTATCCTGTGATGACTAAAATGCCGAATTCGTCTAACGTCGATCAAATGGGTGCCTACGCTTATGCAAAAACATTGGAAACATTATTTAACAGAATTACAGAAAAAAGTAATTTTGAGGATAAGATATTTAAGCTGAAAACGTGTGGTTTTAATGGCAGTTATTCATTAAAAGACATGTATCCTGTTGAACAGCCGGATGGGACGATTTCTGCGCCTGTATTGTTCCGGAATTTTCAGCGCTATTGGGATGAACGGCAGAAAATGAATGATGTATGGGTTAAAACTCCCTTTTTAGAAGCCGGAACCGAGGCGGGAACTGAAACAAAAAAATATTTTTACAAATGTGCTAAAAAGCAATATCTAGAACGGAATGAAGGTTCTTTTGATGTCGTTGTTTTTGGACATACGCATATTCCGGATTTTCAACAGGACGGGAAAAAATTCTATGTTAATTCAGGCACCTGGGTTGACCATAATTCCGATTATCCACCGGCAACGAGAACCTTTGCGGTAATAGAAACTGGAATTACGAATAATGTTGCTTTATATGAATATACAGAAGCGGGTACGCTGGATGATTTGTCTGTAAAAGTTAAAAATAATTAAATTCAATAATTAAGCGGGGAAGATAATGATGGTACGGCATATAGGCAGGATATACAGTTTAGTGTTGCTGATTGCAATGTTGTCAGGGGCAGCCCTGGCTGCTGAAACAAGTACAATACAGAGTGATACGAAGGAAATCGGGACTGGTATCACAAAAAAAGAAAATATAAGGGGGGAAAAGAAAAACAAAAATGAAATTATCTGCGAAGCCCGATATGTTATGCCAAAATTAAATTTAACGGTAAATACGGGAAAAACGACTGGCGGACAGAGAGAAACAATTAATTTCAGAGACACATTAGGGATAGAAAACTCTAACGTCCCTGAATTTAAACTTACATGGGGGAAATTCGATTTTGATTATATCCATGTTCGCCAAACAGGAGATACTCATTTGGCTGATTCTTTTGTTTATCAGGGGGTTGAGTTTACCGATGCGAATCTTCATAGTGTTTTAGAATTAGATTATATTGCCGTAAATTGGAAACAGAAAATTTGGGAAAAAAATCGTGTTGAACTTTACGGTGGAGCCGGTCTGCGCATGTATTATATGTATACATCCGTAGCAGCCACGGCAAATCCAGGAATAAATATAAAAAGTTCAGATGTACTTTTCCGGGTTGCACCTACTTTAAATTTGAGTGTACATGCATACCTTGATGCACAGAAGAGGCTTATGTTTTTCAGTGATTTTGCGGGAATAACGATGGGACACTATGGGTATTTATATGATTACGAAGCAGGCATAAGTTATAACGCATACCGAAATTTCAGTATAGCAGGTGGATATCGGGTTATTAATATGAATGCTGATTTGAGTGTAAATGATGATGATAGACCTATGTATCGGCTGCGTGGTCCGTATTTCAGTATAGCATATCATTTTTAAAGCATGCATATAGTACTTAGAGACAGATATTTGGATCAAATAATACGTATCAAATTATGCATTAAATGAAAATGTTGAGGGTATGAAATATATATATATACTAGTTGTCTGATTTTGTTATACGATGTAAACTTAAACTATATTCAAATTATACGCCACTTTATATGAAGGAGAATATAGATGAATAGTATTCAGATTGCCGTTTGTGATAATGAACCAAAAGATAGGGATATGGTGAAACTCTATTTGCAGCAGTATTTACAAGAAAAAGGACGGCAGATGGTAGAGATTCTTACATATAATAATGGCTTTGATTTACTGGAAAACTTGAATAAACGTTATTTTGATATTGTTTTATTAGATATTTTGATGCCGGGAATTTCGGGAATAGAAGTAGCTGGTATCATTGGGAAATTGTATCCGCAGACAAAAATTGTTTTTTTGACAAGCAGCCGAGACTATGCTATTGAGGCATTTTCTGTTCAAGCGGTGCATTATTTGATAAAACCCTTTCAAAAAAAAACTTTTAATGAAGCCGTGGACAGAGCATTTTGGGAGATAAAACGGAAGGATACAAAACAAATTTCTGTTAAATTAAGTGGTGGTGTTGTTACGAAGATAGATATTGAAGAGATAGACTATATCGAAAACTACGCACATGAGCAAAATTTGTATCTAAAACGAGGTAAAAAAATAGTAGCAAGACAATCATTGTCTTTTTTTCTGGAAGCTTTGGAATTGCTGGCACCAGACCAATTTATTCAGCCCTGTAAAGGGTATTTGGTTAATATGAAAGCGATTCGGATGGTACAGCAAGATGGAATAGAGCTTATTTCTGGTATAAAAATCCCTATTGCCAGAAATAATTTCCGGATTATACGGGATGCTTATTTTGATTTTGGTTTTGCCAGTCATACATAGAATATTACGGAGAAACCAAACATGAATACCTTTATCCTTTTGAATTTTGCACGAGGACTTTCTACTGCTTTTTTATTATATGTGTTGCTTTTTATATTGGCCCAGCCCAAATATGGCCGTAAGGTTAATACATTCATTGTAATCCTGCTAGTTACTATTGGGGGCGTTATCGATTTTTGGTTTTATCAAACCGCTGATTTTACGAATTTAACAAAAACACTAATTGTTTTTTATCTACTTCAATTTGCTGTGTTAAAACCTTTTTTTAAAGATAGCTGGCTGCAATGGATTTTTTGCTACGTTACCGTGATTAACCTGCATAGTTGTATTTTAATTATTAGTTTTTTGTGGTCGCATTTTTTACCTTACCCTTATATTACTACTATTTTTGGACGTATTTTTTTGTTGGGGATTACTATTTGGCTAGTCCAATATTATCTTAAACCGCAATGTCTCAAACTGGTAAATTATTGGGCACGATTTTCTTTTGTGGTAGTAATTATCTGTTGTAATTATATTTATTATTTTTTGCACACAAAAGATATGGTTCAAGATATGGCTGTTGATTGTATTCCACTTTTATTATTGGTTATTTTGACAATCATTGTGTATTGTTCTATCTTTTGGGCAATGAAGGATATTATTGGTCTTTATTTTTTGCAGGAAGAAAAGTTTCTTATAGAACAGCAAGCCAAAGCTTTTGAATTACAACTGGCAAACTATAATCGTTTTGTGGAACAAGCACGGCAAACCCAGCATGATTTGCATCATCATAATGCGGTACTGGGACAATATTTGGCAGGAAAATATATTGAAGAAGCGAAACAGTATTTGCAGGACTGTGAAAAGATAATTATTTACAGCAATATTAAACGGTATTGCCGTAATCAGGCAGCTAATGCTGTGCTTTTTTTATATGCTTCTCGGATACAGGAATTAGGTGTTTCTTATAAAGTTGATACGGATATACCGGACAATATCCCATTAACATCACCCGAAACAGGGGCATTACTTGCTAATGTTTTGGAAAATGCAATGGAGAGTTGTCAGCGTTCTCTTATACAAAATTGTTTTATTAAAGTTATAGCTGAAGTGAAAGATGAAAAATTATTTATCCAGATTTCCAATACATCTACCGTACCTGTTATTTTTGAGAACGATATGCCTCAATCTTTGAAAAATGAGGGAGGTATGGGAACTAGAAGTATACGATATATTGTTGAAAAGTATAGTGGCAGTATACGGTTTAAAGTTGAAAACGGCATATTTTTGACGCAAATAATCATACCTTTATAATAAGATATTATGGTAACATTATAAAAGTAAAAAAGAACGTCTTACAGATGTAAGGCGCTCTTTCTGCCGCGGTTTATTTCTTTTTAGGCGGCCAGTGAATCGAATTTCCAAAAACGGCCTCTGCGGCTTCCCCTAATGCTTCCCCCACGGTCGGATGAGCCCATACGGTACTCGTAAATTCATCCACCGTCGCTTCCAGCCGGATAGCAATCGCAGCCGCTGCAATCAAATCCGTCGCCCGCGGCCCGTAAATATGAACGCCGAGTATCTGTCCGTATTTGGCATCGGCCAGAATCTTGATCATGCCTTTGCCGCCGGCTTCTATTAACGCCTTGCCGTTGCCAGACAAGGAGAATGTACCGCAGCGGTAGGCAATCCCTTGCTCCTGCAGTTCTTCTTCCTTCCTCCCGACGCTGGCAACTTCCGGTTCCAGATAGATGCAGGAAGGAACCGTTTCTGCATGGTAGCTGTCCCGCCCGGTCATAATGTGATTGACGGCAGCGATCCCCTGGGCCGAAGCGGCATGTGCCAGCATCAGCTTGCCGTTGCAGTCTCCAATGGCATATATGCCGGGGACATTCGTCTGGAAATGGTCGTCGGTCACAACCTTTCCGCAATTGAGGACGATTCCGGCTTCTTCCAGTCCGATACCTTGGGTCATGGCTCGGCGTCCTACACACATCAATACCTTTTCCCCTTCTACCGTCTGGGCCTGTCCCTGGTAATTCATATGGACCGTATAAGAGGCGCCGGCTTGTTCGATGGATTCTACCCGGGCGTCGGTCAGGATGGCGATTCCCCTGGCTTCGAGATCGGCCCGGACCATGCGGGTAATTTCTGCATCAATAGGAGGCAGGATCCTCGGCAGTGCTTCCACAATGGTACATTTCGTTCCCAGCGAAGCAAAGAGAGAGGCAAATTCAATTCCGATCACCCCACCGCCGATAATGACGAAGCTCTTGGGTATTTCGGTTAATGCCAACGTCCCCGTGCTATCGATCACTCCCGGAAGATCGGCTCCGGGAATCGGGATGCGTACCGGTTCAGAACCGACAGCCAAAATAATACAGTCAGCCGTAAGCGTTTTACTGCCGACCTGTATTGTATGGGCATCTTTGACAATTCCCCGGCCGCGGTACACGGCAACGCCGTTGGCTTTCAAAAGGCCTTCCACACCACCAACCAATGTTTTTACAATAGAACCTTTATATTGCTGCGCTTTAGCCCAATCGACATCCATACCGGAAACAGTGATGCCTAATTTAGCCGATTGTTCTTTGATGGCACTGAACGTAGAACTTACATGGATCAGCGCCTTCGTGGGGATACAGCCGACATTGAGGCAGGTACCGCCGACTTTATCGGCTTCGATAAGGGAAACCTTAGCTCCCATTTGGGCAGCCTTGATAGCCGTGACATATCCGCCGGGGCCTGCTCCGACAATAAGGATGCTCTTTTTTATTTGCGGCATCGTAAGATTAGTTGCCATGAAAAATTACCTCCTAATGGTTAAATAGAAAAGTGTCCCTCCCGGGAGAAGGACACCTCCCCAGTATTTCTATTAGAGTAACAATAACGGATTTTCCAAATATTCGCGGAGCCGCGATGTGATTAATCCGGCTAACGCTCCGTCTACTACCCGGTGATCATATCCCAGAATGATATTCATCATCGGAGCGATCACAATCTTGCCATCTAGTACTACGGCTTTATCTACCGTGCGGCATACCCCGAGAATCGTGGCTTCCGGCGGATTGACGATCGGTGTAAAATGATCGCAGCCGTACATGCCCAGATTGCTGATGGTACAGGTGCCGCCTGTCAGATCATCCGGCGACAGCGTATTATCACGAGCCGCCCGTGCCAGTTCGCCAACAGTCCGATGAATATCCATCAGCCCTTTATGATTGGCATTCTTGATGACAGGCACGATGAGGCCTTTATCCACCGCAACGGCAACTCCCATATGAATCCCTTCGTTATGGACCAGATACCCGTCTACCAGACTGTCGTTGGCTGCCGTATATTCTTCTAGAACTTTGCACATAGCTTTGATGATCAGGTCGGTAAAGGAGAATTTCTTGTCCATGGCAATGAAGGTGCTGCGCAGTTCCGTGGCCTTGGTCATATTGACTTCTACCGTATGATGGACATGCGGCGTATTTCTCCAGCAGTCTCCCAGGCGCTGGGCGATGACCTTGCGCATCCCTTTGAGCAGGACCCCGTTTTTCGGGGCCCCTTTACCTTCCGCTGTCCCCGCCGCCGGAGTAGCTGCCGCTGCCGGAACCGGTGCCGGAACAATTCCGGCGGCCGTAAGGATATCGTTCTTCATGATCCGTCCGTCGGCAGTTACCGTTTGGGTATCTACTCCCAGATCAGCCGCTACTTTAGCCGCAGTGGGAGAGATACGTACTTTTTCTTCTGCTTCAAACGCTTCCACATCCCGGCCTACGACCCGCCCGTTCGGACCGGTTCCGGAAACGAGGGCCAGATCGATGCCGGCTTCTTTCGCTAATGTACGAGCATACGGAGTCGCCAATACCCAGCCGCCGACAATCGTATGTTGCACCGGGCCGGCAACTGCTGCTGGAACCGGTGCCGCCGCTGCTTCTGGAGGAGCTGCCTCTGCTGCTGCCGAACCCCCCGGTACGGTTTCATCGGCTTGGCCGATATACCCCATTACGGCTTTTACCGGTCCGGCTTCGCCTTCCTGCATGACAATGGAAAGAAGAATGCCGTCTTCATGGGCTTCCACTATATTACTGATTTTATCTGTTTCAACTTCTACGACTTCATCACCCCTTTTTACCGGGTCGCCTACTTTTTTAAGCCATTGCGAGACCGTTCCTTCTGTCATCGTCAGGCCCAATTGTGGCATCGTAAGTGCTGTCGCCATTAATCATTACCTCCTGTTATAAGTTGTTAGGGGAAAGAATCTATTATGAGATTAAAGTAATGTTTTTGCTGCTCTAAAAATATCTGCAGCATTAGGTAAAAATGCTTTTTCCAAATTAGGTGCAAATGGTATAGGCGTATTCAACGCGCATACTCGGATTACCGGACTATCCAACATATCAAATAATTCTTCATGAATATAGGCAGAAAGTTCACCTGCATAACTTCCTCTTTTGGTTTCTTCTGTCGTAATGATAACATGATGTGTTTTACTAATAGAATTGGCAATAAGTTCTTTGTCTAATGGATACAGTGAACGCGGATCAATTACTTCGGCACTAATTCCGGCATTTTCCAGTTTTTCAGAAGCCGTAATAGCTTCATAAACCATTTTTCCTGTAGCAATAATGGTAATATCATTGCCATGACGTTTTATATCACCTTTCCCCAAAGGAATCGGAGATAAATTATAAACATCTCCTTTTACAGCATAGAGTGCTTTGTGTTCTATCATTATGACAGGATTATCATCGTCAATAGCCGAAAGCATAAGTCCAACGGCATCTTGAGGGGTGGATGGGTATACTACTTTTAAACCAGGAACATGTACAAGCCAGGCTTCCAATGATTGGGAATGTTGTGCAGCTGCGCTGACCCCAGCTCCACCAGGAAGACGCACAACCATTGGCAGTGAAATTTTACCACCGAACATATAACGCATCTTGGCCGATTGATTTACAAGTTGATCCATGGCAACCGTAACAAAGTCTCCCATCATAATTTCAGCAATAGGTCGCAGTCCTGTGGCGGCAGAGCCAATTGCCGTTCCGATAATAGCCCCTTCCGAGATGGGAGTATCACGAACTCGTTTTTCTCCAAATTCTTCAAACATACCGGAACTTACTCCGAAGCAGCCACCAAAAGCGCCTACATCTTCTCCCAAGAGATAAACATTGGGATTTTCCCTCATGCGAATACTCATGCCTTCTTTTAGTGCTTGTCCATAGGTCATTGTTTTCATCTTACGTGCACCTCCTCAATAATATCCGAATATACGTCATTTACGATCGTATGTATATCTGAAAGCGGACTTTCATCGGCAAAGCGGACGGCTTCTTCTATTTCTTGGCATATGGCAGCATCCCATGTGTGTAATTGTTCTTCACTGAAGAGATGATTGTTTTCCAGATATGTTTTAAACTGTGTAATGGGATCTTTCTTCAGCCAGGTCTCTTGTTCTCCCTTTGGCTTATAGATAGCGGGATCTCCTTCAAAATGTCCACGCCACCGATAGGTTTTACATTCGACTAAAGTGGGTCCTTTGCCCTTGCGGGCCCGGTCGATGGCGGCAGTGATTGCTTCATATACATCAATTACATTATTACCGTCTATATGTATGCTGGGAATGCCATATGCTTTCCCGCGATCTGATATATTTTGAATATGTTGATGTCTGGATTGACTCATGGAAATAGCATAATTGTTATTTTCACAGACATAGACAATCGGAAGATTCCATATGGAAGCCATGTTTAAAGATTCATGGAAGGTACCTTGATTTGTTGAACCATCTCCAAAAAAGCAGATGCAAACCTGTGTTGTTCCTTTGTAATTAATAGAAAAACCAGCTCCTAATGCAATATCTTGTCCAGCACCTACAATACCATTAGCACCTAAAATACCTTTGTCCCGATCCGCAATATGCATGGATCCGCCTTTTCCCTTGCAGTATCCTGTTGCTTTACCGAATAATTCGGCCATCATGTACTTCATATCTCCACCTTTTGCAATAATATGGCCGTGTCCTCTGTGTGTACTTGTGATGTAATCGCCATCGTTCAAATATTCGCAGGCACCTGCGGATACGGCTTCTTCTCCCAAATATAAATGAACAAATCCCGGTATTTTACCCTCAGCAAAAAGCTCTTGCGTTTTTAGTTCAAATTCACGGATGCGTTTCATCGTAATATACATATGCTGCATTGTTTCTTTGGATATATTCATAATGATCCTCCTTTGTTGTTTCATGATTTAAAATAATACGTAAAACGGAAATGAAATGCGGGCTGGCTATAATTGATAAAGTAAACTCACCTCCCCATAAGATGTATCTCAGATAGAGTCTTGCTAATTTAAATGGAATAATCATGCCAAATAAAAAATGATCAAAAATAAAAATTATATTAAATATATACATGTATTTGTTCAGTAAGCAAGCTATATATTGTTTTTTTAAGTATTAAAAAATCTCAAAAAATCTCATAGTAAAGTGAGACTTTTTGAGATTTTTTGAGATAAATATAACATATACAAAAATGTCTTTAATTTATTTATACGATATAGGGCTGCTATACGTAGATTGTATTATAATAGGATAAGTAATACAACATATGCATATTTAATATAATAAATATGCATATGTGATATAATCAAGACAGATAAAGGTAAAATAAAAATTTTATTTTACCGAATAAACGGTTCAGAAGATTATGTATATTATAAGACAAAGACCCCTTGGTTATATATTATTTGGAGGGAGTGTGTTATATGAATCTTGATGGATTAAAAAAAATGTGGGAACAATTTATTATTAAGGGAGATTTAGATGAGCGTGTACAACCTACCATAGCTAAATCTTGGAAACGGTGCAGACAATACGGTGTAGACCCGTGGAGCGGAAGAGGGAAGCACATTGAAGGGAATGATTTTAAGCGCATTCTTATACAACATCAATCCTTATTGGACATTGCCATTCCTATCATGCAAAGTGTATATGAAATTGTTAAAAAATCTCATTTTTTATTAGTATTAACGGATGAACAAGGAACCATTTTGAAAACGATAGGTGATAATTCTATACAAAAAAGGTCACAAGAGTTGGTCTTTTCAGAAGGGACTTCTTGGAATACCCTGGAAGTAGGCAGTAATGCTATTGGAATAGCCTTGGATAATAATATGCCTATTCAAATTAGAGGGGCAGAGCATTATTGCGTTCCCCATCACAATTGGACATGTTCTGCCGCACCTATTCATGGACTGGATGGTCGCAGCATCGGCGTTTTGGATATTTCCGGAAATGCGGAAGAAGCACATCCCCATACCTTAGCGTTAGCTGTGGCAGGAGCATTCAGCATTGAAAATATGATGTCCAGTGTGCATAATTCACTTCTTATGCGTACTGCATTAAACAGCAGTCATGAAAGCATTATTTTGCTTAATGATAACTTTTTTCCTATTTGGTTAAATCTAACAGCAAAACAAACGTTATCACTATTCTTGCCGAAAATCGCTGCTGTTGATTTTAGAAAGCTTTTGCCAGATTTAGATTGGAAAACCGTGGCAGACTGGAATCATAAAGAGCCTCTTTTTATGACTGATGTACGTTTCCTTACAAAACAAAGTGCCGTTCATTGCAGTGTTTCTATTTCATCGACCATGAGTTCCAGTGGACGTACGTACACGATTGCGTTGCAAAAACAAGAAAAACTCATTCAATCTGTTAATAAAATGTCCGGAAATCGGGCTAAATATACTTTTGACGATATTTATACACAAGATCCCGTGATGCAGCAGGTGATAACCCTTGCACAAAAATATGCACAATGTGATGGAAATATTTTAATTGAAGGCGAAAGTGGTACAGGAAAAGAATTATTCGCCCAATCTATTCATAATAACAGTCAACGCAGCAGGGGTCCTTTCGTGGCAATCAATTGTGCTTCTTTGCCAAGAGATTTAATTGAAAGTGAATTATTCGGTTATGAAAAAGGCGCATTTACAGGTGCATTAAAAGAAGGAAATCCAGGAAAATTTGAATTAGCCAATCATGGTACGTTATTTTTAGATGAAATCGGGGAAATGCCGTTAGAATTTCAGGCAAAATTATTAAGAGCCGTAGAAACGTTATGCATTCGGAGAATTGGGGGTAAAGAAGAAAAAAGGTTAGATGTGAGAATTATTGCTGCAACCAATCGAAATTTGCATCGGGAGGTTGAATTGGGGCATTTTCGCGATGATTTATATTTTCGCCTGAATGTATTACCGTTATGTATTCCACCTTTACGAGAAAGACCGTCGGATATTTCTTTTTGTGCAAAACAATTTTTTGAACGACTGAATCGGCGATATCCTTATAAAAGAAAAAATGTAGCTGCTAGTTTTTTTGAAATATTAAAAAAGTATTCGTGGCCGGGAAATATACGTGAATTGCAAAATAGTATAGAGCGAGTATTTTATATATGCAGTTCCAACTGTATATCTCAAAAGGATTTTTCCTATATAATAGATGAAACACAGCGTAGTATAGAGGCGCAGAAATCCAGCTTATCCCAAGAACGAGAAAAAATTATATATGTCTTACAAACGGGCAGAGGTTCTATTGAAGCGGCAGCTAATTCATTGGGGGTCAGCAGAGCTACATTTTATCGCATGTGCAAACAATATAAAATTATGCCTAAAATGATACGGAAACAAAATAAATGTATGCTGTGATGCAATTATTCTATTAGTTAAAGCTGACGCAGCGTACAATCAAAAACACATCGGCATATATTGCAGATGTGTTTTTGTTGTGCAAATACAGGATGTTATTTTATTGCATGTTTTTAAATTTTTAAAGCTTCAACAAATTGTTTGCCAAATTCTTGACAAGATTGTAATTCTGTTCTATCTGGAACCCAAAGAGTTTTATGGCCTTCATGAACGATTCCAAAGCCGCATTTTTCAAGCTCTTCTTTTATCTTTCCGACAGCTTCTCCGCTCCAGCCATAGCTTCCAAAAGCTGCAGCTTTTTTCTGCTTGAATTTAAGCCCTTTGATCATTTCTAATATACCGCCAATTGCATAGGTAAAACCATAATTTATAGTAGGGGATCCGACTAAAATCCCTTTAGAGCGAAAGACTTCTGTAATAATATCGTTTTTATCTTCTTTGCTGCAATTCATTAATTTTATTTTTATTGACGAATCTTGAAGTTCTATTCCCTGCGCTATGGCTTCAGCCATTTTGCGAGTGGAATTCCACATGGTATCGTAAATAATAGTAATTTGATTTTCCTGATATGCATCAGCCCATTTTAAATATTGTTCGACAATTTGCATTGGATTATTTTTCCAGATAATGCCATGACTGGGACAAATCATAGATACAGGTACATGTAATGCCAAAATTTCTTTAATTTTCCGAGTCACCATGGGAGCGTACAAATTTAAAATATTAGCGTAATATTTTGCAGCTTCTGCATATAATTCGCCTTGATCGACAGAATCATTAAACAAGGATTCTGTTGCATAATGTTGTCCAAAACCATCATTTGAAAAGAGAATATTATCCGAGGACATATAAGTGAACATAGTGTCCGGCCAGTGTAGCATGGGGGCCTCTATGAAGGTAAGCTTACTATCTCCTAAACTTAATGTATCTCCTGTTTTTACTGGGATAAAATTCCAGTTCTGATGATAATGTCCGCGGATAATATCTGCTCCTTTTGCGGTACAATAAATAGGTACATCAGGAATAATGCGCATCAATTCGGGTAAGGCCCCACTATGATCAATTTCGTTATGATTCATGATTATGCAGTCGATTTTATGTAAATCTATTTCTTCACGTAATCGAGTGACAAACTCTTTGTCAAACGCTTGCCATACGGTATCAATCAGAACATTTTTTTGATCTTGAATGAGATATGAGTTGTAAGATGAACCATGATGAATTGAATACTCCTTTCCGTGAAAATGTTGCAGTTCCCAGTCAATTTTACCTACCCAGGTAACTTTATCTGTGATTTTTTTTCCCATATAAATGCCTCCTCTTTATAATACAGTATACGTTAAATATTATTTTCATGTCTTTATATAAACATAATTACGCACATAAGTATGTTACAAATACAACGACGTTAACAAATGTTGCTCATTTTAGGAAATGACTGCTAAAGAATGCTGTATTTGCGTTGTCTCCGCGTACTTTTATGTGGTATAATTAATCAAAAGGATAGTAGTCATGTTCCGTAAGTATGGTAACAATTTGTCGGAAAGGCTGCAGAAAGTGGATTTTCCGCAGCCTCTTTTCTATGTAGATGAGGACACTTTATTGTGTATAAATAACAGTAAAGGATGGTGTTTATTATGAACTTGGACCATTTTGTATATTTTGTCGAATTAGTGCAACAAAATAGCTTTACTAAGGCTGCAGAAAAGCTGTTCATCAGTCAATCCACAATCAGCAAGGCAATTCGCACATTGGAAAAAGAATATGATGTAGCTTTAATTGATAGGACTGCTACTAAATTTCGACTTACTTCGGAAGGGGAAATTTTTTATAATAGTTCTTTGAAAATTATATCTAATTATAAAGCAGAAACAGAATTGCTGCATTCTATGCTAAAAAGTAAAAGAGGTGTGTTGTATTTAGGAATCCCCCCCGTAACTATTACGGCGATATATCCTATTTTGTGTCAATATCGATTTTTGTATCCTGACATAACGCTTCGCATATTGGAAGTAGGGGCTAATCGCTTATATTCGTTAGTCAAACAAGGTGCTATTGATATGGGGATTGTTATTCAACCTTTTATGGATATGGATTTTATACAGGTTCCGGTTATGCGTTCTGATGCAGTGCTTATTTTACCTCCTAATCATAGATTTATCAAACATGATACCATCCGGATTTCACGGTTACAATACGAAAAATTTCTTATATTGACGAATGAATACATGCTTCACGATGTTATTATTAATTCTTGTAAAAAGGCAGGTTTTGTTCCGCGTATAGTAGGAGAATCGGCACAATGGGACCTTTTGGTCGAGGGGGTTGTCAATGGGCAGGGGGTTACCATATTACCGAGGCCTATCATTGAAAAATTCTGCAGCAATCGTGTCAAGATAGTCGGACTTCTAGGCCCGGAAATACCATGGATACCAACGGTTATTTACCATAAAAATAAGTTTGTGACATCACCAATGCAGCTTTTCTTGGATATGTTGCAAAATAAATAAATACCGGCGGGATAGGAAAGGTAATGAAAAAGGGCTGTCGCAGCAGTGAAAAATCACTGTATGCGACAGTTCCTTTTTATTATAAAAAATAGGTAGAAAAGAAAAAGTGATTTTTTTAACAATATATTACTAAAAAATGTAAAAAAGTTCATTTCATAAGCATGGTGCCTTATTTGTGAAATAAATTCATCATCGTAATGAATACAAAGTATGCCATAGCAGTTTAAAATAAAAAACAAATATAACTACTGATAAAATCTATACTCATGAAATAAGTTCATCGTTATAATGAAGCACACACATTTTACTTTGTGCTATGGAGATGATACTATCACCATATAGTAGAACATTACCACAAAGCATTCATGAAATCTGTTTTTGTGATTCTATTAAGATTATACCATGGATAATCTTAATAGAATTCCGCTATTAAGATGTATTATTAATTTACTTGGAATAGATATTGTGGTGAATGTGAAAGTGAAAAAATGAACTATTATTAGGGACTATTGTAAAAAATCACTGATATTTGTGTATATCGAAAGGAAGTGGACTCTTATGGAAATTAGCGTTTTGGTTATTGTACTTAGTTTAGCTGGATTAATCTTTTTTGCATATCGAGGATTTTCTGTAATTATGATGGCGCCTATCATGGCGTTATTGGCAGCAACTCTTTCCGGTCTGGCAATCATGCCGTCTTACACGGAATTGTTTATGGGTAAGGCTGTTACATATATTAAGGCATTCTTCCCTATTTTTATGCTGGGAGCTATTTTTGGAAAGGTAATGGAAGATACCGGATTAGCCAAAAGTATTGCCAAGGCTATTATTAATGGATTGGGAAAAGATCCCAACAAAGCTATTATTTCTGTTGTCATTGCAGCTAGTGTACTCACCTATGGCGGTGTTAGTTTATTTGTTGTGGTTTTTGCAGTATATCCTTTTGCTGCCGCTTTATTTAAAGAAGCCGATTATCCTAAACGTCTTGTTCCCGCTATTATAGCATTAGGAGCATTTACGGCAACTATGGATTGTTTGCCGGGCACTCCGCAAATTCAGAATATTATTCCTACGGCATATTTTGGTACCAATTTATATGCGGCACCTGTTGCGGGATTACTTGGAGCTGCAATTATTTATGTTTGTGGTTTCTTCTATCTTTCTCATTGTTTAAAGTCAGCAATTGCCAAGGGAGAAGGATACGGACAACATAAGTTAAATGAACCAGAAGTCAATGAAGGATTGCAGTTGGTTCCGTGGTTTATGGCGTGTATTCCTCTTTTAACTGTACTTATTGTTAATTTTCTGGTTACTCAGTTTGTCGTTTGGAATCCAGGCATCTTGGATGCCTTTAAAGAAATGAAAGGTGTTCCTCTTGTTGTGGGAGATGTAAAAAATGTGGCTAGTATATGGGCATTGATTATAGCTCTTGTGTTCGGGATTTTCTTCGCATTGATTATAGGGCGCAAAGAAGTTAGAAATGTACATGCACTTACAAAAGTGTTAAATGCCGGAGCAATCGGTTCCTTGCTGGCCATTATGAATACGGCGTCAGAAGTTGGTTATGGCAATGTTATTTCACAGCTCCCCGGATTTCAACATATTGCACATGCTTTGATGAGTATTCAAGTGGGAGGAACGCCATTAGTATCAGAAGCAATTAGTGTTACTACGTTAGCGGGTATTACGGGATCTGCCTCTGGAGGTATGGCTATTGCACTGGAGTTAATGTCTAAGCAATGGATGGTTTGGGCACAGCAAATTGGTATGGGGCCGGAAATCCTCCATCGAGTAGCCTCAATGGCTTCGGGGGGGTTGGATACATTGCCTCATAACGGAGCGGTTATTACCTTGCTTGCTGTTTGTGGGTTGACACATCGAGATTCATATAAAAATATATTTGCGATTACATTGTTAAAAACCTTTGCTGTTTTTGTTATCATTATGGTTTATTCAGTAACAGGTATTCATTAAGGAATAGGAGGACATTATTATGGTAAAATTTGTAACTGCATCAGAAGCAGTTAAACATATCCCGGATAAAGCTACTATAGCGACTTCGGGATTTGTGGGCGGACTTGTCCCAGAGTCAATTTTGAAAGCGATAAAAAAATCTTTTTTAGAAACAGGGAGTCCTAGAGATCTTACCTCTATATTTGCAGCGGGACAGGGTGATGGCAAGGAAAGAGGGCTGAATCATTTGGGGGAAGAAGGCTTGCTGAAACGTGTTATTGGAGGTCATTTTAATCTAAGTCCTCGTATTGGGGCGTTGGTGATGGACAATAAAATTGAAGCGTATAATTTCCCGCAAGGAACGTTATCTCAATTATTTAGATCCATCGCGGGGCGTCGGCCGGGAATTATTACAAAAATTGGACTAGGTACTTTTGTGGATCCCCGTTTGGAAGGCGGAAAGCTAAATAAAAAAACAACAGAAAATTTAGTGGAAGTCATTCAGTTAAACGGAGAAGAGTGGTTATGGTATAAAACTGTAAAAATTGATGTGGCTATTATCAGAGGAACGACAGTAGATCAAGATGGGAATATTACAACTGAACAAGAGATAGGCAGCGGTGAAATATTATCTATTGCAGAAGCGGCCAGGGCTTGTGGAGGAATTGTTATTGCTCAAGTTAAACAAGTTGCTTCTCGTGGAACGTTGGATCCTAAAATGGTTAAGGTTCCCGGAGTGTTAGTTGATTATGTTGTCAAAGCAGAACAAGAAGATCATCTTATGACATGGGACTATGCTTTTACTCCGTTACTAAATGGAGATTTACGAGTTCCCGTGGATTCACTGGCGCCCATGAAACTAGATAATCGTAAAATTATTGCTCGTCGTTGTGCAATGGAATTAATTCCTAATGCAGTGGTTAATCTCGGAATCGGCATGCCGGAAGGTGTCTCTTCTGTAGCAACAGAGGAAGGAGTCGGCAATCAACTTATATTGACTACGGAAGCGGGTACTATTGGAGGTGTTCCGGCTAGTGGTAATAGTTTTGGGGCATCGGCGAACGCTTCTGCTATATTAGATCAACCATATCAATTTGATTTTTATGATGGCGGTGGGCTGGATTTAGCTATTTTAGGTTTGGCAGAAACTGATGTAGAGGGAAATATCAATGTAAGTAAATTTAATGGCCGTATAGCAGGGTGTGGCGGTTTTATCAATATTACGCAAAGCTCTAAAAAAGTTATTTTTTGCGGTACCTTTACGGCGGGAGGATTGAAAGAAGAAATAAGAGATGGAAAATTAATTATTGTTTCTGAGGGGAAAAATAAAAAATTCAGTCAACATGTGGAACAAATTACGTTTAGCGGTGCATATGCAACGACTGTTGGACAGTCGGTACTGTATGTAACAGAACGTGCCGTGTTCCGGTTAACTGCAGCGGGAATGGAATTGATTGAAGTTGCCCCAGGTATTGATATCCAAAAAGATATACTCGACCAAATGAATTTTCAGCCCATTATTAATGATGTAAAAGAAATGGATCCGCGTATTTTTTTGGATGGACCTATGGGATTAGATTTTTATGATGTAGCAGTGTAGATTATGAAAGCGAGGAATCATTATGGCACAAGATATTAAGTATGAAGATATTCATGTTGGAGATACGGCAGCATTGTCTAAGACGATTAGCGAATACGATGTATATTCCTTTGCCGGAGTGACAGGAGATTTTAATCCGGTTCATGTGAATTCTGAATTTGCAAAGAAATCTATGTTTAAACAACGGATTGCGCATGGCATGATTTCAGCGGGGTTGATTTCGGCTGTTTTGGGAACAGAACTTCCTGGGATTAATACGATTTATATGAATCAGGAATTGAGTTTTTTAGCACCTGTTTTATATGGAGATACATTAACAGCTACTATTGAATGTGTTGAAAAAGATGATGCAAAACATCGTATTATTTTTAAAACTACGGTAACGAACCAAAATGATAAGGTTGTTACAGATGGAAAAGCGAGAGTAATGAAAAAATAAATTTCATATGTTAATTTTTTAGATAAATAAAGAGGTTACAGTAATGATACATTTAATTTACTGTAATCTCTTTATTTATCTGTATTATGATACATTAAATAATTTGTTTGATTTGGCAATATGCCGCGATGGTTGCGATGAGACAATTAGTATAGCTGTCAGGTATGGTATTAGTGTTATCTACATATCATATGAAAATATTGATTGACGGCATATTTCATATAAAAAAACTATGTCCCCACATTGAAAATTTGAAAGTATTTTTGCCATGTTTTTATATTATTAAAAAATTAATTTGACTTGCGATAGGTATACAATTTATACTACTATCAGCATAAAAAAGCATAAAATATTTTTATTGATTTATTTTTATTCAACTAGATAGGGTATTCCTATTGTGGAGGAGAAGAGTATCTTGATTTTTTCTATAATGGCTTTTGCAAAGAATGTTTTTTCTTCGCTGCAATATAAAAACTTTCGGTATTTTTGGCTGGGACAATGTGTTTCTTTATGTGGAACATGGATGCAGCGGACGGCACAGGTCTGGTTAGTATATACACTTACTAATTCGCCTTTTTTAGTGGGTTTGATTGGGGTGAGCCAGTTTACTCCCATGCTTGTGTTTGCATTATTTTCCGGGGCCATTGTGGAACGAATTGCAAAGAAGAAAGTATTGCTCATTACTCAGTTTTTATTTATGATGCAGGCAGTTTGTCTTACGGTGCTCATGTATACAGGGCATATTCATTATATATATGTTTTGATATTGAGTGCTTTTTTCGGTATGGTGCAGACGTTCGATATGCCGGCCAGACAGTCGTTTTTTATTCAACTGGTAGGCAGTGATCATCTGATGAATGCTATATCTTTAAATTCAACGATGACGAACTTAGCAAAGATAATAGGGCCTGCACTATCAGGTATTATTATGGTGCGGTACGGTGTTGGTTTTTGTTTTTTGTTGAATAGTATTAGTTTTTTTGCTGTTTTGCTTAGTTTGATATGTATTAAAATCAACGCGGAGTCGAATCATGGACTGAAAGCTTTTCATCTTTTACAGGAAATAAAAGAAGGTATTAGATATATTAAGGGAAATAAAAATTTAAAATTCAATGTTATTTTTATGGCGATTATTTGTACATTTGCCATGAATTTAGATGTAGTTGTCCCGGTGTATGCCAATGAGGTGTTGCATGGCGGCAGTCGTATGTATACTTCGTTAATGAGCGCTATGGGAATAGGGGCAATGGTTGGTGCCATCTTTATGTCTGCAAGAGCGGCGAAGGGTATAAAGAAAAATTTATTCATCATTAGCATTATTATTACGTTGTCTGTACAAGTTGGAATGATGGCAGTTCATACTTATGAAGTAGCATTCGTTTTGATTGCGGGTATTGGTTTTTCTAATTTAGTATTTATGAATATGGGGAACTCTATCTTTCAACTTAATTCAGATGATATGCATCGAGGACGGGTAATGAGCGTATACTCCTTTTTAAATCAGGGGTCAACTCCCCTTGGAAATTTGTATGCCGGCACGCTTATGCAGCATATAGGAGGACGTTGGGGATTTCCGGGATGTGGAATTATGGCAGTTTTCCTAGTGGGAATTACTTGTTTTTTTAATAAAAAAGAATTAAGTTTGTGGTTACGTAATTAAAAGTAGCATACTGATTAGTTGCAATCATATAGTAAAATATACTTTGTTTTCTATTTTAAGACTACGATAAATTTTGTATAATAAAACATAAAAAATGCTTGTATGTATAGGTGATGCATCACTATATCGTACAAATAGTTTTTTTCGAGTATGATTCTTTTGGTATGTTTGCATAAATATAAAGATCAGTTAGAGAAATCATTGGGATTTTTCTAACTGATCTTTATATTTATGCATTGTTGTTATTTTTATAAATGAATACACTTTATTTATATATAAGTTATGTTGCTTTTATGAAACATTATATGTATAAAAGTATACAGAGATGCCTTCGTAATAATCTAATAGGGTTGTTTTTATCATTTAGGTGGATACAAGCACTATCTAGGTAATAAAAGTAATACTGAATTGTGCGATAATATTTATATAAGGAAAAACCTGATGCTCGAGTGATAATTTTTAATTATTATAATAAGTATTTTTGTAAATAAGGGGGACACTGTGCGTGTGTGTAAAGAAATTGTATTTAAACAAATCGGCGCAAAGATTGTGTATTACCGTAAGTTGAATGGATTAACACAGGAAAAACTTGCAGGGTTTGCCCATATAAGTACCAGCGCTTTGGGACGAATTGAAAGAGGTAAATATAATCATAATATTTCTGTAGCTGTATTGATTGATATTGCCAATGGTCTCAAAATTGATTTTTCTGTTTTGTTTGAATTTAGCGAAATGGAAAAAAAAATGTGGTATATGTAAGAAGATGGATTGCAGTGTAGTAAAAGAATAATAAGAAGTATATCTTATAGAAAAACAATAATAATTTTTTTTATTTGGTGTATGGAAAAAAATATTAATCAAACAGTATCTTATACATATTTGAGCATATGTACTATTGATGTGAAACAATTCTATTTGGAAGGCATCCATCATATTTTTAATTAGGTGTATCCGTATCATTATAAAAAATGATAGTATTTTTAACTAAAAAGGAATGTATTATAAAAATATATGATTTATAGTTGTAAAATAAGCGGGTATACTGGCTGTAACTATATTTTTCAGATTTTCTGCAGGAGGGTTGGCATTTTATGTATTATATTCCTGATTTCGACACCTGCTATAAAAAATATTTTCCTAATGATGCAGATACTTTTACCATGGAAATTTCGGTTGGTGAATTTGAGTATTCTATTGAAAGGTTTACAAAAATATTAATTGACGAAAGAGTAAAAAATGGTCTTATTGATTTTATTGAACTTAATGTATCACGGCCTTTTTATGCAGCTATTATTATGCATGCTGCATATGGCCATTATAAATGCGATTTAGAAAAGATGTTAAAAAAGTTTAATGGAACAAACGAATTCAATAACGAAATGCGAAAAATTGCATTATTGGTGAAAACCTGCACATAATATCAATGAGAATCAAAAATCTGGTCGGAAAGATTAAATGATTAAGAAAATAATCCGCTGTATTTTTGATAAAAGAAAAAAATATTTATTGACAAATTAAAAAAAATTATATAATTTGTTGTATAGAGAAAGAGTATTTTCTGTTTTAGCATATATATTATTAATATAGTTGGTAAATGGTAGAATTATATGAAATTTTTAATATTGATGGGGAGTCCCCATAAAAATGGTAATACCATGCAATGCTTGCAGCCCTTTTGTGAAACATTGAAAAATACAGGACATGAGGTTGATTTGATATGGCTATATGATAAAAAAATTGCCGGATGTCGTGCCTGCCGATTTTGCCAGGAAGATTGGTCAAAATTTACCTGTGTCATTCAGGATGATACAATTTTTTTGGCTGATCAGATTATGAACAGTGATTATATTGTCTTAGCAACTCCTATTTATTCCTGGTATTGTACACCTCCTATGAAAGCTTTATTGGATCGAATGGTATATGGGATGAATATGTACTATGGTGAAGGAAAAGGGCCTTCTTTATGGGCAGGTTTGTAATATAAACTAAAAATACCGGGTTTTATCATCAGGGAGTCCGGATTTTATCATTAGAAATTCCCGGGAATTATCATGAAAAAAGTTGTCCAAATGGAAAGAATGCAGTAGCCTTTATCGTAAGAAACGGTAAAGGAGAAAAGGAGCCATGTTGACAATGTCCAAAATCAATGAAATTCGTGAATCCTTTGAACAGGGAAAGAAGGTTTCTCAGATCGCCCGGGAACTCGAAGTAGATGAAAAAACGGTACGCAAATACCTGAAACAGGAGGATTTTTCTCCCGCCATGCCGATAGCGGAGGAACGCATATCGCGGCTGGATCCCTATAAACTTCTGATTCAACAATGGATGGACGGCGACATAAGCGTTTGGTACAAGCAGCGCCATACCGCTCAACGTATCTATGATCGTCTGAAAGCGGAATGTCCGGAATTTGATCTGTCCTATCCGACGGTACAGCGATTTGTTAAAGAGTATAAACGGAAACTTCAGCAGACAAAAACCTTCCAGGAGTTGGTATGGTACCCCGGGGAAGCGCAGGTGGATTTCGGCGAAGCTGATTTCTATGAACAGGGCGTGCTTTGTCGCAAAAAATATCTAACGGTTTCGTTTCCCTACAGTAATCGTGGATTCTACCAGGTGTTTGGAGGAGAAACCAGCGAGTGCGTTTGTCAGGGACTCAAAGATATTTTCGAGTACATTGGCGGCGTGGTCCGTGTTTTAGTTTTTGACAATGCCACGGGAGTAGGGCGCCGCATTGGCGAACAAATCCGTGAAGCCCAGCTATTCCAACAGATGCGTGCTCATTACGGTTTTTTGGTGCGATTCTGCAATCCAAACACCGGACATGAAAAAGGAAATGTGGAAAACAAGGTGGGAACCGTTCGCCGTAATGTATTTGTTCCCATTCCCTCCTTTGATCAGATTGAGGTGTATAACCGTCAGCTTCTTGAAACGGGAGCGACAGAAGGGATTCATTACAAAAAAGGCCGTCCTGTAGCAGAATTGTTTCAAGATGATCAACGCTCCCTAAAACCGCTGCCGAGCTATCCATTCAACGTCTGCCGGTTTATGTATGTGACTGCCGACAGCTATGGTAAGGTACGTCTGGATGCTCGCCATTTCTATTCCACTTGTCCGGAATTTGGCGAAACAGAGGTGCTTGTCGGCGTCAAAGCACATACCATTGAAATCTATGACGAACGCGGATCCTTGATTGTCACCCATCGCCGCCGGTTTGGAGAAGATCGAACCGACAGTCTGGATTACCGGACAACGCTGGTTACACTGACCAAAAACGTGGGTGCCTGGAAGAATAGCGGCGTACGCGAGATGATTCCAGAATCCCTGCGTAAAAAAATGGATGAACTAAGTCGGGAAGATCTTCGTCAGACGGTGCGAACCATTTCCAAGTTGACGAAAAGCTATTCGTTTGAAACGGCAATCGCGGCTCTTGAAGAAGGATTTCGAACGAGTCGAAACGGTTTTTGTGATGCGGCGGTTTTAGCAGCTAGAATGCAAAACTTTGGTCTTGATACACCGCCAGAAGCAGGGCCGGATCTTTCTTCCTACGACCAGCTCCTGAAAGTAGGTGGCTGATATGGTTCCCCTTAAAGAAAGAGAAGCCACCCGCCGGCGCATCTCGGAATGCTGTAAAAAACTGATTCTTTCACAGCGAATGGTAGAAATCTGTGAGGAAAGCAGTACGCCAAAGCAAGAAGAGTTTCTGGCCTATTTGCTGGAACAAGAAGTTTTGAAACGGGAACAAAATAAACGGGCCCGTCAGTTAAACCGAGCTTGTTTTCCCGTGTTGAAAAGTTTTGACGCGTATGAATTCGGCTCCATCCGATTTCCGCCTGCGCTGAGCCGCGACGAGCTGGTAAGCTGCCATTTCATTGGGGAAAAGAAGAATCTGATTCTCTACGGCCCTGTAGGCGTCGGGAAAACGCATCTTGCCATTGCACTGGGCGTTAAAGCTTGCGACAAGGGAATGAATGTGCGTTTTCATACGGTTACCGAGCTGGTGCTCAAACTGGGAGAGGCACATCGTGCCGGAACCTTGGAGAAGCTGGTTCGCGACCTTCAACGACTTGATCTTCTCATTCTCGATGAGTGGGGCTATGTGCCGGTGGATCGAGAAGGATCCCAGCTATTGTTTCGTGTGGTGGCTGACAGTTACGAAAGCAAAAGCCTAATATTGACGACCAATTTGGAGTTTTCTAAGTGGGGTGGTATTTTTACGGATGAACAGATGGCAGCAGCCATGATTGACCGACTCATCCACCATGGTCATTTACTGCTTTTTGAAGGAGAAAGCTACCGAATGACCCATGCATTGATGCGTCAAACAGCTAAAACAGGTTGATGATAATTCCCGGGAATTCTTGATGATAAAAACCGGGAAGCTATATGATTTTTTTCGGGAATTTTTCTTGACAAAACACAGGCAGGTAAGAAAATGGCGATAGTGACAACCTGTGGATATAAACCAGAAAAGGGGGCGGATCTGTTTGAAGAGGGAATTCGTAGATATTGCAGGCATTCTCAGCTTCAATATATGGGAATGCTGGCGGAACGGCATTTAGGATATCAATCGGCGTTTATGGATGAGACGAAAGCAGCACATGCCAGGGCGTTTGCTTTGAAACTTTGTGAAGCAAAAACGGGGGCAATAAGAATTCTGTAAACATGTGATTTAAATAAAATTATATAATCTAGTATAAAAAGAACGCTGAGGGAAGGAACTTTTTTCAGCGTATTTTTTATGTGTGTTCCGTGAGTTTTGTTGCACATACTAAGTGAATAGGTTTTGGGACTGTTTTTTTTACTCCAAGTAAAAATAGAACAAATACTATATCAAACTAATACTATATATAGTATTGTTATTATTATAATCATGATATATAATAGAATATATTGTATATCATGATTGACAATTTCGTGTGCTTGCTTTATACTAAAAAAACCGAGTACCGGAGTACTTTTAACTAATTTTTAACTTTAGAGTTGCAGGTTGTGTGACTTCGATGGTAAATTTGTTTGAACAAAATACGGTATTTTTGAGGCAACAGGGAATATATTTTTTGTGCTGTCCTTTTTTATGATTTCGTGATATCGGAAAAGGTTAAACGTATTATACTATAAGGTATAATGATATTTGTTTGGAGGGTCAGAGGATGAAAATCATCAAACGCAATGGAGCAGAAGAAGTTTTCAACGTGGACAAGATTATTAAAGCTATCGGCAAGGCCAATGTTGTTGTAGATGAAAAACACCAGTTAAGTGTTTTGCAAATTAGTAGTATTGCTGAAAAAGTAGAAAATATATGCAGTGAAATACCTCATGCGATGAATGTAGAGGATATACAGGATTATGTAGAAAATGGAATTATGGGATACAAAGCGTTTGAAGTTGCACGAAAATATATTACATATCGATATGTTCATTCTCTTATGCGAACCAGGAATACGACGGACGATAAAATATTAAGCCTGATTGAATGCAATAATGAAGATGTAAAACAAGAAAATTCTAATAAAAATCCTGCGGTTAATAGTGTGCAGCGTGATTATATGGCAGGAGAAGTGAGCAAAGACCTTACTATGCGGTTGATGCTCCCCAAAGATATAGTAAAAGCGCATGAAGAAGGAATGATACATTTTCATGATGCCGATTACTATGCCCAGCACATGCATAATTGTGATTTGGTCAATTTGGAGGACATGCTGCAACATGGAACGGTTATAAGTGGTACGCGAATTGATCGCCCGCATAGCTTTTCTACGGCTTGTAATATTGCAACGCAGATTATTGCTCAAGTAGCTAGCAGTCAATATGGCGGTCAAAGTATCAGTTTGACTCATTTGGCGCCTTTTGTGGACGTCAGTAGACAAAAGATTCGTAGAAGTGTTGTGGAGGAATGTATGACGCTGGGGGTGGAGACTTCTTCTGAGAAAATAGAAAAAGTTGTTCATAAACGGCTTCTTGAAGAAATCAGCAGGGGCGTGCAGACTATACAGTATCAGGTTGTTACCTTGATGACTACCAATGGACAAGCGCCTTTTGTCACGGTGTTTATGTATTTGAATGAAGCACGAAATGAACGGGAAAAAGAAGATCTGGCAATGATTATCGAAGAAATGTTGCAGCAGCGCATTCAAGGGGTGAAAAATGAAAGTGGTGTGTGGATTACGCCGGCTTTTCCAAAATTGATATATGTATTGGAACCAGACAATCTGAAAAAAGGGACGCCTTATTTTTATTTAACGGAATTAGCTGCAAAGTGTACTGCGAAAAGAATGGTGCCGGATTATATAAGTGAGAAAATTATGCTTCAAAATAAAGTTGATAAAAACGGAGAAGGTCATTGTTATACTTGTATGGGATGCCGGAGTTTTCTTACACCTTATGTAGATCCTAAAACGAATAAGGCGAAATATTATGGGCGGTTTAATCAAGGGGTTGTTACGATTAACTTAGTGGATGCAGCGTTGTCCAGCAAGGGCGATATGGAAGTTTTTTGGAAAATCTTTGACGAACGGTTGGAACTATGTCATAAAGCATTGATGTGCCGTCATAATCGCCTGAAAGGTACTAAGTCGGATGCCGCACCTATTCTTTGGCAATATGGGGCATTAGCTCGTTTGGATAAAGGAGAAACTATTGATGCGCTGCTATATGGCGGGTATTCCACAATTAGTTTGGGTTATGCCGGATTATATGAATGTACGAAATATATGACGGGCAAGTCTCATACGGATCCGCAGGCTACACCATTTGCATTAGCGGTTATGCAGCATATGAATGATAAATGTACAGCATGGAAAGCAGAACATAATATTGATTTTAGTTTATATGGGACTCCTTTGGAATCGACGACGTATAAATTTGCTAAATGTTTACAGAAACGATTTGGTGTTATCAAAGGGGTAACAGATAAAAATTATATTACCAACAGTTATCATATGCATGTAATGGAACCGGTGGATGCCTTTACAAAACTTAAATTTGAAAGCCAATTTCAACGACTTTCTCCAGGCGGTGCTATCAGTTATGTTGAAGTACCTGATATGCAGCATAATTTGGAAGCAGTTGAAGCACTGCAGCAATTTATATATGAAAATATTATGTATGCTGAACTGAATACAAAATCCGATTATTGCCAAGAATGTGGGTTTAATGGAGAAATCCAAATTGTTGAAAGTGATGGCAAACTTGTATGGGAATGTCCAAAATGCGGCAATCGGGATCAGAATAAATTAAATGTGGCACGGCGGACTTGTGGGTATATTGGGACTCAATTCTGGAATCAAGGAAGAACCGAAGAAATTAAGGATAGAGTCATGCATTTGTAGGAGAAAAAAATGAATTATGCGAATATCAAATTTTATGACATTGCCGATGGTCCGGGTGTTCGAGTAAGCCTTTTTGTTTCTGGATGCACACATCATTGTAACGGATGTTTTAACCCGGAGGCTTGGAGTTTTGAGTATGGGGAACCCTTTACGGAGGCTGTACAACAAAAGATTATAACGGCTATTGCACCGGAATATATCAGTGGACTTACCTTGTTGGGAGGTGAACCGATGGAACCTTGCCATCAAAAAGCATTGGTAAAATTTCTTGATAAAGTAAAAGAGGCATATCCTGATAAAACTATTTGGTGTTATACGGGATATACGTATCCGGATGATTTTAAAAACGGAGGCAAAGCGTATAGTGAGGTTACAGAGCAAATGCTGTCATATATTGATACGCTTGTCGATGGTGAATTCAAGGAAGAACTGAAAGATATATCTCTGCAATTCAGAGGTTCCAGCAACCAGCGTATACTGCAACTTAAAAAATAAAGTAAAAGCTTTTATATTTAATGGTGGACGGCTCTCCCGTATAACAGATAAAAATCTAATGTATGGGAGAGCTGTTTTTTAGGAAAAACACAGGTTTGTTTTGAAGAAAAATAGTATACATGTTTTTTTTCAGACCAAGAAAAATGTTATGTATTTAATATTAAAAATAAATTATTGTAAAAAAAAAACAAAAAATTAAACAGTAATTTTAAGTTTACGCATTTATATAATAGTGGTATAATGGAAAATTATAATCCCTTAATACGTATCACTTGCAGATAGATAGGAGAGATGAATATGATAGTAAAGAAAAGAACAGTCGGTGTCATTGGAATGGGACATGTAGGAGCTCATGTAGCATTTACGTTAGGAATGATGGGAATTGCTGATGATATTCTTATTTGTGATAAGAATGAAGACAAACTTTGCAGTGAAAGACAGGATTTAATGGATGCCGTTCAATTCATGCCGCATCGCGTTACATATAGTATTGCCGGGTATGAAGAATTGGGTAATTGTGATGTTATCATTAACTGCGTCGGCGATATTACACTGGTTGCTACGGGAAGTCGTGATGACGAAATGAAATTTACTGCGACACAGGTGGCTGATTATATTCCGAAGGTAATGAAAGGCGGCTTTAACGGAATCTTTGTTAATGTTACCAATCCCTGTGATGTTATCACGTATCTTATTCAAAAATTGAGCGGTCTGCCGAAAAATCAGGTTCTTGGCACAGGTACCGGACTTGATACGTCTCGTTTAGTTAGTGCGATTTCTCAGCAGACAGGAATAGAACAAAGTTCCTTTACTGCCTTTATGATGGGAGAACACGGCGATTCTCAAATGGTTCCATGGTCTTTTGTATCTTTTTCGGGAAAATCATTAAACGAAATGGAACGAGATCCGAAGTTTACGTTGAATCGTGAAGATACTAAAAATTTGGCGATCCGTGGCGGCTGGATTACTTACAAAGGCAAGCATTGTACAGAATACGGAATTTGTTCGACGGCAGCAACTATTGTGAAATCTATTTTGCATAACCAGGGGAAAGTGATGGCAGCCAGTGTGCCTTTCCAAGGAGAGTATGGAGAACAGGATATTTATTGTGGTTGTCCGGCTGTTATTGGAGCCAATGGAGTTCAGCATATTGTGGAATATCCTTTGCCGGCCGATGAAATGGCCGAATTTAAAACCTGTTGTGCTAAGATTCGCGGGAATATAGCAAAGGCAGAAGACTTACTTGGAAAAGGAAAATAATAAGAACACAGAAGTTGAACGCGGTGGAAACTATATAAGAACTGCTGTATAGAAAAATGAAGAAATATAATGGATATCCATGTAATAAAGCTTCTCTGTATACGAGGACTGGAAATAGAACTTGATTTATCAATATATCTATGATAAAATATCTAAGCAAGTTCAATTTTGGACTTACTTATTATATGGGGGCGTAGCTCAGCTGGGAGAGCGCTTGCATGGCATGCAAGAGGTCAGGGGTTCGATCCCCCTCGTCTCCACCATAGATATTTACTAGGCTTGTGGCATTTATGTCGCAAGTCTCTTTATTTTTCCATCCCTTTTTCCACCCACTTGCTGTACTATGCCATTGTTGGGAACTGTATAATATTACTTTTTTCTTTCTTTGGATATATTAAGTCGAGTAATTTGGATGCGCCTTCGCGTAACCGATTGTTTGTGTCCTCGGTGACTTCACGATTCATCTTGAATGTCGTATGTCTAACGGCAGTTTTGACATCGAATTTATCAACATCTACTTCAAGCATGTAGGTAATATAAAAGTGCCGCATAACACGAGTGTCGATGTCTCGTTTGATAGCTAAACACTGTTGCGGTATTATGGGAACAGTGAGAATAGAAGTTATCTTGAAATATTGGCTTATTACCACTTGTGTTTTCTATCAGTCGATGGGGTGTTGAAAGATGCTTGTCTGTATTACTGAATCCAGCACTGCAGCAAAGAGAACGTATGGAAAATCTTGTTACTGTTATATAAACTAAAGAAAAAACTCATTTTGTTACAGTATGTTAACAATTAATTTATTTATCTTGTGTTTTGTTATAGAAACGTTAAAATAGTAGAAGAATATAATTTTTATAATTAATAGAGAAGGTGTGAATAATATGAAAAAATCATTAAAAAAGGTAGGAATTATCTTAACTGGAAGTATGTTTATAATGGGAAATGCAATGTGTTTGGCATATGATTCTTCTCAACTTTCGCAACAACAATGGCAATCAGAACAGAATCAACAGCAACAAGAATCCAATAGACAACAACCATCACAAGATCAACGAAGACAGAAAAGACAAGAAACAAATAGACAATATTCACAGGACCAACAATCAGGACAACAAAAACAAAGAACGAATAGACAACAACCATCACAAAATCGACAGAGGCAGAAAAAACAAGAAACAGATAGACAACAGCATTTACAAAATCATCAATCAAATCAACGACAACAAGGGGAAAATCAAGAACAGCATTCACAAAACCAACAACGACGAGATCAAGGACAACAACAATTGAAGCAGAATAAAGAACATCAGGAAAGACAAAATGACCAGAAAATACCGCAATAAATGATTACTTTGTTAATTGTCACGAACACTTTAACTAAGCGAGATGATAACAAAGTGTGGGTAAATATGTTTAGGTATAAATTTGTCGTACAGTGGGACATTAATTAAAAACAAAGAAGGTAAACTATGGAAAAAGTTTTATTGCATTGTTGTTGTGCCCCATGTTCTTTATCATGTATTAATACATTACGTGAAGACAATATGGATCCTGTGGCATTTTGGTATAATCCTAACATTCATCCTTGGAAAGAATATCAAGCACGGCGCGATTGCTTATTAGAGTATGCTTCTACAATTCATATGGAAGTTAGAATACAAGAAGAGTACGGGTTAATAGATTTTGTTCAACATATTATATGCGATGTGAATCATCGGTGTACGTACTGTTATGAACATCGCCTAGAAACTACAGCACGATATGCTGCAGAACATGGATTCCAATATTTTACTACTACGCTGTTAGCCAGTATTTACCAACAGCATGACATGATATCTGAAGCTGGACAACGGTTTGGCAAGCAATACGGCGTAACGTTTTTGTATCGAGATTTCAGACCCTATTTTCGTGCAGGTAATAATGAGGCACGAACGCTGAAATTTTATATGCAAAAGTACTGTGGATGCATTTTTTCTGAAGCGGAAAGGTACCAAAAACAAATTAAACGTGATAAGGAAAAATTTTCCGAATTGAGTATAAAATAAAAGGTTTATGACATTTTCCTGTATTATTTTTATCTTTAACTAACAGAAGGGGTATACGAAAGATTCAGGTTGACAACATACAAGCATTAGGTTACAATACACTACAATATCGCAATGGTATCCACCCATTTTTTTGCGAATACAACAATATATTGCAAGAAGATGCAATGCCGCTATGGAAATAAATCATAATCTGCATCTTCTATTCCATCCAGAGCAGTCGAGGGATTCGGCCTTATGACGCTGCGACAACCTGCCCATATAAGGGAAAGGTGCCAACTCCGACAGGAACATTCCTGATAGATGAGCTGATGAAAAAGCGCTATCTGTGATAACGCTTTTTTTTTTGCTTAATAGAAAAATCGTATACAAAACAAATATACTTATGTCTTTTTTAGGGAGGGATGTAAAAATGGAAACAACAATTATTGGATTTCCTCGCATTGGAGCACAACGAGAATTAAAGTTTGTAACGGAGAAATATTTTAGAGGTAAAGTAAGTATAGATAGTTTGAATGAAACAGCTTGTAATCTTCGCAAAAAGCATTGGTTGTTGCAAAAGAACAGTGGTCTGAATCTGATTCCGGTAAATGATTTTTCTTTATATGATACGACATTGGACACAGCTGTACTTTTTAATGTTATTCCCAGACGGTACCACAGGCTAGGATTAAATCCGTTAGATACCTATTTTGCTATGGCACGGGGGTATCAAGGTGTACATGGTGATGTAAAGGCATTGGCTATGAAAAAATGGTTTAATACTAATTATCATTATATGGTACCGGAGTTGGAAGATGATATGAATATAAAGCTTACCGGTACAAAGATAATTGATGAATGTAAAGAAGCATTGGCGTTAAAGCTTTTAGCTAAGCCGGTTATCCTGGGGCCATTTACTTTTTTACAATTGGCGCGTTGTACGGGGAAAAAAACAAAGCGTGATTTTGCCGATGTTCTTACAAATGCATATAAAGAACTTTTGACAGTGTTAGAAAAACTTGGGATTACATGGTTATCTGTAGAAGAACCATTATTAGTTACAGATCTTTCTCAAGAAGATCTATCTTTGTTTGCAGATATATATCGAGATATATTGCAGAATAAACAAGGGGTACAGATCCTTTGCCAAACGTATTTTGGTGATGTTCGTGATTGTTATCATATCCTTACTGCACTCGACTTTGATGGCATTGGACTGGACTTTTTGGAAGGCAAGGAAACATTAAGTACATTGTGTGCAAATGGATTTCCTGAGGACAAGATTCTTTTTGCCGGAGTTGTAAACGGGAAAAATATCTGGCGTAACAATTATACTGCAACATTGACACTTTTGAAAAAAATCCAAAGTAAAGCACGGTATATTGTATTGAACTCTTCTTGTTCACTTCTTCATGTACCGTTTACCATAACGCAGGAAATACATTTGAATAAAAAATATCTGTTACATTTTTCCTTTGCTGAAGAAAAGCTACAGGAATTGTCTGATTTGAAGAAACTGATGGATAGTACTGAACCCAAAATGGAAAAAATATACAAAAACAATGTTGCTCTTTTTGCGGTTCCACATGCAGTACCGGACGCGATGGTTCAAAAAAGAGTTGCTTGTCTGACAAAAAAAGATTTTACGCGACATCCCGGTTTTACTGAAAGAGAAAATTTGCAAAAGAAGACATTTCATTTCCCGTTACTTCCGACTACGACTATCGGTTCTTTTCCACAAACCCTTGCTGTTCGGAAAAATCGAGCTGACTACCGTAATAATAAAATTTCCCTTGAAACATACAAGAATTTCAATAAAAAACAGATTGCCGCTTGTATTGCGCTGCAAGAAAAAATCGGACTTGATGTTCTTGTACACGGAGAATTTGAACGAAACGATATGGTAGAATATTTTGGGGAACATTTAAACGGTTTTATTTTTACGGAGAATGCTTGGGTTCAATCCTATGGTACACGTTGTGTAAAACCGCCGATTATTTGGAGTGATGTATCACGACGAAAAAGCATTACAGTAGAATGGTCGACATATGCGCAGCAGTTGACAAATAAACCTGTCAAAGGAATGCTTACTGGGCCTGTTACTATTCTCAATTGGTCCTTCCCACGGGAAGATATTGCACTGCGAGAAAGTACAATTCAAATCGCATTGGCTATTCGAGATGAAGTGCTTGATTTGGAAAAACATGGAATTCGCATTATTCAAATTGATGAAGCCGCCTTACGGGAAAAACTACCTCTTCGTAAGGCCGATTGGCATACAAATTATTTAGATTGGGCTATTCCAGCCTTTCGCTTGGTGCACAGTGGAGTCAAAGTGGAAACACAAATTCATACACATATGTGTTATAGTGAATTTAACGATATTATTAAAGATATAGATAATATGGATGCTGACGTGATTACGTTTGAAGCATCTCGCTCTGATTTTACTGTTTTAGATGCGTTGCAGGCGGCTGAATTCCGGACAGAAGTGGGTCCAGGTGTCTACGATATTCACTCCCCTAGAGTTCCTTCAGAATTAGAAATTGAAAAATCTTTGAAGGTTATGTTAACGAAAATTGTACCACAGAAATTGTGGGTAAATCCTGATTGTGGACTTAAAACTAGAAGCATTATTGAAACTAAGGCTAGTTTAGAACATCTTGTTTCGGCAGCGATACAAGTAAGAAAAACAATGGATTCTAAATAACTGAAAGAAAATTAGTAAAGAATTGCATATTAATGAACAAATTAGAACTTGCGAAGTTCGTGGAGTTAGCAATACGAATAAATCCAAATGGAAGTTATGTTTTTGCGGTATGCACGACAAATTGCAGAGAAAGATAACATGGATCTTTCGGAAATTACTCATGTCGATAATCCTCTAAAAATTGAAGGCAGAAATATGACGATGATTATTACTCTCATTAAAAGTAAAAATTAAGAGAACAAAATACATATTATGTTTAAATTATAAATTTGCTAATTTACGCGCAAATATTTTACAAAAGTCAGTTTTCTGTAACCGAAATCACATATATGTAAGAGAATCTGTTAGTATAATTAATTAGAATTATAAAACGACAGTAGATAATATTTATTTAGGTGAACAAGATACTGAGGGACAATCTCATGAGGCTTTAGATATATTGTTATGTTGTATAAAATACATATTGCAGGAGAATATCATGGATTATGAAAAGATTATTCGGGTTGTTCAAACAACTCGACCGTTTTTTGTAGATGATACAAGAGAAATTAAAGTAACTGTTAAAGGAAGGTCTGATTTTGTCACACAGGTTGATGTAGCTGTTCAGGAGTATTTGCGTCAGGAATTATATCGGCTGGATCCCCAGACTATTTTGATTGCTGAGGAACAGAAACGTATTTACATTAAACCAGATACCAGCTATTGGATACTCGATCCGATTGATGGCACACAAAATTTTATCCGTCATGTGGGGTTAAGTGCAGTGTCGTTAGCTTATTATAACAAAAAGGATTTGCAATTTGGAGTTATTTACAATCCATTTACGGAGGAAACTTTTTATGCTGTTCGTGGACAAGGAGCCTTTCTAAATGGACGAGCGATTCATGTTACCGAAAATGAAGTCTTAGAAAAATCTCTTATGGCGATTGGGACATCTCCTTATGATCGGCAGTTTATTCCACAAAATTGGGATGTATTCCAAAAGGTATATTGCCGTTGTTTAGATGTTCGTCGTTCAGGCAGTGCCGCTTTAGATTTGGCATACGTAGCAGCGGGACGATATGATGGTTATTTTGAACGAGATTTAAAGCCTTGGGATATGGCGGCGGGAATTATATTAGTGCAGGAAGCGGGCGGACGTGTAAGCGATTATACCGGTAAAAGGATACAGGTTGATTGCAATGCGGATATTTGCGCTGCCAATGGGTTTATTAATGAAGAGTTGCTGCATATAATTGGGGAAAAATAAGAATAACAAGAACATGTTTACAGAATATAGGTAAGCAGAGACGATCCATATACAATGATGATTAATATGTATAATTAAAATAATAAAAAGGTATTTACTTAAAAATATACTGATGATATAATAAAAGTGTAAAAAGCGGAAGGGATATGGAATGTTACCCGTTAAAAGCATTGGAAAAGAATCACGCAGTATACTTCTTGCCCAGATGACCGGTAGCATGTTGAAAAGCAAACTATTAGTTATTGGGATTGTGTATGAAACATTATATTAATGCATCAATGAGAGACTGTTTGTAAGGTCAAAGGATGTGAGTCCAAAAGGCACTTAAATAGCAAATAGTCTGAGTAGGAAAAGAGACTGCATGACGGTGATTCTTACAACGGAATAGGGGATATGTCCATATTCACATATATGCCGCTTTTCATAAAGGCGATGGCCGGTCGGGTCATCGCCTTTGTTCCGTGTGAAGGTACTATGGGAACAAAATATATATGTTAGATAAATTGAATCGAGTAGTATATGAGGAGTTCTTTTTATGGAAATTAATATCCGAGCAGCCAGAAGGTCAGACTTAAACCGTGTTGTATATATAGAACAGCAATGTTTTCCAAAAGCTGAAGCGGCAACGTATAAACGTCTTAGTGAGCGGATGCATGTTTTTGTTCATTCTTTTCTTGTAGCTGAAAAAAAAGGAAAAGTTATAGGGTTTATTAATGGCTGTGTGACTAAACAACGAAAACTGACAGATGATTTATATGAATCTACGATGCTTCATGATGATAAAGCAGATTATCAAATGGTTTTTGGATTAGACGTACTACCATCAGAACAGCACCAGGGAATTGCTAAAATGTTGATGAAGGCATATATTGCAGCAGCTTATGAACAAAATAGGAAAGCTGTTATATTGACGTGTAAAAAATATTTAATTCCTTTTTACGAACAATTTGGATATACGTGTGAGGGGCGGTCGAGTTCTTTGCACGGAGGTGCTGTCTGGTATGATATGATCTTGTTATTGCACGAAAAAACATAATTATATATTTTGTTTTTTGTAGTTAAGGATAAATATATTTTCATGGAGACAGATACAGTAAAAGGAGCGATATGGCATGTTAGGAAATTTTTGTTATTCTAATCCGACTACGTTGTATTTTGGCGATAAAGCATTGGATAACCTAAAAAAGGAACTTGTCCATTATGGGAAAAAAATACAATTGGTATATGGCGGCGGTTCTATTAAAAGAAATGGTATTTATGACCAAATCATTTCCATACTGCAGGAAGCTGGCAAAACTATTATTGAAGATGGGGGAGTAATGCCGAATCCAACGATAGAGAAAGTGTACGAAGGAAGTCGATTAGCCTGCCAGAACCACGTTGATCTGATTTTAGCAGTTGGTGGGGGGTCTGTCTGCGATTATGCTAAAGCGGTATCTGTTTCTGCCTATTGTGAAACAGATCCGTGGGATACATATTTTTTACAAATGAAGAAAGTGGATAATGCAGTTATTCCTGTAGGTTGTATATTAACTATGGTTGGGACTGGTTCAGAAATGAACGGGGGAGCTGTTATTACTAACCATGAACAAAAGTTAAAAATAGGACGTGTTTTTGGATCGGCGGTATTTCCAAAATTTTCTATTCTAAATCCTGTTTTTACTTTTACCGTGCCGCGCTATCAAATGGTAGCTGGTATTTATGATATTATGTCACATATTCTTGAACAATATTTTTCCGGCCAAGATGACAATACATCCGATTATATTAGTGAGGGCTTGTTGAAATCACTGATTCACAGTTCCCGGATTGCGGTGGAAACTCCTCGTGATTATGAAGCAAGAAGTAATATTATGTGGATTGCTTCTTGGGCGTTAAATACTTTGATTGCTAAAGGTAAATCGACAGATTGGATGGTGCATATGTTAGGACAGGCAGTTGCTGCTTATACGGATGATACACATGGTATGACATTGTCTTCAGTGTCTATGCCGTATTATCGGTTTATTTTACCTTACGGATTAAAAAAATTTAAACGATATGCTCAGCGTGTTTGGGATGTCCGCACAGAAAATAAGAGTGATGAAGAAATAGCTGGTGAGGGATTGGATCGAATGGAAGCGTATTTAAAAGAAATTGGCTGTGTTATGAGTATAAAGGATTTTGGGGTTACTGCAGATATGATGGAAGACATATGCGATTCCGTTTTTATTTTAAAAGGGGGATATCACGTATTGACGCGGGAAGATGTGATTCGTATTTTAACGGAAAGCTTGTGTTGAAAAAGAATATTAGACAAATCACCTGTTTCATTTTATAATGAAATAAAAATTTAAAGGGGAGTTTGATAGGATGAAGCGAATTTTTATAATGGTGACTAGTTTTTTTTGTTTAGTTTTTTCGACGGCATTTGCAACGGAATACCAATCTTACCATAGTGAAAGCAGTGGTTTTAATATCGATGTTCCAGCGGAATTTCAATATTTACAGACAGAATCAGGTATGACACAATTAACAGCAGGAGATAAGAAAACAGGAGTGCTTATGACTGTTAGAGTCAATCAAATTCGCAATGGGACAACGATGGCAGAGCAGGAAGAACAACTGCAGGCAGCGCTTCCAACACTGGAGCAACGTTTAAAGTCTCAGGGAGCGGCGATGGAAAGTTCCGGGGTTACAACCGTAGCAAGTCATAAGGCTATTTATTTTTTTTATACGATTAACAGGGCAGGAACGGATTATTATCAAGAACAGTATATAGTGTTGGGAAATAATACTATGTACAGTCTTGTTTTTACAGTGCCCGTTGTTGCGGAAAATCAATATAAACCATTGTTTACGCATACTATTTTATCTATGACAATACAGTAGGTACTCATGGCTTGATTTTTGGAAATAGAGAGTAGCATGTTGACTGTAAGTAATATTATAAAAGAAAATAAGTAAGAAAAACATCTCATCTGTGTAAGAATATATTATATTGGAAGAGATGTTTTTTTTGCTCTCTGAAATAAATATTGTATAATAAAAAAGGGAAAGGGTAGGGGGAATCCAACTTGGAAAATTATAAACCAAATAGATTTTTACTGTATATGTATATCTTATTGGGTGTTACTATTGTGACCCTCTTTATGTTTTTAAGGCCCATAGATACGGATGATACAAGTCATACTGTGAAAGCTATTTCTATGCAAGGATTTTATCAGCGAATGTCTTCCGATGCACCTATCCCATTTCAACAATTAAAAGATATTTCTATCGGACCGGATGATAATCAACTTATTCTTCGCGGACATGTAAAACAAGATATTCCTAAAGATAAAAAAATTATGATGTATATCACCCGTTTGCAAGTACATATTCAACTGAATGGGCAGGACATTTATCATGAAGAAGGAGATGATTATACTTGGTGGGATTCTTTTGATAGTCCTGGTATTACTCCAAAGGATGAATTAGTTATACATTTACAACGCGCAACGGATGGCAATTATCCCGAAGCCTTGACATTGTGGTTACGAAAATTCAGCAGTGGGGAAACCTACGCACTGCTGCTTCACCAACTGCAGCATAATGCTGCAAAAATTATTATCAGCAGTATGCTTTTGATTATTGGACTTGCTCTTTTGTTCAGTATGAGTGTTCTGCGGTTGTTTAAGATTGATATTTATGAACAATTTTTTTCTTGTGCCATGTTGCTTATATCCGGGGCTGTATGTACCTTTATTGATTATGAATATATTACCTTATTGTTTCCTTACCCAGGATTAATAAACATTATTGATTACTTATCGCAAATGTTGATTTGTGAGTTTCTTCTTATTTATTTATCAACATTTCTTAATAAAAAGTCGCATATTAAAACGGCTAACGTAATGATATTTTTATGGACATTGTGTATTGTTGGGTATTGTTTGTTTCAAAAAGGTCGGGGATCAGATGCTTTTTTATCTCCCGCATGGGCGATGTTGGTATTAGAAATGGTTTTTCTTATACGGGAATATAAAATGCATATGGAAAAACGCATTAAATATGTGGTTGTATCTGTGAGCGTGCTTACGAGCTGCACCATCGCGGAAATTGTACATTATTCATTTGTTCATTTTTATTGGATTTATGTATTTCAGGCAGGATTGTTGTTTTTTACGATAGTACAATGTATTATTGCCGGTGATTTTGTACGGGAAAAGATGCAGCAAGCTTCTTTAGTGCAGGAAATGCAGGGGGAATTGGCCCAAAGCCGTATTCGTGTCATGTTAAGTCAGATACAACCTCACTTTGTTTTTAATGTATTGAATGCTATTAGCGGACTTTGTTTGATTCACCCGGAAAAGGCCGATGATGCCATTATACAATTTTCTAATTACCTTAGAGCGAATATTAATTCCTTGCAAAGTCAGGGGCTGGTTAATTTTGAAGAAGAGATGAAACATATTCGATGCTACGTAGCCTTGGAACAGCTGCGTTTTGGGGATAAGATACACATGGTTTATAATATTGATGCTGCAAATTTTTCTTTGCCGGCGCTTACCTTGGAACCACTTGTTGAAAATGCTGTTAAGCATGGATTGAGGAGCAAATCTCAAGGTGGCACAGTTATGCTGAAAACAGCAGAAAATATGAAAGAAATATGCATTATAATTGAAGATGACGGAGTGGGTTTTGATTGGGAAGCACTGCAGAAAGATAGTCATGCGTCTATTGGAATTATGAATGTCCGCAGTCGTTTGGAATACATGCTTCAAGCCAAAATGACGATTACAAGCGTAATTGGAAGAGGCACAAAAGTTATGATACAAATACCTAAAAAAGGGGATGACCGGGTATGAACATTATATATGTAGATGATGAAGTAGCTGCTGTCGAAAAATTTGAATATATCATTCATACAATGGAAAAGGTTACAACATTGAAAACATTTACAGAAGCGTCTCCAGCACAAGAATATGCAGAACAGCATACGATAGATATTGCTTTTCTTGATATTGAGATGCCGGGAGTACGGGGACTGGAATTGGCGAAAATATTGCGAAAGATTAACAGCAACACAAAAATTGTGTTTTTGACGGCATATGATACCTTTGCATTAGATGCGTTTGATGCGGAAGCAGTTAGCTATATACTTAAGCCATATAATAAGGAATGTATCCGTCAAGCGATAGAAAAAGCGGAACAAATTATATACACACCGACGAAACAGGTGTGTATACGAACATTGCCTTTTTTTGATGTATATGTGAATCATAAACTTCTTTATTTTAACAGTGAAAAAGCGAAAGAACTTTTGGCAGTGCTTGTTGATGCGGATGGCGGCAGTGTAACGACAGAGCAAATTATAGGACATCTTTGGGCTGATCGTCCATATGATGCGGGAACACAGGCACTCTGCCGTGTGACATACAAACGATTGAGAGAAATATTGAATATGGCCGGAATTGGCTTTATTTTGGCTTCAGGCACGGCGCAGCGCTTTGTTCATTCCGAATTTTATGAAAGTGATTATAAACGTTTGTTAAAAGGAGACGAAGCAATGATTGCTATCTATGATGGGCGGTATATGGCACATTACTCTTGGGCAGAAGAAACCAATGCATGCATACAATCCTATATTAACAGCTTGAAATAAACAAAAATGACTGGCACCAGTAATGTGGAGTCAGTCATTTTTTGTTAGATATGTTGAAAAAAAGAATACATTTTTCTGAAAATATTTGTTTAGAAGTAAAAAGTTACGGAAAAGTTACGGTCCCTATAGTATACTAGTTACACATTATATAAATGTATATTTAAAAATTGTCGTTTTTATTTATATAATTAAAGAAAATAAACGGGCTTGTCATAGGCGGAGGAATCAATCAATGGTAATGAAGCAGCAACCAAATCAATCAAGTAGTTTACGGGATATATGGGGATTTTCTTATTTTTTGGATACGCTTTGTAAAGATGGATTTTATCATGAAGTAACAACAACAACAAAACCTGTAGGTCCTACCGTTACCTACCATGATAAAAAATACATTAATTTTGCCAGTATTAATGTGTTAAATACACATCAAGAACCTGATGTAATGAAACATTTTTTACAGGCGGCAAAAAAATATGGTCTGGTCACGGGGGGATCACGAGTTACCCAGGGAGTCAGCAGTGCCCATAAAGAAATGGAAGAAGAATTAACCCGGATTACGGGAAAAGAACGCTCCTTATCCTTTGCCAGCGGATTATTAGCTAATATTGGTTTTATTAATGCGATGACATGTAAATTTGACTTTAGTTCTACTTGTGGTATCAATAACAGTGATGCTGTATTTGTTCTTGATAGAGATTGCCACTGGAGTTTATGGAAAGCAGCATCACACTTGGAGTTTGGTAAACAGCTGTTTCCATTTCGGCATAATGATTCGAAACATTTGGAAAATGTATTAAAACGTTTGTCTAAGACACATAAAAAGATTGTCGTTGTTTTCGAAAGCATTTATTCTGCTGATGGATCTATTGCCCCTATGAAGGAAATTTTAGATGCTTGCGAAAAGTATGGTGCGATCAGCTATGTGGATAATGCAAATGGTTTTATGTTTTATGGTCCGGAGCAACGCTTGTTTTCAGAAGAATTCAAACAAATGAACAGAGCTACGTTTGTCATGGTGTCTTTTTCTAAGGCGGTGGGTATGGAAGGGGGAGCAATTTCCGGCCCTAAAGACATGATTACCATGTTCGAGCTATTATCGGGAACATCTTTGTTTACTGCTGCTATTCAACCACCGACTGCCAGCACTATTACCTATATTTTGCGCAAATTAGAGAAACATCCGGAAATTATGGATCAATATTTGGAACGTTCGTTAAAATTACGTCAAGTTTTGGAAGAAAAGAATTTTCGTCTCAACGATACGCCGTCTTATATTATTTCTGTCATTATAGGAAATGACAAAAAAGCGGTTAAAGTATATGAAGCTTGTCTGGAAAATAATATTATGGTCGGTATGTTTCGGTATCCTGCCGTTAAGCCGGGACATGCACTTATTCGTATTATGATGAATGCAGGGCATACCGATGAACAACTTCAATGTCTTATTTCTTTTCTTGAAAAAATGAGAGATACATATAAATTTTAGGTAGTTCAGCGGACTGCATTTTTAGCTTTTCTTTGTTGCAGTTGCTTTTACTATAGGATACGGCACAATCTTTGAGCATCCTCGCTAACCATGATTGTGCCGTATTTTTTAGTCACGTATAAAAATATAATTGGTGACAATATATAGCATAAAAGGCTCTCGGATTTTCGAGAGCCTTTTAATTTCAGATTAATTGTAATTAACCTAGTATTTCAGATAAGGGGGTATATGGTAAATTTCGTGCTTGTGCAACTGCTTTACATGTGATTTTTCCATTGGCGGTATTTAAGCCCTGAGCAAGTCCCAGATCTTCCTGCAGTGCTTGTTTCCAGCCTTTGTTGGCAATTCTCAAAGCATAAGGAAGTGTAGAATTTGCTAAAGCTATTGTCGAAGTCATGGGAACCGCACCAGGAATATTCGCTACTGCATAATGAATTACGCCATATTTTATATATATAGGATCTGTATGGGTCGTTACGTGATCAATGGTTTCTACGCCGCCGCCTTGGTCAATGGCAACATCAACAATAACGGAACCTTTTTTCATTTCCTTGACCATATATTCTTTTATTACTTTAGGAGCCATTGCTCCCGGAATGAGTACACAGCTGATGAGCAGGTCTGCTTTTTTTGCCCACACGGCAGCTTCAAAGGAATTAGACGCAATAGTTTCTACGCGCCCGTTAAATAGGTCATCAATATAAGAAAGCCGTTCAGGATTCATGTCGAGGACTGCAACCTTGGCGCCAAGTCCTACCGCCATTTTTGCGGCATTTAAGCCGACAGTACCGCCGCCGATGATAACTACTTGGGCAGGCTCTACACCGGGAACTCCGCCTAAAACCATACCTTTTCCGCCATATTGTTTTTCTAAATAGTGTGCACCGATTTGCACACTCATGCGACCGGCTACGCGGCTCATAGGAGATAGCAGCGGTAAAGAGTTGTTTGCATCTCGTACCGTTTCAAATGCGATTCCTATAACTTTATTGCGAAGCAGTGCGGCGGTTAATTCTGGTTCGGGAGCCAAGTGCAGATAGGTAAAGAGAATTTGTCCTTTATGAAACATATCATATTCTGAGGATAACGGTTCTTTTACCTTAATAATCATATCAGAGTTGTCAAAAACTTCTTTTTTAGTTAATATTTGGGCACCTACGGAGTTGTACTCCTCATCACTGAAATTGCTTCCCTTACCCGCATCACTTTCTACTAAAACGGTGTGTCCTGCTTCTTTTAAAGCATGGCATCCTGCCGGTGTTAAACCTACCCGGAATTCATGATCCTTGATTTCTTTTACGGTTCCGATAATCATAATACATACCTCCTTAAAATAACTAAAAATACCAAATAATGTATACATCAATGTATTAAAAATTAGTATAATTACATAATTAATAAATTCTAAAAAGTAATTATACTAATTACTTTTAGTAATGTGTTAATTTAATTATACTAAGACAATACATCATTTGCAATATAGAAGCGGATTAAATTTTTAATATAAATATTAAAAAAATTACGAATATATAGTTAAATTCAATAAAAATTAAATGTCGAGATAAAGAATATAAGGTAGTACTTGGTTTGTACGTTAGCAGATATTTTCTGAATTTATAAAAGCTTGGACAAAACCATTTAATAAACAACACAGTGTAGCCATGAGCGGTAAGTAGAGATATACACCCGCTTACATAAAAGTAGATAAGGGAAAAATATATATTCTACTCGTTTTGCTGTCAAATAGAAATGAATATGGTATGATGAAAGAGTAAAGTTAGTATTTTATGATGTAAGGAGCATATATATGGAAAGAATGGATATCGGCATTGTTGGATTATCGGTTATGGGAAGCAATTTAGCGCTGAATATGGCAGATCATGGATTTTTTGTTGCGGGGTATGATTTTGAATCGTCATTTACAAGGCGATTTATCACGGACAGACCGCATTCCGGAGTGCAGGGATTTTATGATTTGCAGAATTTTTTACATTCGTTAACGAAACCGCGCCGCGTGTTTTTAATGATTAAGGCAGGAGAACCGGTGGATACCGTAATTAAGCAAATCATTCCTTATTTGAGTGAAGGCGATATTATTATGGATGGCGGCAATTCGTTTTTTGAAGATACACAGCGGCGGTTTACGTATTTATCCAAAAGAGGAATCCATTATTTTGGTATTGGTGTTTCCGGCGGTGAAAAAGGAGCACGCAGTGGGCCGGCACTGATGCCTGGTGGCAACATTGATGTCTATGAAAATATTCGACCTGTTTTTGAAGCAATTGCCGCTAAAATAGAGGGGCAGCCATGCTGTTCTTTTATCGGAAGCGATGGAGCCGGTCATTATGTAAAAATGGTTCATAATGGTATTGAATATGCGGATATGCAATTGATATCAGAAGCGTATCGCTTGTTGAAATATATAGGCGGATATACGGACCAGGAAATTTCACAGATTTTTTTCCGGTGGAATCAAGGAGAACTAAATAGTTATTTAGTAGAAATTACTGCGAATATTCTGGCAGAATGTGATGCTGACGGGACTCCTTTAGTAGAGCGAATACTTGATTGCGCAGGACAAAAGGGAACGGGCCGTTGGACGAGTATTGAAGCATTACGGCAGGGCGTCGATGTCTCGATTATTACTACCGCCTGCAATGTACGCGTACTATCGAATTTGATAACAGATCGCAGCAAAGCGGCAGAGCTGATTGAGCATCCAATCCGGAAGCATTGTGTAAATAAAAATTTTGTGGAACAAGTACGAAGAAGTTTATATACTGCAAAAATTGTGGCTTATGCACAAGGATTTTCGTTATATCGCTCGGCATCCATTCACTATGGATGGCATTTGAATTTTTGCAAAATTGCGTCTATTTTTCGTGGTGGATGTATTATTCGGGCACGATTTCTCAATAGAATTATGACGGCGTATGAAAGAAATCCCGAGTTAAGCAACCTTTTGTTTGATGAGTTTTTTTATGGAAAAATAAACGAAAATCAAGAAAGTTTGCGGGATATCATCTGTTTAGCAGTACAAAATGGAGTAGCTATACCTGCTTTTTCCAGCGCATTGCAATATGTTGATGGATATTGCGGGGGTATGATAGGTGCTAACCTTATACAAGCTCAAAGAGATTATTTCGGGGCACATACATATCAGCGGGTAGATAAAGAAGGCTCGTTTCATCATGAATGGAAAGAGTATTATAAAAAATAAAATAAAACAGCAGCGGCACTTCATTCGTGCCGCTGCTGTTTTATTTTATAAGTGAATAGGGTGTTCCTTATTATACACGCCTCTTTGCTATTTCCAGACGCATTTTGTTCATGTTTTTCGTAAATTTATCGGGATCCTTCATCATTAAGCCGGTATAAATAATATCCATCAGGGCTAAATGAACCAACCGGGAAGCTGTAGCTTCAGAACGATAGGTAACCTCTCTGCCAGCACCGCAGAGAATAATGTCGGCCAATTTACAAAGAGTGCTTGTTTTATAACTTGTCAGAACAATAATTTTAGCATGATTGGCTTTTGCTAACTTTGCGGCGGTAATGAGATCAAGATTAGAACCGGAATGGGATACGATAATTACCACGTCTTCAGAGGTTAACAATGTAGCTGAAGTTACCTGCATATGAAGATCGGAAAAGGCATGGACTGGTTTAGAATAACGCAGGAGATGATTTTCGATATCCTTGGCGACACCTGAAGATACGCCATATCCATATACGTCAATCTTATGTGCGTTATAAATCAAATCAATAGCTTTATTGACCGCCTCAGAATCGAGATCTTTTAAGGTATCTTGCAAGCTGTTGATTGTGTTATAAAATACTTTAGAGGCAATTTCCTGTACTGTATCATAGGTGTTGATATCTTGGCAAACGGATTCCAAAGGTGTAAAGATTTCTGAAGCTAAAGCAATTTTTAAATCCTGCAGACCATTGAAACCGGCTTTATGACAAAAACGAGAAACTGTGATTTCTGAACTGGCGGTACTCTCAGCAATTTCTGAAATGCTTTGGCGAATAGCTTCATGGGGATTTTCAGAAATATAATCCGCTATTTTTTGCTGAGATTTTGTAAAATAAGGATAGTTGGATAACAGGAGAAGTAAGCAATTTGCTGGTGGCTGCTTGGAATTTGCCATATGATTACGTCCTTTCTTAGAATTTTTTACGTACCGCGCCTTTTGAAGCGTCTTCTGATATTTTTCTGTACAAATGCAGAAAATTACTATTTACATCTTTGACTACCGGGTGGAATTTCGTGCGGCGTTTTGCTGCGGTGTCTTCAGAGACGCACCATTCTAATTTTCGTTGGGGAATATTGATTTTAATGATATCGCCATTTTGAACAAGCCCAATGGGACCGCCTGCATAGGCTTCCGGAGATAGATATCCTACAGATATTCCGGCAGAAGCCCCGGAAAAGCGGCCATCTGTAATAATAGCAACGCCGGGAATACCTGCTAAGATTTCTGTGGCGCGATGCATTTCTCTCATTCCGGGGCCGCCGGAAGGTCCTTCATATCGAATAATAACGGCAGTTCCATCCGGAATTTGATGTGTATAAGCTGCATCAGTACAATCTTCTTCAGAATTAAATACCATGGCGGGTCCTTCAAATATCCATTGGTCTTCTGGGATTGCAGAACATTTTACAACACTGCCCTTCGGTGCCAAGTTACCATACAGCACGGCGATACCGCCTTCTCTTTCAAAAGGATCGGTTATCGGCCGTATGATTTCACCATCTGCTGGTTTTGCATCGGCAATATTTTCTCCGATTGTATGGCCATTTACGGTCAGGCAATCTGTATGAAGAATGGAACGCAACTCATTCATGACCGTTTTTAAACCGCCGACAGTATCTAAATCGCCGGTTGCATATATCTTGCTGTTTGGACAAATGCGTGTATTTAAAGGAGTATTGCGGCTGATGCGATCGAAATCGTCAAGGGAAATAGGGATACCGCATTCGGCGGCAACGGCCGGGATATGAAGCGTACTATTTAGAGAGCCGCCCATAGCTAATGTGACGGTAATAGCGTTTTCAAATGCTTCTTTGGTAAGAATGTCGAGTGGTTTTATATCTTTTTTTACAAGATTTACAATAGTGCGGCCGGCCTCTGCTGTTAATTCTTTCTGTTCGTCACTTAACGCAAGTATGGTAGAGACATTAGGGAGTGTAAGGCCTAATGTCTCAGCTATTTCACACATGGTATTCGCTGTTCCAAAAAATGGGCAGACCCCGGCACCTGTATAATATTCAGCACTCACATCTAATAGTTTTTGCTCATCAATTTTACCGTGAATAAATTCCTGACGGGCAGCTTTGTTTTCTTTCGGCGTAATGTGATGTTTCATGGGACCGCCTGTAATCATGATAGTTGGAATGTTTATCCGGGCGGCAGCCATAAGCATGCCGGGAACGATTTTGTCACAAGAACCTAACATGACCATCCCATCGAAAATGCCGTGTCCTTTTACCATGGCTTCAATTGAATCCGCAATAAGTTCGCGACTAGCCAGTGAATATTTCATTCCGGCATGACCTTGAGCGATGCCATCACAAATGGCAATCGTATTGAATTCTAATGGTACGGCACCTGCTTCTGTGATGGATTGCTTGACTTGGTCAGCAAGAATACGCAGATGTACATGCCCTGTAACAATTTCATTCCAGGAGTTAACGATAGCAATGATCGGCTTGTCGAGTTTTTTTTGATCGACACCGCAAGAACCTAAATGAACTTTAGCAATAGCTTTTTGATAGGTTGGAAATGTACTGAAACGATTTGACATAAAGAAACCTCCTGTTTATGGTAAAAAAATAATAGATACGGCAATTATCGTCCGCGTATCTGAAATGAGTAAACAGAATGATTCATTTTTGCATGGGCTGGATAAATAACGATGATTTATTGTTATTATATGATACAAAACTATCTTTTTCAAGAGCTATATATTTTTTTTTGATGTAAAACTATCATTTATATAAAGTAAATATTTTATCTAAAATGTCCATATTAGGTATACTTTATTTGTCTATTAAACACATCAAAAATAGCTTTAATTAACCGCTTGCGAAAGATGCAATAAATGGCTGATTTTTTAATTTACTATGTACAAAAGGAATAATGATTATTTTTAAATGTTATTTACATATCAAAAAAATGAATGTATAATACGAATAAATGATAAGTAAATATCATTTTTTTACTGCGAAACGGATAGAAGATTCATCGGCTGGGTGAATCTGGGTAAAAGATGATGATGTATATAATGTTGGGAGAAATAAATTATGAATTTCGGATACAATCCGGAGAAAGAGAGGATTAGAATGGTACAAGACGCCTTATTGCAAGAGGTCTGGATTGGTGTCGATGTGGGAACGACGGGAGTACGCGCTATTGCGTATACTGCAGAGGGGATAAACGTAGCCTCTTCAGAAGCGTTCTATCCGCTGTTGACGCCGCATCCCAATTGGGCAGAAGAAAGCCCTCTGCAAATTTATGAAGCCATAGAAGCTGTTATACATAAAACGGTGGACGCACTTCATTATAAAAACTGCAAGCTTATTGGTGTGGCATTAAGTACCGTTATGCATAGCTTCGCCGGCTTGGATAAAGATCATGAACCCCTTATGGATCTGCAGACTTGGGCTGATAGCCGCAGTGCGGATATTGTACGGGAATTAAAAAAGGATGCTATACGTTGCCGAAATTTTTATGAACGAACGGGCTGTCCGATTCATGCTTGTTATCCTTTGGCAAAAATAGTATGGCTGAAGCAGAATCAACCGGAAATATTTGAGCGAATGAAATACGTAGGATCTTTAAAGGATTATATTTTTGAAAAACTGACGGGACAATGGGTTATTGATCACTCTGCTGCCAGTACCAGCGGTATGTATAATGAGAAAGAAATGGATTGGGATGATGAAATACTGCAATTTGCCGGTGTTTCAAGAGAAGCAATGCCGCCGGTTGTTTCTACGACGTATTCACATGCAGTAACCAATGCGGCGGCGAAACGAATGCATCTTCCCCAAGGACTGCCCATTGTTATTGGTGCAACTGACGGAGTTCTTGTAAACGTTGGCATTGGGGCTGTGGAACCAGGACAGCTCAGTGCCACTATTGGTACCAGCGGTGCACTACGTATGCTTACGGGTAAGCCGATGATAGACAGTAAGGGAATGCGTACGTGGTGTTATAATTTGGTGGATGATGTATGGGTTTCCGGAGGTGCCATTAACAATGGCGGGATGATTCTGCGCTGGGTCCGTGACAAAATTTGTCATTACAGCGGCGCACAAATGGAAAATCTTGACGTGGATCCGTATGATTTGATGACAATGAAGGCTTCCCATGTAGCTCCCGGTTCAGATGGACTTATTATGATGCCTGCTTTTACCGGAGAGCGTGCACCATATTGGAATTCCGAATTGCGGGGCATGCTTTTTGGGCTATCTTTAAACCATGGCCGTTCACATATTATTCGTGCCACGATGGAGGGTATTTGTTATAGCCTGAACAGTGTGATGGATGCTTTAAAAGATTTTGGAAATGTTAGAGATATCCGTGTCAGCGGAAGTTTTACAAAGTCTGATTTATGGCTTCAAATCCTTTCTGATATTTTAAATGAACAGCTTATTTTGCCGGATAACAGTGAGGGAGCGGCATTCGGTGCAGCTGTTTTAGGTTTTATTTCCAGCGGCAGGATGAAGAGTATTCGAGATACCAAAGATCTTGTTCATACAAAAAAAATATATATGCCCAATCCGGAAAATCGGAAAACGTATGAGGAATTGTATGCAATTTTTGGACGGTTATATAAGAATCTTCAGCAGGAATTTTCTGATATTACAGCATATCAAAATAACATATAATTAAGGGTTTCCTTATTATTTATTTTGTTTTTATTTAGAAGGAGGTTTTTATTATGCCACTAGTCATCTTAGCGGTAGGTATTCTGGTTTTATTTTTCCTCATAGTTAAAGTAAAGTTGAACAGTTTTTTGTCTTTGCTTCTCGTAGCAGGCCTCGTTGGATTTGCTGAAGGATTGCCGATTGGACAAATTGTTCCGGTCATTGAAAAAGGCTTAGGCGGCACACTTGGCGGCTTAGCAATTGTTGTTTCTTTTGGGGCAATACTGGGCAAGCTTATGGCTGAAAGCGGTGGAGCACAACGTATTGCGACGACGCTTATCAAAGTATTTGGACGCGAAAATATTAAGTGGGCCGTTTGCCTGACTGGATTTATTGTTGGGATTGCATTGTTTTATGAAATTGGTTTTGTTCTTTTGATCCCCCTTGTTTTTACTATTGCCGCAGCTGCAAAGATTCCTTTGTTGGAAGCAGGTATTCCAATGGCAGCAGCCCTTTCTGTTACACACGGATTTCTTCCTCCCCATCCGGGCCCGACGGCTATTTCTATTATCTATAATGCGGATATTGGATTGACACTTGTGTATGGTGCAATTATTGCTATTCCGACGGCGATTGTAGCCGGTCCGTTGTTTTATGGTACTGTTAAACATATTAAGACGGAAATTCCAGAAGGGTTATTTGAACCTAAGGTATTTACAGATGAAGAAATGCCTGGTTTCGGTATTAGTGTATTTACCGCATTGGTGCCTGTATTCTTAATGGCAGCAGCAGCTATTGCAAAAATGGAACTTGCAAAAGGAACGCCTGTTTTTGATGTACTTACCTTTTTGGGAACGCCGGACATTGCACTGACGATTTCAATTCTTATTGCATTCTATACATTTGGCATCGGACGCGGGAAATCGGTTGTCGACATTATGAAAATTGCACAGGACGGCATTGTGGCTATTGCTATGATTCTATTGATTGTCGGCGGCGGCGGCGCCTTGAAGCAAATTTTGATCGATAGCGGTGTTGGCAGCTATATTGGGACATTGGCAGCGGGATCCAATCTTTCTCCGTTATTGTTGGCATGGACTGTTGCTGCTGTTATTCGTATTGCTTGTGGCTCTGCAACTGTTGCAGCACTTACAGCAGGCGGTATTGCGGCTCCGGTCGTTGCGGTTACCGGGGTTAGCCCGGAATTGATGGTTTTAGCTACAGGAGCAGGTAGTCTTATTATCAGTCCGCCGAATGATCCGGGATTTTGGCTTTTTAAAGAATTTTTTGGACTTACTGTTAAAAATACGGTACGGACTTGGTGTGTATTGGAAACGATTATTTCCGTTATGGGCTTAGCCGGAGTTCTTATTATATCTATGTTTATATAGTGTATTTATAATGCTTGGTGCAGCGTATTCTAAAAAATGCGCTGCACCAGGAAATAAATCACTATTATTTTTTTGTTTTTTATGATTGATTTCATAAGAAAAACATATAGTAAAATCCGATTTTATATCTGAAATGAGAAAGGAGGAATACATGTTTATGGGATATTTATTAGGTATAGATGTAGGTTCTACAAATTATAAGGCAGTAGCTTGCGATTATAACGGACATTTTTTGGCAACAGCCAAACGTCCGGCGGATACGACCTATTTGGAACATGGCTGGGCTCAACTGGATCCACAAAAAATGTGGGAGGGTGTAGCTGCATGTATAAAAGAAGTCAGCCAAGCACTTCCGGGACAGATTTGTGACGGAATCGGCATAGCAACTAATGGGGAGGATATGTTCCTGGATGCTAACGGAAAAGCTGTACATCCGACGATACGCTGGTTTGATACAAGAACAGATAAAATTGCGAAGGCTTGGAAAAATTTTGGTGTAGAACAAGTATATAAAATTACCGGAATTAATCCCAATCCGGTGGCAGGTATTACTCGGATACAGTGGATAAAAAAACATCATCCTGAACTATTTGCTAAAATCCGCTGCTGGATACAGACACAAGGATTTGTTAGTTTAAAATTAACCGGCATAGCTCGGACAAGCTGGAATAATGCATGCCGGACGATGGCTTTTGATTTGCGTACACGTAATTGGTCTAAGGAAATTTTGGAGGAAGCCGGCATTCCGGAAGATATTTTGGCAGAGCCTATACGTCCTGGTGAATTAGTTGGGACGACTACGGAGGATGTTGCTGATATGATTGGTCTTCCGGCAGGTACCCCGGTATATGCCGGCGGTATTGATTATGCTTGCGGGACCTTTGCTACCGGCATTATAAAATCCGGGCAGATGCTGGACTCTACCGGAACTAGTGAGCAATTAGTATTTATTTCTGATGAACCGCAAAGTAGTCCCAAATATATCAATAAAAATTTTACATCTGTGTCGTATGTTGTCAATGATAAATATTATATGATGGGGCAGATTATTTCTTCCGGCGGAATTCTCGAATGGTTTAAGCGGGAATTTAAGGGGGCTTCTTTTGATGAACTTGTTGCAGAAGCCTCTAAACGGCCTATCGGTGCTAATGGGTGTATGATGCTGCCGTATTTTTCCGGGAGGTACACATTGGGCAGTGATGCGGCAGCCCGAGGTGCTTTTTTGGGCATTACAACAGCGACGACGCGCGGGGATTTCGTACGTGCGATTTTGGAAGGACTATGCTTTGAAATGTATAGTATTGTTCGCAATGTACAACGTATTTCTGATAAGGAAATTCAATCTATATATGCGATTGGCGGAGCAGCTAAAAGTGATTTTTGGATGCAATTAAAAGCAGATATTACAGGAATTCGAGTTAAAAGTAAAAGTGTTCCCGAGGCAGCGGCATTGGGAGCGGCTATGTTAGCTGGTATTGGCGCTGGAGTCTATAACAGTGCTGAAGATGCTGTGAAAAAAGTTGTATTTCCTGAAAAAGTATATGAGCCGAATAAAAAACGGCATAAAAAATATATGGATATTTATGAAAGATTGAATCAACAGATGTATCCTGCATTAAAATATTTTAATGATACGGTTACTGAAATGCAGTCTTCTCTTATTGAGTGGGATGATGAAGAATAAAAGACTGCAGTAAGTATTTACAATAAAAGGAGGAATATAAATGAAAACGTTAGTAATTGGGGATCCTTTATTATCTTCAGAAAAATTAAAAATTGCTGTTCATGAAATTATGGGTGAAGAAGTTGAGGTCTGCTGTGTTGACTGGAAACCAGCAAATGATGAAGAATTTTGGTATTTGCGTAGTATTGTTGAAAAAAATGGGCCGTCTGTAGGGAAGCCACCGCAGGAAATTTTTGATTATGTTGGAGAAGTCGATATGATTATTACACAACATACGCCTATCAATGAACAAATCATTGAAGCGGCAAAAAAATGTAAAGTCATTGGAGTGTGTCGTGCGGGGGTAGAAAATATTGACGTGGCAGCTGCAACGAAACATGGAATTCCCGTCTGCCGTACAATGGGACGTAATGCGAATGCTGTATCTGATTATACTGTGGCTCTTATGATTGCGGAAATGCGCAATATAGGACGCGGTCATGCTGCTTTAAAACAGGGCGAGTGGAAAAAGCAGTATTCCAATTATGAATTTGTTGGAGATATGTACGGAAAAACCGTTGGACTCGTCGGTTTTGGATACATCGGGCACTGTGTAGCGAAAAAACTTAAAGGGTTCGATGTAAATATTCTCGTTTATGATCCTTTTGTAAAAGCCGAAGAAATTGAAGCACAAGGTTGCAGACTGGTATCCTTGGAAGAACTTTGTAAAAAATCGGATTTTATTAGCATGCACGCTCGTCTTTCTGATGAAACTCGTGGTCTTATTGGGACGGCACAATTTGAGTTAATGAAACCTACGGCGTATATTATCAATACAGCTCGTGCCGGATTGATTGACGAACAAGCACTGATTTCCGCGCTGCAAGATAAAAAAATTGGTGGTGCTGCTATTGACGTATGGTGGGTAGAACCGCCAGCTAAAAACCATCCGTTTATGGCACTGGATAATGTGACGATTACACCGCATTTGGCGGGTTCTACTAAAGATGCATTTAATCGAACACCCTATCTGCTGCTGGAAGAAATTAAACGGACGGTTCAAGAAGGTAAGCCGCGCTGGATTGTGAATGCTAAAGATGTATCAGTGGAATTAAATGCATTGCAGTAAGAATTTATTCAACGTGTAAAGAAGGAGGATGTTGGGATGAAAGCAGCAGTATATAAAGGGATAGGCAATATAGTGGTTGAAGAGATAACTAAGCCATCTGCCGGTAAGGGCGAATTATTAGTACAAGTTAAGGCATGTGCTATTTGCGGAGGCGATATCCGAACATTCCGTCATGGTCATAATGCGATTCAGCCGCCTATTGTGCTGGGACATGAAATTGCAGGTGTTGTTGTAGAAGCCGGGGAAGAGGTAGATCGTTATAAAGTAGGAGATCGGGTTATTGTTGCACCGGGAATTGGCTGTGGTCATTGTGCTTTTTGTCTTTCCGGCCGCCAGCATCTTTGTTATACGAGGAAAACAATTGCGCATCATTATAATGGCGGTTTTGCTGAGTATGTTCTGGTTCCGGCTAATGCCGTAGCCGCAGGAAATGTTAATTTTATTCCCGGCGAAGTTGATTATCTGAGTGCATCGTTAGCGGAACCTTTAGCATGTGTTATTAATGGGCAAGAGGCAATCCATATACAGTTAGGTGATACGGTAGCGGTTATTGGCGCCGGCCCGATTGGAATTATGCATGCAGAATTAGCAAAGGCACAAGGAGCGGGAAAAATTTTTCTTATCAATCGCAGCAGCAAGCGATTGGAAACGGCAAGGGGACTTTTTTATGATGCCTATATAGATTCCAGCAAAGACGATGCAGTACAGGCTGTAAAAGACTTAACGGAAGGCATGGGAGCTAATATCGTTATCGTTACTGCAGGTAGTGCCACGGCACAAAATATGGGAATCCAAATGGCTAGCAAAGAGGGAAAAGTCTGCTTGTTTGCCGGATTGCCTAAAGACAATCCCATGTTAAATTTTGATGTGAATTTTATTCATTATCGCCAGATTGCTTTGTATGGTACTTTTTCTTCGGCACCGCGGCATAATGCGTTGGCCATTGAGATGATCCGCAGTGGAAAAATCAATGTGGATCAAATATTGACACATGTTGTAGCATTAGAAGATATTTGCTGCGGCATAGAATTGGTTGAAAATCGTGTTGGTTTGCGTGTGGCAGTAGTGCCGAACTTGACGGATATACAGGATGATCTTGCCCGTCATGACAAAATTATTATTGCTAAACCTTAATTGTTGATATAAGGACAAGGCGCTGTTATGGGGTAACAGCGTCTTGCTTGTATGTGTTGGAACTATAGGGATAACATATAGATATCTTGCGGTGCTCAATAGAGGATAAGATTTGTGCTTATGTGTTCTCCGGTTGTTTTATTATTTTTTTGTTGCTCCGGCGTGCGATCAGAATCAGTCTGCAACTTGATTTCAGTGACTTGGAGACGATATTTTTTTAATAAAGCAAATATGTGAGTACGGGTGAAACCACCGGGCAAGACCTGTATATAGTTTTTGGCCCGCAAACCGATTCCTGTAAAACAGGATTCGACAGCAATGTGCATGTGGTCACGTAGTGAAATGTCGGTTTCCAATGTGCATGAGTTGATAGTTGAATTTTTCGCAAATACCATAGGCGTCACCTTTCTGAGTATCTTAACTTATAAGTTATATAAGAATAAAATATGTGTTGATTGATACATATATAGAATGAATTACAGAATCATCACATTATAAATACAATTAATAGAAAAGATAATGGGATAAGATGAAATTCTTTGATTGGTATTTATTGTAAGAAGGAGTTCATAAAAATCATATAAATGCAAAATACTATGAAAATTTTATCAGAACTTTGATGCATGTTTATATAGATTGTGAGTTGACTTTGCTATTATACTAATGGTACTATAAATCAAGATATTTTCTTAGTATAATAGCAGTAAATATTATTTTTATAGAAAAATAAAGTTTATCATAATCGAAAAAAGAAGGTACGGCAATGAACCGAAAAATATTAATATTATCTATCGTTATGTGTATATGCTGCGCATTACTATTAACGGGATGCAATGTATTACCACCGCATGAGGAAAAAAGAAGCGGGATAGCTATGGATACCACTGTTTCTTTGTACGCTTCTGGGTCAGAGGCTAAAGCTGCTGTAGATGAAGGATTTCAGAAAATTCAAGAGATAGATTTGTTGGCTAATATGATGAATCCTGACAGCGATGTTTCAAAAATTAATAATGCTGCCGGTAAAAATTTCGTGCAAGTCGATCCCCAAGTTTATGAAATGATAAAATATTCTGTTTTATACTCTCAAAAAACAAATGGTAAATTTGATATTTCTGTTGGACCGATTAGCAATCTTTGGCAGATTGGAACGCCAAATCAACATATTCCTTCACCGGAAGATATTAAGAATACATTGCCTAAAGTGAATTATAAAAATATAAAATTACGGCCTGAAGATCATAGTGTCATGTTGTTGCAGCCAGGAATGGCCATTGATTTAGGCAGTGTTGCTAAGGGGTACTGTGTGGATCAAATTGTGGCAATTTATAAAAAGCATCATATAAAGAGCGGTCTCATTAATATGGGATCCAGCTCTATGTATGCAATTGGTGTAAATAGTAAGGGAAATCCATGGGCTATTGGTATAAAACATCCTCGTTCTGATCAAGAAGGAGAATATTTAGGTATTGAAAAAATTACAGATAAAGCACTATCAACAGCGGGAGATTATGAAAGATATTTTATACAAGACGGTAAACGCTATCATCTTATCTTTGATCCTCAAACCGGGGTTCCTGCAGAAACAGGCATTATGAGTAACACAATAGTGATTGATGGTTCTATTGAACATTGCGGCATGGTAACGGATATATTGTCTACGGCTATTTTTGTATTAGGGCCTAAAGAGGGGATAGCATTTATTAATAGTATTAAAGGTGCGGATTGTGAAATTACGGGAAAAGATGGTTCTATTTATACAACAGAAGGGTTTAAAAAGAATTTTTCTGATTTAAATCCACAATTTCATTTTGCGGAAACAGAGTAAAATCAGAAAATTATTGGAATGATATTTTGTGAATAGTTATTGAGTATACATTAAAAGTGCCGGGATGTATATATAAGAAATTATTTCTTATATATACATCCCGGCAAAATTGTATGCGAGTAATAATACTGTTCTATCTAAAATTTGAAAGTTACTCCGGCGCCCAGACCATGTTCGGTACTGCCATTATCAGGAACATAATTGTGGTAATTTACATTGACACCAACTCCCATGGCAATACTGAAATTAACGCCGATTTGAGCTTCACCAAAGTTAGAGCCTTTCACATAAGAGGCATATGGCTGAAATCCCATGATACTTGGCGCTGATACTGCTAATCCGCCGTACAAGGAATCCGATTGATTGTGCATGTGATTGCGATAACCGCCTATGGCTTGAATATTAGATCCGACGAGATTATATTTAGCATAAAAGTCATTTTGATGACCATTGGTATCGCGATCTAAATATTCATAGCCAACAGTCGCTTTAGGATTGATTTTTCCTTCTATATAAGTTTCCTTTGTTCCGACACCGACAGCAATCCCCCGGTCAGAAGATAACGTTGTTATTGGCGCGGCAAATGCTGTGACAGCGGTAAACATAGTAAACATACTACATAATATAATTGATTTTTTCATAAGACACCCTCCTGTTTATTAATTCGGGTATAACTATTAACTATTGCTTATACTGCCGAATATTAAACTAATATTAGTGTACCTTTTTTCACGGTATTATGCAAGAGTGGCTGCTTTCATTGCATTTTTTACAAAATTTAGGTATCATTATAATTAAAGAGTATGTTTATAATTTAAGTTTGAGTATATATATTATTTTGGGAGGATATGGGCATGGCAATTTTAAGTATTGAACTGGTATCGAAGATTCCAAGAACGGTAGATCAAATGCCAAAAGATGAAGTAGAGCAGCATTTAATCATCACGCATAAAGGCGAAGTATCCTTTGATTCCTATACAGCGGATAATAAAAAAGAACCATGCCGGCATTTTATAGTTCACATGGATCAGCATGCTATAACGATGGCTTTGGTTTATTTGGATTTGTACTTTGAAGATAAATCAATGATTTACCATAAACAAGGAGAAGGAGAGTGGCAGCTTACTATCCGTGATGATGAGTGTTTGAAAAAGTTTACGGGATCACTAGGGGAGGATGTCTTATTTAATGGACGCAGTATTTCCTATGGTTTGAGAAAGTTTATTCCTATTACTGATTTATGGCTTTTTGACGGAAAAAATGATGGAATACTTTAATGCTTGCAAAGGAGAGATATGAATTGGATTTTGAATTTTCCCCTATTAAGTTCGACAATACCTATAATATCAGAGACTCCGTATATTCTATATTACGAGGGGCCATTTTAGATGGCAGATTAAAGGCGGGACAGCATTTAGTAGAACGTGATATAGCCAGGCAGTTGAAAGTAAGCAGAACACCCGTGCGCGAAGCTATTCAAAAACTGGAAAACGAAAAGTTAGTTACCCACGTTCAACGCAAGGGTGTTTTTGTGGCTGGATTTACGAAAGCGGATGCAGAAGAAATTGGCGTTATCCGTATTGCACTAGAGTCATTATGCTGCAGCATTGCTGCCTCTAAAATAACAGAAAAAGAATTAGTAAATTTAGAAAATATTAATCAAAAGATGTTGCAAGAACATTTGCAAGGTAATCTTACTAAGGCTGTTTTTTTGAATAAAAAATTTCATGAAAGTATTTATAAATCCGCTAGAAGCCCTCATCTATATTATTTTGTTAGTACGTTGAGGGACTATATCAGCCCGTTTACTCAATTATCTTATACGAAAGAAGGACGTATTCAAGAAGTTTTTGAAGAACATGCGGATATTATCCAAAAACTTAGACTTCATGATGCACAAGGTGCACATGATGCGGCGAAAAATCATATTGAAAAGTCAGGGAAAACTTTTGTGAGAATGGCATATTAAAAGAAGTATGTAAATTTTGTGTATACGAAATTTTACATGCTTTTTGTTGTGTAGGTTTGTCAAACATAAGTTACATAGTAGAAAGAAAAGAGCGAAGCGTTTCATTGAGAGATTTCCAAGACAGAAGGTGCATCGGAAAATTGTTGTATTTTCTACACCATATAGCCAACTGCTTTTTGAAATCTTCCAAGGAGTGGACTCGATGATCGGCATAGAAATACTCGTTATGCTTCGGAGTATAGGGACGTATTTTTTGATGGATAATGTGATACGCTGCTATCTGTCATTCAAAGAGGGTTAATTTTTTCGTTTTACTTTAGCCAAACCAGTTCGTGAATTCAAGCCTGTTATCCGTTTGGATTTTACAAATAGGAACGTAATCTTTTGTACTAAATGTTGGAGAAACACCATGGAAGAATAAAGGCTTTTTGCACTTTTTCTCTAGGAAACAGCGCAGGGTGATATGGTTTGGGATTTCCGCTTTAGCTCCATACGCCGCAAACAACGATATAAAGCAGTGATGGATCGTGTATAGCCTTGTTTTCTCCGTTTGATCCAAAAGACTACGAGCCCGGCATGCGGATTTCGTTGCCGTATGTGCTAAATTAATGTTATCTCTTGAGGAGTAGTGTGTTGATTGGGATGATGGTGAGGACGTCTGAATCGAGGCTGTAACGATGCTGGGGGTGCTATCATAGTGCTGCCATTGTAATCAATAAATAAACTAGTGATTCGTACAATCTTTATAGTAGAGGGAGTAACACCTGTTTTCTGTTTTTGTAACATATCTGTGGTAAACCTACACATGTTTTTTTGTTGACATTTGTATTAATATGTGATAGGTTTGCATTGAGCAAAAAGGTATTTTTATATGTATTTGGTATACCAAATACATATAAAAATACCCATAAATACAATGACGACGTGATTATAATTAGAAAATGCGTATGTATATTTTATGAAAAAGGTGGACTGAATTATGATAACGATACAAAAACGATGCGACGTAACAGAATTATCTAAGAAGCAAGATAGGATGAAACAAGAGTATCCTAAATAATCTGTATGAAAATATTTAATTCATGATGTCTTCTGTGCAGAACCTCATAGAAATAATAATTATCTGGATAAATAAAAAATTAACAATCTTAAAATTAACGGAAGTATACTATAGAAATAACCTTTTATACCTCTAAACACTCCAACAGAAGCGGGATGTGGGCATACTAGCCTGCATCCCGCTTCTGTTGGAGTGTTTAGAAAAATTTTCATTGCTAGTAGCTGCATAATAAAAAATGAAGTATAATTCTTAGTAAGATGTTTTCAATAGGGGGGAACGAAAATGAAAGTAGTTGTACTGTTAAGCGGAGGAATTGATTCGACGACATGTTTGGCGCTGGCGGTAGAAAAATATACGAAGAATGAAGTATTGGCATTGACAGCATATTATAATCAAAAACATGTTAAAGAAATAGAAGCATCTCGCAAAGTGGCATATTATTATGATGTACAACTTCAGGAGATTGATTTGTCACAAGCGTTTTCGTTAAGTGATTGTCCGTTATTGCAGCAAAGTCATAAGAAAATTAAGCATGAATCTTATGCAGAACAGCTTAAAGAATTGGGTGGGACCGGTACGGTAGATACATATGTTCCTTTTCGCAACGGGTTATTTCTATCCTATGCGGCAGCGATAGCTATCAGTGTTGGTGCGGAGGTTATTTATTATGGTGCACACGCGGATGACGCAGCAGGACGGGCTTATCCGGATTGTACTCCTGCGTTTGAAACGGCTATGAATGCTGCTATTTATGAGGGCTCAGGTCACACTTGTTGTTTAAAGGCACCGCTGCTTAATTTTACAAAAACAGAAGTTGTTCGCACGGGACTTCGCCTTCATGCACCATACGAATTGACATGGAGCTGTTATGAAGGCGGTGAGAAACCTTGTGGCGTGTGTGGTACTTGTATTGACAGAGCGAAAGCTTTTGCTGATAATGGGATATCAGATCCGGCGTTAAAGTAACATGTGAAATGATACATGTTACTTAATATCGGTTCGTATCTAGGGACGATGTGCCCAAATAGATCTGATAGGACAACGTTTGACATTATTTTAGTATTTGCAGTTTGGGAATTATTGGTTTAGGAGAAGCAGATATGAACGTTTTAGAAGAATATCAACAAAAACTTCGGACCCCGACGGAAGCGGTGCAGATGGTAAAAAATGGCGATTGGGTTGATTATAGCCAGACCTGTTCTTTTCCGACGGCCCTAGATACAGCGCTGGCTGCCCGTCATACTGAATTAAAAGACGTGAAAATTCGGAATGCCATCAGTATGCGGTCGGTACAGACCGTTGAACAGGATCCCCAGGGTGTAGCGTTTACTTACAATGCTTGGCATTGTTCGGCGATTGACCGGAAATATATCGATCAAGGACGGGCATACCATATACCGATGCTTTTTCGGGATTGCGGATCGTATTACCAAAAAGGCTTTGCTCCGGTCAATGTGGCGATGGTTTCTGTAACTCCTATGGATAGGCATGGTAATTTTAACTTTGGGTTAACCAATTGTTGTCAGCAAGCTATTTTGGAAGCGGCGGATACGGTTATTCTTGAGGTGAATACTCATATGCCGTATATCTATGGCATGGAGGCAGATCATATCCATATTTCTGATGTGGACGCAGTAGTGGAAGGTCATGCAGAAATCCCCACGGTCAGCAGTCCCAGTGCAACGGCTATAGATGAACAAATCGCCAATCGAATTTTTCCATATTTACATGATGGAATTACGCTGCAATTGGGAATTGGCGGGATGCCCAATGCTTTGGGAATCCTCATTGCCGCATCCGATCTAAAAGATATAGGAATGCATACGGAATTGATGAGTGACGGATATCTTACTTTATATAAATCTGGAAAAATTACTAATAAAAAAAAGGAGTTGCAGAAAGGAAAGGGTGTCTTTTCTATTTGCAATGGTTCGCGGGAATTGTATGATTTTCTGGATCATAATCAAGATATTATTTCTGCACCCATGAGTTATGTCAATAACCCATATACTATTTCACGGTTTTCTGATTTTGTGTCGATTAATAGCTGTATTGCAATAGATCTATATGGCCAAGTTTGTTCGGAATCAGCAGGTACGCGGCAAATTAGTGGTACTGGCGGACAGTTGGATTTTGTTACGGGAGCATATCAGGCAGAACATGGAATGGCCTTTTTGGCGATGGCATCTACTTTTACAGATAAAAAAGGAATTAAACATTCTCGTATTTTGCCTAAATTTACACAAGGGGATATCATTACAACGCCCAGGACACAGGCACCCTATATGGTTACTGAATATGGCATTGCCAATCTTTCCGGATTAACAACATGGCAGCGTGCAGAGGCGATTATTAATATAGCACATCCTGATTTTCGTGAAGACTTAATCAAAGCGGCAGAACAGCAAAAAATTTGGCGTCGGTCTAATACGTAGAATTAATTCTGTATAGAATATAAATATTTTTAACCTTTACTTGAAATCTGAGTAAAGGTTAATTTTAAGTTTTGTTGTAATGTATGGTAAAATATAGAAAAATATAAAAGTATTGTGGGGAGGAACTATAATGGATGAAAGACAGGTTTGTGAATTTTGCGGTAAAAAAATTCCAAAAAATCAAAAACCGTTATATCAAAAAAATAAAAAAACGGGAGAGCAAAAGATTATGTGCCAGCATTGTTTTGCCATCGTTAATAATATGGAATATAGTGAATTTCAAAGACGTAAAAAATACTTTACTATGGGAGTATATGGATTAATCATCTGTCTTGTGGCCATGATAGTCTTGTTACACACCGTAATGGCATGATGGAATCGTTGTCAGCAGTGAGAGAAGACAAAGTTTCTATTTGCTCTGAATTTTTCTATATTACTTAATAGACATAGCCGTTATGTTATAATATACTGAAAGCACAATATAATTAAGGTAAGATAAGGATGGAATTAGAATGGAATATGTAACAGCTTTACTGCAACCGGAAAATTTACAACCTTTATTCGTCGTTTTTTTTGCGGCTTTCGTGCAGGCTATTACTGGCTTTGGATTGGTTATACTAGCAGCGCCTATGTTAATGCTCTTTTTTTCGGCAAAGGAGACGATACTTATTACGCTTATTACTGCTATCTGTTCTAATACGCTGCAAACGGGATTAGTATACAAAGACGCGGATGTTAAACTGGTACGATATCTGGTTCTGGGAGCTGTTGCAGGCTTACCGATAGGATTGTTTTTTTATCATAGTTTTTCCAACACTATGCTGAAAATTTTGATCAGCGTAGCTATCTTGGCATTTTTGGTCATTTCTCATTGGCTACGATTGCATTTCCAGAAAACTAAAAAAAAATCACTTATCACAGGTGTATTATCCGGATTCTTTTATACGACGACGGGAATGGGTGGGATACCTCTCATATTATATACAACACATATGAATATGTCGCCTAAAATGATGAGGGGAACATCTATTTTATATTTTTTCTTTGGAAATATATTTTCATGTTTAGCTTTTTATTTGAGCGGAACTGATTTTTTCTATGCAGGACAACAAGTATTGTATCTTTTGCCGGGATTATTTATGGGACTGGGGTTGGGGCATATTATTTTTCCGTATGTTCCTATTGTTATTTTTCGCAGGCTGGTATTTGCTTTATTGTATATTGCCTGTTTTTACTCTATTTATGCAGCATTATCGTAATATGTAGATAGTGTTGAAGGTCTGGAATTCGCGGATCGTGTGCGATGGAAAGGAAGGAATTATATGAGTTCGTTAGATGAGTTATACAAAAAAATGTTGAAAAATGCTGTAACTGATAATGATTATACTGCTCCAGAAGATGCAGATAAGGATCAGTTGGATTGTCTTCTTCATCCGGAAGCCCATCCTTTAGTATGGAGGACGGCACCTTGTGACTGCGCTAAAAACGGAAAGAGTTCGTGCATGTCAGTTTGTGAGTTTGGAGCTATTACATCTGATTCCCAAGAAGGAATTTCTATTGATGATAAACAATGTGTAGGATGCCAGGCGTGTATTGATGAATGTAAACTTCATAATCTTACGCCCAGTAAGGATATTATGCCGGTAGTGGAAACGCTGCATACGTATCAAGGTCCGGTATATGCATTGATAGCACCGGCTTTTTCAGGACAGTTTGGTGATGACATTACTTCAGGAAAACTGCGTACGGCTTTGAAACAGTTAGGATTTGCAGGTATGATTGAAGTCGCCATTTTTGCAGATATATTGACCTTAAAAGAGGCATTGGAGTTTGACAAAAATATTAATAGTGAAGCAGACTTTCAGCTTACAAGTTGCTGCTGTCCTATGTGGATTGCTATGATAAAAAAACTCTATCATCAATTACTTCCTAATGTTCCCGGAGCCGTATCACCGATGATTGCCGGCGGACGCACGATAAAAGCGCTTCACCCTCAGGCTAAGACTGTTTTTATCGGACCTTGTCTGGCAAAAAAGGCTGAACGGCGTGAACCGGATATTGCTGATGCAATTGATTATGTTCTGACATATCAAGAGTTAAGGGATTTGTTGGAAGCTTCTGATATTGATCTTGCCTCTTTGGCAGAAGATGACCGTCAGCATGCTTCTCGTGCGGGTATTATTTATGCATATGCCGGTGGCGTTAGTGAAGCGGTGCAAAAAACAGTAGAAAAATTGAATCCCAATCGAACTATTTCGATTCATACGCGAAAAGCAGATGGCGTTCCTGGATGTAAAGCGTTAATAAACGATATCTTGGAAGGACACCGCGAAGGGAATTTTTTTGAAGGTATGGGTTGCGTTGGTGGTTGTGTTGGCGGACCACGGGCAATTATCGATAAAGAAAAAGGGAAAAGTCATGTACAATCATATGGCGCAGCTGCCAAGTATTCTACACCTATGGAAAATCCATATGTTATTGAATTATTAAAACAGTTAGGGTTTGATACGATTGAAGATTTTTTAGGAAAAAGTGATATGTATAATAGAGAATTTAAATAATATAGGAAAATCAATAGGAAGCGGCGGATAATTACTGTTATCGTATCATGTTGCTGCAGTTTGCAGAAAAATAAGAAAAGCTGTTCAAAAGTTAAAGAGATACATTCTTTTGAACAGCTTTTTATTATTTTGGCAATCTGTTTTTTGTACCCCACTTACAGAGTGTTTCTAAAATAGGAATCAATGTTTTACCTCGTTCTGTAAGTGAATATTCAACTTTTGGTGGGATTTGAGGATATTCTTTGCGGTTTACTAATTTGTCAGCTTCTAAATCCTTAAGCGTAGAACTGAGAGTCTTATAAGAAATGACACCAATATATTTTTTCATTTCATTAAAGCGAACAACGCCAAACTCCGCTAATGTATATAAAATAGACATTTTATACTTGCCGCTGATTAATGATAAAGTATAACTAAATCCTGTATTGCCCCAATTTTCTTGGGATATGCAATTTTTATTCATTTTACACTTTCCTCCTGGTAAGTATCATACTTAAATGTGCGTACTTGAATTATTTATTATTCTAGATACAATAATAATGTACAAAATAAGGAAAGTCAAGAGATTGATAGGAGGAGTTATTATGTTTTCAAATGCTTTGCGTCAGCAGCGTACGGCAGACTACGATACAGCGTTTACGTGTGATCCGAAATTGCAATTGCATTTTCGTAAACTTCAATTATTTGATAAAGAATGGATAGATACTTTATTAAAGGCAGAAGACAGTCTGAGCTCTGTTGGTTGTTTTGGAACGTTGTATTTATGGGGGAATTTTTATGGATTAGAAATTGCTAAAATGGGCAGTCGTCTCATTTCCAGATATACGTCAGAAAAGGAAATTACATTTGGCTATCCGATGGGAAGCGGCAATTTGCAGGGAGCCATTTTAGCGATGTGGCAATCTGCAAAAAGAACAGGAATTTCTTTTGTCATGCGGGGGGTTACAGAACAACAAGTTGAACAATTGAAGCAGATATTTCCCGACCGGTTTTCTATTTCCGAGACAAGAGATACAGCAGATTATATTTATGAAGCACAAGCGTTGGCTCAATTAGCAGGTAATAAACTTCACGGTAAACGCAATCATTGTAATCAATTTATGAAGCGATATCCGGATTGGAGATTTGAAATATTGACGGCCGACCATGTTCAGGATTGTTTATCCTTGCTAGAACAGTGGGAAACAACTCGTCAGACAGTAACGACGAGCGAACAGACTGCTGAACCGGAAGCTATTAAGAAATCGTTTGCAGCTTATGATGAATTACATCTGGACGGAGGTATTTTATTTGTTGGGAATCAGCCGGTAGCTTTTACCATGGGCGAAAAAGTAGGACGACAGGGATTTGATGTGCGTTTTGAAAAAGCAGAAACAGTATATGATGGCAGCTACACGATGATTAACCGGGAATTTGTGCGATTTTTGTTAGAAAAATACAAAGATTTGGTGTATATCAACAGAGAAGAAGATTTGGGACTGGAAAATTTGCGTAAAGCAAAACTTTCGTATAAACCGATATTGCTGCTTAAGAAATATGATGTATATTGGAAAGAATAAATGAGTATTAAAATAAGAGGGGGACATGATACCTCCTCTTATTTTAATACTCATTTATTTTGTTTCAATCATTTGGAATGGGGCATAGCCACTGGCTCTTGTACTGCTCCCATCGGCAATGGTAACAGGAACAAATCCGTTGTCTAATGGTTTTCCGGTAACTTTAACGGCAGTGCGGGCCGAAAAGATGATAACTTTTCCCTCTTTTACCATCGTGCGCAATATATCTTGTACTTTTTCTTTAGATGTGCTATGTATACTATTTAAGTCTTTTTCATCAAGAATGATATATGTTCCGCTTTCCATATAGTATGTTTTGTTGGTGTCATATACAGGGGGAGAAGCTTGTTCAACGATACTTGATGGCGTCGTATTGATTAATTCATTTTGCATGAACATATAATATCCCATACTGATAGCAGAAACAATCAGGAAAACGCCAAGACCTATATAGGGGTTTCGGAAAATATACGGATTTCGGGTCGCTTGAGATGGATTTTTTTCTAAATAAAAGCCACGATGTGTTTTCTTAGTATTTGCATCTAATGTCAAACCCATTATCATTGCTAATGGTATACCGTAATCATTGACTGGATATGCTGACTGAATCCAGTCAACTGCACAAACACAGGCCATAGCACGACTCAGACAGCTGTCCAAATCCACGTTAATATCCATTTTATGAGTAATTGATAATAAAGAATCATTTCCCAGATTTGGCAAATAGGTACGTGATAAAATAGATAAATCGCGAATAAAAAAATCACAATCGGCAAAAGACTTTCCCGAATGTTCATAACTGGCTTTTATAGTCATAAATAAAGGTTCTGCTTTGTATGCTGATAACGTAGGATTTCTAAGTAAAGGACGAATATCACGATCCCATACTACATCAAAGGTATCACTGTCTTGAACCATTGCTGCAGTTACTTTACGGGAAGCACTGAAATTGTCTGTGGGCGGTTTGGCATAGTAATAAATGCCGCGGACATTACCGCCGCTGATCCAGGCGGCAGCGATACAGCAAATGCTGTTGAGATTTTCGTTGGCTAAGTCAACCGACAAAGCAATAGTTGTATTGGGTTTTAAATTATTCAGGGTGTCTAACGTTTCTCTGACCGCATTACTAACCATAATGGTATATTCCTTTCGTGAGACTAAGATTTAATTATATTTTACAATAAGAATGACGGATATGCAAAACCGGATAGAGAAAATTCTATCCGGCAGGCAACTATAATGTTATTTATTTCGACTGCTGCGACGGTGGGTTGTGTGTGGACGTTGCCGCGTCAGTGGTTTGAGTTTAAAATAATTATGTTTGACCGTTTCATTTTTTGTATCGGTAATTGTGTTGACTTCAAACATTTTTAACGACTCGATAAAAGGAACGAATTTTTTATACCCGAAATTACGAACATCAAAATCAGAAAACTGCTTATTGAGCAAATTTCCTAAAGTACCGGAAAAAATCCAGCCATTATCATCAGAATTCTCTTCTGTCAATTTTATTAATGCTTGTTTTATGGTTTTGATATCTTTGCCAGAAGTCGTGTCTGGGGAAGCTTCATTTATGATATCATCCGTATGAGACAGTGAAGATTTATCCATATGTGACATACCTGTTTTTGGAGTTGCTGTGATGTGTTCTTCTTCCTCCGTAGTTTCTTGTACTTGTGTGAGTAACACATCCAAATAAAGAAATTTATTGCAGGCAGAAATAAAGGAGCGAGGAGTTTTACTTTCTCCCATGCCGATTACATATTTTTGCGATTCTCTCAGACGAGATGCTAAACGGGTAAAATCACTGTCTGAGGAAACAATGCAAAATCCATCCAAATTGTTTTGATACAATAAATCCATGGCATCAATAATGAGTGCCGAATCGGAAGAATTCTTCTTTGTCGTATTACTGTATTGCTGTATGGGTTGAATAGCGTTATCCAGAATTGTATTTTTCCATGAAGCCATCTGTGATGTTGTCCAATTGCCGTAGATTCGTTTGTAAATTACGTCGCCAATACCGTTAGCTTCTGATAAAATTATATCAATGTAAGCTCCAGATATGTTTTCTGCATCAATTAGTACGGCTAGTTTCATTTCATTATCCATATTAAAAATCCTCCCGAATATCTTTATTTTATCATTACCTATAGGATAAAGCAAAAAATGCTGATTATACGTAATCAAATATATAAAAATATAAAGAAAACAGTTATATGTTTTCTTTTTTTTCTCTATCAAGCAGATAATTGCAAAATGTTTTTACAACGTTGTTATCTTTACATTGTTCATTGAGATACAACCAAGTATACCGTATGAGCGGCTGGTTATTTCTATCATATAAATTTTTGCTCCAAAGCGTTGGGATGGCTCCAGAAGGGGCCAGAAGGGTATAGCCTAATCCGCTGCAGACCATTTGCATACATAAATCAAGGCTATTGACCTCGATACGAGTATGGGGTAATTGGGTAAAGTTGCTGGTCCACCAATCATGAAGCGACGATTGTAGAGGCCGGTCTGCCTGGCGATAAATCATAGAAATTTGCGGTAGTCTTTTCAAATCAATAGGAGTGGCATTCATGATACAGTAGGGATCTCTGCGCAATAAAAATTTAGGCCCAGACCAAGGGTAGTCTCCGCGGATAATTCCCATTTGAATGGTACCGTTGCAAAGTTTATCATAAATATTTTGGCTTAGATCGGTATGCAGACGGACATTGACAACAGGGTAATCGTGACAAAAATCGTTTAGTATATTACCTAGTTTATACTTTGCATAAATACTAGCACAACCGATAGTTAATGTCCCCATAATACCCGTTGTTTCTGGCTGCATAGCATGTTTTATTTGACGAAAGTCCTGTAAATAGCGCCTGGAAAATTGGCACAAAAGCTCTCCTTCCGGTGTAAAACTAATGCCGCGTACGCTTCGAATGACAATGTTACAGCCCATTTCTTTTTCTATTTGTTTAATCTTTGCACTTATTGTAGGTTGAGTAAAAAATAATCGTTTGGCTGTTTTTGTAATGCTTCGTTCTTTGTGAAGCATGTTGAGTAATTCCCAATCTTTTTCGTTCATAAAATAATACCCTTCTGTGCGAGATAATTATACTTATTATAGCATATAAATAGTTCTAAAACTTAAATTTAAAGCATATAGGTATCCCTCTATGGCTAAAAATAAAAAAATTCAGTTTTTCAATGATAAGCAAGAAGTTTATAATAAAAGAAAGGAAGGATTTTAAAGGGAAGATCTTCGTGTAACTTTGTTTATTAATTCGAGATACGTATGGAATTCTGTGTAATTTACAGAGGCAGATGGCAGCAGAAGGAAACACGTGGATGCTTGGCTGATGTTTTACCATTGCTGTATGAAAGGAAGTTTTGTCATGGAAATAGTATTGATCTTATTTATTATGGGATGTTTTTTGGGATTTGTCGGCGCCGGAGGTGCCGGAGTAGTTATTGCGATTCTTACTGTAGTTTTTGGCATACCTATTCATGTGTCTTTAGGCACCTCTCTCAGTGCCATGGCATTTACTACGTTGTCTGGTGCCTATAGTCATTACAGAGAAGGCAATGTTGTATTAAAAAGTGGAATAGCCGTCGGCTTTTTTGGAGCATTTGGTGCTTTTGCCGGATCTAAAATATCAGCGGCAATTCCAGGGGCACAGATGCATTTGCTGACAGGAACAATATTATACATTACTGCTGTGTTAGTATATTTAAAAGTATTCTATCCCCATCGTGGTATTTTTTCCCTTATTTGTCCGCATACACTGATCCGGGGGAAAAAATTTTGGCTGATGGCAGGTATTGCCGGGATTTTTAACGGTGTTTTGTCAGGAACATTTGGTATTGGAGCAACCCCTTTTATTCAATTGACATTGATGATTTTCTTTGGACTATCTATGATTGAAGCGGTGGGAACAACTATGTTGGTTATTTTGCCTATTGCGGTCATGGGAGGATTTGGATATATGACTTCTGGACTATTGGATTTTGATTTATTTGTTAAAGTAGTAGTCGGTCTTATGGCTGGCACCTATATTGGAGCAAAGTTTACCAGACGGGCCAATCCTATGCTGCTTAAAATAGCGATGGTCACAGTTCCTATATTGGGGGGTACTATGTTGATATTTGGTTAAGATATAAGCGGGTTTGACAATATTATACAAAATTATTACTATAATTTGTATAATATTTTTGTCGTATTGAAAAGGAGATGTGGACAAAATGATTTCTCATTTTGTCACATCCCCTTTTTAATTTGTGAAAATTCACACATTGTCTAAACGGGGAAAAATATAGTATAATAATATAAATGAATAATTGAAGAGACATAGGAAGGAGGGATTTTTCATGGCCTTACGAAAAGTGGATTTGAATATGCTTACACCAGAATTATTTTCTGTATTTGGTACACAAAATGCACTTCTTACGGCAGGGGATAAGAGTAACAGCAATACGATGACCATTGGCTGGTGCGGATTAGGACGCATGTGGAACTTGCCATCATGCAATGTTTATGTGCGACAGTCTCGTTATACTTTTAACTTTATGGAAAAATATAAGTATTTTACAGTCAGTGTATTACCCAGAGAACTGCATGATAAGGTGACGTACTGTGGTATTCATAGCGGACGCGACGTGGATAAGTTTCAACAATGTGGATTAACACTTCAATATGGAGTCGAAAATGCACCATTTATTGCTGAAGCAGAATGGGGAATTGTTTGCAAAAAATTATATGCTCAAGATTTAAAACCTGAATCTGTCATAGATGGACGAGTTTTTAAATCATATGCAGCAGAAGGCTGGCATCGTATGTATATTGGAGAAGTTCTGGAATTATATATGAAATAATATCAGGTACATATAGCAAGCGAAAAGTGTATCATATGGTATTGTTTTTATGTATACAATACACTGTAAAATTAAAGCGGCATTACCTAAGGAGATTATCATTATGGGGGAACTAACACAGAAATATTTAAAGCCTATAAAAACTAAATCGGTCGTACAGCAGGTGGTTGATCGTTTAACGCAGGCATTAATCAATAAAGAATTACGACCAGGAGATAAGATCCCGACAGAGCAGGAATTAGCCGCAACTTTTGGTGCAGCCAGAAATTCTGTACGGGAAGCGATTAAAATTCTCGTCTCCTTTGGTGTGCTGGAAATTCGCAGACCAGAGGGAACTTTTGTGACGAACGGATTTACGGATGCGATGATTAATCCATTATTATATGGAATTATTCTGGATGATGTAGGGTCTATGGATTCTTTAATGGAATTGCGTGAATGGAATGATTTTGGTATGCTGCGATTAGCCATAGATAAAGCGACACCTTCGGATATTGAATTATTGGAAAAATGTTTAGTAAATTTAAAAAAACAATTTGAAGACAATAATTTTGAAGGTATATTTTCAGCAGATGATGAATTTCATGAAACATTAGCTCTTATTACGCATAACTCCTTGTTCGGAAAAATATGTCATATAACCAGATTATTAACAACCTCATTACGGTATAAAACGATTACACATATGCTGCGTTCTGAGAAAAGTGCAGAAGAATTATATAAAACGCATGTTGAAGTACTTAACGTCATTAAGAACAAGGATATTCAGAATGCGGAACATATTATCAGACAGAGTTATTTCTATGACGAAGGGGCATTAGACGGATAAGCTATCTAAAGAGCATGGTTACTAAAGTGCGGAAGTTTTTTCGCACTTTTTTTTTTTGCAAATAAGCAGTCAATATAGATGCTTATTTATCATAAATGAATTTATAAAAACTCATTGACAGGCGCTTTTTTGGATGATATGATTGCAGTGTATAAAACATCCTACGTTGAGCATTGAACATATAGAGAATGTTTTTATCGGCAATTAATTTAATATGAGGTGATTATTCATGAAAAACACAAGTGTCAAAAAGTTGCAGCAGATTGCTAACGAGTTACGCAAAAAAGCTGTTACGATGATTTATGAAGCACAGTCAGGCCATCCTGGCGGCTCATTATCTGTAGCCGATTATGTTGCAGCTTGTTATTTTAGGGAAATGAACATTGATCCTAAAAATCCGCAATGGGTGGATCGTGATCGTTTCGTCTTGTCCAAAGGACATGTCTGTCCTATTCAGTATGCTGCATTAGGTACGCTGGGATATTTCCCGGAAGCAGATTTGCATACTCTTCGGCAGGAAGGTTCTAAACTGCAAGGGCATCCGGATATGAAAAAATGTCCCGGCATCGATATTTCTACAGGGTCTTTGGGACAAGGCTTGGCTTGTGCCGTAGGAATGGCCATTGCTGCCAAAAATGAAGACAAGGACTATCGGGTTTTTGTGGCAGTAGGGGATGGAGAATGCCAGGAAGGTGAAATTTGGGAAGCTTGCCAAACGGCACATAAATATGAATTAGATAATTTGATTGTGTTTGTTGATAATAATAATCTTCAGATCGATGGAACAACGGATGAAGTTATGCCTAATATTGATCTTGGCAAAAAATTTGGAGCGTTTGGCTTTGATGTATATGAAATCGATGGCAACGATATGGAACAAATCGTGCATACACTGGACATGATTCGCATGCGCAAAAATAAAAAACCGCATTGCATATTTGCTCATACCGTTAAAGGAAAAGGTGTTTCATACATGGAAAACAGCTGCAGCTGGCATGGAGTAGCACCGAATGATAAAGAATACAAACAAGCAATAGCAGAATTAGAAGGAGGCGTGCAGTAATGGTGGATATAATAAAAAAAGCAACTAGGGAAGGTTTTGGAGAAGAAATAGTTGCTTTGGGTGAAAAAAATAAAGACATTTATATCGTAGACGTAGATATTGCAAAATCTTGCAAATCCACGGCATTTGGCAATGCGTACCCCAAACAGCACGTTAACGTTGGAATAGCGGAACAGAATGCGGCGGGTATCGCTGCCGGACTTGCAACGACGGGTAAAATTCCGTTTGTTGTAACATATGCTGTATTCGGTTCTTTACGAATGTGTGAAATGATACGGCAGGAAATCTGTTATCCGAACTTAAATGTTAAAATTGCTTGTTCGCATGGCGGTGTGACACCGGCAAATGACGGAGCCAGCCATCAGGCCATCGAAGATATGGGCGTGCTGCGGACGATTCCTAATATGACGATTGTTATGCCTGCTGATTATATTTCAGCTAAAAAATTAACGGCAGCAGTTGCTGAAAAGTATGGTCCATGTTATATTCGCTTTACCCGTGATGCGATTCCGGTTATTTATGAAGAAGATACCGTATTTGAAATCGGCAAGGCCCATTTAGTCAAAGACGGACAAGATGTGGCAATTATTGCAAATGGGGATACGGTACGATTGGCAATTACTGCAGCAGAAGAACTTGCAAAAGAAGGCATAACGGCTAAAGTCCTTGATATGCATACGATAAAACCTCTTGATGTGGATGCTGTAAAAGATTGCATCGAACATATCGGTAAAATTATTACTGTGGAAGATCATAATATTTTGAATGGATTAGGTAGTGCAGTTTGTGAAGTTGCGGCCGAAGTGGGTAAAGGAAAGGTGAAAAGAATCGGTATTCGTGATCAATTTGGAGAATCTGCACCGTATGAACGGCTTTTGGCTAAAAATGGAATAACGGTTGAAGACATTGTGGCGACTGCCAAAAAATTATAATCTGTCTTGATTTTAAAAGGAGAAAATTATGGATACTACTGCTATCGAAAACCGTACCGTACAAAAAGTAACAAAACGACTCATTCCTTTTCTGTTTTTATGTTTTGCTATTTCTATTCTTGACCGTGTGAATATTGGTTTTGCGGCATTACAGATGAATTCGGATTTAGGTTTTTCCAGTGCTGTTTTTGGATTTGGGGCCGGTATCTTTTTCTTTGGATATTTTCTGTTGGAAGTGCCAGGCGGAGCTCTTATGACAAAATTTGGAGCGCGGCGCTGGATTTCCCGCATTATGATTTCTTGGGGAATTGTATCTTGCTTGACGGCGTTTGTCACCACCGATATTCAATTCTATTGTGTCCGTTTTGCTTTGGGGGTTTGTGAAGCTAGTTTCTTTCCCTGTATGGCGTGGTATTTAAGCAATTGGTATCAGACTAAACATCATGCCAAGGCAATTGCGGGTTTCATGATTGCGATTCCTTGCGCGAGTGCTTTTGGATCTCCTATTTCCACATATTTACTGCAAATGAACTTATTTGGACTTCACGGCTGGCAGTCTTTGTTTATTTTAGAAGCAATTCCTTCCTTGATTTTAGGTATTATTGTGTACTTCTATTTGACAGATACGATTGAAGAAGCACATTGGCTCGATCCAGATGAAAAAGAATGGCTCTTGAATGTTGTCATGGAAGAACAAAAAGTAAAGGCTGCCAGGAAACATGTATCTTTTTTGTCTGCTTTGAAAGAACGAGATGTATTAATTTTAGCGGGCGGATATTTTGCCTGGATTTGTGGATATTATGGTATTGTCATGTTTTTGCCGACCTTGGTTAAGGGAATGTCCGGTTCCTTGAGTACGACTGCGATTGGCTGGATCATTGGGGCGATGTACTTACTCGCAGCGATTGTTATGTATCTTAATGGATTGCATTCAGATAAAACAAATGAACGTCGGTATCATGTTGCTGTCTGCTTGATAGTTTCAGCGATTGGCATGGTGGGAAGTGTATATGCAGCACAGTCTGATGTCGTTTTAGGATTGATCGTGTATGCGATTGCTTTAGCGGGTGCCTATGGAGCGTATTCCCCTTTCTGGGCAATTCCACCGGCATATTTGTCAGGAACAGCAGCGGCTGCGGGAATAGCGCTTATTAACAGTGTGGGCAATTTGGGCGGGTTTGTAGGCCCGTATGTAATGGGATATATTAGTACGGCTACAGGTTCTTTTAATGCTGGTATCTTATTTTTAGCAGCCTGTATGGTAGCAAGTGCTTTTATTGTTACGGTTTGTGTAAAACAGACTGGTAAAGCCTTGAGTCATGACGAAATAAAAAATGGGCAGCAAACGTCAACGGTTTCTCATTAAAAAATTAGTTAATGGAAAAGCATGTAAGGTGAATAAATTTAGCTGATTATATATAGTATTAGGAGGTCTTTACAATGTTGGATTTTGATGATCAGGTTATTATTGTTACAGGTGCAGGTTCGCCCAAGGGAATTGGACGCGTTATCGCTAAGACATTTGCTAAACAAGGAGGCATGGTGATTATTGCCGACATTAATAAAGCAGGTGTTGATGAAACCGTTCAAATTATTAGGGACGAAGGTGGAAAAGCAGAAGGAATTTTGTTGGATGTAACGAACAAAGAATCGGTAGATAATATGGTTAAGCATGTTGTAGATACATATGGACGGTTAGATGTACTTATTAATAATGCCGGCATATCTCAAAAGGTTACAGTGGAGGATATGACGCTGGATGACATTCAACGTGTTTTCAATGTTAATATGTTTGGTCTTTTCTTATGCACACAGGCTTGTATGAAGCCAATGGTCAAAGCAGGATATGGACGTATCGTAAATCTTTCTTCTGTTTCGGCCAAGCGCGGCGGCGGCATTTTTGGCGGAGCACACTATTCAGCATCTAAAGCTGCCGTGTTGGCTTTCTCTAAAAATCTGTCCCGTGAAATTTGCCAACATGGAGTTACTATAAATAGTGTTTGCCCCGGTCTCATTAATACTGAGATTTGGAAATCTCTGCCACAAGAACAAGCGCAGAAGATTATTGATGGCATCCCCGTAGGCCGTCCTGGGGAAACACAGGAAGTTGCCGATACAATTGTATTTTTAGCGTCCCAAGAAGCTTCCTATATCACCGGTGAAGAAATTGATATTAACGGTGGGCAGCATATGGATTAACTACTGCAAGGTGTAGTGTAAGCTGTTATCAGAAATTGCTCTTAAGGAATTTGCTCTTGGGCAGTTCCTGATGACAGTTTTTTTATGGAAATTTTATTAGAAAACGAGGGATACAGTATGCGAGCAGGATATATAGAAAAACCGTTAACCGCAATGTTTAGAAACGATATGCCGGAACCTCAGCTTACCGCAGGAAATATGGTAAAGATTCAAGTAAAAGCAACGGGAATTTGTGGATCGGAAGTCCATGCATACCATGGCCGACATGCCTGGCGAGTACTGCCTCTTGTGTCAGGTCATGAATTTGCCGGTATTATTTGTGAGGTAGGGAATGATGTAACGACATATAAAGTAGGGGATCGAGTGACGGCAGAACCGCAATATGGTTGTGGTCATTGTGATTTGTGCGAATCGGGAAATTATAATTTATGTGCAGATAAAAAAATTCTCGGAGCTACGTATTGGAGCGGATCTTTTGGCGAATATGTTGTTGTTCCGGAACAGTGTGTTATACCGCTGGCTTCTAATGTGAGTTTTGAACAAGGGGCCCTGATAGAACCGTTAGCCGTAGGAATGCATGCAGTACGAACTCATGCGGTCGGAAGAGATAGTACCATTGCGGTCATTGGCTGCGGTACGATTGGCTTGGGGGTCATTTTAAGCGCAGGGTGTTATGCTCCTGAAAAAATTATAGGTATCGATGTAGTTGAATTTAATCTTGAAAAAGCGAAGGAAATGGGTGCGGATATAACACTTAACAGTATGCATGATGCTGTAACTGAAAAAGTAATGAAATTAACAAAAGGAAAAGGCGTTGATATTACATTCCTTGCTTTCGGCAATAAAGCTTGTATGAGACAGGCAGCTGAAATAACAAAAAATGGCGGGATTATTTCTGAAATTGCAGTTATGGATAATGAAGTGCCGGCACCTTTTGGCCTTATTCAAGTAAAAGAACTGCATGTTGCCGGTTCCAATATGTACACTCGAAAAGATTTTAAAGCGGTTATCAATGGTATTTCCAATGGCAAGATTAAACTGGATGGCTTTGTCTCTAAGCGTTTTCCTATTGAGAAAATGAAGGAAGCGATGGAGTATGCAGATAAAAGACTGGAACCCCAGGTCAAAGTTATATTGGAATTTTAAAATAAATGGGTAAAAGATAGTATCCTATAGGAGGAATACAATATGCCATTAGTCACGACAACGGAAATGTTCACGAAAGCGTATGAAGGTAAATATGCGGTAGGTGCTTTTAACGTTAATAATATGGAAATAATACAAGGTATTATTGAGGCAGCTCGGGAAGAGGAAGCTCCGGTTATTTTACAGGTATCTGCCGGAGCCCGTAACTATGCCAAACATATTTATCTTACTAAATTGGTGGAAGGGGCTGTTGCCGATGCACCAGATGTACCCATTGCTTTGCACTTGGATCATGGGGATAGCTTTGAACTTTGTAAGGCGTGTGTAGACGGAGGATTTACATCTGTTATGATTGATGGTTCCCAATATACTTTTGAAGAAAATATTGCATTAACTCAAAAAGTTGCAGCATATGCTCATGCGAAGGGAGCAGTTGTTGAAGCAGAACTAGGGACGCTGGCTGGGATAGAGGATGATGTCCATGTAGCGGCTGAATATGCGTCTTTTACCGATCCGGCGCAGGCAGTGGAATTTGTGGAACGTACGGGGGTAGATTCATTAGCTATTGCCATAGGAACCAGTCATGGAGCTTATAAATTTAAAGGCACGCCGCAACTTGATTTTCAGCGGTTGGAAAAAATATCGCAGCTTTTGTCAGGATTTCCGCTTGTTCTTCACGGAGCATCGACGGTTATTCCTGAATTTGTAGAAAAATGTAATCTATATGGAGGAAAAATTCCCGGGGCACAGGGCGTACCGGAGCAAATGCTGTTAAAAGCAGGTAAAATGGGAGTGTGTAAAATTAACGTTGATACAGATTTACGGTTAGCCATGACCGCCTCTATTCGAGAAACATTGGCCAACGATCCCGCTGCTTTTGATCCGCGCAGTTATCTGGGAGCGGGGCGTGATGCAATACGAACTATGGTAGCACATAAAATGAGCAATATGCTGAACTGTTCACATAGGATATAGACGAAAGGAAGTTATATGTTATGATACATAAAATCGGGGTATTGACCAGCGGTGGTGATTCTCCCGGCATGAATGCGGCGATTCGCGGAGTTACTCGATATGCACTCTACAAAGGTATTGCGGTAGAAGGTATATTGCGTGGGTATGAAGGACTGCTGCGTGAAGAAAGTATACCGTTGGACAGACGTTCTGTAGGTGAAATTATTCATCGCGGCGGGACTATGCTAAAAACAGCACGCTCAGAAGAATTTAAACAGGTTAGCGCACAGCATCGGGGAATACAATATTTGCGTTCTAAAGGGGTAGATGGATTAGTCGTTATCGGTGGAGATGGCTCTATGAAAGGAGCCGAATGCTTGGGGAAGCTGGGAATGCCTACCATTACCGTTCCGGGGACAATTGATAATGATATGGCTGGGACCGAATATACGATTGGGTTTGATACAGCCGTGAATACTGTTCTTGATGCAGTTAATCGTATTCGGGATACAGCATTTTCCCATGATCGGGTAGCTATTATTGAAGTAATGGGACGCCAAGCTGGATTTATTGCATTGTACGCGGGGATTGCCTGTGGGGCTGAAATTGTACTTGTTCCTGAAAAAAATATTACCTTGCCGGAAATAAGGAAGCGATTAGTCGCATCGCATCAGCAAGGAAAAACAAGTAGTATTATTATTGTAGCCGAGGGGGCTATGACGGGAGAGAAAGTGTACCAATACATTAAAGACAGTACTGTGAATATGAATCCCAATCTTACGGTACTAGGATATATTCAGCGCGGAGGAGCACCGACAGCGCGCGATGTGATGATGGCAAGTGTTTTTTCAGAAAAGGCAGTAAACTCGCTTATTCAGGGAGTCGAAAACGCTATTATTGGACTTGTGCATTGTGAAGTAGTCGCTACGCCTTATGAAACAGCCCAGCAATATAAATTCGCTATTAATAATGATATGTATAATCTGGTACATGCGTTAGGACAATAAATTTGCTATTGATTTCTTGTATGTAAAATATTTTTTTATATTACAATACGAATACGGCACTATCTTTTCTAATGAGGAGGATAGTGCCGTTACTATTTGCAGCAAACTGCATAAAAGTATATTATTTTTCAAATAATTGATAGTTTAATCCGTCTCTTTTTCAGATATAATGGCTATTGATTTGATGCGGTGAATATCTCCTACAATAAAAATAAAAGAAAATACGCCGATAGCAGCAACACAGCTGATAAAAATCATAGCACCTACAAAGGATCCGGTTGATTGAACGATAATGCCGATAACAATAGGGGTAATGATACCGGCCATATTGCCGATAAAGTTAAAGACGCCGCCTGCAACCCCTACCGAATCAGCAGAAGCAATATCACCGACAGTACTCCATACAATAGCGGCCATGCCCTGTCCAAAAAAGGCAACAGCCATAATAACAATAACGGCATCCAAGGAATCTGCGTAATTGGCCGCCATAATAGTCATAGAACAAATAAGACCGCAGATAATAGGCGTTTTTCGTGCCTTAGAAAGACTCGCTCCGTGTTTGAGCATGAAATCTGACCAAAAGCCGCCAAGAAGCACTCCGAAAAGAGCACCTATATAAGGGATGACAGCATAAAAACCAGCTTTTAACATAGGCATTTGTTTCGCGACAACCAAATAAGTCGGAAACCATGTTAAGAAGAAATACATAGTACTAGTATTAGCAAACTGTCCTAAATATACGCCGAGAAGCTGGCGATGCTTAAATAAATCAATGAGCTGTGCCCACGTGATTTTTGATGTTTTTGGTGCAGCGTCTGCCAAACCGCCGCCTTCACGAATATACGTTAATTCAGCTTCATTTACATCAGTGCATTCCTTGGGTTCGCGATATAATAGATACCAGAAGACACTGGCGATCATACCGATAATACCGGTAACATAAAAAATGTAATGCCAGGTATACGTATTTAAAATCCAAAATAGCACCGGTGTTAAAAATGCCAGTCCAATAAATTCTCCTGCTGTATATATTGCAGTTGCCATAGCGCGTTCCTGATTGGGAAACCAACTGGCAACAACACGGCTATTTGTTGGAAAGGCGGGAGCCTCAGCGGCCCCAATTGCCAGACGAATTCCGAACAAGGAGGCGAAGCTGCGGCCAAAGCCCATAGTTACAGTAAATAATGACCATAAAAAAAGTGATATCGTATAAGCGATATGGGAGCCGAAACGCTCTATAAATAATCCTCCGGGAATTTGCATAAATCCATATGCCCAGGAAAATGCTGAAAATAATAAGCCCATTGTGGCAGCACTAAAGCCTAGCTCGGTACTCATGCTTGGTGCGGCGACGGCCATGTTTGTCCGATCCAGATAGTTGATAGCTGTAAGAATAAACAAAAGCATCAGCATAAACCATCGTTTTTTAGTCCGCTTTTGCGTGTTGGATATAGGACTTTGATTTACTGATCCCATGTTAATTCCTCCTCTGATATATGCCGTTTCGCTGGGATATACATATTATGTTCAATAATTCACATATTGAAACAACGAAACATGATTACTATTTCATTGTACCCTATACAATTATTTTCAACAATATTATTTTTTGAACAGCATTGATAACATTTTTATTATTGATTGAAAATAAAATATACAAGTTATACAAGACAATATGTTACTGTATCATAATGACATGTGAATTGCAAATAAGCTGGAAATACTAGTATTTTAAGAAAGAATGTGTGACAGGTGCCGGATATTGTTTTGTTTCTTGCTATTTTTTTACGTGACAGGTATAGTAATAAGTGTAAATGAACTAGTGTGTATATCAGAGGAGGAATTTTCCATGTTACAGACGCGTAAGGTTGTTATTGTTGGGGCAGGGCATGTCGGATCTCATGTCGCATTGGCTTTAATCCAGTCGGGAGAAGCAGATGATATTGTTTTGATTGATATTGATAAGCAAAAAGCAGCAGCGCAGGCTCTAGATCTTGATGATGGAATTAGTGGTGCGTTATGTGGTAAATATGCGGATGTTCGTGCGGGAGAATACGAAGAACTCAATGATGCCGATATTTTGGTAATGGCGTTTGGCCGCAGCCGTCGGCCGGGTGAAACTCGGTTGGATATGTTTGATGATTCTATTAAAATGGCAGATGAAGTTATTTCACATCTTAAACACGTTGATTTTAAAGGTATTATGGTCAGCATTTCCAATCCGGCCGATATTATCTGTGAATATATTCGTCGTCAAATGAAATGGGAAAGTCATCGTTGTTTTTGTACGGGAACGAGTTTGGAAACATACCGTTTATTGCGGGTAATTTCTCATGCTACAGGATACAGTCGTCGTTCTATTCAGGGATTCTGCATGGGAGAACATGGCAATTCCAGTTTTATTGTGTGGTCCCGAATTTTTATTAACGGTAAATGTTTTTTGGATTTGCTTAAAGAAAAAAAAGAGTTGGCGCATATTTGCTTGGATGATTTACAGGTGCAGGTTAAACGAGCGGGTGATATTGAAATTGATGGCAAAGGATGTACAGAATTTGGTATTGCCAATGCAGCGCATATGATTATAACCGCTATTTTTCATGATCAAAAACTAGTATGGCCTTGTTCGACTGTTTTGCATGGTGAATATGGACAACAGAATGTGGCGGCGGGTATTCCTTGCGTTATTGGTAAAAATGGTATTGAAGAGATATTAGAGATACCAATTAACGAACAGGAACAACAAAACTTTAATACTTCTTGTGATATTTTACGTGGTTTTTTGGAACGAGCGGAAAATTTAAAAAAATAACAATAGCATATAATACAGAATCCACCCAAATGGAACGAAAGCTGTTCAATATAGGTGGATTTTTGTGTTTTATTGACAAACATTTGAAAACATATTACAATAAAATCAAACGATTGATTTAAAATAAAAAGCAATGGAGGAAGTTAAATAATGGATAAAGATGCAAAAAATCGTCTTATTGAAGCAGCTATGCCTTTATTTCCGGCGAAAGGCTATGCTGGTGTATCTATACGGGAAATTGCGGAGGCTGCGCATGTAAATAGCGCCGCTATTTCATATTACTTTGGTGGGAAAGAAGGGCTTTATGAGGCAGTATTAGATGTTTTGTTTTCACAAATCGACGATGCTATTCACACGATTGATGTTTTACAGGAGAAGCCGCAGGAATTTATTCGGCACTTTGCAATGATGGTGTTAAATATTCATATGCATAATCCTTATATTATGCTTTATTTATATCAGGAATTAAGCCATCCGTCTCCCTATTTGGAACAAATTATTCAAAAACATATTCGCAAAGCTTTTAACACGATACATATAGCGATATCTAAAGGTATTTCAGCCGGCATTTTTAAGAAAGATATAAATATTGAACATGCAGTTATGTCATTAGCAGGAATTATTAATTTTTATTTCTTTATGACACCTGTTAGAAAAATTGTATTAAAAAATTATGATGATAATGAAAAAGAGTATGTACAGCAAGCTATTTCTATTTTTTTAAATGGAATCAGGAGGGATTGTGATGAAAAAAAACATACCTAAAAAAATAGTTATCGGAATCTTTCTTGTATTAGTATTGATTGGGACAGCCATGTACAAGTTGTATAATCCTTCACGACAGGAAATTACAGCTACGGGAACAATTGAGGTTACGAAGGCTGATATTATGCCAAAAGTCAGCGGGTATATCAGCGGAATATCTTTTGATGTAGGCAGTTCTTTGAAACAAGGTCAAGTTGTAGTGCAGATTGATCGGCCAGATATAAAAGCACAATTGTTGAGAGATGAGGCGGCATGGGATAAAGCTAAAGCACAATTACAGGATTTGGAAAATGGTCCTCGTCCGCAGGAATTGGCAGATGCGTCCGCTAACGTTCAATCCGCACAAGCTGTATATGAAAAAACGCAAAATGATTATCAGAGATATATGGTTTTATATCAACAGGAGGCTATTTCCGTGCAGCAGCTGGATGCTTCTAAATCAGCGGCTGATGTTGCGTATCGCACACTGCAATCCGCACAGGCTAAGCTAAGCCTGCTGCAAGAGGGAAATCGAACAGAAGTAATAGCGGCACAACGGCGCGAAGTAGAAAGAACGGGCGCAATTCTTGAAGCAACCCGGACGCAGGAGGCGGATACAACTATATATTGTCCGGCAGATGGGTTGGTACTAACAAAAAATTTTGAAAATGGAGAATATGTCGGAGTGGGCTCTCCGATTGCCACTATTGGGGAAATGGGAGATTGCTGGGTAAAGATATATGTAGCTTCAGAACAGCTGGGACGTATTAAGACCGGACAAGTTGTTGCTGTTCGTGTCGATTCATTTCCCAACCGTGTTTTTCAAGGAAAAATTAAAGAAATCAGTCAAAATGCAGAATATACACCCCGCCAAAGCATTACGCAGCGGGAACGGGCAAATATGGTGTTTGCGGTTAAAGTAAAGTTGGATAATTCAGAAAACATTTTTAAACCGGGAATGCCTGCGGATGTTGTTATTGGGTGAATCGGGGGAGATGATAAAATGTATGCTGTAGAGGCGGTCGGATTGACACGGCGTTTTGGATCACTAACAGCTGTTGATCATGTTGATCTTGCAATAAAACCAGGTACTATCTATGGATTTCTTGGTTCTAACGGTTCAGGAAAATCAACAATGATACGTATGTTATGCGGGGTTTTAACTCCTGATGAAGGGAAAGGATCTATCTTGGGTCACGATATTGTGATGGAACAAGATAAAATAAGAGCTCAAATGGGATATATGTCACAAAAATTCAGCCTGTACCCGGATTTAACTGTGTATGAAAATTTATCTTTTTATGCGGGAATGTACAGCTTAAAAGGAAATGAAAAAAGGGAGCGGATAGAAGCTATGCTGGATATGGCGGACCTATCTAAGCGAAAGCGGGAATTAGCAGGGAATCTGTCAGGCGGATGGCGTCAAAGACTGGCATTAGGGTGTGCGATTCTTCATCGCCCCAAGGTTCTTTTTCTAGATGAACCTACAGGCGGTGTGGATCCCATGGCTCGGCGTCTATTTTGGGATATTGTTTGTGAATTGGCGGCTGCCGATACAACTATCATGGTAACGACACACTTGATGGATGAAGCAGAACGCTGTGATAAAGTAGGATTTCTTTTTGATGGTAAATTAATCGTGGATGATACGATTGCAAATTTAAAAAGTACATTGCCAGGAATCCTGTTGGAAATAAAATCAGATGAACCCTTGAAATTGAAAAAAATCATAGAAAAAGATAGAAAGCCATATATAGATATGTACCCGTTCGGAGTAGCATTGCATATACTAGCAGATAGAAATCAATTAGAAGAATTTACCGTTTTTTCTCCACAAATTATCCGTCCAACATTGGAAGATGTATTTGTATATTATCTACGGAAATTTCGTGGGGAGGTATCCGGATGATTCGCTTAAAAGCATTGCTGGTCAAAGAATTTTTGCAAATGAAACGCGATAAAGCAGTTATTGCCATGATGCTTTTTTTGCCAGTGGTACAACTGCTGTTGTTTGGATTTGCTATTAATACCGATGTTAAGCATTTACCAACCATTGTGTATGATCAATGTTTGCAGCAGGATAGCCGTGACCTACTGGATTCTTTTACTGCCAGCGGCTATTTTGATATCAAAGATATTGCGGGTAATTTTAAAGAAGTGGATGACGCAGTTGATTCCGGACGAGAAAAAGTCGGTATCATTATTCCCCCTGACTTTGCCAGTAATATAAAGCATGGACGGAGCGCTGCAGTGCAGGTTATTGTAGATGCATCGGACTCTATGACTGCCTCTTCGGCCATTAATGCGGCACAAATTATTGGTCAGCTAAAGTCGCAGGAACTTGTGGGAAAAAAATATCGGCAATTAACGGGAGAAAAATATATTACACCGTATGACATACGTATCAGACCTTGGTATAATTCGGATTTTGTAACTGCATATTATATGGTTCCCGGTATTTTAGGAATTGTCCTAACCATGACAATGGTTATGATAACATCTATGGCAATTGTACGGGAACGGGAAACGGGAACGTTGGAACAGCTTTTGGTAACACCGATGAAGTCATATGAACTTATGCTGGGGAAAATTATTCCATATATTTTTGTTGGATATATTCAAGCTGCGGTGGCACTATCCGCCGGTATCCTCGTCTTCGATTTACCGGTGCGGGGAAGCTTAAGCTTATTGTTTTTATTAACAACGCCTTTTATAGTAGCCTCTTTGGCCTTAGGAATTTTGATATCAACAATAGCTAAAACACAAATGCAAGCGATGCAAATGTCCTTCTTTGTTTTACTGCCCAGCGTGCTTTTATCAGGATTTATGTTTCCGCGTGAAGCGATGCCGACTCTCTTTTATTATTTAGGGGATATACTGCCCGCTACTTTTTATATGGAAATCATGCGGGGCATTATTCTTAAAGGAATAGGCATACAATATTTATGGACACAGGCAGCCGCGCTGGGAGTATTTATTATTGGGGTATTTACGATAAGTCTTGTAAAATTTTCTAAAAAAATTACATAAATGAGCTATGCCAATGACAGGTTCCGGTGAATTTATATTTACATATTTGGTTATCGTATAAATTCGAAACGGAATTGTCGTCCCGGTGTGATGTATTTGATGAGAAAGAGTTCATTCGGTATGATTCGGGCGGCAATATTGGTTCGTTCATTGGAAGGTTGTTCCGTTGTAATAATTTGTACTTCTCCCATATAGCGCTTATAGTCTTTATTGTCTATGGTAATGTCTCCCAAACGTTTGTCGAGAATGGTTGTAGCATCTGGCTGGATACTATGACCATGTAATAAATTACGGCTTTCTTGTGCACGTACAGCGTCGCGAGAGGGATCTTGGCGAGCGGTAAAGGAGTGGGAGAGAAAATCACGAACAAAGGGATCATGACTTAATAAACGGGCTTTTAGAACCACTACATTTTTTTGTGTTTGTGTAAGAGCAGATAGTTCTTCGTCCGTAGGATGAGAATCACCAATAAAAATAGAGTCTGTGTCTAATGCGGTTAAATGACGAGCTGCTAAGCTGACGCTTATGTTCCGATGTGCCTCCAGTGTGGGCAGCCCTTCATAAAGAGGACCACGGCGTCCGCTGCTGCTGCAGCTGGGAATAAAAGCACCTACAGAAATTCCTTTTTCCCGGAGATAGTTGTTTTGACTGCAGAAATAGCGTTCACTTAGTCCTGTATAGGGCCTGGGATAAAAATTATGCAGGGCATCCATATGGGAAAAATCAGCGTTCGCGGCTTGAAGAGCGGTAAGAGTATCATGAGTAAGTGTAGAAGCATTAAGCTGAACCTGCATGATAGTACTGAATAACGCAATTTTATCAATACTAAAGCCGTAATCACAGCGAATAGTCGTAATACCTATTTTTTGTAATTCAATGGGGTCTAATTTTTTCAGGCCGAGAAGCGTACAAGCCTGGGGGGAAACATCACATACCACATCTAATTGAAGTATGTGAGCTTGCAGTAATAGGTTCCGCAATTCTTTTTTGAACAATGTTTGATTTGTTTCAGGAATGTGCAATGATGTAAAGATACGACTGATTCCATAGTTTTTTGCTTTTTTTAATAACTCCATATTTTGTTCCAGTGTGTTGTCTAACCCCGGATATAATGAAATGCCTGTTTGCATACGAACCTCCTATCTATTTTGAAGATCATCAAAGCCAATGATCCATGTGGCGATGAAACCGGTAATATACGCTGTGACTAAGCCTAATAAATAGATAGGGATATTATCTGCAGCAGCAGCTAGGGGTAAGCCGGAAATTCCCAATGTTGCCGAACCTACCATATAGGCAGCCTGAATAGCTCCGCCGCAAGCACCGCCGATACAAGCACCAATAAAAGGTTTTCCTAAAGGTAGTGTTACTCCATAAATGAGCGGTTCACCAATACCCATGAGACCCACTGGAAGGGAAGAAATAATCGTCTTTTTTAAACGATGATTTTTTGTTTTGATATATACGGCAATAGCGGCACCTACCTGACCGCCGCCAGACATGGCCAAGATGGGCAAGAGAATCGTTACCCCATAGCGAGATAACAATTCTGCATGAATAGGAGTTAATCCTTGATGAATACCAAGCATAACCATTGGTAAAAAAGTTCCGCCTAAAATAAAACCAGTTAGGGCACCCCCTCTGCCGATGGATTCTGTAGCGGCAAAGCCAATTATTTCTGAAAGATACCCCCCGATAGGCTGACAGATAAATAAGGCGATGAAAGTGGAAATAAGTACGACGATAAGGGGGGTTAGAAAGAGGTCGAACATTTCGGGGATAATTTTATGAAGGTGTTTTTCTAAAACAGAAGCAAAAAGTACGACGAGTAAGACGGCGATAATACCGCCTCTTCCCGGCACAAGAAAGCTGCCGAACACACTGATATGGGTTAAACTTGGATGGGTGATAATGGCGGCCATAACACCGCCTAGCATGGGAGAACCGCCAAATTCTTTGGCAGCACTAATGCCGACGAACAAGTTTAGGCCCCAAAAGGCGGCATTGCCGGCAATTTCTAAAATTTGTATTATTGGCAGTGCAGCTAATAAAGGATTTAATTTTATACAGATATTTAACAGTCCTGTAATTAAGCCGCAAGCGATAAAAGCGGGAATAATAGGAATAAAAATATTAGATATTTTTTTTAGTATTAACTTTCCGGGAGTTGCATTTTTCTGTCGAATTGTATCATGGAGAGCTTTACCGTCGCCGACTTGGGCATTTTGTGCCAGCTGGAAAAGTGTGTTTTCTTGCTCTCCTGTGGTATCGACTGGTTCTAATAAATTTTTGAATTCGGTGGTAACATTCGTGGCTTTTCCCGGACCTAAAATGATTTGCCATTCATCATTTATTTTGTTGACGCCGATAACGCCGGGGAGATTAAGAAAATCTTCTTTGACAAAATGTTCTTCTTGTACATGTAACCGCAGCCGTGTCATACAGTTTTGAACACGGATAATATTATTTGCAGGGCCGGTAATAGAAAAAATGGCTTGTGCTAATTCTTTATTAGTCATGATGCAACCTCTTTTTCTTTTGTAAAGCCAGATAAACATACCCGTTGCAAGCTGTTAATAAGGAGGAAGCCTCTTGTTTAGAGATATCCAGCGCGGCCGCAATAATTGCTTCCTTCGTATTATTGTTGGTTTTCGATAGTGCTGCAATCGCTGTTTCACGGTTGCAGCCGGCAGCTTTCATGACAATACGCAGGGCTCGTTCTTTTAATTTTTCATTAGAAGATTTGACATCTACCATCAGGTTGCCATATACCTTTCCTAATTTGATCATGATTCCGGTTGAAAGCATATTGAGGATCATTTTTTGCGCCGTGCCGGCCTTCATGCGGGTGGATCCAGTTATTACTTCAGGTCCGACGAGTGCGCATAAATCAATTTGTGCATAATGAGAGATACTTGAGTCCGGGGAACAATCAATAGAAATTGTCACAGCGCCGATAGAAGAGGCATAGGCTAATCCCCCTAATACATACGGGGTTCTGCCGGAGGCGGATAGGCCGATGACAACATCGCGGTTCGTTAGATTTTTGGCTTTTAAATCAGATTCGCCCAACTCTTTTGCATCTTCGGAACCTTCTTTCGCTCGAAACATGGCATTGTATCCGCCGGCGATCAAACCTTGTATTGTTTGTGGGTCTGTTCCATAAGTAGGCGGGCATTCTACGGCATCCAAGATCCCCAAGCGTCCGGAAGTCCCGGCGCCTATGTAGAACAGACGGCCTCCTGCGCGAAGTGCAGGAGCGGTAAGATCAATAGCCGCGGCTATCTGAGGAAGAATGCATTCAATTGCCTGAGCAACTTTTTTATCTTCATTATTTATGATACGTGTCATTTCTAGTGTTGAGACAGTATCAATTTGTTCACTAGCAGGGTTTGATTTTTCTGTATGGAGTTTTTCTAATTCGATCATACGAAGACCCTTTCTGAATACTATAATATACTTTATTATAATGCTAAAACTACGGGGAAAGCAAAATATAAATAGTGATAAATTTTATAAGGAGACTGCATCCAAGGAAAAATATTGATATTCTATGATATACTAAAAGAAATATACATAGCAGTGGAGATGAAAGAATATGAAGGCGATTATTAATGGAATTATTATTTTGCCGCATGAACTGGCAACAGGTCAGGTACTCTTGTATGATGAAAAAATAAAAGGAATCATACCGAGGAATGAATGGCATGCCGGTCATTGTACAGATATTATAAATGCACAGGGAGGATTTGTATCGGCAGGATTTATCAATGAACATGTGCATGGCTGCGGCGGTTATGATGTAATGGATGATACAGATGAAGCCTTGGAAACGATAAGCGAATTATTACCGCGGACAGGTGTTACGGCATTTGTTCCTACTACAATGACCTATGATCGGCCGCGGGTCGAACGGATTTTAACGCGTATTAAACATTCACAGGGGAAAATCCAAGGAGCACATATTTTAGGAGCGCATATGGAAGGGCCGTTTATTAATGCTGAGTATAAAGGTGCGCAGGATGGAAAAAATATCGCAGCGCCTGATTTTTCATGGCTGGAAGGGTATAGAGAATGTATTAAAATTATTACCTTGGCACCGGAAATGTGTTCCAATCATCAATTTTTAGACAAATGTGAAAAAAATAATATCTTGGTATCTATCGGGCACAGTGCCGCTTCTTATGAGGACGTTCTGTCTGTTATGAGACATACTGCTGCTTGTCATATAACGCATCTATTCAATGCTATGCCGGCAATGCATCACCGTGCGCCTGGAATTATCGGAGCGGCCTTTACAGAAGATAAAATTCGTTGTGAACTCATTTGCGATAATCTCCATGTACACCCGGCAATGCAGAAACTTGTATACAAAGTGAAGGGACGTGATGGAATTATTCTTATTACAGATTCCATGAGAGCTTGTCTTTTAGGTGATGGGAAGTCGGAGCTCGGGGGACAGGATGTATTTGTTGAAAAGGGACAGGCACGTTTGGCAGATGGAGCATTGGCTGGCAGTGTGTTGACTATGGATAAAGCTGTGATGAATTTTTTAAGTAATACAGGTGCTTCTTTACCAGATACGATTGCCATGGTCACCATTAATCCGGCTAAAGATCTAGGGGTCTATGATCATATGGGATCGCTGGAAGCAGGTAAGAATGCTGATGTTACAATTTTTGATGAAAATGGTAACATACAATATACTGTTATTAACGGAAAGACGGTATTTAGCGAGATGTAGTAGCTGAGATATAGTCTTCTATATACCGTATAAGAGTACAAGATATAACGAACGCCTCCCATTTTATTTGGAGGCGTTCGTTATATCTAAAAAAGAAGTTGTCATTAAAAATTCAATGATAATCTAGGAAGGTTAGTAAAACTCTTTTCCTTCAAATATTTCCCGTAATTTTTGGCGGTCCAATATTCGAATATGCTTATATTCTTGAATGAGCATATCTTTTTCCACTAAATTGTTCATGACCCGGGTTGTTGTTACTCTGCTCATGCCGGTCACAGCAGCAATTTGTTCATGTGTTAAATTTACTTTATCATCATTTTCATCGGTTATAGAATACAAGAGACATGCTATTTTTTCTTCATTTTTTATAAATTGAGCATAGAAAATCCAACTATGCAGCAATGTTATTTTTTTCATAAAAAAAGATAATAATTCGTGCATGCTTTCATCATCATTCATACATGCCCGAAGCAATATCTTGGCATCTAACCGATAGGTATTTAGTTTTGTCATAGCACCTGCACAAACGATACGGATAGACGGCGTTGCAAATATTTCTTCGCCGGCTAAGTTATTATTGGAGAAATAGCATAATGTACGTTCACTGCCATCTGGATAAGGAAGGAATGCGCGCAGGCGGCCGTCAATAATATAATATAAATAATCAGCAGGATCATTTTTCATAAATAAAATTTCTCCAGATTGAAAAGTCTTTTTTTGACCGTATTCTTTGAATATTTCGGGAATACACAGCAGATTTGGCTGGAATAAATCATTGGTAGACATGTTGGTACCTTCCCTTCCATGGATAATATTACACGGATGTTCTTGATGAAATTATAACATAAAATAATGACATTGTAATAGATTATACAGAAGTATTTTTTACAAAATAGTATAATAGAGATGAAAATTTATCATAATAATTGCCGATAAATTATTTATGGAAAGTAATTGATTGTAAATAGTGTTGAAGAAGGGGTGATTTACAACCGTTAGATTTTTAGAGATGATCGAAAGGGAGTTCCTGTGATTGGAACTATAATTTAAGAGTACAGTTTTCATATGAGAAATATGCTGGATAAACTCGAGCGCGTATGTCTGTTATAACGGGAAAATTTGTTCATTGTGCAGGTGTTGTGCCAATACATCAAAAGTTCATTCAATGGTATAAGCCACTGATGTGGCAGGGAAAGCACATAAGATCATAGTTTTTTATTTATATTATTATAAGAGGAAAAAGGAGTTGTTCAAAATGAAAATTGGTTTTTTAGGATTAGGTGTCATGGGTCTTCCCATGGCAAAAAATGTGATTAAAAAATCAGGTTGTGAATTGTATGGATTTGATGTTGTCCAAGAAAGACTGGATGAATTAGAAGCAGCGGGCGGACATGCTATCAGTGATCAGACAGAGATTTACAAAAATTGTGATGTAATCATGCAGATGCTGCCAACACATCCTATTATTATCAATTCTATTGAAAAAGCGATTGCATATGGCAAACCGGGCAACATTATCATTGATTTATCTTCGACAGCACCGAATATTATTATTGATATGTACCAAAAGGTTAAAGCTGCGGGAATGTCACTGTTGGATTCTCCTGTAAGCGGGGGAAATCCGAAGGCGATTGATGGTACGCTGGCAATTATGACAGGAGGAGATAAAGATATTTATGATCGGGTAGAACCTCTTTTACAATGTATGGGAATTCCTGTGTATACGGGAGGAACAGGCAGCGGAGATGTTACGAAACTGGTCAATAATACGATTGCCGGAGCCTATATGGTTGCTGTTGCTGAAGGCTATGCATTTGCTGCTAAAGCGGGTATTGATTTGCAGACAACGTTTGAAGCAACAAGGTATGGATTTGCCGGCGGACCAGCCTATGAAAATAAAGTTCCTAAAATGCTTGCCCGTGATTATGAACCAGGCGCGCGGATTGCAGTTCATCGCAAAGATATCATTAATGCAAAGCATTATGCTCATCATCTGGATATTGATTTACCAATGACGGATGTTGTGCTTATGGTGATGGACTGGATGAATGATAATGGACATATCAATGAAGACCAGGCAGCGATGGTCAAGTATTTTGAAGAAAAAATGAATGTTAAAGTAGGCAAAGAAAATAAATAAATATGTTTCCCCGTAAAGGGTCGCATTTCTGCGCGGCCCTTTTTTGCCGAAAAGAAAAAATTTAGTATAATGTAAAGTATATAATCGTATCTGGCGGGAGGGGATGTATATATGAAAATAAATAAAGTTATTGCAAGTATAGTGTTGATAAGCATGACGGTCTGTTTCAGCGGCTGTAAACAGGAAGTACAAAATGAAGCGCAGTCATCAGTGCAGCATCATACGATAAATGAACAAGCAGCGCAGATAGTGTCACATATGAGTGATACTCAAAAAATAGGGCAGCTTATGATGATCGGTATTACTGGTCCGGTGGTAGATATAAAAACAGACCATGCATTGGCTAAATATAAATTTGGTAATGTTATTTTATTTGACCGAAATATGCAAAATCAAAATCAGGTAAAAAAACTTACAGCAGATTTACAAGAAAAAATCGGTATAAATAGTGGGATTTTTCCATTTATTGCTCTTGATCAAGAAGGTGGGGCTGTACTGCGGATGCGCAGCCATTTTCCGGAGGTTCCTAGTGAACAAGAATTAGGTCAAAGAAAACTTTTAGAGACGAAAGTATGGGCAGAGACCACGGGTAAAGAATTAAAACAATTGGGTATAAATGTCAATTTTTCTCCTGTTGTGGATTTAGGATTATCTCATGGGCGATCTTATAGTGAGAATCCGGACGTGGTCTTGACTTATGCAGAACAAGCTTGTACGGGGTACAAAGAAACAGGTATTTTATGCGTTCTTAAACATTTTCCCGGTATCGGCAAGGCAGAAATAGATCCTCATATGGACGGGGGCAGTGTAGATGCTGAACGGGAACAATTAGAGCAGGAGGATTTAAAACCCTTCAGAGATTTGATACAGCATATGGATAATAAAAATATGTTTGTCATGGTTTCTAATATGACTTTTCCGGCATTGGATATGCAATATCCGGCATGTGTATCAGAAAAAATCATGACTGATATATTACGTAATCAGTATAAATATAAAGGACTTATTTTAACGGATGATATGGAAATGGGGGCGATGTCTAAGCACTATACTTTTTCTCAAATGGGAGTTATGGCAATTAAAGCTGGTGCAGATATTATTTTAGTTTGTCATGATTATGAGCATGAACAAGAAGTCTATAAAGGACTGCTGAAAGCCTATCGCAGCGGAGAATTGTCTCGGGATAAGATAGATAAAAAGGTACTGCGGATTGTAGAAATGAAATTAGCGTATAATGACAAATAAATTAATATCAATTATATATATAATAATAAAAGGCGGGAAAAATAATGAAAGTTACACTTATAGGCAATGCCGGGGTATGGCTGAGGGATACGGGATTATCTATAGTAATTGACGGGTTATACGGGAAAAATGAATTTTTCAGTGAGCCGCTGCATGAGATGGATGCAGCGGCGGAGGGAACTGCATCTATGTTCCGGCATATTCGAACATTGGTATTTACTCATCGGCATGAAGATCATTTTAATGCTGCTTATGTTAATACTTATCTTATGCATAATACTGTGCAAAATGTATATATTCCTAAGGTAACGGAACCACCCAATCAATATGAAGATGTAGGTGTTGTAGTACCCGGCAGATCGGGGGCCAGAATTTTTTCTATAGGAGAACGTGATGAAGAAATATACTATGATAGGCTTTCTGAAGACAGCTGGATTATATTTTTTAAAACAATCCATATGGGAGGACCGCAGTATAATGCGCGGCATTATGGAGTTATTATTATATCATCAGGGTATAGTTATCTTTTTATGGCAGATACGGATTGGACATATTCGGTAAAAAATGTGGTACAATTGTTAAAAGATACAACGTTAAAAGCTGCGTTTATCAATCCACTATCTTACATGGACGCCCGTGGAAAACAATGGCTGTCCTATCTTCATGTGCCAAATGTGGTTATATATCATGTGCCGTATGAAGAATCAGACAAAAGCGGTATGCGGAAACTGGTGCGGCGAGAATTGACTTCTCCCGTTTCCCGCTCGTGGAGGCTGCAGGCACTTACAGAAAAAATGCAGACTATCATTATATAAAATAATATGTCGGTGTCCTTGATATAGAAAATAAGCATCACTGGTTCATAAAGGAGGTTATTATGGATTTCTTTATTAGCCCTATTCAATTACTGCAAAGTATATCATTAGCCTTAGAATTATCAGCAGGCGGATTATCCAGTCACCAATGGAGAGTTGCCATGATAGCGGATCATATGGCAGATAAAATGGAGTTAACACGTGAAGAGAGACAAATGCTGGTACATGTTTCCCTTATTCATGATATTGGAGCGGCTGCCAGCTGGAAAAAAGTAGCAGGACTTCAAGTTGTAAAAAGCGCGGATTTATATACGCATGCGTATGCGGGATATAAGCTGCTGAAAAACTCTGCAGCATTTCATGATATGGCTCCGTATGTTCGATATCATCATGATCGTTGGGATGGGAATAATGTATCTGGATTGGCAGGAGAACAAATTCCGCTACTAAGCCGGATTGTTTGTCTTTCTGATAATGTGGCTATACAGATTGATTCGCAACGATTTATTTTTGATCAGGTCCCGGATATTCTGGAAAGTATACGTGAAGAAAGCGGGACATACTTTCAACCGGAGTTGGTTGATGTATTTCTTCAGATAGCTCAACCAGAAGGATTTTGGCTTGATTTGGTCAACGCCTATGCGTTTCCTGAATTTTTTAAGCGGGTTGGCCGATATGGAGATATTTGTTATTCACTAAAGGATGTCATGGATATAGCGGAAATATTGGCAACTGTTGTTGATTGGAATGATCCGTTTACCGGCAGTCATTCCCGCAGGGTTGCGGTTATTTCTGAATACTTGGCAAGTCAAAAAGGGTTTTGCGCGGATGAAGTAAAGTTGATGCGCATTGCGGGATTGCTCCATGATATAGGAAAATTAGCGGTTTCCCGCACTATTTTGGAAAAGCCCGATAGATTGACTAGTTCAGAGTTTTATATTGTTAAGCAGCACCCCTATTATACGTATCATATTCTTCATAACATTGAAGGCCTTCAAGATGTTGCAGTGTGGGCGGCGTATCATCATGAAACATTAGATGGAAAAGGCTATCCGTTCCGAATCAAGGGAGAGTCATTGTCTTTAGGATCCCGTATTGTTGCGGTGGCGGACATTTTTACGGCACTTACGGAGAAACGTCCATATCATGCCACGATGGAGCAGGATGCGGTACGACAAATAATGCAGGGAATGGCGCAGCATGGTAAAATTGATGGCTCGTTGGTGGCGGTGTTATTCCATGATCCTGAAAAAATTAATTATTTGATTGATCATGTTTTTGCGGTACAAAAAAAATAGAAGCATATAAAGAAAGCTATACCCAATTTGGGATATAGCTTTCTTTATGTGCTTCTATTGATGATGACCGCAGTGATGAGGGTGGTTATCCTGTTTGTCGTGATTGTGATGACTGCAGCGAGCATTCGGATCATACGATAACGAACCTTTTAACAGTGCGTTTACTGCGTCGTCGGCAGAACCCGTAACGCCGCCATACCAAATAATGCCAGCAGCTGTGAGAGCTTGTTGAGCACCGCCGCCAATACCGCCGCAAATAAGCGTGGTTACACCGGTTTGTTTTAACCAGGCAGCTAATGATTCATGACCGGCACCATCGGTTCCCAGTATTTGGCTGGCAGTAATAACATTATTTTCTATCGTATAAATCTTAAATTGTTCCGTATGACCGAAATGTTGGAATACAGAGCCATTTTCATAAGTAACAGCTATTTTCATATAATACCTCCTATACTATCAAAAAACAGATTCTAAATATGTAGCCGTTCCTTCTAAATAATTTTTGTTAAAACTTTCTATGTCACCAGCGTCGCAATGAGCTGCAAATTCCGGATCGATTGGTAATTTCATGAAATGAGGAATTTGATACTTTTCGGCAGTTTCTGCAACATGACTGGCACCAAAAATTTCATGCTGTGTATGACAATCGGGACATTCAAAATAACTCATGTTTTCAATAAGACCTAATACGGGAATATGCATCATTTCTGACATTTTGAGGGCTTTTTCTACTATCATGGAAACAAGTTCCTGGGGAGAGGTAACCACAAAGATACCATCGACAGGAAGTGATTGGAAAACGGTCAATGGAACATCACCCGTTCCCGGCGGCATGTCTACAAACATGTAGTCGATGTCGCCCCAAACAATATCTGTCCAAAATTGTTTTACGGCGCCGGCAATGACAGGACCACGCCATACAACGGGCGAAGAAGTATCTTCTAATAAAAGGTTGATGGACATGACTTCAATGCCCTTTTTTGTATTTACTGGGAAGATTCCGTGTTCATCGCCGGTAGCTTTTTCGGTCATACCGAAAATTTTAGGTATCGACGGGCCTGTAATATCAGCATCTAAAATCGCTGTTTTATAGCCTTTGCGTTGCATTTGTACAGCTAATAGGGCGGTGACCAGAGATTTACCAACACCGCCTTTACCACTAACAATACCAATAACGTGTTTTACGTGAGTACCCATATGTGGAGCGACTTGCAAGCTTTCTGGTTTTGTACGACTGTCACAAGAGCTGCCGCAGCTGGAACATTCATGATTACATTCTTCACTCATTTTATCAATCTCCTTTTTATATGTGTTGTGTAGAACGGCAATGGCAGGAATTGCAGCATTTGCCGGCTTGTTTACATAGTTCAATATTACCGCCTTCGATAAGCAGGCGTTTTCCATGGACGAGGGCATCGGCAATTTTACGGCGGGCAACGTCATAGATACCGGTAACAGTTGTTCGTGCAACATTAATTTGCAAAGCACATTGTTCTTGCGTTAATCCGACCAAGTCAATCAAACGGATTACCTCATATTCATCAATACTCATGATTACGGTATCTACAGTATTTGGACAATCTATTCCAGCAGGAGCAAATTCTCCTGATCTTGGCATAGAACAAACACGGCGGCAACGTTGAGGACGTGGCATAGGAAAAACCTCCCTTCTAAGGTATGGCATTATTATATGATTATTTATGACATATGTCAATAATTAAAACTATATAAATAAAGTATATATACTGTTATTTAAAATCATTTGGCATACGTTACCAAATGAAGCTTGCAATTTTTTTTCAGCTTGTTATAATGGAGAAGTACACTTGGGATTATAGCTCAGCCGGTTAGAGCGCCACGCTCACATCGTGGAGGTCGAGAGTTCGAGTCTCCCTAATCCCACCAAAGGATTGTTTTTACTTTTATTTTGAAACTTTGCCACCACTTATGGTAAGGTTTCTTTTTTTGTCTTCATTTAACCAGTATAACTTTTATCGATTTTCTTCCTGGTATGCAACAATTACTATCTCCTCAACTCTTTGATTCCGCGGTTGTGATAATAGCTGATTGCAATTTCTGTACAAGGTGCAAAAGGGACTGCCCGATAAACGGTCAGTTCCCAATAAGTCAAATTTTAAGCAAACCGTTTATTTGCCTAGGGTGGGCGGTTTACTTTTTTTGTTGCAAAAGTGTTACAAGTACGATTAAATATAAAAAGGTTATATTTGTTGTATCGTTCATGGGCATCACTCTATTTTAGATGTAATATTGACTGTCTATCATTTCGTGACAGTATCTTATAAGAGTTTATCAAGTTCTAAGAAATCAGTTGAAGGGTTAACTTTATGAGGGCATTGCATATGCGGTGGGTTTCTTTATTTGCAATCATACATTAGAATTCAATTATTTTAGGATTTGTTGTGCAAGAATAAATAGCAGCTATGCCCTGTTCAAAATAAAACACAGTCATTAAATTATCATCAACGGTTTACATACTGCTTAATACTGCCTTGTTGGCATTCATCATAGCGGCTCTAGCTTCTCGGCGTAAGTCTTCTTTGACATTGCCTTCGACTCGAATCCATGTTCTTTTGTACATACCGCTCCAAATGGTCTAACATGAGCTTGTCCGGCATCACTGGTTGCAAGATAAAATGTTCCACAAGATTTTAGATATTCCATTATTCCATTCATTTTAAAATCTCCTTCCATAGATACCGTTGTATTTGTTGTTATTTAACAAGTATAATTATAACGCACAGAATAAATATCACAAGTACGATATTTATTGATACCGGTATCGGAAAGAAACGCGTGTGGAAAAGAAGGAATTGTTTGGGCGTTGCCCTTATGTAACTGCGCAAAAGGTATTAACTGGAAAGTGGTCTATGTATATTTTATATCTTCTATCAGGAGGGAGCGATTCGTTTTAATGAACTTCAAAGACGAATGCTTGAAGAAATAACACACACAACGTTGTCACGTCAATTAAAAACACTGGAAAAAGAAGGATTAATTATTCGGACAGAACCTCCCCGAGTAGAATATCGGTTAAGTGAAGTAGGAGAGAAATTTAAAAGTGTTTTGTCGGTCCTTAAAATATGGGGAGATGAATATATTTTGTATTTAAATAAAACAAAAAAATAGCGTAATAGATACAAATTATCTTTATTTTTATTGGATAAAAATCGTTTTTTAAGTTAATTTATTATAAAAAACGCGTTACAAAAAGACAATTTAGACATTGTCCTTTTGTAACGCATAAGAATCGTATTCGTATTACTATTAAACTTTATTTGCCGCTCCCTAAGCGATAGGAGGCACCGATGATAGCACCTTTATAGGTAAGATTGATATCGTCATTAATTTCCGTATTGACATACCGATATCCCGCGTTGACGTCCAGATTTTTAGATACAGCATAATTGATGCCGGCTTCCCACAAGGAAGTCTTTTTTGTTCCCAAAGCGCCTTTAGCGTACACATCAAAATTATTTCCAATAGATTTTTTTGCAATAACACCTAATTGCAGTACGTTATTTGTGCAGTTATAATTGCTGACACCTTCATTAATTCCGGTATTATTAAACGAATTTTTAATGCGGTTCCAACCGCCATACACGGCAACATTTTTGTTAAGAGAATATACGGCATTTATTTCCTGCGAATTTCCGGTAGTACTGTCATGCTTTGTTTTTAAACCGGTGTATTCATATTGTACGGCCCATTGGTTGGTTAAGCCGTAGGTTGCACCGCCGTTTACATTCCACTTACTGCCCGTAGAACCGCCGGATTCAGCTTTCGCATTCCAAACACCTAAATCAATTTGAGTTTCTCCTTTGTCCCATTGTGTCTGTGGGGCTGCAAAGGCAAAAGAAGTAATACATGTTGCTAGCATAGCCGTTAATACTAAAGATTTATTTTTCATGTTTTTACATCCCTTTCTCGGTATAAGAACTTTTATAAACATAAGTTATCATATCATTTTGTGAAATAAAATACAATATTATTTCACAAAATGATATGATAATATGAGTTATATGCATAGAAGATGGACATAGCGTTGACGTAATGTTGGTTTGGTTTATGCTTGTGGATTTTTTATTATACAGTACTAAAAAGCCAGTAATATTGAAGTACCCCTATATAGTTAATCAAAAAAATAGCATATGGGGGTACAACCTATTCTGGGTTTTTATGTTTGTACAGAGTGATTTATTTATCGTATTATGTGGATTTGACAGGCCTGCATGGCAGTTAGCGCCGTTTGATGTGCTTCTTCCGTACTTCCGGCACAGCAGCTGCTGTACACTATAATGTTTTTTTCGGGATAAAAAGCTTTAAGCAGCAGTGCATTGGAAATGATGCAAATATCTGTACAAAGCCCCATAAGGACCAGTGTATCATAAGGCGCTGCCGCTTCTATGAGTGCAGTGCATCCAAATGTGGATTTTTCTAAAACAACAGCATCCAGTGTATAAGGTAGAAGATCGCGGCAAATATTCCAACCATGACTATCCTTTTGACAGTGTTGTATGGGGAGATTTTTTCCTTCTTGTGTGTCCAAATACCGTTCATCGTGTGTATCTTGTGTGAAAATGAGTTCTGTCGTATCGGCTGCATTTTTCTTTACTTTGATAATTTCCTCTTCGATGCGGGGAACAATACGTTGTGCCGAGGTCGATCCCAGCGTACCTGTAATAAAATCATTCTGCATGTCTATTATAATATAAGCTTGCTTCATACGAAGGCTCCTTTTTAGAATGGCTATACAAGTAGTTAGTTATTGTCCAGCTGTTTTAAATATGCCGGTATATCGGAGCAAGTCATTAAGCTGGACATAAGCGCTATACCTGAAATAGGAAGAGCGTTCAGTGCAGCAATATTTTTTTCAGTAATCCCGCCTAAGGCATATACCGGAATGGAAACAGCATTACAAATATTTTTTAGTTCGCTGACTCCGATGGCAGGGGAATCAGGCTTGCAATTTGTCTCAAATATGTGGCTGGCCATGATGTAGGTAGCCCCCAGTTCTTCTGCTTCTCTTGCTTCTTTTGCCGTATGCACAGAAACGCCTAAGGTAGTCATAAAATAACAAATAGAAGAATGAATCCGTAGATAGGACAAGGAACATTGAAATCGTGGAACATGAAGCTGAATAGCTGTTTTCCCAAAGTGATGGAGAATGCACGTCTTTCCGTGAGCATTGCAGATTTGCAATGCTTGCCGGGCATATGTCATGTAATCCTCTTCACTTAGTGTTTTTTCTCTCAGAATCAAGGTGTTTACATCCGATGCGGCTATTTTTTCTAATTGTTCCCAATAGTTGTTGGGAGCTAATGTGCGGTTTGTTATAGCAAGTATATTTTGCACGTTATATCACCTGTTCATTGCAAGTTTATTTTATATATAATACTATACCTTAATATCATAGGTGAGTCAATGTATAGACTAACGTGCGGCATCTGGTAAAATATCTACCAGAAGTTTTACAATCAGGTTAGCTTCGTGGGCGGAACAAATAGCGACCCGGGGGGCCATAAGACCCCGCCCGGGTATGGCACCTTGGGTGCCGTCACCACAAAGATAAAAGTGGTCTGTGATTTTTCGTGTTTGAATATCGTTACTGTTTCCGTAACCTGCCATACCAGAGGCAGATACAATATATTTTTTGGGACACTGTGTTACTATTGTATTAATAAGCATCGCTTTGGCAGCAGGATTATCAAAGGCTTCACAGATGATGCAATCATCTGCAAAAAGAGAAGCGGCATTTTCGCTGGTCACTTTGACACAGTTTGTATGTACATGAATAAATGGGTTTATTTCTGCAATCTGCGCAGCTAGGGCAGCCGTTTTTTGTTTACCTAAATCGTTGATCCGATAAGCTTGTCGATTTAAATTGCTGACATCGACAGTATCAAAGTCTACAAGATGCAGTGAGCCTACCCCGGTACGTGCTAAAAAAATAGCAGCATGAGAACCGAGACCGCCAAGTCCGGCAATGGCAACTTTTCCTTGCTTTACTTTCTCGTGAACATGAGGAGTATGACGGGAACACATCATTGCTTCTAATGATGCACGGGATGGCAATTTGTTTTTTTCGATAAAATAAATGTCATCACCTGTTTGCAACGGTAAGTTTTCAGTAGTGGCATACCCGTTTAAAATTGATAGATCTGCCGAAGGAAAGCAATGATGGTGCAAGTCTTGGAGAAACAGAAATTCTGTTGTTTGTGTCTGTCCGTTTATATTTATTTTTTTTGTCATGACATACCCTGCTTATAAATAAATGTATTCACTGGTCACAGGCTGGAGATGTTCTGATTTAACAGCAGCATAAATTTCGTCGAAAGAGCGGGTGTCGCTGATTTCAAACTGTTCATCGCCTTTTTGTTCATCTTCTATTATATGGCCGCCTATACCAGTACATACTCCGGCAGATATTTTTGTAGCAGCGATTTTGATAATATTGTTGCGGAAATAAGGACTTTCTCTGCTGGAAACAACGATGCTGGCGTATGGCATAAATAAACGATAGGCACAAATTATCTGGACCAACTGCTTTTCATGTACGTCTTTTGGATTTATTTTATCATTATTAATAATAGGGCGAAGGCGCGGACATGACAACGAGATTTCTGCATGAGGATATTTTTTTTGTATAAGCCAGGCATGCATACCGGTAGCAACGGCATCTTTTTGATAATCATCAAGTCCTAAGAGTGCTGCGAAACCAACCCCTCTCATGCCGCCTAAAATAGCTCTTTCCTGAGAATAAAAACGATAAGGAAAAATACGTTTGTGACCGGCGAGATGAAGTGTTTCGTATTTGTCAGAATTATACGTTTCTTGAAATACTGTGACATAGTCTGCGCCGCATTCGTGTAAATATTTGTATTCATCTACATTTACCGGATAAATTTCCACACCTACAATACGGAAATATTCCCTGGCAATTTTAATGGCATTACCGATATACGCTACATCGGACATATGACGGCTTTCACCGGTTAACATAAGCACTTCTTCCAATCCGGTTTTAGCAATATTTGTGCATTCTTGACGAAGTTCAACATCAGATAACTTAGCACGCTGAATTTTGTTATGAGAATTGAAACCGCAGTAAATACAGTAATTTTCACAATAATTCGCAAAATAGATAGGTGTAAATAAGTTAATGGAGTTACCAAAATGACGACGCGTTACGGTGTGTGCCTTTTGAGCTATTTCCTCCAGAAAAGGCAAAGCTGCCGTAGAAAGAAGGGCCATAAAATCCTGAGGTTCCAAATGGGTTTTGGCAAGAGCTTTTTTTACATTTTTCGAGGTAAAGTCTTCATTGCGAAATGCATCGTGATATTGCAGTACATCTTCCAGCATAGTAGAGTCGATAATTTCCATATCCGGTAAATATTTCATGTGATCGATACGTTTTTCTTCCATTATAACACCCCTTAATCTCCTAAAAAGCCTGTAAGCGGATCTGATGCAGATGCCGTTTCACGAACCCTGCCAAGTCCAGATAGATAAGCTGCTCGGCCTGCTTCGATAGCCTGGCGGAATGCTTTTGCCATAAGCGGTATATTACCAGCTGTGGCAAGCGCGGTGTTGGCCATAATTGCCGAAGCGCCCATTTCCATGGCTTCGCAGGCTTGGGAAGGACGGCCGATACCTGCATCGATAATGATTGGCAAATCTATTTCATCAATGAGAATTTGAATGAAATCACGAGTAGAAAGTCCCTTATTTGTGCCAATCGGCGAAGCAAGGGGCATAATTGCGGCAGCACCGGCATCACGGAGAGAACGAGCCGCATATAAATCCGGGTACATGTAAGGCAATACGATGAATCCTTCTTTGGCAAGCTGCTCTGTTGCCTTGATGGTTTCGGCATTGTCGGGGAGCAGGTATTTTGTGTCACGCATAACCTCGATTTTGATAAAATCTCCGCAACCAAGTTCTCGGGAAAGATGGGCAATGCGAATTGATTCTTCGGCAGTACGGGCACTAGACGTATTTGGCAGCAGTGTTATTTTTTTAGGAATGTAATCGAGAATGTTATCTTTTTGACCGGCTTCGACACGCCGCAAGGCCATCGTAATGATTTCTGCACCAGCTTGTTCGACAGCCGCTTTAATTAAATCTACATTATACTTACCTGAACCTAAAATAAAACGAGATGAAAATTCATGACCGCCTAATACGAATGTATCGTTTGTTTCCATTATAACCACTCCTTGTTTTTTATAAGGTACAACTGTCTTTTAGATGATGGGTCAGCCGCCGCCAACAAATTGCACGATTTCTATTTTGTCGTTATCGATGAGGCGCGTTTGAGCATAGGCACTGCGCGGTATGATGGAACCGTTAAGTTCAACTGCGACTCGTTCCTTTCGATAGCCCTCTTGTGTTAGATAGTTGTTTAACGTGATACCGTCAGCAGCAACTTTTTTCCCATTGATGGTAAGCATAATATGGACCTCCTTTCTAAAAAAATAAAAGCCGCACGAAGAATTACACCCTAGGTGGTGTACCCCTTCGTGCGGCTTTTATAGTTAGCACTCTAAAAAAAGTATAGCCTTTTTTGCTGAAAAGTCAACTAGTAATAGTGGAAAAATTTATTTCGTACGTTTTATGAATATGGTACAATATACATATTGGAGGTATCCGTTATGAGTGAAGAATACACGCATATTTCAAAACAATTTTATTGGCATGATGAACAATTGAAAATATTTTCGGATCAATTTTGTCATTCTCTGCAGGATGCGATGAATGGACGACCTTCTTCTCTTTCCAAATTGGATGCGTGCATCGGCTTACCGTCGGGATATGAAAAGGGAGTCTACTTGGCGTTGGATTGGGGCGGCACAAATATTCGAGCTTCTCGTGTGCGATTAATAGGAAAACGGTGTTATATTATAGAAAAGCAAGTAGCACGGCCTTTGAAGAGTATAGGACAATATGATTTTACCAGTCCTGATACAGATAGGGAGACCTTATTTGATTTTATTGCTGATTGTGTAGCGACGGTGGCTCTGCCAAATTGTACATATGTGCTGGGGCATAGTTTTTCTTTTGCCGTTTGCCAGGATCACATCCGAGATGCCCGGCTTCTGGCATGGTCTAAAGAGATCAAAGTACCTCATATGAAAGGCCGCTATATTAATAAGTTATTGCAGCAGGCATTGGTGCGGAAAGGATTGACGGATATCATTCCGGCAGCTTTGATTAATGATACGACGGCGGCTCTTTTGGCATCTTCTTATCGCGGCGGAGCATCCAAGGTAGCGGCTATCTGTGGAACTGGTTTTAATATTTGTTTTTATGATGCGGCAGCAACCCATATTTATAATATAGAAGCAGGGAATTATAATGGCGGAAGACAATTAAAATGGGATAAGGAAGTAGACAAAGCATCGGAAAAACCGGGAGATCATTGCTTGGAAAAAATGGTAGCGGGACGCTATCTTTGTGAAGTTTTTCGACGGACAGTGATGACTTATTTTGACATCGCGGACATTCCGGCATGTACGACAGAGGAAATGAATGCGTTGCTGCACGTCGCGGATGTACAGCAGCTGCGGTTTATGATGGGGCGGTTATGGCATCGCATTATTATTCAGCGGGATATAGAACGGCTGAAGGAGATGGCTGTTAGTATTTTTATTCGCTCAGCTCAGTTAACGGGCGCTGCATGCAGCGGTGTTTTGCGATATCTTTATCCGAGTGGGGAGATTCCAGAACAGACGCTTGCTATTGAAGGCAGTGTAATAGCAAATGTCACGGGTAGTATTATAATGGTCCAAGATGCAATGCGTGCCTGCTTAGCTGTCGATGATTCAGGCTGGACTCGTCCGATACCGGTTAAGCCTCTTATTGTTAAAGATGGACCTGTTATTGGAGCGGCGGTTGCTGCGGCTATGTGTGTTTCTTCATAAATGCGGGGCCGCAGTACGGCGGTTTAAATCACGCAGCATTTGTTGGTCTTCACTAATAGTGCGTCCCTTTGTTGTCAGATAATCGCCAATCATCAACCCGTTTAAACCCCCGGTTAAGGCATAAGCCTGCATGGATCGGAGGTTTATTTCGCGTCCGCCGGCGGTGCGGATGAGGGCATAAGGCAGAATGAATCGGAATACAGCAAAAGCTCGGAGAATTTCCCAGGGATCAAGATGTTTATTGTTTTCAAAAGGGGTTCCTATGATAGGGTTCAGAATATTTAAAGGTATAGAATCAATGCCGAGGGACTTCAACGTAAAAGCCATTTCTATACGCTGACTGCGTGTTTCACCTAATCCGAATATTCCTCCTGAACAAAGTCGAAGCCCTGCCTTTTGTGCAATATGAATGACGGATACTTTATCTGTAAAGGTGTGAGTGGTACAAATTTGGGGAAAATATGAAGGTGCGGTTTCAATATTGGCATGGTATCGGGAAATGCCGACTGTTTTTAGTGCTTTGGCTTGTGTAAGATTGATAAGACCTAGAGAGCAGCAGGTTTCTATTTTTACATTGTTTTTGATATGCTGCAGTGTTGTGAGAATTTGGTTGAATTCTTCTCCTTCTGAAATAGAACGTCCGCTGGTAACTATAGAGAAGCGGGCAGCTCCCAAGTCTTTTGCTTTTCTTGCAGCGTTGATAATTATATCGGAATCAAGTAATTTGTGGGTTGCGGCACCCGTATCGTAATGAATGGATTGAGCACAAAAACGGCAATTCTCAGAACATTTTCCCGAACGTCCATTAATGATGGCACAACAGTCTACTTCATTATTTGCAAAATGTTGGCGGATTTTGTCGGCCATAGCCAGCAACAACGGAGTGTCCTCATCAGTAACAGAGATAAGTTCATTCCCTTCTTGGGGTGTGATATCCTGCCCGGACATTACTTTTTTTGCATATTCGATAATCATAAGTGTGACCATCCCCTTTTTTTGTAGATTGTAGATAAGTATACGGCAAAAAAAAATATTAGTCAACTTTTTAATAATATATTTTGTTTACAATTAAATGGTACAGATTTTTTGTGTTTTACCTCTTTTCACTATGCCAGTTTTTGAGTACAATATATAATATATCAATATAAAGAAAAGTGATAGTATGTGGAAATTGGAGATATGATATGCTGCAGATAGAAAAAACAATTAAAAAACCATATTATGTACAGATATATGAATATTATCGGGATGAGATCGAATCACGGCGGATGCAAGCAGGAAATCGGCTTCCTTCTGTGCGGGAATTAGCACAGGCGGTGGATGTCAGTAAAATGACCATTGAAAAAGCCTATTATCAGCTGGCTAGTGAAGGGTATATTATGAGGCGCAATAAGGCTCGGTATGAGGTGGCTTTTTTAGGCAGCGAAAAAGAAGATGGGCAGAAAAAACCGATTTACCATCCGGATGCCGCGCAGCGTTCCTTTTTTCAGTATGATTTTGGTAGTGGCGATATGGATATGGAACGATTCCCCTTGGAAGTCTGGCGCCGCTACATGAATCATGTTCTTTCTCGGCCGGAATATTTGATGCAATGCAACGATGAGCAGGGGGTTCCGGAATTACGAGAAATTTTAAGTCAGTACGTTTATCAAGCCCGCGGTGTGTATGCAAGTGCGGAAAGTATCATTATTGGAGCAGGCACACCGTCTTTGCTCGGAATTTTAACAAACATACTTCGTTCCTATTCCTGTATTGGAGTAGAAAACCCTGGGTTTAAACTGGGGCGTGAAATATTTCGCAATAGTGGTTATGACATATTCCCTTTTTCCGTACAAAACGGTATGATGGATATGGATATGTTGGAAACGAATGGGATTCGATTAGTTTATGTCAGCCCGTCTCATCAATTTCCTACAGGTACCATTATGCCGGCGGGAATGCGGCATCGTTTATTGCAGTGGGCGGAAAAGATGGATGGGTTAATCATAGAAGATGATTATGATAGTGAACTCCGTTATTATGGTAGACCTGTTCCGGCTTTGCAGGGGTTAGATACCCATGGAAGAGTCATATATATGGGCTCTTTATCTAAGGTACTTCCGTCTTTTGTACGACTTAGTTATATGGTGTTGCCGCCGCGATTATTAGCATTTTATAACGAAAAGCGCGGGTTATTCCGTCAAGGGGCATCTGTTCCGGAACAATGTGTGCTGGCGGCTTACATTCGCAGTGGAGAAATGGCTCGCCAAGTACGAAGATTACGTAAAGATTATCAAGAAAAAGGCAATTTGATGAAGGCACTTTTGCTTAGTGCGTTTGGTAAAGACATAGAGGTCAGCAGTCTTGTATCAGGGGTGTATTGCCGAGTCACTTTGAACAGTGCTTATACTGCGGCAGAATTGCAGTACAGAGCTGAAAAAAAAGGTTGCCGGGTTTTGCCGATTCAAGCTTTTTATGAAACGAAGGAACAAGAGGAACGCAAAGAATTTCTTCTTTCCTTTTCAAAGATACCTAGTCATAAGTTAAAACAGGCCATTACGGTACTTCATGATGCGTGGGCAAAGAAAGAGGGAGACTAATGTCGACAAGTTTACGGTTTATTCATTGCGGTGATCTACATTTGGGAAGTCCTTTTGAAAATATAATGATTACCGATGAAAGATGGAAACGTATTATTGGAAAAGCTCCGGTTCGAGCATTTCAAAAGATTGTTCAGGCCGCTATTGATAAGCAAGTGCATGCTGTACTTATTGCGGGGGATGTATATACCAGCGCAACACATAATTTGACGGCGCAGCTGGATTATGTTCGCTTGCTGCACAAGTTGGGACAGCACGGCATAGAAGTATTTGCTGTTCATGGAAATCATGATCCGCTGGATGCTTGGAAAGCTAAAATTCCGCTGCCGCCGAATGTACATGTATTTAGCACTGAACAAGTTGAACGAATCCCTCTAATTATAGATGGCGAAGAACGGGCAGAAATTTATGGCCGCAGCTATGCGCATAGTGAAGAAAGAAACAACTTTGCCGGAGAGTATATCCGCCACGAGGATGATCAATATGCTATTGGACTCATGCATACGCAGGTAGGCGGAGAAAACTCAACATATGCGCCTTGTACGTTGAATAGTTTGAAAGACAGCGGGATGGATTATTGGGCGCTTGGGCATGTTCATACCCCACAGGTCTTGCAGGAAAAACCATGGATTGTATACTGCGGCAGTCCACAGGGGTTGGATTGCACAGAAACAGGTGTCCACGGTTGCTACTATGTTGAAGTAGGCCCCTATGGAACAACGTCACTGCAGTTTATAGATACCAGCATTGTTCGCTGGGAGAGTATCAATGTACCAATCGATACGATTGAGTCTGTATCTGAAATTAGAGAAAACGTGCGTCTAGCTAAAGAAAAGATACGAAAGGAAATTGGCAGACCAACTTTTCTGACGGTTAATTTTATCGGCGCAGGCAGTATGTACAAAGTTATAAATAATGATGAAGCAGTTCAATATTGGATTGATAGCTGGCGAGAAGAAGAGCAGGGAAAGTATGCATTTGTCATGGTAGAACGGGTTCGTAATATGGCTCGTCCTAAAATTAATCAGGAAGAACGCAGCAAATTACCAGACATGGTTGGTGATTATTTAAATGTATCTGACAAAATAGATGGACTGCCGCAAGAAGAAAAGTTGCAAATGTTGCGCGAAATACTCGAAAAACGTCCGGAATTTGAACGCCTTGGTACGTATGGCCGGCATATTTCAGACGGTCGTCTCTTGGAGGCCTTTGAAAAAGCAAAATGGCTGGGAATGCAGCGGTTATTGGAAGATAGAAGAGGATAATATACATGAAAATTATACAAATGGATTTGGAAGATTTTGGAATTTATCATAATATTACTTGGAATCCACCGGAAAACGGACTTATTGTTATGCATGGACAGAATGAAAGTGGTAAGACGACTCTTATGAAATATGTACGGTCTATGTTTTTTGGATATTTGCGCGGCGATTGGCAGGGCCTATACGGTCATATGGACATACGCCGTATGAATGGACGGGAATATCGAATTTATCGTAATGAAAAAGAGTCGTATATTTCTACTGGTGATGATACCATGCATGAAGAACCTTCTAATTTATGGTGGCATGGTTTGGACCGTCAGACCTATGACAAAATATTTGCGATGGGATTGGAAGATTTGCAGGGATTTAAAATATTATCTAATGATGAAGTTCGAAGCCATTTTTTCAGTGTTGAAGGCGGCGTACGCATGGGGGTGACTCGGCGCGATTTGATTCGTCTTATGGGAGATATTTTTGTGGCATCACCGCAGGGGAAAAAACCTGTCAATGTTCTTCTGAATGAACAGAAAGAGTATGATCAGCATATTTATTCTTTAGCTTATGAAGAAACAGAATTTGCCGATTTACAAGCGAAGGAACAGGAAACACATGAAGAAGAAAATCGTATACGTATCAGTATTACTGAAACAAAACATCAAATAGAAAAGATTTCTATGCCGATTGCAGCGTGGGAGGTTTATAAACAGGGGCAAGATGCATTGGTGCATATGCAGTCGTTAGCAGAAGTTTCGCAGTTTCCGGAAAACGGAGCGCAGCGTTGGAAAGAATTGGAAACTAAAATTAGTGAAATTGATGGTCAAATAAAACAGCTTGAAGACACTTCGCAGAAAAATTCTGCGTATAAAGAAGAATGGAATCGGTGGATTGCTTGTGGAGATCAGCTGGAGAATCTTTTTCGTCAAATTCCGCAATGGAAACAAGGAGAAGAAGAAATTACCAATTCTCAACAAAAAGAAGCTACTTGGAAGTCAGAAATAAAACAACTGAAAATGTCTATGGATGGCTGGACTGGAGGCAATGATATTTTTCGTGGCATTGATTGGGAAACGGGAAAGGCATTGGCTACGGATGTGGCTCTGTATCGTCAAGAACAGGAGAAATGGGAAGCTGCCAAGCCTAAAAATGTGGGTGTGGATTTGCCTGCGGATGATAAAAGTAGTTCTGAACGGACAAAAGAAGAGTGGCAGGAAATTGGTTCGACAGTGAATCATATTCAGCAGGATTTGATAGAACAAGACAAGCTTAAGGAACAATTAACATGGCTGCAGGAGGAGCCGGTAGAAACGTCAAGAGCTTTTTTATGGTTTGGAATTTTATTGGTATTAGCTGCGGCTGCTTTAGCTGCTGGTGTTATTTTATACGGATTAGATCAAACTGCGGGATACATCGGTTCCGGTATTTGTGGTGTACTGGCTGCTGGGGCCTTCTGGAAACAAAATATGCGTACAAACAGGGCTCCTGAAAAGATAGGAGAATTACGAGGCAGGTTGGAATATTTGCATGGACATATTTCAGCACTGGCGGAAAAAGCCGGAATTACTGTTCCGGAAGATAGTGATAACATTATATGGGATACTCGCTTGGATAAAGTTCGCAAGCAGTATATGGATTGGAAAACACGGGAAACAAAAGGAGAATGGGAAAAACAACAGCAAGTGATATATGATTCGATGGTAAAAAAATGGCAGGATGAGGGGAAAATATGCCGAAGCAATTTGGCAGATAGTGAACAACGCTGGTCTAAATGGCAGCAAATAAGCGGTTTAATAAATTTGGAGGCATCCCAGGTCCCCGTTGCAAAGGACTGTTGGGAAAAATGGCTTACTATCACTAAAGAGTATCAGGATTGGATGGGACAGCAGGAAAATTGGAAAAAAATAATCTCTCAATTAGTGGATGATGCTGAACAGATATTCCGAGAAATCCATGTGTCTGAACCAGTTACACCGCAAAGTATAGAGACCATGTATCGCCGCTGGCAGGATATTCGGATTCAGGCAGAAGTTGCTAAAGAACAAGATAAGCAACAGCGGGATAGGGAAGACCAGATTGCCCGTTGGATAAAAGATAAGGAAGTACGGGTTCATCAACAGCGGGAATTAATGCAGGCTGCCGGAGCCCGTTCGGAGGGAGATTTTCGCAGCAAGATATTAAAGTTTCGACAATTTCATCAATATAAAGAAGTGTATGAACAATCTGAAGCACATATCCGCCTTATTGCCAAGAATGATAAGAATCTCAGTGATTTACGGCGAGAACTTAAGGTGCATGATATGAAATACTGGAAACAGCAGATATCTCAATGTGAAGGCTCGATTGCCGAAGCTGAAAAGCAGCTGGCAGCTATTGCCGAACGGCGCGGAAGTATTGTTGAACGACTTAGCCAAATGGCCAAAAGCGATACTTACAGCAAAATGCTCCAGGAAAAAGAAAACAGGAAAACACTTCTGGATGGGAAAATTGATGTTTGGCTGACAATGATGTATGCACAGTATATCTTAGGAGAGGCACAAACGTATTATGAAAAAGTTCGCCAGCCATTGGTTATTCGCAATGCGGGTGAATACCTCCGTCTTATGACGCAAGGGCGGTATACATTGCAAGCTACTTTTGACGGAAGACAGCTTTTTGCTATTGATGAAAATCAACGGCGCATTCCGGAAAAACAATGGAGTAGTGGTTTAGGTGATCAAATTTATTTAGCTATTCGCATTGGTTTGGCTATGGCGTTTGCACAGCAAATAGAGCCGATGCCGTTGATTTTGGATGATATTCTTGTTCGATTTGATGAACAACGGCAAAAAGAAGCAATGCGTTTTCTTGCGGATTTGGGAAAAAAGGAACAAATATTTTTGTTTACTTGTTCAAATGAAACACGCGAAATTGCGCAGCAAGTGCAACAGGAGCTATCGGGAGAAACAGATACGGTTCATCTCTTTGAAATCGAACAAGGAATCATTAATCCGGTTTGACAATAAAGATGGGTGAAAAAAATGATGAGAAGTCAAGGACTGAATAGTATTACACAGCAGCTGATGTTAGAGGCATTAGACAGTGTTCGCGATGGAGTCGTTATCGTTGACAGCAGTTCACGAATTATATATTTGAATGATGCCTATTTGAGAATTTTACAGGTCCGGCGGGAAAAAGCCATGAATAAGTTGATGAGCGAAATTGAACCGGATGCGATTATATTGGACTCGCTGCGGGATAAAAAACCGCGCGTTAATGCACTTGTGCAGGTAAAATCCCGCAGTAAGCGGATACTTGCTAATATTACGCCTATTATTAGTGATACTATACTTATTGGTGCTATTTCTGTTTTCAAAGATATGACCGAGGTATATATGATCAGTCGTGAATTGAAAAAGGCGCAGCGCCTCAGCAAGTCCATATTTAATGCCGTATCTGTGGAAAATATGACGATACCGCCGGAATTTTCACATGTCATTGGACGGGATGAAAAATTTCTTCATTGTCTGCAATTAGCTAAAACAGTAGCGCCTACAGATGCGACAGTACTGATTGAAGGAGAAAGCGGTACAGGTAAAGAAGTTATTGTTAATGCAATATTAAGTATTAGTGGTTCCCGCCGTCAGCCTTTTGTGAATTTGAATTGTTCGGCGATTCCTGAAAGTCTTTTTGAGAGTGAATTATTTGGGTATACTTCAGGATCATTTACAGGAGCGTCAAAAAACGGCAAAATCGGTAAATTTGAACTTGCCCATAAGGGAACGATTTTTCTCGATGAAATAGGAGAAATGCCTTTGTTTATGCAGTCTAAACTTTTACGAGTATTGCAATCGGGTGAAATTCAAAAAATTGGTTCGGATTATGCGGACGTTGTAGACGTAAGAGTGATAGCTGCGACCAACCGTGATTTAAAACAAATGGTACAAGAAGGAAAATTTCGAGAAGACTTATATTTCCGCCTTAATACCTTTAAAATTGTGATACCTCCGTTGCGGGAAAGACGCGGTGATATTTTACTTCTGGCAGAATATTTTATTCGTAAATTTAATGATAAATATGGGAAACAAGTGTATTTAGGAAAAGAAGCAGCCGGTCATTTGCAGAAAGTTCCTTGGTTTGGTAATGTACGTCAATTGGAAAGTTGTATTGAATATGCTGTTATTGTTTGCAAAACACGGCAATTGCAGATACAAGATTTACCGGAAGATATACAAAATGGAATTTCTGAAGCAACAGAAACTTTATCGAAAGTATCTCAGATATCTATACCCTTGCGACCTGTCCAAGGGTTAAAGAATGATATACAAAATATGGAACGGGAACGAATGCGGCAGGCACTTTTGGAAACAGGCGGTAATAAAACTAAAGCGATGAACGTGTTGGGAATCAGTCGGCGCACTTTTTATAAAAAATGGAAGTTATATGGATTTGACAATGAAATAAACAATACTTGAAGGGTGCCTACTGTTATGTGGTTTCTGATAAATTCGTCAGAAATACGTCAGAAATTACGCAGAAAAAATTTTGTTGATATCTTCTTTTGCTTTCTTTCGCATCTCATCCGTATAATGTACATACGTATGAATGACGGTTTCTACCGTATCCCCGACAAGGGCGGCTACGGTTCGGATATCAACACCATTTGCTAAAAGCTGTGTGGCGTAGGTATGACGCAGATCGTGAATACTTATCTCTTTATTCACTTTTCGGATCGCATAATTTATACTAATAGTATGCGAATCGTTTTTCATGAACAATCTTTTGTCTATTGACTTTACAGGGCTTTCTTGATACTCCTGCAAAATTTCTATCAATGCTTCCGGAATGGGAATGATTCTATTTCCGTTTATACTTTTTGTCGATTTGGGGCCGTATTCATTTTTGTCAGTCGCGCCCCACTGCTGGCAGACGGTAATGCTTCCTTCTTTTAAATTTACATTGTCCCATGTTAGTCCGATAATTTCTCCATACCGCAGTCCGGCGTATCCAGCAATAGCAGCTATCACAAAGAATATATAATCGTTATCACGCATGGAACTTAGAAGAGTTTTTAATTCTTCTTTCGACAATGCGTGTATTTTTTTGCGTTCTTTGTCTTTCGGCACGCTCACTTCTGCCGCAGGATTGCTCTTGATTAGCTTGTACGGCGATATAGCGTATTTAAATAACCTTTTTATCTTAGACATGTATATCTGCTTCGTACTGGCTCTGCACGATAATTTATTCAGATTGTTCATGATGTCGGAAAAGGTGATGTCTGTAACAGCCATACTTGCAATGTCATTAAATGCGTCAATTGCCTGATCGTATGTACGCCGTGTATTATACTCGAGATTATTCTTTTGGTCACGTAAGAACAATTCTTTTAGCTGCAGCAGCGTGATATGTTCCATGCCGCAGGTACTTGATTCCAGATTTACCGTTTCTTTTAATTCTTCCAGCAATCTATCTCCGGCAAGCTTTGCCATAGTTCGTCTGTTTTTCCCTTTAAATCCTTGCTTAGACTTTTGACGCCATTTTCCGTAAGCGTCTTTGTATGCGAGGATTACTTGAAGCCCTTTGTCCTTTTCGCGAAACGAAAATCTATATTCTAATTGCATTGAAATCCCTTCTATCTACGCAATGGTTGCCCGACATTATCTGTAAATTGTCCGGTAAGAAGTTGAATTAAATCAATGATGGTTCCGATGAAAAACATACCGCAGGTAAGTAGATAGATAATTCCGCTAATAATTTTCCCAACATATATACGATGTATTCCTCCGACGCATAAAAAGCCAAGCAAGCATAAAATCGTTGCGGTCTTTTTGCTTTTGTTTGACGTCATGGATACATATTGTGTCTGCGCCGTTGACATAACGTTTGTACTTTCCAGTGGAAGATCACTTTCCGTATATAATTCCGTTGGATATCCGCAGCTTGGACAGAAATTTGTATTGATCGATATTTGTTTTCCGCATCTCTTACATTGCATATTAATCAGCCCCTTTTGAAATTAAACTTTATCAGCATACCCCGTCTTCTTCTTTGGGTTTAGCAGCGTCATATAACTGATCTACAATTGTATCGACAACCATTTTATCGTGTTCATTTAGAACGCGATATTTTTTTATGATATTTTGTTCTTCCGAAGAATAAGAACTTGTTATTGACAATCCGTTAAATACTATTTCTTCGTCTGCTAATGCATCTGCACTAATATTAAAATGTCTGCATATTTTAATTATATTGGCAATGCTGGCTTTAGATATTCCTCTGCGTAAAATGCTATCAATTGTAGAATATGGCATATCTACGCTAATGCAAAATTCTCTAATACTTTTATATTTAGATAATATAAGATTTTTTAGCTTTTCTTCAATGGTCATTTATGCAATCTCCTTTTATTGATGATTATAATTCTTTTTTAACGAAAAATCAATATTTATTTTTGAAAATTCGTTAAAACGTATTGACATTACCGAAATTTCGTGTATAATGAAATCAAAATTAACGCAATTGCGTTAATGATTAGGAGGTGAAATCATGTATAACAACCTAGAAGCAGAGCTTCGCAGACAAAAAATACGGCGCGTTGATCTTGCAAATGATTTGGGATTATCTATATCCACAGTATCCGAAAAATTAACAGGAAAGAGTGATATAAGTCTTTCCTTGGCATTAAAAATAAAAGGGATGCTAAAAGTGGATATGCCCTTAGAAGTTTTATTTGAAACTCATCCGGACAATCGTCCGGCATAAGGAGGAACCATGGAAATCAAATGCACGCCAGAAGAATTGAAACAGCTCATGCTTGAAGTCAATTACAAAATAGAAAAGGCCGATACTAATGAGCCAACAATAGACATTATTAGTACCGGCAGACTTTCAGCAAATGTAATTTTAAAACTCTAATTTTTTCTTGATGTATTCGTTAAGTGCTTTTTGTTTCATTTCTTCCCATGAGCTGAATGACGTATGCTGTCGAATGCAAGAATCAAAATCATCATCTGGAATTGCATCAAAATCTTCTTTGGAATTTATATCAAAGCCGCCAGCTTCAAATAATTTATCAAAAGAAGATACGCTTGTATACCGTTGCATAAAGTCATCATTGAAAAGATCGCCTAGCTTGACATTTTCTTTTTCCGGCAATGATTTTATCTTTTCTTTAAGCTTTTTAAAACCATCAAGATTAGATTCAATTTTAACACTCATCATAATCACCTCCTTTCAAGGGTGATTATAGCATAAAAAGGAAGTGAGAATATGGACAAAACAGTAATCTCAAAAAAAGACCTTGCTTCTCGTTGGGGCTGTTCGACAAAAGCGGTAGAAGAACGGGAACATATGGGATTGCTGAAACGGTGCCGCGGTCTACCGAATGTTATGTATCGCATGAAAGAAGTATATGAGCTGGAAGGCCTTGACGAAAAAGACCGCCGTGTCATCAGCCCATTTGAGTATCATCAAGCCGTTATTCGGGCTGAAAACGCCGAAGAGAAAGTAAAAGAACTGCGGTGTAAAATGGCTCGGCTCGCCGTCATTATTAACGGGGAGATGGCAGATGAAGCAGAAAGGAAGGTAGAAGCATGAAGCTGATAGAGCGGTTAGCACTCAACGCACATGAAGCCATGGAACAGGAGCTAACGGAAGACCAGAGAAAGAACTTCGAGTTCTGGGTATCCGTTGGCTGTGTGATATTGCTGTATTCCGCAGTTATCGGGGTGTGGGCATGGAGAGTTCATTTAAGGTGGTGAAAGTATGGAAATAGAGGAACTCAATGGAGATGAAATATCTTCTATGGTTAATGAAATCGGTAAGACATTTTATGAAAAGTTTCAAGAACTTATCGTAGATGCTTTTGGGATGTTTGCTGATGATCCTAAACAAGCCATCGGCGATCCGTATGACTGGTGGGTGGAACATCACCAGCACCCGAAAGTACGGTGTCATATACCACGAATTATTAACATCGTTCCTAAAATCAGGCAGAAAATTATCAAGAGTTGGCATTGTGTTCCGGAAGAAATTATAAAAGGAGATGAGTGAGATGGATAACCGTAAAATAAAATTTAGGGTTTGGGATAAAAATCTCAAATTAATGGCAATGGCGAATTGTATTAAATATCCTAGTGACTATGTATATCCGCAAATATATTATCGATATAAAAATAAGCAAACAGGGAAAATAATAGATGAATGTGCTCTTTTTGGCAGCGATGATGGATGCGATACTGTACGAGTTATGCAATACACGGGCTTAAAAGATAAAAACGGGAAGGATGTATACGAGGGGGACATTATACGCACAAAAATGTTTGGAAAAGAAATAGGCAATGCAAATTTTAATGATATTGATTATTTTTCAATTGTTTACAAAGGAGCGTCCTTTAAATTAGAAAATAATACAAGAACTTTTTATTTCACTAAAGAAACGTCTAAAAGTGCAGAAATTATTGGTAATATTTACGAAAATTCAGAATTATTAAAAGGATGTGAAACATAATGAGCGACGACACGATGATAAAGGAATGCGCAAAAGTCGGATTATCCCGTGGGTGCGGAATTGAACCGCCGGAATGGGTGAACGCACCGAAAAAGCCGGCAGAACAGGATATAAAGAAACAGGAAAACCCAGTGCCGGTAATAAAGATGGAACTGTATTTTGAAGTGTCCGACGATTTAAAGAATGCACGGCAAGACCGGAACATGTTTATCGTTATTAACATGCTATTGTTGGCAGCGTGCGTGTATATGTCGTGGCTGTTGGGGGTGTGGTGACTAAATGTTTAAATGGTTAAAGCAAAGAAGTGAGGCAAGGAGAAAGAAAGAAGATGCGATTATCCGCGAATTCAAATTTGGCGTGAGTATTACTGATTTAGCTTTTAATTATCGCGTTACAGAGCAGTATGTAAAAAGAATTGTCGGAAGGGCGGTGAGTAAATGAAAATACTAGTAGCATGTGAAGAAAGCCAAGCGGTCACGATTGAATTGCGCAAACTTGGACATGAAGCATATAGCTGTGACATAGAACCGTGCAGCGGAGGTCATCCTGAATGGCATTTGCAACAAGATGTAATTCCATTACTACAGCAAAAGTGGGATATGATTATTGCTTTCCCGCCCTGCACCTATCTTAGTAATGCAGGAGCATGCCGATTATATCCACAAAAAGGAAAATTAAATATAGACCGCTATAAGAAAGGATTAAAAGCAAAACAATTTTTTATGCAGTTTTATAATGCGGATTGCCAAAAAATTGCAATAGAAAACCCAGTCTCTAGCAAAATATTCAATATGCCTGAATATACGCAGGAAATACAGCCGTACATGTTTGGCCATCCATGCACTAAAAAAACACGTCTATGGCTTAAAGGTTTACCTAAATTAGTCTCTACTAATGTTGTTGATCCTATAGCGCCTTATGTTCCTGCTGGAACTAGCCGGAAAAATAGGAAAAAATATGGATTAGCTAAACGAGGAGATGACGCAAAGAATAGGGCTAAAACATTTACGGGTATTGCTAAAGCTATGGCAGAACAATGGGCCGGAAAATCAGAAAAATGAATGGCGGCGAGTAAATGAAAAAGGCACAGCAGGAAGAAATATTCGTAACACATATCAAAGAAATCGGCATCAAATCGTATAGCAAAATGTACGATCACGGCAATTGGTATTGGGCGTTTACACTGAAGAGCGGAGAACGAAGGTACTGGACTAATTTGTCTCCACAAGGAATGGCTGAGTTGGGGATTAAGGATGAATAGGGGATGAGTAAATGATTAAATGTGGATACGCTACATGTCAAATAGTTAAAGATGCTGTTTGTTGCTATGAATGTAAGGAAAAAAATAGTTGTCCATATAGATGTTCACTATTTGATGATTGTGATGATGACCAACCTGATTTAATTTTAAAACGTTGTGAACGTGCTATAAGCATTTCAGACAACTAAAAAACCGCCTCGGCAAAGGCGGTAAGGTGAAGCTATTAACTATATATTACGTGGTTATTATACCACGATACGGGAGGAAATGACAAATAATGAAAATACTAACGCTAAATTTAGAGAATTTTCGAGGAATAAAGGAACTGACGATTAATTTCGACGGCAAAGACACCGACATATACGGTGCCAACGGAACCGGAAAGACGACAATTGCAAACGCCGTATCATGGTTATTATTCGGCAAAGCCGCAACGGGAGAAAAGGATTTCGACCCGAAGACAACAGGGGCGCACGGACTGCACCATACAGCACAGGCGGTATTCCAGAAAGATAACGGAGCTATCATCTCATTGAAAAAGGATTTCTACGAAGTCTGGAGCAAGAAGAAAGGTTCTCCAGAAAAAACGTTTTCCGGAAACACAACAGATTATTGGATTGACGAAATTCCACATAAAGAAAGCGCATACAACAAAACAATCCAGTCGCTATGTGGTGGCACATTAGAAGCCGCCAAGGTACTTACGATGTATGATTATTTTCCCGAAGTCATGAGTGCAGATGACCGCCGGAAGATGTTATTTGATGTCTGCGGCGATAAAACGGATGAAGACGTAATTAGTAGTAATCCGGCATTGAAAGACCTAGACGCATATCTTACGATACCTGGTACTGTCGATCAGAAATACAGCACTGACGAATACCGTAAGATTGCGACGGAACGAAGGAAGAAAATAAACGAAGAATTAAAGATGTTACCTGCCAGAATCGATGAAGTGACAAAGTCCGTTCCCGAATCTCTGCCGGATGAATCGGCTGTTAAATCCAGAATAGCCGATCTGAGTCAACAAATGGCCGCTGTCGAGGATGCGATCCGAGATATTAAAGACGGAGACACAAACGGGATTGCACTAAAGAAAGAAATTATAAAAAAGCAAAATGAGTTGGAAGAAGAACGGTTAGCATTCAACAAAACGATCAGCGAAGATTACGACGCAAAGTATAACAATCTCAATCAGATGAAAGCGGAGTGCAGAGAACTTTCAAATTCACAGCGCACCATCGAAGATCAAATCAGCACAGGTAAAAACAGGATTGATGTTTTAACCCAGAAACGAGAACAGCTGCTAGCCGAATTTGAAAGCGTTCAGCGGCAGCAGTGGGATAAAGGAAAAGAAACCTGCCCGACGTGTGGACAATCGTTGCCACCCAACAAAGTACAATCTTTACGGGAAGACTTCAATCTCACAAAATCCCGTAAGAAGGAGGATATTAATAACCGAGGGCAAGAATGCAGTCAATCCGTCATAAGTGGCATACAAGAGAAACTGGTGTATTTAGAAGACAGTTTGCACGATGTCAAAACCAAACATGATGAAGCATCTAAAAATATCGAAGATTTAGAAAAGGTTATTGCGAACAAACCTATTTTCGAAGAAACATCGCAGTATAAACGAATTTCGGATCAAATTGCACAGCTCAAAAATTCAGCTGTGGAAAGCGGTTCTGATCAGGATGAATTAATTCTAGCAAAGAACAAGGAAAAAGAATCTATCCAACATTTGATCCAATCCGAGAATTCAGCATTGGCAGATATTGCGGCTGCTGAACGTGCCAAAGCTCGCATCACTGAATTACAGCAGGATCAACGTAAATCAGCCGCCGATTTAGAGCATATCGAAAAAGGGCTGTATCTATGTGACCAGTTCACGAGAACTAAAGCCGATATGATAACCAACAACATCAACAGCAAATTTAATTTTGTCCGGTTCAAACTATTTGATGAATTAATTAACGGCGGTCTAAAAGAATGCTGTGAACCCACTGTACAGAATGCGCAAGGAATGTGGGTTGATTACCGCAGTGCCAACACGGCATCACAGGTAAACGCAGGAATGGACATCATTAGCGTATTGTCCGATTTTTACAACATACACTTGCCGGTATTCATTGACCGTGCGGAAAGCGTAACACATATCAATCATGATGGAATACAGCTTATCCGATTAATTGTGTCGGACGCAGATAAAACGTTACGTATCGAGAATTGAGGTGATTATATGTGGATATTATCGCAAGACAAAAGATTTTTTACAGATAGTAAAAAGCCTATTTTCTTTTCTCTTGAACATATTGGTAGTTCTCCAGAATGGAGTATTTATGCAATTAATAGCTATGATTCACTAATGCATCAATCGACTGGAATTACATTAGGAACATATGAATTAGCAGAAGCCGAATTGGTATTTGAAAAATTGCAAGAATCTATAAGGACACTAGGAGATACTGCTCAATTCGAAATGCCTAGAAAGGATGGTGAGTAAATGAGAAGTCCACGAATTTCAATATATACATACGGCATTCGAAGCAAAATCAAAGAGTTTTGCGTGAATCATAACGCAGAATTTAAGACCATCAAAATTCTTGGAGTAGGTGCGCAGGGAGAAGAAATAAAAGTTAAAATATATCTTCCGAAAGAGTGCTTTGATGATGCGGTGAAGGAATTTAGAAGTAATTTATTTTGTGTAGAAAATTAGGAGGAATGAACAATGGAAGAAAAACAGGTAGCAACGACAAGCGAATTAAATATGAGTGAACGATTCATGAATAAAGTGTTTAATGAATTCGGCGGTAATATTTCCGGAGAACTTCGTATTAGTGATTATCAGCAACAGCTGGTTCAGGGATATTTTATTGTGATTGATAAGTCGCTTAAAATGGGCGAAGAAAAAAGGCTGCATAAGAATGCATATAACGATGACCATAAATATGATAATACATTACCCATGACATGGAATAATGTAAACCTAAACGAATTGGCGTTAGATGTGGTTCATTATGCACGGCTGGGATTAGACATGATGGAACCAAATCACCTTTTCCCCATTCCTTTTAAGAATAAAAGTACAGGTAAATATGATATTACTTTAATGCCGGGATATAACGGGATTAAGTATATTGCCAATAATTACGCATTAGTAAAACCGAAAGATGTACGAATTGAATTGGTGCATAAAAATGATCACTTTAAACCCATCAAAAAAAGCCGTGGCAATGATATAGAAACTTATGAATTTGATATTACAGATCCCTTTGACCGGGGCGAGATAATCGGTGGCTTTGGCTATATTGAATATGACGACGAACGGAAAAATGAATTGATTATGATGTCCATGAAAGACATATTAAAACGCAAACCACAATATGCTAGCGTTGAATTTTGGGGCGGACAAACAACAGAATGGAAAAATAAGAAAAAAGAAACCGTACAAAAAGATGGTTGGCTGGAAGAAATGTGTACTAAAACATTGATTCGCGAAGTATATTCCCCTAAACATATACCTCGTGATCCGAAAAAAGTTGATGATTCGTATCAATATATGAAGCAGCAGGAATTACGTATGCAGGCTATTACGGAAGATGTTCAGCAAGCAATCGACGTGGAAGCAAATAGTATTCCGTTTGAAGAAGAAGCCCAAGCAGAACCACAGCAGTTAACTGAACCCGTTCCAAAACAAAGTGTGCCTGAATCAGAACCGAAAGAAACTGTATCAAATAATCGTCAGAAGAATAAAAAAACAACCAATCCACAAGTTGAAAAACAAGAGCAGCCTGTTGAAGATGAAATAGATCAACTGGGTGATGCTATGTTCGAGGGTTCCGGCACGGCTGCCGGCCCTACGTTTTAAATGAACATCAAAATTCTTGCTTCCGGCAGTAGTGGAAACTGTTATCTGATATCGGACGGGAAAACAACACTATTGCTGGACGCAGGAATCCCATTCAAAAAGATTCAAGAAGGTTGTAATTTCAATACATCGTCTATTGCCGGTTGTCTCATTACACATCGTCACAATGACCACACAAAATCTTTGTCAGAATTAATCAAGAGAGGTTTTGTGACATATTCTAATAAAGATGTAGCCGAAACATTTAAAAACGTCGTAACGGCGAAAATAGGAGTTTTATATCATATTGGTACATTTTCTTTCCGAGCGTTCGAGTGTCAACATGATGTGGAATGTTACGGATACTTGATAGAATCACAAATCACAGGAGAACGGTTACTATATTTTACCGATACCGCGTACATCAAATATAAATTCTCGAATATCAATTACATTATGGCCGAGGCAAATTATGATATCGGCATCATGGCAGGCAATGCAAAATATGGAAATATACCATATTTTGTCGGTGACAGAGTATTACAAACGCATATGAGTATTGATACGTTACTGAATTTCTTGAAAGCCAACGATTTGCGAAATGTAAAAGAAATTTATCTGTTGCACTTAAGTAACGGCAATAGTAACGCGGCAGAATTTAAACGGATGGTGCAAAAAGAAACAGGTGCTATTGTACATGTTTGTTAAACAGGAGGAGATAATCATGGAACAAAACAGCAGTATTCAAATCAATAAAGTGAAGTACAGCGAAAATGCCGGTAAAATAAGCATTGAATTTTCTAAGACGGCAGATGGACACATTGCCGAATATTCCGGTGTATTTGACGAACCGGCTGAACCAGAGTTTTACAACGCGTTATCTTCGCTTCTTGATCCGGTATTAAAAATATTGGAGTTTAATCCGAAGGAATTTAAAGAACGGATTCATCCCTACGGAGTGACATATAAGCACAAAAAAGACGGGGATATGATGGCTATTATATCCAGCAAATTAGATATCGATGAAACGCAGATTGCTATCAATACACCTATCCGATCCTGCGGCGAATCGCAGGAAGATGAAAATAAAACATCTTGTTTTGACCAAGAAACCATCGATAAATTGAAAAATTTACTACATCAGACGGAAAATTATTTAAAAGGAAAGCGGGCGCAGATGTCTTTGTTTGAACAGGACGGTAACGAATCAAAAAAAGATGAAGATCCCTTTCGAGACAATCCACCACAGACGCCGACACACCCGCCTATAGACTGGCAAGAAACGATTGATAATATGTCTCCACACGCGTAGGAGGATTTACTTATGAAAAAGGGAATTGATTATTTCCCTTTAGATGTAGACTTCTTTGAAGATGAAAAGATTCAGCTTGTTTCTGCCAGATTTGGCGTAAAAGGTGAAATACTTACTATTAGATTGCTTACCCGAATTTATCACAATGGGTACTTTATAAAGTGGGATGAAGATGCAGCATTTCTATTTTCGAAAAGCGCGGGTCAAGAAATTACCCCTTCTTTAGCGAATAGTATAGTGTATGACTTGGTTAAACGCGGGTTCTTTGATGAATCCCTTTTTAACTCGCTCCGCATTTTAACATCACGCGGCATACAAGAACGCTTCCTCAAAGCATGTGAGAGAAGGAAATTTGTTGAGATCGATCAATGTATGTTGTTGGTCGATCCGACAGATTTTAAAAATTTAAAAGTAAGCATGTCTTCTTTGAGTATGCATTTAAAAGGAAAATGTAAACATGATGATAACATTTTAGATAAAAATGTAGACATTTTTCAAAAAAACGTAGACATTTCAAAACAAAGTAAAGTAGAGGAAAGTAAAGTAGAGGAAAGTAAAGTAGAAGGAGAAGAAGATACACTCTCCGACTTCCAAAAATTAGTAAAGATATATCAGAATAATATCCATCCTATCAGTAGCCCGATAGAGCGTGATAAGCTTTCTTCTTTATTAGACGATTTTGGACTGGAAATTATAACTAAAGCAATTGAACGTTCTGTGTCCAGGGGAAAACGTAATATCGGATATGTTACAGCTATTCTAAATAACTGGCAGCAGAATGGATATGATGAAGAAAATAAAACGGACAAAAAACAGACCGCTGCAGATAGACGAAAAGCGGATAGAGAGCGCAGGAGAGCGAGGGCGATGGAAATTGACAGCCATGGGAGTGGAGAATGTAATCGAATGGATCCAAAGCGCATACCCGAATGATTCTTGGAAATTGGATAGTCATAATGGTGATGATTTTGGAGATATGCTGGGACGTTCTTTTGCAAAATATACAGATGAAGAAATATTAAACGCAGTCGAAAAGGTAATAGATAACGTTCAGGAGCTACCAAGCGTTGCCACTATTAAAAAATATGCAGATAATGCTAGGCGAGCAAACCGAGTTCCCTATTATCAAGAATTGCCGTTCACAAGACAAAAAGTAGATATGCGTCAGGTGGAAAAAGCAAGATCACAGGTATTTAGCAAAGAAAAAACATATTCACCGGTTATTACTCCAGAACTACGGAATTTTGCAAAGGCTCATTTCCATGACATTACTGATACGTTGATTGCTAAAAATTATTGTGAATTGATTGCTAATATGGAAACTGATTGTATGGAAAACGGATATCCAACGACAATGTGGATGAATAAGAAAACAGGATGCATTGACACAAGAGTTGTTATTCCATGGAATATACGAAAATCTAAAAGTAGTTTTGATAAATTCGGAAAAGAGGAATAATCATGAAAAACTATGTTAAAGAATGGATGAATGACGAAAAAATTAAAAATAATGAAATATTCAGGATAAAAGAAAATAAAGGTATTTATTCAATTCCTAATGATGATAATTTATATAATGTGGATGCTAATTATCCTAACGGTAGAGAAGATAGATTATTAATCAAGCTACTAAAGGGTGAAGCCAAAGTTATTACCAAAAACGATAAAATAAAAGATCACTTCAAAGAGATATTTAAGCTATTGCCGGATGATAGTGATTTTTACTCTAATATTTGTATATCTTCCGTAGTAGAAAATGTAAATTGTCCTTATCGCGGCAAGACTGCGGATTGCAAAAAATGCTGGTTTGAAACAGTTGGAATGGAAGACAAACCATGAGCGTTTACATCAACGAAGAAACAGGTTCTATGTGCATTACTGTATTCGGCGAACCGGTTGCGCAGGAACGACCTCGTTTTTCTGTATTCAGTGGTCAAGTCCACGCTTACGATCCGAAAAAATCGAAGGAATATAAAAATAAGATTTGCGCAGAGACGGTACAGCTCATGAGAATAGCAAAAAAATGCGGCTATAATCTTCCGTATGACTGCCCGTTACAGTTTTGCTTATATGTTTACCGAAGTATTCCAAAATCATTTTCTAAGTCAAAACAGAGAGATGCACGGGAACATAAATTATATGCCGATACCAAACCGGACACCGATAATTATGTCAAGATTGTTTTGGATGGTATGGGCTGGCAAAAATCTAAATTATTATTTACGGACGACAGCCGTATTGTTTCTATCCAGGCAGTGAAACTATATGATGACAAACCGCGGATAGAAGCATGGTTGAAACCGATAGGATAGGTGATTACATGAACATGTTATCGCTATTTAGCGGTGTGGGAATGATCGATCTAGCAGCGTCGTGGTGTGGAATTAATACCGTAGCATTTTGCGAGATAGAAGAATACCCACAAGAAATATTACAAAAACGATTTAAGGGGGTGCCGATATACGATGACGTCATAAAACTTACAGCAGCAAAATTACGACAAGACAGCGTACCTTCCATTGATATCATATGCGGTGGATTCCCTTGTCAGGATGTTAGTACAGCCGGAAAACGAAAAGGGTTCAAAGATGAAGAAGGAAATTGCACTCGATCGGGATTGTGGACTGAGTACGCACGGCTTATTGGCGAAATTAAGCCAAAATGGATTGTGGCTGAAAATGTACGGGGATTACTGTCAATCGAAGCTATGGGACGACGAGGGGGAGGATTTGGAATTATTCTGCGAGACTTGGCCGAAATGGGGTATGATGCGGCATGGAGTTGTTACGGAGCTTCAGATGTCGGCGCACCACATAAGCGGGAAAGGGTATTCGTTGTGGCGCACACCAGATGCCAATGAAGGAAATAGAGGTCCAAAATCAAAAGAATTATATGAAGAATGTAAAAAAACTAATAGAATAGCAATTCATTTAATAGATCAGGTGAAGAATATAAAAAAATGGCCAACACCCAGAGCCGGAGATTCTCTAAAACGTGGAAATGTTTCGAATGATCCACGGAACGGATTACCAGGTGCGGTAAAATGGCCAACACCGAAAGCAAAACAAAACGGAGATTGTCCATCAGAACAAAATAGGCATACACCCTATTTGGATTCAGCAATAAAAATGTATCCTACACCCACAAAAAGTGATGTAGAAAAATGGAGTTATAATACCGACCATCAAAGCGGTAAATGTTTAGAAGCGTTAGCCAGAACTAACAAATTAAGCGCAAGTAAAGGTCAATTAAATCCTGATTGGGTAGAAATTTTAATGGGATTGCCGATTGGGTGGACAGATATGGATTGCAATACACCCACACCATGGGAAGGATATCCAGCACCATTAAATGGTGGTATGTGGGGGACGCATACCGCAAGTCATGCAGTACGTAGTGATAATTTTTTATATGGCGATGGAAATATGAATAGGGTTTTATCTCCAGAGGAGGCAATTAAAAAAGATATTAAAAGCAATCAATATGATTACGAACCATCACGAGTAACAACGGTCAGTAAAAATCGAGTAAAGAGACTAAAAGCATTAGGGAATGGATGCGTACCACAGCAAGTATATCCGATATTTCGAGCGATTATGGAGATAGAAGGGAAGATGTGATATGGAGAAAAATAAAATATATTGCGGTGACGCGCTTGAAGTATTAAAAACGTTTCCGGATGAATCTGTAAACTGCTGTGTCACGTCCCCGCCATATTACGGGTTACGTGATTATGGAATGGACGGACAGATAGGATTAGAAATTAATTACAATCTGTACGTCAACAATCTGGAAGCTGTATTATCCGAAGTTAAGCGCGTTCTTAAAAATAATGGTACGCTGTGGCTGAATCTGGGAGATACATATGGACAGAATTGGCGTGGTGGAAGCACTAAGACAGCTACTGAAAAACAATTTAGTAATAAAGGAACTTTAGCATTTATGTCTCACGGAGCATATAAAATACAAGGATTAAAGCAAAAAGAATTACTTGGCATCCCGTGGAAAGTGGCATTTGCACTACAACAAAACGGATGGTACTTACGACAGGATATTATATGGCATAAAACAAACCCTATGCCGGAAAGTGTACGGGATAGATGTACAAAAAGTCATGAATATATTTTTCTCATGACCAAACAGCCGAAGTATTATTTTGACAATGACGCTATCAAAGAACCTTGTGCAGGAATAAACCAAGAGCTACCTGCAGGAAGTGAAGGCGCTTTTGGCCCACAGCAATCACGGCGTAGATTAAAAGGCAATGCGAAAACGTTCCGCGGCGGCGTGTACACCGAAAACAAAAGTTTTGACAATTCAGTACTGCAGGAACGAGATTCCCACGGGAATACTCCCAACATCACTGGACTGCGAAACAAGAGGGATGTATGGGACGTGTCGACAAAAGGTTTCAAAGGAGCACATTTTGCGACATTTCCAGAAGAATTAATTACACCATGCATCTTAGCCGGTTGTCCGGAAGGTGGTATTGTATTAGACCCGTTTTTTGGCAGTGGTACCACGGGTGCGGTAGCATTTAAGCACAATCGGTACTACGTCGGAATTGAACTTAATCCAGAATATGTGAATATGGCAGAACACCGTATTGATTATGTTGCTATGCAAAAATTGGATGACTACATAGGTAGACGCGATGAGAAAAAATAATCATATAAAAACATACCCGAAAAGTCGCTGCGCTTATTGCGGATATGAAGTGTCACAAGATAAATACCACTGGATCCGTGATGAATTTGGCCAACTCGTGCGGAAATGTACCAACGAACGAAAATGCCACCACAGGCGAAGCCGAACTGCAGAGCAGTCGTATAAAAGAGCCATGAAAAATAATTTAAAGGAGGGGGAGATGAACCATGCATCACAATGATTATGTTATTGTAGTCAGACAATATCTCATCCGATATCGAGAATTTATGCAGTACATTGAAAACATTAAGGCCGATATCGAAGATTTAAAAGCGAAGTTACCGCTGGAAGCAGCACCGAAAATTCCATCACTTTCTCCTGCCCCTGGCGGGAGTGATGGGACGAGCCAACAGGAACGTATTTTCTTTGAAAAAGAAGCTATATCGAAGAAAATAGAAAAGCTCGAAGAGGATCTAAGCCAGATCGAGCCAACAATGAACCGATTAAACCGGTCATTAGATGCTTTGGACGAAATGGAACGGATGGTCATAACAATGCGATTAATAAACAACGAATCATGGACACGGGTTGCCGATAAAATCAACACGTCGGAATCTTCCTGCCATCGTAAATTGCGGAAGATTGTAGAACGATTGGCGGGAATGATGTTTGGGCCGGAGGTCATCCCTGTGCAGACGCGATTTGTATTTATTGACAAGAAGTGAGGAGAGATAACATGTTTGATTATGACAAAAAAATTACAGAATTAGAAAATGAAAAACGAGAATTACGAAAAATTATTGATAATTTAGCAAAAGAAAGAAATAAGGCTATAGTTTCTCTTGAACAACAGGAAAATCTGTCTATACAAGCTCTTACGTTTATTGGTTTACGATCTAATAAGTCGATAGAAGAAATGCATGATAAATATAGAACTGATGTTTTATTTAACTCTCTTGTATCGAGGACTTATCAATTAATGAATGAATGTGGATTTACGGAAGATGATATTTATTATGCCGCCATCCTTGCTTTGGAGAAAAAACATGGATTAAAAAAATAAATCTACGGAAGTATTTCCAATTGGACACCTATAGTACCATTGCGAGAAGGTGATTAAAATGAAATTAGTCGAAGAACAGCAACGAGAAGATGAACTAAAGAAAAAATATGGAAATGTATATTTACTTCCGTGTCCCTTCTGCGGTGGTAAAGCGTTTATTGAATGGCCGGGGAAAAGTACAAGAACGTTGCAGCCGATTACATTAGTAGGTTGCATGGAATGTACGGCATCTGTACTTTCGGAGGATACGGAAAAAGCTATAAAATTATGGAACAGCAGATCAACTAAGGAGCTGATTAAAAAATGATTATATATGCTAGATTTTGTAAATATTACAATCAAAAAAATGACATGTATGGAAATAAAAAATGTTTTTGTACACATCCCAGTAAAATAAAATTAGATAATTCATTATGGGGAAAAGTAAAAAGATTTATTTTTGGTAAGAATAATAAATGTAATGCACATCCTGCATATGAAATGTATTGTCCATTGTATGAAGAAAAAACAAAACTAAGTGATAAGCTTAAACAAATAGCCAATGCAAAAAGTAAAGTGAAATGATAATTATTAAAAAGGAGTAAACAAGATGATAAATGGTATTGAGATCATACTTTTAATAATTAACATATTAGGAAGCATAGCTTGTATCTATTTTTTTATAGATTCTATATTATTTTGTGTTAAAGTACACAAAGAAATTAAGAAAATTAAATATTTAGAATTTCCTATGCTGTTTTTATCTCTCTTTCTAATATTGTTATTATTGATATTAGTATTAATTAATGAAATGTTATTAAATTGTGGATAATGTATTTCAATGTGTACAATTTTGATTAAAAACGATTTTTTTTGAACAACATGTGACGGATATTTCGTGATATACTAAAAACGTAAAAATTTAAACACCCCTCGTGCGGTAGGTGGTTAGACCGCACCCATAGCGGACTTATAGTATTTGCCTTGCGCTTGGCGTAGGACAATATTTATGGGCCTGCAACATTTAAGGGCATCCCTCGTAACCCTTCCAAGAATACATGTGGTAATCACGGGGGCCATAGGAATATAGCTCAGTTGGTAGAGCGATTGGCTGTTAACCAATATGTCACAGGTTCGAAGCCTGTTATTCCTGCCATAAAAGTAAAGCACTCACAAATACGTGGGTGCTTTTATATTACAAGAAACAAGGTGATACATATGATTGATTGCGACAATGTCAGATGCCGGTTTAACTACAGAGAAAGATGCACGAATATGAAATTATCTATTCGGAATGGGAGTTGCATTTCCTATGAATTAAAAATGCATCGACAAAAGAAAACGAAGGAAACATCTATCAATCATACGCCTGTGAAACATTCATCCCGAAACAAAACTTTTAAATAGTATTTTCAATAAAAGGTGGGTGGTGAGTATGTGAACAATATCAGAGATCAGGCGTATCAAGATTTTTGCAACGGTTTAAAATATATCGAAATTGCAGACAAGTATCATATCTCTGCGAATACAGTCCGTTCATGGGCTTCACGGTACTGGAACGTTGCAACAAAAAAGAAAAAATTGCAACCGACTATAAAAAAAGATGCAACAAAAAAGAAAAAGATAAAAGACAAGCTGCTTGATTCGGTGGAAGGAAATGAGAATCTAACTGAAAAAAGGCGGCTTTTTTGTTTGCATTATGTCACATCTCATAATGCGTTTCAGTCTTATTTGAAGGTATACCATTGCGACAAGACAACCGCGATGAACAACGGTCCTGCTCTACTTAGAAACACTTACGTAAAGGATGAAGTAAAACACCTGCGTATAATATTACGTGCTGAAATAGATATTGAACTGCCGGACTTACTGAAATACTGCTTAAAAGTAATTGGTGCTGATATTGGCGATTACATCAAAGTATCGAGAGGAAAAGCAAAATTACAAAACAGTTCTGAATGCGACACGACACTCATTGAAGAGATAAAGCAGGGTAAATCAGGGATATCAATCAAGCTTGCAGATAAGAAGTGGGCGTGGGAACAGCTAGCCAAGTATCTTGATTGGCAATCCCCGACAAGCAAAGAAGAACAGCAGGCACGCATTGCAAAGATGCAGGCAGAAACAAAATCTATTGCTGTTGTAGAAAACAGTAAGAAGCCAGACCTTACTCCGTATCTAAACGCATTAAGCGGCGTCATGAAAGAAGCGTGGAATAATGATGAACCAGAAAAGTAACGCGTCTTTTAAATGGCAGCCATTCTCTAAAAAGCAACTGCAAGTTCTTACTTGGTGGATGGATGGATCACCGCATCAGCACGACGATATGATTATTGCAGATGGTTCTATCCGGTCTGGTAAGACTGTATCTATGATAGACAGCTTCATCACGTGGTCACTGTCAAAGTTCAGCGGAGAAGCATTTATTATAGCAGGGCGCAGTATGGGGGCCTTGAAACGTAATGTCATACGGCCCATGCAGCAGATACTCGCATCCAAAGGATTTGAATATTATTACAACCGATCGGAAGGATATATCCTTATCGGCGACAATGTGTATTATTTGTTCGGTGCCAGCAATGAATCCAGCCAAGACGTAGTACAAGGACTTACTGCCGCAGGGGCGTTCTGCGATGAAGCGGCACTGTTTCCAGAAAGCTTCATTAAACAAGTCATTGGCCGCTGCAGCGTGGAAGGTTCTAAGTTGTGGTTTAACTGCAATCCAGAATCTCCGTACCATTTTTTAAAAAAAGATTATATCGACAAAGCCGAAGAGAAGCATGTGTTTTCTCTTCATTTTTTATTAGACGACAATCTCACCTTATCGCAAGAAACCAAAGACAGGTACCGCCGCAGTTATGAAGGATTGTGGTATCAACGTATGATCCTTGGACTGTGGGTATTGGCCGAAGGCATCATCTACGACATGTTTCACGACGGGCTGATATATACCGACGATGATTGGAATAACACGTTAAAGTCCACATGCAGGCGGTATGTGGCAATGGATTACGGCACGACGAACCCGATGGTATTTCTGGATATCTACGATAACGAAGAAGATATCTACATTCAAAAGGAATACTACTGGGACAGCAAAGAAAAGATGAAACAGAAATCTGATCCGCAGTATGAAAAGGACTACGAAGAATTCATTGGCGAGGAAGAACCGGACGCCGTCATTTTAGACCCATCGGCTGCTTCGTTCCGTGTGTTACTGCAAGGCAGTGGACATCGGGTACTTGAAGCAGACAACAGCGTCAATGACGGTATTCGCATGGTTTCGACGATGATGACCCGTAAGAAGCTTCATATTAATTCACGATGTGTTAATACCATCCGTGAGTTACGGACGTATGTATGGGATGAAAAAGCCTCACAGCACGGAGAAGAAAAGCCGTTAAAAGTAAACGACCATGCCTGCGATGCATTACGCTATTATGTCAAGACAATGGTAAAGGATTGGAGGATTAACGACGCATGACAACAAGACCACGAAGAAAAAATATCAAAACAAAAGATGAATTCCAAAATATCCTTACTCGGTCTGGATGGGGGCAGATGAACCCAATTGAAATGACAGACTACCCTCTTACCCGTCTTACACGCAATTGGCAGATCATCAACGCGCTATATCGCAGTCATTGGGTAGTTCGCAGAATTATTGATGTCATACCGGCGGACATGCTGAAAAACGGATATAAAATCATCACACAAGTACCGCCCGGACAAATAGCATTAATTAATAAAGCAGAGCGGCAAACACGATTGTATAAATCAATCCTTGAAGGGCTTCGATGGGGAAGATTGTATGGTGGCGCAGGCGGATTGATTATGATCGACGGGGATGAAGACAGACTGAATGAACCTATTGATTATGACTTAATTATGCCGGATAGCTTCAAGGGTCTATTGATTGCCGATAGATGGACAGGAATTAGTCCCAATGCAGATATCGTATCAGACCCGTCTGATCCTGACTTTGGAGAGCCTATGTCATATATGTTTACGGCGGAAGGCGTGGAAAGAGGAATTGAGGTACATCACAGCCGTATCATTCGGTTTATTGGTCGTGAACTTCCGTACCTTGAAAAGTTAGCAGAAAACTATTGGGGAGCCAGTGAAATAGAGCATACTTTCACTGAACTTAGAAAACGGGATAACGTCTCGTATAATATGGCAATGCTTACGTTCATGGCTAATCTACGATGTATGAAGATAGACGGGTTGGACGGTATTCTAGGAGGTTCTAATCTTAAGTCAAGAGAAAGAATGGAAAATGTAGTAGAAGCTCTCAATATCATGATGAATAACAATTCGTTGCAAGTACTGGGAACGAAAGACAGCTTCGAGACACATCCTTATACATTCAGTGGACTTGGAGAAATGTATGACCGGTTCATGATGGACGTTGCCGGTGCTGCTGAAATGCCGGTGACTAAATTATTTGGTCGTTCTCCTGCAGGAATGAATGCTACTGGTGAAAGCGACATGCAGAACTACTATGACACGATAGAAGAAAAGCAGGAATCGTATCTACGCCCTGTATATGACAAGCTAATCCCAATTATGATGATGAGCTGTTGGGGTGCTATTCCAGATGACTTTGACTATCAGTTCAATCCGGTTCGCCGGATGACGGATGACAAAATGGCGGATCTTGGCAGTAAGAACACAGAATCTATTGTCAGCGCGTTTACTGCAGGATGTATTAGTCAACGAATTATGCTTAAAGAACTTAAGCAGCAATCTGATCTTACTGGATTATGGAGCAATATAACCGATGAAGATATCGAGAATGCGGATGATACGGCTCATGATGCGTCTGAAGGAATCAACTTACCGTTAGGTGGTGAACCAGATGATACAACCGGCGACTCCATGGGAGATAAAGAAACGGATTGATGACGCATACGAAAAAAGTCTGCAGCAAGTAACACATACGATACTGAATAAGATACATGAAAATACGACGGTATCAGAAATACTGCATGTGCTAAAAGAAATAGCCGAAACAAAGACGTTTATCGACTGGTCGAATCAGATTGCATACCGCATGGCCATTCGCGTATATAGCGAAAATGCTAAAACATGGAGACAAGCGGCACGGTCAGCAAATCCAAATCTGTACCGATCACTGCATAATAATTTAGACAATCGTATTGGTATGCGTGTTCAGAACCAAATCATGGAAAATGCATATTATATACGCACACTTCCGCTAGAAATAGCAAAAAACGTAACGGCATACGTTGCAAGGGAAACATTAAAAGGAAGGCGTCCAGAGGCAATACAGAAAGAAATAGAAGAAATGTTTCCGGAACATACGAAGGCACGGGCAAGACTGATCGCACGTACCGAAGTTTCCAAGACGCAATCCGCCGTAGTGGAAGAACGAGCGAAAGAATACGGTATCAATTGGTATGTATGGCGTCCCGTTGGCGGTGCAAGAGGAGATGGAAGAACACGGCTTAGTCATCGCCACATGGCAGGCGTATTAGTCAACTGGAATGATAAACCATCACCCGAAGCGTTAGTTGGTATTAAAAGCACATTAGGAAAGTATCATGCCGGATGCGCTCCAAATTGTCGCTGCTATGCGGAACCTGTCATTGATTTAGACATGGTCGAGTTCCCATCACGAATCTATCACAACGGCAGTATAAAACGAGTAAATAAAAAAAATTTTGAAAGGATGATGTAAATTGAAAGCATATTATGGCGATAGATTCAGCCCGAATATGACACGCACGCCGGAAGGGTACTTGATTTGTCATAACGTTCCTATCGCTAGAACGGGCGTGCAAGACTATATGGAAAACGAAATAGGCGGCACGGGAAGCAATATTGTACACGTGTATAGACGGCCAGAAGATATATTTAAGCCGTCCGCCATTGCAAGCTTTGAAGGAAAGCCGGTAACAGATAATCACCCGCCAACAAACCTTGATACATCCAGTATTGCGGCTTATATGAAAGGAATTGCGCAGAACGTCCGGCGTGGAAGTGGCGAGGAATCAGATAAATTGCTCGGTGATTTGATTGTATATGATCCTAATCTTATTGCTGAAATTGATGCCGGAAAACGAGAAATATCATGCGGTTATAACTGTGACTACATACCGAACGAAGACGGAACTTACGACCAAAAAAACATCATTGGTAATCATGTAGCTATTGTTCCCCAAGGTCGAGCCGGTCACAGTGTAACAATAAAAGATGAAAAACCTAATCCACCACCACGAAAGGAGAAAAACATGAAAGATGTAAGTATTTTCCACAAAATGTTCAGTGCGTTTGTCAAAGATGCTGAACCGGAAGAAGCCTTAAAAGCGGCACAGGCTATCAACGATTGCGACGGGGGGAAACATTCCACCAAAGACGAGGAACCCAACGATCCGATGAAAGAAATGGCCGCACAGATTGCAGAACTTACGAAAAAGGTAGACGCTTTGGCGGCGGCAGAACAGAAAGAAGCCGAAGAAAAGAGCGATACAGAATCGTTAGACGCCCTCGAAAAAGAGCTTACAAAAGATGACGATCAAGAAGAAGAAGAATCCGTAACCGTTCCGGCAGATGAAATGGCCAAGGACGAAAAACCGGATGAAGAAAAGAAAGATGAAAACAGACCGGCTGCAGAACCTGCGGCGGCGGCTGACAGCGCGCTTCATATTGTCCGTGCGTTAAAACCGATTGTTGCAGGACTTCCGAAGGAATCACGTAAAGCGGCATCTGATGCGCTATCTAAGGCGATGCGTGATGCAATGGGTAAGAAACAGCAGACGCAAGACAAAGACAACGTATATGAAAAGCTGCTGAAACGTAAGGCTACACAAGATGCTAAAGCACAAGATAACGGAGCGTTTGGACAGAACTGTCTCAAACAGAATCCGCATTACAAAGGAGGAAAATAATATGCCCGGATCAGTGATTGGAATTACATTACCTTATGGTTACCCTGGACAAATATCACGTCACGGTGATGAAATATCCCGTACACGCCCTGTTGATGCTGCCAGTGGAAATATTATGTTTGGCGGCCCCGTAATACAAAATAGTACGGGAACTGTTACTGCTTTTGGTGCCACCAATGTAGCATCAGATTTTGCAGGGGTTGCAATGCGGAAAGTAAAGTCTGCTAAAGTATACCCTTATCAAAATTATGGTTATTATTCTGCGAATGAACCTTGCGATATCTTACTTCGTGGCGGCGTTTCAGTAAAATGTGCTTGGGGAACTCCTTCCGTTGGTTCTACGGTATATATTAGAACCGCTGTTGTAAATGGAACCAGTCCGAGCGGCGCGGCAATTGGTGATTTCGGAGCCAGCAATGAATCAGGAAACTGCATTGCGCTTACGAATGCAAAATGGTCTAGTGATATCGACGCAAGAAACGTAGCAGAACTTACAATACTGAATCGTCAGGGCGTATAAGGAGGAATTAAAAAACTATGGTAAAAAAATCATACAACATCGCCGTATCTCCTAATTTCGGAGGCGGTGGAATAATGACTTATGATGCGGCCGCTGTTTCCAGCGGTCTTGCTTTTTTGGAATCAGAACTGGAAAAGAAAGACCCGTTACTCCGTGAACCATTGACAGCATTCAATTATCCCCGTGATATTGTCGTAGAAAGCGGCGGCGGTTGGGTAGAAGCTACGTCCGCTATGAACGTTGATATTTCGATGACCGGCGGAGAAGCAGATGCAGTCGGCGGTGTACAGAACAATATCCGTAGAATACAAGCTGATTTCAGCAAAGACTTGTACAAAGTACTTCCGTATGAAGCGGCAATGTCTGTAAAGATTCAGGATCAGCTCCGCGGTGCCGTGACAGGTCGTTCGATTGAACAAGTATATGAAGACGGGATTCGTTTAGATTACAACAAGTATTTGGATATCAACACGTATTTAGGACAAACGAAATACGGTACGACAGGCATTGTCAATGATGCAACTGTGGTAGCCGCATCCGTTGCAACCGGTGCAGCTTCAAGTACCTTGTGGAAAAATAAAACAGCGCAGGAAATATTGAACGATGTCAATACTATGATTGTGACTGGATGGGCGGCAGCGCAATATGATAATGCAGCTATCATCAACCATATTTTGATTCCTCCGGCCCAATATTCCTATATCAACCAAGCAATTTTGTCTGTGACCGGCGTAAATGGCGGCATTAGTATCTTAAATTATCTGCTAAACAACAACATTGCCAAGAATAAGGGAGTTGACTTATTCATCGGTGAATGCCGTTTCTTAATCGGGGCCGGTGCCGGTGGAACAGACCGTATGATTGGGTATGTAAATGACCGCCGGTTCCTCGGCATGGATTTGCCGGTTCCTCTTAGCCGTATTATGACACAGCCAAATGTTATGTCGGGATCATATGACAGCCTTTACATGGGTAATATTGGACAAGTCAAAGTGCATTACTATGAACCGGTTCGCTATTATGACGGAATCTAAGGAGGAACATGATGGTTAACTTTATTGCAAAAAAGAGCTTTGAATTTCATAATCCATCTGATAGAAATGAAACGTTCCGCACTACGCCGAACGTTTTTTTATCGGCTCCGGATTGGATTACAAAAGATCCATTGTATGGATGGGGTGTATCAGATGGTGATATTATTCCATCTAACACGGTACAAGCTCCGGCTGCTGATGTAAGTACGCCGGACACGAAAGCCGACAGCAAGACAACGGATGCTAAAGCCGACAGCAAAGATACTACTGCGGATGCAAAAAGCGCGGATGCTGCCGCCGATACAAAAGATACCAAAACCGACAGCAAGACAACGGGTAAGTAAGTATGGATGAATGTGTGGATATACTGGGAGTTATTGCAGGAGCCTCTAATTTAGGCCGTTATGAAGATAATCCGCCGTATGCCAAATCTGATTTCTTATCCATGTATCCACAATTTGAAAAAGCACCCGATGTAATGATTGATGCGTGGATAAAGATTGCAGACGCCACACTTCAATATGGCCGATATGAAGATACATGGACAATGGTAATGGGATTATTTGTAGCGCATTATCTTACATTGTATTTGCAGTCCTCGGCTGCTCCGGACGATCCCACAAAAAAGATTGTGCAGAAGGGACTTGCTAAAGGATTACTTTCGTCGAAAAGTGCAGATGGATTAGCAGCAGAATATGATTTTAGCTTTTTGTCAAACAACTTTGAGGGATGGGGAACCTATGCGCTTACTACTTATGGACAGCAATTAGTGACGCTAATGAAAATGTCGTTTATTCCGGTATTTGGGGTGAGGTAAATGCTTAAAGGAACGGTAACAGTAAAAAAAGTAAAAATGTCCGGTAATCTTCAAGAAGCATTATCTCACATTACTCAAAATAGCGTGTATGTAGGAATACCATCCGACCAAAATGAACGAAACGACAAAGAGGACGAAATAAACAATGCAGAATTGCTGTTCATTCAAGAAAATGGCGCACGCGCACCGGAAGTGATTGCATCGATGGATGAAACAATGAAAAAAGGATTTTCGTATAAAGAGGCCCATGCCCTGTACATTCGGGAACATGGGTCTCTTTTAATGCGGATACCGCCAAGGCCTGTTCTGGAACCTTCCATAGAAGCCAACAAAGACAAGATAGGTAAACTTATAGGCGGAGCGTATAAAAGTGCGTTAGATGGAAATCCACAAGCATATGAAGCGAATCTAAATAAAGCTGGAATGCTTGCTGTAAATTGTGCTAAGGCGTGGTTTGAAGATCCACAAAATGGATGGCCTCCGAATGCGCCAAGCACAATAAAGCAAAAAGGATCAACTAAACCACTTATCGACACAGGAACATTGCGTAAAGCCATTACCTATGTCATACGGGAGGGATAAGAATGATAGACATGTCGGAATTACTGTATGATGATGACCTTTCTACACATTACGCTGTTATTCATCTGATAGACAATGGATGGAAAGACGGCATACAGGATATACAAGAACAAAAATTCTGCGTACAGGGTATTACCGTTCCTTCCTCTTCCGAAGACATTAAAATGGTTCCCGAAGGGGATAGGCGTTCCGGAATGCGTACCTTCTTTGCGGATCTTCCATTGGCGGTGAGCAATACCATTACCACATCTGACATATGTTTGTATCATGGACTGCAATATAAAATTGTATACCTGTTTGACTGGTCGGACAATGGATTTTTTAAAGCTATCGGCACGCTGCAGGGAGATGTTTCCCCATGATATACAAAGAACTGCAAACGCTGTTTCAACAATGCGCAAAATCGATTTTAACAAGCTTTATTACGGATCCGGATAAATTCATTCGGTATGAGTATCCAACGGAAGGCGCACCGGATTGGAACATCACGGATAATATTGTTTTTATCAATTCGCAAGAGCTTTCAGACGAATATGCAAGGTTACCGTTCACACGATACGTTAATCAAGATGACACGGTAATAGCAGAACGGGTACGGACGCGGGTATGGAAAGTATTATTCACGTCTTATGGCCCTGATTCGTATGACATGAGTAATGCCTTGCGGGATGGTTTTATATCCGAAGCAATCACACGAAAAATGACACCATCCGGCGTATTTCTTATACCGAACTGGCCTAACTGCATTCAAGCAAACGAAATGTGGGCCGGAAGATGGTGGCAGCGGTGGGATTTAACACTAAGTTTTAACGAAGAATATGTAACCACAGAAGATGTGGGACATATCGATCAAATACACATCAGATTTGATGGACAAAGGAGGACAAAATAATGGCAGTAACAACTTTAACGCTTGATGCAGTCGCAGATGTAGTCATCAACCTTTCTCCTACCTCGGCGACCAGAAAAGCGTTTAATTTAGCATTATTGATTGGTGCCATACCGGAAGCAGTAACAGATTTTGAAAATTCTCGTATCGTTCGTTATTCCGGTACGGATGATATGTTGGCTGCTGGATTTAAAACAACGGATGCCCTGTATAAAGCAGCAGTTCTTATTTTTGGCCAAGAAAAAGTACCGAAAGAAGTAGCGATTGGGAATGTAACCACGGTATCTGTTGCAGGAAGTATCGTGCATACCATTACTACAAATGCGGCAACAGGGGATACGGTCACGATTGGCGGCGCAACACTTACCGCAGGAACCGGATTTGCTGTAGGAACGGACATACCCACTACGGCGACCAATATTGCTACGGCATTGAATACAAATTCTACATTCAACGTAAAATATCATGCCGTAGCATCAGGAAATACGATTACCGTTACTGAAATTACAGCAGGTGGAGGAAATACCCCTGCATCCGCAACGAAAACAGGAACGATTGTAATTACATCTGAAACGGCAACGACTTCCGTTATTCGTACAGAATATCCCGTAGAAACAGTACAGTCTTTACGTCAGCAGGACTGGGAATGGTATCTTGCTATTTATTGTGATTCCATCACAGACAGCGATATTTCCGCATGTTCTGCATATGTACAGACAGCTACGCCAACATGCCAGTTCCTTTATACTACGTCCGAAGCGTCCGTGCTTACCGATTTAGGGATATTTAATGTTCTTAAAGGTCTGGAATATAAGCGCGTTATGGGACAGTATTCTACGCAGCATCCAAACGCTATTGCCGCAATCGCAGGATACGCCATGGGCGCTATGTCGGATACCATCAATAGCGCATATTCATTGGCCTATAAATCAGAAGTAGGCGTAAATACAGAAAATGCGAACGCCATATTCACCGAATCTAACGTAAGCAAAATCAAAGGATATAACGGGAATGTTTATATCAACCGTGGTAATAACTATAACGTCTTTGAAGAAGGAAAGATGGCATACGGCCATTGGTTTGACGAAGTGATATTCCTTGACAAAATGCAAAACGATGTACAAATGGCTATCATGGATGTATTTGTTAACAATCCAAAAGTAGCGCAGACGGAAAATGGCATGAATCAGCTGGAAGATGCTATCAAAGTCGTTCTTGATGATTATGTAAAAATTGGATTTGTGGCCCCTGGTGAATGGGATGGGGGAAATTTATTGAATCTGTCTAATGGCGATACCCTTCCCAGTGGATACTTAATTCAGCGTGAAACCATAGCAGGACAATCGCAGACAGATAGGGACAATCGTATTGCTCCGAATATTTATGCTTGTATTAAACTCGCCGGAGCTATCCATCATGCCGTTATTAATATCAATCCGAATCGATAAAAGGAGGAAAAATAAATGTCAGTATCGACGTATAGTTTTAAAGATGTTGTAGCAACCATTTCCCATCCCTCCTACGGATCGTATTCTATTCAAGGAGAAGGCGTGGGAGAAATATTGATCGCTAAATCTACAGAACGTACCGCAACGGATATCGCCGCGGATGGCTCTGTTATGATTAGCAAGGTGGAAGGAAATAATGGAATAGTCACGATTCAAGCACAGCAGACAAGCGGCCTTCATAAGTTCCTTCAAGGAATGTTTAATTATCTTGTGAATGCAGATAGCAGCGAATGGGCGCAAATCAGCATGACAGTAAAATCAACAAATATGGGTAAGACGCATTATTGTTCTTATGGTGCGTTCCAAAAGGAATCAGATAATCCATATCAAACGCAAGGTCAAAAAGTATCTTGGGCTCTCCCGTTTGCAGATATCCAAAATATTGCCGCATAAGTAAGGAGTTTTATATATGAGTAAACAATCTGAAAATACAAAAATAATCACCGTCAAGGGACGGAAATTTGTTATATCCAAACTGGATGCATTCACCGGAAGCTATCTTTTGTTTTTTATTTTAGAAAAATTCATGCCGTCCGGCATGGAAGCACAGCTAGGAGAAGAAATAACGTCCAAACTTCCCTCTAACCGCCAGATGATGACAAAAAAAGAATTTATGTCTATTCAACGGGACTGCCTTTCCGCGGTAAGTGAAATATTACCTTCCGGTACGTTTCCGCTGTTCAATGATAATGGTTCGTGGCGTGTCGCAGAAACAGAGCATGACACATTCTTAGTCATGATCCTTACGGTTCAGTCACTGATGTTTAATGTGATTGATTTTTTCTCCGAAGATGGCCTCAAGGAATTGAAAGAAACATTTCAGGGTTCCTTGCTGTCCAGTCTTCCAATGTTTCATCATTCCTCTACGCCCCAGTAACAGAAGGCATGTGGAAGCAGCATGAGGTATGGGATGGTACATATACGCTTAGCGACCTTCTCGACGCTCATGAAATGATTATGGTCAAGAATGAAAACAAACGTAGGGCAGAAGACTATAGACGCAGAATGGAGGAATTACAATGATATCCGAGGTCATTCAAGAATATCTGGTTAAGTTAGGCGCAGATATCGACAAGCAGCAATTCAATAATTTAGACAGACAATTAAATGACACGGATAAAAAAGTTGCTTCTACGACTGGGTCTATGTCCAACAGCTTTGAAAAGTCCGGCGCGGCAATCGTAAAGACGACTGCCAAAACCGGAAAAGAAGTCATCACCACCACGAAAGATGTAGGTATGACAATGGTACACGTTACGGAAGATGTGGTAAGCATGTTCATGAAAGCTTCCGTAACGCTGGGTACCATTTTTGCAAGCGTATCTATGGCATCCGCTAAGATGATGAAGTCCATTACGGATCAAGATTTGCAAATGCAAACGTTTGCTAATCGTATGATGATGACAAAAGAAGCGGCGTGGCAGATGAAGAAGGCGACAGATGCGTTAGGTGCTTCTGTTGGCGATATTATCATCAATCCGGAATTAATGGAACGGTACAAGGCATTAGTAGATGATTCTCATAAAATGATGCCAAGTGGGGACTTTGAGACGGCCATGAAAGGATTTCGTGATTTAACGTTTGAAGTGACGCGTTTTCGTCAAGAAGTAAGTTTTGGTATGCAGTGGACAGCATACTATATCATCAAAGGATTGGTAGGGCCGTTAGATGCGGCAAAAATAAAAGCTAAAGGATTCAATGATTACATCATTTCCAACATGCAGCAGATAGCACAGAGAATAGCCAACGCTATTATTTACGTCGTACATGTTGTAGAAGAATTCTGGTCTATGGTTAAACAGGTGAAGGCTACCTTGTGGGATTTTTGGGAATCATTTCCTTCCGGCGTGAAAATGGCCATAGAGGCATTAGGATCGCTATGGATTGTTTTCAGGGCCTCCCCGATTGAGAAAATGGTAGCGTTATTCGGGTTATTGTTCCATGCCGCCAATGGTGGCAGTATGGATGATTTAAAGGGTACTATCAATGGCATAAAGAATACCGTTGTTGATATGGTTCATGTAGTAGAACCCTATATTACCGCATTTGTCAATGTGCTAACGTGGGGAGCAGAAAAGGTGATTCAGTTATTCTTTGCACTTCTTCCCATCATAGAAAAATTAGGTTCTGCGGTTATATGGCTTGTCGATAAATTTATGGAATTTGTGGATGGAGTAATGCCGGATATAACATCTGGATTAAGTAAATTATCTCAATCCATATCAGATGTAATTCGTTACGTAGAATCATTAATCAGCACCATAAAACAGTCTGAAGAGTTTAAAGATTTCATGATATTAGTAGATAGTCTTTGGTTTGCTTTTAAACATTTGGCATCCGGAGTAATTTCCTACGTTTCAAATGGAATAAAAAACTTTATGGATGGGATGAAAAATACGGGTGATGGTATATCATTCCGCAATATGCTTCACAGCCTTTGGAAGATATTTATTCAATTAGGACATGCTATTTCTTATGTTATCAATATGGTGGCAGGGTGGCTTGATGAATTATCACGTTCTCCAGAAGTAATAGAATTTATGCGATCCGTAGGAGAACTGGCACGCGCTGTAATGGATTTATTTGTATCTATCATGCGCCTAATATCTATTGCATTTCCTTCTCTATTCAAAGGGCTGAATAACAGAAAGCCGACCAATTCATTTACCTATGCATTACGAGGAATCGCGAATATACTAACATATATCACAAAGGCAATTACATTTTTAATCAAAAAATTAACAGAATTATTTGATACGGTATCAAAAAACCATAAATTTGTTGAATTTTGGAAAGAAGTAGGAAAAATAATGGGAGATATATTTGGCATAACCGGTCAAGTATTACACCGTATTGGATTGCTAGCGCAAGCCATTAAAGAACTCCTTAATAAAAACTATATAAAGGCTTATAATCTTGCCAAAGCTGCTTTTTCTACAGATGGCACACCTTCCGGACTTCCCATGGAAGCGCAGCAATACGAAGGGGCTATTCAAAAGTACTCCAAAGAGCAGGGCGTTGATCCTAACTTATTACGTGCTGTCATTAAGAACGAAAGCAATTTCGATCAATCAGTCATATCTCCTGCCGGAGCCATCGGATTAAGCCAATTAATGCCGGGTACTGCCTCCGAATTGGGAGTAAATCCCTACGATGCAGATGATAATATCCGTGGCGGTGCCATGTATCTACGGAAGATGTTAGATGCTGCAGGGGGCGACGAAACATTAGCCATACAGATGTACAATGCAGGACCTGGTAATCCGGGTGGCGCAGACATGGCATATGTAGACCGTGTTATGTCTGATCGTATCGGATGGGCGCAGCAGATTGGCATATCTCGTACAAGCTCATCTGATATCCCACAACAAGGCGGCGTTGATTTAGCAGATGTTAATCCTAAATTATTACAATATACCGATTCTTTTATTTCTGATTTACGAGCCGAAGGATATGATGCAGTGGTATCCAGTGGGTACCGTTCTCCTGAACACAGCTTAGCTATTGGCGGGTATGCAGATGATCCACACACGCAGGGACGGGCCATTGATTTTGTAATTAACGGTAATTACAATCCGGATGATATTGTGGCTGCCGCCGCTGCTCGTGGGCTATCTCTAACGTATCATGATGCAGGAAGCGGCTATCATTTCCATACGCAGTTAGCTTCTGGCGATCCGGATGACGTTTCACCGGGAGGAATAGGAAATGGCGGTGGTGATACTGGCGTTGGAATGCCCTCTATGGGACAAATGGTAAATTCCGGTAGAAAAGGGTTAGGAGTATTAACGCAAGCCGCTATGGGCGTTTTACAGGAATTATGCGCGCAAGTAGATCCAACTGTATTAAGCAGTGTGATGGCCGGAAATACCAATTCTTATGGCGGTTCGTCTATTACAATACAAGTCGGGGATATATATGTCACGAAATCTAATGCCTCGGCAGATGATGTAAAAGAAGCCGTGTTAGGTACTATGGAAGAACGGGCAAGATACTTTCTGGAAAGTCGCACATTAAGCGGTTCTCCGGAATTAAAGTAAAGGAAGTGATACGATGGGCGTTATATCAGGCCTTACCATTAGCAGTATTAACAACTTATCGGAATGGACAAAGAATTATGAAGCCACGGGATCACTTCCCTCGTGGCTTGATTTTTCTACTACGCTCGGAAAACTAACGGGAAATTATAAATTGGCCGATTTAACCGTCGGCTATAGCAGTTGGTATAAGATGTTGTTTAAAACCCCTAAATGGCCTATTGGTGGGGTATATTTTGACGGAATCATGCGTACGGAACACGCAAGCCGTATACGGGCTACACAATATCCTGTACAGACGGGCGTTGTCATGACAGACCATGCCGTGATTATGCCTGCTGAAGTAACGGTAGAAATTATGATGACAGATTGTACCAATTCAGCCTATTTCTCCGGAGATACGAACACGGAAATAATATACGAAGCGTTGAAATTGGTCAATATGTACAGCAATATCGTAGAACAAAAACCAAACAACGTCATTCCAACGGGGGACGGCCGTTCTGCACTGGTATGGACTACATTAAAGGCGATGCAGCAATCACGGGTTCCTATTACGGTAGAAACGAGACTACAGACGTATAAGAACATGATTATTGAGGAAATGTCGGCCCCAGATGACAATAAAACGTATCATGCGTTAAAATGCACGCTGCATCTAAAAGAAATCATCATGTCTGGTGTAGCGGAAACACAGACAAGCGCAAGAGCAGCTACTACTACGGCAGCTTCTACAGGAGGAACCTCGCAGGCAACTTCTGCGGCAAGCAATGCGAATGCAATGGCTGCTATTAATGCGCAGAATAATATAGGAACATCGTAAAAAGGAGACTGCTATGTTATCTATCATTCCGCTGCAGGCGGTACCAAACAAAACATTTTACGTGACGGGATATGTAGATAATTCCAATATCATTCTACAGCTTACGCTTAGTTATAACGAATTGGAAGAATGTTGGATGATGGATATTGCAGATTCCGAAGGAAGTTCTATTTTAAGCGCCATCCCTCTTATCCCGGCACAAAATATATTAGAACAATACGCGTATTTAGGAATTGGTTCCATGTATCTTGTACCCAAGCAGACCGTAAAAGAAGAATGGCCATCCTACACTACGCTTACTTCCGATTGGTTCCTTGTATGGGGAGACACGAACGGAGATGATGTATAATGGCGGATACTCCGGAAGGGATTGTTGATGTATCAGGACAGGATAAAAACAATATCGATTCAAATAAAACACAGACATTAAGTAATACATCAGGATTTACGGCCCCTGCACAATATCTACGGAAATGGCAGATATTAATCATCAAACCGGCATATACAAAAGATGCCAACGGAAATTATACGGTTCGTGATAAACAGCACGACCACGCATTAGATGTTTCCCATCTTCGATGTGTATTCAAGACGCAGCAGACAACAGGGACGGCGGTTACGATCGGTACACTGGTTGTCTATAATATGAACGCATCTACCGAAGGGGACGTAATACGGGAAGGATTCCAAGTTATCATTCAGGCAGGATATCAGACCGGACAATACGGGGAAATCATCACGGGTGACATTGTTCAAGTCATCCGCAATCGAGAAAACGGCATTGATTACCGTCTTGAAATATTATTTCTTAAAGGAACTTTAAACTTTGATACAAATTATGTTCGGGCTACGATAGCGGCAGGAGCTACGCCGCGGGATATTATCACACAGATCGCTAAGACAGCAACCAACCCCATTGAAATAAATAAAATCAATAGTTCTATTCCTGATACACCGTTGCCACGGGGAAAAGTAATATATGGGACGGTAGGGAAATATTATCGTGATATCGCGGTTATGCATGATGCGGTATATTATATGGACGACAACAATCAATTGTTATTCTATAAAAATTCGGATGAGATACCGCAAAGCAAAGAATTGGTATTAACTCCGGCAACGGGATTAGTCGGTACCCCTTCGTATTCCGATAACGGCATTCAAATAAGCATGCTTATGGACGCCCGCGTAAAGTTAGGAACGATGATAAAAATAGATAATAGCATTATCCAAGAACAGTTGATTAGTATCAACGCTACAACGGGAATGGGACAAAATCAGCTGTCCCAGAAAACGCAATTCGATGAAGACGGCGAATACCAGGTGTTTTCTGTGCAGCATGAAGGGGATACCTACGGTAATGAGTGGTATACAAAAGTGGTGGGTATAAGTAGACACGGACGAACCGGCTTATTGGTACCCATGACAAGCATTCAGTCTACAACGAGGTAAATATATATGGAACATGGAAACGAAAGAACATTAGATGGAATAGAGAATAAAAGACGTGCGCTGGAAAGCTTAGGTATAGGGATGCGGGTAGCGATGCCGGGAATTATACAGTCCGTAGATTACGAAAAACAGACTTGCACCGTACAACCGGCTATTCGGGAAATGCTGAATCAAGAAGGAAATATTGTCCATGATACATTGCCTTTATTAGTAGACGTTCCCTTCTTTGTTTATTCTGGTGGCGGCTATTGCTTGACACTACCAGTATCAGAAAATGATGAATGCCTTGTCGTGTTTGGTGACGAATGCATCGATGGATGGTGGCAAAATGGTGGTGTGCAGAATCAAGTAGAACGGAGACGTCATGATTTATCAGATGGGTTTGCCATTGTGGGGTTCCGAAGTCAACAAAAAAAGTTATCTAATTATTCGGGAAACACTGCGCAGATTCGCACAGAATCCGGCAGCTCGTATATAGAGATTTCAGATAGTGGAATAAATATAATGAGCAGTAATACTACGATAGACGGCGTTAGTTTTAAAGGTCACATGCATAGTGGAGTTGAATCCGGAGGAAGCAATACGGGAGGCGTTGTCATATGATGTATCGTAGATTAGACAGTAACGGCGATTACGTGTTCGGCGGCAATGCCAATGATTTTCTATCCGGCACAATTGCTGTAGCGCAGGCAATACGAACACGTTTACGGTTATTAAAAAACGAATGGTGGGAGGATCTGGAAGGAGGCCTTCCGCTATTCGATAAGATACTGGGATACAATTCACAGGAAAGTGCTAAAAAACAAATAATAGACCGAATTTTAGGGACAACCGGGGTAACGTCTATTGTTACCAGCGATTTTTCCTATGATGCGGATACCAGAACTATTACCATAGAGGCTATTGTCGATACAGAATACGGCAATACCTCTTTTTCATATACGATGTAAGGAGGGGTTACGATGGCGTATACTGCCCCATATATTGACGAAACGGGTATTCATATCCCGACATATGATGATATTTTACAAGATATGATCGCGCAAATGAAACAAATTTATGGTGATGATATTTATTTAGAGGAAGATTCACAGGATTATCAAATGCTTTCTATTTTTGCGGCAAAAGAACATGATACGCAAAACATGTTACTTATTGTCTACAATAATCGTTCTCCTAAAACCGCCGTAGGAAGTGGACTAGACGGCATTGTTAAGCTAAACGGTATTAGAAGAAACGCCGCTGGATATAGCACATGTGAAGTAGAACTTACGGGAACTTCGGGTACTGTTATTCCTGCCGGAGTAGTAACGGATCAAGCCGGTTATAAATGGGATTTACCAACGGAATTAACGCTCACTGGCACCACAATACAGACAACGGTGACGTGCGAAACCATCGGAGCAATACAAGCCCCCATAGGGACTATTACGACAATATCAACACCGCAAAAAGGATGGACGGCTGTTACAAATCCATCTGCGGCCATTACGGGACAGCCGGTAGAAACCAATGCACAATTACGATTACGGCAGTCTAACAGCGTAGCCGCTCCCTCACAAAATATGGTGGATAGTATTATTGCAGGAATTGTAGGAATATCCGGTGTCACGCGGTATCGAGTATATAACAATGATAGCGGTTCGGTAGATAGTAACGGCATTCCCTCTCATTCTATAGCCGCCGTTGTAGAAGGGGGAACGGATGATGCAATAGCAGCCCAACTGTTTTCGAGAAAAGGCCCCGGCTGCGGAACCTTTGGTTCATCCAGTAAATCATATACGCAAAGCGATGGAACGCAAAACATAGTAAAATTCTCACGCCCTACGTATATACCGATTGCAATAAATATAAATATAAAGCCCAATGCTACGTATACATCCGCCGTGGGAGATAATATCAAGTCGTATATAACGTCTTATATGGAAGTTTTGGGAATCGGCGACGATATCTCTGTTACCGGAATCATTGCAACTGTATTGCAGGCATTGTCTGATACGTATTCCCCGTCTTTTTCTTTGCAGTCTGTTCAGCTATCTGCATCTGGCGGGGCTTTAGCATCCTCCGATATTTCTATTGCTTATAATCAAGTGGCACAGTTGTCTTCGGTTGCAATAACGGAGGTATCATCATGAGTGGCATGTCAAGTTATTATTTACGGTTAGTTACAAGTGAACATGCCAACAAGCCGAAATTTAATGCTATGCTTTCTTCCTTACTGTCTTATAGCGATGATGTGTATAATTTAGCCGTCTATCTGGACAGCTATTTTGATATAGATAACGCGATAGGAAAACAAGAAGATATACTTGGCGATATTGTCGGTATTGATAGAACGCTTAACTTTCAACCGGATCGGGGAATATCACCAGTACTGGAAGATGAACCATATCGGAAATTATTACAATCTAAAATTGTAAAAAATATGTGGAATGGCGGTATTGATGAGCTATTGCAGACTTGGAATGAAGCGTTTGGCTCAGCACTGATTGTGCAAGATAATCAAGACATGACATTAGATATATGCGCCATTGGATTATCTTCACAAATTATTGGCAATATGATTCAGAAAGGATATATCATTCCTAAACCAATGGGGGTGGGAATAAACTTTCATTTTTCTGATTCTGCCGTATTTGCATACGGAGTTGAAAACGACAACATGAAAGGATATGGAGAAGGTCTATGGGAACGGCCAACATTAAAAGATAGTTTTGGCTATGGAGTAGAAGACGATACGGAACATATTCACGGTTACGGAGAAGGATATTGGACATAGAAAAGGAGATATACACATGAGTGCAGGAAATACGAATATAAAAATATTTAATGAAGCGCAAAGCGCAACAAATACATATTCAGATGCGCAGTACCTTGATGCAACGCAGCGTCTTAGCGGTCTTTCCGGGGGAATGGCCATAACAGAACAGCACAATAAAATGTTTTTGCAATGGTCTGTAATGGCATATGCATTAGCGCAATATATCTCTAGTCAGGGATACGATTGCTTAGATAGTGCGCCGTCTGCTATTCCGACAAATTTAGCGAGTGCAATAAATAATCAAATATCTAACAGCAGTATAACCAGTATTATTAATTCCATGAGCTGGCAAAAAAATACCGTAGTTCCTGCTAGAAAGTTGATATTTAGTGCAAATATTCCTCCTGGTTGTGTAGCAACGGTTATTACCGCAGGTACTACAGGAGCAACAGAACCCACATGGGGATCAGAAGACTCTACCGTAGAAGACGGAAGTGTTACATGGAAAATAGTAAGTATTGTATTATCTAATGATTTATTATCACAGCATCCTATAGGAAGTTTGTATTGGAGTGCTGTTAATACAGACCCCGGGACTATATTCGGTGGCACGTGGGCACAGATTAAAGACAAATTTGTTCTTGCTGCAGGAGATACATATACAGCGGGAGCGACTGCCGGGGAAGCGGAACACATTCTAACCGAAGCGGAGTTGCCGAAGATAACGCCCCATGGCACCATTTCTAATACCGCAAGTGCAACGTATAAAGATAGCCGGCCGCAATGGGGCGGTTCTGATATCATCGGTGATAATGGTACAGCCATAGGCAGCGGTGATGCTACAAGAAATGCTGATTCCGTCACCGTAATATCTACATTCACGGGTACAGAATTCGGCGGCGGGCAAGCGCATAATAATATGCCACCATATACGGTTATGTATTGTTGGGTACGGACGGCGTGATGAGGTGATAGTATGGACTATACATGTATGCCGATGATTACGATAAAACAAGGGGATACCTTCGGGTATCCTTTTTCGATGGCAGATTCAGCAGGGAATCCCATTACAGGGATTGCAGGAAAATTAAAATCACAAATACGGGATTCTTTCGACAATATCATTAGTGAAACAACTATAACAGAAACATCTACACCGGGGCTGTATTTATTACTCGCGGTTAATAGTTCAGCCGGATGGCCATTATCTGGGTGTTTTACAGACATTAGATATACAGACAGCCAAGGAATGTCCGACAGTATTGTCACAATCGGTATTCGAATAATAAAAGAGGTATCGCGATGAATAGTGAATTAACTCAAACCGGAAATATAAAAGTTAATATCATGGCCGACGGTGTCATGGCATCACAAGCCAAAGAAGCGGCACTCCAAGCCAAAGCAGACGCACAGGCGGCGGCACAGGAATCAGAAGCGTCAAAAGAAGCGGCGGTGCAGGCAAATACTGATTCGCAGACCGCCAAAACAGATGCTCAAACAGCGGCGCAAGCGGCCCAAACAGCACAGGGAAACGCAGAGATGGCGCAGGGATTATCCGAATCGGCAAGGGATGATTCTATTGCGGCAAAAAATACTTCGGTAAGCGCGGCAGGTACAGCGACGACAGCAGCAGAAGCAGCGCAGGGAAGTGCGACAGCAGCGGCAGGGAGTGCCACAAATGCCAATACATCTATGGAAGCAGCCGCTTCATCTCAAACAGCGGCGGCAAATTCTGCTTCTAGCGCGGCTGGTTCGTCTACTGCGGCAGAACAGGCGAAAGATACCGCTGTAGGTGCATCTAATACAACAACAGCGGCAGAAGCACAGATATTGAAAGGCGTAGAAAACTTCCAATCATTGGGTACGCTAACCGGCAATACTACAATCAATTGTGCCAACGGTTCTGTTGTATCGGCAACCATCGGAGCAGATTTGACATTTGCGTTCACTGCCAACGCAAGCACCACGACTAACCAGACTCTCACGCTGATACTCACTGGTGCAGGAAGTCATGTCGTCACGTGGCCATCAAGTGTGAAGTGGCCATGGGGACTGGCACCGACATTCAGCACGGGAACTGATATTGTGACATTCATGACGACGGACAACGGTACCACATGGTACGGTTCACTAAACGGGGTGAGTTACGCATGATTAACCGTAGATTAGGAAATATGCACATTATGAACTTACCACCCACGTTCAGTCGGAATAGTCCGGCGACGAATGATGACGGAACTACCGTAGCGGCAAACGTAGCACGGTTCGGGACGAACGGGGTAAAAATTGAACAAGCAATGACGAACATACTTGTTAATAGTGATTTTTCGAACGGCGTAACTAGTTGGAATTTAAGTTACGGTTCTGGTATTGTTTCTTCTGGGATTTTATCTTTTACAGGAAATGGGACACAGCCGAACCCTACACTACTTCAAAATGTGCAAAATATAACAGCGATAACCGGCCATAAGTACTATCAAGCAATAGATGCAATGGTTACAAACTCTATTTGCACTATATTACGGCTTACCTTGCAAGTTGATACGACTGGCAGTGTCAGTGCGGGAGTTGATGTTAGTTCACCTCAGTCTAATATCTGGTATCACATAGCTCAGATTGCTACTGTATCTTCTGCACAGAACGGAGGAACCCATGTATAAAGTAGTAAACAATAGAATCTATCTTACCCGCGGGGACAGTGCTTCTTTCCCACTCAGCGTGACAGATAAAGACGGCGTGACTTACGTTGTACAGCCGGATGATGCCATAGTTATGACACTGAAAAAAACAACAGCGGATAAGACGTATTTGATTCAAAAACAATTGGTTAATGGGGCATTCTCGTTTGCCCCGTCGGACACAGACGGGCGCGAGTTTGGCGATTATGTATATGACGTGCAATTGACAATGGGTAGTGGATACCGGGATACGATTATACCGCCGACGCTGTTCCGCATCACGGAAGAGGTGACATGTTAATGAGTGAAAATTTAACGGGCGCGATAAGCGGAGGCAGTTCCCTGAGCGGTGCAATAGGTGCTGCTGTAGTAGATAATACAAAAATTTTACAATTTTCTAGTATCTATGAATTTCCCAACCGGGGAGATACCGGAAAGATTTATATAGATACAAGCGAGAATGCTACGTATCGATGGGATGAGGCAGCTAGCAAATATTACTGTGTAGGACGGGATTATCAGGAAATAGGCACGATATCAGGAGGGACAGCAAATGAGTAAAACATTATCAAATGTCAAATTGCAGCTAAAAAATGGGACGAAAGCAAATTGGGCAAGTATTAATCCGGTACTGGCTAAAGGCGAATTAGGACTGGAATCAGATACGGCACATTTTAAATTCGGAGATGGGGTAAATGCATGGACGGATTTAGCATATGCCGGAACGATTGTAAAAGCCAGTGCCAGTAATGGACAGCTATTGATTGACGGTACGGAAACCGTTATTTATACGTTGCCTACAGCAGCAATTTCTCTGCTGGGCGGTGTTAAATCGCAAGCTGCCGGAAGCGGTAAAGTGGTAGTAGGAAGCGATGGGACAATGAGTGTTGCCGAAGTACCCAAAGCAGACCAGCTTACTACGGCACGCGTGATTACTGCATCCGGAGATATCAGTGGGGCGGTTACGTTTGACGGTTCTACCGCTGTCACATTTCCCTTAGCTTTGGTGGCCACCGGTGTTACAGCAGGAACATATACCAAACTTACAGTAGATGCCAAAGGAAGAGTAACAGCCGGAGGAACGTTATCTGCCGGAGACGTACCAACCTTAACATTGTCTAAAGTATCGGATGCCGGAACAGCCGCCAGTAAAAATATCGGTGTTGCTGCAGGAAATGTTCCCCTATTGGATAGCACGGGAAAACTCAATTCGAGTGTGATTCCGGCCATCGCCATTAATGAAACCTATACCTGTGATACGCAAGCAGAAATGCTGGCACTTTCAGCTAATGTAGGTGATATCTGTATTCGTACTGATGGCACGGGTACATGGATCCTAAAAACGGCCGGTGCGTCTATACTGGCAAACTGGGCGGAATTAAAAGCACCTACGGATGTCGTTACTTCTGTCAATGGGAAAACAGGTATCGTCGTGCTAAGTACGTCGGATATGGCCGAAGGCACGAATTTGTATTACACTGAAGCACGAGCCACGGCAAATTTCAATACGAACTTTGCTAATAAAACAGTAGGCGGCCTATCCGATGGGGGCAATGTGATTATGAGCGGTGATTCGCTGGTGATTGATTGCGGGACGGTGAGCTAATAATGGCAAAACGTACTTTTAGCGAATCCACTGTGCAGCATAAAACCGGAACGGCGGCGCAGTGGACGTCGGTCAATCCCGTTTTGGCCAAAGGCGAAATAGGGGCAGAATTGGACGCAGGACGAATAAAAATAGGTGACGGTGTAACCACGTGGGCAAATCTGCCGTATATCGGGCAGTCAAGTACTGCCCCCGTTGGCCATATTCAGCAGCAATATGTACTAGAACCGGGGTATCTTAAATTAGACGGGTCTACAGTAAATCGTGCAACGTATGCGGATTTATGGGCGTGGGCTCAAGCAAATGGATTAGTGACTGAATCACCTAGCAATTATCAATTTGGCACAGGCGATGGTGCCACTTTTGTTCTTCCCAATCATCTTGATAGGGTGTGGCAAGGGGGTTCGGACGCCGGACTAAAAAATGCCGGATTGCCTAACATTACGAGTGAGGCGCATTATGTGTCAGTGGCATATACGGGTTGGGGGCAGGGGTCTTTCGGGGCAATGAGTTTATCCATAGACGCTGGTGTAAGTAGTCTGATTTCTGGTAATACCTGGGGAGGGGCAAAAATTGGATTCGACGCCTCACAATCTAACGCAATATACGGAGCGTCAACAACGGTACAGCCGCCTGCAATCGTTTTAATACCGCAGATAAAATATTAAGAAAGGCGCGATATGAGCGAAATAATAATAGCGATAGTAACTAAATCCATATGGGGCCTGTTGGCCTTCCTCGCTGGCGTAGGAGCCAGCGCAATCAAAGGTTATTATAAGGACAAAAAAGCGACAGAGATAGGAGTACAAGCTCTGCTGCGTCATGATATTTTAAATATCAGCAAATCTGCTATGTCTGAGAAGTGTATTTCTTTTACAGATAAAGAAGATTTAACCCATATGTATGAAGCATACGCCGGTCTAGGCGGCAACGGTACCGTAAAAAATATGATGCCGATGCTAAATAATTTGCCGGTAAAAGAAGATTGAAAGACGGTGATACATTGTTACAAAAAATTCATAAACATATGCTAGACATTATAGCAGGGGCATTTTTGCTCCTGTTTTTATGTTGGATGATTGGCTATTTTGCAGATGCGTTGTACGACATGAAATTTGAAATCAAGTCGTGCTGGGACGGATTTACTACACTGAGTGGCGCCGGTATTTTAGCTGTCGTGAGATACATTATGGACAGCTGGAAAAACAGTGACAATGGCGTAAATCCGTATGAAGATAAAAAAATGGGAGATGATCTACATGAAGCAAGGAATTGACGTAAGTTATTGTCAGAAAAATTTTGATTTTAATGAAGCAGTCAATCAAGAAAAAAAGTTTTGTATTGTACGAATCGGGGAACACAATTATATGGATGATTTATTTCCCCAGCACCTGAACGGAGCTATTGATGCGGGTATGGATGTAGGGGTTTATTTTGTGGCCAGAGGACTTACTCCAAACGATATAGAAGCAGAAGCTCAATTCTTTGCAGATTCAATCAAACAAAACATTTCAGCAGAGCTAAAATGCGGAGTATGGTTAGACATCGAAGAATGTTATTACGATCAGAAATTATCCGTACAGCAGCTTACGGATTTAGTATCTTCGTTTATTACGGTGATGAATCGGAACGGCTACGACTGCGGGATCTACGCATCATATAACATGCTGAATCAAATGGACGTTTCGCAGTTTGCAGATTACGTTAAGTTTTTCCCGGCAAATTATGGGCCTTCCTGCGCGTTCAAAGAGGAACACCCGGAAAAACAAGTAATATTATGGCAATATTCAGATTCTGATGGACAATTAGACTTAGATGTTATGTACGAGGAAGGGGAGTAATTATTATGGCAGAAGATACAGCAGTAGTAACAACAGACACGGCAACACCAGTAGCCCCAGTGCAGGACACAACAGTTGCCACGGATGCAACGGCAACACCCGCACCACAGACCGACATTGAAAAACTGGATGCCGAAATTGCGAAGCTGGAAGCGGACGGCTCCGAAGTTTTCGCCGACACCATTAAAGTTTTAGAAGATAAACGAGATGCGTTGATCGCCGAGGCAGAAGCCGAAGCAAAAAAAGTGGAAACCGAAGTCGTGACCGTTGAAGAAACATTCCGGCAGAAATACGGGAATGTTATTGTCAATGGAATTGAAATTGTGGGGATAGGAGCTATCATTTATCGGCTGTTTTTCTTTTAAAAAGGAGATGCATTGAATGTGGAAGATAAAAAAACTTGGATTATTGCTTTGCTGCTTGTTATTCTTGTCGCTGCCAGCGGCTGGCTTCTGTACCGACACTACAACAGCGCAGGAACCGCAGACGGTCAGCGTGCCATTGACACAGTGGAACAGCTTAAACAGTCAAATCAATCAGCAATGGACGATAATAGCACAGCAGGAGGAGATATCAGCGCAGCTCAGATCCAAATTGAATCTGCTCAGTCAGAACTCAACGGAGCAAGTACAGACATTGACAACGCTCGACAATCAGTTGACAGCCTGCAAGAGTCAGTTGGTAACAGTGCAGACACAATTGACGACAGCGCAAAGCTCCTTGACGAACTCGATGCAAGTATTAAACAATCAAAAGCAAACGTTACAGCAGAACGAAATATTATTGAATCAGTTAACAGCGGAAATAAAACAAATGGAGCATCACGCTAGCGTCCTACAGCGACAACGGGACATGTGGGCTGTAGTTGCTATTGGATTGACCGGTTATATTGTTCATGAAAAAATATAATATACACATATTAAAAGCCCTTGCTTAACAGCGGGGGCTTATTTTTTTTGCGTAAAAATAATCTTTTCGTCAAAAATCCGTCAGAATTTCTCTTCTTTTTTACTATCATTTTATCTATACATGAAAATAAAAACGTTTAAAATATTGTGTATTCTATGCTATTTATACCTATTTTTCTTAAATATTCTAAAATAGTGGAATTTGACAATGAAATATATACAAAGTAAACAATATTATGTATAATAAGTATACATATCTCTTGGCCGTATACACAGTGTAAACAAGCGGTCAAGGGATATTTTTTGCCATTTTTTAAGTAAAAATAAGATGAATACTAAGTCTATAAAATATTACATTAATTCATGTATATAATTGGCATGATAATTTCATATAAAAATGATGTAGACTTAATTTGAGAAAAGAGGTTATCAGCATGAAAACAATCAGAATTGGTGGCGGTCAAGGGTTCTGGGGCGATTTGAACGATGCGCCGATTACCATGGCAAAACAGGACAATGTCGATTATATTGCCTGTGATTATTTGGCGGAACTTACATTATCCATTATGCGCCGACAGCAGGAAAGACGTCCGGAAGCAGGATATGCGCGTGATTTTATTACAGCGTTAAAAAGCATGCTTCCTGATTTAAAAGAAAAAGGAACAAAAGTTATTACGAATGCCGGTGGTATGAATGTAAAGTCATGTGTAGAAAAAGTAAAAGAAGCCATTAAAGAAAGTGGTCTGCACATGAAAGTGGGTTATGTTCTTGGCGATGATGTCAAGGATATCATTCCTAAACTGCGGGCACAGGGAATTTCCATGGCTCATATGGATACGGACGAACATATTGATCGAATTCTTCCCAATATGGTAAATGCCAATGTATACTATGGAGTGGAACCTATTCTGGAATGCTTGGAAGGCGGCGCAGATATTATTATTTTGGGACGGTCCACGGATACCGCTATGTTTGAAGCTCCCCTTATTCATGAATTTGGCTGGAAAAAAGATGATTGGACAGCTAAAGCAACAGGAATTTTGGCAGGTCACTTATGTGAATGCGGAGCCCAGGCAACTGGCGGCAACTATGATTATGATTGGCGCAATGTGCCACGGCCGGAATTTCTCGGGTATCCGATTGCTGAAATCAGTGAACCGGGAAAATTGGTTCTGACTAAGACACGTAATACCGGTGGTTTAGTTACACCACAGTCTGTTAAAGAACAGCTTATGTATGAAATCCACGATCCATCAAAATATATTACACCTGATGTAGTAGCTGATTTTAGTAACATTACTGTAGATGAAATTGAACGTGATCATGTTGCCGTTAATGGTGTTACCGGTCACCCTGCACCAGATACATTGAAACTTTGTGTAGGATACCTTGAAGGGTATCGGAATATTGCATATCTTCCCTATAGCTGGCCGAATGCGTTGGAAAAAGCTAAAATGGCAGCTGAAATTCTTGATAAACGCATGGCGATGAAAGGGCTTAAGGCTATTCGTACACATGTTGATTATTTAGGACTGAATGCGTTGCATGGACCGCTTGCGCCGGCAATAGAAGCTGATTTAAATGAAGTGGTTCTTCGCTATGCTATTATGACGGAAACCAAAGCGGAAGCGTTGAAACTGACCCCGGAAATTGCACCTGTCAGCAATTTGAATGGTCCGGCTCAAGGTTGTTTCTTCGGCGGCCGCACGAAACCAAGTGAAGTATTTGCTCTCTGGCCTACATTGATTCCGAGAGATGCCGTTAAATTAACAAGCTATGTTGAGGAGGTCTAAAATAATGAAAGTCCAATTAAAAGATATTGCACATGGTCGTTGTGGAGATAAAAGTGATACATCCAATATTTGTATCTATGCAAGAAAGCCCGAATATTATGCTGCTATGGAAAAACAGCTGACAGCGGCTGCAGTACGCCGCCATTTTGAAGGACTTGTTTTCGGTGACGTTATCCGGTATGAACTGCCTCAGCTCGATGGATTTAATTTTGTTATGCATCATGCACTCGATGGGGGAGCAACTCGTTCGCTGCGATTAGATACATTAGGAAAATGTATGGAAGCAGCATTGCTGCGTATGGAAATTGAAGTAGATGAATAACATGTTTATAATACGCTAATTTTATTTAAGTATTTGCGTTGCGAAGGGAGATTTAATATTATGAAAACAAATAATTATTCAGGATTTCACAAACTTTCGTTAGAACAACGTGCAGCAGAAGTTGCAGAATTTGCAAACTTAACAAAGAAAGAAATAGACTGCATTATAAATCCAGGAGCACTTACTAATGATATAGCTAATAATGTTATTGAAAATGTAATTGGAACATATCAATTGCCAATGGGCGTTGCTATGAATTTTGTAGTTAATGGAAAAGAAGTCTTGATACCAATGGTTGTTGAAGAAGCCTCAATTGTAGCGGCAGCTTCAAATGCTGCAAAAATGGCTCGGGCAGGAGGTGGTTTTACTACTAGTTATACCGGGAATATAATGATTGCTCAAATACAAACTATTAATATTCCTAATCCATATTTTGCTTGTCAAATGATTCTTCATCATAAAAAAGATATTCTGGATATTGCTAATGAGAAAGATCCGATTCTGGTTAAAATAACAGGTGGAGCTAAAGATGTTGAAGTAAGAATCGTGGATTCTATTATAGGACCTATGGTTGTTACACATCTTCTTGTTGACACAGGAGATGCCATGGGTGCTAATGCAGTCAATACTATGGCAGAAGCTGTAGCTCCTTTTATTGAAAAAATTACAGGCGGTATAGTAAAATTAAGAATACTTTCTAATTTAGCGGCGTATAGGTTGGCTCGTGCAACTGCAAAATTTACAAAAGAAGCTATTGGCGGAGAAGATGTCGTAGATGGAATTATTGCTGCATATGCTTTTGCAGAAGCAGACCCTTTTCGAGCGGCTACAAGCAATAAGGGAATTATGAATGGGATTGATCCACTTATCGTAGCGACGGGAAATGATTGGCGTGGTATAGAATCTGCTTGTCATGCATATTGTTCGTACAAAGGGAAATATACATCTATGACTCGGTGGGAAAAAGATTTGGACGGTAATTTAACTGGGTCTATAGAAATTCCTGCTTTATGCGGATTAGTTGGCGGTGGGACAAAAATACTTCCAGCAGCGCAGATAGGCGTCAAAATACTTGGTGTTAAAACAGCTGCTGAATTAGCACAAATTATTGCGGCAGTCGGTCTTGCTCAAAATTTTGCGGCGATGAGAGCATTAGCAACTGACGGAATTCAAAAAGGACATATGAAACTACATGCTCGCAATATTGCTACTGTTGCAGGTGCTGATGGGAAAATTTTAGATGAAGTTGTAGCGAAAATGGTGGCAGAAAAAAATATTTCTGTTGACTATGCTAAAGAAATAATTTCCAAATTGAAATGAAGGAGGAGCCTATCATGAAACAAGCATTATTGGCAGATGTTTGGGGAGATACTGTTAATTTGCGTGACTTGGGGATTGGAATGGTTATTGGAATGGTTATTAGCATATCTTGTTATTTAGCTGCAAGTATGCTTATTAAAGTGCAGAATCCTGATTTGCCAGATAATTTATTATCAGCATATTCTTTATTGTTTGGAATAGGTGGTTGTGTACTTTCTGCTGTCATTTCAGCTAGATTATTTAAACCTAAACGAGTATTGAATGAAGAAGAATTCTCAGAAAATGATCGTGATAGTGTTATTAAAGAACTGAAAATAGATATTGAACGAGAAAAAGAAGAGTTAAAGTATTTAGATCCTAAAGTTGAACAAGAAATGAAGGATTTAAAATTGTATGATTTATTTGCAGGAACAGATACCGCTGAGCCCAAAATAGGTAAAAAGGCAGGTGACATATAATGGATGCAATCTTTATTCATGACTTGGCGTGGGCGGTAGGTTTGGCTTTGGCTGGTGGGATTATTTTTGCAGGAATAGGATTAATATCTGGAACAGATGAAACATCTACGATTGCACCACTTACTTTGCTAATTGTATTATTAGGAACACCACCGGTTGCAGTTTTTTCATGGTTTATGGCAGCTGCAATTTCTAAACATATGATTCATGCTATTCCAACTGCATTAATGGGTGTTCCAGGAGATACAATGGCTGTTCCTATGATGGAAGATGCTTCAGTACTGCGAAAATTAGGTGTACCACATATGGCTTTACGTAAAATGATTTCTGGTGGAATTATTGCAGCTTTTATAGCTTTGCCAATTAGTGTGGGTTTTGCTTCTCTTTTGGCACCATTTGCGGATATTGTAAAAGAATGGGCACCAGTGGTATTTACTTTAGCCGCTATTATTATAGCATTTACATCTGGAGGAAAATGGGCAAGCCTTTTCACTTTAATTCCTTTTGCTTTTTTTGTACAAGGGTTAAATAAAATGGCAATTGCTAGTATTGGACATGGGGTTTTTATCAGCATGTTTTTAGGTATTGCAATTGGACCTATGTTTGCGGATTTAATTACATTATTGTCACCAATATCAAGAAATCGTTTAATAAGAGAAAAAACGAGAGAATTTTGGTTAGCCCCAGAATTAAAAATGTGGAAAGGTTATTTTCCTAATCCAATTAAAATATTATCAAAGCACCAGATTATGTATAATGCTTTGACTGCAGGCGTATCGGCATTGACTTTCACATTTAGCCCAGTAGGTATGACTGTTATGATGGGAGAATTTGTAGGTGCACGCATTAAAAGTTTATATCAACGTATGACAACTACTTTAGCGGTTATGAATGGAACAACAGAAGCCACCTATATTGCAGAAACCGTTATTCCTCTTTTGGCTTTTGGTATTCCTTTAAGCCCTGTTGGATTAGGGCCGGCAGCACCATTATTTAATGCGCCACCAGTATTTACGGCACAGCCGGTAGTACACAATTTACATAATTTTTTATCTCCAATGGATTATTTGATTTATGGTTATATAGGCCTTTTTGTAGCATTTCTTGTAGCATATCCTTTTTCTATGAATTATGCACGTAAAGCTAGTGCATGGGTACTTAGAAATGTTAGTCAAGAAGCAATTATCAGTATGTTTTCGGGACTGATTGTGGTAATTTCTTATTTTGAAGCAGGACCTGTTGGAATTGCAATTGCTGTTACAATCGCTGTTTTTGGAGGCATTTTAAATCGATATTTTGGAGTACATACTGGGGTACAGTATATGGTATATTATGCTTCACCTTGGCTTATGGCAACATTGTTAGGTATCCATTGATTTATTTAAGGGATTGTAACAATATGACCATTTTCGGAATTTTGTTATAGTCCCTTTTAAAGTAATAAGTTTTGATAAATATAAAAGACTTAGTTTGATATAAAATATTTTGAAGGAGAAATAAGGAATGAATAGCCGTAATCATTTGCGACAAGTATCATAGTGCCCGGTAGTCTGGACCATGGGAAACGTACGGAAACGGATTCAGCATCAATGGGATTATCGCCATCTCTATTTCAAGCGCAACAAAAAGATATTGACCAAGCCCGGATGTAACCTGACAGACGACGAACTCGTTGGGGTACAGAAAATACTGGCACAGTCCGACAACCTGCGTAAAGTGTATGCCTTAAAATGTAGTGGTCAAGCTTTTTTTGTAACATTTGTGGCTAATAAAATCAAATTTGTTTTACCGCTGTATACCGTGCCTCAAACGGTGTCTTATATACGTTATAAGAATGCGGACGGATATGATTATAGGTTACATAGGCGAACTCTTCTATCGCAGAAATCAGTTTCTTATCATCATGATAATAATATAGGTAAATCAATTCGTTTTTAAGCGTGTTATAATATCTTTCCATGTGAACATTATCATAAGGATAGCCGGCTTTGAACCTGCTCTTCGTGATTCCTGCTTCGTAGCTTTGTGGCATAATATTTTCCTCTTTCTTTAATAAAATGATTATATCCTATTAGCCACTCACGTTACAATTATAGAATGTTTCTATAAAGTATTAATGATGCCCACGAAACTGTTTGCGAAGCAGTTCCTACAGTCTTAGCTGGACATGGTGCAGAATGTTGGATTAGCAGAATTCAAGTCCCTGCTGCACTCGTTCGCGGATTGGTTTGACGGCATTATTAATGCCATCTGGTTTTGCTACTCTCATAGATTCATGGAAGGACACAACAAGATAAAAGTATTAAAACGGGTTTGCTTGGGCATTCGTAATTTCCATCGTTTTCGAAACCGCATATTGTTCATGGTCTGCCACACAGCGAAAAGAGGAATATCCCATTGAATGTTCCTCTCGTACATGTGTTACGATTGAGCCACCCCAACATTTGACATAGAGCCTATAGGTCTCCTATGATGAGAGCGCGCCAAATTCTGTGTAAACTCCATATAGTGGTGCAAAATAATAAGAACGTACGAGTCAGCGGTTATATCGTTGGCTCGTTTTCAATATAACAACAAGGGCATGCCCCTGTCAATCAATTCGGCATCCGATCTGCAAAATACACCGCGAGTTGTGCATGAATCTTGCTCCAATCAGGCCGTCGGCCTGTCCATTTTTTAGTAATATCCATCATGGCTAAATACAGCCTTTTGAGCAAACTGTCATCTGTTGGGAATACAGACTTTGCTTTTGTTACTTTTCGCAGCTGCCGGTTAAATCCTTCGATGGCATTGGTAGTATAAATCAGTCGGCGTAATTCTTCTGGATACTTAAAATAAGGACTTAAATTTGCCCAGTTTGACCTCCAAGATAACGTAATGGATGGATATTTAGCATCCCAAGTTTCGGAAAAATGCTCCAGCGCTTCTAACGCTGCCGGTTCATCCACTGCGGCATAAATGGCTTTTAAATCGTGCATCAACGCTTTGATGTCTTTGTACGATACATATTTTGTCGAATTCCGAATTTGATGGATAATACAATTCTGGATTTCTGTTTGTGGATAAACGGCTTCGATGGCTTGGGAAAATCCCGTCAGGTTGTCGGTACACGCAATCAAAATATCGTCTACCCCACGATGTTTGATGCCATTGAGAATGGTCGCCCAGAATTTGGCACTCTCATTTTCACCCACCCACATGCCAAGTACCTCTTTTCGGCCTTCTAGATTGATGCCAATGGCAATATACACTGCTTTCTTGATGATTTGTCCTTCACTGCGGACAGGGTAATGAATCGCATCCAAAAATACAACGGCATACAGCGGTTCCAATGGCCGTTGTTGCCATTCTTTGGCAACGGGAAGTATTTTATCCGTAATACGGCTGATGGTGGTATCCGATACCTCTAATCCATAAATATTCTGAATAGGTGTTTCCATATCACGAGTCGTCATGCCCTTAGCATACATCGATATAATCTTTTCTTCTACGTCGTGGCTGATACTGGTTTGATTCTTTTTCAGGATCACCGGATCAAAATCTCCGTTGCGGTCTCGAGGAACCGCAATGTCCACATTCCCGAAACTGGTACGCAGTGTCTTAGGACTATGCCCATTGCGACTGTTGCTTGTATCCTTGTTCTTGTAGTCATATTTGCTGTACCCTAATTCATCATCCAGTTCAGCATCCAATCCGTTTTCCATAAATTCAGCAATCGTATCTTTGAATAAATTTTGGATATCATCCATGCTGGTGATGTTGCTCATTTGCAACAATTCACGAATTTTGGCACGACGTTCCCTTTCTTCTAGACTGCGTTTTCTTTTTACCATAATAAAAACCTCCGTATGATGTAATTTTATTTTACACCACACGAAGGTTTACACAAAATTTGGGATTGTCCCCCTATGATTTTATTTTACCGTAGAAGACCTTATTAACCCTTGTTTACAGAAAAACTTTATATGCCAGTTGTGTGATTGGAAATTCATTAGGCCGTAACCATTCGTAGGAATCTGGTGTCCGATATATCGACACAGCTGATGCTCCTGTCGATGTCGCCGGTCTTGCCAATCAGCTTGACTTCTTTTATATTATGCATCTGCAGTGCTTTCCGGACTGTGAAATTCATGCCATTACCTCAGAATAATTTGTTACTGATAGATAAAATGGCCATCAGTGAGCATGCGGAGGATATAACTGCTCTAATGCTTTTATGAATGCCTCTGCTTCACTGGATAACTTAACTTTCCTTTGTTTAATCCAGGCCACATTGATTTTTAAATCAATGTTATAAATAGGGATTACATGGAGATTCTTTTCTGTATAATAACTTGCGTTGATTCCTAATTGGAAACAAAATGCATTTGTTTGCAAAAGAAAATTCTGGATATCTAAATTGTCATCAACAAATGCTTCGTATTTTATTTTGATTAATTTTATCCCATCAATTTCTAAGAAATAAGTTAAATTTGAAAAATAATCATCTCGGAAACGAACTACAGGGAATTTAATTAATTCGCGCATATTGACTATTTTTTTGTTATATAGTGGACTTTTAGGCCCTACAACAACATAACAAGTATCCGTTCCCAAATGAATTGATTCAAGGTTGGAATTTCGCAATATATTTTTTAATTTATTGTTTTGCATTGCATTAACGGCAATGATTCCAATATCACTTTTTCCTTCTTTAACATATTCTAATACTTTTCCCAATCTGCCCACATAGTAATTTAAGGCAATATGATCCTCAATATGTTCATTATAAAATTTAGCAACCACAGTTGAAACAGCTGGCAATGGGTAGGCTGCAATTCTGAGAGTTTTGGGCACTTCTTGTGTTGACAAACCTTCTATTAATTCCAGTTGTGCCATAACGGTAGTGGCATATTCATATAATTTTTTGCCGTTTTCGGTTAATACAACACCTTTGCGATTGCGTTCAAACAACTGGACCTTTAATTCTTTCTCCAAATTAGCAATGGCCTTGCTTAGACTTGGCTGTGATAAAAACAGTACTCCGGCCGCTCTGTTAAAACTGCCTTCTGATGCGATCGTTACAAAGTATTTCAGATTTTGTAATTCCATGATATGCCTGCCTTTTCTTCCCCACAAGTCAATTATAGCCGATGTTATGATTTCTTATAGTGGCATTGTTTTAAATTACAAAACTCCCACATATGATTTCGTACTTATTTATACCATAAAATCATATATAGGAGTTTATGCTTTTATTAATGAGATGCTAGAAGTGAATAGAAAGGTTAGTGAAGAATCTGTTACGATCATCTGATACACATTGGCTAAAACTATTCGAGTTAATTTTCTTATAGTTTAAGTCTCCGATTGTAAGGCTTGTTTTATCGTCAAATTTATGAATCCATGCAAACACCAGTCCTTTGGTATTATTATTGGCGGCTCCCGTCATGTCTCCACCGTTGTCATCAAAAATGTTAGCTTGATCTTCTACGTAATAATAACCCGCCATTAGTCTATTTTTCTTATCTACTTGATAGCCGAGATTAGTTTGGAAGGCTTGATTGTCTGAAGATGTGCTGCCAATCAAATATTCAGCGGAAAGATTCAATGTGTTAGTCAATTTTTTTGAACCATATACGCTGAAGAAGGTTACACTGCTATCTGGAATATTGAAATCGGCTTTTGTGGTACCGCCATAATTAACATGAGCTACCATTGTTCCCAAATCGGTTTTAGGATTGAGATGATAGTTGCCTTGCAAGACGAAGAATTTATCATTATTTTTACCTGATTGATAATTAGTCTGCGCTGCAATCGCAGTGATATTGCCTGAACCCATTTTTTTTGTAACATTAACCGCATATGGTAAAATATACCTGCCCATGAACCCGTTATCATATAAAAGTCTACCACCCAATGTCAGTGCCTGTGATCCAAGGACTACATTGTAGTTTTTATTGGTATATTTCAAACCAAACGAATCAATGGCAGCATCATTTAAGTCGGAAATGGATTTGTCAAAATAGTCTCTGGCAAACGCGGCATCTTCTTTGTTTATATGCTGATAACTGAATCTTGCATATGCAGATAAATTACTGGTAATGCGAATATTTGTGTTCAATTGTAACGTGGATTTAAAAGCGGTTCTTGTCTGGGAGGGCCGGCCGTTAACATAATTTCCATCATGCTGGTCGCGGTAATGGAACGTAATATTACCGTCAAAAGTTATGGGATCATTATTTGTCGTTGTTGTTTCCGCCAATACACTTCCCATACTAAAAACCATCAAATTAGTAACCAGTGCTATCAATAGCTTTTTCTTCATGAAATATCGCTCCTATTCATCAGGTCTAGTTTTTGTTATCATTTGCTACAGCATTTTCTATCAAAGTACTGTTCTTTTTCTTAATGTGATAGCCTATAAAAATCATAAGCAGCCAAATAGGTGCGATCATAATGGCTATCCGATAATCCGGCATGGTGCACATAGCAACGGCGATCATCAGAAAATAGGCAATTGCAATATAATTGGCATAGGGATAAAACAGCATCTTATAACCTAGTGCTGCAACTTTTTCTGTACCTATTTTTTTCCTGAATTTTATCTGCGTAATGAGAATCATGACCCAGTTGATTAATGCAGCAATAGTAGCTACAGACATTATGTAAATAAATAATTTTTGTGGAATTAACATATTCATGATTACGACTATGCCCACAATAAGAGAAGAACATAATACGCCGGCATATGGGACGCCCTGTTTGGAAACTTTCTTCAAAAATGAGGGAGCGTTTCCTTGTAATGCCAACGCGTAAAGCATTCTGGCATTACTATACAAACAACTGTTATATGTTGAGAAAACAGCCGTAAGTACAATTACGTTCAGTACTGACGCAGCACTGGCAATCCCAAGTTTCATAAAAATTTCAACAAATGGACTGCCGGCCATCCCTACTTGATTCCAGGGGTATAAAGTAACCAATACAAACATAGAACCGACATAAAAGATAAGAATTCGTCCAATAATGAGGTTGATTGCCTTAGGTATCGTTTTCGATGGATTTTCTGCTTCGCCTGCAGTAATACCGATAAGTTCAGTTCCCCCAAAAGCAAATGTGACAACAACAAAGGAAAGTATGACACCGTAAATTCCATTAGGGAAGAAGCCGCCATAATTAAACAAGTTGCCAAGACCAATCGGTTGGCCGCCAACGCCAATGCCGGTAAAGATAATAACCATACCAAAAACAATCATTGCTATAATTGCCATGACCTTAACCAATGCTCCCCAAAATTCTATTTCACCAAAGGCCTTAACATTGGATAAGTTAATTGCATTGACTAATAAAAACAGGATAAGCCCGGGAATCCACACCGGTAAATCTGGAAGCCAAAAATTTACATAAATCCCTACGACAGATATTTCAGCCATGGAAATCGCAATATAGTTAAACCAGTAATTCCATCCTGATAAAAATCCGGGGAATTCACCCCAATAATCATAGGCATATGTGCTGAATGATCCTGCGACGGGATTATACACCGACATTTCACCTAATGCACGAACTACTAAATAAATAAAAATACCACCAATTATATAAGAAAAGATAACAGCCGGACCTGCCAACTGGATCGTACTGGCGGAACCATAAAATAATCCTGTACCGATAGCACAGCCTAATGCAATCATCTGAATATGACGATCTTTTAATCCTCGTTTCAAATTATGCTCTTCCATATTTTCACCTTTTTTCATATGATTTTATTAATGGGATAATAACAGCTATTCATCCTAAAAATAGGGAACTACAGGAAATATAGTAAAAAATACTTTTTTCCCCTAGTTCCCTTTGGATGTTTTAATACGCAGTATTTATATTATTTTTTATTAACGTTTTTATACGGTTCAAGAAAAGCATGAAAGTGACGCATCGGCAGAGTATGGCCCATAGTGATACGCATGTTTGGGATGGTTTCGCGATCCTTGTAGAGTTCGCTTACCGCTTCGATGACATAGTCCAAATGTTCCTGGTTCAGTTGGTCACGGTTAATCGCAAAGCGTACAACGTTGATCATTTCTTTTTGCTGTTCCGGTGTTTTCAGATCGTATTCCATGCTGTAATCACCTAATTCAGAAACGCGGATGCCATAACGACGGATCAATTCCAGGCTGAAGCCTTCACCGGCGAAAGTTTCATGGCCGCGCTTGTAGTCGAAGAACTTATCCATATTCAGATAAACACCATGGCCGCCGGCGGGAAGAACAACAGGAAGACCGGCTTTGTAGAAGCCCTGTGCTAAGTATTCGCACTGGGACACACGTTCACTTAGATAATCGAAACGACCAGCTTCATATAACCCTGTTGTCAAGGCCATAATATCACGGCCGCTCATACCGCCATACGAATCATTGCCATACGAGGAAATCTGTTTTACCTTAAGGAGAATACCAATATCAGTTTTGATGTTACCACTTTCATCAAAGTCACTGAATTTTTTCCAGAAGTAGCCTTTATCACGGAAAGCGAGTACGCCACCCATGTTCGCGTGACCATCTTTTTTTAAGCTTGCTGTAAAGCCATCGCAATAGGAGAACATTTCCTTTGCGATTTCAAAGATGGATTTATCGGCATAGCCTGTTTCATTCATCTTAATAAAATAACAGTTTTCAGCCCAGCGTGCTGCATCAAGCATGAATGGAATTTTGTATTTGTGAGCAATGGAACTGGAAGTGCGGAGGTTATCCATGGAAACCGGTTGCCCGCATACGGTGTTGTTTGTAATGGTTGTATACACCATGGGAACATTTTCCGGACCGATGTCTTCAATCAGCTTCTGGAGTTTTTCCGTATCCATGTTGCCTTTAAAGGGGTTCTTTGTATATTTACCGTCATCAGGTACTTCCCATAAGAGGTCTCTGTCAAAGCAGTTCCGTGGTGTAGACCCCATTTGTTTGATATTGCCTTCCGTGGTGTCAAAATGACCATTGGAAGGAATCGTAAAATTTTTACCTGGATAACGTTTATTTAAAATTTTACTGATAACGCTGAAAAGTAAGGATTCAGCGCAACGGCCTTGTGGAACGAGAAAGGTATTCGGACGTTCCATTTGGGCAGCACCTCCGTTGAAAAGGGTGCCTTCATATTCGCAAAGGTACATTTCGTCCATCATTTTTTCAACATTTTCACAGCCGGTTCGTATTAGATCGACAATTCGTTTTTGATTATCGCCTCGTTCGAAAACATCACGCATTGCATCGAGCAGGACATAATAGCCTTTGTTGCGGCCATAAGATTCATCGCCAAGGAACATAGCACTCCATTGTAAGTCGGTCATGGATGTTGTGCCGGAGTCAGACAACATATCAACGGTCAACATACCTGCAGGAAATGCAAATTCGTTGTAATGGGTGGACTTTAATGCGCGCTCACGCTGTTCCATCGTTACATTAGGAAGGTTACGTTTGACATAACACATCGACTTCGGGGTTTTTGTTTTGAGCGGATATTTCATAGTTATTACCTCCATTAAAAAATAATTTATTATATAACACCCCGGTCATCCACATACGACTAGCGGACAGCGTTATAAGCAGTTTTCTTTGCCTTTTGATATCAACATGTTTGTTTACGATTCAATTATATCACCTTGACATAATGTCGGCTAAGTGAAAAAAATTATGATATAGTTATAACTTTTTTGCATATTATATTTGCTTTTTTGAAAACAATGAACTGAAAAAGTGAATAATGTTTTGTCCTTTTTAGTTAATCTTAAACCCTATAATAAAAAGAAAAGGTTAAAACGACGAATTGTCAAGTTAAGTACCATACTGGTATGTGTCAAGAAGTTCTCGGTAAGTATTGACCTAGATAATAGCTAGTCTCATCGATTTCGCTTTTTTACAAAAATGCAGGCGTTGAGAAACTTTTAGCTAACTTTCCTATAGCACTGCTGGACGGGCCAGTATTGCGAATGCGTCCGTGATGAACCCCTACATGCGTCTGAAAGAGAATCTTCCGCATGACTCGTCTCATCGTTCCACGGAAGGTCCGGCTCACCGGAGCAGTAAAACCTCTTGCCCATCCCATAAACGTCTGATTTCGTATGGCCGTAATTCCCTTGTTTCTTCATCCGGTAACTGTATATCCGATGGTTACTCTCACAGGAACCGATGCCACTTGCAGACACAGGGATCGTTTGTAATTTCAGCGGTGCGAACGAAATCCAGTTCCGCGCCACATACTACCGTAGTTTCTGTACATGCACGATATCCCCTGGCGTTTCCCCTTGTGATTCCGCCGTATTCAGTAATACCTGCAGCGGTTCCTATCGGTACTAGTACTTTGCGTATCTCGTCCTGTAAGGTTGGTTCTGTGAAATGTAACCGCTCTTTCAGTAAAGATGCCCCTTTCATTAGACAAAAAGTCTAATGAAAAGGGGCATAGTTGAACAATTTAGGAATTGACATGTATTTTACAGACCGTATTGCTTTTGGTAGCGGGGAAGCAATGAAAATTCCAATGGATTACTCAGACAATTTTACCCCAGGAAGACCCATCTTTTTCTAGTAGACGAAAAGGAAGTCATACACAATTTATTTCTGATTAATTTAAGGCCATGAAAATATTTAGGCTAGAAATTTGCTATTGAAGTCTTTTTACACGAACTGTAGCACTTTACTTGACAATTCGCTATATAAAATACAATGATAAGAGCTTCCGATGGTACCATTTTTTAATATATTTATGGCAATTATTTGGTACAATCGTTTTTATAAGTCAATATAGATGGCATGGGTAAGCCAATTGTCTTGAGTTTTCGTAATGAAAGGGCGTTGGTTTAAATCCAATAAGTGGCTCCAGTAAAAGGGGCTGTAACAGAATGAAGTTTTTTTCTTCATTTTGTTACAGCCCCTTTGTAGTTAAAAGAACTGGTTAGACCAGGAATAGAAAGGATAATGAATTATGTCCCATTATTATATAGAAAAAGTGTTTAAATTAGAAGAGGATTGCATTAAATACGATGAATGCCTTGGAAACAAAGCTTTTACGTTGCGTTCTCTCGTCAAAGATGTATCTGTCCCCGTTGCCATTCCCACACAGACCAAATTAAGAATTACCGCCAGAAGGAAATCTTGTTATCATTGGTTCTATGATGCTCCTATCTATGCATTTCTTCGTAAATGACGTTATCTATACCCGGTATGCGGACATTCTTTCTATGCCCTTACACGGTTGGTTCACCCCTGCTAACGTTATCGTCAGTATCAACAATTAGCTATCATCCAAGAATGTGCCCTCGCAAAGAAAGTTTTACTGACATCACAAACCGATTTCATCTTTCTGTTACCACCGTCATTCGCTAGTTCGACCATATTTCCTACTTATCCTATCGCTGGATGAATTCGAAGGAAACATATAGGGGCAGACAGGATCTCTGTCGCAGATCCTGCCTAAAAGAAAGTATTCGATATTTTTACTCAACGCGATACACAGAAACTGATCCCATACGCTGCTACCTGTCCTTATGCGATGTGCAAAAAAGTGAATTATGTGGTCATGGATGGTCTCCACCTTATTTCGTTCCGTAGTACATCAGATATTCCTCCATACGGCTATTATCTGCGACAAATATCATATTGTCCGACAGGATAATATGGGGCAGGGGAATGATCGGAAACACATTCAAAAGTAATCTGACCATCACCGTATTTATTTTGAACAAGACAAGATCATCTTAAGCAGAGACGCTGTATCGACAGTATTTAAAATACAGCGTCGGATGTTTTGTGATGAAGAATGCCGTAGAGAACACTGTGCTTATTCAGCAACGTCTTCACTGACTAGCGGATTTCCTGGTTTGACAAAAATCCAAGCTACAATAGCTATAATTCCAAATAAAGAAGTTGCAGCAAATGCTTGGTTCCATCCATAGTTGGTAACTAAAAACGCCGTAACGATGGGTGCTAGAACACCGCCTATATTACCCCAAAAGTTCATCCAGCCTGAAACCGAACCTGTATATTTGCCGCCAAGGGATATAACAGTAGACCAACCGGCACTAAAAGTTAAACCTAAGGATCCGAGAGAAACAGACATCCAAATAATATTCATGATAGGATTTGCCGTATGAGATGCGATATATAGACCGAATGAGCAAATTACTACACCGATAATAGCAGTAATAGTACGCATGGTATATTGACGGCTGCTGTTTGCGCTTTTTGCAAACTTGTCGGAAATATAACCGGCCAGAAAAACAACAGCCATTAATGCAATCCAAGGAAAAGATGCCCAAATCCCCATTTTTGCTAAAGAGAAACCTTGTGTTTCTGTGAGATATAAAGGAAGCCAGGCCAAAAATACATACATAATATAATCGATGACACAAAATTGGAGGCCTACAGCCCAAAATTGAGAAGACCGTAGAAATTTTCCCCATGGAGCCATTGTTTTTTTGTTATCTGTATTAGAAAGGCAGCCGTCATTGATATAAATTGCTTCTTCCTTGTTAACAAAAGGACTGTCGGCAGGATTGTCTTTTGCAAAATGAAACCAAATCCAAGCAAGAAGAGCTCCTACTAAGCCAAAAAGGACAAAGACAATATGCCAGCCGAAGGCTGCCATGAGAGTAACCGTTACAGCCGGACCAACAACAGGACCAAAGAATGTACCTAATAAAATAGAAGAACTAGCGGAACCTTTTTCTTTGGAATTAAACCACTTGAAGGTTGCTGAACCCAGTGACGGAAATACCGGACCCTCGCCAATTCCAAACATGAAACGGATAACTGCGAAACTGAATTTACCTTTGGAAAGTGCTGTTAGCACGGTAAAAACAGACCACCATAAAATTGCCAACGCACCTGTGCGGCGAAACCCGAGTTTTTCGGCAAGTATGCCTCCCGGGACCTGCATAAGTGCATATCCGGCAAAGAAACATGTTTGGATAAATCCCATATTAATTTTTGTAAAGCCAAATTCCTGCATAATAACAGGAGTGGCAACAGATAAATTAACGCGGTCCATATAAGCGACAAAACTGATCAGAAAAATAAGAAATGCTATTTTCCAGCGGAAGTTTGTCATCGTCGATGTTTTTGACGTGATATTTTCCATGATGTTTTCCATGATAAAATCCCCCTTGATATACTTACAGAACAATAATAACGATACTTTCCGCAATGGTCCGTAAAGTATAAGAATGCCCCTGTTGTCTTCCTGATGAGAGAAGACAACAGGGGCGAAATAACTATTCGCGGTACCACCCTGACATTATACTCGATGCCGTATCGGCTTTCATTAACGCTGAATCACGTTTACACCTCATGTTTTTCTAGAATAACAAGTCGGTGCAAAAGCTCCGGAGCGAAGTCAAATAATTTTATTCCTGCCGAATTTCAGCAGATATCGGCTCTCTGGTAAGGAAGAAAAAATTATTTTTTACTCTTTCATGGCTAACTATAGCGCATATTTGAAATGAGAATATATGCGAATTTGTTGGAAAATATTGAGTACATTATCCACGGATATAAAGCTTTTGTCAAGAGAAATATTATAAAATTTTAATTTTATTTTAACTTAAACGTTAAACGAAAAACGTTTAACGTTTTATGATGAACCGCGTATTTATCAGATATTTTTACTTTTTCAAAAAATAAAAAAATAAATTTTATTGCAGGTAGTATTATTTTTGGGTAAAACGATAAACGTAATATTTTCTTTTTAGATAAAATAATAAAATAATAAATATTCTCAAATAAAAATAATATATGCGGTTCTTGACAGATGAAAAAGTCATGGTATAATTATCACTAATGCTATACAGCGTGGATTGGGAAAGGTAAGGGAAATGTGAAAATTACAGAGAACTTGTTACATGGTGTGAGATAAAATGGAACATGCCGTGGAAATCTCCCGGAAGCTGCCAGCTGAATACCAAGGTTAGTAGATATGGCCGAGTGACAGTCGTTATCCTGGCAGGCATTAAACAAAGTTGTATTTTGGGATGATGTCAATAAGATGGCTGGATTTTCGGCAACAAGAGTGGTCGCAGAGTGCGTATGCTTTGTCTCTTACTAGAGAGATAAAGCGTATTTTTGTATTTAGATAATTTAAGCGGCGGATGATTGTCCGGTACGTTTTTGTTGAATATTTTTGCAGTTACAGTAAATTTTAAGACAATTGGAATTTCGTTTCCTTGTGCTGCAGGAGAGTTGCGGAAAGGTGTTTGGGGGTAGTTCATATAAGTGACATACGCAAAAGTGGATGTTTTTATTTTTGTATATATGATCAGTATGAGAAAATATTAAGTTAAGTTACACGTTTAACTTTAAAAAGTTTCTTGACAAGTTTTATTAAAAAAATTATAATAAGCTTCAATATTTCTTAATTGTATATCATTAACTGTTGCTTCCTTCCCAGTACAGCAATTAGTTAATCATATAATAATGAGGCTGATGCTCCGATTGATAGTATCCGGGGTATCAGCCTCATTCTACTATTATGCTGCTGACTGGCATATATACCGACTCATGCGGGTATTACAAAGCGGTTGCCGCGTGTTTTATATCCGTGGGGATACGCTTGTAAGGAAGTTCTTTAAGCAGCTGGTCCATGGCATTGCGGAGGATTGTCGGAGGTTGGTTAAGGACAGATGCTTCATCACGGCTAAAGTTTCTGGTACTATATATGGTGAGCGTATCTTTTTGGCGATCGTAAGCGTATATTGCTAAATGATAATTATATTCCGCAATCATTTCATCTTGTGCAAACAGATAATATTGTTGCCAGGACCAATGTTTCACTATGGGAACCAAAAGGAGGTCGGCATTGTATTTTTGGGTCAGCTGGCGCAAACTTGTGGTGGAGATATTTTCAGGCGGTAAGATCACATTCGTTTCCAACTGTTCGTAATAAGGCAGCCGGAAGAGTTCTTTGAGGCGTAGGATCATGTATCGGGAAACATCTTCTTGAGGTGACGTTTGGACAAGTATAACAGTACGCATAGAATCAAACATGGGAGGACTGCTCTCCTGAGCCAATGCAGAACCGGTCCATAGGAAGAGGCACAGAATGCAAAGTATAAGTTTTTTCATGATTTTCACCTTCAGATAAAATTTACATATAGCATCTTCTATTGATTGGAAAAATGTTTCGTATATCTGCATAAATATTAATTATAAAACAGCGGTAAATTATGAATTATTTTACTGCTTCATGCATTTTCGGGGGAATCCCATAATATAGTTGTTATAAATAATACCTAATTAAAAATTTCCGGTATCATTTAGCAGTGGAATAGTATCATCGGCTTGAGTGAGTAGTGGTTTTATTTGAAGCAGCATTTTTTCTTTATCCATTGGCAATGTGCCGCCTACGGGATACAGGTTAGAAACATGATTGCTTCTGAAAATGCAAGGATTTTTCATGTGGGTGTTAGCTAGGATAGTATATAATTCTTGAAGAAATCCGTGTTCGGTCAAAGGAGTAAAAGTACCGCGTATTACTTCCTGATATAAAGAAACTTGTGGTGGGATAATCAGTGATAAAGCGCTGAGCATAGTGGGGTTTATAGCAGACACTACGTTTGCTGTATGGAGAGCATGCTGCTCTGTCCAGGCTTGTCCGCCAAGGCCCAATAGAATCATGGTGGAAAGTTTCATACCTGCATCCATAGCCTTTCGGCCGGCACGAATTGTTATTGCGGCAGTTGTTCCTTTACATACTTGCTGCAACACTTCGTCATCACCGCTCTCTATGCCCATATACAGAATGTGTAGCCCTGCTTCATGCAGACGCTGCAACTCCAGTGGGGTTTTGCGATCCAGGTCAGACGGCGTGGCATAGGCGCCAATGCGTGTAAGTGAAGGAAAAGCAGTGTAACATTTTTTAATAATTTGCAATAATTGATCAGTTGGCAGAATGAGGGCATCTCCATCGGCAAGAAAAAGCCGGCGTATACAAGGGTAGGCAGCGGCTCCCCTTGTAATAACTTCATCAATTTCCTGCATTGTTCGTATACGGAAACGGGAGTTTTTATACATAGGGCAAAAAGTGCATGTATTATGAGAACAACCGATAGTTACTCTTAAAATAAAGCTTTTAGCTTCACTGGGAGGACGAAATACCAAGCCCTCTGCGTCATCGATAAGCATACAATCATCCTTTCTAATTTTATGATATGATTCTATTATATCATAACTACAAAGCAGACCCGCTGAACAAAATATATTTTTCAGCGGGTCTGTTGTGAAATATTTATCTTGCATGTTTTTGAGTAAAGGCAATCATCTGGGCTTCTTCTGAGGTATGACCATCCGCTTCGGCTTGGACAATAAGTCCTAATATTTCTTCATAGGCTGCGGGAATGACTTTTGTGATACGTCCTACTGTTTCTGTCCAATTATCTAAGAGGCGTCCGCCAAGATCACTTCCTGTATAAGTTACATGGTTTTCCAGCATATGGTGAACCAGATGCTGCTCTGTTTCATCGGTTAAATCTTTGAGCAGTACTAAGTCGTGGTTACATAGGGATGGTTCCAAGTCCAGGACATAAGCAATGCCGCCGGACATTCCTGCCGCAAAATTTTGACCGGTTTTGCCGAGAATAAGTACGCAGCCTCCTGTCATGTATTCACAGCCGTGATTTCCAATACCTTCGACAACAGCAGAAATGCCACTATTGCGGACGCAGAACCGTTCTCCGGCAATACCGTTGATGTATGCCTCTCCATTTGTTGCACCATAGAAAGCTACATTGCCGATGATGATATTGTCTTCAGCAAGGAATTCAGCTTCCCGCGGCGGATAAACGATAATTTTTCCACCGGAAAGGCCTTTTCCTAGATAATCATTGGCATCACCTTCCAATTCCAGTGTCAAACCTTTAGGGATAAAAGCTCCAAAGCTTTGACCGGCAGAACCAACAAAAGATAGTTTTATGGTATCTTCTGCAAGCCCCGCTTCCCCGTAACGGCGGGAAATTTCACTTCCTAACAAGGTTCCAGTGACACGGTCTGTGTTTTTGATACGCAAACGTGAACGGATATGTTTTTGCTGAGCCAGCGCAGGGCGGCACATACGAACAAGTTTACTCATGTCTAGTGTGTTATCTATGTTGTGATCTTGTGGTTTGGTAAAATGATGGCCTACACTGCTATCGGTATAGGGACGAAATAAAAGATTTTCTAAACTGATAGTAGCAGCTTTCCAATTTGCTATATTTTCTTTTTGTTTTAAACGATCGTATCGTCCCACCATATCACCAATAGTATGAAAGCCGAGTCGAGCCATAATTTCTCGGAGATCCTGGGCAATAAATCGCATGAAATTAATAATATATTCGGGTTTTCCTTTGAATTTTTTGCGCAGTTTTTCATTCTGTGTGCAGACTCCGTAGGGACATGTATTCATATGGCAGACACGAAGCATATGACAGCCAATGGCAATGAGCGGAGCGGTACCAAAACCAAATAATTCAGCACCAAATAAAGCGGCAATAGCTACATCACGGCCAGTAAGTAATTTACCGTCCACTTCCAACATAACGCGGTCACGCAGCTGATTAAGAAGTAATGTTTGTTGCACTTCTGAAAGACCTAATTCCCAAGGAAGTCCGGTGTGACGTAAACTGGTACGTGGAGAAGCGCCTGTTCCTCCGTCATAACCGCTGACGAGAATCGCATCTGCTTTGGCCTTGACTACACCTGCAGCAATAGTTCCGATACCTGCTCCAGACGTTAGTTTTACACTGATGCGAGCCAAACGGTTAGCATTTTTTAAGTCGAAAATCAACTCTGCTAAATCTTCGATAGAGTAGATATCATGATGAGGCGGTGGAGAAATCAGGGATACCCCGGTTGTAGCATGACGAGTTTTGGCAATATCAGGGTATACTTTATTTCCCGGTAGGTGACCACCTTCTCCAGGTTTTGCTCCTTGTGCGCATTTGATTTGCAATTCCCGGGCATGAACCAAATAATTGCTGGTGACGCCAAAACGTGCAGAAGCAACTTGCTTGATTTGATCATTCGTGTTATCTCCATTTGGCCGCCGTTCAAATCGAGAGGGATCTTCGCCGCCTTCACCCGTATTACTCATACCGCCGAGACGATTCATAGCAATGGCAATACATTCATGGGCTTCTTTACTGAGAGCGCCATAACTCATGGCACCGGTACGGAAGCGTTTTACTATAGTATCTACTGATTCTACTTCTTCAATAGGGATACTGCAACCCGTAGGATAGTCAAATTCAAGAAGGTCACGCAGGCGGAACATGGCTGCATCATTTACTTTATGAGAATATTCTTTATAAAGTCCGTAATCGTTGGTCTGACATGCTTTTTGCAAAAGTTGGACAGTTTCCGGATCAATGATATGCGGCTGTCCACCTTTATGATACATATAAAAGTCGCCGGTTGGAAGAGTATTGGTGTTTTCCTCGTATGCATTAGCATGACGGATTTCATTTTCTTTAGCGATTTCCGCAATTCCGATTCCTTCGATGCGAGAAGGAGTATTCACAAAGTATTTATTGATAAGATCCTTTTTGATTCCCACAGCCTCAAATATCTGTGCACCGTGGTAGCTGTGAATCGTAGAAATACCCATTTTAGACATAACGGCAAGAATACCATTGACAGCAGCTCTGATATAATTGTTCTTAGCTGTCGAATAGTCCATCTTTGGTAATTTCTTTTTTTGCATTAATTCTTTAATTGTTTCTAGTGCTAAATATGGATTAATGGCAGTTATACCATATCCGATAAGGGCGCAAAAATGATGGACTTCACGCGGTTCACCGGATTCTAATATAAGACCTACGTCGGAGCGTACCGTTTTTTTAATAAGGTAATTGTGCAGTGCAGCAGAGGCTAGAAGAGCGGGAATAGCCGCCATACGGGAATTGACGCCGCGATCTGATAAAATTAAGATGTTGGCTCCGTTTTTAATGGCCTTTAATGCATCAATGCACAAGGATTCAATGGCTGTTTCCATTGCTTCGGGCCCGCCGTTGACAGGATAAAGCATAGAAATAGTGGCTGAACGAAGTTTGGGTGTAAGGAGAGATTTAATAATCGACATTTGTTCATTTGTTAAAATGGGTTGTTTCATAAACAGCGCGGCAGTTCCAGATTCATTGGGATCCATGATATTAGCAACATTTCCACACATGACGATGGGTGATGTAACCGTATTTTCACGTACCCCGTCAATAGGCGGATTAGTTACTTGCGCAAAATTTTCTTTAAAATAGTCATATAAAAGCTGTGGTTGTTCGGACAACACGGCTAATGGGACGTCTACGCCCATAGAATCAATAGCATGTTTTCCGTCGCGGGCCATAGGCAAGATAATTTTGTCCATATCTTCTTGTGTATATCCGAATACTTTTTCCTGTTCCTTAATATCATAGGGGATTAAATTATCGTTGTCGGCCATGTCACGGTCTTCCATCAGTTTATCCAAATCGACGATATGATCCTTATACCATTCCCCATATGGATGTTCTGAAGCAATTTGATGTTTGATTTCATCATCGTCAATAATACGTTTTTGATGAGTATCAACCAGCAACATTTTTCCGGGTTCCAAGCGCCCTTTATAAAGAATATTGCGTTGATCAATATTGACAGTTCCTACTTCAGAACTTACAATGACCCGATCGTCCTTTGTTACATAATAACGAGTGGGGCGAAGACCATTTCGGTCGAGCATACCACCAATAACGACACCATCGCAAAAAGCGATAGCTGCGGGTCCATCCCATGGTTCCATCATAAAATTATGATAACGATAAAAATCTCGTTTTTCCTGACTCATAAGAGAATCTTTTTCCCAAGGTTCAGGAATCATCATCATCATAGCGTGTGGCAAAGAATGTCCGGTCATATACAGATATTCCAAGCAATTATCAAACATGGCAGAGTCACTGCCACTGTCATCAACAACAGGGAACACTTTTTCTAAGTCTGGAAAAAGCGGAGATTGTGATTTGCTTTCGCGGGCATTAAGCCAGTTGATATTACCTTGGATGGTGTTGATTTCACCATTATGAACAATATAACGATTCGGATGAGCCCGGGCCCAGCTGGGGAAGGTATTAGTACTAAAACGTGAATGGACAAGAGCCATGGCTGTAGTAAAGTCTAAATCAGATAAGTCCAGATAAAAATGACGCAATTGCAAGGAGGTAAGCATTCCTTTATATACAATAGTCCGGGAGGATAAACTGGCAATATAAAAATCAGTTCCCATTGACTGGCTTTCCGGAATAATCTCTTTTTCTGCTAATTTGCGGATAACGTATAATTTTCGTTCAAAATCCATTTGTGTTTGTATTTCTGGGCTTTTTTTGATAAATACTTGTAAAAAGCGAGGTCGAACATTTTTTGCAATATTTCCGATTAAGCTTTCGTCAATAGGAACTTCACGCCAGCCCAGAATAGATTGTCCTTCGGAACGAACAATTTTTTCGAATGCGGCAATTTGTTTTTTTCGGAAATTCTCATATCGATGTGCAAAAATCATTCCCACACCATATTCGCCTTCGGCGGGCAAGGAAAATCCTAGGACTTCGCATTCACGACAAAAAAATTGATGCGGAATCTGCACCAAAATACCAGCACCATCACCACTTTTTGCGTCGGCACCTTCGGCACCGCGGTGTTTTAGATTCTCTAAGATGGACAGTGCATCATCAATGATATCATATGTTTTTTCTCCTTTAATATTAACGACAAAACCGATGCCGCAGGCATCATGTTCATAGGAGGGATCATAAAGCCCTTGCGGGGCTGGTAAATCGCGCATTTTTTTATACATGGAATCCGTACCTCCTTTTGATGGTAAAAAAATAGCCGGACGCGGGGCAGCATTACGGCTGACGGTCGTCCGACCATGGTATTCCCCTTCTTTGGAAAAAATAATTTTATTATTTAAACGTAGTACTGATTATAAGCAATTATTGCTATAAATGCAAGCGTTTTTAGGGAAATAATATTGTATACATTCATTTTTTAATAAAACAACAAACAAAATAGATTATTTTTAGATTTTTATCATTAAAAGCTAAAAATGTAATTAAATACATGCATTTTAATCATGCCTATTTTGTCCTATCCATTCAGTAAATTGCTGACGGAATTTACCAGCACCGCCATTTGCGGGATGGCGCATTAAAGAAACATCAAAACCCGCTTGTTTAAGAGTAGTAAACGCTTTTTTACCGATAGTGCCAATGGTGATATTTGGCGGACACATATGCAGTAATTGATGTGTATACCTTAACCCGTCCATTAATTCTTCTTCCGTTGGCGTACGGTTTGTAAAAGACGAGTTTTTATGGGGGTGGAAAGGAAATATATTCCATAGAAGCACCTCTTCAGGAGACAGGTCATTATCAATAATAGAACCCCAGATATAAGTATCTGTCGGTTCATTCATTCCATCACGGTGCTGTGGAAGACTTGTCATAAGCGGGCAGTCGGGATGACTTGTACGGCGTCCTGTATGGCCTAATATCATTGTACTGGTGATTTGCTTATGCTTGTTTAAGAGCATTCGTTCACAAGTAAGAGCAATCCCTGTGAAACGGCAACCTTGATAACCGGCAGCTTCAGCAATAAAAAGATATTTAGCGCGATTTATGCGGCGCATTATATATTCTTCCAGTTGACAGCTGCGAATATGCGGGGCATCGGAGCTGATGTCACATGTATCATCATAAGAAGACCAAGGATTGAACACTTGATCATGTTTATATTTTTTCAGGTTTTCCATAAAGGTAGAAAGTAACATGATAACTCCTAGAGATTCATATATAAACGATAGTTTCCAAATTGACCGATAAAGCGTGTTTGGTCAAAGAAAATAGAATGTTCGTATTCTGTATAAAACTTTTCAGGGACTAAAATGGATATAGATTCTTTGTGTTGTAAAGATTGGAGCAGTGCATACGGATCTTCTTGTTTATATAAATGTTTTTTTGACCAGACATTACTGCGATGCAATGCGGCATTTTGATCTGTTCCCGGATTTTCAACAAAAGTGGTAGGAATACCGCTGTAATAAACAAAAGATGTTCGAAATTCTCCATAAAAAAATAATTTTCCTTTAATGTGATCAGTAGCTGCAAGCGCATTATCAGCAGAACGATAAGAATAAAAAGAAGTCAATCCCTGCTGCATGATAATACCATAAATAATGATAGTACTTATCGTGATCAAAGCCGGTATTGCCGGATAAGCCCGTTGCCATTGTGAAAATACTACCATAAGTATACTTAAAAGAATACTTATGTAAAGCCCCCACCAACTGCCCCAAGAAACGAAAAAAGAAGCTGTAAGCAGGAGAAGCCAGTAGAAAATGGCCGGACCTGTAAGAATAGTCCATAATTTGCGGGAATCTTTATTATATATATCCTGAATTTCCAGTGTACCCAATAAAATAAGCGGTATATTTGCAATATAAGAATATGTAGGATATTTAGTAGCCATACAGGAGTAAAAAAGGAGCGTTCCCAACGTCCATACGGTCATAAAAACATATTCATCAGAAAAACTTCGCCTTTTCCACAAAGCATATAGGCAGGGACCGGTCCACGGTAATAGACTCACAGGAATGAGAACCAGATAATAATACCATACATTCATTTGTGGATGTTCGGATACTGTGGCGCGAACGACATTATTAAGACCAAGGAAGCCATCAATAAAAGCTTGACCATGTAAGCTGTACATAATTCCATACCAAGGCAGAGCCAATATGAAAAATATAATAATTCCCCAGGGATTAAAAATTCTTTTGCCATATACAGCATTATGACGCAGTACTGCAAAAATAAGAAGGAATAGGCCAGGCAGAACAATACCTACGGGGCCTTTTGTGAGAACAGCACCCGCTGCCATGGCATACGCAGCAATCATGTAACGTGATCTTCCCTCGGTTAAGCCGATGTAAGAGAAAAACATGGTTCCGGCAGTAAAGAAAAACAGTATCTGATCTGTAATAATAGCGTGGCTGATAGCCCATACTTCCAGAGAGGTAGCAGTCATAGCAGCAGTTAATACCGTTAATACCCTATTCTGGGTACGGCGCATCACATACCAGGATGTAATAACAACAGAGGCCATTCCAAATATGGCCCCCGGAAGACGTGAAGCAAAATCGGTGAATCCACAAACGGTATAGGCTAAACTGAGCAGCCAATAGATGGCAATTGGTTTATCATACCAATAAATTCCATAAATTTGGGGAGAAATCCAGTTGCCCGACATAACCATTTCTTTGGCTGTTAATGCATAGTTTGATTCAACCGGATCGGTGACCGGCAAGGCGGAATTTCCTGAGAGAAAAAATGCCAGACTGATGACAGCCAGGCATATAAATAGATAACGTCTTTGCATGAAACCTCCTAAGGATGGTTAATTACAAGAATTTGTGTTGATGTTTCGGCAAGTACAGGATACTGTTGTAACGTCGGATATCGTAAGCATAGCTGTCTATAATAAGACTTAGTCATCAAATAGTATGTTTTGTCAGGATGAGCAAAATCTTCTGCTTTGGCATGATTCCATTCGGTTCCGTATATGTTGCTGTAAAAAGCCATTCCGGGACGGACGAATTTGTCTATATATATAGTAGAAAATCCATCGTATATTTCTACTGTCTTTTGTGCCATGGGACGTATTGTAATATATTCTTCCAAAGAGGGCAATACGATTCCGAAGGCGCTGATGACGAATAGCAGCATAGTAACTACGACAGCTCCTATCCCTGCCTGCCATTTTCTTTTATATAACAAGATAGCAGGAACGATAGTTAATACGGCAAAAAATGAAGAACCCCATAGTATAGCTGGTTTAAAAAATTCGGCATCCTGATGCAGTGGAAGTGCATTGCAGGATATAAATAAGATGCAGAAAAAAATCATAGTTCCTATCCATAGTTTGGGGAGATGATTTTCAATTCGGGTGCGGTATATATACCAACCGATAATATATGCTGTTGGTGGAAACATAGGAGCAATATAGGTAACAAGCTGGGTTTTAGAAATAGAGAAAAATATAAAAATAAAAGATGCCCAGATAAGGCAAAAAGATAAAATATCTTTGAATGGATCCTGTTTTTTTATACATCTGGCAACGGCTGGTATGATAGCACCGCTCCACGGCATCATGGCTATTAATAAAATCGGGAAAAAGAAAAAGTAATTATTTTGCCCGGGATGTTCCGGAGCAGTAAAACGTGCAATGTTGTGATAACCGATAAAAGTATCCAGAAAAGCTTCACCGTGAACATGGTACATCAGTATGTACCATGGTAATCCAATCAAAAACGCGATACAAATTCCCTGTGGAATTTTCATGGTTTTCAAGAGAGACCAATGGCGGCAAAAGATAATATAGCAGAGCATGATTAAAGCTGGAAATCCATAACCGATAGGTCCCTTTGCCAATAAAGCGAATCCACAGAAGGCATAAGCCAAATAATATTTTTCTTGATAAAAAGATAGCATAGCAACGGTCAAGGTAAAAAGCAGTGTCATATCCGTAATGGAAGCTTTGCCAATATAAATAAATCCTAGACTGGTTAAAAGTACCAGAGAAGAAGTAAACGCGATTTGTTTATTAAAAATATTTTTCCCTTGAATATACACATAACCTACGGTAATCATTCCTACAAGTGCACTTGGCAGCCGAGATGTATAATCGGAAATTCCCAATATACTATAGGATATCATTTCCAACCAATAAAAAAGAGGTGGTTTATCATACCAAAAATTTCCGAAAATACGAGGAGAAAGCCAATCACCAGCAAGCAACATTTCTTTTGCAGTCTCACCGTATACGGGCTCATCAGGATCAATTAAAGGCGACATTCCTAGGAAAGAGAGCAGTAATAGTGCTGACAAAAAAAATAAAAAAAGACCATATTTGTTTTCTTTAATCCAAGATTTCATTAGGACTGCCTCCGATGCCGATAATGCTTCCAAAGTAATCCTATGGCAATCAACGCGCATATAATGACCATTGCGATAAGCAGTTCGTGATTATATTGAATTAAATCACGCCAATGGCTACCCAAAACGGAACCGGCCCAAACAAGCAGGAAAGTCCAAGGAATGGTTCCGATAACGGTATATACTACAAATTTTATAAAAGGATACCGGGCGACTCCGGCGGGAAATGAAATGAATGTTCGTACTCCCGGAAGACATCGGCAAATCAATACTGCTATTCCGCCATAAGTATTGAACATTTTTTCCGCCATAATAAATTTATGTTCATTAAAAAATATATATTTGCCGTATTTTAAAAGGAGCGGACGGCCGCCGTATGCACCGAGCCAATAACTTAAAACAGAACCGGTGATACCAGCGAGACAGGCAATAAAAAAGGTAGTCCAGAACTCAAAAATATTTTGTGAAATAAGAAAACCTGCGAAACCAAGTACTACTTCACTGGGAATGGGAATATTCGCATTTTCGGCAACCATGCAAAGAAACATAGCAATATAGCCATACGATTCCATCATTTCCAATAATACATCCATTCGATTCACTCCTGTTCAAAAAATAATTCATACTGAACAAATTTAACAAATACTATCATAGCACATTTAAGACATTAGATAAAATAAAATAACTATGTGCGTTATACGTATATAGCAAGCGATGATCACTGAAAATAATGCTTTGTGTTAAAACAGCGAAGATGTATCAATACATATTTTGCCAACATATACGCATATACTAAGACTAGGCTGCAAAGAAAAATAAATTTCAGATAGTTGGGAAGTGTAAGCGGACGGATAAACCACGCCATATTTTGCAGCAATGTTTGGCTGAGAAAATAGACGGGATAAGAGAGAGAAGCGGCAGTAAGAGTAAGTTTATTATTCTGATTGCCCCAGGAAGCAAAAACGGCGATACATGCCAGCAGACCTGTCATTGATAAAATCGCTTCAATCGCAGGAAGAGTCTGAAAGAATAAAAATGGTAAAAATACCGCTGTTCTGGGATAAAAACATAAAACATAAAACAGTGTAGCTATTGAAAAGGGAATTAGCCAATGCAAAGATGGGATATATCCTTGTACTGTAAACCAGCGGTGTTTGAAGGCATATATTCCTAATAAAAAATATAATCCGCAATCGGCTAAATGGATAGGCTGGAAGTTTAGTATGTAGGCTATGTGAATCCAGTGATTTCCAAAAAAATAATGTGAAGTGTAGGCGGCGGCGATGTCAATGGAAATAATCAGTATCACGATAGCCGGAGATAGAGCGGCAGCGGTATTTCGTTGAAGAATGTGCGGACGAAGCTTTTTGGCGGCCATAAGAAGTATGAAAAATAACAGCAGAAGACTTAGAAACCAAAAGGGACCTTGCTGAAAATATTCCTGCCAAAAGTGTACGGTATAAAAGGTGATAAAATTCATATTCGGAGTAGTCTGCAGTGCCGCCAGGTAGGCTAGTTCAGGAGCTAGAAAAAGACAGCCAAAAAGCCAAGGCAAGCCGATACGGTGCCACTTTTCTTTGAAAAATGGTTTAAAAAGCCGGATACGTAACGAAGAGGCACCAAAATAACCACTGATAAAAAATAAGACGGGAAGAATAAGGGATTCTGCCCAAAGTGCAAACATATCAAAACCTATGCTGCGTTCACTTTCTACAACATACACCTGGTTTGGTAAAAAAATCATAAAACCAGATGCTGCATTATACAATAAAGCCAATATAATCATAACGGAACGTAAATTATCTAAATAAAAAATTCGTTTTCCCATAGGTACAGTTCCTTTCTGTAATTTATTAATTTAGTTATAACATAAAATCGTTTAAATGTCTTATAGGAAAATCAATTGATATAAAAAGTATAAAATATAAACTTTACAACTCTATAAGCAATTCTTAAAAAAAGTAAAACGTTGCTGATTTTACGTAGGTTGCAGTTATTATACTGCTGGGCTATAATACAAATTATGAGATGCAGGATAAGGCTGTAAAAAGTTAGAAAGGGGGGAGACGGTGATGGTAACGACTATAGCAAGTATTGTTCGATTATGCATAGCCGTAATCCTGGGAGGCATCATTGGATATGAACGGCAGGCACAGAGTAAGTCTGCTGGATTGCGTACACATATTCTTGTTTGCCTGGGGTCTTGCTTGTGTATGATTATTTCTATTAATATTGCTATGGATATGTATTTTCAATATGGTATTACCAATTCAGATCCTGAACGTATTGCAGCACAGGTTATTACCGGTATTGGATTTTTAGGGGCCGGGACTATATTAGCGAATCAAAAGGAATGTAATGTCAAAGGACTGACGACAGCGGCAAGTATTTGGGCTGTTGCCGCTGTTGGTCTTGTTGTTGGAGCCGGGTATATTGTAACGGCTATGGCTGCGACTTTTTTGGTATTTATTGTATTAACTATTTTTGTCCGTGTTGATGATTTGGTGCGTCGCCGCAGGGAACGACAATATACATTTCATATTATTATGCGGAATACGGTGGGGCAGTCTCGGCGACTTGCTGATTTTTTTAAGAAAGAAGATATTCAAGTTAAGTCTTTTCAATCTATTGCGGCGGAAGAACAGCCTCGTGCAGAACTTATAGTAAGTGTATCGACCTTTCGCGATGTACATGAAAATAAAATTATTTTAGATTTATTGGCATTGAAAGGAATAGAAGAAGTTTATACAAAACCCAGCGGCGGCAAAGAAAAAGATATGTAAAATATAGAAATATCCTCCCAACATGTGGGAGGATATTTCTATAATAGATGATATAAATAGGGTTTGAGAGTGTAACGGGTTAATAGGATGTGAAATAATATATGATATTGATCATTGTAGTACACATGTATTTTAATGCGGCACTGTCCCATTGAAAATTTGATGAATGATGAAGTTCAACTGTCCCGCTGTTTACACCGACATAATAAAACGCACTGGGAACCGCAGCGCTGAAATAGGCAAAGTCTTCTGAGCCGGAACTTCTGTCCTGCGGAACTACTTGTATAAACGGAGTACATTTATCCTTTAAAATAGCAGCGACTTTGGTTGTTGTACGGGCATCGTTTACGCATACTGGCGCAAATGGTACAATTTGCAGTTCATAAGTGCCGCCGTAACAGGTTGTGACAGCATTCAGAATATATTTCATCTTTTCTAAAATAAGAGCTCGTTTGGACTCATTATAGGTGCGCAGTGTTCCTTTAAGTTCAGCAGTATCGGGGATAACATTGGGATTAAAACCGGATTGGAATTGTCCAAAGGAAAGTACGATACCATCACCGTCCTGCCGGCAATTATATACATAAGACTGTATTTGCTGGAGACTATCGGTGCCCATTTGAATAGGACTGATGCAATGAGATGGCTGGGAACCGTGGCCCCCTTTTCCGTGCAGTATAATTGTGAAATCATCGCAGGAGGCAGTAATGCCGCCGCTGCGGATACTTACTTTTCCTTGAGAAAGTCCACCGGCTACGTGGAGACCTATCGCATAATCCACGGCTGGTTTGTTTAATATACCGGCATCTATCATGCGAGCGGCTCCGCCGCATCCTTCTTCAGACGGCTGGAAAGCCAAACGGATTGTCCCGCGCAGGCAATCCCGATGTTGTGTAAGAATCTTAGCGACACCGAGAAGATTGGCTGCGTGGCCATCGTGACCACAGGCATGCATGACTCCTTTTTTTAAAGAAGCATAGGCAATGTCAGCCTTCTCCGTAAGAGGCAGAGCGTCGATATCGGCGCGTAAAAGAATAACCGGACCGGGGAGTTTTCCTCGGATAAGACCGGTAACTCCTGTGCCGGCTATAATTTTTGCATCTTCTATTCCCATGAGCGATAACTCTTGGAAAATCATTTTACTCGTAGTATATTCCTGATCACTCAATTCCGGGTTAGCATGGAAATATTCACGCATTTCCATCATATATGGCAGAACCTTGCGTACAGCTTCTTCAATATGGAATGTTGGTTTAAAACTATCCATGGATGTACCTCCTTAGTAAATCGCTGTTTTTATATAATTCTATATTGTTTTATGAATATCCTGCTGAAAATAATAAATAAGCAGTTTGTGCTTTTTATTATTGTGGAATAAAGAATCAACGATTAATGGAGTTTGTTTTTCTTAGCAGTGGCAGACGGAATTTATGATTTTCAAAGAATAAAAAGATAATAGGAATAATGAGCAGTGTAAATACCGTCGACGTTAAAAGCCCTCCGATGACAACCACGGCCATACTGGAGCGGGTTTCGGAACCTGCGGTCATGGAAAGCGCAGTTGGCAGCATACCGACGACCATTGTCAGTGTTGTCATGAAAATAGGTCGCAGCCGAACCCGTCCTGCCTCAATGATTGCCTGTCTTGCCGGCATGCCCCGTTCCATTAAGGTTAAGGTATAATCTAGCAGCAGTGTACCGTTTTTGGCAACCAGACCATCCATAACAAGTATGCCAATAAGAGAATAGAGATTCAAGGAGTTATTTGTCAAAAATAATAAAAACAGAGAACCGATGAGACCCAGTGGTAAGGAAAACATACGGATAAAAGGCGTTTTTACTGATTCATACAAGATAGCTAAAATCATATAAATCAAAATCAAAGACAAACCTAAAGCCATTGTTAAATCCTGAAACGTATCATGCATTTGATCGGCTTGACCGGTAAAACGATAAGAAACACCGGTCATATCTATAGAAGATAGGTGGACTTGTATATCTTTCATGGCTTCGCTCATCGGTCTATCTATCAGGCTGCCGCCTAAAGTAATGCTGCGTTCCTTGTCGGTCCGGTGGATTGTAACAGGACCTGTTTCTGCTTTGACATTGGCTACATCTGAGATGTAGATGATATGGCCAGCGGCGTTAAGCGGAATTTTTTCCAAGTCAGAAATGCGGAACCCGTCAGAGCCTTTTAAACGAACATAGATATCTGTATCATTATTGTCGTTTTTAATATCGTTGGCTAGTACACCAGCTTTTTTACCACTGATGGCATTGGAAAACGTATTTGTAAGGTCGTTGATAGAGGTACCATAATGTTTTAGCTTTTCCCGGTCAACGACAAGTCGGTATTCCGGCATACCTTCTTCATAGCTGCTGCTTACGTCGCGCACCCCGGAAATGTTATTTTTCATCATATCCATGACTGCATAGGAGGTATTGGTAAGCTGTTCATCATTTTTACCCCGCAACTCTAAGCGGAGATTTCCGCTGCCGCCGCCGAATCCTCCGGATACACCGGAGACAGAAGCTTGGTTTTCTTGAACCCGTACGTCTCCATCTAAAATATGTTTAGCAGCAAATTGTCGTATAGTATTTGTGATTTGCCAAATGGTACGGGAACGGTCTTGACGATTTTGAAGTGTAACTTGAATGCTGGATTCGTTTAAATTTTTTCCTCCGACCATAGAGGTATAGTATGTAACCTCGGGGATGGAAGATAAATATTTTTCCAATTCTTGTGTAACTTTATCGGTACGGTCTAAATTTGCATTTGTGGGCAGCTGAACAGAAATGCGAAAACCGGATTCATCTGTTTGAGGCATAAATTCTGAGCCGACTAATCCGGCAGGAATTAGTGCAACGGCTCCAAAAAAACATATTAATACAGGAATAAAAAGTTTTTTGCTGTTATCTAACGTCCATACCAGTAGGTGAGTATAATTATCGCGGGCCCATTTTTCTAGCGCATCCATTTTATGCCATATAGGCTTATCTGGTATTTTCAAACCTAAGCGGAAAAGACGCGAAGCCAGCATAGGCGTCAATGTAAAGGAAACAAATAAAGAAAATAACGTAGCAAAAACAATGGTCAAGCCAAACTGTTTAAAATACTGACCAACCATACCTGTCATAAAAGCAATCGGCATAAAAACGACAACATCACACAGGGTAATCGCAATTGCGGCCATACCGATTTCCATTCGGCCGTTGAGGGCGGCTTCTTTAGGTTTTTCTCCCTTCATGAGATGGCGGTGAATGTTTTCCAAAACGACTATAGAATCGTCTACTAATATACCGATACACAAGGCCATACCCATAAGAGACATCATGTTGAAAGTAAAATTTGCGATATACATGACGAAAAAAGTAGAAATAAGTGAAGTTGGAATGGCTATCATAACTGCAGCTGTTGAACGCCATCCGCGCAAGAAGAAAAATAATACGAGACCAGTAGTAATCAGACCTTCTATAAGAGTGTGGAGCGTATTATTTAAAGAATTGCGGACATAAGAAGCTGATTCGTTGGTAACCGTAAATGTATAATCCGGGTTATCCTGTCGCAGCGTCTCAATTTTTTTATTGACATTATCAACGGTAGAAACAACATTTGCGTCACTGTTTTTATAAACTACCATGACGACCGCGTCATCGCCGTTGACCCGGGCATAACGGGTTACCCGCTGGTCCTGCCGTCTGATGGATGCTACCGAACTCAGTGGAATTTTAGTCCCCTTGACGTTCGGAATTTGAATATGAGAAAGTTCCGATTCATCCATAAATTGTGCTTTTACACGAACATCAGTTGTTGTATCATTGGAATAAATTGAACCGGCTGGCATAAGAACATTTTCATTTTGCAGGGCATTGACGACTTCTGTCAACGTCATATCATAATGGACCAATTTATCTTTATCAATCTCAACGGCAATTTCTTTATCACGGCCGCCATTCAATTCGATTTCTGAGACGCCGTCAGCTTGCTGCAGGACATCTTGAAAATCATTTTCAGCTTTTGTATATATATCATCTAAAGAATGGTTGGACTGTACGGCAATAAACATGATAGGAGTGGCATTTATATCACGCTTTATGACAACGGGGTCGTCGATGTCGTCTGGAAGTTTACTGCGTATGGAATTAACTTTTTTTGTGGCATCAATAGCGGCATAGTCAGCATTTGCTGAAAAATCTAATTCTAACGTGATCCGAGCTTGACCATAAGATGCCACGGAAGTTATATGTTTCAAGTTAGATACAGAAGATAAGGCATCTTCAATCGGTTTTACAACTTGTTGTTCAATGGATTCGGCATTAGCGCCAGGATAATTGACAGATACCGTTACATAAGGCGTATTCAAAGCTGGCAGGAGTTCGACACCAATGCGGTAAAAACTGAAAAGCCCAAGTACGACAAAAAAAGCGACAACCATACAAATGCCTATTGGGCGATTGATAGAAAATTTAGTTAAATTCATATCCTATCACCCGATTTCCTTTTCTATAGTCACGTTTGTGCCGTCTTTTAAGCGAGCTGTATTGGAAGTCGCAATGAGATCGCCGTCGGATAATCCTTCCAGAATTTCTACATATTCATCATTTCGCAAACCGGTTTTCACTTGACGTATTTCAATTTTATTATTAGTAGTAATGATATACAGTTTGCTGATGCCATTAATTTCCAATAAGGCGTCTTTAGGTACGTACAGCGTGTTCCTGCGTTGTAAAACCTTTACTGAAGATTGGGCAAACATGCCTCCGCGCAAAGAATTATCTGGATTATCCAATGTAATGCGTATAATATACGTTTTTGTTGATGTATCCATTGTCGGACTGACATAGGTGATTGTTCCGGTATACGTGTTTGCCAGCGATTCAATAGAGACAGATACAGGAATCCCGGGTTTTATTGAAGCTACATCAGCTTCCGATAAGGGACAGTCAATATAAATGCCGCTGTTATCTGTAATAGATAAAACCTTCGTGTTAGCAGAGGCCATGCTGCCGACTTCGGCATTACGGTAACTGATAATTCCGGCACGAGGTGCACGTATAATTAAGTCATCACGTTGTTTCTTCATGCTATCGATGACATACGCCGCTTTCGCTTGTGCTGCCTGTTTGCTGACAATTGCAGCCGGCGTATCGCCGACATTTTGGGTTTGTAAGTTATCTAACGTTGATTTTGCAGCAATAAGAGCTTGATACACCGTGTCCAGATCTTTTTGGGAAATAGCCCCTTCACTCTTTAATACAATATAGCGGTTATAATTCATTTGAGCAACTTCATAATCTACCTGTGCTTTCTGCAGTTCTGAAGAAAATTGTGATTCAGCTGTTCTGGTATCGGCGGCAGCTTGTTGGTAAGCAGCTTGGTCTTGATCAATCGTTAATTCTGAATCCATTGTATCCTGAACCAAAAGGACCTGCCCGGCGTCGACGCTGTCACCGAGGTTTACATTTACTTCGACAATTTTGCCGGCGTATTTTGGAGATAAATCAATTTGGGCAATAGGTACGGTTTCTCCAGAGAATAAAATTTTTTTTAACATATCTTTTTTCGAAACACGATATGCTTGTACGGAGGCTTCCATGAGGTCACCTTTTACTTTAGTTGCAGTATTATAATGACTGTACATATAGATTGCAGTAAAAGCAAGCAGTAAGGTAATACCAAAAGCAATTAATTTATTACGTTTACTTTTTAATACTTGGTGTGGTAATTGAAATGACGACATGAAGAATCCCCCTAATAATGAAATACTATCTATTATACAGATAGTATACCTTATATGGATTATAAATTCTTCATAATTTGTAAATATTTGTAATTTTTTTAAAATGTTAATTTTTTAAATATAAAAATAATTTAATATTTAAGATGCTTAGAAGTTTTATTTAAATATAACATGCGGTTATATTTGTGGATACAAGTTATATTTAATATAATAATGCACCTGCAACAATGCCAAGCCAGCAAAATAAAAAAGCACCGACAACATTCAAACCACCGTATAGGAATCCCAAAGCCATTTCATTGGCACGAATAAAAGTGAGAAGTTCCATATTAAACGTGGAAAATGTGGTAAAACCACCAAGAATACCGGTAACGACAAAAAGCTTTACAGCAGCAGGCAAATTCATGTGAGAATTAAAATACATCATAAGAAAACCAATAAGAAATGAGCCGACAACATTAACAAATACAGTACCGTAAGGAAATAAAATACCTCCATGCTGATTTGCCAGAAGCGTGACTCCGTAACGTAATGCTGATCCGATTCCGCCGCCGATGGCAACAGCCAATAATTTTTCCATAATTCAGATTCCCCCTAGAAAATTAAGTATAAAAAAATGCTGATACTCCTACTGTAATAGTAGAAGTCATCAGCCAAATGGCAGTTTCGACAGAGTGCCGCGGGAGACATTCATTCCCGTTTCATATAAATAACAACAATCTTAATTTTAGCGGCAAGAAGCACTATTGTCAACACGATTTTTATGAATGTGTGTTATAATAAAATAAATTTTGTTTGATAGGATGGGGTAATTAATTATGCAGATACAAGGACCGCTTATTTCAACAATCCAGGCATTGAATCATTGGCCTCGTTTTCGTCTGCGGTTGTTTTTTGAAGGAATTGTTGTCGGAACCATTTCCGGCAGTATCATTAGCTTTTTTCGTTGGGTATTAGAGTATACAACTCATTGGAGAGAAACGATTTATGATATGCTGCCGAATGCGGGAATAATAGCTAACTTAATATGGTTTCTTGTTTTATTGCTGGCAGCATTTCTATTGTATAGTATCAGCCAGTACGAACCCATGGCGTCGGGAAGCGGCATACCTCAAGTAAAAGGAGTTATTTTAGGACGGATTCGCATGCGGTGGCTGCGGATTCTCTGGGTAAAGCTTATTGGGGGAATTGTGGGAATCGGGTTAGGGTTATCCTTAGGACGAGAAGGACCTTCTATTCAAATTGGAGCAGTTACGGCGCAGGGGTTAAGCCGCTTGCTGGGACGTCTGCGAATGGAGGAACGTTATCTTATTACTGCCGGAGCCAGTGCCGGTTTGGCGGCAGCCTTTAATGCCCCGTTAGCGGGAGTTATGTTTGCTTTGGAGGAATTGCATCGGAATTTTTCCGGAGTAGTATTGGTACCGGCTATGATGGCTGCTCTTATGGCGACTATTATATCCCGTATTGTTTTTGGCCCGGTATCAATTTTTCATTTTGGAAATTTGCCGTTGTTTCCCATGAATTATATATGGTTGATTGTTGTACTATCCATTATCAATGGTGTGGCAGGAAATATATTTAACAAAGGGTTGCTGGGCGTACGTTCTTTTTATGAGCTTCCTGTATTTTTTCATCCGTATACTAAGATTGCTTTTGCCCTTGTTACGGGCGGAGTGTTGGGGTACTGCCTGCCTCAGGTATTGGGCGGCGGAAATGAATTGATCAATCATTTATCAGAAATGCCCTTGTCCATATCCTTATTTGGTCTATTGCTTGTGGGAAAATTGTTGTTTACATTAATTAGTTATGGATGCGGTGTTCCGGGCGGATTTTTTTTACCTATGTTAGTTATCGGAGCACTTACAGGAGGTGTTTTAGGCATCGTTTTTATAGAACTAAATCTTATTCCAGCGATGTATTTATCGGATATTATCGTTATCTCCATGGCTGCTTTTTTTGCGGCATCTGTGCATGCACCTGTTACCGGAACTATTCTTATTATGGAAATGACTAGTTCCTATGACCACTTATTGGTACTATGTATTGCTTCTATGGTAGCGTTAGTGTCAGCAAGACTTTGTAAAGGCGAACCTATTTATGATTCTCTACTGTATCGGCTACCGGAATTTAAAAAAACTAATATTCCTGATAATGAACGGCGTAATATTATAGAATTGACGGTCGAAAGCGGCAGTGCTGTCGATGGTAAGAGTGTTGGCAGTATTTCATGGCCTATGCACACCGTATTAGTAGATATTAAGCGTGGTGATAAGCAGATATTGCCGGATCAGGCAGTGCGGTTGCGAGCGGGAGATTATATTTATCTGCTAACGGATCATATAGGTGCGGCAGAAAACGTTAGAAATATGGTGATACAACAAATGTATAATAATTATAAAAATTAGTACCAGGTACTAAAATCAACTTATAAAACTTAGATACAGACTGCATAACAATAAAAACAGAGCGCAAGAACATGGAATAAAAATTGATAAAATGATGAATAAAAATACACTTTTTTGACTTATTGCTGAAATTTTGTTAAAATGTAATTGCTTGTTGTTAGAGCGTCATTTTTCAAAGAGGTGGTAATTTGAAGAAACGTATGATAACGATATTGATGATGTTGTTTATTTTGTCGATATCCTCTGTCTCATTTGCGAAACTTGAACAAGGAATGAATAGCCCGGAGGTTCAATATATGCAATATATGTTGATGGATACAGGGTACTTAAGTGATGGTGCGGATGGAGTATTTGGCAGTGGTACACTAGCAGCTGTTCAGCAATTCCAGTCCGATCATGGCTTAACCGCGGATGGTATTGTTGGCAATCAAACGTTGGCTGCATTGGTACAAGCTGATACTTCGGCGACATCTGTTGTTTTTCGTGGCGGTGATTCTGGTGATGCCGTTCGAGATATTCAGACACGTTTATCCAATAATGGGTATAGTGTAGGTGCTGTTGATGGTATCTATGGCGAGGGTACGGCAAATGCTGTTAGTGCTTTTCAGTCCAGTTTGGGACTATCTGCAACGGGGGTTCTCGATGTTCGGACAGAACGTGCTTTGTATGCTTTAGGGAATAGTACTCCGTTGTCTTCTAATACTAGTGCGGGCGGACAGGAAATTGTCATGCAGGCAACAGCCTATTCGGCACATGATCCTGGGAATAGCGGGTATACCGCAGGCGGACATGCATTGATTCATGGGCTTGTCTCTGTGGACCCCAGCGTTATTCCTTTAGGTACAAAATTATATATTGAAGGATATGGCTATGCGGTAGCAGATGATACGGGCGGTGATATTACTGGTACGCGCATTGATTTGGGCATGAATTCTAATTCAGAAGCAATGAATTTTGGCAGAAGAGATGTGGTAGTTCACATCTTGGGATAAGAGCACATATAAAAGGAGAGGCTGCAGCCTCTCCTTTTATATGTGCTAAGGTGAAAATTGTATCAGTAACAACGAATAGTATTGTATATATGAACAGGTTGTAAGTGGTTAACATCATAAGATAGTTGAGGTATTTCTGCAGTAAGCTTAAAAAAAGTATATATTTTAAGGCGGTTTTGTGGTATCCTGATAAGGAAATTGTTGTAGTTTTGATTTCTGGGGAGGATTTGGAATGAAAGAAACCATTGCACTTATATTGGCGGCCGGAAAAGGAACACGAATGAAATCCAAGTTGCCAAAAGTTTTGCACAAGGTAGACGGACTGCCTATGGTAGAACAGGTGCGCCGTACAGTACAGAGCGCGGGGACAATAAGGCAAATTGTCGTCGTTGGTTTTGGCGGCGAGGCTGTACAGGAGTATTTAGGAGATACAGCAGAAACTGTTATGCAGAAAGAACAATTGGGAACAGGACATGCGGTTCTTCAGGCAGAAGCACTATTGAAAGAGGAACAGGGAACACTGCTGGTTACTTGTGGTGATACTCCGTTGGTTACGTCGGAAACATTTACAGCTCTCATGGCTTGCCACGAACAAACACATGCGGCGGCTACGATGCTTACCGCAATTATGCCGGACCCTACGGGGTATGGCAGAGTTATTCGCAATCAGAGCGGGCAGGTTGTGAAAATAATAGAACAAAAAGATGGATCACCTGCAGAATTGGCGGTATCGGAAGTTAATGCCGGCATTTATTGTTTTGATATGCCGTTGCTGTGGGATATGCTGCATCGTGTAACCAATAAAAATGCTCAGGGAGAGTATTACTTGACTGATATTATCGGAATGCTTGTTGCTGAAGGTAAGACCGTTAGTGCGTTTGCTTCGTCGAATTATAAGGAAACATTGGGAGTTAACTCTCGGATGCAGTTGGCGGAGGCTGAGAGTGTTATGCGGCAGCGAAAACTGGAACAAATTATGACCGATGGGGTTACCGTTATTGATCCGGGGAATACGTACGTTGACGTGTCTGTTGTTGTTGGCCGTGATACCATACTCTATCCGGGAACTATATTGGAAGGAGATACGGTTATCGGTGAAGGTTGTCAGATAGGTCCATATGTTCGTTTGACTAATGTGCAGATGGGAAATGAGGATCATCTGCAGTTTACCTATGCCCATGATTGTCAGATTAAGAACGGCTGTGAAGTGGGACCTTTTGTTCATTTTCGCCCTAATACTGTTATTGGCAATCAGGTAAAAGTTGGCAACTATATGGAGGTTAAAAATTCCGTTATAGGAGATGGAACAAAACTGCCGCACTTGAGTTATATAGGAGATAGTGATGTAGGCAGTGGTGTTAACATTGGTTGTGGCACGATAACTGTAAATTATGATGGCAAAGTTAAACATCGTACAACAATTTCCGATCATGCATTTGTGGGATGCAATAGTAATCTTATAGCACCGGTCCGTATTGGAGAATACGCTTATGTAGGAGCTGGATCTACCATTACGAAAGATGTTCCTGCCGGATCGTTAGCGGTAGGGCGGGCTAGACAGCGCAATATAGAACAATGGGTAAAGGACGATACATATAAAAAATAGAAATACTATTATGTACGTATAAAACAATAAATGATAGAATACATATAGAAGACAACTAATTTGAGGAGGATCTATCATGTCATATGAAGATGGGAAAAAGCTGAAAATTTTTACAGGAAATGCCAATCCGGCATTGGCCAAGGAAATCGCCGATTATTTGGGTTTAGAATTAGGAAAAGCGTTTGTTGGTAAATTCAATAATGGTGAAATTCAGGTCATGATCGATGAAAGCGTTCGCGGTAAGGATGTATTTATTGTCCAACCGACGAGCGAACCTGTAAATGATAATATTATGGAATTGCTGATTATGGTGGATGCGTTAAAGCGCGCCTCAGCAAGACATATTACGGCGGTTGTTCCCTATTATGGTTATGCACGTCAGGATCGCAAGACTCGTGGTCGTGAACCTATAACATCCAAGCTGGTAGCAGATTTGATGAGCACCGCTGGGGTAACTCGTATGGTTACGATGGATCTTCATGCCGGTCAGATTCAAGGATTTTTCAATGTTCCTGTTGATCATTTGGCTTCGGCATCTATTATTGCAAAATATATTAATCAGAAAAAATCAGAAAGTGATATGGGCGATATTGTTGTTGTATCTCCCGATCTTGGCGGTGTGACACGTGCCAGAGACTTAGCAGACCGTGTAGGGGCTCCGATTGCTATTATAGAAAAGCGCCGTCCTCGTCCGGGGGTAGCAGAAGTGATGAATATTATTGGTAGTGTAGAAGGTAAGACCTGCATTATTGTTGATGATATTGTTGATACAGCAGGCTCCTTATGTGAAGGGGCCAATGCATTGAAGCGCATGGGCGCAAATAAAGTATATGCTTGTTGTGCTCATGCTGTATTAACAGATCCGGCTATTGAACGTATTAGTAAATCTCCTATTACGGAATTGATCATTACCAATACGATTCCTTTGGCAGAAGAAAAAAATATTGACAAAATTACGGTTCTTTCAGTTGCACCTCTTCTTGGAGAAGCCATTATGCGTATTTTTCATGATGTTTCTGTGAGTCGCCTTTTTGATAAATAGTATAGGCGGTATAGCATTGAATATGATAGTAGGTCTGGGAAATCCCGGACATGAATACGAAAAATCAAAACATAATACGGGTTTTCGCGTTGTAGATGAATTAGCTGCTCAATGGCATGTCACTGTATGGCAAAGCAAAATGAATGCAGCGGTTGCATCGGTTCCGATGGATGGAAGAAAAATACTGCTTGTTAAACCGCAGACGTATATGAATAATAGCGGAGATGCGGTGGGAGCTCTTATGCGCTGGTATAAATTGGCGGAAACAGATGTCTATGTTATTTATGATGATATGGATTTACCTGTGGGAAAATTACGTATTCGTACCACTGGCAGTGATGGCGGGCATAATGGAATTAAGAGCCTTTTTGCCAATGGCGTGCGGGATTTTATTCGTTTCCGAGTAGGTATTGGCAGACCGCTCCCGCATCATGATGTGATTGATCACGTTTTGACTCCGTTTCCTATAGAACTGCAAGAGCCGTATCAAAAGGGAATAAAAGCGGCGGCTGCGGCTGTAGAAGGATGTTTAGAGCTAGGAATAAGTAAAGGCATGAATCGCTTTAATTCGAAAAAAAAATAAATTTGTTTTTTGCAAAGTTGCAAAAAAATAGTTACAGAGAGAGCGCGCCAAATTCTGTGTAAACTCCATATAGTGGTGCAAAATAATAAGAACGTACGAGTCAGCGGTTATATCGTTGGCTCGTTTTCAATATAACAACAAGGGCATGCCCCTGTCAATCAATTCGGCATCCGATCTGCAAAATACACCGCGAGTTGTGCATGAATCTTGCTCCAATCAGGCCGTCGGCCTGTCCATTTTTTAGTAATATCCATCATGGCTAAATACAGCCTTTTGAGCAAACTGTCATCTGTTGGGAATACAGACTTTGCTTTTGTTACTTTTCGCAGCTGCCGGTTAAATCCTTCGATGGCATTGGTAGTATAAATCAGTCGGCGTAATTCTTCTGGATACTTAAAATAAGGACTTAAATTTGCCCAGTTTGACCTCCAAGATAACGTAATGGATGGATATTTAGCATCCCAAGTTTCGGAAAAATGCTCCAGCGCTTCTAACGCTGCCGGTTCATCCACTGCGGCATAAATGGCTTTTAAATCGTGCATCAACGCTTTGATGTCTTTGTACGATACATATTTTGTCGAATTCCGAATTTGATGGATAATACAATTCTGGATTTCTGTTTGTGGATAAACGGCTTCGATGGCTTGGGAAAATCCCGTCAGGTTGTCGGTACACGCAATCAAAATATCGTCTACCCCACGATGTTTGATGCCATTGAGAATGGTCGCCCAGAATTTGGCACTCTCATTTTCACCCACCCACATGCCAAGTACCTCTTTTCGGCCTTCTAGATTGATGCCAATGGCAATATACACTGCTTTCTTGATGATTTGTCCTTCACTGCGGACAGGGTAATGAATCGCATCCAAAAATACAACGGCATACAGCGGTTCCAATGGCCGTTGTTGCCATTCTTTGGCAACGGGAAGTATTTTATCCGTAATACGGCTGATGGTGGTATCCGATACCTCTAATCCATAAATATTCTGAATAGGTGTTTCCATATCACGAGTCGTCATGCCCTTAGCATACATCGATATAATCTTTTCTTCTACGTCGTGGCTGATACTGGTTTGATTCTTTTTCAGGATCACCGGATCAAAATCTCCGTTGCGGTCTCGAGGAACCGCAATGTCCACATTCCCGAAACTGGTACGCAGTGTCTTAGGACTATGCCCATTGCGACTGTTGCTTGTATCCTTGTTCTTGTAGTCATATTTGCTGTACCCTAATTCATCATCCAGTTCAGCATCCAATCCGTTTTCCATAAATTCAGCAATCGTATCTTTGAATAAATTTTGGATATCATCCATGCTGGTGATGTTGCTCATTTGCAACAATTCACGAATTTTGGCACGACGTTCCCTTTCTTCTAGACTGCGTTTTCTTTTTACCATAATAAAAACCTCCGTATGATGTAATTTTATTTTACACCACACGAAGGTTTACACAAAATTTGGGATTGTCCCGTTACAGAAACGCGCTGATTACTTACAGATAATCAGCGCGTTTCTGTTTGTCATGTAAATCTTTCTTCCGATTCCTTTTGTTCTATTTTTACATGACCTTATAAAATCTGTCCAGTTTATTGTAGCCTATTTACATGACAACACGGAACTGTTTAAATTTGTTCAGGCTCCGATGCAGTTCTCTCTGACAGCCTATATTTATGAAACCAAAAAAATAACAGAGGCGCAAGCTGCTTATTTTATAAGTCCGCCTAAAAATAATGTTTTTGTATTTTCTCCTATGCCATGGGTGTCATTTCGACATATTTCACATACTATTTCAGGAAAAAAAGACAATGCAGTTCCACTTTTTGATTGGGGAAAGTATTATTATCAAAACAACAAGGTATTACTTCCTTTTGCAGTATAAGTGCATCATTCCTTTGTTGATGGTATACACATTGGAAGATTGGCGCATAAACTGCGGCGATATATGGACAGTATTACATAAATATAAAGCATGCAATACTTTTGAATAATGCAGAAATATTAGAATGTACATTATGAAGAGACACACGAGCATGATTGCTTGCTACTTATTATTATATTCATTAAAGGAATATAATTCATGCTAAATAAGAAATTAAAATAATAAAAAAATAACAAAAAATATTAAATTTTAATTTAATTTTAATAATACTCCCCTATACTGAACAGAAAGTAATTTTTTAAATGACAATTAGTAATGAAATATAAAAAATTACGAATTGTATTTTATGATACGTGTCGTATTTCAAGGTGTAATGTAATTGAAAAAAATGCTGATTGTCTTTTTAGGGAATACTTTGCAGCAGGATATTTTGAAGGAAAGGAGCGGAAAAATACGTAATTAAAAACTTATAAAACAGAATGGAGGAGTTTTTTAATGACAAAGCGAACAATGAAAACGATGGACGGCAACACGGCGGCAGCTTATGTATCCTATGCATTTACGGATGTAGCAGCTATTTATCCGATTACACCTTCGTCGGCAATGGCAGAACATATGGATGAATGGGTAACGCAGGGAATTACTAATATGTTTGGACAAAAGGTCCGTGTCATGGAAATGCAGGCTGAAGGCGGAGCTGCCGGAGCTGTGCATGGGTCACTGCAGGCCGGTGCACTTACAACGACGTATACGGCCTCGCAGGGATTGCTGCTGATGATTCCTAATATGTATAAAATAGCCGGAGAATTATTGCCGGGCGTATTCCATGTAGCCTCCCGCGCACTGGGAACCAATACCCTCTGTATTTTTGGTGATCAGCGGGACGTGATGGCCTGCCGCCAAACGGGTTTTGCCATGCTGGCAGAAGGAAGCGTACAGCAGACCATGGATTTGTCGGCAGTCGCCCATTTGTCCGCGATAAAAGGCCGGGTGCCTTTCCTGAATTTCTTTGACGGGTTCCGCACGTCGCATGAAGTACAGAAAATCGAAGTGCTGGAATATGATGAATTGTTTAAGCTGGCGGACCATCAGGCAATCAAGGAATTCCGTGACCGTGCCACGTCTCCGGATCATCCGACCATTAAAGGCTCCTTGGAAAATTCCGATGTGTACTTCCAGCAGCAGGAAGTGGCGAACGGATTTTATGAAGCCCTGCCGGATATTGTAGAAGAATATATGGAACAAATCACGCAGCTGACCGGGCGGGTGTATCATCCGTTTACCTATTATGGAGCCGCCGACGCAGACCGTATCCTCATTACCATGGGGTCTCTTACGGAAGCGGCGGAAGAAACGGTGGATTACCTGAATGCCCGCGGTGAAAAGGTCGGCCTGTTGCGGGTTCATCTCTATCGTCCGTTTTCCTTGAAATACTTCTTTAAATATATGCCGGAAACGGTACAGAAAGTAGCGGTCCTGGATCGGACCAAAGAAATGGGATCCCTATGCGAACCGCTGTTTCTTGATGTACAGAGCGCATTTGCTGCACAGCGGCCGGGAGTCTGCATCATTGGCGGCCGGGCCGGTGTCGGTGGCAAAGATACCACGCCGAGTCATATCTTAGCCGTGTTTGAAAACCTGAAAAAAGATAAGCCGAAGAATCATTTCACCTTGGGAATTGTGGATGATGTGACACATATGTCGCTTCCTATCGGGGAAGATATCGATACGACGCCGGAAGGCACGACGGCCTGCAAATTCTGGGGACTCGGTTCCGACGGAACGGTGGGCGCCAATAAGAGCGCCGTTAAGATTATCGGCAACCATACGGATATGTACGCGCAGGCCTACTTTGCCTATGATTCCAAAAAATCAGGCGGCATTACGGTGTCTCATCTGCGGTTTGGCAAGCATCCCATTAAGTCGACCTATCTCATTGATAAAGCGGCGTTTGTTGCCTGCCATAATCAATCCTATGTCTATAAATACAATGTCTTAGCGGGATTGAAGAAAGGCGGTACCTTCCTGTTGAACTGTATTTGGAAGCCGGAAGAATTGGACCGCGAACTGCCGGCCGTGATGAAACGGTACCTGGCCAAGAATCATATCCATTTTTACACGATTGATGCCGTAGGGATAGCCCAGCGTATCGGATTGGGCGGGCGCATCAATATGATTATGCAGGCCGCGTTCTTTAAACTGGCGGATATCATTCCGGTAGAGGATGCGGTGCTGTATTTAAAAGATGCCGTTGTCTCTTCGTATGGGAAGAAAGGCGAAAAAGTGGTAAAGATGAACCAGGATGCCATTGATCAAGGGGTAGAAGGCATCGTGAAAATCGACGTACCCGCCATATGGGCGGATGCCACGGAAGTCCCGCAGCAAAAAGAAGCGGTACCGGAATTTATCACCCACCTATTGGAACCGATCAACAAGCAGGAAGGCGACAGTCTGCCGGTCAGTGCCTTTATTGGCTTGGAAGATGGGGCATTCCCGGTAGGTACCTCTTGTTTTGAAAAACGCGGGGTGGCGATCCGTGTGCCGGAATGGGATAAAGATAAGTGCATACAATGCAACCAGTGCTCGTTTGTTTGTCCGCATGCAGCGATCCGTCCGGTTCTGCTTACGGAGGAAGAAACAAAAGCGGCACCGGTGGGATTTGAAACGAAACCGGCTGTCGGTGCGAAAGGATTGAACTTCCGTATAGCCGTCAGTGTGCTGGATTGTCTGGGCTGCGGCAGTTGTGCCGATGTCTGCCCGGCTAAGGAAAAAGCACTGGTCATGAAGCCGCTTGCTTCGCAGGAAAGCAAGGCAGGACTTTGGGAATACGCCATAAAAGAAGTAACGGGTAAAGACAATCCGATGAACAAGTTTTCTGTGAAAGGAAGCCAGTTCGAACAACCCTTGCTGGAATTCTCCGGATCGTGTGCCGGATGTGGAGAAACACCGTATGCTAAACTTGTTACCCAGCTGTTTGGGGATCGGATGATGGTAGCGAATGCTACGGGCTGCTCTTCTGTTTGGTCCGGGAGTGTACCGTCCATGCCGTATACAAAAAATCGAAAAGGACATGGACCGGGCTGGGCGAATTCTCTGTTTGAAGACAATGCGGAGTTTGGTCTGGGGATGGTATTAGCGACCGAACAGCTGCGGGAAAAGACGGCCATGGATGTACGGGAAGCGATTGCTAATGAAAACACACCGGCCGCGGCCCAAGCGGTACTCCAGGAATGGCTGGATCATAAAGAGGAGACAGAAGGAACGCGGGAACGGGCAGATAAAGTAACCGCAGTCGTAGAAGCCGCTAAGGAGCAATGCCCTGTCTGCCGGCGGATTTATGAGCGCCGCGACTGCCTGGTAAAGAGAAGCCAGTGGATATTTGGCGGAGACGGCTGGTCCTATGATATCGGGTATGGCGGATTGGATCACGTCTTGGCCTCGGGTGCCAATGTCAACGTCCTGGTGTTTGATACGGAAGTCTATTCCAATACGGGCGGGCAGTCCTCGAAAGCGACCCCTACCGCGGCCGTGGCTAAATTTGCGGCGGGAGGCAAAAAGACGAAAAAGAAAGATCTCGGGCGCATATTCATGAGCTATGGATATATCTATGTAGCCCAGGTGGCCATGGGAGCGGATAAGGCGCAGTGTCTGAAAGCCATCCAGGAAGCCGAAGCGTATCCGGGCCCCTCTCTTGTCATTGCCTATGCACCCTGTATCAACCACGGCATCAAAGCGGGGATGGGCTGTGCGCAGCGGGAAGCGAAGAAGGCGGTAGATGCCGGATATTGGCATTTATACCGTTACAATCCGACGCAGGAAGAAGCCGGAAAGAACGGATTCAGCCTGGATTCTAAAGATCCCGTAGGAAATATCAAGGACTTCCTCATGGGCGAAGTACGCTATTCGTCGCTGAAGACCCTGTTCCCTGATACTGCCGATGCGTTTTTTGACAAAACCGCTAAAGACATGGAACAGCGGTTGGAAGCGTATAAAAAACTAGCTGATAAATAATCGACTGCGGATGACATGTGTATGCGTTATTATTTTGAATAAGGCAAGCAAATGCAGCATATTATATCGTTCTAAAATGTATCATATGAAAATAAGACGCGCCGAAAAGAATCGGTGCGTCTTATTTTTAATCTTGATGTTAATGCATAGCCGGAAATTCAATTCCGTCTTTTTCATTTTGTTTTTTTGTTTCTGCTTCAATTTCAGCACATGTACGCATATCCTGTGGGATCGTCTTGGCGTATCGAATCCAGCTTTTGACAGCTTCTATCATGACAACAGCATCAAGAATCAACATGATGACACTAATCGCAATAAGAAGCCATTTTCCGTTAGGAATGTAATTATAGAAAATATTATCATAATCTGCGTAGACGGTAATGAAACTCATAAAAATACAAGGAATCATAGTAATCCAAGCATATCGGCCACGACCATGACGGTAAATGAAAGAGGTTCCGATAGCTAACGTAACAGCCGATAATAGTTGGTTAGATACCCCGAATAACGGCCAAATAACTCCTATATTACCCTGTAATACGAGAAAACCCCAGGAAACATTGATAACAATGGAACAAATAATGATGCCGGGCCACCATTCAGCATCTTTGAATTTTGGTGAAAATTTACCAATTAATTCTTGTAAAAGATAGCGGCCGACACGAGATCCGGCATCAATTAAAGTTAAAATAAACAATGCTTCAAACATAATGCAGAAATGATACCAAAATCCCATGAATTGGCTCATGCCTGGAATTTGATTAAATATATCAGCCATGCCGACTGCCAAGGAAACAGCACCACCGGGACGATGCATAAGATTTTCTCCAACTTGCTGAGCAAGTGCAGGGAGATCTTGTACTTGTACTCCTAAAGCAGCAAAAGCTTGTTGTGTGGAATTAATAGCGAAATAATCATTCGGATGGAGACTGGTAGCAGCAATAAGTGCCATCATTGAAATAAAAGATTCCGTGAGCATTGCTCCGTATCCAATGGGAAGAATTTGACGTTCGTTTGTTAACATTTTTGGAGTCGTACCAGTAGATATCAGTGAGTGAAATCCAGATACAGCTCCACATGCAATAGTAATGAAAACAAAAGGAATGACAGAACCTGTTAAAACAGGGCCTCCCCCTGCACAAAACTGAGTAAGTGCGGGCATGCGGATGTTGGGAGCAACGACAATAATACCGATTGCCAGAGCACCGATAGTGCCTATTTTCATATATGTCGATAAGTAGCCTCGCGGCGCTAAAAGTAACCATACAGGTAAAACGGATGCAATAAAACCATAAACAGCAAGTATAATTTCTAGTTGAGTTAAATTAAATGTGAAGTACGGAGCTAATGCAGAACCAGGAACTTCTGAGCCATAAAATACGGCAAGTAATACAAGAACGACACCGATAATGGTAGCTTCCTGAATTTTACCCGGGCGTAAGTATTTTAAGTATAAACCGACGAAAATTGCAATAGGAATAGTAGAAGCAACTGTAAAAGTTCCCCAAGGGCTGTTAAATAAAGAGTTAGCTACAACAACGGCCATTCCTGCTTCTGTTATGATGAGCAGAAATAAAGTGGCAAGCAAGGCACTCATGCCAGCCAAGCCGCTGATTTCTTCCTTTGTGATTTCGGCAATCGATTTGCCATCATGACGAACAGAAGCCAGCAAGATAACCATATCATGAACAGCTCCGGCAAAAACAGAACCAAATAAAATCCAGAGCATTCCAGGAAGATAGCCAAATTGAGCGGCAATGACAGGACCGACGAGCGGACCGGCACCTGCTATTGCAGCAAAATGCTGACCGAATACGACCCATTTGTTAGTTGGTACATAATCATGTCCATCTTCCAAGCGGATAGATGGAGGGATTTTGTATTGATCTAACATTAAAACCTTAGTAGCGATGAATGTGCCATAAAAACGATATCCTAATATTAGGAAACACGCGGTGATTATAACTATATAAACACCATTCATTACCATATATAATTCCCCCTTTTATGTGACGGCTTATAATCTGACCGTCTTTATATGTGACGGGTTGTAATATACTATGCTTACGAAAAAGGTACAAGCAAATTCGTGCCAATGGAGGAAAAAAAGAGATGAGGGACAATATATAGACATGAATGGAAATGAATGATAGAAATAAATATAATATTTGTGTAAAATTTTTTAAAAATAATAATAATAATTTGGTATGACAATGAAGATTTCCCATTTATAAGCTATCTTAAATAATTGTTTTGGAGTGTATTCAAAATAATACTACGCTGTAAAAAAATAATGAATAATATATATACAAAATTGAAACAAGATATACAAAATAAAGGATCTTCTCTCGCGTATAGTACACGTTTTAAATGGGAATAAAGCGGAATCTTATCTTTTTGTTTTTGTTTATAGCCTGAATGAGGTATAATAAAACAGTAATCTTAATACCAAAAAAGGAACATGACTATGATACAAAAACTACATGAACAACCAGATATTTTTCAAATTCAAGTACCGCTGCCAGATAATCCTTTACAGTATCTTAATTCGTATGTGCTTCCGGGTAAAGAACGGACACTTGTTGTTGATACGGGATTCAAACGCCCGGAATGCCGGAATGCGTTGATGTCAGGCTTGAAAGAGCTGGCGGTTGATTTACCGAAGGTCGATTTATTTTTGACACACCTGCATGCGGACCATAGTGGACTTGTCAACGATTTTGTAGCTGCTGGAGCGACCGTGTATATGCATCAAATTGATTATCAATACCTGCAAGATGGGGTTGATGGCGCTACGTGGGCTGCAACGGAGAAAAGATATGCCAGGGAGGGCATGCCGGACGATGTTATTCGGACGCAAGCAGCAAATCAGGCACGTAAGTTTGCGCCAGATCCCCATTTTCCGGCAGTACTTGTGCAAGACAGACAAATATTGTATCTTGCCGATCAGCGTATTCACGTTATTCATACACCAGGTCATACAAAAGGACTCTGTTGTTTATATATTCCGGAACATGAGGTCCTTTTTTCCAGTGATCATATTCTTTTTGATATTACACCTAATATTACGATTTGGAGTAATATGCAGCATGCTCTCCATACGTATTTGGAAAGTTTGGATAAAGTACGGAACTTTCCGGTAAAACTGGCTCTTCCGGGACATCGCAAGGGTGATACGTCTATTATGGAACGGATCGATAATATTAAGGCACATCATCGGCATCGTCTAACCGAAGTTTACCAGCTTGTAAGGTCAATGCCGGAAGCAACTGCTTTTGAAATTGCAGCGCATATGACATGGTCTATGAGAGGGAAACGCTGGGAAGATTTTCCTATTACTCAAAAGTGGTTTGCTCTTGGAGAATGTTTGTCCCATCTTGAATATCTATTGGATGAAGGTATGATACAATGTCGAGGAATCGATGGTCTGCATCGATATAGTTTGAGATAAGTTAATAGTTCAGGCGATTCTGCGCACTGTGATTCAAGTGATCTGCTTGAAATGCGGTGCGCAGTGTTAGTGTAATATTATTTGAAAAATTTTCAGTGCATAAATTTTTGTAAAAAAAGTCTTTAAGACCCGCTATTATCTAGGTAAAAAATATAATGAGAGTAGATTTGCATATATAACTATATTTTAGTGTAAATATCATGTTTTTTGTTTTCATGGTAAATAATTCTCGATAAGGTATTGCAAAAAAAAGAAAAGGATAAAATATATAAGTATATTGCCTAACCAGCAAAATATATCAAATTGAAGGTAGATTGTAACAGAAATACTAAAAATAATAGGGAATCTGATATTTTGAGACGGAATGCTCGTAAAAAGACAAGAAAGTCGCAGCAGAAAGTTCATCGGGTACAGATTAGTGAAGAAAGTATGTGATGGGGGAAACTGGCTAAAAATTTTTCAACACCTGCATTTTTGTAGAAACAGGAAGTCAATGAACCTCGCGGTTATCTAGATCGATACATTTATCGAGAACTTCTTGACATATACTTAAAAATTTAATTTCTTGTAATTAAATTTGGTGGGTGATACAATCTAATCAACGAGATAAAAAATATGGATTTGGTATGAGCAGAGCAAGAAAAATGTACTAAGTGTGGAATTTTGTATTACCTGTGGTCAGTGTGTTGCTGTTTGTCCCTCAACAGTGCTTGATAATATAAAGGTTCCTTTAGTTAATTAAATATTATTGACTATCCCGGTTTTGGATGAATATACAGCCGCTATATTTCTTTGGAGTAGACTGCCTGACAGAGCGTAAAAAAGATAGTTGTGCGAAAGTCGATGGATCAACTTTTGAACGTAGAAGATTTGCTCGGACAAGTTTAAACTCTCAAGGTATTTCTTATCTTGTAATTGATGATGTTCAGACATTACGTACTATTACAGCAGGTATAATTGATTGGGTAGCAGAAGCATTGAAGAAGCTATATGGGGAAACAACTGGTTATAAATTAACAAAATATAGCTTGATAAAAGGAGAAATGATTTTATGAAAGCACTTATTACAGGCGCGAATAAGGGCATTGGCTTTGCTGTTGCAGAAACACTTGGAAAATTAGACATTGAGATTTTGATTGGTGTACGCAGTGCAAGTCGTGGCCAAAAAGCAGTTGAAAAATTATCAGCGCAAGGTATTATAGCCCATTGTATCAAAATTGATTTAAATAATTTTGATACAATTCATAAGGCGGCAAAAGAAGTCGATCAGCTTGATCTACTTATTAATAATGCGGGAATTCCGGATAGTTATAAGGCTGACTGCCCTGATCTTGACCAGAGGAAAACGACATTTGATTATACGACCGATGACCTTATTGAGACAATGAAAGTCAATTTTTTCGGAACACATGAGATAATTAAAAGTTTTCTGCCGAAACTCGTTGAAAATGGGAAAATCGTAAATATCACCATTCCGATTCAACCTAATAATTTTTGGCATCCACTTGCTTATCAAACCAGTAAGGCTGCCCAAAATATTATGGCGATGACTTACGCACTTGAGTTCAAAAATATGGGTAGTCGCAAACAGATTTTTAGTATAATGCCCGGTGGGGTAGCAACGGATCTTAACGGTCAGACTGCTGGGGCACTTGATGGCTACTTCAAATCACCTAAAGAAGCGGGTGAACTTATAGCGAAACTTGCACTTGATACCGAAAATCATAATGGCCAGATAATTCAATTCGATGGAAAAATCGTTACCGATTATGAAGTACAATTACGCTGATAACTAACTAAATCCAGAAATGGATCAATTCCAAATTTTGTGTAAACCTCCGTATAGTGTAAAATAAAATTACATTATACGGAGATTTTTTATTATAGTAGATAGAAAACGCAATTTAAAAGAAATAGAGCGTAGTGCTAAGATACTGTGCAATTACATTGACAAGCAGCTCATTGCGTTAAAAATTATTGACTTACTATTATAGGTTCGTTTACAATTTAAACCTCGAAATAATTGCGCGCACCCATATTCTTAGTTTGAATGAGGAACCAATGAACAACAGAATCGCTTGGTTCGTCGTTTTATTTCCATAGGAATAGAGTTAAGCACCTTATCCCAGATACCATTGCCCATATTGAATGATGGATGGAAGAATTACCTCGGAAGATTCTGGATTATGACTGTGCTGATGCTAAGTTTCAAACGTATATCGTACAGGTGCCCTAACTGCTATTGCAATTTACCATACATTTACCGAGAACTTCTTGATACATACCAGCTACAATTTTGTAGGTTTGTCAAACATATGTTACACAGTAGCAAGAAAAGAACGAAGGACTTCGTTAGGAGATTTCCAAGCCAGAGGACGCATAGGAAAATTATTGTATTCTCTACTACGTACTGCTAACTGTTTTTTGAAATCTGCAAAAGAATAAAAACGATGCTCCGCATAGAAGTACTCGTTGTCTTTTCGATGAGAGCGCTCTACCTTTCCGTTATGCCGCGGCGTATACGGCCGTATTTTTTGATGGATAATGTGATAGGCTGCCAATTGTCGTTCAAACAGCGTGAGTTCCGCTGTCTTACTTCGACCAAATCGGTTGGTGAATTCAAAGCCATTGTCGGTTTGGATTTTACAAATGGGAAACGAGAATCTTCGTACCAAGTGTTGGAGAAATATCGTGGAAGAATAGGTGCTCTGTTCTTGGAATGCTTCCAAATACCGAACGCGCGTACATTCATCGATAGCCGTGTATTGGTACATTCTTTCACCCAGCGCATGTGCCTGCCCCACGATGCAAGCAGAAGGAACTACTTTGACATCTACCTGCACTTTTTCTCCAGGGAACAGTGCTTGTTGATAGGGCTTGGGGATGTACTTTGGGTTCGGTACGGATTCCCGTGTGAGTCCGATACGCTTTAAACAGCGATATAGGCCAGTGATGGATCGTGTATATCCCCGTTTTCTTAGCTTGATCCAAAACACGACCAGCCCGGCATGCGGATTTCGTCGTCGCATATTCTGAATAAACGTTATCTCTTGAGACGTGTGCTGATTGGGATGATGGTGAGGGCGTCTGGATCGGGGCTGTAACGATGCCGGGGTCCCATCATAGCGCCATTGCAAGCGATAGATAAACTGGCGATTCGTACGATATTTTATAGCAGCAATAGTCACACCATATTTTCTGGCGTAAGAAAGAATAGATAGACGATACTTTACATCTTGTGTTATGCTGTTCATGAGAGAGCACCCTTTCTGTTGTGGTTTGGTATAGACAACTTAAGCATAACACAAAATGGTGCTCTCTCTTTTCTGTTTTTGTAACATATCTATGGTAAACCTACATTCTTGATACATACCAGCTACAATTTTTTATTGACAAGTTTGATATTTCGGAGTAAGATACATAGCAACAACAAAACATCGTCCATATAAACCTGTGAAGCGGAAGTAAAAACGATGTCGTGCACGTACAGAGAGCCGGGTAGCTGAGAGCCGGACGGACGCAGCGCGTTAAATGGACCGCCGAGGGTGCAGTGAAAAGGGTGACCTGAGTATTCTGCAACGTGGGGCATACGTCAGTTGCCGGGAATATGTTGGTATTCCGTCGAGTGTAGGGATCAAACCCTAAAACAAGGTGGCACCGCGGGTGAATTATATCCGTCCTTGACAATTTTATTGTCGTGGACGGATTTTTTTTTGTTATCTGAATATTGAAGGAGGTTACAGATGCAAATGATGTCACTGGAAGAAATTAAAACGTATGCAGTAAGCTACAAAGTTGTACCGATCAGCTGCAGCATGTGTGCCGACGTGCGTACTCCCGTTGAAGTACTGCGTATTTTGAAACATGCCAGTTCGCGCTGTTATATTTTAGAAAGTATGGAGGATGCTAAGCGATGGGGAAGGTATACTTTTCTTGGATATAATCCCCAAATGGAACTTACCTGCAAGGATGGAACGATTCATGTTAAATCAGCAGCTGGTACTACGATTTATACAGAATCTCCAGATAACTGTATCCGAAAAATATTAAAAGAATATGTGTCTCCCCGCATTCCGGAACTGCCTCCTTTTACGGGGGGGCTGGTAGGATATTTTTCTTACGATTATCTTAAGTATAGTGAACCTACTCTTCAAATCCGGTCTGTCGATGATGAAGAATTCAACGATTTTGATCTTATGTTATTTGATAAGGTGATAGTTTTTGATAATCTTAAGCAAAAAATTATTCTTATTGCCAATGTCCGTCTTGATAATGCAGAGGAAAATTATAATAAAGCACGACGTGAATTGAAATCTATGGCGGCTCTTATTTGTAACGGCGTGAAGGCAGAATCGGAACCGCTGGTGCTGCATAGCTCGTTTGAAGCATTATTTGATAAAGCCGCATATTGTGCTATGGTCGAGAAAGGCAAGCATTATATACAGGAAGGAGATATTTTTCAAGTAGTGCTTTCTAATCGTCTGCGAGCGGAAGCATCCGGCAGTCTTTTAGATACCTATCGAGTACTGCGCACCGTAAATCCGTCGCCGTATATGTTTTATTTATCGGGGGATAAAGTGGAAATTGCCGGTTCTTCACCGGAGACATTGACACGTCTGCAGGAAGATAAATTATATACCTTCCCTTTGGCCGGGACACGCAAAAGGGGAACGACAGCAGAGGAAGACGAACAGTTGAAGCAAGAATTACTGCATGATCCCAAGGAATTGGCAGAACATAATATGCTTGTTGATTTGGGACGAAATGATTTAGGACGCATTAGTGAATTCGGCAGTGTACGTGTGGACACCTATCTTGATATTTTAAAATTTTCCCATGTGATGCATATGGGATCTACTATCAGCAGTCGCATACAAAAAGGAAAAAGTGCTGTTGATGCAATTGACGCTGTTTTACCGGCCGGTACTTTATCAGGGGCACCAAAAATTAGAGCCTGCCAAATTATAGACGAATTAGAGAATAATAAACGCGGTGTTTACGGCGGCGCTGTTGGCTATATTGATTTTACGGGAAATATGGATACCTGCATTGCGATACGGCTGGCATATAAGATAAAAAATCATGTATGCATTCGGTCCGGGGCAGGGATTGTTGCCGACAGCGTGCCTGAACGGGAATATACAGAATGTTTAAATAAAGCACAAGCAGTGATAATTGCATTGGAACAGGCAGAAGGAGGGATTGATCATGATATTGCTTATTGATAATTATGACAGCTTTTCTTTTAATCTGTATCAGCTGCTGGGACAATTTGATTCTCACATACAAGTTGTCCGCAATGATCAACGAACAGTGAGAGAGATAGAAATGATGAAGCCGAGTCATATTGTTATATCTCCCGGACCGGGGCGCCCCTCATCTGCCGGGATTTGTGAAGAATTAATCCAAAAAGAAGCTGGAAATATTCCTCTTCTTGGCGTGTGTTTAGGGCACCAGGCCATTTGTGAAGTCTTTGGCGGTATTGTTACATATGCTAAAAGACTTATGCACGGCAAACAATCCTGGGCACATCTTGCTGCGGAAAATCCTTTGTTTCAAGGATTACCTGAAAAAGTAGAAGTCGGACGATACCATTCGTTGGCGGTGGAGCCGGATACACTGCCTTCAGAATTATCGATAATAGCTGAAACAGAAGAACATGAAGTTATGGCAGTTGCTCATCGAGAATTTCCTTTATATGGATTGCAATTTCATCCGGAATCTATTTTAACTCCGATGGGGCCCCTTATTATTGAGAATTTTTTAAAAATACAATAAATGTTGCGGCGTGGGAGGAATTTAATATGATAAAAAAAGCAATACAAAAATTGATTAATCATGAAAATTTGGCAATGGATGAAACAATACAAGTTATGGATGAAATTATGAATGGACAGACGACTCAAATTCAGACCGCCGCTTTTTTGACTGCTTTACAAGCAAAAAAAGCTACCATTACAGAAATTACAGCTTGTGCATCCTCCATGCGTGACCATGCATTGAAAATTGAGCCGCATATGGATTTATTGGAAATCGTCGGTACCGGTGGAGATGGTTCCAATTCATTTAACATTTCTACCACGGCAGCCTGTGTATGTGCTGCCGGAGGAGCTAAAGTTGCTAAACATGGGAATCGGGCAGCTTCTTCTAAAAGTGGAGCGGCAGATGTGCTGGAGGCATTAGGGGCCAATATTTCTCTTACTCCGGATGCCTGCATTGCATTATTGAATAAAGTGGGATTATGTTTTTTCTTTGCACAATATTATCATCGATCCATGAAATATGTGGGGCCTGTTCGCAAGGAAATGGGAGTTCCTACGGTATTCAATATTTTAGGACCGCTAACCAATCCAGCTCATGCTACACATCAAGTTTTAGGGGTATATGATCAAGCGTTGGTAGAACCTATGGCACATGTTTTGCGGGGACTGGGCGTAAAACGCGGAATGGTAGTTTATGGACAGGATAAATTGGATGAAATTTCTGCTTCTGCGGCAACTACTATCTGTGAATTTGAGGGAGATGATTTTAAAAATTATGTTATCACACCGGAACTTTTTGGTTTTACCCGTTGTGCTAAAGCCGATTTATGCGGCGGCACACCGGCTGATAATGCCCGTATTACACGCGATGTTTTAAGCGGAGCTGCAGGACCGCGGCGAACAGCTGTTGTTATGAATGCCGGCGCAGGCCTTTATATTTTTGGTAAAGCTGCAACGCTCGAACAAGGCATGCGGCAGGCAGAAGCTCTTATTGACAGTGGTCAGGCAGCAGCAACATTGGATGCCTTTGTAACGCAAAGCCGGTTTGTTTCGTAAGGAGAAAAGAAAATGATTTTAGATGATATCATACAAGCCGTGCGCCAGCGAGTTGAAGCTGATAAAACCCATAATTTACTGCAGGAAATGAAAGAACAGGCACTTGCAATAACATCCTATGGCGAATTTCCTTTTGAAAACGTGTTGTCTGCAGCGGAGATGTCTTTTATTTGTGAAGTAAAAAAAGCATCTCCTTCCAAGGGACTTATTGCGCCGGATTTCCCGTATCTCGCGATTGCCGAAGAATATGAAAAAGCCGGTGCGGCAGCTATTTCCGTTTTGACGGAACGTGATTATTTTAAAGGATCACCACAGTATTTGCAGCATATTGCGGAGACCGTTTCCGTTCCCATTATACGGAAAGATTTTATTATTGATGCATATCAGATTTATGAAGCCAAGGTATTGGGAGCTTCTGCGATTTTGTTGATTTGTGCTGTTTTGGATGATGAAACCTTATGCTCTTTCTTTTCCTTGGCCGATAGGCTGGGGTTGTCAGTTCTTGTTGAAGCGCATGATGAAGCTGAAATAGATAGGGCACTGCGCTGCGGCGCCCGAATTATTGGTGTTAATAACCGTAATTTGAAGGATTTCACGGTATCTCTTGATACGAGCTGCCGGTTGCGGCGTTTAGTGCCGCAGAATGTGCTGTTTGTCGCAGAAAGTGGAATTAAAACGGCTGAGGATATAAGACGGCTGAAGACCTATGGAGTTAATGCTGTTTTGATAGGAGAGACGCTTATGCGAAGTAGAAATAAAAAAGAAATGTTACAAGAACTTCAAGGTGGAAGTTATGATTAAAGTTAAACTTTGCGGAATTTTAAAACCGTGTGAAATTCAATGGGCCAATGAAGAACTACCTGACTATGTAGGATTTGTTTTTGCAGGTGAAAAAAGGCGCATAGAAGATAAGACTGCAGGTATTTTACGACAAATGTTGAATCCCCATATTCCTGCAGTAGGGGTGTTTGTTAATGAAACATTTGAACATATACAACAATTGGTTCAATTAGAAACGATTCAATGGGTACAGCTTCACGGACAAGAAGATGAAATATATATAAAGCGGCTGCGGCAACATAGTAAAGTTCCTATTATTCAAGCGTTTTCCATAGAATCTGCAGCAGATGTACAGAAAGCGTGTCAGAGCAGTGCGGATTATATTCTGTTTGACCATGGCAGAGGCGGCACGGGCGAATGTTTTGACTGGACACTTATCGAAAATATAAAACGGCCTTTCTTTTTAGCAGGAGGAATATGTATGGCTAATGTGGAAAAAGCACGGCACCTTCACCCCTTTGCATTAGATGTAAGCAGCGGTGTTGAAATACAAGGATGTAAAGACAGGGATAAAATCAGACAATTTATAAGGCAGGTCCATTACGGAACTGCACAATAGGAGGAACTATAATGACAACGGGACGATTTGGAGTTTTTGGCGGACAATATATACCGGAAACATTAATGAATGAGATTATACGTTTGGACAAGGCCTATACGCATTATAAAGAAGATGTTCAGTTTCAAGCGGAATTGAAGGATTTATTAGACAATTATGCAAATCGACCGTCTCTGCTGTATTATGCGGGTAAAATGACGGAAGATTTGGGAGGGGCCAAGGTATACTTGAAGCGTGAAGACCTTAATCATACAGGTGCTCATAAAATCAATAATGCCTTAGGGCAGTGCTTATTAGCTAAAAAAATGGGAAAATCCCGGGTCATAGCCGAAACCGGAGCGGGACAACACGGGGTGGCAACCGCAACAGCGGCAGCTTTTATGGGACTTGAATGTGAAGTATTTATGGGAGAAGAAGATACGATTCGCCAAGCTCTTAATGTATATCGTATGGAACTTCTTGGTGCAAAGGTTCATGCTGTAACGAGCGGGACAAAAGTCCTTAAAGATGCTGTTAATGAAGCCATGAGAGAATGGGTAAACAGAGTAGAGGATACGCATTATGTTATTGGATCGGTTATGGGGCCGCATCCTTTTCCTACGATGGTACGAGACTTTCAAAGTGTTATCAGTAAAGAAGCACGACAGCAGATACTGGAAAAAGAAGGGAAATTACCTCGTGCTGTGATTGCCTGCGTAGGCGGCGGCAGTAATGCTATCGGTATGTTTTATCATTTTATTGATGATGCGCAAGTGCAGCTTATTGGTTGTGAAGCAGCTGGACGCGGGATAGATACCCCGTACCATGCGGCAACAATTGCCAAAGGCTCTATAGGCGTATTTCATGGCATGAAGTCGTTGTTTTGTCAAAATGATCAGGGGCAGATTGACCCCGTGTATTCTATTTCTGCGGGATTGGATTATCCGGGAATTGGGCCGGAACATGCACATCTCCATGATATTGGACGGGCACAATATGTACCCGTTACCGATTCACAAGCAGTGGAAGCCTTTGAATATCTGGCTCGTACGGAAGGGATTATTTGTGCTATTGAAAGTGCACATGCATTATTTCATGCCATGCAGATGGCCCCTAAAATGAGTAAAGAGGATATTCTTATTGTATGTTTGTCAGGACGGGGAGATAAGGATGTAGCGGCGATTGCCAGATATAAAGGGAGGAATTTGCGCGATGAGTAATATTGGAAATGCATTTAAAAATGGAAAAGCGTTTATTGGTTTTTTAACAGGCGGCGACCCATCTATTGAAAAAAGCTGTGAATTTATTTTAACCATGGAAAAAGGGGGAGCTGATTTGATAGAAATAGGAATTCCTTTTTCTGATCCCATTGCAGAGGGTCCCGTCATTCAAGAAGCAAATATCCGGGCACTGAAAGGGCATACGAGGTTGGAAGATATTTTTCGCTTAGTTTCCATGGTACGTAAAAAAACACAAATTCCCCTTGTCTTTTTGACTTATTTTAATCCTGTCTTCACGTATGGAATAGAAAAATTTTTTGCTGCATGTGCGAAGATCGGTGTAGATGGCATCATTATACCGGATCTCCCTTATGAAGAGCGCCGGGAAATATCTGAAACAACTCATAGATATGGCATTGATATCATTTCTATGATTGCACCCACCTCAAAAGATCGCATCAAAGAAATTGCAGCTGTTGGAGAAGGGTTTCTTTATATCGTATCATCTTTAGGGGTTACCGGGGTGCGCAAGGAAATTGCGACGGATTTAGAAGAAATTATTCATATTGTCAGAACAGAGACCCACACGCCGGCTGCGGTTGGTTTTGGTATTAATACACCGCAGCAAGTTGCAGACATATCAGCATATGCAGATGGAATTATCGTTGGCAGTGCTATTGTTAGTATTATTGCCAAACAGGGAGATAATGCGGCGCCTTATATTTATGACTATGTGAAAACCATGAAGAAATCTATGAAAAATTGAAAAACATGAATAATTGGCATAAAGTATAAATTGCCGTATTTTTACCGAAATTACGTAAAAACAAATAAAGACTGCCTATTTAGACAGTCTTTGTTTGTTTTTACTTTCTGTTAATCAAAAATTATCAAAGCCATAAAAACAAGATCTTCCGTTCCTTTGTTTTCAATTCCGTGTCCCATGCCATGGGAAGTAAAAGTAACATCACCAGCGGTAATCGTGCGTGTTATGCCATTATCATCATATACGCCTTTTCCTTGAAGAATATAGTAGGTTTCGCTTTCTCCCTGATGTTCATGATAGCCTAGAGAATTACCAGGAGTAATTGTTACTTCTGCGTATAAACCGCATTTTTCGTTCAGCTGCTTTGCATCGAGAAGCTGTTTTACTGTAATATATCCTTTACCGCCCGAAGCATGTTCTTTCTGTATTATTTTCATGGATACCCTCTTTTATTAAATTCAGGACTAGTTCAATCGTAAATGATTAAAGCCATAAGTACCAGATTGGCAGAGCCTCTGTTGATCAAGCTGTGACCGATATCTGATGGGGTATAGGTGACATCCCCCTTTTTTATGATTCGAACTGTTCCGTTATCATTAAATTCACCCTCGCCGGATAAAATATAAAACGTTTCGGCATCTCCGTGGTGAACATGATAGCCGATTTCGCAACCCGGTTCCAGCGTTACTTCGGCATAAACCCGGCATTTTTCGTTCAGTTGTTCATTTGTAAGCAAATGCTTGAAGATTACATGACCGGCGCCGTCAAAAAAATGTTCTTTCTTTATAATTTCCATGAAATCAACTCCTCAGTGTAAAATTTAATATACTTATTTTACCACAAATAGTGATTGCAGGATACTAGCCGATCGTTTGGGTTTATTGTGCGAGGGTAGGAACTACTGTTGTACAATGTGTCATAATATTAATGGTATAATCGTTATTTTTTTGTTCTTCAAGTTTTTTCTGTGCCAGAAGCCAAGCCTCTTTTACTGTCGCAGCAGGAATTTGTCCGGTGCGCCGTATATCTTCGAAGTTTTCTGGACGAGTTACCAGAATTACAGTACAACGATGACATAGACAGAATAAATTATAAGCGACAAAAAATGGAATAGTAAATTCAGCACGCAATGCTTTTTCCATCTCTTCCATTGTGTCAAAACGAAAACTATCCATGTATGCAGGCGGTTCTTTTATATCCCGGGCTTCCATGATGGCAATTACAATGCCGCCGTCTTTGACGGCCATTTCAGCAGGATCATAGCATTTGCTGCCTTGATACAAACTTACATCTTTTGGATATCCACCGGCACAGGCAAATACGACATCTGTTTTTTGCTTCATGGGAACCTGCTGGATGCGGTGTACTTCCTTTGTGCCCTCTAACCAAGCATCATACCAGTCGCCTCCGACCATACGGCAGATCTCACCTTCGGCATTGATGATGGAATGGACAAGAAAACAAGGATTAATTTTTGCGCAGGCTTCAATCATATCATCATTCAATGGATTATGGTCTAGTAAGGTCGGACGAGTAAGCGGATTGACACCTTCGCCAAGTTGGGGAGCCAAGGCGTGACAATGATTACATTGGATAGTTTTATAACCGGAGACTCCAGGAAGGATGAGTTTGCGGCCACCGCCATAACCAGCAAATAAATGTACGGTAATACCGTCTACAATGATGACTTTATCAGCATCGACGACATGTTTATTAATGAAAAGCGGTGTACCTATTTTTGTTTTTCCCAAATCTACCAACGTAGGATCGTTACAGTCATGCTGGTACATTTTAATACGCCGGCACACTTCTTCACCGCAAACCTTGATATTTTCTTCCGGCGTATGAGCGCGATGAGAACCTTGCGCAAATACAATGCAGATATCTGTATCGGGAATGCCGGCTAAGTTTAGTTCATTGATAATATATATTAAAAATTTATTTGATTGGTTCCAGATGCGGGTACAATCCGCGACGACAAGACAAACCGAATCTCCTGGTGTTACTTTTTTTTGCAAAGGTTCACTACCTATCGGATTGCGCATACAGTCGATAGTGGCCGTTTTGATATCAACGGCCGGGACACTTTTTCCTTCCATGACGTCGGAAATGTGTTCTTCCGGCAAACATACCTTTTGAAAGGTATCTCCGATACCAAATGTAAATTCTCTTAAAGACATTTTCCATCATCTCTTCCTTTTAAAGTATTAGCACATATTATAACGCTATTTACTCGGATTTTACAGAGGACAGAAAATGGTATATCGTTTAACGAGTATACGACTTAAGTATAATGAAATTTTGTTTTTCTTATACTTGATCTAAATCGTCATCAGGGACATTTCCAATGTATACATAGTCAAGCCATTTTTTGGCGGCCGCCGCACCGCTGCGCAACGTAGAAATGGGTGTGGCGGGAAGACTCATTTTATACTGTGGGAAGTATCGTGTCAAGTGAAAAGGAATTTGGGAATCAATTTTTGAGAGCCAATGCGCTGTTTTTTCTATTTCTTCGATTCCATCGTTCTCGCCGGGGATGAGCAGAGTTGTTACTTCTACATGCGCAGCGGCGGCAGCTAGTACAATGGTACGTTTAACGGGAGAAAGTGTACCATTGCAGCGGCGAAGATAAAAATTTTCATCAAAAGACTTTATATCAATGTTCCAGGCGTCTATCAAAGGGAGAAGTTCTCGCAGGGGAGCTTCTTCTATAAAACCGTTTGTAACAACAACATTATACAATCCGGCTTTATGGACAAGCGGCGCTGTCTGACGGAGAAATTCATACCATATGATAGGCTCATTATAGGTGTATGCAATACCAATATTTCCTCGTTCTTTCAGTTGTATAGCTAAATGCACGGCATCTTGCGGAGATATTTCTTCATAAGACGGCGTATCTTGCGATATCTGCCAATTTTGACAAAAAGAGCAATGAAAGTTACAGCCCCATGAGCCCAATGATAGAATGAAGCTGCCGGGATGAAAGCGCTGCAGCGGTTTCTTTTCAATGGAATCGAGAGCTATAGATGTGCATTGTCCATAGTTTAATGCCAGAAGTATCCCCGCATCATTGTAACGTGTGTGGCAGCGCCCGCAATGTCCGGGAAGGATAAGGCAATGATGAGGACAAAGTTTGCAGTATATAGCTTTGGTCGGTCTTTTTTCATAATATAACGCTTCCATGATCAACGCCTCTACTCATAACGGGTTACGGTAAACCGATATAAATCAGGGTGAACGGCTGCAGGGATATGGGCTTTTTGCTTTGCGATGGCAATTTGTTGTTCTACCGTATCAATTCCTTCTAAATTAGGCAGCAGCAGTCCGGTGTTAGCATGACTCATGACGATGACTCCGTATTTTTTGGGATCAAGTTGTGCGGAAGATGATATAGCTTCAGGGATGCCAAGGACATCAACGGAAATAGTAATATCCTTCAGTTCGTTTAATTCTACAGGATAAAAGCGGGGATCACGGACAGCAGCAGCTACCGCGTTGTGAATGATTTCGGCTGCTTCCGTAAGCTGTATGGGGAGATATGTTCCGATACAGCCTCGCAGTTCCCCTTGCTTTTTCAGAGATACAAACACGCCTGATTTTTCAGTCAATTCTTCGGGAAGTGAAGAAGGCGTAGATAATATGGCATGATGGGATAAGTAATATTCTATACTTCGCCGGGCCAGTTGTATGCGGATATCTTTTTCTGCGACTGGTTTTTGCGGAGCCCTGTTTTCGTTTAAATATAAGGCAACACCATAGCCGACACCAAACGGACCTTCATAAGAATATACCGGCATATGAGATTGAAAACTGCACAGTATTCCAAATAAAAAATAAACAGATGGAAGACCGCACATGCCAGCTTCTTCGATGAGAGAATCAGGCATAGAACGCAGCAACGTAATATCTTGTTTTTTTAAGGAGTCCATGACGGTATTGTCGAATACGGCTCCTTGAGGAGTATATCCATTAGGCGAATGAGGCAATAAACGATGTGATAAATCTCCGGAAGCAATTACGGCAATACGGCGGCCTATTTTTCCAGCGGCTTTCATGACAATATCACCCAGGGTTGTCATCATATTATAATGATAAAAACAAGGTGAAAGTAAAACGATGGAACCTTGAAAGCCTGCTTTTTGCAAATAATACATAGGGACAAAGGTACCCTGATCAATGGAAATAGAATAACCATAACGGTCGCCCCAGTCTTTTTGATTAAGTTGATGCAAGGGCAAGGTTTTGTTTGTTTCATAGATAATTTCATTGGCAAGTGTCATATCCGTGTTAAGAGACATAGATAATTCGGGAAATCCGAATTTTCCTAAGTTGCCGCATAGGGTAGGCTCTGTAAAAATGGCGGCACCATCACTGAAGATATAATTATGCGGTGACATAATGATGATTGTTTCAGGATGTTGTTCGATAATCAGCTGAGAAGCATGGGAAACAGCTTGGACAGTAGCTTTTATTTTATCCAGCTCATCCTGTCCGATTTCTGGCAGCATAATGGGGGGATGGGGAAATAATGCAGCACCGATACACGTTGATTTCATTTGTGATACCTCCTGTCTTTTACGAATTAATGGGACCATACTGTTTTTTTATTATAACATATACACATATATGATATGGGAATTAGTTAGTAATAATAAAAAAATGCAGGATATATTGACAAATGCCCACGGATAGTGTACTATTTACTTGTAATTTAATACGGGCAATGAAGCCTCTGCAATGTGCTGCAGAGGCTTTTTGCGTGTTAATTACAATATTGTGGTTTTGGCGGCTGCCTGAAATATAGGGAGACAACAAACTATCATTGGGGGATGATATCTTTGTTGTTATTTCGACAGCTAAGTATGGCTACAAGATTATTCTATCATTGTTCGGATGCTTGCTTGGAGTCGGTGGAATGGTATGGTTGAGCGGATGAAAAAATACCATTCCCGGACCGCCTCCTTGAATTGTTTGATATCTACCTGTTAGGGGACGGGATATATACGACGGGAGATTGTGTGAATGAAAGAATTATTAAAGGTTGTAATTATAACTCGTGCCGAAAAGCTTACAGATTTAAAGGAAGCCATGGATGAGCTTCGTGTACCGGGAATGACAGTAACCCAAGTGTATGGATGCGGTATTTCCCGGGGATATACGGAATTTTATCGGGATACACAAATTTCACTTAATTTATTGCCGAAAATAAAAGTAGAAATCATAGTGGGAGATGTTCCCGTGCGAAAAATTATGGAAGCAGCTCGTAAAGCTTGTTATACAGGCCATATAGGTGATGGCAAGATTTTTGTGGAATCGGTGTTGAATGTTATGCGGATCCGGACCGGTGAAGAAGGACTGGCAGCATTGATTGATACAGATGGGGAAGTTGATTTGGTAGATGATATTATTAGTGATAAATATATATACCATATCACGGATGACATATAGGCGGAATGTAAAAATCTCTGCCAAGCATAGGGTATATATACCACTTGCTTATGCAGAGATTTTTTGTGTTAGAATTCTTTGTCATCCATCAGACTGGTCTGTCCAAAGCGGGTGACGAGATCCTGCCGTTTCATTTTCCATGCGGGAGAAGCCAAACTGTAGGATGGATCGTAATTAGGCGATTGAATATTTAATATGCCGCAAATAAATTCATATTCCAAATCATTGGTAAAAAAAGAATTTTGATGGGCTTTTAACGTATCTGCAATAACCGGGTTACGTTCTATATAGTCAGAAGATACATAACAAAACATAGGAATTCGCAATACTTTAAATCCCGTTTCATCAGGTTTTCGGCCTTCTAAAGGATCAGAGCCATGGTCAGAAAAATATACCATCGCATCTAAATTAAGATGTTCTCTGCCATAGTCAAATATTTGCGATAAAATCCAATCGGTATATAATACTGTATTATCAAAATCAGCTTCTTCATTTAATTTTCCGTCATTAAAACGCTGAAATTCAGCTGGATAGCGGTTGCGATATTCAATGTGGCTGCCCATAAGATGAAGAACGATAAAGTTATTTTCACTCGGGTTGACGCGTTGTAAAAAACCTAATAATGCATCATCGTGACAAGATTCTTTTAAATCACGGTCAGTCCATTCGGCGTTGTCAACGGTATTAGCCACAAGGGTAATCGGAGTATCGGCGACTCCAACAGAACCTTGATTGCTAAACCAGTACGTTTTATATCCTATTTTTTTTGCCATATCAATAATAGATATAGATTCATTGAATTCTTTATTATTATAAAAATTTGATTCAGTTAAGGCATGTTCTAAGACCGGTACTGTATACCAAACACAACTGTATACGTTATTGAATAAGGTAAATTGAGGATTGTTTTTTTCTGCCGTAAGCCACGGTGTATTTTCTACATGGCTAGAATTATACGCATTCATGAGTGTTCGTGTTTCTGATTCTCCAATAACTACAATAACGGTGTGCGGATGATCGGGTTTGTGAAGCTGAACTGCTTGCAATCCGGCAAATTTGGTATCGTGGTTTTCTGCATACAGAGAAGAGCGATTCATGTAGTCTCGCGTATCAAGAAATAAGCGGATAGGAAAACACTCTGGGAAAATTTCACTGCCTAAAGCGTAAAAAGAAGGAAAAATAATAATAAGCGACAACAGCGCGATTATTTTCGGTTTCCAAGAAAGTCTGGAGCAATGAATCCGGTGACAATTTGCTTTTGCAAACACAGATATAATGATCGCAAGTGCAATTATAATAAAAAACAATTTTGAATAACCTAGAGAATGAAAATATTCCAGCATTTCTGCCGGATTGGTTTGATAAATCAGTAATGCTCCCGAAGTAGTGATGCAAGACTGGTACAATGCATAATATACCCATTGCACAGCCGGAACCAGTAAAGTTGCCAACTGTACCAGTGTCATTAAGAAAATTCCTGTTCTTTGAGGAAGGTGCTGTTTAATGAGCATGTTGATGCAAAAAACGATAGCAAATACATAGAGACCAACATAGACATCATAGATATTATTCAAATAAATCGTATTGCTTTTGATTAATGTTGAAAAATTGAGTAAGGGTCCTGTTACGATCCAGGAAATACCAATGATGGCGGTAGGAATGACCGAGGCGATAGAGATATTCTCCCAATACAGTGCCAGCGCTAAAGTGACGGCTGCTACGGCAGGAATCAATCCAAATGTAAATTCTTTAATATTATCTTCACCCAGCCCCAAAGATATTAATAATTCCCATTGAAAACAGAGAACATAAATGACAAGAAAAATACAGAATAAATAAAAAATCCTTCGTGCAATTGTTGACCTAGGCATACATCCATACCCCTTTTATTAATAAAAAATTTACATATTACTTATCTATTATACATCATTAATAAAAGATTACATAGTAATATATATGATTATTTTATCCGTAATTTTACAGAATTATATAAAAGCACTCTTGTCAAAGATAATTACGTATGGTATAATATCCAAGTGTTCAAGCCATTAAGGCTTGATTATATAACTATGCGGCCTCGTGGTGTAGCGGTTTAACATGTCGCCCTGTCACGGCGAAGATCGTCGGTTCAAATCCGATCGAGGTCGCCATATTTGCTTAGGTAGCTCAGTCGGTAGAGCAGGGGACTGAAAATCCCCGTGTCGGCGGTTCAATTCCGTCCCTAAGCACCAAAAACACGCGGTCGTGGCGGAATGGCAGACGCGCTACTTTGAGGGGGTAGTGGGTGAAAACTCGTGCTGGTTCAAATCCAGTCGACCGCACCATAGATGTGTAAAGCCAGCAATATATGCTGGCTTTTTTTGTGTACAAAAGGTAATATAGATGCGTATAAATATAAGTTTTGGCTAGACTATGCAGCTATATGGTTGCAGTGCGATACTATTGGAAAATATATCCCATGTAGAAAATGAAAGCAACTACGCAGAAAACACCTAAGGTACGAATTAAATTTAGTTTTTGACGCTTCGATTTTGTCATGTTTTTATCTTTATATCGTCCCATCGCTAAAACAGAACGGATTGCAGATATTGCAAACAAACAGATTATAAATAATAAACCGTAAAACATGATATCATTAAACATAATTCCATCTCCTCATCAGATAACACAATTATTATAATCATAATACTATTTTTTTCTATGAAATTCAATCATCTATCATATATCAAGAAGGTATTCATGATCAATACGTTGACATCAAATTAAAAGTGTTTAATAATAATATAATAAAAAATGTATGCGGTTATAGTTATTTGTATATGTTTACATCAATTACCAGAGGTGAAGTGTATTGACACGTTTATTGAAAAAGATATGTATAATTGGTTTATGGAGTATGTCGATTTTATCCTGCGGGTTTATGATCAATGCTGTGCAGGCAGCGGTACCATCAACGGGAGCAGAGGCTGCCTGCATGATTGATGCAGATACAGAAACGATTTTATATCAAGTCAATCCTACAAAGTGGATGAATCCAGCTAGTACAACGAAAATAGTAACATTAATTACGGCTCTTGATACAGGGAAAAATAAAATGAATGACGCGGTTCACATAACAAGCGAAGCGGCCGATACAGAACCATCTTGCTTAGGTATTGCCCCGGGAGATTCCATTAGTTTAAAAGAAATATTACGCGGCATGATGGTTGTATCAGGGAATGATGCTGCTGTAGCAGTAGCACAAACCTTGGGAGGTTCTGTGAGCGAATTTGCTGATATGATGAATAAGGAAGCGGTTAAAATGGGAGCTAAGCATTCTCATTTCGTTAATCCCAACGGTCTCACTGCGATAAAACATTATACAACAGCGATTGATATGGCACGGATGGCAGCTTATGGAATGAAACATTATCCGGAATTTCGATATATTGTCAGCTTAAAAGAATATAATATGAAATATATGGATTCCCGCAAACCTAAATATGTTACTACTACTAATTATTTTCTTACGAGCGGTTATGCCGGTGCCGACGGCATTAAAACTGGTTTTACTGATGCCGCGGGAGATTGTTTGGTTGCTTCGGCGACCAGGGATGGACATACGTTGATAGTTGTATTGTTTAATGATGATGATCGTTGGACAGATGCACCTAATATACTTGATTATGGATTCCGGCGCATTGCTAAGGAATAATATTCAGAAAGGTTTTCTATGACGCTGAAGCAAAGGATGCTTATTTCAAATTTAATCATGATAGTACTGCCTTTTGTTATTTCCAGCTTGGTAGGTTTGTTTGCTGCGGCTATGATGCATGATGCCTATTGGAATCCCGTAGAAAATATGTTTTCCGACCGAGATGAGTTGGTATATGCACAAAGCTTACTCTATGAAGAACAGGGACCATTGACGGATACGGATCCGGCTCATGTGGAACAACGTGATGCAGCAGTGCGGCGTCTTGTTATTCAAATGGCTGACTTGGGATACCATGTGCAATATACTTTAAATGGTGAAGAACAATTCAACAATATTACTCCGGAAGATGATCAGATAGGTATTGGCATACTGGGAGAAGAAGCGCGCAAATTGGATTATATTACCGCAAGCAAGGGAAACGTGCATATTATAAAAACCCAGTGGATTAATGGAAATGACGTTGCTATTATCAGAGCTATTAATCCTGGAAAAGATATGGAACCGGTGCATTTTTCGTTTTTTTATACTTATGTAAGTTTATTTTTATTTATAATGTTCTTTTTTGTGCTTATTACGATGGTTATTGTTAACACAATCATGTATAATAAATCCAAGGAACTTATTCTTGATCCTTTGCAGCAAATCAGTAGGGCGGCAAAGGCGATACGTTCCGGAGATTTGACTACTCCCGTAAATCTAAAAGGAAAGCAGACGGAGGAACTGCTTCAAGTATGCCATGATTTTTCTGATATGCAGACATATTTGAAAAATTCTATGGCAAGACAAGCTGAATATGAAAAGTACCGTCGTGAATTATTAGCGGGGATATCCCATGATTTGCGGACGCCTTTGACGTCGATAAAAGGGTATGCGGAAGGATTACTTACGGGTATCGCCGATACAAAGGAAAAGCAGCAGCGTTACTATCGAGCTATACAGACACGGGCTGATGATTTGGAACGACTAGTAAATAATTTATCTCTCTATAATCACTTTGATACATCTATGTTTATGGCAAAACCGGAAATTTGTTCTTTTTCTGAAATACTCCAGACGTATATAATAGAAGAGAAAGAACGTTTTGAAAAAGATAATATTGTTGTTGAATGGAATATGGAAACGGACGAAGATAAGGTGTATCTTGATAAAACGGAATTCCATCGTATTTTTGATAACTTATTTAACAATTCTGTAAAATATCGAGTATGTCCGGTTTCACATATTCGACTGCACTTGGAAAAAGAAGACAATATTCTTGTTTTCTTATTTAGTGATGACGGACCGGGTATCGTTGCCAGCAACACGGATTATATTTTTGAAGCTTTTGTTCGTTTGGATGCGGCACGAACGCATACAGATCAAGGGAGCGGATTGGGTTTAGCTATTGTCAAGAAGATAATAGAAGCTCATAAAGGAACAATACGCGCGTATAATGATCGAGGGTTGACGATTTGCATTACGTTACCTTTATACAAAGAATAGACGAATAATAGACAGTAGGGAGGAAAATATAATGGCACATATTTTAGTTGTTGAAGATGATGAATTGATTGCGGCGTTGGAACGGGATTTTTTGGAAGCCAATGGCTTTGTTGTTACTATTGCCAGTAATGGTCTTGGTGGATTGGAAGCTATTGAAAAAGGAGATATTGATGCAGTGTTAATGGATGTCATGCTTCCAGGTGAAGATGGTTTTACTGTTTGTCGTAAAATCCGGGATAAAAGCGATGTCCCAATTTTATTTGTAACAGCGAAACGGGAAGATGTAGATAAAATTAAAGGTTTAAGTTTGGGTGCCGATGATTATATCGTTAAACCCTTTAGTCCGACGGAAATGGTTGCTCGATTAAAAGCTCATTTGGAAGTGCATAACCGATTATTGGGTAAGCGGAAACAAGTATCTGATGTTAATACTCCTGATGTTCATATTGGTGATTTACGAATTTTTATTAGCCGTCATCAGGTATTTCGTGGAAAAATAGAAATATCTCTGACAGGTAAAGAGTTCAATCTGCTGTTGTTTTTAGCACAACATCCTAATCAGGTTTTTTCGAAAAAATATTTATTTGAAATGATATGGCACTTGGATGCACTAGGTGAATTAGCTACGGTTACAGTGCATGTAAATCGACTGAGGGATAAGTTAAATGAAGTAAAACCGGAGTTTACGGCAATTGAAACGGTATGGGGAAATGGATATCGGTTTCGGGCCAATGAAAATGCATAGAGAATATTAAAAAAGATCCTGCCAATTTATATATTGGCAGGATCTTTTTGAAAATTATAAAAAATAGATAGTATAGTTTATGAAAATTAATCAATTAGTAATTAATTTTACGGACTTCAAAGTAAGCCTGGGGATGAGCACAAACAGGACACTTTTGCGGAGCTTCAACACTTTCGCAGATATAGCCGCAATTACGACACTGCCAAACTGTTTTCCCCGTATGGTTGAATACTTGTTTTTTTTGGATATTATTTAGAAGTGCCAGATATCGTTCTTCGTGATGTTTTTCGATTTCACTTACTTTTTCAAATTCAAAAGCAATATCATTAAAACCTTCTTCTTTTGCTACTTTCGCAAAAGAAGGATACATTTCGGTCCATTCATAATGTTCACCGGCTGCTGCATCCTTCAATGCACTATCGATGTCCGGCATACCATCCATGAGGTGTTTGAACCACATTTTGGCATGTTCTTTTTCATTTCCCGCTGTTTCTTCAAAAAAAGCGCTGATTTGTTCATAACCAGCTTTCTTTGCTACGCTGGCATAATACGTGTACTTATTTCTAGCTTTAGATTCACCGGCAAAAGCGGTTTCTAAATTCTTTTCTGTTTTACTGCCTTTTAATTGCATATCGGACTACCTCCTTGACATAATTACAAAGTAAACAATAACAATTACTTATTAATAAAATTATAACGCATGTAGTATAAAAAAACAAGTGTGCAATACAGTCAATTTTTGTTATTCTTGTTTTTGTTTGTTATTCTGATTGTTTTGACTGTTAGAGCGGGCTGAATCCGTATATGATTGTTTCTGAGAAGCACTAACGGCCGGCTGCTTACGAGGGACGGCAGTATCTTCACTGCGTGTCTGTGATGAGGCAGCATTTTCTGCAGAGTGAACATCCTCCTGAAGATCGCCATATTTACTGCGTAATTGCGATTCCCAGACCTTTGCTTTTTCTGGATACATGCGTTTTAACTTTTCAAATAATTCTGCTTTTTCAGCAGTTCCTTTATGTAAAGCTCCCTGTAATTCTTGGTATTCCTTATAATAAGTAATCCAGTTTTGCAGTGGCTGATAATCATTTGTCATAAAGGAAGTATAACTTAAAAAGGAAAATATACAAGATAACACCAGACAGATTATCACCTTCGACATTACTATCCCCTGCCTTTCTTGCGCTGATTAGATTTACCCGTATTTTGGCAAGCGGAGCCGGCATACATAGCGGACATGGCAGCAAAAAGAATTGCCAAGTTAGCAAAGATCAATGTTTTGGGGGTAATTGTCGGAAGCGGCAGCAAGTCAGAATATAAATATAGAGGCATACTGGTAATTGCAATGCTGCCAATAATAGAAACTGCAAAAAAGATGAAAAGGAATCCTCCTAATATATGAAACAGAGTTCCTATAATCTGCAAAAATGGATTTACAATTATGGATGCGGGAGACAGTGTGCTGTCCTTTCCCCATTGAAACTCTTCGCCATCTGATTCATTGGGATAAGGATGAGCTGCACGGTATCGTGATTGCGGATAAGTTCTGTACCCATGTGAGTCTCGGTACGAAGGAGAATCTTCTCCCGGACTATGCCGGTTTGGTGCAGGATAGGGCTGACGATAATATTGTTCGGATTCTGCCCGCCGGCGGAGATGCTGGGAATCATTTTCCCAATCGTACGCCCTGTTTTGTTTTTCACGGGGCGGAACGTTGTATTGTAGTGTTCTGTCATCCATATATTCGGTATCAGATGGATCATCATATGCGTAAGGCATTTTCGGGTTATCTTCGGGTACAACGGGTTTTCCGATATAATATCGGTATATATTCTTCGGATGTCCCAATTTACAACATATTTCTTCTTCTGATTTCCCTCCATCTGCGCCAATACGGAACTGTTCTTCACAATCTTCAAGAATTCCTTTCAAATCATCCTTGTCGCTTTTGCGAAAATAATATTTTAGAAGATCCATAAATTCAGTTTTTCTCATAAAGGACTACCTTTCATTTCAAATGTTGTTCATATTGTCCTTGACATTTGGCACCTAACTGCCATGCGATGATACTAATCAGCATAATTCCAAGAACAAGAAGAAATACGGCGGCGGTCGGCATAGGCGGCAAAAAAGAAATAGCGGCTAGCGGTTCAGCTTCCACTGCAATGCAATATGCGATCCAAGCTAACAGACAGAGAGTAAGAAGAGAAAAAATTCCGCCTATAGTATATAAACTTATGTATATATATCGCCATTTATTGTTAGATTGAGATACGGTCATTGTCCACGATCTCCTTTAAAATGAATGAGTAATAAAAATTATGAAATATATGGCTGTTGCCATTATAGTACCACATGTGTCAAGCCTCTTACAAGAATATACCGCGATATATGTTGCAGGGATACTCTTATGCACGTAAAAATTTATACAAGCGGTATTACTTGCAGAACCCATATCTTTGCTGTAATATGAACATAGTAGTAAAAAATAGAGAAAATTACTAAGATTTTAATACATATTATAATGTAAGGAGCTTTTATGGACAATCTTTTCACAGATTCCTTAACAAGAGATATTGCGCTTACCCTTTTGGAAAAGGGAGTACGTATTATATTACTGCTTGCTGTATCCTATATTGCATATACTATTATTCAACGTCTTATTGAACGATTATTTGATATACGGTTTGTTAAATTATCTAAAGAACAGGAAAGAAGATCAACGACACTTCATTCTCTGGTACACAGTGTTATTTTTGTCATTTTTTGTTTCTTGGTCGTTATTATGATCTTGAATGAGCTCCGTGTCGATACAACCTCCCTATTGGCTGGTGCCAGCATTATCGGTCTGGCTATAGGCGTTGGGGCACAAAGCTTGGTTAAGGATTTTGTTGCTGGTTTTTTTATTATATTGGAAGGCCAATATTCCATTGGAGATTTCGTTACGGTAAAAGGATATAGCGGTACGGTTACCGATGTGAATCTGCGGACGACTAAGATTTGTTCTCCTGACAAAGTTATTCATACGATTCCCAATGGATTGATTGACATTGTCAGTAATTATACCAAAGGAATGTACGTCGCAACGATTCGTATCGGAGTCAGCCAAAGTGCAGATCCTGATGTCGTATTGTCTGTTCTGCAGGAAGCGCTGAGCGTTGTTTCGAAACGATCGGATGTACATGAAGAAGGTGCAAGTGTTGGCGGATTGGTCAAAATGGAGGGAAATTCGTTTATATATGAAGTCAGTATACCGGCCCGCCGCAGTGATGCATATGGTGTATGTACGGCATATCGATATGAGGCGGCAAAACGCCTTGCGGCAGCGCATATCGATATGGCCCGTTTTGTTATTGAAACACAGATGACAAAGACGATAGAAGAACAGAATTCCCTAAGTAAAGAGAAAAAAGAGGAGGCATAATAATGATAGGTTTTGTTCGTTATCATGTAGGAGATATTGTACAAATGAAAAAAACGCATCCTTGTGGTTCTAATGAATGGGAAGTCATGCGTGTAGGAGTTGATTTTGTCATTCGGTGCCGTGGCTGCGGACATCGAGTAATGCTTCCGCGTCCTAAATTTGAAAAAGCTGTAAAAAAAATCATTTTTACAGCCGATGCAGATACAAAAAATATATAAAAAAGTAATAAAGGTATTTTCAAGTGGATGACTTTATGGTACAATTCATATCAACATTACTTTTATGCTTTATCAAGGTGATGAGATAATAAGATAAAGAAAAAGTGAAGGAGGTGCATGCAAGTGAATAATACTTTAGACGGAGTCAAGATGCTGCATCATGATGAAATGCGCAATTATGACCGCATCCAAAGCAAATTAACTTCGGTTATTATGAATCATGGATGCAAAATTATTGAGACTCCAAGCTTTGAAGATTATGATGTATACCGCCATTTTTTCCCGCAGCTGCGGCAGGAAATGGTAAAAACGATAGATACGGATGGCCGGGTACTAGTCCTTCGTCCCGATGTGACCTTACCTCTTGTTGAAACTGCGGCACGTGAATTTCCGCGGGCAGACCAGCTGCTTAAATTTGGTTATGTGAGTACCGTTTTTCGCGAATATTACGGTCGCAGTACTTACGGAAAAGATTTTTTACAAGGTGGTATTGAAATACTGGGAGATGCAAGTCCGGAGTGTGATGGCGAAGTTATTGTCATGGCGGCAGAAATACTGGATGCATTATCTGTTAAGCATATACGTATTGATATAGGAACCGTTGCTTATACAGATGCTCTTTTTGCCGGATTATCGCTGGCAGAGGAACAAAAAGAACGCCTACGCAAATATATGGCGGAACGGAATTTGGTAGCGTATACTAAATATCTTGATTCCTTATCGCTGGAAGGAGTAGCATATCAGGCACTCAAAGCCATTCCCATGCTTTTTGGATCTTATGCAGTTACGCTAAGTAAGGCATATGAATATTGTATTAATAAAGAAATGCAGCAGGCATTGAAGCGGCTGGAAAAGACCTACGATTACATTTTATATGCCGGATACGCGGATAAAGTACAGCTCGATTTTGGTTTTGCCAGTCAGCTGGGTTACTATACCGATATGGTATTTAAAGTATATGTAGATGGCGCTTTATATGATGTCATTGACGGCGGACGTTATGATACATTATCCGCACAATTTGGTGTTGATCGGCCGGCCTGCGGTTTTGGAATGAATATCAATCTGTTATATGAATTTATGAATGATGCCGGCTTATTAGAAGGTACAGAACCCTCTTTTCAATTGGCTATTTCTTATGCTGAGAGCGATCAATCACTGATTCGCGATTTGATGATTTGGCGGCTGCACGGTTTTCGCGTGGCGGCGTATCCTTGTTCTACTTTTATTGATAGCCGGGATTACAGCATTCATGCTATATATGAAAACGGGATATATTATCAAGAGACAAAACAATTAACTGCTCAGGAATTAGAAGAACAAATGAGGAGGCTTTAATATGTCTATCCATATGGCACTTGCCAAGGGGCGCATTGCTAAGACAGTCATGACCTATCTCCAAAAAAGCGGTTATGAATTTCCAACGTATTCGGAAAATAGCCGGAAGCTTATCTTCGAAGATGTAGGGCAAACGATAAAAGTAACGTTGGTCAAATCCCCGGATGTTGCTGTATATGTGGAACGAGGGGCGGCAGATATTGGCGTTGTCGGCGAAGATGTTCTTATTGAAGAATGTTCGGGTGCCGATGTATACGAAATATTGGATTTGGGAATTGGCTGCTGCCGTATGGCTGTGGCCGGCATTGCCGGGAAAAAGGTAGATATGACGAAACGAATTACGGTTGGTACAAAATATCCTCGCATAGCTCGGCAGTATTTTGAGAATAATCACCATAGTGTGGATATTATTAAACTGAACGGGTCGGTAGAACTGGCTCCGATCGTGGGATTATCGGATGTAATCGTAGATATTGTAGAAACAGGCAATACATTACGTGCTAACGGATTGGACGTACTGCAGTATTTTATGGATTTCAGTGCTCGGATGATTTGCAATACGGTGTCTTTTAAACTGAAAATAGATGAAATACAGCAACTTATTCATGTCATCAAATGTAATAATGCAGAAGCATAGGGGGAATATAGTGTGGAATGGATTGAAGTGCCCGATGAAGGATTGAAGCTGCGTGATATCCGCCGGATTACCAAAAGAGATCAAGCGGAAACCGCAGGAATTCGTGAACAAGTAGAAAATATTATTGCCGCGGTTCGAGAGCAGGGGGACGCCGCAGTTAGAGAACTAACTCAAAGATTTGATGGGATATGGGTAGAAAATTTTTTGGTTAGTGCAGATGAAATAAATGAAGCAGTTACTTATGTAGGAGAAAATTTTATAAAAATTCTGGAAGAAGCTCGTGACAATATCCAGCAATATCATGAACGGCAAAAACAAGAAACGTGGATAGATACCTTTCGGGACGGCGTTCGTCTTGGTGCGAAATACACCCCTATTCAACGTGTTGGCGTGTATGTGCCGGGAGGAACAGCAGCGTATCCTTCTACCGTATTGATGGATACGACTCCGGCACATGTAGCAGGCGTACCTTCCATTGCGATATTTACTCCGCCGGGAAAAGACGGCAAGGTTAATCCATATATTCTGGCGGCAGCACATATTGCCGGAGCGACGGAAATATATAAAATAGGCGGTGCACAAGGAATTGCCGCGGCTGCTTATGGGACAGAAACTGTTTCTCCCGTATTTAAAATAGTAGGCCCCGGTAATGCTTACGTGGCCATGGCGAAACAGCTTGTTTTCGGCACGGTGGGGATTGATATGATTGCAGGCCCCAGTGAAGTAGGAATTCTGGCCGATGAAACATCGAATCCTGTATGGATTGCCGCTGATTTGCTGGCTCAAGCGGAACATGACCGCCGGGCAGCCGTCTTTTTAGTGACACCCAATGCAGCGCTGGCCGGGGCTGTAGAAGCAGAGATAGAAAGACAGATGGAAGAGCTTCCCAGGAAAGATATTATTGCTGACTCTATTAAAAATTGTGGTAAAGTTTTTATTACTAAAGATCGAAAACAGGCGATTGATATAATGAATCTTATTGCCCCGGAACATTTGGAAATTGATTTTGCCGAACCGGAATCTTATGTGGAGCATATTATTAACGCCGGCGCTATTTTTATCGGAGCGTATACACCCGAACCTGTCGGTGATTACTTTGCAGGTCCCAATCATACACTTCCGACTATGGGGACGGCAGCATTTTCTTCACCGCTGGGAGTGTATGATTTTGTCAAACGCAGCAGTGTATTGGAATATAATCAGCAGGCTTTTGTACAGATTGCAGATAAAGTTGCTCAATTTGCCGATGTCGAAGGACTGCAGGCCCATGGAATGGCCGTCAGGAGGAGAATAAAATGAAACAAGAATGGCTCCGCAAGACAATTCGCAGTTTTACTCCTTATAAAGTCCCTAACATCAAGGAACATATAGTGATTAATGCAAACGAAAGTCCCTATGATATTTTTAATTTTCCTGATGTAAAAAAAGATTTTTTAACTCGTTTGGCCAAGTTGCCGTCGTATCATTATCCCGATCCGTTTGCGGACACTCTCCGCAGGGCGTTAAGCCGATATATTTCTGCTGAATATAATGAAATATTGGCGGGTAACGGTGGAGATGAAATGATTCAACTGATTCTTAATACGTTTATTGATCAGGGAGATACAATACTGATACATGCACCTACCTTTGATGTGTATGAAATTGATGGACAAGTGTTGGGAGCCCGGATTGTCAAAGTACTTGATTCCGAAGATTTTAAACGGGATGGAAAAGCTTTTTTGGAGGCTATCCGAAAATGGCAGCCTAAGGTTACTTTTATTTGCAATCCGAATAATCCGACAGGGGATATATGGCCTGTTTCCCTGATAGAAAAAATGGTTCAGGCATCATCCAACTTGGTAGTCGTAGATGAAGCATATATGGAATTTTCTGGACAGGAAAGCATAATATCCCGTCTCCATTCTTATGATAATCTTATTGTTATTCGTACGTTATCTAAAGCCTTTGGTCTTGCCGGTTTTCGTTTGGGCTATTGTGTGGCTAATACCGATGTTATCAATGCCATATCCCTTACTAAACCATCGTATAATCTGAATAGTTTTACACAACTCATGGGGGTAGTGGCCTTGGAACACAGTGAAGAAATTTTAAAACACAATGTTCCGCCAACTATTGCGGTGAGAGACTATTTGATAGAGAAACTGAAAACAATAAAGGGAGTAGAAGTTTTCCCTAGTGCGGCCAACTTTATTTTAGTACGTACTTGTGATGGATCTCGGTATGTGAAAGCGCTTAGCGAAGCCGATATTTGCGTTCGTTCTTATGGAAATCGTGCGGATTTGGCGAATTGTCTGCGTATTACAGCAACAACAGAGTATGTAGCAAATAAAATTCTGAGAGTATTTCAAAAGGAGGCAAACCATGAGGACTGCTGAAATAGAACGGAATACAGCGGAAACGCAAATTGCCATGTCGATAGAATTGGACGGAATCGGATCTTTTGCAGGTTCAACTGGTATTGGTTTTTTTGATCATATGCTTGACTTATTAGCTTGTCACAGCGGGATGGATATTTCTATCCATGTTCATGGCGATTTGGAAGTCGATACACATCATACGATCGAAGACCTGGGCATTGTTTTGGGTCAAGCCCTGTACAAGGCACTGGGAGATAAGGCGGGAATTACCCGGTACGGCATGTTTTACTGCCCGATGGATGAAACCTTGACTCGCTGCGTCATTGATCTGAGCGGCCGTTCTTATTTAGTATATGATGTAGCAATACCGGCAGAACGTATCGGGACATTTGAAACAGAAATGCTGCGGGAGTTCTTATATGCAGTGGCTGTCCACGGACGCATGAATCTTCATGTAACAACTCTTTATGGAACCAATGCACATCATATTGTGGAATCCGTATTTAAAGCATTGGGGCATGCGCTTAAGCAAGCTGTCTATATCGAAGGGGAGAACAGTAATATTCTTTCGACAAAAGGGGTGCTGTAAATTATGAGAATTGCTGTTATTGATTATGAAGTGGGGAACTTGGCCAATGTATATCATGCTTGGCGAAGACTGGGGGAGGATCCGAAAATCACCCGTGATCCGGAGATTATCCGCAATGCCGAATTAATAGAACTTCCCGGTGTTGGGGCAATCCGCGATGCAATGGGGAATTTGGAGAAATTTGATCTCATTCCGTTATTGGAAGAACAGGTAAAAGCAGGAAAGTTTTTTTTAGGTGTTTGTCTGGGCATGCAGGCATTATTTGAAACAGATTATGAAGGCGGTGTGTATAAAGGCCTTGGCTTTTTGCCAGGTGAAATAGTTCCTTTTCATACGCAGCTTAAAGTTCCTCATATGGGGTGGAATGAGCTGGAATTTTGTCAATCTCATTGGCTGCAGGAGGGATTAGCTGCACATCCCTATGCTTATTTTGTTCATTCATATTATAAATCTCCCGTGGATTCATCGGATGTTATTGCAACGGCTTGTTATGGACAGGCAGTTCCGGCAATTTGCGGTAAGGATAATGTTCTGGGCATGCAGTTTCATCCAGAAAAAAGCGGAGCTGTTGGGGAACAGTTTTTAAAAAATATTTTGAAGCACCTCAAGAAAGGATAATATATGATCGTATTACCAGCAATTGACATACAAAACGGACATGCTGTACGACTCCGGCAGGGTATTAAAGAAGAAAGTACGACGTACTTCAAAGATCCCGTAGAAGCAGCTAAAAAATGGGCAGATGAAGGAGCTGAATATCTTCATATCGTTGACTTGGACGGTGCATTTTCCGGCAGTCTCAGCAATGTTGATAGTATTGGACGCATTTGCCGGGCAGTTCCTATTCCCGTTGAAGTAGGGGGAGGAATACGCAGTGAAAAAGCAATAAAAACGTATCTTGAAAGCGGGGCCAGCCGAGTCATCATTGGGTCAAAAGCGGTCGAGGATGCTGTATTTATTACAGAAATGGCTGGCTTATACGGACATAGATTAGCGGTATCTGTTGATGCTAAGGGCGATGTAGTAGCAACGCGCGGCTGGGTCAACAACAGCGACAAAGCGGTTGTCCCATTTGTGAAATTCCTATTATCTATTGGCATTCGTACAATTGTTTATACCGATATCAGCCGTGACGGAATGCTCTCTGGACCGAATATGGAAATGATGGAAAAACTGCAGTCATTACCTGATATCCGGCTGATAGCATCGGGCGGAGTAAGCGGTATATCGGATTTAAAAACATTGCGGAAATTAAACGTATATGGAGCGATTACGGGAAAAGCCTTATATGAAGGGAAAGTTACGATGGAAGAAATACGGAAACTGTCGCAGGAAGATTAAAAACAGAGTCCTAACAATATAAGTTTATAAGGGGGATGCATTATGTTAGCAAAGCGAATCGTTCCTTGTCTGGATGTGTGCAACGGCCGGGTAGTGAAAGGAAAACAATTCAAACACATACAAGATGTAGATGATCCGGTCAAATTAGGCAAATTTTATTCGGATCAAATGGCCGATGAATTGGTGTTTTATGATATTACAGCAACCCATGAGCAACGAGGTATTTTTATTGATGTTGTAAAAGCGGTTGCCGAAGAAATAAATATTCCTTTTACTATAGGAGGCGGAATCCGTACCATAGAAGATTTTCGTCAGGTATTGCTGGCAGGCGCTGATAAAGTATCCGTTAATTCGGCGGCCGTCCTCCGGCCGGAACTTATTCGGGAAGCAGCTGCTCGGTTTGGCAATCAATGTGTTGTTTTATCTATTGATGCAAAACGTAATGATCGGGGCAGTTGGGATGTCTATGTTGAAGGCGGTCGCAAAAATACCGAGATTGATGCGATTGCTTGGGCTAAACAAGGAGTTGCTTTGGGAGCTGGAGAAATCTGCATTAATTCTATTGATGCAGACGGAGAAAAAAAGGGGTTTGACTTAGAATTAAACCGGCGTCTGGCGATAGAACTTCCGGTACCGATTATTGCATCGGGCGGAGCCGGAACCATGAAAGATTTTAAAGATGTATTTGATGTAGGCGTTGATGCGGCACTGGCGGCATCAGTATTTCATTTTGGACAAATCGACATTCCTGATTTAAAAATGTACCTGCAGGAAAAGGGAATCCCCATGAGAGAGGTGGAGGCATGATGGACACGGTAAATCTAAGCCATATACAGTATGATGGACAAGGCCTGATTCCCGCTGTTGTTCAGGAAAAAAGCAGTGGAAAGGTCCTCATGGTTGCCTATATGAATGAAGAATCATTGCGTAAAACGATAGAAACAGAAGAAACATGGTTTTATAGCCGCAGTAGGCAATGCTTGTGGCACAAAGGAGAAACCTCGGGACATGTACAACGGGTTGCGGCCATCGCGGTCGACTGTGATGCAGATACGTTGCTCCTGCAGGTCGATCAGACGGGAGCGGCCTGTCACACGGGCAATATATCCTGCTTTTTTCGCCACCTGCAGGAGTTTGCAGTAAAGCCATATACCGGGTCTGTGGCTATATTAAGTGATTTACAAAAAGAAATCAGGGAGAAGAAAATTCATCCTACAGAAAAGTCGTATACGGCGTATTTGTTTAGTGCGGGTATTGATAAAATCTGTAAAAAAATCGGCGAAGAAGCAGCGGAAGTTATTATTGCCGCAAAAAATGCCGATCACGTTGTGACAGATATATCCGAAAATGGAGATCATTTGCGTGAAGAAGTATGCAAGGAATCGGCTGATTTACTGTATCATTTATCCGTATTGTGGGAAAATGCAGGAGTTACTGTCAATGATGTTATGGCGGTGCTGGAAGCAAGATCTCACATCGAAGGAAATAAAAAGGAAATAGGACATCAGGATAAGACTTTTTAAGGAGACATACTGTGAAAAAAGTAATATTTGATATAGATGGCGTACTGCTCAGTGAAAAACGTTATTTCGATGTCTCGGCTTTGGTTGTATGGGAATGGTATCACAGTTCTCAGTATATGCATTTAGATGAGGAACAAGTAACTGCCGACGTGACGGAAGAGCAAATCACGACGTTGCGGGCGCGGTTTTGGAAAAATGATGAGATATTGTCATGGCTGAAAAGTCATGGGATTAATAGCAATTGGGATATGGTACATGCTCATATAGTGACTACTATATGGCTGCTGTTAGAGCAATATATCCGGGAACGTGGCAAGGTATGTGCATTATCTCTGCATACGGTAGAAGATGTACAGAAATTAGGGACGATGCTGAGACCATATGTGATTCCCACAGCCGATGACGTAGAACAGCGGCTATTGGCGGTTGTGCCTCCGGCAGCAGATAAAGAAGCGGTATTTGCCTCCTTGAGTCAAGCCATGGCAGAAACAGTAGGAGCTGCTGTAAGAGAATGGGTCCCGCTGGGCGGACCGCTTTGGCAGCTGCATCAACGGTCTTTTCAACATTGGTATTTTGGGGATTCCCTTTATGAAAAAATATATGGGGAGACGTCATATACCAAGGGAAAAGAAGGATTTCTTCATAAAGAAGAACCGCTTGGAACGATAGCGGGAATTCGCTATGTATTTCAGGAATTAAAACGCCGAGGATATGAAATTGCCATTGCCAGCGGCCGATCACAAATAGAAATGCAGGTTCCCTTTGAGACCTACGGCTGGCTTTCTGAGTTTGATCCGTTTTATATTTCTACAGATACGGATGTGGCAGCTGCGGAAAAAATGCTGCATATGCCGCTCGGCAAACCCAATCCGTTTGCTTATTATTTAGGGGCATTTGGCAAAGAACCATCTAACTACCGTGCATATACAGAAAATCCGGAGGCATTTAAAAACGGGACGTATTATGTTGTGGGTGACTCTCTTTCTGATGTGTGGTGCGCTAAAGCGATGGGGGCCGTCATGATCGGCACGCTTACAGGATTGGAAGGACGCGAGGCACGGACGATGTTTGAATCGGAGGGAGCCGATTATATCATTGATTCGGTAGAACATATTTTAGATATTCTGCCGGGTGATATAACTGGTAAAAATGTTTGACACTGGGACGCTAAGTTTATATAATAAAATAGGCATTTGAGCTTTAGGCTGATTCCTGTCGAATCAGCCTATTTTTGCAAATAAATATGTATGAAAATAAGGAGAGTAAAGGATGCGTTTACGTAGAAAATCTTGGATTGATGAGGCCATCAAAGAGTATGGATCCTTTGTTCATTTAGAGCATTGTGAGCAATGGAAAGGAAAATGGCGGTCATTATTTCCCGATCCGCAGGCTCCGTTATGGGTAGAATTGGGAACCGGCAAAGGAAATTTTATTTCCCAAATGGCGCTGCTGCATCCGGAAATTAATTTTATAGGCATTGAAATTCAAATAGGAGTGTTATATTATGCAGCGAAAAAAACAACAGAGGCGCAATTAAAAAATGTACAGCTTCTTAGATTCGATGTAGAAAATTTACCGGAAATATTTGACTTGGATGAGGTTGATCGATTTTTTATTAATTTTTGTGATCCTTGGCCCAAATCGAAGCATGCAAAAAGACGATTAACGTATCGTGATTTTCTGGATCGGTATGCCGCTATATTATCTCATGAAGGGAAAATATATTTTAAGTCAGATAATGCAGATCTGTTTGAATTTACATTAAAAGAATGTAAGGAACGGCAATGGGATTTGTCTGAGGTTACATATGATTTACATCATAGCAATATTCAAAATGAGGCAATGACTGAATATGAAGCCAAATTCAGCGCCAAAGGACAACCCATCTTTCATTGTGTGGCTGCATGCCCTGTGGAGGTGACGGGAGATGGATCGCCAAACTAGAAAAATGCGTCGTGTGTATTATGGACTGATTGTTGCGTTTTCCGTGCTTATTGTTCTTGGTTTGGTCAACGTATTCAGTTCGACGTTTGTTGGGGATCGTATGATTGGAAATACCTACTATCATTTGATTCGACAGATTATCATTCTTTTTATTGGGGTTATACCCGCTTTATTCGTGTATCGTGTGGATTATACTTTTTGGCGTCGGCATCTGGGAATCATCTGTTTTATAACGGTAACGCTGCTTGTGCTTGTTTTTATTGCCGGTATTCATATCAATGGGGCTAGACGGTGGTTGGGGATTGGCTTTTTTACATTCCAGCCGTCCGAATTAGCTAAGTTGGTAGGCGTTATTTATACAGCCACAATACTTTCACAGTTGTTGGATAAAGATAAACCAGTAGAATTAGTACACGCAATGAGTCATAAAAAGAAAGCACCTGCTTGGAAACGCTGGAAACTGAAACCGGAACGGGCACTTTGGATTCCCTTGGTATTGGCCATTTTAGTGGCAAAACAGCCGGATGCAGGTACTGCTATTGTGATATTGCTGATTCCTGTTATTATGGTTATTGCCAGCGGGGCTCATATATCCAGAGCGAAATTGCCGATTTTGGTTGCGGTTAGCATGGGTTTGATTTATACACTGAGTGCAGTGTATAGACGCAACCGGCTTATTTCATGGATCGATCCGTGGTCTTATGAAAAGACACTGGGGTATCAGACGGTGCAGGGACTGATTGCAATTGGCTCCGGAGGCATTACCGGGCAGGGGATTGGTACGGGTGTTAGTAAGTTTAGTTATTTGCCGGAAGCACACACCGATTTTGCTTTTGCCATTTTTGCTCAGGAATGGGGTCTTATCGGTTCTATTGTTATGTTAGCTTTATTTGCGGTTGTTGTATATTGCGGTTGTATGTGTGCTTTGCATGCACTGGATAAATATGGAATGCTTTTGGCATTAGGAAGTACATTATATATAGGCGGACAAGGATTTATCAATATAGGAATGGTAAGTGGATTACTACCCGTTGTGGGTGTGCCGCTGCCTTTTATCAGTTACGGCGGGACCTCACTTATTGTCAATATGGCGGCAGCGGCGCTGCTGCTGAATATTTCCAAGAAGAATTTGAATGAGGCGGTTCGAAAGGCGCAAATGTCGGCACGCGTGATGTTGCCGTCTATGAGAGAGGAAACAAAAAGTCAGTTTCCTTTACATTAACTGATTTGCTGAGGAGGATATAATTATAATGAGAAGAATTATTCAGGTTGATGAACGGTTGCCGATATTGCCGACCATTCCGTTAAGTTTACAGCATTTATTTGCCATGTTTGGATCGACTGTTCTAGTTCCTTTTCTGCTTCATGTAGATCCGGCCATTGCTTTATTCATGAATGGAATTGGAACTCTTTTGTATTTGTATTTATGTAAAGGACGTTTGCCTGCTTATCTGGGTTCCAGTTTTGCGTTTATTTCCCCTGTTCTTGCCGTTTGTGCCACACCGGGAATGACTTACGGGGATGCACAAGGAGGATTTATTGTTTTCGGATTTTCCTTCATGATTTTAGCACTGGTAGTAGATAAAGTGGGAACGCACTGGATTGATGTATTGTTTCCTCCGGCTGCAATGGGATCTATTGTCGCTATCATTGGACTGGAATTAGCACCCTTGGCGATGACCATGTCAGGATTTTTGGGTGAAACACAAGGAATGACAAATGAAACCGCTATGATTATTTCTATGTTTACTCTCATCGTTACTATTTTGGCGACTGTATTGGGACGAGGATTTATCGGAATTATTCCTATATTGATCGGTGTTGTGGCAGGATATATTCTTTCTTTCTTTATGGGAGTAGTTGACTTTGCTCCGGTCCAAGAAGCAGCATGGCTGTCAGCACCCACTTTCTATGCACCGAAGTTTAACTTCAGCGCTATTATGATGATTATGCCGGCATTGTTTGTGGTTTTTGCGGAACATTTGGGACATTTATTTGTGACAAGTGATATTATAGGACGCGATCTTATTAAAGATCCGGGATTGCATCGCTCGTTATTTGCTGATGGATTGTCTAATGTTATTTCTGGACTTGTTGGATCGACTCCCAATACGACATATGGTGAAAATATGGGAGTTATGGCAATTACAGGCGTGTATAGTGTTTGGGTTATTGCCGGTGCTGCTGTGTTTGCTATTATTTTTTCGTTTGTCGGCAAGATTGCTGCCTTGATTCATGGGATTCCGACCCCTGTAATGGGTGGGGTGTGTATTTTGCTGTTTGGTTTTATTGCCAGTTCTGGTATTCGCATGCTTATTGAAAAAAAGGTAGATTATACACGCTCTAAAAATCTTATTCTTACGGCGGTTACAATGGTTTCCGGGTTAAGCGGAGCCACCATTATTTTGGGACCCGTACAGCTTAAAGGGATGGGATTGGCTACGGTTGTGGCGATGATCTTGAGTTTGACATTTTTGGTGTTTGAAAAATTACATGTTGATAATTACGGAAAATAAAATATCTATACTAGGAGATATAAGATGAATAATTTTTCACAATTATTAAAAAAACAGAATATGACTCGTGATGATTTGATATATCTGCTAAGTTTGACGGATAACGGACAGCTGCAGCAGCTTTATGATGCAGCCTACGCTGTGAAAGCCGATTGTGTAGGGCGCGTTGTTTATTATCGAGGCCTTATTGAATTTTCCAATCGTTGCATTAAAAACTGTTGTTATTGTGGCATCCGAAAAGATAACCACGAAGTGAAACGGTTTAATACAAAACGGGAAGATATTTTATCCATGGCGCAGTGGGCATATAACAATCGATATGGATCCTTAACCTTACAGTCAGGTGAACGGCAAGATGCTGATTTTGCTACGTATATTGAGCAACTCGTACGAGATATAAAAAAAATGAGCCACGGTGAACTAGGGATAACCTTATGTGTGGGAGAACAAAAAGAGGATACATATCGCCGCTGGTTTGAAGCCGGAGCACATCGCTATCTTTTGCGTATTGAGTCCAGTAATCCTGAGCTATATAAACAGATCCATCCGCAGGATGGTCATCATGAATGGACTGTACGCAAGAACTGTCTTGAATCCCTGCGCCGCATAGGCTATCAAGTAGGGACGGGGGATATGATAGGATTGCCGGGACAAACTATAGAAGACTTAGCGGACGATATCCTTTTTTATCGAGATATGGATATCGATATGATTGGAATGGGACCTTATGTAGTTCATCATAATACACCTATCGGAAAACATGTTATTGCTGCAGGTGATGATTCACTGCAGTGTAAATCACGCCGTTTTACACTGGGGTTAAACATGATTGCTGTAACCCGACTGTTTCTCCGCGACGTGAATATTGCCGCGACTACGGCGTTGCAGGCATTGAACCCCTTGGGAAGAGAATTGGGACTGAAAGCAGGAGCCAATGTTTTGATGCCTATCGTTACACTGCCGGAATTTCGTCCACAATATCTGCTGTATGATAATAAGCCTTGTGTCGAAGACAGTCCGGAACAATGCCGGCACTGTTTGGAAGGACGTGTTGCATCTGTAGGCGATACGGTTGGATTTGAAAAATGGGGAGATTCACCTCATTTTTCAAAGAAAAAAAATAATTTATTTGAATAAAACACAAAAAATTTTCTTGACGCAAATCACATATGTTTGGTATAATATTATGCGGCATGGAAAGGTGTCCGAGTGGTTGAAGGAAGCGGTCTTGAAAACCGTCGAGCCTCTAAAGCTCCGTGGGTTCGAATCCCACCCTTTCCGCCATAGATAATTACTGGGTTCTCGAGATAATCGAGAACCCATATTTTTTTCATTATTTAGCTTTTGGGGCTTGTTTTTGGGACTTTTTTTCTGCAACAGGGGCATTTATTGGAATTATTTTGTCGTTTTTTGTTGGGATGTTTATTTTTATTCCTTGAGATTGAATAGCACCATCAACAATATTGTTCAGTAACATAGTCGGTATTTCTCTTCTGCTGGAAAGAATTTCTGAATAGGCTTTCGCCGTTGTTTGGATATTAGAGTGTCGGGCAAATTCTGATGCTTCTTTAAAATTTACAGCTGGAAGGATATATGTTACGGTCATTTTTCGGAATGATTGGATAGATATATGTGGCAGCCCATAAGAGGTCCAGTGTTTTTATTTTTTCGTATGCTGTTATGTCCATCTTTTTACGCAAAATGGGGTAAGGCAGACAATGGATTGTCTAGTCTTACCCCAACATTTATTATAGAACCCTTTATCGAAGGTTTACACAAAATTGAAGATTGTCTCTATTGATGTTGTACAATAAAAATTGGCACCCTATTCTCAAGGATTGTGATATATAATTGATAGAGAATAGGAGAAATAAGATGGCAAAACGAATTATAAAAACTTATGACCAAGAATTTAAATCACAGGCTGTAAAATTAGCTCAGGAGATTGGTGGACACAAAGCCGCAACGGAACTGGGGCTTCCTGATAGTACTATCTATACATGGGTTAAAGCCTTCAAAGGAGGTAGGTTGGAGGCAAAAGACGCTGTTCATACTCCTTCCAATGCCTTATCTCTTAACGAGGAACTTATTGAACTTAAAAAGCGTGTTAAAGAACTGGACAAAGAGAATCGCCATCTTAAAGAAGTGAATGAATTTCTTGAGGAAGCAAGCGCTTTTTTCGCCGCCAGCCGTCGGAAGTCAACAAAAAACAGAGATTGATATTTATTGCAATAAAAACTGAAGACGGCACTATTAAAGGTAAAATTTCATTCTATTGTAAAAGCCTATGCGTAACCAGACAGGGATTTCACAATTATCTTAAATATAAAGATAAGCCTTGGAAATATCAGTCTCTTGCAGATGCTATGTTAGATATCTGTGCTGAAGATGAATGCAATGATACTTACGGACGAATCAGAATGCATCAAGCTTTAGAGCTAAAAAAACCTGCTGGTATTGAGATTCCGAGTGAACGGACTGTATACCGTGTTATGGAAGAAATCGGTATTAGCCATAGACCAAAAAGAAAACCTAATGGAATCACAAAAGCTGATAAAGAAGCCAGAAAATCTGATGACTTAATTAAACGTGATTTCTATTCTGATAAACCGTTAAGCAAGTGCGTAACAGATATGACTGAAATAAAGTGTCTGGATGGAAAACTGTATGTATCCGCAGTTTTTGACTGCTTCGATTCTGCAGTACTGGGATTAGCAATGGATACAAATATGAAAGCCACGTTATGTGAACAAACAATAATTAATACATATAAAGCATATCCAGAAATTCGGGGCTGTATCCTGCATAGTGATAGGGGAACACAGTATACCAGTGAGCTGTACCGTAATGCAATTAAGCAATACGGAATAGTACAAAGTATGAACAGTGCAGGTGGCAGATGCCATGATAATGCCCGTTGCGAAAGCATGTGGGCAAGATTAAAGGAAGAATTAATCTATAATCGATATAATGCTTCAAAAACAACTGTTGAACATATGAAAACAATTATATGGAGATATTTCATTAGTTACTGGAATAACCGAAGAATCTGCTCCACCAATGGAGGATTACCTCCAATGATTAAGAGACAACAGTATTACCGCTCATTGAAGGATGCAGCGTAGATCCAATATCCTCGAGAAAAAAGTGTAAAGAGATATTGACAATATCAAAGGGATGCTAGGAAGATATCCTCAAAAAATCTATTGGAACGGCTCAACAAAGAAATACGCCGTCGCATGAAGGTTGTTGGAATATTTCCCAGCATGGATTCGTACGTCCGATCAATGACAAGTTATCTCATGGAATACAATGAAGATTGGTCTAGCAGACGTTCCTACATGAATCTCAAAATTATTATGGAACTTCTCTTATCAAAAATTGTGTAACCTCTATTTGAAGTTTGGTGGTTTTTGCGAACATAACTTGACTCTAAAATGAATACAGTATTAAATAAAACTATAAATATAAATTTAGTAACTTGTATGATAATAATTTAAATATTAAGGAATAAATAATTAGAACCAGACTGATTATTTAAACTTCCCTTTTGGAAAGGCTGGAATGGATAAACCTTTCCACCGCAAGCATTCAGCAGGGAGTGCTTTTTTGTTGCCTTAAATATAAGAAGAAATAAATATGTTAAACTGGGAAAGTGCCAAAAAGGTTTTGAGCTCGAAAGACAGACCGCGTATAGCTTATTTTTTTGAAAAAATGCTAAAATTTAAAAAGTAAAAAATATTATGGCAGTAATGAGATTGCAATAAATTGAAAATACCTGATGTTAAGTCGTTATTAGTTTTTGCGTCTGAATAATTCGTACAATTATATATCATCAAAGTAAAATTTTTGTCAATGAGTTGTTATATAAGCAATAACGTATTGCATTATATTGACGGGCATAGAATAATGCAATTTTTTTCTTGACTTGTAGTGAACTTTAAGTGTTATGCTGAATTTGTGAGAACATCCTGCTTGTATTAACGGAGTTGATAAATGAAAGTAAATTTAAATATTTTTTTATATTGAAGAATGTTTCTATGCTAGATTTTATCAATTTTATACATGAAAATATTATAATACGAAGTTATAATTCTCTTGTGTTGAAAGTAGTTTTAGTAAAAGTATATATTTTTATTCTACATTTTGAGATAGACATATTTGACTAAACTATTATATTATTACGATTTTTCTAGGTGGGACACTTGATTATGAAGAAAGTGAAGAAGCTATGAGACATGCGTTTGAGTTGGGCATCAATTTTTTTGATACAGTTAACTGTTATTCTGCTGGAACGAGCAAAGAATCTGTGGGGCGGGTAATTAAAAAAATTTAAACGGGATGATATTTTTTTAGCTACCAAGGTGTTTTTTAGTGTTGATAAATTAAGCAGGTTGCATCAAGGAAGATTATCTAGAAAAGTAATTAACCAAAAAATTGATTAGTCCTTAAACCGATTAGGGACTGATTATGTGGATTTGTATATTATTTATTGATTTGATTATGATACTCCCAGAAAAAACAATGGAAACACTTGACAGTCTAGTAAGGGCAGGAAAAGTGCTAAATCCTGGAGTTTCTGCATGTATGGTTATCAGTTTCATACTATGCAGGTTGTGGCTGAAAAAGGGGGATGGACAAAATTTGTAACTATGCAAAATCACTATAATTTACTGTAGAGAGGATGAATGCGAACTGATATCTATTTGCAGGAAATATGAAGTTGTTTTTACTCCTTACAGTCCATTAGCATCTGGCAGGTTTTCAAGATCTCAATGGCATTCTAATTCAGAACGGAGTCAGACTGATAAAGTTGCAGTTTAAAAATAGGATGCAACAGAAAAAACAGATAAAAAAATAGTGGACAGAGTCGGGGAAATTGCGGAAAAATATAATGTGACGATGACACAGATTGCACTGGCACGGCAATTTGCAAAAGGAATGGCTTCTCCTATTGTCGGAGTATCAAAAATTAAATATCTTGATGATGTAGTTGGGGTGTTAGACGTGATTCTAACAGAGGAAGATGTAAAAAATTCTGGATTAATTATAGGTACCGCATGCTATAGTGGGGGCATTAAATAATGCATAAAAAAAGAATTTATTAAACTATCGGAATAAAGAATATTTTCAATCGAATCTATTTTGTGTGTATTTTCCGCGGCATAGCAATTGATATAGTAAGCAATCGTTTATGTTTTAAATAGTATATTAATGATATAAGATATTTGGGAAAAGGAGAATTTTATGGATAACGAACAGTTCAGTATATTTCCTATGGGAGCGAAAAATGATGCTTTTGCACGATATTTTATAGGTCAAAGTTATTTAAATATGCTTTCAACAGCCCTCGTTTTTATTGGAAATGTAACATTTGAACCCGGCTGTCGAAATAATTGGCATATTCACCACAAAGGAGGACAAATCCTTCTTTGTACCGCGGGGCGTGGTTATTATCAAGAATGGGGGAAAGACGCACAAGAATTGCATCAGGGGGATGTGGTTACTATTGCGCCAGAAGTTAAACATTGGCATGGTGCAGCTAAAAATAGTTGGTTTGCACATGTAGCAATTGAAGTTCCCGCTGAAGGAGCATGTAACGAATGGCTCGAACCTGTAGATATAAAGGAATATAATAAACTTTTGTAAAAAATAAGGAGAACATATGAATAACGTGTTAATTGTTGTAGAGACTTCCACATGGTGGTATTCTATGGCACACGCGATGGCCTGGACACGTCATTAAATATGTAAAAAAGTTTGTGAAGGTGCTAAATCTTTAGGCGAAATGGAAATCAGATTTGACTCTAATGAAGGAAATCATCTGATGACAGCATCTTCTGAGATTGATAACTGGATTATGCAAGTGAAACAATACATTTTGTCTTAAAGAAAGTTATGTGAAGAATTTAATACATTTTTTATGATGGTAGAAAGTCCCTTTTTGTTAATGACTTTAATATGATGATTGCAACTCCTGTGGTTTAATATAAAGATGTATCAGTTAAAAATTTTATAGGATATCCTGCGCATTATTATACAGCACATGGTAGTGTGATATAAAAAACGTATCGATGGTCATAGTAATAATCATTTGTATTGAAAGCATAGGATGTCTTTGATACAATGGCTATGCTATTGCTATAATGGGGGAAAATATATTTCCGGGAATGAAAAATCCTGATATTTCATATATTTAAGGAAAATACTTGCGATGGAGTGTGTTCTAAGTGATACTTTTGATTAGAGTTTAATCGTATGAAACAAAATTTTGATATATTTGATTTTGTGTTGGCAGAAGAAGATATGCAGCATATAACAAAAATAGATGAAGAGCAAAGTTTGTTTTTTTCTCATTATGATCCAAAACTTGTAGAAATGATTATCAGTTATAAACCAAATATCTAAACAATATCTCTAAACAATATCTCGTTATAAAACGGTGTAGAGATTCGGTATTTCTATTACCTTTATTACTGTGGGGATGAATTATTGATAGGTACTGCGTAAAGTGGATAATAACTAATTTAAGATTATTTTAATGTTTTTTGTGATATATAGGTGAATATGAGGAATTTATCAGGACTGTTATGAATGAGAGAATTTAAGATAAGTGTGATATTGTTGCTGTTTATTAGGGAGCATATGCAATGTGGAAAAAAATTTTAGCAGGGTTATTAATATTCACTGGAGTAGTGACGTTAATTGCTTGTGGAAGTGTACCTGAAACAATGCAAAGTCAGAAGGTCGATTCGAAAGTAACGTCAAGCGATGGAAAAATTTTGGTGGTTTATTTTTCGGCGAGTGGTAATACAAAACGCGTAGCGGAAACGATTGCCAATCAGAAAAATGCTGCACTTTTTGCAATAAAACCGTCGCAGTCGTATACAGAAGAAAATCTGAATTATCGAAATACAGACAGTCGTGTCATGAAAGAACATGGGCAACCTGACTTACGCCCGACATATGAGGGGGATGTAGAAAACTGGGATTCGTATGATACAGTTTACATCGGCTATCCACTCTGGTGGCAGCAGGCACCACACGTAGTCTATACGTTTGTTGAACATCATAATTTCGGAGGTAAAGAAGTCATTCCGTTCTGCACGTCCAGTTCGAGTCCGTTGGGTACAAGTGGTACGAACTTAGCTAAAGCGGCAGGTACAGGAACTTGGCAGGTAGGTATTCGTTTTAGCGGCGGAGTAAGTACTACAGAAGTCCTTAATTGGTTGAAAGGGAAATAAAGGGTAAAAAATAGGATATGGAAGAAGACGATGCAGTTGAGTCTGATTCGTACAAGTTTATTCAATATGGGGGGCGGTAGTTTCGCTCAAATTTTCAGTGGTGATACGATGGATAGCAATAGTCGGACTAGCGTAGTAAATAAAAATCATGCCACTATGATGGGAAAACAGGGCTTGGGTATTGAAAAGACTGATCCTGAACTGACAGCGATAATGAAAAAGTATGTTTACGGAGATATTGTGCAACAAGTCAAAATCGCAATAAAGGAACAGCATCTCGTTACGCTGGCGGTGCTGGTAACGAATCAAGATACGGTATTGTTTCAAAGGAGTGTTCAAGGTGCGATTCAAGATAGAGTGACACCGCTGGAAATACGGGAATCTGTATACCAATTAGCACCATATGTCGGTTTCTCAAAAGTAGTAGAAACTATACCGGTCATGGATCAGGTGTTTCAGAAAAATGGTATTGTCCTTCCATCAGACAAACAAAGTACAATCAATGATGGCAATCGATTTGATAAGGGGCTGCACAAGATAAAGTTATAGGCGCGATTACGACGATGAATCCATATATAGGTTTTCCTCGGATATTACATTGCCTGCGTACTGCTAATGAGGTATTTCAAAAAAAGTAGACCAAAATAGATAGTTTGTATGAATGGTTCATTAATGTATCACTCAGCCTATTTCCAGCGTGACGCTTTGGGATCAGATAAATAATCTTTACAAACTAGGGAATATACGTTAGCAGATGCGAGTATTATATTAGCACAAGGAAACAAAGTAGTGATGAAAACTGATATCTTTTGTAAGTTCTGGATGAAATGAAGTAGCCAACATGTTTTTTTGTTTAGCAGCTACAATCTTTCCATTGACTTTTGTGAGAATGGTGACATCCGGTTTGACAGATTCTATATAAGGGGCCCGAATAAATACAAGTGGTATTTTATGTGTAGAGACAGGAAAAATTGTTTTTTGTGTGATAAAACTTTCCATTTGACTGCCGTAAGCATTACGACGAACTGTGATATTCATGGTACTCAAATATGTTTTTTCTTGACCTATAATTGTTTTTGCTAAGAGAATGAGACCGGCACATGTACCCCAAACGGGAAGACCTTCCTCGATTTGACGTGTTAACGGGAGAAGGAGATTAAATGCTTCTAAAAGTTTACCCATTACAGTGGATTCGCCGCCAGGTAAAATAAGTCCGTCAATATTATTTAAGTCAGTTTCAGTTCGAACTCTATGCCCTTGGATACCAAGGGCATAGAGTTTTTCTAAGTGTTCTGATACAGCACCTTGCATTGCTAATACACCGATTGTTTTCATCGCTACCATCCTCTGTTAGCCAGTCGTTCATTAGAGGAAAGAGTATCAATATTGATTCCGACCATAGCTTCTCCTAAGTTTTCGGAAAGAGCCGCCAATTTTTCCGGATCATCGTAAAAAGTTGTCGCTTTGACAATGGCTTTTGCCCTTTTTGCAGGATTTCCTGACTTAAAGATACCTGAACCAACAAAAACACCATCCACGCCAAGCTGCATCATCAGGGCCGCATCTGCGGGAGTAGCAATGCCACCGGCAGCAAAATTAACAACGGGAAGGGTGCCTTTTTCATGTACATACTGAATGAGAGCAAACGGAGCTCCCATTTCTTTGGCAAGATGCATTAATTCCATGGGTGTGGAAAATTGGACACGGTGTATATCAACTGTCATAGTACGCATATGACGAACGGCTTCGATGATATTACCTGTGCCGGCTTCTCCCTTTGTACGAATCATGGAGGCACCTTCACCTATGCGTCGCAAGGCCTCTCCTAGGTTACGAGCTCCACACACAAATGGAATTTGGAAAGCCGCTTTATTAATGTGGTTGACATCGTCAGCTGGTGTTAACACTTCTGATTCATCAATATAATCAATACCGATGGCTTGTAGAATTTGAGCTTCTACAAAGTGACCAATACGTACTTTAGCCATAACAGGAATGGATACAGACTCTTTGATTTCTCTAACCATTTTTGGATCAGACATACGTGCAACGCCTCCTTCACGACGGATATCGGCAGGGACACGTTCCAATGCCATGACGGCACTTGCACCGGAATCTTCTGCTATTTTTGCTTGTTCTACATTGGTGACATCCATAATAACGCCGCCTTTTAACATTTGTGCCAGATTTTTGTTCAATTCATATCGATTTTCCATTATGAGATACCTCTTTTCTTGACAAATAGTAAAAATTTACTAAAATAAATTGTATCAGTACAATTTATTTGTATTTTGGTAAATTTTTACTATTCTACAAGAAAAGGAAGAAAAATTCAATATGACTAATGAATTTAATCAATTTGTATCGATACAGTTGACGAAGAATGAAAAAAATGCATTATATGTTCAATTATATAATCAAATTATTGAACTTATCCATTCACGCGTATTAGCACCGGGGTATCGATTGCCTTCAGTACGAAAATTTTCCCAATATTTATCTATTAATCCGGGAACCGTAGTGAATGCATATAAAGAATTAGAAAAAAGTGGGTATGTCATTTCTCATGGTGGAAGTGGCAGTTATATTGCTGAAAAAACCTCTCTGATGGAATTGGATATGGGAACTGTCATGGCGGATTGCACCTTATTAGAAGAGGGATGGGAAAACAAACAAAATGGAGACATGATTAATATGCGCAGTATTGCTTTGAATCCGGATGTTATTTCTATTAAAAAGTTTAAAGAATTAGTGATAAAAGTATTAGATCGTGATAAAGGAAAAACTTTTAGTTATGAAGGAAGTCAAGGTTTTTTACCATTGCGGGAATCGGTTGTAACTTATTTGAAAGAGCGCCATGTTTCTACAAGTGCAAAAAATATACAGGTTATTTCTGGTGCTCAACAGGGAATAGATATTGTTGTCAGAGCTCTTTTAAATCATGGGGATTATGTGTTTACAGAATCACCGACGTATCCGGGTGCTATTGCAGCTTTTCGCTCAGCAGGTGCTAAAGTTATTGACATCCCGATGGAACCAGATGGCATAGATGTGATAAAATTGGAGAAATATCTTCAACGTTTTCGTCCGAAACTAATATATGTGATGCCAATATTACAGAATCCGACAGGCATATCGTATAGCATAGAAAAACGTAATCGTTTTATGGAATTGATGCGGTATTATGATGTATGTATATTAGAAGATGATTATCTCAGTGAGTTATCTTTTCGTACCAGTCCATTAGCTCCCTTGAAGGCGTTAGATCGAGATGATAGGGTTATATATATCAAAAGTTTTTCAAAAATGTTTATGCCGGGACTGCGATTGGCGTTTTTGTGTATACCGGAATATTTAGCAGAACGGATTTTGAAAATTAAATATATAACAGATATATCTACCTCTGGTTTGACACAGCGTGTTTTTGATTTATATCTGCGGGAAGGTGTTTGGCAGGAACATATTGCACACATTCGTAAGATATATAAGGCACAATTTGATTTTGCTTATCAAGTAGCGCAACATGCATTTTCAGACAAAGTAATTGTACAAAATCCACAAGGAGGGTTATCTTTTTGGATACGATTGCCTCAAAAAATATTGGCTAAAGAATTTTGTTTACAAGCGGAAAAGAATCACGTATATATTGCCTGTGGCGATGATTTTTATCCGCGACATATAGATCAAAGTCATATACGAATTAGTTTCTCTTTACTTTCACTACAACAAGTTGAAGCTGGTTTTCATATTTTAGGAGAGTTAATTCAAGAAAGAATGTGAGATAAAAAGTATAGCAAACATCGATAAGAGGTAAAACTTGGTTTTTATTTTTATAAAGAATAAAATGGTTCATATTTTTTTGATTAAGCTAATCTGTGGATAAATATTCACATTCCGATGACAATGACTTATCTCTTTGGATTACTCGCAACGTTGGCTGTGATGATAGAGTACAATTAAGTTCACAAAAGTGAAAAAGGCCGTTAAAACTCCGAAACAGCCAGTATCAAGCAAACGAATAAGGAGTGAAATATGGATAGCTTGCTTACATTCTACTATATCTTTTGAAAAATACTATTTAGCTTTATATCTGAAGAAGATAGTATTCGGTTTGGGAGTTTATTACAACTTCTGTATATAGGCATCGATCATGTCTTGAAAAACATCATGACTAAAATGAAAGCCATATTTTTTATAAAAAGTATCAGCATTGTTTCCATTGGAAACATGTACAAAAAGATAATGTACATCTTGGTTTTACATCGTCGTATGCCATGTATAGAAAACGTTTCTCGGCATTTTCGAAGGAAGGTTTAAACAAGTGTCAAAATTCATGGAACGGAGGACCATTGTGTGTTTTTTACTTCGTTCAGCTTGAAGATACATACGAGCGTTGCAAAGATTACAACATTGTTCAATGGGACCGTTAGAAAAATCATGGTATGTAATTTTTATCATGTTATAGTGACTCTTATCCGTAGTCAGAATTTATATTTATATTTTATAATAGTTTACTTCAACGATATTTGCTGTATTAAAAGTAGCTAATAATTTGATTAGTTGCTTCAGATAAATAAGGCGGATATGTGTAGATATCCAGTAGATACAGGTGAATGCAATGTGTTAAAGTTATGAAATAATAAGAGGGAACAGCAACACGTATTCGACCTTTTCCGTATATATAAAATGAACAGAAAGGAGTGGAACCTGGTTTTTGCTTTTTCATTTAAAGAAACCTTTTAGTTGCTGTATTTATATAGAGATACTACGCAAAAAGGTCAAAAAAATATATTATAAATAGTGCTATACAATCTACTATATCGTGGTATAATAAATTTCAGACTGTGGAGGTAGTAATTATTGCAATTTATACTAAAGAGGTGACATAGTAAATGATGCATTAACTGGTTGCCCTATTATATAATGTATTATTACAGACGTATAGATAATGATATAGGAGATGACATCATTTTTATGATGAGTAGTCAAAGAATTGAAGATACACAGGATGTTATGGATATGTCTTTTCTAAGTTCGTTGTATACGGTGGTTAGAATAGTGCATCCTTTTTCTAAAGAAGTGATCGTTGATTACAGCAGGAAGAAATTCCCACTTTTTAATGGACGTTGTATTTGTTCCCAAGAGAAGGAGTACCCTTGTAAACGTGATGGCTGTATGGCGGAAAAAGCATATATGGAAGGGAAAGGATTCCATAAGTTAGTACAATATCACCATAAATTGTGGCTGGTTGCCGTAATCCCGCTGTTATATAAAGCAAAACCAAGTGTACTGGAACTGGTAAAAGATGTGACGAATGCTTTGACTATCGAGGATGATGAGTATAGGGAAACGGTTTTATTTCAACAGTTTTTTATGCAAATGAATGATACGATCGTTAAGGATAAATTAACGGGGCTGTATAATAAGAAGTATATGTACTCTCGGCTGGACCGAGATCTTCGGGAAGCGACAGCCAATCAACAGACCATATCACTTTTATTTGTTGATTTAGATAAATTTAAATTGATTAATGATGACTGTGGACATATGGAAGGGGACCAGGTACTGGCTGATGTAGCAAAGATCTTTTGTAATACGATTCGGATGAAAGAGGACTGGGCGTGCCGTTTTGGCGGAGATGAATTTATAATATGCTTGAACAATATGAAGGAAGCCTTTGTGTATCAGATTGCTGAAGGAATTCGGATTAAAATTCTTCAATTACGGAAAAATAAAGAACCAGGCATTTCTACATCGATAGGTATATATACGGTGAATATGGAAAATGCGATTAAGAATATTTCCATAGAAGAAATGATATGTATGGCAGATAAGCAAATGTACCTTGCCAAGAAGCAAGGAGGAAACTGTACCGCAATGAATGGTATCGTTAAGTAGACGAGTTGACGAATTGGTAAAGAAGCTGTATGGATACTAAAAATACAAGAAATAGATAGTAATAGAGTTCATGGGAAATCCAGTGGGCTCTTTTTTGATTTTATCAATTAGGACCGAAAAATGGTGTAGAGGGTATTTTGATGAAAATAAAGGGTTGAATATTGAGAAACGACTTAGTAGGGTACAAAGATGATAATACGACACTGAAAACAGTGCATGTATGCGGATATCTAGTAGGTATATCTAGATATACAGGAGTATATAATATAAGCAAAAAATAAAATCTAACACATGAGTGTAAAAAATAACACTTTGTTAGTGGCAGAGGGTTGTTTTTGTAAAATTGGTAAATTATTTTGCATTAAGTGTATTTGATTATAAATGAGTTAGTATTGATTTTGAAAATTGCTGAAATTTTAAAATGGTACCGCCTTATATTCTATCTTTATTTACCATGCATAATAAATGTTTTTGAGATAATGAGAAACTCTTGTTTTTTTCTATTATTTCAAAAATGGTAACATATTGTCTTGTAAATTTTTAGTGGATAATATATAATAACTGTATAATCGATTATTCGATTATACAGTTATTATATTTAAGCATAAGGGGGGATAATAGATGCAGAAAATAGTCAATGTGTTAACAGCATTATCTGATGGCCTCGGTTAATAATTTAAAATTTATTATATGAACGGGACTGTGCGTACGTGATGTTATAGAAACATTACAGATTACGCAGACTAAAGTATCCAGACATCGTTGTTATCTTAAGAATACGGGATTGGCTGCTGATCGTAAGTAGTTGTAATGAACGTATTATTCAATATTAGGAGATAAACGGCTGACATTTCTGGATAGGTTAGTGTATGACAATTTAAGAAGTATGGAAATGTATCAAGAAGATACAAAGTGTTTAAATGAGTAGTCGCAGCGGAAAACATGTAAACCTGTTTTCATTTTTTAGCCTTAGCAATTTTATTTATATGTATAATATGGAAGGAGCATTATTAACTATGGAAATTAAAATATTAGGTTCCGGGTGTACCAATTGCAGAAGACTCGAAGAAAATATACAAAAAGCGGTTCATGAAATACCAGTCGATAGTATGATTATTAAAGTACAGGATATCCGCGAAATCATGAAATACGGTGTCATGCGGACTCCGGCTCTTGTAATCAATGAAAAGGTGAAAATGGCGGGGAAGGTATGCACAGTAGAAGAAATCAAGCGGTATATTGTCGAAGAACAATAACTTTTATGCATAATGATGAAGAGGAGGTGGCACTATGTTTGATTGGCTGCAGGTAATCGCTGATTTTTTAACCTACACGGCGTTAGGCCTTTTACCGGAGAGTAAATTGGGCAGTGCTGTTAATTTTTTTATTTTTGATACAGTAAAAATACTAATACTTTTGATCGTTATTATTTATGCCATTACATTTATCCGCAGTTATTTTCCTCCGGAAAAAACAAAAAAAATTCTTTCTCATACAAAAGGAAATCAAGTAGTCGGACATGTCTTAGCGGCCCTGCTGGGAATCGTAACTCCGTTTTGTTCTTGTTCTGCAGTTCCCCTTTTTATCGGGTTTGTAGAAGCGGGAATTCCCTTAGGTGTGACTTTTTCGTTTTTGATTGCGGCACCTATGGTAAATGAAATCGCCGTAGGTCTTCTGTACGGTTTATTTGGCTGGAAAATTATGTTGATTTATATTTTATCTGGAGAAATTATTGCTATGATAGGGGGGATGATTATCGGCAGAATGAAAATGGAAAAATTTGTAGAAGCGTATGTTTATGAAATGCAAAATATACCCAGCATGGAAATTGTTGAACCGCATATGAAAAATAGACTATATGATGCGTGGATTTTTACTCGTGATTTAATTAAACGCATATGGATCTATGTTCTCATCGGTATTGCTATCGGTGGTTTTATCCATGGCTGGATTCCGGCGGGAACCTTGGCGCAGTATGCAGGAAAAGAAAACCCCTTTGCTGTTCCCATTGCTGTATTGATCGGAATACCGCTGTACTCCAATGCGGCGGGTGTTATTCCGTTAATCAGTGAGTTGACTAGAACCGGTGTTTCTATGGGAACGGCGCTTTCGTTCATGATGGCAGTGACCGCGTTAAGTCTTCCGGAAGCGATTCTTCTAAAACAGGTACTCAAACCGCGTCTGCTGGTTATCTTCTTCAGCGTCGTTGGAATGGGTATTATCTTTACAGGCTATTTATTCAATTTTTTACTGTAACATGATATGATACGGCAGATGTATATGGTGATAGAGGGAGATGGTAAGATGAAAGTAGGCTTGATTAGATGTTTGCAGACAGAGGATATGTGTGGGACGACTCTTTGTTTGAAAGCGATAAAAGCGCATATGGGAGCGTTTCAAGATAGCCAGGAAGAGATTGAACTGATGAATATAAATACTTGTGGGGGGTGTCCTGGCAAAAAAGCAATTACCCGGGCTGAAAATATGGTTAAAAACGGCTGTGATACCATTGTTTTATCTTCTTGCATAACCCATCTCCTATTGGATTTCCCTGTCCTAACAAAGATAGGATGCTTTCTGTTTTGCGCAAAAGACTTCGTGACGATATTCGAATTTTGACATATAGCCATTGATGGGGCGATTCGTTGTGCTGTGTTGATTTAAAAAAAATACTCTCCTCATGCGCTGGCAGGGGGAGAGTTTTGTATTGCGGATATATTCCGATAGGTAAGCATAAGGGGAATTTTGATTAACAAATTAACATAGTTTCTTTTATGCCGCTGTTGTGGAACCTGTTGACAGAGCAGAAGCTGCGTTATATATTTAACGTGGATAATAACTTGCAGTATAGGGTGCGTTTTTTGAGGAGGAGCGAATAGAATTGACACAGACAATGAAATGGGAAACAATGATAGAAATCATGAAAAAAAATGTTATGCCGGCAACCGGGTGTACGGAGCCGATATCATTAGCTTATGCGGCAGCGGTGGCAGCTAAGCATCTTGGCTATCCGGCAGAACGGGTAGAGGCGTATGTATCGGCGAATTTAATGAAAAATGGCATGGGTGTAACTGTTCCGGGGACGGGCAGACCGGGATTGCAGATGGCAGCCGCTATCGGCGCGCTGGATGGGGATGCGGAAGGCGGGCTGCAGGTGCTGGGAAACTTGCATGAAGATAAAGTAACCGAGGCTAAGAATATGGTTGACAGCGGGTTGGCGACAGTGGCTGTCAAAGACGTACCGCAGGTTTTGTATTCAGAAGCCAATGTGTATGGACAGGGACATTGTGTACAAGTTTGTATTGCCGACAGCCACACACATATTATTTTTATTAAAAAGGATGAAGAAATAATATTTTCTTTGCCACAGAACGAAACAGCGGAAATCGATCCGGATGTCAAATTTCTTCGCTCATTGACTTTTTATGATATATATGAATTTGCTGTTAAGGCACCTTTACCGATGCTTTCCTTCATTAAGGAAGCAGCAACGCTCAACGATGCATTGTCTGAAATCGGTTTAAGCGGTGAGTATGGGCTTGGCATGGGGCATGCCATGGCCGATAAAATTGATAAAAATTTAATTGGAACCGATCTTTTCAACCAAGTGGTAATGCGGACGACCGCCGCGGCGGATGCTCGTATGGGCGGAGCCCCGTATGCGGCTATGTCTAACTCCGGTTCCGGTAATCAGGGAATTTGTGCGACGGTTCCGGTTACTGTCGTAGCCAGGCATTTAGGGGCAGAGGAAGAAAAGCTGATACGGGCATTAGCCTTTTCTCATATGACGGCTATTTATATCCATGGATTTCTACCTAAATTGTCGGCACTTTGCTGTGGATTGACCTCTAGTATGGGGGGAGCTGCCGGCATGGCGCTGCTTATGACCGGCGATTATGATACCGCTGCACGGGCTTTATCTTCTATGACCGGGGATGTTACGGGAATGGTTTGTGATGGGGCGGCGAACAGCTGTGCCATGAAGGTTGGTTCCGCTTCCGGCTCCGCATTTCGTTCGGTTATGCTGGCCCTTGATGGCAAGCGGGTGAGTGGAAATGAAGGACTGGTGTCAGATACTGTTGATGAGTCCCTGCGAAATATCGGGGTCTTGGCTACAAAAGGAATGCAGGAAACAGATAAACAGATATTGGATATTATGCTGCATAAGAATCAGTAATCTGTCTTGACAGTGCGTTTTTCCTGCTATATACTTACGTTGGTTTAATTGTGAGACGAGGGGGAGCTCCTTTATCTTGCTATATGTATATAAAGACATATTAATGACCGGAAATGCGATGGGAATCCGTGTAACGGATTGAGAGGATGCTTGCAGCATCGACCGCCGATACATGATATCGGATGCCTGTTTGGGTACGCATTTTACGGTGGTTCAGACGGGTATTGTATATACCCGTCTTTTTTTTGTCGTATTGAAAACCATACGCTGTGCGTATGGTTCTAAAAGCTTATAGCTATAGGTAGAAAAAGCAAAACCTCCTTTGCTATACTAAGCACAGGTTCGCCAACCGTACTTAGAGCAAAGGAGGAAAATGCTATCCATGGACACTTTAAGTTTAGCACATACAAAATGGAGATGTAAATATCATCTTGTGTTTGCACCCAAGTACCGTAGACAATTGATTTACGGGAAATTAAAAAAAGATATTGGAAAAATTTTACGGGAATTATGTAGCCGGAAAGATGTAGAAATACTGGAAGCTAATGCGTGTAGGGATCATATACATATGTTAGTGAGTATTCCACCTAAGTTGTCCGTATCTGCGTTTGTGGGATATTTGAAAGGAAAAAGCTCTCTAATCATTTTCGAAAGACATGGACAATTAAAATATCGATACGGAAACAGAAAATTTTGGTGTAAAGGATACTACGTTGATACAGTGGGAAGAAATCAGAAGGTAATAGCACAATATATCCGAGAACAGTTACAGGAAGATATGGTGTGTGACCAAATGACACTGAAAGAACTGGTAGATCCATTCACGGGGAATCCCTATAAATAAGAAGCGCCCCTCGGAGAGGGGCAGCAGGTAAGTGTAGTGCGGTTGGTGGATTTTCCATAGGCCCTTGCGGCCTAGGCAGGTAATAAGGCTTCTAGCCGCAGAGCAAACTACCTGTTATACAGGTAGTTTTGATTATAAAAAATGAGGGTATGTTATTTTTATAACATTGTAAATTATATAAGGAGGATTGTTACGTATGAAAACAATACGAATACTTGCGGCGGCGTTATTTATGGGGAGTCTTTTGCTGACAGGCTGCAGCAGTACACCTTCCGGCGGAGACGGGAAGAATATTGCAGAATTGAAGATTGCGATTTCCCCGTACCAGGATGCCGATACAATGAAGACCCATACTGCGCCGCTTGGTAAGATGATACAAAGTAAAATGAAAGAGAAAGGATATAATATAAAGAAAGTTACCTTGTCTGTCGGTACCTCGTATAATGCAGTTGGAGAAGCGTTGAGTGCCGGCAGTGCTGACATGGGTTTTATTTCAGGAGCCACCTATGTATTGTATGACAAAGATATTTCCGTTTTACTTACGGCGCTGCGCAACGGTATTGATAAAGATACAACTGATTTGCAGAAATGGAATGATGGAACGCCGGAAAAATTTACTGACGATTTGACACAGTATTATCGTTCCTGCATTATGGTAGGGCCCAGCCCGAAGGGACAGGCATTACTGCAGAAGGTAAAGAACGGACAAAAGCCAACCTGGCAGGAACTTAATGATCTTACCTGGTCGGTCATGAGTCCGGCATCGGCATCGGGGTATATGTATCCGTCCTTGTGGCTGAAAGAACAATATGGCAAGAAAATATCTGATTTATCTCATGTGGTCCAGGCTGATTCTTATACGACATCATTAGCACGTCTTGCTTCAGGGCAGGTAGATATTTTGACAGCCTATTCGCATATCCGCGCTAATATGGCTAAAAATTGGCAGACAAAATTAGGTGGGACGCAGGATATATGGGAACAGACAGGCATGATTGCCATAACTGATAAAATTTTTAACGACACAGTAAGTGTCAGCAACAATTCTAAAATTATGCAGGATGAAGGTTTCCGAAAAGCATTGGGAGAATCCCTTATTGAAATAGGTAAGACTAAGGAAGGAATAGAGGTCTTGAAGACAATTGGGCATAAGGGCTATGATTGGGCCGATCGAGCAAATTATGATGGCGAGCGCCAAGTACAGCAATTACTGAAATAAGGCAGGACATTATATGGATATGTTAGAACTGAAAAATGTGTATCAGAGTTATCATAAGCATAAACTTATTCTGCGCGGCATTACTCTGACGATTAAACAGGGGCAGTTCGTGTCTATAATCGGCCCTAGCGGAGCAGGTAAAACAACTTTATTGCGGCTGTTCAATCATATGGCTTGTCCCGTATCGGGAGAGGTGTGGGTCGGGGGCCTACGCTTCGATACGCTGAACGGACAGAAAAGGCGGCAAGTGCAGCATCGTGTGGGAATGGTATTTCAAGATTTTTGTCTGGTTGAAGAAAGTACGTGTTTGCAAAATGTGTTGAACGGATGCTTATCAGATATGCCTATCTGGCGGGTAGTAAGCGGTCACTTTCCTGCACGCGTTCAAGAGCAGGCACGAGCTGCTTTGCAGCAGGTGGGCTTGGCGGAGCAGGAACATGCCCTTGCTGCTTCCTTGAGCGGCGGGCAAAAACAGCGGGTAGCCATTGCAAGAGCATTGCTGCAAAAAGCGGAGGTACTGCTGGCTGATGAACCGGTGGCCTCATTAGATCCTATGACAGCACAGCAGATTCTTGTTTTGCTGCGAAAACTTCAGCGTCAGGAGGGACTGACGGTCGTGATGAATAGTCATAATGTAGAACAAGCCAAAAAATTTTCTGATCGTATTATTGGACTTAGAGAGGGAAAAATATATTATGATGCAGCGCCAGAACAATGGACAGGACAGGATTTTGTCCAGTTGTATGGACGAGGTATATCGTGATATGCAAACATAAGGCCGCAGCGGCAGCATTATGTATAGTGCTCATCGTGGCGGCCGGACAGACCGTGGATTTTTCTGCTTTTTTGCTTATACAGAGAGGCAGTCGCTTTTTCGATATTTTTCGGGCAATGCTGCCGCCGGATACAGCCTATGCTGCTGTCGTTTTACAACCGTTGTGGGCGACTGTTCAAATGTCCTTGGCAGGGACCGCGATAGGAGCTATATGCGGCTTTATAGGAGCTTTTGTTACCAATGCATACAATAACCAGCACCGGTGGCTGCGAATCCTTTTAAAAGGATTCATTCATTGTATACGTACTATTCCGGTCCTTATTTTGGCTTTGTTTTGTACCTTCCTTTTGGGTCTGGGAACGTTGGCGGGAACGATAGCGCTTGCGCTGTATACGTTTGCCGTAATGACCCGCATGGGATATGAGGACATAGAGAGTATGTCTTTCATAACGGCGCAGACTTTGGAAGCGGCTGGTTGTGGTCGTACCCGGGCGTTTATAAGAACGATTCTTCCGGCCGTTTTGCCGGGATATATGACAAATGTTTTGTATATATTGGAAGCCAATGTTCGCCATGCTGCTATTTTGGGATATGTGGGAGCCGGTGGAATTGGCATTCTCTTAAATGAACAGATTTCGTGGCGGCAATATAGTCAAGTGGGTATGATTTTGCTTCTTTTGTATGTCGTAGTATTGAGTACGGAAGGAATAAGCGAATGGCTTCGCCGGGTGTTGAAGGGTGCAAGAAAATTGACATTGACAGAGCGTTTGGCAGTATGGGGCAGTGTGGTCTTTTTTGCGGGTACGTCATTGCTGCTGTTGTCCTTTCCCCATACAGACACTTCCGGCTTTTCTGCAGCCCGTGCAATTATAGAGGGGATGATTCATCCTGATTTCGGAATGCTTTTTTCGTTGGAGTATGACGGTGTGCCGTATTTATTATATGAAACTTTTTGTATTGCTTTTTTAGGTACATTAGCCGGCATGTGCATGGCCGCAGTATTTTCCTTTACGGCTAATTTTCGTTTATTTCCCTGGCCGGCAGCCTTATTCGCCAGACTTGTATTGCTTTTTATACGAACGGTACCTGTATTTGTTTATGGACTGATGTGGATCCGTGTTACGGGACCGGGACCTTTTGCCGGAGTTTTGACATTAGCCGTATGCAGTATTGGGTTACTGGCTAAACGCTTTATTATTGCTATTGATGATATGGATTTTCGTACGTACCGGGCATATACTGCTATGGGCGTTTCTTTTTTAGGAAAAGTAAAATATGTTATATTGCCGCAAATTTATCCCAGATATGTATCGGCTGTGTTGTACCGGTTTGATATCAATATACGGGATGCGGCTGTGTTGGGACTCGTTGGTGCCGGCGGAATCGGGACACCGCTGATGTTAGCCATGATGCATTATAACTGGTCTGAGGCGGGAGCTCTTTTATGGGGGTTGATGTTGTTGGTAACGGGTGTGGAAATAGTATCAGAACAAAGCCGGAAAAAAAGCGGAATCAATATATGACATATCGTTTTTTAGGAGCTTCTTTCGCAGTAAGAAAGAGGTTCTTTTTCCTTTTTGGTTGATAATTGCGCTGATTTGTGATATATATTTAAGTGTATATTTGTAACTTCATGAAATTTTTATAAGGAAAAGGGGCCGTGATAATGTATCACATAAGTGTGTTAGGTCATAATGACGACGATGATTTTGGCGAGAGTTTGGGCGATATTGCGCATGTAGCGTATTGCCCCGCTTTGAATGAAGATAAACTAGCTGAACAATGCAGAGAGGCGCAGGTGCTTATCTGTCGAGATGAACCGGTTACGAAAAATTTGCTGGAAAAACTTGATCAGCTGAAACTTATAGTTATCCTATCTGCACGATATGATAATGTCGATTTAGCTGCCGCAGCGGCACGTCACGTTACTGTAATACATAATCCATCGTATTGTATAGAAGATATTGCCGATCATACATGTGCTATGATATTGGCGCTGATACGCCAGCTTCCAGAATATCAGGAAGATATCAGAAATAATACTCGGTGGCAGTATGGAACTGTTGCGTGGCCTATACATCGGGTTGCTGATACGGTTATCGGTCTTGTTGGTTTTGGACATATAGGCCGTGTTGTGGCTGAACACATGCAGTGCTTTGGATGTCGTATTGACGCGTATGATCCGTTTGTCAGTGAAAAAATAATGATTAAAAATCGTGTAAAACCTGTTGATTTAGATGCATTATTAGCGGAATGCGATGTTGTATCGCTGCATATGCCTTTGAATGACACTACACAATATATATTTCAAGAAGAACAATTTGAGCAGATGAAACAAGGCAGCATGTTTATTAATTGCTGCCGAGGCGGTCTTGTTGATGAAGCGGCCTTATATCATGCTGTCGATGAAGGTCATATCCGCAGTGCGGCTTTAGATGTCCTGTCGATGGAGCATCCCAGTCCGGTGATGTTGAAAATGATTGATCGTCCGGAATTTTTACTGACACCGCAGTGCGGCTGCCATTCGGTAGAGGCGGAACGAGCATTGAAGAGTGATGCCGTTGGCTTTATCCGCGCTTTTTTTGAGGGACGGCTGAAGGAATTGCCTATTGTTGCAGCCAGGGAAAAATAAGTATAGACATTATATGTATTGTATAGGATTTGCATATATTTCATAAATTTTGTACAATATGACTTAGCGTTAACTTTTTTATGTCTATTGCACTGAATATTATGCAAAGGAGGGTTCCTTATCTTGCGCATTTGGAAATGGAGCTGTCTGTTCTTGTTAAGTTGTATGATACTGACAGGCTGTGGTGGTTCCTCTACGCAGAAAGCGGATACCGGAGTACCGGCAGAAACTTCGCAAAAGCAGGTGGAAATGGCTGTTCCGCCTAAAGGGATTCCCGTTCTCATGTACCACATGATCGGGGAAGTAAAGGATAATGATGCCGTATTGTCGGAAGCGCATTTGCGGGAGCAGATGAAATTTTTAAAGGATAATGATTTCCATCCCATTTCTTTAAATCAGCTATATGAATATATGGTTCATAATAAGCCGGTGCCTGTGCGACCGGTTGTATTGACTTTTGATGACGGGTATCCTGATACGTATTCTATTGTTATGCCGATAATGAAAGAGTACGGATTTAAATGTACTGTGTTTATTCCTACCTATGATGCCGATCAAAGCACGCGGCTTACATGGAAACAAATTAAAACGATGCAGGAAGGTGGTATGACTATAGCCTCCCATGGGTATCACCATAATCGGCTGAGTGATATGAAGGAACATATATTAGCTGATGAAATTGAAAAAAGTCAGGAAGAACTGTATCAGCAGCTGGGGATCACAAATGAATTTTTCTGTTATCCCTACGGAGGTAATAATCCAGCAGCTGAAGCAGCTTTGAAAAAAGCCGGTATTAAATTAGCATTTACCATGAACGGCGGCTGGGCGAAATATGGCGATGATCCGTATGCTGTTAAACGTATATGGATTGGAAATGCTGTAGATATCGCTAATTTTAAGCAACGCGTGACGACAGAACAGTACGATCAACGATAACGTGTTGTCCCAAATCTTTTTTTTCAGAGGTTGAGAATGAAAAAATACAAAGAAGTTGCAAAATTTGTTGTTGTACTGCTCCTGTTTTTTACGGTTACATCACCTTTTGTTGTTTTATTCGGTCCCTTTGACAATATTAAGCGGACTGTTGTGGGAGCTATTTTAAAGAGTCGTCATCCGCAATATATTACATGGCTTTTTTCTCAGGATGAGATTGATAAAATATTGGGTGGTATTAGTACAGCGCCAAAACAAGAATTGTTTAAATTTAAGAATCGTACCGATTCCACATTGAAACTGCAGAAAATTGATTCCAGCCGATTTAAGGGTTTTTTATTGGAAATACCAGATCCTAAACGAGTAAAGGTAGCGACGGCAGAGAATATGGAAGAAAAAGGTGATACAACCAGCGACATTGCTAAACAAAATAATGCGGTGGCGGCTATTAACGCCGGTGGATTTTATGATGCCAATGGTACGGGCACTGGTCGTAGTCCCTACGGCTTCATTATACATAATGGCAAGTTTTTGCTTGGTGCTGATTCCAGTGACAGTGAAGTCAATGAATTTATTGGTTTTAATAAAGACGGAAATCTTCTTGCCGGTAATTATAGTAAGGGAGAATTGATTTCTATGGGTGTGCAGGAAGGGATTTCCTTTGGACCGGCGTTAATTGTCAATGGGCAGAAGATGATTACGAATGGTGATGGAGGCTGGGGTGTTGGTCCGCGTACTGCTATCGGCCAGCGGAAAGATGGCACCGTGTTGTTTTTGGTGATTGACGGGAGACAGCCTGGATACGCTATAGGAGCTACTCTCCGTGATTTGCAAAACATTATGTATGAACAGGGTGCTTATATTGCTGCAAATCTTGATGGCGGATCGAGTTCGACATTGTTTTTGAATGGTGAGGTTGTGAATAAACCGGCCGATTTGTTGGGGGAACGCATGATTCCGACAGCATTTATCGTAAAATAGGAGGAACGTATGAAGCTAGGAAAGGTTCTTTTGACATTTGCCATCGGGATAGCTATTCAGTTAGGCGTATATTTTTATTTGGATAGAGTCCTCTTTGCACCAACTTCAGACTTTCAAATTGGTAGTACCAGCCAACAGGAGGCGGCTGGCTTTGGGGCGGAACCAACAGGACAATCCTATTATTCCTTTGATAAGCGGTTTATGGCGACTATATTGGAGGATCAGGTCAATATTTATGAAGCCGGTAAAAAGGGTGAGCCGCAGCATGTTAGCTTGCATGGACGGAAGGTATCCTTCTTTGAATGGCTGCCAGATCGAGACTTAGCTATTTTTGCTTCTTATGGAAAAGATAGTAAAACCGGGAGATTTGGAGTCTATATTGCCCAATATAATCCGCTGTATCCGGATCATGAACTGGATACGCCTATCGAAGATGCGCCGCGGGATAGTAAAATTACGGATGCAGCTTATTCTACAGCGACTAATGTCGTTTATATGAAGTTGGAAGTAGGAAAAGATCAGTATCGTATTTATCGTACAGATGCTAATTATGATACACGGCGTATTCGTGTTCAGGCAGAGAATATTGGCCGGATTGCCGTATTTTATGATCAAGATATATTTTTCTATGATAATCTAAGAACGGGTGTTGTATATATGTTTAAAGGGTCAGATAGCAGTTGGCGCACTATTTCTCCCAGTGGGAAATTTCGTTTGATCGGCATTGACGGACAGGAAATATTCATAGCGGAAATGAATAAAGAGGATAATGTCATTGCTGCATATCGCGGCAGACTGGGTGTAGGGTTTAAGAAAATAGCAACATACAGTACACCGGAAGAGTTTTCAAAGATTACATTAAATAGTATGCATGAAGCCTCAGATAAGGCGGATAACACGAAAAAATAGAGGGTTGTATTATGGCAAAAAATAAAATTCCTAAGAACAGATCGTTAAATGAAATGCTGACAGGTATAAAAGAAGAAATTACGTTTGAAAATACGGGATGGGATGATGAAGAAACCGGTAAACGGCCCGTTGTCAATAGGGCAGGAAAGAAGCAGACCGCGGCGGATTTCCGATCTCAATTCTTTACCCCTGATTTACAGGAAAAGGTAGGAAAAATCTTGCTGGATATTAAGTTGGCCTATTATAAAGATGGCATAGGAGATATTTCTTTTGAAGTGGTGAAAGACGGCCGAAATGTTTTAATTAAGACCGTACCAAAAACATCCAAAAAATTAAAACAGCAATAAATATAATGGATGATTGACGTATATATTGCAGAAAAAAGGCGTTCAGGAATTTTTCCCTGAACGCCTTTACTTTATTGTATTTCTTTGATTCGTTGGTTTATTTCACGATAAAACTTTTCAGAAAGCGGAACCGGAATGTTTAATTCATTGGCAGTTCGCACCAAATAACCGCTGAATGTATCCAGTTCACTTTGCCGACGGGCGATTATATCGCGAGCCAGTGAACTGGTAGTGTCTTTGTTTTTTTGTTCAGCAACACGTTGGTAGATGGTGTCTATGAGATTCGCATCAAGATTGATGCCTAAGCCTTTTCCTACAGCATAAGCCTCTTCTATCAAAATGCGAAATTCGGTAAGACGTTGTGGTTTTTTAAAAACTTCGCCGATAGTACTTTCGTAATATGCGGTAATAACATTATATGCACAATTCGTGATGTATTTATTCCATAGTTCTACTTGGATATCTTTGACAATGTGACATTTTAATCCTGGATGATTTAAGAGAGTGTGAATTTTTTCGTTGCAGGAGCTATTGTCTGAACCAATAAAAATTCGGGCAAATTTTCCCATTTGCCGGATAGAATAATCACTATTGTAAGCAGCGTTTATATATATGGTAGAATCAATTATATGACCTGTTTTTATCAGTTTTCGGACAATGTTTGCATGATTGACTCCGTTTAAAACAAGTACAATAATGGTATGGTCAGCAACACAAGGCAAAACTGCCGATACCGCTGTTTCCAGTGAATAGTTTTTAACACAGACAAAAATTATATCTTGTATGCCCGTACTTGCTGGATTATCTGTAATGCGCGGATAGGCGATGTGTTCGCCAAAATAATCACTGTGCAGGATAAGTCCGTTTTTTTGCAAGGCATCTTTACGTTTTTTGCGGGCAATAAGGGTTACACCTGCGTAATTTGCACAAAGAACAGAAGCTAAATATCCTCCGACACCGCCAATACCTGTTACCATTATTTTCATGATATATTCCTCCGATTATGATGGGACTATTTTGTCATTTCTTTTAATTCCTTGTACATTCGTTCAGAAAGGGGAATAGGAACCTCTAATTCATGGGCTGTCCTTACTAGATAGCCGCTGAAAGTTTCTAATTCGATAGGCAGGTGGGCTATGGTATCACGTGCCATGGAACTGGTAGCATCTAAGGTACGATGATGCGTCATGCGGTCAAATACTGAATCCGCTAAATCATAGGGAATGGGAATGTTTTTTGCTTCAGCAACAAAGCAGGCCTCTTCAATCAGGGTATGAAATTCCTGCAACCGTTCCGGTGGGGTTAACAGTCCCCGGGTTGTACATTGGTAACGTGCTGTAATTGTGTTATATGCGCAGTTGGTGATAAACTTTGTCCACATTTCAACATCCATGTTTTTTGGGATAGAGCAATCAAGAATTCCTACGTGATTTAATAAGGATACAATATGCTGTGCGTGTTCTTTATTGGGAGCATCAACTAATACCCTGGCATAGTCGCCGGTTTGTGTAATGGAATAGTCCTCGTTATAGGCTGCGGTAATATATATCAGCGCGTTAACAACGATTCCTTCTTTTAAAAAGCGGCAGGTCGTTTCATAGTGGTCAATGCCGTTAAGGATAGGTACAATGATCGTGTGGGAATTGATGCAAGGCTGAATTGCCGTTAACGCCTCAAGCAGTGAAAAATTTTTGACACAGACAAAAATTACATCCTGAATACCTATGTCGGCAGGATTTTCCAACACGGTGGGATGAAAGATTTTTTCTCCCATGCGTTCACTGTGAAGAACGAGACCTTTTTCTTGTAATGCTTGGCGTCGTTTTTTGCGGGCAATGATCGTCACTTCTTTATGATTTGCACACAGGACAGAGGCGATATATCCTCCGACACCGCCAATGCCGGTTACCATCAATTTCATAAAAACCCTTCCTTCCAGTAATAATAAATACTATTTTATTATATATCAAAGCTAAGCGGAAACATAGAAAAGTTTTGTTAAAATTAAAAATATGTTACTTTTTTTAATTTGCTGAAAATTTTTCTTATTTATTATTTTCGTATGTAGCTGTAAAAAAAAAACATATGAACACTTGAACATATGTTAAAATAATGATATGATAATGATACAGAAAATATAGCAGAGTGGAGGAAAAAATATGAATAAGGATAGTATTCCTGTTATGGAGGAAGTTTATGTCTCCGTGAAACATCATGAATCCGCACATTGTTCTTGTTGTAATCACGATCACGCAGAAAAAAAAAGGAATATTTGGATAGGCGGTTTGGGAATTGCCTTATTTTTACTCACGTTTATATCCGGAGTAATATCAGAACCATATGATATCATTTTATATAGTATAGCGTATTTACTATTGGGAAAAGATATTCTTCAGTCCGCGGTGTCTAATATGATCCACGGACGTCCGTTTGATGAAACGTTTCTTATGGCGGCCGCTACCTTGGGCGCTTTTGCAATTGGAGAATATCCGGAAGCTGTCGGAGTGATGCTTTTTAGCCGAATTGGAGAAGCTTTTGAGGAACGAGCTGTTGACAAAAGCCGCGGGCAGATTATGAAGGCTGTCGATTTGCGTCCGCAGTCAGTGCAGCGGATTACAAAAAAAAATGATTGGGAAACGATCCCCGCAGCGGAGGCCGATATAGGAGATATATTGCTGGTTCGTGTGGGGGATAGAATCCCGCTGGATGGTACCGTTATTGAAGGACGCAGTTTTATTGATACCTCAGCCGTAACGGGAGAACCGGTGCCTGTTTTGTGTGAGGAGGGACACCGCGTAATGTCCGGAGGTATTAATATTTCTGGAGTGCTGAAAATAGAGGTTATAAAAAGATTGTCAGAATCAATGGTTACTAAAATATTGGAATCGGTTGAAACGGCAGCTGCCAATAAGCCTAAATTAGATCGCTTTATTACCCGATTTTCCCGCGTATATACGCCGGTTGTTGTAGGGATTGCTGTTATGACGGCGTTTATACCATCGATGATAACGGGGGAATGGCATCAGTGGATTTATATAGCATTGACTTTTTTAGTTATTAGCTGTCCTTGTGCGTTGGTACTTAGCGTTCCGTTATCTTTTTTTGCAGGGATAGGAGCCGCTTCTAAACAAGGAATTTTATTTAAAAGCGGCAATGCTGTTGAACAAATGAAACGCATTAAAGCCGTTGTTATGGATAAAACGGGGACTGTAACAAAAGGTGTTTTTACCGTACAAGATATTATACCGGCAGGTTCGGCGGAATCGGATGAAATATTGCGCATGTGTGCCTCGGCGGAACAGCATTCCTTGCATCCGATTGCACGGAGTGTTGTCATGGCGGCAAAAAATAAAAATTTAGTTTTATATAAAACGGTGCAAAACCAAGAGATAGCAGGAGAAGGTATAATTGCTGAAATCATGGGAAGTACCGTTTCGTGCGGTAATAAAAAATTAATGGATCGCTGTGATGTGATGGTTCCGGTTATACAAGATCCGGCATATGGATCAGAATTGTTTGTTGCGGTGGATCATATTTTCTGGGGACGTATTATCATTTCCGATACCATTAAACCTGACGCAGCAGCGGCAGTGCGGAAAATTCATGAATTGGGTGCAGTCACAGCCATGCTTACCGGGGATTCGCAGGATGCGGCAGCATATATTGCGCGGCAAACAGGCATGAATGAAATGAAGGCAAAACTGTTGCCGCAGGATAAAGTGGAACATATGGCAGCTTTGCGTAAAAAATATGGTCCCGTTATGTTTGTCGGTGATGGCATTAACGATGCTCCGGTTTTAGCTGGAGCTGATGTAGGTGCAGCTATGGGCAGTGGGGCAGATGCTGCCGTGGAAGCTGCGGATGTGGTCTTTCTTAACTCTCAAATGAGTGCGGTTCCCCAAGCTATGCATATTGCACGTGAAACGGTAGATATTGCAACGCAAAATATAGTTTTTGCACTTGGCATCAAAGCTATTATTATGGTGTTGGGACTTTTTGGGTATGCTTCTATGTGGGCTGCTGTTTTTGCCGATTCCGGAGTAGCCGCTTTATGTGTACTTAATGCAGCTCGTATGTTATATAAAAAATAACAGTTCTAATAAATTTCATGTGAAATAGTATGTTTTATATATCTTTCATTTGCGTAAGTATACTGCCTCGTCTATAATAGAATAATCAATAAAAAATGGAGGCGGTATGCATATGATTCGTCATTTTCATGAAGCTGATTATTCTTGGGATGATGTAGATCGTTTGATATATAAGAATGATGGCAGCCCTTTTAAAGATGTGACGCGCCAGGTTTTATTCAATGGAATGGGAAATATTCCTTGTCAGCTGCGTTATTTTGAAGTTAAGGCAGGCGGATATTCTACACTGGAGCATCATGAACATGTTCATTTGGTGGTTGTTTTCCGAGGACAAGGCCAGGTTCTGCTCGGTAAGCACATACACGATGTGAAGTGCGGAGATGTAATTTCTATTGCACCGCAGGAACTACATCAGTTTCGTGCTAATAAGGGAGAATCGCTGGGATTTCTCTGTCTGGTCAATGTGGATCGTGATAAAGTTAAGTTACCGACAGCAGAAGAATTGAAAGGCATGAAACAACATCAGGAAATCAAAGAATTTTTTGAAAGCTGCTGACTTGCCGGGAGGGATATATATGAGAATATCAGCCATACAATTTGCTGTTAAATTAGGAGATATAGAGTTTAATTATGCTGCCGCCGAACGATTGATACGCAAGGCGGCCCAACAGGGAACGGATAGTGTTGTATTGCCGGAATTGTGGAACACATCTTTTTACCCCCCCAATGTAGAAGCACTGGCTGATACAGACGGGGAGCGGACGAAACCGTTCCTGGAAAATCTGGCGAAAACATACGGCATAAATATTGTTGGCGGCTCTGTTGCTAACAAGCGTAAGGGGCAGTTGTACAATACTACCTTTATTGTGGATCGGAAGGGGACTATAGTGTCATCTTATGACAAGGTACATTTGTTTACCCCGGGAAAAGAAGAAAAAGTTTTTACTGCAGGAAATACTATGAATATTTTTTCCTTAGACGAAGTGCAGATGGCATCGGTTATTTGTTATGATATTCGGTTTTGTGAATGGATAAGAAAGGCAGCACTTTCGGGAATTCAGCTTCTTTTTGTGCCGGCAGCTTGGCCGTATCCGCGATTAAATCATTGGCAAATTCTGAATCAGGCGCGTGCGATTGAGAACCAAGTATTTATTGCTGCTGTTAATAGCTGCGGTACTTCTGGAACGCTGAAGTTCTGCGGACATACGATGCTGATTGATCCTTGGGGCGAAATAATCGCGCAAGGAGAAGATGAGGAACGAATCGTTGCCGCAGATCTAGATTTTTCAGTAATCAAAAGTATTCGGGATAAAATAAATGTGTTTTATGATCGACGGCCGGAGCTCTACAATATAGAATAAAAGAAGGTTGATGAGATGGAAGGAGCTATTCACGGCTTACAAGGGATATTCGAAGTATTATTTATTATTGGAATCGGTTTTGTCCTAGCTAAAAAAAACTGGTTTGATACAGCCAGCAGTGCACTGCTTACACGTTTCATTATGAAAATTTCTCTTCCTTTATATTTGTTTTGCAATATTCAGAAAGATTTTACCCGAGAATCTTTGCTGGCTATGGCGCCGGATTTAGTGCTCCCTTTTGCATCTATTATAGCAGCCTATATTGTAGGCCGCATAGTTGTAAAAATTCTGCATATTCATAAAGACCGCCAAGGATTGTTTATCGTGTTCTTCTTTATTGCCAATACGATTTTTATCGGGCTGCCTGTTAATCTGGCTTTATTTGGCCCGCAGAGCATTCCTTCCGTTATGCTATATTACATGGCCAATACCGTTATGTTTTGGACGCTTGGCGTATATCACATCGTTAATGATACCATGGCCGGCAAATCGGGTATGTCAATGCTTTCCCTGCCGGCCTTAAAAAAAGTTTTTTCACCGCCGTTATTAGGATTTCTGGTTGGTCTTGCGATGACTTTATTCGATTTACGGTTGCCGGATTTTGTGATAGCTTCTTTTCAATATGTGGGGAATGTAGCAACTCCTATGGCGCTGATTGTTATTGGGATAGAAATGAGTACGATTCCGTTGACCCAAATTACATGGGACAGAGATGTTATCGGTGCACTCATTGGTCGGTTTGTTGTTTGTCCCGTCTGCGTACTTATCTTGCTGCCGTTTATTCCTGTAACGGATATGTCGGCAAAGGTATTTACCATGCAAGCCAGTATGCCAGCTATGACTAATATGACTATTGTTGCTAAGTCTGTGGGTGCGGATGTGGAATATTCCACGGCGGTGAGCTTTATTTCTATTATATTGGGGATGCTTGTTATTCCTATATATATGTTTATTATCGGTTAACAGGAGGAAGATATGTCTTTAGAAAGTACGATGGAAGAAAATTTAAAAAAACACAGCAATGCTGCGTACCGTATTAATTCAAAAATTGCTAATGATCCGGAATTATCCGGCGAAGAATATCATGCCTGTGCGACGTATGTAAAAGAATGCTGCGATTTGGGAATGAAGGTAGAAGAACATTTTAATGGACAAGCAACCGCATTTAAAGCAAGTATTAAACGCAGTATTCATCCGGTTATGAAAATTGCTCTTTTAGCCGAGTATGATGCATTGCCTGATATTGGACATGGGTGCGGACACTCTGCCAATGGAGCTATGAGTTTTTTGGCAGCAGCAGCATTTCATGACATGGAAGATATTCCAGTCGATATTGACCTTATCGGTACACCTGATGAAGAATTACGGGGTGGCAAGGTGGCCATGTGCAAACAAAATATATTTAAAGAATATGATTTGGCTATGATGGTTCATGTTTCCCCTAATGAGACAACCCCTAATTCCCGTTTCTTGGCATTGAGCGATTATCGTATCAAATTTCATGGACAGACGGCGCATGCTGCGGCGCAGCCTTGGCAAGGACGTAATGCTTTGAATGGAGCAATGCTGGCTTTGCATGCAGTGGATATGCTGCGTCAGCATGTACGTCCGGAAACTCGGATTGGCTCATATATCGTTCATGGGGGGACGGCATCTAATATTGTTCCAGATTATTCTGAAGTGGAATGTTGTATTCGTCATACGCAGCGAAAATATCTTGATACTGTTATTGCTAAGGTTATGAATTGTTTTAAAGGAGCGGCTATTGCCACAGAAACGACCTATGAAGTGGCAGAATGGGGATATGCATTTGATGATATGCTTTGGAATGAAACGGCAACGGAGGTAGTCCGGCAGGTTTTACGGGATATGCATATACCTTTTCAAGAAGAACGAGATGGCGGAAGTTCTGATATTGGCAATGTAAGTCATCAGTGTCCGGCTGTTCATATAGAGCTTGCTATGGGTAATACTTTCTATCCGGGACATTCTCGGGAAATTGCCGATATGGTAAAAAATAAGAATATAGAATCTACTATTTTACAAGGTGCCCATATCATGGTAAAAACAATATTGAGGATGGCATCGGATGAAGTCGTAAGAAATAGTATGAAAAAAGAATTTTCAGAAGCCGGCCAATAAACTATAAAACGGTTCTGCGTAGTCAGTATACAAACGACTAAACAGAACCGTTTTTTTATTGCTGCAATTTTTCCGCCCATTCCGATTCTTTAAAACCTACAAGTACCGTTGTATCATCGATAAGAAGCGGACGCTTGACCAGCATCCCATTTGTTGCCAGCAACGCATACTGCTCGCTTTCACTCATGGAGGAGATTTTTTCCTTTAACTGCAGCTTCCGGTAAGGGATACCACTGGTGTTGAAAAAACGTTTTAAAGGAAGACCGCTGCTCTTGTGCCATTTTTGCAATTCTTCTGCTGTAGGATTATTGATTTTGATATCACGAAAATCAAACCTGATGTTTCTTTCTTCCAGCCATTTTTTTGCTTTTTGGCAGGTTGTACATTTAGGATAACAAATAAATATCATAGTAATGCAGCCTCCTTAGAAAAAATTAAATATTGTATATAGTTTTTAATAACAGCATTCCGTTTTTTGTTTTGAATAATCGGGCTGCTGCTGTTTTGATAGCAGAGGAAGTTAGATTATCTTCGTATGCATTTACGAGAAAATCAGCTTCTATAAGAATCTGATAATCAACACCATCCACTTGGTTATATGTGTGGTGATGCCCGATGAGAAAACATACTCGGGCTATGAATTGCGGCGAACAGGAGAATTCATCCAGTATTTGATGAGCGATAGCAGGACCTTCTATTTCCTGATAATTTCCAGCAGAACTGCCATATTTTTCTTCTGCAGCATGGATGCCGATATCATGCAGGATAGCAGCCGCATCAAGTACTTCTTGCTGTGCGGCAGATATCTTTTCCAAGGTTCCTATGAGCGCGGCGAACTGATATACCTTGAGAAAGTGTTGAATACGCCGTGCATCACCGCTGTCAAATTCAATTGCTTTTTGTATTAGTTGAGAGATATGCATTAATCAAGCTCCTTTATGGGATGTTTTTTATATTATATAACTGTTGCAGTCTTATGACTAGTAAAAAACAAGATAAATGGCTCTCGTCATGGAGACTATTGGAATCGTTTATGCGGTTATAGCAAATCCCCATATTTCTTTACATAAAGCTTTTTTCTAAAAGTAACCAGAATCATATATCCTGCAATAATAATACTTAGCAAAATAAAGTAAAAAAACAGCAGCGCATGAAATCCGATAGCATTGCCCCGTGGTGAAAGGTATTAGCGTCAATATGGCAATTCCCATAAAAGTGAGCAGAGTTACTTGCCAAGAAGCATGACTTTGGAAAAAAGGTATTTTTGGTGTTCGCAGTATATAAATCACTAACGGTTGGCTCCACATGGATTCAATAAACCAACCGGCTTGAAAAAGAAAAATAAAAAGCAGATGCTGGTTTTCACTAGACGAGTAATAAGGATCCGCCGCATACAGCCGGTAAATGATAAAATACATAAGGCTAAAGGTTGCAATATCCAAGATGGAGCTGACAAGATCTAAGTCTATTATAAAATGACGAATGGAAAGAGTATCTATCAGTAGTTTTCTGACAATACATGTTTTTTTCGAGGGTGCGTCGTATTACTGTTTTAAAATCAAGCATTTGAAGGAAGTTTATATATTTGTTCGCAATTTAGAGGAGAATCGTGATATGATAATAATAACAATGTACGGCCGAATAAAATGAAGATGGGGTTGAGTTATTATGAAAAATGAGGAAGAATTTTCAGCCGAATATCTAAAGTACCTGGAATTGTTGTCACAATCGTTCCCTACACAGCAGGCGACCTTTACAGAAATTATAAATTTGCAGGCTATTGTCAATCTTCCTAAAGGAACAGAACATTTTATGAGTGATCTTCACGGAGAATATGAAGCTTTTTACCATATTCTGAATAATTGTTCCGGGGTAATTCGTGAAAAGGTTGAAACCATTTTTGCTAATTCTATGACATCTGAAGAACAGGATGATTTATTGACTTTAATTTATTATCCTAAAGAAAAACTTGATTTATTGAACCGCAAGAATAAAGTAAATGATACGTGGCGCATACAAACGCTGCATCATTTACTGCGCCTGGCTAAATTATTGTCTTCAAAATATACCCGCTCTAAAGTACGTAAATCTATGCCTGAAGAATTCCGCTTCGTTATTGATGAATTGATACATGCACAGTCCGATGAAGATAATAATCGCCATGTATACCATACAAAAATTCTTGACTCTATTATTGAAACGGGTAGTACGAGAGAATTTATATATGCCTTGGCTGCACTCATTAAACGATTGGCTGTGGATCATCTTCATATTATTGGGGATATTTATGATCGAGGCGGTCATGCCGATAAAATTATGGATAACCTGATGCAGCACCATTCGCTTGATATTCAATGGGGAAATCATGATATTCTTTGGATGGGGGCTGCTGCTGGCAGTGATGCCTGTATTGCCAATGTATTACGAAATAATATTCGCTATAATAATCTGGAAATATTAGAAAGCGGATATGGTATCAGTCTGCGGCCTTTGGCGCTTTTTGCTAGAGATACGTATACGAGAGAAGATAATATCGATCCACTGGTAAAGGCAATCAATGTAATTTTATTTAAACTTGAAGGACAAACCATTATCCGTCATCCGGAGTATAATATGGATGACCGGCTTTTGTTCCATAAAATGAATCTCGAAGAAGGAACTATTAATATTGATAGAGAAACCTATCCATTGAAAAGTGTCGATTTTCCAACACGTAATTCGATAGATCCGTATACATTGTCACCGGAAGAACACCGAATTGTTATTGATTTGCGTACGGCCTTTTTGGAAAGTGAACGCTTGGCCCGACATATGAGTTTTCTTTATAGTCATGGATCCATGTATCGCTGTTTTAACGGCAATCTTTTATTTCACGGAGGAATTCCCATTAATGAGGATGGAACATTTCATGAAATGTTTTATAATGGCAAATCATATAAAGGAAAGGCTTTTATGGATTATGCGGATCGCGTAGCACGCAAGGCATATGAACAACGCGATCAGGATAGCCTGGACTATATGTGGTATCTTTGGTGCGGAGATAAATCTCCTGTTTCCGGACGTGTTGTTAAGACTTTTGAACGAACATATATTGAAGATAAAAGAACATGGGAAGAACCGCAGGATCCGTATTATACGTGGGAAAAGGATCCAGATACGTGTGTTCGGATCCTTCATGAATTTGGAATTGATTCTCCGCAAGGGCATATTATTAATGGACATACACCGGTAAAGGTAGTACAAGGAGAAAGTCCTATCCGGGCAGGAGGAAAAGTGCTTTGTATCGATGGCGGTTTTTGCCGGGCCTATCAATCTTCTACGGGTATTGCCGGATATACGCTGATTTTCAATTCTCACGGGCTGCGCATAAAAGCGCATTATCCGTTTAAAGATGTTCATCAAGTTCTTATGACCAATGCCGATATTGGTTCCGATTCAACACAGGTGGAAATGGAACCGCAGCGCGTTATGATTGGTGATACAGATAATGGAAAAAAAATATTGACAATGGTTGAAGATTTGAAAGCTCTTCTCTGTGCCTATCGCAATGGGCTGATTTTGGAACGAAAAGTATAAAAATAAGTAATGTGTTATGGTATATAGAAAAAATACAGGGCTGAGCGAAAAGAAGATCAAATATTTCGCTCAGCCCTGTAATGATGTAGTTTTTCCTTATATCAGCATCGATTTTAATAATTTCCTTGTGCAATCATAGCGTCGGCTACCTTGAGGAAGGCAGTAATGTTGGCACCAGCAACAAGGTCACCTTCTACGCCATATTTTTTGGCGTTTGTTTTAGCTTGGTGATAAATACTTGTCATAATATTTTTAAGTTTTCGATCAACTGCTTCAAAATCCCATTCCAACCGTGCAGAATTCTGACACATTTCTAATGCGGAAACAGCAACACCGCCGGCATTGGCGGCCTTTGCCTGGACAAAAAGGACGCCGTGTTCTTGGAAATATTGAATGGCTTCCAATGAAGAAGGCATGTTGGCTCCTTCGGCGACAGCAATTACTCCGTTTTTTACAAGTGCGGCAGCACTTGCAAGATCCAGTTCATTTTGTGTGGCACAAGGAAGTGCGATGTCGCATTTTATATTCCATTCGCTGAACGGATCTTCGTGATATTCTGCCTGAGGATGATGCGTTATATATTCTTGAATACGGGCCCGGTGAACTTCTTTGATATCTTTCACGAGAGCAAGGTCAATGCCGGAAGGGTCATAAATATACCCATTGGAATCGGAGCAGGTTACTACCTTGGCGCCTAATTCCTGCGCTTTTTGGATGGCATAAATGGCAACATTGCCGGAACCGGATATCGCGATGGTTTTGCCTTTTATATCGATGTTGTTGTCGTCAAGCATTTCTTTTACGAGGTAAAGAAGACCATACCCTGTAGCCTCTGTACGCACAAGGCTGCCGCCGTAGGTTAAGCCTTTGCCGGTAAGTACACCGGCATCATTGGCATTGCGAAGCCGTTTGTATTGTCCGAAAAGATAACCGATTTCTCGTCCGCCTACACCGATATCTCCGGCAGGAACATCGGTATTAAGTCCGATATGGCGCTGCAATTCCGTCATAAAGCTTTGACAGAAGCGCATGACTTCTTTGTCTGATTTTCCTTTTGGATCAAAGTCAGAGCCACCTTTGCCGCCGCCGATGGGAAGACCCGTCAGCGCATTTTTAAAAATTTGTTCAAATGCTAAGAATTTTAGAATGCTAAGAGTTACAGTGGGATGAAAGCGCAAACCGCCTTTATACGGACCGATGGCACTATTTGCCTGAACTCTATATCCACGATTGATATGGAGCTCTCCTTTATCATCTTCCCAAGGAACACGGAAGATAACGATGCGTTCCGGTTCAACCAAACGTTCAAGAATGTTAGCGTTATAATACGTCGGGTCACTTTCCAAAACGGGTATAATTGATGTCAATACTTCGCGTACGGCATTGTGGAATTCTTTTTGTTCAGGGTCTCTTGCAACTACCATTTCTAACACGTTATTAACATATTTGTTCATATCGGCCATGTGAATTCGCTCCTTTGGACTTATATCGATAATACAAGTTACAGTATACAATAAAATTAAAAATAATCAAAATAATTTTAATAAAAATACTGTATACAAGATAAAATTGCATATATTATTCTGTAAAAACATAATAAAAATAACTACAATGCAATTTTGGCGATGGAAGTATAGTGTGGTTACATTGGAAAATAGTTCTAGCAGGTCATTTTTTAGGGGGAATACATATGAGGATTGCATTGATAACAGGCGCATCTAGTGGATTAGGGCACGAATTTGTCATGCAAATAGATCAATTGCGAATAGTAGATGAAATTTGGGGAATTGCACGCAGCGAGGAAGCCTTAGATAGTTTAGAAAAACAAATACAAACGCCTTTTCGATCTATTATGCTGGACTTAACACAGCGATCATCCTTGGAAATTCTTCAGCATATATTTGATGAAGAACGGCCGGTAGTAGATATAGTTGTTAATGCTGCCGGCTTTGGCCGGATTGGCTTTGGGCAGGACATTCCGATTTTTGATAGCATGGCTATGATAGATTTAAATTGCAAGGCCGTTGTATGGATTACGGAAATGGTAATTCCGTATATGGCAAGTCAGGGGAGAATATTGGAAATTTGTTCGGCTTCGGCATTTCAACCGCTGCCGTATTTAAATGTCTATGCTGCAAGCAAAGCATTTCTTTATCATTATAGCTGTGCTCTTCACGAAGAATTGCGAAATCACGATATTATGGTTACGGCCGTCTGTCCTTATTGGATCAAGGATACGGAATTTATCAAAAAAGCAAAAAAAACGGAAAAGAAAACCTATGTAACAAATTATCTATTTTCTTTGCAGGGTAAAACCGTTGTACGGCAGGCACTTAAAGATTCTTCTTTGGGGCGTATGACGTCTGTACCGGGTTTGATTAGTAAAGCAGGACTTATTTTATCGAAAATTATGACAGTACGCAGTAGTATGAAGTTGTGGGAATTTTTTCGCAAGCTGTGAATTTGACAGGGTGTCTAGGGTGCTATATACTAAAGCTGGTTTACTTGTGAAGTGAGGGGGAGCGCCCTGGCTTTGCTGCGGAAAATATATAGTGATGACCAATATGCGATGGGAGCCTGTATGACAGGTTGAGAGGATACTGTTAGTATCGACCGCTTACTCTTTCCGGAGGTGCGCATTTTGGCGTTTTTTTAGGGCGGGTAAGAGAACCGCTCTTTTTTTGCTGCTATTTTGATTTTATGGAAAAGCGAATACAGGCAATTAAAATTATTTTGAAAGTATGATACAGGAGGGAATACCCATGATAGGAAAAGTAAATGATGATTTTTTTCAAAAACATGTGCTGACTCAGACAGGAATGCAGGCAGAAGCTGTCGTTATGGGACCTCATATGGGAGTCGATGCGGCCATATTAAGGCTTTCAGATTCATATATGGCCGTTGCTGAAGATCCGATTTTTCCCAGTTTGTCTATGACCGCCGATGATTTTGCCTTTGTAACCGTTCATATAGGGGCTAGTGATATTGCCGTTATGGGAATACAACCTCGTTATATGACATATTCCTTACTGCTGCCGCCGGATACGGAGGAAGATTATATTGCGGAACTTATTGCAGCTATCAGTCGGTATGCGAAAGAAATCGGTATTACGATTGTAGGTGGACATACCGGCTTTTATGGAACTGTTACGGTACCCACGATTGGCGGCATCACCGTATGGGGAACCAATGATACCTATATATCGCCGATGGGAGCACAAGACGGGGATAATGTTATTATTACTAAAGGCTGCGGAGTAGAAGCCGCTGCCTTATTATCGTTCGAGTTGCAGGAGGTTCTCAAGGACAACATAGATACAGACGATTTACAACGATCCCTTGCACGGATGCATGACGTTTCGGTTGTAAAGGATGCCCGCATAGCGGCACACAATCATGGCATTCATGCTATGCATGATGCCACGGAGGGAGGCGTAAAACGTGGTGTATGGGAAATTGCGCAGGCTTCCGGAAAGGGAGTCGTCATTAATACAAAAGATTTATTGCGGCCGCATGACATAGAAGCTGTTTGCGGGTATTTTAACCTGAATACATGGGAAATCATTAGTGAAGGGACATTAGTGCTTACCTGTGCACCGGAAACAACCGAAAAGCTTTTGAACGACTATGAAAAAGCAGGGATAAAAGCCCGGATTATCGGAACCATTACAAAATCATCACAGGGGTGTATGTATTTAGAAAATGGAGATTTAAAAGAACTCGTGCCGCCAGGCAGAGATAAATTCTGGGATGTTTTTTTTGAAGCAGCAGCACTTCACGCGCATAAGATCCAATCAGAAGAAGAAAAGTTGTGTGCGGCATTGAAACAAACTGCAGCTATATTTTGTGATGAGAATATTTATAAACTTTTACCGGAAATTGGAGCTAATATTGCTTGTGTGAAAAAAAATGGCAAACAACTTAGTCAGGTGGCAGGAATACCTGGTAGAATTATCAGTGTTAAAAATAAGGCGGTTGCTGCGAGCGAACCGGAAATGGGGGCAAGTGTCCATATGGGAGAATCTATTCTTGAAGTGCGCAAGTATTTTCCTGAAGCAGCCTGCATAATGAATTTGCGTAAGAACAAAGCGGTTTTGCAGGCTTGTAATATGGCAGGGCTTACTAGTATTGACATGCCGTCATGTAAAAATTATCAACAGAAAGAGAATGAGTTTTTGATTGATTTGGATACGGTTTTAGCACATCGTGATACACTTCCCGATATATTGACAACCCCGGATCGAATTAATCTGGAAACATTAATTTTAGTTATAGGTACGTCATTAAAAGATTTAGAAAGAAAAGTTCTAAGTATTAAAAAAAATTATAAGTGAATATAGAAATACTGTAAATATTATTTCGTATAATACGTGATAAATCGTAGGTACCATGCTATAATATATTGTTAAATGACTTCAATATAGGCAGGCGTGGATATGGAAAAATGGAAACAAAATTTATGGATATGTTGTTGTGCAGGGTTTATAGTGTCTGTGGGAATGAGTCAAATGGCGCCTATGCTGCCGCTATATGTGGCGGAACTGGGAATACATGACATACAGCAAATAGAACGCTGGTCAGGCATCATTTTCGGGTGCAACTTTATTAGCTTGGCTGTTTTTTCTCCTATATGGGGACGATTGTCGGATCGGTATGGGCGTAAGCCGATGGTGTTGCGAGCGAGCCTTTGGCTGGCGGTTATCATGACAGGGATGGGATTTGCACAGAATGTGTATCAATTAGCGGTCTTACGTCTTGCCCAGGGAGCTATGAGCGGTTTTCAAGCGGCCGTTATTCCACTTATCGCCCAAGAATCACCACGGGATCATTCCGGCTGGGCCTTAGGCATGTTTTTTACTTGCCAGGTCAGCGGAACTCTTTTGGGTCCTTTATTGGGCGGCTGGCTTTCGGAACTTATCGGTATCCGCCATACTTTTTTTGTTATAGGTTTTTTCTGTTTTTTGGGATTTTTAGCACTCTTTAAAATTCATGAAACATGTAAGCCGCATGTGCAGGCAGCCGCATTGACGTTAAAAGATACGTTTCATCGATTGCCGCAGCCGCAATTAATTTTCGGACTTTTTATAACCACACTGGTTATGCAGTTTGCTACTATGTCGATCCAACCTATTATTACCGTGTATATCTCACAATTGGTCGCGTCTTCCGATCACTTGGCACTTATAGCCGGAGCTGTTTTTTCTTCTACCGGCTTTGCTAGTATGCTTACGGCGTCCCGCATTGGACGGTTGGCTGATCGGATAGGATCGCAGAAGGTATTGTTTTTTTCTCTTGTGTTAGCAGGTATTTCGTTCGTTCCGCAAGGATTAGTAACAAGTCCGGTGGAACTTGGCATATTGCGCTTTGCTTTGGGAATCGCATTGGCGGGTATGCTGCCGTCTGTCAATAATTTGATTCGGCAGTATACCCCGTCCCTATGTTTGGGGCGCATTTACGGATTTAATCAATCGGCGCAATTTATGGGAATGTTTGCCGGTGCTTTTTTTGGGGGGCATTTGGCGGCGGCAATAGGAATTCAAAATGTATTTTTTGTTACAGCGGGAGTATTGTTAATAAATGCTGTTTGGTGTTGGAAAATGGTATATTCAGTGTCTGAAATGAAAACTTAATTTAAATTGAAAAAAATAATTATAATTTTTAATATATTTTTATTGTATATTATTATTTTTATTATATAGAAGATAATGTGTAAAATAACGGCGTTAGTATCACATAGTTTAATGCGGTATGAAAGGTATAAAAATGAATAATAATGATAAATAGTAATGTGAATGAAATGTTTTTGTAATAATAATGTAATTAATTACTTGTAACTAATTTGATTATATTGTATAATGTGGAATAAACTTTAATATTTTAATGAAAAGAAGGTAAGGTAATAATGGAAGTAAAGGATTTAGTTCAAAAATATCAGGATTATGTTCGCAATTTACGGCGTTATTTTCATCAATATCCTGAACTCAGTTACGAAGAAGTGGAAACAACGAAACGTATTGCTGACGAGCTCGATAAAATGGGGATTCCTTATGCTATTAACCCAGAAAAAAACACAGGACTTGTAGCCGTGATACAAGGAGGGCATGCGGGAAAAGCAGTAGCGCTGCGTGCCGATATAGACGGATTGAATGTAACAGAAATGAATGATGTTCCTTTTAAATCTAAAAATGAAGGGAAAATGCATGCATGTGGTCATGACAGTCACATTGCCATGCTTTTGGGTGCGGCACGCATGCTTTTGGATGTTAAAGATGATATATATGGTAAAGTATATCTTGTTTTTCAACCGGCAGAAGAAATGGGCAGCGGTTCGCAGTATATGATTAATTTTGGAAATTGGTATAATGAAATTGGAGCTATTTTTGGCGGGCACATTTGGATTGATGTACCGGCCGGTAAGATTTCAGTAGAGGCCGGTGATCGTATGGCTGCAGGCGGACAATTTATTGTTAAGGTTCATGGTAGATCCGGGCATGGAGCACAGCCGCAGGAATCTATCGATGCAGTTGTTACGGCGTCGGCAATCGTTATGAATTTGCAGACATTGGTATCCCGCCATTACAGTGCGCTTGATCCGGTCGTGTTGACTATAGGAACATTACATAGCGGGGATCGTTTTAATATTATTTCCGGTGAAGCCGTTATGGAAGGTACAACTCGTTATTTCGGCACGGAGGTAGGAAAGGACCTTAAGGAATCCATGGAACGTATTATTATGGATACCGCCCACGCGTATGGAGCTACGGCGGAATTTAAGTATTGGATTATGGTACCTCCTACTGTGAATGATGAAGAATGTTCAGTTATTGCACAAGGTGCTGTTAAAAAAGTTCTGGGAAAAGATGCATTATTTCATATGCAAAAGACTATGGGCGGCGAAGATTTTTCTCGCTATCAGGAACATAAACCAGGCTGTTTTGCTTTTGTGGGATTTAATAATCCGCTTATTGGGGCAGTCAATTCCCATCACAGTAATAACTTTACCATAGATGATTCGATTTTATCCGGCGGTTCGGGTGTATATGCCCAGAGTGCCATTGATTGGCTGAAAATGCATTGCGATTAATCTGCAATGAGACACAATTTCTTGCGTTTAGTGGGATTTGTTTGATGTTTGTTATATAGGATACTATTTTATAAAGAAGGGGGTTTTGTTATGGCATTACGAATTTTTTTGACAGCAGTGCCGTTTATTTGGATTATTGGAGCATTGCCATGGGTTAATCGGGTACATCCCATGATTTTTGGCGTACCGTTTCTTGCTTTTTGGATCCAGCTGGGTGTCATTATATCTGTGTTTTGTATTCATACGCTTTATATGATAGACAAGAAGAAGCATGCAAAAGCTGATGCAGAAGCGGCCGAACATGCGTTAGACGGTCATAAATCAAGGGAAAATTAAGAGAGGAGGTACTCATTCATGGAGAATAGTAGTGCAATTATTATATTGTTTATTTTTATCGTTGGCATTTCTATACTGGGAGCTATCCCGGGTATGAAACATAAAATGAATTCTGAAAGCTGGGCTGTCGGTGATCGTAATTTTGGCCGTTGGCTGAATTGGTTTATTATGGCGGGTGAAGTGTATACAGCCTTTGCTTTTTTAGGTGCCAGCGGCTGGGCTTATGCGAAGGGAGGACCGTCCTTCTATATTTTGGGATATGGTTCTTTGGCATATATGGTAGGCTATTACATTTTGCCGAAAATTTGTGTATATGGACACAGCCACTTGCTTGTTACACAAGGTGATTTGGTCGAATACTTGTATAACAGTCGTCCTTTGGGTATTTTGGTATCTTGTATTGGTGTAGCGTTCTTATTGCCATATCTTCAGTTGCAGCTTACTGCGCTTGGTCTTATTGTGGAAGTGGCTTCGCTGGGCGGGATTTCTCGTATAACCGCTATGTTGATTGCATTTGTTATGGTTGCTGCATTTGTTTTTTTAAGCGGCTTAAAGGGAGTTGCTTCTACTGCTCTTATTAAGGATATAGCCATGATGCTTGCTATGCTTTTCTTTGGCATTTATCTGCCCTTCCATTATTTCGGCGGTGTAGGAGAAATGTTTGCCAAGATTGAAGCGATTAATCCGACGTATTTGATTTTTCCGGGAAGTACAAACGTGTTGGATGTAGGCTGGGCCATGTCTACGCTTTGTGTTATGGCGGCAGGATTTTATATGTGGCCTCATTTTACGACGAACACGTTCAGCGCTAAAGATCCGGATGTCCCGCGGCACAACGCTGTATGGCTTCCCGTATATCATCTGTTGCTGATATGCCCTATGCTTGTTGGTTTTACTGCGTTGTTAGTATATATAAATAATCCATTGCCCGTAGCTGACATGGCTTTCTTATATTTGGTTAAAGATACCTTCCCTGTTTGGGTTCTTGGAATTGTAGGCGGCGCCGGTGCGCTTGCTTGTATGATTCCGGCGGCGGACTTGCTTTTATCTACCTCGCTTTTGATATCTCGTAATATTTATATTAAAGGGTTCCGCGGCGGAGATGAAAATGTATCCCCGGAACATATGAAACAAGCTGCTCGGTATTTTATTCTTGTTCTGACGGCAATTGCTTTATATTTGTCTATTTTCCATGCTAATCTTTTAGTTAATTTGCTTCTTACCGGTTATTCCGGAGTTACACAGTTTTTTCCGCTTATTGTATTTGGTATGTTCTGGCCTAAATCCAGTAAATTGGGAGCTATCTGCGGTCTTCTTGTCGGTGAATTCCTTGTATTTTACTTGATGTTGAACAAAATGGACCCGTTCCCATTGATGGGTATTCATTTTAATGCTGGTTTTGTAGCTCTTGTTTGTAACTTTATTGTCTTTATTGCAGTCAGCCTTTTGACTAAAGAAGGAAAAACGAGGCTTCAATAATTAAAATAAAAAAGAGGCTGTGAAAAAATGAGAAATCATTTTTTCACAGCCCTTTTTTTATATAAAAATTTATTACATATGAAACAATAAAAATGCTGCCAACTGATTCATTCCCGCTTCTAACGTATCCAAATCAATAGATTCATAAATAGAGTGGGCGCGGCTTCCTTCGCATATACCAAAAGAAATAGCCGGAATTCCCATACTTAAGGGAATATTAGCATCTGTACTGGCAGCATGAAATTTCATCGGTTGATGGTTGTTTTCACGAATAGCGGCAATACGATCATAGATTTCTGATTGTGTGATGCCTTGACTGCAAGGCCGTTCCCCGATAAGTGTTTGTTTGATTTGTATTTTTTCCGTATCCGCTTTTTGTAAAATAGTTGTCAGATGTTTATCAATACGTTCTAATTCATCTTTTGATTCAGAACGCAGATCAACGGTAAACTCTACTTGTTCCGCAATGGAATTTACCGTTGAACCACCACAGATAGTGCCTACATTATATGTAGTTTTCGGTACTGTCGGTACTTGTTGCATATACAACTGGCAGATAATGGAAGAGGCTGCGGCGATAGCATTGCTGTTGCCAAATTTTTCCCAGCTGTGGCCGCCTTCTGCCGTAATGGAAATGGTATAGCGCCGAGAACCTACGGCAAGATTGACAAATTGGTTACAGCTGCCATCAACAGCGATCATTTCGCTGAGATGTTCTTTCCATGTATGGACAAGATAGCGGCTGCCCTTCAAATTTCCCAGTCCTTCTTCGCCAACATTAAAGGCGAAAAGAATACCTGTAGGTAAATTGATTTTTAATGTATGAAGCATACGGATGAGAAATAACAATCCGGCTACACTGGAGCTGTTATCACCGCAAGAAGGAGCATAAAGTGTATGTCCATCAATTTTTGGTTCAATTGTGGTGACATTGTTGAAAACAGTGTCTATATGAGCATTATACAACGGAAATGTATCAGATTTTTCTAAATGATAGGGATATATTACATTGCCAGCTTCATCTATGTAAGCGCCTTCTGCTTCCCAGCTATTCAATTTTTCCAGAATCCACTCTGCCTTTTTTTGTTCTGAACCGGTCGGAGATGGAATGGTACTTATATCAATGATTAATTGTACTAAATCTTTCTTATGGTCGGTAATAAATTTTTGTACGGCAAGCTCTAATGGTTTGTTCATGGTAATCCCCCTCATTATTTTGTCCTTTTTAATGAACCTAAGGATATTATAATGTCTTTATAATAAAAAGCAATAACTATCTGTGTGATGTAATAAAAAGTTTGGCTTTATATTTTTTAAACTGAGAAAAAGAAGAAGCAAAGTATTGTATTAAAAACTATTAATATAACAGATAACGTATAAAGGAAAAGCAATAAAGACGGTTTTCTGGCGAGAACGCATTAGTTTTGTATAAGGGTTGTAACAAAGTTGTAATATTATTTGTTTATACTTAATGTAATAACAGAAAGGAGTGGAATACAATGCATATAGAAAAAAATTTAAAACAAAAAATAATGGCAGGCATGTTAGCAAGTGCTGCCGTAGCTATTGTTATGGCTTTGCCGTATATATCCGTTTCAGCCAATAACTCTGTTGCGGCACCTATGGCAGATACTGATCGAGTCAGTCAAGGACAATATAGAATGGGATTTGATCATTGCGATTCTCTTCATGAACGAATTGCGACAATGGTGACCGAAGAAAAAATTACACAGGATCAGGCAGATAAATTAGAAAATATCATACAAGAACATACCAATCAACTGATAAAAAAACGTGACGTATGGATACAACACCTTCCTGATGAAACGGGAATTTCAGAACAAACAATAAAAGAGATTTTTTCCAGACCTGACTATTACAGCGTATCTCAGCAAATACAAGATCGTATGACGGGATTAGTTCAGGAAGGGCAAATCACACAGGCGGAAGCGGATTCTATGCAGCACTTCTTTATGAATCATAGATCAGGATGGAACCGACAGAACGGAGAACATCCGGATTTGCGGAATATGCTGCAGCAAACGGCTGAAGAAACGGGAATTTCTGCAGAACGTTTGAAAGAGATTTATTTTATGATGATGCCGCAATATGCCAACCATAAAATTATGATGGAGCAGATGGTTAGAGATGGAAAAATGACACAAACTGAAGCAGATTCTATCCAAAATTATTTTAAAACCCACCAGGATGACTTTCGGCAGAGGAAACGGAATGACATAAAACAGATGGCGGCAGATATGTCTCAAAGTACGGGAATATCGCCTGATTGTTTAAAAACTATCATGGAAGCCATGCGTCCGCAAATGCCCTGTAAGACAGTTTCACAGAATTAATACTACTATTGGAAAAACCATACTGAAATATAAAAACCGATCTGCATAAAAGGCAGATCGGTTTTTTTGTGCTGTCCTTTGGGAAAATTAGTCGTTGCTGTCTAGGTAACATATAATGTGTATTTGGAAATACCGAAATATTTAGAAATTTTATTGCCTGTCTTGGTGATAAGTAAAGTGCCCCGGGTATTTAAAAAATTTAATTACTTTAATCTTGTTGTTTTCAGTCATAAAGGGCATTGGTTTTCCGGATTTTTGGACTGATCCTTTAAGTAAGTCATTTACGTAAAAGTGGTATATGGGGCAGACCTTTTTCGGAACAGGGGACAGAAGTAAGTGGATGTAACGCAAGTATAAAGAAAAATTACGAGTATTCCTTACGATAATTAATACTGAAAGTGCATTATTGTAATATTTATATTACTAAAAATGCATAATTGAATATTTTTGAATGTATCATATTTATTTTTAAAAAACGTATGATACAATGAAGAAAATGTCGGATAGTCTACTAAGAGGACAGCGAGTTATAAAAAAATACAACTCGATTGGTGGGGATTATATATGAGAACAGGTGCGGTCATTGTAGCAGCGGGGATGTCATCGCGAATGGGAGATTTTAAACCCTTGATGAGTATGGGAGAAATGTCTATTATTGGCAGAGTGATTGTAAATTTTCAACAAGCCGAAGTTTTTCCTATCGTTGTTGTAACTGGTTTTTATGCTGAATTATTGGAAAAGCATATAACTAAAATGGGCGCTATTTGTGTGCGTAATCCAAATTATGAGCATACCGAAATGTTTGACTCTGTTTTACTAGGCCTTTCCTTTATCCGGAACTTGTGTGACCGTGTTTTTTTTACACCGGCTGATATTCCTTTATTTACATACGATACGGTACGACAATTGCTTGATACGGTATCGGATGTGGTCAAACCTGTATATTTTGATCGGGATGGGCATCCTGTTCTGTTATCCGGTGCACTTGTCGACAAAATTATAAAATACAAGGGAAACGGTGGGTTAAAAACGGCGATAGATCTTTATGCCGAAGATATTAATCTTATTGCCGTGGAGGATGAAGGAATTTTGCTTGATGCAGATACCAAGGAAGAATATCAGGATTTGCTGGAACGTAATAATAAACTTCTTTTTAGGCCGGCAGTGGATGTATCTCTTATGCGTGAAGGCCGTCTTTTTGATAAAAATGCAGCATTGCTGCTTCACATGGTTGCATATTCAGGAACTGTCAAAGTGGCTAGTGAAAAAATCGGCATTTCTTATAGCAAAGCATGGAAGATGTTGGCAGCATTGGAAGAACGGCTCGGATTTCCTCTTTTAAAACGGCAGCATGGAGGAGAAGCCGGCGGAATGAGCATTCTTACAGAAGATGGCAGAAAACTTTTATTTTGTTATGAACAATATGCAAAGGCAGTTAAAAAATATGCGGAAGATATATTTGACGATTATTTTGATTGGGAGCCCTGAATATGAAGACTATCGTGATACTGGGAGCGGGACAAATAGGAAAGACGACGGCAGCACTAATTAACCATACGCTGTTTAGGATACTGGCATTTGGAGATAATGCGGTATCGGGACATATATATAATATTCCTATCTTTTCAGTGGAAAAAGCACTGCAGCTTCGTTCTGATATTGTTGTTATTGCAGTGCGTGATACAGTACGGACAAAGGAGTTAAAACAGCAGATACAAAATCTCGGATTTATCGGGCAAATAGTTTCTTTATCCGATTTTATAGATGTCATGGATATGCGCAGCGCGGTACTTTTTCGTGCAGCAGACCGGATTTGTAATGTGGAAGGTTCCATTGCTGAATTAGGCGTTTATAAAGGAGAGTTTGCGGTTACGTTAAATGAACTTTTTCCAGATAGAAAACTATATTTATTTGATACGTTTTCCGGGTTTGACAGCCGCGATATTAGAACAGAAGCAGAATGCGGCTTTTCGCAAGCCGATATGCATGATTTTTTTGATACAAATGCGGCAGAGGTATGGGAACGGCTTCCTCATAAAGATAACGTAATTATTTTTCAGGGATATTTTCCGTTAACGTGTAAAGACATACAGGACGTATTTGCACTGGTCAGTCTTGATGCAGATTTATATGAACCGACATTGGCAGCTCTTGAGTGGTTTTTGCCGCGTCTGGCGGCAGGTGGAATTTTGATTATTCATGATTGGGATTCAAATCGCTTTAAAGGAATACGAAAAGCAGTTGCTGATTATGAGAAAAATCATGGTCGTTTAGCACTTGTTCCATTAGGTGATTTCCATGGTACTGCTATTGTAGTAAAGGAGTAATTATGGGACAATATGTTTTTTTGATCAGACATGGAAAACCATTATTTCCTGATAACAAAAGTTTTTGTATCGGCAGTCGGACGGATGTCCCTCTTTGTGATGAGGGAATGAAACAAACCCAGGCATGGATTCCTTATTTCGATTTCATTGAAAGTATTTATTGCAGTCCGTTATTGCGCAGTAAAAAAACAGCAGAAATTATTGCATCTGGACGGTTTCCTGTTCAAGAAATGACCGCGTTAAGAGAGATTAATGTAGGATTATGGGAAGGGAAAAGTTTTCAGGAGATTCGACGGCAATACCCTGATTTATATCAAAAAAGAGGTGATAATTGGGCCGTTGTTCCGCTGGGTGCGGAAACATTGGACCAAGCTGCTGATAGAATGCAGCAGGTTGTTTTAAAAATTTTGGCGAAGACGGCACACAATGCTGTTGTGGTGACACATGAGGGAAGCATTCGAGCTTTGATGTACCGTCTTATGAGACTCAATCCTAGAATTGATGTCATGTTCCGTCAACCCTATGGTAGTGTGACAGTCCTTAATTATACGGATAATGAACTTATTGTTACAGCCGTTGGCAAGTTGCCTGATGATAGTCCTTCAATAAAAGAAATTCATGAGTTATGGGATGACTATGGGACTCCGGTAAACGTACGAGAGCACTGTCTTGCTGTATGGGATGAATGCTGGCGTATTAGTAATTATTTGCTTGATAGAAAGGTGTTTGTTTCTCAAAAGGCACTGCATGCTGCCGCGCTTCTTCATGATTTGTGCCGTTCTTCAGGACGTGTACATCCACAAATGGCAGCAACTATTTTACGAGAACGAGGATACATGAAAGTTGCCAAATCCATAGAACAGCATCATTGCATACCAGAAATAAAGAGAGAGATTAATGAAGCGAGCATTCTTTATTTAGCCGATAAAAGAGTATGCGGTAATAAAAAAGTCACATTGGAAGAACGGTTTGCTTCAAGCTGGAGCAAGTGTCTTACGGCGGAAGCAAAAATAAATCATCAGAAACAATATAATGCGGCGATCCGCATTCAAAGAATGATAGAACAAGAGGAGGGAAAACCATGAAACAAATCAATACAAAAGAAGCAGTGGGACAAGTTCTTTGTCATGATATTACACAAATTATCCGAGGTGTTACCAAAGCCCCGGTTTTTCGTAAAGGGCATATCATACAAAAAGAAGATATTCCCATTTTGCTTTCTGTCGGCAAAGATCATGTGTATATTTGGGAAAACAATGAAAATATGTTGCATGAAAATGAAGCGGCCATGATTTTACGGGATATTTGTATGGGAGATAACATACGGTCGGGAGAACCTAAGGAAGGAAAAATTGAACTTATTGCAATGTGTGATGGGGTATTTACTGTTGAAAAAGATCAAGTCAGGGCAATTAACTCTTTGGGAGAAATGATGATTGCTGCACGGCATGGTGGCTTTGCCGTGCAAAAGGGAGATATATTGGCAGGGACGCGTGTTATTCCTTTAGTTATTGAAAAGAAAAAAATGGAAATGGCTAAACAGGTTGGCGGAATGAAACCGCTGTTTAATGTTATTCCTTTTAAACAAAAAAAATTTGGAGTTGTTACGACGGGAAATGAAATTTTTCATGGCCGGATCGAAGATACGTTTACGCCAGTTATTCAAGAAAAATTGATGGAATTTGGATCGGTAATGAAAATGCACATTATTGTTGATGATGATCACAACAAGATTACCAGTGCAATTCAGAAAATGCTTGCCGATGGAATGGATATGGTATTTTGCACGGGAGGAATGAGTGTGGACCCTGATGATCAGACTCCTCTGGCAATTAGAAACAGTGGAATTCATATTGTTGCTTATGGAGCTCCGGTACTTCCGGGTGCTATGTTTCTTTTGGCTTATAGTGATGACGGACGGCCTGTAGTGGGACTGCCCGGTTGTGTCATGTATGCTAAACGAACTATTTTTGATTTAGTACTGCCGGCGTTGCTGGTTGATGTTCCTATTACGGCAGCACAGATTTCGGCTCTTGGTGAAGGAGGGCTTTGTTTAAATTGTGCAATTTGTACTTTTCCTAATTGCGGATTTGGAAAATAGGAGGCGTTATGATGGAATTTACACATTTTGATGCCAAAGGAAATGCAGTTATGGTCGATGTAAGCAATAAAAAAAGCACTTCCCGCATTGCGGTTGCTGTAGGTCGGATACGCATGGATAACGTATGTTTTGCAGCTGTTTGTGAGGGAACTGTAAAAAAAGGAGATGTGTTGAGTATCGCTCAAATAGGTGGCATTATGGGTGTTAAACGGACCAGTGAGCTGATTCCTCTTTGCCATGTATTGAATCTTACAACGTGCAGTGTTACATTTTCCCTTTGTCCGGAAACGAGTGAGATTGAAGCACGGTGTACAGTAAAGTGTGAGGGCGTGACCGGAGTGGAAATGGAAGCTCTCATGGGTGTCTCTGTTGCTTTACTTACTATATATGATATGTGTAAGGCCGTATATAAGCGTATGGAAATCAGCGGAATTCATTTAGTTGAAAAAATTGGTGGTAAAAGCGGTCATTTTCTGTATACGGAAAAGGACGTGATACAATGAAGGATTCATGGGGACGGGTAATTAACTATTTGCGCATTTCTGTTACGGATCGATGCAATATGAGATGTCGTTATTGTATGCCGATTACTGTGCCGCATATTTGTCATGAGGAAATTTTGACATATGAAGAATTTCTTAGAATTTGCCGTGTTGCTGTATCTTTGGGAATCGATCGGTTTAAAATAACAGGAGGAGAACCGTTGGTGCGTAAAGGGATTGTACCATTTATTGCTGCGTTAAAAGCTATACCCGGTGTTAACAATGTTACGCTGACTACTAATGGCATATATTTAAAACAAGTATTGCCGGATTTGGAGGCAGCGGGTATAGATGGAGTGAATATTAGTTTGGATACTATGGAGGAAGGACAGTTTCGAAGTATTACAGGAGTAAATGGATTGCATCAGGTGAGGGACGCGATTGCAGCATGTGCTGCCTCACGTATTCATACAAAAATTAATACCGTTCTTATGGAAGAAAATAAAGATCAAGTGGCGGCATTAGCCGAAATTGCCGCATACTATCCGGTGGATGTTCGATTTATTGAGATAATGCCTATTGGTGTTGGACGTAATTATGCGGGCCCATCTGAAAATGATATGCTTCAATGTCTAACGCGTCAGTACCCTGATTTGCATTTTGTAAATGAAAAACGCGGTAACGGGCCCGCCGTGTATTTTAAAAGTCGGTTACTGAAAGGCCGCATCGGTTTTATTGCAGCTAACACACATCGTTTTTGCATAGATTGCAATCGCATGCGTCTAACAAGTACCGGTCAGTTAAAACCCTGTTTGTGTTATGATACGGCAGTCGAGCTAAAACCCCTGCTGCGGGCGGGAACAGATTTTTTTGATTTGGAACAAATGTTGGTTCATATGTTTACTATGGCAGTCAGTATAAAGCCGAAGGAACATTGCTTTACAGAAAAAAATAAAATTACAGAATATAGAACAATGAACCGAATAGGAGGATAACATGGGAAAAATAGCAGCGATTTGTATTAGTACGGTGCGAGGTGTTCAAAAAGTACCTGTTAATGAAGCGGAACTGATTCAGGAATGGGGAATCAAGAAGGATGCACATGCCGGACATTGGCATAGGCAAATTAGCTTATTATCCATAGAAAAAATACAGGCTTTCCGTCAAAAAGGGGGGCATGTTGAGTTTGGATCTTTCGGAGAAAATCTAGTTGTACAGGGATTTGATTTATCGAAGCTTCCCGTCGGAACATTGTTTCAATGCGGGAATAATATATTGCTGGAAATAACTCAGATTGGCAAAGAGTGTCATGCGCACTGTGCCATATATAAGTCTGTAGGTGACTGCATTATGCCGCGTGAGGGCATTTTTGCCCGTGTTTTAAAGGGCGGTATGGTTCATATCGGAGATCGTTTAGAGATAGTAAAACGAACAGTCAAAAGACCATATCAAGTTGCGGTTATAACTCTTTCCGATAAAGGAAGCCGCGGTGAACGAGAGGATGTGAGTGGACCACTTATATCGGAACGGTTAAAACGAGCAGGATATGAAGTGGTAGAGCAAATTTTAATTGCTGATGATGCCGCTGCATTGAAACAACAATTATGTCGGTTAGCGGATCAACGGCAATTAGATTTAGTGGCAACAACGGGTGGAACCGGCTTTGCATCGCGTGATATTACTCCTGAAACTACATTGGCAGTTGCTACAAAGAATGTTCCGGGAATTGCAGAGGCAATGCGGTCCTATTCCTTGCATATTACACCACGGGCAATGTTGTCACGAGCAGTGAGTGTCATTCGTCATAAAACGTTGATTATTAACTTTCCGGGCAGTCCTGCGGCTTGTGAAGAATGTCTGGATTGTATCCTTGATACATTGCCACACGGGTTAGCTGTTTTGCGCGGAGAGATTGCCGAGTGTGGACGACGTTGATAAAAAATGATCTAAAATTAGAAGAGGTGAATATCATGCAATTTAAAAAATATATTGGGTTGAGTATACTTGCTTGTTTGCTGTTTAATGTCATGGGATGCGGCATCTCTAACAATAAAGACGCAAAGACCGCTGCAGATGCGGGTAAAAAAACTCATCTGACAGTATTTGCTGCCGCCAGTATGACGGAAACAATGAATACCATTGCTGAAAATTACCAAAAATCTCATCCTAATATTGAAATTATTTATAACTTTGACTCATCAGGAACATTAAAAACACAAATTCAAAATGGGGCAGTTTGTGATTTGTTTATTTCTGCGGCACCTAAACAAATGAATGAATTGGATGTTTCTAAAGGGGAAGCAGAAAATCCACAAAGATTGGATTATGTTTTGCAGGGAACGCGGTTAAATTTATTGGAAAATAAAGTGGCCCTTGTTGCACCGGAGGATAATCCTAAACATATTAAAGATTTTGAAGATATGGCTGAAAAATTAAAAAATGGATCTATTCGTCTCGTCATGGGCAACAGTGATGTTCCTGTGGGGCAATATACTCAGAAAATTTTAGATTTTTATAAACTCGATGAAACTGCATTGGCAGAGGCCGGACATATTTCCTATGGTTCTAATGTTAAAGAAGTAACTACACAAGTTAAGGAAGGTAGTGCGGACTGTGGGATTATTTATAGTACGGATGCATTTAGTGCCGGACTAACACCTCTCGGCCTTGCTGCGAAATCTATGTGCGGTCAGGTTATTTATCCGGCTGCTGTCATGAAGAACAGCAACAATCAGGAAGCAGCAAAAGAGTTTCTAAAATATTTGCAAAGTGAAGAAGCTATGAAGGTTTTTGAAGGTGTTGGTTTTAGTAAAATCAGCTGAAAAAGTGTAAAATGAAATAAGAGGAAGACTTTTCGCAAGAAAAAAAGTTTTTCGCTCATTTTGTATAAGGACTTGATAACTATGGATTGGTATCCACTATGGAATAGCTTGCGGATTGCAGCAATTTCTTGTGTCATCGTATTTTTCAGTGGTATAGGTATGGCATACTATGTAGCTAAACTACCGAGAGTATGGAAAGGAGTTCTGGATGTTGTATTAACGTTGCCTCTGGTTTTACCGCCTACCGTATGCGGCTGGCTGTTATTACTTGTTTTTGGCTTGAAACATCCTGTTGGAATTTTCTTACAAAGTATAGGAGTGCAGTTTGTCATGACCTGGTATGGAGGAATTATTGCCTCCGCGGTTGTTGCATTTCCGCTGATGTATCGTACGGCACGCGGAGCTTTTGAAAGTTTTGATGAAACGCTTGCTTGGAGTGGAAGAACATTAGGATTATCTGGTACATATATATTCTGGCATATACGGATGCCTTATTGTAAACAAGGAATCATCGCTGGGACTGTATTGTCTTTTGCCAGAGCACTTGGTGAATATGGAGCGACCAGCATGCTTATTGGCTATATTCCAAAAAATACCGCAACTATTTCGACAACAGTTTATCAATTATGGAGAACCAATGATGAATATAGCGCTTTTGTGTGGGTGTTAGTCAATATTGCTATTAGTGCCGTAGTATTATTGACCGTTAATATGTTGGAAAAACACGGACAAGGAAGGCGGGTCTGTTCATGAGCATGACCATAGAAATCCATAAACAACTAGGAGCATTCAGACTTGATGTGGAATTTCAATTAGAATATGGTATTTTAGGACTCTTAGGCGCATCGGGAAGCGGAAAGAGCAAAACATTGCAATGCATTACGGGAATTGAGCGGCCTGATGAGGGGAAAATCATTATAAACGGACGTACGGTATTTGACAGTAGAAAAAACATTAATTTAAAAACACAGGAACGCCATGTAGGATACCTTTTTCAAAATTATGCGTTATTTCCTAATATGACTGTTGCGGAGAATATTTCTTGTGGGGTGCATACGGTATCTGATAAAAGGGAACGGACGAATCGTATTGGAGATATTATAGACCGCATGCAGTTGTCAGGACTGGAAAAACGCAAACCGGCACAGCTTTCCGGAGGACAGCAGCAGCGAGTGGCCCTGGCACGTATTCTCATCAATAAACCTGAAATTTTGCTTTTGGATGAACCGTTCAGCGCACTTGACAGTTATCTTAAAGAACAGCTTATGACCGAATTGCATACGCTTTTGGCAGAATTTCAAAAAGATGTTATTGTTGTTACGCATAGTCGGGATGAAGCATATCAATTATGTGATCATATTGCTGTTTTGGATGCAGGACATTTGGATGTTTTTGGAGAAACAAAGAAAATTTTTCAGGATCCGGCAACGCGTGTGGGTGCAGAACTTACAGGGTGCAAAAATATAGTTAAAGCAAATAAACTAGGAACAACACAAATATACGTGCCGGATTGGAATCTTATACTTGACACGGGACGTTATGTGGAAGAAGGGGTGCAGGCCATCGGCATACGTGCCCATTGTTTTTGCGGAGAAATCAGTGAAAATGCTTTTGATATTACTGTAGTCGAGCAAATCGAACAGCCCTTTGAGTGGATTGTAAAATTCCAGTATCTAGGACAAAATAAAGAGACGAATTTGATATGGTGGCGTTTCGCTAAAACGGATAAGCCGAAAACAATACCTGAAAAATTGGGGATTAAGGGGGAAAATATCCTTTTGTTATATGCGTAGGAGGCGTAATAAATGAAAGACATTATATATGAAATTGCTGATGCGTTATGGAATGATTTGCAAAAGGAAAAAAACAGTATTCTTGTCACGTTGACTTCAGATAAAGGAAGCGCACCGCGCAGTAAAGGAGCTTGCATGGTTGTCGATGATGCGGGGTTGGCGGCAGGAACTATTGGCGGCGGAAACATGGAATTTTTAGCTTTACAAGAAGCCGAGGAGGTGTTAAAGCAAAAAAAAGGAAAGGTATCTATTTTTAATTTAAGTGGTGCCTGCGGCGGGAATGTGGAGGTTTTATTCACGTTTGTAGCTCCGACAGAACGAAATAAACAGGCTGTACATACTATGTGGCGTGCAATAAAAGATCATAAAGCAGGCTGGTTGGTATTGCCTTTTACGGCAGAAAGAATAGGTTTTGTCTGTACAGAGGGAATAGCTGGGATAGATATTCCTGTAGAAAAAATGGAAATTACGTCAGTTAAGGGATGTGATACCATTGACACATCAGAGGGAACCTATTACGTTATGATGATTTATAATCATATTCGTGTTTTTATTTTCGGCGGCGGACATGTGGCACAAAAATTAGTTCCCATGTTGCGATTTATAGGGTTTCGCTGTATTGTGACAGATGATAGACCGGAATTTGCTGCACCTGAACTTTTTCCGGATGCGGAAGCTTGTTATGTAAGAGACTATAATGAATTAGAGAAATTTTATGATATACAGCCGGAAGATTATATTATTTCTGTTACACGGGGGCATGAAGGCGATTTTGAAGTAGAAAGGTTTGCATTGCGGACCCCGGCTAGTTATATTGGTGTTATTGGAAGTCGGACAAAACATGCAATGGTGGCGGAAAAGCTGAAAAAAATACACTTTACGGATACCGACTTGGCAAGAGTCACAGCTCCTATCGGACTTGATATTGGCAGTGAAACACCAGCGGAAATCGCGGTCAGTATTGCAGGACAATTAATTGAAAAAAGAGCGGGAAGGACAATGCATACGATGGGAGGATATTAATTATTTCTATAGACTTCAGAAATAATATATGTGTAAAACGGGGGATAGGATGAAATTATTTCATCCTATCCCCCGTTTTACACATATAGAGTTACTATGTTTGCTTTAGCGAAGCTTATTTTTGGCTTAAATTAAGGGAACGGATCTTTTTGCGCAGAGGCAGTATAGCAGGAGGTGATACAGAAAGCTCATTGACACCGGCACGCAAAAAAATATTCTGTCAGTTCCAAATCAGCTCCGAGTTCTCCGCAAATTCCAACCCAAATTCCTGCTTTATGCCCATTTTCGATTGTTTGCTTGATAAGACGCAATACAGCAGAATGATGCGGGTTAAAAAAATTATCGAGGCCTGTATGCTGGCGATCAATAGCTATTGTATACTGTGTTAAGTCATTAGTACCGATACTAAAAAATCTACTTCTTTTGCTAGTTCATCACTGATGATAGCAGCGGCTGAAGTTTCGATCATGATACCCACTTCCATATTCGGATCATCAAGCATCATTTGATGGATTTCAAATACGGCAGCTTGTTCTTTGTCGTATACGTTTTGAAGTTGGGATATTGCTTTTTTTCTGGCTGAATGAAAACAGACAGTTTCAGCTTCAACATTTTCTATGGTATGGGCAGCGGTGAAAATAGTACTGCGATGAAAAAGAGCCATAGGGCCGATTGCGATACCGGCAAAAACGCATTTCCCCTTTACTGTAATATAGTATAACTCCTTTTAGCTATAAATTGGATTTTAAGCAGGATTTTATTACATCCGCTGCGTGATCTTCGTCTGGACCGGAGATTTGAATGGTGATTGTTTGTCCTTGTTTGACACCTAATCCCATAACTGCAAAAATACGTTTCAGATCTCCTTTTTGATTAGCCGTTAAAATGGAAATGGATGATTCAAATTTTTTTGCTTCTTTAACAAGAATACCTGCCGGACGGGCATGAATACCTGCTGGATCGTTAATAGTATAAGTAAATTTTTTCATAACAAAACCTCCCCCTTATATGAACAAGTCTATATTGTATTATAATTATCTGCTGCGGTTGTGTATAGGGCGTTATTCTTGTAGTGCATCTTTTTTGATTACGCCGAGAATCAGCATGGCGACAATAGAACCGATGAGTAACGAAACGAGATACATAGGCCAGTTTGTTACAACACCAAAAACAAAAATGCCGCCGTGTGGAGCTGGCAACGTACAATTAAATAACATAGATAATGCGCCTGCGGCAGCAGAACCTATAGCACAGGATGGAATAATATGGAGTGGATCAGACGCAGCAAAAGGAATAGCACCTTCCGTGATAAAGGAAGCACCCATGATAAACGTAGTAATGCAGGATTGACGTTCTTTCACTGTGAATTTACGCTTAAAAAACAATGTGCAGAGTGCAATTGCAATAGGCGGAACCATTCCACCCACCATGACGGAAGCCATAATCCCTGAACTTACGGCAGTGCCGGAAGCACTCATCAGAGAGGCAGTGCCAAACACATAGGCAGCTTTGTTTATGGGACCGCCGAAATCAATAGACATCATGCCGCCGAGAGCCAATCCGAGAATAATACGGCTTGATGTGGACATGCCGTTCAAGGTATCGGCCAGCCAAGCATTAAATAGTGCGGTAGGGGGATTAATAATATAGGTCATGACAATACCGATAAGGATGAGTCCTATTACGGGAAATAGAAGAACAGGTTTTGTTCCTTCTAATGCTTTAGGAAGGTTGGAAAACAGCCGAGTTAATCCAAGAATAAGAAAACCACCGATAAAGCCGGCAAAAAGAGCACCGAAAAATCCGGAACCACCTGTTGTTGCCAAAAAGCCGCCTACGATACCTGGCATAAGCGCGGGACGTTCACCGATACTCATTGCGATATAACCTGCTAAAATAGGCATCATCATGCCAAAAGATAATCCGCCTATATTTTTTAGAAAAGCGGCTAATGGGGTACCGGAGCCAAATTGAGCAGTTCCGGCATGTTGCATATCGAAGAGAAAAGCTAAGGCGATCATAATACCTCCGCCTATGACGAAGGGAAGCATATGAGATACTCCGTTCATTACGTGTTTATATATTTGACGACCGACACCTTCGTTTCGCTTATTTGCAGCAATTTCGGCTTTATTTTCCATATTTTCCCGAAATACAGGTACTTGTCCTGAAAGTATTTGTTTGATTAGCACTTCCGGTTCTTTAATACCGCGGGCGACATTGACAAATAGTACCGGTTTACCAGAAAAACGCTGGGTTTCTACATTTTTATCTGCAGCGACGATAACTCCGACAGCTTTTTCTATATCTTCCGTAGTCAGGATATTTTTGGTGCCGCCAGAGCCATCTGTTTCCACTTTAATGTCAATTTCCATGGCCTTTGCCTTGGTTTCCAATGATTCTGCCGCCATATATGTGTGAGCAATTCCTGTCGGACAAGCAGTTACGGCAACAACGAAAGGTCGAGAAGAAGGTGATAAAGGTGTGGAAATATCCGTATCAGATGATTCGGAAATCCGTTGCTTGGTTTCGGCGTTGTCGATTATGGCAAGAAAATCATCAGTACTTTTGGACTCCATTAGACTATCACGGAATTGATTATCCATCAGCATGCGGCTTAAACGGCTCAATAATTCCAAATGAATGTTTTCTCCACCTTCTGGGGCCGCAATGAGAAAAAAAAGATGTGCCGGTTCATCATCTATGCTGTCAAAATCGATGCCGTCTCGAGAAATCATGGCAGCAAGGCCCGGTTCTCGTACAGCTGCGGTTTTGGCATGCGGAATTGCAATTCCTTCACCGATACCGGTACTGCCTTCTTGTTCACGGTCAAATACGCATTTTTTATAAGTTCCTTTATCTATAAGATTACCATTAGCAGCCATTAAGTCAACCATATGATCAATAGCTGATTTTTTGTCTGTTGCTGTTGCGTGTAAATCGATACTCTGGTTTTTTAATAAGTCAACAATACGCATAATGTTTTCTCCTTTGTCATTGAATATACTGCTTATAACGTAAGCAAAACTTGGGAAACATCGTGTTTCGTTGCCAGCCAATCTTTAAAGGCAGAAGCACTTCCTGTGCATACACCGAGCCGTAAGGCTTCTTCCATATTGCCGTTGTGCAGGTATCCGGCAATAAAACCAGCAACCATACTATCTCCGGCTCCGACCGAATTAACTAATCTGCCTGGAGGGGAGGCTTGTCGATAGATTGTACCATTTTCTCCTATGAGCAGCGCACCTTTGCTGCCGAGTGAAACTAGAACGTTTTTGGCTCCTTCTGTTTGCAGCCGTTGGGCATAATAAATAATTTCTTCATCAGTTGTTAAGGTGACTTGGAATATTTCACCCAATTCATCTTGGTTTGGTTTAATGAGGAACGGTTTATATTTCAATACATTCCGCAGTAATTCGCCGGTTGCGTCAACAACAGTACGAATAGAACGGTCTTCGAGACGCTGCAGAATTTGTTCGTACATATCATCAGGAATATCAGCGGGAATACTTCCGGCTAATACCAATATATCTCCTGCGTGCAATCCGTCAATTTGCTGCATCAATCTCTGTAATTTTTCTAAAGGGATAGAAGGGCCTTGCCCATTGACGGCTGTTTCTGTATCAGCACTGATTTTCATGTTAATACGAGAATACCCTGTGTCTAATTTGATAAAATCACAGTCGCCGCCATATAAATGAGATAAGCGTTCAATTTCCTGGCCTGTGAAACCGGCAATAAATCCCAGTATTTTAGCCGGGATACCTAAATTTCCCAGAACCAGTGCTACGTTAATGCCTTTTCCTCCGGGATAAACAGTCTCTGTTTCAGCCCGATTTATACTGCCTAGGCTTAATTTGCCCATAGTGACCACATAGTCAAGAGAAGGATTAAATGTAATCGTATAAATCATAAAATGTAAACCTCCGTAACTTTTTTGTAGATAGAATAGTCAAAATCAGCAGTAGTAGCTGCTGTAATAATTTTGGTGTCTTTTAAACTGGAAAAAGTAAAATGAGAGGAAAGTCCGAATTTACTATTATCAGAGAGAATAAAACTTTGTTTGCATTGTTTCAAGGCACGTTGCTTTACTGCAGCTTCTTCAATATCTGGAGTGGAACAGCCCTCAGATAGAGTAATTCCGTTTGTACCAAAAAATCCAAGAGTAAAATGGCAATCTTGTAAATGTTCTTGAGCTTGACTACCTACGACAGATTCTGTACTGCTTTTTACCTTTCCCGGCAAAATATATGCATTGTATCCTTTTATGGCTAGTTTTTGGACTAAAGGAATACTATTTGTCATAATAACCACTTCTGGCTTGGAAATAAATTCAGCAAGCTGCTCTGTCGTAGAACCTGCGTCAATATAAATAAAGTCTTCAGATTGAATGAGGGACGCGGCATATTTGGCGATTTTTCGTTTTTCAACCATATGCATTAAATATTTTTCTTTTAAACTTTCCATATCGGCTTTATAAATAGTGTGATTAATACCTAGTGAGGTAGCTCCGCCATGTACTTTGTTAAGCTTGCCCTGTCCGTGAAGAATCAGAAGATCACGTCTAGCTGTAGACTCAGATATGTGGAGACAGGTTATTAATTCTTGAATAGAGACAGAGCCCGCATTGTTGACGATTTTTAAAATGACATTTTGGCGTTCTTCCGAAAGCATATTTATAACTCCTTTCTTATCACTGTATTTTCTTGTTATCATTATATCGTGATAAAACATCCAAAATCAATCATTTTCAATCATTATATTTTATTAATATTCAAAAACGTTCAATAATATAAAAAAAGCATAGAAAATAATATACTTTAATATATGTTTTTTGTACATATAACATTTACAATATAACCTTAAATTGCGGATAAAATATTTATTCTTGTTTTGTTTCTATATATACATTATACTAATAGTATTAATATAGTGTATATATAGATTATTTATTAGCAGAAAAATGGGAAGTGTTTTTTTGGCAATTAATACTATGGAAGCAATTGTGATCTTTGTGATCGCCTATGTACTTATTATTTCGGAAAAAGTTCAGCGTACTATCGTTGGCATATGTGGTGCGGTACTCATGATTCTTTGTGGGATTATATCGCAGGAGGCAGCGATAGCACATATCGATTTCAATACGTTAGGTCTTTTGATGGGGATGATGATCATTGTCAATATTACCAGTGAAACGGGGTTGTTTAGTTTTTTGGCTATTTGGTCGGCAAAAAAAGTTCGGGCAAAACCCATTGCATTATTAGCGGCCTTGTCCTTTTTGACGATGGTTTGTTCTGCGTTTCTTGATAATGTAACGACGGTTTTATTGACCGTACCTATTACGTTTAGTATTACATCACAACTGAAGATAGATGTAAAACCTTTTTTGATTTCACAGATTTTAGCAGCTAATATTGGTGGTGCGGCGACTCTTATTGGAGATCCGCCTAATATTATGATCGGCAGTGCTGCTGGACTGAATTTTATGTCTTTTATTACCAATTTGTCGGCTGTTTGCGTAGGTATATTTGCTGTGACGGAAATCGTACTTATTTTTATATACAGGGAAAAACTTCATACAACAGCAATATTACAGGAGCAAGTTATGAGGCTTGATGCTAAAAAACAGATTCACAAACCGGGGTTACTGCGAAAATGTTTGTTTGTTTTATGTATAACAATCGGGTTATTTGTATTTCATAATACGCTTCATTTGGGAACAGCGACAGCGGCACTTACCGGTGCAGGGTTATTGTTGTTAATCAGCTGTCGTCATGACGAAGGTACGATTACTAAGGTGTTAGGAAAAATAGAATGGACGGCCATATTCTTTTTTGCTGGATTGTTTGTTCTGGTAGGAGCGTTGGTTGATACGGGGGTTATTGCCATAATGGCTGCGGAAGCTGTGAAAATTACGCAGGGAAATTTAGCGGCAACTGCCATGCTGATTCTCTGGATAAGTGCTTTTGCATCTGCTTTTATTGATAATATTCCCTTTGTCGCAACGATGATCCCTCTTATCAAAGATATGGGAATCATGGGTATGACTAATCTCGATCCTCTTTGGTGGTCGTTATCCTTAGGAGTTTGCTTGGGAGGCAATGGGACGTTGATTGGAGCAAGTGCCAATGTTGTGGTCGCTTCGATGGCTGCACAGCGGGGCAGACAAATTTCTTTTATTGGTTTTATGAAGATTGCGTTTCCATTAATGGTCCTTTCTGTTTTTATCAGCAGTATTTATGTATACTTTCGATATTTGTAAAAAGACAAAATATCAGACAGATACAGTGGAATATAATCTGGCAGATTTTTTATGTATGTATAAGAGTGAAAAGCGACAGGCTATATGAATTTTGCAAAGGTGATTGCAAAATTATCATTTATTTTATATTGCAGAAACAGATAAAAAATTCATATAATAGAATTAGAAATAATTTCCCCTGATATATGGTAGCATGAGATGTTTTTTAACATCTTTGTGGAAGGAGGCGTAAGGTATGAATACTTGGCAAAATGAATTAAAAAACAATATTACAACCGTTTCGGAATTAGCGGCTTTATTGCCGCTGACAAAAGAAGAAATTGAAAAAATGAAAGAATTGATTCAATATTATCCTATGTCTATTTCTCGATACTATTTTTCTTTGATAGATAAGGAGGATCCAGAGGATCCTATTCGAAAAATGTCGGTTCCAGAAGTTTGTGAATTTGACAGTGACGGACTTCTTGATACTAGCGGAGAGGCTTCGAATACGGTTCTTACGGGGATGCAGCATAAATATAAGGAAACGGCATTGATTCTTTCTTCCAACCAATGTGCCATGTATTGCCGGCATTGCTTCCGCAGACGTCTTGTAGGTCTTTCGGGTGAAGAAGTAGCAGATCATATAGATGAGATGACAGACTATGTAAAAGCACATCCGGAAATAAATAATGTTTTGATTTCTGGCGGAGATGCTTTGATTAATTCCAATATTCGCATAGAAGAATATTTGCGGACATTTGTGGAACTTCCTCAATTGGATTTTATCCGTATCGGCAGCCGGGTTCCCGTTACGTTTCCACAGCGGATTATAACTGATGCAGAACTTCAGGATATATTACGGAAATATAATAAGAAAAAGCAAATATATGTGATTACTCATTTTAATCATCCAAAAGAATTAACAGGACAAGCGCAAGAAGCCGTACAAATATTGCAGGAGACGGGAATTGTTGTAAAAAACCAGACAGTTCTTATGCGGAGCATCAATGATAAAGCGGAGATATTGGCAAGATTGCTGCGTAAACTTACAGCATGGGGAATTGTACCTCATTATATTTTCCAGTGTCGTCCCGTTATGGGAGTGAAGAGTCGTTTTCAAGTACCTTTGTTGGAAGGAAGTCGTATTGTTAATGAAGCGAATGCCCAGCAAAATGGACTGGGGAAAGTTGCTGATTATACCATGTCGCATGTTACGGGAAAAATACGCATTCTTGGATTAAATGATGCAGGAAACATGGTGTTTCAATATAAACAAGCTAAAAATTCACATAATATAGGGAAAATATTTACTAAAAAGCTTTCAGTTGATGAAAAATGGCTCGAAGATATATGATGTAGTAGTACAAACGGGACAATCCCAAATTTTGTGTAAACCTTCGTGTGGTGTAAAATAAAATTACATCATACGGAGGTTTTTATTATGGTAAAAAGAAAACGCAGTCTAGAAGAAAGGGAACGTCGTGCCAAAATTCGTGAATTGTTGCAAATGAGCAACATCACCAGCATGGATGATATCCAAAATTTATTCAAAGATACGATTGCTGAATTTATGGAAAACGGATTGGATGCTGAACTGGATGATGAATTAGGGTACAGCAAATATGACTACAAGAACAAGGATACAAGCAACAGTCGCAATGGGCATAGTCCTAAGACACTGCGTACCAGTTTCGGGAATGTGGACATTGCGGTTCCTCGAGACCGCAACGGAGATTTTGATCCGGTGATCCTGAAAAAGAATCAAACCAGTATCAGCCACGACGTAGAAGAAAAGATTATATCGATGTATGCTAAGGGCATGACGACTCGTGATATGGAAACACCTATTCAGAATATTTATGGATTAGAGGTATCGGATACCACCATCAGCCGTATTACGGATAAAATACTTCCCGTTGCCAAAGAATGGCAACAACGGCCATTGGAACCGCTGTATGCCGTTGTATTTTTGGATGCGATTCATTACCCTGTCCGCAGTGAAGGACAAATCATCAAGAAAGCAGTGTATATTGCCATTGGCATCAATCTAGAAGGCCGAAAAGAGGTACTTGGCATGTGGGTGGGTGAAAATGAGAGTGCCAAATTCTGGGCGACCATTCTCAATGGCATCAAACATCGTGGGGTAGACGATATTTTGATTGCGTGTACCGACAACCTGACGGGATTTTCCCAAGCCATCGAAGCCGTTTATCCACAAACAGAAATCCAGAATTGTATTATCCATCAAATTCGGAATTCGACAAAATATGTATCGTACAAAGACATCAAAGCGTTGATGCACGATTTAAAAGCCATTTATGCCGCAGTGGATGAACCGGCAGCGTTAGAAGCGCTGGAGCATTTTTCCGAAACTTGGGATGCTAAATATCCATCCATTACGTTATCTTGGAGGTCAAACTGGGCAAATTTAAGTCCTTATTTTAAGTATCCAGAAGAATTACGCCGACTGATTTATACTACCAATGCCATCGAAGGATTTAACCGGCAGCTGCGAAAAGTAACAAAAGCAAAGTCTGTATTCCCAACAGATGACAGTTTGCTCAAAAGGCTGTATTTAGCCATGATGGATATTACTAAAAAATGGACAGGCCGACGGCCTGATTGGAGCAAGATTCATGCACAACTCGCGGTGTATTTTGCAGATCGGATGCCGAATTGATTGACAGGGGCATGCCCTTGTTGTTATATTGAAAACGAGCCAACGATATAACCGCTGACTCGTACGTTCTTATTATTTTGCACCACTATATGGAGTTTACACAGAATTTGGCGCGCTCTCATATTCGTATAGGACTTCGGCTATTCACCAGTATCCCAAGCAAGTATTTTTCAGGCCTACTATACGTACCGAGAAAATTGTTTGTTTTCACTATCTATATTGGTTCTATTTAGTGTCCCTCTTATACGTAAATTTTTCACCTCTGCCCATTTCATTTTTTAATACTCCTTCTGATATTGTCAATATCTCTTTACACTTTTTTCTCGAGGATATTGGATCTACGCTGCATCCTTCAATGAGCGGTAATACTGTTGTCTCTTAATCATTGGAGGTAATCCTCCATTGGTGGAGCAGATTCTTCGGTTATTCCAGTAACTAATGAAATATCTCCATATAATTGTTTTCATATGTTCAACAGTTGTTTTTGAAGCATTATATCGATTATAGATTAATTCTTCCTTTAATCTTGCCCACATGCTTTCGCAACGGGCATTATCATGGCATCTGCCACCTGCACTGTTCATACTTTGTACTATTCCGTATTGCTTAATTGCATTACGGTACAGCTCACTGGTATACTGTGTTCCCCTATCACTATGCAGGATACAGCCCCGAATTTCTGGATATGCTTTATATGTATTAATTATTGTTTGTTCACATAACGTGGCTTTCATATTTGTATCCATTGCTAATCCCAGTACTGCAGAATCGAAGCAGTCAAAAACTGCGGATACATACAGTTTTCCATCCAGACACTTTATTTCAGTCATATCTGTTACGCACTTGCTTAACGGTTTATCAGAATAGAAATCACGTTTAATTAAGTCATCAGATTTTCTGGCTTCTTTATCAGCTTTTGTGATTCCATTAGGTTTTCTTTTTGGTCTATGGCTAATACCGATTTCTTCCATAACACGGTATACAGTCCGTTCACTCGGAATCTCAATACCAGCAGGTTTTTTTAGCTCTAACGCTTGATGCATTCTGATTCGTCCGTAAGTATCATTGCATTCATCTTCAGCACAGATATCTAACATAGCATCTGCAAGAGACTGATATTTCCAAGGCTTATCTTTATATTTAAGATAATTGTGAAATCCCTGTCTGGTTACGCATAGGCTTTTACAATAGAATGAAATTTTACCTTTAATAGTGCCGTCTTCAGTTTTTATTGCAATAAATATCAATCTCTGTTTTTTGTTGACTTCCGACGGCTGGCGGCGAAAAAAGCGCTTGCTTCCTCAAGAAATTCATTCACTTCTTTAAGATGGCGATTCTCTTTGTCCAGTTCTTTAACACGCTTTTTAAGTTCAATAAGTTCCTCGTTAAGAGATAAGGCATTGGAAGGAGTATGAACAGCGTCTTTTGCCTCCAACCTACCTCCTTTGAAGGCTTTAACCCATGTATAGATAGTACTATCAGGAAGCCCCAGTTCCGTTGCGGCTTTGTGTCCACCAATCTCCTGAGCTAATTTTACAGCCTGTGATTTAAATTCTTGGTCATAAGTTTTTATAATTCGTTTTGCCATCTTATTTCTCCTATTCTCTATCAATTATATATCACAATCCTTGAGAATAGGGTGCCAATTTTTATTGTACAACATCAGTATGAGTTCCTTTTCGTCTACGAGAGAAAGATCGATCTTCTTAGGGTAAAATTCTCTGAGTAATCCATTGGAATTTTCATTGTTGCCCCGCTGCCAAAAACAATAGGGGGCTGCAAAATACATGTCAATTCCTAGTTTTTCTTTTACTGATTTATAACAGGAGAACTCTTTTCCTCTATCTGTCGTTGCTGTTTTAAAAGCGTTCAAGGGTAGGATGCTGTAGAGATATTCAATCGCTTTCTGCATACTAGGGGAAGAGCGGTCTGACATTTTTAGCACTATATACAGCTGACTTTTTCGCTCTACAAAAGTAGCAAAACAACCTTTGCTTTTTCCGCGGCTTGAAACCATAGAATCAAGCTCCCAATGTCCAACTATCTGCCGATCTTTTGCCTCTTTCGGTCGATCAGAAATTGATAGACCGGCTACAAATGTACCACGCGTTTCTGGTGGACAACAACGATTTCCTTTGTGTCGAAATACCGTTTCGTCAAGGGAAAGTTTCCCTTGATACATCCAGTTATATATGGTTTTAAAACTGACTTTTCCTAAGGCAGCTGTTTGTGCAATTTGCTCAGGAGACCATGTTAAAAGCAGTTTTTCTTCCACTATAGCCGCGATAGTTTTATCATACTTGCCACGAGGTTTGGAATGGATTCTTCGCTTTTTATAGCATTGATGAGCCTCCTCTGCTATATAGATATCTTTTGTTGTGTTACGAACTAATTCCCGTGCGATACTCGAATGATGTCGTCCTGTCTGTATAGCAATTTGTCTAATTGAATAACCAAGAGTATGAAGTGCTTGTATACGCGCACGGTCAAACATGCTAAAATGGTGGTAGCTCATAAGATAACCTCCGTTTAATGGTGTGTGGTAACTTCATTTTACACGAGGTCAGCTCTATGAGCTATTTTTATTACTTGTCGCACTTCATTTTACAATTCAAGATATAAAAAAACTGCGGGGAGTTATGCTTAAACTTACCGCAGTTTTTTTGAGGAGTTATCTTGTAAGTTCCACTTTTTTTTCTGTAAATAAATCTACTATTTCTGAGATAGGAGAAAAACCTAATCCGGGTTTTGTTGGCACATGAATCATTGCGTGAGAGTTAATCGTTGTGGAAGGAACTACAAGGTCGTATAGCCAATAGCGATCTGATGCGGGAATATCATTAGGAAAACGATAATTGGGCAAAGAAGCAATTGCAATATTAAAGGAGCGGGCAATTCCTGTGTCAAGCATGCCGCCGCACCAGACTGGAACATTATTTTTTGTGCAGATATCATGGATACGTTTTGCTTCCGTTAAACCACCAACGCGAGCTATTTTAATATTAATAGTCCGACAACTGCCTAGCTCTATTGCTTTACGGGCATCTTCAGCGGAGTCAATGGACTCATCTAAACAAATCCTAGTTTTTAAGATTTTTTGCAAATGGCGATGATCAACAATATCATCACTAGCTAACGGTTGTTCAATCATCAATAAATCATATTGGTCTAATTCTTTGAAAATATCAATATCAGCCAGTGTGTATGCTGAATTGGCATCCACCATAAGCATAATGTCGCCAAATTCCTTGCGTACTTTTTCAATATAAGTTACATCATACCCTGGTTTTATTTTGCATTTTATACGACGATACCCATGACGCAGATATTTTTCAATAGTTCGACAGAGATCATCTGGTGTTTTTTCTATACCTAAACTGACACCTGTTTCGACTTCATTTCGGGTTCCGCCTAACGCTTTAGAAAGACTTAGTCCTTGCTCCTGAGCGTATAAATCCCATAGAGCACAATCTACTGCAGAACGAGCCATTCTATTTCGACGAATCCAGGAAGTGTCATTAAAAAAAACCTCTGGTGTTGGAATGTGGTTATATTCTAAGAGGGCGGGGGCAAGAAAATTTTTTATAACTTCAAATGCACCATCTCTGGTTTCTTCATTATACCAAGGCTTATCTAATGCAGAACAATCACCATAGCCAATCCCTTCCGTAGTATGTATTTCTATCATGGAAAACTTTTTTCTTGTTGTGATGCCAAAGCTGGTACGAAATCCTGATTTCATATCTTGGTACATTTTTCGTAAAATAATTTTTTTGATTTTCATAATGAGTTACCGCCCTTTAATAATGTTGAATGTTTTTTGTATTACCATACAGGAACAAGGGCTCCAGGGAAGTTCTCATTAATGTATTTTTTGACAGCCTCAGATTGGAATGCTTTGACAAACTTTTGATAAGCAGGATTATCTTTGTCTTCAGGACGAGCGGCAATTATATTAACATAAGGACTTGTATTATCTTCTACCGCGATAGCATCTTTTTGACTGTTTAAGCCAGCAGAAATAGCATACCCCGCATTGATAATAGAAGCATCCGTATCATCAAGAGAACGGGGAAGCTGAGCAGCTTCCAGCTCGATAATATGCAGCTGTTTGGGATTATCTACAATATCCTGAACTGTAATTTTTGTTGGGTCTTTTTCTTCCGCTAATTTTATCCAGCCTTGTTTTTGTAACAGCTGCAGAGCACGACCGCCATTCGAAGGATCATTTGGAATGGCAATTTTTGCGCCGTTAGGAATTTCTGTAGTAGATTTATATTTATGAGAATAAAGCCCTAATGGAGCTAAATAGGTTTTTCCTATACTGATAAGATGGGTGCCATTTTTTTCATTGAAAGAATTTAAAAATGGTTGATGCTGAAATGCGTTTAAATCAATATCTCCGTTTGCTAATGCTTGATCAGGGGTAATATAGTCAGAAAACGTTTTAACATGTATTTTGAGACCTTGTTTATCTGCTTCTTTAGCAACGACTTCTAAAATTTGTTCACTAGAGCCAGGAGTGACCCCTACAGTGATTTCCTTTTTTTCTTGTGATGCAGAATTAATATTTTGATTATCGCAGCCAGCAAACAAGCTAGCTGTAGTAATCAGTACAAAGGTAATAATTGCAATTTTTTTTAAATTCATAATGGATTCTCCTTTTGATTTCAAATAACTCTTCTTTTTATAATGCTTTTCATATGTTCCAGCCTGTTTAGTGCTTCATATAGTGTGGCGTCATCTTTGGCAAAATGTAAACGTATCAAATAGTTGACCGGTTCTTTGAAAAAAGATGAACCAGGCACAGCACCTATACCAACATCTCTTGCTAATACTTCGCAGAATTCCAAATCATCGGTAAAACCAAATTCGGATATATCCAGAAGAACGTAATACGCTCCTTGTGGATTAGTATGAATGATGCCTAAGCTATCTAATCCGTCAAGTAAAATATTTTTTTTATGTGTATATAAAGCTAATAAATCGTCATAATACTGTTGTGAAAATTTAAATCCAATGTAGGCAGCTTCTTGAAGCGGACTAGCAGCACCTACTGTTAAGAAATCATGTATTTTTCTTGCTCCTTCAATAATTGAAGACGGTGCCGTAATGTGTCCCAAACGCCAACCTGTAATGGAGTATGTTTTTGAGAGTGAACTACATGTTAATGTGCGTTCATACATGCCTGGTAAAGAAGCAAAGTATGTGTGAACATTTGGTTTATATACGATATGTTCATATACTTCATCGGTAATTACATAAGTATCATATTTATCGGCTAGAGTAGCTATATATTCTAATTCTTTTCTTGTAAATACTTTTCCGCAGGGATTAGAAGGATTGCATAGAATGAGAGCTTTAGGATGTTGTTGAAACGCGGCCTCTAATTCATCGGGATTAAAGGTGAATTCTGGTGGGTTTAAAGATACATAAATTGGTTCAGCACCAGAAAGTATAGTATCTGCTCCATAATTTTCGTAAAAAGGAGAGAATATAATTACTTTTTCTCCTGGATTCACAAGAGTCATAATTGCAACCATCATAGCTTCCGTACTGCCACAAGTAACAACAATTTCAGAGTTTGGGTCAATAGTACGACCCAACAGACGAGACCGATATTCTGCTAAAGCATCTCGAAAATTTTGAGCGCCCCAGGTTATAGCATATTGATGAGGACCGTTGTGAGCAACTTCCGCTAATCGATCTAAAATAGGTTTTGGAGGTTGAAAATCAGGAAATCCCTGTGATAAATTAATGGCATTATATGTTGCCGAAATGCGTGTCATACGACGAATGACAGAATCTGTAAATAACGATATTTTTTTAGATAATTCTTGCATATAGATTCCCTCTTTGTTTTGTATTATGTAGTGTGATTGCTATAATTTATATACCTTGGCGATTTGTTACGTTATCAAAATTCATAAGAGTCACTCCTTTTTGGTTATGCCAGTGCTTGTTTTAAGTCGGCGATCAAGTCGTTTACATTTTCTAAACCGACAGAAAGACGCAATAATTTTTCGTTGATGCCTTTGGCAAAGCATTCTTCTTTGGGAACATCGCAGTGTGTTTGCAGCAGCGGATAGGTGATCAATGATTCCGTACCGCCCAGACTTTCTGCAAACAGAATCAGTTTGACCCGTTGCAGAAGATTCACAGCCGTTTCTTCGGTATCTACTTCAAAGGAAATCATGCCGCCGAAGCCGGTTGTCTGCTTGGTATTGATTTCATAGCGGGGAGAGGAAGCTATCCCGGGATAATATATTTTCCGTATAGCCGGCTGCTTACTCAGCCATTTAGCGATGCGCAGTGCAGAGGCGGCATGGCGGTCCATCCGCAGCGGCAATGTTTTCAGACCGCGGCTGACGACCCAACAGTCGAAGGGAGATAGACAGGCGCCGATCGTTTTATGGAGAAAATGCAGCCGTTCGGCCTGTTCTTTATGAGCGGTGACAAGAAATCCTGCTAATACATCGTTATGTCCGGCCAGATATTTTGTGCCGCTGTGGACGACGATATCGGCACCTAAGGTAAGCGGTTTTTGAAAATAGGGAGTTAGGAAGGTATTATCGACGATGACCAGAATATGGTATTTATGGGCTAACTCGCAAATGGATTTAATATCGGTAATCTGCATCGTCGGGTTGGAAGGTGTCTCTACGTAAATCGCCCGGGTGTTTTTTTGGATAGCCTCTTTGACTGCATGCAAATCGCCGGTATCGAGGGCCGTAAAGGACAAGCCGTTCTTCTGGGAAATCTCATTGAAAATACGGATGGAACCTCCATATAAGTCGGCCGAATAGATGATGTGGTCGCCGGGCTTGAACAGTTCCAAGACGCAGGAAATAGCGGCCATGCCGGAAGAAAAAGCTAACGCGTCACACCCTTGTTCCAGCAAGGCCATGGTTTTTTCCAACTGTTCCCGCGTGGGATTTTGGGAACGGATATAGTCATAGCCGGTGCTTTGTTTGACGCCGGGATGAGCGAACGCCGTGGATAAATAAATAGGAGTTGTTACGCTCCCTGTTGAATCGGGATGATAGCCGCCGTGAATGCAATCTGTTTCAAATCTCATAGAATAAATGCCTCCTTAATAAAATGGACAATAAAAAAGACGCCATGGCAGATGGCGTCGCAAAAAAGCGGGTGCGTGTTCATCTGCCGGATAAAATCCGCTGGAATTGGCACCTTCCCGTATGGGGGTTGCCGCAGCGTCATAGGGCCAGTCCCTCAGCTGCTCTGGATGAAAGAGTCGTATTGTATTATAAAAAATCATAACACAATATTAAGTTGTGTGAAGCATTATGATAGTCAAATTTTTTAAGTACCTCATAGTGCAGATCTCCTTGTGGGAACAAAAGAATGTAATAAAAAAAACGTCATCGACGGATGACGTAAATACAAAGGTATATACTAATATCATCGGTCAGGAAGAAATCCTGCTGGAATTGGCACCTTCCTATCAAGGAGGTTGCCGCAGCGTCATAGGGCCAGTCCCTCAGCTGCTCTGGATGAATATGTAATTGTGGTTATCAGACTACACTATTGCAATCAATTTGTCAAGAGGAAAAATCAAGAATAAAAAAAACAAGAATTCTCTTGACAAACAATTGAATAACGTGTACCATATCGGTAAACATTGAAAATGCAATGACCAAAACAAGTACACGTATATTTATGTCCTACAGAAAACGCGAGCCATCGGCTGAGAGCTTGCGGGAAACATAAGTGCGATGGAATGCCTTTGGGAGCAGACCGACCGAAAATAGTAGGCCGGATCCGGTTGCCGCCGTTAATGGAAATAGTTGCAGCGAGTGCTGTAAACAGAGTGGAACCACGGACCACCGTCTCTGTATAAGGAGATGGTGTTTTTTTGCGTGTTAAATACTAAATTTGGCCGCGTTTTGTTTTCAGTGTATCCATCATTCACAAAATAGGAGGAATAGGAGAGGTGATGAAATAGCATAGCTATAAAATATACAAAAAAAGTATACATTAATAATGCGATGATCAAAACAAGTACACATACATAGGCTTTTTACAGAGAACGCAGATCAATGGCTGAAAATTTGCGAAAATGACTAGTATGGGGAATGCCTTTGAGAGCAGAACAGCTGAATTTTAGTAGGCTGTGTCCGGTGCCGCCGTTATCGGTTTTGAGATACAGCACAAGTATATATGTGTTGTAAACAGAGTGGAATCGCGGCCATCGTCTCTGTACAGGGGACGATATTTTTTTATCTAAAATTAAAAGGAGATGTTCGTATGTCACAAACAAAAAAAGAATTAGTATTAGCAGCACTTGATAACAAACCGGTGGATCGTGTTCCCGTTGGATTTTGGTTCCATATTTTACCGATACCTACTGTTCACAGTGCCAATGCTTTTAAAAATCCGCAATTAGCTAAACTTGTTTTGGCTGGAGAAGAAGAATATTTAGATACCGCAAAACCTGACTTTGCTAAAATTATGACGGATGGTTTTTTTACATATCAGCAGGATGTATTATCAAAAGTAAAAACTATTGATGATTTAAAAGGACTTCAGCCTCTTCCTGAACATGATAGATGGTTTACTGATCAGATTGCATATGCAAAAAAATTAAGTAATCGTTACAGCAATGAAATTTTATTATTTTATAATGTCTTTTGTGCTGCAACAACATTAAAATTTATGTTGCCGGATGGCGATACTAGTTTAACGACACTTATTCAAGAAAATGAAGAAGTAGTAAAGCGTGCACTGGATATTATTAGTGATGATTTGGCGGTTTTATCTCAGCGAATTATAAAAGAAGCCGGCATTACTGGAATTTATTTGAGTTTGCAAAATATTAAGGGACTTAATCGTGAAGCGTATGAACGTATTTTGACGCCGGGGGAAAAGAAAATTTTATCGGCGGCAAATCGTGCCAGCGCATATAATATTCTCCATATCTGCGGCTATTTGGGCCACCGCAATGATTTATCCTGGTATACAGAGTATGATGTTAAGGCGATTAACTGGGCGGCTCATATTGAAGAAGTTTCTCTCGAAGAGGGGAAAAAACTTTTTGGTGGACGTGCCGTTATCGGTGGCTTTGGCAATACAGAAAACGATATATTATATAATGGCAGCAAAAATGCTGTGGAAGCAGAAACAGAGCGCATTATTCGTGGAGCTGGGAAAACAGGAGTAATCTTGGGAGCTGATTGCACGGTCCCGCCTGATATTTCCAGAGATCGATTGGAATGGGTGCGTCAGAAGGCGGCGGTTTTATAATATAAGGGAGGAATCGACAATGAATATAAAAAAACTGGGAAAAGAAATGTTAGCGGTGTTATTAATCGGGACGGCAGCAATTACGTTAGCAGCATGCGGTAAGAGTGATACGAAGGAAACAGTAGCTGGAGCTGATGGTGCGAAAAAAGTAATAACCGTTGCTCATACCAATTATTATGTGCCGTATGATTATGTAAATGATAAAGGAGAATCGGATGGATTTGAAGTTGCTGTAATGAAAGAGGTAGCTAAAAAATTGCCGCAATATGAATTTAAGTTTGTCCCGACCTCTGATGATGATTTGTTAATTGGTGTTGAATCTGGGAAATATACGGTAGGGACTAAAGGAATATGGAAAACACCGGCACGTGAAAAAAAATATATTTTCCCGAAAAATTATATAGGTGCCAGTGTGATTGGACTGGTTATACGTAAGGATACGGCAGATAAAATTAAAGATATGGAATCCTTTGCGGCATATAGCGGAAAGTTAGTTCCTATTGCACCGCAGAATGCGCAATATGCGGTAGTGGAAGAATATAATAAATCACATCCGGATAAGCAAATTAAATTGGTACCGTCAGAAGCTTTTAAGGTATCTGATGCCTATACATGGGTGATGGAAGGCCGGTATGATGCCTATTTTGAAGTGGAACTAAATTATAAAAATAACGTTCTTAACGAGAATGGGTCATACCATCAATTTGCCGATAACGTGTCATATATACGGTACAAGGGAATTCCAACATACCCATTGTTTAATAAAAAGGAACAAAAATTTGCTGATGAATATGATAAAGCCATAGAAGAACTACGGGCAGAAGGAAAAATTACCGAATTGGAAAATAAATATTTCGGCGAAAGTTTATCCAATTATATTGGAGATAGTGATAAATAAGAGGGATAAAAAATGAATTATAGACCATTTGATCCAAGTTTTTTGTTGCAATCCATTCCAGCTTTATTACCCTATCTGCAGATAACTCTTTTTGTTGGAATCAGCAGTATTGTGTTTGGGTCTATATTTGGAATTTTATTGACAAAGGCAAAACTAAGCTCGATTGGTCCGTTGAGATGGTTGGCACAGGGGTATACGTATGTTATGCGGTGTACTCCTTCCATCGTCTTATTGTTTATTGTATTTTACGGACTGCCAAAGCTAGTAGACGGATTATTCAATTATCAAATTGATGACTGGGATCGATCCGTATTTGCTATTATAACGTTTGTATTATTGTTTGGGGCCTATGTGTCAGAGGTGTTTCGATCCGCTTATTTAGCAGTTCCCCGGGGGCAATATGAAGCCGCAGTGAGTATTGGACTGACACCGCTGCAAGCGGTAATACAGGTTGTCATTCCCCAGGCCATGATCATTGCTTTGCCAAATTTTGGCAATTCGGTTATTAATCTTCTCAAAGAAGGGGCACTGGCATATACCATAGGATTGATCGATTTGATTGGTAAGGGCAATCTGATTATTTCACAGAATTTTGGAGCATATGCAATAGAGATTTATTTAGCCTGCATGTTTATTTATTGGGTAATGGCCCTTTTAATTGAAAAAGTGTTTTTTATAATAGAAAAACGTTTAGATAAAGGACAAACATTAAAAACAGTGCAGACAGTTAAGCAAGATAAGAAACGGGCTAGGCTATTTCTTATAAAGGGGGTGAAATTTCATGGACCTGGATCTTGATTTTATGTACGAAACATTTTTTAAAATACTGGGAGGTATTTCCACAACATTGGAACTAACGATACTTTCGCTGCTTTTAGCAGCTCCCATTGCTTTTTACATGGCAGTTCTGCGTTTGAATGATGCCAAAATCAGCAGTGGAGCCGTTCGTGTATATGTATCCTTTGTGAGAGGGACTCCCATTATTTTACAGATACTTTTATTGTACAGTTTGCTGCCGAGTGTGTTGAATACAATTGTCCAAACATTAGGAATCAACTTTAATGTTTTTGATGCGATGGATCCTTTTTTTTATGCGGTTGTGGTGTTTTCATTAAATACGATCGCATTGCTGTCAGAGGTATTTCGTTCCGCACTTATCAGTATTTCCAAAGGACAACTTGAAGCAGGATTGTCCATTGGCCTAACTCGTTTTCAAGTATATATCCATGTAATTATTCCGCAGGCTATGGTGGTGGCGTTACCCAATATCTGCAACATTACTGTCAATTTAATCAAAGGTACTTCATTAGCTTTTTTAATGACGGTGAAGGATGTTCTGGCGATTGGGAAAATCGCGGCATCCTTTGGATATAATTATATTGAAGCGTATATAGATGTTTTCTTTGTATACATCATTCTTTGCACGATTATTCAGGTTTTATATACTGCAGCAGAGTCAAAGATAAGTACATTCCGGGCAATGCATGTATAGGAGGAGATAGTATGTTAATGCAGATTAAGAATGTTCGCAAGCAATTTAACGGAGTTGATGTTTTGAAAAACGTAAACGTTGATGTCCAAAAAGGAGACGTGATTGTAATTCTGGGTCCCAGCGGTTCAGGGAAAACAACCTTTTTACGTTGCCTTAACTTCTTGGAGCAAGCGGATGAAGGAACTATGCAATTTGATACACTTCATCTTGATTTAAGTCATACGTCTTCGTCAGATATAGCTAAAGTAAGAAAGAAAACAGCATTTGTGTTTCAGAATTATAATCTTTTTGCAAATAAAACCGCTCTTGAAAATGTAACACTAGGACTGACGGCAGGAAGACATGTCGGCAAAAGTGAAGCCTTGGCAATTGGCAGACAGGCATTAGATAAAGTAGGATTGTCAGATCGATATGACTATTATCCTGCACAGCTTTCCGGAGGGCAGCAACAGCGAGTAGGTATTGCCCGAGCAATAGCGGTCAAGCCGGATGTAATCTTGTTTGATGAACCGACTTCTGCATTGGATCCGGAATTAATCGGTGAAGTACTGCGGGTAATGAAAAAACTAGCAGAAGAAGGAACTACTATGATTGTTGTTACGCATGAAATGAAATTTGCCCAAGATGTGGCTACTCATGTTATTTTTATGGATGGCGGCGTTATTGTAGAGGAAGGTGCTGCCGAAGATATTTTCGTTCATCCTAAGCATGATCGCACGAAAATGTTTTTGAAACGCATATTGCCCTGTGGTGGAATTTGTGAAGAGTATGAATGCAGATAAATACCCCCCTGATTTTTAGCAAAATGCATAAAATCAGGGTAAATATTGCTATTTATTATAAATAGTTCATCGGATTGACGGGCGTGCCATTCAGCCGTACTTCAAAATGTACATGCGGTCCGGTAGCCATGCCAGTAGCGCCTGAATAGGCAATAATCTGTCCTTGCGATACCGTTTGGCCGGCGGAAACGGTAAGACTTGTATTATGTCCATAAATAGTAGATAATCCGTTGCCATGATCAATGAGTACGGCATTTCCATATCCGCCCATCCAATCGGCTTCTACGACGACGCCGGCAGCGGCGGCATGCACCGGAGTTCCGTAATCGACGCCGATATCAATCCCGCTGTGGAAAATTCTGCGACCTAAGACGGGGTGTATGCGGTAGCCGAATGGAGAAGTAATAGGACCGTTTACCGGCCAAATAAATATTCCGGAACCACTGGGAGTGGGAGCACTAGTATCAAAATCCATGTTTGCTGCCGCAGCTGCATTGGCTCTGGCTTTAAGCATATCACTGATATGTTGTGAGGAAGCTTCCAATTCATTATAGGCTTGTTCAGCCGTTGCTTTGTCATTTTGGGTTTTATCTAAAATGGCTTGTTGTTCTGCTTTATGCTTTTCAATTTCTTCTTTCTTTTTTGCAGCGTCAGATTGTAATTTTACCTGTTCTTGTCGTTCCGTTTCTAATTCTGTTTTTTGCTGGTTGATTGTATCCCTATCGGCAGCAATGGAATGGATAAGTTCCATGTCGGAATTTACGATTCGTTCCAATAGCTCTACGCGGTTGGCAAAATCATTAAAATCCTTAGCGCCGATGACAACATCTAAGTAATCCAGTTGACCATGCATGTAAATATCACGAATACGGGTACCTAAAATTTTCTGCCGTTTTTTTAGATTTTCCTGCGTTTTGTCTAAATTAACTTGTGTTTCCGATATTTGATTTTCTGTTTGGAGTAATTGGTCCGAAATATTTTTGTATTGATTTTTAGCCGTATCCAGACTAGTTTGAATGATGCGAAGTCTTTCAAAAATATTACTGATGACTGCGTCTGCATTGTCTTTTTTTTGCAGCTGCTGATTCATCTGCGTCTGTACATCGGACAATTGGTTCTGCAGATTGTCCGAGTCATCCGCCAGACTGCCAAAGGCAGGAACCAGTAAAGAAAACATGAGAAAGCCGGTTAGTCCGCGATTAATGAATATTTTGTAGGTATTCACATATATCACACCCTTATTAATAACATTTACGCCATTTACAATTGTTTTGTAAATGGCGTTTTTGACAAGGAATATTCTTCATTTTTAAAAGGCCGTATCATCCATTAGACTTGTTTCACCGAATCGTGTAACTAAATCTTTTCGCTTCATTTTCCATTTTGGAGATGCTAAACTATAGGATTCATCATAGTTAGGGGATTGGATATTCAATATGCCGCAGACAAGTTCGTATATTAGATCATTCGTAAAAAAGGCATTTTGACTGTGTTTTAATGTACGAACTACATCCGGGTTGCGTTGTTCATATTGATCGGACACGTAACAAAACATGGGAATGCGCAGAACCGTAAAGCCTGTCGGATCTGGTTGACGACGTACCATGGGGTCTGAACCGTGGTCGGAAAAATATACCATAGCATCTAAGTGTAAATTGTCATGAGCATATTGATAAATTTGAGATAATATCCAATCTGTATATAGCACTGTATTGTCAAAATCAGCCTGTTCATTTAAAGTTCCATCATCAAATTTATGGAAGGATTGTGGATACCGATTGCGGTATTCTATATGACTTCCCATTAAATGTAGTACAATGAAGTTATTTTCGTTCGGATTCACTTGTTTTAAAAAGTCCAGCAATGATTCATCATAGCGTGATTCTTTATTATCTTGATCTGTCCATCTTGCTACGTCGGCAGTGTTTGCAACCAGCGTAATCGGTGTATCGGCAATTCCTATAGAACCCTGGTTGCTGAACCAATAGGTTTTATAACCTAGTTTTTTTGCTATATCAATAATAGAAGTAGATTGATTAAATTGTTTAGTATTATAAAAATTCGATTCCGTCAATGCATGTTCTAATACCGGGACGGTATACCAAGCACAGCTATAAACATTGGTAAAAAGAGTAAAATTGGGATTTGATTTTTCTCCTGTGAGCCAAGGGGTGTTTTGTACATGTTTTGGATCATAGGCATTCATCAATGTACGTGTTTCTGATTCGCCGATTACGACAATTACTGTATTAGGACTATGTGCAGGATTTTTTTGAACAACTTGCAAAGCGTTATATTTTTTGGCATGATTTGTAGCATATAATGAAGACTGCTGCAGATAATCGTGCGTATCTAAAAACAATCGAATCGGAAAACTTTCTGGTACGATGCTTTCCGCCATGACATAGGCGGAAGGAATGATAATCAGCAAAGCGAATATGGGAACACTTAATTTCCCCCAGTTATTTTTTGGGATGGGAAGTGTTTTTGTTTCAACGACAAAAAATGTGGTTAAACAGATAAACAGTATAACGATAATCCCCACGACGTGAAAAATTCCCAATGAATGGAGGTATTCCCCTGTTTCTGAAATATTTGTCTGATATATGATTAACGCACCAGAGGTCGTGATGCATGAATGATACAATGCATAATAGATCCACTGTACTATGGGGATAATCAACTCCATTATTTGCAGTATAGATGTAACAAGAGCCGCGGTCTTGTCATTGATGAAGCGGCGAAATAGCATGTATATACACAATGTTAGGCCAAATAAATAGAGCCCGATATAAATGTCATACATATTGTTTAGATAAATGATGCCGCTGGCGGCAAACGTTGCATATGATACATAAGGGCCGGTAATGATCCATGATAACGCTATAAATATTCCGGGAAGTAAGGATACGACACGAAGAGCACGTCGGTATAATATAACGGGAAGTACGGCAGCAGCAGCGGCCGCCGCTAATCCTACCGCATCATAACGCAGATTGTCATCACCTAGTCCAATAGAAGTTGCATAATACCAGGCGAAGCACAAACTGAAGACAATGACAAATAAAAGCGCACTGGTTACTGTCCTGCGAAATAATATAGTATGTTTCATATGGCCCTCCAACGATTCATTAATATTTTTTATATTCTATGGTTGTGGTATAAAAGATGCTAGTTTTTCCAGATGAAGCGTCGTATAAAAGAACGCATGCCATTTCCATAGATAGCCGCATAATGTTGATAACAGCAAGCGGATGCGGAAGTGTGTAAAACTGTTATTTCCCTCAAATATGGCGACCCTGTTCAAGGCATATGGATCGTCTCCTGCGTGAAGACGTCCGGCATTGACGGTGAAAGCACCGGCATAACCAGCCGCTTTTGTTTCTCTTTCTACCATTGTATTATACTTGCCTTCGGGGTAAGCAATAAAATGGATCGAGTGTCCCAATTGTGTTTCTAACTGTTGCTTTGAAGTAGTAAGTTCCTGTCGAACGGTATTTTCGTCCAATTCTGATAACGGTCTGTGTGTAATTGTATGCGAGCCAAAAGCTATGTTGTCTTTATCCATTTTTTTTATTTGGGGCCAAGATAAATAGCCGGGTTTTCCGACAAGACTGGTTATGATGAAAATCGTTCCGGTCATATTATATTTTTTTAAAATGGGATATGCATCGGTATAATTATCTACATATCCATCATCAAAGGTAATCATGACGGGTTTGTCGGGTAAAGCGGTTCCTTTTGTTAAATAGTCATTTAATTGAGCAGTGGTGATGGTATGATATCCTTGATTTTTTAGATATTGCATTTGTTGAGAAAAATCATGTGGAGTCATAGTTAAGCAGGTATGAAATGTATTATCTACTTCATGATAATTTAAAATAGGTATTCCTGTTACTTCATAATGCTCTGATCCAAAATACCAATATGCCAGCATGATACCTACGAATGTAAACAGTGTGATTACCGCGAGTATCACTTTTGTTCCATAAGATGACAATGTATGCGTTTTCAGTTGTAGTCACTCCTTTATGCAGCATTAGTGTTTATAAAAGTGATGCAGCGGCGTTTCTTAACGAATTTAATTGTGAATATAAGTTCTTCCCCGGACATAAAGTGGAATTTAAATCGCGATGACCGAAAACAGTATGGTTGTTCGGATGCAATGAATATTTTTGGCAAAGGTATGCCGTCATAAGTCCGATCGATTTTAACTGAGCGTCTGTAGGATATGCCGTTTCAAAATCGCCGGTTAAACAAATTCCTACGGAAGTTTGATTATACCCATAACAATGAGCTCCAATAGCACCCATTGGTCGACCTTGTTCAATTGTACCATTTTTTCGGATAATAAAATGATATCCGATACCAGCCCATCCGTTTGCTAAATGCCATTGATGAATCTCAGATGCCGATACATCACGATTGGTACCGCCAACATGGTGAATCACGATAATATTTGTAATTTTACGTTGAACCAACGGTTGACAAAAGGTGAGATTTGTTTCTTTTATGATCGGGGATAGCATAGGGTGTGATGTTGAATATGCTTGTACAATTTTAGGGATGAATGTGGGTAAAATGCTTGCAGCTCCAATCGTTATAAAGGAACGGCGCAAAAATTCTCGGCGCCCGATTTTATTCATAATATTCCTCTTTCCTTGATAAAAATATAACAAACATTCTCAACTATCGTCGAGTATATCACTATATTTTAGAAAAGTCCAGACACCTATTTTAGAAAAAATGAGATAAATTATTGGAGAAAATTTATAAAAATATTAGATATATACTGATTACTTTCAATAAATGTTCATATGTTCACTTTATCTAATAGTGAGTTTACAATTTTTAAAATATATAAACGCTTCTCATTTGCATTAAGTTTTTATTCGTTATCTATGCAAGGTGTTTTAAGAAAATTGCAAATAAAAAAGTTTGTATTGTCATATTTTGTATCATAGGATAGATTATTTTATTTTCTGCATTACAAATAAAAGTGTAATATATTATTTTGTGTTTATAATTTATTTATTTATTTGCATTAAAAATTATAAATTTCATTGTATATTTAACTATTTAATTAAAACATATAATATATTGATTGACATTATGTAGAAAAAAATAGTTGAAAGACAAGAGGAGAGAATAAAAAAGAAAATCACATTGATTATAGTGATGACATGGTGTTATGTAAGAATATTTATTTTTCTTCATATCATTTTTTTTCACGTGTTGCTGCAGGAAATACTGCAAACATATTATAAAAATATAAATGTATTGGATTTTGTTGTACAGCCGGTTCACGCATGGGTACCCGATAATCCGCAGAGTAAACTAATTCTGAATTTCGAAGCATATATATACTTCCTGCGAACAAATGGTTTTTCTGCTCCTATAAATTATTTATCGCGCGGCTATATTGGCGGTTCATAATCTGGTAAGGAATAAGAATTTGGTCAAATTTGTCGTATTTATATGATGATATAATTATTATTAAGATTTTTGATCATCAAATGTAGTATACAAGGTAAGATATATATTTGCAGATAATATAAAGTATATTCTATACGATACTATCTTGAGTTGTTTAAATAAAGAAACGCATGTGTTAATATTGTTAATTTAAATAAAATAATGTAAAAAACATATTTATTTTATTTATTTCATGACAAATAAGAAAAAAATTTGACAAATATACAACCATAGCTTATTATATGTGATATAAGTTAATATAGGTAAAGATGCCTCTGCATATACGACGTGCAGAGGCTTTTTATATTAATTTAGTATTATATTTAATTTAATGAATAGAGGGGGAGAATAAAACAAATATCTAGCGGATATATATAAATAGTTGATTTTTGAAAGGTTTGTATGAAGCGTTTTGATATTTGTACTTTGGGGGGGCGGCATTATGGGAGTATTAAACTGGATACGTAGAAGAAAAGCATTTATATTAGGGGTTTCTCTGCTGGCGGGAGCAGTAATAATTAGTGGGTGTGGTAGTAAAGACGACAGCGGCAAAAGTAAAAGTGATACGTTATATATTGGTATGACTAATGCGCCGGATTCGCTTAATCCACTATTTAATCCGGGGATTGCAGGACAATTTTCTATTCGCTTTATGTATGACTCGCTCTTGGGAATGCCGGAACCCAACAAATTTGGGTTTGTCAAGTTAAGTGTGTAAGTTTTTTTAGGTATCATAAAAGAAGATGCGTTACCAGTGATTGCTGGCTTTAAAATTTCTCGTATTTCAGGATACGAGCTTGCAGCTTATCATCCATAGCCAACTGGTTTCTGACCATCGCCCAGTTCTGGATATGATGCCCTTCCCACTTGGCATAGAGTTCCTTTACCCTGAGATAGAGAACCTTGAAGACAGATTCCTCGCTGGAGAACGAGCCCTTCTTGGTGACTTTTCGGAAGCTGGAATTCACGCTCTCTATCGCATTGGTGGTATACATCACCTTCCTTACGGCACTGCCATAGTTGAATAGTTGCTGGACATGCTGCCAGTTCCGCTTCCATGTTTCTACCGCACCGGGGTACTGGCTCCAGGCCTGCTTGAACCGCTCGAATTCGGCCTCAGCACTCTTCAGGTTCACGGCTCCATAGACCTTCCTGAGCTGGGTCGTGTAGGCCTTGTAATCCTTGGATGGGATGTACTTGATGGAGTTGCGGATCAGATGGACGATGCAGCGCTGCACGACCACCTGGGGGAAGATGGACTTTGCTCCCTCTTCCAAACCGGAGACACCATCCATGCAGATGAATCCGACATCTTCAACGCCACGGGCCTTCAGCTCATCGAATATCTGCATCCAGTTATGTTTGCCCTCCGTCTCGTTCATCCAAAGGCCCAGGACATCCTTCGAGCCATTGATGTCATAGCCGAGGATGACGTAGACAGCGTGGTTCTTGGTCTCATAATCCTTGCGTACAGAGACGTACAGGCAGTCTACGAACAAGAAGGGGTAGAAGGGGTTCAGAGGACGTGTCTGCCAATGCTGGACTTCGTCCATCACTCGGTCTGTGATGTTCGAGATGCTCTCTGCGGACAGCTCGAATCCATAGATGTCATCAATCGTCTTGGCAATATCCCGCTGGCTCATGCCGCGTGCATACATGGCCAGTACCTTGCTCTCGATCCCTGTGACATCCTTGGTGCGTTTGGGGACTACCTGGGGCTCGAAGGTAGATTCGCGGTCCCGTGGGACGCGGATGGGGACCTCGCCGACCGAAGTCTGGATGGTTTTCTCCGTATAGCCATTCCGACGGTTGGAGGTTTCCTTCTTGCTATGATCATTGGAGCTATACCCGAGATGGTTATCTATCTCGCCCTGCAGCATAGCTTCGAAGATAGGACCGAACACGTCCTTCAGCGCTATCTGCATGTCTTCCTGCGTCTTCGGCTGGTATTGTTCCATGATGAGCTTGGCGATTGCCTGGCCTTTCTCACTCGGGTTTCTACGTTTCTTCATCAGTGCTGTACTCAATTCCTTTCAACCTGCTTTCTGATAGTGTACCGCACCTCGACAAAAAAATGAAGTGCGTAAGTTAGTAAATTGGTTACCGGTAACTTACACACTTCATTTTACACTCCCACAAATTTACTCCGGAACTGGCAGAAAGTATTGAAACACAAGATAATCAGAATTATACGATAAAACTTAATCCAAAGGCAAAGTGGACGGATGGACAGCCGATTACAGCGGAAGATGTCATGTATACCTTCAATTTGATTGCTAATCCTAAAGTGGAAACGACCAAAGGGATGTATATCAATATGTTAGAAGGAGTAAATGATCAGGGAAAACTAACAAGTGGAGATAAAATTCCGGATTTAGTGGTAAAAGATGAACATACTATAACATTTAAGACTAAAACACCGGTAGACCCTGAGTACGTTAAAGGCTTTTTAGGGTTCAAGGTCTTCATTATACCAAAACATGTATTTGAAAAATTAGACCCCGCCTCTATTGCTAATTCTGAAGCGGCTACTAAACCTACCGTTACCAGCGGACCGTTTAAATTTGTGACGTACGTTACAAATGATCATGTAGAATACACAGCGAATAAAGAATATTATAAAGGAGCGCCTAAGCTGAATAAAATATTTATCCGCATTATGAATGGTACCAACTTGGTAACTGAACTTAAGTCTGGAAATATTCAGATGACAGCAGGTGATGGGATTGGTGTAATTCCGGTTAAGGATTTAGATATGTTGAAAAAAGACAGTAAACTCGACATATCAACAGCTCCTGCATTAGGGGGACAGTATTTGGAAGTTAACAATAGCAATCCGGCTTTTAATGTAAAATTCCGGCGTGCTGTTACAATGGCAATTAATCGGCAGCAGATTGTAGATCAACTTTTCAAAGGTGCTGCAAGATTGGCTCCTACTGTGTATACATTGCCGTGTCCGGCATATGACAAAAATGTGGAAATGTTACCCTATGATGTAGCTAAAGCAAAACAGGAATTAGCTGAATCAGGATTTGATACATCTCAGGAATTGACTTTGCAGGTACCTATTGGAAATGTACTTCGTGAACAATCGGCTGATTTAATTCAACAAGATCTGAAGGCTATTGGATTGAATGTTAAACAGCAAAAATTGGATTTTCCAACAACACTGGGAAATGCAAAAAAAGGTGATTATCAATTATTGCTTTTAGGATATGGTATGACGGTAGATCCGGATTATGGTTCTTACTTTATTCCCGGAGGAAGTAATAATTATCCGCACACAGATGATCCGAAACTTACAGATATGTTTTTAAAAGCAGCGGCCATGACTTCTGCTGATCAACGCAAAGCTGCATATTCAGAAATTCAGAAATATATGAGAGATAATCAATTTATCGTATCTTTATATGTGCCGGATGATATTATTACAAAAACAAAAAATTTAAAAGGCGGTATTAAAGAGTTTTGGGAAGGTTCTTTGGATGATCTGAATGAATGGCATTTTGAATAATGGTGGTATATGATAAACACCATGAATGCGGTGGGAAAGTATTTATATACTGATTTATTCATGATATAAAAATAAAGCGGTGTTTGCTAATTGTCGCTTCATGGAAACAGCATATATACTATTCAAGTGCAAGGTTTTTAAGCGTAATGGCTGTAAAACCTTGCATTTGATATATTTAAATGCAGGGGAATGTATGGAATATATTGTTATTCTACAGAGGGGGGATGCAGTAATGGAGATAACAGAATTGGTTAAAGTGTTGGAAGGATATGTGCGCGATTTAAGACGGGAATTTCATCAATATCCGGAACTTAGTTATGAAGAAATAGAAACGACAAAACGTATTGCAGCTGAATTGGAGACAATGGGGATTCCTTATGAGATACACCCAGAAAAAAACACCGGATTGATTGCTATAATTCATGGAGCTCATGAGGGCAACGCAGTGGCTTTGCGGGCTGATATCGATGCATTAAACGTAACGGAAATTAATGATGTGGATTTCAAATCAAGGCATGAAGGAAAGATGCATGCCTGCGGACATGACAGCCATATCGCGATGTTGTTGGGGGCCGCGCGTATGTTGCTAGCTATGAAAGAGGATATTTACGGAACCGTATATCTGATTTTCCAACCGGCAGAAGAATTAGGCAGTGGAGCTTCCTATATGATGCGTTTTGGTAACTGGTATGATGAAATAGGAGCTATTTTTGGTGCTCACGCATGGATTGATACGCCGGCGGGGAAAATTTCTGTAAAAGAAGGAGCAAATTTAGCAGCAGGAGATCAATTTACAATCAGGGTTCATGGAAAATCAGGACATGCCTCCCAACCACAGCAGACGGTAGATGCCGTTGTAGTATCGGCGGCTATTGTAATGAATCTGCAGTCCATCGTATCCCGGCATTATAGTGCGACAGAGCCTGTTGTACTGACCATTGGAATGCTGCATAGCGGTGATCGTTTCAATATTATTGCGGGAGAAGCGGTAATGGAGGGGACAACTCGCTTTTTTGATCCCGCGATAGGAGCAGATTTAAAAAGTACAATGGAGCGGATTATTATGGATACGGCACATGCCTATGGAGCGACGGCAGAGTTAGAATATAAAGAGATGGTTTTGCCGACTATTAATGATAAAGAATGCACGGCAATCATGTCGCAGGCAGTTGTTGATGTATTAGGGAAAGATGCGTTATTTGATATATCTGAAACAATGGGAGGAGAGGATTTTGCTTATTATTTAAAACATAAACCTGGATGTTTTGCATTTGTGGGTATTTATAATCCGGCAGTAGGTGCAGTTCATTCACATCATAGCAATAATTTTACAATGGATGATTCTGTTTTATCTGGCGGTTCCGGCGTATATGCACAAAGTGCGATTAATTGGCTGAAGTTACATCGCAAAAAAAATACATGATCTATAGTATGAATCCATACGGGCTGATAACAGATTAGTTATCAGCCCGTATGGATTCATACTATAGATGTATATGTTTTTATAGTTTAGGTAATTCAGTAACTCCGGCCACAGGACAATCATATATGCCATTGTTTTTCTGCATAAATTCCTCTTTGGCTTGTTTGATTTTATCGGGATCTTCTATCATTTTGACACAAGAAAGAGCAATTACTTTGGCGGCTGTTACCATTCCTTTTAATCCAATCGAAGAATTTGCTTGTCCGGCTTTCAGCCAGGAGTGGCCAGGTGTTTCAAGGGCTTCGGTAGCAATGTTGAGGTGCACCGTAGGAGCAATATAGCCAACATCACCGGCATCGGTGGAGCCAAATTCCATTATTATATGATTTTTGTCATATTTTTCAATTTGCGTATCCAGCGGATTTTGTAATTTTTCTGCTAATTTATCTCGGCCATAGCGTTGGATGATAGTTTCTCGTTCTTTCTCTTTTGATTGGTCATTAAACGCATCTGTGAAGTCTTTAGCCAGTGCAAAATCTTGTTCATCCCAAAGCGGTCCTCCTATTTCATGAAGCGCTTTGTCTGCCGTTTCGGCAAGAACGTTATTTGGTATATATTCTGAATATCCGGATTCTGTGTGATAGGTTACGGTTGTACCGCTCATAAGAGCTGCCCCTTCAGCAATTTGGTCGACTCGCTTTATGATGTCCTTTACTTGTCGTAAATAGGGGGCACGAATCACATATCGTACGGCGGCATGATCCTGAACTACATTAGGAGCTCGGCCGCCAACATCTAAATACGCATAGTGTATTCGTGCTTCCATAATGATATGTTCACGGAGATAATTTGCACCTACTCCCATTAATTCACAGGAATCGAGGGCGCTTCGGCCTAAATGGGGGGCACCGCCGGCATGAGCAGTTATGCCTTTGAATTCATAAATACGGCTTATATTCGCGTTCATATGTACGGCACCAATACGGTTGAAAGAAGAGGGATGCCAAGTATAAAAAAAGTCTACTCCGTCAAACACACCGTCTCGAGCCATAAATGCTTTGCCACTTAAATTTTCTTCTGCAGGAGTACCAAAATATATAATGGTCCCCGCTTGCTTTGTACTTTCCAAGTATTCTTTTAAGGCAACGGCACCTGCCATAGCTCCGGTACCTAATAGATTATGGCCGCAGCCATGTCCGGCACCGCCTTCGTGTAAAGGTGTCTTAACTGGACATCCGGCTTTTTGGCTTAAACCGGGCAATGCATCATATTCTCCTAATATACCGATTACAGGATTACCGCTGCCCCATACGCCTTTAAAAGCCGTAGGAATACCTGCCAGCTTCTTGGTGATGGCAAAACCTTCTTCTTCCAACGCCTTACATAAGATTTCGGAAGATTGATATTCTTCATATCCTAATTCTGCCAATTCCCATATAGTTTGGCTAAGAGAAATAAACTTATCTTTTTTTTGTTCTACAAGCTGTTCGATTTTCTGCTTTGGATCCATGGGTAATTCCTCCGTTTCACTGTAGCGTAATTGATTGAGATAATGATATTATTGGTTTTTTATGTTGTATTTTTTCAGAAATGTTTTGAAAAAATTAATTCCTGATGGCAGTGCATCACAAGGAATTTTTTCATTTATTTCATGGGCTTGCCCCCATCTGTTATCGCGGAGAAATCCACCAAAGCGAAATAGATTGTCACATACATCGGCATAAAATCGCGCATCTGTACCACCGGTCATTAAAGATGGAACAATGATGGTCTGTTTGCCATACATATCTTTTAATACAGAAGATAACAGTCCATATGTACCATTTTCGTCTACGTCTGGTGCGGGGACGGGATCTGTGTCATACATACTGTGTACCGTAAGATTTGCGGGGATATGACTGCGTATATATGATAATACGGATTCAACTGTATCACCCTGCAATAATCTGCAATTTATAACTGCTTCAGCCTGAGAGGGGAGAACATTGGCCTGTTGGCTTCCGGAAGCCATTGTTGCAACCATTGTTGTGTGTAATATAGCATCTAGTTTTTTATCCGATTCAGCGAGTTTTTTAAGTTCCTTCCAATGTTCTTCAGGAGAAGCGAAGATACTTTTTTCTGGTTCTGATACATAGAGGGACATTGCAGAAAGTTGTTTGCGTGTTAATGGCGTCAAGCGATATGGAAACGGATTGTCTTCAATACCTATAATTCCGCGGGCTATTTTCCCTAAAGAGGATCCTTGACCGGGTGTAGAAGAGTGACCTCCGCTGCATTCATAATATAATTTGTAATTATTAAATCCTTTTTCCGCTAAGCTGATATTTGCAATATAACCATCATATCCTTTTTCTTTTCCTGCTGTTATCATACCGCCTTCATCGAGCAGACATTCAAAATGTACTCCTCGACGGGCTAATTCTGCTGCTGTTAATACTGCTCCTTTATGGGCGTTGTCCGCTCCCACCTCTTCATTATGGCCGTAACTTAAATATATATCATACGCAGGAGAAAATCCTTCAGCCAGCAAGGCTTCTACAGCTTCTAATTCTGCAAACATGATATGCTTGCAGTCTGTTGTTCCGCGTCCCCATATACAGGCATCTGCAATTTCGGCGGAAAATGGCGGGTAGTGCCATAATGAAGGATCTCCGGCAGAGGTAACATCTTGGTGTCCCATAAGTAAGACGGGAGGTAGCGTAGGATGTGATGATTTCCAATGGAATAATAAGCTTGCATTTCCTATTTTTTCTTTTTTTGTATAAGAGTGTACTAAGGGATAGTTTTTTTCTAAATATTCATGAAATTGAGAAAAAGGAGTAAAATCAGTAGCCTCATCATTGGTAGTGGATATAGTAGGAAATTTTATAAATTCTTGAAAACGGCTTACATAATCGGCATGTATTTCCTTCATTGGGACATCTCCTCATAATAAATTCCATATCGTAATATAGTGAGTCACGTTGATAAGAAAAGACAGATATGCAAATTTATAAAAATAAAGCAACGATACCTTATTTAGCACCGTTGCTTTTGTTCATTATTACACTAAATTTTTTGTTCGTCAAGCCTATATTATATATAATAATTTTAATAATTTAAGTATTTTGACCATGGTATAAAAAGAATCCGCCTGTACTTTATAGCCATCTCTTCTAACCGGCATGTATTAAAAGAGACATTGTGTGATATAATAAGACCAATTACATAAAAATCATCAGATATGTTTATTATGCAACGTATACTATATATTGCTAAAAATAAACAAAGGTTGGCTGGAATAATACAGTGTAAAAACTATAATCTGGTAAATTGAAAAGAGGAGGCAGGGGGAAAAATGAATATCCAATTGGGTATCGTTATTTTGTATGTGTGTATTCTCGTCGCTATCAGTATATATGTACGGCGGCGAACAATGAACAGTATGGGATTCTTGTTTGCGGGAAGAGGCTTGACGACACCGATGGTTGCTGCTAATATTACTGCAACTGCGGTGGGGGCAGCCTCAACAATTGGCGTTGCGGAAAATGCCTTTACCTATGGTATATCAGCAGGCTTGTATAATGTAGCTTGGGCGGCGGGAGCAGTAGCAATGGCATTTGTAGCGGCAGGCAAATATCGAAAGATGGAATGTACGACAATTCCGGAATTTTTTGAACGATTTTACGACAAAAAAGGTCGGGCAATTGCTGTTTTAGGTATGATTACAGTACAGCTCGTTATTACGTCTTTGCAGTATATTGCTGGCGGAGCTATTTTATCGAGCTTGCTGCCGCAGTTTTTTACTTTTGAACAAGGCATGATTGTCAGTGCTGTTGTTTTCATTGGGACGACGCTTATCGGCGGATTGTGGTTTTCCGGTATTTCTAATATTCTGAGTGTGACTTTAATTTATTTTGGTGTTTTGATTAGCACGTATTCTATTATTCAGCAGCAAGGCAGCTGGAACCAGTTTGTACTATCGCTTCCTGTGGGAGTGGCATGGTTCGATCCTATTGCACCTCTGGGACTGGCAACAGTGATTGGTTGGTTTGTTGTTATGATTACACAGACGTTGACGGCACAAGGTCCGGTACAGATTGCATGTGCTGCAGCGGATGCAAAAACGGCGAAACATGGTTTTATGTGGGGGGCATTGCTGATGCTTCCTATTGGATTTCTTTGTGCCATTATGGGAATGGCAGCCCGTGTATCTCATCCAGATCTAAACGCAACACTGGCATTGCCTAATATGATTATGGGTCTTGACCCTATCGTATCTGGTATTACGCTAGCTGCGTTATGGGCTGCTGATATTGGTACTTGCAGCCATATCCTTTTGGCGGCGGGGACGTTGTTCAGTCAAGATATTTATAAACGATTTTTTGATCCAAAAATATCCGATCACAAATATACAATTATCAATCGTTGGGCAATCTTAATTTTAGGAATAGGTACATTGTGGATGGCGTTCAATGCCAGTGGAATTGTAAAAACGATGTTAATTGGGCTATCCTTGACTACTGCGTTTACGGTAGTATTTTTAGGTACGATTTTTATACCTCGGTTATGTCGAAAAAATACAGCTTTTTATACTACTTTAATGGGCATTATAACTTTGTTTGTTTGGGAATTTGTTCCCTCTACGCATGTTGTTGCACACCCTATTTATATGGAATGGATAGTTTGTGTTATAACTTTTTTAATGGTAAGTGTTTTGGATAAAGAAACAATTAAACACCCAGTGATAAAAGAAAATTATTAGTGTTATGATACAGCATTACTGTATTTTTTAATTTTTAATAAATAAATTATATAACTAAAACATCCCCTTGAAACATAGATAGTGTATCCTGTGTTTCAGGGGGATGTTTTAGTTATACAACCGCTACTTACCAGGCAGCGACAACTCCGTCTGCTCTCGGTTCTGTTCCTCCCATTAATACACCTTCTTCATTGCGCCAAATAATTTGACCACGTCCATATGCGTTCAGATCAGGATTGATAATGATATCGTGTCCCTTTTCTCTCAATACTGTAATGATGTTATCCGGGAAACCTGGCTCCATTTCTATTTGCTTTCCGCCTATCCATTGCCAGCGAGGGGCATCTAAAGCACTCTGGGGATTCATATGAAAATCAATTGTGTTCATAATAACTTGCATGTGTCCTTGCGGTTGCATAAAACCACCCATGACACCAAACGGACCTATAGCAGATCCGTTTTTCGTTAAAAATCCAGGAATAATAGTGTGATATGGTTTTTTTAATGGCATGATACAGTTATCATTATTTTCGTCCATGCTAAAATTATTGCCTCTGTCGTTTAGCGCGATACCATATCCAGGAATGACAATTCCTGATCCAAACCCTTTAAAATTACTTTGTATAAAGGAGACCATATTACCTTCTCCATCGGCGGTACATAAGTAAATAGTACCACCGCAGTCAGGATCGCTGGGAGTTGGCATAATTGCGGTTTCCCCGATTAAACTTCGCCTATGAGAAGCATAGTTTTCTGATAGCCAGTATGCCATGTCGGTTTTCATGAAACGCGCATCGGCAATATATTTTTTCCCATCAATAAAAGCTAATTTCATGGATTCTATTTGATGGTGGAGTGAGTCTGCCGTATTATGACGATTAAATGTATATCCAGAAACAATGTTTAATGCCATAAGTGCAACTAATCCGTGCCCATTGGGTGGAATTTCCCAGACATCATAACCACGGTAATTCGTATGAATAGGCGTTACCCATTCAGGTTTATATGCAACAAGGTCTTCCTTTCGTATATAGCCTCCTGTTTTTTGGGAAAAAGCATCAATGGCATCGGCTATTTCACCATGATAAAAATCGGTACAGTTGCTCTCAGCAAGGAGTTGTAATGTTTTGGCATGGTCTTTTAATGTAATAATTTCTCCGATTTGAGGAGCATGATTCCCCTGTGGGAAAAAAGTTTGAAATAAGCCGGAAAATTCTTTTTTGCCGTAAAATGGTGCAAAAGTAGTGGCAGCTTTAGTCCACATTTGAGATAGAGTGGGGGTTGCAGCATATCCCTCGCGGGCATATTGGATAGTAGGTTCAAATAATTTTTTAAAGGAAAGACGACCAAAACGCCGATGTAATTCTGCCCATGCGGCCGGTGCTCCCGGAATTGTAACAGGAATCCAACCACGATCGGGGATTTTTGTCACACCGCGTTTGTTCAATACACTGCGAGATATTCCGGATGGAGCATACCCACTGCCATTTAATCCATACAGAGAATTGTTCATCCATACCAACGCAAACATGTCACTGCCTAAACCGTTGCTGGTAGGTTCTAAAACGGTCATGGCAATGCCAGTAGCTATAGCAGCATCTACGGCATTGCCGCCTTGACGGAGAATGTCTAATCCTATTTGAGCGGCAGTTGATTGCGAGGTACATACCATTCCTTTTTTCCCTAATATGATTTCTCTGCGTGATGGATATGCGTAATTTGTGATGTCGAGATCTAATTTCATATATTTTCCTCCTGGTGTGGCTTTATTTTTTGTTTATGTAGTGACAGGCTACCCAATGGTCATTACCTATATGTTGAAAAGAGGGGATTTGTTTTTTACAGATTTCTTGGCATAAAGGACATTGTGTATGAAAAACGCACCCTGTCGGGGGATGAGACGCATTGGGAATGCCCTGCAATGCCGGACTGACGGGTCGTCTTCTTCGCTTTTTTACACTGGGTACGGCAGCGAGAAGTCGGCGTGTATATGGGTGAAGCGGCATAGAGAAAAGATCATTGGTTTTGGCATATTCCATCATTTTTCCTAAATAGACAACACCTATCTGTGTGCTGATATGACGAATAACAGGAAGTGAATGAGAGATAAAAATATAAGTTAATCCGTATGTAACTTGTAAATCTTGCATTAAATTTAAAATTTGTGCTTGAATAGATACATCAAGGGCGGACACGGCTTCATCGGCTACAATAAGATCGGGATGTGTAACTAAGGCTCGGGCAATCGCGATACGCTGCCGTTGCCCGCCAGAAAATTCGTGTGGATATGAGTAATAATGACTTTCATCTAAACCGACAATCTTTAGCAAATTTACTATTTTTTCTTTTCGTATTGATGGTGTTCGTTCACCATGTATATATAATGGTTCTTCGAGAATACGACCTACCGTCATTTGCGGATTTAAGGAAGCATAAGGGTTTTGGAAAATAATTTGTATATACCGTCTATATGAACGCATTTTTGCCGGAGAAAGTTTTACTATGTCAATTCCTCTGAAGAGGATTTCTCCTGATGTTGGTTCTAATAAACGCAGTATGCAGCGGCCCATTGTTGATTTCCCGCAACCAGATTCTCCAACGATTCCCAATGTTTCTCCACGATTTAAAGAAAATGATAAATCATCAACAGCTTTGACTGTACCTACTGTTTTTTTTACTATGCTGCCTTTTTTTATAGGAAAATATTTTTTTAGATGCTTTACTTCTAATATGGGGACATTTTCAGTCATATAGATTCATCCTCTCTTATATATTTTAAACAGCGGACTTGTCGATTTTGGACAGATAGTACAGGAACCGTTTTTGTATGACAGATATCCATACAAACAGGACAACGATCGGCAAAGCGGCATCCGGAAGTAATGGTTCCCGGTAAAGGGACATTTCCCCGTATGCAGTGCAGTCTTTTTCCTGTATTGTTTTCCGGAATGGCAGCAATCAACCACTGCGTGTAAGGATGAAGTGGATGATCTAAAATACTATCAATATCAGCAGTTTCTACGATTTGACCAGCATACATGACACATACCCGCTGGCACATTTGGGCAACAACTCCTAAATCATGTGTGATTAAAATTACTCCCATTCTTTTTTTCTCTTGAATTATCTGCAGTAAATCTAAAATTTGTTCTTGAACAGTTACATCCAGTGCCGTTGTTGGTTCATCAGCAATCAATAATTGTGGATTGCATAATAAAGCCATAGCAATCATTATACGTTGCTGCATGCCGCCGGAAAGTTCGTGCGGGTAATTTTTGAGAATACTTTTTGCACGTGGAATATGCACAAGGTTTAACATTTTCAAAATTTGTTTATCTGCTTCAGCGTGAGAGCAGTTTATATGGAGTTGCAGCCCTTCACGAAGCTGTTTTCCTATCGAATACACCGGGTTCAATGAAGTCATAGGATCCTGAAAAATCATAGAGATAGTATTTCCTCTGATTTTCTGCATTTCCGGTTCCGATAATGTTGAGAGGGAAGTTCCGCCAAACAGAATCTCTCCCTTAGTGATTTGTGCAATATATCGTGGCAGAATACGCATAATAGCAAGAGCTGTAGTGCTTTTTCCACATCCTGATTCACCGACTAATCCCAATGTTTCCCCTTCTGATACCTGAAAATTAACACCATCCACAGCGGGAATAACTTGTCCGTCAGACATAAATTCTACATGTAAATCTTTTACTTGAATAATAGGGTTTGCCATGAGTCTCTCCTCCTTAGTGCCGAATTTTCGAATCAATTGCACGGCGTAGTCCATCACCGAATAAATTAAATCCAAGTACGACTGCGGATATAGAAATTCCTGGCCAAAAAGCCATCCAGGGTTGTACACTTAAAAAACCTTGTGCTGTGCGCAGCATAGAACCCCAACTAGGTTGTTCAGGACTGGCTCCGATGCCGATATATGATAAACCGGCTTCGGCAATAATGGCAGTGGCCATGGATAATGTTGTTTGTACCAATAAAATGGGAATTACATTAGGTAAAATGTGAACAAAAACAATACGCATGTTTGTACATCCAATTGATTTAGCTGCTTGAATATATTCTAAATTTCGAATACTAATGACCTGAGAACGAGTAATACGAATAAAATTAGGTAAAAATCCAATGCCGATGGCCAACATTGCATTGGCAAAGCCTCCACCCAACATTGCGGCTAATGCCAATGCCAAAATCAGAGAAGGAAAAGCTTGGAAGGCATCAACGATGCGCATAATGACCCATTGATCCATGATACCACCTTTAAATCCGGCATACAGTCCAATGGGAACTCCGATAAGCAACGCAAAAAATACGGGAAGGACAGCCGCTGCTAATGTAAAACGAGAACCGTATATTAGACGTGATAAAATATCCCGTCCTAATTCATCACTGCCCAGTAGATACTGTGATGTGCCCGGATCTATCAGTATTGCAGAATAATTTTGCTGGAATACAGGATTTGCCGGAGCAAGAAAATTAGCAAAAGCAGCGATAAATAGCAGAATAAAAATAATGCATGTACCGAGCATTGCTTGTTTATCGTGTAGGAAGCGATAAAAGATTACATGAACCATAGATTGTCTATGGGTCTGATTATTTGTCATTTTGGCCACCTTCTTTTTCGTTTTTAATACGTGGATCGATGTATGTATATAATGCATCTACTGCAATATTGATGAAAATGACAAGCAGGGCTGTAACTAAAACGGTGCCTTGGACAGTTGTATAATCACGGCGAAATACAGAATCAATCATTAATTTACCAAATCCTGGAATTGAAAAAATAGTTTCTGTAATAACTAGTCCGCCTATTAAGCCAGCAATGAGCAAACCACTGGTAGTAACTACAGGAATGAGTGCATTTCGCAGGGATTGTCCCATTAAAACGGACCTTTCCGAAAGACCTTTTGCTATAGCTGTACGAATATAATCGGCATTCAGTATATCAAGCATACTACTGCGTACGATCCTCATTAAAACTGCTGATTGACGAAAACCAGTAGCGACCATAGGCATAATCATGGAAGCTAAATTTCCAGCCGGATCCTGAGAAAAAGGAACATATCCGGAAGCTGGGAGAATTCCTATTTTTACGGAAAAAAATATAATCATCATCATTCCTAACCAAAAGTGGGGAATGGACATACCAATCATGGATATTGATGTGCAAATATGATCAATCCAAGTTCCTGGACGGGCTGCCGATATAATTCCTGTAGGTAAAGCAATAAGCAATGCCACGATAAAAGAGCCTGTGATTAATTCCAACGTAGCGGGTAATCGCTGGGAAATTAATTGTAGGACCGGGGTATTATCTACCATAGAATTTCCAAAATTACCGTGGATTATATCCCAAATCCAATCAAAATATTGCATTATAATAGGTTTATTCATTCCTAATTTTTCATTTAAAGCTGCTATTGCTTCCGGTGATGCTTCATTTCCTAATATCGTTGTTGCAGGATCACCAGGCAACATATGAAGCATAGAAAACACCATGATACTAACTAAAATGAATACAGGAATGAATGAGACTATTTTAAAAATAAGTTGCCGCATATATATCCCCCTCGTTTTTATCTGTAAAATTTATTTAATTTCCTTCTTTATATATGTTTACTGGTTTTATCATGCCGTCAGGACTTGGTATATACCCCTTAACATTACGCCGCATTCCATATAAATTGTGTGCATGATATAAAAAAATGTAAGGAACATCTCGATCAAGATATGTGTCCATTTGGTGATATAATTGTTTTCTCTGTGTTATATTCTGAGATGCTCTCGCTGCTTCCAAAGCTGCATCAACATGAGAATTACTGTAAGACGCATAATTATTAGACGCTCCTGAATATAACCACGAATAAATATTTTGATCGGGGTCGATACGGCCGCTCCATTGGATGACGATAGCTTCGTAATGTCCTCGTTTTCCTTTGGCTAATAAAGTGCCAAAGTCAACTTTTTGTATTTTCATGTCAATACCGCCGTCATGCATCATTTTTTGAAGCATTTGGGCCATTGTTTGGTTAATCGGATTCGTGTCAGTACAAAGTGTAAATGAGAAACCATGGTCTTTTCCTGCTGCTTTAAGTAATTCTTTTGCTTTTTCTATATTTGGTTTCTGCGGAGTATCTAACGTATCATAGGCAAAATTCATTTCGGGAAATGCTGTTCTGCCAGGTGTTCCGACACCAGATAGGGCTACATTGACAATTGCTTTTCGATCAATGAGAAGGTCTATGGCTTTGCGAGTACGTACATCGGAAAATGCTTCACTTTTGGTGTTTAGGAAAAAACCGTTAAAACCCAAAGCCGGCTCATCGGAGGCAGTAATTATAGGGTCATTTTTATAGTCATTGATTTGGTTAAAAGGTAAATAGTCAGAAAAATCGATTTGACCACTTTTTAAATTAACTAAAGCAACATTGGGATCATCAATAATTTTATAAATAATTTTTTTTGCCTTAGGCATGTGAACATGATTCCAATAGTGGGGATTTTGTGTTAATGTGACACTATCGCCTTTTAATCGGTTTTTAAACAAAAATGGACCAGTTCCTATGGGATGATTCATAAAATCCTTACCATATTTTTTTACGGCAGCCGGTGATCTCATCATGCCTGCTCTATCGGTTAAAACAGATAAAAATGGAGAGAACGGTTTTTTTAATATTATCTTTACTGTATTTGCATCAATAGTTTCTACATCAGATACAAATGATAATTCACTTTTTCTGCTGGAAGATTTTTTTAAAGATTCTTTGATGTTAAAAACGACGGCATCTGCATTAAATGGAGTATCATCGTGGAATACGATTCCTTTATGTAGATGAAATATGTACACTAAACCATCAGAACTTATATCCCAAGAATCAGCCAACATAGGCTTGATGTTCCCCTTTTCATCAAGTGTGACCAATGTATCGAAAATTCCTTGAAATATTTGCCTATCTACGGCAGCTGTAGAAAAACAAGGATCTAGATTAGGCGGATCCTGATGCAATGCAATTTTTAAAGTGCCATCCCATTGACCTTGCCCCATTTCTTTATTGCCGCAGCCTGTAAGCATTAGACAACATACCATCACTATAATGGTTACAATATAAAAATTTTTTCTCATATCTATCCCCTCGTATAATATATTTTGTAAGCAAGATTTCCGCTTTGCTTACAAGGTAAAACTTCTTATCTCTCTTCCTGTGAGGTTCTTGCTCCGTTCCACACTGCGGTATACTGCTTGAATCCGAAGGCCATTAAAAACTACAAGCAATCGTTTATTGACCTCGGCAAGAACGACTATGTCGATGCGTTTGTCATCGCCTGCATCCGGCCCAAAGCGCTCACACGCGAAAAGGCTTACAAAAGACCTCATCCTTCACCCTGCTCTCGACCTATGAAACTGGGATCAAGGCTGTGAATAAGGCCATCGAGAAGACGCTCAAGGGGATTGACCCCACTGCGTATCAAAGCCTTTTGTCTATCCTTGGAATCGGGCCCGTCATGGCTGCCGGTATCCTGTCAGAGATTGGTTATATCGATGCATTCAAGAACCAGGAGGCACTGGCAACATACGCGAGCCTTGTCTGGCGAGAGAATCAGTCAGGAAATTTCCAGGCTGACGATACACCACTCTCTTTCTGGGAATCTTTTTGAAACCTTTTCTTTTATAGAGTTGACATATTACCAGATTGCTTATAAAATACTTGAAAATTAATGGTAATTATACTAAAATGAATTTGTCTCTAATAGTCCTTTAATATGTCTTTAACTAATTTTAATAAGATGTAAATGCATGTTAATTATAATTTTAATATTTTTATTTATTATTTCGTATAATATTTAGGTATATTATGAAAATTTCAGTTATTGGTCCTCGTACTAGTATTACATATTTAAAAAAAAATATATCATTATACAAAATGCCGGTTACGGTTGCGTGGATATCCTATACGACATTCACGGAACTGGATAAAATATTGCCTTCTATTGAATCTCGTGCAGATGGTATTTTATTTACTGGTCAAGCCCCATATTACTATGCTTCGAATCGATATTTCCCTCATTGTTTATGGGATTATCTTCCACGAAATGTTATTTCGACAGCAGCTGCTATTATTCAGGCAAATATTAACTATGGATATATTATCCATACCATCAGCATAGATGGTTTTGAAACGGATACCTTTGATAAGATACGACGTAGTCTTGGAATCGCCTTTAACAAAATTATATTTTATAATGTAATTTATGATGTTTTGGATAAAGACTATATTCAAAAATTGATAATGTATCATGTTAACAATTACCAGAAGCATCAAGCAGATGTATGCATTACTGGATTGGAATCAGTGGCGGAAGCGCTGCGTAAAAAAAATATTCCGGTTATTCGAATGTTTCCTAATGTAGAAGATTTCTTTCATCATATAGAAATTCTGGAATTACGTTATCAAATTATAGATACAAAAAGTGGTAGATTTGCTGTTATAGCTATTCATATTGATTTTTCCGAAGATGTTTCATGGTATGAAAAAAGTGAAATTCCGTTATTGAAAACACAGGAACATATTAGAGAAATGGTATATCATTATGCCAAACGAATTAAAGCGGCTGTATTTCAAACGGAATACAATCAATATTATTTAGCAAGTACGCAGGCAATGATAGCAGCTGAAACGGGGAATTTTACACGGTTTGATGTTTTTAATCCGTCATTGGCAGATAATGGATATGTTACAGCTTTTGCAGTAGGAATTGGATTAGGAGATACACCGGTTGATGCGAAAAAGTGTGCAGTTACAGCACAGCGGAAAGCGGTGCAACATGCTGAAAAAGTAAGTTGTTATGTTCTGGATGGATATGATTCATTTATAGGGCCGCTATTGACCGTAGCTAAATCTGCTCATGTGTCTGTTTTTGCAGATAATGGCAGACTAAATGACCTATCTATCCGTGCGGGAATTAGCAAGCAAGTATTGACGCGTATCCAGCAGACGTTGCAGCAATATAAAATTAGTGTGTGCACACCGCGTGAATTGTCACAATATCTTAAAATGAATATTCGCACAGTAAACCGAATCCTTTCCCGTCTTGAACAATGCCAGGCAATTGTTGTTATCGGTAAAAAGGCGACGTCAACAGCAGGTCGCCCTAGTCGTATGATACGATTTCATTTGGACGGATAGTGGATAGAAGAAATCATATAATATAAAAGCTGTCCATATTCCGGCAGCATAAGAATTTTGGAATAAATAAATTATGTTGTTTTGTTAAAAGGGGGAACTTATATGCAGGAGTTAATGATTAAACCGACGATTATGTCCTATACTACATGTAGAGAATTTGCCGACGATTTTCATCTTGGCAAGGGTGATTTGATTATTACCAATCAATATATTTATGATCCGAATTTTAGGGATTTACATTTAGCGTGTGAGATACTATTTCAGGAAAAATATGGAACAGGAGAGCCATCAGATGAAATGGCGGAAGCTATTTACCAAGACATGCCAAAAAATGTAAAACGAATTATCGCTATCGGCGGGGGTACTGTCATTGATTTATCAAAAATTTTCGCACTTAAAAATGTTTCACCTGTTCTTGATTTGTATGACGGAAAAATTACACCAATAAAAGATAAGGAGCTGGTTATTGTACCAACGACCTGTGGTACAGGCAGTGAGGTAACGAATGTGGCGGTACTGGCATTGGTCAGCCGGCATACGAAAAAAGGATTAGCCGTTGAGCAATTATATGGTGATCAAGCTGTCCTTATACCAGAATTATTGAAGACACTTCCGTTTAACGTGTTTGCGACAAGTTCTATTGATGCGTTGGTGCATGCTGTTGAATCGGCATTGTCACCCAAGGCGAACGAAACGACTCGCATGTTTAGTTACAAGGCAATTGAAAAGATTTTAAACGGGTTTATTCGGATTAGAGAACAGGGCAGAGAGGCACGTATCCCCTTGATGAAAAACTTTTTATTTGCGAGTAATTATGCTGGCGTTGCATTTGGAAATGCAGGATGTGCTGCTGTTCACGCGATGAGTTATCCGTTGGGAGCAAAATATCATGTAGCGCACGGTGAATCGAACTATGCCATGTTTACAGGTGTTATGAATCGGTATATGTCTATCAAATCAGATGGGGAAATTGCTGTAATGAATCAGTTCTTTTCAAAAATACTGGGATGTAAGGGGGAGAATGTATATGGTGAATTGGAAAGACTTTTAAATGTTATTTTACCGAAAAAAGCGCTCCATGAATATGGAGTAACAGAAACAGATTTAAAGGAATTTGCCGATTCGGTGATGGCGAATCAGGGCAGATTAATGGCTAATAATTTTGTTGTTTTGAGTGAAGATGATGTGATTGAAATTTATAAAAACTTATTTTAATTTCTAGGAAGATATGTGTTGGTAATTGTCGGATAATTGACGGTATCAAGCAGAATCGGGGGACGCCTTTTGTGTCATAACTTCAAAAGGCGTCCCCCGATGTTTTTTTGCAAAGAGGGTATATTCTGTTTTTTAATACGTCATGGAATTCTTACTATTTAATTAATCATTTTTTGTGATTTCTTCTATAATTTGAATAACCGTTTTTGCTGCTTTGGAAAGATATTTTTCCTTTTTAAAAGCAATGACAACCTGCCAATCTGATAAAAAATTTCTTAAACTGAAATAGCAGGGAGGTATAGGCGCTGTACAATGTGCCGCTAATTTCTCAGGAACGATTGTAGCACCGACACCTGCGGCAGCTAGTGTTTGCGCAGTAGCCATATCACCGGATTCTAATACAATGGGGGGAGAAAAAACATTTTTTGTAGTAAATTCAAAAAAAGAATTTCTAAGCCGCTGGCCTTCCTTCATAACGATAAACGGTTCGTGGAAAAGTTTATGCGGATCAATTGTCGGATACTTAGAATTTGCAGACAAAGTGTAATCTTTATGTATGCATAAAGGATGGTTTGAAGATAAGACCAGAAGCAATTCTTCGCGAAACAATTCGATATATTGCAGTCCAGGATTGAAGAAGGGATGCAGTACAATAGAAAAGTCTGTTTTCCCTTGTAATATAAAGTCTTCCAACTCCTTAGTTTTTCCTTCTTCCAACGTGATATGAATATGAGGATAAAGATTTTTTACAATAGGAATAACCTTCGATAATAACGTGGAACTTCGATAATTTGAGCTGCCTATACGTACTTGTCCTTGAATAAACTTTCCTAGATCCTGAATTTGCTTTTCTCGTGAATGATGCAATTCCTGTATCTTGCGTCCAATTTCCAGATAAATTTTGCCGGCTTCTGTTAGTTGAATAGGTACATGTGACCGATCAAAGATTTCGGTACCGATATTTCTTTCTATACGCTTTACAAATTGGCTTAAAGAAGGTTGTGCAATATATAATTGTTCAGCTGCTATAGAAAAACTGCCGGTTTCAACAAGTTTATTTAAGTATTCAAACTCTTTTGAAGATTCACTCATAAGGCTCATTCCTTTGCGTTATTAAGTTGTAAAAATTGAAGAGGTATACAAAAATACATATGATATAGTATAAAAGCTATCGATTATATAATTCTTAAAGTCTTTGACTTATATATAGGGGGATTATACTATATATACATGGATTGTGCAATGTGATATCCATTGTATCCCGAAAAAAAGAGGTGTTCGCATATCCATGGACATATGTCATTCTTTTATTTTTTACTTTAAAATTTGTAAATTTCCAAACGGCAGCTGTTGCTATTGCTGTACCACTTGATAGTGGTGGGCAGGTATGATTACTGTTATTGACTGTTGTGTGAGGGATGTTATTGCTTATTTTAGGGTATTTTAAGTTTATAATGGAGGAGATATTTATGAATTTCGATGAACAAGCAATGGAGGTTAGAAAAGGGAAAAAAGGTATTTTGGAAATGCTTCCTTGTGCTGTGTTAGAAACAAGTGACGATTTAAGCACATTGTATACCCCCGGTGTTGCACAGCCTTGTCGTGAGATTACGAAAAATAAAGATTTATCTTTTGATTTGACCTGTCGCGGTAATATGATTGCCGTTATATCTGACGGAACACGTGTTTTGGGATTGGGGGATATTGGACCGGAAGCGGCTATGCCGGTTATGGAAGGAAAATCTGTATTGTTTAAGGTGTTTGGCGGGGTTAATGCAATACCGATTTGTTTGGATACAAAAGATCCGCATACATTTATTGAAGCAGTAAAGTTGCTGCAGCCTTCGTTTGCAGGGATTAATTTAGAAGATATTTCATCGCCTAAATGTTATGAAATTGAAACAACGTTAAAAAATGAAATGGATATACCGGTGTTTCATGATGATCAGCATGGAACTGCTATTTCGGCCTTAGCAGGAGTTATCGGAGCTTTTCGTTGTGTCGGGAAAAACTTAAAAACAGCTAAGATTGTTATTAATGGGGCGGGAGCTGCGGGGGCTTCTATTGCACGTCTTCTTATTCTGGCCGGTGCGCAGCACGTTATCGTAGTTGATAAAGCTGGCATCTTGTACAAAGGCATGAATGGGTTGAATAGTGTACAAAAACAACTGACAGAGGTCACCAATACAGATAATATACAGGGAACACTGGTGGATGCCGCAGTTGGGGCGGATTTGTTATTGGGTGTATCAGGGCCACATCTTTTTACTAAGAAACTTATTTGTTCTATGAACTCGGATGCCGTCGTATTTGCTATGGCAAATCCTATACCGGAAATAGATTATCAGTCCGCTAAACAGGCTGGTGCGAGAATTGTTGGTACGGGACGCTCTGACGCTCCTAACCAAATTAATAATGTGATGGTTTTTCCGGGCATTTTCCGAGGAGCCTTAGCTGTAAGAGCACGGCATATCAATGAAGAAATGAAGCTTGCTGCTGCGTATGCGATTGCCTCTCTTGTTTCCGATGCTGAGTTGAATGAAGCATACGTTATTCCTGATGCCTTTGACGAACGGGTAGCGCCGGCCGTTGCAGCAGCCGTTGCAGAAGCAGCTATGAAAAGCGGAGATGCACGTATTACTGTTGATCCGGAAACGATACGCCGGGAAGCAAGAATACAGATACAGAAACTTCATCATAAAATTAAAAAAATTTATGAAAAGAAATAATTTTTTTTGGCGAAAAGTCCGGACGGTATACTGTTCGGACTTATTTCTATTTAGCATACAACGCATATTCGCTTTTTTGCATTTGCTTTTAACAAGATTAGTGTAAATAGTTCTCAGTTACCGCCATTATACGCGAAACAAGATTATTGCAGTTGTTTATCTGCGCTTTCACGGAGGCACTGGTTTGTGCGTTAAAAACTATGGATACAGAATTGGTGGAAAACAGTACAAGCAATAAGGGTATCAGATAGAACGACAGGACCGCCGTACAATGCAAGGACTATTCGGCACCATTACCTATCTGCGCCTTCTTTGTAAAAAAATGAAGGCAATGAGGCCCGTTATTATCTAGGTGAATACAGTTACCGAAAACTTCTTGATACATACCTTTAACAAAGAAATAATTGACAAAAGCAAGTAGTTGCAATACTATATATATAAGGTGATTATTATGCATGAAAAATTAAGAAAAGAAATTAGAGATATAAGACAATTCAATAGATACTATACCAATATATTAGGGTTATTGGATCGACATATACTTGATAGCTCATTTTCCTTGTCAGAGGTACGGATATTATATGAAATTGCTAATATGGAGTTCTGTACGGCCAAATTGTTGTCTGTAAAATTATTTCTTGATCAGGGATATTTAAGTCGGATTTTAAAGTCTTTCCAACAGCAGGGACTTATAAAAAAGCAGAAATCTCCAGAAGATGGACGAGTATACTATTTAAAGCTGTCTGCGGCTGGACGGGAACGAATGTATGCACTAAGTGTCAGATCGGATGCACAGATTGCAGAAATTTTAAATACGTTATCGGAAACGCAAAGGGCAGAATTAGCTCATTGCATGAAATGCATTGAACAAATATTGGAGGAATCACATCATGTATAATTCATATAGTATCCGCCCCTATAAAAAAGGAGAAGAGAAATATGTTGCGGATAAACATAGAAACGTTTATTTGGAAGAATATAATTGGGGGCCGGTATTTGGCAATTATGCTGCAAGCGTAGCTTGCAATTTTGCATTGACGCAGAGAAAATCCAGAGAAGAATTATGGGTTGCTGAAATCCAAGGAACATTGGCAGGCTGCATTATGCTGAGTGAAGCAGAAAACCCGGAGATAGGTCAGCTTCGCTTGTTTCTTGTTGACAAAAAATATCGTAAAAACGGTGTTGGTACTGCTTTAACAAGTGCATTGATGAATAAGGCACGGGTCTGTAACTATAAAAAGCTTGTCCTTTGGACTGCAGATGTTTTGATAGAAGCAAGACAACATTATAGTACGATGGGGTTTACTTGTGTAGAAAGTATTTCCAACGATGTATGGAACCTTTCGGGAAAAACAATATACGAGGAGAAATGGGAAATGAATATATGAATTACAGTGTGAGTATACCTATAGACTTATTTTTGCAAAATAAGGAGATTTTTTAGGATAAGTAGTAAAAGGAGGAACGATATGTTTGAATTAGTTAAATTGAAGGGCAATACGTATTATATTGAAAGTCCCGCTAAGATAGGTGTATATCTAAGCGGGACTGAGGTGTATCTTATTGACAGCGGGAATGATAAAGATGCAGGAAGAAAGCTCCGTAAGCTTTTGGAGGAAAAATGCTGGCATTTACGGGGAATTGTTAATACGCATTCCAATGCTGATCATATTGGGGGAAATGCATATTTGGCCAAGCAAACACAGTGTGGAATTTATGCCAATGGTATCGAACAGGCATTTACCCGCTGGCCGATTTTAGAGACATCTTTTTTATATGGAGGATATCCGCCGAAGGACTTGCGTCATAAATTTTTGCTGGCAGCTGAAAGCCCGGCTCAAGATTTTTCTGCTGATGGATTTCCGCAGGCATTAATGCCTATTGATTTACCGGGACACTTTTTTCATATGGTTGGATTTCGGACTTCGGATGACGTTGTTTTTTTAGCCGATTGTCTGAGTAGCAGGGAAATATTAGATAAATATCATATCAGCTTTATTTATAATGTAGCAGAATATTTACAGACACTAGATAAAGTAGAAGCGATGAAGGCTGATATTTTTGTTCCATCTCATGCCGCCGTAACTTCGGATATCATTCCTTTAGTGCAGTATAACAGGGAAAAGGTCATGGAAATTGGCGAACGGATATATGATATGTGTCATACACCGCTTATCTTTGAAGAAATACTAAAACAAGTATTTGATGCTTATTCACTGCAATTGGATTTTGAACAATATGTTCTTGTTGGCAGTACACTGCGTTCTTATTTATCATGGCTGCGAGATGCACAAAAAATAAATGTAGAATTTGACAATAATAAATTGTATTGGAAATGTATTTGATTTAGCCGTTTAGCGAATAAAATTTTTTTGATAGACAGACATGTTTTTTGCGAAGACTTTGATCTGCTACTGTGTTTTTAAATATTCTTCTATAGCGTAGGCTATCAAATATTCCATTCGTGTTGTTGCATTAGAAAAATCAACAGGCAGTAACTGACGTATTTGTTTCATTCTGTAATTAATCGTATTACGGTGTAAAAATGTTTGTTCAGCGACTGATTGTAAACTGCAGCTGTTTTCAAGGTAAATTTTCAAGGTGGCGGATAATGCGGTGTTGTGAACACGGTCATATTCTGCCAGAATGGATAAACGGATGTTGCTGAATTGGTGTAATATACGCTTGTCTTCGATAGATAACAACAGCTGATAGATTCCTAATTTTTCAAAATATAATGGAGAAACTTGTCGAACGGCTGCAATAGTAACGGCTCCGATAGCTTGTTTGTAACTTTCCGACAGTTCTGTCAATTTGGAAACACTATTGCTGATACCGATACGGCACGCTTGCGATTCGTGAAGAAAGATATTTTCAAGAATAGTCACTATATTTTCTATATTTTTACACATCGAGTCACTTATGATCAAAATATAGTAATAAAAATAAGGGAAAAAAAGATACGGTGTATTATATGTATTCATAGCATTGCGGCCTTGTAACAGTATGAGTTCCCTGCTTTCAGGGGCAATTTGCTTGTTGTGCGGTGAAAAGCAGATGATACAGTAATTTTTAACTTGCATAAAAGAGGAGCTTCCAATCTCCTCTTTGTACAGTTCTTCCCGGTCCGGTCTATGTATAAGGTTAATAAATGCTTTAGTCAGGCTTTCTTCATAATGCTGTCCCAGAACGATGCGATTTAAATAATCCTGCATGATATCGGCAATATGTATTTCCCATGGAAAAACAAATAAAGGATAATTATGAGCATTACAATACTCAATGATATCTCTGTTAATATCAGTTTCCTGTAAATAATGACCGATATTAATGAACAAACCGGCGGTATTTCGATGTATAATTTCACATATGAACTTTTTTAAATTTTTTTCGGAATTGATAATCATACCTGTAGTAATAACTAAGTTTCCGTTTCGTATGTAATTTGTTGTATGCAGATCTTCGGAGTAATATACCCAAGACACCTCTTGGCATAATCCGTGTTCTCCGCAAATCAGTTTTAGTTTATATTTATTTTTGGTCGCATTATAAAAATTTTTTAACAGTAAGGGCACTTTTATATCTCCTTTGCATACAAATTCAATAGCATGTACCGCAATATAGACATGCTGCATATTATTATTATACTTTATGTTGTTCTCAGATAACAATACAAAGTATAGTAGTGATATGTATAAAAACATATATTTTTTGGTTATAATAAATGCGGATTGTTTTTCAGATTACCTACTCCTTACTATTTGACTGCTATGAAGTAACAAGTATATTAATTTCTTGTTTTTATGTTTTTATTTTATTAAAAATAATAAAGAAAAAATATTTTTATACGATGATTGTGCTTGTAACACAAATCATTGTTTTTTTTTTGTGCTATGTATATCTTGTGATTATTGCATAATTTGATTATAATGACACCAATATTAAATAATTTTGAGTACACGGCAATGAAGCTGAAGAATCATTTGCCGTGTACTTTTTTTTGAGATAGGAGATGATGATGTAACTGTATCTAATGGGGAACAATATTATGTGTAGATTTTATCGGAGATGTATACTTTTAGTGTTTTACTTAATTAATTAAATTATGTAAATGAAAATTGACGGCGTGATTTATTTGTTTAATATAAGGAAAGGAAAAAGGGGGTATCATTGTGGGTATATTGAGTTGGGTATGTAAAAAAAGAAGTTTGTTTTTAGGCGTTTCTATGATTTTATGTATTTTTATGTTTAGTGGATGTGCCAATCATGGCGAAACTAAAAAAAATAATAAAGGTACATTATATATTGGTATGACTAACGCTCCGGATTCTTTTAATCCACTGTTTAATCCAGGCATTGCGGGACGATTTGCTATTCGTTTTATGTATGATACTTTGCTGGGTATGCCGGAACCAAATGAATTTACTCCTCAATTAGCAGAAAGTATCAATACAGAAGATAATCAAAATTTTATTATTAAATTAAATCCTAATGCAAAATGGACAGATGGACAACCGGTTACGGCACAAGATGTAGTATATACATTTAATTTAATTGCAAATCCAACCGTGGAGACAACAAAGGGTACATATATTAAAATGTTGGAAGGGTTAGATGATAAAGGACAATTAACAGCGGGAAACCAGATTCCTGATTTAATAGCTAAAGATGAACATACAGTAGCATTTAAGACAAAAGTTCCAGTAGATCCTAACTATATTAAAAGTATGCTGGGATTTGAAGTGTATATTATCCCTAAACATGTGTTTGAAAATATACAACCCGAAACTATATCTAATTCCGAGGCAGTCAAAAATCCGATGGTTACGAGTGGCCCTTTTAAATTTGTGAAGTATGCAACTAATGATTATGTAGAGTATGCAGCTAATACTGATTATTACAAAGGAACTCCTAAACTAAAAAAAATTTTTCTTCGCATTATGAATGGTACTAATTTAGTTACAGAACTTAAGTCAGGAAATATACAAATGGCAGCTGGTGGAAGTATAGGTATTGTTCCGGTAAAAGATTTGGAGATTCTACAAAATGATAAGAAACTAGTTGTAAAAAGTGCCCCTTCTAATTCCGTCCAGTTTTTGGAAGTTAATAATAGCAATCCTATGTTTAATGTTAAATTTCGTCGTGCTATTACAATGGCGATTAATAGAGAAAAAATTATTGATCAGTTATATAAAGGAAATGCTCACATGGTGCCTACTTTATATACTTCAATTAGTCCCGTATATAATAAAAATTTGCAGCCATTGCGTTATGATCCAGTGAAGGCCAAGCAAGAACTTGCTGAATCCGGGTTTGATATATCTAAAGAATTAACCTTGCAAGTACCTTTGGGAAATGTTTTGCGTGAACAATCGGCAGACTTGATTCAACAAGATTTAAAAGGGATTGGAATCAATGTGAAACAGCAGAAGTTAGATTTTCCAACGGTACTATCTAATGGAAGAAAAGGAAATTATGAATTGATGCTCATGAGTTATGTGCCTTCTGTAGAACCAGATTACAGTGCATATTTTACTCCCGGAAATAGCAGTAATTATTCACAAACAAATGATCCAAAATTAACTGATATGTTTGTAAAAGCGTTGGCGATGACTTCTCTGACGGAACGTAGAATGGCATATAGCGCTATTCAAGAATTTTTGAATGAACAACAATTTTTGACAACTTTATGTGCTCCAGATGATATTATTGCGCAGAGTAAAGAACTTAATGGCGGTATTAAAGACTTTTGGGAAGGTTCCTTGGATGACCTGCATGAGTGGAGTCTAAAATAATATGCCATTATACAAAACAGCAATAACAGGAGATAAGACATGGATAAAAAAACGTTGGCTTTTCAGTATGTAGATATGCATAAAAAAGAAATGATACAGTTATGGGAAAAGATGGTTTGTATTGATTCTAGTATGGGAAATAAGATAGGGCAAACAGTTATAGGGCAATTGTGTCAAACTATGTTACAAAAAAATGGATTTGTTGTTAAAAAAATTCCGTATACAAAATGTGGCAGTGCCATTATTGCAGAACGTGGTAACATGAAAAATCCATTTATTTTACTCATGGGACATATGGATACGGTACTGACTACATATTTGTATGAAGGTACCCCGTTTACTATTTGCGAAGGTAAAGCGTATGGATCCGGCGTATTGGATATGAAAGGAGGACTGGTTGTATTATTTTTCCTGATTCAAGCGCTTTCGGCCATAGGATGGGATGAGATTCCAATGAAAATCATATTAGATGCAGATGAAGAATCAAATCATTTATATAGTAACGTTCATGATGTTATTATAAAGGAAGCAGCAGGTGCCTTGTGTGCATTTAATTTTGAGACAGGTTTTACTGATCACGGTTTAGTAGTACAACGAAATGGATGTCGTAATTTTTCAATAGAAGTATACGGGCGTAGTTGTCATATGGGAAATGATCCGGAAAATGGATGTAGTGCTGTTATTGAAATGGCACATAAGATTATCGAAATAGAAAAATTGACGGATCCATCAAAACATTGGTGGTTAAATACGGGAGTTATTTCAGGTGGAACAGTAGCCAATTCAAAACCAGCATATTGTAAAGCAATCATTAATTTACATTATGCGAAGCAGGAAGATTTGATTAGTGTTAGAAAATCAGTGAATACTATTTGCAACACTGTTTGGATTTCAGGAACTCGAACCGTGTGGAAAGAAGATGTTGGATATGATGTTATGAAACGAACTGACGGTAATATCCAGTTATTACGTATGGCGAAGCGTATAGCACAAGAAAACGGATTTCCTATACCTTATGGGAAACATTGTGGAGGCGGAAGCGATGCAGCATATGCCGTTATGGCCAACGTTCCTACACTATGTGCGATGGGGGTTGAAGGAGCGAGAAATCATACTAACGAAGAATGGGCCGATGTTAACAGTTTATTTATACGGACAAAACAAATCATCGCCATGATAGTCAGATTAAAAGGTGAATTTGGGACAAAATACGAAAATTCTTAATATGAATCATCAATATGAAAAGGAATTAGTTTATGAGATTGGTCATAGCAGTGTTTGTGGCACATATGAAATTTATCCTGAAGAAGGAAAGTATTCCTTTACAGAATCGGATTTTATTGCACTGGGGGATACACTTTAATACAGCGTTGGATCATTTGCCATATTATTCTGTCATAAAATAAAATTTTATGATATTAGAAATCCGTTAGTTTTGCAAGGAACATAAATTTTATTTTTACCAATGGGTTGGATAACAGGACCTATGAAAGAACAACAAGATGAGACATATATGCGGGCAAGAAATATGGAAAACACTGTATATGTATGCGGGACAGATTTAATTGGTAAGAGTCATTGGATACAGCCTGGTGATAGTTCATTAGGGGAAATTGTAGCTGGAACTGGAATGGCAGAAACAGTGTTGCTGGCGGATGTTCATAGTGAGTGGATAAGATTGGGTACGCCGCTGTTGTTGCCAAGCATCTCGCCACGTACTGATTTGTATGAAAAAGGTTCATCATTTATTCTACAGATAAAAGTTTAATTAGGTATTTTTTGAATTACTTATTAATTTATGTGTCAAGATCAAGATATATAGGGGGAATGTATTATGTTGAGAGAAGAATTACCGAGAATTATTACTAAAACGGTTCCGGGACCAAAAGCTAAGGCTATTTTGAATCGAAGGCATAAAGCTGTACCCGATGCAATTGGAACGATATATCCAACAGTTATTAAACGTGGCGAAGGAGCTATGTTTGAGGATGTAGATGGTAACTATTTTTTAGATTGGGTTGGTGGTGTCGGTGTTTTGAATATTGGATATTGTCACCCGCAAATAGTTAGTGTGGTACAAGAACAAGCTGGGAAATATTTTCATGCAATGGCTAATATTGTCACACATGAGGGATATGTTGCATTGGCTGAAAAAATTAATTCTATCGCACCTGTCCGTGGAGAGAAAAAACGTACCTTTTTTATCAATAGTGGAGCAGAAGCAGCTGAAAATGCAGTTAAAGTGGCAAAAGCATTTACTAAAAGGCCGAATATTATCGTTTTTTCAGGAGCATTTCATGGTCGCACACTGATGACTATGGCTATGACGGCTAAAAAGAAATATGCGGTTGGTATGGGACCCTTTCCAGACGGGGTGTATAGAGCAAAATTTCCATATTTGTATAGAAGACCGGATGGGTATACGGAAAAACAAGCTATATCATATTATTTAGATTCTCTTAAAGAAGTATTTATGTATTCATCACCTGCGGAATATATTGCAGCTATTGTAGTTGAACCGCTTCAAGGAGAAGGTGGATTCATTCCCGCCCCGATAGAGTGGATTAAAGCCTTGCGGACTATTTGTGATGAAAATGGTATTTTGTTAATTGCAGATGAAGTTCAAACTGGTTGGTGTCGTACTGGAAGAATGCTAGCAACCGATTATTGGAAAGAAGCAGGATGTCCGCCGGATATTATTGCAACAGCAAAATCACTGGCAGGGGGTATTCCATTGGGAGCTGTAGTTGCACGAGAAGAAATTATGCAGGCTGTGCCAAGCGGAGTTATTGGCGGAACTTTTGGAGGTAATGCCTTGGCATGTGCTGCCGCATTGGAAGTATTAAAGATTATGGAGCAAGAGCATTTGGAAGAGCGTGCTGTAAAAATAGGTAAATTGGTTACAAATCGATATCAAAAATGGATGAAAAATTTTTCTGTCGTTGGAGAATATAGAGGGTTGGGAGCTATGCTTGGTATTGAATTTGTTCATGATAAAGAAAGTAAGAAACCATATCCGGAATTAGTTGAAAATATTATTCAGGAAACCGCTCAGCATGGATTAATCATGGAGAATTGCGGTGTATATAATAATGTTATTCGTTTCTTATGTCCGCTGGTTGTTACAGACGAACAACTATGTGTTGGTTTGGATATCTTTGAGATGGCAATAAAAAAATATATATAATATACTGTGTATAAGTTATTATAAAAAGTAAGCAATAGTGATAGATTCTGTTAAACGAAAAATATCGCCTACAGGGGTTGCGGAAGAATGATTTCTCTTTTTTCACAGTCCCTTTAAAGGTTTATAGTGATACATAAAAAAGGAAAAATTTTTCTGATATAATCATTTTATAAAAAGCTGTAAATTATAAAAAAAATATAAATACAATAAATAAATAATAAAAAAGTTAAAAAATTCACAACTAACAGATATAGGTATTATTGTTTTTACAACTAAATAAATAATATAATTATAAAATATTAAGTTTTATTGAAAAAATAACGTTTAACTATTTTATAATTATAATATTTATATAACATTATAAAATATTCATTTATTGCATTATTTCACTAATTAATATATAATATAGTCATAAATGATATATCATATATAGAAATAGAATAATAAAAATACTATTATAACATTATCGATAATGTAGAACTCGTAACTCAAATGCTGAATAGTACTTTGGAGAGCAACAATCAAGTGTATCTTGGTGTTTATGGAATATATCAGGGAATTTTTTATGCAGATATTATTTTCATAAGAGATAGTTGCTTTCATAATCAAATAATTTAGATTCCCAAAGTACAAATGATAAGTTACTGTATTGAGATAAGGAGGATCGTTATGGAACTGCAGAAATTGCATTATGAAGTAGTAAACAGTATTGCTGTTGTAACAATGGATTATCCGAAAAACTTAAATGCGATTGATGAACAAATGGCAGATGAATTGATGTATGCTGTAGAAACAGCTGAAAATGATTCCGATGTTAAGGTAGTTGTAATTAAAGGATCGCCTAAAGCATTTTCCGCGGGCGGCGATATCGGATATTTTTATCAGCTCATTAAAGCAGGCGGAAAAGTTAATATGGATGGTCTTATCGGTAAGGTCGGCAAAGTGACAGACGGAATTAAAAAAATGAGTAAAATGGTCATTGCTTCTGTTAGCGGAGCAGCTGCCGGAGCAGGTGTTAGTCTTGCTCTTACTGCGGATTTTGTAGTTTGTGCTGAAAATGCAAAATTTATTATGGCTTTTGTTAATTTAGGACTTGTTCCTGATACAGGAGGAACCTATCTGCTAGTGAAAGCGCTGGGAGAAAAACGTGCTATGGAACTTTGTGCAACTGGGCGCCCCTTACCCGCGATGGAAGCTAAAGAGCTGGGGCTGGTATATCAAGTAGTTGCTAATGAAGAATTGGATGCGGCTACTATGAAATTAGCTGAAAAGTTTGCCAATGGTCCTCTTATTTCCTATAAAAACATAAAAAAACAAATTTATGCAGCCGGATTTGAGGATTATAAACATTATTTGGATGATTGTGAAATTCCAACACAGAGTGAATGCTCGGCATCTTCTGATTTTTGCGAAGGAGTAAAAGCTTTTATGGAAAAACGGAAAGCAGTATTTGAAGGCAAATAATATATGAGATAAATAAATCAATTTTGAATTACTATATAAGAAAGGTGGTAATCCAATTGTTATCAAAAGTAGTAACTAAAGAAGAAGCGCTTAGTAAAATCCATGATGGGCAAACGATTATGTTTGGCGATTGGCACGGTGAATTTGCGGCAGATGAGATTATTGATGGAATGATTGAAAAAGGGGTAAAGGATATAGCTGCGATTGCCGTATCAGCCGGTATGCCGGATCAGGGAGTTGGCAAGCTTATTGTAGAAAAACGTATTAAAAGCCTGATTACAACACATATTGGACTTAATCCTGTAGCAGGAGAACAAATGCTTGCAGGCGAATTGGAAATTGAATTCAGTCCGCAGGGGACTTGGGCTGAACGAGTTCGGTGCGGAGGTGCGGGACTTGGAGGCTGTCTTACACCGACAGGTGTTGGAACAGAAATGGAAAAAGGCAAGCAAAAACTTATGGTCAATGGGAAGGAGTACCTTCTTGAACTGCCGCTGCATGCTGATATTGCACTTGTAAAAGCAACAAAAGCAGATACGGCTGGTAATATTTCTTTTAGAATGAATTCTAGAGCTACTAATAGTACGATTGCTTATGCCGCTGATTTTGTTATTGTCGAAGTAGAAGACGTGGTAGAGGTGGGAGAACTTGGTCCAGAAGAAATTGATGTGCCAGCACCGATCATTGATATGATATATGTAAAAACCGGTGAAAAGAAACCGTTATGCCCAATGTGGCAACGCGCAAAAGCTAAGGCGGAAGCAAAGGCTAAAGCTAAAGCGGAAGGGGGCAAAAAATAATGGAAAGATTAACAGGACGGGCACTTATTGCATCTCGTTGTGCAAAGTTTTTCAAAAACGGTGATTTCGTAAATCTTGGAATCGGAGTTCCGCTGATGTGTGTGAATTATTTACCTGAAGGCGTAGACATTTGGCTTGAAGCCGAAATTGGTACTGTTGGCAGCGGAGCAGTTCCAAAATGGGAAAATGTCGATGTTGACGTAATAGATGCTGGCGGACAACCTGCGTCTATTATTAAAGGTGGCAGTGTATACGATCACGAAACTTCCTTTGCGTTTATCCGCGGTGGTCATATTGATGCAGCTGTTCTTGGTACCCTGCAGGTTGACGAAGAAGGAAATATTGCAAACTGGACTATTCCTGGTAAGTTCGTTCCTGGAATGGGTGGCGCGATGGATCTTTGTGCCGGCGTAAAAAAAATTATTGTTGCAACGGATCATTGTGAAAAAAGCGGTAAATCAAAAATTCTTAAAAAATGTACACTTCCATTGACGGGTGCAAATTGTGTGACGGATATCGTGACAGAAAAATGTTATTTTGAAGTTACTTCTAATGGTTTGCTTTTAAAAGAACTTGCTAAGGATTATACGGTTGAGGATGTTCTTGCTTGTACTGAGGCTGATGTTATTGTGCCTGATAAAATAGGTGTAATGGAATAAACGAAATATTTTAATAAAGGGGGCTGTAACAAAATGAAGTTTTTTCTTCATTTTGTTACAGCCCCCTTTTGTCATATATTATTAATATAATCAATAGCGCTTACACCGACACTTCGTATTATATTCACTGTTTTTCACGTAGAGTTAACATCCTCGTGATTAAAGATTGGTACATAGCATAGGTCTTTGTGATTTCCTCTACCGTATATTGATGATACATTGGCAGTTTTTTCAGGTAATCAAATCCTTTTTGAATAATATCTAATAATCGTTTATTTGTAATAACATAAAAGGAATACGCGTCATTATGAATATATTGCTTGTTTTTTTTGAAAAAGCAGGAAGAGTGATTTGAATAAAAAGATAAATTATATCCTTGATAATCAGTTGCTTTAACGGAAGATTTGATGACACCCATAGTAATATGGTGATTACTTTTCATTGCATTAAGGATGCTGGTATAGTGTTCTTTCCGTTCTTCCAAGGTTAAATTATATTCAATGTCTGTTAAATAAATATATCCCGTTTCAATATAACGGATGATAGACGTTGTTGGAATAATAAAGTCTACATCGACTCTGTCCAGTAGTTCTTCCCAAGTGACCTGTAGTCGTTCTACCTGCATGACCAAATCTTGTGATTGTGTTGATTCATCAATACTGTCAATGATTGAATCGAACACTTTGCGGGGGAGTAAAAATTCAATTCCATTTGCAAGGAAAAAAGAAAAATGATTAGTAGCATAAAAACCTGTACGAAATCCCATTTCATTCATGCCTAGTGATTTCATCGGCGTAATAAGACAGGGTTGATGAACAAAACTCAAAATGAATTCATCATAAATAGTTTGGACTAAATCTTTATCGGAAATACAACTGCACATGTTGATAATATCATCGGCATTGAGAGAGTATTGTATGACAAATCTGTCTTTCAGTATAATTAGATTTGTGTGTTCTAATTTTTGACTGTCATAAAACATAAAATCATAATCAAGATGTGCGTTTAACGTCCAATATAGTTCCTGCATGTACTTAACTTTTTTATCTAATTTATCAACATCTAAGCCGACACGGACCGTAATACGAGAAGCGTTAAGATGAACAGAGGTAAAATAATTCCATAATCCAATGTCTGCCAACGTGCAAAATTCACCGAATATAAGTAAATCCCCGGTGCCGTTTACTTGGTTTAATTCTTCTTGCAGTAATTTAGAAAGAAACAAGGTAGCGTTTAATTTTCCAATAACAATTTTACTAAAAAGTGAATTTTTTTCTTTTGTCTTATGTATTTGATTTCCTTTGATTGAAGATTGATATGCAGTACAGAGAAGACGCTGTATTTCAATATTTAATTGTTTTACGTCATGTATATCTGCCGATATGTTAAAGATATCATAAAAATTTTCCAGTCTATGGTTTTCCATAATTACCTTAGCAAAATAAAGGCTCATCGCTTCATTGACTTGCTCAATACATCTGCTGGAAGGTAATTTTATGCCGCTGCTCCATTTGCTGATATAAGAAATATCATATCCTACTACTTCGGCTAATACATGTAATTTTGTTTGCGTGAGTGTCACTAAATTTTTGAGTGTTAATGCATAGTTTTTTGTTGACAAGTTAACCATCCCTTCTTTAGTTTGAATTTTTATCGATATACTAACAGCAGATTGTTGTATACTCTTTTTATGGAAAAATTTCTTATTAATGTGATGTTTTTCACATATAGCATCAAAAATAAAGTGGGTTTCCATATAACAATGATGCTATATTGCTGATTATATGTTGTTTTTACATTTTTTATATACTTTTAGGATATAACTAGTTACATTCTAAACATTATCTATAAATAATGCAATGTTGATAATGTTGCATTCAATAAACAATCAACAATTTCTCTTTTATTCAACTTTGCATATTGATATACTAATAAAGCAAACATACATAACTTAAAAATAAGCAAAGCATAGACGAGACGTAAATATTTTTTAAGATAGAGTGTTGAGATAAAGGCTTCAAATGAAAACACTACGACCGTACAGCAGGGCGACCATGGTGTATTGTACATTTCAACTTGTTCAGTGTGTCAGGCGGTAAAGCTGAAATTGCGGTTGTTTGCATGCTTTTTTAGTATTCATAAATAGCCTATATATTTTACATAGTGTGATACATTGGTAGAACAACATTATTTTTGATATTCATTATATGCCATATGTGGCAGAATGCGAGGTTAGCGTAATATGGAAATATTGGTATGTGTAAAACAAGTACCAGACACGGCAGAAGTAAAAATCGATCCAGTGAAACATACCGTCATTCGTGCGGGTGTGCCTAACATCTTTAATCCGTTTGACCAGAATGCGTTGGAAGCAGCGCTGCAGCTAAAGGATGAACAGGGAGCTAAGGTAACGCTGCTCTCTATGGGGCCGCCGCAGGCTGTGGAAGTACTTCGTGAAGGACTGGCCATGGGAGCCGATGAAGCGTATTTGCTGACAGACAGAAAAGTCGGCGGTTCGGATACCCTGGCAACCGGCTACTGCCTGGCACAGGCAGTTAGAAAAGTAGCGGAACTACAGGGGCTGGACCATTTCGACATAATTCTCTGCGGCAAGCAGGCTATTGATGGAGATACAGCTCAGGTCGGTCCGCAGATAGCAGCGGAACTCGGTATTCCACAGATCACTTACGCAGCTCATATCGCAGTAGAAGGAGAAAAAGTAACGGTAAAACAGCAGAATGAAGAAGGGTATATCGTTACGGAAGCATCGTTCCCCGTTCTCATTACGGCTGTAAAAGAATTAAATGAACCGCGGTTCCCGACCATTCGCGGAACCATGAAGGCGAAACGCCGGGAAATACCAACCTTGTCGGCAGAGGATATCAAAGTAGACGAAAGCCGGATCGGCTTGAGCGGCTCGCCGACGAATGTCCGCAAAATCTTCACTCCGCCTCAGAGAACGCAGGGTCTTATTTTGAACAATGAAGATGTTGCTGTATCTGTTGCTACGTTGATGGAAAAATTAGCAGAACAGAAGATAATTTAATTCTAAGGAGGAAACGGGAAGATGGATTTGGCTAATTACAAAGGCGTGTATGTCATCGCTGAACAATTTGAAGGCAAACTGCGCAATGTATCGTTGGAATTGTTAGGCCAGGGCAGGATATTGGCCGACAAAATCGGAGACGAAGTAGGGGCCGTCTTGATCGGCAGCAGGGTAACCCCGCTGGCTCAGGAATTGATTGCCCACGGAGCGCATAAGGTATATGTGTATGACGACCCGAGACTGGAACAATACAATACGACGGCGTATGCGAAGGTATTGCAGCACTTCTTTGAAGAAGTAAAACCGAACGTATTTCTGGTAGGGGCGACGAATATCGGACGGGATTTAGGACCGCGCGTAGCCAATGTATTAAAGACCGGTCTGACAGCAGACTGCACGGGACTGGATGTGGATGACGACGGAAAGACGATCGTATGGACGCGTCCGGCACTGGGCGGGAATATCATGGCAGAAATCGTATGCCGTGAAAATCGGCCGCAGATGGGTACGGTTCGACCGAATGTATTTAAGAAACCGGCAGCCGACGCATCCGCGACGGGCGAAATCATCAACATGAAGGCGGAACTGAGTGATGGCGACTTCATGACGAAGTTCGTAGAACTGATTAAAATGGGCGGCGGCGGCGTCAAGATAGAAGAAGCCGACGTTATCATATCCGGCGGCCGAGGAATGAACGGCTCGGAACCGTTCGAAGGAATGCTGAAGGAACTGGCGACCTTGCTGGGAGGAGCCGTAGGAGCTTCCCGTGCTGCGGTAGATGCCGGCTGGATAGATGCACTGCATCAGGTAGGACAGACTGGAAAGACTGTAGGCCCGAAGATTTATGTGGCTTGCGGGATATCCGGGGCGATCCAGCATTTAGCGGGTATGACAGGATCGGACTGCATCATCGCGATCAACAAAGATCCGGATGCTCCTATCTTCCAGGTTTGCGACTATGGTATCGTAGGAGATGCGTTTGAAGTAGTTCCTAAGATCACAGAAGCGATCAAAAAACTTAAAGGTTGATAGAAAATTTTTTTAGATATTGTAGTATAGTAATAGAGTTATATTATTTTAGAGGCCCTTCGGGGCCTCTTTTTATTGTCGTATTGAAAACCATACGCTGTGCGTATGGTTCTAAAAGCTTATAGCTATAGGTAGAAAAAGCAAAACCTCCTTTGCTATACTAAGCACAGGTTCGCCAACCGTACTTAGAGCAAAGGAGGAAAATGCTATCCATGGACACTTTAAGTTTAGCACATACAAAATGGAGATGTAAATATCATCTTGTGTTTGCACCCAAGTACCGTAGACAATTGATTTACGGGAAATTAAAAAAAGATATTGGAAAAATTTTACGGGAATTATGTAGCCGGAAAGATGTAGAAATACTGGAAGCTAATGCGTGTAGGGATCATATACATATGTTAGTGAGTATTCCACCTAAGTTGTCCGTATCTGCGTTTGTGGGATATTTGAAAGGAAAAAGCTCTCTAATCATTTTCGAAAGACATGGACAATTAAAATATCGATACGGAAACAGAAAATTTTGGTGTAAAGGATACTACGTTGATACAGTGGGAAGAAATCAGAAGGTAATAGCACAATATATCCGAGAACAGTTACAGGAAGATATGGTGTGTGACCAAATGACACTGAAAGAACTGGTAGATCCATTCACGGGGAATCCCTATAAATAAGAAGCGCCCCTCGGAGAGGGGCAGCAGGTAAGTGTAGTGCGGTTGGTGGATTTTCCATAGGCCCTTGCGGCCTAGGCAGGTAATAAGGCTTCTAGCCGCAGAGCAAACTACCTGTTATACAGGTAGTTTTGATTAGCCTGTTTTTCGATTTAAATAATGGTATTTTTATAAAATCAATATAAGTCAACTTTTTTTTCAACGTATTGTTGCAAAAAAAAGTATTCGATTTGCATTTTTATAACAAAATAATAATCAATATAAGACAAATTTTTCCTATGTATTTAATCTATAATTTCAGATACTATTTATAGTAACAACAAACGAAGTATGCATACTTGTTTTTATTTATTGACTTAATAAATTGTGTATTTATTATTGTGTATTTATTAAGTTAGAAAAGGAGGAAAATAATCGTTCATTTTTATATAAGTTACAGATATAAATATAAAGGAGGAATTTCATAAATTATGTTCACGGCAATTGCGATAGGAAGCATTATCCTGAGTTTGTTTTTATTAGTAACATTTGCTTACCGGGGGTTTTCGGTAATTTTGTTTGCGCCAATCTTTGCGATGTTTGCGGCAGGATTGTCAGGCATTAATATTTTACCAGGATATACGGAATTATTTATGCCGAAAGCAGTTACGTATATCAAAGCTTTTTTTCCTATATTTTTACTGGGTGCTGTATTTGGGAAAGTTATGGAAGATACGGGAATGGCGCGAAGTATTGCACTTAAAGTTATTCGCTGTATAGGGGAAAAGAGAGCCATAGCTGCAGTTGCGCTGGCATGTATGATTTTGACATACGGTGGCATATCCATGTTTGTGTGTGTATTTGCCATTTATCCGTTTGCGGCAGCTCTGTATAAAGAAGCAAATATTCCTAAACGACTTATTCCGGCTACATTGGTCTTGGGAGTATTTACCGCAACCATGGATTGGCTTCCGGGTACACCACAGATTCAGAATATTATTCCGACGATATATCTTGGAACAACGACGTATTCTGCACCTATATTAGGAACTATCGGAGCCATTATACTGGTGGCAATTTCTTATATATATTTAGAATGGCGTGTTAAAGTGGCTAAAGACAGAAATGAAGGATATGGACAGCATACTATAAATGAAACGGTAATTGATGATACGATTCCATTACCGAAGTGGTACTTTTCTATCATACCATTACTTGTAGTTTTGGTTGTTAATTTTGGACTGTCTATGTATTCGTGGAATCCGGATTTAATTGTACCGTTCCAAAAAATGGGTATTCCGCTGGTAGCTAAATCTGTCCAGAATGTTATTTCTATTTGGGCATTGGTTGTTGGATTATTGGCAGGAATCATTGTAGCTTGTATCAGCGGACGTAAATTTATCTCTAAGGACGGTGGTCTTCAAGCTGCATTAAATGCTGGAGCTATTGGATCGCTGCTTGCTATTATGAATACGGCTTCTGAAGTTGGGTACGGAAATGTTATAGCTTCTCTGCCAGGATTTACAGATATTGCTAATTTTTTATTGGGAATTGCACAAGGAGCACCGCTTTTAAATGCGGCTATTATGGTAAACATCCTGGCAGGTGTTACAGGATCTGCTTCTGGTGGATTAAGTATTGCCTTGGAACTTTTTGGACATCATTGGTTGGAACTGACGGCCGCCGCCGGAATTCCTCCCGAAGTTTTACATCGCATTGTAGCCGCCGCATCCGGTGGATTGGATAGTTTGCCGCATAACGGTGCAGTTATCACGATTTTGGCTGTTTGCGGATTGACACATCGTGAGTCTTATAAGGATATGTTTGCAATTACGATATTTAAGGTTCTGGTAGCGTTTTTCATGGTTGGTGTGTATATGTTGACCGGTATTGTATAAAAAATATATATACAAGCATAACTAAATTAAAGAGGTGCTTACAAATGAAATGTATTAGTGCAGAAGAGGTAACAAAGTGTATTCCCAATGGAGCAACTATCGGTATTGGAACGTTTGTAGGTTGTAATATTGCGGAAGATGTATTGTGTGCTATGGAAACTCAATTCTTATCAGAAGGATTTCCTCGTGATCTTACCGTAGTACATTGTGCCGGCATGGGAGACGGAAAAAATGCGGGAGGTAATAGATTCGCTCACGAAGGAATGTTAAAGCGAATTGTAGCCGGTCATTTCAATATGGCTCCCAATTTAGGGAAACTAATGCTTGATAATAAACTAGAAGCTTATAATTTCCCCCAGGGGACGCTGACACAGTGGTTTCGCAGTATTTCCGGGAAAAAACCGGGTATTATTACAAAAGTCGGATTAGGGACTTTTGTGGATCCTCGTGTTGAAGGGGGGAAAGTCAATGCAGCAACGAGTGAGGATTTGGTAGAGGTTATTAAACTCAATGGAGAAGAATGGTTGTGGTACAAACCGTTTCCTATTGATGTGGCGATTGTAAGAGGTACATCTGCTGATACAAAAGGGAATATATCGATTGAACATGAAGCTGTCAAGTTGGAAAATCTGTCGATTGCATTGGCAGCTAAAGCTTCTGGTGGGATCGTTATTGTACAGGTAGAACGGATAGTGGAAAGCGGGAATATTAAACCAATGGATGTTGTCATTCCCGGTATTGATGTTGATTATGTCGTTGTAGCAGCTGATAAAGCAAAACATGAACAAAGCTATGGAAATGCGTATAATCCGGCTTATTCCGGAGAGATTCGCATCCCGTTAGACAGTATTGCGCCGATGAAACTGGATCAGCGTAAAGTAATTGCGCGCCGGGCAGCCATGGAATTGGTTCCCAATGCGAAAGTAAACTTGGGCATTGGTATTCCCGAAGGTGTGGCAAGTGTTGCGAATGAAGAAGGTATCGGAGATACGATGACACTAACAGCTGAAGCGGGAACTATTGGTGGTGTTCCGGCCGGCGGTCTTGATTTTGGAGCTTCTACCAATCCGGAAGCAATTATTGATCAGCCGTACCAGTTTGATTTCTATGATGGTGGCGGACTTGATGTTGCATTCTTGGGATTAGCCGAAACAGATAGAGAAGGCAATATCAATGTAAGTAAATTTACGGGTCGCATGGCGGGTTGTGGCGGTTTTATCAATATAACACAAAACACCAAAAAAGTGATTTTCTGTGGCACTTTCACGGCGGGAGGCCTGAAAGTAAAAGTCAGTAATGGTACGTTAACTATTTTGACAGAAGGAAAATTCAATAAATTTTTAAAGAAAGTAGGACAGGTTACCTTTAGTGGAGCTTATGCCCAGCAACACCATCAACAGGTTTTATATATTACAGAACGTGCTGTATTTGAATTAGGAGAACAAGGACTTATCCTAACTGAGATTGCCCCCGGAGTCAATCTTGAAACGGATATCTTGGCGCATATGGATTTTAAACCGATTATTTCATCCAGCTTAAAACAGATGGATGCTCGCATTTTTAAAGATGAGTTAATGGGACTTACACTATAAACCACAGTGGTTGTCAGGCGCTGTATCGTTTTACAACATAAGAAACTAGCGCTGTTATATATATATTTATTGTATATTTTTAGGAGGATGATGTAATTATGGAATTTAAAGAAACAGAAGCAATGAAAGATATTCGCAAGCTGGCGAGAGATTTTGCTGAAAAAAAATTACTCCCAACTGTTAAAGAGCGAGATGAAAATGAAATATTTGATAGAGAAATTTTTAATCAAATGGGAAAATTGGGATTGATGGGGATTCCCTATGCGGAAAAATATAATGGTTGCGGTTTGGATTTTATTAATTTTGCTATTGCATGTGAAGAAATTTCTCGCATTGATCCTTCTACCGGTATTGGATTTGAAGTACATACTTCGCTTTGCTCATGGCCCATTAATACATATGGTACAGAAGAACAGAAAAAAAAGTATTTGTCTAAACTGACAACAGGAGAATGGTTGGGAGCATTTGGCCTGACAGAACCTAATGCCGGTACGGATGCATTGAATGGGGCAACTACCGCTGTAAAGCAAGGTGATGAATATGTATTAAATGGAACAAAAATATTTAATACTAACGGAGGAGAAGCTGAGGTTGAAATCATTTTTGCAACTACCGATAAAACTCAAAAATCAAAAGGCATGAGTGCGTTTATTGTAGAAAAAGGAACACCTGGTTTGAGCTTTGGTAAAAAAGAAATAAAGATGGGGATTCGTGCATCCGTACAACGTGAAGTTATTTTACAAGATGTACATGTACCTGCGGCTAATCTGCTGGGAAAAGAAGGCGAAGGTTTTAAAATTGCAATGCAAACACTAGACGGTGGCCGTGTTGGTGTAGCAGCCCAGTCTTTAGGAATTGCTGAAGGAGCTTTTGAACATGCGGTAAAGTATTCGAAAGAACGTGTACAGTTTGGTAGACCTATTTCAAAGCAACAGGCGATTTCTTTTCGACTTGCTGATATGAAACTTAAGATTGAAGCAGCACGCTGGTTAGTCTATAAAGCAGCCTATGATATGTCGAATAATATTCCTTATAGTGTTTCTGCGGCAATGGCAAAAAAATTTGCTTCAGATATTGCCATGGAAGTTACCACAGATGCGGTACAGATATTCGGTGGATACGGCTTTACCAGAGAATACCCAGTGGAACGCTATATGCGCGATGCTAAAATAACTCAAATTTATGAAGGTACGAATGAAGTACAGCAAATGGTTATTTCTGGCTCCATTCTCCGCTGAATATAGCAGATAATAATAAACCGCAGCATATATGCATTTGGATAAAAAATATTGAGATAGTGATATTGTGAAATTATTGTTTTTGAATATAAAAAAAGGATGTGTTTACTATGAGTTATGAAAATCTTTTGATAGAAAAGGAAAATGGTACGGCTGTTGTTACGATTAATAGGCCTAAAGCCTTAAATGCGTTGAATGAAGCGACTGTCCGTGAGTTGGATAAAATGATTGATGAAATGGAAGCAGATCAAGATGTGGCGGTCCTTATTATTACCGGCAGTGGACAAAAATCTTTTGTAGCCGGGGCAGACATTGTTGAAATGAAAGATAAAAATGCCATAGAAGGTAGAGATTGGGGTATTTTGGCACAGGGCGTATTTAATAAACTTGAAAATATGAAGAAACCCGTTATTGCAGCTGTTAATGGATATGCACTTGGCGGTGGCAATGAATTGCAGATGGCCTGCGATATTCGTATTGCAGCAGATACTGCTAAATTCGGCCAACCCGAAGTAACCTTGGGAATTACGCCGGGATTTGGCGGAACGCAGCGGCTGCCTCGTTTAGTCAGTAAAGGAATGGCAAAGAAGTTATTATTTACTGGAACAATGATTGATGCTGCTGAAGCATATCGTATTGGATTAGTAGATGAAATTGTTTCTGCAGACCAGTTAATGGATGAAGCTAAAAAAATGGCTGCAAAAATTCAATCTGTTGCACCGTTAGCAGTACAATTCTGCAAATCGGCCGTTAATCGTGGCATAAATATGGACCTGCAATCCGGTATTCAATATGAAGATGAAGTGTGGGGATTATGTTTCGCAACAGACGATCAAAAAGAAGGCATGAAGGCATTTGTTGAAAAAAGAAAAGCTAAGTTTAGCGGTAAGTAGTGCATAAACAATTTTAAGATATCAGTATTTTACCAAATGCAATTAGATATGTGAACTTTAAATGAGATTATAAGAAAATAAGTTTGAGAAATGTTGAGTTCTAATATATTTTTATTAGGACTCAACATTTATTGCTGAAATTAATATAATTTTACAGCGGTATTAATTTCTTTTTTGGAAAGTAGTAAAAATATTTCTTCTTATCGTGATAAAATATATGTGTTGTACTGTATTTGAATAAAGTAAGATTTGTAATTATTGATAGCAAAAATTATTAGTAATGATGCATAATATAAATTAGGTAAATTATAAAATATTAGAACATATTGAGTTGACAAAAAATGAGGTGTATGATTTCAATGATTTATATACTCACTTCGGTTTGTTTAGCCTATATTTTTAATAGAAGTATAGCCAATCTTCCATGGATACCTAATACCGTTTGTTTTATTAAATGGTTAGTCGATTTTTTACAACAGCATATGTGGAATAAAAATGATTCTGCCATAAGGCAGAACGTTTTTGGCTTTTTGTATGTTATTTTAGTTATGTTTATTGTGATGATTGTTCCAGTAATATTGATTATCATCGCTTTTTTTCTATTTCATGGAGCTGATTGGATTGTACATACAGTAGTGTGTTATCAGATTTTGAATTTACGTCATATTCGTGATACCGTGAGATGGATTCATACGGACTTGCTGAACGAAGATTTTAACGCAGCTCGAGATGAATTAGGTAAGTTTACCGGACATGATTCTTCACACTTGAATCAGGAAGAAATTGTTAATGATACAGTATCTGCCATTGCTGTAAAATCTACAGAAGAAGTTATTTCTCCATTATTTTTTATGTGTATTGGAGGAGCTCCTCTTGGTTGTTTACATAGAGCTGTTTTGATTATGGCTGATAGGTTTGGCAGTCAACACTTAACATATCGGTACTTTGGTATAACAGCAACACGAGTCAATAGCTTTTTTAACTGGTTGCCTACTCGTGTTAATATAATATGTTTGATATATTCTGCATATTTACTGCGTTATTCTTTGAGAAATGCAGTACGGATATTTAAGCGAGATCATAAGAAAAATGGACTCAATGCGGGATATCCGCAATCGGTTATTGCAGGTGCTTTGAATATACAGATGGGTGGACAACGTAATTATGGAGAACACATTATATATCTGCCATATATTGGAGATGCTATGCAGAAATTGAATTGTGAAGATATTATAAAAGCGAATAATATGATGTATGCGTCATCTATTATGTATATGTTATTGTCTTTAGCGGTGGCATGGATTGTGTTTGGAATATTATTGTAATGGAGTTCAGAGAAAATAGTTGACATGCCGGTATCCTTTAATGCTTTTTAGCATATTGTGTCCAGCAGTGAGCACAATGTTTTCATTCGGATAATGAGGCGTTGATTTTTGGACTATAAGGATGGAGTAATATAATCATGGGTACATTCACTATGAAAAAAAAGCTTAGTTTAATCCGGGAGTATTGCCCTGATATATGGAAATCAATCAAAAAAAATTATTGTCCGAAACAGTATGGGTTGGATAATAACTGTTTTTGTGGCAATATTTCGTGTGAAAAATGTTGGAATGCAGCATTGGAAGATGCTATAACGTCATCTCATCTTTGACAGTTGTAAAAGAAAAAGTAAGTAATGTTTTACCTTTTTTAGTTAAGTTACAAATTTTTTTCATTTTTTTTGTGGGAATAATTTGCATATCGGTACGGAACTGAAATTTTTTATGCAAAGTGTCGGTAAATACATTACTGACATTGGCGGGGACGTATCCTTCGTTCCCCAACTTGTAAAAATTCATATCCCGAAGTCCCTGCGGAATCTGGGGGCGGATAAACCGGTTATCCAACTTCTTTTCTAAAAAGCGGTACAGCATGAGTGTTAAAAAAATATCGTAAAATGGGCATTAATATGGTTACCCCGACTGAGATACCGGCCGGGGGTTGAACCCTGTCTTCATGATACGGAAACTTCCCTCAATTTCCCACTGTTGCCGATTGATCTGGATGATAGAAGACGTATATTTTCCAGATTCGTGCAGACACCGTAATATCTATCGAATTTTTCTTCCTGTGCAGTAAGGTCTGTATTAATAGGGTATAACTTCCGATTTGCAAGTTCTCCATCCGTAGGTATGTGTTGTTGACGGATAAATCGTTTATAATCTGTTGTGGCATATTGGATGATGGCTGACGTTTTTTGGCAATCAGTTTCAGCTCACGCGCTATTTCTCGCAACATCTGATTAACAATAGATCGACGGTGACAGCAGTGTTTGGTACAAATAGTGCCACACCCGAGGGCGTCTGTTGGATTCATGGATTTAGATACCGGGATATATCCATATGATTGAGTTAACGGGAAATGGGATGGAGTAAGAAATAAACACCGGCATCCGTATTGTAACCAAGCCGTTGATCAGTACAGTATGTCGGGAAGTGCATCGATATTACACCGCTGGATGCGCAATATAGAACAAGGTGATTTCATGAACTGATGACGTATAAATCAAAGAAGACCTTCAAAAAAATATCCACAACAACTTGTCACTATTTGATGAAAACAGCGATTTGATACGTAACTGTCTGCGTGTTACAATAGAAGTGACCTAGTTGATTTGTAGTAGTATTGTCAGTATATCATAATGAGCGGTGAGTATTATGATAATAATATAATACATTATAATATAAAAATGTTTTTTAATTAAAATTTTTGTTAATAGCCCATATGGGACAATACCTTGTATTTATAAATTTTATATGGGACCTCATTATTACTACAGGTGTGCACGATGTATGGGGTGTAGAAATGTATTATTTCAGATGGGGAGGAATAAATATGACAATGATGAAGGCAAAAAAAGTATTAATGTTAGCTGGTGATTTTGCAGAAGACTATGAAACAATGGTTCCTTTTCAAGCGTTGGAAATGGTAGGAATTCATGTTGATGTTGTATGCCCCGGGAAAAAGGCAGGAGATAAAATTAAAACGGCGATTCATGATTTTCTCGGTGATCAAACCTACTGCGAAAAAGAAGGGCATCAATTTGTCTTAAATGCATCCTTTGATGAAATCGATATGAGTCAATATGATGGATTGTACCTTACAGGGGGGAGAGCTCCGGAATATATTCGGTTGGATCCTAAGGTTATTGAAATTACTAAATATTTTATGAAAAACAAAAAACCGGTGGCGGCTATTTGTCATGGTCCGCAGATTTTGACAGCCGCCAATGTTGTCAGGGGATTGACACTCACAGCGTATCCCGCAGTTGGCCCAGATATTACTATTGCAGGCGGGACGTTTAAGGCTGTTGATGCCGATAAAGCAGTGGTTTGTGAAAATCTTGCAACATCACCGGCTTGGCCGGGTAATACGGCGATATTGAAAGAATTTATTAAACTGTTGGAAAAATAAAAAATATGCGGTTGTGAATATACGCTATTGTTTTATCCTATTAAATAGAAAAATAAGCAATATAAAAACTGCCAGTAAAACAGCATATTACTGGCAGCTTTTATATTGTCTATAAAGACAATTTGTTTTTTTCTTAAATAATTAATGTTAGTTCATTTTTTGTTTATTTTTATGCCATGGGGGAGATATTAATACATAGCAGATTATTTTATATGTGAAAATGCCGCATAGTATTCCTAACAACATACCACCTAGTATATCACTAGGATAATGAAGAAATAAATATACGCGAGAAAATCCAATTCCTAAGGCTAATATCAAGGCAAAAATTCCCCAATGTTTATTTCGGCAGAAAATTATAGTGGCTGCGGAAAAGGATCCGAAAGTATGACCAGAAGGAAATGAATAATCTGTTGGTAGCGGAATCACTATGTCTGGCGACATCCAAGAATAAATAATATAAGGACGCAAACGTGCTAAAGAAGGTTTTAAAATACCATTTCCCAGGATTAAACTGATTAATAATCCTAATAATACAGCAATACCGGTCATGCGATATTCCTTTATGCATAACAAGAATATAGCCCAAACAATCCAAATTAGACCTATGTTGCCTATGTTGGATAGGAGCAGCATGTAGGGAGTCAATGTAGAAGTTACCACGTTGTTTTGTATCCAGAACAGTAGATTTTGGTCTATGACTGCAAATAATTCCACTATATAGTTCTCCCTTCACTTATAAACCCTTTAAAATTATTGTAAAGCAGTTATATTTTTGTGTCAAATGCAAGAAAAAATGGAATAGATCATATAATTTATCTAAAAACAGTTGCAAATAGTTGTTAATAATAGTATTATGATCGTATAATCATTTAAACGATTATACGATCATAAAAGAGGGAGAGCTACATGGAAAAATTAGTGGATATTTTAAAAGCGTTATCAGATGAAACGAGATTAAGAATATTAAATCTATTGTATGAAAAAGAATTATGTGTGTGTGATATTATGGAGACATTGCAGATTACTCAGGCAAAAGCTTCCCGGCATTTAATTTATATGAAAAACGCAGGATTGGTACAGGATAGAAAACAAGCACAATGGGCATACTATTCTATACATAAAGATGAACGGGTAAGATTTATAGATTACTTAGTTTATGGTACTTTAAGAGAACTTGCCTTATATCAACATGATTTAGATAGATTAAATATGTGGTTAACACAAAAGAAGGATTATTGTAATAAAACAAAATAATTGGTTTCAGGTGAAAAATAAAATTTTTAATTTCATGGGCGTGTAAAAAATTTAAGGTATGGGAGATAGACAATATGGAGAATATACAACAAAATAGGTTGTCATTTTTAGATAGGTTTCTTACGCTGTGGATTTTCGCAGCAATGGTCTTGGGTGTAATTGGCGGTTATCTTTTTCCATCAACAGCATTGTCATTGGGTTCATTCAGTACAGGTACGATATCTTGGCCTATTGCCATAGGTCTTATTATTATGCTGTATCCACCGTTGGCTAAGGTAAAATATGAAGAAATCGGAAAAGTAATGAAGCACAAAAGAGTATTTGCTTTTTCTCTTTTTCAAAACTGGATTGCCGGTCCTATTTTAATGTTTGGATTAGCTGTACTGTTTTTAAACGATATACCTGGTTTTGCCATTGGGTTGATTATTATTGGATTAGCCCGGTGTATTGCTATGGTCATTGTCTGGAATACACTTGCCAAAGGTGATAATGAATATTGTGCAGCACTAGTGGCGCTCAATTCTATTTTTCAAATTCTATTATATACATTATACATATATTTTTTTGTTACTGTTCTGCCGCAATGGCTGGGTTTGTCTTGGGGGGGACAAGTTATTGAAATTTCAATGATTGAGGTCGCAGAAAGCGTCCTGATTTATCTTGGTATACCATTTGCTGCCGGTTTTCTCACAAGATTTGGATTACTTCGGGTCAAAGCAAAAGAGTGGTATGAACAGGTTTTTATATCTAAAATTTCCCCATTAGCCTTACTGGCTCTGTTGTATACCATTGTTATTATGTTTATGATTAAAGGAGAGGAAATCATAAACAATCCGGAAAATGTTGTTCGTATTGCAATCCCGCTTTTAATTTATTTTGCGATTATGTTTTTTGCAAGCTTCTTTCTATCGTATCGCAGTGGATTTACCTATGAACAGACGGTTACTTTGGCATTTACGGCTGCCAGTAATAATTTTGAGTTGGCGATTGCTGTTGCTGTTGCGATATTTGGTATTGCCTCAGATCAAGCTTTTACAGCTGTGATTGGACCTTTAGTAGAAGTTCCTGTTATGATCACATTCGTAAATGCAGCATTGTATTTTAAACGGAGGTATTATTGCAATTTTATAAACGGTGGAAAATGTATATGACTAAAAAAATAAGGGTTGCTTTTATTTGTGTACATAATTCCTGCCGCAGCCAGATTGCGGAGGCTTTAGGAACTTATTATGCTGCTGATGTATTTGAAAGCTACTCGGCAGGAACAAAAATAAAACCGCAAATAAATCAAGATGCAGTGCGCTTAGTAAAAAAGCTGTATGGAATTGATATGGAGAAAACACAACAATCAAAATTATTGGGAGATATACCTTCAGTAGATATTGTTGTTACTATGGGATGTGATGTTACTTGTCCCTACCTTCCTTGTAAGTATCGAGAAGACTGGCGTTTAGATGATCCGACGGGAAAAGATGATGAAGAGTTCAAAAAAATTATTTTTGTGATTGAAAAAAAGATTATTGTATTGAAAGAAAATATTAGTAATCGTAGGGGGATGTTATTTACGTAGTAATAAAAATAGTTTTGAATCATAGTTTAAAGAACGGCCACCAAAGACATAAAAGCAGAACATAAGTCCGTTATTGAGCGAGAGCATCAATGTCAGAGGTTTGTTTACCCGTTATAACGATCATTATTTTGTAAGGGACGTTAACCACTTGTTCATATGGTTTGTCAATCCAACCCATATGAACTCCGATTTGGCGGGGAGAATCATCAGTATGTATACGTATCTTCCCATTTTTTACTTGTATAATTGCATAACCGGGAATATCTTGTACTTCAAATTCTGTATTTAATTCAGAGGAAAGTGAAATAGTCGTCTGTAGCTTGCCATTGACCCATACTTGTGCTTCATCTGGTTTTTGGAAAAATGTTTTCCATTCAAATGCTAATGGGATACAAGATAGTACTAATAAGCATAAAAGTAAACAGATATCATTTCTATTTATATGTGTGGCAGATACAAAACGTGCGTTCTTTTGATAGAGGAATCTCATGTATTTACGTTGAGATTCCTTGATTTTTTTTAAGTAAGTATAATACATTATATTTTACCGAGCTAATAAGAGCAATAGAATGCCGAATTTTTCAATTTATATAATATATCAAAATAATGTAAATATTGTGCTGTAAAAGAACTAAAAAATTAAAATAAATATAAAAACAATTCTCAACTATAGCTGAGTATATCACATATATTATAAAAAAGTCCAGCAACTTAAACAGGGGAAAATATCTTAAATAAAATAATATATATGCTATGTTTATGGAATGTATCTGGGAGAATTTCTATATTTTTTTGCATGTCAATTTTTTAAACGCGTCTCATTTGCATTAAATTTTTATTTAATATATAGAGAGATAAACAAAAATATAGTTCTCATAAAACATATGAATATTAGATGATGCAGATGGTGAATACGAAATGCGGTGGGAGTATAACCGAGGAACTTAGATTTTACAGACTATTTATCAAATAAAGGTGATATTTTTACATACATTTCATACAATTCCTTATATCAAATAGTTTAACAATACTGGCTTTTGGACAATAAGGAGGATATGGTAATGAATTGGAAAAAGATGATAATTTGTGCATCTGTCGGTCTTATAGCGGTCGCAGGTTTGGCAGGTTGTAGTAATTCTGGCAGTGGGACTGGTGATACCGGCAAGGTGGTAGAAATTGAATACTGGCACGTGGCTTCCGATAGTTTCGGCGGACAGACGCTGCGAGAGTTAGTGGACGATTTCAACAAGAGTCATCCCAATATAAAAGTAAAAGAAAAATTTAATCCTGATATGTATAAGGGATTGACACAGAATTTACAAGCAGCGGTTGCTTCTGGACAGACACCGGATGTAGTGCAGATGGGATGGGATTTCCTCAATTATGCCGATGAAAATTTTAAACATGATGATATAAATAAGATTTTTGCGACAGCAGGTGATCCGAACTTTATCAAAGATACGTTTGAACCCAATATTGCCAAGTTGGCGCAGACGGCTGACGGAACGCAAGTAGGTGTGCCTTATTCTTTGTCTGTTCCTGTGTTATATTATAATCCAGATATCTTTAAGGCAGCTGGGCTTGATCCGTCAAAGCCGCCAAAGACTTGGCAGGAGGTTCGTGAATATGCACAGCAGATTAAGGATAAAACAGGGGCATCGGCATTTTTTATGCAAGAATATGCAGATACATGGACGAATCAAGCACTGGTTGAATCAAACGGCGGTACTATGCTGAAACAGGAAAACGGAAAATGGAAGGCGGGTTTCGATACACCGGAAGCCGCTGAAGGATATCAATTTATTGCGGATATGGTAAGGGATGGCATAGGTCTTCATGCAACAAATGAGGAAGGATTCCAGGCATTTACATCAGGTAAATTGGCTATGGTATGTACTACAATTGGCAAACGAGCGAATTTTGAAAAAAGTTCCAACTTTAAGGTAATGACGACAGCCTTTCCCGCATTCGGCAACAAACCGGTAAAGGTACCGGCGGGCGGTAACTTCCTTATGATTTTATCCAAAGATCCGGCCAAACAAAAAGCTGCTGCCGAATTTGTAAAATATTTGGAATCAGCGGACAATTTAACAAAATGGGATACAGGCACCGGATATTTGCCGCCGAGGAAAAAAATGGATGCCGAAGGTCCTTACAAGAAATTAATGGATGAAAATGAAAATGTTAAGAAAGCCATGGAAATGCTTCCGAATGTAACGCCTTGGATAAGTTTTCCGGGACAGAATGGACTGCAGGCAGAACAGGTCCTTATTGATACTCGCGATGTTGTATTGAATGGAAGCAAGTCTGCGAGAGAAGCATTGCATGATGCGGCTGTAAAAATCAATGAATTACTGGAAGGCTGAAAAATATTGACATGATACGTGTAAGAAGCGGCGGACGGGGAACTGTAGAGCGAATCTTCCTGTCTGCCGTTTTTTTGAAAGGAGAAGTAATTATGAATCGATTATCCGGTAAAGGATATGCTTTTTTTCTTCCATCGGTACTGATTTTCTTTGTTTTTTATTATTGGCCGCTGCTTGTGAATTTGGGGCTGAGCTTTTTTTCGTGGAATATGGTCAGTGCCAAGGCAAAATTTGTAGGAATACGTAACTATATTGTCATTATTCAAAGTCCGGAATTTTATCAAGTCGTAGGCAATACAATTTTATTTATTGTTTTTTTACTTGTTTTTAACTTTATTCTTCCGTATTTTTATTCGTATATGATAGCGCATATGTTGAAATATGGAAAAACGATATATCGGTCACTGTTGTTTTTACCTTCTTTGCTGAGTCTTGCTGTAGCGAGTATTATTTTTTTGTGGATATATAATCCCATGGCCGGTCCGGTTAATGAGATAGTAAAAATGTTTGGAGGTACTTCTCCACGCTGGTTTAAAGAGCCGTATATTGTATTATTCTCGATAAGCAGCATTATTGGCTGGAAGGTTTTCGGCTATAATATGATTCTTCTTTTGGCGGCAATGGTATCCGTTCCGCGGGAAATCATCGAGGCAGCACGCTTGGAAAATGCATCGGATTGGATAATTTTTAAAAAAATCATTTTGCCGCAGACATCTTCTTCCGCGATGTATGTTTTTGTTATTACCGTTGTTTTCGGTCTGCAATATGTCATGGTTCCTGTCAATATGTTGACACAGGGAGGTCCGGATCAGGGCAGCGCCAATCTGGTTTATGCTATTTATCAATATGCTTTTGTTTTTTATCAAACGGGTAAATCAGCGGCGTATGCAATGATCACAATGATGCTTTTTACCTTGTTTTTAGGGTGGCGCAGCCGTGTGGCAGACAAAAAGGTGTATTATGAAAATTAATATAAAAAAAGAACTAATTTGCCATATTTTTTTGATTGCGGCGGTTATTATTTCCTTATGGCCTGTTGTTTTTATGCTTTCGGCATCGTTTAAAGAATTAAATCAGATATTTCAATCTGCGTTGAATCCACTTCCTTCTTCACCGACGTTAGAAAATTATATGATAGTTCTGGGACGTTTTCCTATTTTCGATTTTATATGGAATACTTTTTTTATTGCTTTTTTTGTAACTTTTTTCAAACTTACTACCAGTTTGCTGGCTGGCTTTGCATTTGTATATTATCGATTCAAGGGAAAAGAGCTTTTATTTAATTCCATGCTTATGACCTTTTTTATTCCCGTTACGGTTTTGATTATGCCGAATTATTTATTGATATCCCACGTAGGGTTGCTGAATACTCCTTATGGAGTCATGCTTACCGAACTGGCGGATGGCATGGGAATATTTCTTATGCGTCAGGCCATGAGAAGTATACCGAAGGCGCTTCTGGAGTCAGCTGTATTAGAAGGAGCAGGTCCTATTTATCTTCTTCGCAGTGTGGTGTTCCCTCTTGTACGTCCATCGGTTATAGCTATAGGGATTATGTTTTTTATCAATTCGTGGAATGAATATTTTTGGCCGCTGCTAATACTAAAAGATAAATCACAATATACATTGTCTTTGGCACTGCAAATGTTCATTAGTGCCGAAGGCGGCAGTGAATGGGGAATTGCCATGGCTGTAGCTGTGCTGACAAGTTTGCCGCCGCTTATTTTGTACTTGTTTTTCCAGAAATTTATTCTTAATACATTTATGCAGGCAGGAGTGAAAGGGTAATGCACAATATTATATTTGATAATGTAAGTAAGTCGTATGGAAATAAAGAAGTTATCAAGCAACTAAACTTTGAGATACAAGAAGGAGAGCGGGTTGTATTCCTAGGACCATCAGGATGCGGGAAAAGCACAACGCTGCGACTGGTTGCGGGATTTGAAGATATTACTGACGGGAAGTTGTTTATGGGGGGAACCTGTGTTAATACTATGGCACCGGGAAAACGAAATATTGCAATGGTATTTCAAAGTTATGCTTTATTTCCTCACATGGATGTATGGGAAAATATTATTTTTGGTTTAAAAATTCAAAAACTGGGTAAAAAAGAAATTGAAAAAAGAGCAAAGGATGCGTTGGAAATGCTTCATCTGGATGGATTTGAACAACGTCTTGTAAAGTCTTTGTCGGGTGGACAAAAGCAGCGTGTTGCATTATGTCGAGCGATTGTTAAGCAATCTCCCTATTTTCTTCTTGATGAACCGTTATCTAATTTGGATGCTCAATTGCGGCAGCAAGCCCGGCAAAATTTAGTCAGAATTCATGAAATAAATAAATCGACTATGATTTATGTCACCCATGATCAGGTAGAAGCTATGACGGTAGGACAGCGGATTGCTGTACTTCGTGATGGTACATTGCAGCAGATTGCGACACCTCGTGAAATTTATGATAATCCATCTAATGAATTTGTTGCTTCTTTTATTGGGTCGCCGGCGATGAATCTGATAACGGCAGATATTGTCGATGGACATCTTTTTATAGGGAAAGTTGCAGTTCCGCTGCCGGATCGGATTGCTTCAGTGTTAGCCGGGAAACATAGTGTTATTGTTGGTATTCGTCCGGAAAACATACATATTACTACAGATGATTGGGCTATGCTCAAAGGGAGTTGCCGGTATACGGAAAATACAGGTAATTTACAAACGACACAGCTGTATTTGGCTGATGGTACAGCTATATTTAGTCAGTTTGCAGGCGAAACTTATGAAATAAAAGCCGGTGAAAATGTAGGAATACAATTTTTATGGGAAAATGTTTTGTTTTTTGATAGAGAAACAGAAATAAATTTATATGTTCGTGAAAAAGGAGAAAATAAATATGGCAATTATAGAAATTAGTGATCTTGCATTTCCAGCATTTAATGAAATAGAAATGGAAAAACTGCCGGAAGATTATGGCATTGAATTCTTTTATGAATTTGGCAGTAATAGCTATTGGGACGTTATATTGCAGCGCATGCGGGCAGACAAAAAGACGTTGTCTATTCATGGACCATGTGTTACTGTGAATTTGGCAGACCCAAACGATACGGCATATTTAGAACAATATAGAAAAGCATTTTCGTACGCCAAAAAAAACGGGGCAACATATGTTGTTGTTCATACCAATGAACAGTGGAGCGGAGATATGGAATTTTGTCGTCAACTGGTATTGGAACGGCTGCACAGAATCGAGCTATTAGCAAATGAACTGGATGGAGCCAAAATGGGGATAGAAAACGTAGGATTAAAACAAAATAATCTTTTTGATGAAGAGGCATACGTCGCTCTTTTTGAAGAATTTCAGGCAGCGGGGGCCGTCATTGATGTAGGGCACGCACATATTAATAACTGGGATACTTGTCGTGTTATTACGGCGTTAAACCGACGCATCAGTGCATTTCATCTCCATGATAATGACGGAAAAATCGATGAACACTTGCCGTTATTCGCAGGTACGATTGATTGGCGAAGTCTTATGGAGATAATTAAGCAGTATGCGTCGCAAGCAGCTTTTGTTTTTGAATATGCAGATGGAAACTATAAAAACGCAGCGAATATGATAAAGGAATTGGATGTCGTTCGAAAAAAACTAAGGATTTAAATTGTTTTCTTGCATAATACAATTTAGATAGGTATACTATAGTAAAATAAAATACAAAGGATAGCACACAAGGAGGTGAAGGGGGAATATTCTTGTGTGCTGTTTTTTTAGGAGATAGGTACAGTCATATTGCAATCGATATTACGCCGAGAATGAAATTGTTGCTGGTTAGACTGCTGATTGATAAAACAAAGAGCGGTAATTGTGTGAGCTAGTATTCTGATTGTGATGAAAAAGCAGTATTTAAAGCAGGAATTGAGGCGTCAATGTATCGATATGCACTTTTACGTTAATTATGTTGGTTTATACTATGTTATTTTTGTGAGGTAATATAATGACAGAAAAATTATATGAGCAAGATTCTTTGGCCCGGGAATGTAAGGCGGTTGTTACATCGTGTGTTTTTGATGGAGAAAAATACAATATTGTATTGGATCGAACGGTCTTATTTCCCGAAGGCGGCGGACAATTGAGTGATACAGGAAGAATAGAAGGAGGCGGGAAAATCGTTCATGTCCTTCACGGGACAGAAAAAGCAGGTACTATTTCTTATTGTTGTGATGCCTTGCTGGCACCAGGAACGGAAGTAACTGTATATGTAGATTGGCAGCGACGTCTGGATTACATGCAGCAGCATTGTGGGGAACATATTTTATCATATTCGTTCTGGAAGCTGTTTGGCGTGCATAACATAGGATTTCATATGAGTGAACGAATGGTTACAATTGATTTGGATCAGGAAATTACGCAAGAGCAGGCTGTGCAGGCGGAAAATTTTGCGAATGAAGAAATTTGGCAGAATAAGGCAATTCATGTGTTATATGCACCTTCCTCTGAAGCAGCTAAGCTGGCTATGAGAAAAAAAAATGAAAAAATTAAGGGGATGGTTCGTATCGTGGCTATTGATAATGGGGATGTGTGTACTTGCTGTGGAACCCATCCGCCCTATACTGGGATGATCGGAATTATTAAAATAATGAAAATGATACGACATCGCGGCGGTATGCGTATTGAATTTTTGTGTGGGCGATGGGCGCTGGAAACTATCCGTCAGGAGGTACAGTATATTGAAGAAGCAAGTAATATGTTATCAACAAAAGAAAAATTGGTTTGTGAAGGAATTCGGAGCTTGCAGGAAAAAGTGCGTATGCTGCATGAAGATGTGCGTCAGCAGACGGACGTTATTCAGCGGCAGGAAATAGATGAAATATGGAAGAAGGGCGTAAATGATGGACAAGGCAATGTGATATTTACCGTTATGAAGGATCCCTATACTCCTAAGTCGGCAAAAATGCTTCTTCAAAAATTAGTTGCTGTTGAGCATGCGGTAGCAGTAATTGTATATTGTCAGGAGAATCGGATTTATTATATGGTTGGCAGTGGGGCGGAAGTGAACTTGGATTGCCGTACGTATCTTAAATTAGCCAATACACTTTTTAACGGTAAAGGCGGCGGCAGCCCTGTTTTATGTCAAGGATCTGCTTCCGTATTTTCTCAATGGAAACAACAGGCGGAAAAACTTTTTGAATGTATTAGAAAATAATAAACAAGTGAGCAGGCTGCAGAAAATACAGACCTGTACGGTATACCGGGTTTTCAATCTACCGTGGGCATATACAATATTGAGAATTATTATTGACTTATAAAGAAAAAGGTGGTATCTTATAAGTATCAATTAATAATATATATTAGTTAATAATAGATAAAGGGAGTGATTATTATGTCTTTAATTAATAAAGAAGTGTCTGATTTTACCGTACAGGCATATCAAAATGGTAAATTCAAAGAAATAACAAAAAAAGATATTCTTGGAAAATGGAATGTATTTTTCTTTTATCCAGCGGATTTTACTTTTGTATGCCCAACGGAATTGGAAGACTTGGCTAATTCGTATGATAAATTTAAGACAATTCATTGTGAAGTATATAGTGTATCGTGTGACACTCATTTTGTACATAAAGCCTGGCATGATTCTTCAAAATCTATTCAAAAGGTGACGTATCCTATGATTGGTGATCCCATGGCTATATTGGCGCGTGATTTTGATGTGTATATTGAGAGTGCGGGGCTAGCCGAAAGAGGAACCTTTGTCGTCAATCCGGAAGGAAAAATAGTAGCATATGAAGTAAATGCCGGCAATGTGGGACGTAATGCCGATGAATTGCTTCGTAAAGTAGAGGCCTCTCAATTTGTGGCGGAGCATGGAGATCAAGTATGCCCGGCGAAATGGCAGCCTGGTGCAGAAACATTGAAACCAAGTTTTGATTTAGTCGGTGCTATTTAAGAAATAACAGTGAGGCGATGCATATGAGAAATATGTATGATGCCGTAGTTGTCGGCGGAGGCCCGGCAGGGCTCTCTGCCGCCATATATTTAGGCAGAGCAAAGCATAGAGTTCTTGTTGTGGAAAAAGTAAAAATCGGCGGACAGATTACTATTACTTCTGATGTTGCCAATTATCCCGGAATAACACAGATAAGCGGTACAGAATTAACGGATGAAATGTATGCCCAAGCAAAAAAATTTGGTGCAGAATTTGTTGAAGCAGGTGTGAGGGAATTGACACTGGACCAGCAAATAAAGAGGATTGATACGACTAAAGGAAGTTATCAATCGCTATCTGTTATATTGGCAACGGGGGCAAATCCGCGGAAAATAGGATTTATCGGAGAAGAAAAATTTCAAGGTCATGGTGTTTCCTATTGTGCAACTTGTGATGGTGAGTTTTTTTCAGGAATGGATGTTTTTGTTATCGGCGGTGGTTTTGCTGCTGTTGAAGAAAGTATTTTTTTGACAAAATATGCTAAAAGTGTAACTATTCTTGTGCGTAAAAATCGTTTTTCGTGTGCCGGAGCAATTGTCGATGAATTAAAAAAATATCCCAAAATTACTGTTAAATTCAACACAGAACTGGTTCGAGCGGATGGCCAACAGACAATATCCTATGCCGAGTTTAAGAATAATAAAACGGGAGAAATGTGGCGGCATGATGCGGTCGGACATGGTGATTTTGGCATTTTTGTATTTGCTGGATATATTCCTAATACAGCACTTTTTGCAGATACAATACATTTAAATCAGCAAGGATACGTGATTACAGATGCAAATCAGAAAACTAATCTTGATGGGGTATATGCAGCGGGTGACGTGTGTATTAAAAATTTACGACAGATTGTAACTGCCGTATCGGATGGGGCTATTGCCGCAACGGCCTTGGATACGTATATTTCAGCGATGCATGAGAAGTTTAATTTATCTGAGGTCAGTCAAATTGAAGAAGTGGAAGATAAATCGAAAAAACAAGATGAAGATAACGTGGTGCAAAAAGAGGGTGATGATATGAATTTTATTTCAGCAGATATTAGGGAAAAGCTTGAACCGATTTTAACTAAATTTGAACATAAAGTAATTCTCAAAGTATGGCTTAATGATAGTGAATTTTCAATGGAACTAAAAAACTTTGCCAAAGAATTTTGCAGTTTAACTGCAAATATATTGTATGAGGAAGGTATAATTGAGGGAGCGCCCGGTTTGGAAATTATTCGCGAAGATGAGACTAGCAGCGGAATTATTTTTCACAGTGTCCCGGGAGGGCATGAGTTCAATTCCTTTGTTCTTGCATTATATAATGTAGCTGGTCCAGGACAAGATTTGGATCCCGCAGTGGAAAAAAAATTAGAACACATACAAAAACCGATACATATTCAAGTTGTGGTATCTTTATCATGTACGATGTGTCCGGAGGTTGTCATAGGAACACAGCGCCTGGCAGCCGCATCATCGAAAATTACAGCAGAAATGTATGATGCACAGCATTTTCCTGATTTAAGAAAGAAATATAATATTATGAGTGTACCTTGTATGATTGTAAACGATACAGCTGTTTATTTTGGCAAAAAGAATATTTCTGAAATTATAGATTTGCTGTTGTAAGGCATAGTAACAATAGAACGTCCTCCTGTACACATGTTGTATAGGAGGACGTTCTATTGTTACTATGGTATATTTTTTTTGACATGAGCGGTAAACATAAGAAATTGTATACGGCATATATTAATGATCTATACCTAATATCATTTCTGCCCGTCGGATTTGTTCTGCCGTAGGGGATTGCATATTTTTTAATGTATAGGGAATACCCAACTGTTCCCACTTAGGAACTCCTAATGTGTGATACGGCAGAATCTCTGTTCGTTCTATCGTTTTTAAGGTTTTTATAAAATTGGACATGCGATGCAGCCCCTCTTCATCATCAGTCAATCCGGGTACAAGAACATGGCGAATCCACATAGGTTTACCAAAGTCTGATAATGTGCTTGCCAGTTCGAGAATATTGACATTACTTTGTCCTGTTAATTTTTTATGTTTTTCTTCATCCACTTCTTTGATATCCAGTATAAATAAATCGGTAAATTCGCAAAGTTTTTTAAATTTTCCCCAAAAGGGTTGACCTCGTGTAAAGGGATTTCCCGAAGTATCTAACGCGGTATGTATACCTTGCTTTTTTGATAATCGAAAGAATTCCGTCACAAAATCTAATTGAAGCAAGGCTTCACCACCGCTCACCGTGATACCGCCGTGGTTCTTCCAATATGACTTATAGCGTAATGCCTGCTGCAATACATCTTGCGGTGTCCTTCTTGTACCTGTGTGAGTATTCCAGGTTTCGGGATTGTGACAATACCGGCAGCGCATATGGCATCCCTGCATGAATACAATAAAACGCACACCGGGTCCATCAACGGCTCCGAAGGATTCTGTCGAATTAATGAGTCCTGTAAGTTGTTCAGCCATTTTTCTCCTCTTGTTCCAAATGGCATAGCCCTGAAACTATTCAGGGCTATGGTTTTAGTTAGAGTTTATTATGAAATGTACGGGAAATAACGTCTAGTTGCTGTTCCCGGGTAAGCGCGATAAATTTGACAGCATAGCCTGATACACGAATTGTTAAATTAGCATATTCTGGCTTTTCAGGGTGTTCCATCGCGTCGATCAGCATTTCTTTTTCAAAGATGTTGACATTTAGATGGTGTGCTCCTTGGTCAAAGTAGCCGTCCAAGACATGGACGAGATTAGCGGTTCGTTCGGTATCGGTATGACCTAAAGATTCGGGATTCATGGATTGCGTATTGGAAATACCATCCAACGACCAAATATAAGGAAGCTTGGCAACGGAATTCAAAGAAGCCAGCATTCCATTTTCTTCGGCCCCATAGCTGGGATTTGCTCCGGGAGCAAAAGGAGTCCAAGCGCGTCTGCCATCAGGAAGATTTCCTGTAAAACGTCCATATACGACGTTAGATGTTATGGTCAGTATAGATGTTGTAGGTTCAGAATTACGATAGGTATGTCTTTTGCGGACATCTGTAATAAATTCGTGCAAGAGCCAGATACCGATATCATCAGCTCGGTCATCATCATTTCCATATTTCGGAAAATCTCCTTCTATGGCAAAGTCTTCTGCCAGTCCCTTATCATTACGGATAATGCGAACGTTGGCATACTTGATTGCCGATAAAGAGTCAATAACATGAGAAAAACCTGCAATGCCTGTTGCAAACGTACGGCGTACATTTGTATCGATCAACGCCATTTCTGCGGCTTCATAATAGTATTTGTCATGCATATAGTGGATGGTGTTCAGTACATTGACATACAAACCGGCCAGCCAATCCAACATGAGCTTGTATTTTCTCAACACTTCATCATAATCAAGATATTCTGATGTAATTGGCGCTAATTCCGGTCCGGCTTGTATCCCGAATTTTTCATCTACACCACCGTTAATGGCATACAGCAGTGCTTTGGCCAGATTTGCCCGAGCTCCGAAAAACTGGATTTCCTTGCCCGTTTGTGTAGCTGAAACACAGCAGCAAATAGAATAATCATCACCCCATACGGGTTTCATGACATCATCATTTTCATACTGAATAGAACTGGTTTTTACAGAAATACTGGCAGCGTACCGTTTAAATGCATCAGAAAGAGCGGATGAATAGAGAACTGTCAAATTGGGTTCTGGAGCAGGTCCCATGTTTTCTAATGTGTGGAGAAAACGAAAATCTGTTTTCGTTACCATAGAACGGCCATCCATACCGATTCCTGCCACTTCCAATGTAGCCCAAACGGGATCACCGGAGAAAAGTTCATTATAGGACTTGATACGTGCAAACTTTACCATACGAAGTTTTAACGTCAGGTGATCAATAAGTTCTTGTGCTGTACTTTCTGAGAGTATGCCGCGTTGAAGATCCCGGTCAATATAAATGTCTAAAAATGTGGAAATACGACCTACAGACATAGCAGCACCATTTTGGGTTTTGATGGCAGCTAAGTAGCCAAAATACAGCCACTGCACTGCTTCTTTTGCCGTAGTTGCAGGATGGGAAATGTCGAAGCCATAAACAGCTGCCATCTTTTTCATATCTTCAAGTGCACGGATTTGTTCGGAAAGTTCTTCGCGCTGTCGAATTACGTCGTCCGTCATTACTCCGTCACCGCAATTTGTTTTGTCTTCTTGTTTCCACACAATTAATTGGTTTATTCCGTAAAGTGCTATACGGCGATAATCGCCTACAATACGACCGCGTCCGTATGTATCTGGAAGACCGGTGACAATATGTGTGTGACGCGCTGTTTGCATTTCTTCTGTATAGGCATCGAAAACAGCTTGATTATGTGTTTTGTGATATTCTGTAAAAATTTTGTGAAGTGATGGATTCAGTGTATAGCCATACATTTCCAATGCTTCTTCTGCCATTTTTATACCGCCGTAAGGCATAAAAGCACGTTTTAGCGGTTCATCTGTCTGCAGCCCGACAATTTGTTCCCAGTGTTTCAATTGATCATCAATATAACCGGGACCATAGGCAGTTAAACTGGAGACGATTTCCGTTTCTTCTTTTAGGACACCGCCGTTTTTTCGTTCAGCTTTTTGCAATTCCTGCAGTTTAGCCCAGAGTTTGTTTGTTCCTTCTGTAGGCCCTTCCAGGAAATCGGCATTTCCATCATAAATTCGATAATTGTGTTGAATAAAATCCCGTACATTGCATTCTTCTTTCCATAGCCTGCCGTTAAATCCGTTCCATTCCTGACAATGCAGCATGTGCATACCCCTTTCTTATACAGCTATTTATTTTAAATAGATGATAAAAAAAGACCGACAAATCTGGTCCTTTGCCCAGACGGTCGGCTTATCAGGAATTATGCTTCATGTGGTTGCTCCACTTCCGTCAGTCACATAATTCTAATGAAATTATAACCGTTGGAAGAGGCATTTGTCAATATAATAAAAAAGAGATATAGTCAAGTATAGTATCTTACTTTTTTTTAAATAGATAATATGGTACTATTATTTTTAGGAAAAATGTTTTTACTATCAGGAGGATATGAATGTATAGTGGAGAAGATATCAATAGTCCGATAAAAGAAATAGGACGTGTATTAAAAAAAGTTCGGTTTGACAGAAATTTGACATTGGATAATGTGTCAGATATGACTGGTGTTAGCAAAACTATGTTAGGTCAGATTGAACGTGGCGTGTCGATTCCGACAATTTCTGTATTGTGGAAAATAGCTAAAGGAATGAAGTTATCATTATCCACATTGTTTAATGAGAAAGTACAAGAGTATAAAGTTGTAAATATTGAAGAAGATCTGCAACCAGTATTTGATGAAGGAAACAATATGATATTATATAATGTTTTTCCATTTAATCCGGCCAATGGTTTCGAATATCTTTATATCATATTGTTACCGGGTACAGTGCATAAATCAGATTCCCATCGTGAATTTATAGAAGAATATATTGTTGTTACAAAGGGAACGTTGACACTTATGGTGGATACACAAACATTTATATTAGAGGCACCTTCAAAAATAAAGTTTCAATCTAATGTTTCTCACAGTTATGCTAATTATGGTCAAGACAAGGTTGTTTTTCAAAACATTATAAAATATTGATATATACTACAAGCGGCCTTCTATGGTAGCAATACTTACTATAGAAGGTTTTTCTTTTTAATAATGATTCCAATATAGCAATGGAATTGAATACTAATTGACAACATAAATCCCAAGTGTTATAGTACATGACATAAACGTTATAAAGTATATTTAACGTTATAAAGCATTTAATGTAGACCTTTAAAGGAGTTCTTGTTATGTTGACAAAACGGGTACAAAAGGCTAAAGATGAATACATAAATAATAAACCGTCGATTTCATACGAGAGAGCCAGAATCTGGACGGAATCCTATAAAAAAACAGAAGGAAAATCAGAAGCTATACGACGGGCCTTGGCATTTAAGGCGGTATGTGAACAATTAGTTGTTACTATATTTTCAGGAGAATTAATTGTCGGTGCGGTTGGTGAATTTCGTAAATGCGGGATATTGACTCCTGAATTTTCCTGGACGTGGGTGGATCAGGAAATGGATCATTTTTCTGTTCGAGTACAAGATCCGTACGAAATGACAGATGAACAGCGTGTGTTTGTTCGTGAGAATATATTTCCGTATTGGGAGGGAAAGTCACTGGAAGAAGCCTTTTTAAAACAAATTCCGAGTGAAACAGCAAAAGTTGCTGTGGATACGGGGATTGTTGACTGTGATTCAAAATGGCGGCAATCTGTCGGAGAAATTACGCCTGACTATGAAGATGTTTTATTTAAAAAAGGATTTAAGGGAATTATACATGATTGTAATAATAAATTACAGTTTTTAGATCTTACAAACTATACTGATTTAGAAAAATATGAATTTTATCAATCTATTATATTGGTTAGTCAAGGAATGATTCTTCTTGCCAGCCGATATGCGGATAAGGCGGAAGAAATGGCAGGTAAAGAAACAGACGTTGTTCGTAAGTTAGAATTGCAGAATATTGCGGCTATTTGCCGTAAAGTTCCGATGATGCCGCCGACAACGTTCCAGGAAGCACTGCAGATGATATGGTTTTATCAATTAGGCGGAATTCTTATGGAAAATCCGTTGTCGTTAAACCCCGGACGATTTGATCAATATATGTATCCGTATTATTGTTATGACAAAAAACAGGGATTACATGACGATGCCGGTATTTTGGAATTGATAGAGTGTTATTGGCTGAAGCTATCAGAATGGGTTTGGACGATTTCATCTAATACAGCAGATTTTTTTGCCGGGTATAATCAATTTCAAAATTTGACGGTTGGCGGGAGTGATCGCAACGGCAAGGATGCGACCAACGAATTAAGCTATTTAGCGTTGCAGGCGACCTCGGAGGTAAAAACACATCAACCCGGGTTGTCTGTCCGCATTTCGCAAGATAGTCCGCAAAAATTTATAGATGCGGTTATGGAACTAGTTGCCCAAGGGACAGGTTTTCCGGCTATTCACAGTGATAAAACAGGGTATCAAATGCTGAAAAACCTGGGGTATGATACGGAAGATGCACGAGATTGGAATAACTGCGGCTGTGTTGTACCTCATTTCCGCAAGACTTTTGAATGGACAAGTACGGTTAATGTAAATTTCTGCGGGGCTTTTGAGTACGCTACCAATGGAGGAAAAAGCCGCCTTACGGGAAAATTGATGGGATTACCTATTCATCAAGATCGCAATTTTAAAACATACGAAGAACTGGAAGAAGCTTTTTTTGAACAGTTTGATAATCTTATCCGTATTTCTGTTACGGCATCCCTGGTAGCACAGCGACTGCAGCAAAAAATGATTCCTCGTCCGTATTTTTCGGCAGTATCCGAAGACTGTCTGGAAAAAGGAAAGGATATGGTTAATGGCGGAGCAAAATATAATATTGGACCTGTATTGACAGGAATTGGATTAGCAGTTACGGCCAATAGTTTGGCTGCTGTTAAAAAACTTGTGTTTGAAGATAAGGTCTGTACACTCCACGAAATTTTTGATGCTCTTGACCGAAATTGGGTTGGGTATGAAGGATTAAGAAAAATGGCACAACATGTTCCTAAATATGGGAATGACAGTGATTATGTAGATACAATTGCCCAGAGAATTTCAAATCATTACTATGAAACAACGCATGCGTACACCGATATTTACGGTAATCCGTTTACTTCGGCTTTTATGGGAATATCTAATTTTATTCCGACAGGAAAAGTTATAGGCGCAACAGCTTGCGGCAGACTTGCGGGGCAGCCGATTTCTGAAGGAGTTTCACCTTTTGCGGGAAGTGATACGTCTACTCCGTTAGCAACTATGAAGTCGGCAGCTAAAATGAATCAAGATGTCCATTCCGGCGGCACGTTGTTAAATATACGGTTAAGTCATAGCCTTGTAGATACCAAACGAGGACGTAGTAATTTGGCGGCAGTTATTCAAAGTTTTTTCAATATGGGTGCATTTCATGTCCAGTTTAATACGATATCGACTAAGACCTTGCGGGAAGCGCAAGAGCATCCGGAAAACTATAAGGATCTGCTTGTGCGGGTAGCCGGGTATAGTACGCAGTTTGTTCATCTATCTAAGACGCTGCAGGATTCCATTATTGCCAGGAGTGAACATGTCAGCTATTAACGGAAAAGTGCTGCAACTGCAGCACTTTTCCGTTAATGATGGAGAAGGAATTCGTACCATCATATTTTTTGCAGGTTGTTCTCTTCGATGTAAATGGTGCGCGAATCCGGAAGGATATACGATGCATAATCAGATTATGTACATAGGATCATTATGTACAGCGTGCGGACGATGTACGGCTGTCTGTCCTCGCCATTTAGATTTTGATTTGCATAATAAAGCTGTGCGAAGCCAATGTGATGGGTGTGGTTGCTGTATACCGGCTTGTTTGGATAATGCAAGAAAAAATACGGTATCGACATGGACGATTGAGGATGTTATCACACAACTAGAACCACAGATCCCTTATTTTCGTCAGTCTGGCGGAGGAGTAACCTATTCAGGGGGAGAATGTACAAATCAGCCGGAATTTTTGGAAAAACTGGTTAAGAAAGTATATGATATAGGATTAAATCAAGCGATGGAAACAAGTGCAACATTTGATTTTGATCAAGTGCAGTCTATATTGAAGTATATTGATTTATTGTTTGTTGATATTAAACATATGGATAGTAAAAAACATGCATACTATACAGGGCGTGATAATGAACATATTTTAAGTACCATTGCCAGTTTAGGTCAATTTCGCAATGATCTTGTGATTCGTATTCCGGTTATTATGGGAGTTAACGGAGATGATGCTAATATTATTGCTACAGCAAGATTTGTAAAACAACATATATTGGATCCCAAAATAGAATTATTGCCATACCACTCTTATGGAGTGGATAAATATGAACAATTAGATATGTCATATCCGGAAAATATGTTTCGAACACCTACAGCAGTGGAATTAAATCATATGAATTATCTAATTGAAAAAGAAGGGGTGCAGATTATATCATTTAAATAGCGTTTTTTTAGAACTGAAAGAACACGGTGCTTTATATAGTACCGTGTTCGATCATGTAACGATGTTTTCAAGATGGAAACATCCGTTACATCGTATACTGCAGAATTTTTAATAAACAGGACTGAGCGGAAACGAAATGCCATTTTTCGTTTCCGCTCAGTCCTGTTTGTTTTTTACGTTTCATTCTTAAAATAAATCTTACATATAAAGTTTTTTTAAAAAAATTATTTTGCGTCAACATCTACGATTTTTAAAGGATTCAAAATATTATTTGGATCCAGCGCTTTTTTGATAGCACAAATCATCTTGTATTCACCCTCTGGTGTACAACGCTTAAAATCATGCAATTTTTTATAACCGATACCGTGTTCTCCAGACATTTTACCGCCCATGGCATATACTTCACGGAATAGATCTTCATGGAAGCCTTCCATTTTTTTCATCCATTCTAAGGGGGATAATTTATTTATATTTAATGGCAGTACATGAATATTACCATCACCAATATGTGCAGAAGTTACACTATAAATACCATGTTTCTTTTCGAGTCCCGGTATTTTAGCAGTAATATCTGCTATTTTATCGAGAGGTACGACAAAATCTTCTGCAACGAACATGATATCAATATCTCGGGCGGCTTCTGCAAATTGGCGGCGGCATCCCCAAATACGATCATCAGCTTGGATAACATCGACAGCCCCCATAGAGTCGCATAGATCGCTGAGTTTTTCCATTTTTTTATCTAATTCATCTTCATCAAATGTTTCGACTGTAATAATAACATAGCAGCAGCCTTCATCGAGATGAGGAAGTGTGACCTTACAGAATTTACTGCACATGTTTAAAGCTTTATTATCCATGTATTCAATACTTGTCGGTTCCAGACCGGCTTTAAGAATCTTGTTAGGGAGAGCAAATCCCTTTTCGTCTTCTTTGAAAATAGCAACTAAATCAAATTTATAAGGTGCCAGGGGGCGTAATTTAAGTGTAATTTCGGTAACGATGCCCAATGTGCCTTCAGAACCGCAAATCAGTTGTTCCAAACAATAACCGGTCGAACATTTTTGCAGACGGGCACCGACATCAACAATATCGCCCGTAGGAGTCACTATTTTCATACCGTAAATTTGGTTGCGTGTCGTACCGTATTTGACGGCTTTATTGCCGCCGGCATTGGTAGCAACATTTCCGCCGATTTGACAACTGTCAGCGCTACAGGGGTCTCCGGCATACAACATTCCCTGTTCGTTAACTTTTTTTTGAATGACACTGGTGCGGACACCGGTTTGTACGACGGCATACATATTATCCGCATTGATTTCCAGAATTTTGTCCATGCGATCTAACTCTATAACGATACCGCCCAAGACAGGAATAGCACCGCAAGCCACACCGGAACCAGCTGCTCGAGGAGTAACCGGAACAAGATATTTATTAGCTAATTTTACGACAGCTGCGACTTGTTCGGTCGTTTCTGGGAACACCACAACTTCCGGTGTGTGGAACCAGTACGAGTTACCTTCTTCATCTGTCTTATACACGTCTAGTTTTTCCGGATCCGTTGTTACACTCTTGTTACCCAGCACGTGTATTAACTCCTGCACTAATTCATCTGATACTTTGTTATACATTGACATATACATACACACTCCTTTTATTGAATTGTAACTCTTGTCATGAAAACCGTATGGATAGTACGGTAAATTTAGCTGTTGATATTTTCCTGTTGTGGATCTGGTGTTCGATTTCCCCAGACGGAAGCGACAAAGGAACAGAATACAGTTGTCCAAACTACCCCGATAGCTGCCGGTATAGCGGCCAGAGGGTCAAAATAGGTAACACCCAATGTGACGGCTAATGCCGTATTTTGAACACCTACGACAAACGTCATAGCTTTTCCCTTGGCAGGCGGCATACGTAACAGTTTGGATACTCCGTAACCGATGATCAATCCAATTAATGTGTAGAGAGCTAATGCTAAAGCTGCCATGCCGGCAACTGTTTGCAGCCGTTCTACGTTTAATGCAACGACAACTAGGATAATTCCTAAAATTGCCAACACTGTACACAGCGGCATTACTTGTAAAATTACAGGTAACTGTTTTTTAAATATCTTATGTATCAAAAGCCCTAATACAATAGGGATAATTACGATTTTTACAATACTGAGGAAAAGACCGATTGTATCGATCGATACATATTGGTTGACATAAAACAGCAGCATGGCAGGCATAAGAATAGGTGCAATAATTGTACTGATACTGGAAATCGTTACAGATAGGGCTTTATCCCCTTTTGCCAGGAGGGTCATGACATTAGACGTTGTTCCCGTGGGGCAGCAACCTAATAATACAAAACCGACGATAAGCATGGGAGAGAGACCAAGAACTGTTCCGATTCCCAGGCCGACAAGAGGCATAAAAATATACAAAGTAGCGACACCAATGATAACATCCTTTGGACGTGAAAAGATCAGCTTGAAATCATTAGGCGTCATAGAGAGTCCCATTCCCAGCATAATAATGCCCAGGCAATAGGAAATGGAACCGCCGTATGGTTTGAATGGAGCTGGGAAGAAGTATGCCAAAATTGCGCAAAGAATTACCCATACCGTAACGTATTTCGTCAAAAACTTAACAAATTTTGCAAAACTGGTCATGTTTTAAATACCTCCTATTACGAAAACAAAAAGTACATATAAACATCTATTTTACTTCTTGCTGCAGCAAGAAGTAAATAATGCACACAATTCCTTATAAGGAAACTTTAAACATGATTAATATGCATATACGAAATGATTTTTATGAATTAATGATAGTACTTCGTAAAATTTGTGTCAAAATTTGTGCAAAAATAATTTAATTTCTTAATTTGTAACCAGAGAATTCTAAAATTTGTTTAAAAAATTATAAAATCCATAAAAAAATATACTGTTAGAAATTCTTATTTCTAACAGTATATTTTTTTATGGATTTTATAAGTCATAGTCTTATTTTTCTAGGTGAAAAAGATTTATAAAATGATTATTAAAAAAATTCAAATGACGGCGCAGCATTGATTCAGCAAGTTCACGGTCATGCAGTTTTAAAATATGACAAATTAGTAGATGATCGGTTTCTATAATTTTATAATATTCTTGCGGCGGATTGTAGATGATGTAGCTGCGATATCGAAATAATTTGTATTTAATCTGGTCATATAAATCCAACAATAAAGGAGAATCTGCCAAAGAAACTAATTTCATATGGAAAGCATATTCTAATTTTATGATTTGCCGATGAAGAGTAGCAGGATCTTCTTTATCAGCATGATGACAAATATCATGCATTTGCTGTGCTATTTTCTGCAGTTCTTCCAACTGCTGGTCGGTTACGTTTAAAGCAGCCCGGCCGGCTGCATAGGATTCTAAAAGAAAACACAATTCTTTCACATCTTGGTATTCTTTGTTGGAAAAACCGGCTACACGGTATTTATTATCTTTTTTTACATATCCCTCCTTTTTCAACCGAAGCAGTGCAAATTTGATGGGGGAACGACTGATTTCTAATTTCTTAGCAATTGCATTTTCATTAATGGCTGTACCTGGGGGGATATGAAAATTGACAATTTCCTGCAGTAAAATCGAATACACAATATCGTTCAGAGATATAAACGGATTTTGCTGACGTAATGTTTCTACTAACTGCTTATCCAAAACAAGACCTCCTATCTGTTCAATTAAAATAAATGAAAAAATTTATCGATAACTATTAATCCTTATTATACAACAATAATTTTTTTCGATAAACAATATTTTTTCTTACATCACACAGAATTATCTTGTTTGAAAATAATAAAAAAATTATAGTTAAAGTGTTGCAAAAAAAAGAGAAGACCTAGATAATAAATATATTGATTACATAGGAAATTACATCATATAAACATTGCCGTGGAATACGTACTGTACGTGCTGCCTATAGGTAATGTATTCCGTTTAAAAACTTTCAGATATAATTGAGTATCATATAAGAATTAGGGGATAATGTAAAAGTGGAAACTTTATGATAAATCTGTAATCATAAGTATCAAACGCATTTTTAAAAAACGTGGTATACCAGAAAAGAGGAGCAATTCGCTATGAAAATTCTTATCGTAGGGTATTTCACCAAAATAGCAAAGGAAAATATTATACGTTATTTTCCGGCAGATTGGAATGTTGTAATGGTTCCGCCGGGGAAGGAGGTACTGCAGCATATAAAAGACTGTGATGTAATGATACCGGAGCATATTAGCGTGGACAGTGCATTGTTGTCTATGGCAAAAAATTTAAAATTAGTACAGACTGGAGCAGGTTTTGATAATATAGATATCAATGCCTGTACTCACTTTGGTATTTGGGCTGCCAATGCAGCCGGAGTAAATGCACAGGCAGTTGCCGAACATGTAATGGCTATGATGTTGTCTTATTATAAAAATATCCCATATCTCAATGATTTTATGAAAAACAAAACGGATGAAAAACAGTTGGACTATACGGGAAGTGAGTTAAAAGGAAAAACAATTGGAATTATTGGGTTAGGTGCTGTGGGTAAAAAATTAGCCGAGTTTTGTAAGGTTTTTGGAATGAACGTGTTGGCTTATTCTAGAAGCAGCGTTATTCCTTCAGGCTGTTTTGTGAAAATGACAAATTTTGATGATCTTATACAGGTATCAGACATTGTGAGTGTGCACACCGCATTAAATCAACAAACCAAGCGTATCATCGATCAGGCAGTATTTAAAAAAATGAAAAGGTCAGCTCTTTTTATCAATACCGCCCGCGGTGGAATTGTCAATGAAAAAGACTTGATAGAGGCTTTAAAAAACAAAAATATTTCAGGTGCTTGTCTGGATGTATTTGAATCTGAACCACTTTCCTTTGACAGTGAACTCCGGGATTTCAGTAATGTGATACTCACTCCCCATACCGCAGGTATGCCGGATGGTTTTAAATTCCACAAAAAAAGATATGATTTTTTTATAAATAATATAAAACGAGTGGAGAATGGAGAAGAACCAAAAAATAAACTGAATCAATTAACTTAGTGATGCAACAGTATATGATCAGATAAAAAGAGCATTGTAATAAAATGTTGAGTGCAGATTCTGCATATTGTACATTTCAACAGTGAATCCGCTACAAATAAATTCTGCCTTAAGCTGAGTCTTGTTGATTTTATCTTATTAATACTAAGATGGATGAAAAAAGCGTTTGTAAAAGTTAAAGCCTTTATAAGGGGGGCAGATTATACTATCAAGTGTAACAGACATCCGGTACAGGATGTTTGCCGATGAGTGGTGATACTGGTGTGTATGTATATTTGCAGACAGTGGGAGATATAATTAACGTCATACAGGCCATGCCAGCTTTTAACCAATTATCCCTACTTTTTCATATGGAACGCGGAAGGTTGAATGCTACATACGGGCTACAAAATCACGAAAAAAATGTTAGCCGGGCAATATAGGGATGAATTAAAGCTTTTACCGCATATTACAGAAGAGCAAGCGTATGCAGCACAGGGGATTAATATGTGTACTGCTGATCAACGGATACAGGTCATTGAACAAGTATTATGAATGTGTCACAATGTCATGTCTGCCAAGAATATACATATGTCCCTTTTAAAAATATTATAATGTATTATAGTTGCCATATTGAATTTATTTGGTAGGGGGTGTTATTTTTGGTGACAGATGTGACATCGTGATACGTATAGTTTATGATATAAAAAACATCTTCAGGTAGCTATTATGATGCCACCTGAAGGCATATAATAACACGCTTGATATATAGCGTTTATTTCCTTATTTCAGTTTCTTAGTCTAATTGTTGCGGATGTTCCAACATCCGAATTTCCTTGATCTGGTTATTTTGATCGACCATTACTACAGTAGGATGATATGAACAGGCTTCCTTTTCTGTCATCAATGCATACGCCATAATAATAATACTATCCCCCGGTTGTACGCAGCGTGCGGCGGCCCCATTTAGACAGATCACGCCACTTCCTGCTGGAGCGGGAATGACATATGTTTCCAGACGTGCCCCATTGTTATTATTTGTGATCTGGACACGTTCGTTAGAGAAGATATGAGCCTTTTCCATAAGGTTGGCATCTATCGTAATACTACCCATATAGTGCAGATCCGCTTCCGTGACGGAAGCGCAATGGATTTTAGACTTCAGCATACAATACATCATAACGGATCACCTCCGAGTATAACGTTATCAATAAGACGGACAGTTCCGATACGTACAGCGATTGCTAAAAGACATGGCTCGGAAATTATTTGTATAGGTTCCAGTCCTGGATAAGTATATAAAGAAACATAATCAATCAAAGCTAGTGGTTCTTTTTGCAAATGTTGTGTAACAAGCTGTTTCAACGAATCAGCGTTATGATTACCGCGGATATATGCATCTTTGGCTTGACGGAGGCTTTGTGATAAAATGCAGGCTGCTTTTCTTTCTACAGGTGACAAGTATCGATTCCGTGAGCTTCGTGCTAATCCGGATGTCTCCCGTACAATTGGCACCGTGATAATGGAGCAGGGAATGTTGAGATCTTTTGTAAATGTACGTACAACAACTACTTGCTGTGCATCTTTTTGACCAAAGAAAGCTTTATCGGCTTGTGCTAAATGTATCAATTTCGTGACTACGGTAGCTACTCCGCGGAAATGGCCGGGACGTTGTGTTCCGCATAAGGTATGTGTTATTTCTCCGTCTACCATTACATAGGTACAATAACCGTTTGGATACATTTCCTGTGCAGTAGGATGGAATACTGCGTCGACTCCGGCAAGTTGTAGCTTTTCGCAATCTTGCGCAAAGCAGCGAGGATACATAGTATAGTCTTCATTAGGACCGAATTGAACGGGATTCACAAAGATTGATACAATGACTACATCACACTGTCTGCGGGCATATTCTACAAGTGATAAATGTCCTTCGTGCAATGCTCCCATAGTTGGGACAAGACCAATGATTTTACCTGATTCTTTTGATTTTTTACTAAATGTTTGTATCTGTTCAAGAGTGCGTAAAATTTCCATAATGATATAATCCTCTTTTTCTGATAGATTTATCTGCTTGTATACATCAGGGCACCTAATATTAGTATGATATAACTGTTTACATAGTTGAAGTTTTTATCTGATTCCGTCGTGCAAAATATGTAGCAATAAGTGATCCGGACATGTTGTGCCATATGCTGAAGATGACGCCAGGTATGGCAGCTACCGGAGTAAAATACAACATTGCTAAGGATACTGCCAGCCCGGAATTTCGCATGCCGGTTTCGATGGCAATGGTGGCTTCCTGTGGAGGTGCCATGTGAAATAGGGTAGCAGCACCATATCCCAAAGCTAGGCCTAATAGATTATGACAGATAACCACGGCGGCAATAACTATGCCTACTTGCCAGAGAACGGCAGCACTTAAAGAAACCACGCCTCCAACAATCAGAATAATGGTTATTACGGAAATAGCTGGTAAATAAGGTATACATTTTTGTGTAAAATCGTTTAAGAAATAATGAATAAGTAATCCGAATATAACCGGTACTAATACAATTTTCGCAATAGATGCTATCATGGCAGTAAGAGATATATCAATCCATGTACCTGCTAAAAACCAAGTTAACATTGGCGTTACTAAAGGAGCAAGTAACGTAGTAACCAGAGAAATAGATACAGATAAGGCAACATCTCCTTTAGCCAAATAAGTGATAACGTTTGAAGCGGTTGCGCCTGGACTTGTACCAACAAGAATAACACCGACAGCTAATTCGGCGGGTAATTGAAAGAGTTTCACCAATCCAAAAGCTACAGTGGGCATAATAATAAACTGTGCTATGAAACCAATACAAACATTACGGGGATGCTGCCAAATAGCACAAAAATTTTCTACTTTCAATGTCATTCCCATCCCCAACATGACGATACCCAAAAGCCAGGGGATTTTAGACCCAATCCAAGTAAACCATAGTGGCTGCCAAGCAGCGGCAAAAGATACAAGCAGGATAAAAAAAACCATATCTTTTACAATAAATGAACAAATTTTTTTCAATGTAAAACCTCCCAAATAGAATTTGGGCAAAAGAAAAAGTCCTCCCGGACAGACCGAAAGGACATACGTATCCCTCTAATGATTTTACCCTTTCCGTCTCGGTTCATAATATGAATCCAAGCAGATAAAAAAACATAATATGATAGTTACGATGCTAAAAAGTATAACTCACACAAGGGTGATATTATCTTTTGCCATGAAAGCATAATACCATAATAGTAATAATTTTTCAAGGTTAAAATGACACTGAACAAATATAGATATAGGATAATCGTTATGAAAAACAGGTAGATTGGGTCGAAGTTATTTAAATTTTTCATAGATTTAGAGCCTGGGTATTAACCAAGACTCTATGTATTTAAATTCCTCTTTTTGTAATGCTATGATATTTAATTTTACGTTTTATATCAAATGACTTTGTTCTCGAATGTATTGTATAGCACACTCCTTCGGTATTTTCTGAATTCGGTTCTGCCGAAAGCACTTTACCTGACGCCACTAATTTATAAGCCGCGTTTTTTCCAATGGATAACATGTCAGCAAATTCTTCTACAGTTAATAAATCTTCAAAATCGTTAAACATGATGATGCACCTCTTCCTATGATTTATGGTTATTATTATGTTAGTAAAATATTAAGGGTTATAGATTACATATGAATGCTTTCAAAATGGTACATATGTCGGAAAAATCAATATAATGACTTATCGGTGACTCTCAACGTGCAGATAATCATCCAAGGCGTCTACCATGATCAGCCGTGCTTTTCCAACTTTGTAGGCATTAAGATTTCCAGATCTGATTAGATTGCATACTTTGCCGGAACTGCAATTCATCAAACATGCTACATCGGAAACATGGAGAACAGTTTTAGTGATTGCTAGTGCTTTCATGGTCGTTGGACCTCCCTTCTCTTTGTTATTACAAGTATGTTAGTATTTCTCAACACAAGTATCAAAACGATTCGTAAAAGAGGGAAATTTTGTATGAGATACAGATATGAGAGTATGAAAGTAGTAAGGCATCGTATGGCAAGAACGTTCCTTGCAAACGATCTATGCAATGGTTATTTTAGATGCCATTCATTACACTTTTCGTGAAAACGGCATTGTTACCAAAAAAAAAACGCATATGTTGCCATGGGTACGAATTTAGATGGACAAAAAGATGTTTTAGATATTCGGTTAGATGCGAGTGAATCCTCTAAATATTGGCCTTCTATATTGTCAAGATATTCTTATCGTATCGGTAGACGGTTTATCTGGATTTGTACAAGCCATCAAGGTTGCGTTTTCTCAAACAGAAGTACAGCGTTGTGTAATTCATCAAATTCGTGCTTCGACGCGTTACGTATCTTATAAAGACGTTACGCAATTTACTGCTGATCTAAAACCAATTTATAAAGCACCAACAGAAGAGGCTGTCTTATTTGCTTTAGATGAATTTGAGGCTAAATGGAACTCGAAATATCCGTTAGGTGTAAAATCTTGGAGGGCTAATTGGAATGAACTATCTACCATGTTCAAATATTCGCCAGAAATACGTAAATTAATTTATACAACCAATGCGATTGAAAGTTTCAACTGTCAATTACCGAAAGTAACTAAGACAAAAAGTGCTTTTGTTTCGGATAATGCTTTAATGAAATTGCTATATTTAACGACGATGAACATCGTCGTTAAATGGACAATGCCAATTTGAAACTGGGGAATAATACTGGATAACCTCATGATTTATTTTGGTGATTGCGTCATAATTTCTTTGTAAAACTTAAATTAATTTCATCCTAATATTTGGACTTTACACAAAAATGTGTGCACTCTCTTTAAATGAAGAAAAAATTCTCATTTTGTTACGGCCCCATTGTGTTTTCATCGATAGAAATATTTTTTATAATAACAATTTATCATTAATGATATTACAAAAATTACATAATAGTGACGTTAATTACTTAAATATGTTATACTTTATTTAAAGATAATAGGAATCGGCTGCAATAAACTAGACAGATTTTTTAAGGACATATAATGACGGGCCTATACGCCAGAATTTAAATCGCAACTTGTTGATTTACATCGCAGTGGCAAACGTAAATGTGATATTGTGTGCGAATACGATATTGCCAACTCTCTATCGGATAAATGGATTTCTCAGGCAGATCATTCAGAATTCTTCAAAGAGAAGGATAACTGTACTTCAGAACAACAGTAGCTTATTGATCTTCGCAAGCCAAACCAGCAACTTAAAATGTGGAATGGTATTTTAAAACAAGCAACGCTGAGCTTAGGATGAAAATAAATGTGATTAAGGTAAATGCTCACAAATACTCTGTATCAGCAATGGGTAGAGTCCTAAAATTTATAGAAGCAAATTTTTATTATTATGAAGCCGGAAGGGCTTGTATCAACGTATATAACTGCTCAATTTCATTTACAAAAGGCTAGCTGCAATGAAAATAAAATTGCAAATGTTGTGAATCAAAAATAACCCTAACTTTTAAAATTATTAAAACAAAATTTGTAAAAAATCAAACTTTTGCAAATTTGGATGCATTGAAACTTTCAGCTTGCTGATAATGTAAATTGGTTTAACATTCACAGAATTTACTCCTGACTCGGGTATTTAACACTAGGCGAGTATCGAATGAATACCCTTAAAAACGTTGTTTAGTTTACTGTCGACAATCCAAATAAAAATTTTGAGGATACTGATATGAAGCTACAGACCAAAATAATTTCATTTATTAGTGTGATCTTTTTCACTGTGTTGACTTTGGTAATCTATGAAATTTTTTTTACTAATGATAACCAGTGGATGCAAGAAAAAATAGGTGAACGTGCGTCTACGACTGCGGCAATTCTAGCAGTATCGCCTGATATAGTCAATAATATTAATAATCCATATAATTATGATAATATTCAGAGGTGTATACGACAGGTGCAACAAGGTAAAAACACCGATTCTATAAATGTAATTGATAAAGAAGGAAGAGTAATAACAGATAATTCTATTTCAACATTAATAGAAGAGACAACTAATGAGGAGCGAGTTATATTATCTGAATTAGATAATGAGTTTATTAGAACTGGATATCCTGGTGATGGTGTAAAATCTTTTTATCCAATTTATAAGCATGGTGAAAGGATTGGGGCTGTTATAGTTGAAGTCACTGAAGACAAAATAGGAAGAGTAATAACACTGCGGAATCTTCGCCTTGTTTGGGTACTCATTGTTATATTTGCATTTGGGTTAATGGCAGCGATTACATTGAGTCAAAGTATAAAAGGATCTTTGTTAGGAATGGAACCACGTAAATTAGCGTGGATGATGGTAGAACGAACAGCCATTATCCAATCTATTCGAGAGGGTATTATGGTTACGGATGAGAATGGAAGCATTTTATTTGTTAATGAAGCGGCTCAAAAAATATACATAAAAGCGGGTATTCAAAAACCGGGAGAAATTTTAGAAAGTAAATTTATTCAGACAATCATTCCAAATACTTTTATGACCAATGTTTTACAAACAGGGAAACCGGATGTCGATCGGGAACTTAAACTTGGTAATTTATTCGTTATTACCAGTGTATTGCCGCTGGTAATTGATGGGAGAATTGTTGGGTCTGTTGGATCTTTCAGAGAATTGGAAGATATTCGTCGATTATCTGAAGAATTGACGGGTGTCAAAAAATATGTTGAGGCATTAAGAGTGCAAGCTCATGAATTTAGAAATCAGATACATGTTATTAGTGGGCTGATTATCAATCATCATTATGATGAATTATCGACATACGTGCAACGAATCACTCTTGTTGGTGAAAATGAATTAAAATGGATAGATAAACACATGAGTGATTCTATTCTTTCTTCATTTTTGCAAAGTAAGTTGAGTTTTAGTAGAGAAATGGGAGTTAATCTGATTATTCATATTGATAATCAGATTTCAAAAATAGTGAATGTAAATTTTAGAAATGATTTAATTACTGTTTTGGGTAATCTAATTGATAATGCGATTGAAGCTGTTCAATTTAGCGATACTAAAAATGTTGAGCTGTTTTTAGATGAAGACGAGGGAGAATGGTATGTACGTGTAAGCGATACTGGAAGTGGAATAGCACAAGAGGAAACAGAGAAAATTTTTATGAAAGGATATTCTACAAAAGGAGAAAATAGGGGATTTGGCTTATATCTAATTAAAAAGACGGTAGAAGCATATGCAGGCCATGTACGTATTGATGTAAATAAACCAAAGGGAACTATTTTTACGGTAAGTTTATTACCGATTAGGGAGGAATAATATATGATAAAAGTTTTGATTATTGAAGATGATCCGATGGTTGCTAATATCAATAAGTTATACTTGCTGAAAGTTCCAGGTTTTTCTTTGGCTGGTATTGTTCATAGTGGAACTGAAGCATTGAACTTCTTATCTGAAAATTCACGAAAAGTGGATTTAATTTTATTAGATGTTTTTATGCCTCAAATGGATGGGCTGACTTTTTTAAGAGAGTTAAAACTTAAGTCACCTGATATTGATGTCATTATGGTTACGGCCGCTCAATCGGTGGATTCTGTTCGCGCGGCCTTATCGCGAGGTGTAGTTGACTATATAATTAAGCCTTTTACTTATGAAAGAATGTCAGTTGCTTTAAATTCTTATCGTTCACGCTACAATATTTTACGAAATAATAAATCATTAGAGCAAACTGTTTTAGACAAGGAATTTTTCTCAAAAGAATCAACGTCAGATGATTCTTTGCCTAAAAGTGTTGAAGCGCATACGCTATGCATAGTAAAAGACAGACTTGCTCAACAGATTCGTCCTTGTAGTACGCAAGAATTAGCTGAAATCATAGGAATTTCTCGTGTATCATTAAGAAAATATCTTATATATTTGGAAAATATGGGAGATATTAAAAGCACCTTAACATATAGACACAAAGGACGCCCCACGCAAATGTACCAGTATGTAGGGAAAAATGATATATAACTTATGCGAATTATGTAAACTTACTTAAGTTTCATTTGTTTGTAATGAAAAGATGTAATTAATTTTCAAATTATTAATGTTGAAAATAATTTCTTATTTAAAACTATATTTCGAATGATTCCAACTCCTTTCCTTTGACATTATAATTACAAGTAACAAAACTAATGTCTTAGTTAAAGGAGTTGGTTTTATGTTGAATTGATTTCAAAGATATTAGAATCTGGACGCAGAATCTAATGAGAGGGTATTTAACAAGTGAGGCAATACCGGTATTATAGTTAGATGATAAAAGCTATAGCATATGATTTTTATACTGCTTTAAATCGGATGACTTAAATAAAGGAGATGCGATTATGGAAAGCAATAAATATAATGTTGATACCGCTGTACTATTTAGGAAACGGCAAATGCATGTTATCTTACCAGTCTTTTTAGTATCAGTTATTGCGTATGTTGACCGGGTCAATGTTGCTTATGCAGGGATGACGATGACGAAAGATTTACCATGGTTAGGGCCTGAAGTTTTTGGAGCAGGCGCTGGCATATTCTTCCTATCGTATTTTATTTTTGAAATTCCAGGCACATTATTAGCTGAAAAATTTGATGCATGTAAATGGATTGCCCGTATCATGATTACATGGGGCGCAGTTTGTGGCTTAATGGCATTCATGAATTCAGAATTTCAATTTTATCTATTTAGATTTTTGTTAGGGATGTGTGAAGCTAGCTTATATCCAACTTGCTACGCTATTTTATTTCGTCGTTGGTTCCTTCCGGAAGAACGTGCTAAAGCAATTTCAATGATGTTGACATCTCTGTTGGTATCTGCAATTATTGGTGCTCCATTTGCTGGATGGTTGCTTGAATTAAGCTTTTTTGGATTACATGGTTGGCAGACTTTATTTATTATCGAAGCTTTGCCAGCTATTATTTTCGCTTTTGTGTTTATGTTTTGGGTAAAAGATCGTCCGGAAAAATCACAATGGCTTACTGATGATGAAAAAGCGTACATGATTGAATTGTTAGCAAAAGAAGAAGAAAAGAAAAATGAAGCCCAAAAATACACAGTTATGCAAGCACTTACCGATTCCAAGGTATTGCGTTTTGTAGTGATTTATGTTTTATGGATGACGGGTTTCTGGGGATTTAATTTTTGGATGCCTCAAGTTATCAAGAATTTGTCAGGATGGTCTCCAATGGTTGTTGGTTTTGCTTTTGCAATTCCTTTAATGTTAGCGTTAATTGCTCAATTAATAGTTGGCGGGCATTCTTCGAAAACAGGAGAAAAAAAGTGGCATATTACATGGACATTATTCCTTGGTGCCATTGGTTTAGGTGTTGCACCTCTGGTTCATGATCCGACTATTAGTTTAATATTTGTTTGTATTGCTGGTATTGGCTGTTATTCTGCATTGGGCGTTTGGTGGGCTACACCAACTTCTTTCCTAAGTGGAGCAGCTGCTGCTGGTGCTGTAGCGTTGATTAATTCTACGGGTAATTTGGGTGGTTATATTGGACCATATTTACTTGGTGTTGTTAAAGCAAACACAGGATCAACAGATATTGGTTTTTACATTTTAGCTGGTTGTTTGGGTCTAGCAGGTATATTGATGGCTACAATGAAACCCGTGACGCCTGATAAAACACAAAATAAAGAATAAATAATGTTTGTGTTGGTAAAAAGGAGGTAATGATTAATGGCGACAGCACTTAAGATGCCACAATTAGGCCTAACGATGACAGAAGGAACTATCTCGCAATGGCTTAAAAAAGTAGGCGACCCGATAAAAAAGGGCGATGAAGTTGTAGAAGTTGAAACAGATAAAATAAGCAATATAGTAGAAGCAAATGAAGACGGCATTCTGCTTTCCATTGTCATGAAGGAAGGCGATGCCGGACCGGTTAAGGCTGTTATGGGGTATATCGGGCAAGACGGTGAAACGGTACTGGGAGATGAAGGTGGTCCGGTGGAATCAGCGGCAGTTGCTGTTGCTGTACCGGTTTCGGTTGCATCCTCCACCCCGGTACAGAATACGATTGTCGGCGGCCGAGTATTGGCGACTCCGTATGCCCGTAAATTAGCCAAGGAGGCCGGCGTCGACCTGGCATTTGTGACTAGTACGGGACCTAATGGCCGCGTTGTAGGACGAGATGTGGAAGCTTTTGAAGCAGAAGAAAAAGTACGAATCTCTCCGACTGCCGCCAAAGTGGCTGTGGATCTCGGGATAGATGCCAAAACCGTAGAGGGCGACGGACGTATAATGAAGGCAGATGTGCTTAAAGCGGCTGGAATTGTACCGGCAGCACCCGTACCGGTAGCACCCGTACCTACAGCGACAGCAGTTCCGAAAAACGGTGTCCTGTTGAAAGGGATGCGCAAAGTTATTGCCCAGCGTTTGGGTGACTGCTGGAGAAATACGCCGCATGTCCATCATACCGTTGAAATCAACATGACAAAGGCCACCGAACTGCGCAGCACCTTCATTGCTATGGACAAGAAATTCTCCTTTACCGATCTGATCATCAAATCCATGTGCAAAGTTCTGGAAGAATATGCGGCAGCCAACGACAGTCTGGTAGACGGGTATCTGGTCCATAACGAAGGGATTCATATGGGAGTTGCTGTTGCGGTCGAAAAAGGTCTCATCGTGCCGGTCATCAAGAATGCCAATCATAAAGGGCTGATGGATATTCATCGGGCTGTTGGCGAACTGGCACGGGCCGCCCGTGACAATAAACTGTCACCGGATAATCTGACAGGCGGCACCTGTACCATCAGTAATCTGGGCATGTACGGCTGCGATCATTTTACACCGATCGTCAATCCGCCGGAAGCCACGATTCTCGGGATATGCCGCACGGTAGATAAAGCGGTGGTAATAGATGGTAAAATCGGTATCGCGCCGATGATGAATGTCATCCTGGGGTATGATCACCGGGTAGTAGATGGGGCGTTGGCGGGATTAATCACATCACGTCTCCGTGAATATTTGGAAAATCCGGTACTACTGTTGTGAAAATTGATATAGGAGGAAATTTATATAAATGGCTACTGAAATTATCATGCCACAGTTAGGTCTTACCATGACTACAGGAACTGTGTCCCAATGGTTGAAGAGTAATGGCGATGAAGTTAAGAAAGGCGACGAAATTGTCGAAGTAGAAACAGATAAAATCAGTAATATTGTTGAAGCACATGCGGATGGCGTGTTGCAGATCGTTATGCAGGAAGGTGAAGAAGGTCCGGTTAAATCTGTCATGGGTTATATCTGCACCACTGGCGAAAAAATTAATAGTATTTCTTCCTTTGGGGTTAATGTAGCGGTCCCTGCAGCTCCGATTGCCACATCAACTCCGCTTGTTAAGGTAAATATACCTATTGCAGACCGACAAAAGAGCATCATCGTAATCGGTGCTGGCCCTGGCGGTTATATCACAGCTATTAAAGCTGCACAGATGGGTGCTAAGGTTACAATCATTGAAAAAAAATATCTCGGTGGTACATGCCTAAATGTTGGATGTATTCCGACAAAAGCACTTATCCATGTTGCCTCAGCAGTGGAATTGATGAAGAACAAAACTACTGTTCTTGGTATCAAGGTGTCCGGTATTGACGTTGACTGGACAAAAGTCCAGCAATATAAAGGTGGTATTGTCAAGACCCTCGTTAATGGTGTTAAAGGATTGCTCAAGAGCAATGGTATTACAATAATGATGGGTGAAGGCAAAATTGTTGATGCCCATACGGTAGAAGTAAATGACCAACAGCTGACGGCAGATAATATTATTCTGGCAGTTGGTTCCGAACCAGTTATGATTCCTATCCCGGGAAAAGATTTACCGGGTATCATCGACAGCACGGGTGCTTTATTACTTGATCCCTTGCCGAAGTCCATGGTTATCATCGGCGGTGGCGTCATCGGTATCGAATTTGCTTCTTTATATACATCCATGGGGATGAAATGTACAATTATCGAAGCATTGCCAAAAATTTTACCGCCTATTGATGCAGAAATCACGGCAATTCTCAAAAAAGATCTTGAAGCTCGTGGCATCGAAATCTGGACAGATGCTCCTGTACAGTCTATTGAACAAGACGGCAATGGCTGCAAGGTATTCATGAAACATAATGGTGAAATAAAATCTGTGACCGGTGAAAAAGTTCTCATGTGCGTCGGCCGCCGTGCCAGTATAAAAGGTATCGGTTTGGAAGAAACAGGTGTTGAATTAAATCGTGGCAAAGTGGTCACAGATGACAACTTCCAGACGAATATCCCGAGCATTTCGGCTATCGGCGATTGCAACGGCAAACTGATGCTTGCTCATGTCGCATCAGCACAAGGTGTTGCAGTTGTTGAATACATCATGACAGGGAAACATTCTTATCATCCAGAAACAGTTCCTTCGTGCATATTTATCGAACCGGAATGTGCCAGCGTAGGGGCTCAAGAAGAAACGCTTAAAGAAAAAGGAATTGACTATAAGGTTGGTAAATTCCAGATGGTCGGTAATGGCAAGTCCCTGATCGAATCAGAAGGTGTAGGTATTATAAAGATTTTGGCTGACGCTAAATACGGCCAAATTCTCGGATTCCATATGTATGGCCCGCGGGCTAGTGATATTATCGCTACGGCTGCGATAGCTATCCGTTTGGAAGCTACGACAGATGAATTAACGTCGACGATTTTTGCTCATCCAACTGTTGGTGAAGCTATTGGCGAAGCTGCATTGGATGTCTTTGGAATTCCACTTAGTTGGCCTTCGAAGAAATAGAGGAGGAATTATAATGAATGTATCAAAAGAAATATTGAAAAAAATGTATTTACGGATACGCAGAATTCGTGAATTTGAACAGCGTGCAAAATACTTGTTTGAACAAGGAAAGGTACCAGGACATTTTCATTTATATTTAGGAGAAGAAGCAGTCGCAGGTGGTATTTGCGGTGCTATGAATGATGATGATTATATCACCAGTACCCATCGTGGTCATGGCCATATTATTGCCAAAGGGGCAGATATGAAATATATGATGGCGGAAATATATGGCAAAGAAACTGGATACTGTCATGGTAAAGGGGGTTCTATGCATATTTGTGATCCTGATAAAGGTATTTTAGGTGCTAATGGTATCGTTGGTGGTGGATTGCCGATTTCTCTTGGAGCAGGTTTATCTGCTAAATATCTTAAGAATAAAAAAGTTTGCGCATGCTTCTTTGGAGATGGAGCTAGCAATGAAGGAACATTTCATGAAGCTTTGAATTTGGCATCAATTTGGAAACTTCCGATTCTTTTTGTTTGTGAAAATAATCAATTTGCAATTTCTACTCCACAAAGTTATCATCAGAATATTAAAGATATTGCTGATCGAGGAGCGGCATATGGAATTCCTGGGATTGTTGTTGATGGTAATGATATCATGGCAGTTTATGAAGTTGCTAATGAAGCAGTGAAGAGAAGTCGTCAAGGTCATGGACCAACTTTGATAGAATGTAAAACGTGGCGTTGGTTAGGACATTTTGCAGGTGACCCAGCAAAATATAAAAATCCTAAGGATCAGGCTGCGTGGCTTAAAAAGGATCCATTGCCTCGATATATAGATTATCTTGAAAGCAATAAGATATTTACAAAAAAAGAAATCGAAACATTTGATAATCAGGTTCAACATGAATTAGACGAAGCTGTTAAATTTGCGGAAGAAAGTGCATTTCCAACTCCGGAAAGCGGTGTGCAGGATGTTTATTCAGATATTATTGAGGAGGTGCGCATAAGATGAGTGTAATGACATATAAAGAAGCGATAAAAGAAGGTATGAGCATTCGCATGAGAGAAAACTCTAATATAATTATGTTTGGCGAAGATGTTGGTGAATTTGGCGGGGTTTTTGGGGTAACTAAAGGGATGATTGATGAATTTGGAAGTGAACGGATTTTGGATACCCCTATTTCTGAAACGGCTATTGTAGGGAGTGCTATTGGTGCTGCGACTACTGGATTACGTCCCATTGCTGAAATTATGTATTGTGATTTTGTAACGGTGGCGATGGATCAATTGGCAAACCAAGCAGCAAAAATGAGGTTTATGTTTGGTGGAAAAATTTCCTTACCAATGGTAGTACGTATGGCCTGTGGAGCGGGAGCAAGTGCTGCAGCACAACATGCACAATCAACAGAGGCATGGCTTACTCATGTACCTGGTTTAAAAATAGTATTTCCCTCTACCCCTCAAGATGCATTAGGGTTGATGTTATCAGCTATTGATGATGATAATCCTGTTGTATATATGGACCATAAGATGCTTTATACCTCAAAAGGTAATGTTTCTAGCTTTGAACCAATTCCTTTGGGTAAAGGGGACATTAAAAGAGAAGGAAAAGATGTTACTGTTATAGCTACGGGAAAAATGGTTCATGAAGCGTTAAAAGCAGCAGATACAATGAAAAATGAAAGTGTTGATGTAGAAGTCTTGGATCCACGGACGTTATTTCCATTAGATAAAGAATTAATTTCCAAGTCGGTGAATAAAACAAATAAAGTTGTAATTATTACAGAAGAAAATAGGCGTGGGGCGTACAGTGAAAGCATCTCATCTTTTATTAATGAAGAATTATTTGATATGCTTGATGCACCTGTCATGAGAATCGGAGCATTAAATACACCAGTACCTTTTGCTCCTGTATTAGAAAAACTTTATATTCCGAATGCTCAGGACATTATTAATAATATTAGGAAAATAGTCTAATTACTATCAATAAGCGAGGGGCATTATATTATGCGGTCTATTGGACTTCTTGCAAATCCTGCATTAGAAAAAGATATTAGACAGGTTGTTGCGTATGCTACTGCAGTAGATTATCAGTGTTGGATATTGTAAAAAGAATCGTTTTAGGAACTCAGAGGTTAGTTATTGACTACATTTATTTTATGCCAGATATATTTGATATGGAATTGCAAGTAAATGAAGTTCTTAGGTAGGACAATAAATTAACTACTGATTGTCAAACCTTGGAATATCATATTATCGCGTTTTTTGATGATATTACTCGGGTAGTGATTTATATGCAAAAAAAGACGTTGGAAGTGCAGTCGTTTTAGAGGGAGAGGGAACTGTTGCAAAAGCAATTAGCCATATTCCCGGTCTACATATAACAATGATGTTTATTCTTGTTATAATAGCAGAAACAGTAGTTAATATGTCGGTCGTAATAATTACTCGTGTGGCAATCGCCACTGGACTTTTGTATCTGTGGTAAACGTATTGAAATTGCAGTTAATGGAAAATACACGGATATAGCTTTAATCAATGTGATGATTTCTAAAAAAATTGTGTTGGTTCATGTGTTATGTGGAAAACCAAACAAGTACAAGCTATTATTGTCACACGAGTGTATCTTGCTAGTATGGAATTTTCAGATGTAGTTGGTTGTATAGATAGCATTCGTTATATAAATAATTTTTGGATGGCGATTCATTTAGCTTCTAAACGAGGTAGTACAGTTTTTGCACCTCTTGTGGTAGGCATAATTGAATCTTTAAAAATCTAAAAAGAGAAAACTGAAATTGGATGAGACAATGGCTGTAAAGGGGAATTCCATATTAGTATTGGATGAAGAACGTGAACTTAGATTGAATAAAAGAGATACGTTATAGATTACAGTTGCTCAAAATGATTCATGGAGGATAAATGTGCCTAAGATTTTAGAGTATGCTGTATTAATAGGATATTTCAAAAGATAATGTTTGATTTTTCAATTGACACAAGGAGATGTTGACAATGAAAATCGGTTTTTTGGGTTTAGGTGTCATGGGGTTACCTATGGTGACAAATATAGTAAAAAAAATAAATGAGCCTGTTTATGGTTATGATGTAATTCCTAAAACGTTAGAGGAATTAAAAAAAGTGGGGGGACATCCAATTAGTGATGCAACAGAATTATATAAAACGTGTGATATCATTATTCAAATGTTACCAACACATCCAATCATCATTAATTCAGTTGAATCAGCTATTAAATATGGCAAACCTGGAAATGTTATCATCGATATGTCGTCTACCTCACCAGATATCATTCTAGACTTGAATAAAAAAGTAAAAAATGCTAAAATGCATTTTTTAGATTCACCCGTTAGTGGTGGTAACCCAGGAGCCATAGCCGGGACACTGGCTATTATGACGGGTGGAGATAAAAATGTTTTTGATCAAGTAGAATTTATTTTGAAGTGTATGGGAACACCTACTTATGTAGGACGATCTGGAAGTGGTAGTCTCACTAAAGTAATTAACCAAATCATAGTAGGGGCCAACTTGATGGGGATTGCTGAAGCATATGCGTTGGCAGAAAAAGCGGGACTTGATTTGCAAACAGTATTTGATGCCACACGCAATGGATTTGTCGGTGGACCAGCTTATGAAAAAAAAGTGCCTATGATCATTTCTCGTGATTTTACACCAGGAGCTAGGATGCAAGTACATTTAAAAGATATTTTAAATGCCAAACATTATGCTCATAAATTAGGTGTTGATCTTCCTATTACAGATGTTGTCCTTAATAATATGGAATGGATGAAAGATAATAAAATAATTAATGAGGACCAAATTGCAGTAATTAAATACTATGAAGCAAAAATGGAAATTAACAGTGATAAATAATATGTACTGCGCAAATAAAAAAAACGTATGGAGAGTATATTTATATTATTTTTGGAAGAATAAAGTGAAAAGTTTTTGTATACCTTGGATTGCAGTGGTTTAGTACAATTGTAACACCTCTGTCTGATAGATTACAATGAATCTGGCAGAGAAAGAGGAATGAAAATGAAGCAATATGATGAAAAATTTAAGAAAAAGATAATTCGATTTCATTTACCGGTATGGGGGAGATTGCTTAAATCGTCTATTATATATGAGAAAAATGAAAATGTATTTTATATAAATTTATATAATAATAGATTAAAAAATTATTTGTCATTTTCCCTCTTTTGACTTATATACTATATACAGGACTGAGCAGTATTGCGAATGACATCGCAATCCCCTGCAGAGGAACATAGTAACATAGAAAACAGCAAAAGGCCCGGACTCGTAGCAGTCCGGGCTTTTTGCTGTTTGAATGGGGTAACACATATTTTACATATAGTATATGAGGAGGCATTCATTATGAAGCAATGTCAAACGTTACAAGAGATAGGCGCCGAGCTGACACGGCAGCGGAAGAGTCGGAAAGATTTTTTGGCCGATACCCGGAATCTGGAGATGGAGACGACAGATGGAGTATCGAAATTAGCGATATTACTCGGTAATACGGAGAAACAGTATACCATAGGACCCATTGCCCATCAGCAAATTGCATCTCGGCTGCAGATTCCATACCGGTATTATCAGAAGATGCAGCAGGAATTTCCTATGCTGCTAGATGAAAGCGTGAACGGCTGGTTCCGGCAAACACCGGAACGGCGCATGGTCCGGGTACTGGAGCACAGCGTCCGGGCTTTTCTTTCCGACTGGTACCGCAGATTGGATCATCTGGAATTATGTAGTGCCGTGTTGACGGGGATTCAGGAGATGAAAGGGGCCGAGATTATGAGTTGTAACGTGACCGATACCCATTTGTATTTGAAGGTCATTAACCGGAAGCTGAAGGAAGAAGTGACGGTAGGGGATGTCGTACAGGCCGGACTTGTCATCAGCAACAGTGAAATTGGATTGGGAAGTTTGCGGGTGGAACCGTTAGTATTCCAGCTGGTCTGCAAAAATGGGTTGATTAGTAAAGATTATACCCAGAAAAAATATCATATAGGGGGCAGATTACAGAACAAATGAATGATGCCTACGAACTGTATTCCGATGAAACACTGGCACAGGATGATAAAGCCTTCTTTATGAAGGTGCAGGATATTATCTGCAGTGCCGTCGATGAGACGAAATTTCATCTTTCTGTCCGTAAGATGCAGGAAGCTAAACAGATTCCACTGACTCACAATCCGGTAGAAGCGGTGGAAGTACTGGCGGAGACCTTCCAGCTCAACCAGAACGAACGGGGCGTGTATTACGCCAATTGTTCTTAGGCAAAGACTGCAGCCGGTACGGGTTGATTAGCGGTAACCGCTGCCAGTCAGTTGTCTGATTCCTATGAACGGGCCACGGAATTAGAACGAATCGGCGGAGAGTTATTAGCCTACCAGGTTCCGAAGACATTACTGTCTGGGCAGCAACCAGTGAAACCGATGCGGAATGTGACACCCGATTTACCACGGCTGACAGTGGTGAAGTAAAGAAAATTCTATTTGATGGGGTATGGGTATTAAAATATGTGGCTTGATAAACAAAAATGTAAAATCCATACTACCGATATTTAGTAGTTATTGCAGTATTCTTACGTTTTTAGTAGTATATAGTATATTAAAATAATTTATATAGAGAGGAGGAAATTTATGGACCCCATTGTTTTTAAATTGACACAGTTTGGCTTTTCTACGTATGAAGCCAAGGCATATTTGGCGTTATTACAAAAACATCCTATTATTGGGTATGAAGTGAGTAAAATTGCAAAGATACCAACTGCCAAAATTTATGAAACATTAACTAATTTAAAGAATAAGGGAATGGTTCTTTCCAGTTCATCAGAACCCGTGCTTTATTATCCACTGGAGCCAGATATGCTTTTGAAACGGATTCAGTCGGGGTTTGATGAGAAAATAAAAGATCTCAACGATTTATTGGACCATATACCGCCTATACCGAATCAGATAGATATAACATGGAATCTAAAAGGACAGGAGAATGTTATTGAAAAAATCATACAAGTTATTCAAGGTGCTTCGGATGAATTGCTGGTTTCACTATGGCCACAGGAAGCAAAGGTAGTACAAGCGCAACTTGTCGAGGCAGAAAAAAACGGAGTATGTGTTATTGCAGGCATATTCGGTCCCTATAATCCGGGGTGTATGCATACTGTCAATTTAGAATCCTGCGGAAAAACTTCTCAAAGACGTCTTAGACGACGATTAAATGTTGTAATTGCTGATTCCAATATGGTGGTAATCAGTGAGTCAGGTGATGAAACAGAAACTTCGGGAATATGGACTACTACACCTTGTATTGTTTTGATAGCCAAAGAATATGTTAAACATGACATATGGGGAAAAGTGCTTATTGATGAATTGGGAACGGAACGTTTTAACGAATTACGTCAAACGAATGCAATAGTTTCGTATTTGATACAAAACAAATGATAATCCAAACACTGGGTAAGATAAGAAGACGTATACGTATACTAGAAAGGTGAGTGATTCACATGGATAATAAGAAGGCTGTAATTTCCAGATGGGAAGACCTTGATAAGCAAGGTAATTCTTTTGGTAAGACATATCAGTATGATCGTTATAAATTTATTAAGGGTGAAGATGGGTTTAAGTCTAATATTGCTTTTTTACGCCTTCCACCTAAAAAAGCCGCATTTCCATTGCATTATCATGAATACAGCGAGGAAACATTTTATATTATTTCAGGCGAAGGGGTGTTAGAGACCAAGGATGGAAAACGGGAAGTAAAAACGGGAGATATTATGTTTTTTCCTACAGGATCTGAAGGAATGCATAAATTAACGAATCGTTCCTCTACGGAGAATTTAATTTATATTGATTTTGATACTTATGTACCGCTTGATATCACCTATTATCCAGGTAAGGATAAAATCGGTATTTTTGGTGAAAATTATACTGGAGTGTTACGGAAAACAAGCACTGTAGGCCTGTATGAAGGGGAAGAGGATAACGAAGACATAAAGGGAAAATAAGTATTAGTTACAAGAAAAGTAAATTGATTATTATGAAATTTACGCTGGATGCCATAGGGTATCCAGCGTTTTTTTGTCGTATTGAAAACCATACGCTGTGCGTATGGTTCTAAAAGCTTATAGCTATAGGTAGAAAAAGCAAAACCTCCTTTGCTATACTAAGCACAGGTTCGCCAACCGTACTTAGAGCAAAGGAGGAAAATGCTATCCATGGACACTTTAAGTTTAGCACATACAAAATGGAGATGTAAATATCATCTTGTGTTTGCACCCAAGTACCGTAGACAATTGATTTACGGGAAATTAAAAAAAGATATTGGAAAAATTTTACGGGAATTATGTAGCCGGAAAGATGTAGAAATACTGGAAGCTAATGCGTGTAGGGATCATATACATATGTTAGTGAGTATTCCACCTAAGTTGTCCGTATCTGCGTTTGTGGGATATTTGAAAGGAAAAAGCTCTCTAATCATTTTCGAAAGACATGGACAATTAAAATATCGATACGGAAACAGAAAATTTTGGTGTAAAGGATACTACGTTGATACAGTGGGAAGAAATCAGAAGGTAATAGCACAATATATCCGAGAACAGTTACAGGAAGATATGGTGTGTGACCAAATGACACTGAAAGAACTGGTAGATCCATTCACGGGGAATCCCTATAAATAAGAAGCGCCCCTCGGAGAGGGGCAGCAGGTAAGTGTAGTGCGGTTGGTGGATTTTCCATAGGCCCTTGCGGCCTAGGCAGGTAATAAGGCTTCTAGCCGCAGAGCAAACTACCTGTTATACAGGTAGTTTTGATTTGTTGGGAGGAACTCAAATGCATCATATACACAACTCGTCACCCGTTGACGGAGAAAAAATTATTGGCCACATTTTTATCAAAGAGCTGTGTCAATCAGTTGCTACGGGAATACCAAATCTTATATCACATTTTATTGCATACGTCGGAAGCGCAATTACAAGCTGTTTCCGGTATCGAACGGAAAAACGCAAAACAGATCACGTACCTCCGGGAGGTCATCACAAGAGTACAAGAAGAACGGGCCAAACCGATCGCCAGTATCACCTGTTTGTCTGAGGTCATCCAATGTTTCCAGTTTTTAGCGGACCGGCAACAGGAAGAACTCTGGGCCTTACTGTTAGATGCCAAAAACCATTTGCAAAGGCGGTAGAGAATAGTTCTATAGTTATTCCCATGACGATAAAGAAAAGTGGAGGTGATTGGAAAATCAGTTCCGTCAATGTTACTAATTTATTTGTTGCCTATGATAATGAGGTTAAAAGACAGGCAGTAGAATTTGATAAAGCATCAAAAACCGTATGATGAAAAAATTAAAAATATTACAGGGGCTGGTGACGTTAGTTTAAATACAGAAATGGGTCTGTTCATTGAAGAACGTACAGTTCAAGATAGAATAAAAAAGGAGAAAACTTTATATAGAGCAGATAGATGAAACAGCTTTTATCAAAAAAATATGAATATAGGCTATGATAAAGAACACTAAATTCCTTATATCAAATTTATTTCTGCTTTATTAATATATTATTGACTAATACATTTCTCTTGTATTACAATGTAATACAAGAGAGGGGCGATGAAAATGAGTATATCGGGTACGTTTGAATGAAAAAGAAGCTATTTTGATTAAAAACTATGCTAAATTGAATGGTATTAGTGTTTCCGAATTGGTTAGACGGACTGTTCTTGAAAAAATAGAAGATGAATATGATTTAAAAGCATATGAAAAGGCAGTAAAAGAATATAAAAAAAATCCTGTTACGTATTCCCATGAAGAGGTTCGTTATATGCTGGAGTTAGAATAATGGGCTATCAAGTAAATTATACGCAGCAAGCGGTAAAAGATTTAAAAAAAATAGATAAATATACACGTGCCTTGATTTTTGGCTGGATTGATAAAAATCTTGTAGGATGTAGTAATCCACGTCAGCACGGAAAAGGCTTAACGGCTAATCGAAGCGGACAGTGGCGATATTGTGTAGGAAGTTATAGATTAATTGCAGATATATCTGAAGAAACGGTTACTATCCTAATCTTGACAGTGGGTCATCGAAAAAATATTTATAAGTGATGATTACCTGCTAGTTTACGATAGAAGAAAAGAGACGAATTTAATTAAAATCGTTAATAACCTTGATTATACCTAAGTTTATGCAATTATTTAAAAAGGGTTAAAAAGAGTGCCATAGATTTGCTAAATCGTTAGGGAAAAGTTGGCTTAATTGTTAACTTAGTTGTCAAGTTTTCACTCTAATATTGCAAACTTTTTTAAAGCAATTATAGCTTACAATATGCAAACTTTCTTCAATAAGGTGCAAAACATAAAAAACGGCCTCACGGTAAATGCCCGTGAGGCCAGTATTTATCTATGGAGCGGATGAAGGGGATCGAACCCTCGTATCAAGCTTGGGAAGCAATATAGTGAATTTTTATTCAATAAATAAATACGGTTAACAAATAGCTGCAAATGCATGTAATATAAGCAATTACAGCTATTTAACTTTATTTATATTCAAACAGAAAATTTTAACATATTAATCATTATCATCATACGTTTTCATTCATTTTTATGTTCATAAGGTGTGAATAAGGTGCATATTATAATTATTCATATTATACAGTGGTATTGTTATCCTCTTTTTGACTCTATTTTTGCGGTAAGCTTATTTTATAAGAATTGAGAGAGTGGTCCTATGTCAAGATTTAGTACAAAATAAAATGAGAAATGTATCCTCGCTTTAACTTGCCAAAGGGTATTGATCTGTAAGAAGGAGCCATAACGATAAAACGAAATATACAGATAGGGAACATAGTAGCATAGAAACAGATGGTCCGGATGCTTACGCAGTCCGGGCTTTTTGCTGTCTAAGTAGGGTAACACGTTTTTTTATAGTTCACATATATTATATTGGACGGCATCCAGTTTAAATTGTTTCTCAAGGTGTTTCACCATTATAAGTTCTCCTGTTTCTGATATTTCTATTGTATTATGGTTTCATTTATATGATTTTCTCATTTTGTCTTGTACTATTTTTAGTCTAACACTGGGGATATACTTTAATGTTTCATTTATCAAATTATCAAAATAGCTGTTAAATGCTGAAACATTGTTATCCTCTTTTTTTATCTTGATCTCCTTAATATAAAATTGTAGTACATCTTTTTTAATTTTAATACCATAAAATCCACGAGTTCCTGTGGTTTCTCTTCCTTCCTTATTTCCAAATTGATAGGTTACCTTCCTTTTTTTAAGATAAAAAATTGGATGTAATTTATCTTTTAATATATTGGTAATATCTTTATCTTTACCTTTAAAAATTTTATTGAAAGATAGTCTATACCAAATTTTAAATACATAAGAAAAATCGCTAGATATAGTAAATGGCAGAGAGGTTATATTTAATTCTTTTGCTATGTCTAATTTGTGAAATTCGTTTTTAGATCCTTCAATTGTTCTTTTATCTATTTTATTAATTTTATTTTCTGGAATTTCACTAGTTCTATTTATACAAAAATTTTCTATAAATTGTTCAACTGCGTCTTCTTTGTCCGGTAATAAAAAATTTTCAATATCTTCCTTTAATGTTTTATCTTTTTCTTTTGGTGAGGCGTATTTATTTATTAACCAACATACAGAAGCAACTGCAAAGGTGAGTGCTTCACGTGAAGATATGGATTGATATTCTATTTCACCAATATCACCTAATAGAGTGATAGCATGGTGAGGAATATTAGATAATTTTTTGTAAATCGCATTTTTAGTTATATAAATGTATTGTATTGTACTTCTGTGTGTAATTTTGTATTGTGCTGTCAATTTATCCTGATTTTGATTTGTCATTTTGTATCGGGTGTTTACTTTGCGTCCTTTCGCTAATTCTATAAACCATCCTATATTTTCAGGTGCAAAATTAATTTCAGTTGTATCAATATTAGCAAGTTTTCCATTCATTTTATCGTCGATAAACCTCGAAAGGTTGGAAGGGGTTGCTAATGTTTTCAAAGAATATTCTGTAATTTGGCAGAAAAATATTTCTTTTAAGAAAGCACTGATAAAGGCTGGATTATTACACGAAATAATAGTAAGTTGTTTTGTGGAATGTCCTGTAATATCTTCATATAGGGAATTTCCCAGATATGATTTAGCAATTAAAGTTAATAGGGATTCTAAGTCATTAATATTTCCTTTTGTAACACTATAAAGAACTCTTCTTAAATTTGTAAAATATGAGATGTTTGTATTTGGTGAAATAAATCGTTCGAAATCTATAGTTAGTTCATCAGGATCTTTTATAGCAATTCCTAATCTTTGATAAATAGTTTGTTCTAATTTTTCGTAGGCACGCAGCTTTTCATTTATCGTAGAATGTTGTGCTATCGTTTTAAATGCCATATGAGAAGCGACAAGAAGACGTTGTGCGGCAATATGATGGGTAAGTTTTACTGGTAGACTAATAAAATAAATAGGATTTGAGGGTTTTTCTAGTTTTTCAAATTGTGTACGATGGCAATAAAACAAAGACATCAATTCTTCGATGGAAGTGGGGTAAAGGTTAAATACAGAAAGCCTTTTATAGTATAAAAAACGAGCAATATGATAGAGGGCAGTATTATATTCTTCTTGTTTTAATCCAACTAAATTTTTAACAAAAAATTTAGTATAACAAAGCAAATTATGAATTTGAGTTGGAATACTCTTGGAAAAACGATCTGTTAAAAAAGCATCAACTGAATTTGGAAATAAAATTGATTGCAATGTGTCATAGGTCATTTTATTTTCTTTCAAATATATTTCTGGAATATCGCGTATATTTTTTGAGGATGATATTTTTTTATGGATATCATCATATGTTTCACCGGGTTTAAATTGTAATTGAACAGAATGCATTAATTTCCAGAAGGCAATTGGATTTAATATTTTCCCATTAGGTTGTAATAAAAGCTGAATAATTCGTATAATATCTTGTGGAGTATATTCACTAAAGAACTTATCTATTATATTCCTAAATGAAGTAAAGATTAAATGTGATTTCAATTCTGATAAATCTGTTTCATTTACTCGGAATATTTCCATTAATTTTTTATCAGAAACGTTGTCGTAATAAGTTAATAATTTCTGAATATCTTCGGGTGTCATAATGAGTTTTTTTTGATTTTTGGAATAAGAATAATAATATATAAAAGAATCGTCTAATAAATAATAAATGATATTAGCATTAGGAAAAATACAATTATTGATACAACTTATTATGTTTTGATGTTTTCGGCACTCACTGTTTTGACAAAATCTGCTGATATAATTATATGCTAAAGATTCATTTTTTTCTTTTACAGATTGTGCATTTTCTATTTTTCCCTTATGATTCAATGTGCGATTTATTCTAAGAAATATATTGTTTTTCAAAAACTTTTTCATGGCAGATTCATCTACCTTCGGAAGTGGTTTAATTTCATTTGATGTGTAAGATGTGTTAACTTTTGTATCTTCGTTCACATATAATCCCTCCATTTTTGATAAAATCCAAAAAAATCCAAACATTTTACCTAATAAATTCCACATAAGTTTGCTAATTCCTTCTTTTTGTATATAAATTTGATTAAATAGCGCTTTGTAGGTCGGTGCATATTGCAGAATCCAATATAAAACTGGGGTAAAAATCCAAATAGGAGTCCAAACTATCATATAGGATATCCTGAACATCAGTGGAGATATAGATTTCGAGTCAGAGATAATATTTTTCTTAAAATTATTGACTATATTATCTTATATTATATAGGAACAAAAAATATAACTTTTTAAAATAGAATATACATTTAGATGATCGAAAAATAATCATGCATAATGAGTGAAAATTAATTAAGAGCAAAGAGGGTCATCAAATGGATGAATTAAAGAAAACAGAATTTTTAACAGCAGCAGAAGTGGTTACAGATTTTTTTAATGGTAAATTTCATTATCAATCTGTTTTACGCATGACACGGCAGGGAAAATTGCCAGCAGTTAAAATAGGAAAGGGATATTTGTATAGACGCAGCGAGTTAGAGAAATGGGCAGAAAATAATTTTGCAACTCCTTGCTGGAGCAAAATTAAAATTTAATAGTAATAATTGTTATGAATATTTAGAGCAGCTAACAGGCTGCTCTTTTTTTATGTCTGGAGGAAAAATAATATGCCGGGTACAGTAGTAAACAGAGGAAATAATAGATGGGAACTGAGAATTTCCATGGGATATATAAATGGAAAACAAAAAAGGATGACGAGACAGATTCATGCTACTTCAAAACGAATGGCAGAAAAACAATTAGATCTTTTTTATTTAGAAATAACACAAAATCCAGAAATGACGATGGTACAGAACTCTATTACATTTAAACAGTTTGCAGAAATTTGGGATCGAAAACACAATGAAAAATTAGCCTTGAATACAAGAGTTGTACATCGTCGTCTTTTAAATGATCGAATTATGGATACTTTTGGTGGTGTGCTGTTAAACAATATTACAGGGGTCATGATATTCGATTTTGTCCAATTGTTATTTCAGGTTAAAATCAATAAAAACAAACGTAGTAAGCCTTTATCTAAAACGACGATTTATAAACATTTTAAGTTGTTGAACGAAATGTTTAATAAGGCAGTGGAATGGAAATATGTAGTGAAAAATCCATGTCAAGATATACCCAAAGAGAATTGGCCTAAGCCCGACTACCATCATTATCCCATTTGGCAGGAAGAAGATTTACAGAAATTTCTTCAAATTTTAGATATTATCCCGAATACACCAAGAGAAGTAAAGCATAAAACGATGTTTTACTTGTATCTTGTTACCGGAGCTAGAAGAGGCGAAATATGTTCCTTAACTTGGGCTGATATTGATTTTGAAGATCGTTCAATTCGTATAAATAAGTCAGAAAAATATGCTGGCGCAAACCATGTAGAAATTTCTGCACCTAAGACTCCGGAATCTGTTCGAAAATTATATGTCGACGAATATACGATAAATCTTTTAAAGCTACATCGAAAGTATCAGGATGTATATTTGGAGAAAAATCGTTATGAAAACGATAAAGGCTATGTATTCTTGGCTGAACGATTACGAGGGAATCAAATAGTTCCCATTTCTCCCAATGCGTTATATCAATGGCTTTCACATATGGCAAAAAAATATAAGTTGCCGCATATTGGTGTCCACTCTCTTCGGCATATGGCTGCTACTTACGCATTAAATAATGGGGCGACACTGACAACGGTACAAAGCATGCTTGGCCATACCAGCATACGGACAACGTCTATTTATTTGCATCCCTTGGATTCTAAAAAACGAGAAACAGCAAAGGTACTATCGAATCAATTGAAAACTTTGAGGGATCAAAATAATTATTAGCTTTAATGGGGACGCCATGATAATTATGACGATTCCCTTTATTTTTTATTTGGAGGGTCAAATGATGAATACATATAGAGAAGAAGCAGAATGGTACGAAAGCAATTTTCAACAACTTGTGAACAGTCTTGGAACCCCAAAAGTATATTACGGGGTATATGGATTTAACGGGGCTGGTGTATATACTAATTGGGCTTCTGTAGTGCAGAGTAAAAAGTATATAAAAGGATTTATGGTAAAGAAATTTTCAACATGGCAAGAAGCAGTTGCTTTTATAGCCAATAGCTTGGAAGTCCTAACGGGTTCAGGAACGATTAACCAAAACAGCTTTATTCGTATGAACTTTTTTTACCAATTCAAGCTTATTCATCTTAAACCCCAAAAACAGAAGATGAAAGACATGATTGTATTTCGAGTAGAAAAATAAATTAAATTATTTAATTTATTTTTTAAAATTATGTAACATTAAGTAAGGTCTATAAAATATATATAATTATTAATGATGTAATTTAAACACATGATACATATTATAGGGAACATAAGTGTTAGTAGATCACAGAAAGAATAAACCTACTGTAGGTGGATGAAAAAGAATGTATATTAAAAATGGATAAGAATAGTTAATCAAGATTGAAAAAAGTATTACATATTTTTATAATATATAAAATAGGAGTGGAAAATATGAATGATAAAGCCAATAAAAGCCTAAATATAAGACTTGACGAAAACACATGGAACATTTTAAATGGGAAAGCTAAAAAGGCACATTTAAGTAAAAGTGAGTTTGTACGGGCAGCAATTAAAAACAGTACCATTGTGTATAATCCATATGGGAGAGAAACAATAATAAAATTAGCTTCCTTACATAATGAGGTAAATCAACATGTTTTAAGTCTAAAGCAAAACATTCATTCTCTTCGGGAACAACAAGATAATTTAAATCAAATTACGACCCAATTGGATGGTAACGGCTATTGTGAAAAAGAGATTATGAACATTTTGCAGGTTATTAACCAACAGAATAATGTTCAACTAGCAGAAATTAATTTAAAAATGCAAGGATTGATTCAGGTAGTAGACAGGGTAAAGGTAAATGAAAATGGCGATATTTAAAATTATTACAAGAAAAGGTGAGAAAAATTATGTCAAATTATATGAACGATTAAACTACATTTTAAATGCAGCTTCGACAAGGAAAGAACTTATCTATGGTCAATTTGTTAGTACAGTAAATCCATATCCGGAAATGATGCTGGCGAAAAAAAGCAATATGGATCAAAAAGGCGGATGGAATCCTTTTCAAGGAGTTGCCTTTTATGAGGCTGTAGTAAGCTTATCTTTGGATGACGATTCGGATGTGTATGATCTTTTTTACACAATGGTCGAAATCAATCAGATGTTTTCTAATTACAATGGCGACCATTATCAAGTGCTTAGCAGTGTTCATATTAATACGGATAACCTTCACGTTCATTTTGTCGTGAATAATACTGATTTTATAACAGGGAAAAGATTTAGTAACAGTGAAAGCACTTTTTACGATATTGTTGATCATCTTAACTGCATTTTGAAACGTAATGGATATTCTCTTATAGATATTGATACAGGCCGTAATACCGGTGAATAGGAAATAAAAGATTGTATATCACACCCTTAGCAATATTGATGCTAAGGGTAACTGTTTGGGAGGGTACTTGAGCATGGCATCTGTTTTGTGAAGACATTTACAGTGTTGGTAATAATGTCGAGGATGCTGTTCAAAGCAATAGGGATAAATCGTAAGGTGAAATTGAAGGAAGACTGAGCATACTGAATTTATGAAAGTTCAATACCGTGCCATATTACAAAAATTCAGTGTATAAATATTATGATTATTTGTGCTAATGCATGCATTTTATGGATAAAAGTGATAAAATGTAGTCATATATAAAAATTAAATCATTTAATTAATTTTTTGTAATATACATTTAAAATTGGTGGGAGGAATACACATGAATAAAATTAAGCTAACGGACATTGATGCAAATGCAATCAACAATGTAAGGAAAAATCAAAAGAAAACAATGGGTACAGCAGAATTTAAGGCTATGAAAGACAGCATTGAAAAAAGCGGAGTTGTACAGCCAATTATTCTAAGACTATTGAAAAATATTGGAATGGAAAATACGGAGAAAAAATATGGAATTATTGACGGAAATTTACGATTTCAAATCGTTTCTAAATTATATGAAGAAACGAAAGACAAAAAATGGAGTAAAATTTTTGCTATCATTGATGATGATGATATTGATGATCGACTGATAGGACTTATCAGTAACTTTTCTAGAGTAGATATGACGGAGTACGAAAAAGGGGAAATTATTGACGAGTTTACTAAGAAGCCAGTAACGGATGAAAATGGTAAGGAAATTTATATGACAGGTAGGAATAAGGGCAAAGTCAAAACGATGTCTCAAAAAGAGATTGCTGTTATACTTGGAATTACCCCAGCACGTGTAACACAGCTGCATAATGTATATAAAGCCGGGTTAGAAGAGAAAAAAGATAAGCCTATATCCAATGAGGGTAAATATCTTATATGGGGAAATGACAATACAATATCTTTTAATCAGAAAGAGGTTGAAGATAATTTTGTTGAAGCGGTAGACAGTATTTTAAAACATTTGAAAAATTTGAATGAGGTAGAAGATTCTTTTAAAGCCAACGAATCCATTAAAGCTATTAAAGATATTTTGAGTGAAGTTGAAATGGAATTAAAACAAAATTCCGCTTTCCAAGATGCGAAGAAAAAAGAAAGAGAAGAAAGAGAAAGAAAAAATAAAATCGAAATATTAGATAATCAAGTAACAAAAAAACAAGAAAAAATGGAAGCTAAAAAACTACAATTGAAAAATATTCCAGTAAGCAAACAAGCTGGCAGACGAAAAAAATTAGAAGATGATATTCAAACATTGGATGAAAAGATAAAAGGAATGCAATTAGAAAAAGAGCAATTATTATAAATGTAGTGATTGAAAGGACATTTATGAATGAAAAAGTGAAAAAATTCAATACATATCAAGGTATTTTCATGACCATACCATACAGTCGATGAGCTTCAATTTATTAAAGAGCAAACATTTGATGTGAATATTAAGAAATATTTGGATTAGTACGATTTTTTATGTTACAGTTGGCTCATGATTTTTGGACTATTAACAAATATTAATAATTTATTAATAATAATTATAGAATATATATCTTAGAAATAATACATATGGACCTTGGAAATAACCAAGGTCCATATTTGTAAATTCCTCTTTTTTTCATAGTATAGCACTTCAACTTATGATTTATATTAGATGACTTTGTTCCCGGATGTATTGTATTGCGCCTTCTTTTGGTATTTTCCATATGCGGTTCTGCCGAAAGCACTTTACTTTGCCTGATGCCAGTAGTTTGTAGGCCGCGTTTTTGCCGATCGACAGCATTTCGGCAAATTCTTCGACGGTTAACAGATCTCCATACATTTCAAACATGATGATGCACCTCTTTTTTTAATTTTTTATCATTATTATGTTAATAAAATTTTAAGAGTTATAGATTATATATGAATGTTTTGAAAATGGTACATATGTCGGAAAAATCAATCTAATGGTTTATCGGTGACTTTCAACGTGCAGATAATTATTCAAGGCGTCTACGGTGATCAGCCATGCTTTTCCAACTTTGTAAGCATCAAGATTTCCAGCTCTGATTAGATTATATACTTTGCTGGAACTGCAATTCATCAAACATGCCACATTGGAAACATGGAGAACGGTTTTAGTAATTGGTATTGCTTTCATGATTAAGATCTCCCTTCTTTTTTTATTTACTAGGAAGTTAGTATTTTTGAATGCTAAGAAGGTTATCTTTGAATGGGAAAATGATATTTTTATTACACGGTGATTTGTTTTAAGATGGATGACGAACATGTATTGTGATAAAATGTAATCAGTGAAACCACTCATCAAGGAGGCGGTAACAATGGACAATCATACATACATTGCAATTGACCTGAAATCGTTCTACACTTTTGTGGAATGTGTGGAACCTAACATGGATCCTTTGACGACCAACCTTGTAGTAGCCGATAAAAGTTGAATGGAAAAGATGCTGTTAAAGTAAAAAATTGTTTATTAATATGCAGTTAATTTAAGGTGATGGACAATGGATTGTTATAACGATGCAAGATTAATGGATACATTATGGGGAAAAATTAAAAGTAATAATCAATGGCTTCCGTTGGTGATTCATCTTAAGGATACAGCCGCGGTAATGAAATTACTGTATGATAAATGGTTATCAGGCCATGCAAAATATGAACTAAGCAGATTAACTAATCTTAGTGAAGTTAATTTAACGAAACTTTTACGATTTTTAGGACTTGCACATGATTTGGGTAAGGCTACGCCTGGATTTCAATTTAGAACAGATGTTGTGTTTTCTAATCAAGACTTGGGGGAACGACTGATAGACATTGGCTTAATAAATACCTATCCTAATGCGTATAATGAAGTTAAACATGCCAGAGCGGGGGAAGTACTGCTAACTAATTTTGGCTGTAATGCAGGGGTGGCCTCGATTATAGGAGCACACCATGGACTTGCAACAGATGATGCCAAAAGTGAGGAGATAAATACCTATCCCAAATACTATGGTGCAAAAATTGTACAATGGACTAAGGTACAAGCACAATTATGCACAATAGCATTGGAGCTGGGAGGATATCGGTTGACAGCAGAAATACCATTGATTTCTAAATCGGCACAAGTCGTATTGTGTGGATTATTAATTATGGCGGATTGGATTGCTAGTAATGAGACATTTTTCCCCTTAATTGATTGGGAGCAAGGTGTTGATAATATTGATGAAGAGTATAGAATTATTAGTGGCTGGCATAAATTTAAGTTAACAGGTCATTGGCAAAGTAAAAACTTAAATAATTTGTATAAAGATAGATTTGGTTTCACTCCTAATTTGATGCAACAAACTGTAGAGAGTATTGTAAAAGAAATAAAAAGTCCTGGATTATTAATTATCGAAGCCGAAATGGGACAGGGGAAAACGGAAGCAGCATTAGTGGCAGCAGAATATTTTGCCAACAAAACAAATTGTGATGGTGTATATTTTGCTTTACCTACTCAGGCAACTTCAAACAGTATGTTTATTCGCTTGAAGGGGTGGGTAGATTATTTAAATGATGGTTTTGGGCATTCTGTTAATTTAGCACATGGTAATGCTTGGTTAAATGATGATTTTACTACGTTATCACACGTAGGTTCTAAAAATGGCATGATATATGATGAAGATGATAACTTGAAGAAACATACGTCGTCTTGTGCCGAAATAAATGACTGGTTTACTGGACGAAAACAAGGATTATTGGCTGATTTTGTGGTAGGAACTGTAGATCAACTTTTGATGATGTCGCACATAAGCAAACATATATTCCTGAGACATTTAGCATTCTTAAATAAGATAGTTATAGTAGACGAATGTCATGCTTATGATGCATATACCGACGAATATTTAAAAACAACATTACGTTGGTTGGGAGCGTATCAGATACCGGTTATTCTTTTATCAGCTACATTGACAAAAAGTTTAAGAAAAACATTAGCGGAAGAATATGCTAAAGGAGCAGGTAATATAGAATTAACAGAAAGTATCTTATCATTAGCATATCCGCTTATTACGTATACGGATATATTAAATGATCGTGTTAATTTTTATAATGTAACTGTCAGGAACGAAAGAGTTAAGAATATTGATATTAAATTCGTTGAAGGGGAAATAACTGATAATCTGAATTTGGTAGAAAAGTTGTACTATGAGGGCGGTTATATTGGTATTGTGGTAAACACAGTAAACAAAGCACAGCAGTTATATAAGATGGCTAAAGAGAAATTTGGTTCTGATAATGTCGAATTGTTTCATTCCCGATTTTTAGCAGCAGATAGAAGTAAACGTGAATCTGCATTGATTAAACAAATTGGCAAGAGTAATAAGAATCACGGCAAGGTCCATAAGGTTATTATTGGTACACAGGTATTGGAGCAATCCTTAGATATTGATTTCGATGTGCTGATTACCGAAATTTGTCCTATTGATTTGTTTTTTCAACGTATTGGGCGGTTGTTCAGACATGCAGATGTAATAAGACCAACGCATAAACAGCAGCCATTGTGTTATATAATGGGGGTAAACAGTCAAGGAAAAGTCGAGGATAAGGGGAGTTTGCACGTATATGATCAGTATATACTTGAACGTACATATGAATTACTGCATATACGCCCAAAAGTTACGTTGCCGGACGATATCCCTTCCTTAATAGATGCAGTATATGAAACACAAGATTTTAATGCAGAGAATGAAGGTTTATGGAAACTGTGGCAGGAAAAAATTGAAAATAAGGAAAATAAATCTCGGGGATATATGATAGAGTCACCTAAAAAGCTGAATAAATTGAATAAAACATTAATTGGTTTTACTAAAAATTCGGATTCAGGCAATGATGATACTGGTGTTCGTGATAGTACCTTAAGTCAGGAAATTATCTTATTGCAAGAAAAAAATAAATATATATATTATTTTGAAGGGGAACAAGTACCGGAAGAACAAACTGCGCAACGGGATAAACAAATTGCTTCCCAAGCGGTGGGATTGCCACTAATACTTATAAATGATACCGTATTGGAAAGTATTAAGGAAACAACAGTTCGTTGTGGTTATTTGTTTAATAATTCGCCGGTATTAAAATATGCGCTGGTAATGTTGGTGGATGAAAAGGGACAAGCTGAATTTGGCGATTATATCGTATCTTATTCTAAGGAGGAAGGATTGACATATGAACGACAAAGAATTTAACCTGTTAACAGAACCTTGGATTAAAGTATTAAAGTTAGATGGCAATGAAGATATGGTTTCACTTAAAAACGTATATGAGCATGCTCATGAATACAGAGCATTAGCTGGCGAGGCCGTTACGCAGGATGTGGCTATGCTACGATTTTTGTTGGCAGTATTACATTGCGTGTATGAAGGAAATAATGCGAATGGTGAGCCATTGACAGATGCAGAAGATATCGATGATATTTATGATACGTGGCATAGTTTGTGGGAATGCAAACGATTTGAAGTGGGGCCTATCCATACGTATTTAGACAAATATAGTGAGCGTTTTTGGCTGGTACATCCCCGATATCCTTTTTATCAGGTTAGTGAATTCAGGGAAAATGTCAAAGTGAAAGAGGTCGGTCTGAATAAACTAATTGGTAACATAGCAGAGAGCAATAATAAAAGACGCTTATTTAATCACCGGCCTAATTGTGAATCCATATCTATGGCAGAAGCAGCTCGTTGGTTATTAAACTTACAAGCTTGGGATGATACTTCTAATAAAGGCGGATCAGGTACGGGTTGGTTAGGACAAATAGGTTCTATCATGATAGAAGGAAATAATATGTTTGAAACACTTCTTCTTAATTTGATTCTAGTGCCAGATGGTTCAGAACGGATATGGGGTAAGGGAGAAGCGATTTGGGAAAGGCAGCCTGTCAATCATAAGGTAAAAATACCATTACCAGCTAATCCCAAACTTTTATTAACGTTACAATCCCGCTGTGTGAAATTACTGTGTAAGGAACATTGCGTAATAGGTTATGTGACGGTAGATAAAGATGCCGGGGAATATTTTGCAGACAATAATAGGCATTTGTGTTTTGCAGAACAATTTACTACATGGAAAGAAGTGGGACCTAAAAATAAAAAAGAAATAGTCCCTATGAAATATTCTATTGCTAAACGTTTGTGGCAAGGGTTTGCCAGCCTGATTACTTTAAAACAACAAATAAGTGGCAGACATAATCCTGGTATTCTGGCATGGTATAGGAAATTGGTCAATGAAGGATATTTACAAGGAACTAGAATAGTAAAAATAGTGTGTGTAGGCATAGAATATGGTAATATGAATATGTCTGTACTAACCAGTGTGGTTGATACACTGTCCTATCCGGGTAATCTTTTACAAGAACGTTATGATAACTGGGGGGAACGAATTATTGAGATTGTTGCTGTTACAGATCAGTTGGTAGGGGCATTAAGAAGATTTATGAGTGATATAGGATTAAATAATCAGCATATATCCGAGCAAACTTATGCAAGGTTAGATGTGCCATTTCGACGTTGGCTGGCTAATATTAATCCAGAGCAGGACGATATTGATGAAGATATGAACCAGTGGTATATACAGGCACAACATATCATAAGAATGTGTGGTAAAGAAATAGCTGGTCTTGAGAATAGTTCCCGCTATATACGTTTAGTAACTTCTAGACAGGAAAAAAAACGTAAAATTAGTGTATTAAGTGTTAGTGAAGCATATAACGATTTTTTGTATAGAACACCGAAACAACAAGATAAATTAGCTAAATTTAAATAATACATGAAAGGAGAGAACATTGATGGGAAAAACAAAACTGTTGACAAATTTTGTAACACAAAGAGTGGAACAGTGGTCTCATACGCTGACACATCCTGCTACAAGAGTTGCTTTAGCCAAGTTAAGACGTGGCTTGGGTAAAAAACCAGGTACATTGCCAGATTTATGGGAATATACGCTTGAAGGTTTAGATGACGAATTATTGTCTCATACAGGAAATCCAACTTATGAAGAATGGGCTATTTATTTAACCTTAACTTTATATGCATACCATCAGCAGGGGCAAACAAGGAGTATGCATAAGCTCGGTGCCAGCTTTGGTGATGCGGTGCGGTTGCTTGCTACGGAAGGTAGAATTGGTAAGCGTAGTGAAGCAGTAACACGGAGAATGCAGGCATTAGTAAGCGCAGATAGCATAGAATCTATTGCTATTCATCTGCGTAGTTTAGTGGGGCAGTTGCGTTCACATGCTATACCTTTAGATTATGTTCTGCTGGCCAAAGACCTTTATGTTTTACAATATGAGGATAGTAAAGATAAGATTACTTTGCGATGGGGACAAGATTATTACAAAAAATATGCAAAAAAAATGGAGGATGAAAATCATGACTGAAAATTTTAATCAAGGAAAACGATTATTCTTAGATATACATGTTTTGCAAACAGTACCGCCTTCTTGTATTAACAGAGATGATACAAATTCACCCAAGACTGCTGTATATGGCGGAGTAATGAGAGGCAGGGTCAGTTCACAGGCTTGGAAAAGAGCGGTGAGAAAACAATTTGTAGAACAATTACCCGCTGATAAAGTAGGAATTAGAACTTTGCATTTAGTTGAATTATTGACTAAGGAATTGATGGGAGAAGGAAAAGAAGCTGAAGAAGCTGAAAAAATGGCTCGTAAGCTTTTATTAATTGCTAATATAATTAATAAAAAGGAAACTGATGAAAAAACAGAAGATAATGAGATGGACAGTACGGATAATGTTAAGGCGTTATTCTTTATCAGTCCGGCACAAATCAAAGCGATGGCTCAATGTGATTTAAGTGAATTACATATTGCTGAAGCCAATGTTCAAAATGCACCTAAAAAATCCGAAGAATTAGAATTAGCGAAAAAAGAATTAACTAAGGCAAATAAAAACTTGACCAAGAAATTACGAGAAGCTATTAATGTTGCGCCAACTATTGATATGGCTTTATTTGGCCGGATGGTAGCGAATGATCCTACGATGAATGTAGATGCCAGCTGTCAAGTAGCCCATGCTATCTCTACACATAAAGTTAGTACGGAATTTGATTATTTTACTGCAGTAGACGATATTCAGGAGGCTCAGGGGGAAACGGCAGGTGCTGGCATGATTGGTACGGTGGAATTTAATTCTTCTACTTTGTATCGGTATGCTACTATTGCATTACATGAACTGAATAAACAACTGTCTGATAATAAAGATGCTGTAGCTAAAGCGGCAGAGTGTTTTGTGGACGCTTTTATTCGATCTATGCCTACTGGTAAGCAGAATACATTTGCTAATAGAACGTTGCCTTTTGCAGTTATGGTAACTTTGCGGGAAGATCAACCAGTTAATTTAGTTGGTGCTTTTGAAAAACCGGTTATTGCGAACGGAGGATATGAAACTCAATCTGTTCAGGCTTTTGACCAGTATGCCAAATCTGTCTATGATAATTTTGTATCTGCTCCTCAATATAGTTGGGTGGTAGGGGATACAGACTTAAAAGATTTAGGGAAAAAGACTACATTAAGAGATTTACTTACTGATGTGGAACAGGTTATTGAGGAGCAATTATAATGAAAACATTATTATTGTTGTTTAATGCTCCCTTGCAAGCTTGGGGGGGGCCTACTAAATTCGATTATCGTGAAACAGAACGGGAAGTAACAAAAAGTGGTATGGTAGGGGTACTTGCTGCGGCTTTAGGAAGACGGCGCAGCGAGCCAATAACGGATTTGGCAAAACTCAAATTTGGTGTACGGGTATTACGGGAAGGACATGTGTTTTATGATTTTCAGATGGTTACAAATCCTGATAGAGCAGCAGATAATACATTAAAATATAGTTATTATCTTGCAGATGCTGTGTTTTTGACAGCTATAAATGGGGAAGATAATTTTATTTTTAAACTGGCGGAGGCTGTTCGTAAACCATACTTTCCTATCTATTGTGGACGTAGATCCTGTCCGGTTACACCAGAATTATATGTGGGGATATCTGAATTGAGTGTGGAAAAAGCCTTAAAAAGTTATCAGCCAGTTATGCACAATGATGCGATTCAACGATATATAGTCGATGCTGGTGTTGATGATAAGAATGCTGTATTGTCCCGTGATTTGCCGGTTACCTTTGACCGTACATATAGACAATACCAATATCGGAATAAAAAAGAATATATGGACAAAACAACCCATCCAGAAGAACATGATGCTTTTGAAAGGGGATAAGGAGTGAGAAAATGTATTTATCTAGAGTTGAATTATATACTAATAATCGCATAATACAAAGAATCATGTCATCTCCATCACGGATTCATGGTGAATTGGAAAGGTGTTTTATCGGAAATAGGCAGAGTGCAAGATGGCGTATAGATCAATTACAGGGGAAGACGTATTTGCTATGCTTAAGTGAGGACAAACCTACTTATCCTTTTTCTAAAGCAGAGTGGGAAATAAAGGATTATAATAACTTATTGTGGAAGCTGGCTGACGGACAGCAATGGTACTTTAAATTATGTGGAAATCCGGTAAAATGTATAAAAGAAAATAGGATACCTTTGGTAGGAGCAAATAACTGGGTAGATTGGCTGGCTAACCGTAGCAAAACTATGGGGGTTGTTTTTCTTAGTGTGACCATTGCATCATTTGATAAATTGAAATTTAAAAAAAGTAATGCTACGATTACTTTACAGACGGTTACATATCAAGGAAGTTTGCGTATCAATGATACTAATAAATTGAAAAATACATTAATACAAGGTATAGGGCATGGTAAAGCGTATGGTTGCGGACTTTTAACCCTTGCATAATATTAGGAGGTGCCATGAGTATAGATAAAGCTACACTGCAAGAAATCCCTGTAATTAAGGACAGAATTACCTATGTATATCTGGAACATTGCAAAATAAATAGACAAGATGGGGCAATTACTGTTTTAGACATACGGGGAACAGTTCATATACCGGCAGCGGTATTAAGTGTTGTTATGCTTGGACCAGGTTCGAATATTACCCATAGAGCAGTACAGTTGTTAGGAGAAGCAGGGGTATCCATACTGTGGGTAGGTGAGGAAGGAGTACGATTTTATGCTTATGGTTCTCCTCTAACACATAGTTCGAAACTTTTGATACGTCAAGCTACATTGGCCTCTAATGTTCATAAAAGGGCGTCAGTTGTCAAAGCAATGTATAAAATGCGATTTACTTATGTAGATGACAGAAATTATACTATACAGGAATTACGAGGAAAAGAGGGAGCACGTATGCGTTCCCTTTATCGAAAACTGTCGAAAGAATTTAAGGTGCCTTGGGATGGCAGAAACTATGATGTAGATAATTTTAATGATGGAAGTCCAGTTAATCAAGCCCTATCGGCAGGAAATGTCTGTTTGTATGGTTTATGTCATAGTGTGATATTATCCATGGGCTGTTCGCCAGGATTGGGCTTTGTGCATAATGGTCATGAACGGTCATTTGTCTATGATATGGCGGACTTATATAAGTCTCAATATGTTATACCGTATGCTTTCCAGTTAGCTGCTCAGGAAGTAGAGGACATTGGCAGTGAAATGCGTAAGTTGTTACGTGATAAGTTTAGAGCAAATAAACTTATTGTTCAAATAGTAGGTGATATTCAGTCTTTATTAAATGTGTCAAATGACAATTTGGTTCAGGCTGATGTGTTAACTTTATGGGATAATAAACAAAACAATGTACCCAGTGGTGTGTTATATACAAATGAGAATAATGTCGGAGGAAAAAAACAAGAATGATTGTTATAACTTTGACGCAATGTCCACTTAATTTAAGAGGTGATTTAACCCGGTGGTTATTTGAACTTGATACAAATGTGTATGTGGGCAAAGTTAGTTCGCGGGTAAGAGATCTTTTGTGGGAGCGTATTGTAAAAAATTTAAAATCCGGAAGAGCAGTGATGGCTTATAGCACTAACAATGAACAAGGTTTTACCTTTAGGACCCATGGTAATACATGGAAGATTGAGGAATATGAGGGTTTGCAACTAATGTTACGACCTAATTTTGAACAAATAGCTGCTGATATTGACCCCGATACCTTAAAAAAAGGTGTAGCAGCTTTGCGTTATAAACATAGATACAAAGTAAAAATAAATAAAGATAATGAGACTACGAAGCAACTGGAAGTATTAACAGATGATTATTGGGTAGATAATTATGTGGCTTTTGATCTTGAAACTACGGGTCTTTCTGTCAAAAAAGATTGTATTATAGAAATAGGAGCTGTTAAAATATGCCAAGGTCATATTCAAGCAGAATTTTCTAAATTGATAAATATTGGACAGACATTGCCGGTAATAATTGAAGAAATGACAGGAATTAAGTCTAAGGAATTGGTTACTAAAGGTGAAGATTTATCATATGTATTAGATGATTTCATTGATTTTGTTGGTGATAATGTGTTAGTAGCACATCATGCTGACTTTGATAAAAACTTTTTGGAAAAGGCACTGAAAAAAGAAAGAATGCATTTGCAGACAACTTATTTTGATACGCTTATGATTGCTCAAGCTGTGCTTCCGCAATTAGTATCATATAAATTGGGTAACTTGCTTAAGTTTCTTAATATTGAGAGTAAAATAAAACATCGTGCGTTAAGTGATGCACGAAATGTATATTTACTTTATGAAGCGTTGAAGAAAATTACTATTGTATCTGCTAAGAAGTAATAAAAAAATGAGAAATTAATAAGAGCAATGAGTATTTATCAGTATTTTTTGCTATAGTCCCCGCACAAGCGGGGGTGATTCCTGTCAAAATAGCATTTTAAATCTTTACCAAAAATAGTCCCCGCACAAGCGGGGGTGATTCTGGATAGGGCAAGGTAAAAAAGGATATCTTATTATAGTCCCCGCACAAGCGGGGGTGATTCTACCTAGCATCATTTCGGCTCTTCCTGTGGGAGATAGTCCCCGCACAAGCGGGGGTGATTCAGGAATTGCCAAAAGAAGGGCAAACGGTTGTGGCATAGTCCCCGCACAAGCGGGGGTGATTCTACCAGCCATTAATAATCACCTTTCCTTCATCTATAGTCCCCGCACAAGCGGGGGTGATTCCTGCTGTAAATTTTGCGTTAAATGTAGAATTTGATAGTCCCCGCACAAGCGGGGGTGATTCCATCTTCTAATAAAACCCGTTTAGTATCAAAATATAGTCCCCGCACAAGCGGGGGTGATTCCAGGTTCTTCTGATTTTAAATGTAAACAATTAAATAGTCCCCGCACAAGCGGGGGTGATTCTACTTATGATGGTAAAAATGTTTATGTACAAATATAGTCCCCGCACAAGCGGGGGTGATTCCAGAAACAACTACCACAACCAGTTCAGGTTCTAATAGTCCCCGCACAAGCGGGGGTGATTCCTAACAAGTCCTGATGCTTTACAGACGGAACTTATAGTCCCCGCACAAGCGGGGGTGATTCTCTGGATTTCCCCTTTGCGTTTTTCATTCGGAAATAGTCCCCGCACAAGCGGGGGTGATTCTGTGACTGTGGTGGACGCGTGTATGTCCTTAGGATAGTCCCCGCACAAGCGGGGGTGATTCTAATGCTATTTATGTACTACAAAGAGGGCATGAATAGTCCCCGCACAAGCGGGGGTGATTCCAATTTCCATGACACTTTATAAAATGGAACATGATAGTCCCCGCACAAGCGGGGGTGATTCCCTATTGAATGGGAAGAAGGTTTATGGACACTTATAGTCCCCGCACAAGCGGGGGTGATTCTAGAAAAATAACTACTATCAACTATTCAGTTTTATAGTCCCCGCACAAGCGGGGGTGATTCATTTTCAATTATTAAGGTTAATCTGTAATTTAAATAGTCCCCGCACAAGCGGGGGTGATTCCTAAACCCTGCAGGCAAATAATTTGAGTTTATTATAGTCCCCGCACAAGCGGGGGTGATTCTTAATTACTTATTAGGTTTGGAGGAATAAAAATATAGTCCCCGCACAAGCGGGGGTGATTCTATGTCCTTCTCCACACATTGGCTCCCATATTTATAGTCCCCGCACAAGCGGGGGTGATTCCAATATCCACAGCTAGATATCCGGTTTGTATTCATAGTCCCCGCACAAGCGGGGGTGATTCCTCTCAGCGTGTTTTTCAAGTAACTGAGGTAAAATAGTCCCCGCACAAGCGGGGGTGATTCCAGCATTTAACAATACCTTCATTCTTGTCTTGGATAGTCCCCGCACAAGCGGGGGTGATTCATATCGAAAAATCGATGTAAATGGCGTGGATCAATAGTCCCCGCACAAGCGGGGGTGATTCTGGAGTACTATTCGGCGTCTTCGGCAGAAAATGATAGTCCCCGCACAAGCGGGGGTGATTCTAAATTGTCTAACATCAATTTAAAATCTGGATCATAGTCCCCGCACAAGCGGGGGTGATTCTTATTATTTCCCGCGTTACCGCCGCCATTCAACATAGTCCCCGCACAAGCGGGGGTGATTCTTATGCCTTGTATTTTAGCAGGTTGTCCTGAAAATAGTCCCCGCACAAGCGGGGGTGATTCCTGAAAACAATAACGATTACGCCGGATATGGTCATAGTCCCCGCACAAGCGGGGGTGATTCCCGACGTCTTAACTGCTTAGGACCAAATGCGCCATAGTCCCCGCACAAGCGGGGGTGATTCTAACTTCCTGCTGTTCAGCATATACTTTTTGAAATAGTCCCCGCACAAGCGGGGGTGATTCCTTAAATATCCAGTTACATTAAAACAAATATTCATAGTCCCCGCACAAGCGGGGGTGATTCCCACGTAGGAGCCTATAATCATTTTGATGATTGATAGTCCCCGCACAAGCGGGGGTGATTCTGTGTGTGGACATGAATGTGGTATTCGAGTTACATAGTCCCCGCACAAGCGGGGGTGATTCTTCATCTTGTTTTCAGTACTTGGACCCATATCTATAGTCCCCGCACAAGCGGGGGTGATTCTTATAAGTACGCTAAAAGGTATCCATACGATGAATAGTCCCCGCACAAGCGGGGGTGATTCTTACTCACAGCAATGGTATCAAGATTTACCATCATAGTCCCCGCACAAGCGGGGGTGATTCTGGTAATGCAACAGCAACAAAACGCAGATAAAGATAGTCCCCGCACAAGCGGGGGTGATTCTAGATATTGACGACCAAATTCTGCCAATCCTTCATAGTCCCCGCACAAGCGGGGGTGATTCCGAGTTCGTACCGTTGTTGTTGTTGACGTTACCATAGTCCCCGCACAAGCGGGGGTGATTCTTAATTGGGAATATAATAAGGTATCTTCACTTCATAGTCCCCGCACAAGCGGGGGTGATTCTTTTTTGTAGCAATTCATCATCTCCTTCTAGATATAGTCCCCGCACAAGCGGGGGTGATTCTTTAACCGCAGCGGTATGCGTCATTTTGCTAATATAGTCCCCGCACAAGCGGGGGTGATTCCTTTCAACACCTTTCGACGTCTTTTCAGCTGAAATAGTCCCCGCACAAGCGGGGGTGATTCCTACTCCGTACCTGTTCATGGGATGCCGCAATTATAGTCCCCGCACAAGCGGGGGTGATTCGTGACTTCGACAGCATTGGCTCGGTCTGACGTTATAGTCCCCGCACAAGCGGGGGTGATTCTTTAAAACCTGCAATATTCACGGCGGTAGATATATAGTCCCCGCACAAGCGGGGGTGATTCTCAAACTAAAAGACTTTTACAAATGGTAAAAGCATAGTCCCCGCACAAGCGGGGGTGATTCCCCCCTAACACACGTTGTATATCAGGTATTAACATAGTCCCCGCACAAGCGGGGGTGATTCTAGCCATGGAGCTCACAAAACATGTAGACAACTATAGTCCCCGCACAAGCGGGGGTGATTCTAAGTCAGTCTTGGTCCTCCTCATAGATTACTTATAGTCCCCGCACAAGCGGGGGTGATTCCACAAGCCGGAGCGCAGCGCAACGAGTACGTACATAGTCCCCGCACAAGCGGGGGTGATTCTTTACCAGAGAACATTGAACGACCTGATAGTATATAGTCCCCGCACAAGCGGGGGTGATTCCATTTCCGTCGGCTGTACAGTTTCCTGAGGTTTAATAGTCCCCGCACAAGCGGGGGTGATTCTAGTACAAATGCTTGTATTATATTTTATGAAGTAATAGTCCCCGCACAAGCGGGGGTGATTCTGAGTCATGGATGGTCGTATAGTTTCGTAAGTGATAGTCCCCGCACAAGCGGGGGTGATTCTTCCAATCAATTTAAACAATTTGACCACTCCATATAGTCCCCGCACAAGCGGGGGTGATTCTTGACACCCTCCTGCAACAGTAGTGTAGCATGTATAGTCCCCGCACAAGCGGGGGTGATTCTTGCGAATAACAATTCAGAAGAATTCGAACAAGATAGTCCCCGCACAAGCGGGGGTGATTCTCGGGGAGGCGGAAAATGAGTGAATATGATTTTATAGTCCCCGCACAAGCGGGGGTGATTCCAAATGTTACATTTTTTGTTCCTGCGTTTATTTATAGTCCCCGCACAAGCGGGGGTGATTCTATGAAAGTAACGGAGATTGTGGGTGTATTTCGATAGTCCCCGCACAAGCGGGGGTGATTCTATCAACTCTTGCCGACATATTTAACCCTATATATAGTCCCCGCACAAGCGGGGGTGATTCTAACCCAACATTTGTTGAAGTGTTTGTTAATTCATAGTCCCCGCACAAGCGGGGGTGATTCTAGTATCGAGAATATGAAAGTAACAGGTCTATTATAGTCCCCGCACAAGCGGGGGTGATTCTCACACCTGCTGTTTTATTCGCTAATGCGTACAATAGTCCCCGCACAAGCGGGGGTGATTCTATCGTGCAATAACAACACTATCACCTGTTGTTATAGTCCCCGCACAAGCGGGGGTGATTCTGCCATGACAAGCCTTTTCTTTGGTTCGTGAACATAGTCCCCGCACAAGCGGGGGTGATTCTTGCTACATGCCAGGAAAATTACACAGCCGCATATAGTCCCCGCACAAGCGGGGGTGATTCTGTGTGGATGGAAAGCTTACGATTGATAAAAATATAGTCCCCGCACAAGCGGGGGTGATTCTATGGATGGTGCGACAATGGCAACGGTGGTATAATAGTCCCCGCACAAGCGGGGGTGATTCCAGCTTCAATTTTCATCAGAAATATGTCAAAGGATAGTCCCCGCACAAGCGGGGGTGATTCTATGGATGGTGCGACAATGGCAACGGTGGTATAATAGTCCCCGCACAAGCGGGGGTGATTCTAAATATTGCTGCTAATATAACCCACGCAAGCAATAGTCCCCGCACAAGCGGGGGTGATTCTTGAATTAACCTATAGGTAACCTATATTATGTAATAGTCCCCGCACAAGCGGGGGTGATTCTCTGCATACTTGTGTATCTTAATTTGTTTTTTAATAGTCCCCGCACAAGCGGGGGTGATTCCTGAAGACAATTGAAATGTTTCTAGCTGAAAAAATAGTCCCCGCACAAGCGGGGGTGATTCTTTTTTATTATTCCCATATTGACACTTTGATACATAGTCCCCGCACAAGCGGGGGTGATTCTCGCAATATATCACATACGGAATTGACAATAAGATAGTCCCCGCACAAGCGGGGGTGATTCCTCATCGTTGCCGCCGCTGAACCATTCGACCCAATAGTCCCCGCACAAGCGGGGGTGATTCTTTGCTGGGGCGACATCTGGGCATCCTTCAAACATAGTCCCCGCACAAGCGGGGGTGATTCCACAATTGGTAGTAACGGCCGCAATCATTTTACATAGTCCCCGCACAAGCGGGGGTGATTCTGATGGTGATCAAGTCTGTTGTCAATTGATGGAATAGTCCCCGCACAAGCGGGGGTGATTCCAAATAGTAGTACACTTACAATTGATGTAAGCTATAGTCCCCGCACAAGCGGGGGTGATTCTGAAGTTGTTGGAAAATACTGTATGGCATTCCAATAGTCCCCGCACAAGCGGGGGTGATTCTTTTGTTCCATATAGACCGTTACTCCAATATCCATAGTCCCCGCACAAGCGGGGGTGATTCTACACGGTTAAAAAGTCAACTGCAGGGAGAATGATAGTCCCCGCACAAGCGGGGGTGATTCTAGTTACAGTGTCCATAATCACCCCCTATATGTATAGTCCCCGCACAAGCGGGGGTGATTCTAGTTACAGTGTCCATAATCACCCCCTATATGTATAGTCCCCGCACAAGCGGGGGTGATTCCATAATAACTCATCAATTTGGTTTTGTAACATAATAGTCCCCGCACAAGCGGGGGTGATTCGATCATACGATAACATTCTTGTGGAAGATTGCCATAGTCCCCGCACAAGCGGGGGTGATTCTTGTTCTTAAGTTTGGAACAATTGTATTTTTAAATAGTCCCCGCACAAGCGGGGGTGATTCCAACAGTTTCCTTAATTGAATTGTTTAACCATGATAGTCCCCGCACAAGCGGGGGTGATTCTTATATTATGAATTTTAGTCCATAAATCATCAAATAGTCCCCGCACAAGCGGGGGTGATTCTTATCTCACCTCCTATATACCTAACGTCTGAACATAGTCCCCGCACAAGCGGGGGTGATTCCCGTCAATCCTATGATGAGCTGATTTTGTGGAAATAGTCCCCGCACAAGCGGGGGTGATTCCGTGTAACTATCATGTGATTCAGGACCTAGATGTATAGTCCCCGCACAAGCGGGGGTGATTCTAACCTATTTTTTCGGCTGCTTGTGCCTGTGTTATAGTCCCCGCACAAGCGGGGGTGATTCTACTCATCAACCGCGCATAAATTGTCTATTTTCATAGTCCCCGCACAAGCGGGGGTGATTCCAAAATTACGAATAAAAGCATCCAAGTCAATAAATAGTCCCCGCACAAGCGGGGGTGATTCTACAGATTTAATTTTCTTATCAATCAACGCATTATAGTCCCCGCACAAGCGGGGGTGATTCTTTTCCGCCTCGGATTGTGGATAAAAATAAACAAATAGTCCCCGCACAAGCGGGGGTGATTCTAAATATTTAGACAACACGACCGGAGCAATGGCATAGTCCCCGCACAAGCGGGGGTGATTCTATTGAAGAATGGCCGTTATCGTCGCTTGAGGTATAGTCCCCGCACAAGCGGGGGTGATTCTAAATCTAGCTAATTTTTGTGTATCAGATAACCATAGTCCCCGCACAAGCGGGGGTGATTTTTTTTTTCTTCATGGTTTGTCATCTCCCGTTTTATAGTCCCCGCACAAGCGGGGGATGATTATTACCACTTGGAGATGCTGGCTTTTGGAATATGATATTTATCGGTGATACTTTTATAGGTTTGCCCTTGTTCAATATGGAGACGAACAATTTTCTTCTTGAATTCTGCTTCATAGTTTTGTGGCATGATATTTTCCTCTTTTTTAATAAGATGATTATATCCTATTAGCCACTTACATTACAATTATAGTTTATCACAACAAATAACGGATAGTGCTATTCTGTGTCATTTCCCCTTTTTTGACTTATATACTATATATGTGACTAAGCAGTATTGCGAATGACATCGCAATCCCCTGCAGAGGAACATAGTAACAGAGAAAACAGCCAGTCCGGACGCTTAGTAGTCCGGACTTTTTGCTGTCTTAGAATGGTACCATCTATTTTTATAGTTCACATATAGAGTATATAAGGAGGAACGCATCATGAAGCAAGGACACACGTTACAAGAAATAGGTGCCGAACTGACACGGCAGCGAAAGAGCCGGAAGGATTTTTTGGCCGATACCCGGAATTTGGAATTGGAGACAACAGACGGCGTATCAAAATTAGCGGTACTGCTTGGCAATACGGAGAAGCAGTATGCCGTAGGACCCATTGCCCATCAACAGATTGCATCCCGGCTGCAGATCCCGTACCGGTACTATCAGAAGATGCAGCAGGAATTTCCCATGCTGTTGGATGAAAGTGTGAACGGTTGGTTCCGACAGCGTCCGGAACGGCGCATGGTCCGGGTACTGGATCACAACGTCCGGGCATTTTTGTCCGACCGGTACCGCAGGTTGGACCATCTGGAATTATGCAGTGCGGTGTTACCGGTGATTCAGAACATGAAAGGGGCCGAGATTACAAGTTGTGACGTGACCGATGCCCATTTGTATTTGAAGGTCATTAACCGGAAGCTGAAAGAAGAAGTAGCCGTAGGCGATGTGGTACAGGCCGGCTTTGTCATCAGCAACAGTGAAATCGGGCTGGGTAGTCTGCGGGTGGAACCGTTGGTATTCCGCTTAGTCTGCAAGAATGGATTGATCGTCAAAGACTACGCCCAAAAGAAATATCATGTAGGACGGCAAATCAATGAACAGCCGAATGATGCCTATGAACTCTATTCCGATGAAACACTGGTACAGGATGATAAAGCTTTCTTTATGAAAGTACAGGATATTGTCCGCAGTGCCGTCGATGAGACGAAATTCCATTTGTCTGTCCGTAAATTGCAGGAAGCCAAACAGATTCCACTCACCCATAATCCAGTAGAAGCGGTAGAAGTACTGGCAGATAGCTTCCAGCTCAACCAGAACGAACGGGGTGACGTATTACGCCAGTTGTTCTTAGGCAAAGACTGCAGCCGATACGGATTGATCAATGCGGTAACCGCTGCCAGCCAGTTATCCGAATCCTATGAACGGGCTACGGAATTAGAACGGATCGGTGGAGAATTATTAGCGTACCCGGCTCCGAAAACCTTGTCAGCCGGGCAGCAACCAGCGAAACCGATGCGGAATGTGACACCGGATCTGCCACGGCTGACAGTCGTAAAATAAACAGTGTTATGAACAGCCATACGATAACAACATATATTTCTATCATTTTATTCATTTCATTACATCTATCTCTGGATACTACGGGTATCCGGAGCTTTTTTAATTAGGAGGAAACAACATGCGTCATACCAATACAACACGGCATCCGTTGACAGAAAAAGAACTATTGGCCACGTTTTTACCGAAGAGTTGTGTTAATCAGCTACTACGGGAATACCAAAGCTTATATCACATTTTATTACATACGTCGGAGGCACAATTACAAGCCGTTCCCGGTGTCGGACGGAGAAACGCAAAACGGATCCGCTGCCTCCAAGAAGTCATCACGAAAGTGCAGGAAGAACGGACGAAACCCATCGCCAGCATCACCTGCTTGTCTGAGGCGATCCAATGTTTCCAGTTTTTAGCGGACCGGCAGCAGGAAGAACTCTGGGCCTTGCTGTTAGATGCCAAAAATCATATTTTACGAAAGAAACAGATTACCATTGGTACAGTCAATGCATCCCTGGCAACGCCTCGAGAAGTATTCCATGCGGCCGTACAGCAGATGGCAGCGGCAGTGATTGTGATCCATAACCATCCCTCCGGTGATTCTTCCCCGAGTACACAGGATACAGCGATGACGAAACGATTATTGGAAGCAGGAACACTGATGAATATCCAGCTGCTGGATCATATCATCATCGGAAAATATGACTGCTACAGTTTTCGGAAAGCCATGAATGAGTTATGGAAAGAAGATGATGAATAAGATGAACCAGTTGCAATTGATCATAGAAGCCAATCTGCCGGAACGGATGGTGCTGCAAGTCGGACGCGTATCCATCGGTTTGATTCAGACAAAAACAACACGGCAGGTATATATTGCCGTACAGGATGAAGAACGAAAGATAATGAAATTGAGCTTGCCGGCAGTACCGAATACTCCTCCAGACGAACATTTGATGCCGGATACGAAACACGTAACCGTACGGAAAGGAAGTGAATAATATGCCAGCCACACAATTTATCTGCCCGGATGGACAACATATTCCGATTCTGCAATGCCTGACAGCGTGTCCGAAACAGACACGCTGCATGTTTCTGCCAACACTCCGTGCCATTGCCAAATCCGTTAACCGTCCAATAGCAGAACCAACGGTGACGGAACTGATTGCCGGGGTGCGGGAAACGTATTTAAAGAAAACCATGCCCTATGTGGTATCACCCCAGCGTATTCTCTATGCGCTGCAGGGACAAGCCGTTCATACGATGCATGAACGCTGTACGCAGGGTGAAATCTTAAGCGAGATCCGATTGAAAGACCAGATTACCAGCGGTCAATTTGACCTCTACGGTAAGATTTTGGATACGGAAGAAGGAGTCTTAGGTGATTTAAAAGTCACGAGTTCCTATAAGCTGATGAAGGCATTGGGAATTTATAAACAAAAAATAGCAACCGGTGAAGTGTATAAAACCGGATTAAAAAAAGGACAGTTAAAATACAAAACAATTCTCTGTCATGACGGCGTACGACACGTATGGGACTGGGCCGTACAGCTCAACTACTACCGGATGCTCTTGGAACAGGCAGGATTTCCGGTACACCGGATGTATATCCAGGCACTTTGCCGGGACAGCGGGCTGCGTATTGCTGCCGAACGGGGAATTGACCAATCTTTGTATATCATTCCCATTTATAAAATCAGCAACCGATGGATCAACCGATATTTCAGCCAAAAAGCAGCACTGCTGCAGCAAGCAAAAGATACCCATATCCTACCTCCGATATGCTCCTCCCGGGAACGATGGCAGAATCGGAAATGCTTGGATTACTGCAATGGCAGAGAATATTGTCCCTACGGCAGAAAGCTGCAACAGTTTAGAAAAGCCGGGTAATGACCTATTAAAATAGTATCTGTCCGTTTTGTCCACACTGTCCTAAAAATATAATCCTATATGGATATTGTATATAGGTTATTTTTATCTTGCGGACAACGTGGACAGGTGGGACAGCCTTTATGCTATAGCTAAAAAAGGTACATAAAACAAATAGGAAAGGAAGAATAATAGTATGCCAAATTATGTGCAAAACAAGATGACGATTACCGGTCCCCATATCGGACAACTATGGGAAGCCATGAAAGGGAAGGCCAGCCTATTGGATTTCAACCGGATTATTCCGATGCCACAGTCCCTGCAAATCGAATCCAGTAGTGTAATGGAACTATCTTTTTATGCGGAAATATACCTGCAGGAAGAAATACTTCCGGACGGCCTACGAAGCCGCTATGAAAAAGAACGACATACGCATGAGTCGATTAAGGCGTATCTTCGCCGGATGGAAAAACAGCAGCAGATCAACCGGAATTTAGGTAAAAAAGCGTATCAGAATCAACAGCAATATGGATATACGGATTGGTATGGCTGGTCTATCGCACACTGGGGCACCAAATGGAATGCTATGGATGTGGTGATGACGGAGCCGGATCATACCATATCCTTCCAGACAGCATGGGCAGCACCGATACCTGTTATCCAAAAGTTGGCAGCGATGTTTTCAGAAAGTACCATTACGCATTTATGGGCCGATGAAGATATCGGTACGAACTGTGGATGGATGAGGTATCAAGACGGAAAATTGCAGGAAGACTATACAGCTCCTACTCATTCCAGTACGGCCTATGAAGTGTATGAAACCTGCTGGGGACCATCCCCCTGTCTCTATATCGATGATGAGGGACACAAACAGTATCACGGCTGCGAAGGCTGTCGTAACTGTGATGCTGCTGTGTGATGAGAAAAAATAGGATAGGTAAACTTCTATTTGTTACAAGGAGAGTGAATGTATATGAAAGCCTTAGCAAAAAAACTAATCGCCGTTATGAAAGATTGCGGATATGTTATGAAAAAAGGGGAAAACAAATACCATGGGTATACGTATACGACCAGTGCCGATGTACTGGAAAAAATAAATACGGCGTTCGTCCAATATGGAATTGCATCTGCGGCGGTACCGGAATTACTTCGGTTGGATGATATTACCACGGCAAAGGGAAATGTAGAAAAACTGGCAACCGTACGGATGGATATCCAGTTAACGGATATAGAATCCGGGGAAACGATCCAGATCACAGGACTGGGCAGCGGGCAGGATGGCGGAGATAAGGCGGTCATGAAAGCCCAGACCGCCGCCATTAAGTATGCCTATCTCCTGAGCTTTGCCATTAGTACCGGCGATGATCCGGAAGCCGACTGCCATACGGATGAAATAACAACCGCTCCAGAAGAAAAAACAGCACCTCATCATCAGATGCAGTCGGTACCGAACCGAACCCGGCAATCTACCCGACAGCCTGTTTGCAGTGTCTGCGGTACGGTAATCACGGAAAAGGTACTCCAGTTTTCCAAGGATAAATATGGCAGAGCCTTGTGTATGGACTGTCAGCGAAGTGCAAAAGGGATAGCGTAACATCGGAGACAGCGTATGTATGCGGATATTCCGCAGATACAGGCGCACCCGATACAATGAAATTATGAGATAATAGGAGAGAACCACCACAGGTATCCGACCCTTCTCGCATGTGAAAAAGGAGCAGAAAGCAGCCAGTCCTGCCTTTTGCTCCTTTTTATTTTTAAAAGAGGATTCTATATTATTTATAGCATTTATGTAGGGGTAATAAATAAAAAAGAAGAGGTACTGTACGGCGGAATATATCGTGGTATAATAAATTCCAGACTGCAAAAGTAGTGATTGTTGTAATTTATACTAAAGGAGTGACGTAGCAAATGATGTATTAATTACCTTATTATATAATGCATTATTATAGATTGAGAAAAAATGATATAGGAGATGACATCATTTTTATGATGAATAATCAAAGAGTTGAAGATACACAGGACGTTGTAGCTGTGTCTTTTTTAAGTTCATTATATACTGTTGTTAGAATCGTACATCCTTTTTCTAAAGAAGTACTTGTTGATTACAGCAACAAGGAATCACAACTCTTTAGTGGATGCTGTATCTGTTCCAAAAAACAGGCTCATCCTTGTAAACAAGATGGCTGTATGGCGGAAAAAGCATATATGGAAGAGAAAGGATTACATAAATTAGTCCGATATCACCATAAATTGTGGCTGGTTGCCGTAATCCCGCTGTTATATAAAGCAAAACCAAGTGTACTGGAACTGGTAAAAGATGTGACAAGTGCTTTAACAATTGAGGATGATGAGTATAGGGAAACGGTTTTATTTCAACAATTTTTTATGCAAATGAATGATACAATCGTTAAGGATAAATTAACGGGGCTGTATAATAAAAAGTATCTGTACTCCCGGCTGGACCGGGATATTCGGGAAGCAGCAGCCAATCAACAAACCGTATCACTTTTATTTATAGATTTAGATAAATTTAAATTGATTAATGATGACTGCGGACATATGGAAGGGGATCAGGTACTGGCGGATGTAGCAAAAATATTCTGTAATACGATTCGGATAAAAGAGGACTGGGCGTGCCGCTTTGGCGGAGACGAATTTATAGTATGCTTGAACAACGTGAAGGAAGCGTCTGCGTATCAGATTGCTGAACGAATTCGGATCAAGATTTTTCAATTACGACAAGATAAGGATCCAGGCATTTCAGCATCTATTGGCGTGTATACAATAAACATGAAAAAGACGCTGAGAAATATGTCCATGGAAGAAATAATAGATATGGCAGATAAACAGATGTACCTTGCCAAAAAACGGGGAGGAAACTGTACGGCAATGAACAGGTAGTGTTATGTAGATGGTGGACGAACTAGTAAAGAGTACCCGGGTACTAAAAGTAAAAATACGGAAACTGGATAGAAGCAGAGTTCATGGGAAATCCCGTGAACTCTGTTTTTATCCTATCAAGCAAGACTTGATAGGATGGTGTGGGCGGTATTTTGGATGCAAATAAAGGGCATATATTGAGAAAGCCTTAGGGTACAAAGAAGATAACGCGACACTGAAAACAGCGTATGTATGCGGATATCCAGCGGGTATATGCGAACCTGACATGCTGAAAGTATGAGATAATATAAATAAGAAATAAAGCGGGTATCAGGTTCTTTCCAGTATAGGATAAAAAATAGAAGGCAGCCAGCCCCGCTTTCTGTTTTTTTATGTAGCAAGTAGAAAAAATAGTGGGTATCCGAACAAGAGGTGATAGTGTTGTATGCAGATAAGGATACTGTATTTAAACAGATAGGAGCTAAAGTTGCCTATTACCGGAACATCCGGCATCTAACTCAAAAAGAATTGGCAATACTGGCGCATGTCAGTGTCAGTTCTATCGGACGGATTGAACGAGGGAAATATAACCATAATGTGCCAATGTCGATTCTGATTGATATTGCCAATGCCCTTAATATAGATATTTCTCTGCTGGTTACCTTCGAAGAAAAAGAAAAACAGATCTGGTGGGAGGAAGGCGGGAATATAGGGGCAAAGTAATACGGAAGATTGTAGTAAATAGGAGGGATAGATGAATGGATTTTTTAGGATTAGGTATGTTGATTGGTATTGGTGTTGTGGGGACGATCGTATTTGGAGTATTGTTGGCAAACAGCTTTATAATTAATCCCAGTCTGATGAGAATGTTCAGCCTTTGGTTAAGTTGTGTCGTCGGGACGACTGTTGTCGGATATATTCTGTTGAGCTGTTTGGCGAGTGCAGTAGGCTGGGTGATTGACTTTATCGAGGATGATTATATGTATATTATCGGCATCTTAATTATACTGTTCGGCATCCGGGCTTGGGCAAAGAGGTAACACTGCCAGCGTTTTTATACCATAGATAATCATATTAGGGAGGTATTTAGTAGTAATGGGAATCAACAGAATCAGTAGAAACTTGTGGAAATACGGACGGAATATCTTGTCGTATTTCAACCACTATAGGAAGAAAAAAGGGAGCAATCTGAGTGTGGCTGCTCTACTGTTTGTAATCAGTATATGTATAATGGGTTGTGGTCATGTTTCCTCTGTCAGTAAAATGGTGGGGATGTCTACCTCGGATTTTTTGAATCAGAAGGTAGAAGATACCAATCCCTATGCAGAGTTTGTCAACTATCCTCCGGAATCTGCAGAATATGCATTTTATCAGGTGAACCAGTATGCCGGTCCTTATTTTAATGGAATACGGGAAAAGATAAAACAGGCGGTAACAGATAATCCGCAGGAAATCGCTGTCCGGAAAGAAGACGGACAATGGATGCGGACGAATGGGACAAGTGATTATTATTACTGTGGGGAATTAAAAGAAAACAAACCGGATGGAATTGGTATTGTGTTTAAAAAGACAGGATATAAGAAGCCAAATACCCAGGAAGATGCCGTAGTAATCGAAGATGCGGGAGAATATAAAAAGGGGCGATTAAATGGGTATGGTCAAATATACAAGCGAAATCAGGCAACCGGGCATTATTATCTGAGTTATGAAGGAACAGTGCAGGATGGAACAGCGGAAGGTAATGGTATTTCGTATCAATTTATTTCGGTTAGTTTCCTGAAAAAGACAGCGTATTGTATAAACATTGGGAATTTCCACAAGGGAGAACTGCAGGGAAATTGCAAAATATATGTCAATGGTAGCCTGTTATATGAAGGTGAATATAAAGATAACGAATATAACGGAAAGGGAATCCTGTATTATCCGGATGGTGGCAAAAAATATGAAGGTGAATTTTCATCCGGTCAGTATGATGGGAAAGGTACTTCATATCTGAAGGATGGTAGTGTGGAATACAAAGGGAAATGGCGAAATAATGATTATGCCGGATGATGTTAACAACTGTTAATGGTATGAGCATGAGATTTATAAGATGCGTGAACAGAAATAGGCTATCTAGCGTGATGATGCAGAACGGAACGGCATCCGGAGACGGGTTCAGGATGTGATTGCCTTCTTGGATGAGTAGCCAATGAAAATTATTGAATACGAAGATCAGCTGGTTCGGCGGTTAATTGAGAAGATAACGGTTTTGATGATATCTTCAAAGTGGAGCTCAAATCGGGCATTGAGATAGAAATACAGATGTAAGATAACAGGCGCTTTGCATATATTGCAGAGTGCTTGTTTCATAAAAACAAAGTATTTATATGATAAACAATGAAGCATATATTACTATCGTTGACGCAGTTGCAATAAAAGTGATATTATGCACGTATAGTATCATTATCAGGTAATAAATGTAGGTAGTATCAATACCCAGACTGTTAATCAAGAGTCAGGAGATGAAGAAATAATGAAAAAACAGTTTTGTACAAAATGTGGGGCACCTTTGCGTGAAGATGCTAAATTTTGTGTTAAATGTGGTACTCCTGTCAAAAGTTTTGATGAAGGGAAAACAAATGTTTCTTCGGCTGATAATTTAAAAATCAAAAACGAAAGGCCACCAATAATAGAAAAGTCAGACAACATAGTTCTAGATAAAAATGTGGCACAAAATTCTGATATGGGAAATGAAGATAATGAAGATCCATTAAGTATTATGTTGGGTACACTGCTAGAAGAGCACCCTATACAGATGAAAACACAAGAACAATCAGTGGGTGTAGAACAACAGGAAAACAGACATACAATTTCTGGAAAAGTTAAAGAAAAATCAAAATTGATTGATGATTCACTTACCAAACAATCTGTTCAAACAGAACAGTCAAACTGTTTTTGCCCATATTGTTTTAAGTTGATCAACGAGGATGAAAATATATGTCCTCATTGTGGAGCCAGATTATTATTATCAGTAGAGACTAAAGCTGAAAATCGTCATAAGAATAATGATAGCAATAATAATTTACCGGACACTAGCAACAAAATGGCTTTTTACACAGTTATACTTATTGTAGTACTGTTTTTTGCGGGGTATTTTTACTGCTACAAGAATAATATTTTTTCTCAGCCTGTTAATATAACTGCGGAACAATTGATGGGTGATTATCGTAGGATAGGTTCCCTAGCTGCAGACAAAAAATATAAAGGGGAAAAACTTGCTATTAGTGGAACCGTGGTTAGAATAAGTGATTTTACTAATGCAGACAAAATAGGTGATTTTAGTGATACAGACAAAACTAAATGTATTACGTTGTACCAATGGTCTTATAATGGTACTCGGTATGTAGTAAATCTTGGAGTACCATCTGATAGGAAAGAGATTATTAATAATATACATGTAGGTGACCATATCGTTGCAACAGGAAATTTTTTAGGTTTTTCGGAACAGCAAAAAGGGCTTTCAATTTTTGTGATTGGTATGAATACCAGTGATATTAAAAAGCAGTAATTTTGTGGAGGTTTTTCATATGCCAAAATTTTGTCAAAGATGCAATAAACAATTTGGTGATGATGTTGATTTTTGTCCGTATTGCGGAAATTCCACTATAGAAGTCATTGATGAACTTAAAAAGGATGTTTGTCCAAAATGTGGAACACAATTAGTGGGCGATGAGATATTCTGCCCGTCTTGTGGAGTTGAATTATCAAAAACAAAAAATAATGGAGTAGAACATATTTGTCCATATTGTGGTACAAAACTTAATAAAGATGATGCCACCTGTCCTCATTGTGGAATGTCCGTTTCGGATGTTAATATATTTGATTGTATTGCTGACGAAATCAAAAAAGATGGATATGTTACACCCAGTTCTACCACATCACAAAGTTCACAGCCTCAATCCATGAAACATGTGGTTATTTCACAAAATCAGGGATTTTATGCTTTTGATTTTAAAAGGCGATTAAATAGAGCTGCTTATAATATACGATTAATTACGTCAGAAGTTATGAGTATTATTTTGGTATATATATTGTCCGCAATGTCGATGCCGACGCATAATAAATTTGGACTCTATATACTTGTTATTGTTGTTGTTATTGCTAATATTTATCAAATTCTTATCTCAGTTCAACGACTACATGACCTAAATCAATCAGGGAAAATTGCGGGATTTCTAGTTATTCCTATTATAAATTTATTTCTTTTAAGTTACCTTATCTTTTTTAAAGGTACATCAGGTGATAATCAGTATGGATTGGATCCATTAGAATGAAATTGTATGCCGATATATAGCTGTAAAAGAGAAGAAGATGATTCAGTGTTACGTATGCATAAAACTGTAATATTATTAATTGTGTCAAGTTTCTTGATCTTTTATGGTGATTGTTTTGTGAATGCTGCGACTAGTAGCATTATGCAACAAATATCAACAGATAGAATTTTTAGGCTTGGCATGGGAATATTAGGAATAATTTTATTGATTTGTTTATGTGGACTAATATTAAAAGTCGTTGTTGGTGGAACTAAGGCTGTAAAAAAAGGAATTGTCGTAGCTAAGAACAATGTACAGGAAAATGTTATGCCAATACTTAAAAATAGTAGTGGTGATAATTACTGGAATCATTTGAACAGTGTATTGCAAAATATAGAAGATCCTATCATGGGAAGAATGCTCATAACAACACGTATATGTAAAGCCATAGTAAATAAGACGATTATTACCAATAATTCTTTGAATTGTTAACTTTATGTGGATAATTATTTGTCATTTAACTAAAAGATTGAATGGTTTACAATATATTGTTTTACTTCCGATAAGGTTTTTTTAAGGTTATTCAACAAAAAAACGGCCTCACGGTAAATGCCCGTGAGGCCAGTATTTATCTATGGAGCGGATGAAGGGGATCGAACCCTCGTATCAAGCTTGGGAAGCTTGTATTCTACCACTGAATTACATCCGCAAAGGTACTTTAGTAGTATACCAAAATGTAAGGTAATTGTAAATATATAAATTTAGAAATGTCGTTGATTTTTCAGTTCCTTGTACTCATCCAGAAGATTTGGCGGCGTGTCACTTTTAAATATATAGTCTGGAGCAGCAGCGGCAGCTTTTTCAACAGCTGCTTTAAAGTCGTAATAAACTTGCCATTTTGATTCTACCAGTTCGTGTCCCGTCTGACGCAGGAGAAATGCTGGGTGGTAAGTGGGTATAACCGGAATTTCATTATAGTCGAACCATTTGCCGCGGTTACGCATAATACTGGCTGTGTGTCCATAGAAATATTGAAAAGCAACTTTTCCCAAACAGACAATGACTTTTGGCTGAATTAGTTCGATTTCTTTTGCTAGATGGATATTGGCGCAAAACTTACCTTCTTCTAATGTTGGGGTTCGGTTGCCTTTAGGACGGCATTTTACAATATTTGTAACATAGACATGATCTCTGGTGAGTCCGACACTCCATAAGGCTTTGTCCAATAATTTGCCTGAGGGGCCTACAAGCGGGACCCCAAATTCATCTTCCACGCCGCCGGGACCTTCGCCGACGAACATCAAGGGGGAGGCTGGATCTCCGGAATATCGTGTAGGACCGCGATTTCCTTCATGGCGTAAAGGACATGCTTCACAGGTCATGAGTGTATCCAGCCATGGTTTCATTTCTTCGTTTGTCATCGTACTCTTCCTTCCGTAAGTGTAATTCCCTCCATAATGAGGGCGCAAAATTTGGCGCCGGTGACAGCCGCAGCGTCATCAGGAGCTACTAACACTTGTTGTCCTCTCATTCCGGCACTGATACTGATCGTGTCATGTTGTTTAGCTGATTCATCAATGTAGGTGGGAAATTGTTTTTTCATGCCGATGGGAGAGCAGCCGCCGCGGATATAGCCGGTCAAAGCTAATAATTCTTTCACGTGAAGGAGATGAACATTTTTATTGCCGCTGCATTGAGCTGCTTTTTTTAAATCCAGTTCTTTATCGCAGGGAATACAGAAGACGACCGGTCCGGTTTTATTCCCTTGTGCAACTAACGTTTTGAATACTGCTTCGGGGTTCAACCCAAGTTCTGCTGCCGCATGTACCCCTGATAAATCAGTTTCGTCATAATCATAAGCTTTTGTTGCATAGACTATTTGTTTTTTATCTAAAATACGCATTACGTTTGTTTTTTTTGTTTTAGCCATTTTAAACCTCTTTTGATAGGGAAAGGAGTGATTGCAAATTTGTTGAACTTGCTTTTACTATAGCACAATTAACTGGCCGAGAAAAGGCAATGATCGACATATAGTTGCCACAGGTCTTCAAAGTTATTATAATAAAAATGGAAAAGAATTATATATTGTTTTACTTAGACTATATGAATAGGAAGAACGTTTATGGAATGGATATTTTTGGTTATCGCAGGATTTTTGGAAATTACATGGGCCGTAACTTTAAAGTTTACCGAAGAATTTACCCGATTTTGGCCTTCCCTATTTACCGGAGCGGCTATGCTGGGCAGCGTGTTTTTTTTGGATTTATCTCTTCGGTCTTTGCCAATCGGTACAGCGTATGCAGTATGGACCGGAATTGGAGCGGCAGGTACTGCTATTATTGGCATGCTGTGGCTAGGTGAGCCGCGGGCGATAGGGCGCATGGTATGTATTTTTTTGATTATTGCAGGGGTTATTGGACTGAAATTGAATCTTTGATTATGATAGTTTAAACCTTTTTGATATGGTATAATAAGACAAAGCAGATGCTAGGAGGGGATAATATGGGCAGGGAAGAAAAAACGATTTGGTCGGAAGAAAGAATTTTTGCGGTCAATCATAGTACCCATGCAGCAGCGTCGGCACGTCGTTTTTTTTCCATGACGGATGCCGATGATACCATAGAGCTTACACATTGTGAGTACGCTGCGGAAGTACGACAATATTTTCACACATTGTTTCCCCATAGACGGTGGACTATTTTTTCCGATACATTGGATAATCCATTACCGGTGCATGTAGAATTATTGCATCCTACCGTGGAAGAACCATTTTATCTTTTACATACAATAGGGATGAGTGCAGCTCCTATGCACTATCCAACAGGTCAAAATTCACCGGAAGATAAAGAGGCTTATGGTGAATTGTGTATGCTGCTGCCAGGGAATTGGCCGTTTGATACTAAGGGAGATCGCTGTATATCAGTTACGGATGAAGCAGCCTGGCCTATTCGTCTTCTTATGGAATTGGGACGATTTCCTCATGTTCACAAGCTATGGATGTCATATGGATTTGTTTTGCCAAATACGGAAAATTGTGATCCTTTTGCAAAAACAACAAAATTGTCAGGGGTTCTTATTGTTCAGTTTGAAGGAGCATTAGGTGAGATGCAGACTCATGATGGAACAACGATTCAGATTTTAATGCCGTACTTAATATATAAGGAAGAAATAGAATTATATGATGAAATAGGTCCGGACGAATTAATTGAACGAATTTTGAATTGCAATGAGGAATCCTTTTTATTGGATATTCATCGACCTAATGTGGCAATTCATTGATTTTTTGAATATTTTTAAAGTGGAATAGAGAAAGGAAATGAACTATTTTGTTTTCCAGTGATTATACAGTAGCTCCTCGAACATTAGAAGAAGTTTACAGTGCATACAAAAGCGTTGCTTCTTCGGTGCTTGTCGCAGGGGGTAAAGGCTTGAGCCATCATACCGATCATTATGATTTGGCGATTGATTTGTCTAATCTTGGGTTGAACTATATACATGATAGCGGGGATGAAATTTTGATTGGTGCAATGACAACGCTGGATGCAATTGGTGCGTATCCCTTTTTTCGAAGTTTTGGAGGAGGCGTTGTTTCAAGATATATTCATACGTTGACCGATGATGAATTACGCCAACATGCTACTATTGGCGGTGTTCTTGCATGTAAAATGCCTTTTTCTGTATTAATACCTATCCTGCTTTGCTTAACTGTAGATGTTGAGCTCCATGATAAAGGACGCATGAGTTTGAATGATTATTTATATTGTCCGCCCATGGGTGAATTGATTACATGTGTATCCATTGCCAAAGAACGATTATATACTACCTATGCTGCTATGCGTATTTTACCGACGGATGAACCGTATTTGACGGGAGCTGTAGTTTTAAGAGAAAATTCATGGCGGATCGTTGTCGGCGGTCGTCCTGCTATTGCGGCTGTTGCTGAAAATGCAAGTGAATTACTAACGGAAAAAGGAATGACTATTCGGGAGAATGTTGCACGAGTTGCCAGTGAAGAACTTGAATTTGAAAATTATGGGACATGTTCTGAGCAGGAACGTCGCAAAATTACAGTGAAGATGGTTCGTGACCTTATCAATTCGGCATGGAAAGGTTTCAGCCGGCTGCGAAATGAAATCAATAAGGAATACTCGGAAAAAATCTAATAAAATCCTAAATAAACGGAGGCAGAAACATGATAGAAGATAAACGCTGGCGTCGTTTGCTAGTTCCTGGAATTACGGCGATTGTTGGGGCCGGCGGGAAAACGACAGTATTAGAAAGATTGGGTATGTATGGGCATAAGGGAAACTTGCCGATATTGATAAGCAGTACGGTGCCGGTAGAAAGTGCACAGGTGGATAATGTAGAACCTTTTGATGTTATTTGTACGGATGATATTGAAAAAGGAGAAAGATTTTGTTCTTCCCGGATTGGAGAAGGACGTATTCCAGCTTGGTTTTTTGGTATTGATGGTGCAGATCGTTATATAGGGCTTCCTTTATCTATTGTATCTGTATTGAAGAAGCATCACCCCGAATGGTATATTCTTCTCGAGGCAGATGAAACTCGAAATAAATGGGTAAAAGCTCCTAAGGCAGGTCAAACTGCAATTCCGCAAAATTGTGATGTTCTAATAGGCGTATTGAATTTGCAGATGTTAGGACATGCGTTAAAGGCTGAACGAGTAGAGGGGGTAGAGATAGCTTCTACTATTATGGGACGGCCTGAAGGGGCCATTGTAACTCCGGCTCTTTTAGCTAAGATTGTCAAGCATCCGCAGGGAATGTTTCGTGGGGCAGATTGCCGGCGGATTTTATTTTGCACTGGATATAATGCGGTGCAGCATCGTATGACGGAAGCCTTGCTTGATGAATTGACCGATATTGGCTTGACTGCTATTGTTTTGGCAGATGGATATAAAGATACTTGTGCTATACGACAATATATTAATTATAGTGAATGACTTGCAGGCAAAGAAGGACAGTATTTATGAAGTTTAAGATTTTGGTTGGTGTGGGCGTAAGTTTGTTGATAATTGCCGCTGGTGCATATATGCATACTGATGAAGAATTTGATTTTGCTGATTCTACAGGTGAATTCAACCATCTCTTTTCCATGTTATCAGAAACTAAAGCGGCATATATTGGCCAAAATTTTTCCTTGCCGGATGCAGATAGTAATGTCCCTGTATATGATAAATATACACTTAAGCAGCGAAGAGAAAAAGGATTACCTCTTACTTATGGCAAAACAAGAGAATATTTTTATGGTGATCATGTTGTATATTTAACGTTTGATGATGGCCCTAACAAAGATAATACGGATAAAATTCTTAATATTTTGGAAAAAGAAAAAATTCATGCGACATTTTTTCTTATGGGTAAAAATATTGAAAAGAATCCGGATATAGTAAAACGGATTTACGAAGATGGAGATGCTATAGGACTTCATTCATACAGTCATGATTATAAAAAATTATATCGTTCTCCCAGGGCCTATACTGATGAATTAGAAAAAACAGAAGAGCTGATTTACAATATTATTGGTGTCCGTCCTATCATTTCACGAGCGCCGGGCGGCACATCCGGTCATTTTACCAAAGCGTATTGGAGGGCCGTCAATGACCTGGGTTATATAGAGGTTGGCTGGAATGCGCTTACAGGTGATGCGGATGGAACGGGACGTACGGCAGGCCAGGAAGTGACCAATATTCAAAAACAACTTGTCATACGTCCGTATTTGAACAGTCACTTGGTTATTCTTATGCATGATGCCGTAGGGCATGAGGCAACGGTGCAGGCTTTACCACAGATTATAAAACTGCTTAAGAGTCAAGGATATATATTCCGGGTTGTGACAACGGCAATTCCGCCGGCTTGGTAAAAAAATAGATAGGTAAAACGTTTAATAAGTGAAAATGCTAAAATAATGTATTTTTTTCCTTGACAAATTAAGTTGAGAAGGATAGAATAAGCACAATAAATTTTTGAAAAGTTGCAGAGGGAGAATATCCAAAATGAAGTTACAATCTATGTTACAAACTGCAATTGCATATGGTTTTTGGTACGACTTTAGCCGGGTATACTTTTATTACGCCGGTTATTTTTGCTATGCCAAATCATATATGCAGTCGATCAACATGGGAGCACTTCAACGTATACCTTCAATAGCAACGTATTAGTATACGAATACGCACTGACAGGAGCAGGCTCATGAGAGCCTGCTTTTTTTGTTGGAGAATGGGGAGGAAAATTTATTATGATTATTGTGTTAAAACAAGGAACGCCACAGAAAGAAATCGAGAAAATTAAACGATCTATTCAAATGAAAGGACTGCAAATTGATGAAAGCAGAGGGGCAAAAAAAACAGTTATGGGACTTGTAGGGGATACATCAGTTATTGATGGAGAACAACTTAAGGCAAATGAGTATGTGGAAAAGGTCATGAGAGTATCGGAACCTTATAAAAGAGCCAGCCGATCTTTTCACCCTGAGGATACCGTTGTAGATATTGGGGATGTCAAAATCGGAGGCAAAAAAATTGCTGTGATTGCCGGGCCGTGTTCTGTTGAATCACAGCAGCAGATAGATGGTATTGCCGAAGCTGTCAAACTTTCTGGGGCGGCTATGTTGCGAGGGGGGGCATTTAAACCTCGGACATCTCCGTATTCGTTCCAAGGGTTACGAGATAGTGGATTGGAGATGCTTCATCATGCCAGTAAAAAAGCCAAGATTCCTGTTGTGACAGAAATTATGTCGGCAGATAAACTGGGAGCATTTTTAGATGATGATATTGATGCTATACAAATTGGTTCCCGGAATATGCAGAATTTTGAATTACTGAAAGCTGTCGGTAAAGTGAATAAACCGGTTTTATTAAAACGCGGATTGTGTGCTACTATTGAAGAATGGCTTATGTCGGCAGAATATATTATGGCAGGTGGAAATCGTAATGTAATTCTCTGCGAACGCGGTATTCGTACGTTTGAAGAGTATACGAGAAATACACTTGATTTAAGTGCTATCCCAGCTATAAAAAGGGAAAGTCATCTGCCCATCCTTGTTGATCCCAGCCATGCCACCGGTAAGCGCTGGATGGTTGAACCGATGGCTAAAGCAGCCATTGCTGCCGGTGCTGACGGTATCATGGTAGAAGTTCATAATGACCCGGATAATGCTTTATGTGACGGAGCTCAATCGATTACCCCACAGATGTTTGATCATTTGATGAATTCGCTGCGACAGATAGCACCTATTGTAGAACGAGAACTATAAATCATAGTAAAAAGTTGATTGAGGTGAAACAGCGTGGATAATTCGGAAAGCGATTTTACGGACTTTACGATAGGAATTATAGGATTGGGACTGATGGGTGGGTCTTATGCCAAAGCATTGAATCATGTAGGCGTGCAGCATATTATTGGCATTGATAAAAATTTGCAGACCGTAGAACAAGCGCTTGCAGAAAATCTTATTGAAATGGGCGATATTTGTGGAAATAACGCTTTGAAAAAAGCAGATTTGTTGATTTTTTGCCTATCTGCAAGTGATATGATAGAATTTATCCGTAAATATCAAAAGAATTTTAAGCCCGATGTAATTTTGACAGACATAGCGGGCATTAAGGGAAATACAATACATATCATACAGCAGTTGCTTTGTGATGAGATGGACTTTATTCCCGGCCATCCTATGGCAGGGAAGGAAGGATCGGGATTATCTCAGTCCGATGCTTCTGTTTTTCAGGGAGCTAATTATATTTTGATACCGCAGGAAAAAAATAAGACAGAAAATATCCGGCTTATTGCCAGGATAGCCAAGGAAATAGGATGCGGACATGTTATATGCGTGACAGCAGAAGAACATGATCGTATGATTGCATATACAAGCAGTCTTCCTCATGTAGTGGCGACGGCGCTTGTTAACAGTAATTCTATGGATGCCAGAACAAAGTATTTTGTTGCCGGCAGTTTTCGGGATGGGACTCGCGTGGCTGATATCAATGCACTTTTATGGACTCAGTTATTTATGGCGAATAGGCAGAATCTGCTTGAAGAAATCAACCGGTTTAAAAACTCTTTAGAAGATTTTACAGAACTTTTAGTGAACAGTGATAAAGACAAAATGATGGAGTATCTTGAAAAAGCCGCTGTTCGCAGAAGGGAACTTACTAGTGGAAAACATACAGGTTAATTTAGGAAAAGATTCCTATAGCATTTATGTGCAGAATGGATTGCTCGATATATTGGGGAGTGCTGTTCGAAGGATAAGCCATACAAATAAAATAGCCGTTATCAGTGATAATACGGTAGACCGCTTGTATGGAAACAGATTGCAAACTGCTTTAAATAATAGCGGAATAGAAAGCAAGCGCATTATATTTTCTGCAGGGGAGCAAAGTAAAAATATAGAAACGCTAGCCCAAATTTATGCAGCTCTTTCTGATTTTTCCATTACTCGGAGCGACGCGATCATTACTTTTGGCGGTGGTGTTCCCGGAGATTTGGGAGGCTTTGCAGCAGCGACGTATTTGCGAGGAATTCCTTTCATTCAAATTCCTACGACGGTTTTAGCGCAAGTGGATAGCAGTGTAGGAGGGAAAGTTGCAATTAATCTTCCTTCGGGTAAAAATTTGGCCGGTTGCTTTTATCAGCCTAAAGCTGTATTTATTGATCCGGAATTAGTACGAACGCTGCCTGAACGTATAGCACATGATGGATTAGCCGAAGTTATTAAATATGGGTGTATCTGCAATGAAAAACTTTTCACATTATTTGAACAGTCTTCCGGAGATGATGAAATAAGCCTATGTTGGCAAAAAATTATCAAGACTTGTTGTGAAATTAAAGCAAGCATTGTAGAACATGATGAACACGATACAGGGGAACGGATGCTTTTGAACTTTGGGCATACGATAGGGCATGCCATTGAAAAATATTATGGGTATGGAACCTATACCCATGGAGAAGCAGTAGCTATAGGAATGATGCTTTTGACCGCACAAACGGAGGCATTGGGACTTACTGAAAAGGGTACAACAGAAAGAATCCGAAAAGTACTTCAAAAGTTTCATTTACCGGTTATGATGGAGGCATCGGGAAAAGAGTTATTGAAATATATTGGCCATGACAAAAAGAAGCACGGTGATGATATAACTTTTATTATTTTAGAACGTATTGGCAAAGGAAAACGTTTTCCAGTCCTTGGCCCGGATATTTCCACATATATTTCGAAAGGAGATTTAGCATGAATCTCGTATTAACTCCTAGAAAATTAACAGGTACCGTTACCGTTCCCTCTTCCAAAAGTCAAGGGCACCGTGAATTGATTTGTGCAGCACTGGCTCAGGGGAAAAGTGTTGTAGGAAATATCACAGCTTCTGAAGATATTACTGCTACTTGTCGAATTTTACGACAGATGGGTGCTGCTATTCAAGAAATTGCTGATGGAAGACCGGATCGCATAAAATATTACGTGCACGGAGGGTTGCGCAAACAAGAAACACCGTTAATTGTGCATTGCGGCGAATCAGGATCGACACTGCGTTTTCTCATACCGGTAGGACTTATCAGTGGGAATACCGTTACCTACATTGGCAGCGGACGTCTGGCAGAACGACCGTTGCAGCCATACTATGATGTATTTGATAAGTGTGATGTTCACTATGAAATACAAGAAAAAGGACTTCCCCTGCAAGTTTCCGGGGGATTAACACCGGGGCGGTATGCCCTGCCAGGAAATATAAGTTCTCAATTTTTCACAGGACTTCTTTTAGCACTGCCGCTTATTCAGGGAGATTCTCTTTTATGCAGTACGACGACACTTGAATCAGCAAGTTATGTAGATATGACGTTGGCTTGTCTCAAAAAACATGGCATTGTAATTGAGAAAAAAGAAAACGGGATATACTTTATTCCGGGACAACAACATTTTCAAGCGGGCAAATATACGACAGAAGGAGATTATTCTCAAGCTGCTTTTTGGCTGGCGGCAGGAATTATCGGAAAAAAGATATGCTGTCAGGGGTTGCAGTCGGAAACATGTCAGGGAGATAAAGCTATTATTTCTATTATTCGTCGTATGGGGGGGAGCCTTTATACGGAAGATTCCATCATAACAACCGCATCAAAGCTGCAGGGAATGGTGATAGATGCGGCAGATTGTCCGGATTTGGTTCCTATATTGACGGTGCTTGCTTCATTAAGCTGCGGTATTACACATATTATTCATGCCGGCCGTGTACGGCTGAAAGAATGTGATCGTCTTCATGCGATGGCGGTAGAACTTAACAAATTAGGAGCCGATGTGCGGGAAGAACCGGAAGGGTTGCTTATATGTGGTGTGGATCATCTGAGGGGGGGGCGTGTCAGTGCTTGGGGTGATCATCGGATTGCTATGTCGCTGGCAATTGCGGCACAATGCTGCAGTGATAAGATTATTGTTGAGGGTGCAGAATGTGTTCGCAAGTCATATCCTGGTTTTTGGAATGATTATGCTGAACTCGGCGGAATTATTGAAAAGGAAGGATAAAAGGGCATGGCAAATATATTTGGAAAGTATCTGACTATATCACTGTTTGGAGAGTCTCATGGCCGTTCTGTAGGAGCGGTTTTGGATGGTATTCCGGCAGGAGAAACCATTGATTGGGAATTAGTGCGTAAAACGATGTCCCGCAGGGCGCCCGGAAAAAATCTCTTATCTACATCGAGAAAAGAAAACGATGATTTTGAAATCCAAAGCGGTTATTTTAAAGGACATACAACAGGAACACCGTTGTGTTTCCGTATTTGTAATGTCGATCAGCATTCTGGTGATTATGATAATCTCCGTCATATCATGCGTCCCGGCCATGCTGATTTCACCGGTCATGTTCGTTATGATGGATTTAATGATTATCGAGGCGGCGGACATTTTTCGGGACGGCTGACGGCTCCGCTTGTTTTTGCCGGAGCGATTGCAGCGCAATTGCTGGAACGCCGCGGTATTACAATAGGTGTTCATATACAGCAAATTGGAAATATTAAAGACCGGCAGTTTTGTCCTATGGGAGAAGATGCGTCATTGCTTAAGTCACTTAGGCAAAAAGAATTACCGTTGTTGGAAGAGGACAAAGCGTTTCCTATAGAAAATCTCATTACTCAGACGAAAGAAAAACTTGATTCTGTAGGCGGAGTTATAGAGGGTATGGTTGTTGGATTGCCTGCGGGATTAGGAGATCCTTTCTTTGATTCCGTCGAAAGTATGTTGAGTCATATGTTTTTCTCTATACCTGCAGTGAAGGGAATTGAATTTGGAGATGGTTTTTTACTATCGGAAATGCATGGTTCAGAAGCAAACGATGCAATGCAGTATGAAAAAGGTAAGGTAGTTACAGTCTCTAATCATAACGGAGGAATTCTCGGCGGTATTACAAATGGGATGCCTCTTGTCTTTCGGCTTGTTATTAAACCCACTCCTTCTATTGGGCGAAAACAAGAAACGATTGATTTAGATACACAAAAAAATTGTTCTATTGAAATTAAAGGACGTCATGATCCTTGTATCGTGCAGCGAGTAGTTCCCGTCATTGAAGCAGTAACGGCTTGGACACTTCTCGATATGTGGATGATGGCGAATTCCAGGAGATGATGCTATGGACCAGGATGACTATGAATACTGTATTCCCGTAGGTTGTTATGGAGCACCCGGCTCCTACAGCAGCGAGGCTATGATGACCTATTTTAAAAACCAACCTATTACTACAACGTATTATGATCATTTTGAAGATGAAATACGAGCAGTTGCTGCTAAGAAAATTCAATATGGAGTTATACCTATTGAAAATTCTTCAACGGGGAGTATTACGGAAGTATATGATTTGATTCGTCGGAATAATTGTTTTATTGTAGGAGAACAGTGCATTAAAATAGATCATCATTTATTGGCGCTTCCGGGAACTCGTCTCGAAGATATTCGAATTGTTTATTCTCATCCGCAGGGGTTTGCTCAATGCCGGGATTTTTTCCGGAAACATACGGATTGGATCCAATGTCCGTATTTCAGTACGTCACAGAGTGCTGAGCGGGTTCAAAAGGAAGGCAACCGCACAACAGCTGCCGTAGCAAACAGCATGGCAGCTGCATTATATGGTTTGCAGATAGTAGTGCCTCATATCTATACGAATTCATTTAATTACACGCGTTTTTTTATTATTGCTCCACAAATGAATCAAGCTGATAATCGGGATAAGATAACATTAGTATTGACGACAAAACATGAACCGGGTGCACTATACCATGTGCTTGGCCACTTCTTCTACAACGGCATGAATATGACACACTTGGAATCCAGACCGATGGAAGGGCATCCGTTTGAATATTTTTTCCATATTGATGTTATGGGAAGTTTAACAGATCCTGGTGTAGTCAAAACGTTGGACGACTTGGCTCGGAATTGTACATATTTTAAGATTTTGGGAAATTATCCGTCAGACCAAGGAGGAGCTGCTCATGAAATTCGGACTTATAGGAGCAAAATTAGGACACAGTGTATCGCCGCAGATCCATGAAATATTATTTAAAAAATTAGGAATAGATCGTCATAATCAATATGATTTACTGGAGATGGAACGAAGTGATATAGCGACTCATTTGCAAACGGATTGCGGCTATACAGGAATGAATGTCACGATTCCCTATAAAATTGATGTAATGCCTTTTTTAAAAAAAATTTCTCATGCAGCTGATCGCATTGGAGCTGTCAATACAATTCACGTTACCAAAGAAGGACTATTTGGGTATAATACAGATTATGTTGGATTTGGCCGTTCCTTGGATCATGCAGGAATAAAAGCAAAAGGAAATGATTGTATTGTTCTTGGATCGGGGGGGGCGGCACGTGCTGTTATCCAATATTTAGCGGATGCGGGTGCCGCGCATATTACTGTTGTTTCTCGTAACCCTTTGCTTCTGAAAGCATCATTTTCCGATTTTGCCCAACGGATAGGTATAGAAATTATTGGGTATCATGAACTGGGAAATCGCAAAGGAGCGCCTCTTATGGTAAATTGTACACCTGTGGGTATGTATCCTAATATGCAAGTTTGTCCTATTTCAGAAAAAACGGCAGCCCGTTATGAAGCGTTGGTAGATCTTATTTATAATCCCAAGGATACGCTGTTTCTACAATATGGAAAACGACATGGGGCGATTACATTAAATGGAATGTTTATGCTTGTTGCGCAAGCCGTTGTTTCGGAAGAAATTTGGCTGGAACGTCAAATAGGAAATGATGTCATTAATTCGATTGCTAAGGAAATGGAGAATATTTTATGAAAAACGTAGTGATTATAGGTATGCCGGGAAGTGGAAAAACTACATTTGGCAGTGCCTTAGCAGAACGATTGGGGCGTCGATTCATTGATGCGGATGCATATATCGAGGCGAGAGAACAAAAGAAAATTTCCGAATTGTTTGCGATTAGTGAAAATTGTTTTCGAGAGGCTGAAACACGAGCAATAAAAGAACTGGCGAAACAAGACGGTATTGTTATTGCAACTGGCGGCGGCGTTATTAAACGGCCTGTTAATATTGAAGTATTAAAGAAAACAGGTATTATTATATTTCTTGATCGTACTCCTGATGATATTGCCGGTGATGTGGAAATTTCTACAAGACCATTGTTAGCGGCTGGCAAGCAAAAAATTTATGATTTATATGAGGAACGTATAACGGCATATTGTGCTTCGGCTGATTTTCAGCTTCCTAATCATAGCTCTATTCCCCGCGTACTTGATATGTTGGAAAAACTAGTAGGAAAAGCCTTGTTAAAATAAATTTATTGATTATATTACAAAAATGGCAGTAACGAAATTTGCATTTGTTACTGTCATTTTTGTGATGAAGTATTATGGAATTAGTGGAGAGTCCGCAAAATTTTTTGGAGCGTCGTCACTTCCAATTGACCGGGAGCAGACGATTTTTTTGCGGAACCAAATGTTAAAGCAGAACCGAATATTTCACCGCTGATGCGGCTGATCGTACCCAATTTACCCATGGACATCGTAATGAGGGGTTCATCAGGGTACTGCGATTTTACAGCTTCTGTAGCACTGAGCAGCGTCAATACATCTTTCGCAGACTTAGGCATACAAGCTAATTTTGCAACATCAGCACCTAGCTTTTTCATACCGATGAGACGTGTTGTTATTTCGTCGAAAGAGGGTGTCTTATCAAAATCATGATTACTCATGATGACAGTTACACCTGCTTTTTTTGCAAGAGCAATAATCGATTGAATACTATCGGGATTGCGGAAGTATTCTACATCGACGGCATTGATTTTGCCGGACTGAATGGCGTACTGAATCAATTCAAAATAGAATGATTCTGGTACGGCCGTTTCACCGCCTTCATCCTTTGTACGGAAGGTAAAAAGGATAGCGCTGTTGGGCAGTTCGTTACGGACGGCTGTGATAGCTTCGTTGACCGAATTCAAATCGGTTACTGTTTTTAGAAAATCAATGCGCAATTCAACGACATCATAAATTTTATCTTGCAGATATCTGCATTCCTGTTGTAATTCGTCTACAGTGCGGCCTACAATAGGGACGCAGATTTTAGGAATACCATTATCTAGTGTAACATTACCAATTTTAATCATTCTGACCTCCGGGATGATTGTAAAACACAATATTTGAAGTTAAGCAGCAATTTGATTTTCTGCTGGTTTTTCTTTCATAACACGATTATAGCGGATATAGATGATACAAGCGACAACAAAACCGGCTAAAGCGATGGCTGCATCAAGTCCCATAATGCTGTTAATACCACTGTCTGCCATATATCCAGTAATAACGGGAATAGTGAAAGAGGCGATACTGCCTGTTGTATAGAATATACCCGTCATGGTTCCTTTGCCTTTCGGGAACATTTCAGTCATCATTACAAGACCAAGCTGCATAACTCCGCCGGCAGCCGAGAAACCTACTATAAAGGAGAGTATCGGAGCAAGAGAACCGGACGGTATGAAGTACAGACCGGAGATCGATATGGTGGAAATAAAAGTATAGACAACGAGAAGGGTAATAGGACGGATGCCCTTTTTTGTAATAAATGCGGTGAAAAATACACAGCATAAAGAACCAATACTATAATAGCTCATAAGTGCACGAGAAGCAATATCTGTCATCTGGGCAACGGAAGCGCCGTATTTTGTGAGCCACTGGCTAATCAAATAAAATGTAGCTTGAGAAATATATCCGTAAATAACAAAGCAGATACCTTCCAAATACCATTTTGACTTTGGAATCCAGCTTGCAAGTTTTGTGGACATACCTTCCGCTTCCTTAACCGGATTCATCGATGGGAAAGAATATTTCATGATGAGCGGCAGATTGATAAGAAGAATAGCCGCTGCAATGATAAAGGACCAGCCGTACCAAGCACCGGTGCTGATAAGGAAACCGATGAACAAAGGAAGTAGAAATTGACCGGCAGAGATAAAGGCTTTTAAAAGAACCGTTGCGGTAGAAGCACTATCTGGGTATGCTTCAATCAAGGCAGGATAGGTACCGGCATCTAAAAATGAATTAGCGATACCGGCCAAAATACCAAAAATACAGGCAATTGTCGAGGTGGGACTCATTAATATACCAATGAAGAAAGAAATGTATGTAACTATCCCTAAAAGTATAAACGGCTTGCGGCCATACTTATCCGATAATTTACCAGAAACAAAAAGAACGATTAAACGACCGATGCCGAGCATGGAAATCACCCAGGCAACGTCGGCGATACTGCCCCAGCGAGCAGCCAGTGCATCCATATTTTGAGCAAGGATAATAACACCGATGCCATGAACAAAATAGTTTAAATACAGGCTAAAAGACAACGGGCGATATGATTGATTCATTATGATTTCTCCTTTTTGGTTGAGTGGGTCATAGTCTGTATTAGAATAAGATATCTTTAATGTAGTCTGTAGGCATTTCTTTTCCCGTCCAAAGTTTAAAGGCAGCAGCTCCTTGCCAGAGCATCATTCCTAAACCGTTAAAGGTATGGCAGCCTACTTCGCTGGCCCATCTCATCAATTCTGTTTCTCTTGGAGCGTATACAGTATCCATAACGACAAGCCCTTTATGCAAATAACTTTTATCAGGGATGGCAACAACATTTTCCAACGGTTTCATACCGCAGGAAGTAGCGTCTATGTAAATATCACTGCTGTCTAACTCTTCTTTTAATTTAGCATGATCAGCTAAATCATAAAGGTTTACTATACAGCTTGTGCGTTCGCGAAGTTTTTTAACCGTTTCCTGGGCATTTTCAAAAAATTTATCTTTTACGTTGAAAATAGTCAGTTCACGGACGCCATCAAGCGCTGCCTGTACTTCAATTGCGGTTGCTGCACCACCGGCACCGATAACCGTCATTTTTTTGCCAACATAGTCAACGCCTTCTTCCGAGAGAGACTGCATCGCACCTGTACCGTCTGTGATCGTCCCAGTTAAGATGCCGTTGTCATTTACAACGGTGTTGCAGGCACCGACAATTTGAGAAACAGGAGATAAGTTGTCAAGATATTGTGTGATGGCGACTTTGTTTGGCATGGAGACATTCCATCCGCGTACTTTCATAGCACGCAATCCCTGTACTGTATCTTTTAAGGTGGAGTTATCTACTTCAAAGCAGACATATACATAATCCAACCCTAATTTTTTGAATGCTTCATTGTGCATTGTCGGAGACATACTGTGGCGAATTGGATATGCGATCAACCCAATCAATTCTGTATGTCCTGTTACACGTTCTGTAATTGCAATTTTACCCATAATAAATTCCTCCTTAATAATATATACATAAAAACTTTAAGATTTTGTATATTAAACCGCCGGTATGCGGTGATTACCATACATATAGAATACCTTAATTGTACTATTTTTCACTAGCATTGACAAAAATATCTGCTGTGGAAATATATAATTTTTTGCCGTGATTGGAATAAACCAACCGCGGTAAAAAAATCAATTTAACTAATCTTCAAACCCGCCAATCATATCGATCACATTGACTACATTGCGTCCGGCTTCGGTGCCGTGAATAATTTGACCGGTTTTATTACTGTTGCCGATATTATAATAGGGAATATTATTTTTTCGGGCATAGGCTTCAAATGCAGTTACATCCGGTAAGTCCGGGATAAGACCCATACAGATAAAACCGAGATCAAAAGGATACTCTTCCATCTTTCTATCATGTTCAGCAATAAATTTATCGGGGCAAACTTTTTTTAGAGCAGTAGCTAAATGCATATGGATATTATCGTGCTGTTTGAACAGATTTTTCAGCGTAGACTTTGTTACAATATCACAATCCTTGCCGACAGAGGGCATCATTTCAATGACTTGGACATCGGCTTTGCGAAGTGCAAAAAATTCCATAACATCTAACCCGACGGCACCGGCACCAATGATGACAACTTTTTTACCTTCGGCGATCTTTTCAAAATAGGAAATGGTTTCCATGAAATTTGTAATAGAAGTAATTTTGCTGTCCGTTGCATCTGTATATTCGAGAAGGCCTTCAATTGGTGGGGTCATCGACTTAGAACCTGTCGCATTGTACAAAATATCCGGGGTTAATTTTTCGATCATAGCTGGTGTTGCTTCCGTATTTAATTTGATTGTAAGATTTTTAAGACGGGCAGCTCTTTTTTCAAGATATGCCGGAAAATCTTCGATGCGGCTTTTTTCCGGGAAACGAGCAATTTTACGAGCCATGCCGCCAAGTTCGTTGCTTCGTTCCAACAGCGTTACGCGGCAACCGACTTCTGCAGCTGTGCAAGCTGTTTCCAGTCCAGAGGTTCCGCCGCCGACAACGACGACATGAATGTCCCGAGTAACTTTATTTTTTTTATAGGCTTCGCCGTTTATTACATCAGGATTTACCGTACAACGGATAGGTTTAGATTTTGCAATGCGGTGATCAGCGCAGCCGATATTGCAGCAAATGCATTGGCGAATGCACTCTTCTTTGCCGAATTGTACTTTACGGACCCAATCCGGATCGGCAATAAGGCCGCGGCCGATTGCCAGAAAATCGGCTTTTCCCGAAGCTATAATTTCTTCTGCAATTTTAGGATTGCGGATATTACCGGAAATAATAACGGGCGTATGGAATTCCTTCTTGATAGCTTCAGAAAGATAAGCTCTCCAGCCATCCGGCAAATCACATTTATCAATCTGGTATTGGATAGAGTCATTGACAGCAGCAGATACGTTGATAATATCTACCCCGGCGGGGACAATAGAGGCTAAGCATGCGATGGTATCGTCGAGAGTATTTCCTCCTTCGATGAATTCATCAGCAGAAACGCGGAAAGAAATGGGGACCCAGCGACCTACTTTGCTGCGGACGGCTTCTACGACGAGACGGGAAAAACGGGCACGATTTTCAGCATTTCCTCCAAATTCATCGGTGCGTTTATTATACAAAGGAGAAAGAAATTGGTCGAGCAGATAGGAATGGCCGCCGTGGATTTCCACCATATCGAAGCCGGCAGCTATGGCTCGTTCAGCCGCTTCCGCGTATTTTTGCACAATAGCAAGTATTTCTTGTTTAGTTAATGGACGCGGAGCCGGATTTCCTTCTTTAGAAGGGACCGAAGATGAGGATACAGATTGCAGGCCGTTTAACCGTTCTGGATAAGCCGAAGCTCCGGCGTGGTTCAGCTGAATAGAGGCGAGTGCTCCGTATTTATGAATTCGTTCTGTTAATTCAAACAGTCCCGGGATAAATTGTTTGTTGTCGATTCGTAATTGCTTTGTACCATTTGTAGCGAGCGGATAGTCGATGCAAGCATTTTCTACGGTTATTAAAGCGGTACCACCACGGGCACGAAGACCATAGTAATTTTTCATTTTTTCAGAAACTTCGCCGCTGAATGTTGCAAAGTTTGATCCCATTGGTGGCATAATGACGCGGTTTTTAAAAGTTGTACGCAATATGGTCAAGGGTTCAAATATATGTGGATATTTTTGATTCATGAATCGAGTTCCTCCTTGTAGTATGAAAGAGATACATGTGAAAAACATAACATTTAATTACGATATATATTATACGAGAAAATAATTGATAGTACTATTTCCTTATTTTCACTAAAAACGTTTAATTTTTCTATCAAAAATGATAAAATAAAAAATGCATTATGTGTTTAGTAATAAAGTTTTGGGAGGAAACCGTGCAGCTTAATGAGGGTAAATAATAATGAATATCTTACATTATGTCAATTGAAAGAGAAATGATATTAAAATTTAAGAAAATAAAAGGGAGGAGATGCAAGTAAAAAATGATAGCCATGTAACACTAAATTACTAGTTACAGGCTATCATTCGGCAGTGACTTTCTATAAATTGTTGTAAAAAGTTAAAGAAAGGAGTAAAAATGAATTTAAAACAATTGCAATATTTTGTAAAACTAGCAGAGACAGAACATTATCGCCGGGCTGCTGAATCGTTATATATTACGGAACCCAGTTTAAATAGAGCAATTCGCGATATGGAAGGTGAATTAGGATTAAGGCTTTTTGAAAAAAAGGGGCGAAACATATATTTAAACAAGTATGGGCGCATGTTTCTTCCATATGTTAAACGCTCTCTTCAGGAATTAGATAAAGGGACAAATATTATGCAGGCCTATACACGTCCGGACCATGGGCGGATCATACTGGGATTTATTTATACCATGGGGTATACGTTTGTACCCGAACTTATTACGCAATTTCAGGCGATTCCGCAGCATAAAGGAATTACTTTTGATTTTAAGCAAGGGACGACTTCACAGATAGTCAAGGATCTAAAGGATGAAAAAATGGATGTGGCATTTTGTTCTTATGTAGAAGATGAACCAGATATTATATTTTATCCTATATCGGAGGAAGAATTGGTCGTTGCTGTTCCTAAAGGACATCCGTTAGGTGATCGGGAATCTGTTTCTTTAAAAGAGCTTGAACCATATCCTTTTATTTCTTTTAGTAAAAACAGCGGATTATACGAGATGGTAACGCATATTATGAATGAAGCAGATTCTCATCCGGACGTCGTGTGTCATATTGAAGAGGATAATGCAATGGCCGGTCTTGTTTCTTCGGGATATGGTGTAGCTATCATTCCTGATTTCTATACGTTAAAATATTATAATCTGGATCGTATTCCTATTGCCAATCCGTTAGATAAGCGATATCTTTTTATGGCCGTTTACAGACATGCTAACATGCTTCCTATTATGGAGACTTTTCGTAATTTTGTGTTATCCCGATGGCAGACAGGAAATATATAAATTTATGCAGTCGTTATTAAAAAATATTAAAAAAAAATAACGCTGAGATTTTATATTAAGATCTTAGCATTATTTTACATGGTGTGCCCGGCACATAGCGTAAGGCAAGGTTGCCACGCAAACCAAAGCCCTAAACTATGCGAGGACAATCCTGTAGAGGTGGCAGCTAGAAGGAGAGAAAGACTGCGTTCTTATCCGGGGAGGTCTTACAGACGTGAGTAGGCAATCCGAAAGCGGAGTAACGCTTGCAATCCGTCGGCAGTAAAATACACAATATATTGTCTCAACCGACGATTAATCAAATAAGCAATGTGCAAATACAAGAGGTTCCGAGGTCATCGAAAAATAGCTGGCAGAAATTGTAAAAAGAGAGTCCAATATGTTTCCACGTGATCTCCTGCTCGATTTTATACGAATAATTCTGGTTCTGCCCGCCGGGTATACGTTTCTTCCAGATTTTCCTTGTGAAAAAGATAAGATGGATCATCATAATACCGTGCTTGTACAGGACAAAATTTTATACAGGCACCGCATTTGATGCAAATGCCAATATAGGATCGAATATCTTCTTTAGAAATAGAACCCATGGGACAGACAGCTGCACAAATACCACAATTTGTACAATGGTCGTTGACTTTGGAAACAACTTTTCGTATGTCGGCATGCGTTCCGTCTTTTACGAGGGGACGGTAATAGGGACGATAGGGTATATTACCTTTTACGGTGATAGGAGTTAATTGTTTATTTTTCTCTGTTAATTTTTCAACAATGGTATGGGCAAATTGACGAGCTATACTTAAATCTTGTTTATCAGGACGACCGGCACCTAATATGCGGGAAAAGGAATGTTCGCCAATAAATGCTCCGGCGGCAATTGTGTGTATGCCGCCAGTTTCCAACGTATCACGCAATTCTATTAAGGCATCATCATAATTGCGGTTTCCATACAATACGACAGGGATACCTGTCGCATTGTTACCTTGCAGTGCTGCAATATATTTGATAATGATATTGGGAACCCGACCTGCGTAGACGGGAACACCGAAAATAATTAGCTCGTTTTTTTTAAATACCAGGGGAGTTTTACGGCGTGGAGGCAACGTAAAATCATCCATTTCCCAAGAAATGTTCAGTTTTTCTGCCAAAGTTGCAGCTATAGTAGTTACTGTTTTTTTGGTGGTACCCGTTGGACTAAAGTATACGGCTTTAATTTTTGTAATTTTATTCAATTGCATGACCTCCTTATACCAATCAACTGTTTTTTATAAATCGCTGACGTTTTCTGACAAATGTGGATGGCGTAAGACCTAAACTTTTGGCGGCATCGCGTACATTGCCATATTTTTCGTAAGCTTGTTCTAAATAATGATGTTCAATATTTTCCAACATAATTTTTAGATCTCCTGATTCAGGAAATATAGATATATGTTCGGGGGTATTTTCTTCATCACGCACCGTAATAATGGTACCTATTGTTTCCGTATTTAATCCAGTTTTTTGCCGTATATGGAGATCTTCTGGTTTAATTTCGTCACCGGAGCTTATGATGACGGCCCGTTCAACGATATTTTTCAATTCGCGGATATTTCCTGGCCAGTCATATTCATTTAACAGTGTAATAGATACATTAGAAAAATGTTTTTTAAAATTATATTTTCGATTTAATTTTTTTAGAAAAGATTCGGCAAGAGGTGTAATATCCTTAGGCCTTGTCCGTAATGGGGGAATATAGATAGGAAATACGGTAAGTCTATAGTATAAATCTTCTCTGAAAAGTTTTTGTTGAACCATTTCTTCTAAATTTCGATTAGTAGCCGCAATAATGCGGGTATTGATTTTAATAGGAGTAACACCGCCGACGCGTGTAATTTCTTGTTCTTGTAAGGCTCGCAACAATTTTACCTGCATTTCTTTTGGCAGTTCACCTACTTCGTCGAGAAACAAAGTACCATTATTGGCCAGCTCGAATAAACCCATTTTACCAGTTTTATTTGCGCCGGTAAAAGCACCTTTTTCATATCCGAATAACTCACTTTCAATCAAGTTTTCCGGAATGGCGCCGCAATTTATTTTGATAAAACTGCTGTTTGAACGTAAACTATGGTGAAACACATATTTTGCCATGACTTCTTTACCTACACCTGTTTCCCCCAGCAGCATTACGGTTGTGTCCATAGGTGCTACCCGTTTTGCCAGCAATAGTGCGGCCAATGCTACATCATCCTTTATAATAAGATCTTCTTCTCCAGGACATTCTTGAATATGGTTTAATTCCAATCGCAGTCTTTCCATGGCTTCTGTTTTTTCTAATACTTCTTGTTTTAAATTATATATTTCCGTTAAATCACGTACATTGGTTACGATCATTACCAATTTACCCGATTTATCAAATATAGGTGAACTGGTGATGAGGGCTTGTTTCCCTGTTTTAAAATGCTGCTGCAGTGTGACCGGTTTTTTTGTTTTTAATACAATTAAGGAACCAGAACGAGAAATAATTTTATTATGGACAAGGTCATCCATGTTTTTCCCCATCACTTCTTCTTTTTTTAACCCGGTAATTTCTTCATAGGCATGATTGATTTTGATGGTATTTGCTTTACCGTCTGTAATATAAATGCCGTCAAAAGAGTGTTCAATAATTTCGTTTAACCGCTCAGCTGCTTCTGATACAGTGGAAAACATGGATATTTTTTTTGTCATACCTGCCTCCAACGTCTTTGTAGAACTATTATGAGTTTTTATATCTTACAGCTAAAATACATACTGTTAATCTAACATAAATTAAAAAAAAATTGAAGGGAAACAAACCCGGTTTGACTATATTTACAATTTTCTGTTATACGAATTCGCAATATGCAAAGATTCCCTATATTTAGAAATTACTCTGCGAGACAGCGAAAGACGGCACTCTTCTGATAACTTACCGGCTAATTCGGCATCACTTAACGGAGAAGACGGATTTTCTTGAGAAATAATATGTGCTAATCTTTTTTTTATATCTGATTGAGAAATACAAACCGTATCACGTTTTATACCTCTTTGAAATAATTGCTTAAATGCAATTGTTCCGACTGGTGTTTGCAGGTATTTGTCTTTGATTGCTCGGCAAACAGTGGAACTATGTACCTTTGTTTTACTGGCAATATCGTGAAGTGTCATGGGCTTGAGAGGCTGTTGTTTTACGAAAAAGTCGAATTGCCATTCCCAAACAGCCTGACTTAATAATAATAACGTGTTGCGGCGTTGTTCCAAATTGCGCAGCATCATATAGCAACGATAATATTTACGCTGGAAATATGCTTTTACTTCCGGATCTTGTGCGGATTTCATTAATCCAATATAATAATCGCTTATAGAATAAGAACCCATCCAGGTATCGTTGAGAAAAATTTGTATCTCGGCATTATCTTTTTGAATAACAACATCGGGAATAATAAAATTAGCAGATTTTGCTGAAAAACCCTCCAACGGATGCGGACGGAGTGAACGGATTATTCTTATCAATGGCAGTACTTGATCTCTGGATAAGTTTGTAGTCGCTGCAATATGTTTTATGTTATTTTTGCCAATATCGGCCAAATGGTTGTCTATAATAAACTGTAAAACGTGAGTTAGCTTTTTTTTGCGGCGCAGTTGTTCTTTTAAGCATTCTTGTACAGAAACAGTGCAAATGCCGGGAGGATTAAGACTTTGTAGGTGTTTTACGCACTTTGCAAGTAAATTAGAGGGTAACGCAAGCCGTGTCGTAAGACCTTTTATATCAAGAAATCCATATTCATCAACGTTTTCGGCTAAATAGGTGAGAAGGGCCCATTCGCCATGTGAGTATATTTCTGGGTTTAATTGATCCAATATGAAGTTTTTTACAATGTTTTCATCTGGAGCAGCAGTGAATTGAAGGGCATCCTTTACAGCTTCTTTTCCCGAACTTGAAGGAGTATAATCCATAAAAGGATTCTCGGTGTATTCTTTTTGTAGAGTATCTTGAAGGTCTTTGTTAGAAAGTGCCAAAAGTTGCAGTGATTGAAGCTGAAATACCGACAATTGCTGAGCTTGTTCCTGATAGAGTGAATTTTCTAGTTTCATGGCAGACCTATAATTTTGCGAGTGATTTCAACATAGTATATTGTGTTTTCCCGGAAGAATTTTTCGGAATAGCATCTATGGTGGTAATTGTAAAAGTCGCTGGATGGAGTCCTGTTTTTTTTAGGAGAAAATCAGAACACTCTTCCAATAAATCTTGTGGAGCTGTTGTGAAAATACGCAAGTCTTCATCTACGCCGGTACAGGCAAAATCATAAGATGTATACGTGTTTTTAAATAGTTGTTCTATTTCATCCATATTAACGCGTTTTCCCATTATTTTGAGAAAACGTTTTTTTCGTCCCGCAATGTAATAAAATCCATCACTATCCTTATACGCGATATCCCCTGTCCATAAACGTCCATGACGTTCATCTCCTAATTTCAGATCATCGATAGATTGTGCATATCCCAACGTTACATTCGGACCGTCGTAACATAATTCACCTTGTATATTTGGATCAAAAATTTCTGTGTGAGCATTTTCCATGATATGAAATGCTCCCCCAGGTATGGCAATACCGATACTGCCAATTTTGGATACGCTGTATTCTTCCGGGAGATATGACATACGGGCGGTAGCTTCTGTTTGTCCGTACATGACAATAAACCGTTTATGTGTACGGCAGGCAAATTCAGCATATTGCTGTTGTAATGTTTTTGACAACTTACCTCCTGCTTGGATCATCAATTGAAGATTTGGCAATGTCATATTAAAAAAACGGATTCTTTTTAGACATTCATAAGTAAAAGGAACTCCAGCTATAGATGTTATTTTCTTTTTTTTGCAAAAATCCCAAAAAGCAGCATCAAAAATAGTTAATTCTGTCAGATATACGGTAGCACCGACCAATATATGGCTGTTTATTACAGACAAACCAAAGGTGTAATGCATCGGCAATGAAGAAACTGGACGTTCTTTATCGTTCAGTTTTAGATAGGAAGAGATAGACATTGCATTAGATTGGATGTTTGCATAACTTTGTCGAACTAGTTTGGGACTTCCTGTACTGCCTGAGGTCGTTAATAGTAAAGCAAGTTCAGGATATATATCGTGTTTTTTATCAGAATAGTTAAAGAGACCGTACGATTCTATTATATATATGGGAACTTCGCCTGCTTGCGCAGCATTAAGTGATTTAAATATATAATTGGGGCTGTAAATTGTCAATAACTGCTGGCATAGGTCTCTATCCATTTGACTATCTAATAATAAAGGCACAATATGATTTTGCAGACAGCTTAGATAGGATAAAGCGGAGCCGATACCATTATGACATAAAATAACTGCCAGCGAACGTCGGGGAATCAATGCTTTTAATTTTTGTGCATGATAATACCAATCTTGATAAGTAACAGAATGTCCTGTATTATCTACAAATAATACATGATTTGAAAAATTCGGATTTTTGTCAAAAAAACACATAACAGTACCTCCTATCCAATAAGTCTTGAAAGATATTCCAAGATATTGATGCCATCCCATTGTATGTGCATATTCATGGCTTCGCCAATAGATACGATCCGGTCACCTCCAAGCACTCCGGATTGAATCATATAAGTCCGGAGTGTGGGAGCGTCAATTCCCAAGGTGGAGATAGTTTGTATTTTTTTAGAGAATAGAGGCAAGCAATCTAGCATGGATGGTAATGTAAATTGAAAGAATTGTCCGAATGTTCCAGATAATTTTGTTATGTCGGCGGGTAGTGTAGATAGGGTATATACATATAATAGATTGTTCCATTGATTTATATAATCTATTTCTGGATAAGTCATACTATAAGTCCATAAATCTGTATATTTTCGACTAACTTTTATGGGGGCTAGTTCGTAGTTGATAGCGGCGCGATAGACTTCATTCCACCAGCGGGTTTGAATTTGCTGTATATTTTTTCCGGAAGGATCTATCCATAAAATAAGTTTAGGACTGGAACAGGCATTTTGATCCATATCATAGGTATCATTGTAAAAATAATGAGCCCATTTTTTTAGTTCTTCGTCATTGCACTGTTGAATTGTCTCTGCATCAAATAGAGCAAGAGAATAACGGTCAGCAAAAGCTAAATCTAAAGCTTGCGGTGATAGTTGCGATTTTCTAATCTCATTTATTGTATCATTCCCGCCCCAAATGATTCTTCCATCGCATATAGAACTGAGATAATGTGTGATAGAAGAGCTTCGTTTGTATGTAATTAAGGCATTGGAATTTTTTAATATTTGGAAGTCTTTTTTGCTCCAAAGTTTTCTTATAAGTGTAATCAATGGAGACATGGACGGTATAATACGGGGAGAAATACGTACGATATTATTATTCCCGGCTAATAAGGATATAACAAGACTATAGGCAAACATAATGGGAATATTGGTGGGGGCAATATGAAATATAATTCCCCGTCCAACTCGTTGAGGATGGGTAGGTGTTAATTTTTGAAAAGAGTAAATGTGTTTGCGGCGAAGCCAAAAAGAAAAAGCTGCTATATCTTTATTTGTATATAATTCAGGTGTTTGCCGGATTTCATGGCTAAGAGCATATAAGAAATCAAGTACTATTGGCGAAAATAACGGTAATGGATGAGCATGCTCCGGTATTATACCGGCTAGTATTTGTATATTATTGTCCATACGTATCGCTGCACCCCCTTATTTCCGCTGCCGGGATTCGTCCATCTACAGAAAAATATTTTCCCTTTCGACCACAGGGACAATCATCTATACCTAGTAAAGTGCCTATATCTTCAGTCAAGAGAGAATGTCCCGGATAGGACACAGCCATAGGTGATAATACTTGGATAATTCCCGGGATTCCTATGGGGCAAACAGAAAAATCAGCAGCTTTTCTCATAATAATATCAGAAAAAATGCTGGCATGGAGATGACCGTATTCGCATTCCATATATATACAGCCAGTTTGTTCTGCCATACCATAATAATTATGCACGTGTGAAATACCAAACTGCTCTAATAATTTTTTTCTGAAAATGGTTGGGGATACCGCTTGATCCTGCATTTTTTTCCAGCCACCGCCGTGTAAGACAAAAGCATTAGAAAAGTCAAAGGACATATGGGCTTTTTCCAATGCCTGACAAAAATATTTCCATATCATAAAAGTAAAACCAAAAATAAGGATAGGCTTTCCTGCGCTTTTTTTTAGGCATTCTTTCAGTACTTCTATATTTACATGCATTGTATCATCTAAGGCATAGTAACGATGTTTGGCAAATATAGAAAATCCTAATATAGCAGCACCGCGCGCTGTGAATTTTTCCCGGCTTTTTAAAGTAGACGGAGTATCAATGATAAGCATGGGAAGTCTTGATTTATCGAGAAAGGAAGTGACAATTTTTAATAAGGTGAGTTGTTGGTTTTGTGCAGTAACTTTGTCCAAGAATATTTTTGAGACAGCCTGCCCTGTTGTGCCCGAAGAAACAAGAGTTTTGAAAATCTCGTCATCGGGAATGCTTTTTAAAGACATTTGTTTAAACAGAGAAATAGGCAGCATGGGTATTTGGTCAATAGATTTAACAGTATGCTGCTCATAGGCCAGCATATCTAGAACTTTGCCATAGGAAGGACAATGTAGTCTATGATAAGCGGTTAGCTCCTTAAAATAAGGAAGATAATGAGCTTCTTTTTCTTTTTGTGACCACGAGTATGGTTCATGTGATAACCATTCGCTATAATCCATAATGTTGCTTCACCTCTTTTGTCAGGAGGAAGGTATTTCCATGTCCGGGATATACTTGCATGTTTTCCGGCAGAGTGCGTAAAATGTTTTTGCCAATTTTTTCATATATATCTGCATTACCGCCGGGTAGACGGGTAATGACCTCTTCGCCGGGAATAAAATAATCACCGGAAAATAAAACAGTATTGTTGACAAGTATGCATGTACTGCCAGGGGTATGACCAGGTGTATGAAGAAATGTAAACTGATGGGTAAGCCAATGCCAATAATATGTTTCGTTAAAAGTTAGTTCGGCAGGTTTACAAGTGAATTTTGGATAGGGGGTAAGAACAGTTCCGTTACTCTTAAAATATAGATATGTTTCCATTATGCGAGTCATATTTAGCGTTTTATCCTGAATACCCAAGCTGCAGGCAGCTTGGGCGATAACTTTAAAAGAATAATACTGACGCAGTTCATTAAGACCTGAAATATGATCGCAATGTTCGTGAGTAAGTAAAACATATTCAGGATGTAATTGATGTGCTTTTAAGTAAGCGTTAATTAATGAAAAATTGTTGGGATCAATAATAAGGACATGAGCATCTTCTTTTATTATGTAGCAATTGCTGTTTGTTATAGGATCAATGATGCGGACTGGATTGAATGCTACATGTGTATTCATTAGATATCAACGCCATAGTTTCGGAGAATATCCAGCCCTTTTTCATAAGAACTGAAAGATAATACATCAGGGGTATCTAATGAAATATCAAAAATATCCTCCATTTCTTCCATTAACTGCATATGTCCCATTGAATCCCATAATTTAATGGACCTGTATTTTAAACCGGGTAATTGCTCTTTTGTTAGTTTGAAATTGTCCATAAATAATTTATCGTATTTTTCTAAATTTGTCATTTTTAACACCATATCCTTTGTTGTATTTTTTGTGTACGACGTAGTTAACCGATAATAAACAAATTTTTCATCATCATTTGATGACAGGTTCCTTCGGCAACTACTTCATCCTTTTGATTTTTGCAGCGTCCCGTTAGTTCTCCGACATAAAATCTCTTATTTTCTTTTACAGTACTTAATAGCACGGTGGCAGTTATTATATCCCCAGGATATACGGGCAAAATAAATCGTATATTTTCATCCATGAGGATAGTGCCATCTCCAGGGAGCTGCATAGCCATTACGGAAGAAATGAGACTTCCCGTCAGTATTCCATGGATTACAGGACGGCCGAATCCATAATGAGCGGCAAATTCTGCATCTATGTGAATTTTACCGTAATCACCGGTTAATTTGGCAAAATTTGTGATATCGTCAGTGGTAAATTGTTTTGTCATGGAAGCAGTATCACCCAGATGAAGCAGTTTTTTTTGTTGGATTTGCGGGATTTCTTCTGATTGTTTCAAATATGCAACAACAGTAGCGAAATCACGCGGTAAATACAAAATAAACTTTTTTTTTGTAGCGATCAAGTTATCTGTTGCAACGCAGCAGGAAACACACCCACAAACAATCAGCCACACATCACATATTTTTGTATCTGGCGTATCATAGACAAATGTGTGTTGGGGAAATTGTTTAATAAGTTTTTTTATTTCTCGCGCTCGATCATACCGACTGTTACAGCCACCGCAATATTTTATGCCAATTTTCATAAGAATCTCCTATATATTTTTTTTATGATTCATTAGTGCTTTTGCTTGTGCTAGTAGATCATCACTGACACCGGTAACTAAAATAACGTCTTTGATTTGTGGCAGATGTTCTTTTACCTTTGATGCAATGATTTCTTCCGTCGTGGATAATGCAGAGGGACAACCGCTGCACTGTCCGGTTAAACGAACTCGTAAAACATTGTTGGAATAATCAACGATACAGACATCCCCGTGATGTTCGGCTAAAGTTGGACGAACTTCATTTTCCAAAATAGTTTCAATTTCTTGAAAAGTTATTTTTGACATGGTTTCACATCCTTTAGAATATACTAACTAGTATTGTATTCTAAATATAATATATAGCAATATTCATGCCAAGAAAAAGAGAATAAAAATTTTATAGTAAAAATAATAATATAACGATTTGTAAAATATAAGGTAATACCTGATGAGATTGTGTTAATTTGAACAAATGTTTTCGTTTGATATAAGAGGAAGTAATCTCATGCTAGATGAGAAAAAAGTGTAAACATACGAATAATATTGTATCAAACGAACCTTTTGTTGCAAAAATGAATCTAAAATATTAAAATGTGTTTCAAATATGCAACAAAATAAATGTTTTTAATAGAATATGAGGATTTGAATTGTGGCGATTTTCACATGCAACAAAATAAAAGTATTTTTTTAAAAAAAAAGACAATTCAGCATACATGCATGTTGCTTGCAATAAAAAGTCATCATATTTATTCCTTAAAGTAAATGAATCAGGGTTGCTTGGCACGTATTTTGCTCTATGAAGGACAAACGCACTCTTGTGTGGAAAATTAATAGTTATTTAGAAGTAGAAAGGATGATTTATTATGGCATTAATGACAGGTGAACAGTACGTCGAAAGTATGAGAAAATTGAATTTGCGGGTGTATATGTTTGGTAAAAAAGTAGAATGTCCCGTAGACGACCCGATTCTCCGTCCATCGTTAAACTCTGTAAAGATGACCTATGATTTGGCACAGCTTCCGGAATATGAAGATTTAATGACAGTTACTTCTCCGTATACAGGCGAAAAGGTCAACCGTTTTACTCATATCCACCAAAGCACGGAAGATTTGATGAATAAAGTTAAAATGCAGCGTCTTTGTGGAGATAAAACAGCTGCTTGCTTCCAGCGTTGTGTTGGTATGGATGCATTTAATGCTGAATTCTCTGTTACCTATGATACGGATAAAAAATACGGGACGCATTATCATGAAAACTTCATGAACTTCCTTAAATACGTGCAGAATAATGACCTTACCGTTGATGGAGCGATGACGGACCCGAAGGGGGACCGCGGCCTTGCTCCTCACGCGCAGGCTGATCCGGATTTGTTCCTTCGCGTTGTAGAACGCAAGGCAGACGGGATTGTTGTACGTGGTGCCAAGGCACATCAAACCGGTTTTATCAATTCCCACGAAGTTATCGTAATGCCTACGATTGCCATGGGTGAAGATGATAAGGATTATGCGGTATCCTTTGCCTGCCCGACGGATGCCGAAGGTATTTTTATGATTGTCGGCCGTCAGTCCTGCGACACCAGAAAATTAGAAGGTGCTAAAATGGATACCGGTAATCCGCAGTTTGGCGGCACAGAAGCACTGGTAATTTTTGAAGATGTATTTATCCCGAATGACAGAATTTTCCTTAACGGAGAATATGAATTTGCAGGTTCCTTGGTAGAACGTTTTGCTGGCTATCATCGTCAATCTTATGGCGGATGTAAAGTTGGCGTAGGCGATGTGTTGATTGGTGCTGCCGCTGTGGCTGCTGATTACAACGGCTGTCCAAAGGCTTCCCATATTAAAGACAAGATTATCGAAATGCAGCATTTAAATGAAACCTTGTTTGCCTGCGGTATCGCTTGTTCTGCATTGGGAACGAAGACAGAAGCCGGCAATTATCTGATTGATCTTTTATTGGCTAATGTATGTAAACAAAACGTAACTCGTTTTCCGTATGAAATCGTACGTCTGGCAGAAGATATTGCCGGTGGCCTCATGGTAACGGCCCCTTCTGAAAAAGACCTGAAAGATCCGAAACTGGGACCATATGTTGATAAATACCTTCGCGGTGTCAATGTTGTGAGTACAGAAAATCGTTTGAAGATTTTACGTTTGATTGAAAATCTCTGCCTTGGAACTGCTGCAGTCGGCTATCGTACAGAATCCATGCATGGTGCTGGTTCGCCGCAGGCACAACGGATTATGATTTCTCGTCAAGGCAACTTGAAAATGAAGAAACAATTGGCAAAAGCCATTGCTCAGATTGAAGAATAATCCTTGCTTACACGATTATTATTTCATTTGATCCTATCGCGTTAATATGGAAGCAGCTGCAGGTCACAGCTCCTTTTTCCTGCAGTTGCTGCATATACGCACAAAAAAGGAAGGTGTGCTTTGTGAAAGACTGGAAAAGTGTATATCCTGAAAAAATTGTGACAGCAGAAGATGCTATTAGTCATATTCAATCGGGTGATAAAGTTGTATTTACACATGCTTGTGGGGAATCGCAATGTTTAACTAATGCGCTTGTAGCACAAGCGGAACGTTTGGAAAATGTCGAAATTTTGCATATGGTTGCTATGGGGACGGCTCCTTATTGCCAACCTGGTATGGAAAAACATTTTCATCATAATGCATTATTTGTTGGTGGATCTACACGTAAAGCTGTGGAAGAAGGCCGCGCTGATTTTACTCCGGTATTTTTCCATGAGGTACCTAAATTTTTCAGAGAAGGCATCATTCCCATGGATGTAGTCTTACTGCAACTGTCGGAACCAGATGAAGAAGGTAATTGCAGTTTTGGTATTTCTTGTGATTACACACAACCTGCTGCAGAAGCTGCGAAACTGAAAATAGCTCAAATTAATAAAAATATGCCGTTTACTTATGGCAACAGCATTAATATCAAGGATATTGATTATATTATTCCTTGTGATGAACCTCTTATCGAATTACAGCCGCCTAAAATTGGCGAAACAGAAAAAAAGATTGGTGAATATGTAGCCTCTTTGATTCAAGACGGTGATACATTGCAGCTCGGAATTGGAGCTATACCTGATGCCGTGTTATCTTTCTTGGGAGATAAGAAAGATTTGGGGATTCATTCGGAAATGTTTTCTGACGGTGTAGTGGATTTGGCCAACAAAGGTGTTGTTACAAATGCAAGAAAGACTATTGATACAGGTAAATTTGTATCTTGTTTTTTAATGGGAACCAAAAAATTGTATGATTTTGTGGATCATAATCCGGATGTACTGATTAAACCGGTGGATTATACAAATGATCCGTTTGTTGTTTCTCAGATTGATCATATTATCAGCATTAATTCGGCAATGCAAGTAGATCTTATGGGACAGGTTAATGCAGAAATGATAGGTTCTCGTCAGTTCAGCGGCGTGGGTGGCCAAGTTGATTTTGTTCGCGGGGCGGCACGTGCAAAAGGTGGCAAAGCTATTATTGCAATGCCTTCTACCGCAGGTCATGGTAAAGTTTCCAAGATTTGTGCCAGTTTAGATTCTGGTGCAGCTGTTACTACATCGCGTAATGATGTGGACTATATAGTTACAGAGTTTGGAATTGCTTCCTTAAAAGGGAAGACCTTGAAGCAGCGGGCTACAGCGTTGATTCATATTGCGCATCCTGATTTCCGAGCTGGATTGATTGAAGAATTTGAAGCACGGTTTCATTGTAAGTTTGAAGAATAATCCTGTGTTATCTTGCTTAACTTGATACATATGCCATAGCAGCTGTCACGAAAATGAATTTTATAGGGTGGAGATGGTTGCTATGGTTTTTTTGTATTAGTATCAGGTGTAGTTTACTATTTCAGTATTTTATTGGAGGTGTGACCTATTATGTTTGGTCCTATTTATAAAAGAAAAGAAGGAGAAGTGCAGCCTGGGATTAATCTGCATATTTTTAAATTTGTCCTGCGGTTGCCGTTTATCCACTATCGCTTCGAATGGCCTGATTATGTGCAAGGTTTATTGCTTTGTGCTGTTTGTTTGGGTATTATTCCCGTATTGCAAGAATATTTGGGGATGCCCTTTGAAATCGCTATTACTATCGTTATCATGAATGGTTTCTTATATTGCTGGCATGCCCATTTAGGAGATCCTGTCGTTCCCGGTTGGATTACTCCCGCTATTCCTTTGCTGTTGTTATGGATATCTTCGTTTCCCAACGATACAGCAGAACGGATGCATGCATTGATTGCTTTTGAATTTGAACTCGGCGTAGTAACCTTGTTTTTGGGAGCTACCGGATTAGCTAAGAAAGTTGTAGATATGGTTCCTGATGCATTAAAGGCCGGGATTCTTATTGGAGCAGGTATTGCCGCCGTTCGTCTTGTATTCAATGCTGGCGGCAGTTTTGATAAGTATCCTTGGACAATTGCGATTGCCATTGGCTTTGCTTTTTATCTTTCCTTCAGCAATCACTTTAAAACTATTATGCGGAAAAATAAGGTATTCCAAGTTATTTCCGATTTAGGATTACTGCCGGCCATGTTATTGGCTGTTGTTATTGCTCCGCTTGTAGGAGAACTTCCTTGGCCGACGATTGAATGGGGATTTACTCATCCGCAATTTTATGAATTGTTTACTCAATGGAGCCCGTTTGCCGATCGTATTGGGTTCCCTCCTTTGCAGTATTACATTTCAGCATTTCCGCTTGTCGTAGCTGTTTATGTGGTATTGTTTGGTGAATTGATTCAGGCAGATGCATTGATTGATGAAGCTCGTGAATTCCGTAATGGTGATGAAAACATTCATTTTGATGCGAATCGGAACAATTGTATTGTTGGTATTCGGAATATTATTATGTCCATGCTCGGTCCTGATCTTTCTATGTGCGGACCGCTGTGGGCAGCAATGCAGGTTGTTATTTGCGAACGGTATAAACATGGCCGTGATGCAATGGACAGCTTAATTGGCGGGGTTGCCTCTTTCCGACTTGGTACTTTTACAGGGTATTGGATTTCACCTATTGTTAGTTTTGTAAAACCGATATTGCCCATAGCTTTGGCTTTAACTATGTTGATTCAGGGATATGTAGCAGTTCGTGTAGGGGTTTTGAGAGCTAAAACGTTCAATGATTTAGGTGTTGCCGGTGTTATCGGCGGTGTTCTTGTGTCCCGTGGCGCTGCCTATGCATTGGCAGTCGGAATTGTTCTTTGTCTTCTTGTGTATGGTAAAAATTTCTTCAAGCGCAGATTAGATTTATATAATTTAAAATCAGATCCTTTATTTAATATTGCTGCAGAAAAAGAACTGGCACAGGCTCAAGAACAAGCTGGTGCATCATCGACTGCTGCAAAAGACGTGAAATAAGTTTTGATATCCGGAGGCTAATATATGCAGTACTATGGTGATTTACTGAGAAATTTATCTAAGCAAAACTCGGCTGAAGTCTGTGAGTTTTTTATTAAAAAATGTATGGTAAAAGCAAAAAGCAGATCTACAAATGAGGCGATGAAGCGTTTCTTTATGATTTGTGCTGTATCGGCCAATGATGGAATCAAAGAATTTTTGGAAAGAAATAATTTAGCGTTCAGCAGCTATTGGGCCCATCGCCGGTATTTTGCCAAGGTAAGAGATAAGGTTCCTGTGGTAGTGAAGTCTTATTTGTCCTGCATACTACTGATGTTGGCGACACAAAAAAAACTTATTTTTAAAAAAACAGGAATGAACGAACAAGAATTACTTTCTATATGGTGTGAAATATTTAAATATAATGATTCTGATAAGGAACATTTTAATAAACTAGTAAAAAAAGTAGGTTTTGGCGAAGAAGGATTACATATGATATTTGCCGAATTAAATGGTATATGTCATGATTGGCTGAACGGCGGTGAGCCTGAAAATCTTCCATGCAATGATGATAATCGTGATTTTTTATTGTATCGTGTAGGCCAAGATGTGTATACGCTTACTTTACGACTGCAAGAGTATCAAAATATCAATTAAAAATTAGGAGTACATATAAGATGGATCAGGCAGAATTGTTTACCCTGGCAAAGAAAAGGATGCACAATTCGTGCCGCATATGTAAAATATGTAATGGTATTACTTGTGCCGGTGAATTGCCCGGATTAGGGGGAATCGGTACAGGTAATGCTTTTTACAGAAATTGGAAGTCTTTGCAAGAATATACGGTAAAGGATTGCAATCGCGGTACTCGAGATTTCATTCCCGATACGCATATGACATTATTTGGACAAGAGGTGTCAATGCCTATTATATCAGCTCCGGTAGGATCTATTGCGGTAAATGCCGGTATACAAGAAGAAACTCCGGAAAGTATTGAAGATCAGTATATGCATGCTTTAATACAAGGTGCCAATGCTGTTGGAGTAATGGCTATGATTGGAGATGGACCGCAGTCGTATAGTTTTGCTGTAGGCATGAAATATGCGAATTTGTATCCTGGTAACATCATATCTATTATTAAGCCACGGCCGGATGAAGTTATTATTGAACGCGGTATTATGGCAAAACGTCTTAATGAACCAGCTTTTGGTATTGATGCAGATGCATCTAAACTTGCGTTGATGAAAACAAAAGGATTGAATATAGAGAATAAATCTCCCAAAAGTTTATATCGTATAACGCAAGCTGTTTCTTTACCGTTTATTGTAAAAGGTATTATGACTGTTAAAGAAGCAATTGCCTGCGAAAAAGTCGGAGTTAAAGCTATTGTCGTGGGAAACCACGGGGGCCGTATTTTAGACACTATGAAGGGGGCTGCAGATGTGCTGCCGAAAATAGCCGATGCGCTTCAAGGTCGAATGACTATTTTGGCAGATGGAGGTATACGTTCGGGAGAAGATGTTTTTAGGATGTTAGCATTAGGAGCAGATGCGGTTTTGATTGGACGCCCTGTTCTGTTCAGTGTTATTGGCGGCGGCGCAGAGGGCGTTAGAATTTCTTTTCAGCAGTGGCAAAATGAATTACGTAGGGTAATGGTTAGGGCAGGTGCTGAAAATTTAAAGCAAATAACGCGTCAAATGATACAAAAAATATAAAAGGCAGATGATTTCTCCTACAACGAATACTTTGGGAAGCAATAACATATATTCGAGGGTAGGAGATTTTTTATTTATTGAAAGGTGGAATTTTATTATGACAATTGGATTAAAAGGACCTGGTATGTATATTCAAGGTGAAGGAGAATTAGATAAATTAGGAAAATATGTAAGAAAAATGGGAAATAAGTTTTTATTGATATGCTCTCCTAACAATAAAAAGCGCATTGGTGATCGGGTGCGGTTTTCTTTAAAAAATTCTGAAAAAACAGTGGAATATTATGAATTTGCTGGTGAATGTTCAAAAGTAGCTATCGCTGAAGCTGTCCACTTAGCCGCAGCCAATGGGTGTGATGCTATTATTGGAGCTGGTGGTGGAAAAGCTATTGATACGGCAAAAGCGGTAGGAACAAACATGGGCGGTATACCTGTTATTATTATTCCGACAATTGCTTCCAATGATTCACCTTGTGCCGGCGTAGCGGTTATTTATAATGATGCAGGGGTCGTTGTTAAAGCCCTCATGATGTATCGCAATCCGGATTTGGTATTGGTAGATACAGGGATTATCGCAGCTGCGCCTGAAAAATATCTTGTTTCTGGTATGGGGGATGCTTTATCTACTTATTTTGAAGCTCGTGCATGCTATCGTAGTGGTGCGAAAACTATGGCGCGCGGCACTTGTTCAACTACAGCATTGACTTTAGCAAAGTTATGTTATGATATATTATTGAAACATTCAGCGAAAGCATTGGAAGCGGCAAAAGCGCATATTGTCACTTCAGAACTAGAAGCGGTTGTAGAAGCTTGTGTATATTTAAGCGGAGTTGGTTTTGAATGCGGTGGGTTAGCCGCAGCTCATGCGATTAATGATGGGTTTGCACTTGTGTCTCAAGCTCATAAAGCTTCTCATGGTCAAAAAGTTGCTTTTGGATTGTTAGTTCAATTACAATTAGAAAAAGCGCTACCAGAAGAATGGAATACGGTGTTGAAATATATAAAAATGGTCGGATTACCATCTTGTTTAGGTGATTTAGGTATTACGGATGTCCAAGAAGACGATATACGTAATGTGGCAAAAGCCGCTTGTGTACCTACCCAGTTTACTAAAAATGTACGTGCAGATATTACTGAGGATGAGGTGTATAACGCTATTATGAAAGTCAATGCTATGGGAGGACATACTTAATAAAAATTTGGAAATTATATGTTAGTATATTAAGACGTCGGCGATGGAGTAAGTGTTTTATTTGTATGTAATTTAAATTATTAATAAAAAGCAGTTAGAATTATAACTAATGGTGTAATATGTATAATTATACTGATGATCAATTTACTTTCGGGATGAAATAATACATAAGGAGTGGTATGTATGATGTGTGATTTTTCATATCATCTTCCCGTACATCTGGAATTTGGTTATGGAAAAGTAGAAAAGGTTGGGAGTTTTTGCATACATTATGGTAAAAAAGTTATTTTAGTTACCAGTAAGGGCGGTAGTGCAAAACGGAATGGGTATATAGAGAAACTAACAGCATCTCTATATAAAGAAGACATTTCTTTTATTTTATTTGATCAAGTGACTGCGAATCCTTTATTGAGCACAGTGTATGCAGGAGCGGCAATAGCTAAAGAAAATAAATGTGATATAGTTATTGCGTTAGGCGGAGGCAGTACGATTGATTGTGCAAAAGGTATTGCCTTTGCAGTTTGTAACGATGGAGATTTAACAGATTATATTAAAGGACATATACAAGTAGAAAAGGCCTTGCCAATTATTGCCATACCCACAACTTGTGGTACGGGAAGTGAAGGCAATACCTTTGCTGTTCTTACGGATGAGAATACGCACAATAAAAAAGCTTTATGTTCATCCTGTTTATTGCCGGTCGTTTCTATTATAGATCCACAAATGATGAGTTCTATGCCTCTATCTGTTTTTTCAGCAGTAGCTTTTGATGCCCTTTGTCATCATATGGAATCTTTTTTAAGCAGTGCTTGTCAGCCATTTGTGGAAATGCAGGCCCTATATGCAATACAATTATTTCGCGGGAATTTTTTCAGAGCATATGTCGATACAGAGGATAAAAATGCATGGTGTGCGATGTCTTTGATTAGTATTTTGGGAGGAATGAATATTCAGATGGCGGGAGTAACAGCTCCTCATGGGCTGGAACATCCTGCCAGTGGTCTTAGAAATATTGTTCACGGACGTGGATTAGCGGCATTGGTACCTTGTATTTTTGAAAAATCAATTTCCGCTGCTCCGCATCGATTTGCTGATTTAGCGCAGGCGTTAGGTGGAAAAAATGAACATGACTGTGTGCCGATTTTAAAAGCTTTTTTAGCAAGGGCAGGGTTGACAACGACATTGTCCCATGAAGGAATATTTCCATCAGACTTAGAGTGGATGGTTAAGAATGCGTTGCGTATTTCCAGGAGTTCGTTACTGTTACATCCTAAAGTATTTTCAAAAGAAGAAGTTAAAGAGATATACATGGAATGCATGTAACAATAATCTATGCAGTTTGAATACATGAAAGAATATACAGAATATAGCGGTTTGTGGAGCGGTCAAGGTATGGAAGAAGCATAGTGCTTCTGAATATTCTTGCCCGCTTTACCTATATAGATTGCGAAAGCTTGGTTTTTTCTTAGTGTATATAATGTAAAAATATGATATAATACACTATAGTGTACTGTAATTAAGACCTTATATTAATAGTTGGTTTTAGAATAATGAATGATATGTTTTAACGGAGACAGTCTGTATGTTGCTGTATCGTTAAATAGGGAAATATATAATGCAATTCAGATGGAGGATATGACATGGCAAAGATTAAAATCACAGAAACGGTACTTCGTGATGGACATCAGTCTATAGCGGCTACGCGGATGCGATTGAATCAGATGCTCCCGGTTTTGGAAGCGATGGATGAAATAGGGTATAATGCAATTGAATGCTGGGGTGGGGCTACGTTTGATACCTGCATGCGTTTTCTTGATGAAGATCCGTGGGAGCGACTTCGAACAATTAAAAAATATGTAAAAAAAACTCCTCTTCAAATGCTTTTACGTGGACAAAATGTATTAGGATATCGCCATTATGCTGATGATGTGGTTTATGAATTTGTCAATCGTGCTGTGGACAACGGTATTGATATCATTCGCGTGTTTGATGCGCTTAATGATTCGCGCAATATGGAAGCGACAATCAAAGCGGCAAAAAATACAAAGGTACATGTTCAAGGGGCTATCGTTTATACTATAAGTCCTATTCATACGATGGAAAGTTTTACTCAGGGAGCCAAAGAATTGCAGGATATGGGAGTTGATTCGTTGTGTATTAAGGATATGTCAGGATTATTGTCTCCTTATGATGCATATAGCCTGGTGCGTATGTTGAAAAAACATCTTACCATTCCTATTGAACTGCACACCCATTGTACTTGCGGATTTGGTGAGATGACCTGTATGAAGGCAATTGAGGCAGGCGTTGATATTATTGATACCGCATTATCACCCTTTGGTGAGGTTACAAGTCAGCCAGCTACAGAGACAATGGTAATGGCTCTTGAAAACAGCATCTATGATACAGATATTGATATTGAAAAATTATGGCCATTAACAGATCATTTTAAAAAAGTGCGAAAAGAATTGGGCGATGAGTTTAAACTTACTATGCCCGGTCAAATTAATCCGGCAGTTCGTAAGTATCAAATTCCCGGAGGTATGTTGACGAATCTGTTCAATCAGCTGAAAAACCAGGGGCAGGAAGACCTCTTTGATGAAGTGCTAGCGGAAATGCCAAATGTTCGCCGTGATTTAGGGTATCCGCCCCTAGTTACGCCGACTAGTCAAATTACCGGTTCAGCGGCCGCTCTTAATGTTATGTATGGCCGGTATAAGATGATTTCCAATGAAGTTCGAGATCTTGTTCGAGGGAAGTATGGTCGTGTTCCCGGAAAAATTTCTGAAGAATTTCGAAAAATGGTTATTGGGGATGAACCGGTCATTGATCACCGTCCTGCTGATGATTTGAAACCAGAAATGGATAAAGCAAGAAAAGATTTGAGTGATGAAGGGTTCCCCAATGCTTCAACGGAAGATGTTTTAAGCTATGCGCTTTTCCCTGAAGTAGCATTACCGTTTTTTAACAGCCGAAAAGACAGAGAAGATTAATTGTATAAAAATTTTTATGTTGTATATTTGCAATAATAATATTATGCAGGGCACTTAAAATATTGAGTGTCCTGTTTTTTTATAAAAGCAAAGGTTTTTGCTTTTATGATACTAATATAACATATATGATGTGTATATGTTATTTACTGTCAATGGTTTAAAGGATTAAAATTGTATATATATTTATTAAGAGAAACATTGCTATTTACTATTTTTGTAAAATAGTAAATAATAATTATATTTTATTTGACAAATACATTAATATCAGGTAAACTATTAGTGCTGATAACGGGACGTGGCGCAGCTTGGTAGCGCGCTTCCTTGGGGTGGAAGAGGTCGCGAGTTCAAATCTCGCCGTTCCGACCAGATAACATAAACCGGAGTTGTAGTTACTATGCCTCCGGTTTTTTGCTGTCTATTTTTCTGGCTTTTTGAATTGTATCAATTATTACAAAATATTATTTGACAGACCGTGTTTTGTTTAATATAATATATAAAACTTCTTTTTGAAGAAGCATAGTAAAAATCTGATGATGGGAACGAGTAATTGACTCAGTTAAACTGCAGAGAACCGGTGGATGGTGCGAACCGGTGTTTACAGGTTGATGAAAATCCTCCCTGAAGAGAGATGCTGAATTTCGATTAAGTGTCTACGGTATTTCCACGTTACAGGAAACGCGTATGTTGGTACGTTGTAGAGCGCCTGTCGGCAGTAATGCGGCAGGAATCAGGGTGGTATCGCGGAATTATTATCCGTCCCTTTTATAGGGACGGATTTTTTTTATTCAATTTTAGGCTCTAAAACTGACAAACAATATAATGGGAGACAGGTGGGGAAAATGATTTTTAATGGTGCGCAGATAATTATGGAGAGTCTAAAGCGAGAACATGTTGATGTTGTTTTTGGTTACCCAGGAGGATCGGTACTTACTTTATATGACGAGTTGTATAAGCTTCACTTTCCTCATATTTTGACGGGGCATGAACAAGGAGCAGTACATGCTGCTGACGGGTATGCGCGAGCTACGGGAAAAACAGGTGTTTGTTTTGCGACTTCCGGTCCCGGCATTTGTAATATGGTAACAGGTATTGCTACTGCCAATATGGATTCTGTGCCGCTGGTTATTATTAGCGGACAGGTGGCGACTTCCTTAATCGGCCGGGATTCTTTCCAAGAGGCGGATGTTTCTCAAATAACCAAGCCGATAACCAAGCGGAATTATTTGGTCAAGAAAATTAAAGAACTGCCGAGTATTTTGGAGGAAGCATTTCAAATTGCCGCATCAGGCCGCCCGGGACCAGTTCTTGTTGATGTACCCAAAGATATTTTTGATGCGACAGTGGAATATGAATTTACGGAAAAACAAAAAAAACAGGAAAAACAAGAACTGCAACCAAGACAAGAGGCAGATTTGGATGCAGTAATCGAGGTATTACAGCATGCGTATAAACCTATTATTTTGACGGGGGGAGGAATTATTCTTTCCGATACGTCAGAGTTATTGCGTCGGATTGTGTGGCATACAAAAATTCCCGTAGTTACTACTTTAATGGGAAAAGGCGCTATGGCTGATAGTTCGGATCTGCATTTGGGCATGGTAGGAATGCATGGCTCCTATGCTGCTAATATGGCAGTTATGGAATGTGATGTATTACTAACTGTGGGAGCACGGTTTGATGATCGGGTTACCGGGGATGTGAAGAATTTTGCTCCGCATGCCCGTATTGTTCATTTTGATATCGATAAAAATGAAATTAATAAAATTATTCATGCAAACATCAGTGTACAAGCTGATTTGCGATGTTCTTTATTGCGCTTTGCGGACAAGTTGGAAAATTCAGGTATTGATTATGGGAGACGATTTTCTTTATGGCGCCGGCATACGGAGAATATGAAAAGGTCCCATCCCTTTGCGTCACGTAAAAGACTTCATGAAATTACGCCGCAGCAAATATTTGAGGTTGTCCGAAAGCATACAGATAAAGATGCCATTGTTGTAACGGATGTAGGGCAGCATCAGATGTGGACGGCTCAATTTTATGATGTGGAAAAACCGCGGCACTTTATTACGTCTGGTGGATTGGGTACTATGGGGTATGGACTTCCTGCGGCTATAGGTGCAAAAATTGGATGCCCTCATGCGACAGTACTTCTTTTTTCCGGGGATGGCAGCATTATGATGAATTGTCAGGAATTTGCAACTATGGCACGATATGGTGTAGATGTAAAAGTTTTTATTTTACATAATCATGTGCTGGGGATGGTGAATCAATGGCAACGCTTTTTCTATGAACACCGATGTTCTTGTTCCGTATTTAACGATAAAACACATATTCCCAGTTTAACGGCAGCGATGGGGGTTCCCGGATTTACTGTTGTAGACTCGGGAAAATTGGATTCTGTTGTTTTTCAGGCGATGGAGCATACCGGGCCGGCTGTTGTAGATATAAAGATAGCAGAGGATGAAGATGTTCTGCCTATGGTGCCTGGAGGTAAACGATTAGATCAAATGATATTATAAAGTGTTTAAATTATTACAATAAAAAGCATAAAGCAATCAGTAAGAGTAATTAAATATTTTATAGACGGTTCGTGCATACTCCTTTTCCCATGACAGGGAAAAGGAGTTCTTTGTTTATTTGTAAAAGTTAAAGAAACAGAAATATGTTGAATATGGTACAATATATATGATACCATTGCAGAAAAAGGAGAAATAGGATGAGACCGTTCGTTCACTTACATAATCATACACAATATAGCTTGTTTGATGGACTCTGCCGTATTCCTGATATGGTAAGCAAGGCGGCGGCAATGAATATGCCGGCGATTGCCATTACAGATCACGGTAATATGTATGGCGTTATTTATTTATATAAGGAAGCCCGGGCGCAAGGAATTAAACCTATTTTGGGCTGTGAAGTATACATGACACGCGGAAGCCGTTTTGAACAAAAAACCAAGGAACGTCTTTGCCATTTGATTTTATTGGCTAAAAATTTACAAGGATATCATAATTTAGTGAAAATTGTATCCAAGGGATTTGTGGATGGGGAAAATAATTATCATCGGCCGCGGGTGGATTATGATCTTTTGGAACAATATCATGAAGGATTAATCGCTATGAGTGCCTGCATTGAAGGGCACATTCAGCAGGATATTTTAAACCGGAATGAAGCAGGCGCACGAAAATCATTAGAAAATCTGGTGCGTATTTTTGGCAAAGACGATTTTTATTTAGAAGTACAAAATCATGGATTGCCGGAAGAAGGGGAAGTACGTAAACTTTTTAAAGAATGGGCAGGAGAATATGGACTAAAGCTTGTTGCAACAAATGATTTTCATTATTTGGACAGAAGTGATGCAGCAGCTCAGGAGGTAAAACTTTGTATTTCTACGGCAAGTACGCTTGATGATCCGACGCATTTTCGCTTTTCTAATGATGAATTTTACATGAAGAGCGGCGATGAAATGGCAGCGTTATTTCCGGACATGCCGGAGGCATTGGAAACCACCTTGGAGATTGCCGATAAATGTAATGTGGAGATTAACTTTGATGAAAGACATTTGCCAAAGTTTCCTGTACCTGAGGGAGAAACAGATGTTACGTATTTGCGTAAGCTTTGCCGACAGGCTTTGCCAAAAAAATATGATCCAGTAACCGATGAAGTTCAAAAACGCCTGGAGTATGAATTAGACGTTATTGAAAAAATGGGATTTCCTTCTTATTTTCTTATTGTATGGGATTATGTGAAGTTTGCCCGTGATCATAAAATTCCGGTAGGGCCTGGGAGAGGCAGTGCAGCAGGTTCTGTTGTGGCATATTTGCTGGGTATTACCGGGCTGGATCCATTGAAGTATGATTTGCTTTTTGAACGGTTTCTTAACCCTGAACGGATATCTATGCCCGATATTGATATGGATTTTTGTTATGAAAACCGCAGTAAAATAATTGACTATGTTACTTACAAATATGGCAAGGATCATGTAGCTCAAATTATTACTTTCGGAACACTGGCGGCTAAAGCTGTATTGCGCGATGTAGGACGGGTACTAGCGATTCCGTTAAATGAAGTTAACCGTATTGTGAAAATGATACCGAATGAATTGGGCATTACTCTTGATAAAGCATTAAAAACAAATAAGGACTTTAAAAAAGAATATGATACAGAAGCAGTTGTACATCGGCTTGTTGATTATGGAAAAGCGTTGGAAGGGTTAGTGCGTCATTCTTCGACACATGCTGCCGGTGTAGTTATTTCAGCAGCGCCGGTGGATGATTATGTTCCTCTGCAGTATTCTAAAGAAGGATATTTGACGACACAGTTTGATAAGGATTTGGTTGAAGAATTAGGATTGCTGAAAATGGACTTTCTGGGGCTGCGTACATTGACGGTTATTGGGGATGCCATCAAGCTTATTAAGCAGAATCGTGGTATCGATATTGATGTTAATCATATCCCGCTGGACGATTTAGAGACATGTCGGCTTCTTACTGAAGGGGATACGGCTGGGGTATTCCAGATGGAATCCAGTGGCATTACTAATCTGGTTAAAGAATTACGGCCCCGCCATTTTGAAGATATGATTCCTTTGGTTGCACTATATAGACCCGGTCCCTTGGGCAGTGGAATGGTAGATGATTTTATCCGGGCCAGTCACGGAGAACGGCAGATTACCTATCTGCATCCTTTGCTGGAACCTATCTTAAAAGATACCTATGGTGTTATCCTGTATCAGGAACAAGTCATGCAGATTGCTTCTGTTATGGGTGGCTTTACGTTGGGACAAGCGGATCTTTTGCGCCGGGCTATGGGCAAAAAGAAAGAAAGCGTATTGAAAGCACAGCGGGAAAACTTTTTGTCTGGTACGAGACAAAATAATATATCTGATGATATAGCAAACCAGGTTTTTGATCTTATGGTATATTTTGCCGGATATGGCTTCAATAAGTCGCATAGTGCTGCTTATGCTTATGTAGCGTGGCAGACCGCATATTTAAAGGCTCATTTCAGACCGGAATTCATGGCAGCTACCATGACCAGTATGATCAATGATATGAATAAAATAAGCTATTATGTCAGCGAATGCCGTCACCACGAAGTACCTGTATTATCACCGGATGTTAATGCCAGCGGATCTATGTTTTCCGTCCAGGGAAAGGGTGTCAGATTTGGGTTGGCAGGTATTAAGAATCTTGGAGAAAATGCTATTGATGTGATTGTTAAGGCACGTAATCAGGAAGGACCTTTTGTATCCTTGGCTGATTTTTGCAGTCGTGTCGATTTTCATGTCGTTAATAAGAGAGCAGTGGAAAGTCTTATTAAATGCGGTGCGATGGATTCTTTTGGATATAAAAGATCACAACTTATGGCTGTTGCCGATCAGGCTATTTCGTTGGGATCTTTGAATCAGAAAGATCATGCTTCGGGGCAGATGGGACTTTTTGATATGGGGGAAGAATCGGTAGTAGAGCTTAACTATCCTGCGATAGAAGAGTATCCTATTGAAATGCGGCTTGCCATGGAAAAAGAGTATGATGGATTTTATTTTAGCGGACATCCATTAAATAAATACAAAAAAATTATGGATACCTTAACACCTATAGCTGCATTATTTGGTGAAGGGAATCGGGATTATGACGGCAAAGTTGTACATGTTGGAGGATTAATAACGGCAAAGAAGCAGGTTACGACAAAACGAAATGACCAAATGGCGATTCTTACGATTGAAGATTATACACATCCTCTTACCGTTGTCGTTTTTCCCAAAACATATGCCCTTTATGCCGCGTTAACGATGCCTGATATGGCTGTTGCGATATCAGGCAGAGCTGATATTAATGATGATACAATACAAATATTAGCGGAAGAATTGAAATTGCTGGATCAAAGCCAACCCAGAGCAGGGAACATATCTGCTGTCCAAAAGGAGTATATGGATACGGGTTGGAAATCGGGACAAGGAAATAAACTGTTCATCAAAATACCTGCGCATTTAGAGAAATCTGATATTAGCAGTACTATTGCTGACATTTTACAGCAGCATCCAGGCACGGTACCTGTATATTTTCATTTGATGGGGAGCCGTCGAACCATTCGAACGGATGAAAGGTATTGGGTGCAAATTAGTGATGAACTACATTACCAGCTGCAATCCATTATAGGGGCTCAAGCACTTGTTTTGGAGTGAGGATTGGATAAGATTTGTGCGCAGCGCTATTTTCTGAATTTTGTAAATAATCTATACATAAAGAGGCGGTGGCGGAAAGAGTATACTTTCTGCCACCGCCTTTTTATGTATAAGTTTCTTTTTATTACAGATTAATCAATCAAAAGTTTTTTCGAGGGAATGTCTTCTGGGATAAATTTAGCAATTACGACACGATAACGAGGATTAAATGCAATAATAGCAGTATTGATGTTTTTTCGTATTTCTATCATTTGTTCTTCTGTCATTTCTGTAGGGGGAATGTGTAAATCACAAATAACATTAAGACGGGCTTTTCCGTAGGTGATTCGTAAATGATCTGTATGATAGCAGGGATATTCCTTTTGAATAATAAGATCCAAAATGTGACGTACGCGAGTAATGATTTTTAGATCTGTACATAATGGATCCATGTGTATATTGATATCGATTTGAAATTTATCAGAAAGCTCTTCTTCTAATTCATCTAAAATGGCGTGAACTTCTACTAGGTTAGAGGTATCCGGTACCTCTGCGTGAATCGAAGCAAAAATACGGCCCGGCCCGTAGTCGTGTATTTTTAAATCATGGGTACCTACGATATATTTCCCATTCATGACACAGGAGCGGATTGCTTCTGTCAACTCAGGAGAAGCTGCTTTTCCCAATAAAATATTTACGGTTTTTTTGACAATTGCAAAACCGGTATACAGAATCAGTAAGCCAATGGCAGTACCGGCAAGGGCATCGACCGGCAATGTTGTATATAGTTGGATAATCGTTGTAATGAGGACGCCAGTGGTAGCAATCACATCATTGATACTGTCGGAAGCAGTAGCCTCGTTGACACTGGATTGGATAGCGCTGCCGATATAATTGTTATAGCAATACATCCATCCTTTAATTGCGATAGATACTAGTAATATGCAGAGGCTCCAATAATTGAAAGTAAGGGGTTCTGGGTCAAAAAATTTATGGACAGAGGCGTTGATTAATTGATAACCGACGACCATGATAATAATGCCGATGGTCAGAGAAGCTAAATATTCAAATCGTCCATGTCCGAACGGATGTTCTTTATCGGGTGGTTTATTGCTTAGTTTGGCACTGATAATAATAATAGACGATGAACCCATATCACTCAAGTTATTGAATGCATCGGAGATGATAGCAATGCTATTAATAGATATACCTACGAGAAATTTGCTGACAAATAAAAATAAATTGCAAATAATACCTAAAATACCACTTAAAATACTATATTTTTCACGGACAAGCTTGTCTGTGGTGTTTTTATAATCTGTAATGCAGGAACGAATAATATATTTAATCATGTAAATTCTCCTTCGAAATAATTACGTTTGATGTTTGCGATACCGTGAATCAGGAACATTCAGCGCACGACGATATTTTGTCAGGGTTCTTCGTGCAATGGGAATATGCAGTGCTTGAAAAATTTTTTCTAACTGGTAATCTGAGTAAGGATGTTCATGATCTTCTTTGCTCAAGATATCGGTTAGTAATTGCTTAATCTGAAAAACGGATAAAAGAGCGGTTTCTTTTTTTCCCGTAAATTCCCGGCTTAAAAAGAAACCAAGACTATAGACCCCTTTATTTGTATGTATATATTTGTTTTTTACGGTACGGCTGGCAGTGGAAATACTAATGTGACAAGCATTTGCAATGTGTTTTAAAGATAAAGGTTTTAAAGGTAACCCATATATAAAATAATCCAATTGCTGCGTGACGATGAAAGTACCAACAGAGAGCAATGTCCGCTTACGCATTTCCAACGCTCTGTGTATGAATTTGTAGTGAGACAAACGTTGTCTGGCGAAATCACGGACATCTCCTGCCATTACTTCATATTTATTGTAATCTTCTTGGAGAAAACGAACACCTGGGATTGTTTCGTCTGCATACCGTAAAGTAGGGCGATTTTCTTCAAATGTCAGAAATAAATCGGGGTATACACAAATTGTTGTCTCATTATTGAACAATTTTCCGGGAGCTGGCGAAAGCTTGTGGATAAACCGCAGCATAGCATATAATTCTTTTGGAGAAATTTGTGTGGCTGCCGTTATTTTTGATAGCCGTTTATGTAATAACTCGTCCCCGTATTTTTGTAAAATTTCTTCTAAGCGCCCCGGTTTTTTGTTGAGACGGCTTAATTGTAAAAGATAACATTCGATAAGTGTTCGAGCTCCGATGCCGGCGGGATCTAAAGACTGCAGAAGCGCAATGGCATCTTGCATCAATGGTAGCGGAATATGCAGCGTTTTGGTCAGCGTATCTACATCAATGCGTAGGAAACCACTTTCATCTAATTGGGAAATCAAGTATTTCGTAAGTGCTTTTACAGGTTCTGCAATATTTTTTTCATAGCTTAGTTGTTTTTTTAAGTGATCATATAAAGATTCACATTGCTTGGAGTACGTAGCTTCAATAACCGTTGTCGCCGATTTACCAGATGATGGAAAATCGGTATTATACGAATCATAAGGAGCATCTAATGAATTTTGGTAAGTTTCAGGTACTATAATTTCAATCAATGGATTATCTAGTGCTTCATTTTGCAGATAGGATAATATATCGGTACCGTTCAATTCTGTTAGTTTAATAGCCATAGATAAGGATTGAGACAGTGTTTGCTTTTGTTTTTGTTCGATGGATACAGTAGGGTCTCTATACATGTGCAGCTCCTTTTTTAATTATCCTTTAGTAAAAGTATAACAAAATTAAAAGGATTAACAAGTTAAAAAAATAATAGAGATCATTTTTCTGTGAATACATGCTTTTCAATAAAACGATTTAATATATTTTGATTAGGCGAGGCAGGATTCTGATCAAAGATACTTTATTTTATCAACCGCGGAATGTCAACTTTTTTCTTGTTATAAAAAAGTGTTTTATTTGTAAAATATAAAAAAATAGTATAAAATGATACATATTACATTATTTCGTATTTTATTTTAAAAATTTAATATATTACCTAGTATGCAGTAAATGCCCTTCTGGAAATGAAGGGCATTTACCTTAATTAAATAATGATGTGTACATATGATGCTTTTGCACATTATATATAAAAGTGTTCGAGATTGTCGCAAATGATACAAAACGAAGTACGACATTTAAAATAAAAACAGTAAATAGCATATACTTATTGTTCTATAAGAAAAAATATGTATAGAATATGAACGTCATTGTTCAGAAAAATATATGTGTTTAGTTTCTGATCAGTATTTTTTTTTGTTTATAACTGTAAATGTTAAAATAGTAAAACGTTTAATTTAACATAAAGAAAAAAATTTTGAAATGTTCATTTTCCTAAAAAAACAAGCGTTAATCAAAAGTTATAGTCGGTATTACTTTTTTTAAATTATACAACAATGTAAAATAGGCACGCTTTTTGCATTATTATTGGGCAAATAAAAAAAGGAGCTGATAGTATGTATGACAAAGATTTATTAAAAGATGCGTATCGCAAAATGTCTCTCATCCGCGCTTACGAATCTAAGGTCGAAGAAATTTTCCTGGCCGGTGAATTGCCAGGCTTTACACACTTGTATATTGGTGAAGAAGCCAGTGGTGTCGGTGTATGTGAAAATTTAACCGATAAAGATTATATCGAAAGTAACCATCGCGGTCATGGCCATTGTATTGCCAAGGGCGCAGACGTAAAAAAAATGATGGCTGAATTGTATGGCAAATCCACGGGATATTGTAAAGGAAAAGGCGGATCTATGCATATTGCTGATTTTTCTATCGGGATGCTGGGTGCGAACGGGGTTGTCGGTGCCGGATATAATTTGGCCATGGGCGCAGGGCTTGCTGCAAAGCTGCGCGGTTCCGGTGAAATAGCGGTAGCTTTTTTTGGTGATGGTGCTTCTAATCGCGGTACGTTCCATGAAGCGTGCAATATGGCATCTGCTTGGAAACTTCCTGTGCTTTTTGTATGTGAAATGAACGAATGGGCTTCTACAACCTATTATAAGAGAACTACTTCGGTTGACCAGATTGCTAAACGGGCTGTTGGCTATAATATGCCGGGGAAAACGGTTAATGGGAATGATTTCTTCGAAGTATATCCGGCAGCTAAAGAAGCCATTGAATATATACGGAGCGGACAAGGTCCCTATCTTCTCGAAAATCATACCTTCCGGGTAAAGGGACATTTTGTAGGGGATCCGGAGTTATATCGTTCTCATGAAGAAACTATGAAACGTTTTGAAGCGGATGATCCGATTCAGAATTTCCGTAAAACTGCAATTGCTAAAAAATTATTGGCAAAGAAAGATATGGATGCCATGGATAAAGAAAATGCAGAGTTGATTACGGAAGCAGTAGCAGAAGCGCAAGCAGCTCCGTATCTGGATACATCTGCTTTAATGGAAGACTACTATTGCGATTAACAAAGAGGGAGGAAAATATATAATGAGACGTATAACATTTTCGGTTGCAACACAAGAAGCCATGCAGGAAGAAATGAAACGTGATGATCGCGTTTTCCTCATGGGCGAAGATATTGCCAAACAAGGCGGTATTTTTGGCCAGTTTAAAGGACTGGCGCAAGAATTTGGAGAAGAACGGGTTCGTGATACGCCGATTTCAGAAACGGCTATTATTGGTGGCGGCGTAGGTGCGGCATTAGCAGGAATGCGTCCTGTAGTTGATATGCACTTTGCAGATTTTATTGGTGTACCCATGGATGAAATCTTCAACCAAATGGCTAAAGCCCGCTATATGTTCGGCGGACAATGCAAGGTACCATTGGTATTACGGGCCCCTGATGGCATGACCCGCGGCGGTGCGGCACAGCATTCACAGTGTGTTGAAGCTTGGTTTATGCATATTCCCGGAATTAAGGTAGTTATACCTTCCAATCCGGCAGATGCAAAAGGATTGTTAAAATCAGCCATTCGTTCAGATGATCCCATACTTTATTTTGAACATAAGAAATTATTTTCCATGAAGGGGGAAGTCCCGGAAGGTGAATATTTGACACCTATTGGAAAAGCCAATGTGGCTAAAGAAGGAAGCGATATGACGATTGTCTCGTATTCCTTCTATATGACCAATGTTCTTACTGCTGCACAGCAGCTGGCTAAAGAAGGCATTAATGTCGAATGTATCGATCTTAGGACCATTTCCCCGCTGGATATGGATACAGTCTATGAATCCTTGAAGAAAACCAAAAAACTCATGGTTGTCCATGAAGCGGTTAAACAAGGAGGTGTTGGTGCTGAAGTAGCGGCCCGTACGGCAGAAGAGATGTTGGATTATCTGGATGCTCCGATCGTTCGTTTAGGTGCTCCGTTTGTTCCCATTCCGTATACGCCGCCATTAGAACGATTGGTTAAAATCGAACCAGAAGACATTATTGCTGCAGTGAAAAAAACGCTTGGACGTTAACGTACTCATATGAATATTTATTTCCCCAACCCCTTTTGTGATGGGAGGGGTTGGGATGATGGTAAAGTAGAAGGAGGCAAAGTAAATGGATGCTAAGTATGCAAATATAAATTTTGAAAATTTGTATAATAAACGTAAATTGCACGTTATCCTTCCTGTCTTTTTTGTGTCGGTCATAGCTTTTCTTGACCGTGTTAATGTTGCGTATGCCGGTATGACGATGACAAGAGATCTGCCGTGGTTGACACCTGAAATATTTGGTGCGGGAGCCGGTATGTTCTTCCTTGGTTATTTTTTCTTTGAAATTCCGGGTTCTTTGATTGCGGCGAAGTTTGATGCCTGTAAATGGATAGCCCGTATTATGTTTACCTGGGGCTTGGTTTGCGGTTTGCTTGCGTTTATGACTTCCCCTTTCCAATTCTATTTGTTTAGATTTTTGCTAGGGGCTTGTGAAGCCAGTTTGTATCCCGTTATTTATGCAGTACTTTTCCCACGCTGGTTTCTTGCTGGTGAACGTGCCAAGGCTATTTCCCTAATGCTTACATCCTTGCTGATTGCAGCTATTGTAGGGGCGCCTGTAGCAGGTATTCTTTTGGATTTAAATCTCTTTGGTTTTGCCGGATGGCAGACGTTGTTCTTACTTGAAGCAATACCGGCCTTAATTTTTACGTTTGTATTCCTTCTTTGGGTAAAGGATCGTCCGGATAAAGTATCCTGGCTGTCTCAGGAAGAAAAAGATTACTTAAATGAAACGATTGCGGCAGAAGAAGAAGCAAAAGCAAAAGTAAAAAAATATACGATTATGCAGTCTCTTACAGATAAACAAGTATGGCGTTTATGCATTATTTACTTTACTTGGATTACCGGTTTCTGGGGCTTTAATTTCTGGATGCCGCAGGCATTGAAGAGCTTGTCCGGCTGGTCAGCTACTATGGTAGGTATTTCTATTATATTCCCGATGGGGGCAGCCTTGGTTGCACAGATTATTATTGGAAATCACTCTTCTAAAACAGGGGAAAAACGGTGGCATGTTGCCGGATGTATGTTCCTAGGCGGTATCGGATTAGTGTGTGCACCCTTTATACAAAGTCCAATATTGAGTCTTGTATTTATTTGTATCACGGCGATTGGTGTATATTCTGCAATGGGAACATGGTGGTCTGTGCCGACAACCTTCTTAAGTGGTGCGGCAGCAGCGGGTGCCACTGCTCTGATTAACTCAATAGCTAATCTTGGCGGGTATCTCGGACCCTATATGCTGGGCGTTATCAAACAAAACACAGGATCTACAGACGGCGGTTATTTGGCATTAGGAGCTATGCTCTTTATTTCAGGAGCGGTTATGCTGACTCTTCCGAAAAAATCGGCAGTTGATATAGCACGGGAACAGATGACGGAAGAAAAATAATAGGTACGTTTATTGAAAATAGGTTAGCAAGGAGGTAATGATTGATGGCGACAGCACTTACGATGCCACAATTGGGCCTGACGATGACAGAAGGAACGGTCTCGCAATGGCTTAAAAAAGTAGGCGACCCGGTAAAAAAGGGTGATGAAGTCGTAGAAGTTGAAACAGATAAAATCAGTAATATAGTGGAAGCCCATGAAGACGGCATTCTTCTATCCATTGTTATGAAGGAAGGCGAAGCCGGCCCGGTAAAGGCTGTAATGGGGTATATCGGGCAAGCCGGTGAAACCGTACCGGGGGATGACAGCGGCCCGGCAGCAGAACCAGCTCCTCAAGAAGCCGCGGTGGCACCGGTGCCACCGGCAGCTGCCGGTCCAGTGCAACATACGATTGTCGGCGGCTGGGTATTGGCGACTCCGTATGCTCGTACATTAGCGAAAGAAGCCGGCATCGATCTGGCCCTCGTTTCTGGTACCGGTCCGAACGGGCGAGTCGTAGGCCGCGATGTGGAAGCTTTTAAAGCAGAAGAAAAAATACGTATCTCTCCCACGGCTGCTAAAGTGGCGGCTGATCTGGGAGTAGATACCCAAACGGTAACTGCCGACGGACGAATCATGAAGAAAGATATCCTTACAGCCGCCGGAGTTGTTCCGGCAGCTCCGACAGTCCCGGCAGCGGCGGCAGCCGCTCCGGTGACGGTGCAAGCGGAAGTAAAATCGGCTCCGAAAAACGGCGTTCTGCTCAAGGGGATGCGCAAGGTCATTGCCCAGCGTCTGGGAGACTGCTGGAAGAATACGCCGCATGTCCATCATACGGTAGAAGTCAATATGACCAAGGCCACGGAACTTCGCAGTACTTTCATTGCCATGGACAAGAAATTCTCCTTTACCGATCTGATCATCAAAGCCATGTGCAAAGTTCTGGAGGAATATACGGCAGCCAACGACAGTCTGGTAGACGGGTATCTGGTCCATAACGAAGGGATTCATATGGGAGTTGCTGTTGCGGTCGAAAAAGGCCTCATCGTGCCGGTCATCAAGAATGCCAATCATAAAGGGCTGATGGATATTCATCGGGCTGTTGGCGAACTGGCACGGGCCGCCCGTGACAATACGCTGTCACCGGATGATCTGACAGGCGGTACCTGTACCATCAGCAATCTGGGCATGTACGGCTGCGATCATTTTACGCCAATCGTCAATCCGCCGGAAGCAACGATTCTCGGAGTATGCCGCACGGTAGATAAAGCCGTAGTACTAGATGGCAAGATTGTGATCGCTCCGATGATGAATGTCATCCTGGGGTATGATCACCGAGTAGTAGACGGAGCGTTAGCCGGATTAATCACATCGCGGCTCCGCGAATATTTGGAAAATCCGTTATTGTTACTCTAATAGAAATACTGGGGAGGTGTCCTTCTCCCGGGAGGGACACTTTTCTATTTAACCATTAGGAGGTAATTTTTCATGGCAACTAATCTTACGATGCCGCAATTAGGTCTGACGATGACAGAAGGAACGGTCTCGCAATGGCTGAAAAAAGTAGGCGACCCTGTTACAAAGGGAGAAGGAGTCGTTGAAGTAGAAACAGATAAAATCAGTAATGTGGTTGAAGCACATGAAGAGGGAGTTCTTCTACAGATTGTGATGCAGGAAGGCGAATCAGGCCCAGTAAAATCCGTTATGGGGGTTATTGGACAACCAGGAGAACAAGTTGCACCGGTTCCGACTGAAGAAGCTGCTGCAGTACCGACAATTTCACCGGTAGTACCGGTGGTTTCGGTACAACCTGCAACTGCATCGGGACAGAAGAGCATCATTGTTGTCGGAGCAGGCCCCGGCGGGTATGTAACTGCCATCAAGGCCGCCCAAATGGGAGCTAAGGTTTCCCTTATCGAAGCCGATAAAGTCGGCGGCACCTGCCTCAATGTCGGCTGTATCCCAACGAAAGCGCTGATCCATGTAAGCGCTACATTCAGTGCCATCAAAGAACAATCGGCTAAATTAGGCATCACTGTTTCCGGTATGGATGTCGATTGGGCTAAAGCGCAGCAATATAAAGGTTCTATTGTAAAAACATTGGTTGGCGGCGTGGAAGGCCTTTTGAAAGCCAACGGCGTTGCCGTGTATCGCGGCCGGGGAATTGTCAAAGATGCCCATACAATACAGGTCGGCAGTGAAACGCTTACAGCGGACTCGATTATTTTGGCTGTCGGTTCTGAACCGGTACGCATCCCTATCCCCGGAGCCGATCTTCCGGGCGTGATCGATAGCACGGGGACCCTGGCATTAACCGAAATACCCAAGAGCTTTGTCATTATCGGCGGTGGGGTTATCGGAATTGAATTTGCCTCTCTCTTTGCTTCGCTGGGAACGAAATGTACTATTGTGGAAGCACTGCCGAGAATCCTGCCTCCTATTGATGCAGAAATTACCCGCATGGTCCGAGCGGATCTCGAAGCCAGAGGGATTGATATCTTGACCGATGCCCGTGTAGAATCCATCGAACAATCCGGCGCCTCTTATACAGTCCATATGAATTACCAGGGACAGGCCCAAACGGTAGAAGGCGAAAAAGTATTGATGTGTGTAGGCCGCCGCGCAATGACCCAAGGTATCGGATTGGAAGAAGCCGGAATCGTCCTTAATCGCGGAAAGATTGTTACCGACGATCATTTCCAGACGAATGTTCCCGGCATATATGCCATTGGGGACTGCAACGGCAAACTTATGCTGGCACATGCTGCTTCGGCACAGGGAATTGCTGCCGTCAATTATATTATGACTGGCCGGGACAGCTACCATGCAGAAACGGTTCCTTCCTGCATATATCTGGAACCGGAAGTTGCCAGTGTCGGGATGAAGGAAGAAGAATTGCAGGAACAAGGGATTGCCTACCGCTGCGGTACATTCCCCTTGTCTGGCAACGGCAAGGCTTTAATCGAAGCCGGCGGCAAAGGCATTATCAAGATTTTGGCCGATGCCAAATACGGACAGATACTCGGAGTTCATATTTACGGGCCGCGGGCGACGGATTTAATTGCAGCGGCTGCGATTGCAATCCGGCTGGAAGCTACGGTGGACGAATTTACGAGTACCGTATGGGCTCATCCGACCGTGGGAGAAGCATTAGGGGAAGCAGCAGAAGCTGTTTTTGGAAATTCGATTCATTGGCCGCCTAAAAAGAAATAAACCGTGACAGAAAGAACGCCTTACAACTTCATTATTGCAGCTGTAAGGCGCTCTTTTTAACTTTTTAATTGTTTTCCACTAAGATGTTTTCATCGACTTCTTTCAATTTTGAATATAGTGTGTTTCTGCCGATATTAAGAGATTTTGCTGTTTGAGAAATGTTTTTATCGCATTGTTCGTATACTTGCATGATGTAACGATGTTCAAATTCTTTTAACGTCATATTATCTCCTAACCAGCTGGGAGGGGGTGTATCTTGTTTTTTCATATTGGCAGGGAGAAAATCTTTGGTAATAACTTCGTGAGGACAAGTGTAAATCATTCGTTCTACGACATTTTCTAATTCGCGGATATTACCTGGCCAAGTATATTTTTGCATGATGTCAAAAGATTCTTGATCAAAATGTTTTCTTTGGATATCTAAACGCTGGCATTTATTTTCCAGCAGCATATTTATTAATAAGACAATATCAGAATGACGTTCACGTAAAGGCGGCAGTGTAATCGGCAGTACGTTGAGCCGATAGTATAAATCGGCACGAAAATTCCCATTGGCGACCCCTTCTGCTAAGTCTTTATTAGTAGCTGCCAGCACGCGGACATCGATATCAATATAACGGGTACCTCCAATTCGCATAATACGTTGTTCCTGCAGTACACGGAGCAATTGAACTTGTATTTCTAGAGGCATATCACCGATTTCGTCAAGAAATATAGTACCTCCGTGAGCTAGTTCGAATTTTCCTGCTTGTCCATTGCTTTTGGCACCCGTAAACGCGCCGCCTTCATAACCGAAAAGCTCGCTCTCTACCAGGTTTCGCGGTATAGCACCGCAGTTGATAGCGATGAACGGGCCATCATGCCGGGCGCTCGCTTGATGAATAGATTGAGCAATCAGTTCCTTTCCCGTGCCGCTTTCTCCTTGAATCAAGACATTGGCATTTCCGTTAGCAGCGATTTTAGCCATACGAATGGCTTCCAGCAAGGCAGAATCATTTCCTAATATATCGTCGAAGGTAAATTTAGCAGTAGCTCCCGTAATTTTATTGATTAAATCCTTAACACGTTTGATTTCCCGGAATATATCAATGGCTCCGGTGGTCATACCATCGTCATCCTTTAAAATGATTGCTGTTTTAACAAAGTCGAGAGTACCGCGTTTTGTTTCGATAAAAAATTCGCGATCTGTATATCCTACACCGGAACGTAAGGCATGCATGATGATAGGGTCAAAATCGACAAGTGAATCAATCGGTCTATTAATAGCTTTTCTTCGGTCGATATGCAAAGTTTTGGCTCCAAACGGATTAATATATTGTACGATTCCCTTAGCATTCAGCATGATTAGTCCGTCATTCATAGAGTCTAAAATTGTCATATACATATTTGTTTTTTCGGAAAGTGTAGAATTAGCCTGATCAGCTTTCATTAAATTAGAAATAGCAGAAGCGGTAGCAATAACCATGCTTAATGTATGAGAATTCACTTTATCTTTTGGACCGGCTAAACTGAAAACGCCGACAAGTTCACCGCTTGCGTCAATAATAGGAGCAGCTGAGCAGGAGGTATTATGATGAATCTTGCAATAATGTTCAAAGCCGGCTACTTGTAAGGGTTTTAATGTTTTTTGTACCAAGCTGATTGCCGAAGTACCGATCAACTCTTCTGTTTGTCTCAGACCTTCAGAATAATAAAGACTGTGTGATAAGTCCGTGCCATGGGCAGGAAGTATGGTTTTTAATATATATCCATCTTTATCTGATAAGACTCCAATAAAAGAACTATTTTTAAAATCTTTCATTTCCATGAATAGACGTTGTACGAATGGTATAGCTATTTTGAGCAGTTCACTATTATGACTCATAATTTCTTCAAACGCTTTTCCCGTGACGACTTCTTGGCTATAGCCTTTTAAGGGATTGAGCTTAATGGAACGACAATAGTTCCAAGACTGAACAACTATAGGGGGAATAGTGGGTGAAGCCTCACCGGTCTCCATGAAAGTGTTCCAATCTTGTTCAGATACCATAATATAACCTCCTTTATTTCTTCACTGCTAAAATTAAATTTATATTTATTATATCATATTTGGATCAATGCGTGTATAAAATTATGCATTAGGCGAATAGAATAAGTTATATTTATTATATTACTTAAGCATAGGAAATGAATAGTATGTCATGATTTTTAATCTGCAACAGGAAGAAGGCCGTATTGATGACAAGAAAAATTTGTTCAATTTATTTAGGATGCCAGCCATATAATGTTGGATTGGAATATCAGCGGCAGGCTAAAAATCTTGTTTTGCAGGGGATTTGGGATGCCGTATTTCTTATAATAGAGCATCCGCCGGTTATTACTATTGGCATGCATGGCGGTGATACGCACCTTTTAGTAACCGACGATTGGCTGAAAATACACCATGTAGATCTATTCCATACGAACCGCGGAGGTGATATTACTTGTCATAATCCGGGGCAGCTCATATGTTATCCCATCATAAATCTAAAAAAATGGAATACAGATGTTCATTGGTATGTTCAACAGATAGAAGAAAGTATTATCCGAACCCTAAAGCGCTTGGGTATTACAGCTGGCCGCAAGGCTTTATACAGTGGAGTTTGGGTTGGAAATAAAAAAATAGCGGCTGTTGGTATCGGTGTAAAGCATTGGATTACCTATCATGGCATAGCATTAAATGTTTGTAATGATTTAGAACTTTTTTCTCATATTATTCCCTGCGGTATTACTGATTTTGGGGTAACCAATCTCAGGGAATTACACTGTCATATGTCTGCGGAAACGGTTGTACCTCTTATGCAAGATGGATTTATTTCGGTATTTCCGCATGATACATATAGTAACTTCACGTATTGGGGGGATTTATATGGAACAAAAAATTTTAGAAAAACCGAAATGGCTGGTACAGCATGTTTGTAATGATGATACATACAAAAATGTAAGAAAACTTGTAAAAAATCTGAATTTGCATACGGTTTGTGAAAGTGCGGATTGTCCGAATATTGGGGAGTGTTTTGGTCATAAGACTGCAACTTTTCTTATTTTGGGAGGTGTTTGTACACGAGCTTGTCGTTTTTGTGCAGTTCCCAAAGGAAAACCGGATTTAGTGGATCCGAATGAGCCGAAAAATTTAGCGCAGGCAGCCGCTTATTTAGGCTTGAAACATGTAGTTATTACTTCTGTTACACGTGATGATTTGCCTCGGGGCGGGGCAGAACAATTTGCTGCTTGCATTGCTGCTGTGCGAAATAGTAGTCCGGATACTTCTATAGAAGTACTTACTCCTGATTTTCGGGGGAATGTTAGTGCTCTTAATATTGTTTTAAAAGCAAAACCCACGGTGTTTAATCATAATATTGAAACGGTTCCTCGATTGTATTCCGCTATCAGACCGATTGCCGATTACCAGCAATCCATTGATGTCCTGCGTTATGCTGCACATTATGGTGAACCACTGTTGGTAAAAAGCGGAATAATGGTAGGATTGGGTGAAAGCCAGGAGGAAATAGAAGAAGTATGTAATGATTTACATGAAGCGGGCGTAAATATATTGACTATCGGACAGTATTTAAGACCGTCATTAAAGCATGTCCCTGTAGCAGAATATGTGACTCCCGGAAAATTTGAAATGTATAAGCGGATTGCTAAAGGGATTGGTTTTGAGCATGTTGTGAGCGGACCTCTTGTTCGCAGTTCTTATCATGCCGGGCTTATGGTGGAGGAGTGTGTGCATCATTAATGTGTAGTTTGCACAGTGATTACAATTTTCAGTATCTTATAATGATAGCAAGGAGTGATAGCAATGGAAGGTATTATGAAATGTGTTGTCAAAACGGCAGCAGGTGTAGGAAATGTTGAACTTGTGCAACGTCCGATACCGCAGGTGGGACCGAATGATATATTGATCAAAGTTCATGCCGTGGCTGTTTGCGGTACGGATGTCCACATTATGAATTGGAATGAATTTGCCAGCAGTCGTATGATTCCGCCGATGATTATCGGACATGAATTTTCAGGTGAAGTTGTGGAAAAAGGAGAATTAGTTTCACAAATTCAAATAGGAGATGCAGTTTCTGCAGAGACACATATTGTTTGTCATACTTGTGATGTTTGTCATAACGGACAGGAACATGTATGCCCTCATACGCGGACAATTGGCTTGAGCCGTGATGGAGCTTTGGCAGAATATGCATGCATACCGGCAGAAAATGCTGTTGTATTTAAAAAGTTTGCCAATTGGGAAGTGTTAAGTCTCATGGAGCCTTTTGTAGCGGCTGTTCATGCTGCTACACAATTTCCCGTTGCAGGAAAGTCAGTGGTGGTTATTGGCTGCGGTCCTATGGGTGCTATGGGAGCCAGTGTTGCAAAAAAATGCGGAGCTGCCAAGGTTATTGCCATAGAACCGGTGTCAGACCGAGGGAAAAAAGCATTGGAAATGGGTGCCGATGTGCTTATTAATCCTATAGAAGAAGAGGTATCTAAAGCAGTTCCGATGGCAAATGACGGAAATCTTATTGATGTTGTCCTTGATTTTTCCGGAAATGTTGGAGCTATTCAATCTAGCCTGACTTATATTAAGCCGGAGGGGAAAATAGCAGTTCTTGGCCTATCGGACAGGCAGCTGTCTTTTGAACTTAGTGAATTTGTATATCGCGGATTGACGCTGAAAGGGATAGCTGGGCGGCGAATGTATCAGGACTGGGAAACAGCGAAGGGATTACTGGCAAGTGGTCTTGATTTATCTAACATTATTACACATAAACTTCCAATGACAGAATTTAAAGAAGGTTTGCGGCTCATGAAGACGGGTGAATGCTGCAAATGTGTACTTATTCCTTAACGTAATTATTGAATGTAACATACTCCCAATGAGGCAGCAAAAATACATGTAAAGTCTATGACCAGACTATGCATGTATTTTTGTCATTTTATACATATCATATCTGTTAATGTAAAGAACAACATAATAATTTGGGTTATTGTCTTTCCCGGTGTTTGGTACTATCATATAAGCGCAATATATTATGATATGCAGCCAATGTATATTGATTTAGCAAAATTAATCAATTATGAATCAAAGGGGGGACAATTATGTTATCATTTATTTCCAATCCTATATGCTGGGGTGCCATCCTTGTTTTTATTATGGGGCAATTTGCTATTGATGCTGTTTCTGCTATGCAGTATAAAAAAGATAAAAAAAATATGCAGGATGCAGAAGAACACAGACAACACCAATATGCATAATAGATTATCTACATATAAAGACCGGTTAGTATGTACGCCGGTCTTTTTTATGTATACATTAAAGACAGTCTGCTGAGGAATAAGACATGCTGTAAATTCAATTTTTCTTGCCAAATTAAGGGTAATATGATATACTATCTTAGCATAGGTTTTGTATGTTTGATGAGAAGAGGTGTGAATGGTGAAAGAAGGAATCCATCCGAAGTACGGTAAAGCTGTAGTGACTTGTGCTTGCGGCAATACATTTGAAACTGGTTCGACTAAATCTGAACTGCGTGTTGAAATTTGCTCTAAATGTCATCCTTTCTTTACTGGCCAGCAACGTGCCGCTCAGGCTCGTGGCCGTATTGAACAGTTCAACAGAAGATATGGTAAGAAGGCTTAATAGGCAGTGGTACAAGTGGAATGGCAGAGCAGAAATGCTCTGCTCTATTTGTTTATAAAGAAAGGAGCTTTTATGAGCAAACCAACAGCATATGTCGGTGGTCAAGCTGTCATTGAGGGTGTTATGATGCGAGGACCTGAATATATAGCGACGGCAGTACGGACACCGTCCGGAGAGATTGTTGTCAAAAAAGATCGTATTCGTTCTATTATGGATAGATTTTCTATTTTAAAAAAACCTTTTATTCGTGGAACGATTGCTTTATATGAATCACTGGTTTACGGAATGAAGAGTTTGTCTTACTCGGCCCAGGCATCGGGAGAAGAAGAAGAACAGATGAGTAATGTACAGGTTGGCCTCACCATGGCTTTTTCAACGGTATTAGCCATTGTATTTTTTTTAATCATTCCCACGTATGGGGCTAAATTTATTCCCGGTGTTGCGGATAGTTCGTTTCGGCTTAACGTAGTAGAAGGGATATTGCGTCTCCTTATATTTCTATTATATATATGGGCGATTTCGCTTACAAAGGATATACAACGAGTATTTGAATATCATGGAGCCGAGCATCAAACGATTTGGACATATGAAGCAGGTGAAGAACTAACGGTAGAAAATGTGCAAAAGCATAGCCGGCTTCATCCTCGCTGCGGTACTAATTTTCTTTTGATTGTTATGGTGGTATCTATTTTTGTGTTTGCTTTTTTAGGATGGCCGAATTTAATGGAAAGAATTATATCTCGCATAGTCCTTATGCCGGTTGTTGCAGGAGTAAGCTATGAAATGATCCGGTTAGCAGCACGAACGACGAATCCCATAGTACAGCTGCTTTTTAAACCTGGTTTATGGATGCAGCTGCTGACAACGCGAAAACCTTATCCTGATCAGATTGAGGTGGCGATACGAGCATTGGAGGCTGCGCGTCCGGCAGAAATAAAAGAGCAGGAAGTCGAAAAGAGGGAAGATACGGTGATACAACAAAAAATTCCGGCAGTGGGACGATAAAGAAGGAGAGGAATGGGTCGTGTTTTTTGATAAAGTACAGTCTGTAGAAAACAAATTCATGGATCTCGAGCAGCGTATCAGTGATCCAGATGTTATTGCCCGCCAGGAGGAATGGCAGAAACTTACTAAGGAACATGCTTCTTTAGTACCTATAGTGGAAGTTTTCCGTAAATATAAAGAAATAACGGAACTGCTGAAAGGCGATACGGAAATTTTGAATGATAAGGACAGCGATGCCGATCTGGTTGTAATGGCTAAAGAAGAAATATCGGATCTTGAAAAGAAACAATCTGATTTAGAAGAACAAATGCATATTCTTATGCTGCCGAAAGATCCTCAGGATGACAAAAATGTTATCATGGAAATTCGTGGTGGCGCCGGTGGTGATGAAGCAGCGCTTTTTGCTGGAGATTTGTTTCGTATGTATTCGAAATATATAGAGAAACAGGCTGGATGGAAAGCAAGTTTAATTAGTTCCAATGCACCGGAATTAGGCGGATTTAAAGAAGTTATTTTTTCAGTAGAAGGCACTGGTGTATATGGTAAGCTAAAATATGAATCAGGTGTTCATCGAGTGCAACGGGTACCTGTAACTGAAGCTGGAGGGCGTATTCATACATCGACAGCGACAGTTGCTGTTCTTCCTGAAGTGGAAGACGTAGAAGTAGACTTAAATATGGATGATGTTCGTGTTGATTATTTTCGTTCGAGCGGAGCTGGCGGACAGCATGTTAATAAAACAAGTTCAGCGGTACGTATGACGCATATACCTACGGGTATTGTTGTTGAATGTCAAGATGAACGATCACAAATGGAAAACAGAGCAAAAGCTACAAGAGTGCTGAAAGCAAGACTTTTTGATAAGGCACAGCAGGAGGCTAAGGCGGAAGAAACGGAAGCCAGGCGCAGTCAGGTGGGAACAGGAGACCGCAGTGAACGTATTCGAACCTATAATTATCCGCAGGGGCGTGTTACCGATCATCGCATAAATCTTACTCTCTATAAATTGGAAAATGTTCTCAACGGTGATTTGGATGACTTCATACAAGCATTGGCTGAGGCTAGGAGAGCGGAATTAATGAAAGAAGAAGGAAATGAATAAGATTTGGACCATTGGAGAACTTCTTCAATGGACGCAACGGTTTTTTAAAAAAAAGGGGATTGATTCACCTCGCCTTGATTCGGAAATTCTTTTGGCTCATGTGTTAAAAAAAGAGCGTATTTATCTATATGCCCACTATGACGAACCAATGACGGCAGGAGAGTTGAATTCGTATCGTAATTTTGTAAAAAAACGAGCAGAGCGTGTTTCTGTGGCTCATTTACTCGGCACTAAAAATTTTATGGGAATGAATTTTATTGTTAATACAGATGTCTTGATTCCACGTCCGGAAACAGAAATTCTGGTGGAAACAGTGTTGTCTTATGAAAAAAATACTGCGGCGAATATAAAAATATTAGATATAGGTACCGGCAGTGGTGCCATTATTTTGAGCTTACTTAGTTATTGGACCAAGGCAAGCGGAACCGGCGTAGATGTTTCGCCGGCAGCACTTATTATTGCCAAGAAAAACAGTGAAGCTTTTAAATTATCGGAACGAGTAGAATGGCTTGAAAGTGATCTTTTTGCCAATGTTTTCCACAGATCATATACTTGGATTGTATCGAATCCTCCCTATCTGACACAAGCGGATATGCAATCTTTGCAGCCGGAGGTTCGAAGAGATCCAGAGCAGGCTTTATTTGGCGGGATTGATGGATTGTCTTATTATAGGCGGTTAGCGGCTGATTCTTGGCAATACATGATGCAAGATGGATATTGTGCAGTGGAAATAGGAGCGGGGCAGTGCAAGGCTGTATCTGATATATTTGAAGCAGCAGGGCATTATATGATAGATAAAGTAGTAAAAGATTATGGGGATATTGAACGGGTTATAATTTTTAAGCGAAAAGAGTAGATTGAAATGAAGCAGACAAAAATGGTGCATATTACCAATGTAGATGCAGCGAAGAATGTGTTTGAAGAAGCTGGCCATATTATTAGAAATGGCGGACTTGTGGTATTTCCGACGGAGACTGTATATGGTATTGGCGCAAACGGTCTTGATGCAGAGGCTTGCAGAGGTATTTATGCTGCTAAAGGACGCCCAAGCGACAATCCTCTGATTTTGACTGTTCCAGACAAAGAGGCTGTGAAGAAGGTTGCGGCGTTTATTACGCCAGCTGCGCAAAAACTTCTTGATACATTTTGGCCGGGACCGCTTACTATTATTTTTCCGCGTCAGCCGCATATTCCGGATGCCGCGACAGGCGGATTAGATACAGTGGCACTTCGGTGCCCGGATCATAAAATTGCGCGTGCTTTTTTGCAGGCAGCAGGTGTTCCCGTAGCGGGTCCCAGCGCTAATTTATCCGGACGACCCAGTCCGACGACAGCCGAGGAAGTGGCTCATGACATGAATGGCCGGGTCGATATGATTATTGACGGAGGGCCTTGCCATATTGGCGTGGAGTCGACTATAGTCGAATGTAATGCCGATGACACAGTGACGATTCTTCGTCCGGGTGCGATTACTTTAGAAATGCTGAAAAAAATAATCCCCCATGTCCTTATAGATACTAATTTGGTAACCGGTAAAGGTATACCTAAGGCACCGGGTATGAAATATAGGCATTATGCACCGGCAGCTCCTATGACGGTAGCTGTTGGAACTGTGAAAAATGTGACGTTTAAATTGAGAGAACTTTATATAAAGGCAGGCCGGGAAGGGAAAACAGTAGGTTTTCTTGTAAGCCGGCAAGTTGCGGATGCTTTTCCAAAAGAACTGATGTATATTTGGGGAGATCATGGTGATAAACCAGCATTAGCCAGCCAGTTGTATACAGGACTGTTGTTTTTTGACAACGTGAAGGTGGATTATATTTTGGCTGAAGGTGTTGATGCAGCGGGACTTGGAATGGCTATCATGAATCGCATGAAAAAAGCTGCCGGCGGTGATGTAATAGAAGTATAAGAGTAAATCCCTTGTTGAAAGTATTGTAGTATAAGGTACTTTTCAAGGGATTTTTTTGATGATTATCTATTCGATATTACTGTAAAAACAAACAATTGTTAATCATGTCTATTCATGATACGGGTTAAGCGTTATAATAAAAATAATTAAGATTACAGGAGGGAAATACATGAAATTAGTTATTGGTAGTGACCATGGCGGATTTGCCTTAAAAGAAAACATTAAAGGCTATTTGCAGGAACAGGGTATTGAGTTTACCGATTACGGGACAATGACTCCAGAACGTTGTGATTATCCGGTTATTGCAAAAAAAGTTGCTGAAGCAGTTGCGGATGGTACTTTTGATCGTGGAATTTTGATTTGCGGTACCGGAATAGGCGTTGGTATTGCCGCTAATAAAGTACACGGTATACGAGCTGCTTTATGTCATGATTGTTTTTCTGCAGAATATTCTCGCCGCCACAATGATGCCAATATTCTGACTATGGGTGAACGTGTCATTGGACCGGGCTTGGCTAGAGAAATTGTAAAAATTTGGCTGGATACTCCGTTTGATGGTGGTCGTCACGCAGTTCGTGTCGGCATGATTAATGAAATGGATAAATAATTATGTTATATAAACAAGAAGGAGGCTTGTGCAACATGCATGTACAAGTGATGGATCACCCACTGATTCAACATAAGGTTACGTTAATGAGAATGAAAGAAACGGGATCGAAGGATTTTCGAGATTTATTAGTAGAAATTACGATGCTTATGGGATATGAAATAACCCGGGACCTTCCACTGGAAGATGTGGAAATTGAAACACCGATTACAAAAATGACAGGGAAACAGTTGAGCGGCAAACAACTAGGAATTGTTCCGGTCCTTCGTGCGGGACTTGGTATGGTTCAGGGACTGCTCAATTTGATTCCGACTGCTAAAGTAGGGCATATTGGCTTATACAGGGATCCTAAGACATTGAAGCCTGTAGAATATTATTGCAAATTGCCGGATGTACAGGATCGAGATTTTATTATTGTAGATCCCATGCTGGCGACGGGAGGCAGTGCCGCAGCGGCTATTACCATGCTCAAGAACCGTGGCATCAAAAATATTAAGCTGATGTGTTTGGTCGCGGCGCCGCAGGGCGTACAGGAAATCAATAAGCAGCATCCTGATGTTCGTATTTTTGTAGCTGCTTTGGATGATAAATTGAACGAAAATGGATATATTGTACCAGGCTTAGGTGATGCCGGTGATCGGATATTCGGTACAAAATAAGATATAGATGAACATAGGATGGAATTATATATATTACAGCCGTCGGTTGATCTGCGTATGCAGTGCAGTCGGCGGCTGTAATTTTTTATTTGTGAGTAACGTTTGAACAGAAATAGGTTTTACTTTACAGCATAGGATAAAAAGTTTAAATGAATAAAAAATACGAAGTTTTGACAGATACTAGCATGTGATTTATACTTCAGGGTCAATGGGCACAGTCTTCAAATCCATTTTCTAATTCCAAAAGATTATACGGTGTTTCTTGATATACGGTATTAAGCCAATTGTGATAGAATAGATGAGCATAGCTGCACCAAATAAAGGAGGGCGTCTGCGTGTCGTCATTATTAGGATAATAGTTGGTTGGAATATCAATAGGAAGTCCTTTGTTCTTGTCACGAATATATTCTGTTTCCAAAGTGCGTCGATCATATTCGAAATGTCCGAGGATAAATATTCTGCGAATGTTTTTTGTACTTAAAATATTGATGCCCGTTTCTTTAGAGCAGGATAAAATTTGCAATTCCGGTATAGTGCGTGCATACATTTCGTCGATTGCCGTGTGCCTCGATTGAGGGATAAAATAACGATCATCAAAGCCTCGCAGCAGCGGATGATGTTTGACCGTCAGCTGATACTCATAAATACCGAATAATTTTTTTGAAAGTGTATGTTTATGAATGCCATAATAGTGATAGAGAGCTGCTTGAGCTCCCCAGCAAAAATGAATGACAGAAAATACATGGGTTTTAGACCATTCAAGATAGGTAATGATTTCCTGCCAGTAATCTACATCTTCAAAGTCAGATAACTCTACAGGAGCACCGGTAATCAGCAGGCCATCATAATATCTGTTTTGAATATCAGAAAATGTGTAATAACATTCTTCGAGATACGTGGGATCTGTATGTGTGCTCTGATGAGTAGCTGTGTGGCAGAAATCCACTTCTATTTGTAAAGGTGAATCTCCTAAAAGCCGTAATAACTGCAATTCCGTTGGTTTTTTGAGAGGCATTAAATTAAGGATAAGAATTTTTAACGGACGAATATCTTGATGGAGGGCTCTTCCTTGTTCAATAGTAAAGATACCTTCTTTTTGTAAGATTTCTTTTGCCGATACGTGATCGGAAATTTGAATTGGCATATGTCCAGCACTCCTTATTGAAATAATATATTATTTGGTTTTTGCCAGAGCCTGTTGGATATCTTCGATAAGATCGTCTACATTTTCCAGCCCGATAGAAATACGAATAGTACCGGGAGTGATGCCGCAGGCATGCAATGCATCTTCATTCAGTTGCTGGTGGGTGGTGGATGCAGGATGAACTAGCAGTGATTTTGAATCCCCTACATTTGCCAGGTCAGAAAAAATTTCTGCACCGTCAATAAACGCACGAGCTGCTTTATATCCGCCATTAAGTTCGAAGGAAAAGATGGAGCCCGCTCCGTTGGGGAAATATTTCTGCGCTAGTTTATAGTAAGGAGAAGACGGTAAGGTGGGATAATTTACTTTAGCAACATCTTCATGGTTTTCTAAAAATTCAGCGATTTTTTCGGCGTTCTTTACATGACGTTCTACACGCAGGGATAAAGATTCAATGCCTTGCAGCAGCAGCCAGGCATTAAAAGGACTGATACAAGCGCCCAGATCGCGTAATGTTTTAGCGCGAATGCGAGTAACAAAACTGGCTGTGGGAATATCTTTAGCAAAGTTAACACCGTTATAAGCGGGATCGGGAGAAGTGATTTTCGGAAAACGGCCGGATTCTTTCCAATTGAATTTTCCGTTTTCTATGATAAGACCACCTAGGCTAGTGCCATGGCCGCCGATGAATTTTGTTGCTGAATGGACAACAATATCTGCTCCATGGTCAAGCGGCCGGAATAAAAAAGGAGTAGCAAACGTATTATCCACAATTACCGGAAGTCCGTTATCATGAGCGATTTTTGCAATAGCTTCAAAATCAGGAATATTAATTGCGGGATTACCTAAACTTTCAAGATAGACAGCCTTTGTTTTGGTATTAATAGCCGCTGTGATTTCTTCGGGGTTATCTGCATTGACGAAACGAGTGGTAATTCCTAAATTCTGCAATGTTTCACTAAATAATTCAAATGTGCCGCCATACAAAGTGGAAGCGGATATAATTTCATCATTGGCGCCTGCCAGATTTAATATAGAATATGCGATAGCGGCCATGCCGCTGGCAGTTGCTAAGCCAGCCGTACCGTTTTCCAATGCAGCGATCCGTTCTTCTAAAACAGATTGTGTGGGATTGGTAAGACGGCTGTAGATATACCCTGGTTTGCGCAGCGCAAATAAATCTTCTCCCTCCTGTGTATCTTTAAATACATACGATGTTGTCTGATAAATAGGGACAGCCCGGGAACCTGTTGCTGGATCGGCAATTTGACCGGCATGTTGCTGTAATGTTTCGAAATGATAATTTTTACTCATAATATATACCTCCTGAATAGATAATTTTTAACTTGAAGGTTGTAACGTACGGAAGTTTGCAATAAAAAAAGCTTCCATCCCCCTAACAAGGGACGGAAGCACCGTGATACCACCCAATTTTGTTTAATCCTCACGAATTAAACCTCTTCAAGTACGCAGACTTATAAAAAGCCTTTAATACTCTAGTGCTGTAACGGGCACGCCCGGATTGTCTAATTATTCGACATATCTGCTCGGAGTCCATTTTCCATAAGGTGTCATGTACTCTCTTTCACCAAACGAGAGCTCTCTGCAACAATCTTCTTTATGTACTCTTCTCTTCATTGCAACTTTCAAGTTTTGCCTAAGTCTAACATGGAGAAAAATATTTGTCAATTTATTTTTTGTAAAAAATAAAGACGGTATATATGAATAATGAAGTTATGTAAAAAATCCTTGACAAAGAAGAGTTTAATCTATAGAATATATGAGTAAGCTTTTGACTTGGAATCCACTAGCCCCGGATGAAAAGCTGCAAAGCTTTGGTTAGTTAGTCGTATCAGGGAGGAATTATACAGCATGAAAACTACATTTATGGCCAACCCGAGCAACATCGAACGGAAATGGTTTGTTGTTGACGCTGAAGGTCAGACTTTAGGACGTCTTGCTGCCGAAGTTGCAAAAGTTCTTCGGGGAAAACATAAACCTACATTTACACCGCATATGGACACGGGTGATTATGTCATCGTTATCAATGCAGAAAAGGTTAAGTTAACAGGCAAGAAATTAATAAAAAAGATTTATTTCCGCCATTCCGGTTATCCCGGTGGTGCAACCTACACACAAGCAGGTCATATGCTAGAAACACATCCGGAACGTGTTGTTGAAATGGCAATTAAGGGAATGATTCCCCATACTAAATTGGGTGAACAGATGTATCGGAAATTGAACGTGTATGCAGGTCCGGAACATCCACATCAGGCACAGAAACCTGAAGTTTTAAATTTAGATATTCGTTAAAACCGGGAGGAAGATTTCATGGCAGTAGCACAGTACTACGGCACTGGCCGTAGAAAGACATCGGTTGCCAGAGTTCGTCTGGTTCCGGGTCAAGGCAAAATCGTAGTAAACAAAAAAGAATTAAATGAATATTTCGGTCGTAAAACGCTGGAATTAGTTATTAAACAGCCGCTCGTATTGACAGGTGTTACCGAACAGTATGATGTCGTTGCTGACGTAAAAGGTGGTGGACCGTCAGGTCAAGCCGGTGCTATTCGGCATGGCATCAGTCGGGCACTTCTCGAAGTAGATCAGGATTTTCGTCAGTCATTAAAAAAGGCTGGTCTTTTGACTCGTGATCCGCGTGAAAAAGAACGTCGCAAATATGGTTTGAAGAAAGCTAGAAAAGCTTCACAGTTCAGCAAACGTTAATTTTATTATCACAATATATAAAGGCAGGCCGCGTAAATATTTTATTTATGCGGTTTGTTTTTATATATTGTGATTTTATACAAGGACAGTTTTATATTCCTCTATAGCTTTTGCTTTGTGTTTGTGATATACTATAAAGGTAAAAGGTAACAATTAGAACTGAGCTAATTATAAACATTTGTCGATTGTAAGATATATGAAATAGAAAAGCCTTTTGGAGTGTTATAATATGTAATGAAACGGCAAGACCTTTTGGAAGGTGGGGATGGAAAAACTTTCTGCAATACAAATAAGATGAGTATCCTCATAGTTAAAACACTCAGGCGGAGTGTTTTTTTGTTATTTATGCAATGATATTTTTAATATGCGGGAGGCTTTTTTATGATAGATAAAACAAAGCTAAAACCATGTACGTATCATCGTTCAGGATATTTTGAAGTGAATCATGATGTGGATAATACACATTATAATGGTTTTGTAGATCCGAATAAAATTGATGAACTTTATGATGAAAATTATAATCCGGTACCTATGTCATCATTTAGTATAGATCAGGAATACTATGATCGATATTGTAAGAAAATTGATAAAAAAACAGATACATTATAATTTTTGATTTCCTCAAAATTATAATGGGTGGCGGAAAAGATAGACGCAGGGGCATCATATTACTTTATCAGTAGTTATAACGTTCTAAGTATATAATGCCTTGATGAACCCGACAGATACAGTAATGATCTGATCGGCCATTCATCCTGTAAGGTGCAAATCCTTACCCCATTCATTGTCAGGTAAAGGCGCCCATATAATGTGGGTGTCTTTTTATGTATGATAACCATATATGTAGATCAAATAATTTCGTTACATGTTATAATTATATGCTTATCATTTTTTGATACGCGCAAAGTTTCAAGTGAGATTATTTTTTCTTTTTTCTTTGAATTTCAAACACATCACAAATGCAAGTGGTTACTGAAGTTGCAATTATTACTCTTAAAAGTTGGGCAACGTTATTATAATCTTTGTTTTGAATCGATTTAGCAATTGTTTTACAATCGTTTTCTAAGTTGCTATTGGATAAGGCTTGTGAGCAAATAGCATATATGTCTTTTTCAGTCATTTTAATCACCCGATTCTATTATTTAAGAATATAATTGTAAAAGTATGATATTGGAATGATGTAAAAATAGCTTATGTAAAAATAAGTGTTTTACATAAGCTGTTTTTTTACAATATCGAAATCATTAAGAATTAATGTTTGTTTTTTTTCATTTTTCATCATTTTTACCAATAATGTAGTTAATATACTCCTCTTTTTATCGGTATTTTTCTTTTAATCTCTCTTTTTCGTCTAAAATTAAATCATTTAATGTAATCATAATGGAGCCTCATATATTAAGAAGTACATACAAGTATAATAGTTGCTGATTAATATTATACCATAAAAATATGAAAATATATAAATGCGTCCTGTTTTGGTCAAATAGATATGTAATTTTCAGATTTTGTATGTTGTTTTCAATGCGCGGAGTTTAAGATAAATAAAAAGAAAATGATGATTTATTAATGATGTAACTTGATGGTGAAACACTTAAGGAGGAAAATCAGCAGATAGCATTATAACGCTGTGAGATCACCTGATCAATTATGTGATACAGCACCGGAAAATGTAAAAGTGACACAAATTGAATCGGAAAAATTGGCAGAATTTTTGATGATTCTCAACGATGGAATAAAAAGCAGAGGATGATAGGAGAATTCGTTAGAAAACTGATTGAAAATAGTGTTTTTATAAAACTGTGCAGATATTGCTTCCCGTTTTTTTACGATATATGTTAACTTCAAAATACTGAATATTCAACTTCACTGGTCACATATCTTTATTTGATATATAATAATACGGATGAAAGATTAGAGTATTTTATTGGAGGAATGCTAATGTCTCATATTATTACATTAGAAGATAAAGAACCCAAAATAGATGCAGACACTTTTATTGCTGATACGGCAGCCGTAATTGGGGATGTAAAACTTGCAAAGGGAGTCAGTATTTGGTACAATACTGTTCTTCGCGGGGATGATAATACGATTACTGTCGGCCGTTACACGAATATCCAAGATAATACGACGGTTCATCCGCAGGCAGATCAGTCGATGGAAATCGGAGATTATGTCCTTATTGGACACAATGCGATTATTCATGGATCTAAAATCGGCAATGGTTGTTTAATTGGTATGGGAGCTATGCTCCTTGGATATTCTGAAATTGGAGAAAACTGTATCATTGGTGCAGGAACACTTATTACACAAAATAAAAAAATACCGCCTAATTCTATGGTTTATGGTAATCCTGCACATATTGTCAGAAAAGTGACACCCGAGGAAATCGCTGAGGTAAAAGAAGACGTGCTAGGATATTATGAAAATGCAAAAAAGCAAATGGAGAGATAATGTCATGTTTACATACGAAATGCCAACTAAATTGTTTTTTGGGAAAAATTGTATTGCACAATCAGGAGATTGTTTGGCGCAGCTGGGTAAAAAAGCATTACTTGTTACGGGATACCATTCAGCTAAAATTAACGGTTCACAGCGGGCTGTACTTGATAAGCTGCAACAGTTAGGGATTTCTTGGGTTATTTTTGATGAAGTCGAAAACAACCCTTCTATTCTTACGGTACGCCGGGCGGCTGCTTTTGCTAAGACCGAACAGGTTGATTTTGTTATTGCTGTCGGCGGCGGTTCTCCCATGGATGCAGGGAAGGTTATCGCTTTACTATGTACGAATGAGATTGATGACGTACAGTTGTTCGGCGGACCATATAAAAAACCGCTGCCTATTGTTGCGGTACCTACGACATCGGGCACCGGCAGCGAAGTAACCAAGGCGGCTATATTGACGAATCCCCATGCCGGGACGAAGCAATCTGTCACGGACCCGCTGCTTTTTCCATCTATGGCTTTTGTCGATCCTACATTTACGATGGGGATATCCCCTGTCGTCACTATTGATACGGCAATTGATGCATTATCACATGCCGTTGAAGGGTATATGTCCAATAATTCGACCCCTGTCAGTGATGTATGGGCGGAAGAGGCTATGCATTTTATGGGACCGCATTTGACGGAATTAGGAAGTGACGTATCTTACGCTGCTCGTGAAGATCTGATGTATGCTTCAACATTAGCAGGTATTGTCATTGCTCAGAGCGGTACGACTCTCATTCATGGAATGGGATATCAGCTGACATATTATAAAGGATTTACTCATGGACGGGCGAATGGCATGCTGTTTCCTTCATACATGTCTCTCATGACAGAAACAATGCCTGATAAAGTGGAACGAATATGGGACATTCTTCATCTTGACGGATTGGATGAGTTTACAAACATAATGAACAAGCTCATGCCTGATACGATTCAATTAACAGAAGAAGATATTGATTTTTATACAAAGCTGACGATGCCGACACGAGCTGTCCGGGCAACCGCATATAATGTTACAGCGGATGTTATAGCTTCTATTTATCGGCAATTGAGATAAGCGCAGGAACAGCATGTGTGAAAAACTGAGAAAAAGTAATCATAATTTAAAATAGCTGCATGTTTTAAAAATATTAAACGGGGAATAAGGGTTTAGTAGAAAATGTAAAAGCAGCAGGAAAAATAATAATTAATGGACATAGCATGCAGGAGGAATTATGACAGAATTATTAGCACCGGCAGGATCATTGGATACAGTACTGACTGCCATTGATGCCGGAGCAGATGCGGTATATTTGGGTGGAAAGTCATTTAATGCCCGAAAATTTGCACATAATCTTGATGAGGAAGAATTAGATAGAGCGGTGCGGACGGCGCATCTTTTTGCTGTTAAAGTATATATTACAGTTAATATTCTTATTGCTGATACAGAGCTAAAAGAAGTTGCAGTCTATTTAAAAAAATTAGACGCGCTCCATGTGGATGGCATCATTGTACAGGATTTAGCCATTGCCGCATGGGTTCAAAAGGTAGTCCCCAATTTGCCGTTGCATGGGAGTACGCAGCTTACTGTTGCGGATTTGAATGGAGTACGATTTTTGGAAAGTCTTGGATTTACACAGGTTGTTTTAGCGCGTGAGCTATCTATACAAGAAATACGATACATATGTCATCGTGCAAAAGCTGCTATTGAGGTATTTATACACGGAGCATCCTGCATGTCGTATTCGGGGCAATGTTTAATGAGCAGCTTTATCGGTGGACGAAGTGGTAATCGCGGAGCCTGTGCACAACCCTGTCGTCTCCCATATCAATTGGTTGAGGAGGGCGGTGTACCGGTAACGGAACCGGAAACGTACGTATTGAGCCTTAAAGATTTGAGCAGTGTTTCTGTTATTCAGGAACTCATAGATGCAGGCGTTTCTTCTTTTAAGATTGAAGGACGCATGAAAGGGAATGGATATGTGCGTTCTGTTGTGGGTGCCTATCGTATGGTCATGGATACTTGTATCCATGACTCCTCGCAGGAGCGGCAGCATATATTGGAAAAAGCCGAGCATATTTTAGCGGAGAGTTTTAATCGAATGTATCAGCATGATTTTTTAACGGATACAGTGGAAAGGAATACTATTACTGAAAAAAGCGCAGGCAACACAGGGCGTCACATGGGAAAAATCCTGAAATGCCAGGAAGGTATTGCTGAAGCTAAATTGACTGAGCCTTTGCATATGGGAGATTTCATTAAAATTACAGCAGCAGACGGACGGGAATGTTTTGATGAAATATCAGCGATTATTGCTGATAAGGAATATCCGAGTACTTCATATACAGTGAAATTACGTTGTAAAGAAGGATTTTCAGGCGAAATATATCGACTAGCCCGGAAAGAAGATAGAAAAACAAAAACGGTGGAGATGAATCGTAAAATTCCCCTTTATTTTCACGTAGATGTAACGGAAGGGAATCAATTACGTCTTACTGCATGGGATGAAGCGGGACATGTGGCAGAAGAAGTATCTGCATATGTTGTTCAAAAGGCGGTAAAACATCCAGCTGACCGAGAGTGGATTTATACGCAGTTGAATCGCTTGGGCGGAACCTTTTTTTCTGTTGCCGGGGTTACGGTTTGGAATCAATCGTATATGATACCGGCAAGTATTCTCAATACCTTGCGCCGGGAAGCTGCCGCGGTTGTGGAACAGAAAATTTTGACAGAGTATCATCGACCAGCAGCGGGAAAGACAGCAATACGTCCTGATGGTACTACCAAGTACCGGAAAGTAAAACAAAAAGAGCTCGTTGTGCGTTGTGATTCGTTAGAAGGTATTACGGCAGCATTGCACAATGGGGCTGACCGCATTGTGTACGGAGGCGAGTCATATACTCATACAGCTTTTGGATTTTCTCAGTGGAAACAAGCGGTTGATATGGTTCATAATACCGGTGCGTCTATTTGGGCAGCCTCTCCGCGGATATTACGGCAGCGGGATGAAGTGTATGTTAGAAAAGAATTGCAGATAGCAGTTTCTTGTGGTGCAGATGGTATTTATGCCGGGGCACTGGGTATTCTTGCAATGGCTAAGGAAGAATTGTGGACGGTCCCTATTGCGGGAGATTGGTCTTTAAATACCTTCAATGCCCATGCAGCAGATCTTTTGCGTCTTTATGGATGTAGCAGTTTAACACTTTCAACAGAACTTATGCTCAGACAGATAAAGAAAATTATTTCTGTATGTCTGTCGTTACCTATTGAGATTTTAGTAGAAGGGCGGTTGGAAATGATGGTGACTGAATTTTGTTCCCTGGCGGCTTTTAACGGTTCAGGAGTAAAAAGACGATGTGCTGCTATGTGCAGTCATAAAAAATATTATCTTAAAGATCGTATAGGAGAGCAGTTTCCTATTGTCACTGATTCATATTGCCGCAATCATCTTTTAAATAATCGAGATCTGGACATGGCCCCGTACTACTCTCAATTAATGCAATGTGGTATTTCCCGGTTTCGGATCGAAGGCAGGGGACGCTCTTCTGCATGGATTGCGGCACAGACGCAGCGATATCGATGTCTTATAGATGATACAGAACACATGTTGTTAAATAAAGAAGACAGCAGTGTTACACGAGGGCATTTTTTTCACGGAATTATATAAGTATAGGAGTACCAGGTTATGAATAAAAGAAGTATGCGGATTTTGGGGTTTTATCAAATTCAATCCATGCTGGTGAAATTAGCTCCATCCCGGTTGTCTAAAGAAGCGGCAAGGCATTTAACACCTTCCGGTGATGCCGCTGTGATTGAAGAAAGCCTCAGGGATACAGAGGAAGCGGTAACTTGTTTGCAACGGGAAGCATCATCGCCCTTTGGCGGCATTGTTGATATACGGCCGACTCTTGAAAAAGCATGCCGTGAAATCACGTTAGATTCTCAAGAGTGTATTGATATTTGGAATAATATACGGTGTTATGAACATGTTAAAATTTTTTTTGCGGGAAAAGAAAAAGACTATCCGCAATTGGTAAAAAAAACACAGTCTATTATGGATTTTTCAGTATTGGAACATAAAATAGCGGCTGTTTTTGATGAAAATCATCAAATTCGGGACAATGCTTCGCCGGAACTCCTTCATCTGAGAAATCGTATTGTTGAACTGGAACGGCAGACAAAACGGTATATGCAAAGCGTACTGCAAAATAAGGAATATCAAAAGTACTTTCAAGATATTCTGATTACAGTACGGAACAATCGATATGTTGTGCCTATTAAGCAAGAATACAGGCATGTATTCCCCGGGATTGTTCACGATATGTCGGCCAGCGGTTCGACACTATATATTGAACCGCTGGCTATCGTGAATGCCAATAACGATTTGCAGCAAGCACGTATGGGGGAAACTAAGGAAATAGAACGTATTTTTAAACGACTTACGACCATTGCGGCAGATCAATATGAAGATCTCATGAATAGCACGATGTGTGTAGGGCAATTGGAGTTTATTTTTGCTAAAGCACAGTTAGCTATTCAGATGAAAGCTTGTCGTCCTGCGGTTTCAAAAAAAAAGCAAGTGCGTCTTCTCCATGCCCGGCATCCGCTGATTGCGCCGGATGTAGTTGTCCCTAATACCCTTATTATTGGCGGTGAATATAGAATTTTGCTGATTACGGGTTCCAATACCGGTGGTAAAACCGTAGCGATGAAGACCTTAGGACTTTTAGTTCTCATGTACCAAGCCGGATTGTTTTTACCGGTAGGAGAAAATTCGGAATTACCCATCTTTCGTGATGTTTTTGTTGACATTGGGGATGAGCAGGATATTTCTCAAAATCTGAGTACCTTTTCCAGTCACATGAAACAGCTTATTTATATTTTAAAACATTGCAGCACGGAAGACCTGATTCTTGCCGATGAACTGGGTTCCGGCACTGATCCGGCAGAAGGAAGTGCGATTGCTATTGCCGTGCTTCAGTCTTTATATGATAAAGGTGCTTGTGTTATGGTGACGACACATTACAATGATTTAAAGAATTTTGCGTACAATACAGAGGGAATTGAAAATGGGCATGTTGAGTTTGATGTGCAGACATTGCAGCCTACATATAAACTTCGCATAGGATCGGCAGGAAGTAGTCATGCTTTTAGCATTAGTGAAAAACTAGGCATGCCTGTGGAAATTTTAAATAAAGCAAGGGAACTGCGCAGCCAGGCTCAGGATGTTGATATGGAAGCTATTTTAACGAAGCTGAATACACAATCCAAGCAGATGGATGAAAAACAGGCGGAACTGGAGCAGCGGCTGCAGCGTGTAAGAAAATTAGAGGATGATTTACGCAGAGAAAAAGATAAAGTATCTTCAAAACGACAAGATATTGTCGATTCCAGCCGACGTGATGCGATGGAATTAAAACGTAAACTCCGCATTGAGGCGGAGTCTATTATCCGTGAATTGAAACAGCAGTTTCGCGAAACTACAGATCGGGAAAAAGCAAAGGCTATCGAACAGGCACGACGATCTATTCAGCAAATTTCTCTTCCTGACAAGGAAAAAACGAAGCGTAATCCTATTGATGTGAAAACACTGCAGGTTGGACAACGTGTATTTATTAATTCGCTTGATGGATTGGGAACGGTAATGTCAATAAAAGGGAAAAAACTTACTGTTTCCGTGAAAGGAATAACTGTTCGTGTAGAAAGTAAAGATATCAGTGCTCCGTATTATGATGAAATAAAACGAGAACAACGGGAAGAAAAAAAAGCGGCGGCCGTATCTTCTTATCGTCCGATCCGTATCGATACGGTGGCAGCGGAAATCAATGTTATTGGAAAAACAGGGAGCGAAGCGATACCGGAGGTTGAAAAATTTCTTGATCAAGCACTGGCGGCAGGGTTTAGTCCTGTCCGGATTATTCATGGTAAAGGAAGCGGTGCCTTGAGACGGCAGATTCATGATTTTCTTGATCATCAGCCGTTTATTTCATCGTATAAACTGGATGATGCAGAAGGCGGCGGCGCAGGGGTAACGCTTGTGTTTTTTTAAAAATAAAGTCCTGTACAGACTGAATTTTTCTGTACAGGACTTTATTTTTAAGGTAGTCTATGCTTTCATACTGTAATGTGTTGGAATACTTCACCAATAGGGGCATGGATAACTAAATCGGCTCGATCGTCCATACTGGTCGAAGATTTGTTGATTAGTACGAGTTTACGGCCGCTGTAATAACTTACAAGGCCGGCAGCTGGATAAACAACTAAGGAGGTACCGCCAATTATCAACATGTCGGCATGACTGATATAATACAATGATTTTTCAATAACGGCATCATCAAGCCCCTCTTCATACAGTACGACATCTGGCTTAATAGGTCCGCCGCAGGCATCGCATTTGGGGATACCGGCAGCAGAAGCCATATAGTGAGCATTAAAAAATTTATGGCAGTGCAGACAATAATTGCGATGGACACTACCATGTAATTCCAATACGTTTGTACTGCCGGCTTGTTGATGCAGACCATCAATGTTTTGTGTAATGATGGCCTTTAGTTTGCCAGCTTTTTCTAGTTCCGCTAATTTTATATGAGCCATGTTAGGCTTTGCATCAAGGCAAAGCATTTTATCATGATAAAAGCGAAAGAATTCTTCAGGATTATCCATATAAAACGAATGGCTTAAAATTGTTTCGGGGCGGTATTTATACGTTTGATTATATAATCCGTCGACGCTTCGAAAGTCAGGAATGCCGCTTTCGGTGGAAACACCGGCTCCACCGAAAAAAACGATATTATTAGAATGTTTGACTAAATCTGCAAATGTATCAATGACTGTCATGATAAAGCCTCCTTTTGATACTTATATTTTACTGATAACAGCGCAATTTTGCAATAAATATAAAACAGAATGTTTATCGATAGGTATTGACAAAGGGCTTTTTTAAATATAAAATACCTCTATGTACAAATACATATTTTATATGGAAAAGCAATGAAAAAGACGGCTTATACCAGCACTCCTTTTCAGCGAATCGGGGATAGTGAGAGCCCGGAGAGGCAGCGGTATAAGCAGATCACTTTAGAGCTGTGGTTGTGAGCCAGCCGCCGGGTTGCGTCGTTATAGGCATTGAGAGTGGCCGTTATGCGGTCAATAGGGTGGTACCGCGGTGATTAACGTCTTCGTCCCTTTGGGGATGAAGGCGTTATTTTGTTTTATTTATTTAGAGGAGGCAACAATATGGATTACGGTAAGACTTTGCATTTGCCTGAAACAGAATTCCCCATGCGTGGCAATTTGCCGAAAAGGGAACCGGATTTTCTTAAATTTTGGCAGGAACATGCTATTTATGAAAAACGTTTGCAAAAGAGAGAAGGAGCGCCTAAGTTTATTCTTCATGATGGACCTCCGTACGCTAACGGTCAGCTGCATATTGGTCATGCCTTGAATAAAGTACTCAAGGATATAATTATGAAATATAAGACCCAGAACGGGTATTACACAAAATACGTTCCTGGCTGGGATACGCATGGACTGCCTATTGAACATGCAGTTATTAAAAATACAGGGTTGAATCGGCATGAAATGGCACCGCTCGATCTGCGTGCGCGCTGCAAGGAATATGCTCTGAAATGTGTTAATGAACAACGTAAAGATTTTATCCGTTTCGGTGTTTTAGGAGATTGGGAACATCCCTATCTTACCTTGATGCCTCATGTTGAAGTAGAACAAATCGGCGTGTTTGGTGAAATGGCTAAAAAAGGATATATATATAAGGGGTTAAAAACCGTATATTGGTGTCCTCATTGCGAAACAGCTCTGGCTGAAGCGGAAATAGAATATAAGGAAATCAAGTCCTTTTCTCTTTATGTAAAATTTCCTGCAGTAGATCTTACTTGTCATATGCCGAAAAATGCTGATCCCGATAAAGTGTACGCTGTTATTTGGACGACAACCCCTTGGACAATTCCTGCTAATGTAGCGATTTGTGCTAATGAAAATTTTGAATATGTCTGGGTCAAGGCTGGTGAAGAATATTACCTTATGGCTAAAGATCTTGTAGATGAAACAATGAAGGCAGGAAAAATTGAGAAATATGAAGTGCTGCCGGATGTCATAGAAGGGAAACGGTTGGAAGGCCTTGTATTCCAGCATCCTCTTTATGAAGCACGCAAGGTTCCCATTGTCTTAGGAGAACATGTTACATTGGAAGCGGGGACAGGTCTCGTACATACGGCTCCCGATCATGGGGTTGATGATTTTAATGTTTGCATGAAATATTCTGCGTGGGGATTGAAACCGCTTGGTACAGTAGGACCCGATGGCTGTTATACGGACAAAGTTCCGGAGTATCAGGGGAAATTTGCTTTTGATATGAATGTGCCGATTATTAAACGGTTAGCGGAATTGGGTGTATTATTCGCTAAGGGCTCGCTGCGTCATCAATATGCACATTGCTGGCGCTGTAAAAATCCGATTATATACAGAGCAACTGAACAATGGTTTTCTTCTGTAGATGGGTATCGGCAGAAAGCATTGGAAGCAATCGACCACGTAAAATGGATACCATCATGGGGACATGACCGGATTTATAATATGATTCGCGACCGCGGTGACTGGTGCATTTCCCGGCAGCGTGTATGGGGCGTGCCGATTCCTATTTTTTACTGCCAGCAATGTGGCAAACCAATTATTAATGATGATACGATCAAGCATTTGCAAAAATTGTTTGCTGTAGAAGGTTCCGATGCATGGTGGCGTCATAACGAAAAAGAATTATTACCGGATGGGTTTACTTGTCCAGAGTGTGGCGGTACAGAATTTAAAAAAGAAACCGATATTATGGATGTGTGGTTTGACAGCGGATGTACGCATCAAGGGGTACTCTGCACGGATCCTAAACTTGATTATCCCTGTGAAATGTATCTTGAAGGCTCGGATCAGCATCGGGGCTGGTTTAATTCCTCACTGCTGACATCTGTTGCTATTAATGGATATGCTCCGTATAAAGCTGTTTTGACTCATGGTTTTACTGTTGATGGTGAAGGTAAAAAAATGAGTAAATCTGTGGGAAATACGGTTGCGCCACAGGAAATAATTGATCAATTTGGTGCAGATGTTATGCGGCTTTGGGTGTCATCAGCAGATTATCAGGGCGATATTCGGTTGTCCCCGAAAATTTTGAAACAACTCAGTGAAGTATATCGTAAAATCCGTAATACATTCCGATTCCTTTTGGGGAATTTGGCTGATTTTGATCCGACAGTTCATTCTGTTGATTATGAAAATATGACAGAGTTGGATAAATGGGCATTGCTTCGGATGGAACAAGTATATGAAACGGTGACGGAAGCATATGAAAATTATCAATTTCATGTGATGTATCATGCGATACATAATTTTTGTACTGTGGATTTAAGTTCCATTTATCTTGATATTATCAAAGATCGCTTGTATGCAGAAAAAGACGATGCGCTTATTCGGCGAAGTGCGCAGACAGTAATGTATCGGATACTTGATACACTAGTTAAAATTGTTTCTCCTGTGTTGTCCTTTACCGCGGAAGAAGTTTGGATGTATATGCCAAAAATAGCGGGTAAGGAAGAAAGTGTACTGCTGACAGATTGGCCGAAAGCACATAAAGAGTATCTGGATGCTGATTTGGAATTGCGTTGGAATAAATTGTTGTCTTTGCGCAGCGATATGACTCGTATTCTTGAAGGAGCCCGTAAGGATCATACTATTGGGCATTCTCTGGATGCAGCGGTTACGATTTATGCAGATGGGGAAGATTATGCTTTCCTTAGTCAATGGAGCGATAAGCTGGCTATTCTTCTCATCGTCAGTGAAGTGAAATTAGTGGAAGGAACTGATTTGGCACCTGAACAAGCTGCTGCCGGTGAAGATCATACAGATATCCGTGTCATTGTAACTCCATCTACCCATGAAAAATGTGAACGTTGCTGGATACACCGTGATACCGTAGGGACAGATCAAAAACACCCGACTCTTTGTGCGCGTTGTGCTTCCGTAGTAAAGTAGTATCAGGAGATACTGCAGTTATTCTTGGCAAGGATTACATAAAAGTCCAGAAATATTGATCCATAAAAAAAACTACTTTTACACCCTGTGTAAAAGTAGTTTTTTGAAATTCGTGTTTAAGTAAATTGCCTATTTAGGCTGTGAAATACATTCATTAAGGTCGGCAATTAAAGCATCTACATCAATACCGTGAGCGCCTGCGCCTTGACCGATGGTTTCAAAATGAGCGGCCATGCAGCCGATACAACCGAGACCATAAGCCTGAAAAATTTCGATGATTTGTGGATATTTCTGAACAGCTTCAATAATACCCGTATCCTTCGTAATAACTGGCATGGTAAATTCCTCCTTGTCTTTTCATATCCAATTGTTTTAAAAGAACAATGGAACAATTTTTATTATATCATAGAAAGTACCCTATTCCAATATGTTTTAAAGATTGAAATAGGGGCTTTTTATACAGCCGGGGTAGAACACTGCGATAATGTATTATTATATTTCGCCTTGCTTTTATTTATTGATTGATATCGCATCTATTTTTTGGCCGTTTGGAAGATAAGAGGAAAATGTCAGTGTATGTTCGCCTGCTTCCATTGTTAGATAATTATCCGTTTCCGGTTGAGGGGCGATTACTTCATCCAAGGAGTGCTGCTTCCACAGTTCAGGATAGCGAACATTTCCTGCTACACCCGTAAGAATATACAGTGGTCCTGTATTATCGCGCTGGAAATTACGGATATGGCCACGGTTGCGGTATGTGTGCAGATGTGCGGAAAGAACAACATCAATATTGTACGCATCGAAGAGCGGCATAAATTCTTTTCCTTCTGCAGAAAATCCTTCTGTACGGGGCTGCGGGCGGTTTTGAAAAGCATATTGCAGTGGATCTTTATGCATCAAAACAATTTTCCATTTTTTGTTTGTGTGGGCCATGTCTGTTTTAAACCAATTGATTTCATCCTCTAGCAGATGCGGCTGAAATTGTGACATCTCCGTAATTTGAGTGTTAAGGACGACGAAATGGATATTGCCATAGTCAAAAGAATAAAATTGATTCTGATAGAGATCGGGTACTGCATTTGGGACGTTGAACATATGAAGATACACTGTCGGCATACGAACTTTCCAATTTTGGTCATATGTTTCATGATTCCCCATAACCGGAGCGATAGGAATAGCGGAAATTATGTTTTCGACAGCTTCAAACCATAAATTCCACTGAGTATGATCTTCGCCATTGTCTACAAGATCTCCCATATTTATAAAAAATTGAGCATCTCGATTTGCGCTCCATGCGGCTTGTGCGGTATCGCGCCATACATCATAATTACTGGATTGAGAATCAGGAAAAATAAGGACTTTAAAAGTATTTCCTGAAGCCAGTGAAAGGGGAAGCCATTCACTGCGTTTTTTATCGTATCCGACACGATATTCATAACGTGAGCCAGCGGTCAGGTGACTAAGTTCGGCAGCATGTATGTAAGTCGTTGTTTTGTCATCATTAAAAATTTCATTAGAAGCCGGCATTGTTAGAATCGTGTCCGTGTTTTTTTGACGATATTCTATGACTGCATTTTTTTCGGCTAAATCGGATTGCCACATGATAGTTCGTGAAGTGGTACTGTCAACTGTAATAACTTGACGGATATTAAAAGCATCAACTTTGTCAGTGAGTTGATACTGTGCAGCTACTGATTGGGTAACTCTGGCCGCCTGCCTGCTTATCGACCATACATTGGGGACTAAGACATAAAGGATGATACAAATAAAAAACAGTATAAACGGTATACCTAGTTTTATATATTTTTTCATAAAAATCTCCTATGGAATGGATTTAATAATTAATTATACCATATCACTTAGATTATACTCCAAGTCAAGAATAAAAAAATATTTTCGGCATTATTGTTAAAAAAATAAATAGGATGCTGTTTGTAATGAAGTGAGGAGTCGGGCATATGCAATAGTTATCCTTGACAGAGAGAAGGTATCGTGATAGAGTAAAACCAGTTAAAATAAGAAGTCTATGAACGGGAAGAGTACTATTGCAGACGCCTTGGCAGCGAACCGATGGCAGTGAAAGTTCGGTATGAGCGGGCAGTGGGAATGGACCCGGGAGATGTGGTCCGAATGCTGAAGTAGGCACCACCGGTTTTGCTTTCACCGTTATTGGAAAGTATTTGAGCCGGGCTGTATGCCAACCAGGGTGGTACCGCGGAAATCTTTCCTTTCGTCCCTTTTTTTAAGGGGTGAAAGGATTTTTTGTTTATATATTACAGGGAGGAATTAGATATGTCCATTATTTTTTCCGGCATTCAGCCGAGTGGTAATCTTACATTAGGTAATTATTTAGGTGCCTTGCGCAACTTTTCGAAAGTTCAGAAGGATAATGAATGTTATTATTGTGTAGTTAATCAACATGCTATCACAGTTCCGCAGGATCCGAAGATGCTTCACGAACGGACACGTACACTGGCGGCCATTTATATTGCTTCCGGGCTTGATCCTGATAAATCTACTCTTTTTGTTCAGTCGGAAGTACCTGAGCATGTACAGTTAGGCTGGATTATGACTTGCAGTTCTTATGTAGGAGAACTGGAACGGATGACGCAATATAAAGATAAATCTGCTAAACAAGGGGATTCTATTCCGGCAGGCCTTTTGACATATCCTCCTCTGATGGCAGCTGATATTTTGCTTTATCAAACGAATCTGGTCCCCGTTGGTGATGATCAGAAGCAGCACATGGAAATTACTCGTGATTTGGCACAGCGATTCAATCGTATATATGGAGATGTATTTACTGTTCCGGATATTCTTCTTGGTCATGATGGGACTAGGGTCATGAGTCTCCAGGAACCTACAAAAAAAATGAGTAAATCTGATGATAACCAGGCCGCAACTATTTATTTGCTTGATGTGCCAAAGGATATAGAAAAGAAAATTAAACGTGCACAAACAGACAGTGAAAATTCTGTTCATTATGATGTAAAAAATAAACCGGGTATCTCTAATTTGATGGATATATTGGCAGCCGTTACAGAACAAACTCATGATCAAATTACAGCTGTGTATGCTGATAAAGGATATGGTACTTTCAAAAAGGACGTTGCGGATGCGGTTGTTTCTGTGTTGGAGCCTATTCAGCAACGGTATACACAATTGATTCATGATCCGGAATTAGATAAAATTTTGGAAAAAGGTGCTGTCAAAGCCCATGCAAAAGCTAATGTAACGTATCAAAATGTTTGTAAAGCGATAGGCTTATATCGATAAGTGACGAGGTCTTTATATGAGTTGTTTTTTTGCTATATTAGCCCGCATGAAGTTTATCCGCCGCTGGGGACTCATGCGCAATGTACAAGATGAAAATATTCAAGAACATGCACTGCAGACTGCGATGATCGCCTATCATCTTTGTCTCCTGCATAATCAGGGAAATGACATGAAGGTAGATGCAAAACAGGCAGCTGTGTTAGCTATGTATCATGATGCGGTCGAAGTTTATACCGGAGATATGCCGACACCAGTGAAATATTTTAATTCAAAAATGCGAAGTACTTACGGAGAAGTAGAAAAAATGGCACAAGACCGTCTGCTTTTAACCTTGCCGAAGGAACTGCGGTCAGCATATGAACCGCTTATAAAAAATGCAGAGCAGGATCCTGTGTGGATATATGTAAAAGCAGCAGATACCTTGAGTGCGTATCTCAAGTGCATGCAGGAAAAAAATGCGGGAAACTATGAATTTGATCAAGCATTGCATACGATTGAGGAAAAGTTGAAAGGGTTACATATGCCGGAAGTGGATATTTTTTTAAAGGAATATGCACCGGCTTTTGTACTTACAATTGATGAAATTAATGCTTAATTACTACTATTTTCTGCTAAGAATAGGATAAGAAAGTCATTTTTAGCATTCATTTTGCTGGAAATGACTTTTTTGATTTTTCACTATAGACAAAGTATAGTATAATGTAATATACATAGGATTAACTTAATGATACTTGTTGGAGGGTTCAAAATGACACTGAGTTTGTTTTGGTCCAGATATATCTTAGAATTACATGAACAACACGTTCGTCCGATTGATGAATTTTATATGTACCTTATTGCCCGCGAAAAATGGAACTGGTTTTTAAATAAAATTCCTGAATCGGAACAAATACAGATTTTACGGGGACATAATCATGGTGTTGATGTATGGACATGTCGTGAGTGGCTGAATCATATGCTGGAATGGATAAAGGAAAATAAGCCTCATAATATTTATGAGTCTGTGGTTGATAAAATTCATATCATTGAAGATAAACCTATTAAAGAATTAGAGAAAAGTGCAGTTCGTACCATTTCAGAGGAAGAATTGGAAAAACTGAAACAAGTAGGTTATTTTCACGGCATTTCCCATACGAGAACGCTTGAACACAAATAGAAGTAATGATGATGGGAGGTGAAGGAATGGGTATATTATCTCGTTTACATGTCATTGTTCTATGTTTGCTTGCTGCCGTATGTTTTATTGTTGCACAACCTGTATCAGCAGGTAGCCAAGATATCCGAGTGATTGCCATTGAAGGGGAGATTAATGCCGGTCAAGTTGCGTTAGTCCGCAGAGGCTTAACGGATGCCCAAGAACAAGGGGATCGTGCTGTTATAGTTCAGATCAATACGTTGGGAGGGCGTGTGGATAGTGCGTTGAAAATTCGTGACATGCTGCAGAATACGACAATACCGACGATTGCTTATATAGATGCTCGTGCGTGGTCAGCAGGGGCCTTGATTGCGATTTCCTGCCGGCATATTGTTATGGCACCGGGGAGTAGTATTGGCGCGGCAGAACCTATTCCCGATACGGAAAAAAACATTGCCGCTTTAAAATCGGAATTTGCGGCAACGGCATCTCATATGGGTCATAATCCGCGGTTGGTAGAAGCTATGGTTGATAAAACTAAAGGCTATCCGGATTATGCGGAAGCCGGTCAGATATTGGCGTTGTCAGAAGACCAGGCGAAACAGCTTAATCTGTCTGAAGCTACTGTCTCTTCGATTGAAGGAGTACAACATCAATTTAGCCTTGACAATATGAATGTTGTATATGTGGAACGTAATTGGAAAGATACTATTGCCGGATTTCTTCAAAATGATTATGTACGGACACTTTTTGTCGGTCTTATTTTAGCGGCGGTTCTTGCGGAAATCAAGATGGCCGGCATGGGGGTAGGCATTATTACCGCCATTGTACTGGGTGTATTGTTAATGTATTCTGGTGATGATACGATAGATAATGATTTAAAAGTTATTGGTGCCTTTATTGCCAGTCTTGTCCTTATTGCGATGGAACTGGCTACGCCTGGAGTTGGTATTTTTGGCATTGTTGGAATTGTGTTGCTTTTCGGCAGTCTTTTTTATATGTTAGGGGCCAGTCTTTCAGCAGCGTATATTATTGCCGGAGGAATTATCATTGCAGCTATCTTGTTTTACTTCGTAGGGCGCAGGCTGCCTAAAAGCAGGCTTATTGCTAAATTAGCACTGACGACCCGGTCAACTAAGGATAAGGGATATACGTCTCAAGCAGATAAAAGTGCATATCTGGACAAACGGGGACAGACGATTACGATTTTGCGGCCGTCAGGTACTGTGCGCATCGGTACAGAACGTGTGGATGCCGTCTCTGATGGTGGTTTTATTAATCGCGGTGTTGAGGTTCGCGTTATTAAAGTAGAGGGAACACGTATTGTTGTTGAACCAGTAAAACGTAATAATTAATGTTTCTGAAATCAAGAAGATAATTAAAAAGTGTATTATTTATATATGAAGGAGGTAATTCTATGTCAGTACTCACTATTATTGCATTTCCCCTATTGATTATTTTTATAGCTATTGTGGCGGTGTCTTTATTTTTACATTTTGTTCCTTTAGGATTATGGATCTCTGCTATGGCCGCGGGGGTATCTGTTGGTATTGTAAATCTTATTGGCATGCGGCTGCGACGAGTTGTGCCGACGAAAATTATTTTACCTCTTATCAAAGCCAATAAGGCTGGGCTTGATGTTAATGTAAATCAATTGGAAGCTCACTATTTAGCGGGTGGCGATGTGGATCGGGTGGTGGATGCTTTAATAGCTGCTCATCGGGCCACTATGTCTCTTACGTTTGAACGAGCGTGTGCTATTGATCTTGCCGGGCGGGATGTGTTGGAAGCAGTTCAAATGAGCGTTAACCCTAAAGTCATTGAAACACCTTTTATTTCCGCGGTGGCGCAAAATGGGATTGAACTAAAAGTTCGTGCCAGAGTAACGGTTAGAGCAAATATTGAACGTCTCGTTGGCGGGGCCGGGGAGGCAACCGTTATTGCCCGAGTTGGGGAAGGAATTGTTACTAGTGTAGGTTCGGCGACAGATCATTCACAGGTTTTGGAAAATCCTGATAAAATTTCAAAAACAGTGCTTAATAAGGGTCTTGATGCAGGTACAGCATTTGAAATCTTATCCATTGATATCGCAGATGTTGACGTAGGCCGTAACATTGGTGCCAGACTTCAAACCGACCAAGCGGAAGCCGATAAGAGAATTGCACAAGCTAAAGCGGAAGAACGCAGGGCGATGGCAGTAGCTAAGGAACAAGAAATGCAGGCATATACGCAGGAAATGCAGGCTAAGGTAGTAGAAGCACAAGCGGAAGTGCCGCTGGCTATGGCGCAGGCTTTAAAGGAAGGTAATCTGGGAGTGATGGATTACTATAATATGAGTAATGTCATTTCTGATACAAAAATGCGTAATGCTGTAGCAAAAGCGGGACTTCCCCCGGCAGCTACGATAACTACGACCCCGGCACAACCGCCAACTGATCCGCCAATAGAACCTCAGAAATAAGAAGGTGATTTTATGGACTTTTTATGGGTGATTATTGTCTTTGCTATCGTAGTTTCATTGCCTGATTTATTGCGCCGCAAACGACGGTATCCAACACGCAGGAATCCCAAACCAGGACCGGCGGGTGAGAACATTCCCTCTCCAGACAAAAAGCCGACAGATTCGGGGAAAGAACAGCCGCCTGTTTTTACCAAAACACAGCAAGAGCAGCCGGCTGAACAATCGATTCCTGTGCCAACGTATAAGAAAATTTCTGTACCGCAGGAATTGCCGGCCCAACCTATGCACATTATGGAAATGCCTGAAACTATAGCGCAGCCTGTACCCTCACAGTCACCTTGGAGTCAATTGCCGCCGCCGGCACAGCAGATTTATGCGGGTTTAATTTGGTCAGAGATTCTTCAGCCGCCACTTTCAAAAAGAAAACGTTACTGATGTAAGCAGAAATATATACGCACCATTTCGAAAGGAAACAACATGATAGAAGAAAAAAAAATTATGATTGATCGTATTCCAGCACTGCAAATTACGTGTGGAGAATCTTCTAAAGGTGTCATTGTGTTTTATCATGGCTGGTCATCACAGAAAGAATTACAGTCTTTACGGGGTCGTATTTTAGCAGCGTATTGTTATGATGTGCTTATTCCCGATGCTATGTATCATGGGGAACGGGGTTCTATTGATTATAACGCGGAAACTTCTTATCCGCTTTTTTGGGAAACAATTTTTCGAAATGTAGAAGAATCATCACAAATTGTCGCCTATATTAAGACATGGAAACCTCGCATACCGCTGGCTGTTATGGGGCATTCTATGGGAGGAATCTCAACGTTGGGGGTGATGACGCATTGTCAGGAATACAATACGGCGGTCTCTCTCAATGGGTCTGGATGGTGGGATGAATCGGAACGCCGGTTTCGTGCCGCTTTGCATATAGACAAACCTAAAGAATTTTTTGAAATAATGAAAAAAATCAATGTGCTTGATCCATACACCCATATGGATCAACTTAACGGTCGTTCAGTACTTGCGCTTAGTGGCGGAGCTGATCCAATAGTAGACAATGCAGCTCAGAAAATGTATATGGAAAAATTGTCCGGTTGTGCAGAGATAAACAGCTGTTTCCAGACATATCCAGGGCTCTGTCATTTTGTGACTACGAATATGATGGGCGATGCGGTCCAGTGGATAAATAAAACAATATAAAACTTATGTTTACTTCCCTTCATGGAATGAAATATGACATGAAGGGCTTTTCTTTTTGTACAGTAGTCTTGATATACATTATGTGCGATTTTACCTTTATTTTTCAAATATCCTTATGATATCATGAATACATCCGAGAGGGGGGGATAAAGATATGATCATGATTACGTATTTAAAAAAGAATATAGATTTGACAATAGCTTTTGTGTTCGCATTGCTGACTGCTATTAGTGTTCCTTTTTCATGGAAAAATATACTTGAAGAAATGAATGTGCCATTATTGCTTTTATTGTTTTGCATGATGGCAGTTATAGCAGGATTTAGGCGCAGCGGTATTTTTTTTCAATGGTGCCGTATCGTGTTTTCCAAAGCAGATACAGCTAGGCAGGTAGTTCGTATACTGATTTTTATTTGTTTTTTTAGTTCCATGATAATAACGAATGATATAGCCTTAATTACGTTTGTTCCGATGACAGTTCTTGTTTTGAAGGAAGTGCGGCTTCGCGGATATTACATTTTTACGATTGTGATGCAAACGGCAGCGGCTAATTTGGGGAGTATGTTTACTCCTATTGGGAATCCACAAAATTTATATATTTACAGTTTTTATGGGATGCGTGCAGATGAAATTTTTTTTTATACAGGTCCTACGGTGTTGCTTAGCGCGATTCTTTTATATGGGGCAACCTATTATGTAGCAGCTGATAGAACAATAGAGATGCCCGTTCAAGAACAAATTATTATTCCAAAAGTACATTTATATGTGTTATACGGACTTTTTTCCCTTTGTGTGCTTACGGTTTTACGTATTTTATCAGCATATAGTCTCTTTTTTGTAGTGTTTCCCGCAGTGCTGCTACTAGATAAAAAAATACTTTTTGATATAGATTACAAATTATTGCTTTTGTTTGTGTTTTTATTTATTGGTGTTGGAAGTTTATCTCAGATCACTGTAATGCAGACATGGGCAGTACATATAGTGAAAGGAAATGAGTTTTTTATATCACTGCTTCTGAGCCAGATTTTGAGTAATGTTCCGGCTGCCATTATGTTGTCTCATTATACCAATGATATGGTTCCCCTGCTGTTAGGTGTTAATATTGGTGGATTGGGTACTATTATAGCTTCTATGGCAAGTATTATTTCTTTTAAAGTGTATACGAAACTTTTATTTAGCCGTAAAAGCCGCTACCTTATTGTGTTTACCGCAGTAAACGTGGGAATGCTTTTACTTATACTGGGAGTGCAATACGGGTTAAAAATGATGCGGTTGGTGTAATAGGCATGAAAACAAATATATATGCTTTTTCCCTGTTATTTTTTGATACATAGAGTGTTAGAAACGTAGCAAAAAACGGCCGCATTTGAAAATATATTTCTAGAACGGCCGTTGCTTGCTGCGTTTCATTTTTTATGATTTTTTATTTACCTGATGAGACATTCGAGTTATCCGATCTCCTTTTGCTTTATATTCAAAACTCAAGACGGTTGAAGCGCTCACTTTCTCTTTTTTTTTTGTTTCGAATTTATCAATATCTTCGGCAAAATCTAAACCTGTATTGGTAGCATAATAGGTACCGGATTTTTCTCCGCGGATAAGATATTTTTTTTGCAGTAATTTTTGCAGATGTTCTTCGGTTACCGGATGAGGGGAAAACATTTCCTTTGGTGTAGCTTCTTCCCTTTCCACTGAAGAAATTGCACTGGCTAGAATTTCTTCTTCTGTAGCGTTGCCGTTTGTATAATAAATATGCGGCAAAAATACGGGAAAGTCTTTTTTTGCAAAGATTAAAAATTGACCGATGGCAGTGGACTCACTGAGGGAGTTGTGCATTTCCACTTCTATGCCCATTTCATCGCAAATCGTTTCCAGCTGGTTGGATTCAAAGTCATAATATTTTTTTGCGATTTCCAATGTATCTATATATTGAAAACGAGGTGGTTCGATACCAAATATTTTAAGAGCATGGGTAATGCAGCCCATGACATACGAAGCATTATGAGCAACAATGGTGTGATTGATGAAATAATTTTTCATTCCAGCTTCCCAATATTCACCGAATTCGTAGGCTTTTCGTACTTCATCCCAAGATACCGGCGACTTATCGGAAAAGGTGTTTTCTGGCGGTTGTACATAAAAATAGTGTCTATCTTTCATTTCACCGTTTTCAAATTCAGTAAAACCAATTAAGCAAATAGAATAGGGCTGATCATTAGCGAGTTCCAGAGCAACAGAAGTAAACCGCTGTGGAAATCGGCGTGTATAGTCAGTAGGTTTCAACGGATATTTGTAATAGCCGTTTTCCGGCTTAATATCATACTGATGCAGATTTTTTACTTTTACGTGTACATAGTGTTCAATTTCATTTTCTTTCTCTTTTTTGCGTTTACGTTTGCGTATAGTGAGAAATAGTGAATATAGTACGGCTGCTATAAAGGCAATGGTGATAAACATGCCGGCATAGTGTAATAGAGTATCCATTCCGATCATTCCTTTTTTTGTGTTTTATTGAAATTGTGGTAAAAAGTCATATTATAACAATTAAAAAAAGCTTTATTCGCAGAGATCCCATTAACTGAATATTGATCACAAAGATTCGGATCCTGACCGTCGAATTGCTGCCGTGAAGTGGCGTTGCCTATTGTGTCGTACGAATAAGCGCCGATCAGTTGTGCTTTCACCGTTTGTGCATTGAAATTATAAAAAAAATTATTTTCGAATCCAGTGGCTGTGTTACGAGTGTAATCATAGGTAATTACAGTTGCGCGAATCATATAAAATGGAGGATCATACCGGATAGATTGAATGGAATTCATATCAATATAAGATATAGTCGTATCGCTATGACCTACTTGTATATAACGTGGATTATCGTCGAAAAACATGGCAGAGACAAGCATGCTGCCTATAGCAAGAAATGTTACCAAGAGAGCGAGAATTTTTTTGTACATGGCAATTCTCCTTTCATTATTTTCATTACCATTATATTATAACAGATACGCCATATAATGGAATAATATTTTATTTTCGGACAATGAATTTCTAATAAACTTTTTAAAAATTTTGGTAGGAATTTTTAGTTTTATGATAGAATAGATTTATAGATAAAGAACAGGATGTGATTTTGTTGGATGTACTATATATAGGTTTGCCCTTTTCACGATGGGACTACTATCGCATGGTATTACCGCGTCATAGTGATATCATTGTGGCAACGGCTTTTAAAGAGGCAGGATGTTCGATCTTTCCGGTTAACGCGTTTGATAGAGGAAAAGATATATGCAGAGATAATGGGTGGAATGATGCTTATGTACAGACGAGCGGAACGGTTCCCAAAGATTTTTTTTTAGCGGCGAAAGTATTTTGGGAAGATTATTTATTACTGTATATTTCGTCGTCAGCCTTTGCATCATCACCAGAATATATACGTTTTGTCAATCGTGCTGTAGAAGAAGCTATTTGCAATGGGGTAGTCGTTGCTGCTGACATTCGCGGCGATGCTGCGGAAGCGCCTTGGGCAGATAAAGCGAATATTGTTTGGGATACAGCTCCTTTTTCACCTGCTTTGAGCGGGGATCGATTGATTAGTATTGGTGTGGGTCTGAAAAACATTACTGTTTCTACTCGCAGGGGGATGGGACAATTTGAAGGAGCTGTTGATGGAGAACAATTTATGCCGGTATATCTAAAGTCATTGGTAGAGGGAAAATCTATGGCGGATTCAGTTGAGGCGTATACAAAAAATTATGTAGATATAATTATACCTTAATATATAAAGGAGGAATTGAATTTGGGAAAACAAGCTACAGAAGAGCATCCTTTGCGGACGGCTATACTAACTATCAGCAATAGTCGTACTTTTTCAAATGATACAAATGGATTGGCAATTCAATCAGTACTTACAAATTACGGGCATCAAGTCGTCGATTATGCTATAGTGAGAGATGATAAGGAGGAAATCCTGAAGCATATTCATAATTGGACTTGCAGTGTGGATATGATTATTACTAGCGGCGGTACAGGTCTGGCTAAGCGCGACGTAACGATAGAAACCATTGAACCGTTATTTGACAAGATCATTCCGGCTTTTGATGAAATGCTGACTTTATTTGCTTATCGAGAAGATTGCGGGGTACAATCAATTGCCTATCGTTCTTGTGCGGGCATTATCCATCAGTGTTTGGTGTTTTGCCTGCCGGGTGCCGCACGACTTATAAAAATAGGAATGGATAAAATCGTTTTACCGGAAATGTTTCACTTATTTACAGAAATGAAAAAATAATGTAGGATGAGTGAAATGGCAGATTGCTATACCATGCGACAGCAATTAATTGATTTGGAAACGGGACAATAGCGAGATGTATTTATATTTCGTTACTGTCCCGTATTGTGTTAAAATAGTTATATGCATTATTATATATAAATAAAAATATTACTGAGGATATCATGAAATCAAAAATAGTACTCGTTACGGGAGGTTCTCGCAGCGGAAAAAGTGTATTTGCAGAACAACTGTTGGCCTCGTATCGGGGTACCAAGGCGTATATTGCGACGGCACAAGCTTTGGATATAGAGATGAGGCAGCGGATCCAAAGGCATCGTGAACGACGCCCGGCATCTTGGCATACCTATGAAGTGCCGCAGGGATTGGCCTCAGAAATAGGAAACATCCTTAGCCGCACGGATGCTGTTTTGATTGATTGTTTAACGTTGTATTTTTCTAATTTTCTTCTTTGCCATGCAGAACACGATCCTTCTGGAGTATATGATTTGGCTATGCAGGAATTGGATGTTATTATAAAATCAATCCAATCTGTTCCTTGTAAGCAGGTTATCTTTGTAAGCAATGAGTTGGGAAGCGGTATTGTTCCTATGGATGCCATGACTCGCTGTTATCGTGATATTATGGGATGTGTCAATCAACGTGTAGCGAAAGAGGCTGCACAGGTGTATTTTACAGTCAGCGGGGTGACAGTGGAAATGAAAGGGCTTCAGGTTATCTTGCCAGACGTGCAGGAGGATACGCTGTGAAATCTTTTTTTATTGCGCTGCAATTTTTATCTCGTATCCATATTGTACAGCAAACGGTATGGAGTGATCGTGATTTTGGCAAGGCTGTGATTTGGTTTCCGATAGTGGGAATGATGATTGGCTTTTTTCTATCTATCGTATATATGGCGGCATCTTATTTTTTATCTGGGATTTATTTAGCTATTGTAGTTGTAGCCGCTTGGTTTTATATTACCGGAGGCCTGCATGCCGATGGGTATATGGATACAGCAGATGGTATTTTTTCTGGACAAAATAGAAAACGCATGTTGGAAATTATGAAGGATAGCCGTGTGGGTGCTAATGGCGTCATAGCTTTTGTATGGCTCGTTTTGCTGAAAATATGTTTTTTTGCAAATGATGAATCGGCAGTATTGACGTTGATAGGTGTTCCCACAGCGGCTCGTTTTGGGACGCTTATCAGCATTTTTGGATTTCCGTATGCACGTAAGACAGGATTGGGGCGAGCGTTTAAGGAATATGCACCGAAAGGAGCATTGCCTATTGGCTTTACATTATCACTTTTGCCATTGGTTTGCAGCGGGTGGCATTATTTGTTTCTATTGACGGCTGCAAGTGTGATCACGTTTTTTTCCGATATCTATATATTGCGTAAATTGGGTGGATTAACAGGGGATACATATGGTGCTGTTACGGAATTTACAGAAATGATAGTATTGGGATTATTGATGTGTATAAAATAAAAACAAGTTTATATAGGAGGCGTCATGTTATGATCAAGTTATACTTAGTACGTCATGGTGAAACTGATGGCAATGCGCAGCAGTGGTATCAAGGAACAACTGATGTACCCCTTAATAAAACCGGAATTATTCAGGCGGAGTGCTTAAGCAGATTTCTTGAGGATGTCCACTTTGATGCAGTATACAGCAGTACTTTGTCGAGAGCCAAACGAACAGCGGAAATCATTGCTGAGCCACATAACCTTTTCGTGAAAGCGTATGATGACTTGCGAGAAATTAATTTTGGTGTTTGGGAAAAGCATACCTATAGCGAGATTACAACCTGCTGGCCCGGTGAAATTGAAGCGTTCTATGATTCCGAAGGGAATATGCGGGCTCATGGAGGGGAATCGTTTAGAGATGTAGAAAAACGCATTACGGAAAAGACAAAGGAATTGCTGCAGCAGCATGTATCTGGAGATACTATCATGATAGTATCTCACGGAGCAGCTATACGTTGTCTGCTATTTGGCTTGCTGGGGCTGGAAATGGGCCGTATCTGGGCATTCCAGCAATATAATACGGCATTTAACATTATTGAATATCATGGCGATAAAAATGTTATGACACTTATGAATTGTACTGACCATCTGCAAGGTACGGTAGGATATCAGATGCAGTGGTCTAATATGGCAACGTTATGACTAAATCGAGACAGCAGGCAATGACAAAATTGATACGATTGGATAAATTATTGGGGCATAGCGGCGAGGGTACGCGCAAGGAGATTAAGAACTTATGCAAGAGCGGCAGTGTGACCGTAAATGGCAGTGTGTGTGTGGATCCGGCAACAAAAGTTGATTTTAAAAAAAGTGTTGTTGCTGTAGACGACAGGCTTGTTTTTTATACTCCGTTTCATTATGTAATGCTTCATAAACCAGAAAATGTATTGTCAGCTACCATAGATCATTTTTCGAGAACCGTTTTGGATTTACTTCCGTCGCGCTATAAAGGAACCGGAATGTTTCCTGTTGGCCGATTGGATAAAGATACAACCGGTTTGTTGCTGCTTACCAATGATGGTGATTGGGCACATCGCATTACTTCACCCAAAAAGGAAATCAATAAAATCTATGAGGCCGTAGTCGCAGGAATTATTCCTGATGATATTAATTCCCAATTTCAAAGAGGAATTGTGCTGAATGATGGTTTTTTATGTCAGCCGGCATTAGCAGAAAAAATAGGAGATTATGCATTGCGTATAGTCATTCATGAGGGGAAATTTCATCAAATTAAACGTATGTGTGCGGCGGTGGGACTGACCGTAACAGCTTTACGAAGAATACAAATCGGGCAGCTGATGCTGGATGAAACGCTGCATTATGGTGAAATTCGCATATTGACAGAAGAGGAGCGGGAATTGCCCTTTCAATAATGTATAAAAAACTATTCAAATACATTAATATATGCTATTATAGAGTGTAATGAATAATTATGGGTGATAAAAATGATCAAAGAAAGAATAGTACGGTTACGGCAGTTTTTAACAGAACAGGCAGCAGATGGAGCAGTAATTATGCAACCGGAAAATCTACGTTATTTTAGCGGTTTTACGGGAGGAGAGGGAGCCTTAGTCCTGATGACAGAAGGAAAGCCTGTCTTGTGGACTGATTCTCGTTATACAGAGCAGGCAGCCCAACAATCCGGAACAGAGTGTGATATAAAAAATCATGAAGGTCGTTTACTGGAGTGTATCGGCTGCTTTATAAAAGAAAAGGGTATGCATGTTGTTGGATATGAAAAAAATTATTTGACTCTTGCAGCGTATGAAGGCATTACAGCGTATGCAGATGAAAATCGGTTTGTAGGATGTGAGCTTGCTTTTTTACGTGCGGTAAAAACAGCATCTGAATTGCAGTCAACTCGTGAAGCCAGTATGATAGCGGATAAGGCGTTTAATCAATTAATGCCGTATATTAAACCAGGAGCTACAGAACGTGAATTGTGTGCACGGTTGGAAAGTTCGATGTTGTTGCTGGGATCGGAAGAAAAGTCATTTACTACGATCGTTGCTTCTGGAGCCCGTTCCGCAATGCCGCATGGCACAGCTTCTCAGAAAATTGTAGCTGATGGTGATTTTGTGACCTTTGATTTTGGTGCAGTTATAGACGGATATCATTCCGATATGACACGGACGGTTGTTGCCGGAAGAGCGTCACAGGAACAAAAAGAATTTTATGCTCTTGTTTTGGAGGCTCAGCAGTTAGGTGTATCTGTTATTCGCGCAGGATTGTCTTGCCGTGAAGCAGATGAGACCATACGGCAGTTTTTTATAGAACATGCGGTGGGAACATATTTTACTCATGCTTTAGGTCATGGTACTGGTTTGGAAATTCATGAGCAGCCTGTATTATCTCCCAAGGCAGACACTATATTACAGGAGAATATGATAGTCACGGTTGAACCGGGGCTGTACATAGAAGGCAAGTATGGAGTCCGCATTGAGGATTCTGTTGTCGTCACGGCTCATGGCTGTGAGATTTTAACGAAAACACCGAAAGAGTTAGTAGAGCTTTCATAGTAGGAGGAGACATTTATGATTTCAAGTAATGATTTAAGACCGGGTGTAACGATTGAAATTGATGGTAAGGTATGGCAGGTTGTGGAGTTTCAACATGTTAAGCCGGGTAAAGGGGCCGCTTTTGTTCGTGCCAAAATAAAGAATTTGGAAACAGGTGCGGTGGTAGAACGCACATGGAATGCCGGCGAAAAAGTACAAGAAGGCCACGTAGACCGCCGTCAGATGCAGTACCTTTACGAAAGTGAAGGGGCATACTGTTTTATGGATAACGAAACATATGAACAACTTGAATTGCAGAAAGAAACATTGGGTACGGCGATCAATTTTTTAAAGGAAGAAATGAATGTTACTATGATGTTGTTCCAAAATCGTGTTATCGGTATAGATTTACCGGCAGCTGTAGAACTTAAAGTTGTTGAAACAGACCCCGGCGTTCGTGGTGATACAGCGACTGGTGGCAGTAAACCGGCAACATTGGAAACAGGATATGTTGTCAAAGTTCCGTTATTTATCAATGAGGGCGAACTTCTTCAGATTGATACGAGAACCGGTGAATATATGGGAAGAGCATAATGAGTAAAAAAAAGCGATGAGATTCTCATCGCTTTTTCAGCACAAATGACTAATGGGGATGCCTATGAATACAACAAACGATCAATATGCAGGAACTATATCTATATCAGAGCGTGCCATTGCGGTTATTGCGGCACAAGCTGCAGAAACGGTAGATCAAGTTGTTTCGCTTGCTGCCAGCATAGCAGAAGGCGTAGCGGCTAAACTGGGACGGGAAAATTTAGCTGCCGGTGTGACCGCACATCTTGAAGGTCATGTGGCCGAAGTTACGATCCGGCTCATTGTACGATATGGATACCGTATTCCTGATGTGGCATTACAAGTTCAGAAAATTGTAAAAGATACAGTGGAACAAATGACAGGATACAGTGTGGCAGCTGTTCACGTTGTTGTCCAGGGAATTGACTTTACACAGCCTTCTGCTGCAATGGAAATGAGGGATGATCATGATAGATAAAGAACAAATCCTTCACTATGAAATTGCAGATACGGTATTAGTTAATTTAGTTAAGCTGGCGGCTATGGAGGTTTCCGGAGTGGTTGGAGTCAGTACTTCTTTACGTGCTCGTTTTAATGGACAAAGAGCGCGGGGAATTACAGTAATACAGACTGATGCGGGGTTAGCTGTTGATATTCATATTATAGCTTATTATGGAGAAAACTTGGAACGGCTTGCTGTTCAAGTTCAACAAATCATAGGAAACAGATTGCGAACTATGATTGAACCAAAGGAGCTTCATATTAATGTTACTATTGAAGACCTGATATTGCGGCCTAAAATTATATAGAAAACAGGAGGTTAGCGTGAGCAGATATAAAGCGCGTCAACAGGCGCTGCAAATTTTGTTTTCTCGGGAATTTCATGAGGAAAACGACATACAGTATACAGAAAGTGAAATATTGGAAAGCAATACGGCAGATGAACAGGACGCATTTGAAGAAAATGATGCTTTGACAATGCAGGATGAGAATGTCTATTGTACCTACTTAGTGGAAACAACGCGGCAGCATATGGCGGAATTTGATGAAATTATCGGTCATTATTCCCAAAAATGGGATTTATCACAAATGGATAAAACAGATAAAAATATTATGCGGATGTCTCTTTGTGAACTTTTGTATCCTAAGGAAAATATTGAAGAATCTATTGTTCTTAATGAAGCGGTACGGTTAGCTAAAAGGTATGGCGGTCCTGCTTCTTCACGATTTGTCAATGGTATTTTAGGTGCGTATGTAAAGGATAAAAGATAAATGAATACCTATTTGGGCATTGATACGAGTTGTTATACAACTTCTGTTTCTCTTGTAGATGAGACGTATCGTGTCATTGCAGATGAACGAAAAATTCTTGAAGTAGCTAAAGGTGGACGCGGGTTGGCACAATCCAATATGGTTTATCAGCATACGCGGAACTTACCGGAACTTTTTGAACAATTAAGTACTTCGTTACGAGATTATATGGATATTTGTGCTATTGGGGTCACAGATAAACCCCGCCGGCGCGAAGATTCTTATATGCCGGCGTTTTATTCGGGTTACGGATATGCTCGTTCATTAGCGGCTGTGTTGGGAGTGCCGCTGTATGTGATTAGTCATCAGGAGAATCATTTGTTTGCGGTACTGCGCCATATAAAAAAAATAGGGACAGAACCTTTTTATGGAGTACACCTTTCTGGCGGAACCACAGATTTTTTATACGTATCCCCCGATGAACGAGGCTTGTCAATTACACGAATTGGCGGCAGCAGTGATATTAGTGCCGGGCAGTTTATAGATCGGGTAGGGGTGGCGATGGGACTTTCCTTCCCTGCCGGGTCTGCGATAGATACTTTAGCACAGCAATATTCTTCTGTTGTCCGAGGAGCACCTGTATTTTATAAAAGTGGCGAAATCAGTTTTTCCGGACCGGAATCGCAGGCGCAGCGGTATATGGCAGAAAAAAGTTATGATATGACAAAAATGGCTAAATGGACACTTTCAACTATTTGGAACGGGTTGGAAAAGCTCCTTGATTTCGGCCGTGAAAGAGGAATGAAGCGGCTTGTTGCGGCAGGGGGCGTCTTATCAAACACGTATTTGCGAGAGTGCCTGATGCATTATGGAGGGATACATAATATACGCATAGATACAGCTGAACCGTGTTATAGCGCTGACAATGCGACGGGGGCAGCTTTTTGGGCGTTCTATGCATATCAGAAGGAGAAAAAATAATGAAATACGCATCTGTAACAGATGTAGTCCGGCGCATTAAAGAAGATGTTTATAAAGACTATAAACTTCAAAGCGTAGCGATGGAAGGGAATATTATTGGACTGAAACGTGCGTCTAATGGACATTATTATATGAATTTAAGAGATGACAATTGTTCTATCCATGCAATTTTATTCGCCGGACGGGCAGGCCGTTCTATGGATAATGTTTGTGAAGGGGACCATGTTGTTGTCATTGGTGCTGTTCAGGTGTATGAAAAAGCAGGTTCAGTATCTTTTATTATAGAACGTCTTTTTTCTCAGGGCATAGGAAAACTTCAGGCAGAATATGAAAAGGTAAAAAAGGAACTGGCGGCAGAAGGCTATTTTGATACGGAACATAAAAAGTCGCTGCCTAGATTTCCTTGGACTATAGGTATCCTTACTTCTAAGACGGGTGCTGTATTACATGATATTCATAAAATCGCAGCAGAACGAAATCCTTACGTGCATATTGAACTTTTTCCCATTCCGGTGCAAGGCGTCGGAGTAGAAACTATAATTGCGCAGAAAATTGCTTCAGCAGGCACTGATTCACATCTGGATGTACTTATTCTTGCTCGCGGCGGCGGCTCTATGGAAGATTTATGGTGTTTTAATCATCCGGCAGTGGTACAGGCAATTTATCATTCTGAAGTTCCTATTATAACCGCTATAGGACATGAAACAGATACAACGCTGGCTGATTATGCAGCGGATGTACGAGCAGCGACACCCACGCATGCAGCAGAACTGGCTATTCCGTCTTTTGATGAAATGGCTTTGGATATAGCAGAAATGACAGAATCTGCGTATCATGCCATTTCTTTGTGTTTTGAACGCTGGCAGCATGATGTAATCAAAACGACTGCTGGATTACAACCCAAACGATATGATGAGTATCTGATTTTAAAAAAGCAACAGGTGGAACATCTTTTGCATACGGCAATGCAGCAATTCAACTTATTTTATGCTGATAATTTAAAAAAATGTGCTGAATTGAAAGCAGGATTGGAAGCAATGAACCCTATCGTGCTTGTGCGCAAGGGGTATGGACAGCTGGAACAGGATGGTCATATTATTTCGGATATACATAGCGTTTCCAAAGAAAAGCCTTTATATATACAATTGGTAGATGGTTTGATTACGACGGATGTGAAAGAGGTAACAATTCATGGCAAGAGGAATAGATAAGTTAAAAAATTTTGAAAATAATTATGAAGAGTTGGAGAATTTGGTTAAAGCGCTGGAAACTCCTAATTTAACATTGAAAGAATCTCTGGATTTATTTGAAAAAGCTGTTAAAGTGTCGCAGGAATGTGAAGGTGCACTGGAATATGCAAAGCAGCGAGTGGAAGCATTGATGGCTGTTCATGTTGGTGCACATAAGGATGAGAATAGCCGTGCCAATGGGGAAACCGAAGAAGGGACGTTAGACTTATGATGCTGCAAGAGTATATGAAAGAACAGAAAAAACATATTGATGCACGGCTGAAAGAATTGCTATGTACCGATGTCAAAGCCTTTGAGAGACTCTATGAATCTATGAATTACAGTCTTAATGGCGGCGGCAAACGGATTCGTCCAATTTTAATGCTTGCGGTTATTGAGATGCTGGGAAAAAATTCGCGGCCTTATCTGGACATGGCGTGTGCATTGGAATGTGTTCATACGTATTCCTTGATCCATGACGATTTGCCTGCTATGGACAATGATGATTATAGACGAGGGAACTTAACAAATCATAAAGTGTACGGAGATGGAATGGCGATTTTGGCGGGAGATGGCTTATTGACGTATGCGTTTGAATTGATGGCCAGCCAAAAACAGATAGAATCTTCAAAAATTTCTGCTATTATTTCGACGTTTGCACGTGCTGCAGGACCTGCAGGTATGGTGGGCGGACAGGCTTTTGATCTTGAATCGGAAGGGAACATGGAAATCGGCATTGATGGATTAAAGCTGCTTCATAAGGCTAAAACAGGAGTTATGTTTAAAGCAGCAATCGATATTGCTGCAATTGTAGGAGATGCGACGCTGGAAGAACGGAATGCATTGGATGATTATGCTCTTTATATGGGACTTACTTTTCAAATTACCGATGATATTCTTGATGTAGTAGGTGAGTCCCATGTATTAGGAAAACCTGTTGGCAGTGATAAAAAAAATAAAAAAGCAACATATGTAACTATTTTCTCATTAGAAGAAGCACGGCGTCTGGCACGTCAATCTGCTGAATCAGCCAGTGCTTCACTGACGCCGTTCGGCGACAGAGCCAGAATATTGAAAGAATTAGTAGAATACATGTTGGTAAGGGTGAATTAAGAGGGTAGGATAATGAAAGAACGATTAGACACATTGCTTGTATCTCGCGGCCTTTCAGAGAGTCGTGAAAAAGCGAAGGCAACAATTATGGCCGGGCTGGTTTTTGTCAGAAATCAACGTGTAGATAAAGCCGGGACCAAAATAGATGTGGAAGCGGAGATTATTGTTAAAGGGAATGCTATTCCGTATGTAGGCAGGGGTGGCCTCAAGCTGGAAAAAGCATTGGCAGCTTTTCCTATTGATTTACAGGGAGCGGTTATGATGGATATAGGAGCTTCTACGGGTGGTTTTACAGATTGTGCTCTGCAAAATGGAGCAAGAAAAGTATATGCTGTTGATGTTGGATATGGACAACTAGCATGGAAATTACGTACGGACGAACGTGTAATAAATATGGAACGGACCAATATTCGCAATGTAACATTAGAAGATTTAGGTGAAGCAGTTGATTTTATCTCCATTGATGTTTCTTTTATTTCTCTTTTAAAAATAATGCCTGCCGTTGTGCCGCTTTTGAAACAGAACGGTACCTTAGTGACTTTAATTAAACCGCAGTTTGAAGCAGGACGGGGACATGTAGGGAAAGGCGGTATTGTTCGTGATAGAGATATTCACCGGTACGTTATCCGCCATGTTACGGACGGGATTGCGGCAGACGGATTATCTCCGCTAGCTTTGACTTTTTCTCCTATAAAAGGAGCTGATGGCAATATAGAATATTTACTATATAGCCGCAAAGATATGGCAGAGCATAATGAAATTACAGAGGACATGATAGACGATATTGTGGAGAAATCCCATCAAATGTAGGTGATAGTATGAGAATTGGTATATTTCCTAATCTGGTAAAAGAAGAAAGTGCTCCTTTAGTTCATGAACTTATGGAACTATGTTTGCAATATCAAGTGGATTTTTATTTACCCGAAGATGTACGCAATGGTAAACAATCTATTTTTAAAGAAATTCCCGAGGCACATTTAAAACCGAGAGGGATTATTTTTAATTCTATTGATGTTGCTATGGTTTTGGGAGGAGATGGAACCATACTTAAGCTGGCTCGGGAGTTTGCTGGCAGTGGTGTGCCTATTTGCGGAGTCAATATTGGTTCTTTGGGTTTTTTGTACGAAGTGGAGACAGAGTCATTGAAGAACCGCCTTAAAGATATTTTGGAAGGACGATTTTTTATTGAAGAACGAATGATGCTTCAAGCTGACCTTTGTTTGGAAGATGGATCTGTTCAGATTATGCCGGAAGCGTTAAATGATATAGTTGTCGGCCATGGCAATGTAGGGAAGCTTATTCGCCTTGATATGTATATTAATCATGACTTTATTCAACAATATCCTTGTGATGGCATTATTATTTCCACACCGACCGGCAGTACCGGGTACACTTTTTCCAGTGGCGGACCTATCGTAGCACCGTCGGCACCGTGTTTAATGGTAACACCTATTTGTCCGCACTTGCTGCTTAAAGTTCCCTTGATTTTAAGCGATACGGACCGTGTTAGTTTTACGGCAGCCAATAATCGTAATAGTATCCGTATTTCTGTGGATGGCATGGTGGATTTGGAATTTACTAAGGATATGACGCTGCATATTCGAAAATCCGACAGGACATTAAAACTGATGCGATTTAATAAAAATTATTTTTATAAAAATTTATTTACTAAACTTATGGGAACAAAATGATGATAGAAACTTTTCCGTTAAAAAATGCTGTTACTATGGCACATGCGCTTTTACTTCCATATATTCCGATGGCACAAGTACTTGTTGATATGACATGCGGCAATGGCCATGATACTATGTTTTTGGCACAGCATATGAATCAATCGGCACAGTTATATGCTTTTGATATTCAATCTTGCGCTGTTGAAGAAACAAAAAAAAATATGTATGGAAAAGACCGTGGACATTCGCATATTATTTATGGAGTAGGGTCGCATGATCAGCTTGTTACCCAGATTACAGCATCTTTAGATATTGTTGTATTCAACTTAGGTTACTTGCCAGCTGGAGATCATACCATTTATACGCAAAGCGCAACAACCATAAATGCATGCAAAATATGCTTGAATAAAATTGCGAAGAATGGCATAATTATGTTAGCAGCTTATCCTGGTACATCGGCAGGAGAAGAAGAACAGCATGCTTTAAAAGAATTTTTGCAGCATGTGCCGCAGAAAGAATACGATGTATCATATTGGCAGCCTTTAAATCAAATACACAACCCACCAATTTTATATATTATTCAGAAAAGAGGGTAAAAATGAAGAGATTTAGGTATACTAAAATTAAAGAAATCGTCCAATCCAGGCCAATAGAGACGCAGGAAGAATTGGCAAAGGCTTTGCAGCAAGAAGGTATAGAAGTAACGCAGGCTACGGTTTCCCGCGATATCAAGGAATTAATGCTTATTAAAGTTCCTACGAGTGATGGTCATTATCGGTATGCATTATCACCTGAACAAAATGTTCTTATGTCCAAAAACCGTATGGCTCGATTATTTCAAGATTCTATCGTACGTGTTGATTTTTGTTTAAATCAAATTGTGTTACATACTCTTCCAGGTTCTGCTAATATGGTGGCATCGGCTATTGATCATGCCAAATGGGAAAGTGTTATAGGGACAATTGCCGGAGATGATACCATATTAATTATTACAAATAATCAAGATACTGTGTCACAACTTGTAAAACTTATTGTTTCACTAATGAAGGAATGAGGTTTTTATGCTGCAATCGCTGCATATTCAGAATTTTGCATTGATAGAAGATTTGCATATTGTTTTTGCTGAAGGCGTCACTATATTTACCGGTGAAACCGGCGCAGGAAAATCTATTCTTCTTGACGCCATCGGCATGCTGGCAGGAAAACGCGCATCGGCGGAATTTGTGCGGCAAGGCACAGATTCATTTTTAGTTGAGGGCGCGTTCTTTTTTACCGAGGATCCGGCACTGGAGAAAATCCTTGCGGCAAACCATATTGCATATGATGAAAACCAAGTCGTCATATCTCGTCAATTTAATCTGAACGGGCGGGGTTCCATACTGATAAACGGTACGTTAGTATCTACAACTGTTATGCGGCGCATAGGAGAACATCTTTTGGATATTCACGGACAGTTTGACAATCGTCTTATTTTTGATACATCATATCATATAAGTCTGCTGGATGGGCTCACACCGCAGCTTCGGACTGTCCGCAAAAAGTATGATATTGCGTATAGCAATTGGAAATTGCTGCAGCAGCAAATACAGCAGATGCGGCAGGATGAAACCGAAAAAAAACATATGCTTAGTATCCTTGATTTTCAGATTAAAGAAATTGAAGAAGCAAAACTAAAATCAGGTGAAGATAATGAACTGGAAGATAAAATAAACCGATTATCTCATGCTGAAAAAATTAAAAATAGTTTACGTGATATTTTATTTCTTTTTGACGGAGGTGAACGCCGTCCCGGAATTATGCAACAGATTGGTGAAATGCAGCATCTCTTTAACCATGCTGCAGCGTATGATCCGGTCTTTAAAAATATGGGAGATAAAACAGAGACATTAACGTATGAAATGGAAGATATCCATGATAGTCTCTTGCAATATGCAGACGCATTTACCTTTGATGAACAAGAACTTGATGGTATGCAAACTCGATTAGCGCTGATCGAAAAATTAAAGCGCAAATACGGTGGTACAATTGATGAGATTATGTCTTTTTTGAAACGGGCTAAAGATGAGTATGAAAGATTGGATCAATCCGAATACACATTGAATGTACTGCAGAAAAAAAATGTCGTTTTAGAACAGAGTCTGCGAGAAACGGCCGTACAATTGCAGCGGATGCGGGAAGCTGCCAACAGTACGTTCCGTACTGCTATGCAAAAAACACTGGCGCAGTTAGGATTGGAAAATGCACGAATTTCTTTTCATGTGGAACCTATGGAGCAGATTAGTGCACAAGGTGCGGCCTTGGTTGAACTGTATTTTTCAGCTAATAAGGGAGAATCCTTGCAGCCTTTATCTAAAATTGCCTCCGGTGGGGAAGTATCGCGTATTGCTTTGGCACTTAAAACCATTAGTGCAGATGTAGTTAAAGATAGAACACTTATTTTTGATGAAATTGATGTAGGAATCAGTGGCCAGGTAGGTCTTCAAGTTGCTGCCCACATTCGCAAGTTAAGCTGTGTTGCCCAAGTACTTTGTATTACGCATTTACCTCAAACTGCAGCTATTGCTGATCATCACTACTTTTTATATAAAAAAGAAATACAGAATCGCACAGTAACCCAAATTAAACAACTCTCTCCCGGAGAGCATGTTTTGGAAATTGCTCGTATGTTTTCTGGAAATGATACGACCAAGGTATCTATTGAAGCTGCGAAACAACTTATAGAACAAGTTCATTGACGGGCTGTTATGTATACACGAAATTTTATTGACGTAAGGTTTTAATAGGTATATATTATAAACAATTCAATCATTAATTATTAGTATAGGGGAGGAATACCTATGTTGCGAGTACTTGTAAATGGCGCTGACGGCAGAATGGGAAGCCAAGTCGTTAAAGCTGTATATGAAGATAAAGAGCTAGAGTTTGTTGGCGGTGTAAGTGTTACGTCTATAGGAGAAGACTGCGGAGAATTAGCCGGTATAGGTACATTGGGTATACCTGTCCGTGAAGGATTGGCTAAGTCTCTGGAAGATATTAAACCGGATGTAGTTGTTGACTTCACAATTCCAAAAGTTATTTTTGATAATGCCAAAATCGTTATGGAACATGGCATTCATATGGTTGTAGGGACAACAGGACTTACGGCTTCTCAGAGAAATGAACTTGGAAAAATAGCAGACGAACATAAAACTAATATTTTCATTGCTCCTAATTTTTCTATTGGCGCTGTTCTTATGATGAAGATTTCTGAAATCATTGCACCCTATATGCCTGATGCCGAGATTATTGAATTGCACCATAACAATAAGCTGGATGCACCATCAGGAACTGCTATTCTCACAGCTGCAAAAATTAATGATGCCCGTAAGGCGGCACACGTAGAAGCCGCTCTCGATAAAACGCATGAAAGCCTTGAAGGCGCCCGCGGAGCCAAAGTGGATGATATACCTGTGCATAGTGTTCGTCTTCCGGGATATGTAGCACATCAGCAAGTCCTTTTTGGAGGGTATGGGGAACTACTTACTATCCGTCATGATTCTTTGGATCGTAAATCTTTTATGCCAGGTGTTATTTTAGCTGTTAAAAAAGTGGGTTCTTATCCAGGCCTGACTTTTGGGTTGGAAAATTTTTTATAAAATAAGGAAGAAATTTAGGAGGGGTTTACTTTGAAGAAACCGGTAGTTGCGATTTTGGGTGCCACAGGTGCCGTAGGACAGGAATTTATCCGTTTGATTGAAGAAAGAAGTTTTCCGTACAGTGAATTGAAATTATTGGCTTCCAGTCGCTCGGCGGGTAAAAAAGCAACTGTCAACGGTAGAGAATATACAATAGAAGAAGCTAAACCGGAATCTTTCGATGGTGTAGATATAGGGTTATTTGCCGGGGGCTCTATTAGCAAAGAATTAGGACCTGAAGCAGCAAGACGAGGATGCGTTGTTATTGACAATTCCAGTACATTCCGAATGGATCCTAAAGTTCCGCTTGTTGTTCCTGAAGTGAATCCGGAGGATATCTCCTGGCATACAGGTATTATTGCCAATCCGAATTGTTCGACTATTATTATGTTGATGGCATTAAAACCTATTCAGAACTTGTCTAAAATTAAAAAAATTGTTGTCAGTACCTATCAGGCTGTATCTGGTGCAGGAAAAGAAGGTATTGATGAATTAACGGATGAAGTTAAAGCTTATCTAAATGGAGAAGAAATGGTTCCGCATATATTACCAAGTAAGAGTTTGCCGAAACATTATCCGATTGCTTTTAATATTATTCCTCACATTGATACGTTCCAGGAAAATGGGTATTCTAAAGAAGAAATGAAAATGGTCAATGAAACGCATAAAATTTTCCATGATGATGCCATTGAAGTTTCTCCGACGACGGCAAGAGTTCCTGTATATCGCAGCCATTCTGAATCTGTCCTTGTAGAAACAGAAGATGAATTGTCGATAGAGGCTATTCGCAAGGCAATTGATGCTTTCCCAGGAGTGCAGATTCAAGATAATTTGCAAGAAATGGAATACCCAATGCCTTTATATACATCCGATAAAAACGATGTATATGTTGGACGTATTCGCAAAGACTTATATAATGCGAAGGCTGTCAATCTTTGGGTTACGGGTGATCAAATTCGAAAAGGCGCAGCACTGAATGCACTGCAAATTGCAGAATATATGCTAGAACATAAGATGTTTAAATAAAAAAATTAGAAAAAGGAGTGAGTCATTATGTTGAAATTTGGTAATGTTATTACAGCTATGATTACACCATTTAATGATGATGGGTCTGTTAATTATGAAGCTGCCGTGGAATTAGCAAAATACTATGTAAATAATGGTTCTGATGGAATTCTTGTTGCAGGGACAACGGGCGAAGGTGCAACGATGTCAGTTCCGGAAAAGATAAAATTATTTAAAGACGTTGTTAAGGCTGTAGGCGACAAGGTTTTGGTAATGGGGAATACCGGTTCTAACGATACGGCCGCGACAATAGCATTTACAAAGGAAGCACAACAGACAGGGATTGATTGTCTGTTGTGCATTGTGCCATATTACAATAAGCCGAATCAGGCGGGGTGCTATGCTCATTTTAAAGCGATAGCCGAATCAACAGATCTTCCTATTATTATTTATAATGTTCCTGGTCGTACAGGCGGAAAAATTTTACCGGAAACGGTGGTTCGTCTTGCGAAGGATTTCCCCAATATTGTCGGTATCAAAGAAGCAAGCGGGGACTTGGTAGCAGCTACAAAAATTGCCAGTGATGCACCTGAAGGTTTTTATGTTTACAGTGGGGATGATTCATTAACACTGCCGATTCTTTCCGTGGGAGGATGCGGAATTATCAGTGTTGCTTCTCACATTATAGGGCCACAGATGAATGCTATGGTACAGGCTTATAAAGATGGAGATACAAAGAAAGCAATGGAATTACACCAAAAGTATTTACCCGTTATGACGGGAATCTTTTGCACGGTAAGTCCCACTCCTATTAAGACTTGTGTAAATATATTGGGATTACATGGTGGGACGTTTCGGCTGCCTATGGTGGATGCCGATGAAGGTACAAAGACATTCCTTATTAAGATGATGAAAGATGCGGGAATCATGTAAAGAAAACAGTAATAAAAAACACGCACATACATTGCATGTATGTAGTGACCCCATAAGCTAGATTTCCAGGTCTAATTTATGGGGGTCAGTACAGTAAAATGTATGCGCGTGTTTTTGTTTTGTATTATTTCTGTTCTATTTGCGGCGGCGACGATTATCGTTGCCACGATGTAATGTTTTGTGTGTTTTTTTCTTTGTTGCCTGATAGGAACTGATGGGTAATTTATCATTAAGGACTTGTTTCTTTTTAGGTGCTTGATTTCTTGATTTTATTTTGATTTGTCCTGAAGCAGTATATTTTGTAATAGTTGCTTTGATATTGTGTTCTATGCGCCGTACCCAATTTTCGTCTGCGGCAGTAGCAAAGGTGATGGCCAAACCTTGATTTCCGGCACGACCGGTTCGGCCGATACGATGTATATAGTAATCTACATCATGAGGAACATCATAGTTGAATACATGTGTAATTCCTTCAATGTCAATACCTCGGGCAGCAATGTCCGTGGCTACCAGTATTTGTGTGCGTGCCCGTGCAAAATCTCGCAATACTTGCGTGCGTCTGCCTTGAGACATATCACCGTGAAGTTCACCCAGATTGAAATTTTTAGCGAGTAATTGGCTGGATAGTATGGAAGCTCGTTCCTTTGTATTGCAGAAAATAACAGCTAAGTATGGATTCATTTCTGTTATCATTTGACAGAGACGGTCTAACTTATGTTCTTCGGAAATCATATAAATACGTTGTTCAATATTTTCCAAGGCAATAGTTGAACCTTCTAAAATATTGAGAACTAACGGATTTACCATGTGTTTTTTTGCCAGTGCCTTGATTTTATCAGGAATAGTTGCAGAGAAAAAAAGGAGTTGACGGCGTTTGGGTGTCATGCTGATAAGTGTATCTATATCTTCGAGAAAACCGGCAGCCAACATTTGATCTGCTTCGTCAACAATAACTCGGCCGACACCGCTTAAATCAAGGGAATTACGTCCACAATGATCAAGCAGACGACCCGGAGTGCCAATAATGATTTGAGGATGACGATGAAGTTTTTGCAATTGGTTTTCAATCGTTTTTCCGCCAATTAAGTTGAGTATATCAATGCCTGTTGGTGCTGCAAATGTTTGTGCAACATCAGCAGTTTGTTTTGCTAATTCGCGGGTAGGGGTAATAATTAAAACCTGCTCCATATGGATATTGACTTGAATTTGTTGTAATGCCGGCAATAAAAATGCATACGTTTTTCCGGTACCCGTTTGCGCCTGTGCTAATATGTTCCGTCCTTTAAAGATGGAAGGAATCGATTGTTCCTGAATCATGGTGGGAGAATGTATACCTTGTTTTTTCAATATTTCTATAAGAGCGGGAGTAACCCCGAGAGCCTGAAATGTTTTTGTCATAAGTATCCTGTACCTTCCTTTAATCTATTTGTTTATTATAACAGGAATTATATAAAGTGTGCAAATATCCTGTGCTTTTTTAATAAAAATCTGGTATACTAATGATTGTGAAATAAATCAGTTGGAGGTAGAAAAATGAGTTGGTGGCGTGATATCTTGCGTCAATGTGTTTTTATGTGTTTGTTTATTATACCGATACCGATTGGCGCATATACGATACATAATGGATCCAGTGCTGTGGTGGCGCTTATTTCTTATTTTGTACTGTATTTTTGCATTCCTTTGGGGAGTGTAAAATGAAGTGTGTAAGTTACCGGTAACCAATTTACTAACTTACGCACTTCATTTTTTTGTCGAGGTGCGGTACACTATCAGAAAGCAGGTTGAAAGGAATTGAGTACAGCACTGATGAAGAAACGTAGAAACCCGAGTGAGAAAGGCCAGGCAATCGCCAAGCTCATCATGGAACAATACCAGCCGAAGACGCAGGAAGACATGCAGATAGCGCTGAAGGACGTGTTCGGTCCTATCTTCGAAGCTATGCTGCAGGGCGAGATAGATAACCATCTCGGGTATAGCTCCAATGATCATAGCAAGAAGGAAACCTCCAACCGTCGGAATGGCTATACGGAGAAAACCATCCAGACTTCGGTCGGCGAGGTCCCCATCCGCGTCCCACGGGACCGCGAATCTACCTTCGAGCCCCAGGTAGTCCCCAAACGCACCAAGGATGTCACAGGGATCGAGAGCAAGGTACTGGCCATGTATGCACGCGGCATGAGCCAGCGGGATATTGCCAAGACGATTGATGACATCTATGGATTCGAGCTGTCCGCAGAGAGCATCTCGAACATCACAGACCGAGTGATGGACGAAGTCCAGCATTGGCAGACACGTCCTCTGAACCCCTTCTACCCCTTCTTGTTCGTAGACTGCCTGTACGTCTCTGTACGCAAGGATTATGAGACCAAGAACCACGCTGTCTACGTCATCCTCGGCTATGACATCAATGGCTCGAAGGATGTCCTGGGCCTTTGGATGAACGAGACGGAGGGCAAACATAACTGGATGCAGATATTCGATGAGCTGAAGGCCCGTGGCGTTGAAGATGTCGGATTCATCTGCATGGATGGTGTCTCCGGTTTGGAAGAGGGAGCAAAGTCCATCTTCCCCCAGGTGGTCGTGCAGCGCTGCATCGTCCATCTGATCCGCAACTCCATCAAGTACATCCCATCCAAGGATTACAAGGCCTACACGACCCAGCTCAGGAAGGTCTATGGAGCCGTGAACCTGAAGAGTGCTGAGGCCGAATTCGAGCGGTTCAAGCAGGCCTGGAGCCAGTACCCCGGTGCGGTAGAAACATGGAAGCGGAACTGGCAGCATGTCCAGCAACTATTCAACTATGGCAGTGCCGTAAGGAAGGTGATGTATACCACCAATGCGATAGAGAGCGTGAATTCCAGCTTCCGAAAAGTCACCAAGAAGGGCTCGTTCTCCAGCGAGGAATCTGTCTTCAAGGTTCTCTATCTCAGGGTAAAGGAACTCTATGCCAAGTGGGAAGGGCATCATATCCAGAACTGGGCGATGGTCAGAAACCAGTTGGCTATGGATGATAAGCTGCAAGCTCGTATCCTGAAATACGAGAAATTTTAAAGCCAGCAATCACTGGTAACGCATCTTCTTTTATGATACCTAAAAAAACTTACACACTTAACTTGACAAACCCTTCCTTTGCTGTATCTGGGCTTTGATGAAGCGCGTTTTGGAAGACAACAGCGTTTTATTTGTCGGCGTTCTTATGTCATTATGTGGATTATAGCTGTTGTAACATTATCAGTATTTAGTTTGGCCATAGAAGATATATGGAAAAATTCTTCTTTTTGGGAATGGCCGACATTGGCGCGTGATATTGTTTTTATTATTTTTATGTATGTGGAAGTTAGCATGACTATGTTGGGAGCGTTTATCCTTACGCAATTACGATATATGGATATGGCTATAACAGGAGGATTTCATGAGAAATAAGCTGGCCGGTAAGATGGAACATGTCATTTGGCTGTTTTTGTGGATAATACCTATTCCTTTTGGTGCATTTTCTACAGACCGCATGGGACTTGTTACTATTTCTGTATTATTATTTTTATTGCTCTCTATTTTTGTACCTGTTGTATTTCGTTATCACCAAATGAAAAAAAAGGGGGAATCGCCATATGTGCGTATTCCCTTTATTTTATATGGCGGTTTTGTGGGACTGTTTATTGGTTTAGGGATTTTGAATGGAGTTATGGCTTTTTCTATTTGGAAAATATATGTGGGAAGATTGGTATTGTATACAATCTGGATGTTTTTTTTGGTTTGTTTGCAATATGCTCTTGCTAATTTGTTTTCATATTGGCATGAACGGAGACGAAGTTTTTGGTATTCTGAATTTCTGGATCCTGTTTTATATAGTTTGCCGTTACCTTGTTCGGTGTTGGGGATGTTTTTATTTCCAGCTGTTTCCACTACAGATTTGTCTGGACAAATTCTGATGGGCGTAGCGATTATCATGAGCAGTATGGTATACCTTTTTGCTGTTTTTGTTCTGGCAACTTTTGCATTTTATTTTTATCCAAAAAAGCATTCGCCTATGACGTTGCGGATGCATATCATTTCTTTTATTCGAATTTTCGTGATGGGATTTGTCTGGATATTTATCAACATTATGGTTTTTAATACAAAGACATCTATTATGGGGACTATTATATTTACGCTGATGCCTGTATTGCAAAATAATTTGTTGGTATTTTTTTCCCCCTTTGTGTATGAAGGAATCGTAATCACCATAGCTGTTGCTGTAAGTAATATAGTGATGCTGGCATTTAGAGACAATATGGATGGATAGTTACCCGCCTTACTTAATAGGGTAAAAAAGAGCTGAGAATATAATTCGCAGCTCTTTTTTTATGGATTCATTGAGGTCGTATAATACACTCACTGGTTTTTTATTTTATATGATCTTCTATAGGAAATGGCTGCTTATGCAGATTAAATTTAATAGCATAACCGACAATACCTATTCCGGCTGCAATGACGCCGCCGATAAAGGCCGCTTCCTCTGTTGTGGTTAGTGCGTATACACAATATATGATTGATATGCTTGCCAAAAAATAGGCAAGGTTTCTATTGCAGCTTTTATTGCTTATATGTTTTTTTGTTAGTATGGACTTAAGTGATGCTGCGCAAAGAATATAAGGAATGATATTTGTCACAACAGCTAAATTTGCTAAAAGTTCAAATTGAGCAGCTAAAGTAGGACTCATAGTCATAAGAGATAAACACATCTGCATAAGGAGAATTATAATCATTCCCTGGATCGGGGCATCAGCATTTGTTACTTTAGCAAATATCTTTGGAAATAATCCGCGTTCTGCACTAGTCTTAAATACTCTGGCTAAAGTAAATTGCCAGGAAAGCAATGAGCCTGCGCAGGAAATGACCATAAGACCCATAACAATTTTTCCGATTTCAGAGCCCAGCATATAGGAAAATGCTATGCCAAAAGGTGCGTTAGAAGTTAAAATAATATCATTGGGAACGATTCCAAATATGGCATTGGTAGAGGCAACATAAATAATGGCTACAGCGACAGTACTGACAAAGGTTGCGATAGGAACATTTTTTTGCGGGTTTTCCACCGCATCCATATTAACAGCGGCCGATTCTAGTCCAAGGAAAGACCATAATGTCAGTGCAATAGAGTTACCGATAGCATCGCTTAAAGGCACATTATTAGGATTCCAGGCAGATATCCATAAAGAAGGATCAAACCAATACCAGCCAATAATGCTGATTCCTAAAACGGGAAGTATAGCGCCCCAAATAGTTATAGTACTGCGTGTGCCTGATTGGCGTGTGCCACTAAAGTTTAAAATAGCACCAAGCCAAAGTAAAGATATTGTATAGATGCACGTTTGCAGGGGAGTTAGTGTTATACTGAAAAATTCGGCGCCATACCCTACGGCTGATATGGCAATAGCTACATTAGCAATAACGATAGAAACAGCATAGGAATAATTTGCCATAAAATGTCCTATTCGTCCAAATGCATATTCAGAATAACCGCCCATTCCACCGGGTTTTGTAGAAAACATTCCACACCTGGCGAACGTCATAGCTAAGGCTAAAGAGCCTAGAGAAGTAATAACCCATGATATAATAGAAATAGTTCCTACCTGGGCGAGTTTGGTTGGCAGCATGATAATGCCGGCACCAAGCATATTGGCAGCTGTCACAAAGGTGAGCTGGACAACAGACATTTTACGGCATACAGTTTTCATTATCAGTCCTTCTTTCTTTAAAACAAATATAATAATTATATATTTTGAAATTTTAAAATCAATTTATTTTATCATTTTTATATATAAAATTAAATAGTTAAATTTATAAAAAATAAAAAAATGAATTTATGACTATGCATAATTTATATAGTTGTTGTTTGAAAAATGGAAATATTACAAAGCGGGGGTATAATAAAATTTGAGAAATATACATTTTTTATTATAGAACTTCGTAAAATGAAGTAAGGTATTATTTCAGATAAATATAAAAAGCATGAATTCCGAAGAATTCATGCTTTTTATATTTATCTGAAAATAGATTATTTTAAACGTTGGATAACGCAAGCAGTACCCTGTCCGCCACCGATGCAGAGAGCAGCTAAACCAAATTCACCGTCACGAGCTTGTAAGCCATTAAGAAGGGTAACCATAATACGCGCACCAGAACATCCAATTGGATGGCCCAAAGCAATAGCGCCGCCATAGATATTTGTTTTATCCATATCTACTTTTAATTCACGGCAGCAATATACAGCTTGTGCTGCAAAAGCTTCATTTAATTCAATAACATCCATATCGTCAATAGTCATGCCAATTTTAGCAAGTGCTTTGCGCGAAGATGGAACCGGACCAGTACCCATGATAGCGGGTTCAACACCGGCAGAAGCCCAGCTAAGAATTTTAGCTAATGGTTTGAGTCCTAACTCTTTTGCTTTATCAGCGGACATAACAACAAGAGCTGCAGCCCCATCATTGATACCGGAAGCATTACCAGCTGTAACCGTACCGTCTTTGATGAAAGCAGGACGCAATTTAGCAAGATCTGCGGCTGTGCAGTTCGGACGAATAAATTCATCCTTATCAACAACGATATCGCCCTTTTTCTTGTGAACTATATAAGGAACGATTTCACGGGCAAAAGTGCCATCCTGTTGAGCAGTATAAGCATGCTGTTGAGAACGGAGTGCTAATGCATCTTGATCTTCCCGTGAAATACCGAAACGTTTGGCAATATTTTCGGCAGTTACACCCATGTGATAATTATTTTCCGTGCAAGTTAAGCCATCACGAAGCAGTAAGTCTTCGAATACTCCGTTGCCCATGCGATATCCGCGGCGTCCCTTAGCAATAGCATAAGGAGCGTTGCTCATGTTTTCCATACCACCGGCTACGATGATATTTGCATCACCTAACTGGATCTGCTGTGCAGCTAAGGAGATACAACGAAGTCCGGAACCACACAGTTTATTTACGGTGAGAGCAGGAACTTCCTGGGGTATACCGGCATGGAGCATAGCCTGACGAGCTGTATTTTGTCCTTGACCGGCCTGAATTACATTACCGAATAATACTTCGTCAATTTGGTCGAGAGGTACATTCTGAGCACGGTCTAAAGCACCCTTAATTGCAGTAACTCCAAGATTTACTACGGGAACATCAGCGAAGGCACCATTGAAGCTACCAATAGCAGTACGTACAGCACTTACGATAACAGCATCTTTCATTTGAAAACCACCCTTTCTGAATGTGAAATAATGAGATATATTTTAGCTAGTAGAGTATATCTGCTGCTTAAAACCATTGTATATATTTATATAAAAAAAGGTAAAATTACAGGAATAATGAAATATATTTTTATCGTTCTGTTTTTCACAATCTAACAATAATATAGTACATTTTTTCACAAAATAATGCAATAGAAAAAGAATATTTTAATTTTATTTTAATTTATCTTTTACTTGAAAAAGTATTTTAATAAATTATTAGAATGATAATACCGTTTTTCATAAGAAAATTATATCATAATAAAATATAAAACCACCAAAAAAAAACATGGATTAAAAAATCCATGTTTTTTGCAACTTAAAATCAATAATTATTTGATACGTTCTACGATGCAGGCAGTACCTTGGCCGCCACCAATACAAAGAGAAGCAAGGCCATATTTGCCATCGACTTCCTGTAGTCCATAGAGCAACGTTGTAAGAATACGAGCACCAGAAGCTCCGATTGGGTGTCCGATAGCAATAGCACCGCCATGAATGTTGACTTTGTTCATATCAACTCCCAATTCACGGCAGCAATATACTGCTTGGGCAGCAAAAGCTTCATTTAATTCAAAGAGGTCTATGTCCGTAATGTTCAAACCGGCTTTTTCAAGGGCCTTACGTGAAGAAGGAACCGGGCCGGTACCCATAATGGCAGGATCAACGCCAGCCGAAGCATAGCTTATAATTTTGGCTAATGGTTTGAGGCCAAGTTCAGCGGCTTTATCAGCAGACATAATAACAAATGCAGCGGCTCCATCATTAATGCCGGAAGCATTGCCAGCTGTAACTGTGCCGTCTTTAATAAAGGCAGGTTTCAATTTGGCGAGATTTTCTTTGGTAGAGCCTTCGCGCGGAAATTCATCAGTGTCAATAATAGTATCACCCTTTTTGCCGTGTACGACGACCGGAACAATTTGACTCTTGAAATCACCGTTTTTTATGGCTTCGCAGGATCTAATCTGAGAGCGCAATCCTAATTCGTCCTGTGCTTCACGGCTGACATCAAATTGTTTAGCAACATTTTCAGCGGTGACACCCATATGATAATCATTAAAAGCATCCCATAGGCCATCTTTGATCATAATATCAATGAGTTGGCCGTTTCCCATACGGTATCCCCAGCGAGCTTTAGGAATAGCATAGGGAGCAGCCGACATGTTTTCCATACCGCCGGCTATGATGCAATCAGCATCACCTGCCTTAATAAACTGTGCAGCCATAGATACCGTACGCAGTCCTGATCCGCAAACTTTATTTACTGTTAATGCAGGAACTTTTACAGGAAGACCGGCTTTGATCATGGCTTGGCGGGCTGGATTTTGTCCTAAACCAGCTTGCAACACGTTGCCCATAAGAACTTCATCAATAATATCTTTTGAAATTCCTGCACGTTTAACGGCTTCTTCAATTACAACAGCACCCAAATCAATAGCTGAAACATCTTTGAAGGCTCCGCCGTATTTACCGACTGCAGTACGGCAGGCACTTACGATTACAACTTCTTTCATTAAAAAAACCACCTTTCTTTTTAAGTATATAATTATAGAATATAAACTATATGCGCCAATTAAGACATATGGCTTAGTTTAAGATTAATATACATAGTATATCATAATTCAATCAAAATATATAATACCAATATATAAATTAAAGAAAAAAAACTTGCATCATGCATTTTTGATAACAGTGGGATCTGAAATTTGTTTTAAATAGTATATGATTCATTGAGAAATCTTATAATAGATTTCTTATGAATCATAACGCCATTTTCTAGAGCTGATGTATCAAAGTGCATATCAGGATGATGAAGTCCGGGTTCTGCATCCACCCCCAAACCTGTAAATCCAGCTTTCAAGTGGGGAAGTTTAGAGGTATACCAGAAGAAATCTTCCCCCCCGGGCGTAGTAAAAGGCGGGCACAGCGCTTCCTTACCAAAGGATTCAACTATGATTTCTCCTAGTATTTTAGTGATTTCAGGATCCAATTCAGCTGCCGGTAATTCTGTGGGAGTTTCCAGACTTTCGACCGTGGCTCCGACCGTAGCGGCGCCTGCGTGAATAGCTCGAATTACTTTTTCCTTGAGTTCTTTCATCGTATCATTAAATTGAGCCCGAATGTCAAATGTAATAGCGGCATGTGCGGGAATGGCATTAGTAACACCGGAATCGCAGAGAAAGCGTGTGCATTTGGCGCTGCAAGCGACAACGGGGTTCATGTGTATTGCATTTACTGCTGTTATAGCGGCAATAGCGCCATCAATTGCATTGATTCCGAGATGAGGACGGGCACCGTGAGCGGGAATCCCCTTGATGACTGCTTTTATAGTACAGGAAGAGGAATAATACATTGCTTCAATGATTTGACCGCTGCGACATTCTTGGATAGGACGTATATGCATTCCTAATAAAATATCAATATCATTGATGACACCTGCTCCCAGCATGATTTTAGCACCAACGCCGATTTCTTCAGCGGGCTGAAAAATAATTTTTAGTTTTCCTTTTTTTATAGAGTTTTCTGCTATAATTTCTTCTGCGGCGGTAAGAAGCATTGCGCAATGGGCATCGTGCCCACAGGTGTGACGCTGTACGGGTTTCCCTTCTATAATATGTGTCAGGGCATCCATATCTGCGCGTATGCCGAGTACAGGTCCGGGGAGACCGCTGTCATATATGCCAACTATTCCAGTGGCACCACCGATATGGCGGGTAACTGCATAGCCGGCGGCTTCTAACTTAGCTGCTAAATATGCGGCAGTTTTAAATTCCTGCAATCCAGGTTCGGGAATAGCATGCAAATAGTTGTAATGTGTCAATACATTGGACATAGTAAAAACTTGTATGATAATTACAGAAGCAAAATTACATACTTTCCTTTCTTTTAATTGTAGGTGTATGTGACTATAATACATTCAGATGTTGTGGACTTTTCATAATTTTCTGTAGTTCAACTACTAAAAGGAGTGTATTGCCGTTTCATTATCTGAATTGTTTATAGTTGGATGTGCCATAGGCTGAAACCAGCGTACGAGTACTCATTTCAATCAAGTCTACGATGATAATCGTGAACGGATATCACATCATCAATAATAAGGAAAGGGGTGCATCCCATGATTTATGTCGGCATTGATATTGCCAAGCTCAATCACTTTGCTTCTGTATTATCTTCTGATGGTAAAGTCCTCGTAGAACCGTTCCAATTCACAAATGACAACGATGGCTTCTGTATGCTGCTCTCTGTCCTGAATCAGTATGACAAAGACAACCTCATCGTTGGTCTTGAGTCAACGGCCCACTACGGCAATAATCTTGTTGAATTCCTTGTTACCCGGCATTTTCCGGTCAGTGTGCTCAACCCTATCCAAACGTCTTGCATGCGGAAAAACAGAATCCGTAAGACCAAGACCGATAAGGTGGACACCGCCATTATTGCCCAAACGCTTATGACGCAGCCTTTCAGACGATTCACGCAGTACGATCTGGATCTGCTACACTTGAAAAACCTGGGCCGATTCCGTCGTAAATTGATGAAGCAGCGTACCCGCAATAAAATCATGCTGACTTCGTACCTGGATCAGGCGTTCCCTGAGCTGCAGTACTTCTTTAACGGAATCCATCATAAGTCTGTCTACGCTATCCTGAAGGAGGCGCCCTCGCCGGATACGATTGCTTCCATGCATATGACTCATCTGGCTCATCTTCTTGCCTCGGCTTCTCATGGCCGTTTCAAGAAAGACAAAGCTCAAGAAGTAAGAGTTCTCGCACGGAAGTCTGTCGGTTCCAGCGACAGTTCTATATCTATTCAGATAACCCAAACCATTGAGCAAATCGAGTTACTGGATAGCCAAATTGAAGATGTTGAATCCAACATGGAAACCATTATTCGTTCCATGGATTCAGTCATCATGACCATTCCCGGCATCAGTTGTTTAGAAGCCGGAATGATTCTGGGTGAAACAGGAGATGTGCATCGCTTTTCAGCACCCGGCAAGTTGCTGGCATTTGCGGGGCTGGATCCTTCCATCCATCAATCGGGAAACTTCAACGCCACTCATACCCGAATGTCCAAAAGAGGATCCCGATACTTACGATATGCCCTAATGTATGCAGCTCACAATGTGGTACGAAATAATGCTGTATTCAAACAGCTGTACGACAAAAAGCGTGATGCTGGTCTAAACCATTATGGGGCTTTAGGACACTGTGCCGGCAAGCTGGTTCGCATTATTTATAAAATGTTAACAGACAACGTCACATTTAATCTGTAAGCAGCTTACGAACATACCGTTGTGAAAAAGTTCCTGTTGGTGAGCTTTATTAAAGTTACCCTATTTTAAGAACCTGTAAACAAATTCATTTTTAGTTCAGAAAGTACTTGACTTTTCATAGTTGGTCTCCTTTACCCTAAATATTTTTTTGCAGCATATTCAAGAATGGCTGTACCTGTGGCAAGTGCAGTTGTATTGAAATGCATATCAGGATGATGAAGTCCCGGTTCGAGATCACAGCCAAGTCCAAAATAACCAGCATGAATCTGTGGTTTCTGTAAAATAAAATTATGAAAATCTTCACCGCCCGCTGTCTTTCCGGGATCGCATATTCCTTTTTTGCCTAGTACAGCTTCAATTGCTTCTGTATATAAAGCAATGGCATCATCGGTATATACGGCGGCAGGTACCAGGTTATACCAAGAGACATCAGCCGCAGCACCCATAGAAAGACTGGTATTTTCAATGGCCTGTTTTGCCTTAGTCAAAAGATTTGTCATGATATCATTTTGTTCAGCTCGAACATCCCAAATAATAGTTGCTTCGTCTGGAATTGCGTTTGTTACACCTGAGTTGCAGTCAAATTGTGTAGGTTTAATGCTGTAGGATATGTTGGGATCCATGCGAATAGTGGCAACTGACATGATGGCTAATGAAGCAGCCTCAATGGCATTGACGCCAAGATGAGGGCGGGCACCGTGTGCACGGGTTCCATGCACAACAGCTTTTAAACGTTGGCTGGCAGCATGATACATAGCCGGTGTAGCTTGCCCGAGCGGAACTTCTGATTTGGGACGTAAGTGAAGGCCTAATACCATATCGACATCATCAAGGGCACCGCCTTCTAATAAAGAAATTGCTCCGGTGCCTAATTCTTCAGCAGGTTGAAAAAGGATCTTTAATTTTCCTTTTTTTAAGGCGTGAGATTGCATTAGATTTTCGGCAGCAGTTAAAACCATGGAGCTATGGGCATCATGACCACAAGAGTGGCGGGCACATAAGCTCCCGTTTATCATATGGCCTAAAGCATCCATGTCGGCCCGCAATGCTAATGTGGGTCCGGTTATTCCCGTATCGTATATTCCCATAACACCGGTTGCATTGTTTATATTGCGTGTAACGATATAACCGGCGTTTTCCAGCTGGTCAGCCAGAAAAGCAGATGTTTTTCTTTCTTGCATTCCTAATTCAGGAATGGTATGTAAATAATTATATAAATCTAATACTCTGGACATGCAATTCCCCCCAAAAAAATTTAATATTTATAATTATATCATGCAAATATTAAAATGTTAAATACTTAAACTTATATAATGAAGAACAGCTTTAAATAAGGATATTACTATTGACTATATTTATATAATTATATACACTTTAATTCATGTCAAATATATAATTATACTTTTTAACTAAAGGAGGAGTACACGTGGATACTCAAAATTCGACAAATGAAAAGCAGCAACCACAAGTAAATGCTGCAGGAGAAAAAATGGCCAGAGCTGCAAAACTCAGAGCTGAAGGCGTGAAATTCGGGCATATTGGTGTCAAAGGGTATATAGCGTTACTTGTTGCTGTATTATTTTTTTCTGGAGTTTTCATGAAGCTGGAAGGCCTGAAATGGTTAAGTGCAATGGATTTTACAACGTTGTCAGGAGCTTTTGGTACCATGAAAAAGCCGGAGGTAAATAATTTTCTGGGTGCTGGAGGTACCGGTGCCCGAGTAGGTTTTTTATTTGCTATATCTCTTGCTCCGGGAGTGATGTTGGCATTAGGTTTTTTAGAAGTGTTTTCTCATTATGGTGCGATCAAAGCGGCTCATCGCTTACTTACTCCGCTGCTTCGTCCGTTCCTTGGTATCCCGGGGTTGACCGGGCTGGCCCTCATTACTGATTTGCAAAGTACAGATGCGGGAGCGGCATTGACGAAGGGACTTTACGATGACCAATTAATAACAAAAAAAGAGTTGATTATTATTAGTGCTTGGCAGTATTCCGGGGCAGGACTTATCAGTAATTATTTTACTATTGGATCCGCTTATTTTGCTTTTTTAGTATGTCCCATATGGCTGCCCTTAGTGGTTATGTTCGTATTAAAATTTACAGGTGCAAAATTTGTACAAATTATGTTAAATACGGTGTATAAAAAAGATTTTCAAAATGAAAAAGTACAAGACGCAGGACAGGGGGAAGCATAAATATGGCAAATGCAACACAACAACCAAATGAAACAAATAATCCTATTGACATTTTTATTATAGGAGCCCGCAAGGGATGGAAAATTGCTGTTAACAATTTGATGCCTAATATTTTGATGGCGTATACAATTGCTGAAATATTAAATATTATTGGAGTAATGAAAGTATTAGGTACTTTATTCGGACCGGTCATGGCTGTTTTCGGACTTCCAGGAGAAGCTATAACTGTATTGCTTACGACGTGGCTTTCCAGTTCTGCTGCGGTAGGACTTACTGTCAGTATGGCAGCGAACGGATTGTTGGATCCTGTGCATATTACGATTATGGCTCCTGCTTATTTCCTTATCGGAGCGCAATTGCAGTATATGGGGCGTCTTCTCGGAGTTGCCGATGTTCCGGTAAAATATTGGCCGTTGCTTATGGTTAGCAGTGGTATTAATGCATGTGTTTCTATGTTGTTTATGCACTGGTTTATTGTTTAAATCGTAATCTCATATAGGAATATAAATAAAGAAGGAGTGTCGAAACAGTGAAAATCACTGCATGCGGCACTCCTTCTTTATTTATATGTTTTGATTCTTTTTATTGCATTATTGCGCAAGCGGTGCATTGTATGAAATGAACCGAGTAGATAAAGGGCGACGGCAATCCATGTGCAGATAAAAGTTATAAGTAGCGGTATTGTTAATGTTTCCCCGGTACAAAGTCCAATGATTAGCGCCATACTGGGAGAAAAATACATGCATATACCTGAAACTGTAAAGGGAGTGCCTTTGACACCTGTTGTGAAAAGCATCATAGGAACCGCTGTAACAATTCCGGTCATAGGCAGAAGAATCCATTGCCAGCCATGCAGTATTCCGTATGCTCCAATGTTTGTATATTCACTGTAAATGATAAATAAAATGGAAAAAGGTACCATGGATACGGATTCAATAAATACGGACACTTGACTTTCTAAACGTATTTTCTTTTTCATCATGCTGTAAAAAGACCAAGAAAAACAAATGGTAAGGGCTAGATATGGGAATTGTCCATATAAAAAAAATGCAGCAAGTACACCTGCAGCAGCCAAAATAATGGAAATACGTTGCAGCCATTCCAGCTTTTCATGAAATAAACATGCACCGAAGAGAATAACTACGATAGGATTCATAAAATAAGCCAGACTAGTTTGTAAAATGAAGCCTTGCGTAATGGCATAAATAAACGTTCCCCAATTTAACGTGATAAAAATACAAGCACCCATAATATAAGGCCATTGCGCTTTATCTACTAATATATGTTTTAGTTCCGGCAGCAGTTTTTTTTGTAAAATTAAGACAAAGCATAAGGCTGCAGACCAAATAATTCGTGTTGCCAATGTATATAAAGGGGAAATTTGATTAAGCAGCAGCCAAAACAAGGGCAATAATCCCCAAATGAATTGACTTAATAAGGTGTAAAAAATATATATATTCATTTTATTTTCCTCTATTCATATAGAAATAAGTTATGCAAAAAGCCTAAAATAAAAGTGGTACTTATTATAGTGCCACTTGAAAAAATAGCGATACATTTGATAAAATGGATGTTTTTGAATTTACTTCGCTTGTGCTACTATATTTTTTTAAAGAAAATATAGGTGTATATATTGCAGAAGAAGAAATAGTACTTTATAATTTTAATAAGCATGATGCGATATTAAAAATGATAATAAAAATTTATTATTATATACTCAAGTAATTTTTACAGTATACTACATTTTTAGCGTCTGTCAAAGTTAGCGAGAGTAAAAGAGGTAAACCCTGAAACCTCCATCCTTCATATAGATAGATAATACATCCACCTTTGGAAAAGCACCTGTATCGATACATATCGGACAGGTGCTTTTCTTTTATATTAAAATTTTAACATTAAAACTATATGTTATAAAAATTACTAGTGATTGTTTTATATATATAACACGTATATATGTGTTTAAATAATACTACTTTAACTACTTTAAAAAATCGTAAATCGACTACTTTCATTAATGGGCGGATAAGGTTTTTGATGCACGGATGTGCTTAAAAATTGTTTTTATTTTGTGACGCTTAGCATAATTGTTGATTATGAAAAAGCGGTCTGGAGATTTGTTTGTCGATACAGGAACGGTTGTTTTGAAAGAAATAGTAGTGTAACTCTATTTGCTATATTATTATATATCATATTCCTGCTTGACATTGTAGAGAGAAAAGAATAGTATGATGAATAATGTTATTAGAGAAGAGGATAGTTGAATATGACACTTGTGAAAATGAGCAAACTCCTTTCTCCTATACGAGATAATTCATATGCGATAGGAGCCTTTAATGTTTCTAATATGGAAATGACCATGGGGGCAGTTAAAGCGGCAGAAGAACTTCAGGCACCTTTATTGCTACAGATTGCGGAAAGCAGATTAGCATATTCACCATTATCTGTATTAGGTCCGTTGATGCTGGCTGCGGCACGGCAAGCATCGGTCCCTGTCGCTGTCCATCTTGATCATGGAACAACGTGGGAGACAATAGAGATGGCATTGAAATTAGGTTTTACATCGGTTATGTTTGATGGATCTAAATATCCGTTGAAACAAAATATAGCAATGACACGGAAAATCAAGGAATTATGTAACTCTTACGGAGCAGAAATTGAGGGAGAAGTTGGCTGTATTGGCGGAGCGAAGGAAACGTACAGTGAGGATGAACTTCTTACTACTGTTGAAGGAGCGGAACAGTTTATTGAAGAAACAGGGGTGGATGCCTTAGCAATTGGGATTGGAACTGCGCATGGTCATTATACACAAAAGCCAAAGCTGCATATTGGACGGCTGAAGGAAATTGCTTCAGTCGTGGAGTGCCCGTTGGTATTACATGGTGGTACGGGACTTACACGCGAAGATTTTTGGGATTGTATCCATCATGGAATCCGCAAGATCAATATTGCTACGGCATCATATGATAGTGTTGCTGCTTATATACGAAATACGGCGGCAGTAAAACGTGATGCTGGATATTTTGACTTTAGTACGGCAGCTGTTGAAGGAACATATAAAAACGTAAAAAAGTATATGCGGTTGTTCGGTATGGAGGGTAAAGTAAAATAATCAGTAAGTGGTAAAACACTTGTTATGTCGTAATATGGGAAAATCTGGGATAATCGTTGATAGTCGAATTGATGATTTAGCAATACTACATGGTCCTATTGTAGGTATGCATTAGTATATTATACAACAAGGCTTTTTTGTGGCATACATATCTGAAATATAGAGTACTAGATATATACAGGTACTTGTTTGTTTTCAAAATTATATAACTGAATTAAAAATAGAAATCCGAATGATTTTTTGAAAATCATTCGGATTTCTGTTGGGGAAAAAAGAAATGCAAAATGCATTCTTCGTTTTTTGTACATATAAATGGTGGAGACGAGGAGAGTCGAACTCCTGTCCGATAACGCTGCCCCATAAACTTCTCCGAGCGCAGACCTTGTTGATTATCTTAAGCAGTGTTCGTACAAGGACAAACTAAACTGCTCCAGCCTGTAAGGTTCCCTTGTCAGCTTTCAGGCAAAGTTGATAGGTATCCTGCTAGATGACGTCTGCAATCTGCACGCAGGATTAGCAGAAAGAGACGTTAGCTGCATTAAGCAGCTAAGGCAAAATTTTCTTCTTTAGCGTTTAATTTAACGTTTTCACCGATTTACGGGCAGATGACACCCCGGCTCGCTATTTATGATACAACCGCCACCGTCGAAACCTTTACGTCCCCATGCTGTGCGGTACATATGTAGTATAGCACAAGTATGGGAAGAAATCCAAGTGGATAAATTGATGAATCAGATAAAAAAGAAAAGCAGCATGATTATAAAAATATTGCCATATAGATTTGTAATAAATTAAATATTATAAATAATATACTTGACTATTAAATTAATTAGTGTAATAATAAATCAAAGCAATGGTGCTATATGTATACCATTGCTTTTTTTTATTTATTTAAGGAATGAGGTGGTTAAAATTAATATCTACATGGAGAATTCGCAGAGAACCATATGACAATAACGCAATCATTTAAAGGGGGGAAATGCAAGTGGGTATGTATATTTTAAAAAGACTGGCTATTTCGATTCCTGTTCTCTTTCTTATATCCGTAGGTGCATTTGTCCTGGTACACCTGACACCGGGTGACCCGGCAGATATGTATATTACACCGGATATGACACAGGCTCAGGTTGAAATTACAAGAGCAGCATTAGGGTTGGATAAACCGTTAGTTGTACAGTATGTAGATTGGATTGGAAATTTTTTAAGTGGTAATATGGGATTTTCCTTTGGCAATCGGCAACCTGTATTGGAGATTATCGGGCAGCGTCTTAGTCCGACTTTAATACTTATGAGTATTAGTTTGCTTGTAGCCTATGTATCGGCAATTCCCTTGGGAATAATAGCAGCGTTACGTAAAAATTCCTGGGTCGATCGAGCTATTATTGGCTGGACATTTTTCAATGTATCTTTTCCGCCATTTTTTTTAGGATTGGCACTGATTTATCTCTTTGCTGTTCAAATTGATATTTTTCCGACCGGTGGCATGACGGTTCTCGGAGCAGAAAATGATATGGGTGATAGAATGATGCACCTTGTTTTACCAGTAATTGTTATGGCGTCACAGTTTTCCGCCAATATGATTCGGTATGTTCGGGCGAGTGTATTGGATGTATTAAGTCAAAACTATATTCGCACCGCTTTGGCAAAAGGATTAGATCAGAAACAAATTTTGTCTGCTCATGTTTTTCGCAATTCTCTGATTCCCATTGTTACAGTTATTGGGACGGATCTTCCTAAGGTTATTGGTGGTGCCGTTATAACGGAACAGATTTTTCAATGGCCGGGAATTGGCTCATTGACAGTTGCTGCTATTAATTCACGTGACTATCCGATACTTATGGCTATTGTTATTTTATCGGCGGTTGCTGTACTGGCTGCTAATCTATTGGTGGATATCATGTATGCCGTCATTGATCCGCGAATCAAATACAGTAAATAAAGGGGGAAGCGTATATGGATGCGGAAAAATTAGTCTTAGTTCATCAAAACGGCATGTTAGGTCAGTTTAATCCGGAATTTATTCAAGAAGAAAAAGCGGAACAGAAGAAGAATGCGGAAAAAGTGGAATCTTGGGGGAAAATTACATGGCGGCGTTTCTGTAAGAATCGAGTAGCGTATTGGAGCATGTTTTTGTTTTTTGCGATTATACTCTTAGCTGTGCTGGCTCCGATTATTTCTCCATATAATCCGGTACAGACAGTAGGTGCTTTTGACGAAGCACCATCAATTGCACATTTGCTGGGAACAGATGATGTAGGGCGTGATGTATTGAGCCGTTTGATTTATGGTTCTCAGGTTTCTCTGATTGTCGGCATCGGTTCAGTAATTATTTATGCAGCTATTGGCATCACCTTGGGACTTTTATCGGGATATTTTGGCGGAGCAATTGATAGTATTATTATGCGGATTACGGAAGTGTTTATGGCGTATCCACAATTTATGATTATTCTTGTTATTGTTAGCTTAATAGGACCAAATATGATAACCGTTATGCTGGTAATGGGATTCATGGGGTGGCCGCCTATTTGCCGATTGGTCAGAGGCGAAGTGCTTCGTGTTAAATCATTAGACTATGTATCGGCAGCCATTGTTACCGGCTATTCCCCAGGAACCATTGTATTTAAACATATTTTGCCAAATGTGTTATCACCGATTCTCGTTAATTGTACGTTTGGTATTGCATCGGCTATCCTTATTGAAGCTTCTTTAAGCTTTCTGGGAATGGGAGTACAGCCGCCGGCAGCTAGTTGGGGTAATATGTTGACGAGTGCTCAATCTATTACTATTTTATCAGAAGAACCTTGGCGTTGGATTCCGCCGGGAATTGCTATTCTTATTGCTGTACTCACGATAAACTTTTTGGGTGACGGACTTAATGAAGCGATAGATGGAGATTCAAAATAGAACATAGTATTGTAGTTGTATTGAAAATAAGAAAGGGGTATGATCATGGGCTTGTTAAATTGGATGCGTAAACGAAAAAGCCTTATCTTGGGTGTTTCTATGTTGGTAGGTGTAGCTATGCTTAGCGGATGCGGCGGAAATAAAGGTGGAGCTGGCGGAAAAACGGGAGATACCTTGTATATAGGAATGACAAATGCGCCGGATTCATTTAATCCATTGTTTAATCCGGGGATCGCTGGACAGTTTGCAATTCGTTTTATGTATGATACATTGCTGGGAATGCCGGAACCTAATAAATTTACACCACAATTAGCAGAAAGTTTTGAATCTCAGGATAATCAAAACTTTACTATTAAAATTAATCCTAAAGCAAAATGGACAGACGGTACGCCAGTTACCGCAGCTGACGTAGTGTATACACTTAATTTAATAGCGAATCCTAAGGTAGAAACATCTAAAGGAACGTATATTAATATGCTGGAAGGTGTAGATGATAAGGGAAAATTAGTTAGCGGCGATGCGATTCCGGGACTTGCAGCCAAGGATGAAAAGACGGTTGTTTTTAAGACAAAAGCGCCTGTAGATCCCAATTATTTAAAAAGTATGTTAGGGTTTGAGGTATATATTGTACCGAAACATGTATTTGAAAAGATTGATCCGGCAGCTATTGCTAATTCAGAAGCAGCAACAAAACCGACAGTGACTAGCGGTGCATATAAGTTTGTGGCTTATGTTACTAATGATCATGTTGAATATGCAGCCAATGAAGACTATTACAAGGGTGCACCCAAATTGAAAAAACTATTTATTCGGGTGATGAATGGGACTAACCTCGTAACGGAACTTAAGTCTGGTAATGTGCAATTAGCAGCGGGCGGCGGCATAGGCGTCATCCCTGTCAAGGATTTGGATGTTTTGAAAAAAGATAGTAAACTGATTGTTAAAACAGCACCTTCTTTTGCGGGACAGTATTTGGAAGTAAATAACAGCAATCCTATGTTTAATGTTAAGTTCCGCCGTGCAGTTACAATGGCCATCAATAGAAAACAACTTGTTGATCAGCTCTATAAGGGAACAGCACAAGTAGTTCCGACCGTATATACTATGGCTAGCCCGGTTTATGATAAGAGCGTGGAACCACTGCCATATGATCCTGCTAAAGCTAAGGAAGAATTAGCTGCTTCTGGATTTGATACATCGAAAGAATTAACCTTGCAAGTTCCTTTGGGAAATGTATTGCGTGAACAGTCAGCAGATCTGATTCAGCAAGATCTTAAAGCGATTGGATTGAATGTAAAGCAACAAAAATTAGATTTCCCTACCGTCCTTGGAAATGCTAAAAAAGGCGATTATGAACTGTTGCTTTTGGGATACGGTCTTACGGCAGATCCGGATTACAGTTCCTATTTTATTCCCGGCGGCAGCAGCAACTTCGCGCACACGGATGACCCAACACTTACGGATATGATGTTAAAAGCGGCTGCGATGACGTCGGCAGATCAGCGTAAAACGGCATATGTTGAAATTCAAAAATATATGCGGGATAATCAATTTGTTACATCTTTATATGAAACGGATTATATTATGGCTCAAAGCAAAAATCTTAAAGGCGGCATCAAAGATTTCTGGGAAGGTTCATTGGATGATATTAATGAATGGCATTTTGAATAATGGAAGCCCCGGCTATTACTCAGACAGAGAGGAGCGGCATGATGAGTGAAATAATTTTAAGCGTTAAAGATTTGACTATATCATTTCAAACGTTAGACGGCAAAGTATCAGCCGTTCGCGGTGTGAATTTTGATTTAAAAAAAGGGGAAACATTGGCAATTGTGGGAGAATCAGGCTCGGGAAAATCAGTTTCCATGAAAGCCATTAACAGAGTGCTTCCTCAAAAAAATACAATATATGATCAAGGTGAAATACTGTATCAAGGTAAAAATCTGCTTGAGTTATCAGAGCGGGAAATGGAAAAAATAAGGGGGAGGAAGATCGCAATGATCTTCCAAGACCCTATGACTTCTTTGAATCCAACAATGACCGTAGGAAAGCAAATTGCAGAATCTATACTGATTCATGAAAAAATGCCTAAGGATAAGGCTATGACGGAAGCCATTGAACTTATGAGACTTGTGGGAATACGCAATCCCGAAGAAAGTTGCAAAAATTATCCGCATCAATTTTCAGGCGGTATGCGTCAACGCGTTATGATAGCTTTATCGCTGGCTTGTAAGCCGGATATCCTTATTGCCGATGAACCTACGACTGCACTGGATGTTACAATACAGTCACAAATTTTGGATCTTATTGATGATCTTAAAGCTAAACTCAATATGTCGGTCATATTTATTACCCATGACTTGGGGGTTGTGGCGCATGTGGCAGACCGGGTAGCTGTTATGTATGCAGGCCGCATTATAGAAATAGGAACAGCTGAAGAAATTTTCTATAATCCGCAGCATCCGTATACCTGGGGACTTATTTGTTCTATGCCATCTTTGGATACGAAAGATGCGTCCTTATATAGCATTCCGGGAGCACCGCCTAATTTATTGCATATGCCTAAAGGAGATGCCTTTGCACCTAGAAATGCATATGCACTGGCTATTGATTTTGAGGAAGAACCTCCTTTCTTTACGGTAAGTGATTCTCATGCAGCGGCCACTTGGCTTTTGCATCCTGATGCGCCAAAAGTTACACCACCGCCGGAAATTATACGGCGGCAGCATATTTTTAATTCTTTTATGAAAAAGGATAAAGGAGGTGAAGCTTATGTCGGAAGCCATGCCGCAAGCGGCCAGTAAAAAAGAAGCAATTCTTACGGTGCGTAATTTACATAAAATTTTTAATCCACGAAAAAAAAGTGAGGTACGAGCTGTAGATGATGTATCCTTCACTATATACAAAGGAGAAACATTCGGACTAGTAGGCGAATCGGGAAGCGGTAAATCTACTACGGGACGAACGCTGATAAAATTAGAGGATATTACCGACGGACGGGTTATTTACAAAGGAGAAGATATTACGGATATTCATGGACGAAATGAAATGCTGAAATTTCGTAAATCCATGCAAATGATTTTTCAAGATCCGTTTGCTTCGCTGAATCCGAGAATACCTGTGAAGAAAATTATCGGAGATGCATTGCGTGTCCATGGCATTTGTTCTACGGATGAAGAAGTAAACAAGCAAGTGTATGAAATGATGGATATTGTCGGTATAAATCGTTCGTATGCTAATCGGTATCCTACAGAATTTTCAGGAGGACAGTGTCAGCGTATCGGCATTGCCAGAGCCTTGTGTGTAAAGCCTGATTTTATTATTGCCGATGAATGTTTATCAGCTTTGGATGTATCAATCCAGGCACAGATTGTCAATCTTCTTATTCAATTACGGCAGGAAAGAGAAATGACATATCTTTTTATTGCACATGATTTGGCGATGGTAAAATATATTAGTGACCGTATCGGCGTAATGAAGGATGGTAAAATTTTAGAATTGGCTGAAGCAGATGAATTGTATAATTATCCGCTTCATCCATACACGATTTCCTTGCTTTCTGCATCGCCGCTAACGGATTTACAGCAAGAACGGAAGCGCAGGCGTATTGACTATGATCCGTCGATCCATCGATATCCAAAGGAAATTAAGGCGGATATGTACGAAATTGGTCCGGAACATTTTATATATTGTTCGGAAGACGAGCTGCCCATGTATAAACAAAAATATGCAGAACAATTGGGGAAAAAGAAAGAAACTAATTCATAGAGGGGATAGAAATGAATGTATTTGCAGAATCTGTTGATTCGATTATACCAAAGGTGAAGGAATGGCGCCGACATTTGCATGAGTATCCGGAAGCGTCTTTTGAAGAATTTGAGACGACAGAGTATATTATTGAACAAATTAAAGATTTACCGGGAGTAACATATGAACGGGTAGCGGCAACCGGTGTTGTGGCCCGCTTGTCAGGGGATAAACCGGGTCCGACAATTGCGCTGCGGGCGGATATTGATGCGCTTCGAATGCCAGAAGAAAGCGGGGTACCTTTTACTTCTAAACGACCGGGAATTATGCATGCCTGTGGTCATGATACGCATACGGCAATGTTGCTGGGTGCGGTACATGTGCTGGCTGAAAATAAAAAAAATGTATCGGGATCTTTTGTCTTTATTTTTCAAGCTGCGGAAGAATACTTTCCCGGTGGGGCTAAAGAACTTGTGCAAAAGGGAGTCATGGATGGGGTAGATGCTATTATTGGACAGCATGCGGCTCCTCAATATAGCGTAGGACATATAGGAGTCAGAGAAGGGTATATGACAGCAAATTCCGACTGCTTTGGAATTACTATTCAAGGGAGCGGCGGGCATGGTTCGGCTCCGGAAAATTGTCTTGATCCGATACCGGTTGCGGCACAACTTGTGACGGCGCTGCAGCAAATTGTGTCACGGCAGATTCCGGCTAAAGAAACTGCTGTTTTGACAGTAACCCAGCTTCATGCAGGTACAGCTGATAATGTAATTCCTGATACGGCGGTAATCCGCGGCACGGTCCGAACATATTCCGAGAAAAATAGACAGCTTATCGCTGATCATATTCAGCATATTGCACAAGCATATGCGGATGCGTTTGGGATGACTGCCGTTTGTGAGTATCAGACAGGCTATAATTTCCTTTACAACACACCTGAATATACGCGGGAGCTTGTTGCTGCGGCCAATGAATTGTATGGTCCGGATACGGTAATTGAAATGGATCCGGGAATGGGAGGAGAAGATTTTTCTCAGTATCTTACAAAAGCTCCAGGATGTTTCTACTTTGTCGGAATGGGAAATGATAAACTAGGGTATACCTATCCTACTCATAGCACTAAGTTCCGTATTGATGAAAATGCATTTTCTATAGGTATCAATATTATGTTGAATAGTGCCATGAAATTTCAACAGCTTGTGAAGAACATAAAGAAGGAAAAATAAATAGAATGGCCATATAGACATAATTTGTTGCAGTCTGTATAATAACATATATTAAAATATGATATAAATACAGGGGGAACCCATATGAGTAAACTTGTTGTTATTGTTCAGTGCCAAATTGTCAGCCAGCGATGTGTCGGATATGCTTGTATGAAAACTTTTTATGACCGGACCGGAAAATTTAAAAACTATCCGGCAGATGCCCGCTATATGATGTTTACCTGCGGCGGATGCTGTGGTGCTGGACTGGCTGGCAAACTAGAAGACTTGCTGCGAAAAATAAACCGGTATAAAGAGAACAAAGAAAATATAATTATTCATTTGGCTTCCTGTGTTTGTTCCGATAATTATCATCGTCCGCCTTGTCCTCACTTGGAATATATAAAAAAAATCATTGAACGGAAAGGGTATCCTATAGTGTTGGGAACCTATATCTCCAAGGGTGCTTCGAAGAAGCGTGAGGAAGGAATATACAAGGAATTTTAAAAATTTCATGCAATGTATACAATGAGGTATTAACACTATTTTGTTAATACCTCATTGTGTTTTTTATATAAGGAGGGAATGTATGTCAGCGTATGCAACGTGTGTAGAAAGATTTATTCAGTCAGATATTCGAAACCCGTTATATGATAAGCCGGATATGATATCGTTCTCGGCGGGCCGGCCGGATGCAGCCGTATTTCCGCTGTCTGATATAAGTACGGCTTTCCATGTACTTTTTTCAAAAGGAGAATTAGTACAAGCTTTGCAATATGGAACGACAGAGGGGTTCGGGCTATTGCGGGAGAAATTGGCTGCTGTCGTCATGAAGGAAGCAGGTGTTATGACAGACACTGAAAATATTATGATTACAACAGGGTCCCAGCAGGGAATTAATTTTTCTGCTCAGCTTTTTGTTAATCCGGGCGATACTGTTATTTGTGAAACTCCAACATATCTGGGAGCATTGAATACCTTTTCAGTAGCTGGTGCACAATGCATAGGTATTCCGGTGGAAAGTGACGGAATGAATATAGAAGCTTTGCAGCAAGCTCTAGAAAAACATAGAGATGCCAAATTTATATATACCATTCCTGACTTTCAAAATCCGACAGGAAGCTATATGAGCTTAAAAAAACGTAAACAAATAGCAGAGCTGGCAGCGGTATATGGTATTCCTGTGATTGAGGATGCACCATACAGTGAGATTCGCTTTATTGAAGAAAAATTGCCACCTATAAAAAGTTTTGATACAAGCGGAAGGGTTATTTATTTAAGTACTTTTTCAAAAACACTATGTCCTGGACTGCGTATTGGCTGGATTTGTGCAGATACTTCCATATTGCAGAAATATGTTCTATTGAAAGGAACCAGCGATTCACAAAGCAGTACAATAGATCAATTTTTAGCATATTATTATTTGACAAATAGTGATTGGAAGGCCCGGGTGGCTTCTGTACGTCAAGTGTATCTTAAAAGAAGAAATACTATGATAGAGGCGATTAAAAAATATTTGCCAGATACCATTTCGTATGTTGTACCTGAAGGTGGCTTCTTTGTTTGGCTGAAACTGCCAATGCTTATGAATGACAAAGAATTGCTGAAGAAGACAACCGCTTTTTGGAAGGTGTCATTTGTTCCTGGCGGCGGTTTTTTCCCGGAAAAAAATAAAAATAATTATATTCGTCTGAGCTATTCGAATACACCTGTGGATGCCATTCCCGAAGGGATTAAACGACTGGGGCAAGCGCTGCAATAATAAAAATATTGTAAAAAATAGTATTTATATTGACATATGTCAATATAAATACTATAATGGGAAGAAAAATGACATATGTCGAAAATTAAGATATGTGTTGTTTTCCTTTGTTCATGGGGACAAAGTCATCTTTTGTATGATATCAGCATCTTTAAACATAAAACCGGCTGCGGATAATCCGTTGCCGGTTTTATGTTTGAAACTATGGAAATTTTTCATAGTTAGAGTATACTGATACTATTGAACAGAAAAAGGAGAATAAAGAGAATGAGTCATTTGGATACGGTTAGAAAAATACGTAATACAACAAATTGTAATTGTACACAATCGTTACTGGTTGCGTTTGCTGCAGACATGGGGATGGAAGCTGAAGAAGCAAAGAAAATGGGAAGCTTTTTTGGGGGCGGCATGCTTCATGGTTCTGTGTGTGGTGCTCTAAGCGGGGCACTTATGATTTTAGGAAAACAGGGTGTGAACCAAAAAGAAGCATTGGATATTATCAAAACATTTCGGATGAATCATGCTACGACTGATTGTGCTGTGTTATTATCAGAAGCAGTAAAAAAAGGTGTTGCAAGGAAAGATCATTGTGATAACCTTATTTTTGAAATGTGTCAAGCAATCGATGACATTTTATCAAAATAGGAAGTAATAAAAAACGCCAGCGCAATGCCGGTGTTTTTTTATTAGGAGGATGCAGGCAGTATGCAATATAGACAGAGTATCTATGGGAGAAACCAACCTATTAAGTTTAAGATAGGCTGTATTTGCTGCCGTTTGTTTCCATAGGGTATGATTGGAGCCGAGGTTAAATTTTGCTATTATTAGCTGGACGAAAATGGTCTCGTTAATTATAATAATAGATAATAGTATTTTTTAAATCGAAAGGATACGATACTTCAATAATAGAAAGGGGACAGTATAACGATGGACAAAGAAAAAAATAGCTGCAATTTTTGCAGTGTTGGTGATACTTGCAGCGCAGGCTGCAAAAAAACGTCACCGCAGACCGTTTCCGATAATTTTCAAGAAAAAATGAGTACCCTTATGAAAACCTTAAAAAAGGCGGCTAATGATGAACCAATAGGCATCAAAGAATATGAAGTATCTAAAGAATTTCTGGAATCTGTAATTCAATTACGTCCTGAACGATCGACGGAAATTGAATCCTATCTGAAGGCTCTGAAAGATGCATACATGAAACAGGTCATTTTAAAATTTATGTGACAGATAGATATCCATGATAAAATCGTTTTATGACTTATGATGACAGTCTTTTTTTGATACATCCAACTTCGTTTTTTTTTGCAAACAGAGCATTTGAAATAATGCCAAGAAAAAATGAAGGGTAATTAACAATAAATAGGGAGAAACTTTAAAAGAAGCGTACAATTTTTACATTTGAAGTGGTGCTCTTTTGAAATATTCGTTATTTTTAGAAAGCAAAACAGCAAAATAATTACAGATAGCATAATTAAAAAATGGGTATATTCTAATGTGTTATAAGATACTCCTTTGATGAAGAGAAGAAAGAGGGAAGTAGTTTCTTTTCTGTATAGAGCGTAAAACATTGAATGTGTATGATTTGTATCACTTTATATTCAATATGATAAGGAAATTAGTATAGAATAATGCCTGAATATATGACGCTTCTGATAAAAGTAAAAAATAAAAATATTTTTGGAAAATTTAAAAGTAAAGTGATATAATAAGAATATCAAGGAGTAGATAATTAGAGTCAGACTAATTATTGAAACTTTTCGGTTATATAACCGGATTGCAGAATTCCTTCAGGAAAGGTTAGTTGGTTAAACCTTTCCACCATATCAGCGAGAGCACCCACAATGGCGTGAGTGCTTTCTTACTTTATATTGTCTATTTTATGTGAATAAAATAGACAATATAATTCTGGCTGTTGATCCAGGCATCGGGAATGATGTTTGAAACCTGTTTGTAAAGTCGTGCGGTTATAATTCTGCATTCCTGCTTGAATAATTACAATATGTCTTGGCTTGTTTGCCTGTTGGTTTTTAAATGCAGCGATTACCAATAACCGCGGTTAGCTAAAGAGTGAGCTTCCCATGGGTCATTTAACAAGTTCCAGCCATAGCTGCGGCAGCAGCAACAAATGCACTGCAAGTTGAATCATGACAGTTGCTATATTCAATAGGGTGCATGATATCTGATGGTATTGATATATCTATGGGTATGAGTATACTTCGACTGCTGGGTTATTTTTTATCTTAGTGTAAAATAGTTCTCGGTAAGGTATTGCAAAAAGAAGAGAAGACCTAGATAATAGATATATTGCTTCTCAAGGCGAAATATATCAGATAAGAAGGTCTTCCCATGAAATTTATTGTACCAGAAATCATCAAAATAATAAAGGACTCCGATACAGCCATTATACGAGAAATGAGATTGCTTCAGTTGTTTATCCGTATTTTCACACAGGCGTTAGTTATCGCACTAGAAACCATCGATAAAGAATTGACGGCAGAATACACGAAACAAGGGTATCAGATTAAACGACGGGATTTCCGTACGATTCAAGGACTGTTAGGCACGATCACCTTTGAGCGGCGGCGGGTACGGAAACAGGGTCCGCGAGCCAAAGGGTTCTATCCCTTGGATAATCAGCTGGGATTGCGGAAATACCAACGGTATACGGCATTATATATGAAACGGGTTACGGAAGTAGCCGCGACAAGCGTATATCGTACCACGGCCGATGTCATGAACCGTCTGACATTGACTACCATCAGTCATCAGACCGTGGGGAACATCATCAAACAGGTGGGAAAGAACTATGAAAAATGGGAGCAACAAGAAATCGACAGAGCCGTGCTCCCGACAGTGGAACAGCGCCGACCTGCGATGCTCTGTATCGAAGGGGACGGGCTGATCATCAAAGGTCAGGGAGAAAAACGACGGGAAATCCACCGGGTGCAAGTGAGTGAAGGTCGGGAACAGCATGGATGGCGAAGTGTATTGGTTCATGCCCATTATTTTGCAGGGTTGAACCACAAGGCGCTGATCCAGCAAGTGACGGCCTATCTGCAACGGGAATACGACCTGGCCAAACTGACAGTGGTCAGCAACAGCGATGGAGGCAGCGGCTATGGGAAAGAGATATTCGAAAGCATGGTCATCGGCTGTCGCCAACATGAGCATGTGCTAGACCGGTATCATGTGAACCGGAAGCTGAAAGAACGGCTGTATTTTGTGGAACCCGCTTTACAGGACGAAATACATAAGGCCTTGCGGGAGTACAAGGCAGACACGATGCGGGTGTTACTGGATACGGCCGAATCACAGGCAGCAACGACGGAGGAAGCCGCTCACGTAGAGAAGCTTCGGAAATATATAGTAAGGAATTGGGAATCGCTGAAACCCATAACGATGAGAACACCCCAGGTACAGCCCGCAGGAATCGGAGCGTGCGAGAGCAATCACCGCCTTTATAGCTATCGAATGAAGAAACAGGGACGTCATTGGAGCAAGGCAGGAGGAACCGCCATGGTCAAGGTGATTACGGCCATACGAAACAAAGAGCTGGACAACGCCTTCACCATCTGGGAAAAGGGCTTTACAGCACCGATAAGTCGCACATTTAAAGGAACAATGAGACGGATAATGAAGAAGATGCCGATACAGCCCCATGTGGGAATTCATCGAGGAAGCATACGCAATCAGGGGCATGTCAGCAGTGCCATAGGAAAGTTATCCAAAAGCTTTTCTACACCTGTATTTTTCTAACATAACGAAGCCCGCAAAGCCCGCTATTATCAAGGTCAAAAAATTTACCGAGAAACTATTGACACATACATTTTTTATTCGACAGGCCGACATTTGCGTATTATAATAAACATAATGAAGAGAACGCATCTTATGGAAAATAAATAAGGAGAGGAGACTTGTTATGTTGAATAAAGAACCGGATTATAAAGCGCAGGCGTCCATACTCATGGCAACGATGGAAAAAGTAGATAGAAATGAAAAAATTAGTATTGATGAATATGAAACATCGCATCGGTTATTAGACGCACTTAGTACAATCAAACCGGAAAAAACGGCAGAAATTCATAAACGTATTACGGCATTGGAAAAAGCCTATTTGGCTTCTAAAATCACAACAGCGCCGCCGATGCATACCGATCAATAATTAACCGACGTAACGGTACTAATCGCGGCTAATATTCTGTTGCAGGCGGTACTGTTAAGATATAGTTACTAATTTATATTAATTAAAAAGTGAAGTGAGGCGAGAAATATGGGATTACAAGCGGCATTTATTTTTTTAGGGAACGGCAATGATCCGGAAAAACAAAAAGCAACAGTTCATTGTCCGCATATGGATTTGCATGTTATCGGGGTAGACAGTTATGAAGCGGCTGCAAATGTAGCAAGTAAGTTGGCTGAACAAGGGGTTGGGGCCATTGAACTTTGCGGCGGATTTGGAATTGAAGGAACGGCACTAGTTAAGAAAGCTGTAACAGGTAAGGCTGTTATCGGCGTAGTCCGTTTCGATGGACATCCGGGACTCAAAAATAAAAGCGGGGATGAAATTTTTTGATTTAATATGTCAATGGCGTCGTATTAAGCTGAGTTGCTTAAGCGGCGCCTTTGTTATACAAAAATAATATCATATATAGGGGATGTAATTGTGGATAATGTAAAACAAAAAGCATTTGATTTTATTGACAGTCATCATGAAGAGATGATGTCTTTGTGGAAAAAATTGGTAAGTATAGAAAGTGGGTCTTTAAATAAACGCGGGATTGATGCTGTAGCTGAAGAAATAAAGAATCAATTAGATGGGATAGGAGCTAGTACGACCATAATTTCTATGGATAAAGCTGGTAATATGCTTACTTCTCTTTACGGAAAAGCAAAAGCGGCTCCCGTATTGATTTTAGGACATATGGATACGGTGTTTGCCGAGGGGACCTTGAAAAATCAACCTTTTACAGTAAAAGAGGGAAAGGCTTACGGTCCCGGAATATTGGATATGAAAGGCGGTATTGTTATTGCACTGTATGTAATGAAGGCACTTCATTATGCAGGATATGCTGTTCGGCCTGTTAAACTTATCCTGGCGGGAGATGAGGAGGTTGGGCACCGCAATTCTGATGCGGCTAAACGCATAATAGAAGAAGCTAGCGGTGCAGTGGCTGCTTTTAATTGTGAAACGGGTTTTTTAGATAATGGGATTGTAGTACAGCGTAAAGGATCGGCTGTTTTTAAAATGGATGTGACTGGGATTGCCGTCCATGCAGGCAATGAGCCGGAAAAAGGAAGAAGTGCTATTTTAGAAATAGCGCATAAGGTCATTGCTATTCAAAATCTCACGGATTGGGAAAAAGGAACAACCTTCAATGTAGGTGTCATCAGTGGAGGCACGGTTGTTAATGCGGTTCCGGGACAAGCCTCTATTCAAATTGATGTTCGATATGTAGAACCCGATTATTTGGACCATATTTGCGAACAAATAGAAAATATAGCGAATAAAAAGTATGTCCCCGATACAACCACGACGCTTACTCAGTTAGCCGGATTTTCTCCCATGAAGCATACCGCAGAAAATGATGCTTTATTTGAGGTAGTCAAAAAAACATATGCTGAATTGCAACTGGCAGCACCGTATGCAAAAATAGTTGGTGGTGGATCCGATTCGGCATATGCGGTTATTGCCGGAGTTCCTGCGGTTTGTGCTATGGGAGTCAAAGGGGGGAAAAATCATAGTCCACAGGAGTTTGCTGTTGTGGATACGTTGTTTGAAAGAGCTAAAATATTGGCCGCCTGTATTATCAATCGGGATAACTGTTTATAGATCCATCATGATGGATAGAAATAATATAGAGTAAAAAACACGCATTGTATAAATGAAATGTAGTGACCCCATAAAGTTAGACCTAACCGTAGTAGCATTTATTGCTGCTACGGTTTTTATTATGCTGCGACATGACGTAACCGATAGTTTACCGGACTTAACCAGCCAAGCTTTGATTTGATTCTACGGTTGTTATAATAGATGATGTATTTCTCAATTGCTTTTTGTAACTCTTCGAAGCTGTGATATGTACGGCCATAATATAGTTCCTGTTTTAAGAGTCCAAAGAAATTTTCCATCACGCTATTGTCAAGGCAGGTTCCCTTTCGGGACATGCTCTGATAAATCCGTTCTTCTTTTAAGCGACTAACATATCCTCCCATTTGATAGGCCCAACCCTGGTCGGAGTGAAAGGTCCGGCGATAAGGACAGTCGCCGGTTACCTCAATGGCCCGTTCCAAGGCAGACATGATTCCCTGTGATGACGGGCGTTTCGTAAAGCTGAAGCTGATAATCTCACGATTGAATAGATCCAGGAATGGATCAAGGTACGCCTTACGTGTAATGATGGTTCCTTTTGTGTCGATCTCATAATATTTAAATTCTGTCGTATCCGTGGTGATTTTCTGATGTGGGATACAGGTGTCGAATCGTCGGCGCAGACGGTTAGGCGCGACGCGGCCCACGGTTCCTTTGTAGGAATTATACTTACGGTTTTTGTGTATAAATGACGTAACCTGCAGCCCCAGCTTCTGAATCAGTCGTTGTACACGTTTTCGATTGATGAGAAGGCCCTCTTCATGCAGTTTCCCCCAGATACGACGATAACCAAAGTCCTTATCACTTTTACGGATGGCTATAATCTTTGCTTCTATATCTGCATCTGGAGAAGGCAGATCGAAGCGCTTCTGCCAGTACATATACGTTGCCTTGGGAAGCTTGGCAACGGCAAGGATATCTTTTAGTTTGAATGATCCTCGGAGACTGTGGATGATCCTTGCTTGTTTTTCTGCGCCTCTTCCGCTAAACGCAGTCTCCTCACTTCTTTTAAATATGCTACCTCAATTCGTAATTTGAGATTTTCTTCCTCGAGTTGTTTAAGTCTCTCCGTCTGCGCTTCTGGTGATGCTGGGTGGATAGTTGATTTATCTGACACCTTCGATCTCCTGCCTTTCCGTTGCGGTTTGAGGCCATCTACACCAACCGCACGATAACGCTGAACCCAAGAGGTTAGCATACTTGGCGTATGTATACCTAGCGAAAGAGCTAACTCGTTGTAAGATGACTCTGTACTTAGATATAACTCTACCGCATGTTGCTTAAATTGAAAAGAGTATGTTTTCTTCTGGCGTGACCGTTGAAGAGCTTGTGAACCGTTTTCACGATACACGGCAACCCATTCTCTGAGAACTTTGTTGCTAGGAATATGATACTTCTTTGATAATAGCATATAGCCTAATTTTCCTTGCAAATACTCGTTGACAACTTTCATCTTAAATTCAAAACTATATTTTGCCATAAAAAGCTGACCCCCATAAGCTAGATTTCTAGGTCTAACTTATGGGGGTCAGTACAAAATCATTTATACAATGCGTGTTTTTTGTAATACTAATACATATATAGATTAAATTGTTATTTTATGTTTATAGACATAAAAGGCGATAGTAGCAACGATAATGCAGATAATAGTCATCCACATGGCATTTCCACCATTGATTTTTTGAATTAAGCCATAGCCGAGCCAAACCTCCAACGCAACTGACGGAAGTTTTCCAATAATAGTAGCTAATGTATGGTCACGAAAAGATAAATGACTGAGGGCCCCCAACGTAGTAATAAGAACATTGGGAGAAAAAGGAATCAAACGAGCGATAAACATTTCTTTGAAATTGCTGTAAGAATCCATTTTTTCTAAAATCTTGTTTTTTTCAATGCATTCATGGGCCTTGTTTCGGAAGAAGAAACGAATAATGCAGAAAGCCATGATATTGCCGATAACTTCTCCGATCCAACAGAGAAGGATGCCAGGCATCAATCCGAAAATACGGCCGCTGACAGTTAATACTTCAATAGAAGGTAATCCTGTCATATTGGTTATGACAATAATAAGAACAGTCATAATCATTGCCATATAGCCAAAAGAAGCGATATAGGAAGCAATACCGTTTATATTTCGGTCTTGAATCATCATGAATACGGTCCGGTAAAAATCAGGAACAAAAAACTCAATAGAGAAAAAAAGTAAAATGAGAAGTGCTATGGCACCTAGTTTTATACATGTTTGATGTTTTGATTTCATGAGGTTCTCCTTTTCTATTCCGTACAAAATATCATAACACATATTAGAAAAAAATTCTTTAAAAATTCTAAATAAATATAGATTGTAATAAAAAAATCAGCAGTAGTATTAAAAATCAGCTAGATGTTCTGGAACACGTTATTTTTGCTGACTTTTACCATACCGTCGCGATTTTGCGGGCAAAAGAATTGACAAGGATTGTTCCTCCCGGGTTAGTTAAATTTCATTTTTCTGATAATGGATCAGCGGCCGTAGAATGTTCCTTGAAAATGGCTTTCCCATATTATTTTCAAACAAGAAAACAAAAGAAAAAAAGATTTATGTGTTTAAGCGGTGGATATCATGGAGAAACAATAGGGGTACCTTCTGTAGGCAGTATAGATTTATATGTTAAAATGTATAAACCTATACTAATGGATGCGATACATATCAATGCTCCCGATTGTTATCGATGTCCTTATGGTAAAATGAGAGAAACGTGCAACTGTGAGTGTTTTGTAAACATGGAACAGGCATTATATTTAAAAAGGCTTCGCGTATTTGTGATGCCTATGATGTACTTTTGATTTGAGAAGTGGTTGGAGAGAATCCTCATGTAGGCGAAATTCGCCATATAGGATTAATTCATGCTTTGAAATTAGTGAAAAATCGTCAAGATAAAAGTGAGTTTAGTCTGGGTAAACGGATAGGGCATAGAATATATAAAAAATAGAATTAAATTTAGCGTTGAAACGAACACAAGAATCTATAAAAGGAATGCTTTTATTATAGATATAAATTATGGTTTCAGCTATATAAATTTTGCTGTTTGTTATATAATATTGGCAGTAATTATCATAATATAGTAGAAATGGAGACGGAATATGCTGAAAAATTATGGTACCAGGCATCCTTTTCATGAAAATGCCGTACAGATATTGAAATATATTGGTCCCGGTATATTAATTACCGTTGGGTTTATCGATCCGGGAAATTGGGCTGCTAACATGGCCGCAGGAGCAGAATATGGGTATTCATTGTTATGGATGGTAACACTATCAACTATTATGTTGATTTTTCTCCAGCATAATGTGGCTCATTTAGGCATTGTTACCGGATTATGTTTATCAGAAGCAACCACGGCATATTTACCAAAACCTTGTTCACGGGTAATATTATGTACAGCTGTATTAGCGGCAGCAGCCACGGCTATGGCGGAAATCCTTGGCGGCGGCATAGCTGTTACTATTTTGACGGGGTTGCCTATTAATATTTCTGCTGTTTTGACGGCTGTTTTTTGCTTTGTTCTTTTATGGACAAATTCTTATAAAAAATTAGAGAAAATTATCATTGGCTTTGTTTCTCTTATCGGCATATCATTTTTATTGGAATTAAGTATGGTTAATGTTGACTGGGGAAGTGCAGCAACAGGAGCTGTTGTGCCATCTCTGCCGGCAGGTTCGGTTCCTATTGTTATGAGCGTTTTGGGGGCGGTAGTTATGCCCCATAACTTATTTCTTCACTCTGAAGTGATTCAAAGCAGACAATGGAATTTAGAAAATGCGGATGTTATAAAAAAACAATTGCAATATGAGTTTCTCGATACGATTTTTTCTATGAGTATTGGCTGGGCTATTAATAGTGCCATGATTATTGTTGCTGCGGCTGTATTCTTTTCACAAAATATTCCTGTAGAAGAAATACAACAAGCACAAATTATGTTAGAACCTATGTTGGGAAAAGGCGCTGCGTTGATTTTTGCAATTGCACTTTTTTTTGCCGGAATAGCTTCCACGACAACGGCGGGGATGGCTGGCGGCAGTATTTATGCAGGAATTTTTGGAGAAGGATATAATATTAAGGATTATCATTCTTGGCATGGGGTTGCGCTGATATATGCTGCTGCTTTAGGCATTATTTTTTGCATTACAGATCCGTTTCAAGGTCTTGTATATTCTCAAGTAGCGTTAAGCATCCAACTTCCCATTACGATTTTTACGCAGATTTACCTGACATCATCGACTAAGGTTATGGGGAAATATGCCAATACAAAACTGCAAAAGGGGATTTTGGGATGTATTGCATTCTTAGTCACATTATTTAATATCATGCTTTTAGCAGAAATGTTTTAGGATAACGGCAGCTGATTGTGCAAAATAGAAAAGTTCTTGCTTGTTTCCAGGTTTTATGGTATTCTACGATATACAAGTCTTAGGAAAATAGGAGTATACAAACGATGAATTTAGCAGGACAACGTTGGGGTGATTTACCGGAAGATATTCGTATGCGTTTACTTTCTGATGTAGAAATTGAAGCGGATACATGTGAGCCAGAAGGAAGACATAAAATTTTAGCTTTATTTATTTTTAAAGAACAACATGCCATTGTTGAAGGTACGATTCGGATGGTGTTAGGACTTAATCATACGGTTCTTTCTTTTAGTGTTGCTGTAGATGATGATTCGGTACTGGAAGAATTAGAAGATGTAGAAGATTTAATGGGACAGCCGCGAAGCAGCATTTATTCATGATCACATGGGTAAGCTGCTTATTTTTATCCACATGATAAGCGAAAGGATATAGAGTGTTCTGCGATGTTGTCAGGACGAGTGTTTTTTTGAATTATTTACATATTTGTATTCCTTCCTTTACGAAATGTTTAAATATATTTTTTATACTGAACCGGTACAGTTCATTCAAACTAAAAAATATGAACATAAATTTTTTGTGGAGGAGGAATCAATATGACTGGTGAACGTGTATTATTTTTGAAAGAATTTATGGAAAATCCGCGTAAAGTTGGAAGTGTAACACCTAGCTCTAATTATTTGACAAGGACTATGTTGAAACAGCTTCCATGGGAAACTATCAATTCTATTGTCGAACTGGGTGCAGGAACCGGTGTTTTTACGCAGTATATTATAGAGCGTAAGCAACTTAACTGTCAGTTTGTTGCCGTGGAACAAGATGAGTTGATGTATTATCGGCTTAAAGTACGCTATCCTTCTATTCTTATGGGACGGGAAGCAAAAAATCTTGCATATATTCTTTATAAACACAATCTGAAGCGTGTTGATTGTATCGTGTCGGGTCTGCCTTTTTCTAATATGGAAAAAATAGAGCGTGAACGAATTATTATGACTGTTGGCGCCGGTTTAAAGCAGGGTGGTATTTTTGTGCTATTTCAATATTCGTTACAGATGCGCAGTATGTTGAAACAATATTTCAGTGAAGTACATGTTCGTTTGGAGATGCGGAACTTTCCGCCGGCTTTTATATATGTATGCCGAAAGTGAATTTTTTGTAATTTTATCGGATAGAGCTGTGGTGCTTTGCGCCATAGCTTTTTTCTATCGGTGAAAACGATAACCTGCACCCCATACTGTTTCGATATACTGCGGAGAAGCAGTGTCGATTTCAATTTTTTCACGTAGACGATTGATATGAACTGAAACAGTTGCTGTATCGCCTACGGCATCCATTCCCCATACCCGGTCAAGTAATTTTTCCTTGCTGAAGACAATGCCGGGATTTGCTGCTAAAAAAGAGAGTAGTTCAAATTCACGATTTGTAAGAAAGATTTCTTTGTCGTTAATGAAGGTGCGATGAGAATCTATTTGAATTTCAAGTCTGCCATTTCGTAAAATTTTGCTGTCGAATTCGGGGTGAGTTAATTGTTGGTATCGGGATATATGAGCTTTGACACGTGCGACTAATTCATTAGGACTGAAAGGTTTAACAACGTAATCATCCGCACCTAATCCTAAACCACGAATTTTATCAATATCTTCACGGCGTGCGGACACCATGAGAATGGGGATATTTTTTTCTTCACGTATTTCGCGGCAAATAGTAAAACCATCTTGCCCCGGCAGCATAATATCAAGCAGAATGAGAGAATAGGTATTGTTTAGCGCTTTTTGCAACCCTATAGTACCGTTGTTGGCTATGTCTACTTTAAACTCGTTAGCTTCTAAATAATCCCGTTCTAATTCGGCAATTCCTTTATCATCTTCAATAATTAAAAGTTTCTTCATGAGAAATCTCCTTTACTTTTGGCAATTCTATACAAATAGTTAGCCCTTGCAGTGGGGCTTGCTGAGCCCAAATAAATCCTCCCATAGCAGTAATGATTTGCTTTGCAATAGCCAAGCCAAGACCGCTGCCGTCAGCTACATTGGAACGAGCCCGATCTGCACGATAAAAACTATCAAATAATTTAGGTAAATCTTCTTTTTTTACACCGATACCGTTGTCGGTAAAATCAAGACGCACTCGTTCAGGTGATACATCCCATAGGTTGATTGTAAGTTTACCGATGGAGTTTCCTTTATATTTTAAACTATTTTCAATTAGATTTTCTATCACCCGCTGAAATTGCATGCAATCTATATTGACAACAGCTGGTAATGTATGCGGTTCAAGTTTTATGGATACCCCTCGCAATTGCCATCTGATTTTGTTATCTTGTATGTAGTGATTTAGATATGTTGGAATGTTTACCATTTTCCAATGAAAAAGAGCTTGTCCTAATTCTAACTTTGAAAATAAAAAAAGCGTATTGACAAGTTCTTCCATAGTAATAGAAGTTTGATAAATCATGGCTAAATAATGTTCCTTTTTTTCAGGAGTGTTGGCAATGCCATCAATAAGGCCGCTGGTATATCCCTTGATGTTTGTGAGAGGGGTTGAAAGATCATGAGAAATACCGGCAATAAGCTCACGGCGATTTTTTTCATATTTTTCACGGGTTTCTTTGGCAGATTTCAATTGAAGACGCATTTTTTCAAACTCGCGGCACGTATCACCTAATTCGTCGCGAGTATCTGATACGATGGGATGGTTTAGATTCCCTTTACTGATTTCGCCAGTCAAATATCTTAATTTTTCCAAGGGTTGAATGATTTGAAATGATAATTGACGAGAAAGATATATACCGGTGAGTATAATAATACAGGCAGCAATACTGATAATGATAAATGCCAGTGTTTCCAAGACATCTTTAAATCCATGAGGAATAAGACTGTCTTTTATAGCAAAAGGGATATTTCCGACGGCCAAGACCTGCATAGTTGTTTTTGGTGAAATATAACGGAAGATAAGTTGATGACTATCCCATAAAAAAACAGGACCTGGTTGGGGATGTTTTTTGTGTACTTGGAGTGCTAAACTTTGGCTATCTCCTCGACTTGTTTCATAAATAAGTATATTTCCCTTAAAAATTGCAAGTTTGAGACCTTGTTCTTCTAGATTATGGCATATTTCCTGCAATTTATATGATTGAAAATCATTTTGATGATCCAATTGAGTTCGCAATTGGCTAAGAGACATTTGCAAGGATAAAGAGGAGCCGCTTTCCGGCCATAATAAAGAAACTTCTTTTTCACGTGAATTGCCAGTCATTCTTAGTCCGGTAATTATCATACCTCCGATGACCAGTAAAAGCAGCACCGGGATAAAGACCATAGTAAAATTCGAAAAAAGAAGTCGGTTGCGAACCGATAAATCACGTATTTTTTTCATGGTTATCTCCCTACATCTCAAACATATAATTACACTATTATACTATAAGCCATAAATTTAAATAGAGATTAAACAAAAAATAAATATATGATAATAGTTCATGCAGTTATAAAAAATAATATATAGCATGCGGGTACGTTGGTTAATTTTTATTTAACTCTTTTGTGTATAGTAAGTTTATGGTATACTAGTGGTTACGAAATTTGGTATACCGCCAAAGGAGATGTAATGATGGATTTTTTAGTAAATGTATGGGATCCGAATAGTATGTTTTGGATTCAGCAACATGTTGTAGTGCATAGCTTTCTCACACCCCTTATGATTGGTCTTTCCGCTTCTGCAAAGAATGGAGGAATATGGGTTATTTTGGGGTTGATTTTATTTTTTCGCAAAGAGTACAGGGAAGTGGGCATCACTCTATTGGCAGCGCTTGTTTGTGTGGCTGTTTTTGGTGATGGAATATTAAAGCATACTGTTATGCGATTGCGCCCTTGTATTGACTATCCTTGGGTACCCATGGCGATTCATACTCCGGCAGTAAACGATTATTCGTTTCCATCCTGCCATTCCTATGGATCCTTTGCTTCCGCAACTGTATTATTTTGCTATTATAAAAAATGGGGAATTTTGGCGTTTATCTTATCGGTACTCATTGCTTTTTCACGACTCTACCTCTTTGTTCATTATCCTACAGATGTTGTAGCTGGTGCTTTGTTGGGGATTGGAACGGGTATAGGAGCATATTTTTGCGTTAAGTTTGTTGTTACATGGCGCAAAAACAGGGTTAGGCAATATAGCAGCGTACAAAAGAATGGAGATAAGTAACCTGTATTTATTATAGATACAATATAGTGTGACTAGCGGAGGTACGGCACATTTATATTCTTGACAAATACTAGTCTGCATTGGATAATGGATTCATTGGGGATTTGTTTCCTATAGAACCATTTCAGGAGGTATTATATAATGTATACATATAAACCGCAAGGAGTTTGCTCACGTGAAATTTCATTTGATATTGAGGATGGAATTGTAAAACAAGTTTCTTTTATTGGAGGGTGTTCGGGTAATTTGCAGGGAATCGGAAAGCTTGTCGAAGGCATGCGAATAGAAGATGTTATAACGAGATTGTCCGGTATTCACTGTGGAAATAAGGAAACATCTTGTCCGGATCAATTTTCTAAAGCGTTAAAAAAGTATATTCGTTCTTAACGTTGTATTTGGTAATTAGGCGATATTGTTAAAAATTGTAGTAGTACTTGTTACCATCTGCCGCATTTACGGCAGATGGTTTTTTATATAAAAAAAACAGACAATGCCGTTACAATAAATGCAACAGTGTTGTCTGTTTCTTATGAAGAAAGATGTATGCAGTGAATCCTTATTGTATTTATTTAAATTCTTTACCTGTCAGCAGTTGATAAGCTTCTTTATATTTTTCAATCGTTTTGTCAATGACTTCTTGAGGCAAGAGGAAATCATTGTCTGGATTGGCTTTCAGCCAATCACGGACAAACTGTTTATCATAAGAAGGTTGAGATTGACCGGGTTTATAGCCTGCGAGAGGCCAGAAACGAGAACTGTCAGGTGTCAGCATTTCATCGCCAAGGACGATATTGCCTGCACCATCGAGACCGAATTCAAACTTAGTGTCAGCAATGATAATGCCATGAGAAAGTGCGTAATCTGCACATTTTTTGTAGAGGGCAAGAGTATAATCGCGTATTTTTTCGGCATATTCTCTACCTTTTCCAGGAAATGTTTTTTCAAGATATTTTATACCCTGTTCAAGGGTTACATTTTCATCATGATTGCCAATTTCAGCTTTTGTACTGGGAGTGAAAATCGGTTCAGGGAGTTTGTCTGATTCGACAAGCCCTTCCGGTAATTGAATACCGCAGACAGTCCCTGTTTCTTTATAACTTTCCCAGCCACTGCCGGTGATATAGCCGCGGACAATACATTCCATGGGAATCATGGTCAGTTTTTTACATTTCATACTGTTGCCATTAAATTCTTCTTGTTGAAAATATTCAGGCATATCTTTAGCATCAACGGAAATCATATGATTTGGGATGATATCTTTTGTAAGATCAAACCAGAATTTGGACATTTGAGTCAAAATAGCGCCTTTTTTTGTGATGTTGTTTTTCAGAATGTGGTCAAAGGCGGAAATGCGGTCTGTGGCAACCATGATGATGCTGTCACCGGCGTCATAGACTTCGCGCACTTTGCCTGATTTGAACGGTGTGTATTCTTTCATTATCTCTGCCCCCAAATAGTAATTTTAATGGTATATATAACCTAAATATTATCATATCATAGATTAGACTTATGGTCGATTGTTTTTTTTAAAATTCAAATATGATAAAATTTATATTACATATGTTATGTTTTTGTTATATTTATAAAAATGTATATCAGATAATTATTTTTCTTTAGTATTTTGCGAATGATGCATTTCGTATTATGATAGTACTATAGACAACATATGGTATTCTAATAATTTTTGGCAGAAGTCCGACGTGGGAGAAGGAGAGAGCATGAGGGATATATTAGTCAGTAAAATAACAGTACCCACTTTAGATGATAAAGTGGTGCCAAGAAAAAAACTTTATTCAAAATTAGCAAAAATTTCCCAGTATCCCGTGACTGTTTTGACTGCTGGAGCAGGATATGGCAAGACAACAACTTTGGTGCAATATTTATCAGGAAAACAACAGCAATTACCTTTGGGATGGTATAATCTAGGGCCGGAAGATAACAGTTTATATTTTTTTTCTATTTATTTGACAGCGGCAATGGATTTGTTATTTCCTGGGATTAAATCATGGTATTGTACCCATATAGAACAAGAAGATGATTTGAGCTGGAATATTCTTTTTTTCAGTCTTATGTTGGGAATTGAAAAATTTGATACTCTTGAGGCGGAAGGATATCTAGTCATTGATGATTGGCAAAGTGTCCAAAAAGATTCGGATATCTGCATATTCTTTGATCGGTTTCTGGCCAGCATTCCGGCACATATTCATGTGATTATTTTATCACGGGAGTATATTAATTTACCGCAAATAGAACGATTGCGCATGAAAGGAAGCGTTCTTGATTTTTTTCCTACTGACTTTCTTTTTACTTCTGATGAAATAGAAGAATTTCTTCACTTAACTACCTCATTATCTATTGAAAAGCAAGAGATAAATATGATATGGGAGCAAACGGAAGGGTGGATTATTGTTGTCAAGTTATTGGCGAATCAATTTAAGGAAAATTCAGGGCATTTGATGATAGATGCCAGCAGTCATATTGGAATGGAACATTTTTTTGAATATTTGAGCCATGATATATTTAGCCGGCAAGCTCCGGAAATACAAAATTTTCTTATGATGACATCGCTGGTAGAAAATTTTGATTTAGCATATTGTCGGGAAATAGTTTGTCGGGAGTCACCGGTTGATGCGATTGATTTACTGGAGTCTGTGATTAAAACAGGGCTTTTTATTTCCCGTATAGGAAATCGGGTGTACCGCTACCATTCATTATTTAAAGAATTTTTACGGCTTGAAGCTATTGTTCGTTTTCAAAATATAAAAATCATATATAAAAATATTGGAGAGTTTTATTACAAACAAAATTCCAGCGAATCGGCACTCCATTTTTATATTTTAGCAGAACAGTGGCAAAAAGCGTCTGAGATTCTGGTACAAGTTTGCCGGTATTGGGTGAACAGCGGCAGACAAAAAGTTTTTGGGGAGTATCTATTTAGATTGCCTCATACATATCAGCAAAATCCTTGTATATACTTAGCTTTGGGGGACTGGGCGCGTTTTTCCAGTTCCTATGGAAAAGCTGTCTATTGGTACAAACAAGCAGAAAAACAATTTAAGGATAAACATGATTTTTTAGGTTGGAGTCAGAGTTGTCATGGGTTAGGCGAGGTATATCTTGATATTATTCAACCCAATCAGGCTCAAAAATACTTGCGGCAAGCGTATAAACTGCTGGGGGGAAGGGAGGGGAATGAAAAAGGTGAGCTTTTATATCTTATGAGTGAAAATGCAATCAACCATGGACAATCTCGCAGGGCAGAACGATATTTACGGCTGCGTCATCATGTGCTTCCCTTTAACCGGGTTGATAAAAATAATCTGCAGGCTCGGATATTGCTGCGGACAGGTCAAATACAAAAAGTAATAACCTTGTTGGAACGAAAATTAAAATCTGAAGATATGGATCGTACACCGTGTTCTTTTCGTGAAAGTTCATTGATTTTGTCTCTTTGTTATTCCTACATAGGGGATGCGGAACATGCTTTGGAATATGCTCGTTCCAGTATCATTTTTGCTGATAAAATACAATCTCCTTTTATTGCAGTCATTGGTTATGTGAGAATGGGACATGCATTGCTGCTGGATTATTGCCATACTAGAGAAATTTGCCGGCAGGCCTATGAAAAGGCGCAGGTAATGGCAGATGAATTAGGGATAGAACGCGGAAAAACAGAAATATATGAAGGCCGATGTTTAATGGAGGCACTTGACGGTAACTGGACAGAAGCAGAAAAAATAGGCTTGCAAGCCATTGCCATTTCGGAAAAAGGCCATGATGCTTGGTTTACGGCTATGATGTATCATACATTAGGTATGAGTGCCGCTTTATGCTGCCATTATAGCGAAGGAGAGGCGTATTCTCTCAAAGCGTTAGCTTTATTTGAAAAATGTGGAGATTATTTTGGACAAGCTGCATGTTATTGGCAGTTAACCTATCAATATTACCGTTTGAAAGAACAAAAAAAATTTTGCAATTCATATGAAAAATTATTTTGTTACTGTAAAAAATATCATGTTTCTTTTTTATTGGAACAAAAAACTTTTTTAGGAGATGTGACGGGCTTTACGGTTGTCCCATTTCGAGAATATTATGACTTTTTACAGCAAAATTCTTTGGAATCCTGTCATTGCTTGGAACAAGAGTATTTTCCGACTTTATATATAAAGACGTTTGGTGGTTTTAAAATTTTGTGCCGGGGACAGGAAATCAGCAGTCAAAAATGGCATCGTAAAGCAGCAAAGCAATTGTTGTTTTTATTGATTGCCATGCGGGAGGCACCGGTTGACAAGGAAAAATTGATGCTGTTTCTTTGGCCGGATGTGGAAAAGAAAGTTGCACTTGGGAATTTTAAGGTTGTTTTAAATCAATTGATAAAAATTTTGGAACCCAACCGCAAGCCGAGAGCAGAAAGCAAATTTGTTGTAAAAAAAGATGCATCCTTGCAATTAATAATCAATGCAGAATGCTTGACTGATGTAGAACAGTTTGAACGTACTGTTATGGAAGCGGACACATGGCTCCGCAAGGATAAAGAACAAAGTAAACAGTTGTTTCTGCGGGCGCTTGCTTTGTATCAAGGCGAATATCTTGCCGGCGAATATTTGGATGATGTATCGCTGCGGGAGCGTGACCGGCTGCAGCTTATGGCGATTAAAAGTGCGGAAAAACTGTCAAGTTTATATATACAGCAAAAAGAATATGAACAGGCTTTTTCATGGGCAGAGCGTATATTAAAAATTGATAATTGCTGGGAAAGAGCATATCAATTAAAGATGCAATGTTATGGGGAACAACATAATAAATCATTATTGGAACGGGTGTATCGGCAATGTGTGACAACGTTAAGGAGTGAATTAGCTATAGAGCCATCCGAAGAAACCAATCATATATATCAAACTTACAAATCCTATTGAGCAAAAGGACTGGCATTTAGAAAAAAACTAAATGCCAGTCCTTTTTTGTAACGATTGTGTAACTTATACGTAACTTCTCCTTGTTATACTTAATACAAGAAACGCATCTGAAAATTATTCCGCGGATAGTGTTGGATGTCTTTTATAGCAGTGTATTTGAGAGGAGGATATTTATGTTTGAAGAACAACGAGTTTCATCAACAAGAGCAAATGTAATTGAATTAGTTATGTTTCTTACCTATGCATTATTTGCTGTCAATTGGATTGCAGGAAGTACATTAACGCCTCAGATTATGAAATATTTTCAGTTGGATTCATTTATGTCGGCAACTTTTATTTCTAATTCCATTACAGCAGCAAAAATTATTGGTAATTTTTGCGCAGCAGGATTACTAATTAAACTGCTACCGAGAAAAGCTATTGGGTTAGGATCTTTTATGATCGTGATTGGCAGCCTTGTTGCTATTTTGTCACCTCAATATTGGGCATTTGTATTAGGCCGCTTTATTATGGGGTTTGGAGGAGCTGTTTATGTAGTCTATTTTAGTCCGGTTGTAATCAATTACTTTAAACCAGAAACACGTCCTACCGTCAACGCTCTTAATAGTGTCGCATATAATGTCGGAGGTATGCTGGCGATGTTGGTTGTTGGTCCTGTTATCGCCGTTATGCAGACTTGGCAGGCCAGTATGGGATTCTTTGCCGGCATCAGCGGCGTTTTATTTTTGGTATGGCTTCTGGTGGGGCAGGATTTTGCATTGAATACTGCGAACAATTCAGGAGAAAATAATGTAGTAAAGGAAGAGTATTCTTTCAGTACCGCTTTAAAGCAAAAAAACAATTGGATTTTGCCATTTACCTATTCGGGAATTTTAACATTTTATATTGTACTGCTCAATATTTTTCCTATATCAGGGACAACCGTTATCAATTCTAAAACATTAAGTGTCGTAGTTGCTTTTGGAGGTATCGTGGGTACGATCATTACCATTTTATTATCTAAAGTATACTTCAAGCGGCTGCCGGTTATACGCATCTGCGGATTTCTTCTTACTGCAGCTGGCGTGCTGATGTTTACGACAACAAATGGTTTTATTGCTTTAGCGGCAGCCTTTGCGATAGGGAATCTTATGTTTATTCCTGTAACCAGCTTGTTTATGATACCACAGGAACTGCCGAATATGACACCTGTTAAGCTGACTAAAATTATGGGCATTTTTTGGGCGTTGGCTTATATTATTGAAACCATTGTATTTTTCATCATTGGCATGGTTATTGATAAATCAGGATATGCAACAGGATTGACCGTTGCTGTTGTAGTCAGTGCGACCGCTTTTTTAGGATCATTTCTGTTGCCTGAAACAGGAAAATCAAAAAAAGAAAAAGGTAATAAATAAATTTACTGTATAATGTTTATTGGGGAGGAATTATTATGACAATGCAGGAAGCAATGTATGCACAAAAATTAATGACAGCAGAACAGGCCTTGGAACTGATTCAAGACAATGATTATATTTTTAGTGCGCAGGCAGCCGGAGAACCAGCCGCTATATTGGATAAAATGCAATATTTGAAAAAAACGGGAGTTAAAAATACTATGTTAAATACCTGTTTGCCGTTGAAAGATTATCCATGGCTTCACGATCAGGAAATGAAAGGTGTCATGGCACATAACGGTTGGTTTTTTTCTGGAGCTTGCAGACAATCTCAAAAAGAAAAATTAACAAGTGATATTCCGCAGAGTTCTACTTCGATTCTTCGCAAAACGATAGATCGCAGAGTGCAGTATGAAAAGCGCCGGCCCGTTGTTTTGGCAACCGTATCTCCTATGGATAGACACGGATATTTATCTCTTTCCATCAGCGCTATTTATGAACGTGATCTTATTAACCAAGGTGCGATAGCCATTTTAGAAGTAAATCCGAATTTCCCCCGGACCTTTGGAGACACACAGGTTCACATTTCAGAAGTGGCAGCTGTCGTTGAATCTGATCGCGCTATTCCTATTGCTAAAATTTCACCCTATACAGAAGTGGATGCAATGATTGGTAAGCACATTGCATCATTAATTGAAGACGGCTCTACTATTCAGCTGGGAATCGGCAATATACCTAATGCTGTGGCACATGAACTGCGTACAAAAAAACATTTAGGAATTCACACTGAAATGTTTACAGAAACGATGGTCGATCTTATCGAGTGTGGTGCTGTTGATAATTCACAAAAAGGATTGCTGAATGGGTATTCTGTTTGTTCTTTTACAATGGGAACACAGAAGTTATATGATTATATTGACAATAATCCATCTATTCTTTTTAAATCTTGTACATTTACCAACGATCCCTATACAATCGGTAAAAATAATAAATTTGTTTCTATCAATGCTACCCTGGAAGTTGATTTGACAGGGCAGTGTGCATCAGAAACAGTCGGAAATCTGCAATGGTCTGGAACCGGCGGACAGTCGGAAACGGTGCAGGGAGCGCAGATGTCAAATAAAGGGAAATCTATCATTGCCATGCATTCGACATACACGACAAAAGATGCAAACGGACAGGAAATGCTTCATTCAAAAATAGTGCCGTTTTTGGCATCAGGGGCAGCCGTAACAACTTCACGAAATGATACGGATTATGTTGTTACGGAATACGGTGTCGCATGGTTGCGCGGTCTTAATGTACGGGAAAGAGTAGAAGCTTTGGTTGAAATTGCACATCCTGATTTTCGAGATTGGCTTCGTCAAGAGGCAGAAAAATATATGATTTGGTAATCCATATACTAAAAATAGTGTTGGTTACAGAACTAGGATGCGCTGTATATAAAAACTAATATAATAAAAACGCCGGCATTTCTTTCATAAAAGAAAAATGCCGGCATTTTACTTATTGTATATTAATTTAGCGCTATATACGCAGCAAAAGAAACCATTGCAATGATTAAAACAATAAGAATAGCAGATGTTCTTCCGTTTAAGGAATTCAATCCTTTTCCATCTTCACAATCGGGGAATGCATTTTTTAACAAACTTTCAACGTTGATTTTGTAACCGCAAAAAGGACATTCATCGTTGCTGGGGGGTAATTGCTTTTGGCATCTGGGACAGAGCATTCTATCATCTCCGTAATAAATTTATCCAACGAATAATCGTTATTATTTGTTGGATAAATTATAAAGTACAAGTTAGTATCTGTCAATAGAAATCATCAATTTGTCCTAAATCATGACAGGCAGCAATAATCTTTTGCAGCTGGGGAGTTATATATTTATCTTTGTGGTAAGCAATGCGAAAAGTTCGCTGAAAAGTTAAGCCATCTATGGAAAACAGCGATAATTTTTTTTGTTTTACTTCTTCCCATACGGCACGGCGGGAAATAACACTGATGCCTAAATTGGCGGCGACTGCTTTTTTTAGACTTTCGGCATTGTTATATACACCGGCAATTTTATAAGTAATGTGGTTTGCGTTCATGACACGTTCGAAAAGATCACGTGTTCCGCTGCCTGCTTCCCGGATAAAAAAATTTTGTTGCTGCAGATCGGATAGGGATATCGATTTTTTCTTAGCAAGAAGATTTTCATACGAACAGATAAAACTCAAGTCATCCACCATAAAAGGAATGACTGTAATATAATCTGACTGAATAGCACCTTCTACCAATGCTAAATCTATTGTATCGGCAAATAACATGGATTCCAGCTCTGTTGTGTTATGGATTTCAGAAAAAATAGAAAATTCAGGATGTCTTTTTTTTGTATATTGCAGCAGTTCAACAAGAAAAGATTCTCCGATTGTAATACTAGCCCCTATGCGAGGCATACTTTTATTGCCGAAATCCTTCATGGCAGATTCAATTTGCATATCAAGACGAACCATGGCAGTGGCATAGGAGCGGAGACATTCTCCAGCAGAAGTTATAATAAGACGGTGTCCCAAACGTTCAAATAGATGTACGTTGTAATGTTCTTCTAATTCTCGTATAGCCTGACTGACAGAAGGCTGAGACATGTGAAGCCTGTTAGCTGCTTTTGTCATGTTTGATTCTTCACACACGCAGATAAAAATATGTAAATGACGCAGCGTCATAATAATATCTCCTTTTATATAGGTATATACCTATCAAGTTAATTAAATAATACTATTTTACATATATAATTACAAGTGATACACTACAAACTGATAAAAAATCAGGCAGGAATTAGCCTGAAAATATGTTTAAATGAGGTGGTTTTATTGCAAAAAGAAAATGTGAACGGTGTTTTGTTATCAGCGGGGCTAGCGTTGCCTGCTTATTTTTTAGGAATATGTTTTCCTATTATAGGAGGCCCCGTATTTGGTATTTTATTAGGAATTGTATTGGCAGGAATTACACGTCCCGCATCATTTGAACCGGGTATTCGTTTTACGGGAAAGAAAATTCTTCAGTACTCCATTATTCTATTAGGATTTGAAATGAATCTCTTCAATGTAATTGCAATTGGCGGGACATCGTTTTCTGTTATGATTTTTACGTTATTGACTTCTTTTGTTGTTGCTTATGGAATGGGAAGAGTATTACACTTGGATTTTGGTACGACTATTCTTATTGGTGCAGGGACGGGTATATGCGGCGGTTCGGCCATTGCGGCAGTGGCACCGGTTATCGGAGCCAAAGATAAAGATATTATTTTTTCGATTTCCACGATTTTTTTATTTAATATTATTGCTGTATTTTTATTTCCTTTTTTAGGGCATGTAATGGGAATGAGCGATATGGGATTCGGCATGTGGGCTGGTACAGCAATTAACGATACTTCCAGTGTTGTTGCAGCGGGATACTCTTATAGTGCTGATGCAGGAAACTATGCCACGATTGTTAAGCTTACTCGGGCTTTGATGATTGTTCCTGTGTGTGTTATTATGGCAGTTTTTATGGCACACCGCAAGAAGAATCAAAATGGCCAATTTGAAATCAAAAAAATTTTCCCGTGGTTTATTTTATGGTTTGTTGCAGCTTCTATTATAAACACGACAGGAATACTTCCGACGTCATGGTCGCATGTATTAGGCAATGCAGGAAAATTTTTTATTATCGTAGCGATGGTTGCCATCGGTCTCAATACAAATTTAAAAAGTTTGGTAAGAAATGGAATACGGCCTATTGTATTAGGCTTGACAACTTGGTTCTGTGTGGCCGTGATGTCCTTGATTATGCAGCATTTTTGGGGAATTATGTGATAAAAAGAATGTACGTTTATTACCGCATCATGTACCCTTGACGTGAAATAGTATAATGAAAATATAACGACGAATATAGTATTTGCTGGGAGGGATCATAATGAAGGTTTTGCTTATCAATGGCAGTCCGCATCGAGTAGGGTGTACGTATACCGCTTTGCGGGAAGTAGAAAAAACGCTGCATAAACGCGGTGTTGAGACGGAAATATTTTGGATTGGGGTACAGCCCGTTCAAGGCTGTATTGCTTGCCGAAAATGTTTTTCACTGGGAAAGTGTGTATTTGATGATGCTGTTAATACAATTGCGGAGAGGGCTGATGGAATAGACGGTCTTGTGGTTGGATCCCCCGTATATTACGCCGGGGCCAGCGGACAAATCACGGCCTTGATGGATAGACTTATGTTTTCAGCATCTCACCGGTTTGCTAAAAAACCGGCGGCAGCTGTCGTTTCATGTCGTCGTGGCGGGGCGAGTGCCGCATATGACCAACTCAATAAATATTTTGGTATGAATAATATGCCTATTGTACCCTCGCAATATTGGAATCAAATTCATGGGAACACAGCAGAAGAAGCTCGGAAAGATTTGGAAGGATTGCAGACTATGCGTACCCTTGGGGAAAACATGGCGTGGCTCTTGAAGTGTATAGAGACAGGGCGCAATGCAGGAATTGATGAACCGTATTATGAAAAATGGCAGCCGACAAATTTTATTCGCTGATTATTGATTCCATAGGATGCATAAAAAGGGATGCCTGGTCAGATTTTACTATTATGACCAGACATTCTTTTTTATGTTTTTACTATATAGAACTTTGTAGTGAGTATCTCGACAGAAAAAATTATAGGCCTTATAATGTCATATAGAGCGTATAGACCGTCATAGGATGACGGCGTATGTATGGGAGGATTTGCTATGGGATTTATGGAAAAATTTTTTGGTGCAGATATGACAAAAACAAGAACGGAGCAGATTTATGATGATGCATATACGTTATTTAATTCGGAGAAATTGCAAAATGAATGCCTTTCTAAAAATTTAAAAGAAAAAGTCCTTGCCGGAACCGATTGTGATATGCTTCCGGGGGCCAGCGGTAATTTTGGACATTGTGCAGCAAATCCTATTCCTTGCAATGGTCCTATAGGAGAGTTGACATATTTATCTAAATTGCGTATGAAAACAACGGGAGCAAAAGTTTTTTTTCATAAGATCGATAGTATTAACGGAACGATTGATAAGTTTGAAATTATTAATGCGACGGGAAAGTTTATTGATTATCTCTACTTGGATATGTATCATCCCCGTAAATCTTTATTGTGTCCGATCCAGTATATGATGGAAGGAGAAGCGGTATTTCCCAGAGGGATTCTTACCGAATGTCCGGATTTTCCAAAAAATTTATATAAACATATTAAGAGAGAAGCGGAACATATTTTGAAAGTCAGTGTAGCCGATCCTGAAGCAAAAGCCATTGATACCGCTCGTGTGCAGGCAGCACTGCGGGAATTACGAAAGTAGTTACGTTGTGATTTATATTATTTTAGATAGAAAGACATAGGGACATATATGGAAAGTGCTGCTTTTTTGGGGGAGGAAAGGATTGCCCCTTTGTTATGGAGATTTTCGATACCGGCTATTGCAGGTATGGTAGTAACAGCCTTATACAATGTAGTGGACAGCATTTTTGTGGGACAGGGAGTTGGTGAAATTGCTTTAACGGCGGTCACTATTGCTTTCCCGGTAATGACGTTTCTCATGGCGGTGGGTATGCTTGTCGGTGTGGGTGCAGGGACGATGGTGTCCTTGCGTCTTGGAGAACAGAAACGTGATGAAGCGGAAATGATATTAGGAAATGCGCTGACACTCATTGCCATTTTATTAGTTTTTACAACAGGCGTGTTTTTATATTTTTTGGATTTTATTTTAGTTGACTTTTTAGGCGTTACACCCGATGTTTTACCCTATGCGAAAGATTTTATTTCTATTATTCTTCTGGGCAGCGTATTCATGCACATTGGATTTGGACTCAATAATATTATTCGAGCACAAGGGGATCCTCATACAGCCCTTAAGACACAGCTTATTGCAGCTGTTGTTAATATTATACTGAATTATTTGTTTGTATTTGTTATTTACTGGGGCGTAAAAGGCGCAGCTTTGGCAACTATCTTAGCACAAGCAACCGCGGCGGTATGGGTTGTATATTATTTTACATACGGACCCGGTATACTGCGATTTCGCTGGCATTGTTTGATTCTTCGTAAAGGAATTGTAAAGGATATTTTTCGTATTGGCATAGCGCCCTTTTTAATGCAGGTTGTGGCGAGCGCCGTTATGATTGTTTTAAATGTGCGTATTCAACTATTTGGCGGTACTACCGGCGTTGCCGCGTATGGAGTTATCAATCGGGTACAGATGCTTCTTCTGATGCCTATTGTGGGAATTAGTCAAGGAGCACAACCTATTATCGGCTACAATTACGGAGCCCGTAAGTATAAACGAGTACTGCAAACTCTTAAAATGGCAATCACGGCAGCCGTACTTGTGGGCATCATGGGATTTTTTTTCGCTGAATTTTTTCCTCAAAACATTATTCGCGTGTTTAATAATTCGGCGCTGCTTGCTTCTATGGGTGTCCCGGGAATGCGTATTTTTCTATTCATGTCGCCTATTGTAGGATTCCAGATTATTTCAGCCAATTATTTTCAAGCGACAGGAAAACCTATCTATTCTATTATTTTTAGTATGCTGCGTCAGCTTATTGTATTTATTCCTTTGATTTATATATTGTCAAATTATTGGGGCCTTTTAGGGGTATGGCTGGCAAGTCCTCTGTCGGATTTAGCATCAGCTATAGTGACAGGAATTTGTTTGCGGCAAGATGTTAAACGGGAAAAATTACGGATGATTTCTGAACAAGGTGCGTAAATATATAGGGTGTTAGAGTAGGAAAGTATAAAAACAGCAGTCTGTCATATGATTATATGACAGACTGCTGTTTTTGATTTTTGGATTTTGAACTAAGAAAATATAATAAATTATAGTATACAAAACAATCATAATGATTTTATGTTATGAAATAAAGAAGTAATTGAATTTTTATTGCATAATAAGCAAGAAGTATGTTGTTTTTTTGATTGAAATATTATATAAATTGCAATATAATTTTATTTAAAGAAATAATTATTTCATATAGTGAAAATAAAAGAAAAAGGAGTTGGAAAATTAGTAATATGATTTAGGAAAATATAAAATTGTACTAGAAATTTAGCATTACTTTAATTATAATTCGATTATTTGAGGAGTTGAAATTATGTTTAAAAAATTTAGAAATTTTATTTTATTTATGTTGTTTATTGCTAGCTTTATTAATTATATTGATAGAGCTGCATTATCGATTGTTGCACCTTATGTTTCTAAAGAATTCAATTTAACTGCAGCAGATATGGGGTTAATTTTTAGTAGTTTTTTTATTGGATATGCTTTGTTTAATTTTGTGGGAGGATATTTGTCTGATGTACTGGGACCTAAAAAAACTTTTGGCATTTCTATGTCGTTTTGGTCATTATTTGGAGGGTTAACTGCGGGTACATTTAACTTTACATCATTATATGTAGTCCGAGTATTATTTGGATTAGGAGAAGGTCCAATAGGATCATCGAATAATAAGGCAATTAACAATTGGTTTCCTGCTTCAGAAAGAGCTCGTGCAGTAGGAATATCAACTGGAGGTATGTCTTTGGGGGCAGCTTTAACTGGACCCATTATTGGTTTTTTGGCATTAAAATTTGGCTGGAGGATTCCTTTTATTATAATTATGCTTTTAGGTTTTGCATGGACAGCAATTTGGTTAAAATATGCAGCCGATTCTCCTGAAAAAAGCAAATTTGTGTCAGAGACAGAAAAAAAAGAGATCATTTCTGGACAGATAACAGAGTCTACTGTATCGAATACTGTTTCATTAAAATATTTTTTAAAACAACCGACTATTTTAGCTACGGCAATGGGATTTTTTGCGAGTAATTATATTTTGTATTTTTTTCTAACATGGTTTCCTTCTTATTTAGTAATGGAACAAGGTTTAAGTGTTAAGAATATGGCGATTGTTTCTGCTATTCCTTGGTTAGTAGGATTTTTTGGCCAAGTTGGAGGTGGTTTTATTTCTGATTTTGTTTACAAAAAAACCGGTAGACTAATGTTTTCTAGAAAACTAGTTATTGTAGTTTGCCTGTTTGGAGCGGCATTAGGTGTATGCACGAGTACATTGGCTAACTCTGTTACTATTGCTGTTTGGCTAATGTCTTTGACTATTTTTTGTCAATATTTGACAACATCTAACTATTGGGCCATTATTCAAGATGCTGTGCAAGGGAAGAATGTAGGCGGTGTTGGTGGTTTTGTTCATTGCATTTCAAATTTGGCGGGTATCATAGGGCCTGCGGCTACTGGGTTTATTGTTGAATTTAGCGGTAATTTCAATGCAGCCTTTTTGTTAGCAGGTATATTGGCGGTAGTTGCCGGATTAGCAGTGGCTTTTGGAGTAAAGCCCATTAAAGATATTGCATAATGGAGGCTGGGTTATTATGTATCATTCAATAATTTTACGTGGAGGAAGAGTTTTAGATCCCGTTTGTGGATATGATCATATTAAGGATATTTATATTCAAGATAATCATATTGTAGATAAGTTCACTCCATCTTCCGATACATTAGAAGTTTCAGCAGAGACTTATATTGTTTTGCCAGGACTTATTGATTATCATACACATATTTTTTATGAAGGAACAGATGTTAGTATTCCTCCAGATTTAAGTTTATTACCTTATGGTGTTACTTCAGCAGTTGATGCCGGAACAACAGGGGTATCTAATTATGAAGTCTTTCACCGACATATCATTAATGATAGTTTGATGGATGTCCGAAGTTATATTTCAATTTCTTCGTCAGGGCAAGTCACAGATCAATTTCCAGAAAATCAAGATCCGAGAGTTTGTGATGAACAGGCTATATCAAGATTGTTTTCTAAATATGGTCATGAATTGTTAGGAATAAAAGTTCGAGAAAGTAGAAATTTAGTTGGTGATCTTAACTTTATGCCATTAAAGAAAGCAATTGAGTTAGCAAATATATTAAAATGTCGTGTAGCTGTTCACATGACAGATTCACCGGGATCACCAGTAGAAGCCGTAACATTATTGAGAAAAGGTGATGTTTTTGCACATGTTTTTCATGGAAAAGGAGATACAATTCTCGATAAAAAAGGAAATGTTTTACAGGAAATAAAAGTGGCTCAAAAGAACGGAGTCTTATTTGATGCAGCAAACGGGAAAAATAATTTTAGTTTTAAGACAGCTATAACTGCAATTGCGGATGGCTTTTTCCCAGATATTATTAGTACGGACTTAAATAAAAATACTATATTTAATGGAGTGTGCTTTAACTTACCTTGGGTTATGTCAAAATATATAGCATTGGGAATGGATTTAATGAGTGTTGTGAATGCCTGTACATATGGTCCAGCGGTTGCGATGAATATGAGTGATATAATTGGCTCTTTACAGTTAGGAAAGCAGGCAGATGTTTCAATTTTTCAACTATGTAATCGGAAATGCACATTTAAGGATATAGATAATTATGAATTAATTGGAAATTGTATTTTAATTCCTAAAATGACTATAAAAAAAGGACGCATTGTATTTAAGCAAATTGATTATGATAATAAGGGATGACGACTATGGCATTACAAAAACCATTACGAATAAAATTACACTTAAAAGATAATGTAGCCATTATTGCCAATGAAGGCGGTCTTATGAAAGGGACCCGGTTTGAAGATGGTTTTACGTTAATTACTGATGTTCCGCAAGCACATAAAGCAGCACTGGAGGATATACCACAAGGCGGGGAAATTATTCGGTACGGACAGACGATAGGGTATGCACTACAATTCATTCCCAAAGGAAGCTGGATCGAGGAATCATTGGTTGGCATGCCTGAACCGCCCGATGTAAATCAGATGATTTATAATTATCAAGAAATGAAACAGTTAGAACCCTTAAAGGGAATGACTTTTATGGGATATCGAAATGCAGATGGGACAGCAGCTACCAAAAATATTTTGGGAATCCAAACCAGTGTGCAATGTGTAGCCGGAGTTGTAGATATTGCAGTAAAGAAAATTAAAGAAGAACTACTGCCTCAATATTCTCATGTAGATGATGTAGTTGCAATGAAACATAATTATGGTTGTGGTGTGGCAATCAATGCTCCGGCGGCGGTAATTCCGATTCGTTCAATTAAAAATTTAGCGAAACATCCAAATTTTGGCGGAGAAATGTTGATTGTTAGTTTGGGATGTGAAAAACTTCGCCCGGAAGTAGTGATTGATGGCGATGTGCATGCGGTTCATATACAACTTCAAGATGAAAATGGTTTTGCTGCATCTGTTCAGACAATTATGAAAAATGCTGAAAAAATTTTACAGCGATTGAATCAACGTCGCCGTGAAGTTTGTCCTGTTTCTGATTTAGTAGTGGGGTTACAATGCGGTGGCAGTGATGCTTTTTCCGGAGTGACGTCTAATCCTGCGGTTGGCTATGCGGCTGACCTTTTAGTACGTGCGGGGGCTACTGTGATGTTTTCCGAAGTTACAGAAGTTCGTGATGGAATTGACCGGTTATTGCCGCGGGCTGTAGATGCTGATGTCGCTGATCGTCTCTTGGCAGAAATGAAATGGTATGATCGTTATTTAAGTTTAGGAGAGGTCGACCGTAGCGCTAATACAACACCCGGAAATAAAAAAGGCGGATTATCGAATATTGTCGAAAAAGCGATGGGATCTATTGTCAAATCAGGGACCAGTCCAATCACTGAAGTTATTTCTCCTGGCGAACGGCCAACTAAAAAAGGTTTGATTTATGCAGCAACACCAGCTAGTGATTTTGTTTGCGGTACGTGTCAGCTTGCTTCGGGTATCCATGTACAAGTATTTACAACGGGCCGTGGTACACCCTATGGACTAGCTATGGTACCTGTGATTAAAGTTTGCAGCAGAAGCATTCTTGCAAAGAAATGGCCTGATATTATTGATATCAATGCAGGACGAATTGCAGAAGGAGAAGCAACGATAGAATCTGTAGGCAAAGAAATTTTTGATATGATTCTTGCTGTTGCCAGCGGAAATAAGCAAAGCTGGGCAGAAAAATGGAAAATTTATAATGACTTATGCTTATTCAACCCGGCACCTATCACGTAATTTTTATAACGAGAAGTTGATTTGTGAATTTGTATGATTATATCCTGATTATGAAAAATAAGTAAAAAACATTGAAAGTTTCATAATAATGGTATATCATTTTAAATATAGATTAATTAATTTCATATATTGAATAAAATATGTTAAATATGAAATATAAGTTATTACAATTATATTTTATGGCAATGGAGGGAATAGAATGATAAAAAAAGTATTTAAGCCGCATGGGGTAATACCGGCTATGATTACACCGCTTACCAAGGATGGCACATTTAATGAGTCGGCAACCAGAAAGTTAATTGACTATTTAATCGGCAATGGTGTTCATGGATTATTTGTAGTAGGGACTACAGGCGAATTTTACGGATTTAGTTTAGAAGAAAAACGTTATATTTTTCAAGTTGCAATGGATCAGGCCAACGGGCGTGTTCCCATTTATGCGGGGACTAACGCTATTACGACAAAAGAGACAGTCGCGTTAACCCAGATGGCCGAGGAATGCAAGGTGGACTGTGTATCTATTTTGACGCCGATGTTTATCAAACCTAGTCAAGAAGAATTATATATGCATTATAAAACAGTTGCAGATAATACATCATTACCGATTATTATTTATAATAATCCGCCGAAAACAGGTGTTAACGTGAACGCGGAAACGATTGCTAAGCTTGCTGATATTTCTAACATTGTAGCGGCTAAAGAATCTTCTGGAGATATGACACTGGTGGGTGAATATATTCGTTTGACGCAGGGAAAAGATTTTTCTGTATTAGTAGGCCGAGATACGATGATTTATTCTTCTTTGGTGTATGGTGCATCGGGGGCAATAGCATCTTGTGCTAATGTGGCACCGCGTCTTTGCGCTGATATTTATGATAAATATCAGCAGGGAGATTTAGAGGGAGCATTAAAAGCACAATATCAGCTGGCACCGCTGCGGATCGCTTTTAAATATGGAACATTCCCGGCTGTTATTAAAGAATCTTTAACGTTGTTGGGAATTGATGCAGGGCCTTGCATGGGACCTTGCGGTCCCTTGAAACCGGAAGAACGGGCAGCATTGCGGAACGTATTGGTTGAGATGGAATTGCTTGGATAATATAGAATATTATTTTGCAAAGGATGTGTAAAAATGGCAAATAAGACACCTAAAGTTGTATAAAGGGCTGTATATCCAGTAGCGGGACACGAATTCAATGTTCCTTAATTTGAGCGGTGCTCATGGACCGTATTTTACTCGTAACGTGGTTATTCTCTATAGATGAAACGGGACATATGGGTATTGGTGAAGTTCCGGGTGTCGGTAAAATTACGGCCGCATTGGAACAAGTAAAAAAATATGTTATAGGTGCGTAAGTCGGTGATTATCGCAATGTATTATTACAGATTTCCAACTATTTATCAGTTATATAAGGAAAAATGCTGCGGTAATCGAGATGATTCTGTTGCGATGCAATTTCTTATTCCAGGGTGGACATTTGATAATAAAAAGCCCTGTTTGGTTCGATAATATATTGTTTGCATATTTTTTGTAAGCAATGTGTTATATATATTTTTTATTAAAGTTTACAATGAAAAGGAGCTAATGAACATGAAAATTGGTTTTATTGGTTTAGGTATTATGGGTAAGCCCATGAGCAAAAATTTATTAAAAGCCGGTTATGATGTAACTGTTAATGATTTGAACAAGGCTGCAGTTGATGAAGTAACCGCACTAGGAGCTAAATCCGCGGCTTCTGCAAAAGAGATTGCGCAGCAGTGTGATGTCATTATTACTATGTTGCCAAATTCACCGCAGGTTAAAACCGTTGTATTGGGAAAAGGCGGTTTGATTGAAGGATTATCAGCAGGTAAAATCCTTATTGATATGAGTTCGATTGCACCATTAGTTAGTCGTGAAGTGGCGGCTGAACTGGATAAAATCGGGGTTGAAATGCTGGATGCACCTGTATCGGGCGGAGAACCCAAAGCTATTGATGGTACGATGTCAGTTATGGTAGGCGGCAAGCAGGAAATCTTTGATTCCTATTATGATGTTATGAAGTCTATGGCTGGTTCTGTTGTACGATGCGGGGAAATAGGAGCGGGAAATATTACTAAACTGGCAAATCAGATTATTGTTGCCATCAATATTGCTGCCGTATCAGAAGCGTTTACTTTGGCACAGGCTGCAGGTGTAGAACCTAATCTTGTTTATGAAGCGATTCGAGGAGGATTGGCAGGAAGCACGGTACTTGATGCAAAAGGTCCGATGATGATGGATCGTAATTTCAAACCTGGATTCCGTATCAATCTGCATATAAAAGATTTGAATAATGTCATTGAAACTTCTCATAATTTAGGCCTTGCCCTTCCTCTTGTTACACAAGTAATGGAAGAAATGCAGGTACTAAAAAATGATGGCTTGGAAGCATGCGATCATAGCAGCATTGTTCGTTTTTATGAAAAAATGAATAATATTGAAGTAAAACGTTAATTTGTTTTTACCATGGCACGGCGGGATAGTTTCCCGTCGTGTTCTTATTTATACGAAATTGATTTATTTTCATTGCAATATATAAAATTCCGTTTTATAATTAAATTATTATTTTATATATTGAAATTTTACCAATAATTAGGAATGGTGATTATGCCAACACATACGGTCGGTGCCAATACAAACAACAGCATAGTGAAGTCAATACAATTATTAAATACATTTTCGATGGAAAAGCCCCGGCTGCGTCTGAAGGAAATAAGTACAATGACTGGAATCAGCCAGCCTACAGCATACCGGATGTTAACTACGCTGAAACAGTCAGGCCTTGTGGAACAACATGGAAATGTATATTCATTAGGATTAGGCTTATTAAAATATGAAAGCATAGTATTAAACTCTATTTCGCTGCGGCGCATAGGTATGCCTTACTTAGAAGAATTATCACTAAAGGAAAAAATCAATGTAAATTTGGCCGTATTGGAGGGCGATGAAGTACTATATATTGCCAGAGCGGAAACGCCCTATTGCCGATATGGATATTTTCATGTAGGTATGAGACGCCCGGTATATTGTACAGCATTGGGCAAAGTGTTGATATCTCAGCATCCCGAATTGATTGGCAAGATATTTGCGAACGGAGTTATTAAATGTACGATGAATACGATTACGGATGAACAAGAATTTCGCAAAGAGATTGAAAAGGTAAGTCTTCAAGGGTATGCGACAGATTTGGAAGAATGGTCAAATGGGAGAAATTGCATTGCTGCACCTGTTTTTGATATTGGCAGAAATATTATTGGTGGAATTAGTATATCCGGACCTGTTTCTACTTATACCAGAGAACAAATCCTTGGATATAGGCCTATATTATTGGAATATGCAAGCCGGGTTTCTTTGGCGATGCAAAATTTGGGCGACGCTGAATAGGCTGTATTACCCCTTACTATTTATACGGAATTTTGAACGGCACATGTATGTGCCGTTTTTTAGTAAATAATTTTAAAATGAATATTTCATATATTAAAATGAATATTTTGAATATTGACTTAATAATTCCATTAATATATAATTTATTATAGAAAATATATGCTTTGATTACGAAAAAGGAGGATATGCAACATGGATTATAGAAAAATCGATGAAACACATATAATTGCGAGGTTAGACAAAGGAGAAGAAATAGTAGAAACACTTAAGGTCATTGCACAGAAGGAACATGTTAACTTAGCTATGATACAAGGGTTAGGGGCTGTTTGTGAGATTGTCGTTGGAGTTTTTGATGTTATGGCTAAAAAATATAAAGCCAATCAATTTACAGGCAGTTTTGAAATTGTATCACTTACGGGAACGATCGATTCTATGCAAGGAAACTATTACAGTCATTTTCATATTAGTGTAGGGGATACATTGGGACATGTTTTTGGGGGACATTTAAATCGCGCTGTTATTAGTGCAACGGGAGAAGTTATTATTACCTTGATAAAAGGGAAGATAGATAGAAAATACAGTGAAGCGGTAGGACTGAATTTGTTGGAATTTGCATAAAAATAATAAGGGCATTTGTGTTTTTTAGGAGATGTAAAGCAATGAAAAAAGATGATATTATTATTACGTATGGTACTCATATTTCAAGAATGGTACGGATGGTATTGGATAAAGCGGAATTGGCTTTATCTATTCCTAAGCATGCCAGAATTGGTATTAAACCTAATTTAGTGGTAGCCAAGACGCATGACTCCGGAGCAACAACATCGCCGCTTATGGTAGAGGCTCTTATCCAATATTTGCAGGAGCATGGATTTTACGATATCATTATTTTGGAAGGCTCTTGGATTGGCGACGATACCAAACGGGCGTTTTCAATAAGCGGTATAGAAAACGTTGCCGAAAAATATAAAGTTCCCTTGTTAGATACCAAAGATGATACGTATTGCAAGATTCAGGCAGGTCCCATTGAAATGGAAATAAGTAAAACGGCACTTGATTTGGATTTTATTATTACCATGCCCGTATTAAAAGGCCATTGTCAAACAAAAATCACGGGTGCACTAAAAAATTTTAAGGGATGTTTATCTGATAAGGAAAAACGGCATTTTCATACCTTGGGATTGCATCGTCCGATTGCTTATCTAAATACTGTTCTGCATCCAGGCTTTATCCTTATGGATGGGCTTTGCGGTGATTTGGATTTTGAAGAGGGGGGAAACCCGGTCCCTATGAATCGTATTGTTGCCGGCTTGGATCCAGTGTTGATAGATTCATATGCGGCTTCGGCAATGGGGTACGAACCCGGTGAGATCGGCTACATCAAGATGGCAGCTGAATTAGGTGTAGGTTCTATGGATCTTAAGCATGCAAATCTCATAGTTTTGGAAAAAGATACTTGCCCTGTTAAAATGATTCGTTCCCGCAAAGTACAGGTCTTGGCAAAAGCAGTAACTGAAAAAAATGCCTGTTCTGCCTGCTATGCAAATCTAATTCAGGCATTGGCACGTTTAGAAGAGCGAGGACTTTTGTCATATTATAAAAAACACCCTGTTTGCATTGGACAAACATTTAGAGACCAAAGTGGAAATTCTCTTGGAATTGGTTCGTGTACCTGTGGATTTATACATTCTGTACCGGGATGTCCGCCAGCGACAGCTGATATATTAAAAGGGTTATTGACAGGATTGAATGCAAAGTAGCGGATTTATCCGGGGTACTATATAATTGGAGGAAAATTTATGGTACGTATCAATATGGATTTTGCACAGCAAATAGTAGATTCTGCAAAAACGATTGTGGGATGGAATGTTAATTTTATTGATCCGCAGGGCATTATTTTAGCTAGTACGGATTCCAAACGCATTGGAACGTATCATGAAGCAGGACATTTAGCGGCTCGTACCAGACAGACCCGGACCGTTTATCACAAGGATGAATATAAAGGTTCAAATTCCGGAATTAATTATCCTATTACGATGAACGATCAAGTTGTCGGAGTTATCGGAATTACGGGTGAACCAAATGTTGTAGGGCAATATGGATTCTTATTGACAAAAATTTGTGAAGTTTTTATGAAAGAATATTTATTGGAGATACAATCGTATGATGATCAGCAGCGTATAGGAAAATTAGTCATGGCCCTCTTATATCATGATTTAGAAGGAATACAGCAAATTATGGGGGATGCCGATATTCTGGCAGATGAAAAATATGTTGCTATCAGTTATATGCTCGATTGTTTGGGCGATGGGCAGATTCAGCGCCAAATTGAGCGTAATATTACAGAAAATTTACAGGAATTGGAATTGCCTCTGCATGTTCATATTTATCCTAATATGGTTGTTTGTCTTGTGCCGGAATCTAAGTATAAAAAATGGAAGCAACGGGTAGCAGCGTGGGAAACTGCTTTTTCTCCTAAATTATATATTGGCGTAGGAACATGGGAAGCTGTCCGGCATATTTATTTATCATACCGATTTTCTCGTATGGCCATGAAATATGCAAAAGATCATCAATTCTTTTGTATGTTTGCTGAAAATATGAATTTGGAATTATTGTTACAGAGCATTGATGAACAAGTACAGCGGCAGTATGTGGAAAAAGTTTGTACAGCATTAAACGAGGAAGAGTTTCAATTATTGCAGACTTATTTTAAAAATGAATTATCTCTGCAGTCGACAGCAAATGAAATGATGATTCATAAAAACACATTGCAGTACCGACTCAAACAAATTTATGTTAAAACAGGATTGGACCCGCGGAAATTTACAAATGCAGTCGTTTTATATATAGGTGTCAATTTAAAAAAATAGAGTAGTATCTATGATAAATAAAGAATGAAATAGTTATATGGTTTTGGCTTGTATAACATAGTTTATCTTTTTTAATTTTGCTATACTCATAATATGAATACTTATTATACATATTATGCGGGAGATGAATTTTATGAAAGTAGTTGTAGCTGTCGATTCTTTAAAAAACAGTCTGACTTCCTATGAAGCAGGTAAGGCGATTGAAGCAGGTATTCGCAATGCTTACAGTGATACGGAGGTAGAAGTTATTGTAAAACCGCTGGCCGATGGTGGAGAGGGAACGGTGGCAGCACTGGTAGAAGGACTGCACGGTGAATTGCGGTATGCAGCGGTTCATGGACCGCTTGCCGGAATGGTTCAATGTCCATATGGTTTTTTGAAAGAATCTAAAACCGCGATCATTGAAATGGCAGGGGCCGCAGGAATCGGACTGGTGCCGGAGGAAGAACGAAATCCGCTGAACACTACGACATATGGTGTTGGAGAAGTTATTGTGCAGGCAATGTCTGAAGGAGCCAGAAATTTTATTATCGGCATAGGCGGAAGCGTGACCAGTGACTGCGGAGTCGGTATGCTGCAGGCATTAGGTTTTATTTTTAAGGATGAGCAAGGACAGCCTGTGGGGTTGGGCGGAAAAGCTGTTGAAAATATAGCATCTGTTGATGCCTCTCAAGCTGTGCCGGCTATAAAAGACTGCACTTTTCATATTGCCTGTGATGTAAATAATCCGTTATACGGTACCCATGGGGCAGCTTATATTTTTGGACCACAAAAAGGAGCAACACCGGATATGGTACACCGTTTGGATGCCGGAAGCCGTGTGTTTGCTGAAGTAACTGCAAAATTTATAGGAACCGATTTATCTCAAACACCGGGAGCAGGAGCGGCGGGCGGTTTAGGATTTGCTTTTTTGGCATATATTAAGGGAAGTCTTCAATCGGGAATACAAATTGTACTCAATTCTATTCATCTAGCCGAAGCTATACAAGATGCAGATTATGTTGTTACGGGAGAAGGTTGTTTAGATGCACAGACGGCTATGGGAAAAGCCCCTATTGGAGTTGCGAAATTGGCAAAAAAATATGGTGCTAAAGTAATTGCATTGGCCGGCTGTACTACTGATGATGCAAAAGCTTGCAATAAACATGGGATTGACGCATTTTTTTCCATTGTAGATTCGGCAATGTCATTGAAAGAAGCAATGAATAAGGATGTTGCTTTAAAAAATATGACGAATACAGCAACACAAGTGTTTAATTTAATCCGTGTAGCAGAACATTGATATATACAACGTATTGTTTTATCATGAACTCATATTTAAATAAGCTGTTTGGGATGATTACTTACTACGGCTGATGTATGGTGTCATAAAAAGAGAATATTAATAAAAGCTGTTTTGGGGAAAAATCTCAAAGCAGCTTTTATTAATATGGCTTTGTGTGACCTTGCATAGTATTAAAAGAAGAAGCACGATATTGCCTAGCGGCTTCTTTTATATAATTAAGTGCTGCTTTTTGAGGAATATAATAGTAAAAAATAAATATGAGTGTAGTAGATTCTAGTGTCTGGGAAGAGAAATACTATGTCGTGCATTCAATGCGAATAGTTAAAAGACATAATGCGAAATGGTAGGGAATGCAATACAAGACGATACGAATTTTGCCGTTGAAAATCTGTTAGCTTTTTACTTTTTTAGAGGTAAGGTAGTGAAATAAGGTACTATATAAGCTGTCTTATTTATACAGATTTACTAATATTCCTTTTTATTTTTCCTATACATCGATGTTTTGTAGTATAATTAGTAAAGATAGCGCCATTCTATTTCTAAATAAAGAAGTGTGTGATATGATAAAAGGAACAACCTTAGATAAGGTATTTAAAGGATTTGTTATTGCCATTATACTATTTGTTTTTGCCGGAGTTCATTTCCTAGTTCCGGGATTTTATAGTACGTTGTTTCATTTAACAATGACAGGCAATATGGAGGGCTTGGTAGCGTATATTACTTCTTTTGGTTATTGGGCCATTATTATAAGCATTTTTATGATTATTATTACTAACATGACAGGCTTGCCTTCTATTCCGTTTCTCACCGTAAATGGGGTTATTTTTGGTCTCGTACCAGGAATTATTATTTCTTGGATCGGAGAGGTTATTGGAATTGATCTGGGTTTTATCATCATGCGGAATATTTTGAGGGAGAAAGCACAGAAATTAATTGAAGACAATCATATGGCGGAAAAACTTGATCAATACAGCAATATACGAACGATGACATTTTTTCGGGCCATTCCATATACTCCGAATGTATTGTTTACCGCTATTGCTGCTCTGAGCCGAATCAGTCTTCGGGATCATACCGTTTCTGCCCTTATTGGCAAAATGCCGGCAGTGATTGTAGAAGTTTGGCTGGGTCATGATTTATTGAAATTTAGTAAGTATGGCGGACGGTTTCTTATCTGGGTTACGATTGCTTCAGTAGCATACCTTTTTTACCGTCATTATAAAAGAAAGAAAAAATAATAATTGTTGGCTGGCAGCAGAAGAAGGCTGCAGAGTAAACAAATAAGCAGGAGCGTCAGTGTATGCAGAAAAAATACTTATATATATTAGCAGCGGCGCATCTATGCAATGACATCAGTTCAGGGGCATTGCCTGCAGTTTTGCCGTTTTTTGTTACCTTTTATGGCATGAATTATACCGATATAGCAGGTATCATGTTTGCGTCTTGTTTTTTATCATCTTTTATTCAGCCTGTTTTTGGTTACTTAGCAGATAAAACATCTTTTCAATGGTTTATGAGTATTGGCGTTTTGCTCACGGGGGTAACGTTTGCCGTAACCGGATTCGTGAGTAATTACTGGTTGATTTTTGCAGCAGTTACTGTGATGGGGGTGGGGGCTGCCGTTTTTCATCCGGAAGCGGCACGCCTTGTTAATTCCGTGTCGGGTGATCAGCGCGGTTCCGGCATGAGTATTTTTTCTATTGGCGGAAATGGTGGGTACGGTTTTGGACCGCTTATCGCGGTAGCTGTGATTGAGCTGTTTGGTATGAAAGGATTGCTGTTTTTCGGTATTGTAGGTGTGGTTATGGCTATGATACTCCTTTATATTGTGCCAAAAATTAGAAAAACGGCGACGGCTATGATTCGAGAAAAAGAGAACGCCGATATAGCAAACCACATTATACACAAAGAAGCAAGCAACGATTGGAATGGATTCGGCAGATTGACGGTTGTTATTATTTTTCGTTCGATAGTGGCTACTGCATTGGGTAGTTTTTTACCATTATTTTGCATTAATGTCATGGGCTCATCCAATGCGGTGGGAAGTTTGACTTTATCTGTATTCAATTTAGTTGGGATAGTGACAACTATGATTGGAGGATATCTTGCAGATCATTGGGGATTTGTCACGGTACTTAAAAGAGGCAGCTTTTTTATGGTTCCGCTTCTTATTGCAGCGGTATTTTTGCAAAACATATGGATTTTGTTTATTCTTCTATTACCGTTAAGCCTTTCTATGCATGGAACCTATTCATCCTTTGTTGTTCTGGGACAGAGTTATTTAGCTAAAAGTATTGGTTTTGCTTCCGGGGTCACATTGGGATTGTCTTTTAGTGCCGGTGGTATTGTGGTCCCCTTTATGGGGCATTTTGCTGATGATTTTGGAATCATGCCAGTTATGGTTATTATTATAGCGATTGCTGCGGCAATGGCGGTCAGTACTCTTTTTCTGCCGGAACCTAAAGAAAATTAATTGCCAGATGATTGACAAAGTCCACGGGTAAGCTTATGATGAAAATATGAGAACATTCTCGCAAACAAAGCCATAGGAGAGGGCGTGTCCGCATGTTGTATATTATTCTTATAGGAATTGCCAGTTTTTTTGTTGCAGTATTAGCAATACAGAATTCTATGCCTGTGGAACTTTCTTTTTTTACGATGAAATTTAATTCTAATCTGATTGTTGTTATTATTTTATCGCTTTTAGCAGGGATATTTATTGCTTTCTGCTGGGGGTTGAAGCTTAAAACACAACATTATATTCGTGAACGCAAGGCACAGGATAGAATCAATAAATTGGAATATGAGAACAAAACGCTAAAAAAAAGAATTGCAGATTTGAATTATGAAGAACCTGTGCCGGAATGGCGTGTTTCGCAGGAAAAAGGGAACGGCCCAATACCGCCCAAATAAAATGAGCAAATAGAGGACAGTCTGCGTATATGACGGTTCCTCTTTTTGTTATATAAGGTAAAAGCGGATTTTTAACATGAAGAATGCCAAGCCATACGGATGGTGATACACGTTAGGAGGAAAATAATGGGGAACGGTGCTTTTTACAAGGAACGGATGGATGAAAATCACCCTAATTGGAAATTAGCTATTAAGCGCAATGGAAACCTATATACGCGTCCCGATGATTTTAGGACGCCTTTTGGACGTGATTATACTCGTATTTTGCATTCAACGGCATATCGCCGTTTGAAGCATAAAACACAAGTGTTTTTTACGACTAAGAATGACCACATTTGTACACGGATTGAACATGTAAATCATGTGGATTCTGTGAGTTGTACAATAGGGCAGTACTTAGGGCTTAATACGGAACTTATTGGAGCTATTGCAAATGGACATGACTTGGGACATTCTCCATTCGGACATTTAGGAGAACGGGTTCTAAAAAAAATTAGTGAAAAAGAATTAGGACAGCCCTTTTGGCATGAACGCCAAGGCTTGCGTGTGGTTGATGATATTGAAACGCTGCTGGACCCAGCGGGCAAGACTTCAAATCTTATGCTGACGTATGCTGTTCGTGATGGTATTGTAAGCCATTGTGGTGAGATGAAACAAACCGTACTGCGCCCGCGTAAAGAATATGTAGACCTTAATAAAATAGAAAGAGCAGGGGAATTTGAACCGTATACTTGGGAAGGATGTGTTGTGAAAATTGCTGATAAGATAGCATATCTTGGAAGAGATATTGAGGATGCTGTTCGGTTGGGAATTTTAAAAGAAGATGGAAATCCTTTGCGAGATTTAAAGGAACAACTGAACGGACATCTTAAGGCACAGTTGCAATCGGTTACCAATACGGCTATTATGTATCCTCTGATTACAGATATTTGTAAAGAAAGTATACCGGATAAAGGACTGGTATTGTCTGAACAGCATTTGAATTTGATGGATACGGTTATGCAGTTTAATTATAAATTTATTTATAGTAATCCACGGCTGGAAATATATCATAAGTATGCAAAACTTATCATACAATCTATTTATGATATATTAAGCCGCTGCTATCGCGGTCCTGACACGATAAAGGAACTGGTTAAATTGAGTGAAGAGTATCCTACACTAGGTGCTCATTTTTTGGAACGCATGAGAAAATATTCTGATATCGGCAGAGAAATTGCTGTAGAAGATAATTTAGGAAATGTTTTTGGTAATCGCGTTATTTATCATATCAAGGAGAATGAATCAGAATACCGCTCTGCCTGTATTGACTATATTGCGGGAATGACAGATACATATGCCGAAAAAATTTTTGATGAACTAACCACGTTTTAGATTTCTGTGGTAAAATATATATCATAATACTATAAAAGAGGAGGTTCATCATGAGAGAATTACCTAAAGAAAATGAAGTATGGATCCATTTTAAAAAGAATAAGTATCAAATTGTTACCATTGCCGAACACACAGAAACCGGGGAACAGTTCGTAATATACAAAGCGTTGGCAGATACAAAGAAAACATATGCACGACCTGTGAAGATGTTTATGGGGGAAGTTGACCATGAAAAATATCCGTACGCCGAACAAAAATATCGATTTGAAAAATTAGGATGATTATAAAAAATACCGATCCCCAAAAGTTGATTTTTAGGTCTAACTTTTGGGGGTCGGTACAAAAATAGGAGAGGCTATTTTACTGGTTACGCATAATTTTTATTTGATGTCAATCCGATGACTGTTTTCGATAACCTTAGATTCAAGTTTGGGTAAGTTGACTTTTAATATGCCGTTGGTAAAAGCAGCTTCGATTTGATCTTTTTTTATATTGCGAATAATGAATTGTCTGCTAAATGTACTGCTGCTGCGTTCTTTCCGAATATAATGTTTGTTTTCTTCTTTTTCTTCTTTTTCCTGATTATGCTGAGCTGCAATAGTCAATACATCATTGTCATAGGTAATATTAATATCTCCCTTTACCATGCCGGGAAAGTCAGCTGTTATGATATAAGCATTTTCACTATCCTCGATGTCTACTTTAGGAAGTTTAATCTGCATTGCCGGATTTGGCTGGAACAACCCGTTGAAAAAATTATCAAAAGCGGAGTCAGGGAATCTGAAATCATTAGTTACAGGAAATAAATCTCTCATAATATAACCCTCTTTCTACAATATAGTGTAATAATGAAAATGATGCAAACAAGAAGTTTGTCCTTTTGACCTTTTAATATAACTCACTTCATCTTGTTTACAAATATAGTATAATGTTTGTTAGCACTGTTGTCAAGTGAGTGATAATAAAAAATATTAAAGTGTTGGGAAATCGGACCTTATTGTCATTAAGGGATAGTTGTTTTTCATATTATATTAAATAAAACGTTATACTATATAAAATATTTTATAATATCAATTATTTGTCTCTTTACAAATTATAAAGCGAGGAGTACAATAAAAAACAATCTAAGATGGTTGAATAAGCAATGAATGGGAGCATAGTAAACGATAAGCCGTTCAGAGAGTTGGGTGATTGGTGTGAGCCTGATACGTAAAGCGTTTATTTCTCGCCCATAAGCTCTTATGCTGAACGAAGTAGGGATAAGCGTAACCGGTGCGTTAAGCGGAGATGGAACCTATTCCGTCGTAATAAGATCCAATTAGGGTGGTACCGCGATCATACGCCCCTAACAATGCCATATTGGCACTGTTAGGGGCGTATTTATATATGGCCATATATATTTTTCTTTGCCGGATTGCAACTGGCAGCATGCTGAAATTAAAAGTTTATTAGTATTGGAGGAACAGCTATGTTTACGAAAAATATATCAAAAATTCCCAGGGCAATTTGGGTGCAATTATTTTTACTAGCGTTAGGATATGCCGTATACTCGGCAAATCGGTTATCTTTTGGTGTTGGATTAAAGGCTATTGCCGGTCAATTAGCACTTACAACAGTGGAAATTGGTACGATAGGGACTATTTTTACATTGGGACAGGCATTTATTGATGTTCCGGCGGGTTTTCTTGCTGACCGGTTTGGCCGTAAACGAATGCTGGTTATGGGAATGACCGGGCTTGGTTTTATGACTGCCATGGTAACAACTGCGCATAGTTTTTTTGAAGCAGCTTTTTGGCGTCTTCTTTTTGGTATGACGGAAGGATGTTGGAATATTGTTATGTATTCTGTTGCCGGGTCTATTTTTCCAGCGGCTAGGGGCATGTTGAATGGACTGATGATGACGTTTTATTCTATCGGTGCTTTTGTAGGACCTTCGTACTATGGGTGGAGTTTGGAACAAACTGGAGATTGGAGTGTAGGATTGAAAACGATGGGATCGGTTACTGTAGCCTTTGGATTATTGCTTGTTGTTGGATTCAAGGCGAAATATACGGATACATCAAGTGATATCAAGCATACTTGTCTAATGGAAGCACTGCATACGGTAGGCTTCAATAAAATTGTATGGTTGGCTGTTTTAATTCAAATTTTAAATATTATACCGTATTGGGGATTTGCCTCCATGGGACCCTATTTATTTATGACTTATAAAGGATTTACAGCAACACAGGCCGGCCATTTTTTTGGTATGATTTATGGTATTGGCGGGTTGAGTGGAGTTGTATTAGGCTTTTTTGCTGATCATTTTGGCCGTAAACCGACCATTATTTTCTTAGCTGTTTTAAATACTTTTTGTGCTATTTTGATTTTCCATATTATTCCTGCCAATTCATCTATCCTTTATTTGGTAGGTATTTTTATGGGAATTGGGTTGCACGCTATTTATGTTTTGGGGTATACGATTGCACAGGATGGTGTCAGTGGAGCGCAAATTGGATTAGCGACAGGTATTGTCGGAGCATCTAGTTATTTCTTATCTTTTTTTTCTGGACCGCTTATGGGGTATTTAACCGACAGCTTAGGCTATTTAAATGCATTGGATATTGTTGTAGTAGCTTTTGAAGCAACTTTGATTGTTGTTGCTGTCATAATGAAAGAAACGCATAAAAAAATACCGGTCTTATAAAAAGAGAAGGATAGTTGTATAAAAACATTGACAAGATGATATGGCAATGGTAAAATAATTAGCGTATGAAAACAAAGAAGAAGCTATCCGCTTCTCACCTTACATGGCGTTATTGTTACTAAGGTTGATACGGATTTGAACGTATAGCGGATAGTATTACTATCCGCTTTTTATTTTTATATTGTTTTGGAGGTGAAATACTATTAGTAAAGAATTGCGCATTAACGAACAGATTAGAGCCCGCGAAGTTCGTGTGGTTAGCGATACAAATGAACAAATGGGAGTCATGTCTTTGCGCTCGGCACAGCAAATTGCAGAGGAAAGACACATGGATCTAGTAGAAGTCGCTCCTAATGGCAAACCGCCGGTATGCCGCATAATGAATTATGGGAAATACCGTTATGAACAGCAGAAACGGGAAAAAGAAGCCAAGAAAAAACAAAAGATTTTGACGCTCAAGGAAGTAAAACTGCGCCCCAATATTGAAGATCATGATTTTTATGTCAAGATGAAGGCAGCACAACGATTTTTGGCAGAAGGAAGCAAGGTTAAAGTTACCATTATGTTTCGGGGAAGAGAAATGAGTCACCCTGAATTGGGCAGAAATCTTCTTGTGCGTTTTGCCGATGAGTTAAAAGAAATTGCCCATGTCGAAAAGGATCCGAAAATTGAAGGCAGAAATATGACGATGGTTATTGCTGCTATTAAGGGTCAAAGTTAAGAGGAGGAAATATATATTATGCCTAAATTAAAAACTCGCCGCGCTGCGGCCAAACGTTTTACAAAGACCGGTTCCGGTCAGTTCAAGAGAGCAAAGGCTTATAAAAGCCATATTTTGGAATCCAAATCTCCTAAGCGGAAACGGAATCTGAGAAAAGCAACCTTGGTTGCTAAAACAAATATGGATGCTGTACGTAAGATGTGTCCATACGCTTAATATAAGTAATTATTATTGAATAGATTTGGAGGAAATATAACATGGCTAGAATTAAAGTAGGTGTTACTGCACACCGTCGTCATAAAAAAATATTGAAGTTGGCAAAAGGATATCGTGGAACGAGGAGCCGTTTGTTTAAAAAAGCGAATGAAAGTGTTATGAAAGCACTGTCGTATGCTCGTCGTGACCGTCGTGCAAAAAAACGTGAATTCCGTAAATTGTGGATTGCCCGTATAAATGCGGCGACTCGTGCCAATGGTATGAGTTACAGTCGTTTTATATGTGGCCTTACAAGAGCTGGTGTTGCGGTTAACCGCAAAATGTTGGCGGACCTTGCTGTACATGATGCAGCTGCTTTTACAAAATTAGTGGAAGTCGCAAAACAACAGTAATTTTCAATATTTCTTCAGGTAAAAAGGATGTCGGTGATTATAGCTCCCGGCGTCTTTTTTTATTCTATCAGGTAGTGTTCTAATTCTTCGGGTATAATGGACGGTTCACGGGTAATGTAGTAACTATTTACCTTTGGCGGGGCAAAATCAAGAAGTGGTATAGCTCTTACTTTTCCTTGAAGCAGATCATCTTCAATAACGCTGCGCGGTAAAAATGTATATCCTAATCCTGCGATAATATATTGAGATAGTTTTGTGCTATTATCAATTTCAAAAGGAAACCGATGATGGTGAGGAAATAAATCTTGAATAAAGAGTCCCACTCCTTGTAAAGCAAAATTACAAAATAAATATTTAATTTTTTGCAAATCGTCCTTGTAGATACCTCCTGCATATTCGATATTGTCGGCTGCAACGACTAAGACCATGGAGTCCGATCGATAAACATGACAAGAATACCCATCTTTATATAGCGGGCTAAAGGAAAAAACCATGTCGAGTAAACCGTCTTGCAAATCCTGAAGCATTTTTTGTGTATGACTGATGGTTATTTGCAATGCAGTTGTTGGATTGGTTTTGAGAAAATGGCATAATCGTTTTTGCAGATGGCTATCATAAATGGTATTAGTCGTGCCGATACGAATTTGTTGAGAGTAGTCTGGCGATAAATGTAGTTCCTGTAAGGCTGAATTTTCCAGGGTAATAAAACGTTGAGCGTATTCAAGAAACTTTATTCCCGCGGGTGTTAATTCGATTTGCTTATGGGTTCTCGCAAAAAGTAATTTTCCCAACTCTGATTCCAAATCCCGTATGCGGTTAGTGACCGTAGATTGGGCAACAAAAAGTTGTTGAGCTGTTTTCGTGAAATTTTTAATTTGTGCTAATGCAATAAAGGTTCGTATCGTCGTTGTATCCATTATACACTCCTAAATTCGAAAAACGAATTATTATGATTGATATAATCTATTTTACAAATTTATAAAGGTTATTATATAATAAATCTTGTAATAAGGCAATGATATGTGCCTAATTAATACTAATTTATATTAAATGGAGTTGAAAATTATGAATAAAAAAACAGTGCCTTTTACTGAAGAACAGATTCGTAAAATTATTTCTCAATATCCTACACCGTTTCATATTTATGATGAACAGGCAATTAGAGAAAATGTACGCAAGCTCATTCACGCGTTTTCTTGGGCGGCTGATTTTAAAGAATATTTTGCTGTCAAAGCTACACCGAATCCTTATATTATGAAAATTTTAAAAGATGAAGGTGTTGGATCAGATTGCAGCTCGATGGCAGAATTAATTCTTTGCGAAAAAGTTGGAATTACAGGACATGATATTATCTTTTCATCTAATGATACGCCTTATGAAGAATATAAAAAAGCGCTGGAACTTGGTGCTATGATTAATCTTGATGATATTACTATAATTGATTATATGGAAAAACACGGACCTTTGCCGGAATGGATATGTGCTCGCTATAATCCAGGACCGTTGCTGAAAAGTGGTAATGATATTATTGGTATGCCGGAAGAAGCAAAATACGGAATGACCAAAAAACAGATTTTTGAAGCATATCGGATTTGCCGCAAAAAGGGAGTCAAACATTTTGGCTTGCATACTATGGTTGTTTCGAATGAACTTGATCCTAATGGATTGATTAATACTGCAAGAATGATGTTTGAATTAGCTGTGGAAATAAAAGTTGAATTGGGGATTTCGGTTGAGTTCATTGATTTTGGAGGAGGCATCGGAGTTGCGTATAAACCGGAACAGACCCCGGTAGACTATACGATTCTCAGTGCAGGTATTAAAAAATATTTTGAAGAAATTATGATTCCCAATGGCATGGGAGATATACGCATTTCTTTTGAATGTGGACGTGTTATTACGGGACCTTTCGGATATCTTGTGACAACGGCTATTCATCATAAAAATATTTGGAAACAATATATTGGGACAGATGCTTCCATGGCGAATCTTATGCGTCCCGGAATGTATGGGGCATACCATCACTTGACTGTTATGGGGAAAGAAAATGCTCCTGCAGATCATGTATACGATGTAACGGGATCTCTATGTGAAAATTGTGATAAATTTGCGGTGGATCGTAACCTTCCTGAAATTGTGGATGGTGATATTTTGGTTATTCATGATGCAGGTGCACATGGACATTCCATGGGATTTAATTATAATGGCAAACTTCGTTCAGCAGAACTTCTGCTTCATGCCGATGGGACGGTAACGCAAATTCGACGTGCGGAAACAGTAAAAGATCTTTTTGCAACATTAGATTTTTCGGCACTATAATTAAATAATCAATTGATCATATAAAGTGCATTTTACCTGTTAAGCGCAAGCTGGCATATGAAGTGCACTTTTTGTAATACCACGCATATTTAATTTAATAATAATAACTCATGGAATTCGTAATATTTAATCTGTTTCTAATCATTATTTAACCTTTTTTTAGTTTTTCGTGGATATACTGTATAAAATTAAATATAAGCATTTTGGTATAGAAGGAGATGAAAACCGTGGTCCGTGCATATGATTTATTAACAGGGACTCAATTATGTATAGCGTTTATTTACGTGGCTATGGCTTTTCTATTTCAAAAAAGACAGGAATTTCATATTTTATTTTTATTTGGTATGCCCATTATGTATATTTGCTGGGGAAGTGTATTGATTTATCATTTTTCTTATTTTTTATATTTGACTTTGCTTTGGATGTTGCTTGGATTTTTGCTTGGCATAGTTATTTCTGTCTATAAACGTAATTGGTTTTCACAATTGTATTATATACAGTCAAAGCATGTTATTAGTTGTCATAAAGCAACTGTTTTAACTGGATATTTTCTTATCAGTGCACTGGCTGCTGGAATATTGCAGTTGTTTTTATATAATTATCCAGACTATATGTACAATTGGAACTTTAATGAAGGTATGGGGTTGATGATTGGAATTTTTATGGGTTTATGTTGGGGGAGTGCTGGTGTTATGCTGCTCAATGTTCAATGGGTTGATGAATTTCATGAAGATTGTTCTTTTACATCTTCGTCGTAGTTGAATCAGGATACTAGATTACGTTGCTTTTTTAGGGAATATGCGTATACTAGTAAAGAGAGGAAGTGGGATTAATATGGACAGTGCAGAACGCAGAAAATGTATATTAGATATACTTTCTTTAGCAAAAACGGCTATTACGGGAACGGAACTATCTAAACAATGTGATGTAAGCCGTCAGATTATTGTTGGGGATGTAGCTATTTTAAGGGCACAAGGTACACCTATTATTTCTACGCCGAGAGGATATCAGCTGGTTCATAACCAAATAGAAGGGGTAAAGAAAGTATTTGTTTGCTGTCATGGCAATGAGGAAGTGAGAAAAGAATTAGAAGCTATTGTTGATAATGGCGGATTGGTTCAGAATGTGGTTGTTGAACATGACGTGTACGGATACTTGGAAGGAACACTGAAATTGCGCTCTCGTCGTGATATAGCACAATATATCAAGCGGATGAAAGAATCTAAAGCAGAACTTCTCTGCAGTATTAACGGGGGCATTCATACGCATTTGGTTGAAGCGGCAACTTCAGAAGAATTGATTGCTATTGAAGAAGCGTTGGATTGCATAGGTGTCTTATATAAAGAATAAGTATAACCAAAAAAAAAATACATTTTTTTAAGACAAGGGAGTAAATCATATTACTATCTTGTCTTTTTTATATTGCATTTTTTCTTACATAAGAGTAAAATGAGTAAATGTAAATATAAATGTCATGACAGATGACAATAATATAAGCAAGGAGGAAATATAGATGATATTGGAACGATTAGAAGCATTGCCAACAGGACGGTTTCATTATAAACTTCTTTTGGTAACGGGATTAGGGTGGTTATTTGATTCTATGGATACAGGGCTGATTGCTTTTATCTTGCCGGTATTAGCAAAAGAATGGCAATTGTCAACGAGTCAAATGGGGATGATCGGCAGTATTGGTTTAGTAGGCATGGCTTTGGGGGCGATTATAGCAGGAACTATTGCTGATCATATAGGGCGTAAAAAAGTCTTTACTATTACCGTATTGATGTATAGTATAGCATCCGGGCTGTGTGCTGTTTCCTGGGATTATGCGAGTTTGCTTGCTTTTCGTTTTCTTGTCGGTTTTGGACTGGGCGGAGAACTACCTGTAGCAGCTACGCTGGTATCGGAATATGCTCCTGCAAAAATACGCGGCCGATTTATTGTGTTGCTTGAAAGTTTTTGGGCTGTCGGCTGGATTGTGGCAGCTTGCATTGCATATTTTCTGATTCCTCTTTATGGATGGCGCATGGCATTTTTTATTGGAGCACTGCCGGCTTTTTATGTTTTTTTAATTCGGATGCATATGCCGGAATCCGTTCGTTATCTTTTATCAAAAGGATATATAACAGAAGCAAGGCAGATTATTACTGATTTAGAAACACAATTGCATGTTCCGGTAAAACCGTTTGATGACGAAACAGAAGTAATACCGAAAGACGCTTCCGTATCTTTCAGCGCTTTATGGAAAAAAACGTTTATTAAGCGAACCGTTATGCTGTGGTTGGCTTGGTTTGGTATTGTGTATAGCTATTATGGTATTTTTATGTGGTTGCCATCTCTTGTATATCAACAGGGCTTTACGGTGGTCAAAACCTTTGAGTATGTATTGATCATGACACTGGCGCAATTGCCGGGATATTACTGCGCGGCTTGGCTGGTGGATTATATTGGAAGAAAATATACATTATCACTGTTTTTGCTTTGCAGTGGCATAGCAAGTTATTTTTTTGGGAATGCTGGAACTGCCGGTATGATTATGATATGGGGCGCTATTATGTCCTTCTTTAATTTAGGTGCATGGGGCGTTATATATACATATACACCGGAATTATACCCCACCTCTATACGAGCGTTAGGCAGCGGATGGGCAGCCGGTTTCGGACGCATTGGCGGTATGATGGCGCCGGTCCTTGTAGGTGTCATGCTATCACGCGGTTTTGATATAGGAACTGTATTTTATATGTTTGCATTTGTTTTAGTGGCCGTTTCGGCAATTGTAATGGGCTTGGGAATAGAAAGCAAACAGAAAAATCTGGAAAGCATTTCTTGAAACAGAAGAAAGCTTCGAATACGAAATGAGACTCCAACTTGCATTCTATACAGGCTAAGCATTCTTCTATTAAAGGCGCTTTAACAAAATTTCCTTGTAATGCCGTTACATGAAGGTGAGCAAACTTATCGATATATGCGTTCTCGTGTGCACGGTATGGTGTCGAAACTTTGGTTCCAATTTCCGCTAGTAATGGCAATATGCGGCGAAAAATCCATGACCATATACCATGAAATAGTGCATACATTGTTTTTGCCGTTGTTGGTCGTAACTAATAGTACGGAGCCTGGTTCCAACCACGTAAAAGCTCTGTTGATGTTTGATTCTTTTTGCATGGTATCACCTTTTGTAATATAAATGCGCATAAGTAGAAAAAACAGAGGGGTTGCTTATAATGGTAAAAATCGATAGTAACAAATAGTATGAAAGAAAAATAATATACCATTAACAGTATAATATATATTATAATATATATTATTGATTCTTTATAAAAGTGCAGGCTGTTTTAAAAAAAATATAGTATTGAATGGACAAAGGATACGGATATGTATAGGAAAAGTGAAGTAAAAGATTGCAAAACTATATACTCTTTGATTTGTGCATTGGAAAATCGGAATCTTTCTTATGAACGATTTGCTGAAATTTATGGGAAACAACTGCTTGATGAACAATACTATTGTTTGATTTATGAACAAAATAATAGTATACAGGGGATGCTTAACCTGCGTTTTGAAGAACAACTTCATCATGCTGCTGAGATTGCTGAGATTTTGGAATTTATTGTTTCAGAAAACTGCAGAGGAGAAGGTATTGGTAAAAGAATATTTCAGCGGGCTTGTGAAATCGCAAAAAATCGAGGTTGCATACAAATTGAAGTCGCTTGCAATCAATTACGAAAAAGTTCTCATTTATTTTATATGAGAGAAGGAATGCATAATTTCCATTTTAAGTTTTCTAAAAGCCTATGCAGCGAAGAGGAAGGTATAAATGCATTAGGGCGTGATTTCACCGGAGAGATATTTTAAAAAATAAAAACAAAATAATACTGTTGAAAACAATGATATCAGGTTGTTTGGGAAGACTTTTATCAAGCTATACTTTGTCGGAGAGTCTTATAAATAACGTTCAATGAAGATGTTTTGTATAATTGTTAGAAAATATAGCGTGAAAATGGTACATTTCTATTGACAGCGATTGTTTTTAATGCTAAAATACAAAAGTCGCATGAGCCCGGAGTACTAGTGAATGAAACGAAAGAATGAAGTTCAAATTAGTGCTTGACAGAATCTCAAAATGTGATATACTGAATGAGCTGTTAGGTGAGCAAACGCAAACTTAAAAACAGCAATGACCTTTGAAAACTGAACAATGTAACGAACAAACAAACGCCAGAGTGCGAGGTCTTGGAAACAAGACGTCAAAACGAGTAAGAAAACGAACCAAAAACAATAGCAAGAAGGAGCCGAATGGCTCTTCATATATCATGGAGAGTTTGATCCTGGCTCAGGACGAACGCTGGCGGCGTGCTTAACACATGCAAGTCGAACGAGGTCTTTCAAGAAGCTTGCTTCTTAAAAGACCGAGTGGCAAACGGGTGAGTAACGCGTAAACAACCTGCCCTCAGGATGGGGACAACAGCTGGAAACGGCTGCTAATACCGAATACGATCAAACGGCCGCATGGCCGGATGATGAAAGGATGGCCTCTATATATAAGCTATCGCCGGAGGAGGGGTTTGCGTCTGATTAGCTGGTTGGAGGGGTAACGGCCCACCAAGGCGACGATCAGTAGCCGGTCTGAGAGGACGAACGGCCACATTGGAACTGAGACACGGTCCAGACTCCTACGGGAGGCAGCAGTGGGGAATCTTCCGCAATGGGCGAAAGCCTGACGGAGCAACGCCGCGTGAGTGAAGACGGCCTTCGGGTCGTAAAGCTCTGTTATATGGGACGAACGTATCTATGGCCAATACCCATAGATAGTGACGGTACCGTAAGAGAAAGCCACGGCTAACTACGTGCCAGCAGCCGCGGTAATACGTAGGTGGCAAGCGTTGTCCGGAATTATTGGGCGTAAAGGGCGCGCAGGCGGCCGGTCAAGTCTGTCTTAAAAGTGCGGGGCTCAACCCCGTGATGGGACGGAAACTGGCAGGCTGGAGTGTCGGAGAGGAAAGCAGAATTCCTAGTGTAGCGGTGAAATGCGTAGATATTAGGAGGAATACCAGTGGCGAAAGCGGCTTTCTGGACGACAACTGACGCTGAGGCGCGAAAGCCAGGGGAGCAAACGGGATTAGATACCCCGGTAGTCCTGGCCGTAAACGATGGGTACTAGGTGTAGGAGGTATCGACCCCTTCTGTGCCGGAGTTAACGCAATAAGTATCCCGCCTGGGGAGTACGGCCGCAAGGCTGAAACTCAAAGGAATTGACGGGGGCCCGCACAAGCGGTGGAGTATGTGGTTTAATTCGACGCAACGCGAAGAACCTTACCAAGCCTTGACATTGATTGAACGAGGCAGAGATGCCTTTTTCCTCTTCGGAGGACAAGAAAACAGGTGGTGCACGGCTGTCGTCAGCTCGTGTCGTGAGATGTTGGGTTAAGTCCCGCAACGAGCGCAACCCCTATCTTCTGTTACCAGCACGTAAGGGTGGGGACTCAGGAGAGACTGCCGCAGACAATGCGGAGGAAGGCGGGGATGACGTCAAGTCATCATGCCCCTTATGGCTTGGGCTACACACGTACTACAATGGCTCTCAATAGAGGGACGCGAAGGAGCGATCCGGAGCAAACCCCAAAAACAGAGTCCCAGTTCGGATTGCAGGCTGCAACCCGCCTGCATGAAGCAGGAATCGCTAGTAATCGCAGGTCAGCATACTGCGGTGAATACGTTCCCGGGCCTTGTACACACCGCCCGTCACACCACGAAAGTCATTCACACCCGAAGCCGGTAAGGTAACCGCAAGGAGCCAGCCGTCGAAGGTGGGGGCGATGATTGGGGTGAAGTCGTAACAAGGTAGCCGTATCGGAAGGTGCGGCTGGATCACCTCCTTTCTAGGGAGACATGGGCAGGACCCCGACGGGGTGCCTGCAGTCATCTTTAGGTCGGCACTTTGGTACATGTACGTTACATTGTTTAGTTTTGAGAGGCCATTTTTGTATGGTATCTCAATTTTATAGTTCCATGGGCCTATAGCTCAGCTGGTTAGAGCGCACGCCTGATAAGCGTGAGGTCGGTGGTTCAAGTCCACCTAGGCCCACCATGGCAATCCGATATACCCGAAGACACAGTATGTGGGATACGGACAATCGGGGCGCATTAGTAACGTTGCGATGACAAGCCATCTGAGATTTAATATCTAGGGGTGGAAAGCCGGAGCAATTAAGTGGGGGCGTAGCTCAGCTGGGAGAGCACCTGCCTTGCAAGCAGGGGGTCAGGAGTTCAATTCTCCTCGTCTCCACCAAATTTTATTTTCTCGTACCTTGACAACTGCATAGAAAAGTATTGAATAAGTAAAACCTCTTTAAATAAAGAGAGTCAAACTTAACGAACCGAAGAAACTCAAACATAGTAGGTGGGTACGAACGTACCAAGAGAAAGTCAAGTAAGTAAGGGCGTACGGCGGATGCCTAGGCCATGTCAGCCGAAGAAGGACGCGATAAGCTGCGATAAGCTGCGGGGAGGTGCAAGTAACCAGAGAGCCGCAGATTTCCGAATGGGGAAACCCGGCAGCAGGAGTGCTGCCACTCCACGCAAGTGAGAGAGGGCACCCGGTGAACTGAAACATCTAAGTAGCCGGAGGAAAAGGAATCAACAGAGATACCCCAAGTAGCGGCGAGCGAACGGGGCAGAGCCCAAACCGGGACGGGCAACCGACCCGGGGTTGCGGACTACCAACAAGCGCGCAAGGCGAGCCGAACCAGCTGGGAAGCTGGGCCAGAGACGGTGAAAGCCCGGTAGGCGAAACGGCGCGCGCGGGGTAGGATCCAGAGTACCACGAGACACGAGAAACCTTGTGGGAAGCAGGGGGGACCACCCTCCAAGGCGAAACACTGACATGAACCGATAGCGCATAGTACCGTGAGGGAAAGGTGAAAAGCACCCCGGGAGGGGAGTGAAAGAGAACCTGAAACCGTATGTCTACAAGCAGTCGGAGAGCGTATATATATCAGCTCGACGGCGTGCCTATTGAAGAATGAACCGGCGAGTTACTTCATCCAGCGAGGTTAAGCGGGAAACGTGGAGCCGCAGCGAAAGCGAGTCTGAACAGGGCGACAAGTTGGATGGAGTAGACCCGAAACCACAGTGATCTACCCATGTCCAGGTTGAAGCACAGGTAAAAATGTGTGGAGGACCGAACCAGTGAGCGTTGAAAAGCTTTTGGATGAGATGTGGGTAGGGGTGAAATGCCAATCGAACGTGGAGATAGCTGGTTCTCCCCGAAATAGCTTTAGGGCTAGCCTCATGGCGAGAGTACAGGCGGTAGAGCACTGAACGGGGTAGGGTCCTATCCGGATACTGAACCTAATCAAACTACGAATGGCTGTACTTATACATGGGAGTCAGACTGCGAGTAATAAGGCCCGTAGTCAAAAGGGAAACAGCCCAGACCAACAGCTAAGGTCCCCAATGCCGTACTAAGTGGCGAAGGATGTGGAATTTCGAAAACAACCAGGATGTTGGCTCAGAAGCAGCCACCATTAAAAGAGTGCGTAATAGCTCACTGGTCGAGAGACTCTGCGCCGAAGATGACCGGGGCTAAAGTACGGAACCGAAGCTTTGGCATGTGTCTGAGGACACATGGGTAGGGGAGCGTTCCTGCAGGGAAGAAGCCTGACCGGAAGGACAGGTGGACCGGCAGGAAGAGAGAATGCCGGTATGAGTATCGAAAAGAAAGGTGAGAATCCTTTCCACCGAAAGCCTAAGGTTTCCTGGGCAACGATCGTCGACCCAGGGTAAGTCGGGGCCTAATCCGAGGCGGAGAAGCGTAGGAGATGGACAACAGGTTGAGATTCCTGTACCACGACAGTCTGTTCGAGCGAAGGAGCGACACAAGAAGGAAAGCGCGCATGCGATTGGAAGAGCATGTCCAAGCTGGTAGGTTGGATGAGAGGCAAATCCCTCATCCGGAAGGCCGAGAAGCGATGGGGAGCTTCTGGAGACAGAAGCGAAGGGGCCGGACCTAAATTGTCAAGAAAAACTTCTAGTGAGGACTGTGGTGCCCGTACCGTAAACCGACACAGGTAGGCAGGAAGAGAATTCTAAGGTGCGCGGGAAAACCCTCGTTAAGGAACTCGGCAAAATATATCCGTAACTTCGGGAAAAGGATAGCCCAGAGTAGGTGAAGCGCAGAAGCGCGCGGAGCCGGAATGGGCGGCAGAAGAGAGGCCCAAGCGACTGTTTACCACAAACACAGGCGTCTGCTAAAGGGAAACCTGATGTATAGATGCTGACACCTGCCCGGTGCTGGAAGGTTAAGAGGAAGTGTTAGCGCAAGCGAAGCAGTGAATTGAAGCCCCAGTAAACGGCGGCCGTAACTATAACGGTCCTAAGGTAGCGAAATTCCTTGTCGGGTAAGTTCCGACCCGCACGAAAGGTGTAACGATTTGGGCACTGTCTCAACGAGGGACCCGGTGAAATTGAAGTACCTGTGAAGATGCAGGTTACCCGCGACTGGACAGAAAGACCCCATGGAGCTTTACTGTAACCTGAGATTGAATTTTGGTAAGAGACGTACAGGATAGGTGGGAGGCAGGGAAGTGAGTACGCCAGTATTCACGGAGCCGCTGGTGGGATACCACCCTTGTTTTACCGGAATTCTAACGAAAAGCGTAACAAGCTTGCGGACAGTCTCAGGCGGGCAGTTTGACTGGGGCGGTCGCCTCCAAAAGAGTAACAGAGGCGCCCAAAGGTTCCCTCAGCGCGGACGGAAACCGCGCGCAGAGTGCAAAGGCAGAAGGGAGCTTGACTGCGAGACGGACAGGTCGAGCAGGGACGAAAGTCGGGCTTAGTGATCCGGTGGCATCCGAGTGGAAGGGCCATCGCTCAACGGATAAAAGCTACCCTGGGGATAACAGGCTTATCTCTCCCAAGAGTCCATATCGACGGGGAGGTTTGGCACCTCGATGTCGGCTCATCACATCCTGGGGCTGAAGTAGGTCCCAAGGGTTGGGCTGTTCGCCCATTAAAGTGGTACGCGAGCTGGGTTCAGAACGTCGTGAGACAGTTCGGTCCCTATCCATCGCGGGCGGAAGAAACTTGAAAGGGGCTGCTCCTAGTACGAGAGGACCGGAGTGGACGGACCAATGGTGTACCAGTCATACCGCCAGGTGTGCAGCTGGGTAGCTACGTCCGGGACGGATAAACGCTGAAAGCATCTAAGCGTGAAACCAGCCTAAAGATGAGGTTTCTCATTACGCAAGTAAGTAAGGTCCCACAGAGACGATGTGGTTGATAGGCCGGGAGTGGAAGTACAGTGATGTATGGAGCGGACCGGTACTAATAGACCGAGGACTTGACTTAAGCACGAAACATCCGCTATGTAAGACCTTTAGTTCGCAGATACTTTTCTTTGTGGTTGTCAGGGTATGACCCTGAACGATTCAGTGGCGACAGCTGCGGGGATCCACCTGTTCCCATGCCGAACACAGCAGTTAAGCCCGCAAACGCCGAAAGTACTTGGGTGGAAGCGCCCTGGGAGGATAGGAAGCCGCTGATTATAGAGTGAATCAGACTTAAATGTCGGAGTCGACGTTTAAGTCTGGATACACTTATACTGATTTTTTCAGTATATAGGGGTATAGCTCAATTGGTAGAGTAGCGGTCTCCAAAACCGTTGGTTGAGGGTTCGACTCCTTCTGCCCCTGCCATTTTTATGACTCGGTAGCTCAGCTGGATAGAGTGACTGACTACGAATCAGTAGGTCTAGGGTTCGAATCCCTACCGGGTCACCAAAGGAATTTTGTTCGAACTCCCAATCCTAACATTTTGTTTAGAATTGGGAGTTTTTTTGTTAGTATTACTCCATTGAACTATAATGTTTGAAGAATTATGTTTTTTTTAAAAGCACTCACCAGGGAGATTGTAGTGACCCCATAAAGTTAGACCTAACCGTAGTAGCATTTATTGCTGCTACGGTTTTTATTATGCTGCGACATGACGTAACCGATAGTTTACCGGACTTAACCAGCCAAGCTTTGATTTGATTCTACGGTTGTTATAATAGATGATGTATTTCTCAATTGCTTTTTGTAACTCTTCGAAGCTGTGATATGTACGGCCATAATATAGTTCCTGTTTTAAGAGTCCAAAGAAATTTTCCATCACGCTATTGTCAAGGCAGGTTCCCTTTCGGGACATGCTCTGATAAATCCGTTCTTCTTTTAAGCGACTAACATATCCTCCCATTTGATAGGCCCAACCCTGGTCGGAGTGAAAGGTCCGGCGATAAGGACAGTCGCCGGTTACCTCAATGGCCCGTTCCAAGGCAGACATGATTCCCTGTGATGACGGGCGTTTCGTAAAGCTGAAGCTGATAATCTCACGATTGAATAGATCCAGGAATGGATCAAGGTACGCCTTACGTGTAATGATGGTTCCTTTTGTGTCGATCTCATAATATTTAAATTCTGTCGTATCCGTGGTGATTTTCTGATGTGGGATACAGGTGTCGAATCGTCGGCGCAGACGGTTAGGCGCGACGCGGCCCACGGTTCCTTTGTAGGAATTATACTTACGGTTTTTGTGTATAAATGACGTAACCTGCAGCCCCAGCTTCTGAATCAGTCGTTGTACACGTTTTCGATTGATGAGAAGGCCCTCTTCATGCAGTTTCCCCCAGATACGACGATAACCAAAGTCCTTATCACTTTTACGGATGGCTATAATCTTTGCTTCTATATCTGCATCTGGAGAAGGCAGATCGAAGCGCTTCTGCCAGTACATATACGTTGCCTTGGGAAGCTTGGCAACGGCAAGGATATCTTTTAGTTTGAATGATCCTCGGAGACTGTGGATGATCCTTGCTTGTTTTTCTGCGCCTCTTCCGCTAAACGCAGTCTCCTCACTTCTTTTAAATATGCTACCTCAATTCGTAATTTGAGATTTTCTTCCTCGAGTTGTTTAAGTCTCTCCGTCTGCGCTTCTGGTGATGCTGGGTGGATAGTTGATTTATCTGACACCTTCGATCTCCTGCCTTTCCGTTGCGGTTTGAGGCCATCTACACCAACCGCACGATAACGCTGAACCCAAGAGGTTAGCATACTTGGCGTATGTATACCTAGCGAAAGAGCTAACTCGTTGTAAGATGACTCTGTACTTAGATATAACTCTACCGCATGTTGCTTAAATTGAAAAGAGTATGTTTTCTTCTGGCGTGACCGTTGAAGAGCTTGTGAACCGTTTTCACGATACACGGCAACCCATTCTCTGAGAACTTTGTTGCTAGGAATATGATACTTCTTTGATAATAGCATATAGCCTAATTTTCCTTGCAAATACTCGTTGACAACTTTCATCTTAAATTCAAAACTATATTTTGCCATAAAAAGCTGACCCCCATAAGCTAGATTTCTAGGTCTAACTTATGGGGGTCAGTACAGATATAGTGAGTGTTTTTTTATATTACTAGTTTACTTGGCTGCGTATGTTGAAATATTCTGGATTTATCTGTTGTTTTTTTGGATATTTAAAATATGAGTTGCAGATTATAAGGCTGATGCAGTATTTATATAAATAAGCTATAATGAATGTTAGTTGTATTTTTCTTTTATTTCGACTATTATATATATTATATGTGATTGATATAGGTGGATATGAAGAGTAAGGAGTATTCAATTCATGAAAATTTCTGAGTTAGGTGAATTTGGTTTTATTGATGCAATTAAAGATGGCACACTGTTTAGTCCCGAGTCTGTCGTTATCGGTATTGGCGATGATGGCGCAGTTTATAAGACGACGGCGGGAATGGAACAAATAGCGGTCATTGATACGATGGTAGAAAATAGCCATTTTATTATTCAACGGACGGGAGATTGGTATGATGTAGGCGTTAAAGCTGTTGTTTCTAATTTAAGTGATATTGCAGCGATGGGGGGCATTCCTACTCATATTGTTCTTTCAACAGCAATTGCCGAGAATATGGAAGTGGATGACCTGATATCTTTATACAAGGGGATTAAGGATATTTGTCGAAAATATGGTGTGAATATTATTGGCGGTGACACGGTAATGTCTAAAGAGGGATTAGTTATTACAGTAGCTGCTTTTGGTGAAATTGAAGCAGGCAGAGCGATTCCCCGAGGTGGGGCAAGGATCGGTGATATCGTAGCGGTTTCGCATACCTTGGGAGACTCAGCGGGTGGATTAGATGTTCTGCTTTCTGGGGAAAAAGGGTATGAAAAACTCAAAAAAGCCCATCGTTTACCAGAGCCGCAGATAGAATTAGGAAGATTACTGGTAGAACATAATTGTCATAGCTTAAATGATATAAGCGACGGCTTAGCCAGTGAAATAAATGAAATTGCTTCAGCCAGCAAGGTGGAAATTATGTTGGATCGCGAGGCAATTCCTATTAGTGATGAATTGAAACTATGGTCGGAAAAGACAGCGCAGGATATTTGGAAATTTGTTCTAAACGGCGGAGAAGATTATGAATTGGTATTTACTATGAGCCCCGAAGACTTCGCAGTACTTCAAAAAACATACATTTATGTAACTGCTATTGGCAGTGTCCGTCAGGGACCTGTGGGAGTAAAAATTTCTCATAAGGGAATAGAGAATAAATTACTGCCTTTGGGATTTCATCATTTTAGCGAGGAATAAAGTAATGGAGATAGATGTATATACACATTCGGAAAAGAATACGATACAATTAGGAACTATTCTTGGAGCTATTCTAAAATCGGGGGATGTTTTAGCTTTGCAGGGCGACTTGGGCGCTGGTAAAACTCATTTTGTTCAAGGAATTGCAAAAGGAATGGGAATTACGGATATAGTTGTGAGTCCGACTTTTACGATATTTAATTATTATGAAAATGAACTGCCATTGCAGCATTTTGATTTTTATCGATTGGAAGAAGACTATGAGTTAGACGATCTAGGTTTTGACGATTATATATCAAATGGAGTGACTGTCATTGAATGGTCTGAAAAATTTCCGGATCGTTTACCCGTTGATGCTGCAACCATTAGTATAGAAAAAAAAGGTCCGACGGATCGCTTATTTCATTTTATATTTTCAAGTGAACGTTGGATACAAGCTGAAAAAGAGGTACAGAATTATGTTGCTAGCCATTGAAACATCTAGTTTAGTATCTAGCGTTGCTCTTTTGCATAATGACACATTACGTGCCGAACTTACGATACAGGCAAAATTGACCCATTCTGAGCAACTTATGCCTCATATTGCTGATATGCTGGATAAGGCCTTTGTGCCGAAAAATACAATTGACAGTATTGCGGTTGCTGTCGGTCCCGGTTCTTTTACGGGACTGCGGATTGGACTGGCCACAGCTAAGGGGTTGGCGTATGCTTGGAACATTCCTATTGTAGGTGTTTCTACGCCGGAAAGTTTAGCATGGAATAGTATAGGCTGTGCTGATTTAATTTGCCCGTTAATTGATGCGCAGAAGGGGAATGTTTATTTTTCCTTATATGAATGGCAGGGAACGCAGCTTATAGAACGGGTTCCTATTGGCATAAAAAAATTGGAGGATGTTCTTGTTACGATTGAAAAATATGATCGACCTGTCGCGTTTTGTGGAGATGGAGCATTGTTGGGACGGCGTGTTATAGAACAGAAAAATTGTTTTTTTCGTATGGCACCGCCAACCATGGTTATACCCAGAGCTGGTAGTGTGGCGTTGGCAGGTGCTCTGCGGCTTGCCGAAGGCAGCGTGGATGACTGCATGAGCTTAACGCCTTCGTATAAAAGGCGCAGTGAAGCTGAGGTACTTTGGGAAAAACGGCATGGCGGTCAATCATGTCTATGAGAGTGCGTGAAGCGCAGCGGAAGGATTGGGAAGGGATTTGTCAAGTTGAACAGGAAGCATTTTCTCAGCCTTGGACTAAAGATGCTGTTATTAGAGAACTTATGAATATAGATCTTACCATGTATTATGTATTAGAAGATGAACAAGGTGTTATATGGGGTTATGCTGGGTTATGGCATGTACTTGATGAAGGCCAGATTACCAACATCGCGTTGCGAAAAGCTTGCCGCGATCGTGGGTACGGGGAATTATTGTTGCGCTTATTGATGGAAGCTGCGTGGAAACGCGGTTGTTCAGTGATATTTCTTGAAGTACGTTTTTCTAATTTACCGGCACTTCATCTATACCGAAAATTGGGATATACGGTCGTAAGTGTCCGTAAGCAATATTATACACAGCCTACGGAGGACGCTTATGTCATGAGTTGTGAGCAAAAAAAATATCACTGGGCCGATAAATAGGTCTGGAGAAAGAAGTTATGATATATGTATACATTAGCGTTAGAAACCAGCTGTGATGAAACATCAGCAGCAGTCATATTAGACGGACGCAACATTTTGTCCAATGTTATTTCAACGCAGGTTCCTATTCATCGCAAGTTTGGCGGGGTTGTCCCGGAAATAGCATCCAGACAGCATATAGAATATGTCATGCCGATTATTGATGAAGCATTGAAGCAGTCTGGGGTTACACTACAGAAAATAGATCATATCGGAGTCACGTATGGTCCCGGACTTGTTGGGGCATTGCTTGTCGGAGTAGCTGTGGCAAAAGCAATTAGCTTTGCTCTAGATAAGCCTCTTATCGGGGTAAACCACATGGAAGGGCATATTTTTGCCAATTTTTTAAGTCATCCTGAGTTAGAACCGCCGTTTTTATCTTTAGTTGTATCGGGAGGGCACACACAGCTTGTGTGTATTGAAGGGTATAATTCTTTTAAACTTTTGGGACAGACCCGGGATGATGCTGCTGGGGAAGCTTTTGACAAAATTGCCAGAGTTATGGGATATCCGTATCCGGGAGGTCCTCAGATTGATAAACTGGCTAAGACAGGAAATCCAGATGCCATTATATTTCCTAAAGCGCTCCATGAAAAAAATAATTTTGAATTTAGTTTCAGTGGGTTAAAATCGGCAGTTCTTAATTATCTTCATACACAAGAACAACGTGGTTTGAACTATGTTGCAAGTGATGTTGCGGCAAGTTTTCAAAAGACGGTGGTGGATACATTGGTAGAGAAAACAATCAATGCTGCCGCCTATTGCGGCATGAAAAAGATAGCTGTTGCGGGCGGCGTGGCAGCTAACAGCGGTTTGGCGAAAGCTATGGCAACTGCCTGCCGTGTTCAGGGGTATACATTATATCGTCCAGACCCGGTTCTTTGTACCGACAATGGTGCCATGATTGGCTGTCGGGCATATTATATGGCCATAGAAAACCGGTTTTCCGATTTAACACTTAATGCTGATCCGGCTTTGGCAATAACATCTTCACAGAGGTGATAAAAATGGCGTCCATGAATGATATATGTCGGGAAAAAAGCATACTATCTGATGTACAGATTCGCATATTAAATAATAGTATGGACTTGTTGCAGTTTGCCAGTGATTTATCACAGCGTGAAATTAATGTTTTTGTACTGGGTAAGCAAAAAGACACACTTGTCCTTGCTGCACAACGCACCCCTTTATTTCTGCGATTAAGTGAAACCGTTGCAGAAGCCGGCGCTGGTGAAAGCATTACGGCCTATGATGAACCTTTGGCCTTACGAGTCTTTCAGACAGGGACACCTTTAAAAGGAGCTAAAGAACGAGAATTCGGTAAGATGGAGCCGATGATGGCGTATCCTTTTGTTGATAATGCGGGAGATACAATTGCTGTCATTACGTTTGTTGGGAAAGTTGAGAATAATCGAAATATACTTACGGATACGGCATTTCAAGCACTGCAGGTGCCTATTATAGATAAATCGTGCAAACTGTATCAGGCGTTATCGGTACAAGATGGTATTATCCTTATCAGTGGGGAAGGCAAAGTGGTATATGCAGATGAAATGGCTGAAAGTATCATGCATCTTCGTGGCCGGGATATACGATTGATAGGTGAAAATATTTATAACAGCCGCGTAAATTTATCCGGAGCCAAAAAAGCGCTAGCAACACATGAAGGTTTTGTAGAGGATATACGTCATGGAAAAATTATTTTTACACAAAGAGTAATACCGCTCCTCAGTGGAGGAAAAGTATCCCGGATTATCATTGTTATTACAGAACGAACAGAAATTCACCGTAAAGAAGAAGAATTGATGGTCAAGACATCGGTCATCAAAGAAATTCATCATCGTGTCAAAAATAATCTCCAAACGATAGCCAGTCTTTTGCGGATGCAGATGCGCCGGGTAGAGAGTCAGGAGGCCAGAGATGTATTACAAGAAAGTTTGCATCGTATTTTGAGTATTTCTCTGGTGCATGAAATATTATCCCATCATGATGAAGAAAATATTGATATTTCAGATGTAGCACAAAAATTGTTAACTTTGCTTTTACATAGCATGGTAAGTCGAGAAAGTCGTATCGAAGCTAAATTTGAAGGGCAGAAACTAATTTTACCTTCAGAGGCGGCTACTTCGATAGCATTAGTAATCAATGAATTAATTACGAATGCTATCGAACATGGATTTGAGGGAATTCATGAAGGCACTATAAGTGTAATTATTCATAATGAAGGCACATGGGGAATGATGGTAATAGCCGATAATGGAAGAGGCATGGATATCGATGCGGTACGGAATTATAAAGGACGTAAGCATTTAGGCTTGCAGATTGTATCTACACTAGTAGAAAAGGATCTGCATGGAACATTGAACTTTTCTTTGGCAGAGCCGCAGGGGACAAAAGCCATTATTCGATTTCCGTTACATGAGAAGGGGGAATAATACATTATGGGATATAGAGTAGTAATTGGTGATGATGAATCTATTATTCGCATGGATTTGAGAGAACTGCTGGAGGAAGCGGGTCACACTGTTGTAGGGGAAGCAGTAGATGGTGTGGAAGCATTGGAAATGGCTCGCAGAGAAAAGCCGGATATTGTTTTGCTGGATATTAAAATGCCGCGGTTAGATGGGATACATGCTGCTAAGATGATTGTTCATGATAATATTGCTCCCGTACTTCTTCTTACAGCATATAGCCAGCAGGATATTGTGGATAAAGCAAAGGTGTCAGGCGTATTAGGCTATATTGTAAAACCTATCAGTCAAGTAAATCTATTTCCTGCAATGGAAATTGCCATTTCACAGTTCCAGCGGCAAAGGGAAATTGCCAGCCAGTTGGAAGAAATGAATGAAACGTTAGAAACACGTAAGGCCGTGGATAAGGCCAAGGGATATTTGATGGAAATATATAAAATTTCTGAACGTGAAGCATATCGGCGGTTGCAGCAGTATAGCATGAAAAACAGAAAGTCACTAAGAACAGTGGCGGATGCTGTTGTTGATAGTGCGCAGCGCCGACAACAGCATAATAAATGATAGGAAATATAAAAAAGAATGGGAAAAGACTTGATTTTTTTCCCATTCTTATGTAATATATAAGAGTGGTTAGCACTCGACAGTAATGAGTGCTAACAAAAAGGTGAAAAATTTATATTTTTCGAGGAGGAGTTAACATGATTAAACCGTTAGGAGACCGTGTAGTAATTCGTGTGTTAGAAAAGGAAGAAAAGACTGCCAGCGGTATTTTCTTACCAGATACAGCAAAAGAAAAACCTTCCCAAGGTGAAGTTATTGCCGTTGGTTCGGGTAAGTTGCAGGACAACGGAACCCGCGTTGCTATGGAAGTCAGTGTGGGTGACAAGATTATTTTCTCCAAATATGCCGGTACAGAAGTCAAGGTAGAAGGCAATGAATATTTAATTGTCAGCGAACGAGACATTTTGGCTATTATGTAATATAAAATAACTATATAAAACAGGAGAGTGAATATATTATGGCTAAACAGATTTTGTTTAATGAAGATGCACGTCGTGCATTAGGAAAAGGCGTTGATGCGTTAGCTAATGCCGTAAAAATAACATTGGGACCTAAAGGTCGTAATGTCGTATTAGATAAGAAGTTCGGTGCGCCGACAATTACGAATGACGGTGTTACTATTGCCCGCGATATTGAATTAGAAGATCCGTTTGAAAATATGGGTGCACAACTTGTAAAAGAAGTTGCTACAAAAACCAATGATGTAGCAGGTGATGGTACAACGACAGCTACGTTATTGGCTCAGGCTATGATTCAGGAAGGAATGCGCAATGTTGCTGCCGGTGCTAACCCGATGATTTTAAAACGCGGGATTGAAATGGCTGTAAAAAAATTGGTTGAAGAAGTTCAGAAACGCTCCATTGCTGTTTCTGATAAAGAATCAATAGCACAAGTTGCGTCTATTTCTGCAGGTGATGAAGAAATTGGCGGCCTCATTGCTGATGCAATGGAAAAAGTTGGTAAAGACGGTGTTATTACTGTTGAAGAATCAAAGACAATGGGAACACAGTTGTCTGTTGTTGAAGGCATGCAGTTTGATCGTGGTTATATTTCTCCGTACATGGTAACAGATCCGGATAAGATGGAAGCAGTTATGAGCGAACCATATATTTTGGTTACAGATCGCAAAATTGCCTCTATTCAGGAAATGCTTCCGACATTGGAAAAAGTTGTACAGGCCGGCAAAGAATTGCTGATTATTGCTGAAGATGTGGAAGGGGAAGCATTGGCAACCTTGGTTGTTAATAAACTTCGCGGTACGTTTAAAGCTGTAGCTGTTAAAGCTCCTGGTTTTGGTGATCGCCGCAAGGCAATGCTTCAGGATATTGCTGTTCTTACCGGTGCAACTGTTATTTCTGAAGATGTAGGCCGTAAACTTGACAGCATTACAATGGATGATCTAGGTACAGCTCGTCAAGTTCGTGTATCTAAGGAAGAAACAACTATTGTGGAAGGGCATGGCAATTCCGATGAAATTAAAGCTCGTGTTTCTCAGATTAAAGCGCAAATTGCTGACACGACTTCTGATTTTGATAAAGAAAAATTGCAAGAACGTTTAGCAAAAATGTCTGGCGGTGTAGCGGTTATTGAAGTAGGCGCTGCTACAGAAGTAGAACTTAAAGATAAAAAATTACGTATTGAAGATGCTTTGAATGCTACACGTGCTGCCGTTGAAGAGGGGATTGTTGCTGGTGGTGGTACTACTTTCTGCGATATTTTGTCAGCGTTGGATCAATTGACAGCAGAAGGTGACGTACAAACAGGAATCAATCTTGTTAAACGTGCGGTAGAAGAACCTGTTCGTCAGATTGCCAATAATGCGGGCCTTGAAGGCTCTGTTGTTGTAGCTCAGGTTAAAGCACAACCTGATGGAGTAGGATTTAATGCTTTAACAGAAGAATATGTCGATATGGTTAAAGCAGGCATCGTCGATCCGGCTAAAGTAACTCGTTCTGCTTTGCAGAATGCGGCATCTATTGCAGCTTTAGTTTTGACGACAGAAACGTTAGTTGCTGACAAACCGGAAAAAGAACCTGCTATGCCTGCAGGAGCTGGTGCCGGCATGGGCGGTATGGGTGGTATGGGCGGCATGATGTAAATCATCCTGCTTGTAAATTCTCCGTGTAATCTACAAACTCCTATTCACTATAAAGGGACGTACAGCTTTGCTGTGCGTCCTATTTTTATATTTTTAAATAGCGGTAAAATTGAGAAAAGTGCTTTTTAGATACGATGTCCTATACCTGATGGCATGAATTTACATCACGAAAATGAATAAAACACGATGACTTAAAAGTTTTGATAATAATTAGAGAAAAACACTTGTCAAATGTCTTAATTAATAGTATAATACTTATTGTTCGATACAGACAGACGAACACCTTATTCCTCGATAGCTCAGTTGGTAGAGCAATCGGCTGTTAACCGATTTGTCGTAGGTTCGAGTCCTACTCGGGGAGCCATGGCCCCTTGGTCAAGTGGTTAAGACACCGCCCTTTCACGGCGTGAACGTGGGTTCAAATCCCGCAGGGGTCACCACAATGAAATCTCAGTCTTCGGACTGAGATTTCAATATATGGGCGATTAGCTCAGCTGGGAGAGCGCCTGCCTTACAAGCAGGATGTCAGCGGTTCAAACCCGTTATCGCCCACCAAAAATAAGATCCGTATAAATGGGTCTTATTTTTTTTTGATCATTCTATAGGATATAATTTAATTGAGTCAGAGATATTGTATTTTAGTAGAATTGTTTCAATAAAAATAAAAAATTACATTGTATAAATAAGACAAATGTTTAATGGTAATGGACAATAAGAGAAAATGCAGGTGAATATTTTTATGTAATGTCAATAGAAAATGGCTTAAAATACACATAAAATGAGAATATTAAGTAAAAAATTAAAAATAGATTAGAGGGAAATAAATCTCTTGACAGTATACATTTAGAAAGAGTATGATAAGTATGTAGACAGGTAATAAATTATATGAAAGATAAATTATTACCGAATTGCGTTACTATTTGAAGGGAGACGAAGGAAAGATGAGCAGTAAGCCGGAAGTAACTTTAAAAATGGTGCAGGAAGCACAGGAACGGTTGAAAGGGGTTGCCCAAAAGACGGGATTATCTTTTACAAATTCTGTGAGCGATGTGGCTGATTGCAATGTATGGTTAAAATTAGAAAATTTACAGCGTACAGGATCTTTCAAATTAAGAGGTGCGTATAACAAAGTAGCTTCACTAACACAAGAAGAACGAGATAAAGGTGTTATTGCCGCCTCAGCAGGCAACCACGCACAAGGGGTGGCATTGGCTGCTAGCGTATACGGTTGTCAGTCGACGATTTGCATGCCGAAACATGCCCCACTGTCTAAAATTGCTGCAACACGCAGTTATGGGGCAAATGTAGTCCTTTTTGGAGATTTTTTTGATGAAGCGGCTGCCAAAGCAAATGAACTGGCTGAAAAAAATGGATATACCTTTGTACACCCATTTAACGATCCTCTTGTCATTGCCGGTCAAGGTACAATTGCTTTGGAAATTATAGATCAGCTTCCCGATGTAGATGCCATTGTGGTTCCTATTGGCGGCGGTGGATTGATTGCCGGTATTGCAGTTGCAGCAAAGAGTGTTAATCCTAAAATTAAAATTATTGGTGTTCAGACAGAAAATATGCCTTCTATGCAGACTTCTATCAATCAGGGAAAAATTTTGACAGTGGAAGGAAAAGCAAGTTTGGCAGATGGTATTACCGTTAAAACTCCTGGAGATTTAACCTTTGAATTGGTAAAAAAATATGTTGATGATATTGTGACGGTTGATGAAACAGAAATTGCAGAAGCTATTCTTTGGCTTATTGAACGAGTAAAGACTGTTTCGGAAGGGGCCGGAGCGGTTCCGGTAGCAGCGCTTATGAATGGTAAAATTACAGGACTGCGTAATAAAAAGGTTGCAGCTATGGTCAGCGGCGGTAATATTGATGTGAACCAAATGACTCGTATTATTAATGGAGGTTTGTTGAAGTCTTGGCGTAAAGCTTATTTTAACACCGTAATTCCTGATCGTCCGGGAGAACTCGTACGGCTTTTATCTATTGTCAGCGAGTCGGGAGCAAATATTTTGTCAGTTACGCACGAACGCAGCCAGCATGGTATCGAAATTGGATATACTGCTGTTTCTCTTGAATTGGAAACAGTCAATGAAAAACATGTGGAACGATTAATGAAACAGTTGAAGGAAAAACAATATCAGGTTTCCATTAAGTAAGTAATATATAAAAACTTTATTAGGAGGAAATGTGATGGAAAAACAAGGAATGGAGCGTGGTTTAAAGCCGCGCCATGTAGAAATGATTGCGCTGGGAGGAACAATCGGGGTAGGATTGTTTATGGGATCAGCCAGCACGATCCAGATGGCGGGGCCATCCGTACTTATTTGTTATGCTATTGCAGGATTGGTAATGTTTTTTATTATGCGTATTATGGGAGAAATGTTGTATCTTGAACCGGTGACAGGTTCGTTTGCAACCTATGGACATAAATATATTTGTCCGTTTGCAGGTTATATGACTGCATGGTGCTACTGGTTTTTGTGGGTGGCAGTAGGGCTGTCGGAAGTTACGGCAGTAGGGATATATGTTCATTATTGGTTCCCGCTGGTACCGCAATGGATATCGGCTTTTGGCGGTATGCTTATTGTTGCGATTGCTAATATGGCTGCTGTCAAATATTACGGTGAATTTGAATTCTGGTTTGCTATTATAAAAGTTACGACCATCGTAGTGATGCTTGTTGTCGGATCTATGGTTATTCTGTTTGGTTTTGGCAATGGCGGCGTTCCCATTGGATTTTCAAATCTTTGGTCGCATGGCGGTTTCTTTCCTAATGGATTAGGTGGTATGCTATCTGCTATGTGTGTAGTTGCTGCCGCTTTCCAAGGTGTCGAATTAGTGGGAATAACAGCCGGCGAAGCACAGAATCCAAAGGAAACACTGCGCAAAGCTACAAAAAATATTGTATGGCGTATTTTGATATTCTATATCGGTGCAATTTTTATCGTTGTCACATTATATCCTTGGGATCAGCTGGGAATGTTGGGAAGTCCTTTTGTGACCACTTTTGCTAAAGTTGGTATCACTTCGGCAGCCGGTATTATCAATTTTGTTGTTCTTACAGCAGCTTTGTCTGGGTGTAACAGCGGTATATATAGTTCTGGCCGCATGTTGTATACGTTAGCTCAGAATGGCCAGGCACCGAAAATTTTCGGGAAATTATCAGAAAATGGTGTTCCTCGCAACGGTGTTATGGTTACGATTTCCTGTCTGATTTTTGGAGTTCTCTTAAATTTCTTGATTCCTGATTCAAAATTGTTTTTATATATTTACAGCGCCAGTGTCTTTCCTGGGATGGTTGCTTGGTTTGTACTTGCATATTCTCAGAAAAATTTTAGAAAACATTGGGGAGAAGAAGTCATGGCAGCACATCCTTTTAAATCTCCGTTATATCCATATGCTAATTATTTTTGTATAGCATTTTTGGTATTGGTAACGGTAGGTATGTGGTTTAATCCAGATACCCGCATGTCTCTTATTGTTGGATGGATTTTTATGGCTATACTTACGGTAGGATATTTTGCTGCGGGTCTTCATAAGAAAAAATATGCCGATCAAACTTCTGATGTTTCTTCTGAAATGCCGGAAGGAGAAGGACATTAATTAAATAAAAGGAATAAAAGGCAGTCTGGCCTGTCAACTCCGGGATACAGGCTGCTTTTTATTCAATCCTTTCTTCTATATTGGATTTACTAAAATAAGTGACGGATATTGACGTATTTTGAAAAATACAGTAAAATAAATAATCATATAATTTATTTTATAAGAGATAAAATTTTATACATTAATATAAGCATTAGTAGTAAATTGTATCTTGGGGGAGAATTGATTGGAAAAAAATAAGAAAGAAAAAATAGGGAAAAGTATATTGCGGTATTATATCCCGATGGTTCGATATATTGCAGATATTATTGGACCCCATTGTGAAGTGGTACTACATGATGTCCAAACACCAGGTACTTCTATTATTGCTATACGCAATGGATATGTAAGTGGACGGACTATTGGCGGCCCGCTTACGAATTTGGGATTGAAGCTTATCGAATCTTCCCCGGATTTTCAAGAGGAATCTTTGGTTAATTATGCTAGTAAAACCAGTAATGGAGAAAACCTTGTTTCGTCAACCTATTTCATCCGTGACGATGAGGGAAAACTCGTGGGGATGTTATGTGTTAATATATTAAAATCCGGAGTAGCAGCCTCGTTGCCGCAAATAAATAATGTTGATATCCATCGTCAGGAAACACTTAATAGTGGAGTACATGATGTTAATGAATGGCTGCGTCCTTCTTCTGATCAGGTGGTAAGTCAAGCGGTGCAAGACCTGGTAGAGGAACGGGAAACGACAGTAGCCCGCCTGACTTTTCAGGAGAAAAAAGAAATTATTCATCTCCTGAAAAAGAATGGTATATTTAAAATTAAAGGCGCCGTTAATCAAGTCAGCAAATTGCTTAATGTTGCTGGAAGTACTATTTATCGCTATTTATCGCAAACTAAATAGAATAATTTATTTTAAGGAGATGTTGTATTATGTCAGTTAACGTTATTAGTACCGAAAAAGCTCCAGGTGCCGTTGGCCCTTATTCTCAAGCTATCAAAGCCGGTGATTTTCTTTTTGCTTCCGGACAGATTCCTCTGAATCCGGAAAACGGTAAAATCGTAGGCGGCGGTGTTGCTGAACAGACAGAACAGTCTTTGAAAAATGTGGGAGCCATTTTGGCAGCTGAAGGCTTAACCTATGATGATGTTGTAAAGACAACCGTTTATATCACCAACATGAATTTCTTTGGGACTGTCAATGCTGTATATGGAAGATATTTCCAGAAGACACTGCCGGCACGTTCTTGCGTAGAAATTTCCAAGCTTCCTAAAGATGCCTTGGTTGAAGTGGAAGTTATTGCATATTGCGGTAAATAAAAAAAGTAATACATTCTGCTTTTTTGTACATTGTTTGCAAATTTCGTATAAATGCAAATGAAAAATCACTGCTAGGTGTTGCGGATGCAACTCTTAGCAGTGATTTTTTTTGTTATCATAATGGCAGAATAACGTATGTGTTTATCTATTATATTTTTCACTTAAGAAAAGAGGAAGAAAAAATGGGGTATCAATTACGCACAGAATCACTGCGCAAGGTTTTTGATGCATGGAGTAAAGAGTATAATATCTACGCTCCGAAGATATTTGAAGGTACGGGACGTTTTTCTGAAACCGATGTAATTCGTTATGGGATAGTCTCATCTCCGGAAGAAATCGTATGGGATCAACGTTCGGAATATTCTTTTAAGGAAATAATAGTACCCATTTGTCAAACCTTGTTTTATTTTACGGAAACACAAATCAAAGAAGCAGATTTTCCACCTAAAAAGGCCATTATTTTTTTGCGCAGCTGTGATTTGCATGCAGTCAAACGATTGGATTATATGTTTCGCGATAATGGACCGATAGATTATTATTATGAAAAACTTCGTGAAAATGTAAAGTTTGTACTTATCGGTTGTGAGAAAAGCTTTGAAGATTGTTTTTGTGTTTCCATGGGAACGAATAAAAGCAATGCGTATGATGCGGCGGTAAATGTCAAGAATGAAGCGTATTTTTTTGACTGTAAAGATGAGTATTTGCAGAAAGCGTTACAGGAATCGGCGGTCAGTGAGATTTCCGTTGCCGTAGAATATGTAACAAGAAATTCGGTGATGGTACATATCCCTGAAGAACTTGATTCGAGAGTGGCAGCAAGTACGATATGGGATGAATATGATAAACGCTGTATCACATGTGGACGGTGCACAATCGTTTGTCCCACTTGCACTTGCTGGTCAATGCAGGATTTGTTTTATACAGAAAATGGAAAAGCCGGAGAACGCCGGCGTGTCCAGGCATCCTGTATGATTGATGGGTATACAGATGTAGCGGGCGGTGGATGTTTTCGTCAAAAAAGCGGACAACGCATGCGTTTTAAAGTACTTCATAAAGTTCTTGATTTCAAGAAACGCGCAGGCTTTCAAATGTGTGTCGGCTGTGGCCGCTGTGATGCTATATGCCCGGAATATATTTCATTTTCTCATTGTGTAAATAAACTGGGCGATGCTATGCGGGAGGTAAAAGAAAATGGCAAAAAATGAATATTTACCGTTTCATTCTACTATATTGAAAGTTATACGACATTCCGAAAAAGAATATACATTTCGCATGGCGTATGATAAAGCAAATGAGTTTCCTGTGAAACCGGGGCAATTTTTTGAGGTTTCTATTCCGAAATATGGAGAAGCACCTATTTCAGTTAGTGGTATCACCCCTCATTCTTTGGATTTTACAATTCGCCGTGTCGGGTCCCTTACAGATGAAATTTTTGAAAACTATGAAGGCGGTTCCTTTTTTATGCGGGGACCGTACGGAAATGGTTTTGATGTAACTATGTTTAAAGATAAAGACATTGTTCTGGTAGCGGGTGGTTCAGGACTATCTCCAGTGCATGGTGTTATTGATTATTTTGCCGATCATATGGAAGAATGCCGGAGTCTGACTGTTATTGCAGGATTCAAATCTATCGAAGATGTACTGTTTCGTGCCGATATTGCCCGTTGGAAGGAAGACGGAATCTGTATTATTGATACAGTGGATGCAGCTCCGGAAGGATATACGGGACGTACGGGGATGGTTACTAAGTATATATCAGAATTACAGTTTAAAAATATGGCGAATGTCATGGCCGTTGTTGTAGGTCCGCCGTCTATGATCAAATGGTCTATCAAAGGTTTGAAGGATATTGGGATGGATGAAGAAGATATCTGGTTATCTGAATCGCGAAAAATGTGCTGCGGTCTTGGAAAATGCGGTCATTGTCGTATTGGTGATGTATATGTTTGTCAGGACGGTCCCGTTTTTAAATATACTAAATTGCGTACGTTGATCGATTAATAGGGGGTATATGACATGGATATGAATTGTGGCAATTTGAAAAAGAATGCCTTTCGCATGACAAAAAAACGTGGAATTACCGCTTCCCGCGTACGTATTCCGGGAGGACATATGAATGCTGCCATTTTAGGACAAATCCAGCATATTGCAGAAACCTATGGCAGCGGAGAGGTGCATGTGACGCTACGGCAAGGTTTTGAAATTTTGGGGATTCCTTTTGAAAAGATCGAGGAAGTTAATAAGGCCCTGCAGCCAATTATTGAAGAACTACATATCAATCAAGGGATTGTCAATACAGGATACAGTTCTTCCGGGACTCGCAATGTTATGGCTTGCATCGGCAATCGGGTATGTCCTTTTGCCAATTATGATACGACGGCATTCGCACAGCGTATTGAAAAAGAAATTTTTCCTAATGACTTGCATTTTAAAATAGCACTCACGGGATGTCCGAATGATTGCGGCAAGGTTCGTATGCATGATTTTGGGATTATTGGCATGACGGAACCGAAATTTGATCCAAATCGCTGCATCAGCTGCGGAGCCTGTGTAAAGAAATGTGAGCAGTTATCTGTTAAAGCGTTGCGGATGGAAAAATTCAGGCCGGTTCGCAATACAGATCGCTGCATTGGTTGTGGAGTCTGTGTTCATACTTGCCCTAATCGCGCCTGGACGCGCAGTAAAATAAGGTATTTTCGGTTAACCCTGTTAGGTCGTTCTGGGAAAAAAAATCCGCGGATGGGGATTGATTTTATTAAATGGGTGGATGCGGATAGTATAGTCAAAATCATTACCAATACCTATGCCTATGCAGCGCAGTATATTGACCCGCAGGCACCGGGTGGTAAAGAACATATCGGGTATATTGTAGATCGTACAGGTACTGCCGAATTTCTTAAATGGGCAATGAAAGACGTACATCTGTCGGATAAGGCCGAAGTGTATTCCCCATTATATTGGAACGGCATTCGATATAGTGGTTTAAAATAAGGAGGATATACCCATGTTTTCAGATGAATATAATGCTTCTGCCATAGCAGCAAAGGCAAAAATTACTATGTTGGAAAATAATCCGGTAGGCTATTTTGCAGCATCTATTTTAGCAGGTGCCTATATCGGTTTTGGTATTTTGCTTATCTTTACGATTGGTGGTATGCTGGGAAATCAGCCTTATACCAAAATTATCATGGGAGCCTCCTTTGGCATTGCCTTGAGTTTGGTCGTTATTGCCGGAGCGGAATTATTTACAGGAAATAATTTTATTATGGCCAGTGGTGTTGTAAAGAAGACCATTCGTGTTATGGATGTGATCAAGCTTTGGTGTATCTGCTATGCAGGAAACTGGGTCGGTGCGGTGCTCTTGTCCTTGGTTTTTTATGGAGCGCAAGGGGCTTCCGGCAGTATAGGACAATATATAGCTGTTAGTGCAGCTGCGAAAATGGGGTTATCGCCGTTGGTGCTGTTTCTTAGAGGCGTACTATGTAATATACTTGTGTGTCTTGCTACATGGTGCGGATTCCGCTGCAAGTCAGACAGTGGAAAATTAATTATGATTTTTTGGTGTTTATTTGCATTCATAACTTGCGGATTTGAACATAGCATAGCCAATATGACATTGCTCACCGTTTCTTTATTAGCGCCTTTTAATGCGGCAGTAAGTGTATCGGGATACATATATAATCTAACTTTTGTGACATTGGGAAATATTGTCGGGGCTGTTATTTTTCTGTCGGTACCGTATGGACTGATGGCGAGAGAAACAAAAATAAAGTAATAGGACTATGATTACGTTGCTGTAATATAAAAAAATTCTGGGTGCTTACTATAAGCGCCCAGAATTTTTTACGTTATAGCAACGTAAAAGTATTATGGTCAAAATCAATAAGCCCATCCTTTTTCATACGTGCCAGTTCACGAGCCAGTGCGGTACGATTGGCACAAACGTAATCGGCAAGTTCTGTACGATTTATGGAAAGAGAAAAACTGGAGTTTTTTGAATGCTGTGACTGAAAAGAAAGGAAGGTAAGAATTTTTTTGCGCAGCGTTTTTTTTGATGTGACTTGCAGTTTTTTCATGAGTTGAGCATTTTTGTCGGCCAGCATAGTTACCATATTTTCAATGAGTTTATGATGAAAGGGACAAGCTTGACTGCAAGAATGAAGAACCTTATGGAAAGGGAGAATCATGGCTTTTGTGTTTTCAGCGGCCATAAAGGAAACACAGGAAGTCAAATCAGTGCCGCAGGCAAAGGTTTCACCAAAAAGTTCGCCTTTTCTGATGACGGCGAGAATTGATGTATCATTCCAAGCATCCTCATGGATCATGTGAATTGTACCGTTTAGGACGATACCTACATAGTTGATTTCTTCTTGGGATAAAGCTATAAAATCGTTTCGTTTATATAGTTTTGTCCTGCCGCCTAAGCATTGCAGCATAGGTGCCAGTTCTCCCATTTTTATACCAGAAAAAAGAGATAAATCAGAATATTTTTCGGAACTATCAATACAGGGAGCCATTATATACACCTCATTTCATTGAGCCGCTTTTTGGAAAGCTGTTCGAGAAGCCTCAATAGTAGTATGGATATCAATATCTGTATGAGCACCAGATACAAAACACGTTTCAAATTGGGAAGGAGGTAAATAAATACCTTGTGCAAGCATAGATGAAAAATATTTGCAGAACATGGTTTGATCGGCAGCCGCTGCTCCTTCATAGTCAACCACGGCATTTTTGCTGAAAAATATACTGAACATGGTACCCGCTTGATGAGCACATATAGATATCCCGGCAGCGGTAGCAGCTGTTTTCAAGCCGTCGACGAGCAAGGTGGTTAATGCTGTTGTTTTAGAAATGTAACAAGGATCCTCCGCAATAATTTTCAGTGTTTCCAATCCAGCTGTCATAGCTAACGGATTTCCGCTTAATGTACCGGCTTGATAGACAGGACCTTCAGGAGATACACAATGCATAATATCGGTTCGTCCGCCATAGGCAGCAACGGGAAGGCCGCCGCCGATAATTTTGCCGAGGCAGGTCATATCGGGCAGAATATGATACATGTCTTGGGCTCCTCGTAAATTGCAACGAAAACCACACATAACCTCATCAAAAATAAGAACCGTGCCATAGGCTTTCGTTACTTCCCGCAAGGTTTGAAGAAATCCTTCCTGCGGTAGAATAAGACCCATATTTCCGGCAATCGGTTCGACAATAACGGCGGCAACAGAATTTCCCAGTGTACGCATTGTTTTTTGAAAGGCGGAGATGTCATTGTACGGGAGGGCGATGGTGTCAGCTGCTGTTCCCGGTGTGATGCCGGGACTGTCGGGACAGCCGAAAGTAGCCAGTCCCGATCCGCCTTTTACCAGAAGACTGTCACCATGTCCGTGATAACAGCCGATAAATTTAATGATTTTATTGCGGCCGGTGAAGCCGCGGGCAACGCGGAGAGCACTCATGGTAGCTTCCGTACCGGAATTGACCATGCGGATTTTTTCTATAGAAGGGTATAAATATTGTACCATTTCTGCCAGATCAGATTCAATGGTTGTGGGAGCACCATAACTAGTTCCCCGTTCAACGGCATTGTGCAGTGCTTTTACCACACGCGGATGAGCATGGCCGGCAATCATAGGTCCCCAAGAACCGACATAATCAATATAGGCGTTGTCGTCAATATCATATATGTGGCTGCCTTTGGCATATGCAATAAAAGGCGGTGTGCAATGCACGCGGGCATATGAGCGAACAGGACTGTTAACGCCGCCCGGCATCAGTGTTTTTGCCTTGTTAAAAGCAGTCGTTGATTTTTCTAAATGCAGCATAGGATACTCTCTCCTTTTTTTATTTCTGCAGCCATCGGGCGGCATCTATAGCATGATATGTAATGATAATGTCGGCACCGGCCCGTTTCATGGAAGTCAAGCTTTCCAATACGATCCGCCTTTCGTCAATCCAGCCATTTTGTGCAGCTGCTTTGACCATAGCATATTCCCCGCTGACGTTATATACGGCGATAGGCCGGTCAATACGGTCTCGGGCCTGGCGGACAATGTCCAAGTAGGTCATGGCAGGTTTGATCATGATAATATCAGCGCCTTCCTCCATATCAAGATCAATTTCTTTCATGGCTTCTCGTGAATTAGCCGGGTCCATTTGGTATTGCCGACGATCACCGAATTGAGGTGCAGAATCAGCTGCATCGCGGAAAGGTCCATAATAAGCGGAAGCATATTTTACAGCGTAGGACATAATGGAGATATTTTGAAACCCGTTGCTATCCAAGGCGCTGCGTATAGCTGCAATACGGCCATCCATCATGTCGGAGGGAGCAATGATATCTGCACCGCTTTGTGCTTGGCTGATGGCAATCTTGGAGAGAAGTTCAATAGTAGCGTCATTATCTACGTAGTGATTGCAGAGTTTGCCGCAATGGCCGTGTGAGGTATATTGACATAGGCAGACGTCACCGACGATAATGAGATTTGGTATTCTTTTTTTCACGGCCATCATGGCTTGCTGTACCGGACTTGTCATATCCCAGGCGCTGGATCCGATATCATCTTTATAGGCAGGTAATCCGAAAATTTCTATAGCAGGTATTCCCAAATCATAAATTTCCCGGGCCAGTTTGACTACTTGGTCAACAGATAGATGATAGCAGCCGGGCATGCTGGGAATTTCTTCTTTTATACAATTGCCGGCAACGACAAAAATAGGATAAATAAGGTCATGGACAGTCAATGTATTTTCACAGATCATGTTGCGGATAGGGACCGATAGGCGCAGACGACGAGGACGTAATGTATTAAACTTCATGTGTAATCAACTTCCATTCTTTAATTTTTTTTGCAAGTCCGTCCACCGTATATGTATCTGCCGTAATAATCGGAGCTAGATCATATGCCCTGCAGGTGGAGGCTGTGATAGGACCGATGCAGGCTAGCGTTATATCAGAAAGAAGACTTTTTTGTTCACCGAGCAGCAATATCAGGTTTTTAACTGTAGAAGAGCTTGTAAAAGTAATCATAGTAACTGTTTTCGCTTGTAAAAGAGAAATAAGTCTGTTTTTGTTTTCTGTGGCAGCCGTTGTACGATACGCTTCAGCGACGTCAACGACAGCGGCTATTTTAGAAAGCTGTTCTGGTAAATAAGGACGAGCATCCCGGGCTCTGGGAATCAGTATGCGGCAATCTTTTTTTATGTGTGGCCGTATGGCTTCCACCAGTTCCTCGGCACAATAACGGCCAGGCATAATATCCGCAGTAATACCATATTGAGATAAGGCTGTTTTTGTAGCAGTACCGATAACGGCAAATTTAGTATGTCCTAAAGCGCGGCTGTCTCGGTGCTGTTTTTTCAGCTGGTTAAAAAAAGCATGAACCCCATTAATACTGGTGAAAACGATCCAATCATAGCTGTCGATATGACAGATAGCTGTTTGCAAAGAGGCATATTTATCCGCCGGTTCCATAATTTGGATCGTCGGAAATTCCATACAGCGGGCCCCTAGATCTTCTAACAAGTTTGTTAAATCCGAAGCTTGAACAGATGTACGCGTAATGAGAATTGTTTCTCCAAAAAGCGGTTTATTTTCAAACCAGGAAATTTGTTTGCTGAAATTGACGACAGAACCGACGAGAAAGACTGCCGGCGGTTTTAAACCATGGAGTTTAGCAGAGCAGGACGCATTTTCCAGTGTTGTAATAAGTGTTTTCTGTTCTGCCTTTGTGCCCCAGCGAATCAGTGCGGCAGGGGTTTCGGGTGCTCTTCCATTGGCAATAAGTTTTTCTGTAATGTAAGATAAATTTTTCACGCCCATTAGAAATATAAGCGTATCTACTGCAGTCGATAACTTTTCCCAGCGGATAGATGACGTCGTTTTGTCAGGTGATTCATGTCCGGTAACGACGGCAAAGGATGAGGCCGTACCGCGCTCTGTTACAGGAATACCTGCATAAGCCGGCACCGCAATGGCAGAAGTAATGCCGGGGACTATTTCAAACAAAATATGTGCGGCAGCAAGAGATTGCGCTTCTTCACCGCCCCGGCCAAAAACAAACGGATCACCACCTTTTAGACGGACGACAGTTTTATTTTCTTTGGCTTTGCGGATAAGAAGTGAATTTATTTCTTCTTGTGTTAGTGTATGCTGTTGTGCTTTTTTCCCTGCGTATATGAATTCAGCTTCAGCCGGGGCAAATTTCAAGAGGCGGGAATCTGCCAAATGGTCATAAATAACAACTTCGGCGTGAGATAATACTTCTTTGCCTCGCAGGGTAAGCAGTTTATAGTTACCGGGACCTGCTCCGACGAGATATACAATACCTGCCATGAGACTATTCCTCCTTATTTTCTATCAGTACATTCAATTGCTGCAATATGTTTTTTCCGCCTTCTGCCAGCAATTTTTCTGCTAAAAAGTGGCCTAAAGCGACAGCTTCTTGCTGAGGAGCCGTTTCACTGCAGTGATATGCGATTTTTCCGTCGGGAGAAGCAATAACGGCTTTCAACGTTATCACGGTGTCGTTTATACAACCGTATACACCGACAGGAATCTGGCAATTTCCTCCTATATGAGAGAGAAATGCACGTTCTGCCGTTACGGCCGCAACTGTAGGTGCATCATTTAAGGCGGCAATCAAAGAAAGGACAGCCGTATCTCCGGCTCTCGTTTCAATTGCCAACGCACCTTGTCCGACGGCTGGCAGGCATAAACTCATAGGGAGCTTTTGCGTGATGCGGCTTTCTTTTCCCAATCGCTGTAAACCGGAAATAGCTAAGACGATAGCATCATAATTTCCTTCATCAAGTTTATGCAACCGTGTGTCTACGTTGCCGCGCAAGCTGCATATAGTTAGATCGGGACGATAATGCAGCAGCTGCGCTGTACGACGCAGACTGGATGTGCCGATGCGGGCTCCGGCAGGCAGTTTATCCAAGGTACCGTATCGAGGGGATATCAAAGCATCTCCCGGTTCGGCGCGTTTCATAACAGCGCCGAGGACGAGTCCCGGCGGCAATATAGCCGGAACATCCTTTAAGCTGTGTACTGCAATGTCAATGCGGCCGGATAGTATTTCAGCTTCCAGTTCTTCTGTAAATAAGCCTTTGCCGCCGATTTTAGTCAGTGGTACATCCAGAATTTTATCTCCTTTAGTAAGGATCGGCTTTATTTGTGTAGATATATGAGGAAATTTTTTTTTCAGGGCATGTGCGGCAAAGGCTGTCTGCCATTGGGCAAGTTTACTGTTCCTCGTTCCGATAATCAAGTTCATGGAAGCTATTCTCCTTTGCTATATCCAGCTTAAATAAATCAGCCATAGCCTCGATTATGTGTTTTTCTTCCGGGGTTTCGGCGGCTTGTGCGGCACAAATCATAGGGTCACGCAGCAGTTTGCGTACAATCATGCGGGACATATGATCCAATATGCGGTATTGGTGTTCCTCTAATTCAGGAAGTTTTGTAATACTGCGTTTTAATTCGTGACGCCGGATTCGATCTGCTTTTTCAGCCAGCCGCACCATAACAGGACGAACCGAAAGGTACCGGAACCGTTCTAATAAGAAATCCGTATCCTCCCGGACAATAAGGGCGGCAGCAGCAGCTTCTTGACGGCGCAATTTTTCATTGTTTTGTACGGCAGACTCCAGCATATCTATGTTATACAGTGTTACGTTCTGCATGGAGCCTACCTTGGGATCTACATCCCGCGGTACGGCAATATCAATAAAAACAAGTGGTCGGCCGTTGCGGACAGTAAGAAATTGATGAACTCGCTGCGGATATATGACATAATGGGGAGCCCCCGTAGAAGTAATGACAATATCGATCTTGTCGGCGACAGATTCCACATTTCGAAAGTGCACGGCTGTACCTTCAATCTTGCCGGCCAGCTTGCGTGCTCGGTCCATATGACGGTTGACAACATAAATTTGATTAACTTTTTTGCCGCGGAAATTGCGTGCTGTTAATTCGGCCATTTGGCCGGCACCATATAGTAAAATGTTTTTATGTTCCACGCTGCCAAAGACTTGTTCAGCTAATTGTACGGCAGCGTAGCTGACAGAGACAGCATTATAAGCAATATGTGTATCTGTACGTACGCGTTTTCCTGTGGCAATAGCTTGATGAAAAAGTACATTTAAGATGGCACCGGTGGCATCACATGTATGGGCAAGTGTGTATGCTTGTTTTACCTGGCTGAGAATTTGGCCTTCACCGAGTACTAATGAATCCAGGCTGGAAGCTACTCGAAGAAGATGAAAAATACAATTGCTGCCGGTATAATAATAAAAATAGTTGGGATTGTCTTCCTTCGTATGAGTCAGATGGGAAAAAAATTCGTACAGCACTTGATTATTTTTCTTTTCATCATTTACAACGGCATATATCTCAGAACGATTACAGGTGGATAGTACAACGATTTCATCGATACCACTGTAGTCATCAAGCTGCAGGAGCTGATTGGCAATATCTTGAGAAGATACGGTAAAACGCTCTCTGATTTCAACGGGGGCGGTTTTATGATTGAGACCTAAAACGACTAATTGCATGACGTATTTGTTCCTCCGCTTCTTCAAGTTTTTCTTGACGCACTAGTTCCATGACCTCGTCCGTCAGTGCATGCTGCCAAAAGTTCTGGCGGTCTCGGCTGGAGAGGAAGGTCTGCTGTACTTCTTTTCTAAGAAGGGACAAACGGGTTAGCCAATGTCCATATACAGGCCCGTATTCCTCGGTCAAGATAATACGCATCCAGCGAGCTAATGCGGGAGAAGTGCCGTTAGTAGAAATGGTAATGGTTAAATCTCCCTGTCTGACAACGGCAGGAAGAGTAAAAGTGCAGAGAGCAGGGGTGTCGCAGACATTGACGAGTATATGTTGACGCTGTGCTTCTTCGGCAGCAAGCTGGTTAGCAACTATATCGTCGGTCGCACAAATTAGCAGTGTAAATCCCTTTTCATCACCGATTTCATATTTTTTCCTGCGCCAGTGAAGATCGCTTTCTGTAATTAGCTGTTCTATATCCTTTGTCACTTTCGGAGAAATGATCGTTACATCGGCAGATGCTGCAAGAAGTGACTGAATCTTCTGCAGGGCAATACTGCCGCCGCCAAGGACAGCACAAGGCACATTATCCAATCGTATATTGATAGGATACATAAAATCACCCCTTTAATATATATGTCTACTATTATATATTGTAACAGAGGCAAATGCACCTATATGTTGCAAGTGCAACACTTTTTTAGTGGAAAATTTAGAAAAATACTATAATATACCATAATCCAATTAAAAAAATGATAGGGAACATTCAAGCCTATATCATACTATACATATGGACTTTAACTAAATTATTTTATAAATTGCCATTATTTGTTAATATAAATAAAAATAGGGAAGGATTTACTTTATATGATATAGAATTAAACAAGAGCATACTGTATTTTAGCGATTTTGTTTTAAAAGCAGACATAAGCAACAAGTAAGTAGGAGGTGTTTTGTATGTAAATTTGCTGATCATACGTGGATAATTAACCAATTCATTGTCTAAGGGGGCATAGTTATGCGTTATGTATCAAAAAAGAAATTATCAATTTTTTGTCTGATTGTAGTGACCCCATAAAGTTAGACCTAACCGTAGTAGCATTTATTGCTGCTACGGTTTTTATTATGCTGCGACATGACGTAACCGATAGTTTACCGGACTTAACCAGCCAAGCTTTGATTTGATTCTACGGTTGTTATAATAGATGATGTATTTCTCAATTGCTTTTTGTAACTCTTCGAAGCTGTGATATGTACGGCCATAATATAGTTCCTGTTTTAAGAGTCCAAAGAAATTTTCCATCACGCTATTGTCAAGGCAGGTTCCCTTTCGGGACATGCTCTGATAAATCCGTTCTTCTTTTAAGCGACTAACATATCCTCCCATTTGATAGGCCCAACCCTGGTCGGAGTGAAAGGTCCGGCGATAAGGACAGTCGCCGGTTACCTCAATGGCCCGTTCCAAGGCAGACATGATTCCCTGTGATGACGGGCGTTTCGTAAAGCTGAAGCTGATAATCTCACGATTGAATAGATCCAGGAATGGATCAAGGTACGCCTTACGTGTAATGATGGTTCCTTTTGTGTCGATCTCATAATATTTAAATTCTGTCGTATCCGTGGTGATTTTCTGATGTGGGATACAGGTGTCGAATCGTCGGCGCAGACGGTTAGGCGCGACGCGGCCCACGGTTCCTTTGTAGGAATTATACTTACGGTTTTTGTGTATAAATGACGTAACCTGCAGCCCCAGCTTCTGAATCAGTCGTTGTACACGTTTTCGATTGATGAGAAGGCCCTCTTCATGCAGTTTCCCCCAGATACGACGATAACCAAAGTCCTTATCACTTTTACGGATGGCTATAATCTTTGCTTCTATATCTGCATCTGGAGAAGGCAGATCGAAGCGCTTCTGCCAGTACATATACGTTGCCTTGGGAAGCTTGGCAACGGCAAGGATATCTTTTAGTTTGAATGATCCTCGGAGACTGTGGATGATCCTTGCTTGTTTTTCTGCGCCTCTTCCGCTAAACGCAGTCTCCTCACTTCTTTTAAATATGCTACCTCAATTCGTAATTTGAGATTTTCTTCCTCGAGTTGTTTAAGTCTCTCCGTCTGCGCTTCTGGTGATGCTGGGTGGATAGTTGATTTATCTGACACCTTCGATCTCCTGCCTTTCCGTTGCGGTTTGAGGCCATCTACACCAACCGCACGATAACGCTGAACCCAAGAGGTTAGCATACTTGGCGTATGTATACCTAGCGAAAGAGCTAACTCGTTGTAAGATGACTCTGTACTTAGATATAACTCTACCGCATGTTGCTTAAATTGAAAAGAGTATGTTTTCTTCTGGCGTGACCGTTGAAGAGCTTGTGAACCGTTTTCACGATACACGGCAACCCATTCTCTGAGAACTTTGTTGCTAGGAATATGATACTTCTTTGATAATAGCATATAGCCTAATTTTCCTTGCAAATACTCGTTGACAACTTTCATCTTAAATTCAAAACTATATTTTGCCATAAAAAGCTGACCCCCATAAGCTAGATTTCTAGGTCTAACTTATGGGGGTCAGTACAGATTGCAATATGTGCCGGTGTTTTTTCATTTGGCAGCATGGAAAATACACAAGCCTGCAGTAGAATTTTATCTGCTGATAATGGTCAGGCCGTATTGGTAGGGCGTAATATGGATTGGCCGGAAAAAACGGATGTTGCGTTTTGGTTTTTGCCGAGAGGAATTAAAAATATAGGATTGAATGGAGAAAATTCCTTGAATTGGCAATCTAAATATAGTTCTTTGATTATTGCTTCGTCTGTACATGGACAATCTTTTGCTTCAGATGGAATTAATGAAAAAGGGTTGGAAGCTAATTTGCTATGGCTCGATGAAAGCAATTATGGCAAACGAGATGAAACAAAACCAGGATTATCTGTTGCCAAATGGGCGCAGTATATTTTAGATAATTGTGCTACGGTGGAAGAAGCGGTACATTTGACTAAGTCAGATCAATATACTATTGTGGATTTAAATGTTCCTATGTATATTCCCACAGTGGGTACCACTATGACTCGAGCATCGTTGCATTTAGCATTAGCCGATAAGACGGGAGACTCGGCAATTATTGAATATATAGATGGAAAAGCCGTGATTTATCATGACCGTAAGTATAAAATCATGACCAATTCACCGACTTTTGATAAGCAGCAGGAAAATTTACGGCAATATAAAGGGTTTGGCGGTACAAAGGAACTACCGGGCAATTCTACCCCTTCTGACCGCTTTGTTCGGGCCTCCTTTTATTTAAAAAATCTGCCGCAGCCGGGTAATTTGCGGGAGGCTTTGGCGCATATGTTTAGTGTGACGCGGAACGCCGCGCAACCGTATATCAAGACATTGGATCCCAAACACCCGTATACGGCGGCAACGATATGGAGTACCGTAGGAGATTTGACCAATGGATATTATTATTTTGAGTCGACAACGAGTCCTTTCCTAGTATGGGCTGATTTTTCTTCCTTTGACAATAATGCAGGAGCTCCGGCTATGAAACTTTCGTTAAGCGGTGACGTTGATTATAACGGAAATGTGTCTAATTTATTTAAGAAAGCAGATTCTAATGAATTAAAAGTACCGGAGTTTCATCATTAACGATACGTTGAAAGTCATAAATAAAAACAATGCAAAAATCACGCCAGAAGTCTATTTCTAGCGTGATTTTTGCAGTATGCACCATGCCGTAGTGTAATTATTTTACAGAAGTATAAGTTTTTCAGATCGTAATAGATGTCATGATAATCGGCAAGGTTGTTTGTACAAGGATAACCGGTACTGTCAAAATGGGCGGGACCTTGTTTATCCCGTGTAATATTTACAGTAATAGTATTGCAGTTGAAGTCGACGCGACACTCTTATTTTGATCAGTATATGCTTTTAATAGTGTCATTACCGAATAGAAGTCAATTACAGATTCCATTTGGGAATTGGCATTTTTCATAAGGAGGAGGAATCTATTGCGTGCGATATAGGTAGGGATCCTTGAGCAATGCAATGTGGTATAAAATAGGAAAATCAGTTCCAGGTTTCGTATTTGATTATTTCATCCAAGGATTTTCGCGGTCTGGGTAAGGGCATTTCATTTCCATATCCCAGCGTTACGATCCCGCAAACGTATATATCATTGGGGATGCCTAATATGGGACGCACATCTTTTTGTTCGAACCAACCGGTCCAACATGCCGCGAGACCTTGATTTTCAGCTTCGAGAAGTAGGTGTTCTATGGCAATGGAGGTGTCTCGGATACATTGTTTTAATTCCACTTCAGGGCTGGTTTCGTCTATATAGAGAGGGCGGCTATCAGAAATACGGCACTTAATATCCGTAGTACATACGATAAAAACGGGAGCTTCCATCATCCATTTTTGATTATGATCGGCCTGTACTAATTTTTTCTTTGTTTTCTCTGATTCTACAATGATAAAATTCCAAGGCTGGGTATTGCTTCCAGAGGGTGCTAAACGAGCACTTTCCAGGATTTTCATGATTTTTTCTTTTTCTACAATCCGATTTTGATATTTTCGTATACTTCTCCTGTTTTCTATCTGTTTCACGATAATCAACTCCTTTCACTTTTTATTATACTGTAGTTGTCAATTGTTTTAGCAAAAAAAATCCTGTGGGCAGGATAAACGGAGTTTCTGTTTCTGAATAGGTATAACAAAATACTTGAAAATAGAAATAGGCATATAGAATATAGAGGGACCGGTATGATATACTGGAATACAGAATCACTGCAGTGATATAATGATAGGTATATTATGACATTGCTGGTACATTTAATAATTACAAGACAAGATTGGAGATGATATATAATGGACAAGTGGGAGTTTGAATCGGCTGTGACTCGTTTTATTCTGGATGATAGAAGAAATATGGTTGAAAAATGTGTGTCGGTTTTTTGAATAGTACGCGAAAACGTTTTTCTCCTCGCTATGGGGATGGAGAGTGTCAATGCGAAGTTCCTTGTGAATATCAGATACCGGATAAAATAAGAAAGCAACAAAAGCGTAGTTAATTAAAGCGTAAAATAGATGGAGTTCTATGGATCGATAAAAAAAGAGGTGCGAAAAAATGAATAAATTTTTGAGTGAATTTAAACGATTTATTATGCGGGGCAATGTTTTAGACATGGCTATCGGTGTTGTCGTGGGAGCGGCATTTAGTAAAATTGTGAGCTCTCTCGTGACATACATTATTATGCCACCCTTGGGTGTTCTTCTCGGAGGTATTGATTTTTCTAATTTTTTTATTATATTGAGCACAACAAAACATGCAGGGACATTGGCGGAAGCTCAAGCACAAGGGATTCCAGTCATTGCCTATGGCGCGTTTATCAATACGGTTATTGAGTTTTTAATTATAGCCCTTGCGGTTTTTGTCGTAATCCGGCAGATTAATACTTTCTTTCCCAAGCAGAAGGAAGTACCCGCTGTTCGGCACTGTCCGTATTGTCGAGAACCAATTGCCGAAGAGGCAACCCGGTGCCCGCACTGCACTTCTGTAATATCGGAGTGATCACTAATGATATCCATGTACTGCTATGCGGCGGTATATTATAAATTCCAAACCCATACGTTCGATTACGTAAAAACATACGCAAGTGATAGAATCACCGTATACCGAACGATATATACGGTCGTATTTTTTCTTTGAGTTGAAGCACAACGATGTTTATCGTTTCGTTTAGATTATTCGGACTAGCTGATAAATCTGTGTCTTTTTGAACAGTCCCCTTAACTAATTGTCCCTGATTATAATAAATATTTCTGCTGCGGTCAAATATTCCGTTGTCGTTGTATTATGATAGGGTACTATATTCAAATAGAAGACAGGATATATGGTTATTGTTCCTGTATATCCTGTCTTTAAGCAGATTTTCATTGAGTGATTAAAGTAGGTGGAACGATTATATAGCAAGTAATTTGGAAGTTTTTGCTGCAATGAAAATCTACCTGACTATAGTATATTACAAAATATTCAAAAGAGAAATAAATATATCATAAAGATTTATGGCGGTTGCATTCTTGACATGGAAATATAAACGCTATATTATGAATTATAAATAAAAATATGGTTATTTATTTAAATAAGTAAAGCATAAGCGACGCTTTTAAAAATATATAAGAGTGGAGGCATGATTTTGGAAAAAATATGTTTTAGCAACGTAAATGTGGTAGATGTCAAAAATGCATGTATTTTAGAACATTATAATGTAGGAATAGCGGAAGGAAAAATAATTTCTGTTACAGCACAAAATGAGATGGATACATTGGATATGTCTGTTAAAAGGATTGACGGCACTGGCAAATATTTATGTCCGGGAGTAATGGATATGCATGTACATCTGGTTTGGGACGGAACATTGGCAGATCCGCTTACTGCCAATGTTATGGAAGGTCCATATATCGCTATGATCCGTGCATTGCATAATGCCCAGGATAGTCTGCGCAAAGGTGTTACGGTAGTTCGTGATGTTGGGTGTAATGGAGATGTAACTATCTTTTTGGCAGATGCCATGCGCAAGGGTTTGACTTGGGGTTGCGATATCATACCTTGCGGCAGTGCTATTACCGGTAGCTGTGGTCATGTACCATCTCTTTCACGAATCGCCGATACGGATGATGAGTTGGTAAAAGCTGTCCGTACGCTTAAAAATCTTGAAAATCATGCCGCTATAAAATGCCAATGGATAAAGGTGATGGCAACGGGGGGCGCTGCAGGGCCGGAAGATGTCGGCCCCTCTATGTACAGCTGCCAAAATTTATGTACGGTTGCAGAGGAAGCACATCGCCTCCACATGAAAGTAAGCGCCCATGCCTTGTCACGCGAAGGTATTTGTGCATGCATTGATGCCGGAATTGATACCATTGAACATGGAGCGGATATTCCGGAAGAAAAGATGGATATCATGTGCGAACGGGGACAAACTCTTATTCCCACGCTGTGGATTTATAAAGTATTAGCAGAAAGCAAGGGAATCGTAGATGATTATATGAATCAAAAAGCACAAAAGGTAGTGGAACAGCAAAAAATTACATTTAAGAATGCCATGGATAAAGGCGTACGCATTGCATTAGGAACGGATGCCGGATCTCCTAATTTTGGACCCCATCCCAGTGTTTATGGTGAAATGTATGTCATGAATGAATATGGCATGAGCCGGCAGGAAGTAGTGAAAGCAGCTACGATTATACCTGCTGAAGTATTGGGAATTGCTGATGCAAAAGGGTCTATAGAAGTGGGCAAAGATGGCGATGTCCTACTGCTGACAGAAAATCCTTTTGATAATCTTCATGCCTTTGAAACCGCTTTAGAATCAGTATATCAACGTGGTAAACGAATACCTGCTTTTGATTTTCAGTAAACTATAAAATAATTCGGGGGGCGTAATATGAATGTATCGGTAAGAGGGGAAGTCAGTATCGAAGAAAAAGTCGAAGCTGTACAAGCTCCGGAGTCCATATTTAAAGCGGTTTTAGCAGGTTCGATAGGAAATGCGCTGGAATGGTTCGATTATGGGATTTATGGGTACTTTGCAGCTATTATTTCTTCGCAGTTTTTTGCTTCAAAAGAACCGATTACGGCACTTATGCTTTCATTTATCGTCTTTGGCGTTGGCTTTGTCATGCGCCCAATCGGCGGCCTTGTTTTTGGTCATTATGCCGATCGCGTAGGCCGTCGAGCCGCATTGACCTGGACGATTGTATTGATGGGAATCAGTACGTTTTTTGTGGGCTGTATTCCCAGTTATTTAACGATTGGGATTTGGGCTCCGATTTTCTTGACCTTATGCCGACTGCTTCAAGGGATTTCCACGGGCGGCGAATGGGGAAGCTGTATGTCCTTTTTGGCCGAATACGCAACTCCCTATAATCGCGGATATATAGTGAGCTGGTCGGAATTTAGCATTGCTGTCGGTTTATTGATGGGGTCTGCATTAGGAACGGGGTTAAGTTTTGCATTAACTCCGGATCAGTTAACGAACTGGGGCTGGCGCATTGCCTTCTGGAGCGGTATTTTTATTGCTGCGTTTGGACTGTATACTCGGAAACATGTAGATGAAACACCGGAATTCAAGAGTGCGGTTCAGACGAACACATTACAAGAAACACCCTTGGTAGAAGTGCTGCGCAACTATAAGAAGGAAACATTTTTAAGTTTTGGGTTAGTTATTGGCTGGACAATTTCCTATTGGCTTGTGATGGCGTATATGCCTACTTACATTTCTAAAATATTGCAATTTCCCCTGACACTTGGGTTTTCATTGAATACCCTGCTGATTATTATTTTTATGATAGCCATTCCGTTTACCGGAAAATTAGCAGATAAAATAGGCAGGAGACCTGTCATCATGTATTCGGCGTTGGGCTTTGTCTTATTAAGCTATCCTTTATTCTATGCACTAAGCACGACAAAAAGTTCAATTGTTTTGATGGCCGTATTGTTTGTCTTTGCTGTGTTAGAAGCGTTGTTATGCGGTGGAGCCACGGTCTATATGACGGAAATTTTTCCGACAAATGTACGTTGCAGTGCGATCGCTATCGGATATAATATTGCAGTTGCTTGTTTTGGAGGAACCGCACCGTTTATTTCTACATGGCTGGTATCCGCAACGGGGAGTACCCTGTCGCCCACGTATTATTTAATCGCCGGGTCTGCGGTGACCTTTCTTGTCATGGTCTTTTTGGCGAAGGAAACCTATAGAAAACCATTAAAAAAGTAGTAGGACAACATATGTCTGCAGCACCGGAACGAGGGTAGTCATATGGTGACTTTTTTGCTATATCGAGTACATGCGAGCCGTAGCATATATTTTTATCACACAATATATACGGGTAAGACCGCCATAAACCGCAGTCTTACCCGTATTTGCAAATAAACTGTCTTGTACCTTGTAGCGGTAGCCGTTGCAGAAAATAATATACGGCATCCGTAAAAAAAATAGTAAATACAGCCGATATTTAAAACAATATAGTATTAATTCATAGTATAATATAAAATATATACTACTGCTGAGTATCTGAATTTAGCAATGACGGGAGGAGATTTTGATGAAAGTACTTATGATTAATGGCAGTCCGCATGAACATGGTTGTACGTATATTGGATTACAGGAAGTAGAAAAAACATTGCAAAAGCATGATATTGAAACCGAAATTTTTTGGCTGGGAAATAAACCCGTATACACATGTATTGCCTGCGGCAAGTGTGCAAAAACAGGAACCTGTGTTTTTACGGATGATGTGGCCAATCAAGTGGTCGATAAAATTAATGCAGGAATGGATGGATTAGTCATTGGATCGCCTGTTCACTTTGCTTCGGCTACTGGAATAGTAACGGCAGTTATGGACCGTGTATTCTGCTGTGTGAAAAAAACAGTGCAAAGGAAAGTGGGTGCCGCTGTCGTATCTTGCCGCCGCGGCGGTGCAGCAACTACGTTTGATCAATTAAATAAATATTTTTCCATTACCAATATGCCAATCGTGCCTTCTTTGTATTGGAATCAAATCCATGGGAATACACCCGAAGAAGCAAAACAGGATTTGGAAGGAATGCAGACGATGCGAATCTTGGGTGAAAATATGGCATGGCTTATGACATGTCTGGCTATCTGCGGCAGAGCGGGTGTTCCGGAACCGCAGTATGAAGATAAAATTATGACTAATTTTATACGGTAACGATGCCGTCGTATCTATAAAAAGCTTTGTAACCGACAGTGAAAAATAGAAGTATGCGTAGTTCTAATAATAGAGAAATACTTGTGGGCAGTATGGGATACAATTAAAAAAGAACCTACTATGTGCTGCAGTTTTTTATACGGACTGGAAAAGAATGTAATCGCCGAATTACCGAAAGCTGATATTTTTGACTTTCCATCGGCATATGAAAAGTTTAGCATGGCATATCCTTGGTACCTTACAAAATATAAATAAAACTACAGAGCGGTTCAAAAATAGTTATATAAGTGGAATATATTTTTCCTATATTTCCTCATGAAACAGGCTAACCTTGTATTCCGTCTTACTTTTTCAATGCAGGGATTCTTTTGATGAATGAAGCGATTGTGGTAATCAGTTGCGGAACAACAGGCAGGTGAGGGTTGCTATAGGTTGCAATCTGATCGGCTGTATCCATTGCGGACAATTTTAGCACATGATTCATGCCATTGATCATCACAAGTGTGGCCTTGGGAGCTGCTAACTTTAATATACGTCCATTTTCTGGAGCTACTTGGATATCGTGTGTTCCCTGTACCAAAAGAACGGGCATATTTAATTTGGAAATTTCTATTGCAGGGTCATATCGGAATTCAGAAATCAGGTAGGGCTGAACACTGGGTCGAAACAGGATGGCAAATGAAGAATCCGGTATCGGTACGGTGTGGCCTTTTTCCAGTTCGGAAATGATGCATTTGCTTTGAAGGTAGTATTCCTTTGAGGTGTTCTGCTGCAGTTGTTCTAATAAAATAGTTTGCAGTGATTTCCCGGGACCAGCAACAGAAATAAATGCATCCGCAGCACATTGCCGGGCGGCAGTCGCACCAATCAGACTGCCTTCACTGTGCCCCAGTACGATAACGGAATAAAATCTCGGGTCTTTTTTTAGATAATATATCCATTTGGACGCGTCCTGTATATAATCTTCTATTGTCAAAGCCGATTCTTTTAAGGCGGGGAATCGGCTTTCTCCAATGCCTCTTTTGTCATACCGAAGGGTCGCAATGCCTTTTTCAGCAAGCCCTTCTGCTAGTAGTTTCAGTGAGTTGTTTTGTCCGGACAGGCTGCTGTTTCCATTCCTGTCAGTAGGGCCGGAACCAGCGATCAGCAGTACGACAGGACACTGCTTCTGGGATGGCGGCAATACCAACGTTCCTTTTAGTGTCCCCTGTTTTTGAGTTATTTGGACTTCTTCCTTCTGTATTCCGGCAGCAAGGCCGGTGACGGGAACAGCAATAAGCAGACATAGCAGCAATGTCTTGAAAAACCGGTTCCCAGTACTCATTGAATGTTTCATGACGCATCCACTCCTTTGAGATAATTATAACACAGAATAGAAAAATGATATGACAGGCAGTGTAATTTTCCGGTAGTTATAAAAAAAGAGGACAAAGCAGAAGGGTAGTGGGCTTTGTCCTCTTAAACAGGGTTCCTAGAAATGTGATGGGCATTTTTACCAGGAGGTGTCTCTATTGAAACACATAAGAAACCTGTTTATTCTATTATAAGGAAAATAAGAAATAAAACAAGCATTTATTAAAAATAAATAGATAAAATCAATAATATTAATTAAAATATAGGTATATTTATTAAATTATATAAAGATGCCGTTTGCCATTTAATACATAGCAGGAAAATGAAAAAAGACCGAATATGTGGTTGTTGTTCCTCGTATTCGGTCTCAAAGCAGATTTTCATTGACTATGTAAATCATGCATTGCAATGCGTAAAAGCGATTGGTAAATTTTGTGTCATGTGCCAGTTGCAAGGTGTGCGATAGTAATAAAAATCTACTTATCCATAGTATAATACAACGTATTTTTAAAAAGTAGTAACTATATAATGACATTTTAATCGGTATGAATATTGCAAGAGGAAATGTCCTTTATAATGTGGCAGCAGTAATGCAATGCAAGTGTAGCCTTCTCTTGTGAAACATGGTAAGATTATGATAAAAAAGTCTTCCGCTTTTTGTGCGGAGGACTTTTTGGGTAAGTGCTACTCTTGTGGCAGTGGTGGTGGTGTTTTGTGGTGATGCTGATGTTGGTACGGCGGTGGGGGTATGGGTGCTGGAGCTTCCTCGGCAAAACTGGAAAATAAACCCATTGTAAATACTGTAGTGACCCCATAAAGTTAGACCTAACCGTAGTAGCATTTATTGCTGCTACGGTTTTTATTATGCTGCGACATGACGTAACCGATAGTTTACCGGACTTAACCAGCCAAGCTTTGATTTGATTCTACGGTTGTTATAATAGATGATGTATTTCTCAATTGCTTTTTGTAACTCTTCGAAGCTGTGATATGTACGGCCATAATATAGTTCCTGTTTTAAGAGTCCAAAGAAATTTTCCATCACGCTATTGTCAAGGCAGGTTCCCTTTCGGGACATGCTCTGATAAATCCGTTCTTCTTTTAAGCGACTAACATATCCTCCCATTTGATAGGCCCAACCCTGGTCGGAGTGAAAGGTCCGGCGATAAGGACAGTCGCCGGTTACCTCAATGGCCCGTTCCAAGGCAGACATGATTCCCTGTGATGACGGGCGTTTCGTAAAGCTGAAGCTGATAATCTCACGATTGAATAGATCCAGGAATGGATCAAGGTACGCCTTACGTGTAATGATGGTTCCTTTTGTGTCGATCTCATAATATTTAAATTCTGTCGTATCCGTGGTGATTTTCTGATGTGGGATACAGGTGTCGAATCGTCGGCGCAGACGGTTAGGCGCGACGCGGCCCACGGTTCCTTTGTAGGAATTATACTTACGGTTTTTGTGTATAAATGACGTAACCTGCAGCCCCAGCTTCTGAATCAGTCGTTGTACACGTTTTCGATTGATGAGAAGGCCCTCTTCATGCAGTTTCCCCCAGATACGACGATAACCAAAGTCCTTATCACTTTTACGGATGGCTATAATCTTTGCTTCTATATCTGCATCTGGAGAAGGCAGATCGAAGCGCTTCTGCCAGTACATATACGTTGCCTTGGGAAGCTTGGCAACGGCAAGGATATCTTTTAGTTTGAATGATCCTCGGAGACTGTGGATGATCCTTGCTTGTTTTTCTGCGCCTCTTCCGCTAAACGCAGTCTCCTCACTTCTTTTAAATATGCTACCTCAATTCGTAATTTGAGATTTTCTTCCTCGAGTTGTTTAAGTCTCTCCGTCTGCGCTTCTGGTGATGCTGGGTGGATAGTTGATTTATCTGACACCTTCGATCTCCTGCCTTTCCGTTGCGGTTTGAGGCCATCTACACCAACCGCACGATAACGCTGAACCCAAGAGGTTAGCATACTTGGCGTATGTATACCTAGCGAAAGAGCTAACTCGTTGTAAGATGACTCTGTACTTAGATATAACTCTACCGCATGTTGCTTAAATTGAAAAGAGTATGTTTTCTTCTGGCGTGACCGTTGAAGAGCTTGTGAACCGTTTTCACGATACACGGCAACCCATTCTCTGAGAACTTTGTTGCTAGGAATATGATACTTCTTTGATAATAGCATATAGCCTAATTTTCCTTGCAAATACTCGTTGACAACTTTCATCTTAAATTCAAAACTATATTTTGCCATAAAAAGCTGACCCCCATAAGCTAGATTTCTAGGTCTAACTTATGGGGGTCAGTACATACTGTGGTTAACAGCAGTGTTATTTTTTTTATGAACGCACGATTCATTAACATCCTCTCCTCTTTAACGAATTTATGTTATGTATTGTGTCCTACGACGGCACCTATAATGGCACCTGCAACGAAGGCAGCGACAGCATTGTTGCTGCTATTGTCATGATAATAATGATGATGAATTGGCGGGGGCCCCGGATGATGCCATGGCCCGGCAGCGCTTACTAACGTGGTCCCCAGCATGCTGACGGTAAGCATGCCGGCTAATAGTGTTACTTTTAGCTTTTTTGAAGTAGATAACATGATGCTCACTTCCTTTTTACATAACTTGTTTGATAGATGTAGTATACTAGGTGTTTTTTGGAGAAGCAAGGAAATACACAGAACCGATACGATAGTGTTAAAAGGCTGTGATAAAGTACGCTTTATTGTTATAAAATTGTAACAATAAGTGGAAATAAAGAAAAATATCAGTACTCAAATTGAAAATTTATAAAAATAAACTAACTAGGCTGGTTTCATTGTAACCACAGGAAGCAATAAAGAACACGGCAATCCTAATTAAATATTGGATGCGGGCTGGGGTGGCACACTGTTTTTTTACAAAAAAAGGTTTTGATGTATATAGAATAATGTATCGGCAGAAAGTATTTATCAGACGGCAGCGTCAGCAAGGGACGAAAAATCTCCGATTCATGTACAAAAGAAAGATATGTTGGAACTGCCGCCTGACGATAATTCATTTGGTTGTGTTTTTGCGTATCATGTCATTTATCACGGTGATATTCTTGGAGTACAAAAAATTATAAATGAATTAGGTGGATGTTAAAACTCAAAGGGGAAATATGTGGTATAATGATAAAGTAATAAATATGAGCTAGGTAATTATAAATATTTCATAGACGTTGTGTGACTCTTATCATGAGGGGGAATAGTATATGACATCTTATTTAGAGAAGTATTTAAAAATTCGAGTGATCAGCAATAGAGCGCTGCACGAAGGAATTTGTAAAGCACACGATTCTAAAACGAACTATATTATATTATCCGAGCAAGCAAAGAAAAAAGCAACATGTAGAGAATGTAGATATAATCTGGAAGATATTAGTGTTATCAGTGTCAGTGATTGTAAATAACGAAAAGCACTCAGCAATGGGTGCTTTTTTGCTGTGTGAAAAAGCAATTAATAATTGTGATTTCCTATTGCTTTACGTAGCATACGGAAGAGGAAAAAAACGCAGCGGATATATGCTATGTATACCGTTATTAATACGATTGTCAAAATACATGAGTATATCCATATAGCGATACACCGCTTGGATTTTAGTTTTGTTTTTTCATAGAAAGAACTTTTCGTATGATGTAAGAATATATTATATTACACGAAAAGGGTTTGATTAAATGGGGGAACTCCTTTCATATACGTTGCCATCAAATATAATTTCTGATTTTCCCAGCAAACGGGTTATATCAAGGGAAACTTATGAAAGCATATATTTATTGGAAATATCATTATTTCCTAATAAATAATTTTTTGTTACTCAAAAGTTCCGAGTCGAAATTTTTATAGCCGCCGGATTGGAAGTACGATTGTTTTCTGTTTCATAGTTTCTTATAGAAGAATCACGGAGATCTATCCATGCGCCTACTGCTTTTTGTTTGAGATTCATGGATATACGTAATTTTCTTAATCTTTCTCTGAATGTAGGCATATGAATACCTTGCTTATATTTTCTATTAAACAGGGCTGGTTGCCCATCAATAAAACAGGACAATATGTGAAACATAATAAAATCATACAGTAAAAAAAATTTCCGAGCATCCTTTTGAAGGAGTATTAAAAAATGAAATGGGCAGAGGTGAAAAATTTACGTATAAGAGGGACACTAAATAGAACCAATATAGATAGTGAAAACAAACAATTTTCTCGGTACGTATAGTAGGCCTGAAAAATACTTGCTTGGGATACTGGTGAATAGCCGAAGTCCTATACGAATATGAGAGCGCGCCAAATTCTGTGTAAACTCCATATAGTGGTGCAAAATAATAAGAACGTACGAGTCAGCGGTTATATCGTTGGCTCGTTTTCAATATAACAACAAGGGCATGCCCCTGTCAATCAATTCGGCATCCGATCTGCAAAATACACCGCGAGTTGTGCATGAATCTTGCTCCAATCAGGCCGTCGGCCTGTCCATTTTTTAGTAATATCCATCATGGCTAAATACAGCCTTTTGAGCAAACTGTCATCTGTTGGGAATACAGACTTTGCTTTTGTTACTTTTCGCAGCTGCCGGTTAAATCCTTCGATGGCATTGGTAGTATAAATCAGTCGGCGTAATTCTTCTGGATACTTAAAATAAGGACTTAAATTTGCCCAGTTTGACCTCCAAGATAACGTAATGGATGGATATTTAGCATCCCAAGTTTCGGAAAAATGCTCCAGCGCTTCTAACGCTGCCGGTTCATCCACTGCGGCATAAATGGCTTTTAAATCGTGCATCAACGCTTTGATGTCTTTGTACGATACATATTTTGTCGAATTCCGAATTTGATGGATAATACAATTCTGGATTTCTGTTTGTGGATAAACGGCTTCGATGGCTTGGGAAAATCCCGTCAGGTTGTCGGTACACGCAATCAAAATATCGTCTACCCCACGATGTTTGATGCCATTGAGAATGGTCGCCCAGAATTTGGCACTCTCATTTTCACCCACCCACATGCCAAGTACCTCTTTTCGGCCTTCTAGATTGATGCCAATGGCAATATACACTGCTTTCTTGATGATTTGTCCTTCACTGCGGACAGGGTAATGAATCGCATCCAAAAATACAACGGCATACAGCGGTTCCAATGGCCGTTGTTGCCATTCTTTGGCAACGGGAAGTATTTTATCCGTAATACGGCTGATGGTGGTATCCGATACCTCTAATCCATAAATATTCTGAATAGGTGTTTCCATATCACGAGTCGTCATGCCCTTAGCATACATCGATATAATCTTTTCTTCTACGTCGTGGCTGATACTGGTTTGATTCTTTTTCAGGATCACCGGATCAAAATCTCCGTTGCGGTCTCGAGGAACCGCAATGTCCACATTCCCGAAACTGGTACGCAGTGTCTTAGGACTATGCCCATTGCGACTGTTGCTTGTATCCTTGTTCTTGTAGTCATATTTGCTGTACCCTAATTCATCATCCAGTTCAGCATCCAATCCGTTTTCCATAAATTCAGCAATCGTATCTTTGAATAAATTTTGGATATCATCCATGCTGGTGATGTTGCTCATTTGCAACAATTCACGAATTTTGGCACGACGTTCCCTTTCTTCTAGACTGCGTTTTCTTTTTACCATAATAAAAACCTCCGTATGATGTAATTTTATTTTACACCACACGAAGGTTTACACAAAATTTGGGATTGTCCCTTTACATCTTGTGATATTGTCAATATCTCTTTACACTTTTTTCTCGAGGATATTGGATCTACGCTGCATCCTTCAATGAGCGGTAATACTGTTGTCTCTTAATCATTGGAGGTAATCCTCCATTGGTGGAGCAGATTCTTCGGTTATTCCAGTAACTAATGAAATATCTCCATATAATTGTTTTCATATGTTCAACAGTTGTTTTTGAAGCATTATATCGATTATAGATTAATTCTTCCTTTAATCTTGCCCACATGCTTTCGCAACGGGCATTATCATGGCATCTGCCACCTGCACTGTTCATACTTTGTACTATTCCGTATTGCTTAATTGCATTACGGTACAGCTCACTGGTATACTGTGTTCCCCTATCACTATGCAGGATACAGCCCCGAATTTCTGGATATGCTTTATATGTATTAATTATTGTTTGTTCACATAACGTGGCTTTCATATTTGTATCCATTGCTAATCCCAGTACTGCAGAATCGAAGCAGTCAAAAACTGCGGATACATACAGTTTTCCATCCAGACACTTTATTTCAGTCATATCTGTTACGCACTTGCTTAACGGTTTATCAGAATAGAAATCACGTTTAATTAAGTCATCAGATTTTCTGGCTTCTTTATCAGCTTTTGTGATTCCATTAGGTTTTCTTTTTGGTCTATGGCTAATACCGATTTCTTCCATAACACGGTATACAGTCCGTTCACTCGGAATCTCAATACCAGCAGGTTTTTTTAGCTCTAACGCTTGATGCATTCTGATTCGTCCGTAAGTATCATTGCATTCATCTTCAGCACAGATATCTAACATAGCATCTGCAAGAGACTGATATTTCCAAGGCTTATCTTTATATTTAAGATAATTGTGAAATCCCTGTCTGGTTACGCATAGGCTTTTACAATAGAATGAAATTTTACCTTTAATAGTGCCGTCTTCAGTTTTTATTGCAATAAATATCAATCTCTGTTTTTTGTTGACTTCCGACGGCTGGCGGCGAAAAAAGCGCTTGCTTCCTCAAGAAATTCATTCACTTCTTTAAGATGGCGATTCTCTTTGTCCAGTTCTTTAACACGCTTTTTAAGTTCAATAAGTTCCTCGTTAAGAGATAAGGCATTGGAAGGAGTATGAACAGCGTCTTTTGCCTCCAACCTACCTCCTTTGAAGGCTTTAACCCATGTATAGATAGTACTATCAGGAAGCCCCAGTTCCGTTGCGGCTTTGTGTCCACCAATCTCCTGAGCTAATTTTACAGCCTGTGATTTAAATTCTTGGTCATAAGTTTTTATAATTCGTTTTGCCATCTTATTTCTCCTATTCTCTATCAATTATATATCACAATCCTTGAGAATAGGGTGCCAATTTTTATTGTACAACATCATAGTATAACTTCCCGAACCAATACGAGCGATTACGAAAATAGCACGCAAACAATGGAAACGCCATATCCCTAACGGTACATACAGGAATGGAGGTCGGTTACTCAACTAATGGATGACCTCCTGCTCGATTTCATAAAGTTGTTATTTTTTCGCGGTTAAAACAACACTGCTTAAAATTAATGCCGTCCCTATTAAAAATGATATTCCAATTTTTTCTCCCAAGAATAACCATCCGCCTAATGTACCACATAGTGGTTGAAAGAAAAAATAAATTCCAGCAGTGGATGCGTCTACTTTTTGCAGTCCTTTATTCCAAAAGTAAAAAGCGATAGCTGTTGCAAAAACTCCGATATATAGAATACAGGCTGCAATAGATGGATTCAGCATAGATACTAGCATAGTACCCGTTATTTTCGGTAATTCTATGGGCGTAATTACTAAAAATGCTACTATCATGGTATACGTCGTTATTACAAGCATGGAATAACCATCCGGCACTTTTTTTATTAATACAGAGACAAGTGCCCATGTAATGGCGGCAATAAGAAGCAGAATCGCTCCTGAACGAAGCTGCCCATTTATTTGTCCCATACCGATAATCAGCAGGACACCCAATGTAGCTAACGTTACTGCCATTCCCTTACGTAAGGTAATCTGTTCATGTAATATGATCTTGGCAAAAATCACCATAAAAGCAGGGGAAGCTGCCGTAATGACAGAACCGAATTGGGCCGATGATAATTGTGTTCCTGCAAACTGAGCCCATATCGATATCACATAACCACATAGGCTGATCAGTATAATAAGTGACCAATACTTTTTCTGGATATGCCAGGATACATGCATTAGTTTGCCAATAATAAGGAGTACGAGGATCGCAATGATATAGCGTATCCATACTAACTCCATAGGTTGAATGACTTCCATGACGATTTTGCTGACTACATATATGCCGCCCCATAAAGACGCAGCAGTAATCAAATATAGATGTCCCATATATTTACTCACGATACCACCGCCCTATACTTCAATGCGGTACTGTGAAAAGCAAAATTCATCATTAAAAACACAGCTAACGTTACTCCGAAGAACATTTTATTCGTAGTCATTGTAATCCTCCTATTTTGCATTTAAGCAAGAGGATGCCAGTGATTCAAACCAAGCATAAACAAAGCAATCCTCTACACTTAAATGGAGTGTACTTGAAATTTGACGATGTTCATACATGGAGGAGGTAATCTTTTAACTATAAGTGCAAGGATAGCATCTTTTTCCATGATGATAATCCCTCCTTTCTTTAGATTTACAACATTATATGTAGTATATCACGAAAATATAAGAAAATCCTATAGTAATAACATTTTCTATTAATCAATACTGTAGGTTTACCATAGATATGTTACAAAAACAGAAAAAAGAGAACCCCGTTTTGTGTTATGCTTAAGTTGTCATACCAAACCGCAACAGAAAGGGCGCTCTCTCATAAACAGCACAATAACATAGATAGGCTACAATAAACTGGACAATTTTTTTAAGGAACTGTGTAGTGGTATAGTGAAGTTGTAACACCTCCGTCTGATAGATTACAATGAATCTATCAGAGAAAGAGGGATAAACATGAAGCAATATGGTGAAGAATTTAAGAAGAAAATAATTCGCCTTTATTTAGAAGAAGGACAGCGATTAAGAGGGCTAGCCGATGAATATGGTGTATCAAAAAGCCGCTATATCAAAATGGACTAAGCTATATCGCGAAGAATGCCAAACAACAGCAAGCAGCCAATCAGAATATGATTATATGAAAGAAAACCTGAAACTAACGAAGCAGCTAGAAGAAATGGAAAAGGAAAATCGTTTCCTAAAAAAAGCGGCGGCATTCTTTGCAAAAGAAATCGAATAAAAATGTATAGCAACAATAGTATCGATTGCACATCATGTTATCCCGGAGGAAGAGAGTCCGCAGCGGGCATTTGATGTGCATAATTTAATTTACGTGAGTGCCCGAACCCATGCGGCCTATAATAAGTCGGTGCAGGATAAAGTCAAGATGCAGAAAGTATTGTTTGCCATAGCAGGGGGAGTGCAAAAAAAGTTTTTGAGTTCGAAAGCCAGACCGCGTATGGCCTATTATTTTGAAAAAATACCAGAAATTCAAAATCAAAATTTATAAGATCATTTTTTTGTATAACCTCAAAAATCGCGTTTAGAAAATATATCGAACGTGATTTTTTTGATTGCAGGATGATTGTATGTTAATAATATTTATTTTAGGAAGCAAAGAAGTTTTTGATTTAAATTGAGAGTAAATCCTATTAGGGAGCATTATCATAGATATATTCATCGTTAATAAATTAATTGTTGGAGCTATAAAGATGTATGTTCATAATGGTGCAACATTAATTGAAATTGTAGTAATGGACTTTCCTGTATATGCAAAAAGGTTATTCCCAATAGACCATATAAAAGCGGTCCCGGAGAAATTAATACGGTATCTCATTTGGTGGTAAAGTGATTTGTTTTAGCGACATCATTGTAGAAAATGGCGATGGTATTATTGTTATCAATAAAAACATAAAACATTTATGAGATGCAACATAGTTTAAAATATGGAAATATTAAATAATTTTATTATAAGTAAAAGTTGTATTTATTATTTCGTGGAATGCTACTCTGAAGGTTCAAATTCATGAATATAAGCTGCATAGGAATGTTTTTTTGTACCATAGGGAGAACAATTATCCAGCATTGTTTGAATGTAGTCCTCGCGTTTTCTGATGTATTGCAAGATTTTATGCTTAAATAAGATAATTTGCCGGCGTTTAGTTTGCTCCGTGAGGCGGCTGGTTATCATGTATAAGTTACGTGAGGGTGTATCGAGTGCTAATTTAGATATATAACAGTTATGATTATATTGTAAATGTTGACAAATGCTGTACGGTGCGAAAAACCAACTTTTTTCGTCAAGGAGATCTAAGGCGACTTTTATCATGTCAATAGAGAATTTAGGAGTTCCACTGGGAGGAAAAAAACGATTATGCCAATGACGATAATCAGGGCCCCAGTTAATATAAATTTGGTTATTGGTATCAAGGTCAATAGGCATGAGGGTGGCTTTGTCCTTAATTTGATTCTTGCTTACGATCATTAATTTTTCCGTATGAACTTTTTTGACATTAATTCCGAGGATAACCTGTTCGGCTAAAGGAAATCCTATATCAATCATATTTAGCCTGACCTGTTCATATATTTCAGGTGTATGCATGGTTTTAATCGTAAGGTGCCAGTCAAGAACGTCTTTTTTTAATTGAGTATAGAATTCAGGAAATAGATAATTATTAGCGCTGTTAACTAAGCCTATCGTTAATTCCATAGCTTGGGGACGTGATTGAAAAGCGTCGATTTCGTGACTTAGGTTTAACCAGGTTTGCGCTAACGGAAGAAAGTTTTTTCCGGCCAATGTAAGTTCTGTCTGTTTAGAACCTTTATGTCTCACTAAAAGAGACACGCCCATTTTTGTTTCTAATTGTTTGATCCGGTGACTGACCGTTGCTTGTGAGACATAGAGAAGAGCCGCACTTTTTGTAATATTGTTCGAATTTGCTACAGTTATAAAGGTTTCAATTAGTTCAGTATTCATAAAATCACCTTCTATCTGTTTATATAATAACGTATTCTATGCAATACTGTAAATATTAATATAATTAATATTTACAGTAAAATTAATTTGTTTTTATTTTAATTTGTAGAATGATATGATACTAATCGAAGATACGTATCTGATAAAGTTATATATATTAGGAGGGAAAAACATGGAAATAATGGATTGCACGCTTCGTGATGGAGCAAATATTGTAGGGGCAGGTTTTTCTAAAGAACTAACAACATTGATGCTTGAGGGCCTGATTCAAAGTAATATTTCTATTATTGAAATGGGACATTGTACTGGATTGGGTAGCATGAAAGCAGGTGGTAAAAAGTCTCCGGTAACAGATGAAGAATATTTAGAAGTGATACAACCTTTTGTCGATAAAGCAAGTATTGGTATGTTTCAAGCAGCGGCCAATGCAGATAAAGAATTGATCATGCTGGCCGCATCTAAAAAACTTAGTTTTTTACGTATTGGCGCTAATGCGGGCGATGGGAAAAATGCGGAACGCGCAGTCAAACTAGTACGTGAAGCCGGATTGGAAGCAAAGTACAGCATAATGAAGGCGTATGTATGTACACCGGAAGAACTTGCAGCAGAAGCGGCTATGTTGGAATCATTTGGGGTACAAGCGGTAACGATAATGGATTCTGCCGGATATATGTTTCCAGCACAGGCCGCAGAATATACGAAAAAACTTAAAGAAGCAGTGACGATACCGGTAGGATTTCATGGTCATAGCAATTTAGGACTGGCAATGGCAAATGCGCTTGCAGCAGAAGGCAGCGGGGCTGATTTTATTGATTGTGGACTTATGGGAATGGCCCGCAGTGCAGGAAATATTACGACAGAAGGTGCGATTGCCATGTTCCGCCGGGAAGGAAAAGTACAAGAATATGATTTGTATACCTTGTTACATTTTATTGATCAGGAATTGATGCCTGCTATGGAAAAGGAAGGATATCATAATCCTATTTCACCGATTGATTTGATTCTGGGATATTCCGGCTGCCATTCTAGCTTTTTACCAAATTTTAAAAAAGTTGCGATGGAAAAAGATGTTGATTTATATAAACTAATCGTAGAAGTGTCGGCTAAGAATCAAAAAAATCCATCAAAAGATTTGATGGAAGAAATTGCAAATACGTTGGGATAAGGAGGATATATAATGATTGCAAAGTCTTTGAATATGAAAAAGACAAAAGTTCGCTGGCTCGTTTTAGCGTTAATATTTTTAATTTACATGGTTGCAGGTGCAGATCGTTCTAATATTGGGATGGTTGTGCCATATTTGAAAGAATCTTTTAATCTAACCAATACAGATATAGGCGCTATGGCTAGTTTTTTTTATATTACTTATGCGGTGGTACAAATCCCGTCAGGACATTTATATGGAAAATATGGTGTTAAAAAACTATTTTCTTTGGCAGTTGTTCTTACTTCTGCAGCTACGTTAATTATGGGATTGGCAAATTCGGGAACGCATTTAAAAGCGGCAAGAGCCTTGCTTGGTTTTTCTGAAGGCCCAATCAATATTGGATGTCTTTCTACTATTAATAAATGGTTTCCGCAACAAGAGAAAGGTATTGCTACCGGCGTGTTTATGGCGTCTATCAAATTTTCTCCGGCATTTGTGCCACCCCTTTGTGCTTGGATTATCATGACATATGGTTGGCGTGAAGTATTTTATGTATTTGCGGTTCCGGGTATTTTTTTAGCGGTGCTATGGTATGTTTTTGTTAGTAATAGTCCAGAAAATAGTAAATTTATTAATGCAGCAGAGATTGACTATATTAATACTTCCGCAGTTTCTGTTAAGAAAGAAACAAAAAGTAACAGTATACAACCTGCTAAACAAAATCATGCGCTTGATGCGCTGATTCGTACTCGCGTTATTAATCCACTGGCCACTAATAAAGACGTTCTTAGGTCATGGAATATATGGGCAGATGCACTTGGGTATTTTTTCCTGGTAGGGATTACCTATACTATTATGACTTGGATTCCTACATATCTTGTTCATGTAAAGCATTTTTCTATTATTAAAGTAGGTCTTGTAGCGTCGGCGCCATGGGTCGGAGCTGTTATTGGCAATTTACTTGGCGGTATTATTTCAGATAAACTGTTTCAAAGCCGCCGTAAACCAACAATGCTTATTACGGCAGCCAGTACGGTATTTCTTATGATCTCCTTATTATATGCACCGGCTGATCCTACTGCGCTGGGGTTGCTATTGCTTGTAGCGGGTATATTTTTGAATTTAGGGTATTCGATGTTTTTAGCTTATCCAATGGGTATTACTACAAAAGAAAAATGTCCATTTGCAGCTTCAATAGTAAATACAGCAGGTTCTTTAGGAGGAGCTTTTGCGCCTTTTGTAGTTGGCGTTATATTGGATACCTTTAGCTGGAATTCGGTATTTGTATTCTTAGCAATAATTTCTTTGATTACATTTGTATTGTTAATTACTATGATTGAACCGATTCAGAAACAAGTTAAGTTCGAAGATGAAAACTAGGAGGCTATAGTTCATGAAGACTTATATTTTTGACCCAATTTCTAAAGATGCCTTGGCCTATGCCAAGAAACGATTGGAAGTTGTAACCTGGAATGACCCGGAAATTAAAAATTTTGCGGAGGCAGAAGCTGTAATTGTTCGTACGTATAAAATGACTCCAGAAATTATAGATCATATGCCAAAGTTGAAAATTATTGCTAAACATGGTGTTGGTGTAGATAATATTGATATTTCCTATGCAAAATCGAAAGGTATTGTTGTAACCAATACACCGACAGCAAATTCAAACTCTGTTGCTGAACTTATTATTGGCCTTATTCTTGATTGTGCACGCAAGATTACAGCCAGCCATTTAGCTTGTATAAAAGGATTGGAAAAAAATCAGCCAATGTTTCTCAGCGGTCATGAAATTTCCGGTAAAAGGATAGGACTTATTGGCATTGGACATATAGGTGCTATTGTAGGTAAACGGTTACAGGCAGGATTTGATATGGAAGTATTAGCATATGATCCTTTTTTAGGCCGGGAAAAAACAGAAGAAATGGGGTTTAACTACACCGAAAATCTTGAAGATATTTATAAAACGTGTGATGTTATTTCGATTTCCGTTCCTTTAAATGATCAAACTCGGAATATGGTAAATACGAGAGAATTTAGTATGTTTAAACCAAATGCGGTTCTTATTAACGCTTCTCGTGGAGGGATTGTAAATGAAGAAGCGTTAGCAACGGCACTAGATAATAAACAAATTTTTGGAGCAGCGATTGATGCATTTGTTGAAGAACCCGTACCGAAAGATCATGCATTGTTTTTATCTTTTAACTTTGTAGGTACGCCGCATAACGGAGCCAATACCAGCGATGCCCTTATCCGTATGGGAACGGGGGCTGTAGATGAAATTGTTAGATTTAAAAACAAAGAATCGACATGGACTAATTTAGGAAATAAACTACAGTAAAAATTTATCAAATTGCTTTAAACATAGGCTATTCAGGGAGAAATAATATCAGAAAAATTTATTTTCAATTAGTTTCATTTTTTTTAATACTATCCTGCTTGATGAGAAGATGATTATTATTTTCTCATCAAGTTTTTTTGTTGTATTGAAAAGTATATTTGATTTTCCTCTTATCTACAGTGCTTTCAGAAGTTAGTTTTTTGCAGATTATATCAAAAGAATATAGGGACTATTGCCGGTTTCCGATGAAAGCGAACATCCAGTTTTAGACCGCGTATTACAGCAAAAAATTAGACATACAAGAAGTCGCAATATTTATTAGTAGTAAATACTATGTTAATACTCCCCGTATCGTCATGATACGGGGAGAGATTACTGTCAAAAATTGTTAAATTTCACTTCGTTTTTGTTCTTTTGGAATAAAACCTATGTTATACATAGCAAATTATAAAAAATATTGTTTTTCTATAGAAGTATTTCTCCATTATGTTATAATAAATAAAAATTAACCATTTTGTGATAGAGCTCATAATAAACTTTAATATCTTGTTATAGAATATAAATATAAGGATGTACTGTTAAGTGATTTGAATTTGAAAGAGAGGGAATGCAATATGTCTAGACGAATTGGTGTTATTGTAGGAAGTTTGCGTAAAAAAGCTTATAGTCTTCTTCTAGCTAAACAAGTTATCGCATTATTACCACAAGGGTATGAAGGATTTTTAGTTGATATAAGTCATTTGCCGCTATATAACGAAGAATTTGATGAAACAGTTCCACCTGAAGAATACGTATCTTTCCGAAACGAAATTGAAACATATGATGCTTTTTTATTTGTTACTCCAGAATATAATCGTTCTATTCCAGCAGCCATAAAAAATGCATTGGATGTGGCATCTCGCCCTACAGGACAAAATAAATGGGCACAAAAACCAGGAGCGGTTATGTCAGTGTCGCCGGGGGCATATGGTGGATTTGGAGCAAACCATCACTTAAGGCAATCTCTTATGTTTCTAGATGTACCCCTTTTACAGCAACCGGAAGTTTATTTAGGCAAGGTAAATACACTGTTAAAGGATGATGGCACCTTTATAGAAGGTACTGTGGAATTTTTACAGCAATATGTGGATGCGTTTATTAAACATATAAATAGATATTGATGCAAATATTGTTAGGCCCTGCTGAAAAGTGGGGCTTTGTTTTTCCTCCACTTTATAAAACACTCTGGTGTAAAAACATATTAAAGTTCTTAGAACAAGGTGTAGATATTCTAAGTGTGCAAGATTTACAAGGATTATTACCGGTTGTCGATGAAACAGAACGTCCGGTTTTAGATCGAGTATTACAACAAAAGATTAGACACGCAAGAAGTCATGGCATTTATCCGTAGTAAATATTATATAGAAAATAGGTCCTACTTAAAAAATAGGGCCTCTTTTTTGCATGACCAAAATATACCTAAAAGCAAAATTTTGTTGATTGCGGTAGAAAATGCGGTAGAAAGATTGAAATATTACTTAAAAACAAAAATAACCATACCGGGAAAACGGCATGGTTATCATTTTTTTTATGGTGGACCACCAGGGGCTCGAACCCTGGACACCCTGATTAAGAGTTCTCTAAGGGGTGTTGTTGCAGAATGTATAAGACTGTGTAGATAGCATGGTTGTCACATTCTTGCTATCAAGCCACTATATCACTGATGCGCATTTTTTACCAAAGGTGTAGATAACGGTGTAGATGAATTATCGCTTTTTGACCTCACAAGATTATCCATTGCATCCGCTGTTATGGATGCCATTTTGTCAGTGACATGTTGGTATAAATTTTGTGTTATTGTTGTTGAAGAGTGCCGCAATTGTCGACTTACGTATTTGATATTAATATCAGATTCAAGTAATAAAGTAGCAGCAGTGTGACGTAGGTCATGAGCCCGGATAATAGGTAATGGATCATTTGGATGTGAAATATTATATTCCTCAATTACTTTATGTACAACATAGTAAATGTAGTGGTTGTCATATGGATCGCCAACATCATTGGACAAGATAAAATTATCGTCATGATATACTGGTCCTAATTTTAGATGAAAAGTATCATATTGTAATTTACGTTTATTAAGCAGATCACCTACATATTCTGGCAGTCGTATTGTGGCTTCAGAAGCTTTTGTTTTAACCTTATCGAGAACATACCATGTATTGCCGGATTTATGACAGTATTCATACGCATTTTCATTTATGCCTTCCATATCATGGCGGCACAGGTTATGCTGAATATAAAGTTTCCCTGTTTCTTTTTCGTAATCCTGCCAACGCAGCCCGCATGACTCAGAACTTCGAAGACCACATAACATACCAAGGGAAATGATTAGATTATATCGCACATCCATTTGTTCAGACTGTCTTAGAAGTGCAAGTGCCTGATCATGGTCGTATGCTTTAGCGGGGGATTCTGTCATAGCGGGAATGTCGGCTACTGTCGCAGGATTTTTAGTTAATGTTCCCCATTTTACAGCTTTATTCAAGGCTGCTCTAAGCATTCGATGAATCATACGTACGGTTGAAGCAGAAAGGCCGTCAGTCATCATTTTTCGATACATCTTTGATATTTGTAAAGGTGATAATCGATCAAGTCGAGTACTGCCCAGATAAGCATTTACTTTATTAGAACAATATTTATAATTTTCATAGGTTCCTAATGATCTTGCGGGAGGTTTTATAGATGTATCCAGCCAATCGGTAAGATATTCTTTCAAAACTGGGATATCTTTAGATGCCTGAAGCAGAACACCATCGTCACGATCAGTAAGAAGATGGCGTTCCATTTTTTCTGCTTCACGGTGTCCACCGTCTACTTTATACCACTTACGTTTCTTTTTACCCGAAAAATCTCGATATACGATAACGACATAATAATGTCCATATTTTTGTGTAATCATAAAAAATCAACTCCTTTAAGTATAGTGAATAAAGGGTTGATATGATATACTAAACAAGTAATCAGCCCATTTTGATAGGTGGTGCGATTGCGTTTTCCCTCATTGTGTTCCAGCACAGTGGGGGATTTTTTATTGTCGTTCATTTTCCATTGCCGTAGTTGTAGTAAAGCTACTTTGTGTCTATAATATAGGCATAAAAATCTACTAAGAAAAAAACCTATGAGAACAATTAATAATTAATTGTTCTATAAATTAAAATCGGAGTAATAGAATATTGGGTAGAAGAATAAAATTGATTTAAAGCTTTAGAACAGATATCAACAAAATCTTCTAATGTTTTAGCATCATCAGATGGAACGGTCAATTGCGTAGAAGATACATCTAAAATGCCTAGTGTATACCACTTGCCGGGTAAGTCTACACCATATGTTCTATTTAAATCAGATTGTTTAATTGATAAACATCCTTCCCGCAATGTCCCGTTAATAGGTGTGCCTAAAAAGGGTATAGATAATTCTATTGCATCATCCATAGCAAAAATCATGTCTTGCATTAGTTTAATGCCTTTGCGAGTGTCTTTATCTTGAGGGATTTTAAACATAGCAAGATTTTTAGTAACCATAGGCATTAGGGATTTTATGGAACGCATGTCACGAATTTTTATGGGAGCCTCAATTACAACTAGTTTTCCGATACATGGGTTTGGAAATTCTACTAAAGAAGGAATCGCTAAATCATTTAATAAGTTGATAAGTTGGCTGTGATAAGGGTCATAATATTCTTCTGATTTTTCGTTGCTTTTATTATCTGAAAAATATTTTCCAGAGACAACCCCAACAGAACCGTTTCCAGAAATAGAAGAACCCTCAGAAGTGCCTGTTGTCTTGGTCACACTTCTCAGGGTTCCATTACGTATTTGCGAAATTAACGAATCAACACGTTCTTTATCTACATACAAAAAATCAATCAACGTTGAATCTTCAAAAAGCTCAGATCCGGTTTTGTCTTCTTTCCCCATTTTCCTACCTCCTCAGATATTTTTTTACAGCGGGAGGCATGTTCATCGTATCTTTTCTTTAATTCTTTCATATCAATTTTAATTTCAATTTGATTATTCATTTTAATACCTCCTTTTTTTCATTATAACAGTATAAAGAGAAGTGTACAATATTATTTTGTTTTAGTTGAATTACTTTGATATATTTTGACTATGGCTATCAACTCCTTTGAGATTGGTGCGATTGCGTTTTCCCGTTATTGGTTGCCGCCGGTGACGGGATTTTTTATTTTTCGATAATCTGAATATAGCGTTCTAATTCTTCCTTTTCGTATTTTGCAATCAAAGAAATTAATGTTTGGGGATTGTTGTTGTGAGTATGATATTCGTCAAAACAGTTGTAATATTCGCGGCGATCAGTGAATTTTATATCGACTGGTAATAGACCATTTTTGATAAGTTCGAAATTTAAAAGCAATCTGCCAGTTCTTCCATTCCCATCAATAAAAGGATGAATGGATTCAAATTCAAGATGAAAAAGAGCAACTGCTTCAATAATATGTCTTGTTTGTTTCCATTCTTCATAATGCTGTATAAGTTGTTCTATGGCTGGTGGTACTAAATAAGGTTGCGGTGGGGTATGAAGAGCACCAAGAATACGGACCGGAACATTTCTATATTTTCCGCGATTTCCCCGGTCATTCATTAGAACGAGAGAATGAATTGTTTTAATAGTTTGTTCTGTTAATGGTTCATTATGAGAGGCTAAATCAATAATATAGTAGAAGGCATCTTTAAAACCAATAACATCAAGATGGTCACGCAAAGGCTTTTCTGCAATTGTTATGCCTTCTTGCAAAATTAAAGCGGTTTCCCGTAGTGTTAGTGTATTACCTTCAATGGCGTTGGAATTATACGTTGTTTCGATAATGAATTCATCACGCAGACGTTTTAGTTCGGATTTATTTAAAGGACGTAGACTTCGTAGCTCGATTTCCAGTTCATTAATTTCTGTTAAGATGTCATTCATAAAGTGTTCCCCCTTTTTTTAGAATGCCTAGTTATTGATATATGTGTGATCAATATTATTAGTTATGCAACAACGAAAAATTGGATATAAGGTAAATCGGATTCTTTTATTTCATGATTGTGTAATAAATGTTCTAAGACATCTGCATGGGCTTCGGAATTAAAATCACCATTTTGAATATGGCTTATTTCATGTAAAACACCTTTTACTTGTACATTATGATCTACAAGTGAATTAACAAAAATAGTATACGTCCCATCTGTATTTGTATGGGTTAATGCCTTAATCTCAACTGGCATAGATTTGTATATAAGAATCACGTTCATTAATCATCGATACCTTCTTTTTTCTTTAATTCATTAATCATATTTACGATAAATTGAATATCTTCTTTTTTTAGGTTTTTAGATGCATCAAAAAGAATTCTTCCGTTGGGATTGGTACGAAGGGCTTCAGCGAGGGCGGCAACTTCTGGATCGTTGTAGTAGAGGGTTTTATCTGAACAACCATCTTGTTTATTAGTAGAGGAATCAATTCCCATTAACCATAAAACATCTACATTAAGAGTTTTTGCTAAAATATATAGTTTGTCTTGTTTTGGTTCTATTTTTCCAGATATATATTGACTGATTGCAGACTTTGGTAATCCTGTTAATTGCGCTAAATCAGTTTGTTTTAAACCACGCATATCTAATGCTTCTTTTAATCTTTTCGCTGTTGTTTTAACCATTATATTCATCCCTTTCTTATTTTTTTATTATACTACTAGTTGAACTTTAATTCAACATTTTGAATTAAAAAGTTACTTTTATTGAACTTTTATTCTTGACTTAGCTTTTATGTATGGTATACTGTGACTATAAAGTTCAATAAATTGAACCAAGAAAAGAGGTGAGAGAAGTGATTATTAAATTTGATTATAGTACCTTAAAAGGCGCTATTGTAAAAATATATGGAACGCAAAAAGCTTTTGCACGAGCAATGAATATGTCTGAAAGAACATTATCTCTTAAATTAAATAATCATATATTTTTTAATCAAGGGGAGATGACACAAGCAACCAAATTGTTGAACGGTCAAAACAATGATTTAAAAGAATTTTTTTTTACACCTAAAGTTCAAAAAATTGAACAAAGAAAAAACACTGCATAACAAGTAATGTATTATCCAATAACAGTTTAAATAACAGGGTTTTACATATTTCCGACATTATTGGCTAAAAAATATAAAAATTAATTTTCATAAAGAGGAGGTGAGAGAGGATGATTGGGAAAATAGTTATTCCGGATAAGGAGATTGCAGAACAAATAATTAAATTAAGAGCACAGTTGGATTCCATGAGGGATATAGCACGAGAAATAGCTCGTAAAACAGATGTAGATATTGTATTAACTTCTGAAAAAGAAAAGAACGATTGATTGCTGTCAACCGTTCTTAAACACTAATTTGATTTTAGATATTTAAGTATTGCATCTTGGGTTTCTCCGAGTGCATTGAAAAAACTGTCATATAATTCGTTAAAATGTTCTAAATCTCGAACATTTTTAGACTCTTCATCTAAATGAAGGTTTATATCTTGAAATTCTTTTTTTAATTCATCAATAGTCATCAATAATCATCTCCTTTGAGATGATTATATCACGAAAAGGAGGTGAGAAGGATGCTTAAGGAAGAACCTCAAGATACGCGCCGTTTTCAGTTATTGAGGCTGTGTGCACTCGTGGATTTACGAGAACAGTTATTACAAAAGATGAGAGAAATATCTGGATGGGATGCAAAAAAAATCCATCGACTGATTCAAGCATTAGATGAATCAATTGATGGAGAATTTTCAAAATTATCCGGAAGTAAATTTAGCTGCAATGACTGAAACTGCATTAAAGCTGAATTCTATGGCATGCTCCTTTAGATAATCTTTAGTCTTTGCCCAAACGGTATCATTTTTTACTGAATCAAGAAAAGATTGACCGGCAAGCGTTAGTTCTAGTTCAAGATATTGGTATGGATTTAATTTTGAACTAGCGTCTAAACCTTTTAGGTAATGAGCATCCATTAATATATGAATGTGGTAATCAATCATTCCCTGCGGGATTTCGGGATACGTAAAAGAACGATTACTACGAACCGTAGGAGTTGGGCAATCAGAGACGTCAATAAGTATGTCACGTAACAAATCAATATTAATCTGCATTGTAATCACCTCCTTTGAGATGATTATATCACTATAAGAGGAAGTGAGAATTTTGAACCAGTGGTGTTTAAATCTATTCAAGTTCTTTCAAAGAGGGAAACAATTTTATCAGGATCATCCGAGTGATAAGTTTTCGTTAATATTTTCATTGATAATTCTCTTTATATCCATTGTAGTGCTTTCGCTAGTGCTATTCCACTGAAAATTAAAGCAATCAGTGAAATCAAAATGGGAATACCGCGCCAAAAATAAATTTCAAAGTGCATGTCTTTGTAATCTTGTAGTAAAGCAATACCTGTATCGGTAATAGCATATATATCTTCAGGCACATCCATTCCTTCGAATTTTGTTGTTTTTGGCCGTGTTATAGCACCTGATTTAAGAAGAGAACTTATACGGAAGTTGACGGAACTATCCATATTACGAATTAAATATTCTAGTTCGGTGTACTTATGTTTAGATATGCATTTTAATACTTCGTATTCTTTTTTGGTTAACATTATAGCCATCTCCTTAGAGGAGATTATACCACACGGAAAGAAGGTGAACCAATATGGAAGGCACAATTATTTATGATCAATTGTATTCGGCTCCGCAGATGGCAAAACTGCTACACGTGGACAATAGGGTGATTTATAAAATGGCCTATTCCGGAGAAATCCCGCATGTCAAACTTACTGAAAAATCTGAAATTCGTTTTTGTGGTTGGCAGATCCGGCAATGGCTTGACAGTATAGCCAAGAGAAATGAGGTGAACGAAGGATGAATAAAGCAGAGGATACGATCGGAACGCCGTGGCTATTTGTGAATGACAACTACGACAATCTGCATGACGAAGTGATCGAGAATGCGGCAGCACGGACACGGGCCGAAATGGGAAAGCCGACCACATGGAAGGACGCATTGCAGGTAATCGGGTATTTAGCATTTTATGCAGGATTGGGATGTCTGCTAGCCTATGGATTCTGCAATGTGCCATAAAAACAAAAAGGAGATTGATCATAATGACAGATCAGAAAACGGAAGACCACAGTAGGGAAATAAAACAAATGTTTTGTAAGGCAGCAGATAATGGGTGTGCTATCGTGGGAATGGTAAAAGATGAAAGCGGTATACAATTATTAATCTCAAAAGCAACATCAAGAGACGTATTGCAAGCTGCTGTTCAGCTTTTAGCTGCAATAGAACCGGCTATTAATTTAGAAAGCCTTGCACACGATTTACCGCAAATGATACTTATGGAAAAGCGATTAAGCAACATTTCCTCACCATTTGCAGGCAAGAAAAATATACAGTAAAAAGCTGCTCACGGCAATGAGCAGCAACAAGTAATTACTTAAATGTTTTCGTGATTATTGTATCACAGAAAGCGAGATTTTAGCAAATGACAGCTGTAAACAAGTACTTGATTCATTTAATTGAAATACGAAATCATGCACAGATGACGAAAAACAAACAAGATTACGAATGCCTGGCATGGGCGGTCACTCAATTAGAACGAGTATTCAACATCAAGGGAGAGTGAACATATGAAAATAACACGGTTACACCTTGAAAATTTTCGTGGTATCAAGGAGCTGGATATCGACTTCGGTCCCATAGTAACCAACATCTATGGTGCAAATGGCACTGGCAAAACAACCATAGCAAACGCGGTAAGTTGGCTGTTGTTTGGCAAAGCAGCTACAGGCGAAAAAGATTTTAATCCTAAAACCGTAGGCGTACATGATCTGCACCATCTAGCCGAGGTTACATTTCAGGCCGAGAATGGCCGGATCGTACGGTTAAAGAAAGACTTTTACGAAATCTGGTCAAAGAAAAAAGGATCCAAGACAAAAACATTTTCTGGGAATACGACAGATTACTGGGTGGACGATATTCCATACAAGGAAAATGTTTATACTAAAACAATTCAATCATTATGTGGGGGAACATTGGAAATAGCAAAGCTTTTGACAATGTACGACTATTTTCCCGAAGTGATGAATGTCGAGGAACGCCGCAAGGTATTATTTGAGGTCTGCGGTGACATGACGGACGAAGAAGTAATTGCACAGACACCGGAGCTTGCCGATTTGCAGACATTTCTTAAACAGCCGGGAACATCAGGTCAAATGTACACTCCCGATGAGTACAAAAAAATTGCGATGGATCAGCGGCGTAAACTTAACGATAATTTAAAAATGTTGCCAGCCCGTATTGACGAGGTAACCAAGAGTATTCCAGAAACGCTGCCGGATGAAAAGAAAATTCAGAAAAAAATCGCCACGCTGCAGGAACAAAGCAATGGTATTGATGCCGATATCCGTGAAATACAGAACGGAGATACACAGGCGCTTGCTATACAGAAAAAAATTGCTGCCTTATCCACGGAATTAGAACAATCCCGGATGGCATTCACTGAGAAGGTAAGTGCCGAATACCAGAAGCAATATGCCCAGCAAGCTAAAATACAAAAACAGGGATATGCTCTGGATGAGGAATACGCCAAGGCATCCGCAGAACTAAAGAAACAGGTCGCAACCGTCGAGGACATGAAGCAGCAACGTAACCGATTGCTGCGAGAATTCTCAGAAGTGCAGGCATCACAGTGGGATGAAGGACAACAGATATGCCCCACCTGCCACCGGCCACTAGCTGCCGACAAGGTAGCAGAAATGCGGAAGCAATTCAATGCAGCAAAATCCGCTCATTTGGAAAATATCAACGAACGCGGCAAATTGTGTGGTAAAGAAGTTATTGGATCGTTAGAAGCACAAATCAATACCATTAAAAAGAGTATGGAGCAAATCGGTGCCGACAAAATGGTGATTGATAAAAACAAGGAGGCAGTCCATCGGATTCTGGCAAATCAGCTCCAATTCGAGAACACGAAAATTTATATTAAATCCATGCAGCAATTACGAGAATTAGAGGACCAGAACATTGATTCCAACACGGTCATCAGCGCAGCGATAGAAAAAAAGAAGCAACAGAAAGAAGCTTTGCAAATTCAAATACAGGTAACGAATAGAACGCTTGCGGCGATTGATGCAGCCAAACGCGCACAGCAGCGTATTGACGAACTGCAGCAGGAACAACGGCAGAACGGCGCAGACCTTGAAGAGTTGGAACATGGTTTGTACCTATGTGACGAATTCACACGGGCCAAGGTGCGGATGATCACGGACAATATCAACAATCGATTTCATTTCGTACACTTTAAACTTTTTGAGGAACAGCTCAATGGTGGTTTAAAAGAACTCTGTGAACCGATGGTGCAGAACGAAGTAGGTGCGTGGGTGGATTATCGCAGCGCAAATACGGCTGCACAGGTGAATGCGGGGATGGACATCATCAGTGTTCTGTCTGATTTTTACAACATACATTTGCCGGTATTTATAGATCGGGCAGAAAGTGTAACGGTGATACAGAATGCAGATAACACGCAATTGATCCGATTGATTGTATCACCGGACGATGCAACGCTGCGAGTAGAAAATAAATAGGAGAGTGAATATATATGGCAGAGAAAACAATGCAAAAATCGGAAAACAAGTTAAGTTTAAGTATTCGATTTCAACAGCAGGTATTGAAAGAATTTACAAATAACATCGGGCAAATTCGCGTAACAGATTACCAAAAACAAATTTTACAAGGATATTTTATTAGAATTGATCGGACGCTTACGAATTCGGAAGAGGAACGGGTACGGAAAAATGATGCGAATAGAGACCATAAGTACGACAATCTATTGCCGTATAGCTGGAGTAACGTCAATGTACGTGACTTATGTATGGACGTGGTACATTATGCGCAACTGGGACTTGATATGATGCAGGACAATTTTCTTTTTCCGATCCCCTATAAAAACAACAAGGAAAACTGTTATGACATCACACTAATGATTGGGTATATGGGAAAACGATATATTGCCTTGAAATATGCCCTTGATAAGCCGACGAATGTAACCGTGGAAATTGTACATAAAGCAGATACATTTAAACCAATTATGAAAAGTCGTAGTAATCCTGTCGAAAGCTATGAATTTGACATTGAAAATCCATTTGACCGCGGCGAGATTATTGGGGCATTCGGCTATATCGAATATGAAGATCCGAAAAAGAATGAACTGGTTATGATGAGCATGGCCGACATACTCAAACGGAAACCAAAATATGCCAGTGCGAATTTTTGGGGCGGATCTTTGAAAGTATGGAAAAAAGAAAAACAAATCGAGGAACAGAAAGAAGGATGGCTGGAGGAAATGTGCCAAAAGACCATGATGCGTGAGGTATATTCTCCCAAACATATATTGATTGATCCCAAGAAAATTGACGACAGTTACCAGTACATGAAGCAGCAGGAACAACGATTGAATGCAGCTAATGATGAGGTACAGCAAGCCATTGAGATAGAGGCAAATAGCGTACCATTTGAAGAACCAGAGCAACAATTGGCACAGGGATTGACAGGAATATCACAAGAACAGTCAATACCGGTACCGTCCGAAAGTGTACCAAATTTAACTGAAAATATGCAGAAAAACAGCAGGAAAAATACTCATTCCAGTCAGAATGTACGAAATTCAACGAAGAAAACGACTAATCCGGAATTACCACCAGCAACAGAACCGTTTGATGAGATTGACCGCATGGGCGATGATATGTTCAAAGATACTGAGGATATGAATGAAGCCGCAGGACGTGCCGATCTTGCGCCGGATCCAGTGGGGGGACCGACGTTTTGATTTTTATCCGAGTACTTGCATCCGGCAGCAGCGGTAATTGCTATTATGTATCAGACGGCAAAACCGTCATCCTGCTGGACGCTGGGATTCCTTTCAAGAAGATCCAGGAGCGTTGCGGATTCCACACGAGCAGTATTGCAGCAGTATTGATCACACATCGGCATGGTGATCATGCCAAAGCGGTTCCGGAACTGCTGCGGCGCGGCATCAAAGTATTTAGCAATCACGATGTATGCGCATTGTTTCCAGAAATAAAGATAGCAAAAGCGGGTGTTCCATATGGCATTGGAACATTTGCATTCCGGGCGTTTGAATGTCAGCACGATGTGGAATGTTACGGGTATCTGATAGAATCACAAATAACGGGAGAACGACTGCTGTATTTTACCGATACCGCATATATCAAATATAGATTTCATTCTATCAATTACATTATGGCCGAGGCAAATTACAGTTTTGATGCCTTGGCCAACAATGCTAAAACCAGTAAATTACCGTACTTCGTGAGCGAACGGGTACTGCAGACGCATATGAGTATTGATACATTGCTGGCTTTCTTGCAAGCCAATGATTTACGCGGTGTAAAAGAAATTTATTTGTTGCATCTGAGCAATGCCAACAGTGACGCAGTGGATTTTAAGCGGCGTGTGGAGGAAGAAACTGGCGCAGCTGTATATGTATTTTAAAAGGAGAGAACATGAGCAAAAAGGTAAAACGAGAAAATTATCTATTAGCCAATTGTAGGGAATGCGGATCGGTACCGAGTGTTGTAAAAAGTAAAATTACAAAGCAGTATTCCGCATACCAAGTAAAATGTCCTCAATGTGGGGTACATACTAAATTATGTAGTACGGCGGAATGTGCTGTTAAATGTTGGAATATGGGTTCGGGAATAACGGGAGGTAATAATCATGGAACAGACGAGTAGTATGCAGATTAAAAAGGTCAAGTATAGTGAAAATGCCGGAAAAATAAGCGTTGAATTTTCTAAGACAGCAGATGGACATACGGCAGAATATTCGGGTACATTCGATGAACAAGCCGAACCGGCTTTTTATAGCACACTCGATAAACTGCTTGATCCGGTACTTCAGATTTTAGCTTTTAATCCTAAAGAATTTGAGGATCGTATCCATCCATACGGCGTTACATACAAGTACGGCAAAGATGGTACTATGTCGGCCATTATATCCAGTAAGTTAGATGTAAACGAAACACAGATTGCCATTAATACACCTATCCGGTCTTGTAAAACGGAGAACACGGAAGAATCAGCATCTTATTTTAATGAGGATACGGTAAAGGTTCTGCAGACGCTGCAGCAGCTTACAGAAAATTATTTACAGGGTAAGCGGGCGCAAATGTCGCTATTTGAGGGGCAAAACGAACAGCCGGATGAAGAGCGAGATGAGGATCCGTTCCGCGACGATCCGAAAGGCAATATTGTGAATATTGGAAAAGTAACAGCGAATAATATGCAGTCACCAACGCAAGCATAGGAGATAACCCATGAAAAAGGGAATTGATTATTTCCCTTTGGATGTAGACTTCTTTGAAGACGAGAAGATTCAGTTTGTTTCTGCCAGATTTGGAATTAAAGGTGAAGTATGTGCGATACGCCTGCTAACGCGGATTTATCGTAACGGGTACTTCGTAAAGTGGGATGAGGATTCATCATACTTATTCGCGAAAGTTGCGGGAAAAGAGTTTACCCCTGGCTTAGTAAATGAAGTTGTGAATGAATTGATCAAACGCGGTTTTTTCGATGAAACCCTTTTTGATTCGCTCGGAATCTTAACATCCCACGGCATACAGGAACGCTTCTTTAAAGCATGTGAGAGAAGGAAATCTGTTGAGGTCGATCAGCAATTGTTGTTGGTCGATCCGGCAGACTTTAAAAATCTAAAAATCGGCATGTCTTCTTTAAGTATGCATTTAAACGGGAAATGTAAACATGATGTTAACATTTTAGATAAAAATGTAGACATTTCTACAAAAAATGACAACATTTCATCACAAAGTAGAGTAAAGGAAAGTAAAGTAGATATACCTACTACTACGGAATACGATGAAACATTTGCTGTTGTGGCCAAGAGCTATCAAGATAATATCCGACCTGTCATGAATGCGATTGAATCAGACAAGTTGATGGATTTGGTAGAAACCTATGGGAAGGATTCTTGTTTGAAGGCAATTGAACGAGCGGTGGTTCGCGGTAAACCAAATTTAAGTTACATTGCCGGTATCCTGAATTCTTGGCAGCAGCACGGATATGATGAAGAAGGAGATGCATTACATGGCAGAACTGGAACCAATAGCAAACACATGCACCAAATTTCAAGAAAAAATGGTGGCATTACATCTACAGCCAAGTCAGCCGCCATTGACTGGTCCAAAGAACCTGACACGTTGTAAAGACGACTATCATAAAAAACTTGTTGCCCATGGGATTGAACGGCGGTATTGGAACTGTACATTCGATCAGTTACGTACCTATCCAACCGAATTAAGTAATGCTATTCAGCGATGTAAGAATTATGCGGATAAATTTGAAACGTACAAACGACGTGGCATCGGGTTATTAATGAAAGGACCTGTCGGAACAATGAAGACAACGCTGGCTGTAGCTATCCTGCAGGAAACGATCCAACATTATGGCGGCGGTTATTTTATCAGTATGGCATCGCTGCTGGATAAGATGCTGACCATGGGTAAGAAAGGATCACCGGAAGATCTGCTGAACTTTGAAAGCCGGATCCGAAATACGCCATTATTATTGTTAGACGACTTAGGCACGGAGTATCAGAACAATTGGGTAATTACGAAGGTAGATGCGATTATCAGCGAACGGTATAACCGGATGCTGCCGATTATTATTACCACAAATTTAAATGCCGACGGCTTAATGGGACAGTATCAAGAACGAATTTATGACAGGCTGAAAAGTACATCCTTAGTATTGAACTTTAATGGGGTGAGTCAACGGCAAGGTCCTAAATGGGAGGATGATAAAGAATGAAAGATGAATATGGGTTCGAAAAAACAAGAATAGACGGGGCAAAAATTATATCAGTAATTTGTATTGAATCAGCACAGGGGGATGGAACAGAAAAAAATCCCACCAAGCGGGTAGAAGAATTCTACTCTCTTAGTGGGGTTAAAATTGGAGAATTAAATGGTTCTCAATGTTTATCTATCATTGATAATGCTTTATCTGCTTCTTTTCCTGATAAAATTAAATGACATAATGAGAGAATAAAACCTTTCATGTCTTCCACATTATAATCTGGATGTTTTTTTATTTCATGTGTTTCATCATTGCCAATCCAAGAAGCAGCTTTAGCAAGAGCTTCAATCTTTGGATCTTTTATTCGAGCAATGGATTGACTTAATGTTTCTGATAAAATAGTTTCTTTATCATCAGGGAATATTTCAGGGACATAAGATTTAACTAATTTTTCTAAAGCTCTACGGTAAGCGATACCTGTTATTTTATTTAAACCTAATGTTTCTGCTCTGGCAGCTTGTGAGTAAATTTCGTAAAAATCAAGATAATAATCTTTCATTCCCTCTGGTATAGGAATTTTAGTAAAGTCATTTGGTTCTATTCTTTTTAAGTTAGAAATGCATCTGGCAGTACTTACCACAGTTGCTTCTGATAGTATTTTAATTTCATATAAAGCAAAAAATAAATTATCACAATGTGTACATTGTAATAAAATTCCAATTTGTTTTTCATTTTGAACATTTCGAATATGTAGAGGTGTAGAGTATTCTATCATATCAGGGGCTATTCCATATCCACATATTGGACAAGTATTAGGAAGTTTAAAGTTTACGATACTCTTTGTTTGATTACCATTTCCTGTTGGAACTAAACAGTCAATTTTTGTATCCATTTATGATTCATCTCCTTTAGGATGATTATATCACAGAAAGGATGGTTTTATGAGTTGTTATATCAATGACAAGACCGGCGCGATGCGTATTACCGTCTATGGTGAGCCATTTGCTCAAGAGCGGCCACGTTTTTCTGTATTTGGTGGACATGTTCATGCTTACGATCCTAAAAAATCAAAAGACTATAAAAATACCATTTGTGCTGAAACAGTACAACTCATGTACATGGCCAAGCAAAAGGGGTATACGTTGCCGTTAGACTGTCCGTTACAGTTTGCCCTATATATTTACCGGAGTATTCCTAAGTCGTTTTCTAAGGCCAAACAGCGGGCAGCACGGGAGCATCGGTTATACCCATCCACTAAACCGGATACCGATAACTATATCAAGGTGGTATTGGATGGTATGGGATTTCAAAAGTCAAAGATATTATTTACTGACGATAGCCGAATTGTGTCTATTCGAGCAGTTAAATTATATGATGATCAACCACGGATAGAGGCTTGGCTGAAACCGGTGGAACAATAGCATTATCATGAAAGGAGATAAAGAATGAAACAGGAGAATATTGCTTCCGTTAAATATTATCTGCAGCATTATCAGGAGATTACAACGTATATTGCCAATGTAAAAGGCGATATTGTTGACTATGAAGCTAAACTTCCGTTGAATGCTGCACCTAAGGTGTCCTCGTTATCTCCTGCACCGTGTGGCAGTAATACCAACGTAAGCCAGGAAGAAAGAATTTTCATAGAAAAAGAAGCTATCCCAGATAAAATTGCTGCGCTTCGTGCAGAACTTGACGAAAAGGAACCCATCATAAATCGGTTAAACAGATCATTGGAAGCATTGACAGAATCAGACCGTATGATTGTTTGCAACAAATATATAAAAGAAATGTCATGGAAAATGACGGCTGCCTGTGTGAATTGCTCAGAAGGGTACTGTCGTAAGCGCAGTGAAAAGGTATTAGAGATATTGGACGAGATGATATTTGGTCCAGGCGATATTCCAGTGCAGATGAATTTGAAGATTTGAATTTGTTGTGGTTTATGATATTATCATATTAAAGAAAAAATCTATTTATATATTTTATAAGAAAAGGTGATAACTGTTTATGGAAATTAGAGATTTGTTGGGAGTTATAGGCATAATAGTTGGTAGTTGTGTTACATACAAATTTCAATTGTCTTTGCAAAGGAAAAAAGATGAAGAGCAGAGTAAGGGAAATGCTATTATGTTACAAATTTTTTTATATCAAATTATTTTAAATTGCGCAACTTTACTAGATAAATATTGTGTGGAGAAAAATCAATATATGGAAAAAATTAAAATAAATGAATTTAGTAAGTTGCCACTAGAAAATAAATTTCCTAATATTGAAGTTAATGATATAAAAGAATTTTTAGGTGGGTTGGATAAAAGTATTTTGGTTCAGACTATAGAATTATTAGTATGTATAAATTCCTTAAGAAAGAATCATGGAAAAAGAAATTTAAATGATTTATCAACTAAAGCTGATGGAGATATAGAGATAACAACATCATCTTATGATTTTAAAAACTATATAAAAGATATGGATCAGATTATGCAAAAAAGTATGAGAATTATAAAAGAAATTACCATTACATATAATACTATTAAATCTTTTAATGATATAGAAAAATATGTAGCTGATATTCATTGCATTATGTCAGGGTTTGTCAAGTTAAGTGTGTAAGTTTTTTTAGGTATCATAAAAGAAGATGCGTTACCAGTGATTGCTGGCTTTAAAATTTCTCGTATTTCAGGATACGAGCTTGCAGCTTATCATCCATAGCCAACTGGTTTCTGACCATCGCCCAGTTCTGGATATGATGCCCTTCCCACTTGGCATAGAGTTCCTTTACCCTGAGATAGAGAACCTTGAAGACAGATTCCTCGCTGGAGAACGAGCCCTTCTTGGTGACTTTTCGGAAGCTGGAATTCACGCTCTCTATCGCATTGGTGGTATACATCACCTTCCTTACGGCACTGCCATAGTTGAATAGTTGCTGGACATGCTGCCAGTTCCGCTTCCATGTTTCTACCGCACCGGGGTACTGGCTCCAGGCCTGCTTGAACCGCTCGAATTCGGCCTCAGCACTCTTCAGGTTCACGGCTCCATAGACCTTCCTGAGCTGGGTCGTGTAGGCCTTGTAATCCTTGGATGGGATGTACTTGATGGAGTTGCGGATCAGATGGACGATGCAGCGCTGCACGACCACCTGGGGGAAGATGGACTTTGCTCCCTCTTCCAAACCGGAGACACCATCCATGCAGATGAATCCGACATCTTCAACGCCACGGGCCTTCAGCTCATCGAATATCTGCATCCAGTTATGTTTGCCCTCCGTCTCGTTCATCCAAAGGCCCAGGACATCCTTCGAGCCATTGATGTCATAGCCGAGGATGACGTAGACAGCGTGGTTCTTGGTCTCATAATCCTTGCGTACAGAGACGTACAGGCAGTCTACGAACAAGAAGGGGTAGAAGGGGTTCAGAGGACGTGTCTGCCAATGCTGGACTTCGTCCATCACTCGGTCTGTGATGTTCGAGATGCTCTCTGCGGACAGCTCGAATCCATAGATGTCATCAATCGTCTTGGCAATATCCCGCTGGCTCATGCCGCGTGCATACATGGCCAGTACCTTGCTCTCGATCCCTGTGACATCCTTGGTGCGTTTGGGGACTACCTGGGGCTCGAAGGTAGATTCGCGGTCCCGTGGGACGCGGATGGGGACCTCGCCGACCGAAGTCTGGATGGTTTTCTCCGTATAGCCATTCCGACGGTTGGAGGTTTCCTTCTTGCTATGATCATTGGAGCTATACCCGAGATGGTTATCTATCTCGCCCTGCAGCATAGCTTCGAAGATAGGACCGAACACGTCCTTCAGCGCTATCTGCATGTCTTCCTGCGTCTTCGGCTGGTATTGTTCCATGATGAGCTTGGCGATTGCCTGGCCTTTCTCACTCGGGTTTCTACGTTTCTTCATCAGTGCTGTACTCAATTCCTTTCAACCTGCTTTCTGATAGTGTACCGCACCTCGACAAAAAAATGAAGTGCGTAAGTTAGTAAATTGGTTACCGGTAACTTACACACTTCATTTTACACTCCCTTATGTCAGGATAGATAAAATATATTTTATTGTGGATAACTTTTTTATTGTAGCAGATTTATAGCAGAATTGTAGCAGGTTTGGACAAGAAATGTGTGGTATAATGACATTATAGAAAAATAGGTGCAGAAGACTAAGACTCCCTACTTGAGTGAAGTTAAATGTTGATAATTAAAAATTTATTTTATAATATATTAGCTAATAAGGAGGAGTAATGATGACAATTTCAGAAAAAATTAATCTTTGTATGGTATGTGATATTTATGAAAAATTAGATATTAAAGGGAGTGTAAAATGAAGTGTGTAAGTTACCGGTAACCAATTTACTAACTTACGCACTTCATTTTTTTGTCGAGGTGCGGTACACTATCAGAAAGCAGGTTGAAAGGAATTGAGTACAGCACTGATGAAGAAACGTAGAAACCCGAGTGAGAAAGGCCAGGCAATCGCCAAGCTCATCATGGAACAATACCAGCCGAAGACGCAGGAAGACATGCAGATAGCGCTGAAGGACGTGTTCGGTCCTATCTTCGAAGCTATGCTGCAGGGCGAGATAGATAACCATCTCGGGTATAGCTCCAATGATCATAGCAAGAAGGAAACCTCCAACCGTCGGAATGGCTATACGGAGAAAACCATCCAGACTTCGGTCGGCGAGGTCCCCATCCGCGTCCCACGGGACCGCGAATCTACCTTCGAGCCCCAGGTAGTCCCCAAACGCACCAAGGATGTCACAGGGATCGAGAGCAAGGTACTGGCCATGTATGCACGCGGCATGAGCCAGCGGGATATTGCCAAGACGATTGATGACATCTATGGATTCGAGCTGTCCGCAGAGAGCATCTCGAACATCACAGACCGAGTGATGGACGAAGTCCAGCATTGGCAGACACGTCCTCTGAACCCCTTCTACCCCTTCTTGTTCGTAGACTGCCTGTACGTCTCTGTACGCAAGGATTATGAGACCAAGAACCACGCTGTCTACGTCATCCTCGGCTATGACATCAATGGCTCGAAGGATGTCCTGGGCCTTTGGATGAACGAGACGGAGGGCAAACATAACTGGATGCAGATATTCGATGAGCTGAAGGCCCGTGGCGTTGAAGATGTCGGATTCATCTGCATGGATGGTGTCTCCGGTTTGGAAGAGGGAGCAAAGTCCATCTTCCCCCAGGTGGTCGTGCAGCGCTGCATCGTCCATCTGATCCGCAACTCCATCAAGTACATCCCATCCAAGGATTACAAGGCCTACACGACCCAGCTCAGGAAGGTCTATGGAGCCGTGAACCTGAAGAGTGCTGAGGCCGAATTCGAGCGGTTCAAGCAGGCCTGGAGCCAGTACCCCGGTGCGGTAGAAACATGGAAGCGGAACTGGCAGCATGTCCAGCAACTATTCAACTATGGCAGTGCCGTAAGGAAGGTGATGTATACCACCAATGCGATAGAGAGCGTGAATTCCAGCTTCCGAAAAGTCACCAAGAAGGGCTCGTTCTCCAGCGAGGAATCTGTCTTCAAGGTTCTCTATCTCAGGGTAAAGGAACTCTATGCCAAGTGGGAAGGGCATCATATCCAGAACTGGGCGATGGTCAGAAACCAGTTGGCTATGGATGATAAGCTGCAAGCTCGTATCCTGAAATACGAGAAATTTTAAAGCCAGCAATCACTGGTAACGCATCTTCTTTTATGATACCTAAAAAAACTTACACACTTAACTTGACAAACCCATATTAAAACTGGATTTGATCCTGTGCTTATTCGACAAGCTATAACAAGTGGTAATACATGGGCGCTTGATGCTGAATACTCATTTTTAAATGAAGAAGAACCTCCAAAAGAACAAGTAGATAAAGTGTGGGATATATTATCCTTATGGAGAAGGATTCAAACATCATTTGAAAAATTGCCTGACGATGATAAAAGAAGAGTGTTAGATAAAACAAATACACAAGAATTATGTTTTGATGGTTTTGATGGAAACAATGAAGGAGAATATTCTATTGCAACGTTTATTGTAGAATATATGCATAGATTTGAAGAGTTAAAAGATAAAGATTTAAATTCTCATTGTACAACTATGGATAAGTATGAAAAAATGTTGACAAAAGCTAGTCGAATACCAAATGAAACATATGATTTATCTGTAGAACAAATTCTTGATATAGTAGAATAGAATTTTTTAGCACTCACTAATCTGGGTGCTTTTTTATTTCAAATTTCAACAACAAGACAATGAGATGGTAGTGAGTATGTTAACAAGGATATGTCTTTATTGCGGCAAGCAATATTCTGAAGGTAGCACTTGTATCTGTAATCATAACCGGCATAAGGAATACGATACATATCGCCGTAATACAATAGGCAAAGTTGTGTATCATTCGAAACTTTGGAAGCCTATCCGTATGCAGGTAAAACAACGGGCCGCCGGTCTGGATGAATATGCGAAAGTAATAGAACATCATATTGTAAAAGGAACGATTGCACATCATATTATTCCCGTGGAAGAGAATCCGCAGCGGGCATTTGATGTGCATAATTTAATTTACGTGAGTGCCCGAACCCACGCGGCCATCCATGCAGCCTATAATAAGTCGGTGCAGGATAAGGTCAAGATGCAGAAAGTATTGCTTGCTATAGCCGGGGGAGTGCAAAAAAGTTTTTAAGTTCGAAAGCCAGACCGCGTATGGCCTATTCTTTTGAAAAAATGCCAGAAATTCAAAATCAAAAAATCAGGGGGTGATAATGATGGCTGCAGGAAGACCGAGAAAAGTAATTGATATTAGTACAGGCAAGATCGGGAAGGCAAAACGGACCGCCCGGAAAGAAAATGAAAAAAAGCTTAAACTTCCACGCGATGCATTGTTACCGCCTCAATGGTTAGATGAAGAAGGCAAGGAAGAATTTATTCGAGTTGTCGATGAATGCGAGAAAATCGACATTCTGGACAACCTTGACCGCAGCATTCTTGCCATTTATGCTAACGCATGGAGCCGGTATACTAAAATCGCTATGCATATTCAAGAGGGTGATTACGGAGAAATCGGCTATCGTGAAAATAAGTATGGCCGGTATGAAACGGTGTCCCCTTATTTGGAAGCCGAAACAAAATATGTTCGCCAGATCATGGACTGTTCTGCAAAATTAGGCATGGCCACGACAGACCGCTTAAAATTAGTCGTACCTGTTAAGCAAGACAAGGCTGTCAATAAATATCTTAAGTATGTGAATGGATAATGGCACAAGATCGAACGACGGCATATGCAAAATTAATTTGTTCAGGGGTACGATTGGCAGGACATAGTGAATATTTGGCGTGTAAGCGGCATCTAAACGACATGGCCAAGAAGAATTTCCCCTATATTTTTGATGTGAGGGAAGCGGAAAAACATATCAATATCGCCAATGAATTAACGATTGGCGAAGGCGATGTTCCGCAGAAGCTCAAAACACGGGGATTTCAAAACTTTATTATTGGCAGCCTGTTTGGCTGGCGAAAAAAACGCAGCCATTTACGACGTTTTCGTGAAGGGTATGTTCAAGTAGGCAGACAGAACGGTAAATCGTTCCTTGCCGGGGAGTTATGTAATGATTTTGCATCGTTTTCTGGATATCAGTATGGACGTATTTTTTGTACGGCAACAAAGCAAGATCAAGCAAACATCGTGTGGGATGAAGTAGATAAATTTATCGAATCAGATGGAGATTTAAAAGAGTTATATAAAATTAAACAGTACGATCATACCATCCTCAGTTTACTGACTGGTACGACAATTAAAGCCATCGGGCGTGATACAAAATCAGCCGATGGCTTTCGTAGTATCTTGGCCGTTATTGATGAATACCACGCCCATCCGACAGATCAGATGTATGCACTCATGCGAGATGGGCAAATTAAAGTGGATAATGCCCTGACACTTGCAATTACAACTGCGGGTTTTGATTTAAATGGTCCTTGTTATGCGCAGTATGAATTTGCAAAGAAGGTTTTAGCAGGTGTAGTCGAAAAAGAATCCTTGTTTGTGTATATTGCGGAAATGGATGAAGATGACGATTGTTGGAATCCCCAGAACTGGGCAAAAGCCAACCCGCTTAACCTATGGACCGATGATCTGACGCTGGATGAAGAAATGTTAGCCCGTATGGCAGAAAAAGCAATTGATGCTAAAGAAAAGCAGGGGGATGATTTAATTAATTTTTTGACGAAATCATTGAATGTCTGGGTGAAATACGCGGGAGGTCAGCTGATTAACTTAGATCATTGGAAAGCATGTGCCAGTGAATTAACTATTGCTGATATGAAAGGACGTTCTTGCTATTTGGGAATTGACCTAAGTTCCGGCGGTGATTTGACCTCGATTGCTTTACTTTTTCCATTAGACGATGAAAAAATTTATCTCTATTCACATAGTTTCATGCCTAAATTGCGACTGCAGGAGCATGAACGGACGGATAAAGCACCGTATCGGGATTGGGTACATCGTAAGTTGTTAACACTAACAACCGGTATGTACGGGATTAAGACGGATTACAAGTTTATTATTGCGCACTTGGCCAAACTTATCCAAGTCTATGATATCGACATTATCGGTGTGGGCTATGACAATCATAATGCGGCTGCTTTTTTATCTGACTTAGGGGAATTATTAGCGTGTGACTTAACGGAAGTAAAGCAGTCGGCACGGGCACTCAATGATTGTACCGTAGATTTTCAGTTATCTGTCAAAGCGCATCAGGTATTGTACGACAAGCGGAACGCATTGTTGACGTGGTCGGTTGTCAATGCGATTGTCGATAAGAACAGTTTTGGAGAAATCAAAGTCGACAAAAAGACGCAGACAGAACGGATTGATACGGTGGATAGTATTTTGGATGCCTGGGATTTGTATTGGTTAGATAAAAATCAAGTCGGACTTACGGCGGAACAGGCAAATGAAATTATGGATCATATCTTGGGAGGAGGTGACAATACTTGAAATGGTTAGATCGTTGGGCATTACGGCATGTGTCGGATATGGCAGATGATTCTGGTGGTAAAACACTTACCCTATCGGATATCAATGCTTTTTTTAATCGACAGACAGATACAGCAAACGGACCGGATATTGGTGAAATTACATATTTTACGTGTTTAAAAAAATTGGCTGAATCTTTAGCTAAGATGCCGATTCACTTAATGGACCAGAATAAAAACCGAATTACGAATCACGAGTCCTATCAATCTCTCAATATACAGCCAAACGCGGTTATGACTCCGGCACAAATGATTACAACTCTCGAATTTTGCCGAAATCATTATGGCAATGGCTACGCCTACATCAATCGAAATTTGGATGGCAGTTTGGAAGGATTATATCCGTTGGATCCACGCTGTGTGACTATTTGGATTAATGAGACTCATTCTTTTACGCAGCGAACCTATTATTATACCTATTTGGATACGTTGACGGGTACTACATTTTGGATAGCTCCGGAAGATATGATTCATGTACGGAGTTGGATTACGGAACGATGGGGACTTGCCGGTAAAAGTGTCCGTGAAATATTAGCCGCTAATATGGCAGGAAATAAAGCCAGTCAGCAATTTTTAAATGACTTGTATCAACGAGGCCTAACGGCAAATTTGGTTGTGAAATATGTAGGAGATTTGAACAGTGCCAGACAAAAAGAAATTACCAAAGATTTAGTCAACTTAGCAGGGCTTAAAACAGATCGTATTATACCGGTCCCTTTTGGATGGGATGTATCGGCATTAGATTTAAAACTGACAGATGCGCAATTCTTTGAAATCAAGAAATTCTCCAGTTTGCAAATTGCCGCTGCCTTTGGGGTAATGCCGAATCATTTAAATCTGTATGAAAACAGCTCGTATAATAACAGTTCCATGCAGAATTTAACATTTTATGTAGATACACTTTTATACAATATTACAGAATATGAACAAGAGCTCAACCGGAAACTGCTGACAATCAAGCAGCAGAAAAAAGGTATGGGCTTTTATTTTAATGTCAATACCATTTTGCGTGGTGATCCGCTGCAGCAAAGCACCATACTGCGGAACTATGTGGCTGGCACTATTATGAAACCGAATGAAGCACGGAGGCTCAATAATATGCCGCCAGATAAAAGCGGAGATGATTTGCTGGTAAACGGGACCTATACAAAATTATCGGATATTGGCGCGGCATACAAAGCGAAAGGGGGTGAGGGAGGAAATGAACAAACTAAAATGCCTGCAGATTAAAAACCAAACGGAAACATCGGCAGATATATATATTTACGGTGATATCGTAGATGACTCGTATTCGGACTGGATAGGGGCCGGTTATATATTCCCTGTAGATGTACGGACACAATTAGAAGCATTATCCGGACGGGATATAAACGTATATGTTAATAGCGATGGCGGCTTTGTCAGCTGCGGGATAGCTATTGCCAATATGATTGCCCGTCATCAGGGAAATGTAACCGCTTATATAGATGGATGGGCGGCAAGTATTGCCAGTGTGATTGTGATGGCTGCTAAAAAAATAGTCATGCCGGAAAATGCGATGTTGATGATCCATCGGCCTATGACCGGGGTAATGGGGAATGTCGATGATATGCAGCGCGGTATTGATGGATTACTGGCAGCGCAGGAAGCCATGTTAACGACATATGGTAATCACCTTAAGGAAGGCGTAAGTATCGATGATATTCGGGCCGATATGGAAGCTGAAACATGGTATACGGCGTCAGAAGCGGCTGAAAAATTCGATATAGAAATAGTATCACCTATTGCGCAGCAAGTAGCATATGCAGGGGATATGACGAAATATTTCAAGAATATGCCGGAAAATGTTAGAAATTTACTGGCTTTTAATCATACAAATGCTAAAAAAATGCAGGAAAAACAGGCGAAAATGGCGGAAATCGCCAAAATTAAGGCTGAAAACGAATTAAAAAGTAAAAAATTTGCTATTTCAATGTCATTACTAAATGGGAGGATGATATAACATGAAAAAGTCTGATGAAATAAAACAACAGATTACGGCACAACGTACCAAGGTAGAAGCGTTACAAGGCAAGGAACAATGGGATGATGCGGCAGCGGAAGCCAAAGTTTTAAATGATCTGATCCGAGATTATAAGACACAGGCAACGTTGGAAGAATCCCAGTTTGAAAATTTTGTGAGTGGTCCGACGAAAGCAATCAATAAGGTAGATAAAGTGAGCGAAAAGAAAATTCGTAATCGGGCATTCAACCATCTGATTTTAGATAATGTGTTTAAATTCGCGCAGCCATCTGATCAGGAAAAGGCATTTATAGATACATTTTCTAAGCAAAAAGTATTAGATGCCGTAGGGACACCGGGACAAGCTGGTGGTACAGATACTAAAGGTGGTTATTTAGTTCCGACAGAACAATTTCAACAGATTTTGGAATTTCGGCGTGCCTATCAGGCGTTAAAACCGTATTGTAATATCGTCTCTGTGACAAGCCGTAAAGGAACCATGCCGACGATTGGACATGAAGATGGAACATTAACTGCCTTTGAAGAATTGAATGCGATTAAGCAGGATGACTTAGACTTTGGACAGATCCAATTTTCAACGGCTGACTATGGCGATATCATTCCGATTGCCCGTGAACTGTTACAAGATATTGATGTGGATTTGATGGGACTTGTTGGCCGCCGGTTTACTCAAAAATCTGTCAATACAGAAAATGCACAAATTGTAGGCATCATTAATGGGCTTACTAAGCATAGTATTAGCGATTATACCGGAATTGCGACAGCCTTGAATAAAGAACTGGATCCGGCTATTTCGGCGAATGCGGTTATTTTTACCAACCAGACCGGGTATGACTACTTGGATAATTTGGTAGATGCCAATAAGCGCCCGCTGCTTACACAATCTCTTGCAGATCCCACACAATATTTATTTAAAGGTCGTAAAGTGGTTGTTCTAAAAGATACGTTGCTTACCAGTGATACCTCGACAGCCGGAACGACTAAAGTACCATTTCTCATTGGTTCTATGGCTGACTTAGTATATTTTTGGGATCGCGTAGGGGTAGAAGTTGCGGTATCCGATCAAGCCGGTTTTACATCGAATGCTATTTTTGTTCGAGCGATTGAACGGTTCGGCGTTACGGCAGTTGATACAGGCGCACTGTATTTCGGACAGTATAGCATTACTTCTAAATAGTAATGAGGTGAGTTACTATGGTCGGATTGCCAGTGACTTTGGCAGAAGCTAAAGTGTATTTACGTATTGATGATGATGTAGAAGACGATATGATAAATGGTTTTATCAATACGGCAGATGTATATCTGCGGGGAGCTGTTGATAACTATGATACTAATTTAGCCAATGATGATTTCAAACAGCTGGCTAAAACGGTATCGTTGGCTATTATTACAGAACTTTATGACAATAGAGGGGCTGCAGAACGATTGGATTATAGCTATACGGTTCGGACGCTGATTGCTCAAATGCAGTACTGGAGTGATGTTAGTGGATGAATCTATTAGAGTACAAGAACTGAATAAACGAGTATCTTTATATAAACCGGTATCCGTTCCTGATGGACAAGGTGGTTTTATAGACGGTGATCCCCTATTAGTACAAACCGTATGGGCTAAACTACTTAAGCCTAAGTTTTGGACTGTGAATGCGCAAAGTGGTCCTGCCTCCGCTATTACGCAAGGGATTATTATTCGGCTTAGGAAAGACATTACCTATGGGTGGAGTGTTAAATATAATGGTATGTTTTATACTATTCTGCACATTGATTATAGCAGTGCTGCTATTTTGACGCTTACCTGTCAGGTGGTGATACATAATGATTAGATTTGTTAAGGCCAATATATCGGATGAGGTGTATAAGGCTATGTCGCAGATTGGTCAATATAACCAGAAAACGCAGGAAGGTATTCGACAAGTTGTTCGGGATAAAACAAATGAGGTATATAAGATATCTGTCCAACTTGCACCGATGAAGACAGGTAATTTAAAAGCCAATATCAAGGAAAGCATTAGTAATTCCGCAGAAGGTACGCAGGGCATTGTGGAATCAAATGATCCGGTGGCTCATTTAATAGAACTGGGGACCAAAGGTTCCGTTGAAATCCCGGTAAAAAAGAAAGCACTGCATCCCGGTGCGGATGGTTGGTTCATGGCCAAGGCGATTATCCCATATCGAGCGGCCAAGCCGTTTATGAAACCTGCCATGGATACGGTCCGGCCTACGATTGAATCGGCTATCAAGGATGTGATTACTAAATGATACAGCATATTCCATTTAATGCCGTACAGTCGGCAGTGTATCAACTGCTGAGCAACGGACAAACGGTGCCTGTATATGACAAAATTCCAACAGGTACAGAAGCGTTTCCATATATTTGGTTAGGCGAATTTCATGATGCCAATATAGACGACAATAAGACAGGTACTATGCATAATGTCAGTCAGCAGATTGATATTTGGTCCCATGCGGGCGGCAAGAAAGAAATTAACGGCATATTGGATGATGTAACAACACTCGTAACGAAATATCAATTATCTTTGCGGGGATATAAACAAATAGGTACTGCGCACATTGCATTATGTCAAGCACTGGGAGAACGGTATGAAGATAAAACCAGTGCCTATCATGGCATATTGCTTATAGAGTATAAACTGGAACAATTAGGAGGTTAATTATGTCTTTAACAGAAAAAAATTTACAGAATTTACCTGCTGCATCACAAAACACAAAAGCAGCAGCGGGTAAAGATACCTTATTATATGTAGCACTTTCGCAAAATCCGTTGACGTGGTTGTTAGTAGGCGGTCAAAAAAATTCAGCCATGAATCAAAAAGCAGATTCGTTGGATGCTACGGATAAATCGTCCGGGAATTGGGCTAAAAAAGTTCCGGGCATGTTATCATGGACGATTGATTACGATGGCCTGTTGATTCAAAACGACGATTCCCTTACTATATTGAATTATTGCTATCGAAATCGTAAGCCTGTATTTATCCGGCAGGAATATCCCGACGGCTCGTATCGGACCGGTTGGGCCAACATTACGGGATATAATGACTCCAATGCCAGTGATGCGATACAGACATTAAAGATGACGTTAGAAGGCTATGGAGCTATTTCAGATATTCAGACTACAGATGCTGCTACGATTGCAACTCCGACACTGTCTGTCGTAAGTAAGGCAACTACGGATAAGACGATTACAGTGACGCCTACAGATTGTACCATCCGTTCGTTGATCGATGAAACAGAACAGCCGCTGATTGCCAATACAGATTACACCTTTGCAGAAGGAGTACTGACGCTAAAAGGAACCTATTTATCAACGTTAGCGGTGGGAACTAAAACCCTAACTGCGAAGTTTGCAGCCGGTTCTATTGCGATTACGATTACGGTAACCGCAGCAGCATAATATTTTTTTAAAATGCATACATAGGCGTGGCTTACACAGTCACGCCTTATTTTTATAGGGGGTTCCCATGAAAAATACCAAAATACTTAAAATTGGCGACAAAAAGCACGAATTATATTTTACGATTGGAGACATGCGTAAAATTGAACGGAAAATTGGCCGCTCTTTAAATTCTATTATTATGCGCGGCCCTGCTGTAGTCGAAAACAGAATGACAATTGATGTTATTATTGCATCTCTGCAATATGGACTGCATGATAAGCCACGCACGGAAGAAGAAATATATGATTTGATTGATTCATATTGTTCACAGGAAGATCAATGTAATATTGATACATTAGGCGGGTTCATTATATTAGCCTATTTTGAAACTGGTTTTTTTATCCCAAAGCACGTGCTGGAGAACAAGGAAAAAGAAATGGCAGAGTTGTTGACAGTATTGAAGAATGGGCAGGGGAAGCCGAAAAAATAGCATTCGGACCGCTGCAGTTGTTACCGGAACAGTTTGACCGTTTATCTATGAAAGAATTTTATCAATTACTGGATGGATATGAGGTGCGTACCAAGGAACGCGATAGTAAACAGGCATATTTTACTACATGGTTGCTAATGGCACAGTGTGGGAAAGACTTTGATTTTGTGCGTGTCTATAAAGGTATGGTGGAAACGATTCATCCTACGCAAACACCGGATGAACAATTGAAACAAGATCAGGCAGAACTTAAAAAGACATTCAATTTATAAGGAAGGAGGGATATCATGTCAACTATTGCAGACTTAATGGTAAAAATCGGGGCGGATTCCAGTGGACTGAATACCGAATTAACTAAATCACAGCAAGCAATCAATCAAACGTTTTCCACTAATCCGATTGATAATTTTGCAAATTCTGTCGAAGGATCCACGAAAAAATTAGACTCCTTCATTTGGAATTTGAAAACAATTACGGCAGTTGCTGCCGGTGGATTTGGTCTTGAAAAATTAGTGGATGAAGCCGTGGATGCCGGTGATGCGCTCTATAATTTAACGAAGCAGTATGGGATTTCCACCAATGAAGCGATTGAACTGAGTCATGTCATGGCTATTACCGGCACGAGTTCGGAAACAGCAGCAAAAGCGGTGATGCGGCTGGATAAGTCCCTGTCGGAAAATTCAACGGAAGGGAAGCGGGCCCAGGCTACCTTACAGGCCTGTGGCGTATCTATTACAGACGCAAACGGCAGATTATTGCCGCTCAATCAGCAGCTAGAACAATTGTCTATTGGATATAATAAAGCGTTGAAAAGCGGGCAGGGACAAGCTTTTCTGATGAATACACTGGGTGCCAGAGGGTTGGCGTTACAGAAAACGTTGATGGATTATAGGGAAGCGGCGGAAGCGGCGGCTAAAGTAAAACCGATTACCTTGGATCCGGAAGAGATGCACCAGATTGACCTTGAATTAAAGACCATGAAGCTGCAGGCGGAGCAGGTAGGCATTGGAGTTAGTGCTGCATTTGCGCCCGTTGTGATGGAAATTCTCCCTAAAATCCTGCCATATTTGCAGGAAGGTGCTGCATGGCTCGATAAAAATAAGCAGGAAGTGGCCGGTTTATCCATTGAATTTGTTAAATTGTTGGCGTATTATAAGGCATTCAAACTGTTACAGTCGGGGATAAATATTGCTAAAGGTGTGGCTGGTACAGTTGGGGCCATGATGAGTCCTACACAACCAGATAAGCCGGAACTCACTAAAACACAGAACCGCCAGATCAATAGTGCCATTAAAGATAGTGATAAAACCTATGCAAAGATGCGTAAGGACGCTATTGCAACGGCAAAGCAGCAGAATCTGTCTGCGGAAGAAACACAGACATTTTTATCACAGAAATTTGCGGAAATAGGGGTAGCAGCCTCTACCGCAGCAGAAAAAATACGTGCGAATATGACGACAGCCTTTATAGCCGTGAATGCAGCTGCCGAAGAAAACGCAGCAGTCATTGATGGTTCGCTTACGCAGACCGGGGTAGCCGCACAAACATCTGCCGGACTGCATGCGGTTGCCAATACAGAAAAAATAGTCAGCAATGAAGGGGTGATTACCAGTAATGCAGCTGTATCTGAATCAACAACTTTGACTGGAGAAGCGGCTGAAAATTCAGCGGTATTACAGGTAGGAGCTAACAAAGAAAAAATTGCTAGTAATGAAGGTGTTATTTCCAGTAATGCATTGGTGGGCGAATCTGCCGAAGTCGAAGGGGCTGAAACGGTAACTGCCAATATCGCGGCTATGGGTGGTATCAATAATACGAAAAATTCTGCCAAAGAATTAGGCGTTGAGCATGAACTTACAGGCAATAAAGCGGTAGAAGCAGGTGTTAAATCTGAACAAGCCGTGTCACGCCTTCCGAGTGCCATAAGTAAAGTAACAACAGCGTTATCTCTGATGGCTGGCGGCTGGATGGGTGTTGCGGCGGCAGCGTTATACGCGGCCTATTGTGCCTATCAGTATTTTCACGCCAAAGAAAAAGAAATAGAAAATAAAACGTATGTATTGGATGGTACAACGTATCTCGAAAAAAATGGCCAGTTTTACAAACAACCTACGAATAACGTTCCGAATGCAAATGAAAGTGTGGTAGAAGATCCGACCGGATCCGGTGTAAGTGCAGCTGGGGATGATTCAGAAACATTAGAAACAGATCCAGATCAAAATGCAGGGTTGCAGAATCTATGGTGGGCACGTCATAAAAATGATCCTGATTACCAAAAAGAGTTAGCGGAACAAAAGATAAAAGACGCGGAAGCGGCTGCCGGGAATATAGATGTGGGCGATCTTGGTAATTTAGGAACTGGTTCTGGTAAAAGTACCCATGAAAAAACACCAAAAGCTGGGACAGATTCATCTACATGGTCAGATGCCTACCGTTTGGCAGTAGAAATAGCTAGACGCGGGGTTGATCCTATGACATCGTATGTGTTAGGCGGCATTGCCCCGTCTGAATCAGGCGGCGCGAACGGAACTCTTGAAAACCTTGATGTTAGCGATACTCCGGGCGATGGAGGTTCGGAAGGTGCCTTCCAATGGCGGCTTGATAGACTGGACCATTTACGTAACACAGAAGGTTCAACTGCTTTTACATTGGCAGGAAATGCAGATTTTACGGCCCAAGAATTATTAAATCCAGATGCATCAGCAGGTGGGTATGAACATTACCATTCCTACGCTAATATTCTGAGTGGGTTACAAGCCATGGGCAGCAATATCGATATGGATACAGCCTATAATTTGGTGGAAGATAACTATATTCGTTCTGGCAGGAACAGTAATCCGGAAGATGCCCAGCGACGGTATGGAAATTTTGTAAATTGGACACAAACTCATTCCTATACGGATTTTTTGGCGGATGTGAATAAATCAGATAAAACAGAATCGGGTATTGATAAACAATTAGAAAAGCACCGGCAGGAAATAATGCAAGCTAATAAAGACTTAAAAACTACTACCAATGAGTTAGAACAGACTGTTGCAACTGATACCGGTACTGCTTATGAAGCAGGCATAGCAAAAGTTTTTGCATCTGTAAAAAAATATCAGGATACGCTTGATAAAATCAAGAATGTGGATAGCAGTATTGATATTTCCAAACCGCAGAAATTGCTTGACCAATATAAAATATCTGAGATTGACAAAGTTACCCAGCAGTGGCGGCAATCATGGATGAAGCTCAAGGATGATCTTGCTAAAATCTATGCAGGGATACATGGAAATTATGAAGATTTGGCGGTGGCTGATTATAATTTAGCTGTATTTGAACTGGATAAAGAACGTAAGGAACGGATCAAGGCAGTGCAGCAGACTAAGGATGATGTACAGGCCAAACTTGCTATTGATAACTGGTATGCTGCCAGTTTGTCAGCTCTTCAGAAAAAAGAAAAAGACGCACAAATGGAAAGCTACGGGAAAAATGTCAATGCTGCTATTGATAATGACGATTTTTCACGACTGCAAGAACTCATGAAAGACACGGATTCTTATAATACCACGAAACAATGGGCTGCTAATAAAACCGCACTGAAGGAATATTATGATCTGTGGGATAAAAGTAATTTAAATATGACGGCACAGATGGCATCTGTAGCACAATCCTTTGATAATGGCCTGGAAGGAGTTTTTACTGGTCTGGGTTCCAATATTAACAGTGTAGATGATTTGCTACAGAGTTTTGGCAACTTAATTTTAACTACCATTGAAAAGATCGTGGCAGAAATGGCAGCTGCCAGAGTAACAGAATCTATTTTTGGGAAATATTTGACAGGAGGTACCTCTTCGAGTGTGTTAGGGACGGTGCTAAATGGAGTAGCGCCGTATGCAATAGGAGGCATCCGTAGTTCGGGTTCCAATAGTTTGTCCGGCTTGGGTTCTATTTTGGACAGTATCGGAATATCTGTACCCGCTTTTGCTAATGGGGGAGTTATTACAGCTCCTACGCTTTCCATGGTAGGCGAAGGGAAAGACAAGGAAGCTATTTTGCCGCTCAATACGAATACGCTTTCTGGTATTGCCAACGGCATCAGTAAAAATATGAACAGCCGCGGTAGTGCACCGCAGGTCAACATTACGAATAATAGCGGGGCCGATGTCAAAGTGGATTCCGTCACACAGGATGAATATGGAGAATATCAGTTTAATATCAACATAGATAAAATTCTGACGAATCATGGCGGTTCCTTATCCGCGCTAAAAGCGGCAATGGGGGTGAAATAATGTATACGTTCCCAAACACATTACCGGAACCCGTAGTTCCTTATGCGAGTGATTCCGGCGATACCTATAGTTATAAAATGACGGACAGCACCATCTCTACCACAACAGATGCCAATTATAAAGTAACACGGCCACGGACAACGAAAGTTATTCACACGTTTGTTTATACGTGGACGCGTTTGTCCGATGCAGATTTTCAGACGTTAAATAGTTTTTGGGAATCAGTACGAACATCTGCTTCATTCAACTTTACGAATTATAGTGACGGAAAGACATATGTAATGCGATTTATCGGAGAATTTAATTTTAAGTTAGATCCACCAAACGGTTGGTATGGAACGCTAACATTTGAGGAGGTATAACATGTTAAACTGGCCTTTACTTGCCATACTCGAAAAGAATAAATTAGCGAGTGATGCGCCATTTTTAGCACTCGTTAAAGTAACGTATAAGGAATTGGACGAACCTATCTACTTAGCCCGCAATACAGAAGATGTGACGTGGAACGCAAAGATATGGACTCGATATCCTTTGAATATTGGAATGGCAACAGTGGATGGGCAGGAAGAACCAAGCTTGCAGATCACTATCAGCAACTGTGAAGGGCTGCTCCAGAAATATATCCAAAAAAACAAAGGGTTTGGCGGTGCAGAAGTCACTATTTATATTGTCCATGCTAACTATCTGGATACGACTACTCCACTGGATGAGTTTGATTTTATCGTTGACAATACATCGTATGATGAACAGTGGATCACATTCAAGCTTACTTCTTCGCCGGAAATCAAGAACCGATTTCCCTTTGCCACGTATGCGGCACAATATTGTCCGTACAAGTTTAAGTCTGTCCGGTGCGGATATAATGGATCGGGGACAAGCTGCAACAATACGGCAGGCTCGTGTTTGATTCCAGCTCGGTTTGGCGGGGAAGAAGGGATGAATAGTGTTTAAATATGATGACTTAGTAGGACTGCCGTTTAGGAATGGTGGCAGAGATGGGCACGGGTATGATTGCTGGGGTCTCGCAGTAGAACTGTTCCGGCGGCAAGGAATTGTATTAAAAGATTATGTCTGCAGCAGTGAAGCAACGCAGGACGTAGCTTGTTATATGGCAGATGGTCGGCAGGAATGGAAAAAATTAGATCATTCGATATCAGGCTGTCTGGTGGTGATCCGGCTATTGGATACCGGATGGGCGAACCATTGCGGGATATATATAGGGAACGGAAAATTTATCCACGCATATAGCGAACAGACCGGCGTCGTAATTGATCGCATCAAACGATGGGGACCGCGGATTGTTGGATATTATTGGCCTACGGAGGCAGCGTATGAAACGTGAATTAATGGTGATTTCGCAAAAGACCATACAAATAATGGAGATAAAAAATCCATTTGAACCAAAAAACAGAACAATCCGTACGGTACCTGTTACCAATGGTACCGTTTTTTCGTATTTAGATCCAACGGGTAAAATAGTTTATTACAATGGCTACTTAGTTCCTAATCCGGAAAATTTTTATCCGCAAGGCGGCGGTCAGCTTATCGTAACTCCACATATGGGAAAAGGAGTAATGCAAGTCCTCGGCTGGGCGGCAATGATTGCGCTGACGGTATATGCCGGTGGAATTGGGGCAACATGGTTTGGTGGTACAAAAGCCTTTGGAGCGGTATTGTTGCGGACCTTAGCTGCCGGTGCTGTTATTACGTTAGGCGGAAGGGTTATAAACAGTATATGCCATATTGATCAAACCAATGAAAGCAGCGAAACAAATTATGGTTGGAATTTACCGGAAGTACAGACAACGGAAGGTGGGGTAATTGGAGAAACATTCGGCGAAGTTATGCCAACCCCGCAGTTATTGGAAGAACATGTAGAAACCAACAACAGTGATGATGAAGACAGTAATGTTCAGTATTTGGATTTACTCCTGTGTGGTGGCTGGGGACCGGTAGATAAAATAACTGATTTACGGATTGGGACGACTGGATTAGAAGATGGCAGTTTTGATGATGTGCAAATCGAAACAAGACTGGGAACGAATGATCAAAAACCAATTTCTTTTTTTCCGGATTCTGTATTGGACCAAAGTGTGGGAATGCAAATTGTTAATGGTAAATCTGTTGTCAGGACAACAGAAACCAGTAAGGCGCAACGGTTGGATGTAACGATAGAATTTCCAAGCGGTATATATTATGTTAATTCTGATGGGAATTATGGCAAACAAAAAGTCAATTTCCGTATCGAATATCGAAAGACGGGAGATACGGACTGGATTAACCCGGTTGTAAATAATAATTATGTTGCCAACACGTATCAACTGGAAAAAGGTACGAATTCGGCTATCTATCGGACCTATACCATTGCACAAAATCTTACAGCCGGACAATATGATGTGCGGGTGACTGGAGAAAATTTACCAACGGGGACACGGTATTGTACCTACATGCAGTGGAATACGTTATCGTCTTTTATTTATGACGGGGCTAAGACACATCCCGGTAAAGTCCTTGTTGCCCTGCGAATTAAGGCAACAAACCAATTGTCGGGCAGTCTGCCGAATGTAAACTGGCGGCAATGGCGTAATACGGTATATGTATGGAATCCGAATACGTCTGCTTATGAAGCAAAGAGTGCACGAAATCCAATATGGGCAGCCTACGCAATACTTCATAAATGTAAATTATTAGAAAATATCAATACGGGACAATTCGAGTACGTGGTAGAAGGGAGCGATAAGAAAAATTTCACCCAATATTATGATCAATGGGTAGAAGCAGCCGCGTATGCAGACGACCAGATTGACAACAACAACGGCGGCACGGAAGCACGATTTGAGTTCGACGCGTTTTATAATACGGCAATTACTACATGGACAGCAGCACAAAAAGCCGCTGCCGTTGGCCATGCTGCTATCATTCGACATGGTACCCAATATGGGATAACCGTGGATAAGCCGGGAACGATTTGCCAGATATTTGGAGAAGGACAGACGACCGTATCCAGTGTGAAAGGAAGTTTTGCATTGGTATCGGACAGAGCAAAAGCAGTTGAGCTTATCTACAACGATGCAGATAATGACTTCAAGAATACACCTATGAAGATTTATTCGCCTACCTATGCCAACGACTTAACCGTGCAGGATAATACTCCGCAAGTTACGTTGTTTGGCGTGAAACGGCGGTCACAGGCACATAGGGAAGGCTGCTATTATCTGGCTACGAATGAACGGCAAGTACAGTCCATCAGTTTTGGTGTTGATATTGCGGGTATTGTATGCCAGTATGGGGATATCATCGGGTATAACCATGCCGTATCGCAATTAGGAATGGCAAGCGGCAGAATTGTATCTGCCAGTGGGAACACGGTTATACTTGATAAAGAAGTAGAATTATCGGCGGATACGACCTATATGATTCTGATCAGTTTGTCGGTCAGCGATACTATTGTGAAAGTGGAAACGGTGCCGATATCTGTAGATACAACGACCAATACACTTACCGTAACGACTGCCTTTGACAGTGCAAAAATGCCAGTACAATATGATCCATATGCTTTTGGATTAGTGGATAAAGCCGTAAAACCATTCCGTATTATTAAAACAGAACGGGACGGTGACAACCGGGTGACACTTACTGTTGCAGAATACGATGAAGCAGTTTATGCCATAGATTATAGTAAATATCCTGTTATTGATTATACAAACCCTACGGCGTTTAAACCGCCAACAGAGGTAAAGCTGACAGAATATAATTATTGTATGGCTGATGGTACGAAACATCATGTTTTGCGTGCTGCCTGGAATATAGTGCAAGGACAACGAACAGATAAATTTTATGTATATTATTCTGATGACGGAGTAACTTGGAAATCGTGGGGTTCTACGGAAAGCATGACGGCTGAAATAACCGATGTCAATCCACCGGGAACCTATTATGTAAAAGTCTGCGCTTCCTTGGGTGGCATCAACTCTGCATTTACGACAGCAAATATTGCTATGACGGGATGGGATTCGCCACCGAATGATGTAGTGGGATTGACGGCTTCTTCGATTGTATCCAATAGAACGCAAGTTAAACTTGACTGGAAAGCGAACACCGATGTTGACCTCAAAGGATACCGAGTGTATGTCAATGGGGTACTGATAAGTAATATTTTGACGGATACAACCTATACGTATACCGCATTTAAGTCTGGGACATATACGTTTGCCGTTGTTGCCGTAGATAACAGTGACAATGAATCGGCCAACCAGATAACTGTGACGGAAATAATCACTTGTGAACCGGCAGATGTAACCGATTTTACGGTGCAGCAGCGTGATGCGGACCGGTCTATGGCGGTGTTTGACTGGTCTGCTAATACAGAAGTGGATTTATCATACTATGAAATCCGTATGGGGGATTCATGGGATGAGGGTATCGTCATTATCACAAAAACCAAAGCGACCACGACACAGTATACAGTACCGGCTTCGGGTAGTTACACGTTCTGGATCAAAGCGGTTAATGCAGAAGGATTTTATAGTATCAATCCGGTGAAATTGATAGAACAGGTTACGCTGGAACCGGCAGCAGTAACTAATTTAGCTATGGAACAGTCCGTACAGGATAAATCTAAAGCCGTATTGTCATGGACGGCTCCGAGTGGTAATGATATTGCCTATTATGCTGTAAAGTATGGCAATTCATGGGATGTCGGGATACTTGTAGCTAAAACAAAAGAAATTAAACTTACCGTAGCCCTTCCCGGAAATGGTACATGGCATTACATGGTGCAGACAGTTACAGTGGCGGGATATGTTAGCTCGGTTGCCGGTATTGATTTTGTGGCATTCATACAACCTTTAGATGTGGAAAATTTTAAGGCTGTACAATCAAAAATGGATCGGACGAAAATAACCTTGTCGTGGGATGCCCCCCAAGAAATTGATGTGGCATATTATATGATAAAGGAAGGGGTAAACTGGGATACTGCAATCGTGGTATCACCCCGAATTTCCGGTACGCTATATGAGGTGATTGTAAAAGATGAAAATACACATACATGGTTGATCAAAGCTGTTACGATTGCGGGTAATGAAAGCCAGTATGCTGCGTCTGTCATCGGTGTCTATGATTTGCGACCTAATATCGTACCTAGTGTGCAAGCGGCACAAGATAATAGTAACCGGGCAGTATTGGACATTAATTGGGGAGAAGTTACGGATGGTGATTTATTAGGATATCAGGTGAAGATTGGTGATAACTGGGATTCCGGTGAACCTTTGCCATTTACCCGAGAATTATATACGACGTATCATCTTACCCAGTCCGGTACCTCAAAAGTTATGATAAAGGCCATGAATGCCGCCGGGTATTACTCCGATGAAACATCGATTGCAGTAACCGTACAGGTGGAACCATCCGATATAACAAGGTTGGTAGCATATCAGAACGGGGATGCGGTGGAACTGTATTGGGATAAATCAGAAGATGCTGATGTTATGGGGTATGAAATTCGGGAAGGATATTCTTTTGAACAAGGCAGTTTAGTTACGACTGGGGTGACTAATACCAACTATACGGTAACTATTGATACAGAACGGTTGTACCGGTATTTTGTAAAAGCCATCAATAATAGTGGCCATTATAGTAAAAATGCAGCCAGTGTATCACTCACAGTAGAAAATTTATCACCCCGAAATATAATTAAAACCTACGATGAAATAAAATTAGCAAATGGTTCTCATGAAAATACGGAGTTTGGTGAGTCGTTGATCAACTTCCAAACGATAGGTGGAAAGTGGTCCGATTATCCGACAACTAAATTTTCTGAAGTTGGTGGCAGCGTTGTACTCAAACTGATGAAGGATGCTGATGGTACATATTATCCGCAGGGGATATATACGTCTGCTGTCATTGATCTTGGTTCTATCGTTACTGCCAATATCATTACGTTGTTTACTTCTTCAGTTATGTTAAAAGGTGGCAGTGCAGTGTTGCAGATACGGACATCACAGGATGGAACAGCGTGGTTAAATTGGGAAGGTTTTAAACCTATTCAACATACATTCCAGTATGTTCAGTTCCAAGTCCTTTTAGCAACAACGGATACAGCTAAAACGCCGGAAGTAAATCAATTTACCGTTTCTATTGATGTGCCGGATACCGATATCGCATTGACAGCGACAATCCCAAAAGGTGGCACAACGGTATTATATGGCCATACGTATTATACGGTTCCGGCAGTTGTACCTGCGGCACTGGGGGAAAATCTTCACGCAGAACTTATCAGTAAAACAGTACGTTATTGCGTCATAAAAATAAAAGATGCATCTAATACGGATGTGGGTGGTTCTGCCGATATTCGTATAAAAGGATATTAACGCCGAGAGGCGTTTTTTATTGCGGAAAAGAGAGTGATTCGATGGCATACGACAGCACTAAGCCGACAGATGATGAATATCTATCGACGTTTCCGGCTGAAATGCGGGAACAATTGCGGGCTATCATTAGTGACCAGATTGTAAATGCTTTAAAATTACAGGGCTTGATTCCTGCAAATACGACAGGGCAAATACCTGTTAGCAATGGAAATGTGAATACAAATTTAAATGCCGATATGCTGGATGGCAAACATAGTGCCTCGTTTTCCGACATAGCCCATATTCATAGTGATGCTACGAAGAACGCTGATGGATTTATGAGCAGTGTCGATAAGACTAAGCTGGATGGCGTGGAAGCAGGGGCGGAGGTGAATCAAAACGCAATTAGTAATATTGCTGTGGGAAGTACTACGATACAGGCCGACAATAAACAAGATACGCTCACCATAGTAAACGGAGCCAATATTACGGTGACACCAGATGCCACTAATGATAAAATTACGATTGCCGTTTCGGGAACAGTCCCTATGGCCGTTGGTTGTACGGGAAATGCAGCAACAGCAACAAAATTAAAAACAGCACGGAAAATTTCACTTACAGGAGATGCAACGGGATCAGTATCAGATGATGGAAGTGAAGATATAGATATTGAGGTAGCGGTAGGAAGTGCTAATAGTATTAGTTCAGATGTATTGAAAACTATTTTATTAGTTGTATATCCGGTAGGTAGTTATTATTGGAACGATGACAATACAGATCCTTCAACGTTATTTGGCGGTACGTGGATACAAATTAAAGATAAGTTTGTTCTTGCTGCAGGTGATACCTATAAAGCAGGGGACACTGCAGGTGAAGCAACCCATATATTAACTATCAATGAAATGCCAAGTCATAGACATGGGGCATCAGCAGATTCACAAGGACAGCATACTCATTCAATTACATATACTAAAAATAATTCACCCGCATACCACGGAGCTGGCAGTAATGTGGGGCATTTAGGTGGCAATGGACAGCAATGGAATTGGTCAGATATTAATACTAATGCAGCTGGTTTACATTCCCATAATATAACTATTAATAGTACTGGTGACGGACAAGCACATAATAACATGCCACCATACATTGTTGCTTATTGTTGGAAGAGAACGGCATAAGGAGGTGCGGCATGGAGGGAGTATTGGTGGGAATTATAGGTGGGTTAGTGGCTATGGTCGGAGTCTTAATTAAATTTTCTATTATTAATCCAATTGCCAAATGGCCGGAACAAGTGCAGGAGCTTGCCAAGTTGCAGGTGTCTACAGATGAATCCGTGCATAGTGCACACAAACGGATTGACGGTCTGGAGGAGCGCGTAGAGGTATTGGAAAGGAAGTGATCCATTAAAATATGTATCTAGTCTGGAGGTGATACATTGTTACAAAAAATGCATAAACATATGTTAGATATTATAGCAGGGGCATTTTTGCTCCTGTTTTTGTTTTGGGCAATTGGCTATTTTGCAGACGCATTGTATGGCATGAAATTCGAAATCAAGTCGTGCTGGGACGGATTTACTACACTGAGTGGTGCCGGTGTTTTAGCTGTCGTACGCTATATCATGGACAGCTGGAAGAATAGTGATGATGGGGTAAATCCATATGAAGACAAAAAATAGGAGATGATTTACATGAACGTAATTGACATATCTGATTGGCAGGAAGGTCTTAATTTTGACGATTTACGAAATAACGGTGTGGATGGCGTTGTCATCAAAATTGAAGAAGGGCAAAGCGAGGACGCTGATTTTGAAACATTTTTGCAGGACGTAGAAAATGAGGAATTAGAATGGGGCGTTTACTTATTTTCTCATGCTACTTCAACAGATATTGCTATTCAGGAAGCCCAAAATTTAATAGCGAATCTAAATGGCAGGGTTCCACCACTGGGAACATGGTACGATATTGAGGCAGATGAATGTTTTAACAGTGGGGTTAACCCAACAGATTTATGTAGTTCATTTATTTGTACGGTAAACGATGCAGGGTTAAAATGTGGAATTTATGCTTCTGATGGAAAGTTTGGCGAAGGGGAAAATGAAATTAATCCTAATACGTTGGGAGATTATGTCCCATATTGGGTAGCAGAATATGGGGTATCGCAATGTGATTTTCCGTCACAATATCCGAACAAGCACATGGCAGCATGGCAGGATAGTGAAAATGGGAATATTGATGGCACCAACGTGGATACGGATCAATGGTATGACGACCCATTGTAATTATTTTTTAAGTTAACAAATGGCCAATAGGCAGTTGGTAGTATTTTTGAAATTTTTATATGTTTTAATTTTTTATTTTAGTTAACAATTAAGGAGTGGATCATTATGACAGAAGAAGTTAAACAAGAAACAGCACAGAATTCGGTAACACCGGAAGAGAAAGTGGAACAGGATATTGCTAATATGAAGCAGCATTTGGCTAATTTGGAACAGGATGACAAAGATTTGTATGCTGATGAAATAAAATCCTTGAAAGCAAAAATTACGGCATCAGAAGACAAGCTGCAGCAGGAAGCAAAATCCGTTGTGACAAATGTGGAAACCGCAGAAAAAACATTCCGGGAAAAATATGGTAATGAAGTGTTGAACAGCGTTGAAATTGTGGCATTAGCTGCCATTATTTATAGACTATTTTTCTAATTACATGCAAAAGGTCGGCAGGTATGATTCCTGTCGGCCTTCTTTTTATATAGGGAGAAAATATCATGATACTATCTGAAATGAAGAAACATAAAAAAACAATTGCCTGTGTTGCCGTTGTAGCCGTTTTACTGGGTGGCGGCTTATACTTTTACCTGCATCATGAAAAGGTGGCACAGGAAGCGCCTAAGGTAATGAAATACCAAGATACGACCAATTCGGGTAAATTAAAAAATACCTTGGATGTAGATGATAACACAGCAGGGCAGTTAGTTAAAGAAATTGAATACATTTATGACGGTAAAGTTGCACCGGAAACTACGTATTATGTAACTGCACCCAATTTGGAAAAAGCTGCAGATGATACGGCAAGCAATATTAAAACAACGATGGCTACAGGCAAAAATACAAATAACTTACCAACAGCAGCAGTTGAAAAAACAGACCGGACAGTTGTAACGGCCAACACTGATCAGCAGCAGGTCGATGTGTACAAAATCAATCTCAGAAACAACCATAAACTCAAGGGCGGAGTTTTATATCACGATAATGGTTTATCCGTGGGAGCTGGATATCAGGCAGGCAAGTGGGAAGGAATGGTATATGTTGGTCATGGAAAGCCGGATTATGCGGTGAATTATACATGGAAAGAATGGTGACTTTACTTTATTCTAAAAAAACATATGGAGCAAAAATTAATGTGTTATCTAGTGTATGGGTGAAAATCTGCAATCGGTTGTATATTTATGCTATTAATAATGCTATATCTTCTATTGTGGTAAATATTCAGAGCGGATTAATGGATTTGGCTAGAAAATATTGTATAAGGCACTGACTGTGGTCAGTGCCTTATTTTTAGCTATTTTGTATTAACGAGATTGTGAAAAATTAACAATATTATTGATTTTTAGATATATCTTTTTGTATTTGATCTAATTTTTTGTTTAACATTTCAAAATTTTTATTTATGTGATCTAAATTTATCTGGGGAGAAATTTCTAACATTTCTGCCTTGAATTTGCTGCTTCTGCAAATACCCCATTCTATATTTATATTATTATTTAATGTTTCTATATTAAATTGCTTATTTGGAGGAACAATATTATTGTAGCATTTGACAATTTTGATGAATAGTTTATTGTGAGATTTCCAAGCAGACATTAATTCTTCATTTTCTTTTTTTGGTAACCAATTATTTGTTTTTATATGATTATCTGGTGAGCCTTTTCTTAGCATTAGAAATTTTGCACCAGGTTGGTTAAAAAAAATTGTCAATTGAGGTAATTTGTAAGAATATGATATAAAGGATGAGAACCGAAACTTCTGTATTAATGTAATAATTTCAGTATCTATTAAGTTTCCGAAAACAAGCAATACTTCACTTAATAAAGAATCGGATAAAAATTTATTAGCATCAAGTAAAATTTGATAATTTTTCATAATATTAGGTACATTTAATTTGTTTTGCCTAGGATCATTTTTTTCTAAATAAGGAGATTTATTAAAATCAAGATAGTCAACTTCCCTAAAATATTCATCGGAAATTAAATAATCTAAAGAAGTAATCCGTATTTCTTGTTTAGCAGAAGACTTAAAAAAACCATAAATGATAACTTCATAGTATTCTTTTAGTATTTCATATAGAGAATTAAGTGCAATGTTTTTTCTCAATTCATTTTCTTTTTTATGATATTTATTTAATGTCATATCATAAAGATAAATTATAATAGCGCTAGTAATGAATCCTGTTCCTATATTTATTTCAATGCTTTGGAACCATTGTTTGCTAAACCAACTTATAATACATAGTATTATTCCAAATATAAAGATTCCTAGTAAAATATAAGATATTCTTTTTTCCATGTTCTCAGCTCCTATTTTTAATTTATATGAACTAGTACAAATGGTATGCTAAAAATGATGAAAATACAAGTTAATCAATATTTATTTTCAAACAGAACAAATGTTTGCATCCTAGCTGTTGTCATGATACAATACCAGTAGACTAGTCAGAATCTATTATTATGAGGTGATTGTAAACGAACGAAAAGTTTTTAAATCAAATTAAATGCGGTGATTCCATCGAATTGCTGCAGCAGCTTGAAGATAATTCCGTGGATGCGGTTATTACAGATCCGCCATACTGCAGCGGTGGTCAAACTGCGAACGCACGAGCACAAACTCCATCCAGTAAGTATGAACAATCAGATAATAAAATTGTCCATCGTCCGGATTTTGTGGGTGATACCATGGATCAACGTTCATGGTTGCATTGGTGTATCTTATGGATTACTGATTGTCAGCGGATTCTTAAGCCTGGTGGATATTTCCTTATGTTTACTGATTGGCGGCAGATGCCGACGGCTTCAGATGCTTTGCAAATGGGCGGCTTGATATGGCGTGGTATTGTAGCATGGAATAAAGGACTGGGAGCGAGAGCACCGCATAAGGGTTATTTTAGACATCAATGTGAATATATTGTGTGGGGCACGAATGGAAAGTGTTCTAAAGCCAAACATGCAGGACCGTATCCCGGCTGCTTTAATTTTCCAGTGAAACAAAAAGATAAGTTCCATTTGACCGGAAAGCCGACACCGCTCATGGAAGAGTTAGTACAAATTGTTCCGGAAAGGTCAGTTATTTTAGATCCGTTTGCGGGAAGCGGTACGACGTGCGTGGCAGCCAAGAAACATAACCGGCAATATATTGGATTTGAGAAGACTGAAGTATATTATGATATTGCTGAGAAAAGAATAATGAATGCTATATAGCTAAAAGGCCCTATTTTAAATAGGACCTTTTTTGTGCATAATGCAAAAATTTTACAAAAGGTGTAGATAAGGGTGTAGATGAGCTGTTTTTTCTCGTATATACAAAAACAACCATGCCGCGCAAACGGCATGGTTATCATACTTTTTATGGTGGACCACCAGGGGCTCGAACCCTGGACACCCTGATTAAGAGTCAGGTGCTCTACCAGCTGAGCTAGTGGTCCACATGTTTATGAGCACAAAAAATATAATACACTATTTTGTTGAAAAAATCAAGTATATTTTCTGAAAAGAGAGGAAGATACAGTAAACAACCGAATATGCAAGTTCCTTCATTGATTTTATCTATAGGAAAAATGTATAATAAACATATATAGATAGCGATTAGCTGGAGGGATAAACATGATTACTTGTAATGGCAGTGGCAGCTTGGATAATGTTGCCGTCGGGGTTGATAACCGGATGCGGGTGTTGACACAAATTCCGAAAAAGGATAGCGAGAAGCTTCGCATATATGTAGACCGACATCCGGAGCTTTTAGAGTATCCGTCTGTGTCCGTGTTTCCTCTGATTGATGAAGAAAAAGTAAAGAATTATATTCTTGTCGGTATCGGTAAAAAGCCGTATCCTTATGGGCAGGCTGATGATTTCTGTATTGCCCGTAAAATAATGGCAACTGCCATGGCGCAGGGCATTTCCGAGTTGGCAGTTTTGGTGGATACGTTGGAGGCAGATATACCGACGTTGATTGACGGCCTTTTGTTTCGCAATTACGAGTTTAATCATTATAAGAAAAGCACAAAATCTCATCTTGTACCTATGGTCAATCTCGTGACTTCTGCAGAGGATGTTAAAGAGCTGAACATGATGTGTTATGTGTATACCGCTATTTATGAGGGTATCAAAACAGCGAGAGATCTCGTCAATATGCCGCCGAATGAACTAACCCCCCGAAAATTTTCTGATATTGCCACGGCGTTGTGCAAGAGCGAAAATATTACGGTAGAAACCTTGAATAAATGGCAGCTGGAAAAGTTGAAAATGGGCGGGCTTCTGGCTGTGGGAAAAGGCAGTATGAATAATCCTCAAATGGTAACGGTCACATATACCGGTAATACGGAAAGCCGGGACAAATTGGCTGTTGTCGGTAAGGGAATTACCTATGACAGCGGGGGATTATCGCTGAAAGACCATGAAAATATGGAGTTCATGAAGTCCGATATGGCAGGAGCTGCCACGGCGTTAGGTGTTATTCGGGCATTGATGTTGCTGAAATATCCTGTCAATGTGATGGCGGTCATGCCGATGGCTGAAAATATCCCCTCCGGCATGTCGTTCCATGTGGATGATATTATTACGATGTTAAGTGGCAAAACGGTGGAAATCAAAAATACCGATGCCGAAGGCCGCCTTGTTTTGGCTGATGGCGTGACCTATGCCCAGAAACTGGGTGCGACGAAGGTTATAGACTTGGCGACTTTGACCGGCGCTTGTGTAACGGCGCTGGGGACGGTCCGTTCTGGTGTTATCGGAAATGATCAGCAGTGGATCAATCATATTTTTGAGGGAGCTGCCCGCATGAATGAACGGGTATGGCAGCTGCCGGCAGATCGGGAATACGAATCGTTGCTGCATAGTGAGGTAGCAGATTTGAAAAATACAGGTGGTCGTAACGCCGGGGCGATTACGGCGGGATTGTTTATTAAGCAGTTTATTCGTCCGGGAGTTGCCTGGGCTCATATTGATATTGCCGGAACCGCTTTCTGTGAACAAAAAGATGAAACCGGATTTTTTGGTGCTACGGGAGTCGGAATCAAGACGGTATTGGAACTTCTGAAAGGAGGGCAGCCATGAATGTTGATTTACATATGCACACATCGTGCTCAGATGGAGTGTATACGCCGGAAGAACTCATAGCGATGGCGGAGACTGCTCGGCTTGGTGAAATTTCTATTACTGATCATGATACCGTGGAGGCGTATTCCCATTCTTGTATTTTTTCTTCGTCGGTCGGCGTTATACGAGGTATTGAGATCAGCACGGAATATAACGGTGAAGATATTCATGTTTTAGGGTATTATATCCATACGGATCATAAAGCGATACGGGAATATTGCCAGACTTTTCATCAGCGCAGATTGGAACGAGCGCTGAAAATCGTTGATAGATTAGCTGGGCTTGGATATAAGTTGGACCGCACTCCGCTCGAAGGATTGATCAAGCAGGGCGTGGCGGTGGGACGGCCGCATATTGCACGAATGCTTATTGAAAAGGGGTACTTTGCAACTATTAAAGAAGTGTTCCAAGAGGTACTGCATCGGGGCGCTCCGGCGTATATACCGTATCAGCGCTGTACGATTGAGGAATGTATTCAGCTCATACATGAGGCTGGCGGGGTGGCTATTCTCGCACATCCGGGACTGATTCAGCATAATCTGCAGGCTGTGTTACCTTATGCATTTGATGGTATTGAGGTTTTTCATCCCAAGAACCGAGGACGAGAAAACGAGTTTATGGAAATTGCGGAAAAGCGGCATTGGCTTATTAGCGGTGGTTCTGATTTTCATGGTGTTCCGGGAAGATTCCCCGAAATAGTGGGACAATTTTATGTTCCATCGGAACGGTTGCATACATTACTCGAATATAGGAGAAAAAAATGAAAGTTATAGGATTTATTGGCGCGGCTGGAACGGGTAAAAGCCATCATGCACTGGTTGTAGCACATGACAACGATATAGATTGCATCATTGATGACGGAATCTTGATTTATCAGAATAAAATTGTTGCCGGACGTTCAGCCAAGGAAGAAACAAATCAGCTAAAGGCAACACGACGCGCTATTTTCTCTGATGCAGCGCAGGCGGCCGAGGTACAGAAAGCACTAGCAACGATCCAACCGGAGAAGCTTCTTGTGTTAGGGACTTCCGCACATATGGTGCGTAAGATTGCAGAAATGCTTGCGATTCCTGAACCTAAAGCGTTTATCCACATAGAAGAGATCTCCTCTGCTGAAGAAATATCCAAAGCTCATACGATACGCGTCAGAGAAGGAAAACATGTAATTCCTGTTCCGACAATGGAATTAAAGTCTCATTTTAGAGGATATCTGCTGGGATCTATCCGCTCATTTTTTAAGAAAAAAAACGGCAGAAAATCAGAAGAAACGTATGAACGCTCTGTCGTACGTCCGGTATTCAGTTATTATGGAAAATTGACTTTTACGGACGATGTATTGCAGCGTTTGATTCATCATACCTTAACCGATATTTACGGCATTGCCGGGGTAAACAAGGTGAAAGTCGGAAAAAGCACGCAAGATGTAGGAAGCGGCATTGATGTCACGCTGTCCGTCACGATTTTGTACGGCGAAAATGTTAGAGCCTTAATGCATCAGGTCAAGGACGCGATTCAACATGAGGTTGAATATACTACCGGCATGTCTGTCGATGTTTTAAGAATAACGATTCATGGAATTGAGCTAAGTAAAGCATAGCGTTTGACAGAGAATACAATCAGGAAGAGGAGCTTTCGGGACATGTCTAAGGAAAGATTAATTATGCTGGGAACCGGTTGTGCGATGGTAACAGAATGCTACAACACGTGTTTTGTTATACAGAATGCAGAGGGGGATTGTTTTCTTACCGATGCCGGCGGGGGCAACGGAATATTGAGGCAGTTGAAGGCTGCCAAGGTTGCGTATCTGCGGCTGCATCATTTGTTTGTTACGCATGGGCATACCGATCATATTTTGGGAGTTGTCTGGGTTATCCGCCGCATTGCCATGTATATGCTGACAGGCAGTTATGAGGGAGACTTCCACATCTACTGCCATGATGAAGTGGCGCATATGCTGCGTGTTATTTGTGATTTGACATTAACGGGAAAACATAAAGCGAAAATTGATAACGGAATCTACATCCATGAAATAAAAAATGGTACACGGTTTTCTGTTTTGGGAATGGATATACAGGCTTTCGATATTTTATCTACTAAGGCAAAACAATTCGGCTATAGCTTACAGCTACCTGACGGAAAGAAGCTCACCTGTCTGGGGGATGAACCGTTTAACGAACATTCACGTATCTATGCGGAGCATAGTGACTGGCTGCTAGCAGAAGCTTTTTGCCTGTATCGTGATCGTACACGGTTTAAGCCGTATGAAAAACATCATAGTACGGTAAAAGAAGCTTGTGAAACGGCGGCGGCCTTGCAGTGCGGTAATTTGGTTTTATATCATACAGAAGATACGGACTTGGCAAGGCGTAAGGCGCAATATACGGCGGAGGGAATCATGTATTATGATGGGGGACTCTATGTTCCTGATGATTTGGAGGTCATCGAACTGTCGTGATATATGCTATTTTTTCATTGACAAAGGTTGTTTTTCAAAGGTATAATTTATGCATGAGTTCATGTGACTGACGGAAGTGGAATGACCACGGGGAGCATGACTAAGAAAAGCCGACCGTCTGGGCAATGATTCCAGAGGTGTCGGCATTTATTTTTTTGGGAGGTAATTCACGATGAAGGAACTGCAATTAAAATACGGCTGTAATCCAAATCAAGCCTCAGCCAGGGTGTATATGAAGGATGGCAGCGAGCTGCCTGTTGAAGTAATGAATGGACGTCCCGGTTATATTAATTTACTGGATGCATTTAACAGTTTTCAGTTGGTCAAAGAATTAAAAGAAGCAACGGGGCTTCCTGCAGCGGCTTCCTTTAAGCATGTCAGTCCTGCCGGAGCTGCGGTAGCTGCCGGTATGAGTGATGTGCTTAAAAAGATATACTATGTAGATGATTTGCAGTTATCTCCGCTGGCATGTGCATATGCCTGTGCACGCGGGGCAGATCGTATGAGTTCCTATGGCGATTTTGTCGCTCTGTCCGATATTTGTGATGCAGAAACAGCGACTCTCCTGAAACGTGAAGTTTCTGATGGTGTGATTGCTCCCGGATATACGGAAGAAGCCTTGGCGATTCTGAAATCCAAGCGCAAGGGAACCTATTGTGTACTGAAAATTGATCCGGATTATGTACCGGCCGGTATAGAAAGCAAGGAAGTATACGGAGTAACCTTTGAACAAGAACGGAATAATGTAAAAATTACGGACAATCTTTTTGAAAATCGACCGACAAAAAACAAAGATATTCCTGCAGCGGCGAAACGAGATTTACTCGTGGCACTCATTACTTTGAAATACACACAGTCCAATTCTGTTTGTTATGTGAAGGACGGCATGACGATTGGCGTCGGTGCGGGGCAGCAGTCTCGCGTCCACTGTACTCGTCTGGCAGGGAACAAGGTTGATGTTTGGTGGCTTCGCCAAAATCCAAAGGTACTGTCGCTGCCGTTTAAAAAAAATATTCGCCGGCCTGATCGGGACAATACAATTGATGTATACATTTCTGATGATGCCGAAGATGTTTTAGCTGATGGCGTCTGGCAAAATCTTTTTACAGAAAAACCGGAACCCTTAAGCAGAGAGGAAAAGAAAGCTTGGATTGCACAGCTTCATGGTGTTGCCTTGGGAAGTGATGCATTTTTCCCGTTTGGTGACAATATTGAACGGGCTCATCGCAGCGGCGTCGATTATATTGCGCAGGCAGGCGGTTCTATCCGTGATGATAATGTTATTGAAACGTGTGATAAATATGACATGGCCATGGCCATGACCGGACTGCGCTTGTTCCATCATTGATTCAGTCCATAAAAGAATGAGATACTTAATCATAAGAAGACAAATCCCAGATATTAATATCTGGGATTTGTCTTCTTATGATTAAGTGAATTACGGGATAAAGTTCCCGTGTCTGTTACATTGGGATGTGTTTTTTTCTGTTTCGGAATATAGCCGATAATCCGTTTCCAATCTTTTATGGTTTGGATCATCAGCGGCAAGGACGGGTTGTCTGTATCATCCAGCCAGGCAGTAATAATTTCGGCTTTCATGTTGATACCACGAATGGGAAGGGTTTTGATGCGGTTATTATTAATGGCGGGAATCATATAAGAAGGAACAATGGAAATACCCAAACCGGCAGAAACCATAAGCATCATGGTCTCGGTGTCATTCGCATAATAGATTTGTCCATATTTGATATTTGCTGTCATATACCGGCTGATAGACTCATTTTGGTCGGTAATGGTTTCCCCCGTGCGGCTTACAATAAAGGCCTGGGCACGTAGATCGTCGCGGAATAAATATTTTTTGTTCGTTAGCGGATGAAAACTGGGGAGAACGGCAACAACGGGAAATTCATGAATGGGGAGTTGTAAAACATTTTTATAGCGGCCAATATCAAAACGGATATTAAAAACCAGATCTAAATCATTATTTTGCAACTTGTCATATAAATTCACGGCACTGTTACGTTCTAGCTGCAGTGATATTTGCGGATGCGACTCGTGAAAACGTTGGATCAGCAGATGTAGCGGTGCTTGTTCAAAACCAGTGATCCAGCCGATCCGCAGGGAACCGGAAATTCCCTTGCCGATAAGACGGACCTGATCGACCGATTTATCAAGTGTATATACCAATGCACGGCTTTCTTTGAGAAAATACCGGCCTGCTTGTGTTAGTACGACTCGGTGGTTAATTCGAGTAAACAGCATAACTTGCAGTTGATCTTCCAACGATTTGATTTGCTGTGTGATGGCTGTCTGGGTAATATGAAATTGTTGAGCTGCCTTTGTAAAACTTTCATTTTCTGCAGCGGCGATAAAATATTGTAATTGCTTAGTATTCATAGCTTATTTTGTTTTCCCCCTTCGATATATTGTATATACGAGTACACATTTAACATAATTATAACGCATAATATTTATGTTGTCATTGTCAAATTTTCAATTAATGTAGAAATAAATTGTATGATTTGAACAACTTGTGTACATATGTGAACAACGTATAGTTATACGAACAGTGACAATATTGATAAGTGACTAGTGTAAAATAGTCCTCGGTAAGATATTGTTAAAAAATAGAAAGTTTAGATAATAGATACACTGCCTAGCCAGCAAAATATATTACAACTAAAGGTCTCCTCATGGAATATGTTGTAGCAGAAACAATCAAAACAATAAAGGAATCCGATACCGCTAGCATGTGAGAAACAAAATTATTGCGGTTGTTTATTCATCTCTTCACCGAACACATGCTTGACAAGTAAAAATACTTGACAGATAAAAAGAGCTGCTGTATACTGACAATATGCACAATTGTCAGGAGGCGGTGAAGGTATGTTAGAAGATATGGTCCGCAAGGGACGACTTCTTGATATATACGGGCCGCTGCTTACGGAGCGGCAGCATCGTTGTATGGAGCTGTATTTTTTCATGGATTTGTCGTTAGCAGAAATCGGTGAAGAACTTCATATTTCAAGACAAGGTGTTTATGATATGCTGCATCGTGCCGGAAACGCGTTGGAAGGATATGAACGGCGGTTACATTTGCTGGAACGCGTTAATGCGCTGCGGATAGGCTTATCGGAAGCGGTGTCACTGCTTGAACAGGGTGATGCAGTGCAAATAGAGAAAGCAAAACATATCTTACATCATTTGGATATTTGATGATAAAAGGAGATCCCCATGCCATTCGAAAGTTTATCGGAACGATTTCAGTTAGCTTTTAAAAAACTGCGCGGTAAAGGAAAACTCTCCGAAGAGGATGTCAACGAAGCACTGAAAGAGATGCGTCGGGCATTGCTTGAGGCTGATGTTAATTTTAATGTAACAAAAGATTTTATAAAGAAAATAAAAGAAAAAACCGTTGGCGAAGAAGTATTCGGTACATTGAATGCGGCACAGACGGTCATTAAAATTGTCCGGGACGAATTAGCCGAGTTATTGGGTGGCACGCAGAGCCGCATTACCATTTCCTCCCGTCCGCCTACGATTATTATGCTTGTAGGGCTGCAGGGAGCCGGGAAAACGACGACGGCGGCCAAATTGGCTAGAATGCTTAAGAGTCAGGGGAAGAGTCCCTTGCTGGTTGCAGGTGACGTATACCGGCCGGCCGCTATTTCTCAATTACAAGTGTTGGGGGAACAGTTGGATATTCCTGTGTATACCGAAGAAGGCAGCAAGGATCCGGTGCAGATATCTCAAAATTCGATTCCTTTTGCGCTTAGCCATTTGAAGGACATTATCATTGTCGATACGGCAGGGCGTCTGCATGTTAATGAAACCTTGATGGATGAATTGGTCCGCATTAAGGAAACAGTGCATCCCCATGAAATCATGCTGGTCGTCGATGCGATGACCGGGCAGGATGCGGTTACGGCCGCGTCAGCTTTTGATCAGGCTTTGGGAATCGACGGTATTATCATGACCAAACTTGATGGGGATGCCCGCGGCGGTGCCGCCTTGTCCATTAAAGCTGTTACCGGAAAACCCATCAAATTTATTGGCGTCAGTGAAAAGCTGGATGGTCTTGAAGAATTTCACCCAGACCGGTATGCTTCTCGTATACTGGATTTGGGCGATGTGGAGACGATCATTGAAAAAGCACAAGCTGCTTTTGATGAAGAATCCATGGAAGAAATGAAAAAAACCATGAAGAGCGGCAGCTTTACGTTTGATGACTTCCTTTCTCAGCTGAACATGGTTAAAAAGATGGGAAATATGAGTAGTTTAGTAGGACTCATTCCCGGTATTGGAAAATATAAGAAAGAAATTGATAAAATCAATATGGATGGAAAGGAATTTAAACACTTAGAGGCCATTATACAGTCCATGACAACTAAAGAACGATCCAGTTCCAATCCGAAGATGCTTATAAAGGACAGCCGCAAACGCCGTATAGCGAAAGGCAGCGGTACTCGTGTCCAAGATGTAAACCGTCTCATCAAACAGTTTACAGAAATGCAGAAAATGATGAAAATGGCTAAAAAACAACAAGGGAAAAAACGTAGCTTCATGCCGCGTCTCCCGTTCCATATGTAGGCCTCGATAGTGAGGATATTACGTTGAGGAGGTGAAATGTAATGATTAAAATTCGTTTAGCTCGTTTAGGTGCTAAAAAGAATCCGGTTTATCGTGTTGTTGTTGCTGATTCTCACAATGCCCGCAATAATGGTCGTCCTGTTGCTACCTTAGGTCAGTATGATCCTGCTAAGGGCATAGAATCTTTGAATGTCGATGTCGAAACTGCTGTAGAATGGCTCGGCAAAGGTGCACAACCGACCGATACGATTCGTTCTCTTTTCAAGAAAGCCGGTATTATGGCTAAGTTTGAAGAGTCTAAAAAGTAAGTGAGGCTGATTGCTATGGAAGAATTAATTGCATGTATTGCAAAAGCGTTGGTGAAACGCCCGGAAGCAGTTACAGTTACGAAGAATCAAAAGAAAGGCCTCGAAGTGTATGAGCTTCATGTCGCCCCGGAAGATATGGGGAAAGTTATTGGCAAGCAGGGAAAGATTGCAAAAGCAATACGCCTGGTTGTAAAGGCTGCGGCAGTGAAGGCTGATAAAAAAGTATCAGTAGATATTGTATAGGAGGAGCCATGGATCAAATTACATTGCGCTGCCCTGTTGCCGTTAAGTCAAAGGTTACAGAAGCGCTCAAAGCTAAAATCCTCAAAAATTCCGAGCAGAATCTGACTGATGTTGACCGTGAAATGCAAAACCTGGAATTTCAGGCAAAACGCATGATGGTTGATCAGGCTAAAATGGATGCGCAAGGTCTTATTTCCCTGCGGGCTCAATTGGAAGAACAGCGGCAGCGACTCAATGCTACGAAGGCACAGGCTCAGCATGCCTACGAAGAAGCACAAAAGCTGGATATCGGCTCCGAAATCAATCAAGGACAGCTCGAACAGACTGTTTTGGTAAAAGTCGGTGACGATTTGGATAAGTTGGTTGGTACCGAAATCTTGCTGGAAGATGGCAAAATCATTGCCATCCGTCAATAAGTAAGATGGCTGATTTCATTACGATTGGACAAATAGTTGCCCCGCACGGCGTGCGGGGTGATGTTCGTATTTATCCTGATACGGACTTTCCCGAACGATTTCTGCACATGAAATGTGTTTATATTGACGGGATACAGTATGAAATAGAGCATGCCAGCTTTCACAAGCGCGTGGTGCTCATGAAACTTGCCGGTATCAATGACCGCAATGCTGCAGAACTTCTTTTGAAGAAGGAACTGCAAATACCGCGGGAAGATCTAACACCCCTTAAAAAAGGACAGTACTATGTGTTTGATATCATAGGAATCGGGGTGTATGATTTGCATGATCATTATTTAGGAACCGTTACGGATGTCCTGAAAACGGGGAGTAACGACGTATATGTTGTGACCGATGCAGAAGGAAAAGAAACGCTGCTGGCGGCAATTCATGAAGTTGTTAAATCCATTGATGTGGAAACGAAGAAAATGGTGGTAGATCCACCGGAGTGGGTAGAATAATGAGAATCGATATAATTTCCTTATTTCCTGAATTTATCGAAGCTTTTTACCATCACAGCATTATTAAACGTGCCCGTGAGGCTGGGATTTTGGATCTCGATGTGACAAATCCTCGCAGTTTTACGTATGATAAACATCATATGGTGGATGATACGCCGTATGGCGGCGGCAGAGGAATGCTTATGAAGGCGGAACCGCTGTTCCGGGCGGTAGAAGCAGTGCGGCGGAGTGTGGATAAAAGACGTATTATTCTCATGGGACCAAGTGGTTCGACCTTTGATCAGGCGAAAGCCAGAGAACTGGCAGCCTATGATCAGCTTATTTTACTTTGTGGACATTATGAAGGTGTGGATCACCGGGTAGAAGATTATCTGGCTGATGAGACTATTTCCGTGGGGGATTTTGTACTGACAGGAGGAGAGATTCCTGCTATGGCGGTTACCGATGCGGTAGCCCGCATGTTGCCAGGCGTTCTTACTGCGGGCAGTGCGGCAGAAGATTCTTTTTATACGTCGCTGCTTGAATATCCACAATATACAAAACCTGCATTTTTTCGCGGCTATCGTGTTCCTGAGGTACTGTGCAACGGCGATCATGCAAAAATCAATGCATGGCGGCATCGGCAATCCGTGCAGAGAACACTTGCGAAACGGCCCGACTTGTTGGAAAATTGCGCATTATCACCATCTGACAAGGAACTATTAGCGCAGCTGAAACGGGAGATGGAATGATGAAATCATCCTTATATATAGGGTTGGTGCATTATCCAATATATGATAAGAATTTTAACGTCATTGCTACGGCTATCACGAATTATGATCTTCACGACATATCGCGATCCGCTACGACGTATGGCGTAAAAAAATATTTTATTATCCATCATATCGAGGGACAACTCGATATGGTGCATAAAATTATCGATTTCTGGCGCAGTCCGGCGGGACGGAAATATAATTCGTACCGTACGGAAGCTTTTGATATTGTCGACATCCGCCCTTCCATCGAAGCGGCTGTTGATGCGGTGACGGAACAGGAAGGACAACGTCCGTATATTGTTACGACCGATGCGCGCACGTATGCCAATACAATTTCCTATAAAGAACTGCGGCATAAGCGTGAAACAGAAACGGTGCCGATCTTGTTGCTTTTAGGGACCGGTTATGGTATGACGAAAGAAACGATGGAGCAGTTTGATTTCATCCTGGAACCTATTTATGGTTCTGGGGAGTATAACCACCTATCCGTACGTTCGGCAGCGGCTATTATTCTTGACCGTTTGGCAGGCGAAGCTTGGTGGAATCAATAAGGGAGGCATTTTCATGTCTGGACATTCAAAATGGGCCAATATTAAACGTAAGAAAGGCAAGAACGATGCTATTCGCGGCAAGATTACTACAAAAATCAGCCGTGAAATTACCATTGCGGTTCGTATGGGCGGAGCTGATCCCGTTGGTAATATGCGGCTGAAACTGGCATTGCAGAAAGCAAAAGAAAACAACATTCCTAAAGAAAATATCAAGCGCGCTATCCAGAAAGGCGCGGGTGCTGCTGACGGGCAAAATTACGAAGAAATCGTATATGAAGGGTACGGGCCAGCAGGTGTTGCCGTTACGGTGAGCGTTCTTACGGATAACCGCAATCGTGCAGCTGCAGAAGTGCGCCATGTATTTTCTAAGCATGGCGGTAACTTGGGAGAAACCGGCTGTGTTGCTTGGATGTTTAAGAATAAAGGCGTCTTTGTTGTGGCTAAAGATTCAGCGGATGAAGAAGAGCTGATGATGATGGCTCTGGACGCAGGAGCCGATGATGTCAAAACAGGGGATGAAGAATACGAAATCACTACAGCACCGGAAGCCTTTGATGCAGTAGAAAAAGTGTTGGAGGAAAATAACATCGTTATGGAAGTTGCTCAAATCACGATGGTTCCGGATAATACGATTTCTCTTGGCATGGAAGATGGCCGCAAGCTGGAGAATCTTGTAGATGCATTAGATGATCTTGATGATGTACAGGATGTATACCATAATGGTGACATACCTGAAGAAGATGAATAATACATGATAACCGCGCCGCTATGCGATTTTGTTAGTGGCGTTTTTTTTGTGCGGAATAGTGTATGTGTTTTCCGCCTAACTGTGGCATGATATTTGTCTATGTAAACAAATAATATATCAATGAGAAAGATAATTTTTTGATATACCCGGGGTAAGGTGTAAGTACAATCCATTTATTTTTTACTATATGGTATTATGGATTTATTCGCCATGAGAATTGGTGAAATATAAAAAGCCGTTGGCAGGTGAAGGACCAACGGCTCAAGGTGTGATGGACGATGAAGTGTCCATATTTATATTTTATCACAACAAATATAAACATAAAAGCAGTTTATATAAAAATATATACGATACTGTGTTTTGTTTATTAGGTAAAACATGAATGTGTTATAAATGTTCTATATATGAAGGTACCGAACAATGATAGAGAGAAACGTTGCAGGATAATAATAATATTACGTCAAAGAAAAAAATCCGTTCATGCTAGAATATGACGGATCTTCCTGATTAAAGAAAATCGTGTTTACTTTATAAATATATCATGCAGTATTGATACCCGAAAATAAGAAATTTATGTAGTTTTAAAAGTATTATGAAATATGGCGGTTGTGACGTTATTTGCTTTGTTTATCTTTCGCTTCTTCATGATTCTTGAATTCCAGCCATTTGTCCAACGGAATTTTTGTTATTTTAGCTAATTTTGAGATAATATCAAATGGACAATCCGTGTCTCCGGTTATTATACTTTTAAGATTTTCTGTAGGGATGCCAAGCGTTTTAGATAATGTTTCGGTAGTCATTTCAACAGATTCAATATAGGCTTTAATTATTTTTCCGGGATGCATTGTCTGAGATTCTTTATTTGCCAATGTGTGTTTAATGTCAGAATCAAATTTATTCATATCAATACCTCTTTTCTGTATGAAAATCAAACAAGGCAGAGATTTTTATTGAAAAGTGTACCTGTTTTTTTAATAGAGTGTATACTTCATGGGCGATAGCAACAGTTTATTTTCTTTTATACAGGTTGGCACATCTCTTTAAATTTGCTGCAGCCGCTTATGCGGACCGTTTGTATGAAAAATGCCGGCAGTCCACTGGGTAACAGAAATATCATCAATTATTGTTTAATCAATTGCAATTGATGATATTTTCAGAAATAGCATATGGGTTATCAAATATATGCTATATATTAATTATATAGCATATTATATTTGAATCATAGATGGGACATATCATATTTTGATAACAATCGGAAGAAGATATAAATATGAAATTTATATACGGTCTGCTTTTGTTCTGCAATACTATTTGTAGGTTTACCATAGATATGTTACAAAAACAGAAAAGAGAGAGCACCATTTTGTGTTATGCTTAAGTTGTCTATACCAAACCACAACAGAAAGGGTGCTCTCTCATGAACAGCATAACACAAGATGTAAAGTATCGTCTATCTATTCTTTCTTACGCCAGAAAATATGGTGTGACTATTGCTGCTATAAAATATCGTACGAATCGCCAGTTTATCTATCGCTTGCAATGGCGCTATGATGGGACCCCGGCATCGTTACAGCCCCGATCCAGACGCCCTCACCATCATCCCAATCAGCACACGTCTCAAGAGATAACGTTTATTCAGAATATGCGACGACGAAATCCGCATGCCGGGCTGGTCGTGTTTTGGATCAAGCTAAGAAAACGGGGATATACACGATCCATCACGGGCCTATATCGCTGTTTAAAGCGTATCGGACTCACACGGGAATCCGTACCGAACCCAAAGTACATCCCCAAGCCCTATCAACAAGCACTGTTCCCTGGAGAAAAAGTGCAGGTAGATGTCAAAGTAGTTCCTTCTGCTTGCATCGTGGGGCAGGCACATGCGCTGGGTGAAAGAATGTACCAATACACGGCTATCGATGAATGTACGCGCGTTCGGTATTTGGAAGCATTCCAAGAACAGAGCACCTATTCTTCCACGATATTTCTCCAACACTTGGTACGAAGATTCTCGTTTCCCATTTGTAAAATCCAAACCGACAATGGCTTTGAATTCACCAACCGATTTGGTCGAAGTAAGACAGCGGAACTCACGCTGTTTGAACGACAATTGGCAGCCTATCACATTATCCATCAAAAAATACGGCCGTATACGCCGCGGCATAACGGAAAGGTAGAGCGCTCTCATCGAAAAGACAACGAGTACTTCTATGCGGAGCATCGTTTTTATTCTTTTGCAGATTTCAAAAAACAGTTAGCAGTACGTAGTAGAGAATACAATAATTTTCCTATGCGTCCTCTGGCTTGGAAATCTCCTAACGAAGTCCTTCGTTCTTTTCTTGCTACTGTGTAACATATGTTTGACAAACCTACAT